>OZ246007.1:1512500-3581385 GCA_965230515.1 Pseudomonadales bacterium | reverse complement strand
TGGTCTGGCGCGGCGGCATCAGGTGTTCCTGCCGCACGGGCGCATATTCGGGATCATTCGGCTGGGGTTCGAGCTGCAAACGCCCGCAGGCCACATTCAGCAGCATCAAAGATATTAATACGCCGCCCTTTAGCCATTTTCTCACGCTACTCGGCGTCAGGAGCCTGCATCGCTTTTGGCGGGGTGGTTTAGCGAATGTCTGTCTGGTTTGAGTCTGCAACATAACTAGTCACCAATTACAGTGTTTGTCCTACAAACTGAAGCATCTGATCAGAAGCGGAAATCACTTTGGTATTCATTTCGTAGGCTCGCTGTGTGGTAATCAGGTTTACCAGCTCCTCCACTACACTGACATTTGAATTCTCCAGAACGCCCTGCTCCAAAGTACCAATTCCATCCAACCCTGCCGTCCCCGTGGTTGGTGTTCCACTGGCCTGTGTTTCCCGATAAAGGTTGCCCCCTATCGCTTCCAGACCGGCCGGATTGATGACATCCGCCAACTGGATATTACCGATCTGTGTCGGCGAGACTTGCCCCGAAATGGTCGCACTGACTACGCCATCACTGCCGATGGTTATTTGAGTGGTGTTATTAGGCACAGTAATTGCGGGTTCCAATGGTAACCCCAGCGAGTTGACAATCTGGCCGTCGGAATCTGTTTGGAACTGCCCGTCGCGGGTATAAGCTACCGTGCCATCGGGCGTCAGAATCTGGAAAAAGCCGCGACCGTTGATTGCCATATCAAGAGGCTGCTCAGTGACCTGCAAATTACCCTTGGTATGCACCTTCTGAGTAGCGACCGTGCGCACACCCGTACCTAGCTGCAGACCCGATGGTAGCTGATCACTTTGTGACGATTGAGCACCAGGCTGCTTATCAACCTGGTAGAGCAGGTCCTGGAACACCGCCCGATCTCTTTTAAATCCGGTGGTACTGACGTTGGCCAGGTTATTGGAAATCGTTGCTAATGCCGTATCCTGGGCACTTAAACCTGTTTTGCTTATCCAAAGTGACGCTAACATATCACCTTCTCCTGATTATTCTGTTGCCTATGACTGCCACCCATTTACGTTGGCAAGTCTGGCTGGTTTCTCTTAAGCTCTTGACTAAGACCTTTACCAATAACTTTACTAAGGCATTAACTTTACTAAGACATTTGCAAGAGTCGTGCCGACGCTTCTGAATTTTGCTCAGCGTTCTGCATCATCTTGATCTGCATTTCAAACTGGCGGGACAGGGAGATAATTTCGGTCAGCGTTTCAACCGCGTTGACATTGCTACCCTCCAGAAAACCGGACTCCAGCCGAACACTGGCATCTGCCTCCAACACCTTGCCATCCCTTGTGTGCATTAAGCCATCCTGCCCCTTGTAGAGGTTGCTGCGCTCCGGATTGACCAGTTTAATCCGGTCCACTTCCGCCACTTCCCGAGCATTGGCACCCAGGGGACGAACCGAAATGGTTCCATCGATACCGATATTGAGTCCCTGACTGGGCGGTAACGCTATCGGGGCACCATTGCCCATTACCGGCAACCCGCTGCCGTTACGTAACACACCATTGATATCGACACTCAAATCACCGGCACGCGTATAGGCTTCGGCTCCGTCTGGTGTCTGCACAGCAATCCATCCCTCACCAGTTACCGCAACATCCAAATTACGTCCGGTTTCCTGCAACGTACCTGTCTGCATCCGTGTCCCGGGACGCTCAGTCATCGCATACACGCGGCTTGGGTAGGTCTCGCCAAAGACCGGCATAGCCCTGGCCTGCGCGTAGTCTGCTCGAAAGCCTGTGGTGGTGGCATTAGCCAGGTTGTTGGCATGAATCGCCATACCCGTCATGTTCTGGCTCGCCCCGGTCATGGCAACATATAGGGATTTATCCATCGCTGTTTACTCGTTCGTTAAACTCAAAATCAAAATTTACAACTGAAACAACTATCGAATATTGATAATTGACTGGGTTACCGCTGATTCGGTTTCAATCGTTTTCGCACTGGCCTGGAAGTTCCGTTGTGCGACAATCAGCGCTACCAACTCCTCCGACAATTCAACATTAGAGTCTTCCAGTGCACCGGACTGAATCACACCCAATGCGGCGGTTGCCGGAGAGCCAACATTAGGGGTCCCTGATTCAAATGTCTCCGCCCACGCAGAGTCTCCCTGCGGAGATAACCCCTGTGGATTGTTAAAATTGGCTAACGCGACCTGACCCAGCGTTCTCGACTGGCCATTGGTATAGCGCGCAAAAATAACACCTTCAGCGGAGAAGTCGACTCCCGCCAAACGTCCCTGAGAAAAGCCATTCTGTGTAATATCGTTTACCGAAAAAGCCCCTCCAAACTGGGTAGTACCGGTGATATCAATCACAAAGTTCGAACTGGTGAGTGGGTCAGGAAACGGGAAGGTCGTTAATGCGCCATCCCCCACATCAGCACCATTGGGCGCACCAGTTGAGTCATCTGGCGTCCAGTCTGTGATCGGTCCAAAAGGCTGTGCAGCGCTTAACGTACCATCGGTGTTAAAGGTCACCGTAAAAGGTGTACCACCGGCTACATCCTCGCCATCAATTTGTACATACATATCCCACGTGTTAACCGTTGCCTGCTTGACAAAATACTGGGTCATCACATGAGGATTACCCAGACTGTCAAAAATAGTCACTGAAGTCGCATTATTGAAGGTATCTGTATTGGTAGCATCAAAAGGCGAACCGGCTGGAGGCAAAGAAGTGGCATCCAGATTAATCAAACTCTTGATCTCGGTGGTGCGAATGGGATCCAGGTTATCCGTCTGAATACGCAAACTACTCAAATCACTGTCTAATCCTCCAGAAGCGGTCCGAGCAAATCCCTGCAGATTTCCGCCTGCGTTATTTACCAGGAACCCGTCCCGGTCAAGACTTAACAAGCCTGAACGAGAGTAAACCTGCTCGCCCTGCTGATCCATAATAAAAAACCCATTACCGTTAATGGCCAGATCAAGGGCGCTGTTGGTAAAGGAAATATTGCCCTGGGAAAATTGCTGCGAGACGTTAGACAACAGCACACCACTGCCTACCGCGTTGCCGCCGCCACCTACCACTGAAGCTGCGTACACGTCTGCGAACTCAGCACGGGAGGCCTTGAACCCTGTTGTACTGGCGTTAGCGATGTTATTACCTATCACATTTAAATCAGAGCTGGCTGCTCGTAAACCTGAAATCGCGGTATTAAATGCCATGATGCTCTCCTTTTACTTTCTACTAATTAATTTGTGAGATTTCGCTGAGTGCTATGGAGCCCAGCGAACCCTCCAGATTTAAAATAACTGCGCCTGACTGACCGGTTGTGACGCTATCCACATTCGCATTAACCAACGCTACCACCTGCTCGCTGCCGTCACTGATATCGGCATCCGCAACAATGCGATAATGCCCCGAGGGCATCGGCACACCGTTACTATCAAAACCATCCCAGCTAAAATTCACCTTACCCGCAGGATGAGACCCCATCGGAATTTGTCTGACCAGAGCCCCAGTCTGATCAAAGACATTGACCACCAGATTTGCGGTACTGGCGGGGAGATCAACCGAACCTGTCAATGACGCACCAACATTCAGTTGCCCCACATCACTGGGTATCTGCACACTTCTGCCAACCAGCGCGGTTGCCTGCAGGGCCTGATTGGAAAGCATGCCTGAACTGAACTGCTCCATGGTCAAATTGAGTTTCTCAACACCTTCAACGGTACTGAATTGCGCCAATTGCGCCAAAAACTCACCATTTTCCTGAGGCGACAGCGGGTTTTGATTGTTCAGCTGCGCCACCAGCAGTTTCAAAAAATCAGATTCGCCACTATTGGTTTCCTTGGACTCTTTCTGATTAAGCTGCTCCAGAATTGTTTGGCTGTTAATACCGGATACGTTGTTCATAATCTAACCCTTGATAATGATCCCGTTAGTTCTCAAAATTTACTGGCCTAAGGTTAAAATGCGCTGCATCATCTGCTTTGCCGTGTTCATCATTTCCACATTGGTTTGGAAAGAGCGCGACGCCGAGATCATGTCAGCCATCTCTTCAACCACATTTACATTCGGATAAAATACATAGCCCTGCTCATCCGCCATCGGATGATCCGGCTCAAACTGTTTTTTCAACGGTGCCTGGCTTTCTACAATGCCGTCCACTTGCACACCCGTTCCTGCAGACAGGCCATCCGTTTGCGATAGAGTTCCCATGACATCCATTTGCTGCTTGATCACAGAAAAAACGGGGTGGCGTGCCCGATAGGTACCGCCTTCGCTACTACTCACGCTTTCAGCATTGGCGATATTGCTGGAAACGGTATTCAACCGCACCGTCTGTGCAGCCATACCGGAACCGGCAATATCAAATATATTGGTTAAGGACATCGCTACTCTCCTCGCAAGGCTTTGCTCAGCCCTTTGAATTTGCTGTTAAGAAAGGTAAAGCTGGTCTGAAACCTGAGCGCATTTTTCGCGTATTCCGCCTGCTCAATCTGCAGATCTACGGTATTGCCATCCAGTGAAGGCTGCATCGGTACCCGATACATAAGCTCACTTGCGTTTCCATCCATACCTCCAGCCATCAGATGCCGTTGATGCGTAGTATTCATACGTATACGCTCCTCGGCAGAAGCCTTTAGTAATTTGGAAAAATCCAGGTCTCTTGCCTGATATCCCGGCGTATCGGCATTCGCAATATTATTGGCCAAAACCTCTGCCCTGCGACTATGCAGACTTAACGCCCTGTCATGTATACCCAATGCTGCTTCGAAATTAATTGCCATGAATAACTCTCTTTAACTGTGCGCCAATGGCTTTTTTACTCTTTGCCAAACTAACAAAGCAGATTTCGTGCCAATATTTTTTATCTTTATTTTTCATTAGGTTACAAAATATTTTATTGAACAGCTCCCATTGAGCGGCAAGCCATTTCCGCTCAGCGGAGCGTTTCGTAATCACAAAGGTGCGCTAGCAGCCACAAACAGAGAACCATTGCCAGCCTTAACCTTTACGCACCACTAATAACTAAAGCTGGTAAGCGGCCTGGCATAGCGAATCAACACCTCATCCCAAAGACCGGGACAAGCTGACATTAGCGAACGTCTACTTCAGGCATGAATATTGCTTTACTAGTTACAAGCAGAACAAATCGCTCCAAAGTGCCAATATTTTGCCGCTTTAACAGGTTTAAGATGAACAGGAAATAGAATTGACTAACAGGCTTACGAACACATTCTTAACCAATTCACCTCTGGTGCCTCTATTGGCACTCGTGGCCAGCATGCTGGTTGCGCCCCTAAGCGCGGCCTACACCACCGCCAGCCAACTGGAGCAACGGGTCGGGAATGAGGTCAGCCTGCTACTGAAGCAACATGGAATCACCAGCCGAGCCGGCCAGCGCGTGGCTTATCAAATATCCCCGATTGACCCAAGGCTTCGTCTGGCGGACTGTGACGAAGCAATGGCCATACTCATTGACCCCGGCAAACTGCTGGGGCGCTTAACCGCCAAGGTCGAATGCCGAGGCCAATCGCCCTGGTCTATTTATGTGCCGGTAACCGTCAAGCTCTACAAATCGATTGTCACCACCCGCAGGCCACTCGCTCGCGGAGCACTGCTCGAGCGGAAAAACCTGCAGATTAGGGAAAAAGAGGTTTCCCGTCTGACGCAAGGGTATTTTGTAACGACAAAAGCACTGATTAATAAACAACTAAAGCGCTCGTTGGCCATTAACTCGGTCATTACTCCTGACGCCATCATAGAACCAAAAGCGATAAAAAAGGGAGACTCGGTGATGATCGTTGCCAGCAGTGGCACGCTGAAGGTACGAAGCCCGGGTATCGCCATGTCTGACGGGCGAATCGGGCAACAAATCAGGGTCAAAAACAGTGCCTCAAAGCGTGTCGTGAATGCACGAGTAAAACAAAAAGGCTTGGTAGAAGTTGCAATTTAACTAATTTGGGCTGACTTAAAGAGCCCTGATACTGACTAAATTTGATAAATAGAGTCTCAGCGTTGATAATTAACAGTCCCAATCAGCAAACAGAGGTAACAGGCTGCCTAAAAAGGCTAAAGTTATTCATGCTGCTGCCGATAGATTGGGTACAGGTAAGTCACAGAGTGAACTATGGTTAACGATATCAACGGGTTAAACCCGACAACAACACAGAGTAGTACCGGTAAAAAAGCCGGTCGTGTGGATGCTGTTGGCGCTGAGAATCAAACCACGGCTGAATCCGCTCAGGATTCCGCTGCGGATAGCTTTGAATTAAGCTCTCAGGCTCAATTGCTGAGCCAGCTTGAAGCAAAGATCAGCGAATTACCCGAAGTTGACCAGGATCGCGTCAATGCTCTCCGCGATGCCCTGGATAAGGGACAATTCGAAATCGACAGCTTCAATCTGGCCCAGGATATTATCAACTTTGAGTTTAAATAATCGCTGATTTTTATACAGAAAGCAGCGCTTACTTAACCCGAATGGAGAATACCATGGCTATTGATAGTGATTTTCTGTCGTCCGTTGATCAGGCGTCTCAACTACTGAATAATCTGACTGAGCTACTGGAAAAAGAGCGGCATGCGCTGGAAACCAGTAACGCAAAAATGTCCCAGGAACTACTTACCGAAAAAACCGCTCTGCTTCAATCTCTCGAACAAAACGCGGTGCAACGTCGGCAACTATTGCTGTCACAGGGTATGGAAGCCAATCAGGAAGGCGTAGTGGCTTTTTTTGAAACGCTCCCTGAATCCCTTTCACAAAAGATAAAGCCACGCTGGGAAGCGCTACAGAGCCAGATGCAAAACTGCAAAGATTCTAACGCAGTTAATGGCAAAATCATTCATCGCTCGCGACAACAGATTGACACGCTGCTCGGGCTGCTACAGGGCAACCAGAATAGCGGAAAAATATACACCCATTCAGGTAAAGCACAGTCCGTTAACCAGAATGCAACTCTGGCGAAAGCCTGATTCTTGTTGGTATCTGAGCCGCGGGTACACAAAAGCCGCAGACGCAGGCGGCAAGTCATACGCAAAAGCCGTGTTCAAAATAGCTCATTAACGGGGTATTGAAGGAATCCCTTGCTCTATTGCAGAACACGTCTAAACTTATTATAAAAATCAGTAAGTTGCAGGCACAAAAAGTGGCGAACGACGCTAACAACTACACGGGCGACCCATTGGGTGTAATCGGGGTCCAGACAATTTCGAATCCTCAGCAGATTTTTAGCATTTTGTCCTCTGTACAAAAGGCCCGCTCCCCTATCACCATCAAATTTGAAAACAGCGACCGTTATTACGCCAGCCTGATTCTGCGTACAGATCTAGATGATAGCTCGATGATTATCGATGAGATTGCGCCTGAGGATGGCCACCATCTGGCACTGGCAAAACAGCCGTTCTCCATTCGGGGTAGCCATAAGGGTGTCAGTCTTTTCTTTCGTCCCAACCGAATTGCAGGTTCCGGGATCGAGTCCGATATTGCCTTCTATAAGATTCCCTTTCCGGAGGAGATGATCTATCAGCAACGTCGCCACGCCTACCGGGCAATCGTCGCGCGTGCGCTACAAATCAAAGCAACAATTTCAGGAAACTACCGCTACGGCCCTTTGACTGGCAGACTATTTGATCTGTCACTCTCCGGTTGCCGCATTAATTTTGAAGGTGAAGTCACGCCTGAGTTAGTTCGTAGCGATAAATTTGAAAGCTGCAGGATTTTACTGGATGATTTTGAACTGGACACTCCGGTAACCCTGAAGCATGCGACCTATATACGTGACTGGGGCGAAACCACCTGCGGTTTTCAGTTTGAAGAGCTCAGTAGCGCATCTCAAAAACTGATTGATCGGTTTGTCTATTTTCTGCAGCGTGAAGCGCGCCGACTTGAAACCAAGTAGCGCGCTGTAAAGTACAGTGGGTGTCAGCAATCAGTTACTAAAGTAAGCAGCGTTTATCCACATATGGACCACTATACTAGCCGCATAGCCTAACGCAATGACCGGCGCCCATTTAAGGTGGCCGAAGAAAGTGTAACGCCCTCTCGCCTGTCCCATCAAGGCCACACCGGCCGCAGATCCAATTGACAACAGACTGCCACCCACGCCCGCAGTGAGCGTCACTAGCAACCACTGCCCAGCAGACATGTCAGGATTCATACTTAAAACGGCAAACATAACAGGAATATTGTCAACGATCGCCGATAACACGCCAACCAGAATATTGGCCTGGGTAGCCCCCCATTCCAGATACATCACCTCAGAAATCATCGCCAGGTAACCCATATAACCCAGACCGCCCACACACAGCACGACACCACAGAAGAACAGTAGTGTATCCCACTCGGCATTGGCCACTTTGCTGAACACATCAAACGGCACCACGTTACCCAAACGCTTGAGTGCTTCTTCGTCTCCGATAGCGAGGGCTTTACTCTTCTTTTTCTCAAGAGAAGAAGGCAGGGTTTTACGCAGGAAAAACCCGAAAAACTGCAGATAGGATAATCCGGTCAACATTCCAATAACCGGCGGTAAATGCAACAGCGAATGAAAAGTCACTGCGGTTGCAATGGTCAACAAAAACAGCAGCACAATTCGCTTGGCACCGCGCTTCATTTCGACCTTTTCATCGCTGGCATCCGGCTGTTCATTCGGAATAAAAAAGTGCATTATGGCTGCAGGCACAAGGTAATTTACCAATGAAGGCACGAACAGCGCAAAGAAGGTCCAGAAATCCAAAATGCCTTTCTGCCATACCATTAGCGTGGTGATATCACCAAATGGACTAAACGCGCCGCCAGCATTGGCAGCCACTACAATATTGACACAGGCGATACCGACAAAACGATGATTACTCCCCCCCACCGCCATCACCACAGCACACATCAATAGCGCGGTCGTCAGGTTATCGGCTATGGGTGAGATAAAGAATGCCAGCCAGCCTGTCATCCAGAACAGCGTTCTTAAACTAAAGCCACGCTGCACCAGCCAAGAGCGCAAAGCATCAAAAACCATCCGCTCCTCCATCGCACAGATATAGGTCATCGCTACCAGCAAAAACAGCATCAGTTCCGCGTATTCCAGCAGACTGTGACGAACTGCAGTCTCAACCATATGCGGCATACCGTTTTGGGCATATACCCAGGCAATGGCCGACCAGATAATACCCGCAGCTAATAACACCGGTTTTGATTTTCGCAGATGTGTCATCTCCTCCAGCATGACCAACAGATAGGCCAGAACAAACACCACCAGAGCAAAATAACCTGCTGTATGAGCCGTTAAATCCAGCTTGCTGGCGCCCTCACTCGCCATTGAAAAGCCAGACCATCCCAAGAGTAACCCCAACAAAGGCAGCAGCCCGTATTTCACGATTTTATTCCTTTTGAAAGATTAAGCGATAAGATGAAGGGAGCAGCACTCCCGCCTGCATCAATGAAATAATTTCAGCTATTCAGACGGCCGCCAACTATACACTAAATGGCTACGCTTGAGGTATTCACTACATTTATTGTGGTTATTCCAATAACACTAGATCTGCCAACCGGAATCGAGCTGCAACAACCGTTGGTAGTCAGCAAAACGATCCACATCCCAAAGGGTCGGCAACTCATCGATGGACCAGTTCATTTGACTGGCAATTGTTTTAGTTTGCCGCCATACCCGGTCTGAACCCCAATCAATTCCGGAAAACAATCGGTGCTCGCTATGCCGAAGTCCGATCAGCACATAACCGCCATCTTCAGCAGGGCCAATCACCACCCGTTTATCAGTACTTTTTATTGCCACGGAAGAAACAGCTTGCTCTAGATAGGCAACACTAATTGCCGGGCAATCGGCACCAACAATAACTGTAAATTCATGCTGTTGCAGCACCTTGTTAACAGCATTACTCATACGATCACCGAGGTTTTTACCCCGCTGAAACTCTAACGCCAGTTGATACCGCTGACAGAGCTCGGCAATAAAACAGTCCTGCTCTACCGGCTCACTTAACCACAACTCAACGGGACAGAGCTGCGCATTAACGCAGCACTCCGCAACCGAAGCCATCAGTTTTTTATGTACCTGAAGCGCTTTTTCTTCGCCTATCGACTGGGCCAGCCGGGTCTTGACCTTACCCAAAACCGGGCTTCGGGCAAAAAGCAAAATACGTCCCAGGGGATACTTCACAACAGCTCTCCCCGATCACTATTCGGCCTGTAATATTGCTCAACCAGCCGCTGCGGACTCACACCGAAAAAGTACAGAAATCTCAACTTCCACATAAGCATGATGGTTGTCCATATGCCCCGCTGCTCCCAGTATCGGCTCGAGGTGACCACGCGGGAGCGCAAACAAAGTGGACGCCCGGTTTTTTTCAGGCGTTTGCAAATTTCGATGTCTTCCATTAAAGGAATTGAAGCGAATCCGCCTACCTGCTCAAACAACTCGCGTTGTATAAAAATCCCCTGATCTCCGGTTGCTATTCCTGATAATCTTGATCGCAGATTAATCACTTTCTCGATCAGGCGAAACGTCCTTTGGTCACCACTCAACCGGATATCAAACCGCCCCCAGCAACGTTCTCCCGAGACCACCTGCTCCTGCCACAGTGCCATAAAATTTTCTGGCAACTGTGTGTCGGCATGGAGGAACAGCAGCCATTCACCTTTCGCCACAGCTGCGCCTCGGTTCATCTGCAACGCTCTTCCCGGCGAACTGCTCAGTAACTGATCACACAGTGGTTCGGCTAACGTAACGGTCTGATCCTGGCTACCGCCATCCACCACAACCACCTCGATCTGTATCTGCCCGGACAGGTTTCGCAAATCAGATAAGGTTTTTCGAATGATAGATTGTTCGTTCAGCGCGGGAACAATAAAGCTGATCAATATCTTTTTTTTAAGCGGTTTTTTCAGGACAAAGCTCCGCCACAACTACTCCCTTGCCCAGCCGTACAACCGTAGCAGTGGTCCGCAACAGCAATCTCTGCACCGGTCAATTCACTTTCGAGCAGATCCCTCAGGTGCGTTTGTGGTTTGTCGGATGCGAGCAAGGGTAAATTCAGCATCTGATTAAAATCGCAATCATAAACATACCCCTGCCAATCGACACTGATCAGACTGCGACACATCAACGTATCAAGATTGCCATCACTGAAATTATCCTTTAAAAGCTTCATATAAGGTTCAAACTGCCCCTTGGACATCAGCATACTACCGAATCGACTGATCGGCATATTGGCCAGCGCAAACAATTGATTAAATACAATACCATGCTGTTCACGCAGTTCACGCTTGTAATCCACTTCAAGTGCCTGCTGGGGTGGCGGCAAAAACGGACCTGTCGGATTGTAGACCAGATTGAGTATCAACCCGCTATCCGGCTGCCCGTAACCCATTGCATTCAGGCATTGCAACGCCGCCACGCTATCGGCAAACACGCCTTTACCCCGCTGTTGATCCACGTTCTGTTCTGAATAGCAGGGTAAGGAAGCCGTTATTATGACCTGATGTTCTGCGAGAAATCCGGCACAATCTTTATACCCGGGTTCAAGCAGGATAGTCGGATTGCAGCGATCCATCACCGCCACTCCTTTATTTCTTGCCTCGCTCACCAGATAGCGAAAATGAGGATTCATCTCCGGCGAACCACCGGTCAGATCGAGCAACTCAACCTTTTGCTTTTCAATAAAATCCAGCACCAGCTCAATATTGGCGCGGTCCATCAGCTCCGTTCGATTGGGACCGGCATTGACGTGGCAGTGGGTACAACTCAGATTACACAGGTAACCCAGATTTACCTGTAGCGTCTCCAGCTGTTTACGTTTAACAGCCGGAAAACGGGTTTCGGAAAGTAATGGCCAGCTATCAAGCATTTAAAAACCTGGTTATTGTCCGACTGAAATCGGACCTAAGGTGATAAATATTAAAGGTGTATAAATCAACCTTCCTGTAACGCCCTGATACGCTCATCGAGAGGCGGATGCGACATAAACAGGCGCATCAACCCCTGTTTCAGACCAGTCCCCTTGATGCCAAAGGCAACCAGAGTATCCGCCATTTCACTCGGCGCATCATATTCCGCTTTAAGTCGAGCCAGCGCACCGATCATCGCGCCTTTACTGGCCAGCTTCGCCCCTGCTGCATCTGCCCGATACTCTCGCCAGCGTGAAAACCACATCACAATCATAGACGCCAGCACACCCAAAATCAGCTCAGCAAATATTGTGGTGACGTAATAACCGATGCCATGACCGCGCTCAGTCTTGAACACCACACGGTCCACAGTATGCCCGATCACCCTCGAGAAAAACATCACGAACGTATTCACCACACCCTGAATCAGCGTCAGTGTAATCATATCCCCGTTCGCCACATGACCGATTTCATGGGCCAGCACCGCCCTGACTTCATCCCGGTCAAAACGACTCAGCAATCCTGTACTGACCGCCACCAATGCATTGTTACGGTTCCAGCCGGTAGCGAATGCATTCGACTGGTTTGCATCAAATACACCCACTTCCGGCATACCAATACCCGCTTGATCCGCAAGCCGCTGAACTTCAGTCACCAGCCACCGCTCAGCATCATTCGCGGGCTGCTCTATCAACTTTACTCCCATAGAGCGCTTCGCCATCCATTTCGAAATAAACAGCGAAATTAACGAACCGCTCACACCAAACACCGCACAAAATACCAGCAGTGCCTGCAAATTCAGATCAATACCGTTAGCCGCCATAAAAGAGTTAAAACCCAGCAGGCTTAACGTGATGTTGGCGACAAACAAAACTGCCAGGTTAGTTGCGATAAACAGCAAGATACGCATAATTGCTAAAAACTCCGTTTGTTAGTATTCGAACGCTTTGACCCATTATGCGGCCAAATCTATCCCTTTCAATAGCAAAACGGTTAAAGAAAGAAAGCAGAGACCGCTCATCCTGGCGATCGAATTAAAAATCAATACGAAAAGAACGATACAAATCCGACCCTATTTTTATGGCCGCAGGAGAAACAGGGAAAGGGGCAGAGTGAACCTACCCCCCGTGCATTGAAAATAGCTTGCTAACTGTCTGCCTTCACTTTGCGTACCAATGGCCATTTATCAAAGAAAGTATTTAAAAACAGCAGCGTCATCAGCAGCGCAAACTGGCCCGCCAGAATACCAAGCGGCGATACGCCCATGCCCAGATCATTCGTACCATAAGGAATCAGTTGGTAAGTTTTAATCCAGATCACTCCATAGACAGTACCACCAACAAACCAGATGGCAATTCTAGTTAACACCCTCACCGCCTGATTTGGCACCCGCTCCGGACTGGGGTAATCGTCAAACAAATGATGCCAGGCCAGCATAAACACAATGACTGACAGCTCCAGCGAAGACACTACCACATCAATCGGCGGGCCTTTGACCAGCTCCAGTGGTTCAATAATGGCACGAACGACAGGCGGCATAGCGAAACCTGCAGCAACAGCTATCACAAACCCGGCAATCCCCATCCAGGGCTGTTTCTTGGCAAAAAAGCGCATTGGATAGAGCTCACCGCCCTCAACCGGCATAATCGCAAAAATCACATAGGCCTGACAGAATGCGATAAATGCGGGCCAATTACCAAATGGCGGCGCGACAATCTCATGATGCCCAAGACTCAACTTCATCCAGCTCGGCACAATCATCGCCATCCAAACGATCCAGGTTACCGCGATACCCATTGCCAAAACGCCAAAGCCATCGGTCGGGCTATCGGCCTTGCCGGCGAATGGCCATTTGAGTAACAGTGAAACGAGAGGTATTTGCGCGATAATCACCGACAGCGCATAAAAATTGGAGGTTTCCCAACCTTCTATAGCCAGGTGAATCTCATCAATCGATTCCGGCATAAACATCAATGCCAGACTGAACGGCTTCCACCAGATACCCAGCAAACTGATCAGAACCAGAAATGCAACCACACCCATAAACCAGGCCACCAGTGTATACCAGATACCGGCCCAGGGCTGGCGATCAGTGATAAAGGTTTTTCCGTAATTGCCCATCACCAGCGTCATCCAGATCCAGGTATTAATCACCATCCAGAAAAAAGCTCCCTCGGCAACCACACCGGTAAGCTTCTTAGTCAACCCAGGATCCAGCGCCGCTGCAGTCGGCCCCATTATTCCCAGATAGATATTCTGCACAATCAACGACCAGATAGGCCAGATCAGATTCGCAGCGACAAAACTCAACGCCAGCGCCGCAAACCCAGTTGCAAGAGGCCCCTTAAAAACGCGCCTTATCTCAAATTCCCCCACTAGCAATCTCCCCTTTATCAGTTTTTAGATACCCTATTGTCATGGCTTAATAACGCGCAAACCACCGCGCAAAATACAGAGCAAACCACACCCATCCCATTGCATATACCGCCGGTATTGAAATTATTATCAGAGCAGGATTAGGCTGAAAAAGCATAATATATTTCATCCAAAACAAAGTCCATATGCATTATATTACCTTTACTGGAGTCGGGAGCACTTGCAAAAATTACGGACTAACTGATTCGCAACATGACTTACTCATTGAATACCCGATGGTAACGAGACAATAAAATTAAATTCAGGCTGGCGACAGGTAAATCGAATCAGTAGAATAGCGCACGTCTACCGACACGCTCCGGTGGCACAGCTGGATAGCGCGGCCCCCTCCTAAGGGGCAGGTCAGAGGTTCGAATCCTCTCCGGAGCGCCAATTAAATCAAAGGTGTATACCGAGGACAAGGTTTACACTTTATACCGGAGACATAGTTAACACTTTTCCGGTACAAAAGGATTAGAGGCCGGTTCTACCCGGCCCTCATCCTCATCAAAGAATCCTAAATCATATTTCATAAAGCTGACAAGCCAAATTTTGTCAGCCACCTCTCTGATCCCTATCTGTTGCCCGGCAAATACGGTGCTCAAGCTGATTTTACGTTTGCCAATACAGATCCGACCACATTGTGTTACGCGCACTGTGCGATCATGGAAAGGGTACTGTGGTTCATCCGGTGGCCGATACTCCCGAATAGACGGTGTATAGATATCCCCCGGATACTTGCCACCCAATGCTTGGTGCGGCCTTTGATTATTGTAAACCTCGATAAAGCCTTCAAACCGCTCCTGCTGCTGTAGGAAGTTATAGGAGGCCGGTTTAGTGGCTTCCTTTTTCAAGGTCAGGTGCATACGCTCATGGCGCCCATTCTGTTCGGGGTGCCCAGGCTTGATTCGTTCTATAGAAATTCCAAGCCTAAGCCACCAAACCGATAACCGGCTTAATCCAAAAAAGGCATTGGGAGAGGCAAAAGGTACGCCGTTATCTGTCCGTATGGCTTGAGGCAAACCGTATTCCTTAAAGACACGTTCAAAGACAGCGGAAGCCAAACAATACCGCGTTGATTCCAGGCTTTCACAAGCCAACAGGTAGCGCGACCGGTAGTCAGTGATCGTGAGCGGGTAGCAATATTGTTTATTGCCCAGCATGAATTCACCTTTGTAATCGGCACACCAGAGTCCATTCGGCGTATGGGCTTCACTTAGCGGTGTGCCTTGGGCCCGATAACGCCTCCTCTTACGCCGTTTGACTAAACCTTGCCGATCCAGCACGGCGTGTACGGTGCTCTTCGCCGGGGGCTGGATCATGGGGTAGGCGCGGATCAGCTTCTCTCGAATTTTAGGAGCCCCCCAGGTTGGATGCTCTTTCTTGATCTGTAGAATCGTTCGCTCAATCTGAAAGGGCAGTTTATTCGCGTGGCGGTAAGGACGTCGACTGCGGTCATGAAGACCATCGAGGCCAGCATCCTTATAGCGGTTGAAGATTTTGTAGCCCGTCACTCGTGAAATACCAAATTCGCGACACAAGGCTGCCATCTGCTCACCTTCGAGTAATCGAGCAATAAATTTGAGGCGTTCATCCATCGGTTTACACTCTTTCCAGGGCATCCGGAGTTCTCCTCCAAATGCATTAATGTGTAAACCATGTCTCCGGTATTGTCTGTAAACTATGTCTCGGGTACCACACAAATAGTTATGTTATTTTAACGATTTAAATATGGATTTAAATTTTTATTTAAGTCCATATTAAGTCCAGGTTACATTAAATATTTAGTTAGAGCCAAGAACTTCATAATGATGGGCGACGGCTCAAGCCCACCGTTAGCTACCAAATAAAATACAAGGATTGGCGCATTGCGGATCATGGGGCTTGAAATTCACAATCTTAGCTATATAATCAGTCTTAATAATACCCGCCAAGGCTATGTTCTTCGGAACACCCTCAAACTGGCGGGTTATTTTTTTACGGCATCCTTATTCAATAATAACCAGGGAAGGATCACGTGAAATTCAACAAACCCGCCAAATCGTTTGAGGAACAGCTCGACCAATTAACAGATCGAGGCATGTTAGTCGCCGACAGAGATACCGCCCTCCACTTACTAAGCCACCTAAATTACTATCGCCTGGAAGCATATTGGCTTCCCTACGAAGCAAACCGCGATCCGCACCAATTTTCTGAAGGCACTTCTTTTGAGCGGGTAGCCAATCACTACTTGTTCGACCGGGAATTGCGTTTGCTTCTATTGGACGCCATAGAGCGCATTGAGGTTTCATTTAGAACGCAATGGGCCTACCACATAAGCCACGCCTTTGGCCCACATGGTTACCTTGAATACAGCAAGGGACTTGTCAAGAAAGAAGGTAGGTTTCGAAGCGATATTACTGATCTCGAAGAGCATATTAAGCGCAGCGATGAAGTATTTATAAAACACTATAACGACAACTATGACGAACCATTGCCACCGGCTTGGGTTAGTTGCGAAGTTATGTCGCTTGGTTTGATTTCGCGCTTTTACAGCAATCTTCGCGCTTACTCAGTACGAAAAAAAATTGCGGCAACTTACCAATTTGACGAAGGTTTTTTGGAGGGTTTTCTCGAGCACCTCACCTATGTTCGAAACGTCTGCGCCCACCACAGCAGACTTTGGAACCGTCACTTAACCAAGAAAATGCCGCTACCAAAGGGCAAGCCTGTAGGGCTTCAAACCAATATATTTGTCGATACTAAAAACAAAACAGAGCACAAAATCTATAACACCTTGGTGGTTATTCAACACCTGATGACTATTATCTGCCCCGAATCCCAATGGGCGATACGATTAAACGGCCTGCTGGTAACATATAATATAGATTATAAGCGAATGGGTTTTCCCGAAAACTGGAATTCATTGCCGTTATGGCAACAGGCGCTCTCTGAATAAAAAGCAATGGAACAACGTCAGTGCATGGAGCAAGGTGATGGAGCTTGACCGGTTTGATTTACGATAAACTAAACAATGACGCTTAAAGCTCTCACAAAAAGGAACAATGGAATGGCTGTGGTTTGTGATAGGCCCTACACAGCGCAGTTTTCACCCTCTCCCGCGTGCGGGAGAGGGTGTTTGTTGCTTGCAGCAGAGCTAATTTAAACAGTGGAATTTTGATTCCGCTCTTCTTTGGTTGATGTGCCAAAGGGTTAGAGGGATGCCATTCTTTTTCATATTATTATCCGGTGAATTTTCTATTAAAATAATTGCGTCGCTTTTTCCGTTATTTTTCGTACTTTTCCACACATGCATTAAGATCCATCGACTGAAGAATCAATCAACAACTAAAGCATTCGCGGCAACACATTGTTTTCGGGCTGATCAAAAAAACGGTGTTTGATCACGCCGGCAGTATGCAAGCTCAACAACACAACAAATCCCCACGCACCAACTGAATGTATGGTATGGAAATAACCGCTAATTTCATCACTTTTATCAGTGATAAAGGGAATACTGAACAAACCGAACATATCAATTGGATGTGCTTCGGAATAGAAAGACGACATCAAATAACCGGCAAAGGTCGTTGTGAACATCGCCACATAAAGCAGCACATGCACCACATGAGATAGCCGCTGCTCCCACTCGGCTAAAGCGGATGGGTTTTCGAGTAAAGAGCTATGCCAGCGAGTCGGCAAGCGGATCATCAACAAAAACATCACAACCATACCCAGGGATTTGTGCAAGGGATATAGCTCGTATTTATCTGATGCCTCATCGGGAATACCCGCCATATAAAACCCCAGAGCTAACAAACTGACAATCAATGTTGCCATCGACCAATGCAGAACTCTAAGCGACAAGGAATACTTCATCGTTATCACGATACTGCCCTCACCGGCTGAACACTATCTGCGAATTGATAAAGCAACTGAGTGACCAGACTGTCGGTAATTTGCTGTAATCGATCTGATAGAACTTTGTTAACTAGATTGCCCTGCTCATCAAATGCTTCATGAGCAGCGGGAACTGCCAGCTGCTGAGGTAGCACAAGACTACCCAGATTGGTCATAATTTCGCGTAGATGATTGAGGCCGCGTATGCCGCCCAAGCCTCCGGGTGATGCACTCATTATCGCTACGGCCTTCGTGTCAAAATCCGGTTTATAGGTGTCGCCCTGTAGACCAGGCCGAGATAACCAGTCCAACGTATTTTTCAACACCGCGGTCAGCGACCCATTGTATTCAGGGCTAGCGATGATCAAACCATCCGCTTGATTTAACAACTGTCGTAGTGTCTTCAGTTGCGTACTGGGTAAGCCTTGGTTTCCCAGGTCTTCCGAAAACAACGGCAATTGGAAATCGAAGAGATTTATCAGTGTGACTTCAGCACCGGCGCGGCGGGCCGCGTCCACTGCATTCTCTACCAGGCTTTGATTCCAGCTACCTGCGCGCAGGCTACCAGACAGTGCAAGGATTTTAGGTTTAGTCATTGTATTCATAGCATGTCTCCATCTGTTAATGAAAAAATAATGTCACTACTTCATCGATAGAAACATTCTGTACAAAATAAATTTGAATAAAAACAGGATAAATGCAAGACTTATGTGCATGAGTGCACACTTAAAGGCAACCAACCGCGGACGCGGAAAACCGGTTATAAAAGCACAAATAAACGACTGGAGTGATATACACTTTGCTTTTCAGGTTGCGCGTCTGGGCACCCTATCCGCCGCTGCGGATCAACTGGACGTACATCACTCCACAGTATTAAGGCGCATAGATGCCCTTGAACAACGCTTGAATACGCGCCTGTTTCATCGCCATGCCAGGGGCTACACGCCAACCGATGCCGGAAAAATGCTGCTATCGACCGCATCACGTACTCAAGAGGAATTTGATCGTTTAATTGGAAAGCTAGCCGGTGCAGATGAGCAATTAACTGGCTCGGTGGTAATAACAACGGTAAACACCCTGTCACCCAAGCTAACGCCAATCCTCGGCCAATTCCAGCTACGTCATCCGGAAATTCATATTGAATTGGTAGTCGATGCGCGAATATTCAAGCTCGAATACGGTGAGGCCCACATCAGTCTCAGGCCAGGCGCTCAACCTAAAGACCCGGACTATATTGTACAACACTTGAACAACCTGCAGACCACGCTATATGCCTCTAGCGCATACATTAAGCGATACGGTGGAATGGAGAGCCCGAACGATCTGGCCGGGCACCGTTTTGTTTCCAATATTGCGCACATGAGCAACATACCTCATATCGAATGGCTACATAAACAGGTTCCGCCCGAACAAATTTTCTATCGTGCATCAGATTTTCACTCGATGATGCACGCAGCGGAATCAGGCATAGGAGCAGCACCTTTAAGCTGCTGGCTGGCAGAATACAGCAAAAAACTCCACACCTTGTTTGCACCACCGAAAGAATGGGATTCGGATCTATGGCTAGTGACCCATCGCGACATTCATCGCACGCCGAAGGTGCAGGCACTCACACAGTTTCTCAAGGAGGCTTTTAGCGATGCGTCAAAATAGGGGGACGCATCTATTTTTTATCTAATCCCCTGTCGTTTCTGACAGCGCCAGCTGTAAACCCATTGCAATCAGAACACCCCCGCAACTGCGGTTAAGCCATATCTGTACCAACGGTTGGTTTTGAATCCAGCCGGATAATGCACCAGCCAATAAGGCTACAGGTATTTTGACTATGATGGTCAACGCAGCAAATGTAGCTCCCAGCGCCAGGAGCGTCCCGGTGGGACTTGCACTCCCAGCCGTAACAAATTGAGGCAGGTACGCAAAGTAGAACAGGGCAATCTTGGGATTACTCAAGTTGGATAGAGCGCCCTGTATAAAGAAAGTGCGCAATCGGATTTTTTTCATCGAACCAGGATCGCAGTCCAATTGTACATTGGCGGTAATATCAACGACCGGCGCTCGAAAAGCCCTTACCCCCAGATAGAGCAGATACAGCGCACCAAGATACTTCATCAGGCTAAACAGAAGCTCGGAAGTTTGTAAGGCAGCACCCAGCCCGGCAGCCACCAACAGAGTATGACCAAGCAGTCCAGAGCCCACACCGGCTGCCGTGGTGACGCCTGCTTTTGTGCCTTCGGTCATCGCACGTGACAGCACCAATATCATATCCTGACCCGGCGCTAGGATAATGAGCATGGAGGTCAGCAGGAACAGCAATAGAGAAGTGTTTTGCATTTACGACTCCACCAATTACCACTATGACACCGGGAGTTTATTTGACAAAACACCGGTCGGCCTGGAGATCATCGAATCCTGGGATTCAAACTTCATCAATAGCGCAATCATGGCAACTCCGCCACACATCACCAGGGCAGAGAGATACAGGCCCGAATTATAGTTACCATACAGCTGCGCGAGGATTCCCGTGCAGGTGGGCGCAATAATCTGTGCTATGCCGTAGGCGAGCGTCATTTTGCCCATAAATTTGGCCGGGTTACTGGGATAGAGCTGGCCAGCCATGGTTAACACCAGGCTCACACAGGCAATGAAGGTTCCGCCATACAACAGCGCACTTAGCATCATAACCATAAGGTGGTCCGTTACGGTTGGCAGGAAAATACCGACTATCTGAATACTATAGGCTAACAACAAACTTTTCAGGTAGCCTAGCCTTCTGGCTACCCTGTCCCACAGCAGTACGGCACCACTGGCGGCGATTCCAATCAGCACAAATGTCCACTGCCCTTTCCCCTCAAGTGTCGGCAATCCTTCGACAATATCAACAATAAAGGTTGCGCTGACCACATAACCATAACCGGCACAGAAATAAGCCGCCAGCATCGCCATGGCAAACTTTTTCGCAGGCGGACGATCTTTAACCTCACTCGCATGCACTAGCGGTCGATTCAACCCCGGATGCGGCATCCAGAGCCATGCCGGAATGCTGAAAATCACCGCCAGCATCGCGAAAGCCAGCCATTGGTCCTGCCAGCCCACCGAGAGTCTAAACAGGTATTCAACAAACAACGCCGTCAATATAATACTGACACCCACACCGGAAAAATGGATCCCCAGTTCCCCTCGATGGTCTTCATGTAACAGCCATTTCAGTATCAGACCAGACGCGATGATCAACCCCCCGGAAGAGCAGACTCCCGCAATAAAACGCAGTACTGACCAGGCGATTACATCCGTCGTAAGCGCCATAGCGGCCGTACTCAGCACGGTAAGCAACAGATAAACCCGATAAAGAATAAATTTATGGCCCAGGTTATTCATACTGGCGGCCAGTAATACACCAGCCATGTATCCCATATAATTGGAGGTGGCGAGCCATCCGCCGACTGCCTCAGAAAGACCCGTTTCAGTCTGCATGATCGGCAACAGGGAAGTATAGGAAAAGCGTGCCACACCCACTGTAACTATAAGACTGGAGATACCAGCGAGGTATACTTTTGCTTTTGAAAACCCGATTTGCATAAAACCTCATACGCAGATAATTTTTATTGGCACTAAAATAGCGCTATCTGATATTCTTTAAAATTAAATATAATTGCGCAATTAGTTGAATTATTTCGAAGCTTATGGAAATACTCAGTCTTAGGACATTCAAAGCGGTGATTGATGAGGGCGGTATAAAGGGTGCCTCAGAGGCTCTAAATACCGTGCAATCAAATATCTCTATCCGTATTCAAAAGCTTGAGGAGGAACTTGGCGTAAAGTTGTTCCAGTTAAACGGTCGCCGGTTGGAGCAGACACCGTCAGGAAGGCTGTTGTATGAGTACGCCTGCCAGATGCTACAACTGGAATACCAGGCCTCAGCGGATATTCAGAAGAATAAGGGTTCCTATGAACTGCGCGTTGGCACACCGGAAACCTTCGCTGCCGTTCATTTGCCACAGGCATTAAAACAGCTCAGAAAAACCCATCCGGAGATTCATCCCAGGCTACATACAGCAACCAGCGCAGCGCTGACTACCGCGGTAATTAACAACAAGGTGGATTGCGCATTTGTCGGTGGAAAGGTGTACCACACGGCACTTCATTCGATACCGGCAGTCGATGAAAAACTGGTCATTGTTGAGCCAATGGAGAGGCAATATGAACCCGTTTTAATTGTCCGTGAAGCGGGTTGCGCCTACCGGAAATGCGCGCTGAACTGGCAACAAAAGGTGGGCAGAGGCCATGAAGAGATTATGACCATGAGCAGCGCTGACGGCATATTGGGCTGTATTGCCGCTGGATTAGGCTACACCATCATCGGTAAAGATATGGTCGACAACAGCCGATACGAAAATTCTTTGGCCATAAAACGCGTTACCACCGGCGACACAGTGATTCATATTTCATTGATTAACAGAACGGATAATCCACTTACAAAAGGAATTCATGCATTAGCTGAACTGTTTCGTTAATAGGCAGGCGCAGTCTGTGTTCCACAGACAATTGGATAGCAGGCCTCTCATCGACAGAATGTATGAACCTGAATCAAGCTAAACAAGTCCATTCATTAAATCTATTCCCTATTTGATTAAACTGTTTGGTGGGTTATTAAAACCCTATTCCCTTCAACCGGCGACAGTTTTTCTTCTTACAGCCACCCGGATTATGTGTCGATGGGCAACTATAGAAAACCCGCACTCTTCGCTTTTGCACACGCGCAGTTTTGAGCAGATCAAGCATATAGCTGGTATTTGGCTGTGTTAACAAGGCAGCATGGTAAGGATGGGAGCGAATATGACTATCCGCCTGAGAATCCTTGGTATCACACTTAACCGAAAGCGTTTTCAGCCCTACTTTTAGCCGGTCAATTTTGCAGATGGAACTGTATTCCTTATCCTTGCAACCCTGCATTCCCTCAAGTCCGGCGTGGGCGCTACTAATTGAAAAAAGAACAGCAAACATCGCGATAAGATATTTCATTTTCTTTTCTCCTGCTAAATTTAAATCCTTGATACTGCTCTATTTGCAGATATCTAAATCACCCTCTCATTTAAACGGCAAAACCATACTGACATAAATTCACCCAATACTAAACAGTACCGAACTGTAACCAGGCATCCAGCTTCCAAGAGATCAAAAATTCTCCTGTGGTATTAAATCCCCCTTCGTCGCTTTTGCTGACACCCATCGGTCTATTGGTGTATTGGAACCGCCGGTAGAAAAATCCTTTACGGTAATCCTCCAGACATGCCAGTTTTCATTGTTCTTTTTGAATATACTATCGCTAATTTCAGATACTTTATCGTGTGCACTCATACAGAGCACTCCAACAAAAACTACACTCCCCACAGACCTTGGGGTATAGTCATATTTGTTGCGCCGACAGGCGCTGTTCCGCTAAAACCAGGTTATCCAGGCTTACTAAGGAAACTCGATCATGTTTATCGGCATTGTTTGGTTTTTACTCTTTCTCATCACTGCCTTTACTCTCGCCTATCGCCGTGTGGATCTGTTGCAGTCGAGCATGACGATTGCTGCGGTGTTGTTGGCCTATACCGGTTTTGGGGGAGCTCATCCGGGCTGGCTGGTTTTCCTCTGGCTGGTGTTTGCCCTATTTGCATCACTGAATGTGGATGCCTGGCGTATTAAGTGGGTGACTGAGCCTTTGATGAAATTTGCCCGCACGGTGATTCCCAGCATGTCCGATACCGAGCGTGAGGCGTTAGAGGCCGGAACAGTTTGGTGGGAAGGAGAGCTGTTTTCCGGCTCACCGGACTGGTCCAAGCTGATGGATACGCCTGCACCGAAACTGAGTAAGGAGGAGCAGGCTTTCCTTGACGGGCCAACCGAAGAGCTGTGCGCCATGCTGGATGATTGGAAAATCACCCATGAACTGGGCGATATGCCGAAGAAGATCTGGACCTTTATGAAGAAGGAAAAGTTCTTTGCGATGATCATACCCAAGGAGTATGGCGGGCTGGAGTTTTCCGCTTTTGCTCAGTCCAAGGTGCTGTGTAAGCTGTCGAGCCGCAGCACGGTTGCTGCATCGACGGTAGGCGTACCTAACTCTTTAGGGCCGGGGGAATTACTCCTGCACTACGGTACGGAAAAACAGAAAAAGTATTACCTGCCTCGCCTGGCCAAAGGTACGGAAATCCCCTGCTTTGCGCTCACTTCTCCGCGTGTCGGTTCTGATGCGACCGCGATTACCGACACCGGCGTGGTCTGCAAGGGCACCTATAAGAAGAAAGAAGTGATCGGCATTCGACTGAATTGGGACAAGCGCTATATCACCCTGGCGCCGGTGGCGACGGTTTTAGGGCTGGCCTTTAAGTTGTATGACCCGGATCATTTGATGGGTGACCAGGATGAATATGGAATTACCGCCGCATTAGTACCGACCAAGCTGCCCGGCGTGACCATTGGCCGCCGCCATTTCCCGCTGAACATTCCCTTTCAGAATGGCCCTACTCAGGGCAAGGATGTATTTGTACCGTTGGACGCTATCATCGGTGGGCCTGAGATGGCCGGCCAGGGTTGGCGTATGCTGGTGGAGCAGTTATCCGTTGGCCGCGGTATCACCCTGCCCTCCAATGCTGTTGGGGCGAGCAAAGCAGCGGTATATGCAACGGGTGCCTATGCGCGTATTCGTCGCCAATTCGGTTTACCGGTGGGCAAGTTTCATGGTGTTTCCGAAGTGTTGGGGCGCATGGCTGGTAGCACCTATATGATGACTGCGGCTCTGGAAACTTCTTTGGCGGCATTGGACCAGGGGGAAAAACCGTCGGTACCCTCGGCGATTCTGAAATACCACAATACCGAGATGGGAAGACAGGTCGCCAATGACGCGATGGATATACAAGGCGGCAAGGGCATTATGCTGGGTCCGAATAACTATCTGGGACGCAGCTATCAATCGATTCCGATTGCTATCACCGTGGAAGGCGCAAATATTCTGACCCGCAGCCTGATCATCTTCGGTCAGGGCGCCATTCGCTGCCACCCCTTTGTGTTTGACGAGATGCAGGCACTGGCCAACGAGGATGAGAGCGCCGGGCTTGAGGCATTTGATCAAGCTCTGTTTGGGCATATTGGCTATGCAATGAGCAATGCAGCACGTTCACTGTTATTGGGCCTCACTCAAGCACGCTTTAACGACGTGCCGGCTCGAGGTGCCACTCGGCGTTTCTATCAGCATATAAATCGTTACAGCGCCTCTTTTGCGCTGACCTCGGATGTGGCCATGTTGTTCCTGGGTGGCAAGCTGAAGCGCAAGGAGCTGCTGTCTGCCCGCCTGGGTGATGTATTGAGTTCGATGTATCTGGCATCGATGGTGCTGAAACACTATGAGAACCAGGGTTGCCAGTCGGTCGACCTGCCTATGGTCGAGTGGGCTTGCCGCAGGCTGCTGTATGGTGCGCAAGAACAACTGCACAGTTTCCTTCGCAATTTCCCCAATCGCTGGGTGGCTGGCTTTTTGCGCCTACTGATCTTTCCCAGAGGCCGAACCTACTTTTCCCCGGCGGATGACCTGGGGCAGAACATCACAGAATTGGTGATCAACCCGAGTCGGGCGCGTGACCGGTTGTGCAAGGATATCTATACCACATGTGAGCCCAGCAACCCCCTGGGATTACTTCAGGAAGCGCTGGAGCTGACCGCCAAAGTCAAACCACTGGAGCGAAAGGTATTTGAAGCAAAACGCAAGGGCAAGATTGCGGCTGATGACACGCCTTCGCAAATCAACGAGGCAGAAAAGAAGAAGATCATCACTAAAGATCAGGCTGATCAATTGCGCGATTTTGACAGCAAGGTAATGGCTTTGATCGCGGTGGATGATTTTGCGGCAGATGCCTTAGGCACAAAATCACGATAAGAATGGAACGGTAAAACCACCCAATCTTCGTCTTTTCAATCCAGAGTAAGATATATTATTTATATTAATAACAACCGGTTACATATTGTTATTAATTTTAATTCTAACTTTAGTCTTCCCTCTACCAATTGCTTTGCGAGCAGGCAGCACACTACCTGCTCAGGCCAGGCCACAGAGATATTAAGCCGGTAGCCGAAATTTTCGGGCCAGGCACCAGTGACCCAGCAACACCACAAGGAGCACCAGGGCAGTTAGGTAACCGGTCATATGATCGTAGTTGCCAACCAGCCAATAGAGTGCAGACTGCTTATCCACCCGCGTTGTTTCAAAAAACAGTTTCAGCAGCAGCACCGTGCCGGTATGCACGCCAATACTGGCCCACAAATGCCGATAAAGATTGCGTAAGAAACAAAGGTAGACCCCAAAAATAAACAGTGTTAGAAACGAACCTATAAACTGGGGCTCCGAAAGTTTATGGAACGCCGAGAACAATACCGGGAACGCACTGAACCAGCCCACTTCATCAACTTCAAGTGCCAATCCCGGCTTGGCAAAATGGACCGTGGCATAGAGCAGCGAACTGATCAACGCGGCCCCCCAAAGAAAATCTCCCTGGCCATTTCGCGACAACAGAATACCGCGAAAAAAGGATTCCTCCACCAGCGCCACCAGCAAGGCTAAAAAGAAACTCACTAAAACCAGTTTTGGCAGCGAATCGTCAAATGAACTATGCAGCAGATAGCGAACATCAAACAACACCAGAAGTGTTCCGCTCAGAACTATCACCGTTGCTCCCAGCATAAACCCCTGAGCAAAGATCGCTGCGGCTTTTGTAGGCGCTACAACCAAACCTATCGCGCGAGCATCTGCCAACCGATATCGTTTCAACATGTAAATTATGACAATTGCCACTGTCACCAGATACAGCCTGTCCACCATTTTGCGAAATGAGAGTTGCCCAAGCGGCGTTTCATGTAATAGTGTGTATTGCAGAGTTTCAAATAATGGATAGGCCAGAAAACTCACCAACAGTATTGCCAGCAACAGGTAACTTAGAAAAAATCGGGCAATCTGCATGGATGAATCCGGCGAAAAGCGTTTATTATTGGGTATCGGTCCAGTTTAGATAAGATCAGGCCGACAATTCAACCCCGAATAATGGTTACCATGATTGTACGCGTTACTTTTTTTCTAATGCTACTAACCCTGATTTTCGGCTACCGTATCCTGGAAGGGGTAACACCGGGCCGATGGTCTCAGTTACCCGCCGTGACTGACACTAGCGTGTTCGAACTGGCTATTCAAAATAACAGGCAAGCTCAGTTTTCGGTCGCCTCAGCCTATCAGCAGCGAGCCTTTCAAAATCAATATCCGGACAAAGCCTGGTGGGAAAGGAATCTGGGATCGAGGGATTATCTGGAAGCCCTTTACTGGTTACGAAAATCCGCTACGGCTGGGCATCTGCCAGCAATCAATCAGATCGGCGTTCACTATCTGGAAGGCTGGGGCACTCAAAAAGATTTTGATCAGGCAGCGATCTGGCTACAAAAAGCCGTGGAACAACACTTTGTCCCCGCCATGGTCACGCTGGCCAGAGTTCAGCTCGAACGAATGAAAATCAGGTCGCACCAGCGCCATTATGATGCCTATTATCGCTCTGCTTTTCATCTTTTGACCCGAGCGGCTGAATCCGGTGATGCTGCCGGACAATTTTGGCTGGGTAATCTTTATAACTTGAGCAATCAAAATTCCGACGGGAAAATTCAGGCTTTTCACTGGTGGTCATTAGCTGCAGCACAGGGTTTCAAACCCGCCATCGCTGAATTAAACAGCGGTACTGAAGACTCCATTAGCCCTTAACCATAGCGGGCTGCCAGATTCTCTCCTCAGTATTTAGCCAGCATCGTATTGATAATAAAGTTTGTCGCCTCTCGCCATGCCTGCTCCACCTCTTTGTCATACTGCTCATCGCAAATCACCACCGTTTGTAGCAGTGACTCTCTCCAAAAGTCATAGAGCTCGGGTCGTATGTCAAGGTAGGCACGGCTATGGGTCAGCGCCCGGTCCTCCAGCTCTCGCATAGCCTGCGGAACACCCTCTAAGGCCAGCACAGTCATCTCAAGTGACTTGAGCAGCTTAATCTTTTGAACAGAAAAATTGGTTTTGACAAACTTCGCTTTGACTTCATTGGATGTGGCTAAAAATCGATCATAAAACTGGTCGACGAAATCCTGCCGCTGCTTACATCGGCTCAGACTTTCCTTGAAGCATTTTCTTGATTCCTTATTCATGGGTTAAAACTCCTGGGCCTGTGACAGCCCTTAAACAACAATCCCCACTCCCTATACTCCACCTATTAGGGTATAGTTGCAAGCAATTTGATTTGGATCAATCAAGGCCTTTTCTACAACCCGCACCCCATTTAAACTGGAGATCAATTGACAGATACAGCAACCGGTTTAATTTGTACTCTCGCTAAGATAAAATTCTGTCTATGCATAGACAGCTTTTAATCCTGATTCTGCTATTTCCCGGCCTCTGCCAAGCTGTCGAGAACCCTTCTGAGAACTGGACGGTTAACCTCTACTTCGAAAATGACCTATTTGCCGAATCGGATCAGAACTACACCAATGGTCTGCGCCTTTCCTGGATTTCTCCGGATCTTTCGGACTATATAAAGGACCCTGCGCTTCCCTCCTGGTTGCGTACCTTTAATAAACGCTTAACCTTTTTCCACCCCTCAACAGAAGGTTTACAGCGCAATCTGGTATTTTCAATTGGCCAGACCATCTACACCCCCGAAGATATCAACGCAAAAGAGGTGGTTAAGGATGACCGGCCTTACGCAGGCTGGCTCTTCACCCGCTTTGCTTACCATAGTAAAAGTGATTATCAGCTGGACAGCATTGAGCTCAGCATCGGTATGGTAGGACCCGCCTCGCTTGGCGAAAAAGCTCAGGACTTTATTCATGATTTAAGAGGCTTTGATAAATTCCAGGGCTGGGATAACCAACTGGAAAATGAGCTGGGACTGCAGTTGGTCTATGAGCACAAACAAAAGCTGATAAACAACACCCCACACGACGGTCGCTTTGGTTACGATTTTATCGGACATGCGGGGGCGGCTCTGGGCAACATTGGCAGCTATATCAATGTTGGCGGAGAACTGCGCTGGGGCTGGTTGATTCCCAATGACTTTGGCAGCTCAGCGGTCAGGCCAGGGGGTGATAACAGCGCTCCCGGTAGCACCTGGGATCCGCGCATTAATGCGCCAGGAAAAATCGGGCTACACTTTTTTGTCACCTTCGATGCGCGGCTGGTGGCTAACAGTCTGTTTTTGGAGGGCAACACCTTTGAGGATAGTCACAGCGTTAACGTTAAGCATCTGGTGGGTGACGCGGCAGTAGGCGTAAGCACCGTATTCAGCGGTGTTAAAATTTCCTATGCCCAGGTTTTTCGTAGCAAAGAGTTTGAACATCAGGACGGCTCACACTCATACGGCTCCCTTTCATTGTCCTATAGTTTTTGATACTCAAGGCGAACAACTATGTCTAATAATAAATCTATCGATTCCTCCATTTATCGGCCACTCTATGGAGAGCCAGCGGATTATGTCGTTGAAGCGCACGCGCCTTTTCTGGAAGCGACCTGTCAACAGTTTATTCGCGCCTGCACCCTCATGGTGTTATCCAGCACCAATGAAGCAGGCTATATCGATATGAGTCCTCGCGGGGGCGACCCCGGATTCATTCAGATTATGGACGAAAGGCATATCGCATTTCTTGATCAACCGGGGAATAAAAAGCTGCACACCATAGGCAACCTTTCGCAACGAGGGCAAGTCGGTATGCTGTTTATGGTACCCGGTGTGACAGAAGTACTACGAGCCTACGGGTTTGCCAGTGCCGTGAACGACCAAACTATGATTACCCAAATGGGTGGCAACCCGTCACGAAACAAAAGTGTTATTCGTATTCGTATTGAAAGAATATTTCCCCATTGCTCAACCGCCTTGAATAAAGCCAACCTATGGAACCCCGACCGATGGCCAAAGGAACTGGCTAAAGATATTCCCAACATCCGTGGTCTGGGCAGCAGTATTGCATCCGCCCGAAAACAGGCAGAATCCACAAGCGAGTAGCTCACATGAAATAGCTGATATATTTTCCAATCGGGACTGTTGCACACTCGATCGCATTGCTACAATCGCCTGCTTTTATTGACGGTATCCTCTGTGTCGCAACTTAACACCCAGCAACAACAAGCCATTCGTATCATTGACCGTCCGCTACTGGTGTTAGCGGGTGCAGGGAGCGGAAAAACAACCGTTATTACCAACAAGATAGCTCACCTGATCAAACAGTGTGACATACAGCCCAAACATATCTTTGCGGTCACTTTCACCAATAAAGCCGCCCGGGAAATGAAAGAGCGTGTTGCCAAAGCAGTGAAGGGAGAATCGGCCAAAGAGATCTCTGTCAGTACTTTCCACAACCTGGGGCTCAATATTATTCGCCGTGAATACAAAGCCCTGAATATGAAACCCGGGTTTTCCATCTTTGATTCCCATGACAGCCTGACACTGATCAAAGAACTGATCCCCGGAAGTGAAACAGCTGACCGGGAATTAACCTACTTCATCCAAAACCGAATTTCCAACTGGAAGAACGCAATGACTACTCCGGAGCAGGCGCTGGCCGGTGCTGCCAACGGTAACGAGATGGCTGCGGCAAAGGTTTTTTTACACTATAACCGTCTTTTGCGTGCCTACAACGCGGTCGACTTTGACGACCTAATACTACTTCCGGCCGAGCTGTTCCAGAACAATCCGGACATTCTTGATCGCTGGCAAAACCGTATTCGTTATCTGCTGGTTGATGAGTATCAGGACACCAATGCCAGTCAGTACCTGCTCGTTAAAATGCTGGTGGGCGTAAGACGAACCTTTACAGTGGTGGGTGATGATGACCAGTCTATCTACGCGTGGCGAGGAGCTGTACCCGAAAATCTGGCTCAGTTGAAAGAGGACTTTCCGAAACTCGAAGTGATCAAGCTGGAGCAGAACTATCGCTCATCAAGCCGCATTCTCAAAGCCGCCAACCAGGTAATCAGCAATAACCAGCATCTGTTCGAGAAAAAGCTGTGGAGTAAATTGGGTATTGGCGACGAGATCCGTATTTTACAATGTGACGACGAAGAAGCGGAAGCGGAACGCATCGCCACCGAAATTGTCAGCCAGCGGTTACAAAAGCGTACACAATTCCGTGATTTTGCCGTGCTTTACCGGGGCAATCACCAGGCCAGACTGCTCGAACTCAAACTCCAGCAGTTTCAGGTACCCTATAAAATCAGCGGCGGCAGCTCCTTTTTCGATAAAGCGGAAATCAAAGATATCATTGCCTACCTTCGGTTAGTCGTAAACCCGGATGATGATACCGCCTTTCTCCGTGTCATTAACGTACCCAGGCGACAGATAGGCCCTGCAACACTGGAAGTGCTGGGCCAGTATGCAACGGACCGTAAAATCAGCCTGCTCGCTGCCTGCGACGAATTTGGCCTGGAACAACTGATGAAACCGGCACAGGTCGAGAAACTGCGACGCTTCAAAACCTGGCTAGAGTCAATCACCAGACGCTGCCATCAACATAGCATTGAAACTGCTGTTCGCGAGATGGTTGAAGAGCTGGATTACCTGGAGTGGTTGGTGCAAAACAGCAGCAGCCGACAGGTTGCTGAAAAAAGAATGGGAAACATTGCATTTCTGGTAGCCGCTCTCAACAACAACCTCTCTGACGATGAGCGTAAAGACAGTGACAGTCAGCTAGCTGAAGCGCTGGCGAAACTCGCATTGCAGGATATGATGGAGCGTCAGGAACAGGAGGATGAATCCAACCAGGTTCAGCTAATGACCCTGCATGCATCCAAGGGTCTCGAGTTTCCACATGTATTTATAATGGGCCTTGAGGAGGAGATATTGCCTCACCGAAACAGCATCGAGGAGGACAATATCGAAGAGGAGCGAAGGCTGTTCTATGTCGGCATAACCCGCGCGCAACAGACATTGTCTCTGACGATGGCCCAGGAGCGGAAACTCTATGGGGAAAAGAACTCAACCGAACCAAGCCGTTTCCTCAAGGAACTGCCTGAAGATGATCTGGCCTGGGAGGGCGGCAAGAACGTTTGCCCTCAAGCAAGCAGAGAGCGAGGTCATACTGCAATTGCCGGTTTACGTAATTTAATGGAAACGCTTTAGGGAACTTCTGAATATTTAGAAAAGCGGAACTCATCCTGTAAAATTCCCTCAAACGAACGTCCGGTTATTATGGATATCGGTACCGCATTGCCCAGGCAAGCGGAATGCTGCGCTTTATTCAATCAAGGGAAACGGTCATGAACAAAAGAATCATCGCTACGCTAAGCGGGCTTCTGGTTTTATTCACCATACATGCGTTACGTGCCGAAACCATTAATCAAATCGAGGTTAATGGAAAAGGCGTTATCAGCGAGCAACCTAATATGGCGACAACCCGCTTCAGCTTCAGTCAGCGCGCCATGAAAGCCGAACAGGGCAAGGTCATCGTAGACACACAAATGACCAATTTGCTCAAGCTGTGCACCAAACTGGGAATTGCCAAAAAGGATATTCAGGCGGCGCAGTTAACCGTCTACCCGGAATATGACTATAAACGCAACCGCAAACTGATCGGTTATCAGGTTCGAAGAGAGGTGCAGATCAGGGTCAGAGACTTGAGCAACTACCCTGCACTTCTTGATGGCGCTGTGGGAATCGGTGCCACCCATAGTGGCAGCCTTTCGCTGGATTTCAGTAATCGTGACGAGTTGGAACAAAAAGCCCTGATAAACGCTTTTGCGCAGGCAAAGCAAAAAGCGTCACTTCTCGCCAAACAGGCAGGCGGAAAGCTGGGTAGAGCAATCTGGATTAGTGAAACAGGAAATGCCCCACCCATGCCTGTAGCGCTCGGCGCTCGACAGGAGTTTGCAGACACCTCAAACTACAACACCGGTGAAGTTGAGGTGGTAAAATACCTACTGGTTCGATTTGAATTCACCAGCAATTAACCATTTAAAAGAGCCTTTAATCGAATCTCGATAGGGATTCAGATCAACCAGATAAACTACGATTGGACAGGAAAACTCTGTTACTATATTCGTTCATGACTTAGACAGGATGGTCCCCATGATTTCGAATTCATCGCACTCTTCATCACAACAAAGCGAAGAAAAATTTAACGCTATGTGGCTGATAGGCGCGTTAATTGCCCTTATCCCTATTGCTGCTGCGATCTACTTTTTATTTATGTGGCAGCCGGATCGTACAGAAGCCCCGATAGAACAGGTAGTGGTCCCAATGGAACAGCCGGTACCCATCGAAACCCCGGCAGTTGTAGCGGTTGAACCGGAGCCGCCTCAACCGGAACCTCTGGAAGAAACGCCTGCGACACCACCACCGCCGCCTTTGCCTGAACTTAATCAAAGCGATGCAGAACTGGTTGAACAATTATCCGGCCTGGATTCGAGTGGCGGCCTTGTAAGCTGGCTAAATACCGACGAAATTATTCGTAAATTAACTGTGGTTGCGGACAATATGGTTGACGGGAAACTGGCTCGTAAATATATCGCCATACCAAAACCGAAGCTGCCCTTTAGAACCATTGAAAAAGATGGCCGGGAGTATATCGCCGCAGAAAGCTATGCCCGTTACGACCGCTATGCCGACACCTTTGACAATATCGATCTGCAAGCGGCCACCGAGCTCTATAACCGCTATAGTCCCCTGTTTGAGCAGGCGTATGGGGAGTTGGGTTATCCCGATCGATCGATCAAAGACAGTATCATCAGTGCTATCGATCAAGTTCTGACAACCCCGGTTATTCTAAAGGACATAGAAGTCACAAGAACCACCGTAATCTACAAGTATGCTGACCCGGAACTGGAACAACTACCTGCCTTGCAAAAGCAGTTGCTTCGTATGGGACCCAGAAATATCGCCATCATTCAGCGGAAACTGAGGCAGCTGAAAAATGAGCTGCTGGCGGATACAGATTGAATAATTCATGACAGTCCGGGAAAACTCCCGTTTAATCAGGTACTTTCGGGGGTCAACGATCTTACTTTAGCAATACAGGTGAGCGACAGGAACGAAATCAGGATACAGACACACATAACGACCGGCATCACCAGATTACTGCCGTCATGCATTATGCCAACCGCTGCAGAAGCGATGCCCGCAGCACTAAAGCGACTAATACCCAATACGCCGGCAGCGGTACCAGATGCATTAGGGAAATAGGATAGTGCTGTCGCTGTGGTATTGGCGCTGATCATTCCAATCATTCCGATGCAGGGAATAATCGGGATCATCGTACCAATCAGCCCTCCGACCTTTAACCAGCTCACCAGTACCAGGCACAACACAAAAACCAACTGTACCAATGCCCCCACCAAAAGCAACCTCTGGCCTCCAAACCGCGTAACCAACCGACTATTGAGATAAGAGACCAACAACACCATGACAATATTACAGCCAAAAAGATAGCCGTAAAGTTCCGGTTCTACATCAAAATACTCTATATACAGGTAAGGTGATCCGGATATAAACGCGAACAGACAGCCAAAACTAAACGCCGCACAGAGGTTCATACCCATTGCCTTCTTGTGCGACAAAATAGTCCGATAGGAATGAAACAGGCTGGACAGTCTAAGTGACTGCCGACGCTCAGCGGGCAGCGTTTCAGGGATTGCCACAAGCACAGCCAATGCACAGAGGACACCCAACAACACCAGAACCACAAAAATCGCACGCCAGCCGAACCATAGCAGCACATAGCCGCCAATGATCGGAGCAACCAACGGCACAACCATCATCACCATCAATACATAGGACATCACACGAGCGGCATGCGGCCCTTGAAAAAGATCACGCACCACCGCTGCTGCAACCACACTGCCCGCGCCCGCACCAAGCGATTGCAATAATCGCATTGAGACAAGCTCGTTAACATCCGTTGCAAGCGCACAAAAAACGCTGACTACCGCAAAAATGGATACCCCGACCAGAAGGACCGAGCGGCGTCCGAACCGATCTGACAGCGGCCCATAGAGCAATTGACTAAAAGCAATGCCTCCTAGAAATACACTCAAGGTCTGCTGCACATGGCCATAGTCGGTTTGCAGGTCCTGAGCAATCTCGGGAAGACTGGGAAGGTACATATCCATCGCCATGGCAACCAGGGCCGACAGCATTCCCAAAGTAGGTATAAAAAGGCGATTAGGCGCCTGAGACACTTGACTCATTATTCTTTGTAATTGATATTCGGTTACAGCGGGCTTAACGGGTTAAGGCGATGGCACCTTTTTCTTCAAGACGCACACTGGGCAAAAGAGCAGAATCGATATCGAGTTTCATGCTCAACAGAAATTCTATACTACCATCTGGCTCCGATAATAGCGATCGAATCAATCGGACACCACCCAGCAAATTAACAGAAGCAAGCAGTGTAACCGGAACTTCTGAATAACCGGGAATTTCCGGAATATCACGTGCTACGCCATTCAAAATATCGAAATCACGTAGTTTCAAACGATAGCTCATGCCCACTAAATTAAGTGGCGATGCATTTGGGTTGGATAATTTCAGGCCAATTTCAAACTGCTGTTCCAGATCTTGAGTCGGCAACATGCGCAGCGAGGTTAATCTGACCTGCGGCTCTTCAAAATCACTTCTTAAATGAGCGCACCCCAATGCAAACAGCAAAACCAGCATCAGGCCGGCCCTTATAGTTCTCGATAGAATTCTCATTTGCTCGGCCCTGTATAATAGGTGTGCTGAAACCGGTGACAGAAGCTGACAAGATTGGGGTATGCGGTCACCAATTCTGTCATTGAAGACTGCAACGGAGCCAACACCAGTTGAGATAAAAATCCGTAGGCAGCGGCATCTAAACTGCTTTCCTTGTCTCCCATGAAATAGGTTTTATCGCCTAACTGGGCGGATAACGCCTCCAGGTCCAGTGTCATGATGGTTTTAATATCCTCTTTCGGATGACGCCCGATACCCTGTCCCTTAACATCTCTGACCACCCCTTTACGCACCTTTGCTGCGGCAAGATCACGAACTACTGGAGGCAAGCCACCAAAAAAACTCTCCTTGAGTTGAGGCCAGAGGTCATCACTCACCCAACGTGACCACACCAGGCACCAGTAGAGGTTCTCATCCATCATCTTGGTATAAGCATGAATAACAGCCTTTTGCTCCGTACTCAGTGATTGATCCAAAGGGTCGCCATATTTTTGCTTTAGATAAGCAATGATAAAAGTGGAGTCGGCGACCGCTTTGCCTTCATCTTCGATAAATGGCAGTTTACCTTTGGGCGCTTTCTTAAGGTTATCGATACCGGATATCACCTCAAAAGGTTGATCCGTCATCCGCAGATAAGCATCAACCTTCACGCAAAAAGGACTTGGATCCGGCAAGTCTCCAAATGGGCCAAAATTATAGAGCTTAATCATCAACAATCCCTCTTAGCCATTTCACTCGGGTCTGGTCACATCATTATTTCTTTTAACACTGAATGCAACTAATAGTTCACAGGGCAGTCCGACACACGAGAGACAATTTTGCTATTGCAGGAGTTGGCCATGTGTATGCCCCGAATGAAGATCGCTGCATCTTTTTTTCTTGTAACCATCCTCGTTTCAATCAGCTCAACTTTGACTGCAGAGCCACAGACCTACCATAAAGCGACTTTTGCGGGAGGCTGCTTCTGGTGTATGGAACCACCCTTTGACAAACTTGAAGGTGTCATCAGCACCACCTCGGGGTATATCGGTGGTCACCAGGAGAACCCCAGCTACAGGGAGGTTTCATCGGGCGGAAGTGGTCATACAGAAGCCGTACAGGTGCGCTTTGACAGCAATAAAATCAGCTACCAACAGTTATTGGAGGTGTTCTGGCGCAATATTGACCCAACCACAGCAAACCGGCAGTTTTGTGATAGTGGCAGCCAGTATCGAACCGGTATCTTTTATCACAATGCACAGCAGAAAGAATCAGCTGAATCCTCCAAACAATCGCTAACAGCCAGCAAACCCTTCCCCGGCAAAATAGTCACCGAAATTTCCGCTGCCAGCACGTTTTATCCGGCTGAAGATTATCACCAGGACTACTACCTCAAAAACCCGGTACGTTATAAATACTACCGCTATCGATGTGGCCGTGACCAGCGGCTCGAGGAACTCTGGGGAAGCAAGGACTAATTTAAGGGTAAATTGGTATTCAATGCTGCCGATAACGACGTTCTGTGATATAACGCTCGCTGAAAATCAGATCCTTTGCGTATCAGCGCAATCTTCTTAACCAACCCGTTAGCAAATCGTGAAAAAAGATCGAATATACGCTTCGCCACGCGAGCAAATTGAAGCATTCAAATTTGACGAACATGTCGCCGACGTATTCGAAGACATGATCGGTCGTTCCGTTCCCGGCTATCGAATGATGCTGGAAATGATCGGTGTCATTGCCCGTGAGCGCGTACAGCCAGGTACCAACTGTTATGATCTGGGCTGTTCACTCGGTGCGGCAACATTGAGCATCAGGCATAACCTGCCCCATTCAGACTGTCACATCATTGCGGTGGATAACGCGCCGGCGATGGCAACACGCTGTGAGGTCAACATCAACGCAGATCATTCATCTGTTCCGGTCGAGATTCGATGTGAAGATATTTTGCAAACCCCTATCCGTAACGCATCCATGGTGGTGATGAACTTTACACTGATGTTTATTGAGCCCAAACAAAGACTGACCCTGCTGCGTAAAATTTATCAGGGGCTGAATCCCGGGGGAGTATTGATCCTGTCCGAAAAGATGAAGGAAGACGACAGCAGCTCGCAAAATACGCTAACGGAGCTGTATCACGGATTCAAGAAGCTGCGCGGCTACTCTGACCTGGAGATCTCTCAAAAAAGATCCGCACTGGAGAATGTGCTGATTCCTGAATCATCAGACACCCATGTGGCACGGTTGAAAGAGTCTGGCTTCACACAATGCGCCACCTGGTTCAAATGCTTTGGATTTACTTCAATAATATCCTCTAAATGATTGATTTTAAAATTTTTTACAACCTATTAAAACAACATGGACTGGAAGAGTACGAGCCCAGCTTCCGCTCAGTCCTTGATCAGCGTTTCCATCAGCGTTACCACGGAGAACTGTCACACTGGCTCAAATCCATTAACAACCTGCCGGTACTTATACCGGATCAGGTCTCGCTTGACAGTGATTATGTAACGATCGGCTCAGCTGATCAGATAAACGATTCTACCAAACAGCAGTTTATCGATTGTTTACAGCTACTGCATCCCTGGCGTAAAGGGCCGTTCAAGCTGTTTGGTATTGACCTTGATACCGAGTGGCGCTCAAACATGAAATGGCAAAGAGTCACTCCCCACATTCAACCACTTGAGGGGCGTAAGGTACTCGATATTGGCTGCGGTAATGGATACCACTGTTGGCGCATGCTCGATCAAAATCCACGCTGGGTTTTAGGGATAGATCCTTCACAGAAATTTATGATGCAGTTTGAGGTGATCAAACGCTATGCCAGCAACCTGCCAATCTCTTTCCTGCCACTAAGGAGCGAGGACCTGCCGGCTGAAATGGCAGCTTTTGATACCGTGCTCTCTATGGGCGTGCTCTATCACCGCAAGTCGCCCTTTGACCACCTTGAGGAACTCAGGCAATGCCTGCGTCCGGGAGGGGAGCTGATTCTCGAGACACTGGTCATCGAAGGAGGCAAGGACAAAGTTCTGGTTCCTGAAGACCGCTATGCACAGATGCGTAATGTCTGGTTTATACCCACCTGCGATACACTCATCGGATGGCTGCAGCGAGTGGGGTTTGATCAAGTCAGACTGGTTGATATCAATCGTACTACCGTTGAAGAGCAGAGGCCAACCAATTGGATGCGATTTCATTCTCTGGAAAACTATCTGGACCCTAAAAACCTCCACCTTACCATTGAAGGGCACCCCGCCCCGATACGAGCTACTTTTATTGCACAAAATCCTTAACAAGCCTTTGAATAAGCCCGGGTTAACTTTTCGGGGAGAGGAAATGGCCTGCTTTGATGCGCAAAACAAGAAATGACATCTAGAGACTTCCTAACTCAGGAACTTAACAGACGCTCTGATATCATACCAATACCAGAGTTAATTTTACCAAGGGGCTGCCGTGAACCGCCGTCATTTTATTCTCTTCAGTACTACTGCCTTAGCCTTTTTGGGGATTCCAGGTCAGACTAATTTACTTGCACATCACGGTATCATTAAAAAAATTAAACTTACAAGGAAAGAGTGGCGTGAACGGTTGACACCGGACCAGTTCTCTATTCTTCGAGACGCGGGCACGGAATATCCCTATAGCAGCAATTTGAATCACGAGAAAAGATCGGGTACCTACCATTGTGCCGGTTGCAATCTGGCACTGTTTAACTCAAAAGCCAAATACGATAGTGGCACGGGCTGGCCGAGCTTCTATGAGTCGATCGCCGGGCATACGGAAACTCAAACCGACTTCAAACTGATTTATCCACGCACGGAATATCACTGCGCGCGATGTGGCGGACACCAGGGACACCTATTTGATGATGGCCCCGACCCCACCGGTCAACGCTGGTGTAACAACGGTCTTGCCTTAACTTTTGTCAGCGAAACCTGAAACGATCAAGAGAGCGTGGAAAGCTGTTCACGTAGCTGTTCCATGTCAAAATAGTCACGCCAAACAGCAATCTTGCCTCCAGCCACCTCAAAACTACCCATGACCGAAAGCTCTACCCACTGTTCTTTGATCAAAAAACGATCAACCCTCTCAGTGAGTACGACGCCTTCATCTGTCTGCGCAATCTGCTTCACGACCCACTGCATCTCTTGCGCCAACTCATAGAAAGGCTCAATCACTTGACGAATCGCTGTCACACCAACCACCGGCTCTAATGGAATATTATGATAAACGGTTGATTCGTCAAAAAAGGAAACTATTTGTTCAATATCTTTATGGCAACAGGCTTCGATAAACTCAAGCACCGTTTGTTTATTTCGTCCTGCTTTTTCTTCTTCTAACTCCATAGTACCTGTGTAGACCTTTTGTTAATGTACAGACTGCTGATCAAGTTAAGCATAATCTAAAATAATGGCAACTATAAATCTTAACGAGTTCATCATTGAAGCCAATAAAAAGAGCGCATGCAAGCCAGCCAATCACGTAAAATAAAGAGGCGTAAAGCTCTGGCATTCCCGACCCTATTGGCTATTATTAAACTAGTTATAGTAAGGAGCGGTATCGGCAATGACCGATCAATTTAGCGAAACAAATTATCAACTGCTGAAGACCATAATCAATCATGCGACCTCTTGCGTTGCAGCAAAGGATTTGAATGGTCGATATCTGTTTGTAAATGGACAGTACGAGCGATTATTTAACACTCCCGAAAAAGATTTTATAGGCCGCATGGATGCCGATAATTTCCCCGCCAAAACCGCTGACAAGTTCCGGGAAGCTGATCTGGAAGTCATTAACAAGAAAAAGGTCATCCTGATTGAAGAACCGGTACCAATAGACGGAGAGATCAGGTACTTCCTATCCTCCAAATTCCCTATTTTCGATACCAACAATCAACTGATTGCTACCGGTGTTATCGCGACAGATATTACCGAGCGCAAGCAAATGGAAATGGAGCTTAAAAAGCTTGCGGAAACCGATCCGTTGACCGAAATCATTAATCGCCGGAAAATATTCAACATCGCAGAAAAAGAGCTCATCAAATCAATCCGCTACAACCTCCCCTTTTCACTGATTATGCTTGATATTGATCACTTTAAAAAAACCAATGATCAAATGGGCCACCTGTATGGCGACCAGGTGCTTAAAAGTGTTGCCGAAATCTGTCGAAGCACCATTCGCGATGTAGATGATGTTGGCCGTATTGGCGGAGATGAATTTCTGATCACACTGCCAAATACCAACGCCTCAGGCGCTCTGCAACTGGCTCAAAAGCTGGTTTCAAAAATTGCCCAGGATGAACTGCTAAACAGCAATCAGGAGCTCCCTGTTAATACCACGGTCTGCAGCGGAGTTGCCGAGTTGACTCAATGCAACAACAATATGGCGGCAATAGTGAACGCCGCAGACAAGGCTCTCTACAAAGCCAAGAAATTTGGTCGAAACAGAGCATGTCTTTATTAAGCCCTGATAACTGGCCCTAACAAAGATGCTGTTTTTATCATAATGCAGTGGTTCGTCTATATCATTCGTAGCGCTGATGGTAGTCTATACACCGGTATCACGACTGATGTTCAAAGGCGTTTTTCCGAACATCAGGCAGGAGGTCGCAAAGGCGCAAAGTACCTTAAAGGTAAAGGCCCGCTAAAACTGGAGTGGTCAGCTCCGGTCGGCACCAGAAGCTGCGCCCTCAAAGCCGAGAGTCATATTAAAAAACTACCTAAATCAACCAAGGAAAGTCTGGTTAACCAGGATAACGCGCTGCCAGATATCCTTAGTAACCTTTGACTCAGCCAGAGTTACCTATGGAAACCATCGAACTCTGAAATAATATCGAATGGTTTTAACACCGGGGACGCCGCCCCATCATCTATTCGAAAATCGCTACACTTTAGGCATAGCGGGTATAGTTCGAATTTATGTATACTCGCCCCACTGGATAAAACCCTTATTAATCAATTTGGTGTCAACTGGTCGACTGTGTAATTGACAAGTTTTTACCAGTCACCCAAATCCAACAAGCCGGTGAGCATTGCGAATAAATATGACCCCCGGCTATTCAGGTAGCACAGGAAAACAAAATGGACCTAGCACAAAGAAATTTGATAGATATTCAGTCCTATATCGATTATCTGGAACAAAACAACCATCTCATCCGTGTTAAAAGCGAAGTCAACCCAGTCTGCGAACTCGCAGGTATAGCCAAAAAGTTCGAGGGCGGCAAGGCAATTCTGTTTGAAAACGTCAGGGGACATCCTTACCCCGTGCTGATCGGCCTCTATTGGAATAGGGATATGATGGCAAAATTTTTTGGTACGAACAGCGCCAAACTCCCCTTTGTGTTGGCTGATGGCATCAAGGCGTGGCATCAGTCACCCATGGATCCGGTTGTTTTGAAACAGGGACCGGCCAACGAAGTAATAGAGTTAAAACCCGACCTGACTCAACTACCGATTCCCCATCATGCCGAAGGTGACGGTGGCCGCTATCTGACCTCGAGCGTGGTCATTGCCAAAGACCCTGACACCGGAGTCAGAAATCTGTCCATTCACCGCATGATGCTGACCGGTGAAAATAGAATGACCCTGTTGCTGGAGGAATTGGGACACCTGATGGACTATTACAAACGAGCCGAAGCCAAAGGAGTTCCGCTGGAAATCACCGTCAATAATGGCGTTGATTTTCCCGTATGCATGGCAGGTGCCGTACCCGCTTCCGCAGCGGCTCTCGAAATGGATGAGCTAGGTATTGCAAGTCAATTAAGAGGAGCGCCCGTAGAACTGATTGAAAGCCAAACGGTTGCCGTTGAAGGCATAGCCAACGCACAGTTCGTTATCGAAGGTAAAATTCTTCCGGAAATTCGCGAACAGGAAGGCCCCTATGCCGAAGTAACAGGATACTATGCCGAACGTGAAGCCCGCTGGGTCTTTGAAGCAACAGCCATCACCCGCAGGGAGACCCCGGTATTCCACTCAATACTCTCTGGCAAAGAGGTAGGTAATGCGTATGGCATTATTGCGGGATCAGGGGCGTTTGAGAAAATCAGAAGTCTGGTACCCGAAGTCACAGCCGTACATTTTTCCGATGGCAGCGTACCCTACCATCTGGTTGTACAGATTGACAAAAAGTTTGAGGGTAGTCAGCGTAACGCCATGATGGCGGCTTTTGTTTCACTGGCCTTCGTAAAAACTGTGACCGTGGTTGATACCGATGTCGATATTTACAATGTTGCAGATGTGGACTGGGCAGTTGCAACACGCTGTTGCTTTGAAACTGATTTGTTAAAAATACCGGATGCCATCGGCCACAGACTGAATCCAATGGTTGAAGATGATAAATGGTGCCGCATGGGTATTGATGCTACCGTGCGCCTGCCTCGCCCTGACAAATTCAAACGAGCCACCATGGCGGATGTTGACCTGTCAGCATTTGATATCGAGGGAGCATAATAAAACGAAACGGGCGTAAGGACTCTTCAGAACTTAACCACACCCACTCGGCCAGTCTCGAGTGGGTGCATACAACTCACGGTTTTAACTGTGACACCGTCTCCAATTTAGTGTGATAATCTGCAGAGATACCCTGTGACGCCAATACTCTTTTGATAATTCCGTAGGCAATTACACCAGCAATAATATTTCCCGTTGCAGCACCGATAAAAATACCTATAACACCCCACCAAATAGAACCCAGATATGCCAGCGGCAGATAAAGGCATAACAATCTTACACTGGTGGTAACCAATGCGGTACGCGGCCTCCTTAGCACATTTAGCGACACCATGACCAAAATAACGACAGCATGTGCTCCATAGGTTAGCGGCAGGATCATTAGGAAAAGGCGTATAACACGGTCCACCTCAGCGTTATCACTGAAAGTAGCAGCGATCGCAGGCGCGGCTAGTAGCAACAGCGCGTATACAAGCGCCTGGAAAAGCAGTGAAAATTTGAGGCAGCCCATCATCGCCGAATAGACCCTTTCCGGTTTACCCGCACCAAGATTTTGACCAATAAACATAGGCAGCGTCGATGAAAGCGCAAATACAACCATTAAGCTAAAAAACTCGATACGCGCCCCGACACCAAACCCGGCAACCGCTTCAAGACCAAAACGGGCTATCATAGCCGTCAATATTGATGCTGCAAGTGGCGTCATAATATTAGCGGCTACCGAAGGCACTGCAATCTTGAACAATTCCTTCCAATTGGGAATTAAATGCGAAAGTCTCGGTCGGCAGAATTGAAGCAGTTTTTCTCTGAAACCAAGTACGCTAATCGAACAAAGCCAAGCGACTGAGCAGGCAATCAGCGTCGCTAACGAAGCTCCAGCCACACCCAGTTCCGGAAAAGGGCCAATGCCAAAAATGAGCAGGGGATCAAATATCAGATTCAAAAGCGAAAGCAGTGTCATAATCAGCGCAGAAAGCTTGATATCCCCAATCGCCCTCAACGCATTATTACCGATCATGGTCAACATCCACATTGGCGCCGCGATAAACCAGATATTCATATAGCTTCTGATGAAAGGCAGCACCTCCTTGGTTGCTCCCAAAGCCGTAAACAGCGGATCAATGATCATAATTCCTGTTGCGGCTATGGTGACTGCAATGATAGCCGATATAATATTTGCATCGGTAATCAACCGAGCAGCCTGTTTGTGCTTCTTTTCCCCAATAAGACGGGAGACCAATGCTCCCAGCGACATCCCCAACCCCAAAGCTACGCTGATCACGGTGTTGGCAACAGGTTGAGCAAAACTGACCGCTGCCAACTCATGCGTACCCAGCATACTGATAAAGAAAGTATCAACAATACCCAGCATCACCATCGAAACCATTCCAAAAATCATGGGAACAGTGAGCCTGAACATCAGCGGACCGATTGGCTGTGAAGTAATCGCCTCTGTTCTTTTATGTCTTTTATGTTTGATAACCGCTACAACCTGTTTATGTCTTCTGCCCGACAAACCACTATAAATGCTTACAGTACCATTGAACACACCATGGACGCTACGCCGGGCATTGCAAAAGGTATTGCTAATCAGGAATGCCGACCACCAGGGGGGTTGCTCCTGTAACAACCGTCAACGAAAGAATGTAGACTCAAAATTCTTTTATTGTTTCCATACCTTTAACCGGCGTACTGTTCGGTTTGCACATCATCTGGTCAATCAGCACGCCATTAAACCGGAATTAAACCCCAGAAATGAACAACTATTTTTTACCACGCAATCGCGCGATAAGACTTGAAGTATCCCATCGGCCCCCACCCATCGCCTGTACTTCCTGATAAAAACCATCAACAATTTCGGTCACAGGGAGTGGCGCATTGACTTGTTTTGCCTCTGCCATTGCGATGGCTAAATCCTTGCGCATCCAGTCCACGGCAAAACCAAATTCAAACTCATCTGCCAGCATCGTCGATGACCGGTTTTCCATCTGCCAGGATTGTGCCGCTCCTTTGGAAATAACATCCACTACCTGCTGCCCATCCAAACCAACCGCGTCGGCAAAGTTTAGCCCTTCCGACAACCCCTGAAGCAATCCAGCGATACAGATTTGATTAACCATTTTAGTTAATTGCCCGGAGCCCACACCACCCATTAGCTTTATCGATTTGGCGTAACAGGAGAGAACTGGTTCCGCTCGCTTGAAATCTTCCGGATCTCCTCCAACCATAATAGCCAACTTACCCAACTCAGCACCCGCCTGGCCACCAGAAACAGGCGCATCCATAAATGAGCAGCCCCTATCACGAGCAGCCTCAAATAACCGACGGGCGATATCCGCAGAGGCCGTCGTATGATCCACAAAAAGTGATCCGGCAGACATACCTTCAAACGCACCCTGCTTGCCCAGAGTCACACTCTCCAAATCCTGGTCATTGCCAACACAGGCAAATATAAGTTCTGCGTTTTGCGCAGCATCGGCTGGCGTCATCTCCATTCGCCCACCCCACTGCTCCACCCATTGTTCAGCACGACGGTACGTCCTGTTATAGACAACCACTTCATGTCCTGCTTTCAACAGGTGTCCGGCCATGGGAAAACCCATCACTCCCAATCCAATAAATGCCAGTCTCATTGCTATCCTCAACCCCTTCCCGGTCCAGCGTTGCCGGCCCCTCGCATCAACGACTTATTCTTGACGGGTCAACTCCGCTATAGCTCTTTTTATCTGATCAAAGGTGAACCCCCTTTGAGATAAAAAACGTTGCCTCCTTGCCTGTGACTGAACATCCATTTCCAGCGTATCACCATACTTCTTCTTAATCAGCTCTACCGTAACCCCCAGCCAATCACCTTTGTACTCATTGAGGCAATCACTGATCAGATGCTCGTCAACGCCCCTGGCTTTCAATTCTGCCTTGATACGTACTGGGCCAAAACCTCTGTTTTTGCGGTAATACGCATAAGCCTCACAGAAGCGCTCATCGCTCAGCAAGCGCTCCTTTGACAGCTGGTCAAGCACCTCAGCCAGAACTGTTGAGTTTGCAACGCGCTGCTGCAGCTTATTCTCCAGTTCGAAGCGCGAGTGCTCGCGACGTGCCAGCAGATCCATAGCGGCACGCCTTATCTCTGAAGTTTTTTCCAGGGACTTTCTGCTCAGACTTCTGCCTCAAGTGCGTCCGTTTCTTTTTGACCGGGCACATCTCCCAGTAATGCAGTCCGGATTTTTGATTCTATCTGCTCGGCTACATCAGGGTTTTCTTCCAGAAATCTCGCAGCATTGGCTTTACCCTGTCCTATTTTATTACCACCATAGGCGTACCAAGCCCCTGATTTTTCCACCAGGCCCTGCTTGACACCCAGATCAATCAACTCCCCGAGACGATATATACCTTTGCCATACATAATCTGAAACTCGGCCTGCTTAAAGGGCGGCGCCATCTTGTTCTTTACCACCTTAACCCTGGTTTCATTACCGACGACTTCATCACCCTCCTTGATCGAGCCAATACGACGGATATCCAGACGTACAGAAGAATAAAACTTCAAAGCATTACCACCGGTTGTAGTTTCCGGGTTACCAAACATCACACCGATTTTCATCCTGATCTGGTTGATAAAAATCACCAGACAATTGGAACGTTTGACGTTACCGGTTATTTTTCGCAGTGCCTGAGACATCAGCCTTGCCTGCAAGCCCATATGAGAGTCACCCATATCTCCTTCGATCTCTGCTTTGGGTGTCAGCGCTGCCACCGAGTCGATCACCAACACATCAACCGCGCCCGATCGCACCAGCATATCAGCAATTTCCAAAGCCTGCTCGCCAGTATCCGGCTGCGATACCAGCAGGTCATCGACATTGACGCCTATCTTTTCTGCATAAAGAGGATCCAATGCATGCTCAGCATCAATAAAAGCCGTGGTACCTCCCGCTTTCTGCGCTTCCGCTACCACCTGTAATGTCAAAGTTGTTTTACCAGATGATTCCGGCCCATAAATCTCAACGATTCGGCCTTTCGGTAATCCCCCGATACCCAGCGCAACATCCAAACCCAAAGAACCTGTTGAAATAGAGGGGACATCCTGTCGCTCCTGATCGCCCATACGCATCACCGAACCTTTACCAAACTGGCGGTCAATCTGCGACAATGCCATATCAAGTGCCCGCTTCTTGTTTTCGTCCATTAGTTCACCTCTTTCATGTTGATTGATCTTAAGAATACAAACGCTGACAGTACTGTATATATTAACAGTATTATTTCATACTTCATTCAGTCCGCAAAGCACTAATTTTTCAACAGGGCCAGAATGCCCTTAAATGCGGCTTCAACGGTTTTCCACCGGACCTGTTGACGATCACCCGAAAAGTGAAAACAGCGGCTATCTCCAACTCCATCCGCTCTGGCCCAGGCTACCCATACCATACCAACCGGTTTATCTTTTGTGCCGCCTGACGGGCCGGCAACGCCACTGACGGCAACAGCCACGTCAGCATTCGAACGGGTAACAGCACCACGAGCCATTTCAATCACCACCGCCTCACTAACCGCCCCATGGGCAAGCAGGGTTGCCTTTTGCACACCCAACATAGTTTGCTTGGCTTCATTGGAATAGCTTATGAACCCACAATCAAACCACTCAGAACTTCCGGACACCGCCGTCGCCTGCTGGGCAATCCACCCACCCGTACAGGACTCCGCTGTGGCCATCTTCATTCCCCGAGCCATTAACGCTACTCCGGTTTGCTCTACCAATGAACTGATTTCATCCATCTGGAAACTGTTCTCCAATTAGCGCTTATATCTGATCACTTTATCACGTAAAATCGGTTTCTTTTCGAAAACCAGAAGCAACTGATAATGGTAACCGCAGCCACCGACAAAAAGCTACAACATACGCCGATGATGCGGCAGTATTTGAAAATAAAAGCGGAGCATGCAAACGAACTCCTGTTTTATCGAATGGGAGATTTTTACGAACTATTCTTTGATGATGCAAAAAAAGCTGCCGCATTGATGGATATCACGTTAACCGCGCGAGGCAAATCGGCAGGCCAACCCATCCCGATGGCCGGTATTCCCTATCACTCGGCAGACGCATACATTGCCAAATTGGTTCGCGCCGGAGAGTCCATCGCCATCTGTGAGCAGATTGGTGATCCTGCCTCCTCCAAAGGACCCGTTGAAAGACAGGTAGTGCGCATCATTACACCGGGCACACTCAGTGACGATGCCTACCTCGACGAACGGAGTGACAACCTGCTGGCTGCTGTCTACACAGAATCCGGCTGGCAAGGCCTGATCGGTATTGCAGTACTCGATATCAGCAGCGGACGATTCAATGTTGTTGAAGTGAACGGTTCGGATGCCCTGCTGAGTGAACTTGAGCGAATCAGACCTGCAGAACTGCTGGTCGATGAAGAATCAGAACTGGATCCCACCTGGTCGGACCGGCCTGGCTTGAGGAAACAACCACCCTGGAACTTTGATTCTGATACCGCGCTAAGGCTACTCAATCAACAGTTTAACACCAGGGATCTGGCCGGCTTTGGCTGCGAGACATTGACCGTTGCACTTCAGGCCGCCGGATGTTTGTTGCAATATGCGCGTGATACGCAGCGTACTGCTTTACCCCACATCCGTAGTATCAGTGTTGAGCACCGGGAACAGAGCGTTATTCTGGATGCCGCAACACGGCGTAATCTCGAGCTGGATACCAATCTTACAGGAGGCAAGGACAAGACACTGGTTTCCGTCCTGGATTGCACGGCCACTCCAATGGGCAGTCGCCTATTGGCAAGATGGATTCACAGACCTTTATGCGATCATTCCCTGCTTAAAAAGCGACAACAGGCTGTTGCAGACCTGCTAGCCCGATACCTCTGGGAACCGCTGCATCAAGGGTTACAGCAGGTAGGCGATATTGAGCGAATTCTGGCTCGGGTTGCACTAAGGTCAGCGCGCCCCAGAGACTTGCTAAAACTACGAGAAGCCTTTATACAGCTACCCGGTATTATTGAGTTACTTGCGGCAATGGAAGCACCTCTATTAACCGAGCTCGCCGCTACCATCGGTAGTTTCCCGGTTTTGGAAAAGCTATTGGCAGATGCGATTATTGACAATCCGCCGGTAGTGATTCGGGACGGTGGCGTAATAGCCGCCGGATTTGATGCCGAACTTGATGAACTCAGAGGGCTCAGTGAAAATGCCGGGCAATTTCTCGTTGACCTGGAAACCCGAGAGAAAGAGCGAACCGGAATCAGCACCCTCAAGGTCGGATATAACAGGGTACATGGTTACTATATCGAAATCAGCCGCCTACAATCGGCACAAGCCCCTGCGGATTATATTCGCCGTCAAACGCTGAAAAATGCAGAACGGTTTATCACACCCGAGCTTAAAGAGTTCGAAGACAAAGCCCTGAGCAGCAAAAGTCGCGCATTGGCACGAGAAAAAATGCTCTATGAAGCACTCATCGAACAACTGGCTGAGCACCTAGGTCCATTACAGGATTCCGCTGCAGGACTGGCTGAACTGGATGTTCTGGTTAACCTTGCAGAAAGGGCAGATACCCTGAACCTGTCCGCACCGCAATTAACAACGGATCCCGGCATCACTATTGAGCAGGGTCGACACATTGTGGTAGAGCAGCTTCAGGACACACCGTTTGTGCCGAACGATCTAGAACTGTCCAACGAGCGACGAATGTTGATCATTACCGGACCCAATATGGGCGGTAAATCGACCTATATGAGACAGACCGCACTGATTGTTTTACTAGCGTGCATAGGCAGCTATGTGCCAGCAAATAAAGTCGTGCTGGGGCCTGTTGATCGCATCTTCACCCGCATGGGCTCGTCAGATGACCTGGCCGGTGGCCGCTCAACCTTTATGGTTGAAATGACAGAAACCGCAAACATTCTGCACAATGCAACATCCAACAGCCTGATCCTGATGGATGAGGTTGGCAGGGGTACCAGCACCTTTGACGGGCTTTCGCTGGCCTGGTCAAGCGCGAACCACCTCGCCACCAGAATAAAGCCCTATACCCTGTTTGCAACTCACTATTTTGAGCTAACCAGCCTGCCAGAAGTGGCTTCAACGGCACTCAATGTCCACCTGGATGCGACCGAGTATGAAGATCATATTGTTTTCCTGCACAAGGTACAGGCTGGACCGGCCAGCCAAAGTTATGGCCTGCAGGTGGCGCAACTCGCAGGGGTACCCTATGAAGTGATTCAGGAAGCCAAACAAAAACTGGCGGAACTGGAACAAAGCGAAGCCAGTTTTAAGTTGCACATAGATAATAGCCCCAACAAACAGCCCGACCTATTCAGCGCTTCTCAGCCGCATCCGGCAGTCGAGCGACTCAATGACATTGACCCGGACAGCTTAACTCCACGTGATGCCCTGCAATTAATCTATGATTTAAAGAAGTTGTAAGGCAAAAGATGCTTGTGTATTTGCGCTGCGGAAATTAGAATGTCGCGTTATTCTCAAGTGCGCTATGGAGACTCTCTTTTATGACCTTTGTTGTCACCGAAAACTGTATTAAATGTAAATACACAGATTGCGTTGAAGTCTGTCCGGTCGATTGTTTCTATGAAGGACCCAACTTTCTGGTCATTCACCCGGATGAGTGTATCGATTGCGCATTATGTGAGCCTGAATGTCCGGCGGAAGCAATTTTTTCTGAAGATGAGCTTCCCTCAGATCAGAACGAGTTTATCGAGATTAATGCTGAACTGGCAGAAACCTGGCCTAATATTACAGAACGCAAGGATCCACCTGCTGACGCTGAAGAGTGGGATGGAAAACCCGGAAAACTTGCCCAATTGGAGCGCTAGTTTTTAGCCCCACAAAAAAAGGGTGGCTTTTTAGCCACCCTTTTTTTTGAAAAGCTCACCTTAGCTAAAAATTGTTTCTCCACTCAGGCCCTCTTTTTCCATAATGCTGCGCAATCGTTTCAGCGCCTCAACCTGAATTTGACGCACCCGTTCACGAGTAAGTCCAATTTCATGGCCCACCTCTTCAAGTGTGCTCATCTCATAGCCTAACAATCCGAAACGTCTGGCGATTACCTCACGCTGTTTGGATGAAAGTTCTGACAACCAACCCGTCAAATTGCCATGCAAATTACTACTTTGCAGTAACTCTGAGGGATCTGTTACCGCTTCCCCGGTAATATTCTCAACCATGGATTTGTCAGAGTCTGGTCCCATCGGAACATCCACTGAAGTGACCCGCTCATTGAGACTGAGCATTCTTTTTACATCCTGAACCGGGCGATCAAGCATTTCAGCTATCTCTTCCGGCCTGGGCTCATGGTCCAGTTTTTGTGTTAACTCTCGCGCCGCTCGCAGATAAACATTAAGTTCTTTAACCACATGTATTGGCAAACGTATGGTTCGGGTCTGATTCATCAATGCCCGCTCAATGGTCTGACGAATCCACCAGGTTGCATAGGTTGAAAAACGAAAGCCCCGTTCCGGGTCAAATTTTTCCACCGCCCGAATCAGACCAAGATTTCCCTCTTCAATCAAATCCAGTAGCGTCAGACCTCGATTGATATAGCGACGCGCAATTTTAACCACCAAACGCAAGTTGCTTTCGATCATCCGCTTACGGGCAGCTTCGTCTCCCTTTAATGCAAGCCTGGAGAAATACACTTCCTCCTCGGCATTCAGAAGCGGAGAAAAACCGATTTCGTTGAGGTATAGCTGGGTAGCATCCAACGTCTTTTGATTACCCAAATCCTTACTAATTATTGCTTCCTGTTTGTCTACCGGGCTCTCGGTCAGCACATCACTTTCCTCTTTATTCTTTTTATCTGCGACAACTTTTTCTGACTTATCCATCGCCGTTTCCTTTTTTTATATACTGGAGCACACACGCTACAGGTAATTTATATCTCACATAGCTATAAATTATCAATCTTTTTTTAAAAAAAGTCACGTTTTTTCACCATGTTATATAAATCACTTAATGTAACTTCAATCAAAACCACTGTAACTCCTTATTGTTTAGCCTTTGGATTTCGGCAGATAGATTAACGGGTCAACCGGTTTACCATTCTTGCGGATCTCGAAATGAAGGCTGCTTTTCCTGGCGCCATTACCTCCTATTTCGGCAATTTTCTCTCCAACTTTAACACTCTTTTGTTCCTTGACCAGTATCGTTCTATTATTCGCATACGCACTTAAGTAGGTATCATTGTGTTTAATAATGATCAGATTTCCGTACCCTATCAGGCCGTTACCGGCATAAACCACAATACCATCTGCCGCCGAGCGAACTGCATTGTTACCTTTGACCGCTATATCAATACCTTTGTTCTCTCCCCACCTTGAAAACCTGCCTACCAATGAACCCGAAGCGGGCCAGCTCCAGTTCATCTTTCGCTTCACTACGTCACCAGTCGGTTTGGGCTTCGCCACCTTGCCCTTTTTTTCTGCCGGTTTACGCGCAACCACTTTTTTGTTTGCAGAGCTCTTGCCACGCTCACTGGACCGGCGATTTAGATAGATAACCTGGCCCGGCTTCAGGAGATAGGGTTTAGATATACGGTTGGCTCTGGCAAGCGCCTGATAGTCCCAACCATAGCGCCAGGCGATCGAGTAAAGGGTATCCCCCTGAACAACGCGATGATGCCCCCAGGTAATCTTGCGCGGCTTTTCCAGGTCACGTACCGGAGCGTGGTTATGGCTCACGCATCCCGCCAGCATCATTAACGCAACACAAAACCCTGCGACTAGCAGGCTAGCGCGAGCGCACATTACCCGCATAATTAATGGCATAAACTGTCAACAATCCAATGGTCACCATAGCAACCACTATGAGTACCTGGGCATCAGCCTGCACCAGCGTTTCATACTGACCCGGCCCCAGATTACGTTCGATTAATTTTCCGGCCACGTTATCCGTGTGTTTCCAGGGCCAGACTTTATTAAGCGATCCCAGCATAAATCCCGTCAGCAACGCCAAAACCAGTTCATGGTAACGGTGCAACAACCAGGAGAGCAGGTGTGTAAAACTCAACAGACCGGTTATACAACCCAGCACAAACAAGCCAAGCACTGATCCATCAAAGGCCTTTAGTGCATTAATAATAGGCTCATACATACCAAGTATAACGAGTATGAAACTACCCGAAATACCTGGCAGAATCATGGCACAAATCGCAATCGCTCCTGCACCAAAAATGGTCAGACCCGTCGGCTCCACCTGAACCGGCGCAATCAATGTAATTTGATAGGCGACCACACTCCCCAATATAAACATCACCAGGTTCTGCCATTGCCTGAGTTGTACCTGCCCTGCCAGATAAACCACCGAAGCCAGTATCAGGCCAAAAAAATAGGACCAGATCATTTTTGGTTGATTAACCAAAAGCCAACTCATCAGTTTTGCCAGCGATATGACGCTGACCAGAACACCGCCGAATACCAACAGAAGGAATGTGCCGTCTATATGGCGCCAGGCTGACTGCCACTGCCCACCAATCAGCAACCGAATAAAATGCAGATTAACCGCACCCAAAGCGTCGATCAGTCGTTCGTAAATACCGGTTATAAAGGCAACTGTGCCACCCGAAACTCCGGGCACCACATCGGCAGCACCCATCGCCATACCTCTTAGAAAAAGCCCTTGATTACTAGTGGATTTGGACATGAGCGAGCCGGGCTAGCGAACCGCACCGCTAAGGAGGGGCACAAACCTGACCGGTTCCAACACTTCCCGTTTCTGCTCACCACCTTTCTTGGTAACCAGCACCAGATCCTGGTCCCGTTCAGGTCCGACCGGAATCACCAGTCTACCCTCCGGCCCTAATTGTTCGATCAACTCACCAGGCAATTCCCGTGGTGCGGCGGTAACAATAATCCCGTCAAACGGAGATTTCTCCGGCCATCCCATACCACCATCCGCGTGTTTCATTTTGACATTCCGCAAACCCAGAACTCCCATACGCTCTCTTGCCATCTCCTGTAGGGGGAGAATTCGTTCCACACTAAAGACCTGGTCAACCAGTTGCGCCAATATTGCTGTCTGATAGCCTGAACCAGTGCCTACTTCCAGAACCCGTTTAACCGGGCCATTGGCAAGCAGAGCTTCTGTCATTCGCGCCACAATATAGGGCTGCGATAATGTCTGGTTATAACCAATCGGAAGCGCCGTATCTTCGTATGCGCGGTGTGCCAGCGCTTCATCCACAAAAATATGACGGGGGGTATTCAGCATCACTTCAAGCACCGCTTCGTTAGCGATCCCCTCCCGGCGTAACCGCTTTATTAGCCGGTCACGCGTACGCTGGGAGGTCATACCGATCCCGCTCATTTGCCTGCTTCTAATCAACTCGACTCGCCCCTTGGTATATTGGCCCGCTGTTTTCCACCATCTTGGTATGCACACAACTCTCTGATTACGCTCGTCGCATAACCACCAGGTGGCAATACAAATTCAAGCTCTAACTCATCCCCGTTTATGGACCACTGCAACGCCTCTGGCAACAAACATAACGGCCTGCGTTGCTGTTGTAAACCAGAATGTTCAAGCCCATGATGCCATTGCGGAAAACGGTGAGCCACTTTGTTTTCAATCGATGCAATACGGCTCTCAGTAGCAATACGCCCCCTGCCCCAAAGCGGCCCTGTCGGAAACTCTCTCTGCCTATAGACACCCGTATTCGCCAACCAGTCACCCGTTTCGGCTACTAACCAACTGCCATCTGCAACCCGCTCGGATAACACTAAATTAAAGAGGTATGAGCGCGCAGAAGAAAGGTAAATACCTTTTAAATGTCTACCCGGCGGCTTAATCTCTCTTTTTAGCATTTTGTCGGCAGCCACCAGATTACCACCATTTTGACCAAACCGCTGTGGCCCGAAATAGTTTGGCACACCCCTACTGATCAAATTCAACCGGCCAATCAGATCACTAGGTTCATCGACAAGCTGGCTGAGCCGAATACAAAAACGGTTTCCCGAATGCTGACCTCGACGCAGTTTTTGTGTATGCCGGCCCAACTGTAAAAGCTTCACACCGGGAATTTCCTCAAGCCGGCGCCAATCAGGGCCCTCTTTGCCGGGCAGATACACGCTAAACCACTGACTGGTAACCGCCTGCCGGTCTTTCATTCCAGCATAACCGATATCCATTTTTCGAACGCCCGCCAAACGGGATACCTGTTCTACCAAATAATCGGTGTTCAACCCTGTTTTCTGAAGCTTCAGAAAGGTATGTTCACCCTCACCGGAAAGAGAGAAGCCCAGTATCTCCTGAACAACAAAATGCTCAGGCTTTGCCCGAATGAGTGCTCTGCATGGCGGTACGCCATATGCAAACTCAAATTCCATCGGGTAATCACAGGCTGACTCGGTAGGATGCGACAAAGGTGACTAACTCTTGCTGATTAATACGACGGCATGACAGGCTACACCCTCCTTACGACCCGTATAACCCAGCCCCTCTGTTGTTGTTGCCTTGATATTAATCTGAGAGATTTGGCAGGCCATCACATTGGACAGGCTAATCCGCATTTGCTCCTTATAGGCTGAAACTTTGGGGGTTTCGGCCACCAATGTCAGATCGACATTAACCACCTGCCATCCTAACTGATTCAGTTTGGCCAACACACTGCGCAACAGATCCCGGCTATCCGCATCCTTATAACTATCATCCGAATCAGGAAAGTGTTCACCAATATCACCAAGGGCTGCAGCACCGAGCAGGGCATCACAGAGTGCATGGATCAGCACATCACCATCGGAATGTGCCACCAACGTGAATTCACAAGGGATGGATACTCCTGCCAACCTGATCTCTGTCGCCGACCGGACGTCAGTATCAAAACGATGCACATCAAAACCATGCCCAACACGGATCGTCATTTTATATGGATCTCCCCTGTATTCTCTGCAGAATAGCTTCCGCCATAATAAGATCATTAGGCTGCGTAATTTTTATATTGGTCTCACTGCCTCTTACCATCAAAGGGCGATATCCCATTGATTCCATCGCGGACGATTCATCCGTCACCAGACGTTGATCCTTCACACAGTCGACCAGTGCTTTTTTGAGCTCGCCCAAGCGAAAAACCTGAGGTGTAAAGGCATGCCACAGCGTAGTGCGATCAACAGTGCGGGATACCTGCTCTGCCTCATTCACCTGTTTCATGGTATCGCGCACGGGAACACCCAGTACGGCACCATCAATGGCCGAATCTGTCGCTGCAATCAGCTGATCCAGATCCTTATGCGAAATACAGGGTCTTGCTACATCATGTACCATCACCCAACTTTGTTCCGCCAAATCGCCCGCTAACAAATCAAGTCCATTGATCACCGAGTGGCAACGCTCTTCTCCACCGATAACCACACGTATTTTTGGTTGATTGGCATAACCCGACTTATGCCATAACTTGTCAGCCTCAGCGACCGCGACAACCAAACCTGCTACACGAGGGTGCGATAGCAATTGGTCAAAGGTATGTTGCAACACAGTTTTGCCAGCCAAAGGCAGATACTGTTTCGGTTTATCTGCCCGCATCCTTTTGCCGACACCAGCGGCTGGCACGACGACCCAAAACGACTGTTGTCGCTCTACTGCCTGAGATTCAGTTCTCTCCGCGGTCATGGCAGCGGCTCCAAATCAGGCTTTTCCTTTTGATCGGGTTCCACCAACTGATAAAAGGTTTCACCCTCTTTTATCATCCCCAACTCGGTACGGGCTCTTTCTTCAATCGCTTCCAGGCCCTGCTTAAGATCCGCCACTTCCGCTTTCAATTGCTCATTACGCGCTTCCAGTCTCTGATTTTGCTCATGCTGCTCTGCAATTCTGGCCTTCAATCCAGAAATTTCAGCCACACTTCCTTCTCCGACCCATATTCGATATTGCAGGCCAATCAGGATTGCAAACAGCAGTAACCAGAACCATCTCATAGTTCCATCCTAAAAAAGTCGACATCAGCGCCGGGCAACTAACTTTGCCCCTTGATCTCCTGCCGTCCACGATAGCTGGCCTGAGAGCCTAACTCCTCTTCTATACGCAGCAAGCGGTTATATTTGGCAACCCGATCGGAACGGCATAGTGAACCGGTCTTAATCTGTCCTGCGGAAGTCGCAACAGCCAGGTCGGCAATTGTAGTATCCTCAGTTTCACCAGAGCGGTGAGATATGACTACCGTGAATCCCGCCTGCTTGGCCATCCTGATCGCTTCCAGGGTTTCTGTGAGCGAGCCAATCTGATTGAACTTGATCAATATCGAATTAGCAATTCCTTCATCAATACCGCGCTTTAGAATTTTTGTATTGGTGACAAACAGGTCATCACCAACCAGCTGCACCCTGTCCCCCAGTTTGCGCGTCAAATCCGCCCAACCTTCCCAATCACTTTCATCCATTCCATCTTCTACGGATACTATAGGGTACTGGTTACACAACTCTGCCAGATAATCTGCAAAGCCCGCGGCATTAAAACTCTTACCCTCGCCACTTAACTGATAACTACCATCTTTATAAAACTCGGAAGATGCACAATCCAGTGCCAAAGTGACATCCTGGTCGAGCACGTAACCCGCTTCGGTTACCGCTTCACGAATCACCTCCAGAGCCGATTCGTTGGATGGCAGGTTGGGGGCAAAGCCTCCTTCATCTCCCACAGCAGTGCTTAAACCACGACTCTTTAACACACCGGCCAGTGCATGGAATATTTCAGCACCACACCGCAGCGCCTCGGCAAAGCTTGATACGCCCACCGGCTGCACCATAAACTCCTGAATATCGACGTTATTATCGGCATGCTCACCACCGTTCAAAATATTCATCATCGGCACCGGCATCGAGTATTGCCCGGGTGTACCATTCAATTCGGCAATATGTGCGTAAAGCGGAATATTTTTGGCCTGAGCTGCCGCTTTCGCAGCGGCGAGAGATACGGCCAGTATTGCATTAGCTCCCAGGTCTGACTTATTCTCTGTGCCATCCAGGTCCAGCATTTTCTGATCGAGAGCAGCCTGTTCTGCAGCATCCATACCCAACAGCACCTCTCGAATCCGGGTATTGATATTGTTAACTGCAGTCAGCACACCTTTACCCCGATAACGCTGAGGATCTTTATCACGCAACTCCAAAGCCTCTCTGGAACCTGTTGAAGCACCGGATGGTGCGCACGCTGTTCCCATAACACCACAAGCCAGATAGACATCCGCCTCAACCGTGGGATTGCCTCGTGAATCGAGAATTTCTCTTGCTTTAACGTCAATTATTTCCGTCATTATGACCAGAACTCCTAATTATATGAATATCAATGCAACTACCGAGGCTGTATACGTATCAACACACGCCCATTGCTTAACCGAAGATTGATACAAAACCAAAGCTGGAATGGTCTGGCATCAAAAATGAACTCATCTCAAAAAACTAAAACAGGTACGATGGATATAGCACTCTCTCCCGCCAGCGATTAGGCTGTATTCAAAGGTGCAAAACTCTTAACAAGCTCGTCAATCGCCTGCACCTGTTCCAGAAAAGGTTTCAACTGATCCAGACGCAACGCACAGGGTCCATCACACTTGGCCTGATCAGGGTTGGGGTGAGCCTCCAAAAACAAACCTGCCAGTCCCTGGGACATCCCGGCTCTCGCCAGTTCAGCTACAGCGGCGCGACGACCTCCGGCGGAATCACTCTGTCCTCCGGGAATCTGTAATGCATGCGTCACGTCAAAGAAAACCGGATAGCCAAATTGCTTCATCACTCCAAATCCGAGCATATCCACCACCAGATTGTTATAACCAAAGCAGGAACCACGCTCGCACAGAATCAACTGATCGTTCCCGGCCTCCTCAAATTTGCGCAGAATATGGCTCATTTCGCGCGGCGCCAGAAACTGTGCTTTCTTTATATTAATAGCCGCCGAGGTACCGGCCATTGCAACGACCAGATCAGTCTGCCGGGATAAAAATGCGGGTAATTGAATGATATCCACCACTTCAGCCACCGCTGCCGCCTGACCCGGCTCATGCACATCTGTGATCAAAGGCACCGAAAAAGTACGCTTGATCTCCTCAAAAATACGCAACCCCTCTTCCAGACCAGGACCACGAAATGAGTCAACGGATGAACGGTTTGCCTTATCAAACGATGCTTTAAATACATAGGGTATATTTAATGCGGTGGTAGCATCCACATATGCCTCGGCAACACGCATCGCCACATCCCTGCTCTCCAACACATTCATGCCACCAAACAGTGCAAAGGGCAGCTGATTTGATAAACTGATATCACCGACCTGTATAACTTTTTGATCCATTCCGCACAACTCCGAAATATTGGCTACGCTTTCTCTTTGTCAGCGTGCTGACGCAAAGCCGCCTCTACAAAACCGGTAAACAGCGGGTGTCCGTCTCGCGGTGTTGATGTAAATTCCGGATGAAACTGGCATGCCACAAACCAGGGGTGATCTGGTACTTCAACAATTTCAACCAGACTATTATCCTGCGACATACCCGCAACACGAAGACCTGCTCCTTTAATCGATTCAACGTAGTTATTATTGAATTCATAGCGGTGCCTGTGCCGCTCAACAATATCGGACTTACCGTAGCATTGATAAGCCTGTGACTCGCTATCCAGATGACAAACCTGTCCTCCCAGACGCATCGTTCCCCCCATATCAGAATCTTCATCACGGGTTATCAGTTGGCCATCCGCTTCTGTCCATTCGGTTATCAATGCGATTACAGGGTGCGGTGATTTACGATTAAATTCGGAACTGTGTGCATCCGCCAAACCCGCCACGTTGCGCGCATATTCAATGACGGCAACCTGCATGCCCAGACAGATCCCCAGGTAGGGTATTTTGTTTTCCCGGGCATACTGGACGCTCAATATTTTCCCTTCAATACCTCTTTCACCAAAGCCACCTGGCACCAGTATCGCGTCCACATCAGCCAAAGAATCAACACCCTTGTGCTCCAACTCTTCCGAATCGAGATAACGAACCTTGACACGGGTACGTGTCTGGATACCCGCGTGCACCAACGCTTCATTCAATGATTTATAGGCATCAAGCAGATCCATATACTTTCCGACCATTGCAATGGTCACTTCCTTATCAGGATGCAGGTGGGCATCGGTCACCCGATCCCACTCACTCAGATCTGCAGGTTTGCAGGTGAGGTGAAATTTCTCGACGACAATCTCATCCAGGCGGCGCTGCTTGAGCAGACTGGGGATTCGATAAATGGTGTCGGCGTCTTCCAGGGGAATTACCGCCCGCTCTTCAACGTTGGTAAACAGCGATATCTTACGTCTCGCACCATCATCTATCGCATGATCCGAGCGACACACCAGTATATCCGGTTGAATACCGATTGAGCGTAACTCTTTCACAGAGTGTTGAGTCGGCTTGGTTTTGGTTTCACCAGCGGTACCAATATAGGGAACCAGCGTAAGGTGCATGAACAACGCCCGGCTCGACCCAAGCTCCACTTTAAGCTGCCTGACCGCTTCCAGAAATGGCTGCGATTCGATATCACCCACTGTCCCGCCTATTTCAACAACTGCTACATCGGCATCGCCAGCGCCCTCAATAACCCGTCGTTTAATCTCATCGGTAATATGGGGGATCACCTGCACTGTTGCGCCAAGGTACTCTCCCCGGCGCTCTTTTTGCAAGACGTACTCATAAACCCGACCAGTTGTGAAATTGTTTAACTGACTCACTTTGGAGCGCAGAAAACGTTCATAATGCCCCAAATCAAGATCCGTTTCGGCGCCATCTTCGGTCACAAAGACTTCACCATGCTGAAAGGGACTCATCGTTCCCGGATCAACATTAATATAGGGATCAAGTTTAAGCATGGTAACCTTGAGGCCACGAGCCTCAAGTATGGCGCCAAGAGAGGCTGCGGCGATACCCTTCCCAAGGGAAGACACAACCCCGCCTGTGACGAAAATGAAATGCGTCATTGAAGAACCGTATTTAAGCTGTAAGGAGAATAAATCAGGCTTGCATGGCTCACTCCCTGCCCACTGCATAGCCTATTCAAGATGGGAGTATAGATTACCAGTTAAGCCCGATAATCACAATCTTAGAATGATCAAAAATGATGTACATTTAGACACTATCCAGAACAAATTGGACGGTCGAAATCAGCACACAAAATTGTTCAGCACCCAAAAATATCTAACTAATGAGCTGCTGGCTTCGCGGTTTTGTTTGCTCTTTTCTCCTGCACCAGCACCCATGGCCGGATAACCACTGCCCAGACAATTGCTTCCGACACCAACCACGCTTTGGCCTGCTGATCGGAAACACCCGAAACCAGCCCGGCATCTACCCACCCCTGCAGTTGCTCCACCCGATCATCGGCCATAGCCTCCGCGACTTCAAGCAGATCCAGATCTGTCGAAACGAAGAGCGTATAGCCTCCTGCAAAAAAACGTTGCAACTCAGTCCAGGCAATCTTAGAGGTTTCCAGGTTTAATTTTTCTTTTTGCGATACATGATCACTGTGTCGGTCTGTAGACAATATTCAATTCTCTTTGATAGTGTAAAGATAGGGATCATTTGTAATATTGGATTATAGCGATCTCCCCTTCCCAGAACCAGACTGCTATAATCGCGCGCTTTCATAAACAGCGAGTTTTTAATATGTTTGATGTAAATGAATATTTTGATGGAAAAGTGAAGTCCATCGCCTTTCAGGCAGACACACTTCCGGCAACTGTCGGTGTCATGGCAAAAGGCGAGTATGAGTTCGGCACCAGCCAGAAGGAAACAATGACCATTGTCAGTGGTGCACTCACCGTCAGGCTACCCGGCTCAGAGCAATGGCAAACCTTTATTCAGGGACAACAGTTTATCGTCGAAGCCAACCAAAAGTTTCAGTTGAAGGTCGAATGTGATACGGCTTACCTCTGTACCTACGAATAACCATCGATTTAATAAATGACAGATCCAGACAGGTGCCCCTGCGGTAATCTGGCCCCCTACGCCAAATGCTGTAAGCGAATACACCACGATCCGGCAAAGGCTCTCACCGCCGAACAGCTGATGCGCGCACGCTATAGTGCGTTTGCATCAGCCAATCTGCGTTTTTTACTGGACACCCTTCATCCATTGTATAGAAAACCTGGAGACCGCAGCGCATTAAAGGCGCAGTTTAAGCGGGTGAAGTGGCTTCATCTGTCAGTGATTGCGGTACAGAATGGTGGCGAACGGGATACTGACGGGATGGTTGAATTTGTCGCCACCTATAGTGAAAACCAGCAACTCTGCCAGCACCATGAACGCTCACTGTTCATTAGAATAGATGGTCGCTGGTATTATCAGGAACCGCTAACGGTTCCCTAAATCACACCCTGAGCTCACCCACAGCATCTGACTAACGATGACTATCACGAGCAACTACGCGATGACTGCGCCCCATGGTGGTGCGGAAGATGAGCGGAATAACAAACAGCGTCAGCAGCGTTGAGACTGCCAGGCCACTGACAATTGCCGTCGCAACCGGCCCCCAGATCAACGATTTTCCGGCCAAACCTGCTGCCAGTGAAAATAATCCGGCAATCGTGGTCAATGACGTAATCAGTATTGGAATAACACGACGCCGGGCTGCATAAACCGTCGCATGAAGTACGCTCATACCACTTTCCAGTCGCGCATTCGCCGCCGAGATCAACACAATAGCCGAGTTAACCGAGATACCCATCAGTGCCACCACACCATAAAGTGTATAAAGACTTAAGGGGTTGCTGGTTACAAACAACCCCAGTGCCACACCGGTGATCGCCAGCGGTAAAGAAGTCAGCACCATAAACGGTTGCCAGTAACTGTGAAACTGGGTACCGAGAATGATGTAGATTAAACCGATCCCCAGCAATCCCAACATCCAGATTGCATCCAGAGACTCCTGGATATCATCCAGTTCTCCGGTAAAATCCAGATTAATCGTTGGAAATTCTGCTGCTATTCTCTGCCACTCCTCTTTGATCAGATCGTTAGCCTGAACGGTATTGATTCTGTTTTTATCAATGTCAGATTCCAGTGTAATGGTACGGCGGAAATTGTAATGCCTGATGTTAAACTGCCCCAGACCATACTCAGCGGTGACCAGATCACCCAATGCTACAGAACCGCCACCGGGCAGAGGCAACGTCTGACGCAACAGGGCATCGATACTGTTCAGCGCTCGCTGCTTTGCCAGCACCCGAACCATCACCTCTTCACCCTGATCCTGAAAACTGGTCACTAACTCCCCATCCACATAAGCCTGAATCGCCCGACTCACAACGTCAGGCGTCAATCCTGTCCGCTTTATTGCCTCAGCATTGTGTCGCAAAACCAGTTCCGGATTTCCGGGCCGGTAATCCAGTGAAATGTTGCTAAAATTTCCCTGCGATTCCATATAATCAATCAACCGGTCAGCAGCCCGCTTAATCTCGTCGAATTCATCTCCTCTCACCTTGACACTGATGGCGCGCATCGTTGGAGGACCATTGTTCATGCGTAACAGCGATATCGATTCCGTGTCTGGAAAATCCGCCACACTGGCAAGCACCACATCCGCGACTTCATCGACGCTTCGATCTTCCTTGCTGGCAGGATTCAGGCTGACCATAATCTGCCCCAGGGTATCGCCAAACAACGGCTCAGTCTCTGTAAACTGTTGCCCGGAATATGCGACCGACGCTCGCAGCTCTTCCGGTTTAATGACTGTTAACAACCTCTTTTCAACTTCCTGAACCTGCTTCGCCGTATCCTCAAGGGTCGTCCCGCGCTTCATCTCAACATTAACGTAAAACAGCCGCAGCGGATCCGTAGCAAAAAAGTTAAAGTGAATTTTCCCTGACGCCAGAATCAGAACAGCCAGCAGAATAATGGCCAGCGAAGCGATGATCGAAATAACCGGATGACGAAGTGCCTTTAGCAGAATGCGCGTATAGGCCAGTTTTACCCGGTGGGTCATTCGTTCTCGCCAATGCTGCATCGATTGGGTGGTTTTCCGTCCGATACCGGCACCACTCACATGCGCAGGCAACATCCAGTAGGCTTCGATCAGGCTTATCGCCAAAGCAATACTCACCACCAGGGGTATGACTTTCATAAACTCGCCAAGAATGCCGGGTAACAGCATCAGAGGCAGAAACGCTGCCATTGTGGTCAATACGGAAGTTGTCACCGGTGCAAAGACTTCTCTCAGCGCGTCAATTGCCGCTTCAATCCCGGCCATCCCTTCACGCAAACGGCGATACATGGTTTCAACCACCACCACCGCATCGTCAACCAGCATACCCAGGGCGATAACGACACCCAATAACACCATGTTATTCAACCCCATGCCCATCGTCTTGATGGTTAAAAAGGTACCAGCCAAGGTAAAGGGAATGCCAATACTGGTGAGTAGTGCAACGCGTGTACCCAGAAACACCCAGGTCACCAGCAACACCAGCATTAAACCGATTAACGCATTGTTCTGCATCAGCGACAGCGCATCTCGTGTACTGATGGTCTGATCATCCACCAGCACCAGTTTCACACCCGTACCGGCACTGAACTGATTTCGCTGATCGATGTACTGTTGAACCCGATCGACCAATTCGAGCACATTGGTATTAGCCTTTTTCACGATCGGCAAAAGTAGAGCGGGCTGCCCGTTATAGCTGACAATTTCAGAGGGCTCTTCACTGGATCGCGACAGTTCAGCCAGACTTCCCAGCGTAACCGTTCCCTGGGCAGTCATAATCATGTAATCGGCCATCACCTCGGGATCAGGACTGGTACCAGCCAGCCGCACCAGCCATTGCCCGTCACGGGTTTTTACATCCCCACCAGAAACATCTCTGAAATAGGCGCGCACTGTATCGCTCAGATCCGCCGGTGTGATACCCAGCCCCTCCAACTGTTGCGGATAAAAGGTTACATGTAATTCAGGATCGTCCATCCCCATCGGAGTAATTCGATCGATGCCCTTTAAACGTTCCAGATCCCGTTTTATATTTCGAGCCTGCACACGCAGATTCTCATCCGAACCAATTCCGGTTACCGCTATAGTTGCAGAGGGAAAACCGCTGGAGCTGGTGATTTCAAATATAATGGGATCATTGGCATCGTCCGGCAGTTCATCATTGTAAGTATTCTGAACTTCACGCCGCAGATCACTGAGCCGCTTGTCAAAAGTCCTCTCATCTATCTGATTAAAGCGAACAAGAATATTCGAGATCCCTTCGCGACTGGTACTGGTTACAAATTTTATATCAGAGACACCACTCGCGATCGCCTCTTCCAGAGGATCAGTGAGACGTCTCTCGATATCCTCTGCAGAAGCGCCCGGAAGCACGGTAATAATGGTGATCCAGTTGAAATTAATTTCTGGGTCCCGTGCAGGAGGAAGCTGCTGGTAAGCCATAAAACCCAGCACCAATACCAGTACAAAGGTTAAATTTGTCAGGACATGATTGGATAGCAGCCGCCTAAGCCAGTTCAAGCACCCGCCCCCGGCTATTCGGTTGTCCACCTGGATGATGAAAGCAACCGTTCAGGCCATCAATCTGAAACTTTTCTGTTTGTGTTTTCAGGATCCACCCTCGCTCAACACTGGCTCCTCATCACGTAAGCCCAGGTGGCCTTCAACTACCAAAGGCGTCAACTCCGGCAGGTTGGTTGGACTGGCCCTTCCCGCCTGCGCAGCGGGCATGGCAATAAACCGGGCCTGTCCCTCACTTACGATAAAGAGCCCAAGCTGGCCATCCCGTTTAACCAGCAGATGTGCCGGTACGTGTGGACGAACATCCCGCCAATACAGCTTTCCTGCCGCACCAGGCAGAGCGGCCTCGCCAGCGAATAATAATCTCACTTCCTGATTTCGTGTTTGCGAATTTATCGCTGGGAGCACAGTCCTTAAACTCAATGGATATCGCTGTCCTGCGTGTTCGAAATGGAGTTTGTCAGCAAAGCCTACGTATCGCGCGTCCTGAGCGAACACTTGCGCCGAAACCTCTATTGCATCAAGGTCCAGAATTCTCACCAGTGGATGGCCTATTGACGCGTAGTCCCCCTGTGCGCTGACTCTTTCCTGAACCAGCGCTTGAAAAGGACTACGGACAACACAGCGTTCCTCATTGAGTTCAGCCACCCCCAGGTCGGCCTGAGCGGCTTGATAATTCGCCTGCAGTACTGCCAGATCAGCCTCCCTCTCCTCCAGTGTCTGCTCAGAAACCGATTGTTTTTGTAACAGACTGGCAGCTCTTTTCACACGGCGTTTGGCAAGCTGGATACGTGCCTTCAATTCGTCAAGGCGAGCCAGCGCTACTTTGCTGGAGAACTGATAATCCGTGCAATCCAGACGCGCGAGGATAGCGCCTTTGTCAACGATATCCCCCACCCGAACCGGAATTTGCGTAACCGTTGCATTTATCTGTGCACTGATGGTCGCCTGGTTAAGGCTGACCACACTGGCTGGCGCCGATCTCTCAGGGTATAAAGCCACTTCTGACAAAGGCTGGGTTTTAACACCTTTTTCCTGTGCGGCAATGGCTAAATGAGTACTTGCAAGCAGTAATACACTTAACAGGATGTTACGTCTCAACGAGGACGTGTGATTTTTCAGCATTCCGGCAAATACCATTCCATTTAAATACCTGAGGATTTTGCGGCACAATGATCTGATTTTTCAGGCCATAAAGCAAGCATTGTACAAACTCCGTTACAGTAATTAGCAGCATCGCGGCGGTTTATACAACCTGACGGAATTCAGCAAATTAAACAAAGCCGACTCTCCAACACAGGGCATGGCCGATAGCGTAAAAAGGATACACCTCGAGGTTTTTCCAGACGGAAGTTTTTGCAAGGCCTGTTCATGCTAATTGAGGTAAATCTGCTCCCGCTGATCTTGACGATCCCAGGCCTCAATCCAGTTTTCCAGTGCCGCCACTGGCATAGGTTTGCCGTAGTAATAACCCTGATGCTGGTCACACCCCAATTCGAGCAGGTATTCCATCTGCTCTCGCGTTTCGATACCCTCAGCAACCACCTCGAGATTAAGCCCTTCCGCAAGCGCAATAATTCCCTGGGTTAACTGGCGATCCTTAGCGGATTGACTCAGCAATGCAATGAAGGACTTATCCAGTTTAATACAGTTAACCGGCATAGTGCGAAGGTAGCTCAGGGAGGAATAGCCCACACCAAAGTCATCCAGACTTAACTTGCAGCCTAACGCTCTGAGCTCATGAATCACGTGTCTCGCGATCTCGGTTTCACTGATGAATACCGCTTCGGTAATTTCCAGTTCAAGACAGGAAGCCGGAAAGCCGGTTTCTGCGAGCAAATTCTCTATAAAAACAACAATATTTTCATTACTGAAATGCTGGGCTGACAGGTTGACCGCCAACCTCACCTCCGAAAAGCCTTTGCGGTGCCACTCAAGCACCTGATTAACCGCCGTTGACACCACATGGTAATCCAGATAATGAATCAGACCACAATCTTCCGCGTAGGCAATAAATTTCTCAGGATAAATGATGCCTTCACCCGGGTGATCCCAACGACACAGCGCCTCACAGCCGAGAAACTCACCGGTGCGGGCGTTTACCTTGGGTTGATAGTGGACAATGATCCTTTCGTTCTGAATTGCCGAGCGAATCTCGTTTTGCACCAGCATGCGCCGCCTGGCACTCTCCTCCATACTCTCCATAAACAGCTGATACCGGTTTTTCCCCTGTTCTTTGGCTCTATACATGGCAATGTCCGCTGACCGCTTCAACTCGGTCAACTCTTTACCATGATCGGGATACACACTCCCGCCAACACTAAACGTAATATCCAACTGCTGCCCCTTCATAACACACGGCTCCTTAAAAGCCGCCATAATACTCTCGGCTTTTTTCTCCAGGTCAGCAATCTCAGCCAAATTATTGATCACCAGCACAAACTCATCACCACCCAATCGACAAACAAAATCCTGTTTCCTGATCACACCGATAAGGCGACTGGCGATAATTTTCAGCAGATCATCGCCCACTTCATGTCCCAAGGTATCGTTGATCACTTTGAAATTGTCCAGGTCAATCAGTAACAGACCCAGTTTTACGCCCCCCTCTCTGGCTTTATCGGTCCAGCCGTGGAACCTTTCCACCAGCAATGCCCTGTTTGGCAGACCGGTTAACGCGTCATGCAACGCACGATGCCTGAAGTCCTCCGCCAGACCCTGTAACTCACTGGTACGTTCCTGCACGGTACTTTCCAGAATTCTATCCCGGTTCTCTATCTGTTCAAGCATGCGGTTAAAATCTCGGGCCAGCTGACCCAACTCGTCACTACCATTCACATCCACTCTGAGTGAATAGTCTCCTGTTTTCATGACCGCCTGCGAAATACGATTGAGCTTTAACACCGGCCGGGTGATGGTTTTGCGCAGCTGTACGGTGACCCATAGCGCCACGGCACCCACCACCAGAAAAACCATCAGGAAACCCTGAATGGAGTCAACCACCTGCCTTTGAACCTGCAAATCAGAGGCATAAAGATGCAATTCACCCACCGATTGGCCGTCATGCTGAACCAACTGACGGATATAGAGAATATTTTGCTTCGAGAGCTGCTCCGTTTTCAGCGTCCCCGATTCAATAAGATGTGCTTCGGATGGAAATTTATCATTTCGGAAAGCTACACCAAATCGGGTGTCATTTGACACCACCCTGACCAGGATAATCGAGGGATCCCCGCCCATCGATTGCAACAGTTCCTGGGCACTCTCTTCATCCTGGAACAGCACCGAAGCTGACAGGTTATGCCCCAGTATCTGCATCGCGCTTTCAAGACTGCGGCTTTGGTTGGCTTCAATCAAACGGATCGTCTTTAACACCTGCGGGATACCGATACCAAGCATACCGAGCATCGCAACGGCCATCACAATAATGACCATTTTGGTTTTTATTTTGAAATTGAGTCCTGCCATAAGTTATTCGTATACCCGATAAGCCAGTCGCAGTAATTTCGAACTGATGCTCAGTTGAGCATCACTGACCAATCTGAGATTGACGGAAAATTTAAGTTTATTACCAACCAGAAACATGGAGATCATCGAAAAAGTGCTGCCCACATCATTTTCTGAAACCAATAATATTGGACTTTCCAGCATCAATTTGATCTGGTCGGCGATGGCATCCCTGTACTCTTCTTCAAAGTAGAGCACCGCGCAAGCTCGCGTCGATTCAGGGGACTCCAGTGCATCACTTCCAAGGCGTCTTACCGAGAAGCGTCCCGGCGCTCCGGCCGAGTTTGCAATACTCACCAATGCGTCTTGCAACTCGCCGGATTCTGCCAACAAACAGATTTCACTGGTCTGGTTTCCATGATTATTCTCCGGCAGCCACTTCACAAACTTCATAAAATTTGCCAAATAGGCTGCCTTCAGCGCAACCACATCAACATCGAGCGCCGATACACTGAAAGACAGCGGTAGCAATAGCGCCAACAGCAGGTAACGGAGAGTTTTACCGGGTGGTCGTTTAAACATCATAACAATCATGCTGCCCGGCACTAGTTACCCGGTGTCCATTCGAACTTAATAAACCAGTAATTTACCATTTCATGGTTATTGGGTGGCAGATTCTCTCTTTCAAACTCAACACGGTCGGAATCGATTAGATTCTTACCCATCAGGGACACTCTAAACCGGGGACTGAGCTGCCACGCCACTCGAACATTAAGATTCCAGTAACTTTCAATATCACTCTCAGGCACAGCGTCGACATAACTGAGCCAGCTATCAAGACTGATCTCCGGTTTCAGGTTCCACAGTGCCCGAAGAGAGTGCTGCCATTCTGGCGCATCGTAAAAAACCGGTGAGCCATTATCGATATCGGATTCGATATAGCTGCCACTGTACTGCAGATAAATCTGGTCATTGATTTTCCAGCTGGTTGAAAGCTCCGCACCCGATAACTCGCCCTCTGCAGTATCACTGGCGACCAGATCCAGCTGGGTAAAGGACTGACCTGAAAACGCTGAAAGGTAGGGAGGAAGTGCCCTGCCTGAGTCAATCAAATGATCATACTCATGCCGGAACAGGGTCAGATCCATTTCAAAATTCTCGCTTTGATGAAAACGATAGCCCAATTCATAGGCCAGCAATTCTGAATTCTCTGGAGACTCACCGGAGTTGGTCAGTGTCAGCAATACCGGTAGGGGTCCCGCCACACCGGGAGGCAGGATATCGGTATTGACACGCAGGTTATCCGACTCAAATCTTGATAGTGTGGCTTCAGCCCGGGACGCAGCGGCCCAGACGCGGTGTTGCTCGGCGGGTTTCCAAAGCAATCGCGCCGACGGCAGTAGCGCGCTGCCTCCAAGGGAGGAGTCCTCAAAACGTGCGCCAAGGGTAAGCCGCACTGCCCGGTTCAGACGAATCTCATCCTGCACAAACAGACTCAGGTTTTCCAGACGATCCTTCTCCGGTGTAATGGTTAAGCTAAAACCACCCTTGTTGATGAACTCGCTGCGGCTGAACCGGGTATTCGCTCCAACTCGAATCTCCTGCTTTGCTAAACCGGAATAGGTGATTTCTGCATCCAGGTCAAAATTATCACTGTTCCATTCAAAAAGGTCTGAGCTTCGGTGTATATCGTCATAGGAACTGCGCAGACTGAGCGCCACATTTGGCCCGATCTCCTTCTCCCAGTTTACTTGAAATGAACCACCCTCTTTATCCTCTTCCGGATCCACCGCAAAGGTGGTAAACCGGTCAAACTGTATCGAAGGCCACAGGGTTTCGGTTTCTATCCTGAAAAGCGCAAAGGAAACAGACAACTGCCCCTGCGCAAGATCACCCTGATAATCAAAGGTAATGCGCTGATCCTGCCAGGCGTTATCATCCAATCCTTCACTACCCGACATCAAGCCATGCCGGGCGTGACGCAAGCCGACCCGATAATGGCCCTGCGCCAACGGCGCGCCATAATTGAGCACCAGCGACGAGCGCTCCAGTTCATTCCCTCCCGCGACAGAGAGATACAGACCCTGACTGTCCCTGGCCTGGCGGGTGATAATATTGACCATCCCGTTCACGGCATTACTGCCCCAGACACTGCCGGCAGGGCCTCTTATCACCTCAATGCGTTCTATATTTTCCAGAATCAGATTCTGCTCATCCCAGTTAACACCACCAAACAGGGGATCATAGACGCTGCGACCGTCAACAAGAATCAGCTGGAATTTGGAATACCGCGAACTAAAGCCTCGCGCGGAAACTGCCCACTCACTGCTACCAATACGGGCCACCTGCATTCCCGGAACCATTCTCAGTGCTTCCGGGATGGAACTGACACCGCTGCGCCGAAGATCTTCCGCGGTAATCACAAAAACACCCGCGGCGGTATCTGCCAACAGTTGGTCCATTTTGCTGACACTGGAGACCATGACATCCATCTGCATGAGCTCCTCAAAGGGCAGCTCGGCCAGTTGAGCAGCCGACAGGCTATTTGCCTCGGTGGGTTGAGTCAGACTCAAAAAAGCGACACTCAACCCCAATATTGCGCCATTCAGTTGGGCAGGAAAATTTCTGTACATCAGTCTATCTCGTTATTTTTTTTATTTTTCTATACAACCACTGGATAACAATAGTGGTTAGCCCCTTACTGAGCATAGTCTAAATGACTAATTTGTGAAGTCAGAAAAAGTAAATTTGTGTTTTACAATAAAATATCAAAAAGATGACTTTATGGGGCACTTTAACAATCAAAATCCATAACGAAATGAGAGGTAGGCATTACTGTTATCTTCAAACTGCGCAAAAAAAGTATGTCGCTTTTCTCCGTAGAAACGATTCAGTCCAAGTTCAAGCTGCCAGCTATCCGAAACCTTATAATTCGCCTTTAACCGCAGATAACCGTCCTGATCGGATGTACTGTAGAAATTAAACAATGAGAGCGTTAAATTCTGATTGAACAGCAACCGGGTTAACCTTACGGTCCAGACCAGCCTGTTTTCATCACGCGGCGGCATTCCGGGTAGCAGACTACTTCGATAAGCGTTGTAATCCTGAATCTGTTCCCAGTATATTTGTACTGAACCGGTCAGATCGACCAGCAGTTCCTGCTCATAGCCCAGCAACAGCCGAAACTCGCTATTGCGGATTAACGGATCCACCCCCTCCCGGTCGTCCCGGCTCGAGTAGTAACCCAACTCAAGATTAGCAATACCTTGATATAAAGGTCCTCTGATACTGGTACCAAATGATTGAAGTTTGGGGAATATCGAATCGCCACTTTGCATATCAACCCCGACCGGGCTTTTCCAATACCCCTGATAACCATACACGGCAATCTCGAACGATCCTAGCTGACGATACAGGCGGACCGCCCACTCCGAGTCATCAAACCACCGATCCGGTCTGATGACCGGTATCAAACCAACACCGCCATTTTCGTTATCCAGACTTGGATTAAAAAAGGAGATGCGTGATCCATCAATAAACCGGTCTGCATCAAACCTCGGGGTGAAGACAATTTCCAGATTTACCTGTTCACTAAACCAGCTGAACCGGATTGCATCAGAGGGCGCTTTCAGATATTCACTGTCACGCCCCAGAAAAAAGGAGTTCCAGTCCTTGGGAAACAGGTCATTAATAAAAACCAGATCCCCAGCACCCCAGGTCAGAATTTGTCGCCCCGCTTTCAGGTCGATGCTGCCTGTCGGTCGAATCAACAGATAGGCCTCACGAAGATCCAGCCAGCCTCTCCCTGATTCCAGGGCCACATCATGATCATTGACCAGATCATCGTATAGCAGGTCTGCGGTAATCCTGGTGCCGATTGATTGCCAGTGCTGCTCCCATTGCAGTTGCAACCGGCTTTCCAGTATCGACTTGTGTTTCTGATTGGCATCACCGGCAATGCGGCTACCACCACGGAATTCTGCGAACCCGGTTAATTTCGATAACAATGATTTTTGGCTCGTTTCCCTGTCCAGCGGCGCATTGTTTTTCGAAAACGCCCCGTCCAGGCCAAAAGGTAACGAAGGCTCGCCAGAGGAACTCTTCGCGCCGATGTCACCCGGAGAACTCAATCCTTCAGGCAGCTTCGGGTCCTTTGACGCTGCGGGAGGCCCAAGGCCGGCAGGTAACACCGGCGCATCGCTGGCGTAAGCTGGCATTGCCATAGCCAGATAAATAAATACCACAAACAGGGCCCGCAAAAAGCTCATCCTATCTGAGTTCCTTTCTCGGCGGATTACGCAGGTAACGTTCGGTAAACAGATCTTCGGACAAATCAGTATCATAGCGGACACGGCTATAACTCATCTGCGTATAACCGCCTATACGTCGATCATCCATGCGGCTTTGGGTTACCGTGTTAAATCCGTCAATCTGCTCGACGTTCAGCGCCGAATAGGTACGGTAAAGTGCGCCATTTTTATCAAAATATTCCGTTTTAACGGGAATCATACTCTCCCTGTGCACCCAGTTCTTATAGTAGGAAAATTCGACCGCCGCCGGATCTTTGGGTGTACTCCTGATCACATAATAGTTCTGCGTTTGTTCGAGCAGTTCGTGGACATCCTCATCAATGCCTCGCCCTGAAACATCTTCGTAGAAAAAATGTGACCCTACAAAACTGGTCCTTTCGTCACTGGCGGCAATTCGTTTCACCAGATCCAGGGCCGGCAGATAGAGCCAGCGATCGTCATCTCGCTCAAGGTGTTTCCAGACTAAAAACACGGTTTTACTCACATCTGAGGGCCGACTGAAATAGACATAAAAACGCTGTTCACTGTCCGCCTCACCTTCACCATCCCAACGCAGGATAGTGAACTCGCGGGTTCGTTCTCGATTTTGAGCATCAAAGATGGACATAGTCACACGGGCCCGCCCGTCCCTGCCCTGGTAATACGCCGCATGGTTGGCTTTCCTTACGATTTCATCAACGTCAATCGCCCAGGACCGACCCAAGGGCAACAGGATTAGCACCAAGGCTATCGCAAATGAAGTTCTCAGCAGTGGGTACATTTTTAATCTCCCGAATTTACACCGGCATCGCACCCAAACAGGCGATCTTCAAACAGTCGAATCAGTGCCGGTAGTAAAAAAAGTGTGGCCGCTCCGGCCAACAACAAAATGGTTGATATGAATACGCCTACCGTTTGATAGGGAATCAATGGTGCCGCGAGCAAGGGCAAAAAGCCGCAACCGATGACAATAATATTTCGGGTAATAGCTCTGGCCGGCTCACCATATACAGCACTCACTGTTTCACGCCAACTCGAGTACCGCTGCCTTAACTCCCGACTACGCGCCAGAAAATGAATAGCATAGTCAACGGCCAGACCCAGACTTAAAGAGGAAAGCACAGCAACGGGCATATCGTAATCTTTGCCTATCAAACCAATAATGCCATAGGTGAGCGCAATGGTGACGGTCAGGGGAATCATACTCAACAGTCCCCACCAGAATGAGCGAAACAGAAACACCATCATTGACAGTACAATGACAAAACTACCCAGGAATGCCTTCATCATACCGGCCACCATCTTCTCCTGCCAAACCAGGTTGATGTAGGTCAGGCCAAACCAGTCAGCCTCTAACGAGTGCGGTGGCGGGTTATCGATAAGATAGCGATCAACTGCCTCTACGACCTTTTTCATATCCTGATTGTCACCACTCTTCAGCTGTAGCCAAAGATTTGTTCGGCGGTAATCCGGGGTCACAAAATGCCATAAATCCTGAGGGCGATGGCTGCCCTGATAGGTTAACAGGGTTTGTGCCACAGCCGCTTTGCTATCCGGAATACGAAATTCGGATAATTGTCCCTCTAACAGTTCACGGTGAACCGTTTTTACAATATCCGACAGTGAATTACTCTTACCCACCAACCCGGTACTGAGCAGATAGTTCTGCAGCTCACTGATATAGGACAGCACATGAGGCGATTTGAATACTTCCCTCTCCTGTATCAGATTTTCAAGCACGCTCACCGATGCATCCCAGTTTTCCCACAGCTCATCACTTTCAGCCTGGTCTGCCTGGTTTCTTGCAAAATCAACCAGTCTGCGCAGCTTTGAAGGGTAATCCAGACTACTCTGCTGCCGGGCCATTTCCTGAATCAACGGTTCGGTTACCGTTTGATTCAGGCCGGCTATAGCCAGCCTCACCTGTTCAGTGGCTTGTTCGGCTGACGAATCTTGGTACGGCGCCTGAAATGTCAGGTAAGCCATATAGGTACCGGCAAATCGCTCATTCAGTTCGCGGTCTGCAACCCTGATATCGTGACTTTCGGTAAACCATTTCACCGGGTTATCATTAATTTTAATCTGTGAAATGCCATAGTAGGCAACACCGGCAAGCAAGCACACGGCCACAACAATCAGTTTGGCACGCTGATAGGTAAACCTGCCCGTCGCGTTGAGCAGTCGCACCAGCAAAGAGGGATGTTGTCGCTGATCCGGGTTTTCATGCTGCACCAGACCAAATCCCGCCAATGCTGACTCCGACATCAGCATGATATAAGCCGGCACCAATGTGATGGTGCACAACCAGGCGATCAACACTCCGAGACCGACAAACAAACCGAACACCTGGACCGGCGGAATCGGCGTTAAAGCCAAAGATGCAAATCCGACGCTCGTGGTTAAAGAGGTATATAGCATCGGTTTCGATAGCTCCTCCATCACCTCTCGCAACGCGGTATAACGATCGTTAGAACGCGGATATCGATCAAAAAAGTCCGATAAAATATGTACTGCATCCAGCACCGCAATCGGCATGATAAAAATGGGGATCATGGAACTCATAATGTGCACGGTATGACCCGTGGCAACCAGCAGCCCCATGGTGACAATCACAGCAACCATTGCCACAATCATCGGGGAGATGATCAGCTTCACATTGCGAAAGAAAAACCACATCAATATAAAGATCAAGGCCATCGCCACTGGTGCCGATATCGCCATCTGCTGGAACATCTCCACACCAAATTGATCCTGGGCAACCGGCAGACCGGTGATATAGTATTGATCACTTCCTGTAAACGTATTAATACGGTCACGCAGCTGCGAAGCCACCCGGTAACTGACCTTCTTTTCACTGATGGGAATATAGAGCGCCAGCGCCTTGCGATCAGCAGAAACCAGTGTGTCATTCAACAGTGGCAACCGCTGGGCTTTTTCAGCGACGGCAAGAGCTTCCGCTTCGCTTGTTGGCGGCTGTGCCATTAGCCATTCAAATCGTACAGACCCAAGACCATCCTGTTCAATATTATCGACAGTAGAAGGCGCTATCATATCAACGCCTATAACACCCTTCTCGCTATCACCCTCCGACCAGACCAGAGTCTGCGCAAAAGCTGCCAGCTCATGCACCCGTGTCAGCGTAGCCTGATTGAACACCCCCTGGGAATGCTCTCGATTGACAACCCCCACAACCAACATGTCGTACAATGCAAATTCACGACGCATCTGGTTGTGCAGTACCCGGACCGGCTCCTGAACATCCAGCATGTTTTCCGGATCGGTATCCACTTTCACCGGATTCAGCGCCGAAAACGATGCCGGCCAAAGACTGGGCAGCAGTACAATTAGCAGCATCAACAAACTGACCAGGCCAGCCGCTTTCATATAACCGCCTGGTTTTCGGCAAGCACTTTCTGATAGAAATAGCATGAAACTGGGGCTCCCAGGGAATCGTTTAAATCAATTAACGGTTAAAGGCACAGCCTGGCGGTAAACCCATTTTGCCAAGCCCCTTAGCCAAAGGACAAAACCCGCTAAACGCCGCCTGAAACATATTCAACCCGACAAAGGCTGTGAGCAGGAAGCCAAATGGATGCAGCCAAGATCCAACTGCAAGACCGGACAAGATCATAATGCCGGCAATGGCAAATACGGTTTGGTCTATATTCATTGGCAACCTCTCTCTCAATATATTAGACAGTCCTAATTTATACACTTATTTTAGCGATTTCTAATATATAAAGTCAAGCTTTTGGTAAACCCTGAAATTGCCTGATTGAGGGCTTTGGTTGTCGTTCCGAGATGACTCAGGAAAAATGCGTTATCTGATTTTGGCGCTCCGCTATCAACTGTCTTTTTTAAACAGTTTTTCCAACTCCAGCATTGCCGCATCTTGTTCATTTTCGTGCGTTTGCGGATTTTCTTTTGGGTTGTCACCAAAGAGCTCAGCCAACTGGCCACTCACATCTGAAATTTCCCCCGCCCCCCTTCCGGAAACCACTTTTGAGTTAGGCGCGAAATAATCACAGAAATTGGCCGATTCCTTATTGCTGACATCCTCTGCCCGATCTTCATCACACTGCCTCGCAACATTCGCATCAAAAGACAAACACATTCTGCAGACATGTTGATCAGCACCGCAAGCAGCGCACTCTTCCCTTCGTGAAAGCGGTAATATCAGATCAAGCAGCGGTTCGCCGCATGCCCAGCAGTGAAATTCTGTATTCATTTCAAGCTCCCGTACCGTTGATCTGTATGCAGACACAGCTCTGGTCATCATTGATTGAATAGCTGCTTGGATTACGCCGCTAAGGCGAACCAAACTAGAGCGTCAAATCGATGTAGGTTTAACCGGCTCCTTGGTTGGTTTACTTGCCCTAATTCGTCCTTATACTATCGGCTTAGTATTAATACTAGCTGTATGCCTATCGACAGCAATAACAAAGAGGCTCCAAGGTAGTTACAAGTTTTATATATCACAACCACTCTATATGAATAATACTCATCCAATTTTTCATATGCTCCCCGACCCTGTAAGAATACAGTTTTCAATTCTACTCCCTTTTTCCGGAAACAAATCAATATTAAAGTCGCTACCCAAATTAAAGATATGCCAGAAATCATTATTGATAATATATAAAATTCCATTTTATTGCCTCGTTAAAACCCAAAACGTCCTCTTACCTCATGGGGAACACTTGAAAGATGTTATACCAACATACGAGGTATAAATAATAGACCTTTAACACAGCTCCCGCACCAGTCACACTACCCGTGGTGGCTATAATGCTACCATAGTTGATATCTGCGCAGCTAAGAATCAAGGGCCAGGAAGCTGACTCTCCGGTCTAGCCAGCCAATCTCAGCTTAGGCTATTATCCATGTTTTAAATAGAGATTTTAGTATGCTAATTCGTGACCGCCTCAAGAAATCCGCACAACAACTGGCCAAGAATGAAAGTGTGGCGGACGTGCGTATTGGTCTATGCTATGTCGCTGTGCAACTTGAAAATGGCGCCACCGGTTTGGCTTATATTTTTTTGGATAGTATACAGGGCGGTTGTTCCGCTTATGAGTCACTGCGCCCACTGACTGGAAGATCTGCACAAGAACTTTTGGAGCTGTTTGATTCAACGCATATGATTGCCTCAGCCATTGCACTGGCCACCGCCAACGCGTTATTCAACAAACCTGACGACAACCTTTTTGATGGCCCGTCACTTGGCGCCATGGCGCTTGAAGCGACTGACAAAGTTGCTATGGTCGGACATTTTGCGCCGCTGGTTAAGGACGTTTGTCAGCGAACTGAGAAACTTTATATTTTTGAGCGCCAGGCTCGCCCCGCCGATGACATATTGGATATTGAACAGGCTGGCGACTATTTCCCAGAGTGTCAGGTTGCCATTTTGAGTTCCACCAGCATCATCAATAACAGCATTGACCGGTTGCTAGCGTTGGCCGCTCACTGCAGAGAGGTTGTTTTGGTGGGCTCATCCACACCGCTGATCAGTGCTGCATTCGACTACACCCCCGTAACTCTGTTATCCGGGATCACCATCAGGCAACCGCAGGGAATACTGCAATGCGTCAGCGAAGGTGGCGGCACGCCCTCTTTTAAACCCTATACCGAGAAAGTGAATCTTAGGCTAACACCCAACGAAAATCTCTAGTCCGACTCATAGCCATGTAACACGAGCCCCTCTTCAAGATAATCCCCAAGCAAAGGAGTAGAGAGCAAATAATCCGCTGTATGCAACGTCCAGCTTACTCTGGCTTCCTCAAGCGCTTCATCCCACTCTTCCATACTGTAGTCACCGCGGCCGAGCCACATGAGCGCTACCAAGGCTTGTTGTTGGTCCGGCTCCAGGTCATCAATCACAGAACGAAACTCCAGTGCTACGGAAGTCTCGTTTGAGCGGGCAGGAGATTCCAGAATTTCCGACTCCAGCGGATTGCGCGTATCATCACCTGACGAATTACCATCATTATTCTGAAATTCATGAGTTTTGCTGATAATAAAGCGAACCGTTTCTGAATTGATCTCAAGCATCTCCGTTCTCCCAAACACCTCAAATCGACATCTGGCGTTAGCGGGACAGCTCTGTTATCAGGACAAGAGCTATGACCGTCGCCCTTAAGAGGAAAGTTAACCAGGATGGTTGTACTTGTGGGGTTATTATATCCCTATGCTCTGCCAGAAGACACTTTTCCACTTGCTTCTCTCATTCACAGGCATGCTCAAAAATATTTGACTTTACAGTTACTGGAAGGTTTAGACTATATTCCTAAGGAGTAACAGGCAGGTGAATTATGAATATAAGTCAGGCAGCCAAACAGTCAGGTCTATCCAGTAAAACCATCCGTTACTATGAAAGTATTGGGCTGCTGGAAACACCTGTACGCAGCGACAACGGGTATCGCGACTATAAGCCGCAGGATGTTGATCAACTACGTTTCTTAAACCATTCCCGGGAAGTGGGTTTCAGCCTTCAGGAGTGCAAACAATTGCTGCAGTTGTACAGCAATCCTGGTCGACAAAGCGCACACGTAAAAGCCCTGGTGCTTGAGAAAATCACTGAAATAGATTTTAAACTGAAAAAATTGCGCACCATGAAAAAAACCCTAAAAGAACTTGCCGATCAGTGCGCTGGAGACGAAGGTCCGGAATGCGCCATCATTGAAAAACTTGCGAGTAAAAACTAATCATGTCCGACTGTCACTCATCAGAAGAATCAGTACAACCCGTATCAAGTTGTTGCGGCACCAAAAAAGTCGAAACCAAGTCCGGTTGCTGCGCTTCGGGCACACCAGAGCCAACTCAGGAATCCACGCAAGGTAGTTGCTGTGGTGGCTCAGGTGAGCGACGTATTGACTGGTTGTTATGGGTGTCCGCCAGCCTGATTGCGATCTTTTATGGTACTTTTTTTATCTTTGGAGAAACGATTAGTCTGGCATGGGTTGTCAGCATGGGCGAATCGGTTTTCAGTCTGATTAACATTATGTGGTGGAGCATTCTACTGGCCGCCATATTTGTCGGTGTACTGGGCCGCATACCACAGAGCTTCGTTATTTCTGCGTTGGGCCAGGGTGGCACCTGGCGGGGTTTGTTCCGTGCAACAATGGCAGGACTGCTGCTGGATCTCTGTAGTCACGGCATTCTGATGGTCGGCATGCAGCTCTATCGCCGTGGTGCCAGCCTGGGTCAGGTGATGGCCTTTTTGATTGCCAGCCCCTGGAATTCCCTCTCTCTGACCATCATTCTGGTTGCCTTGATTGGCCTTCCCTGGACACTGGCTTTTATCCTCCTTTCGGCGGTTATCGCGCTGATTTCCGGGCGTGTTTTTGATCGATTGGTCGCCGCTAAAAAGCTACCTCACAACGGACAAGCCCACGACCTGCCCGTGGACTTTCGGTTTTGGCATGAGGCACGCACCCAAATCAAACAGGTCGATTTCTCGTTGGCTCTTATAGGTGAAATGCTCTGGGAAGGAATCAAGGGTTCACAGATGGTATTGCGCTGGCTGCTGTTCGGGGTCATTCTGGCATCTGCCATTCGTACCTTTATCGACCTTGAACTCTATCAGACACTGTTCGGCCCCACGCTCGCCGGGTTAGGCATGACCTTATTAGCGGCGACTATCATTGAGGTTTGTTCAGAAGGCTCAACCCCAATCGCGGCCGATCTGATGACGCGAGCAAAGGCACCCGGCAACAGTTTTACTTTCCTTATGACGGGAGTCGCAACCGACTATACCGAGGTGATGTCTATCAAAGACACCACCAAATCCTGGAAAATCGCACTGTTTCTGCCCCTAATTACCGTTCCGCAGGTAATAATTGTCGGCTGGTTATTAAATCTAACCGCCTGATATGTTAGTCTCTTTGCCCTTCCCTGTGCACCGCAAAAGGAAACTCCAGCACTAATATTGATGCTTCCGGAATTACACGCGGTTTTTTGTTGGATAGTGAGAATGCGCAAAACCAAAATTATATGTACCATCGGACCGGCAACCGACTCTTTTGACATGTTGGAGCAACTCTATGACGCGGGCATGAATGTAGTCCGGTTAAATATGTCACACGGTGACCACGAGTCTCATGCCAGAATCATCAAGGCGATCGCCACACTAAATAAAAAAGTCAAACGTCCCATACCAATTCTTCTGGACACGCAAGGGCCGGAGATACGTACCGGTCATCTGGCCAATGATCTGAATCTCAAGGAAGGCGAAGAGATCACCATTGTGGTTCGTGGTGGTGCCGACGTTGAAGAGAGCTCCATACAGATCGACTACGCCGATCTTATTGATGCCGTCTCTATTGGCGATAAAATCACCGTTGACAACGGACTTATTAATCTAGAAGTATTGAGCAAAGAGCAGCGCGTGATGCGCTGCAAGGTCATCGATGGAGGTCTAATTGGCAGCAAACGCCATGTAAATCTACCCGGCGTCAGGGTTAATTTACCTGCAATTACTGAAAAAGACCGTCAGGATATTCTGTTTGGTATGGAGCAGGAGGTCGACTACATTGCACTTTCCTTCGTTCGCGAGGCCAATGATGTAAGGCAATTACGTGAACTGCTGGGAGACAAGGCCGGCAAAATAAAAATTATCGCCAAGATTGAAGACCAGGAAGGTGTAAAGAATATTGAGGAGATTATTCAGGAGTCTGACGGAATCATGGTTGCTCGAGGTGATCTCGGTGTCGAAATAAATTTCTTCGAGCTACCGACTGTGCAACGCCGTATCGTGCGGTTGTGTGCCAAATATGGTAAACGGGTCATTGTTGCAACGCACTTGCTGGAATCCATGATCGAAAATCCTGTACCGACGCGAGCTGAGGTTACCGATGTCGCTAACGCCGTTTATGAAGAAGCCGATGCAGTGATGCTTTCAGGTGAGACAACTGTAGGCAAATATCCCACCAAATGCGTACGTTACCTGAGTCAAATTGCCGAGCACATTGAAAAATCCAGAGGACTGCGTTTCACTGACCAGTTGGTTCTCGACGATAAAAAACAAAATATAGCCGCCAGCGCTGTACATCTGGCTGAGTCAATAGCCGCCAAGGGCATTGTTGTGATCACCCGAAGGGGTTTAATGGCAAACATGGTCACCAACTGCCACCCTCACAAGTCAGGAGTATACGCCTTTACCAATGATAGCCGCACTCGTCGCTTGCTAGCTCTGAATCGAGGCGTCCATGCCTACCGGATAAACTTCAGCCAGGACCCTGAAAAGACCCTGGCTGCCGCATTTCAACAGTTGCTGGAACGTGAGCCGGAAATCCACCCCGGCGACCAGGTAGTGGTCATATCCGACATATTGGCGGGCACGGGGATCGAAGCGATTCAGATCAGAGAGCTTAAGGCTCTTTAGCTCCCGACCAACACCACCAACAAGAAAAATCAGGTATGAATCAGATCAAGGAGCGAAAACTACCCTTTCACTACGGCTGGGTAATTGTCACCACTGGCACCCTGATTATCATGTCATGCCTTGGTTTTGGCCGGTTTGCGCTGGGCATGTTACTGCCAGCAATGGGCGAAAACCTGGGCCTGAGTTACTCCGAAATGGGGCTCATCTCAACTGGCAATTTCTGTGGCTATGTCGTTGCTGTCATCTTCAGTGCTGCACTGACCTCACGGCTCGGTGCAAGACGATTGATCGTCACCGGCCTGGCATTAGTCTCAGGTTCAATGCTGGCGGTATCTCAGGCCAATAGCTTTATGCCTGTACTGTTGCTTTATGTGATCACAGGCTTTGGCAGCGGCGCCGCCAATGTACCTATAATGGCCTTGGTCTCACATTGGTTTCGACCTTCCCTGAGGGGACGTGCAGCCGGTTTTATTGTTGGCGGCAGCGGTCTGGCCATCATTATTTCAGGATTACTAATCCCCGCCGTGAACAGCACGTTAGGCGAAGAAGGCTGGCGTGGCAGCTGGATGATACTTGGTTTTGCCAGTACTGCGATTATGATTGCTGCGGCACTACTGATCCGTAACAACCCGAATGAAATGGGTGCCGAGCCTCTTGGTATTCAATATTCGGAAACAGCAAGCACAAAACCTGCGGTCGTTTCCCCAAGAAACATCATCTTTCACCTGGGCTCCATCTATCTGTTATTTGGCTATGCCTACGTGATCTACGCCACCTTTATCGTTACCACACTGGTACAGGAACGCGGATTCAGCGAAGCGACAGCAGGGCAATTCTGGATGTGGGTCGGCGCCTTCAGCCTCATCTCCGGCCCGCTGTTTGGCGCCATTTCAGACCACCTTGGCCGCAAACTGGCATTAATGGCGGTTTTCAGTTTACAAGGTGCTGCATATCTTCTGGTGGCACTGTCACTTCCCACCAGTTTCCTCTACCTCTCGGTTTTCCTGTTCGGCATATCAGCATGGGGAACGCCCGCAATCATGGCCGCCGCGATCGGCGACTATTTAGGACCTCAAAAAGCCGCTGCCGCGCTTGGCAGCATCACCCTGTTCTTCGGTATTGGGCAAATTATCGGACCGGGAATCGCAGGAATCCTTGCCGACATGACCGGAAGTTTTGCCTGGAGCTATGCGATGGGCACGGGAATGGTTCTCCTTGCCATGCTGCTTTGCCTCGGATTACGTAAACCGGACCAGGGCCGGGTCAAGGTGAAAACCGGTTAGCCGGAAATCACCTTATCAAGCGATTTGCTTCAAATTTTATTATAATTGACATCAATCCTGTAACCGGCAGTACCTTTTTAATAATACCCAGAAGGGGCATAGTGATGACCATATTACTCAAGCCTGTTGCTCTCTTGCCGCTCATTTTTGTCCAGCTTTCAGCAAACACCTTCGCTGATGCGAACGCAGGACAAAATGAGATGCTGTCCCGATCAAGATCGGAAACAACCCAGACCATTATTATTAAACAGAAAACCGCATCCGGCTCAGCGGAAACAACCAGCGCAAAGGATTCACGTTCGCGCAAGCCAGCCCCTGATCAGGGTAATAACCCACGAACGTTTAAAAAGAAAAAGAAACTGGCGACTGACGGAATTGTGGGCCCCTGATTCAAGCCTTTATGGGCATCGATTTTCCCATTAATGATCGCGGATGCTGTGCATTACGCACCCTGTCGTTGGGATCACCCATTATTGCTGTGATACCTGTTCAGAATCTATACAAAGGAGAGCCGGCTATTTTCTGTGGGTTTAAGAGAGCGCCCGTCATCTTTGATTCCATGTTTCAAAGGCCATTTCGGGCTAGTCTTTTTTGTCCTTTCGCTTTCTTTTGCCCGACTCCCTCAGCCGCTTTAGTTTTTTTCTCTCGGCGCGCTGTTGTTGGGATTGCATGCCAGCACTTTTTTTCGAGACTGACGGAATACTAAAGGCTTCACTTGGTAACAAGGATAGCTCACTCGCCCCTTCGTATGGCTGGTTCGAATAGTGGGTGATACCATCGGCATCCTGCCACTTGTAAACTGCCCCCCAACTAAACGGCGCAATAAAAATCAATGCTAACAGTACATTACGCATAATATGGTTCATCCACCTCAAAACCTGCCTTGATTGCGATTTCATTATTCTGAATTTACTACAACCTGCGCTGCCACTCCTGACGTAACGGCACTGCACCCGGTTGTTCAAGCGCCAAACGAACCATTTTCAGCAAACGCTCCTTATCCTGATTCAAAGTTCCCTTAAGCACCAGGTAATTGGAGGCATGATCACTGCGAAAAATTGTTTTTTCCAGCTCCAGATTAACCAGCAGCATCTCCATCTCTCTCGCCAATCCCAATTGGTCGAGCGGCTCAAACTCTCCGGCAAAGCCGGCCTGATAACGCTCCATGCCATTGTGAAACGACACCACCAATGTCGATAGGTATTCCGGCTGGGCAGCGCTCATCAGGCTTGCGGAATTAATGGCGTGCTGCTCACTGTATTTTTTACCTCCAAGTCCGTTCAGGATCATTACCGATCTTTTCATGCCCGCCTGTTGCGTTTTTAGCAAGGCATCCAGGGAAGATTGGTAGGTCTCGCCTTTGCTGATCTTTTCCAGCATCAAATCATCACCGGTTTCACAACCCACGTACATCAGACTGAGCCCGAGCTTTCTCAACTCCTGTAGCTCCTCGACCGTTTTGTTTTTCACATTACGCGGCAAACAGTAGGACGAGATGCGCTGCACGTCAGGGAGGTAGTTTTTTATAGCTTCGAGAATCGCCTGCAGCCGCCTGAATGACAGGGTCATGGCATCACCATCTGCCAAAAAAATACGGCGCACTGACTGCCCGGACCGGGCTATAGACTGCAGTTCCTGCTCAATTTGAGCCTGTGGTTTTGGTCGAAAGCGTTTTTGCGGCGCGGTGTACATTTCACAGAAAGTACAGTTATTCCAGGAACAGCCATTGGTGACCTGAAGAATCAGTGATCTTGCCTCGCTCGGCGGGCGAAATAACGGCTCAATGTATTCGGGCATCATTTTGTTTGTACTTACTCAATTGATTAATCACCGCGGGACCAACCAGCTCTATACAAAAAGCAAATTGCCGGCCCGCGACCAGAGAATTTGGAAAAGCTCCTAATTATGCACCATACTGTAGGCTACAGGAACAGTCTATGAACCCTATTAGTCTCGTAGCCCATCGCGGCTACCAAAAGCGGTATCCGGAAAATACGTTGTTAAGCCTGGCCGAGGCGATACAGGCGGGTGCCCGTTATGTAGAAACCGATATTCAGTTAAGCGCTGACCTTGTACCGGTGCTGTATCACGATCGCAATATGAAAAAAATCAGCGGTGAAAAAGGTGCCATTCATGAACGACCATTTGCCGAACTGATCAACATACCGGCCCACGAGCCGAACAGGTTTGGCGACCGGTTTATATCCCAACGTATTACTCCTCTGGCTGATCTGGTTACACTGCTCGCGGCTCACCCACAGGTTCATGCGTTTATAGAGATCAAACGCTGCACCATCGATGCCCATGGCATCGCGAAGGTCTATCAACGCGTTACCGAGGCATTAATGCCTGTTTTAAACCAGTGCACGCTGATTAGTTTTTCACAGGATTTTATCGCCTACGCCAATGATGCTGCCTGGCCGAGTATCGGATTAGTCATAGAACGCTGGAAAGTACTCGAAAGTGATTATATAAAGCAGTTAAAACCTCAATACATATTCTGCAATCAAACACGCCTGCCATCCTCCGCTAACCTAGCGATCGCCGGCTCTCAATTGGTGGTCTATGAAATTGACAATCCGAAGATCGCGATCGAACTTAATAAGCGCGGTGTAGATCTGATTGAAACTTTTGCTTTTGCAGAGATGCAAAACGCTCTCGATAAAACTTTTCAGGAATCAGTCGGTGCGTTCCTTTGACGTCGTCGTTGTAGGTGGCGGCATACACGGCGCGGGAGTTGCTCAGGCAGCGGCTGCAGCGGGATATAAAGTACTGATTCTTGAACGCCATGACTGGGCGTCAGGCACTTCCAGCAAGTCAAGTAAGCTTGTCCATGGGGGCTTACGGTATCTGCAAAGCGGCCAGTTTCAACTGGTCTGGGAATGCCTGCGAGAGCGAGAGCTTTTGATTCGCAATGCACCGGAACTGGTCAGTCGGTCCGACTTCTATATTCCCGTTTATCAGAAATCCAGGTACGCTAGCTGGCAAATCGGTATGGGTCTGATGCTCTACACTCTGCTCGCCGGAGGCCGGCAGGGATGCCGCTTTAACTGGCTCCCTCGTGCACAGTTTGATTCCCTGCCCCCTCTCAACACAAAACAGCTAAAAACCGTTTTTCGCTATCAGGATGCGCAAACGGATGACCAACTACTAACACGTGCGGTGATTCAATCAGCCCGATCATTGGGCGCAGATACCCTTTGTCCTGCCACTTTCATCAATGCCGAACAATCGGTTGCCGGCTACCGCGTGCATTACTATCATAATAATCAGGAAAACGAATCTGAATGCCGCTGTCTGGTCAATGCCGGTGGGCCATGGGTAAATCATGTTGCTCGACAGATTTCCCCCATACCCAAAGTGCATGAAATTGACCTGGTTCAGGGCACCCATATACTAGTGCGCGGCTCGCTGGCACCTCACTGCTATTACCTGGAATCACCAAGGGGCCAACGCGCTATTTTTGCCCTACCCTGGTATGGCAACACACTGGTCGGCACGACTGAGACTCTATTTGAAGGAGAGCCTGATAATGTTAAGCCGCTCGCCGAGGAGGAAAATTACCTGCTGGAAACTGTTCATAACTACTTCCCGGAAATCGATCCGGAAGTTATTGAACGTTTTGCCGGCTTGCGCGTTTTACCCCGCACAGCGAGCCGTTTCTTCAATCGCTCCCGGGAAACCCGTTTAAGCGTTGATAATCGGGTGATTAGCCTCTATGGCGGCAAATTAACCAGTTATCGTTCAACAGCGGAAAAAGTAGTCCGGCAGTTACATAAAATGCTTGGCAAGCGAACTCGAGTTGCACATACACGAAAACTTTATCTCAGCCTTGAGACAGACGAACGTTCAGCGCCTTAGACCAGCGTTGATAACGAGTCTTTATCACCAACGGACCACCATCAGGCGTAAAGGTATCTGCCAACGAACATTGCCAATTCTCGGGGCACCCTGCCAGCCAATAAGCCGCGCCCTGCGCGCTGGCCTCCACTAATTCTGGACGAACCACGCTCAAACCACTCAGATCAGACAACTTCTGACAAAAACTGTCGATTCGGGACAAGCCCCCGGTTAGCATGATTTGCCTGAACACGAAGCCATGTCCCTGCATCAACTCCAGATTAACCTGCAATAAAAAAACAATGCTCTCCAGTGTGGCCACCATTTTTTGTTGTGCCGTACCTTGCCCAATAAACTCCGACTCAAGTTCACACCAATAGGGTGAGCCCAGGCCTGCGATGCCATTAATGAACAGCGGCAGTTTCTGTTCTCGCTGTGCCCACTGATTCAACTCATCTAAATCTGCGAGGCCCACCTGCTCTTTAGCCCAATCCAACGCGGTCGCGGCACCATTAACGGTTCCCTCCACAACAGTCAGCGCATGTTCATTCTGATGGACCAGACTCCAAAGCAACTGACCCGGGAGTTCCGTTCCGGGTGCCCATCGAGCTGCAATAAAAGCACCGGTACCCGCATTGACATAGGCGGTATCCCTTCTCAGTTCACCGGTCGCAAACAGCGCCGCAGATTGATCACCATTAACCAGCCGCAATGGTAGTGTTTCTCTGGAAAAACGGATTTCACCAAACGGATACTCTGTCGTCACCACCTGCGGCAAAACCTCTACAGGAATATCAAAGCGCTCAAGCAAATCACGATCCCAGGACTGGGTGGTGGTATTCCACAGCAAGGTGCGAGACGCATTTGCGGGATCTACAATCGGTTTATTGCTACCCGTTAAACGGGCAATCAGAAAGCTGGCCAACGGCCCGCACACCAGTCGGTTTTCGCTGAGTGCTTGCTGTACTGCGGGAACATTATCCAGACACCAGCGTATTTTGCTGGCACCAAAATGTGGGTTGAGACGCAACCCGGTTCGATGATGTATCTCATCTTCATCCAGCCTCTGCTCGCCAAGCCATTGGGCTGCACGTCGATCCTGCCAACTAATGACCGGATACAATGCTTCTCCTGTCTGGCTATCCCAGCAAACCAGGCTGGACCTTTGTGTCACCAATCCGACCGAGAGCAGGCTGTTTGCCTGCTTAAGCGGTAACGCCTCAAGCACTTGATGTGCAGAATGCACCAGCGAATCGACGACCTGTTGAGGATCCTGTTCTACCCATCCCGGCTGGGGTTTCTGTGTTCCAACGGAGATGGCTGTCTGTACCAGCAGTTCACCACAAGCATTAAATACAATCGCGCGACTGCTATGACCGCCCTGATCCAGTATAAGAAAATGATGGCTACTCAATGAACATTCCGGTAATGGCTATATGCTAATTGTAGATCAGTTCTGCCAATGAATAATTCTAAAGTTGAAATACTAACGACTACCTGTCCTCAAGTGGCCATTGGTAAGTAGGTTGAAGGTTTTCTATGACAAAGGTTTAAGGCTTGCGTTTCCTGACTTGAGGCTAGTACCACTCATCCTTTTTCTCATCGGTCAATCACTGTCTATCAGTGAAATGGCCTGATTCGGCAATACTCGCTTGGAGTTTGATCGACTTTTTCCGTCAACTAAACTCTCGCCAACCAAAACCATTCTCCTGGTCGGCAATCGTTAACCAGTCGGGTTTACCATCGATCGCTTCAGCCACTGCATCTACAGCATGTTCAGGCGAATTATTTTGCTCACTGATATGTGAAATCACCAGATGCTGTAATTTGCCGATTTCAATTTCAGTCAGCAGTTGCGCTGCCTGCTGATTGTTTAAGTGTCCGTAATCCCCCCTGATACGCTGTTGCAGTCGATAGGGATATGGACCCTGAGCCAACATTTCCAAATCATGGTTACACTCTAGCAACAGACCATCAAGATTCGTGTAGCTCTGTCTGACAAAAGGGGTAATGCTTCCTAAATCAGTCAAAATCCCCAATTTGTCTGCGCCGTCGTCAAGGATAAACTGGCATGGTTCCCGTGCATCATGAGGCACGGGAATCGGCTGAACCTGTAACCCTTTGATTACAAAGCTATCGTGGCTGCTAATCTGCTCAAGATGTTCTATCTTACCCACTCTGTCCTGCTGCCAGGTACCCGCGGTCATAAACACTGGTATACCATATTTTCTGGCCAGCGGGCCAACACCACTGATATGGTCACTATGCTCATGGGTTACTAAAATAGCATCCAGTTGATCCGGTTGCTTTCCTATTCGGGCCAGCCGTCTAACGGTTTCTTTGAGCGTAAATCCACAATCGAGCAGCACACAGGTTTGTCCGCTTTCTATAAGCGTCGCATTTCCGCGACTACCACTACCTAACGAAGCAAAACGCACTTAGTCGCTCACAGCAAGAATCAATATCAGCAATAACAACTTGTCCTAGATGAGGTTGTCTCTTATACCTGCCAACACCGCTTCAGAAAGATCCCGACCTTCCTGCTCCGCTTCACCTGCGACAGCCACGACTATTTTTTCCGCCTCGGATTTAAGTGTCACCCGGTACTGATGCGCTTTACCCTTGGATGGAGAACCACCTCCGACAAAGGGAATAAATGAGAAGAAACCTCCCTTTTTGCCCTCTTGAGCATCGGGAAAGTAGTTCACATAATAAACACCGGTGCTTCGATCTTTATCCGTGACTTCCAATTCTGAATCGTCCAGGGCTTTGCCCACAGCCTCCCAGGCCCGATCATAATCGAGCGTAAGCATCAGCACTCGGTTGCCCTGCTCATCGGTTGCCAGCGAAGATTTCGGCGCACCGGAAAAACTCTGCGCCAACAACGAAGCCGGAGCACCCTCATATTCTGTTTCGATCAAAAAGCTGGCAAGTTCCTGCATGATCGCCACCGACAGTTCGTCACCCTCTTTAACCTGATCCCAATCAACCTGTTCCGGCTTTGGCAATTCATCCTGCTTCGGAAACCCTAAATGCATAATATAAACTTCAGCAGAGTTTTTATGCATACCGTGCTCAACGCGAATACGGAATTTATCCCACGTCGCAACACCGTCTTTCTCGCGTGATAACCACACAGTTTCCATCAGTCCGTCAAAGGGGGACTCTTTCTCCAATTGAATATTGTTCAACTGCCAAAACCGTCGCACGCGTGCCCAGGACTCTGCCGGGGGCGCGTTGACCACAATCCAATAACGGTTGGCCGATCTAAAGGCTCTGATTTCACCCTGGCTCTTGGTAACAAACACCTCAGGCATAGGTACCGAAAATTCATTTTCGAACTGTGGTCTACCTTCCCAGCCAGGCACCGGATACAAATCCCTTATCGCACTATCATCAGCACCCTCAGGCAGTTGCAAAGGCTCTTCAACCTTTGCGTCCCGATAATCGTGTTTGCGATCCCTGAAATATCCCTCATCGCCCGTTAACCAGCCGCAACCAGTGGCACTCAAAACAAGTCCTGCAGCGGCAATGGCAATGGTAAGCTGCTTCGGTTTAATCTCTATTTTTTTCATTATTTTAGTCTCTAAATTACCTCAGCCTGCTTCATTGCACGACGAACCAGATCCCGATATTTCTCGCTTAGGGGTGTGAGGGGTAGACGTATCCCCTGTTTAATCAGTCCTAACTCAGCAACCGCCCATTTCACAGGAATCGGGTTTGCCTCGACAAACAAATCTCTATGCAGGGCGTCCAACTGCTGGTTAATTCTCTCAGCGGTTTCCCTGTCACCATTTATAGCCGCCTGGCACATGGCCGCCATTTTATCTGGAACGACATTAGCAGTTACCGATATATCTCCTTTCGCACCCATCAACATCAGTTCCATCGCCGTCGCATCATCGCCGGAATAGACTGTTAACTGATCGGCACAACGCTCAATCACCTCTTTACCTCGAGCCAGATCACCCGTGGCCTCTTTAATACCCACGATATTCGGGTGTGCGGCCAATCGCTCCACTGTATCCGGTAACAGGTCACAGCTGGTCCTACCCGGCACGTTATAAAGTATCTGCGGAATATCCACGCTGTCGGCAAGCATCTTAAAATGCCGATACATGCCCTCCTGCGTGGGCTTGTTGTAATAGGGGGTTACCAAAAGGCAAGCATCTGCCCCCACTTCCTTGGCATGCTTAGACCATTCAACCGCTTCTGAAGTCGAATTGGATCCTGTGCCGGCGATAACGGGTATCCGTCCGGCTACTCTCTGAACAACGGTCTCTATCACAGCAACATGTTCGTCAACGGGCAACGTGGGCGATTCCCCTGTTGTTCCCATCGCGACAATTGCATTGGTCCCTTTTTCCAGATGAAAATCAACCAGTCTATCCAAAGCTGGCCAATCGATGGCGCCATCTATCTCCATGGGGGTTACCAGCGCCACAATACTTCCGGATATCATTCACATACTCCGCCGAGAAAAATAAATTGCTATAGTAATGTCGGGGGCTCACAATCACAAGACAAGCCGGTTATAATTTCACTGCGGCTTGACCACAAGCACAAAACTATCAGCAAATCCGGAAGTATCATGATGACAGAAGTAACAGTCGGCAATACCATCGATAATTTTACTGTTGAAGCCACCAGTGGCAAAACGTTTAGCCTGGCCGACTTAAAAGGCCAAAAACTGGTACTCTATTTCTATCCCAAAGACAGCACCCCCGGCTGCACCACAGAGGGCCAGAATTTTCGTGATTTACATGACCAGTTCGCGGAGCAAAACACTCTGATTTTCGGTATCTCCAGAGACAGCTTGAAGTCCCATGAAAACTTTAAAACCAAGCAGTGCTTTCCCTTTGAATTGATTTCAGATCCCGAAGAGCAGCTATGCCACCGGTTTGATGTCATTAAAGAGAAAAATATGTATGGTAAAAAGCGCATGGGTGTAGAGCGCAGCACCTTTATCATAGATGAACAGGGTGTTCTTCGGCATGAATGGCGCAAAGTAAAAGTTAAAGGCCACGTACAAGAAGTACTGGAAACCGTTAAGGCGCTTTAAAACCAAAGCCACCTGAATCCAGCAGTTGTATCAGAATTGCCGCCACATCATGGGCACGGTACAGGCGCGGCTCCTGGCAGCACCTCGAGAATAACCGGCTGTAGCGCAAGCTTACTGACTCCGGCTACGTGTCGAACCAGAGCAAAACCCGTTACCAGTGCAATCAGCCCAACCAGCACAACACCTGCTTCAGGCAGTGCAAAATAACTTTCTGCCAACGCCGCCGCCAACACAAACATCACCAGGGGCAGGCCATAGGCCAGCAATGCCGATTTAACCAGGGTATTTTCAGGGATACCCAATACCACATGATCTCCCAGTTTGACCGGACGGTCTGAGGTTAAACGTATATGATTTCGTTTGCCCTCACTAAATTTGGACATCAGGCCCTGACCACAGGTTGCCCTGGCCGCGCAACTTCCGCAGGACGACTGCTGCACAGTTTCAACCCAAACCTGGTCCCCATCTACGGCAACCACTCGACCCTGCTCCTCGATCATGGTTCTGCACTGACCGGTACGATGGAATCAGCCAGTTTTTTTGCTGTCTGCATGGGCACTTCGCCAACAACTGTCGCAAAATGCTTTCCGGACTCACTTTTCAGCACACGGGCTACGGCTACCGTAGCCCCTACCTGTGTCACCATTTCCTGATGTGTATCGTCTGATGCTTTCTCGATAAAAATAGAAAAAGCGGTCATACCATCACTGAAAGTCAAAGTATCCGCCTGTAGTTTACCGCCAAAGGTCCGGCGAATTCCCTGCACCCGCATAATAAACCCATCCGGCAGCCAGGTGAGTTTCCAGTTTGGCTTTTTCTGCTCTATGGTTTCCTGAACAGTGAGCGTCAGTGGATTATGCGTAATCACCTCGCCCGCCAAACCAAGCTGTAGTTCGGAGTCAGGAATAGGTTCGGATAAATTAACCTGAGTAAACTGGAATCGCTCCAAAACCCTGCCACGGTGCAGCAGCACTGATTTTAACAGCAATCCGGTTTGCTGATCGATCCAGATCCGATAACCGTAGCGGTATTGGTCTTTCGGCTTAATCGCAAAGCTAATCGCATCCCTGCCAACCACGCGATCTTTGCGGCCATCCGTTAATTGATACTTGTCTGTAAGGTTACTGACATCCCGTATGAATGCCTTTGCGAAAGGGCCCGCCGGAATACGGTGGTTAATATTGCCCCGCCAATCTGCGGCGTGCACGCAGGTGACTTTATCTCCGTCCCGAATCAACTCATGCCTGGAACCATCCATGCGCACAATTCGCTCTTTTTCGACACCATCATCCACTCGATGGACGATTCGCATGGTCTCCATATTGTCACCATGCGAGTAGACAAACACACCATCGTAATTTAACCGGCTAAACGCTTCCGACATTCTGGCCAACAGATTGTCAGCCTCTTTTTCTCCTAGCGCCGAAGAGGACTCCGCAAACACCGGGGCCCCGAAAAGCAGTGCCCCCAAAAAAGCAGTTTGTTTAATTAATTTGGAAAAAGGATGGGTAATTCCCGCGTCCACCATCAGTACCTTTGCGAATCACCATCACTGACAAGCTGGGCGTAAGGCATAAACGCCCTTCCCCTCGATATATCAGCCTGCTGCGTATGACTGTCTATCAGTGCGCGCAACTTCTTCTGCGCGGGAGTCATCGAATCAGCACCCACCGCTAACGCATTGGTATCGGCGGCTGATGCCAGTTGTTTCATATCACCTGAACTAGAAGACCCTTGCGCCAGGTCCATAGCGACTGGACCAGAGTTCGGTTGATTAATCTGTAGCGTACCGAACACCACCAGAAATGCAACTGATGCGGCAACCGCCATACTTGTGACAGGCCTGGCAACTTTTCGCCAACCTGAATTGCTGGCTACCGGCAAAGCCTCGGGAGCAAGCGTTTCTTCGGCAATGGCCTCAGCAACCCGCTGACTGATATCAACGTCGATATGTTTGGGCAACTGCCCCTTCATAGCAAAACTGGCCAACTGATATCTTTTCCAGGTGTTACGCACTTCACCATCGCTCTCTTTGTTTGAAAGCAGACGATGAATTTCCAGCTCACTGGCTTCGTCATCCATTAAAGCCGAGATAGATTCGCGCAGATTGTCTGTCATCAGTGTATACCTCTGTTATACCTAATTTTTAATGTTATTGGTCAATCAGATTACTAATTTGCTTGTCAATCGCTTCCCTGGCCCGAAAAATTCGTGACCTCACAGTGCCCACCGGGCATTGCATTACCTCTGCAATCTCTTCATAGCTCATTGCGTCAAACTCTCGCAATGTAACTGCTGTCCTCAAATCTTCCGGTAGCTGCTCAATAGCTCGAAAGACTGTCTGCTCCAGTTCAGCCTTATACATCTCCTGCTCCGGAGAATCAATATCTCTTAACTTCGCTGAACTCTCAAAATACTCGGCATCACCCACCTCGACGTCCGTATCTGGCGGCCGGCGGCTTTTGGATACCAAATGGTTTTTAGCCGTATTAATGGCAATACGATAAAGCCATGTATAGAAAGCACTGTCTCCCCGAAAGCGACCAATCGCCCGATATGCCTTAATAAAGGCCTCCTGAGAAACATCCAGTACTTCGTGACTATCATGAATATAGCGACTTATAAGCCCTGCAATTTTATGCTGATACTTTAAAACCAATAGATCAAACGCACGCTTATCACCCTTTTGGACCCGCTCAACTAACTGTTGATCGGTCTCTTGCTCCCTAACCATTTGCGCTCCGATTCCCTTCGCCCTTAACTCGCAATATCGAGAGAGATAGATACGGGTGTGTAAGATCTCGGTAGGTAGACCATTGGATTCCCCAGAAGTTCTTTACTAATCGTAAAAACCACAAAAAAAGTGCAACTTTAGCCCCAAATCGCCCAACCTCTTGAATTTCAGTCTTTATTTCCAAGATTATCTCATTGATTATTATTGGGCCGTCTGTATGACAGCGAGAATCCATTATAGTGCAATCTTATTTTTTGTCACTCCGTTATAACCAAACAACAGCACAGCTTTTAGGGGCCAAATGGACAAAACCGGTTCCTGGAAGCCTAATGATGAGCCGTTAGAATCAACGAAAATAATTTCGCTTTTGTGACGAAAACCATAGCTGATCATTCAGCCTAGCAGTATTATACGCTGGTTGTAGTGCATGGTAGCTATTCCAGTTAGTTGATATATGAACCCAATATTCAAGCATGATGTTCTTGTGATCGGAAGCGGTGCAGCTGGTCTGTCGCTGGCCCTCAAGTTAGCCGACCACCTTAAAGTTGCACTACTCTGCAAGGATCAGGTCAGTGGTGGCTCAACCTACTACGCACAGGGCGGAGTTGCCGCGGTGCTCGATTCCTCTGATACCGTCGATGCACATGTGCGGGACACGTTGACAGCCGGGGCCGGCCTGTGCGAAGAAGAGGCGGTAAGATTTACCATTGAAAGAAGCCGTTCAAGTATCGAATGGCTAATCAATCAGGGTGTACCATTTACCGGCAGTGACGACAACCACACCCAATCCGAATACCACCTCACCAAAGAGGGCGGTCACAGCCATCGACGCATCATTCATCAGGCCGATGCGACCGGGCGCGCGATTTCAGACACGCTTGTCAGTAAAGCACAGGCAAATTCCAACATAGAGATATTTGAACAACGCACAGCGATCGACTTAATCACCAGGGAAAAATTAGGCTTACCCGGCAAAGGTTGTTTCGGCGCCTATGTGCTCAATTGCGCGACAGAACATGTTGAACTGTTCAGAGCAAGATTTGTGGTTTTGGCATCGGGGGGGGCAAGCAAGGTATACCTCTACACCAGCAATCCGGACGGCGCCTGTGGCGACGGTATCGCAATGGCATGGCGCGCTGGTTGCCGAACTGCCAATCTGGAGTTTAACCAGTTCCACCCCACCTGCCTGTACCACCCTCATGCAAAATCTTTTTTAATTAGTGAAGCCCTGCGCGGCGAGGGAGCTAGACTTCTGCTGCCGGATGGCACCCGTTTTATGCCCGAATTTGATTCTCGTGGCGAGCTGGCTCCACGAGATATTGTCGCGCGCGCAATCGATCATGAAATGAAGCGACTGGGTTGCGACAGTCTTTTCCTGGACATCAGCCATAAACCCAGAGAATTTATCATCAGCCACTTTCCGACAATTTACGAGCGCTGCCTGGCTTTTGGCTTTGATCTGACCAAACAACCGATCCCGATCGTACCCGCCGCACATTACACCTGCGGTGGTGTGATGACTGATCTTAATGGCTGTACAGATGTCAAAAATCTGTACGCAATCGGTGAAACGGCTTATACCGGTTTCCACGGAGCCAACCGGCTTGCCAGCAACTCATTGCTTGAATGTTTCGTCTTTGCCGGCACTGCTGCCGAGCATATAATAAGCCAGCTGGACCAAGTCCCGGAACCACCGACAGTCCCTGAATGGGATGAAAGTCAGGTTACGGATTCCGACGAAGATGTGGTGATATCCCATAACTGGGACGAGTTGCGCCGGTTTATGTGGGACTATGTTGGCATTGTACGCACCGATAAACGACTGCAACGCGCCAAACACAGAGTCAGCCTGTTAAGCCAGGAGATATCCGAATACTACAGCAACTATAAAGTGAGCAATGATCTGGTGGAGCTTCGCAACCTGGTGGTGGTTGCCGATCTAATTATTGAATCAGCGTTGAATCGCAAAGAGAGCCGTGGACTGCACTATACGCTGGACTACCCACAAACGAATACCCGGTCGAAAGCAACCATCCTGAAACCACCCAACTATTCAAACCGCTAACAGCCAAGACCACTAATGCGGTTCAACAGGAAAACGCAACCGGGCGCGTAATTGCCGGTATTGGTCCTTATCCAGCGCATCAGGAAACAACGCCAAACCGCTGCCGAGCCCAAAGCACCGTGACCTGAAACCCAGCAAAATCAGATAGGCTGATTCAAAATGCCTGTTTGCCAGAGGCATCTCACGCATACGACCGGATTGAAATATCTGTATTTTTTCACCCACGATTCGAAAAGCGGTGACTCGTTTTTTGCCCAGATAGATGCAGCCATGGAATATCGCAACGATAATCAACACACCCATAGCGCAAAGATAGCTCCAGGTTTGCAAGGGAAGCTGCATTACCCCTAAGGCAGCGACCCCGTGAAGTCCTGCTAAAAAGACTGTTAATCGTGCAGACTGTTTGACTTCAATCTTTTGGTGTTTTTGCATGAGTAATTATCCGGGATACTATATCCCTGAGACTCTCATCCTCGGGGAGTTCCCGTCCCAACAGCCATTTAAACAAGTCCTGATCCTCTTCCGCAATCAATCGCTCATAGGCCAGCTTGTCCTGCTCCGCAAGATCTTCAAAACAGCTCTCAAAAAAAGGGACAAGGATCAGATCGAGCTCTAACATTCCCCGACGACTATGCCAGTAAAGGCGCTTTTGATGTAGATTATCACTCATTTAATTGTCTTCTAGCGGATTGAAATTTGGTAGACTGATTATATATAAATTTAATCAGTGCGTATTGTTGTGAGTACTCTTTATGTCGAACGATCTTTGGAATAACTATCTGGTTTCTGTCGGAGCTGAATTTTCATCTGCAAAAGGTTCAAAATTCATTACGGGTTTTTCGGGCAGTTCCGCGAAAGACCAGCAAGACGGGTTCAACTGCATCTGTCCGCTGGTGCACATAAATCTGCTCAGTTGCAGCGGGCCGGACAGTGAAAAGTTCTTACAAGGCCAGCTTACCTGCGACCTCAACCTGATAAAACCCGAGCATAGCCAACTGGGTGCGGCATGCACACCTGGCGGTAGAGTCTATTCCAGCTTTCGGTTGATCGAGCGGGCACAACAGGATTCAACCCAATACCTGATGAGAATGCGTGACGATATTATTAGTTCGACTTTGACAACCTTGGGTAAGTATATCGTTTTCTTCAAGTCCGAGATGGCGGACATAAGTGATCAATGGGCAGGCATCGGAATTATTGGCGATCAGTGTGACAGCCAATTAAAGGAGCTGTTCGGCGCATTACCACAAACTGTTAATCAGGTTGTGCAGAACGATTCCGGATTGCTTATCCGCGCGCCTGGTGAAATTGTCCGCTATGAGTGCTGGATGGTCACGGAGCAGGCGCAGATGGCTTGGCAAAAACTGTCACAGGCAGCCATACCTGCCGGCACCAACAACTGGCTGCTACAGGATATAGAAAACGGAATTGCGGAAATTACCCAGGTTAACTGCGAGGCCTTTATACCGCAAATGTTGAATTTCCAGGCAGTGGACGCTATTAGTTTCGATAAAGGCTGCTATACCGGTCAGGAGATAGTGGCGAGAACGCAGTACCGCGGCAAGGCAAAGCGCCTGATGGTTCGTGCCATTGCGGAAAGTGGGCCCGAATTAAATACGGGCATGGAGTTTACGCGTCCTGGGGAAAGTCAGCATATAGCAACATTGGTTGAGAAGGCGCGCTTGCCTGATGGCCGCCAGGAAGTGCTAATGGTGGTGTTGGCGGATCTGGCGAACAACGATCAATGGGAGTTATGCACTGAGCAAACCTGCTTTAATGCGCAATTGTTACCTTTACCCTACCATTGCGCCGAATCACAGGAGTAGCGGGTTAAAAAGTTTGTTCAAATTTGTAGTAATTTATACCGCTTTTTTATGAAAGCGATCTATACTTAATTTGAACTTAATCAGGGCCCCAGGCAAAGCGCAAAATATACTATGTCAAACTTATTGGAAACGGTTGAAAACCAAATTGTCACAGCTATTGAAACTGACAAATTAGTGCTCCCGACGCTACCGGAAGTTGCTCTGAGGATCAGGGAAGTGGCACAGGACGCCAACTCCTCAATTGTCGATCTGTCCGACATCATCAGCAGCGACACCGCCATTTCCGCCCGGGTGATTAAAATATGCAACAGCCCGTTGCTGAGAGCAAGCCAGCCTGTTGACAGTTTAAAAATGGCCATTAACCGCTTGGGTATGTCCTATAGTGCTGATCTGGCAACCGGTCTGGCCATGAAGCAGATGTTTCAGGCCACCTCAGATATAATTGATTCGCGCATGCGGGATTTATGGTCACGTAATACCGAGGTTGCTGGAATATCCCACGTTCTTGCTCAAAACTACACCCGCCTCTCACCAGGACAGGCAACCCTCGCCGGATTAACCCACAAAATCGGTGTATTACCGATTCTCAAATTTGCGGAAGATAACGACCATTTGCTGTGTGACGGGTTTACCCTGGATGAAATTACTGAAAAACTGCATCCAAAGCTCGGCGAAATGATCCTTAAGGCCTGGGACTTTAATGATGAACTCAGCCGGGTGCCGGCAGAGTACCTTGATTTTGAAAGGGATAGTGAAAAGGTCGATTATGTGGATATCGTAATGGTCGCCAACCTACAATCTTATGTGGGTACAAATCACCCCTGTACTCAAATTGATTGGGATACAATTCCGGCATTTTCCAAGCTGGGTCTGGATCCCTCGCAGGAGGATGAGGAAGAGGAAGATCTGTCCGAAAACATGCAGGCCGCGCTATCGATGCTTGCCTGATCAGCGGATGAACTAAGGAACCTCTGAATCACCCGCAGATCGAAAGAGCAACAAACTAACCCTTAAACTCCAATCCGTTAATACGGTGCGCCGCCACCAACGTGTTGTATAACAGGCATGCTATGGTCATGGGACCTACCCCTCCTGGCACAGGCGTAATGGCACCGGCTATTGATTTAACCGAATCAAAGTCAACATCGCCTACCAGTCTTGACTTGCCCTGCTCACCCTCGATGCGATTAATCCCCACATCAATGACCGTTGCGCCGGGCTTGACCCAGTCTCCTTTAATCATCTGTGGACGACCAACCGCAGCGATCAGGATATCTGCCTCTCGACAGACCTGTTCAAGATTTTTGGTGCGCGAGTGGGCAATTGTGACTGTACAGCTTTCCTTTAGCAGTAAAGCGGCCATTGGCTTTCCGACTATATTTGAGCGACCAACGACCACAGCGCTCAAGCCACTCAAATCACCCAACCGATCCTTGAGCAACATGCTGCAACCCAAGGGTGTACAGGGTACAAACCCCTCCAGTCCGGTCGCCAGTTTACCCACATTGCTAATATGGAAGCCATCAACATCTTTTTCCGGATTAATACGGTCAATGACCTTTTGTTCGGATATATGTTGCGGCAGTGGCAATTGAACCAGAATACCATGCACCTGGTCATCCTGATTCAGCCGGTCCAGCAGGGCTAATAAATCCTGTTCACTGGTATCATCCGCTAGTTTATGCTCATAAGAGTTAAACCCGACCTCTTTGGCCTGTTTGCCCTTGTTGCGCACATAAACCTGACTTGCGGGATCCTCTCCAACCAGCACCACCGCTAAACCCGGCGTAATTTGTTCCTGCTCTGCCAGCTGAGCCGTTTGCTGTTTGATTCGAGCTCGCAATTTTTCAGCAAAGGCTTTTCCGTCAATAATTTCCGTCATTAACAACCCGTTCCTACTTGTTTTGAAAATCCGGTTTACGCTTATCTACAAAGGCGTTCATACCCTCTTTTTGGTCTTCTGTGGAAAACAGTGCCTGGAAAATACGCCGCTCATATTTCACACCTTCACGAAGCGTTGTCTCATAGGCCTTATTGATCACCTCTTTTGCCAGCTTAACCGTTGGCTGAGAGTAGGTTGCAATACCCGAAGCAATCTCTATCGTTTCTTCCATCAGTTTCTCTACCGGAACAATTCGGGAAACCAGTCCGCAATTTTCTGCCTCCTCAGCACCCATCATTCGTCCGGTCAGACAAAGATCCATTGTTTTTGACTTACCGATAAAACGTGCCAGTCTTTGTGTTCCTCCGGCCCCGGGAATAACACCTAATTTGATTTCCGGTTGCCCAAATTTCGCGTTGTCAGCGGCAATAATAAAATCACACATCATTGCAATTTCACACCCACCCCCAAGCGCAAACCCCGCCACTGCTGCAATAATGGGTTTTTTACACTTGGCAATACCTTCCCAATCAGCATTAATAAAATCGGAGGTATAGAGATCGATAAAATGTTGATCCTTAATCTCTGGAATATCAGCACCTGCAGCAAATGCCTTTTCATTCCCCGTTAATATAATGGCATGTATGTCTTCATCCAGTTCAAAGGCTTCCAGCGCCGCGGAAACATCTTTCATTAGCCCGGATGACAGCGCATTAAGGGCTTTAGGGCGATTCATCTGAATAACACCGACCTTGCCATGGCGTTCAGTAATCACATTCTCATAATTCATCTTTTTCTTCCAATTCAATCAAAATTTAGAGCGCGATAATAACCTGTCTAAAGACTGAACACTAGGGCCTGCTTACAATTACTGAGTTACTATTTTTTACACGCTCGCACTAGTCACCCGGCAACCCCCCAGTGCGCTGTGTTTCCTATTAATTCGATCGATTTAACTCCATCGAAATAGGGTTTAACTGCTGTTCACCGCTCAGGTATACTTGCGGACCAATCCTATAAGGAAAGTACGCAGCAGCGACGCCCCTTTGTACTGGTTCGCGCTGTTTTTCAACCACCCCTCACAAGCGTAGAAGAGAACTTACTTACCCATGCCCAGAACAAGCGTCCTCTTATTTCTATTAGTGATAGCGGCATTGGCAAGTATCTTCCTTAGTATCTTTATAGGTAGCGTCACTCTCAGCATAAACGAACTACAACAGGCTCTGTTTGGCGAATCAGAATCGTTAGCCAAAACGCTGGTCTGGCAATTGCGGTTTCCTAGAGCAGTAACTGCATTTGTAGTTGGGGGTATGCTCTCACTAGCCGGCGCGCTGATGCAGGTTATTCTGAAAAACCCGCTCGCGGATCCCTATGTATTGGGCGTATCGGGAGGCGCCTCCACTGCTGCGCTGTTAGCGATGCTGCTTGGTATTAGCGGCATCAGCCTCACCGCCAGCGCTTTTGCTGGTGCACTGCTATCAACGGCCCTGGTGTTTAATATCGCAAAGGGAAAAGGTAGCTGGTCTCCAATGCGGGTGCTATTGACCGGCGTTGTTCTTGCCGCAGGCTGGGGCGCCCTTATCAGCCTTATTCTCGCTATCAGTCCAAACCAAAACCTGCGGGGTATGCTCTTCTGGCTGATGGGTGACCTAAGCCATGTGCAGTCTGTCAGCAGCATGTCCATCGTGCTCCTTGTGGGATTTCTTATCACATTCTGGCAGGCCCGACCGCTCAATTTGCTAATGCATGGCAGTGATCAGGCCAGCGCACTGGGTGTACCCGTTGATCAACTGCACAGCCTGTTGTTTATTATTGCTTCGCTGTTAACGGCTGTTGCCGTCAGCATGGCTGGCAATGTCGGCTTTGTCGGCCTGATCGTACCGCATCTGATACGATTATCCATAGGCAGTGACCACCGCCTGCTGTTGCCCGCCGCTGTACTTTTGGGTGGAACGCTGCTGGTCATTGCAGATCTACTGGCACGCTCGATTCTAAGTCCCACACAACTGCCTGTGGGTGTAATAACCGCTTTGCTCGGTGTACCACTTTTTCTGCTGATCCTTAACCGTACGCAAAGGGTCAACTAGAAGATGAATCCGCTGCTCACCACCAGCCAGCTTGAAATCAAGATTGCCGACCGGCAGATCTGCCGTTCACTTGATTTCTCCATAACCGCAGGGCAACGCTGGGGGATTCTGGGATGTAATGGTGCCGGCAAAACAACACTATTACATACGCTCGCGGGATTGCGGTCAGCACAGGGCGGAACGATACAATTGAACAACCAGATGCTCTCAACTCTTCCGCGTCGCCAGGTGGCGCAGAAACTGGGAATTCTATTCCAGCAACAGGGAGAGCCTTTTCCGGCAACCGTGCTGGAGACCACATTAATTGGCCGTCACCCGTTTATCGACAGTTGGCACTGGGAGAGCAGCACTGATCACCAAATTGCCAAAGCGGCGCTGCATCGCGTCGGATTGAACGGCTTTGAAAATCGGCTGACCAACTCGCTCTCTGGTGGAGAGAAACAGCGACTTAAACTTGCTACCCTGTTAACCCAAAACCCTAAGATCATGCTTTTGGACGAGCCGACTAACCATCTGGATTTAAGCTATCAAATTCGCCTGCTTTCACTGCTTAAAGAGCACATTAAAGAAAGTGACGGCGGCCTGCTCATGTCACTTCACGATATTAATCTGGCGATACGTTTTTGCACCCACATCATGCTGCTCGTTCCCGGTCGCGACCCTATATGCGGATTGCCAGAGCAAGTGTTGACCGGTGAGAACATGCAAATCGCATACAACTGGCCCATCAAGCAGCTACAACAGGGTAATCAGACCTTTTTCTATCCAGAGTAAGCACTGTAAAAACGAACTAGAAGACTCTCGTGCAAACCCCTACTCAGCAGTTAACCACGTGCACTTTGCAACGCTTCACAAATATACACCGCGCCCTCCAGAATCCGTGTACTCTGACGAGATATCAGATCCCAGGGGATGAGATAGATCCGGTCATTCTTGACGGCGCTGATATTATTCCATTTCCTCCACATTTGCACCGCATCACCACTAATAGAAGCGCCCGAGCTGATCAGGATTACATCGGGGTTACGCTGAATGACTGACTCCAAACCCACCTGTGGAGCTAGCGTGGATAAACCCGCAAACAGATTCACGCCACCACAGACTTCAATGACATCATCAATAGCATGTTCGCCATTAATCGTCATGAGCGGCTGATGCCAGATCTGGTAGAATACACTCAGCTTTTCCTGAGGATGGTAACGTTTTTTTAGTTGACTGATTTGACGGGCAAACTCTGCTGCCTGTTCTTCCGCGCGTCCCACCTCACCTACTAGTTCACCCAATTCTCTGATATTCTCGGCAATCCCCGACAATCCTCTCGTAGGCACGGCATGAACTGTAAAGCCCAGGGACTCCAATTGGCTTAGCGCACTTTCAGGTGTACCACTTTGCCAAGCAATGATGAGATCCGGAGCCAGAGCAAGGATAGCTTCCATATCAAGATTGGCAGCATCCCCAATTCTGCGAATTTCTTTTGCCTGAGCCGGGTAATCACTATAGGAAACGGTCCCCACAATCCGCTTTCCGACCCCTAATGAAAAAAGAAGCTCGGTAATGTGGGGTGCCAGACTGATAATCTTCTGACCTTGCAACGAGTCTTCGGCGGCGCTTGAAAACTGTTCTTCATCCATGTCTGAATCTGAACTGACTTCATACCCCAGCGTCAACCCCAACAAAAAAATCATTAGAATCAAACGGCTAAAAAAACTATGCCGAAACAACCTTAATTGGACCAAATTGCCGATTTTTCGCACCACTGATTTTTTCAATCTCTAACTTTCTTTTTAAAATTAAACGCTCCCGTCATTTTATTCATTTTGTTTTTGACAAGCCCGTTTAGAGGTATAGAATAATTTATAGATTGAGCTGAAAGCCCAAGTTGAAAGGGCTTGTTTTTAACAGGCCTTGAAGCGTTAACTTTCTAACAAGAGGTCTGATTATGAGAACTCAATCAAAAGTACCTGTTATCGGCGCACTGTTAACAAACAGCTCTTCCCGTCACACCCACTGTGGCGAAAAATGCCTGAGAAAGCTCATGGGCAAACCCGTGTTATCTTATGTCATAGAGAGAGCTTCTCCACAGGTCACGTCACTGATACTCAACGCAAATGGCGATCCCACACGATTTCACAATATCAATGTCCCGGTTGTCCCCGACACCATAGATGAACATCGTGGTGCACTCGCGGGGATTTTAACAGGCATGGAGTGGGCACGCGAACATAACCCCAAATGTGAGTGGCTGGCAACCTTTTCGACCGACTCTCCGTTCATACCCCAGGATCTGGTTACACACCTGCTCGATGAGATTCAGGCGCAAGGCGCAGATATGGGGTTTGTCAGTTGTGGTGGCAAGTTACATCCTGAATACGGACTGTGGCCAATCGAACTGGCCGAAGACCTGCGTTATGCGTTGATGGAGGAAAATATAAAGCGTATCGATATGTGGACCCGGCTCTACCAGACAATCACCGTTGAATATGAAGCCGACCCGATAGATCGCTTTTCAAACACCAACTATATTGATGGCATTGTCAACGTAGAACGCAGTATGGCTTTGCACTAAAAGCACCTCTACGACTTTATTCTGGATCGGCCTGATAGGGCTGTGGATTTGCTTCGCCCCAGGCAGCAATCTCATCCGCATCCACCCATAAATAATCCGAATCAACCCAGGAATTAAATTTTTTTAACGACGGACAACGCTGCCCCGCTTCTCCCGTATCATAGCGGAATTCCCATCCATGCCAATTGCAAATCACTTTTTTACCGATGATTGCGCCGTTTGCCAACAACACACCCCGGTGCAGGCAGCGCCCGTATAACACTGACACTTCATCACCATACCGGATAATCATTAAATCAATACCGGACACAACGGCCTTAACCGGAACCCGCTGCTCCAAAGCAGCCCAAGGGTACAGCTTGGTTTTTCGCATCGTTCTCTCTAGGTTAAAAACGCAATCTGAATTATCATAAAAAACATCAGGTCAGCCCGCTAACTGACTGAAAAACGGTTTAAAAAATACTGACAAATGTATGATATCACCTACAGACTTTTAAGTGATTATTTAGTGTAAAACGGCTATTAGCGCGTATCCTTATTATATAAGGGAGCGCGCGATGGAATGTGCCCACACAAGGATGTGTGAACCCCCCTTAAATTCTCCAGTCAATCGGTTCGCTACCTTTCTGCTTCAGATAATCGTTCACTTTCCTAAAATGTCCGTTACCCAGAAAACCTCGATGCGCCGAGAAGGGCGAGGGGTGCGGTGACTCCAACACCAAATGTTTATCACGGTCAATAAATTGACCTTTATTCTGCGCATAACTGCCCCAAAGCAGAAAAATGCAGGCCGGGTGCTGCGCATTGAGAATTTCTATCACGCGATCGGTAAAACGCTCCCAACCTTTCTTTTGATGAGAGCCCGCTTTGCCTTTCTCCACCGTTAACACACTATTGAGCAGCAACACACCCTGTTTCGCCCAGGGAATCAGGCACCCATCTGCACCGAACTCAATACCAAGCTCTGCATTTATTTCCTTATAGATATTTTGCAGGGACGGTGGCAATCTCACACCTGACTCAACTGAAAAGCATAGACCATGAGCCTGATTGGGTCCGTGATAGGGATCCTGGCCGATAATAACCACCCTGACCTTTTCAAACGGGGTCAGGTTAAAGGCGTTAAAGATCAAATCACCCGGAGGATAGATAGTTTTTCCGGCTTTTTTCTCACTCAGTAGAAAGGCACGAAGCTCCTGCATGTATCGCTGATCAAACTCTTCAGCCAACAGCGCTTTCCATGAGGCCTCCATCCTGATCCGGTCATTTTCTGGCACGATGCAAACCTGCTAGCTGCTGGGTCTCATATGTGGAAACAAAAGCACATCCCGAATTGAGGGCGAGTCGGTAAAGAGCATCACCAGACGGTCGATACCAATACCTTCCCCTGCTGTTGGGGGCAACCCATATTCCAGGGCTGTCACGTAATCCTCATCAAAATGCATCGCCTCATCATCACCGGCATCCTTCTCAGCCACCTGCTGGCGAAAACGCTCAGCCTGATCCTCTGCATCGTTCAGCTCTGAAAAGCCGTTCGCTATTTCCCGACCACCCACAAAAAACTCAAATCGGTCTGTGACCATCGGATTCTGATCATTTCGTCGGGCTAGCGGTGAAACCTCTGTGGGATACTCTGTTATAAAGGTGGGCAGATCCAGCCTGTGTTCTACCGTCTTCTCAAAAATCTCAATCTGCACCTTGCCCAATCCCCAACTGTCCTTTAGTGGTATGCCCAGTCCCTGGGCAATGCTTCGCGCACTGTCCAGATTATTAATCGACGCGGCCTCAATCTCCTCATTAAAATGCAGAATGGATTCAACCACTGTCATACGCTGAAACGGCTGAGCAAAATCATAATCGTTGCCTTGGTAATGCACTTTCGTATCGCCCAGTACATTTTCCGTAATATGGCGCAACATATCCTCTGTCAGATCCATCAAATCACGATAATCAGCATAGGCCTGATAAAACTCCAGCATGGTAAATTCGGGGTTATGACGCGTCGACAAACCTTCATTACGAAAATTACGATTAATCTCAAAAACCCGCTCAAAGCCACCCACTACCAGCCGTTTCAGATAAAGCTCCGGCGCGATTCGCAGGTAAAGCTGCATATCCAAAGCATTATGGTGAGTGACGAATGGTCGAGCTGCTGCACCTCCCGGTATCACCTGCATCATGGGAGTTTCCACTTCAAGGAAGCGTTGCGTGCAAAGGTACTGACGAATAGCTTCTATAATTCTTGATCGCATCACGAAGGTTTTGCGTGACTCCTCATTAACCATCAGGTCAACATAACGCTGTCGGTAGCGCATCTCCTGATCAGCCAGCCCTTTATGCTTATCTGGCAATGGCCTTAAAGATTTGGTCAGCAGTTGCAGCGACTCCAGGTGAATGGAAAGCTCACCGGTATTGGTTTTAAACAGCTTCCCTTTGACTCCGACCAGATCACCTAAATCCCATTTTTTAAAGGCGTTATACACCCCTTCTGGCAGATCATTTTTGCGCGCGTAACACTGGATTCGACCAGTCATGTCCTGCAGAGAAAAGAAACTGGCTTTACCCATGATTCTGCGCAGCATAATCCGGCCAGCCACACAAACTTCGATCCCTTCGGATTCCAGCGCCTCTTTCTCCTTCTCTCCATGCTTCTCCTGAAGATCTTCGGCATAATGATCTCGCCTGAAATCATTGGGAAACGCGTTGCCCTGCTCTCTTAATTCTGCGAGCTTGGAACGACGTTCTGCAATAATTTTATGTTCGTCCTGTGGTGTTTCCTGGTCGTTACTCATGAGTTCTGTTCACATAGTTAGAATAAACGCGTCTATAACCCTGCTTTCAGAGACGCTTCGATAAATGGGTCCAAATCACCATCCAATACCGACTGGGTATTGGACGTCTCAATATTTGTTCGCAGGTCCTTAATCCTGGAAGAGTCCAGCACGTAGGAACGGATCTGACTTCCCCAGCCAATATCCGCTTTGCTGTCCTCCATGGCCTGCGCATCAGCTGACCGCTTCTGGATTTCCATCTCGTAGAGTTTGGCTCGCAACTGTTTCATTGCGAAATCACGGTTCTGATGTTGCGAACGCTGATTTTGACACTGCACGACAATTCCGGAAGGCTCGTGTGTAATACGAACAGCTGAATCGGTAGTATTTACATGTTGTCCGCCCGCCCCACTGGAACGATAGGTATCAACTCTCAAATCAGCCGGATTGATATCAATTTCCACATTATCATCAATTTCCGGGGAGACAAACACAGAGGCAAATGAAGTGTGCCTGCGGTTACCGGAATCAAAAGGGGATTTGCGCACCAATCGATGCACCCCTGTCTCCGTGCGCAGCCAACCAAAGGCATATTCTCCTTCAAACTTGATCGTCGCACCCTTGATGCCAGCTACATCTCCGGCTGATACTTCAACCAGGTCCGTTTTAAACCCTTTCTGTTCGCCCCAGCGCAGATACATACGCAACAACATCTCCGCCCAGTCCTGCGCTTCGGTACCGCCTGATCCCGCCTGGATATCGAGAAATGCATTATTGGCATCCATCTCACCAGAAAACATCCGTTTAAACTCGAGCCTGGCCAGTTCATTTGCTAGCCGATCTGCCTCCTCAGCCAACTCGGTAATAGTTTCCTGATCCTGCTCATCAATTGCCAGTTCCAGCAACTCGGAAGATTCATCCAAGCCCTGATCCAGCAGTTTAATGGTCTTGACGATTCCTTCCAGTTGAGCACGCTCCTTTCCCAAAGCCTGTGCCCGCTCCGGCTCGCTCCATACTTCCGGGTCCTCAAGCTCTCGTTCAACTTCAGCTAATCGCTCACTCTTTGCATCATAGTCAAAGGTACCCCCTGAGTATGTCAGTCCTGTTTCGCAACTCTTTAAGCAATTGATTTAGGGGGCTTACTTCGATCATACAATCAGTTTTCCCAGTCTCAGCAAAAGCAGGCATTCTAACCGATTGATCTGCCAGATTGAATGACCGCCACCATAAATAGATCGAACTTTTGGCCCAATACCCCTAAAACCCGATACGATCAAAGCCACTTTGTCTCGAATGCCCGGACCAGCACATAAAAAATTAAAAAATCACGATAAGCATCTATACTAGTTAGCGAGGATCGAATCGCTTTTATGACGCAGACTTATCACGATCGATCACTCAAGCGCACACGAAACATATAATGATTACAGGCGCTAGCTATGAAAGAAATACTGGTCGAGACGCTAATGTCCCGTGATGTCCAGCACCTGAGCCAACAAAGCTCGGTCGAAGACGTTCTGGCATTAATGAACACAAACACACAGTCCTGCATTGTTATTGCCGAACAGGGCAAACCGCTCGGCATCGTGACTGAGCGGGATATCGTGCGACTGCTTCATCAATCGCCGGCAAAATCTGATCTGTTTATATTACCGGCCACACAAGTGATGTCATCACCCATCGTCAGCCTTCATTACCAGCAATCTCTATTCGATGCTTTGGTGATCAGCCGGGCCAATCATATACGCCACTTTCCGGTCATTGATGACCAGGAGCAATTGGTTGGGCTTATCACCCATACAGACCTGGCCAATGCACACTTTAAAGTCGTTGAGTTACAAAGCGAGATTATTGAGGCAACGGTACAATCCAAGACCCAGGCACTCGAGCAGGCAAATCATGAACTGCTTGCGCTATCGCTAGAGGATCACCTGCTACAAATCGGCAATCGCAGGGCGATGGAAGTGGATCTGCAACATACGCACGCAGCAGCTACCCGCTATAACCAGACCTATTCCGTAATCATCATGGATCTGGACTACTTTAAGAATTTTAATGATCACTACGGACACACTGAAGGCGACAGAGCATTAAAGACCGTGGCGCAGGTCATTAAAAAAGGGGTTCGTGAATCGGATCGTCTTTATCGATATGGTGGGGAGGAACTGCTGTTGCTGTTACCTGCCACCGCACTGCCGCAAGCCGGCATGCTGGCTAAAAAACTGGTCGGCTTACTGGCAAATGAAGAGATCCCGCACGCCGCCAGCCCATTTGAGATATTAACTATTAGCGCTGGTGCTGCCTGCTTTTCCCATCAGGATAGCAATTATAAAAGCTGGCAACAAACGGTCACACGCGCTGATGAGTTGCTGTACCAGGCAAAAAGTGAGGGCCGCAACAGAGCAGTCTGTTCAAACTGATTTAATACACAGGTTCCAGATACTCAACAATCAATTGAAGGCTGGTATTGCCTCGGAATTCGTTAATATCCATTCGATATACCAATCGCACGCGATTAGCGGCATTTGGCCATTGCTCCAGATCAACGAAAAAAGCGATCGCACTCACAGGAGCAGCCTGATGATCGGCAGACAGACTGAGTTTCAGGTGCTTGTCGCCGACAATTCGCTGCTGCAACACGTCAAAAACACCTTCGAACTGAGGCTCTGGAAAATGCTGCCCCCACGGTCCCGCATTACGCAGCATATGGGCAATTTCCATTGTAAAATATTGCTGTTTCAAAACACCATCGGTGAGTATTTTCTCCTCAAGCTCATCCTCATTCAACCACTCCATAGCAAGACTGTTGAATGCTTCTGCAAATGCCGCAAAGTGCACCTCTTCAATGCTCAAGCCTGCGGCCATTGCATGGCCGCCGAACTTCTGCAACAGCTCCGGGTTACGCTTTGCCACCGCATCCAGCGCGTCGCGCATGTGAAATCCCTTAATCGACCGGGCCGAACCTTTAATCACTCCATTTCCGGCATCAGCAAATGCAACCACTGGTCGATGGTAGCGATCTTTGACACGCGACGCGAGAATTCCTATCACACCCTGATGCCAGTCCTTATCATATAGACAAAGGCCAACCTGATTCGCATCAACACTGATTTTACTCAGATTATGCAACGCGCTTTGCTTCATATCCGCTTCGATCTCTTTTCGAGACTGATTGAGACTATCGAGCTCAAACGCCATATTCATGGCAAGGCTTTGATCATCGGTTAGCAGGCATTCAATACCCAGCGACATATCATCAAGGCGGCCAGCAGCATTCAGTCTCGGCCCCAACGCAAAACCCAGGTCACTCGCGACCAAATCACACTCGTTTCTTCCTGAAACTTCTAGTATTGCCGCTATCCCTGGTAAGGTACGACCACTGCGTATACGCTGCAAACCCTGATAAACGAGTATTCGGTTGTTTCTATCCAATGGTACAAGATCTGCAACCGTGCCAAGTGCAACAATATCCAGAAAATCAGCCAGATTCGGCTCCGTTAGCGCTTGTTCCTCAAACCAGCCAACAGCTCTTAGGTGAGCGCGTAGCGCTATACACAGATAGAACACCACACCAACACCGGCTGTAGATTTTGAAGGGAACTCGCACCCCGGCTGGCTCGGATTGATGATTGCATCCGCCTTTGGCAAATGCTCGCCGGGCAAGTGATGATCCGTGATCAGCACCTTTATGCCCGACTGTCGGGCAAGTGCAACACCCTCGATACTCGATATTCCGTTATCTACCGTAATAATCAGATCAGGATTACGGGTTTTCGCAACCTCCACGATTTCCGGCGTTAGCCCGTACCCATATTCAAACCTGTTGGGAACCAGATAATCGACCGACTCAGCACCCATCGCTCTCAAACACCTTACCGATAATGCGCAACTGGTGGCACCATCAGCATCAAAGTCACCCACCACCAGAATCCGCTGCTGATTCAACATCGCTTCATGCAGCAAATTAACGGCGCTATCAATACCTTTGAGTTTCTTATAGCTCGCCAAACCTGACAGGCTGAGGTCTAGATCCTCATCGCTACCCACATGGCGCGCAGCGTAAATTTGTGCCAGCAGCGGGTGCTGGGAAGAAAGATTAGATAGCCAGTGAGGATCAACAGGACGCTGGACGATAGCCTTTGTATTCTGGTCCGGCATACCGGTTTATCCGTGTTGGTTTATTCGATGGAACCTACAATGGTTTGCTGAACAGACTCCACCTTATTGGGCACCACCTCATAACGCTCTTCCCGATCAAACAGGTCAGCCATATGATGCGGCAAAATTGGCTGATCACAGCCCGCTTTGAGTACCGCCTCCGGAAATTTAACCGGATGCGCAGTGGACAATGTGATCATCGGGATACTGCGATCGCGGTTACACTCTCGGGCCGCTCGAACGCCAATAGCTGTGTGCGGGTCGATGAGCAGCTCGGAAGCATCAAAAACTTCGGCTATCGTCTGGCAGGTTTGCTCATCATCCACGGCACAGCTATCGAAAACTTCCTTTGCGCGCTGCCAAACGGGATCGGCCAGTGAAACCGCTCCCTGATTAAAGTGCTCCAGCAGATCCGAGACTGCGGCACCGTCTCGATCATAGAGGTCAAACAGCAGGCGCTCAAAATTACTGGATACCATAATATCCATGCTCGGTGATAATGTGTGGGTCAGCTGCTGCCTGCTATAATCATTGCCGCTGATACAACGGTGCAGAATGTCATTTTTGTTGGTGGCAACCACCAACTGCTCGATCGGCAAACCCATCTGTTTGGCCAGATAACCTGCAAAAATATCACCAAAATTGCCAGTAGGGACTGTAAAGGATACTTTCTTTGAGGGACCACCTACCGCCAGAGCCGCATAAAAATAGTATACGATCTGCGCCATGATACGGGCCCAATTAATCGAGTTAACCGCGACTAAGGACTGCCCCTCTTTCAGAAAGGACTGGTCGTTAAAACAAGCTTTAACAATACTCTGGCAGTCATCAAAATTGCCCTCAACCGCCAGGTTATGAATATTATCGCCAATCACAGTAGTCATCTGTTTACGCTGCACATCGGATACACGATTGTGCGGATGCAGAATATAAATATCCACATTCTCACAGCGACGGCACCCTTCTATCGCTGCGGACCCAGTATCGCCCGATGTTGCCCCCAAAATCGATACGTGCTGATGACGTCGCTGCAAAATATAGTCCAGCAATCGGCCCAGCAGTTGTAGTGCAAAATCCTTAAAAGCCAGTGTCGGCCCATGGTAGAGCTCGAGAATCCACTCGTTATGATCAAGTTGTGTTAACGGAGCCACAGCCGGATGCCTGAAGCCTGCATAGCTTTCATCAATAATCGATTTTAAATCCTGCGCCGGAATAGAGTCACTGACAAAGGGTTGTATAATCCTGAATGCCAGATCGGCATAGGGCAGCCCCTGCCATTCAGCGATCTCTTCGACACTGTAGTGCGGAAGTGTTTCCGGCACATACAGCCCACCATCACTGGCTAAACCCGCCAGCAACACCTCTTCAAAATTCAATGCGGGCGCCTGACCGCGTGTACTTATATATTTCACTTGGCTCTACCTTAATGTGAATCCGCTTTCGAAATAAACGGGCTTATCTCGCCGTTATCCGTTGAAAGACTCTGAGCGAATTTTAATAATCTCACCGAGCGTTGAATCCAGGGACTCGATTTCAGCAATTGCCCTGTTCATCCGGCTTTCCTCAACATTCCGGGTCAGCAAAATAATGGCGACCTCGCTACCCTTGACCTGCGGTTCCTTCTGGATAATCGCCTCTATGCTAATATCCAGCTCACTCAGAATTCGCGCAACGTTTGCCATAACACCAGGCTGATCCAATACTTCCATTCGCAAATAATAGCTGGTCTCAACAGCGTCAATTGACAATACCGGCACATTCGACAAACAATCCGCTTTAAAGGCCAGATGAGGGACCCGGTTATCGGAATCGATGGTAAGGGTTCTGACCAGATCAACAACATCGGCCACCACCGCTGACGCGGTTGCCTCACCACCTGCGCCAGCTCCATAATATAGCGTTGGCCCGACAGCATCACCATGAACCATTACTGCGTTCATTACTCCATCAACATTAGCCAGCAGCAAACTCTCCGGCACTAGTGTGGGATGAACCCTCAGCTCAATACCCGCTTCCACGCGTTTAGCCACGCCCAGATGTTTGATTCGATAACCCAGCTCCTCTGCAAAAACAATATCCTGCGCACTGATATGACTGATACCCTCCGTGTATACCTTATCGAATTGCAGCGGTATGCCAAATGCAATCGATGCCAGAATAGTCAGCTTATGCGCTGCGTCAATGCCTTCCACATCAAAGGTTGGATCAGCCTCTGCATAGCCCAGTTGCTGGGCTTCAGCCAACACATCAATGAAGGGACGCCCTTTGTCCCGCATTTCAGTCAAAATAAAATTACCAGTCCCGTTAATAATACCGGCAAGCCAATCAATCTGATTGGCGGTCAGTCCTTCGCGAATAGTCTTGATGATAGGAATTCCGCCTGCAACAGCAGCCTCGAAAGCAACCATCACACCTTTTTCCTGAGCTGCCTCAAAAATCTCGTTTCCATGCTCGGCAATCAAGGCTTTGTTGGCCGTCACTACATGCTTACCCTGCGCAATGGCTTCCATGACCAGGTCGAGCGCAACGTCACAACCACCAATCAACTCAACAACAATATCCACCTCAGGTGCTCGCGCAACCTCAAATACATCTGTCATCAAAGTGACTTTCTGCAAATCATAATCAGGCTTGGGTCTGCGCGCCCCTACATGCGAAACCTTGACTTCCCGTCCCGCCCGACGGGCAATTTCCTGTGCATTCCTGTTAAGCACGTCAAAGGTGCTACCTCCAACCGTACCCAGGCCACAGATTCCAATATTTACCGGTTTCAAAGAAATTTCCTCGCTTGTTTAACGATCAGCTATTTGCTCACAGGAGCAACAGTTTCTGTTTAGCTCTATCAATTCAATGGCTACTGACTATCAGCATACACACCATCATTTTTAAACATACGTTTTATACCCCGCAAAGCCTGACGGGTACGGTGCTCATTTTCAATGAGCGCAAAACGCACATGATCATCACCATATTCACCAAAGCCCACACCTGGAGAGACTGCCACCTTGGCGTCCTGTAGCAAACGCTTACAGAACTCCAGAGAGCCTGCTTCACGATAGGCCTCGGGTATGCGAGCCCATACAAACATCGTTGCTTTGGGCTTGCTAACCTGCCAACCGATACTGTTAAGTCCTTCACACAGCACGTCACGCCGGGACTTGTACTGAAGGCGGATCTGTTCAACACAGGCCTGATCACCTTCCAGCGCGGAAATGGCCGCAACCTGAATCGGGGTGAAGGTACCGTAATCCATATAAGATTTGATACGACCCAACGCCTGTATCAGGGTGGAATTCCCACAACAGAAGCCGACGCGCCAACCCGGCATATTATAGCTTTTTGATAAAGAGAAAAATTCAACCGCAATATCTTTTGCACCTTCAACCTGGAGAATAGAAGGTGCCTGATACCCGTCAAAAACGATATCCGCATAGGCCAAATCCTGAATCACCCAGATTTTATGCTCGGTGGCAATTTCCACCACTTTCTCAAAGAACTCCAGATCAACACATTGCGTAGTCGGATTACCTGGAAAATTCAGCACCAGCATCTTGGGCTTGGGCCAGGACGTCTTGATTGCATTTTCCAGCTCGGTAAAAAAGTCCACATCGGGCGTTAGAGGCACATGGCGAATATCAGCCCCTGCAATGACAAACCCATAAGGGTGTATCGGGTAGGAAGGATTTGGCACCAGCACAGCATCACCCGGTGACATGGTTGCCAATGCCAGGTGGGCAAGCCCCTCTTTCGAGCCAATAGTGACTATCGCTTCAGTCTCTGGATTCAAATCAACCTGATATCGCTGCTGATACCAGTTACAGATCGCACGCCTTAATCGGGGAATACCTTTTGACTGCGAATAGCGGTGTGTATCTCCACGCTGAACTGTCTCGGCAAGCTTATCGACAATATGTTTAGGGGTTGGCTGGTCGGGATTACCCATACTGAAATCGATAATATCCTCGCCACGCGCTCGAGCCTGCTGCCTCAATTCGCCGACAATATTAAACACGTAGGGTGGCAGACGATCTATACGACTAAATTCTTTTTTCACGCTAATAATCTGGGAGAAGTTAAAAGGCGCTTATTGTAGAGGAGCTGGACTGCAAACACAAAGACAGTTGTGCAAATATAGGGCTTTAAATCGTGGGGAAAAGCTGCGCGGCCAATACCTGAAACGATGCATGTATTGACCTTACTTGATCTGCTTTTCGAGCAGGCTTAACCACCAGCTTTCGGAGCGTGCAAAGAATACAGCTGACTTAAAACGAGCCTCTGGTGAGGGAGGGGTTCACTTTGGACTTCTATATTCCCAACAACTTGGCCAGTCGATCCGGCTCGATAAAGCCGGGCAACATCTGCCCAGACTCAAGCACAAGAGCAGGCGTGCCACGAACACCGACTTCACTACCCAGACTGTAGTGCTCCGCAACCGGGTTTTCGCAATCTTTGGTGGCTATGGTTTCACCCATTTTTAAGCGGGTAATCGCCTCCTGCCGGTCTTTGGCACACCAGGCAGAAACAACCTTCTTGTAGGAGTTGGAACCTATTCCTGCCCGAGGGAAAGCCAGATATTTAATTTCGATACCACGCGCCAGGTATTCATCCATTTCAAGGTGTAGCTTGCGACAATAACCACAGTCTACATCTGTAAACACTGACACCGATGCTTTCTTGTTTTCCGGAGAAAAGACTATCAACTGCTCGTCATCCAGTGCTGCCATTTTTTCTGCACGCGCCACATCACGGCTCTGTTCAGTGAGATTAACCAACCCCTTGTCCGACACTTGAAAAAGATCCCCGGCCACAAAATGACCCCCATCTTCAGTCGCAAAGACGCGCTCACCGTTCGCCAGTTCTACTTCATACAATCCTTTAATCGCACTTGGTTTAATTGAATCAATTGGTAGCTGTGGCACGGCGCCTCTAATTTTGTCGGAAATGGCCCGCTCAACACTGCCCAAGTCTTCCGCCTGAGCACTGCAAACAGCCATCAGCATCCATCCAAACATTCCCACCATCAGAAAACGCATATTGTCACTCCAAGCCAAGTTAAACGGGGTCTCGCTTTAGAAGCCCCTATGCCGTTTTGGTTCAAACCCTTTTATCGTGCATCAAGATCTAATGATTATTAATAATAGCCCATAAAGACAAAGGGCGGTAGAACCGCCCTTCCTCAACTATTTTGGCCGACAGCATATCACCGCACTTAAATCTCCGGATTTAAACGCTTACCTTTAACAGCCATTTCCGCGGCAACAATGCCAACCGGCTATTACTGAACTTTTTCCTTAATTCGGGCTGCCTTACCAGACAGTTCACGCAAGTAGTAAAGTTTAGCCTGTCGCACATCACCACGACGCTTAACTGCAATGCTGTCAACCAGCTTGCTGTAGGTTTGGAAAGTACGCTCGACACCCACACCGTGTGATATCTTCCGTACCGTAAACGCGGAATTCAGCCCCCGATTACGCTTGCCCAGAACCACACCTTCAAATGCCTGCAGCCGCTCGCGATTGCCTTCCTTTACACGTACCTGAACAACAATCGTATCCCCAGGACCAAAGTCGGGAATCTCTTTGCCCATCTGTTCATTTTCCAGCGCCTGGATAATTGTATTTTTTCCGCTCATTGCTTTAGCTCCTAAAAACCAGATATTTGGCCATTAACTGGCCTGATACTCTTGTTTAAACTCAGCGAGCAACTTTTCCTGCTCACCATCCAATTCAATTTTTTCCAGCAAATCAGGCCGTCTTAACCAGGTACGACCCAATGACTGCTTCAACCGCCAACGGCGAATCTCTTCATGATGCCCGCTCAGCAATACCTCGGGAACATCCTGTTCTAACAACTTTTCCGGCCTCGTGTAATGAGGGCAATCCAACAGCCCGTCTATAAACGAGTCCTGCTGTGCCGAATCTTCATGGCCCAAAGCACCTGGCAGCCAGCGCGTTATAGCATCAAGCATCACCATAGCACCCAGCTCACCACCACTCAGCACATAGTCGCCGACAGACCACTCTTCGTCGACATAACAATCGATAATTCTCTCATCGACGCCCTCATACCGACCAGCGACAAGAATAAGGCTGTCGCGACCCGACAGCTCCTTTATCGCCTGCTGATCCAACCTTCGACCCTGTGGTGAAAGGTAAGCCACTTTTGCCTTTGCACCAAGCGACTGTTTTGCCTCTGTTATCGCATCCCGCAGAGGTTGCACCTTCATCAACATTCCAGGCCCACCACCATATGGCCGGTCATCAACCGTCTGGTGCTTATCCTGCGTAAAATCCCTGGGATTCCAATAACGCAGTTGCAACAGCCCCTGGCTAACAGCCCTTCCGGTAATTCCGTAGTCAGTGATCGCCCTAAACATCTCGGGAAACAAACTGACAATCCCTACCTTCATGACTAAAACTCCGGGTCCCAAACGACCCGAATTTCACCCTTTTCCAGATCAACGTTCTTAACCACCTGATCAGGCAAATAAGGTATCAGGCGCTCTCGCTGATCCAGACTTCCTTCACAATGCTTGATGACCATCACATCATTAGCTCCTGTAGCCATCAAATGATCCAGACGGCCCAGCAACGCCTCAGTTGTTTCTGTTTTTGTAACAACCCTGAGACCTTCCAACTGGTGCCAGTAATAGTCATCTTCTTCCAACGCCGGCAGGCTAGCTTTTTCCACCGCAATCATTGCCCCGCAATATTGTGCGGCCAGATCACGATTGGTACTACCCTCAATCTGTACAACCAAACCTTTACCATGTATTTTTCCGGCGGTAAGTTTCACCGGAGTCCAGTCATGGTTTCGGGTTTTAATAAACCAGGGTTGATAATCCAGAATGCCTTGTCGAGGGTCGGTTTCAGAATAGACTTTAACCCAGCCCTTGATTCCATATGCCGAGGTAATTTTCCCCAGCATCACTAAATCCTGTTCTGACATACCCTGGGGTATTTCCCGAGACTAGGCTTCAGCTGCTTCCTTAAGCAGTGAAGCAACACGAGGTGACGGCTGCGCGCCTAATCCCAACCAGTAATCGACACGTTCACGATCAACACGTAACCGCTCTTCCTGGCCTTTGGCGCCCGGATTAAAGAACCCAACACGTTCGATATAACGGCCATCGCGTGGATTACGTCTATCCGCAATAGTCAGATGATAAAAAGGACGCTTTTTAGCGCCACCGCGAGATAATCTAATAACTACCATTATGCTGTTTCCTCTGATCCAGGTGGGCTTTGAGATCACCCACGATTAGCAAATAGGGCTTAGCCCTAAAAAAGGCGCGTATTCTACGCTATAAATAACTGATATGCCAAGCACTTATACGTTTATTTGAAAGATGCCGGGGAGTGGCTGTCAGCGAGGAAAGCCTCCACCCGGCGGCATCATGTTACCCATACCCCTCATCATGTTGGCCATACCGCCTTTTTTGGAGAACTTCTTCATCATTTTCTGCATCTGCTTATGCTGCTTCAGCAAGCGATTCAAATCCTGCACCTGAGTCCCGGAACCAGCTGTAATGCGTCTTTTGCGCGAGTTATTAATCACATCAGGATATCGTCGTTCATGCGGCGTCATTGAACATATCATGGCTTCCATTTGACCCAGCGACTTATCATTGACCTGTTTTTCAACCATACCTGACATCTGCCCCATGCCGGGCAACTTGTCCATCAAACTGCCGATGCCCCCCATATTGCGCATCTGCTCGAGTTGATCCCGAAAATCATTAAGATCAAATTTCTTACCCTTTTTGACCTTTTTAACAAACTTGTCAGCCTTTTTCTTATCGATCTTGCGCTCAGCTTCTTCGATCAGGCTGAGCACGTCTCCCATATCCAGAATACGGGAAGCCAGTCTATCCGGATAAAACGGTTCCAGCGCATCCGTTTTCTCACCGACACCAATAAACTTGATCGGCTTACCGGTGATATGGCGCACCGACAACGCGGCACCACCTCTTGAATCACCATCTGCTTTGGTCAGGATAACGCCGGTAAGCGGCAAGGCATCATTAAACGCCTTGGCGGTATTGGCCGCATCCTGCCCTGTCATTGCGTCTACAACAAAAAGTGTTTCTATCGGGTTAATAGCGGCATGCAGTGCCTTGATCTCATCCATCATATCCGTATCAATGTGCAGACGACCTGCAGTATCGATCAGCACTACATCTGAAAACCGTTGCCGGGCATGACCGATCGCATTTCGCGCGATATCAACCGGATTCTGATCTGCAGAACTGGGGAAGAAGTCCACGCCCACTTCGTTGGCCAGCGTTTCCAACTGCTTGATTGCGGCTGGCCGGTAGATATCAGCACTGGCGACCGTTACTTTCTTGTTTTTGCGCTCCTTTAACCACCTGGACAACTTGGCGATCGAGGTTGTTTTACCGGCGCCTTGCAAACCCGCCACCAATATCACTGCCGGAGGTTGTGCGGCCAGGTCGAGTTCTTCACAGAATTCGCCCATCACCTTCTCAAGCTCGCTCTGGACAACTTTTATAAATGCCTGCCCAGGCGTCAGGCTTTTAGCCACCTCCTGGCCAACAGCGCGCTCTTTAATGCGCTCAATAAACGATTTAACAACCGGGAGCGCCACATCCGCTTCCAGCAGAGCCATGCGCACTTCACGCAGGGTATCCTTAATGTTGTCTTCGCTAAGTTTTGCTTTTCCGCTGACCTGCTTAAGCGCGTCGGTCAGGCGACTGGTTAAACTATCAAACATAGATGTTTCTCTTCGTTAACATACGGGCAGCAATTGCCCTATCTATTGAATATCTTATCATCCTAACCCAAGTATTTTAGCCACAGAACCCTAAACAACTGGCCACACCTCCAAGACAGCTTTAAACCGCTCCCTGGACTTAGGTCGATTTAATGTGGCATTTTAACAGGAAATGCAATACATTCATCCCTCTAAAATTAATGAATCACGGACAATAAAAACGTATTCCAATGATCTCTAGCATAATGGGAACGATTGCCATCCTCTGTTATTCCGGTGGCGCTCTTTTACAGTATTTCAGTTTGCTCAGGCGTGACAGCAGTCAGCGCAATCGTGTACTTCTGCTGGGTGCATTGGCACTGCTCTTTCACACCTTAAGCTTCAATGGCACTGTATTTACAGAACATGGCCTGCACCTGGGTTTCTTTAAGATTTCATCACTGATCGGCTGGCTGATAACTGGTTTAGTCTTGGTCAGCAGCATAAAAAAACCTCTGGAGAACCTCCTGATCGGAATCTATCCCATTGCAGCCCTGGGTCTTATTTCAGCAGTTATCGCCCACGGCACCAAGGAACCAATTATTCATTTGAATCCGGCCACCGTCAGTCACATTTTGTTGTCACTTTTCGCTTATAGCGTGCTAACCATAGCTGCTGTGCAGGCAGTGTTACTCGCGTGGCAGGACCTGCAACTCAGACATCAGCGCGTGAATGGTTTTGTTATGCAACTACCTCCTTTACAAATCATGGAGCAATTACTGTTCGAGCTGATCTGGGTCGGCGTACTTATTTTATCAGCGGCTATTATTACCGGTGCTTTCTTTATCGAAGACCTGTTTGCCCAGCACCTGGCACACAAGACGCTACTCTCCATCATTGCCTGGGGAATTTTTTCGTTGCTACTGTTCGGACGCTACCGACTGGGCTGGAGAGGCAGCATCGCCATTCGCTGGACCTTGAGCGGCTACCTGTTATTGATGATGGCCTACTTTGGCTCCAAGCTGGTATTGGAAGTCATTCTCAACTAGGGCGCTTCGTCGTACTGCTGCGGAGTGAAAACAGCCAATCTTCTTGACTTTGTTTTAAGAACAGAATAAAAAGACTATCCGATAACAATAAAGGCTTCTCGCTAGTTGGACGAAATCCCGCTAACCATACTGTTTTCAGTATTAGTATTTCTCATTCTTCTCTCTGGTTTTTTTTCTAGTTCTGAAACAGGAATGATGGCGCTCAACCGTTATCGGTTGCGTCACCTTGCAAAACATAAACACCGCGGTGCGATTATGGCTGGGAAACTCCTATCCAGACCTGACCGACTGATCGGTGTAATTCTTATTGGTAATAATTTTGTCAACATCGCCTCTTCCGCGATCACAACCGTGATCGCGATTCGACTTTGGGGCAATGCAGGCATAGCGATTGGCACGGGCATTCTCACCCTGGTGATTTTGGTTTTCGCGGAGGTTGCACCGAAAACACTGGCGGTGATGCATCCTGAACGGATTGCATTTCCGGCATCATTCGTTCTTCGGCCACTGCTTTTTATACTCTACCCGTTAGTTTGGCTGGTGAACTTCGTCGCCAACCAGCTACTTAGACTCTTTGGGGTGCGCATTCAAAGTGATACTGCCGAGCATATCACTCAGGAAGAGTTGCGAACACTGGTCAACGAGGCCAGCCTGCTTATCCCCCAGCGACACCAGAATATGCTACTGGGCATTCTCGACCTGGAAAAAGTTACCGTTGAAGATATTATGGTGCCACGCAACGAGATCGCCGGTATTGATATCAATGACGAAATAACCGAAATCATTGAGCAGATAAAAACCAGTCAACACACCTGGTTACCCGTGTATAAGGAAGATATCAGCCAGATTTCGGGCTTTTTGCACCTGCGAAATGCGGTTCGCTTTCTTACTGACGATGAGATTACCAAAGCGGCCATACTGCAGGCCTCCCAGGAACCCTATTTTATTCCTGAAAGCACACCTCTGAATTTACAACTGCTCAATTTCCAGCGCAACAAACGAAGAATCGGTGTTGTCGTCGATGAATACGGGGATGTACAGGGAATCGCTACGCTGGAGGATATTCTGGAGGAAATTGTAGGCGAATTCACAACAGATGCAGCGGCTGCAAGTAAGGATATTCATCCACAGCAGGACGGCACCTATATTATCGAGGGAAGTGCCAACATACGGGATATCAATAAAACCCAGGGCTGGCATCTACCCACCAAAGGACCGAAAACACTGAATGGACTGATCATCGAGGCACTGGAGTCAATACCCGACGCAAATGTTGCATTTCGAATAGGCGACTATTATATTGAGACTATCCACACCAAGGGTAATATTATTAAAACAGCCCAGGTGCGAGAGGTTGGAAAAAGCGAGTAAACTGCATTACAGCGATCTGTTGTATCCAGCCTTTTACTGGCAAATCCAAACTCAGTTTTTAAAAAAACAGCACTATCAAAGTGCGAATGAACAGGAGTGATGCCGTGCTAATCAATCGAATATGGGGCCTGTTTTTACACCCCACAAGAGAGTGGGAGCAAATAAAAATTGAGCAGGAACAGGGGACGAAACCCTATCTGCTTTACATACTGTTACTGTCAGCCATTCCTCCGATAGCCGGCTATATAGGCGCGACCCAGACTGGCTGGCAGATCGGTGATGGGGCCGTCACCAAGCTCACTATCGAAAGTACAGTGCCACTGTGTATCGCATCCTATCTGGCCATTGTTGCCGGCATCTACGTGACCGGTATCGCCATCGACTGGATGCGCGACACCTACACGGATCTTGAACAGCATGAATTAGCTGGCTCCGCTCTGGCCGTGTATGTGTCCACGCCGCTACTGGTGCTTAGCATTGTTGGCGTATATCCCATTATTTGGCTGGGCCTGATCACACTTGTTATCGCAGCATCTTACTCTGCCTACCTGCTTTATAAGGGCGTGCCAATCGTTTTTCAGATTCCAAAAGAACGAGGCATGATGTTCGCCAGTGCTATTTTGACATTTGCACTGGTTGTAGCGGTTGCCTTAATTATTACAACGGTCATCATTTGGGCTGTTGGATTCGACCCGGTTTTCACCAACTGAATTCCCGGTTAAAAACTGCGGGGCTGCTAATCTTATCACTTGAAAGGCAACCCCCGCACTTCACCGAATATCTGACTCCACAATTGATAAGGGTTAGAGAGGTCGCTCGACTTATGCGATATCGGCACTGGCGGTTGTTTGCGCAAAGAAAAAAACCACAAACCTGCCACATCAAATCGAGCCATAATAACCTCACCCCTTCAATTTCAATTTATATTTCCCATCGTTTTGGTTTAGACTTCCTGTTATGAAGTTTTGTAGCAACTGCGGAAATTCAGTCATTGAGAAGATACCGGCCGGGGACAACCGGCCGCGATTCGTCTGCGATGATTGCGAGACCATTCATTACCAGAATCCTCGTATTATAGCGGGCTGCCTGCCGGTTTACGAAGATAAGGTATTACTTTGTAAAAGAGCTATCGAGCCCCGCTACGGACTATGGACACTGCCTGCCGGATTTATGGAAAATGGCGAAACGAGCGAAGAAGCCGCTATCAGGGAAACCTGGGAAGAGGCGCTGGCGCGCGTCAATGTCCACGGTATTTATACGCTCTTCAATCTTCCCCATATTAATCAGGTGTACATGATTTTCCGGGCAGACCTGGCAGATCCAGATTTTGGGGCTGGCGAAGAAAGCCTTGAAGTAGAGTTGTTTGAAGAGCGCTCGATCCCATGGCAGGAACTCGCTTTTCCGGTGATGAAAAAGACTCTGGAATTTTTCTTCGAAGACCGCCAATCAGGGCAATATAATGTGCGCATGCACGATATCATTCGGCCACTGAAAAAATAGTCAGCTATATTACGCGGGTTAGGGGCCATACTGAGTAAGCCGGCTCTTCATATGGATGCGCCTTAAGCATCGCCTCCACAGCAGACTCGACTCGCCCATCTTCACAAACCAGCTCCACCTTATATTCCGTGACTGTTTCGACTTCCCCCTGTGCCCCCAAATAAGGCTGGCTACCCGCCAGCGGTCTGAACTGCCCTTCACCCTTGCACTGCCAGGCACAGCAGTCATACTTTCCGATTCGTCCGGCACCCGCGCTAAAAAGAGCCTCTTTGACAACCTCTAGATGACTTTCCGGAATATAGACCACAATTTGATGCACGGCTTGTTTCCTCCTTACCAAGAACTTTTTCTAGCGCTTCTCACCTCGTAATTGAGAGACACGTTTGTGTAGCTCGGGGGCAGTGACCTCCGCGGGTACTAGCGGTGTACCCGCGACCACAGCGATCTTTGCCCAGAGTTTTTTAGGCGCTGTTAAAAATATCCCCCTGCCCTGATGACTAAAAAAGCTTCCCCACAGCCCACGTAACGCCATCGGCACAACAGGTACCGGACTTTGGGCTATAATTTTTTCAATACCGGAGCGAAACTCGCCTATTTCTCCATCCAGCGTTAACCGCCCCTCTGGAAAGATACAGATTAACTCGCCCTGATCCAGAGCAGCTTTTATATCGCAAAATGCCTGCCTGTAAATATCCGGATTGTCCTGTTGAGAACAGATAGGTATCGTACGCCCGGCACGAAATACATAATTCAATACCGGTAATCGATATATGCTCTGATGCATAACAAACCGGATGGGACGCCGAATTGCTCCGGCCAACAATAACGCATCAACATAACTGACATGATTACAAACCAGCACTGCAGCACCCTGTTCCGGAATATTTTGCAGCCCCTGATGATTGACGCGATAGAGGGAATGGCTAAGTAACCAGACCAGAAATCGCATACCGAATTCAGGCACTTCGGCATAGATAAAAATAGCGATCGCCGCATTCATCAATGCCAGAACTGCAAAGTACTGCGCTTTAGTCAGATCTGCTATGCCAATCAGTAAAATCGCCACCAGTGCCGCCAACACCATTAGCAACGCATTTAACACATTATTGGCGGCAATAACCCGTGCACGATGTGCCTCCTCTGTCCGTTGCTGTACCATGGCATAGAGCGGCACAATAAAAAAACCACCAAATACACCAATCATGGCCATATCCAACAGAATTCTGAACGCCCCCTTTAATTGCCAAAACTGGCCCAGGGTACGCAACTGGTCCGGGTTGGAAAACTCACTGGCAAAATAAAGATCCAGTCCAAAAACAGTCAGCCCAAGTGACCCGAATGGAACAATACCAATCTCTATTTTGTGACCCGACAACCGGTCACAAAGCAACGAACCCACGCCAATACCAATTGAAAAAATACAGAGCAACAGTGTCACCACACTTTCCCTGGCGTAAAGTACCTCAATGGTGTAATTGGGTAACTGGGTGAGATATGAAGCTCCCAAAAACCAGAACCAGGAGATACCCAGAATTGCTAGAAACACAGTTCGGTTGCTATAGGCGTACTTAATAATGCTGACAGTTTCACTCACCGGATTAAGGTCAACTCGCATGGTCGGTGCTACCGCAGCTGCTCGGGGTATCAGGAAACTGACAGAAAACCCCAGCAAAGCAACCAGGCAAACAACCAGCGATATTGATGCTGAGGGATTCAACCACTGCATCATAATGCCCGCTCCAGCCGTACCCAGAAGAATGGCCAGAAATGTACCCATCTCGACAAATGCATTACCGGAGACCAATTCATCTTCACCCAGATACTGGGGAATAATTGAATATTTGACCGGACCAAAAAAGGCTGACTGAGCACCCATACAAAATAGCACCAGCAGCAATCCCCACAGACTCTGATAATAGAAAGCAACGGTAGCCCCAACCATAATCAGCAGCTCTGTCATTTTGAGCAGACGGATCAGCAGCGCTTTTTCAAATTTATCAGCCAATTGACCAGCCAGTGCGGAAAACAGGAAAAACGGCAGTATAAAAAGACCAGCTGCTATATTATTGAGTATGTCCTTATTTATTGGCGAGTGACCGATCACCTGGTACGCAAAAAACAGCAACAGCGTATTTTTAAAAATATTATCGTTAAACGCACCCAGGAACTGTACGCTAAAAAAAGGCAGGAAGCGTCTTTGGGTAAGAAGCCGAAACTGGCTCTGTTTTGCTGATGAACTTGCTGTGTTTTCCATGGGCAAAGGATTTTATCCGTTTTACCGGCAGCCTATCAGAAATCAACCTTCGGCTCACATCTTTGATACCGGCTAACCCGACAAAACCGCCATTTCCTGCTTATCGCCGGCCCGATTTCATATTAGAATAGTTCTTTTTCTCATTTGTCTTCTATTAAATGGAACTACGATGCTTGTCATTCTATCTCCTGCAAAAACACTTGATATTGAAACGCCACCACAAAGTCCGTCTTTTTCAATACCGGCCTTCCTCGAAGAATCAGCTGAACTGATACAGATTCTGCGTCAGTACACTCCTGATCAGCTGGCAGCGTTTATGGGTGTCAGCGAGCAGATAGCGCAATTGAACTGTACCCGATTTGAGAGTTGGTCAATGCCCTTTACAGCAGATAATGCCAAGCAGGCACTGTTTACCTTTCGTGGTGATGTTTATACCGGCTTGCAGGCTGACCAATTCAGCGAAGCTGATTGCCAGTTCGCTCAACAACATTTACGAATTTTGTCAGGTCTATACGGTATTCTTAAACCACTGGATCTTATCCAGGCTTATCGACTGGAAATGGGTATTTCGCTGCAGAATAGCCGTGGTAAAAATCTGTATCAGTTCTGGAATGAGAGAATTCCAAACGCACTCAACGAAGAGATAAGGGACAGTGGCGACCGGGTCATCATTAATTTGGCTTCAAACGAATATTTTAAAGCCACACAACCTAAAAAATTAGATGCTGATATTATCACCCCTATCTTCAAGGACGCTAAAAACGGTCGCTATAAGATGATCAGTTTTTTTGCCAAAAAAGCCCGGGGACTGATGGCCAACTATATCATCAAAAACAGAATTGAAAACCCGGACCAACTACGCGCATTTGAATGCGCCGGCTATCAATTTAGCGATTCTCTATCTGATAAATATGATTGGGTCTTTACTCGAGAAGAGCAATAATAAAACCAGGTCATGTACCTTTAATTATTACACGACCTGATAGATATTGAGTTGAAATTGTGATTGAGTGAATCAGTTGGATAGCGCGAATTGCATTTTTGTACGTGCTAGTGCTGAATCAGGGCTTGCGCCGGCAAAGTCGGCTTTGTATTGCCACTGCTTAATTGCTTTTAATGCGGCCCGTTCAAACAGGTTTTTAGGGCTGGCCTCGACAACTATCGGATTAATCACCTCACCTTCGGGAGTAACATTAAACTCGATAACAACATAACCTTCTCGCCCTGATCGCAGAGCACGACGGGGATACTCAGGATTTACCCGTTTCTCTAACGTAAAATATTTGAAATTCTCCGCCATCTGATCTGACGACTGGGCAGTACCGGAAAAGCCCATCAGACACACCAGCAGACTTATCACGCACAGGCAAAAAGATTGTTTTTTCATAGCTTACCTCTCTCATTGGTATCTGAATAATTGCCTCTCCGTGGTCTTAATTGTCTGAACACGACCGACTCCCATTCAAACAATCCCTAACCTAAAGCTTAGTAAAGAATGGCAAATGATCAAATTTGGAAGCTATATTTAGGAAGTGTCCATGCAGATCAACAATATCCAGCAAGGCCATCTGACAAATAAACGAAGCTCACATCAGGCGAAACATAAAGTAACTTATTATCAAAGTGTTACACTTTATTGTTAACGCGACAATTCAATAAATATATTGGTTTTCTTGATGATATCGTAGGCAGTAATTTATATCTGCCTACGACATTTCTCGAATCGTTCTGTTTAATTATTGATCGAAATCAATTGGAAAGAGAGAAACTCATACGTGTTCTGGCAAGCGCCACATCGGGTTCTTCACCATCAAAATCTGCTTCATATTTCCATTTCTTGATGGCCTTGAGCGCGGCCTTCTCAAAGAGATGCTTTGGACTGGATTCTACAATTGTAGGATTAAATACTTTCCCCTGGGGGTTAACATTGTACTCAATCACCACATAACCCTCTCTGCCCGTGCGCAGTGCCCTGCTTGGGAATTCAGGGTTGACCCTTTTCACTAGTGTGTAGTGTTCAAAATTACGGGCCATACGTTCCGTTTTTTGCTCTTCGGACTCCTCCACCACAGGTTCACCGGCTTCACTCTCGGCAACCGGTTCAGCTTCCAGCTTTTGCTGTTCAAGCTTTGCTAACTCTTCTTGCCGCTTGCGCTCTTCCTCGGCCGCTGCCAATTCTTGCTCTTTAACCTTGATATTCGCCTGGGCAGTAACCTCACAGGCACTAATTTTTTTCTTTAGCTTTTTAACTTCGTCAACTATCGAAAGGTTGGCCACTTCATCCTGCTCTAGCAGATCTTTGTGGGGCACCTCCTTTCGATGCTCGTCAAACTCGGTCATCTGTTGATTTAACTGCTCCAGTTCCAGCCCCGCCACCTCTTTGCCGGTCATCACCTGGCATAAGGTAAGTGTTTCAGCAAGGTACTCCCGACTTTCATTGAGCTGCTGATTTAACTCTTCAAGTTCTGCTTCTACTACCTCAATTTCGGATTTCACTCGATCACAACGACGAATTTCTGTTTTCACAGAAAATACATCTACAATCGCCTGGCTTATCTCTTCTGCCTGTGACTTCAGGTCAGTATAGGTAGAAAACTCTTGTTTGGCCTCCTCTATTTCGCTATTACGCACATGCTCTGCGGCTCTACCACAAGCAGCAACACCCTCCTGAAACACCGGAAGGGCTTCGGTTCTTTTAATATCCACACCGACCGTATCACAGTATCCAACAATTCGTGTCACCTCTGGATCGGTGCTTTCCAGAATAGCCGAATCAGCAGCATTGGCCTGATCTCGCAATTCGATATAGGCATTGTAGGTTTCCTTGGCAAGCTCAAAATTCTGACGTCTTAACACATGTGCTGATTTACATGCCTCATACCCCTTTTTAAGAAACCCCAACGCCTTATCGTTCACAGCAAAAGCCTGACTTGAAAGCATCAGCAAACTTCCAGCGCAGATGCCTACAGAGAGCTTAATCATTCTGTTATGCCTCTTTCCAATTTTTAATACTTAGATTAATGATAGTACTTCTGATTGTTATGGTTATTTTTATTATTTGTAGACTACAGCCTAGTCAAGATTACAAATTCTTCAAATAGATTGTTTAACCGATTGATATTAATGACAAGAGCAACGCGCAAACAAGCTACCCGCAGGCATGGATATTCTGTATCGGTGGCGTTGGACAATCCAGAGATATAGAAATGGCTTTAAGTAATTCCGCCTCTATGGGCTCGATTCGACCATCAAAGGCAACACATTGATAGAGTGCCTTCAGCAGCTTTGGCTTGGCAAGCGGTTTTAATCGATCAAGAATCGTAAGCGCTCTGGATAAGTCCCTCAATTCATATTCACGCTGCGCAACAAATTGCATCCTCGGCAATCCAAGTGTGCGCTTGGCCTGATTAAAGCTCTGCTCCACCTGCCCATCACTGCCTCCACCTGCCGCCGCAACAGCCGATACAATCAGGCCAGTAGCCTTGGTTACTGATTTTAATGATCCAATCTGCGTATACCCCAAACCTAGCCTACTGCCAGGTTCAAGATAACCGGTAATGATTCGGTAGGCGGCCCACTCAAATAATGAAGCCGCCTGATCCGCTTTGATCAGCACAATGAGATTTGCTTTGAATTGCTGATACTGAGTATCACTTAATTGCTCCAGTGCAGGTAAACAAATCTCTATCAGAGACAAACGAAATTTTGGCTGACGAATCATCGGGCTATTCAATCGCTTCATTTCATTGAGCACTTTGGGGTCAGCATCTCGCTCCAACATCTGCCACTGTTTTAGTTCAACAGCAGGCTTTCGATCCAGCATCAGGCAATAAACCAGTGCCCTTGCGCTAAATGGGTCATGAGCAGCCTGCAGCACTTGCGCTGGCAACTCTGCCAACAATTTTGTCGCATAACTCAGGTTCTGACCGCCCAAATCGCCGACTGATGCCAGCAGAGAATCGGTAGACACAGAGTGCTCCGGCTGTGATCCGGATTGTATCTGGCTGATTTCCGACCGGGACAGATCCTGCATAAAAATACGATTGGATGACTGCACTCGCTCAACCTTTGGGAATCGCCCGTTCCACTGCGGATCAATGCGCCTTATGCGCTGATCCAATGGTGGATGTGTCGCCATCCAGACATTAAAAAAAGGGCTGACCGCCTGACCGAAAAACAGGTGGCTCATTTCAGCTGCTTTGGGATGTTCAAGCATAGAGCCTTGCGTATATCCACCAATTTTCTTCAGCGCACCACTAATGCCTGATAAGTTTCGGGTATATCTGACTGCAGAAGCGTCCGCCAGGAATTCCCTCTGCCTGCTCACAGCGGCCTTTATCAGGTTACCAAAGAATGTTCCTGTATAACCGATAATGGCCAGGCCACCGCCCATCAGCAGGAATGGTAGTGCAAGGTCGTTCTTTCCGGAGCGGCGCCTAAATCCAGAACGTGACACCATGCGAAGCAGGTAGTGACCCAGAATCCCGATAACCAGGATGCCATGAAGCATACCCATCAAACGTATATTGAGACGCATATCGCCATGTAAAATATGGCTAAACTCATGGGCCACAACACCCTGCAACTCATCTCGATCCAACAGGTTTACACAGCCGCGGGATACTCCGATCACAGCGTCACTGGTCTTATAACCGGCCGCAAATGCATTAATACCCTGCTCTTCAATCAGGTATACAGGCGGCACTGGCATGCCCGCAGCGATAGCCATCTCTTCCACCACGTTACGTACACGCTGCTCGTCGGGGTCATCGGTATTCGGATGAATGCGTTTACCACCCAGCGCCTCGGCAATCACACGACCTCCCCGCGACAACTGCATTAACTTGAACAGACTGGCCAGCATAATTACCGAAAATACGGCCACGCTTGTGCCCAACAATATATCCGTGGAAATAGTTGTGGAACTAGTCAGAGGCTCTGACAGATTGCCGTTCCTGGCGTAAACAATAAAGAGCAATACCAACAGGTTGGTCAAGGCGATCAAACTGGCAACCGCCAGTGCAAAGAGCAGCAATAACAGGCCACTCCTTTTGCGTGCCTGATCCTGGTGCTGAAAGAAATTCATCCCTGGCTAATTACGATCGCTAAAATTTAACTTCCGGAACCTGCTGAATAGCTTCGCTATCATCAAACTCCAGTAAACTGGCATCTTTTTTGTGACCGAAGGAAGGCGCCAAAATCACCGGCGGAAAACTCTGACGATAGGTATTATATTCTGTCACCGCATCGTTAAATGCCTGACGCGAGAACGCCACCCGGTTTTCTGTACTGGTCAGCTCTTCTGAAACCTGCATCATATTTTCATTGGCTTTTAGCTCGGGGTAAGCCTCCATCACCACATTTAAGCGGCCCAATGCCCCCGCCAACGCCCCCTCTGCACCGGCCAACTGCCCCATAGCCGCAGCACTGGTAGGGTCCGCTGCCGCAGCCTTTAATCCAGCCATTGCCTGGTTTCTTGCAGAGATGACCGCTTCCAGTGTTTCCCGCTCATGTTTAATATAAGCTTTTGCAGTTTCCACCAGATTCGGAATCAAATCATATCGGCGCTTTAACTGGACCTCAATCTGAGAGAAGGCATTCTGAAAACGATTCCTCAACGCCACCAACCGGTTATAAATACTGATCACGTAAAACAGCAGCACTGCGATAACCACCCAAACAATAATCACTTTAATATCCATAAAATTTCCCTTTTGACTGAGTACTGACGAGAACTGCTCGCACAGAGCCTGATAAATCAGTTTGGCCTAAATCACCACACTGTCCAATTTCTTTTATCGAGAGACGCACTATAATTCGATACATAAAGAATAATCCAGGCATCAGGTCTATTCCAGTTTATGATAAAAACCGGCTTCTACATTATCGGAGCGCTTGCGCTTCACCATACAGACCTGAACGCTAACAACAGCTTCTATAGTGTGTTTTTACCTATAGTCGACACGATGTTCTTTATTTTTATTATTATGCAGATCATGTTCTATTTTTCCCTCAATAATTTTTCAAATGGGGATAATTACGGCTTTCAGGACCTTATTCTCGATATTTATGATTTACGCTATGACATACAGGATCAAGGCCTTATGTACGCGCTTTTTCATCTGACACTGAATGTCATCGATCTGATCTGTATCGTAGTAGCCGTTTATTACTACAGCCAAATAGTATTGAAGGTAGCAAGTATTTAAAAGAGGAGAACAGACAGGAAGAGATGAAAGAAAGGCCGCTGACAGAGCAGCGGCCCGTTTAACTCGGGAACCTCTGAATAGTTCTTTGATCCCTAGCCGTTATTGCGTTCAAATTCCTTCATGAAACTTGCCAACGCTTCAACACCTGCAACCGGCATGGCATTGTAGATGGATGCTCTGATGCCACCAACAGCTCGATGCCCTTTCAGCGCATACAGGCCATTTTCCAATGCATCAACCAGGAATTTACCCGCCAAATCACTTTCGGTCAGATTAAAGGTGACATTCATCACCGACCTGGATTCAGGTTGCGCGGAACCCTGGTAAAAATCGGACTCATCGATCAGGCGATATAAAATTTGCGCCTTTTCCTCATTTTGCTTTTGTAGCGCCGCAACACCACCCTGAGCTTTTTTCCACTCCAGCACCAACATCAGCATGTAGATGGCAAAGGTATTAATGGTGTTAGCCATTGAGTGATTATCCGCATACACCTTGTAGTCCAGCAAAGTAGGTGTTTCCGGCATGGCGTTCCCGATCAGATCCTCACGCATCAATACCAGCGCAACGCCTGAAGGTCCCAGATTTTTCTGGAATCCGGCGTAGACAGCTCCAAACTGACTGTAATCCACCTCTTTGGAGAAGATATCCGAGGTCATATCAGCGATCAACGGTACATTCCCAGTATCGGGGTACTCATTCCAGCGTGTACCGTAAATGGTATTATTACTGGTCAGATGCGCATACGCTGCCTGTTGATCAATCTCGATACCACTGACATCAGGGATACGGTCAAAATTGGTCGCTTCACCGGTTGCCACAATCTCAACCTCACCATAACGCTCCGCTTCTTTTCGCGCCAATTTCGCAAAATTACCGGTTTCGAAATAAACGGACTTGCGTTTCTCCGATCTGGGCAGCAAATTCATTGGCATCGCAGAGAACTGCATACGCGCGCCACCATGTGCATATAGAATCTGATAGTTATCCGGCAATCCGCTAAGTTCGCGAATCAGCGCATCGCAACGATCAACAATAGCATCAAAATCTTTGGAACGATGACTGATCTCCATTACTGAAGCGCCCATTCCTTTATAGTCGAGAAACTCCTGCTGCGCCTTTTCCATCACTTCTGTCGGCAACATCGCCGGACCGGCACCGAAATTGTATACTCGTGAACTCATTGGTTTAAACACCTGGTTAGTGGTTAGTAAAACTGTTAATAATCAACCCTTCCAACAGGGCCTGCTTACACTGCCTTAAAGTGCGCGAACGCTGATCACGCCCTCGATCTGCTGCAATTTGTCCATCAACTCTTCGCTGACCGGTGTCTCCACATCGATCAGGTTATAGGCGATATCATCTCGGCTCTTGTTAAGCATGTCGACCACGTTGATTTCTGAGTCAGCCAATACAGAAAGAACACTACCCAGCATTTTGGGGATATTCCTGTTTACCAGTGCCAGACGATACTCGGTAGTTCGCTCTAGCGAAAGCCCCGGAAAATTGACCGCATTAACAATGTTGCCATTTTCCAGAAAATCCATCAGCTGGTTGGCAACCATCACCGCACAGTTGTCCTCTGCTTCCTGAGTACTGGCCCCCAAGTGTGGCATCAAAATCACCTTGTCACTTTCGATCAGCGCTGGCGTCGGAAAATCCGTCACAAACAATCGCAGTTTGTCACTATTCAAAGCATCCGCGACCGCATCGGAATCAACTATCTCCTCACGGGCAAAGTTGACCAGACAGGCGTCAGGTTTCATCGCTTTTAACAGATCAGCATTAATCAAGTGATAGGTCGCCTCGATCGCTGGCAGATGCAAAGAAACAAAATCGGACTTGGCCATTAAAGACTGCAAATTCTCCATTTTCTTTACTTTACTGGGCAAGCGCCAGGCCGCGTCAACAGAAAGCGCCGGATCATAGCCCAACACGTCCATGCCCATCTCCAAAGCCATTCTTGCAACACGAGAGCCGATCGAACCCAGACCGATAACACCGAGGGTTTTTCCTGCCACTTCCTGGCCACGAAAGCGCTTCTTCTCTTTTTCAAGCAGCTTGCTCATTGCTTTCGCGTCATTCATGTCTGTCAGGCCGCGCACATAATCGATACCCTGCAATACTCCCCGGGAACCCAAAAGCAGCGCCGCCATCACCAGTTCTTTCACCGCATTGGCATTAGCGCCCGGCGCATTAAAAACGGGAATACCCAACTCAGTCATACGCGGTACAGGTATGTTATTTACACCAGCCCCTGCCCTGCCGATAGCTCTGACCGATGCCGGAATCTCCGCTTCAGTCAGCTTATGACTTCTTAACATGATGGCATCAGGGTGTCCGATCTCGCTAGCCACCTCATATTTATCACGTGTAAAGCGCTCCAACCCTTTGATTGAGATGTTGTTAAGCGTTTGAATCTTATACATGAAACATTTACCTTTGCGCCGCAAAAAAAGGAGGGAGATTTTAACCGAGATTGCAATAAACTAACAGCGCATCCCCCAAGTTTTTACCGGCTTTATGGTTTCCCTTTGCCAAAAATTGTACTTAAATGGTGCCAAGGTATCGACAACCCAATCACCATCATTGAATTCTATGATTTGCACTGCTTTTCAGTGACTCATGTTTTAAGGGATCAGCAACACTAATGAGTATCCGTTTATCCAGTAAATTGCCCGAGGTAGGCACCACCATCTTTACCGTCATGTCGCGTATGGCGGCTGAGCATAATGCTATCAATTTGTCCCAGGGTTACCCGGACTTTGATGGGCCTATTGAACTCAGGGAAGCGCTCTGTCGCTACGTCAGAGACGGATACAACCAATACTCGCCACTAGCCGGCATACTGAAACTGCGAGAACAGATTGCGGCTAAAGTCGCCACACTATACAACCACAGCGCCTGCCCCGAACAAAATATCACTGTCGTACCCGGTGCGACAGAAGCCATATTCTGTGCCATACAGGCGACAGTGCACCCTGGCGAAGAAGTAATTATTTTTGATCCGGCTTATGACAGCTATGAACCCTCGATTCGGCTATGTGGTGCGAAAGCGATTCGTATTCCCCTGCTGGCGCCTGATTTTGCTGTAGATTGGCAGCAGGTCTCAGATCGTATTAATTCGAAAACCCGCATGATCATCATCAACAACCCACACAACCCAACGGGTACAGTTTGGAATGACAGGGATATTGAGCAGTTGACGGGCCTGACAGCCAACACCGACATTCTGCTGCTGTCTGATGAAGTATACGAACATCTGGTGTATGACCAGCGAAAGCACCTGTCCCTGCTCAGGTACCCTGAACTGACCGAACGTGCTTTCGTAATATCCTCCTTTGGCAAAACTTACCACGTCACCGGATGGAAAACCGGTTACTGTATTGCCCCGCAACATCTTACGGTTGAATTTCGAAAAGCCCACCAGTTTGTCTCCTTTGTCGGTGTCACACCGGTGCAACATGCCTTGGCTGACTTTATGGAGCAACACCCCGAACACTGTCAGGAACTACCGGCTTTCTACCAACAGAAAAGAGATCTGCTTGCCTCACGGCTGGCTCAATCAAAGTTCAAAATAGAGGCTTCTGCGGGCACTTATTTTCAGATGGCCGACTACACAGAGATCAGCGACCTGCCGGACACCGATTTTGCCGAATATTTAACGAAAGAAATTGGTGTAGCAGCCATTCCTGTGTCGGTTTTTTATGAGACACCACCGCAGTCAAAACTAGTTCGTTTCTGCTTTTGCAAGGAGAACTCCACAATCCTCGAGGCTTCGGAAAGACTATGCGCGATTTAGCCATCGGCCTGATTCAATATCCGATTGTTTGGTCAAACCCGAAGCAGAACAGAGCACTTCTGGAGCAACTGATTGCACAGCTGGATCCACAGACTAATCTAGTCATACTTCCTGAAATGTTTACCACGGGTTTCACGATGAACCCTGAGACTGTGTTTGAAGATTCTAATGACAATTGTGTGACACTGGACTGGATGCGGGAACTAGCCAGTGAAAGAAATATGGCTATCACCGGAAGTTTTGTCGTTAGGGAAGATCAAGGGTTTTACAATCGACTCTATTTTGTACACCCTGATGGTGAGTACCAGCAATATGACAAACGCCACCTGTTTCGCATGGCCAATGAGCACCAGCACTACTGCGCCGGAAACCGCAAACTGATTCTGGAATACCTCGGTTGGCGAATCTGCCCAATGATCTGCTATGACTTGCGTTTTCCGGTCTGGAGCCGTAACCGGAATAATTACGACCTGCTTATCTACGTTGCAAACTGGCCCGCCACCAGAAAACAGCATTGGCAGACATTGCTCAAGGCCAGAGCGATTGAAAACCTCTGCTATGTAGCAGGCGTCAATCGAACCGGTATCGACGGAAACGGCGTCAGCTACGACGGGAACAGCGCACTCTTCGATGCTCAGGGGCAAACTATGGTTAATACAGAGCAAGAAACTGCGTGCTGTCAGCAAACGCTTCGCTATGCAGATTTATCCGATTATAGGAAAAAATTTCCCGCATTCATGGATGCGGATGATTTTGATATGGAGGTTTCTTAACATCTGACGGCAGACAGGTTAGACATGCTCATCGATAATACGGCCTTTTCGCATCAGCCCCGCACGCTTATTCTGCCCCTCGTTTTTCACCACTCTCGAACCACGCCGGTCCGGATTTTTTCTGCGGTCGGTCACTTTTTTACGGGAGGCCTTGGTTAACAAACGGCGGTCTGAACTATTTCTGCGACGATTACCGGTACGACGGCGCTCCACCTTTATCGGATTTTCCTGATCCGCCAGTGATTTAGAGCGCGTGGTTTCCTGCACATTTTGCGCTGGTTTGCTCGAATTGTTCTCGTTAACCTGACGGTTAACAGTTCCAACTGGAATAAGATCTACCATTCTTATTCTCCTTGCCGCAACCTGTTGTTCAGATAATCCTTTAGGTATAGAATTAATTTATAATAAAATCAATTCTTTATCGAATTTAATTTAAAATAAGCATGCACTGTATATCTACTATCGGCCTGTATTTCTAAATAATTAGGACAAAACGAATGCTGTTGGATGAAATTTCCTGCTGTTGCCCCTATTGCGGGGAAACCATAGATCTTATTGTCGATCCATCCGCAGGTGATCAAACCTATTATGAAGATTGCTCAGTATGCTGTCGCCCGATCAGGTTAAGCTTTCGCACATCCAGTGAGGGGCAACTTGAACAATTGCTAGTGCAACGAGATGATGAATAATCCCGCCCGGCAATAGCCGCCAAAGCAGACCATAATCTTTGCTCTTACATTGAATTTTTTGGGGGTTAAGGATACAGTATCGACGCGCGATAAAGGTCCATAATCAGCGCCTAACTGACTTAATTTTAAATTACCATGCGATGAAACCATGATTAAAGATTTACTCTCCAACAACCTGCAATGGGCAACCCGAATCAAGCAGATTGATCCTGACTATTTCCCCAATCTTTCAAAGCAGCAAAATCCTGATTACCTTTGGATTGGCTGCTCGGACAGCCGGGTTCCTGCCAATGAAATCGTTGGCATGCAGCCGGGGCAGATTTTTGTTCACCGCAACGTGGCCAACCTGGTGGTACATACCGACTTCAATTTACTATCGGTACTGCAGTATGCCGTTGATGTTCTTCAGGTTGAACACGTGATTGTGTGCGGGCACTACGGGTGTGGCGGCGTAGAAGCCGCTTTGGCCGATCAGCAGCTTGGTATTATCGACAATTGGCTACAAAATATTAAGGATATTCATCAACGACACAGGGAACAGTTTGCCGGACTCTCTGACAAAGAACAGTCCAACTTGCTGTGCGAACTTAATGTAATGGAACAAGCCAAAAACGTTTGTCAAACGACCATCGTTCAGCAGGCATTTAAGCGCGGCCAGAAACTCAAGGTTCACGGCTGGATATACAGCATAGCCGATGGGTTGATTAAAGATCTAAAAGTGAATCCGGGTGGCGTTTGAAGCCACCCTTCCCTCTTTTTACTGCTTGTGCAACAGGATCATTTGGGGGTCATCCCGGTAATCGAGCAGTATGGCTTTAACCCGTTCCTGCCACAAGTTACCAAATTCATACTCCTCCTGTTGACTGGCTTCACCCGCGAGGCATTTACCCAGTAAATCCCTCATGCGAGGATCCGCCGGAATGTTTTCCAACCGTGAGGAAACACTCACGCTGGCTCCGGTATCAACGCGCTGAAATTGTATTTCGTCTTCTATTTCACTATTAAAAAACAGCAGGTCACGTCGATCAAATCGCCCCCCTATACCCTTAAAACCGGTATCCTGGGTTGCGCCCGTAATAAAACAGACAACATTCGCAATCACCCCTGTTACACCGCTGACTTTATCGTGACGAAAGGACACTTTAATGCCCCCGCGCTCCGGCTTCGTATCCGGATATAGCGCTTCCAGTGCCTTGGCGGTCATCAGGAATGCCGAGGCAACGGTTGGGCAGGAATGTCCTGCCGTCTTAACCACATCGATGTAACTGTATTCAAATTGCCCACCTTCTGCGGCGCCCAAAAACTGCGCCAGTGGATCCTGTAAGACAATCTTTGGTGCCTGATCATAAAAACTGGGGTAACTCATACGTCAGTATCTCTTGCTAAAAAATAAAAAAATGCTGGCTTCTCTCAGCATGACTGCACCGACCTACTGATAGCAATATATCCTGGGCGTCCAGTCCGAACAGGCCCTAGGCTAACATTTATCCGCAAAGGTCTCATCGTCATCCTTGGAAAATTTGGAGGTTAGCAAATCTGGATCAATTTTTCTCAATACCAACTGTAATTTTAGCCGGTAAAACGAATAGATTAAGTCTACTCACTCCGATTATATCAACGCCAGAACAGCAATCGGGGATTTTGAATAACCAGATAAACACCAAAAGCAGTAAAGCCGATACCTATCATGCCGGTTTCATTAAGTTTTTCGCCAAAAAGGGCCCAGGCCATTAAAGCCGTTACAGGAGGCGTCAAATAAAAATAACTTGCCACCTTGGTCGCCTCACCTTCCCTGATCAGGTGCATCAGTAACAGGATAGCCGTTAACGATAACCCGAAAACCAGCCAGAGAATCGCCAGTATAAAGGGTGACTGCCAATCAATCTCCCGGGTTTCTAAAAACAGCGCAGCAATCGTCATCACAACCGCTGTTGAAAGATATTGATAAAAGGTACCAGTCAACAGCTCCACATTCTGACAATAGTGCTTTTGATAAAGCGTACCGCAACTAATACCAAACAGCGCCATCACCGCAAACAGAAAGGCATCCATGGAAAAATAGAGCGCAACCGTATCGGGCTTCCCATAAATCAGTACCAGAAATACTCCAGCCAGCCCAAAAAGCAATCCCGTAAACTGGGTTTTGCTAATTCGCTGACTCCAGCCCAGCCAAAGCAGTAATGCCGTTAAGACCGGTTGCAGTCCAACCAACAGTGATGCAATTCCGGCCGGCATGCCAGCTTTGATCGCTGCAAAAACACCTCCCAGATAGGCTGCATGAACCATCACGCCGACAACCATTGAGTGTTTAGCCCCACTCCAATCCGGCCATTTGGCTTTGTAATGCAATATCAAACCCCAAAACAACAGCAGGCTGAGATACATTCTCAAGGCCAGAATGGTAAAAGGTTCCGCATAGGGAACCGCATATTTTGAACCGATGAAGCCCGTCGACCAGAGCACCACAAATATCAGAGGCGCCAGTTTCATGATCGGTTTGGCTGACATCGTAAAGCTCCAGAAAATGCTGTTGGTCGAATAACAAAAAAGGAGGCGAATTCGCCTCCTTAAATGAGAAGAAAGGGGTTTTACTCTGGCTTACGCCGCTGACTCGGATTGCACTCCTTCTATCAGCTTGTCCGTTGAGCCTGCTGAAATTTCAATTTTTCTTGGCTTCATCGCCTCTGGAATTTCACGCTCCAGGTCTATGTGCAGCAACCCGTTTTCTAAATTGGCACCAACCACTTTGACGTGATCTGCCAATTGAAATTTACGTTCAAAATTACGTGCAGCGATACCTCGATGTAAATATTCCCGGTTATCTTCTGCATTTGCTTTTACACCACTCACTTTGAGTGTGTTGCGCTCGGACTCGAGTTCCAGTTCCGAGGGGTCAAAGCCAGCCACCGCCATGGAGATACGATATTTATCGTCACTGACTCGCTCGATATTGTACGGTGGGTAAGCCGGTTGTTCTACGCGGTTTGCACTATCCAGCATCGATGCCAGATGATCAAAACCTACAGACGAACGGAATAAGGGTGATAGGTCTAGTCTTGCCATTTTCATATCCTCTAAATTTAAGCAATATGTTATGCCCATCCGAAGATCGGGCCACTAATAAAGAAACTCCTCATGGAGCTTCAGCTACGGGCCTCATCGAGCACCCGTAACTCTTATCTATGGGCTATAATCAGCATTTCAAGGATAGATCAGGCAACTTTTTTATTGGGATTTCTGACACGCCAGCGACGGTTTGACCAGAGCCAGCTGTCGGGATTAGCAGTAATATGTGATTCCACAGCCCTGGCATAGAGCTCTGTAATGGGATAGTTTTTATTGCCTTTTTGATAAGGCGGCTCAGCAATCAGCTCATATTCGACCTCATAGTAACCGCGCCTGTTGCGTGTCATGCGCACAAAAACAACGGCAGCTTTGGCAAACTGAGCGATCTTTTCAGGTCCTATAAAAAAACGGGTTTCGCGATTCAAAAACCGGGTAGTATGAAAACGACCTGAGCTCTTCGGTTTTTGATCAGCCAGCACCGCATAAGCGCGCTGCTGTCTTTTATTCTTAACCACCTCGGCCATGAAATTCTCAACATCGATCAGCGTCGAACCAAACCGGGTACGCATCGCATAGATAAAGCGATCCATCGATTTATTGTGTAAAGGTTTATAGACACCATCCAAAGGAATTGGCAAGCGAAGGCCTACCGACAATTGCAGCCACTCCCAGTTGCCAGAATGTGAGGACAGCAGAATGATTGACTTGCCCTGCGCAACCAACTGATCCAACAACTCAAAGTTTTTGTGTTTGACCCGCTCATTTAATTCCGATTCAGATATGCGTCGAGCCTTAACTACCTCAACAAGCACATCCGCGAGGTTACGGTAATAATTTTTAGCCAAAGCCCGAGTCTGTGAGTCACTGTAGTCAGGAAATGCCGTTCGCAAATGATCGAATACCACGCGGCGCCGATAGCGAACCACATAATAGGTTAAAAAATAGATCACCCTTGCCAACAGATAAAGCAGACTTAAAGGCAATTTTGCCAGCAACCCAAACAGCATAACAATCCCGGTTTCAATTACAGAAAGAGCGTAAACTTTTGTCTGATCATTATAAATAGGTTATATGCCAACTGAAACCAAAGCCTATCTCATTGATGTAAATTATTGTAAATAAGCATTTGTTTTACCAAAAAACGTTTTTTAATTCGCTAGTCTTCCAACTCATTCCACTGGTAATCAATGAGCTCAAGTAACACTCCATTCATCTTTCGCGGATGCACAAAAGCAAATTCACAATCACGAAAAGGCCTGGGCCCGCCAACAATCGGGTAATTTTGACCCTCAAGTTCACGCATAGCCTCTCTGGTATTATCAACATTCAAACTGACCAGCATGACGCCCTCGCCTTTCTGCTCAATAAACTTAGCCACCTCGCTATCAGGTGATGTCGCCTCCACCAGTTCAAACCCCACCTCACCAACCCAGTAGCGAGCAACCTTGATTTTCTCAGGCTGATCCACATAGGTATCATCCGGCGCATCCTTCCCCAAAACCGGCTCCCAAACAGCCCTCGCCTGCTCGATACTCTTCACAGCAATACACAGATGATCCAGCTTATTGGTTTTCATATTATCCACCACCAAAAACAATTAATAATCCATAGCATGCTGGATTAACCAGATCCAGGCAACACCTTCTTAATTCTTGACACCCATAAATCTAATTGACCGCTAAAGAATCAGCTTATAGAATGATTATCAACTCACATGCTGCAAAGGATTGCACTATGCCCATACCCAGAAAGTCACTCATTTCGCTCGATACAACCCCTTATTATCATTGTGTTTCCCGTTGCGTGCGGCGCGCGTTTTTATGTGGTGAAGATGCTGTATCCGGTAATAGCTATGAGCACCGCCGAGGATGGATTCAAAGACGATTGCACCAACTGGCAGATATCTTTGCAATTGATATAGCCGCTTACGCCATAATGAGTAACCACTATCACCTGATACTGCATATCGATCAGGATCAAGCCCGAAGCTGGACGGCGCAACAGATAGCCGAGCGCTGGCATCAATTATTTCGCGGTACAGACTTGTCACATCGCTTTATTCAAGGGGAGATACTTAGTAAAACGGAATCGGCTATTCTAAACACTTTGATCAAAAAATGGCGGGATCGTCTGACATCCATCAGTTGGCTGATGCGCTGTCTGAATGAACCCATTGCTCGACGCGCAAACCAAGAGGATGCTGTGACTGGCCGGTTTTGGGAGGGCCGATTCAAGAGCCAGGCACTACTAGATGAGACCGCATTAGCCGCCTGCATGGCTTATGTAGACCTGAATCCAGTAAGAGCCGGCATCGCGCAAACACCCGAGACATCTGCTTATACTTCCATACAACAGCGAATACATCGAGATTCCGGGGCACACGCCCCAAACACGAAAAATGAGTATTCCAGCAACCTGCTATCCTTTGCAGACAATAACAAATCCGATATAGCCAAGGGGTTACCCTTCACTCTGGCCGACTATCTGCAACTGGTCGACTGGACAGGTCGTCAGCTGCGCCAAGATAAGCGGGCAGCGATACCCTCTGACATCCCGGATATTTTGGAGCGGCTGCAGCTGGACCAAAGACACTGGCTTTATCTTGCCCAACACTTCGAAAGCCCGTTTAAAAAACTCATTGGACGAGCCCACCATATGCGACAGGCCTGCGAAGCTCTGGGGTTGCATTGGGCCCAGGGCATTAGGCAGTGTGAAAAGCTGTTTTCAAGCGGCTAACCATACCATCCTCGACGTTTGTGCAATATATAAATGAATGCTCTCAGCGGAAGGCAGGTCACTCTACCGCCTGAAACTGGGGTTTTATTCGAATCTGGCTGTTTTATTACTTAAAGACCTCTAATTCCGCAACGAAGATTCCGAACCAATAGCATCAAATGATAGATTCAGAGATTATGATTGCGTTTAACTTAATAAGTGGGTGTCAAATTATTGGGGATCCGCCAGGCTATATAGCCATTCGATCTCCTCGGCCCAGCGGCTACTGTCGATCGTTTCAAGTACAAGCGGGATACCATCAAAACGCGAATCAGACATTATGTAGATAAACACACTCTGCCCCAGCTCACCCATATCCAGACTATGGTGACGATCAACCCGACTGCCAAAGGTCGACTTTGAGCCGTTAAGATGCATCCCTTTTAGGTACTGAAAACCCACAACATTCTCAAATTCGCTAAAAGTACCGTCACAGGTCTCGGTAGTGCGCAAATCGTAACCAGCCGCAAAGGTGTGACAGGTATCAAGACAAACCCCAACCCGTTGCTTATCCTCTACCTGCTCAATGATCGCAGCCAAATGCTCGAAACGATAACCCAAGTTAGTGCCCTGCCCTGCGGTGTTTTCGATGACCGCTGTGACGCCATTTGTCTGCTGTAGTGCGATATTGATCGACTCGGCAATTCGTGACAGGCAGTCTGCCTCACTGATTTGGTTGAGATGGCTTCCCGGGTGAAAATTAAGCAGCTTCAGGCCCAACTGTTCACAGCGATGCATTTCATCAAGAAAGGCTGTTCGTGATTTTGCCAGGCCTTCGAAATCGGGGTGCCCCAGATTAATCAGATAACTGTCATGGGGAAGTACATGCTCAAGTGAGACTCCCGTTTCCTTACAATTGCTCTTGAAGGCTTTAATACTTGCCTCACTCAAGGGTTTGGCTTCCCAGCGACGTTGGTTTTTGGTAAATAACGCGAAAGCGCGAGCGCGGATTTTTGCAGCATTAAGCGGTGCATTTTCGACACCACCTCCTGCAGACACATGCGCACCAATGTATTTCATTCAGATCAGTCCGTAAAATTGCGGGAGAGCTATCTTAGCAGGATACAGAACGAGACCGAAATAGTGTATTCCGATTTCTCCCTAATCTCGAAAGGCTGGCTAGTAAAACCGCTTCTGCAAACTCTGTGGATGAGGAAGGGCCGTGCATGGCCCTCCCGCTTCCAAATCACCTTACCGGTGCACCCATATGTCCCTTAAACGGGTTTATCAGCGTCGAGTCTTCACCGACATTAGACGCTTCAGGATGATAACGCTTCATCAGAGTCTTGATTTTAGACTCTTCCTTTTTATGCACATCGACCATAACCAGATACTTTCCAGCTTCTATATCGTTGTGAAAACGGGCTATTTTGTAGTTCTCATGGGTCAGGCCGATTAAGGCACCCAGCCAGCTGCCAAACAAAGCACCTACCAGTAACAGCAAGGGTAATGACAAGGCTGCATATCCGGAGATTGCATTAACGGTAAAACAAAGGGTGAAACCCACAATAAATCCGATAATTCCACCACGAAGCGCGCTGTGGACAATATCAAACTCCTGAAGGTGATTTGCTGAGTGAATATGATGCTGATAGAGTCCCTGTCTATCCTTACTCAATACATGAAAATTCCAGTCCGTGACTCCCTCATCATGCATATCCTTGGCTATCTGTTCTGCGCTGTTGATCTGTGACGTGATGTAGTAGAGGCGTTTCATAGTAACCTCCTTGACCGTGCAGCGATTATTCCGGGAAAGGCATAATCACCACTCCGGAAGGTTTGTTTGAGAAATAACAAGGGTTAGATGAATCTGAAACGATTTTGTTCCAACAAATTGTGGTTTGCTGCGACTCTTTGCTTCACTGATGCGATAGGCAAAACAGCAACTGTGCCATTTTATTTGCAAACATCGCGGTCACATCTAAAATCCAAAAACCATTATTACTTGAAAACTCACGCTCGAATCTAGCCAAAGAGTCAACGTATCAATTCACCAAGTTCCAACTTACGCAACTCATCATGAACCAGTCGACGAATTTGGTCAGGGTGATTTAATTGCAATGCTCGACTGGCAATCTTCTCTGCCTGCTGCATGGAAATACTGCGGATCAACCGCTTAATATAGAGCAATTTGGCGGCACTCATACTTAGCGTGCGCATACCCATACCCAGCAATATAACAACGGCAATCGGGTCAGCGGCCATTTCCCCACATAAACTTACCGGTATATTTTCCGCTTTCGCCAGATCCAGAATACGCTTTATTTCATGCAGCACCCCTGGATGGACATGATCATAACGCGAAGCAACCCTTGCATTGTTCCTGTCCAGTGCCAGCAGATATTGACTCAGGTCGTTCGATCCAATCGATATAAAATCAATTTTTTCAGCTAAAAATGGAATCTGTGAAATTAACGCCGGCACTTCCAGCATAACCCCAAGTCGCGGCTTGGTTATTCCAAATCCTTCTGAAGTCAACTGCCTGCAAGCATCTTCCAATAACTCATGGAACTGATCAATTTCCTGAATTGATGTGACCATTGGCAGCAATACCTGCAAATTTCTGCTGCGTTCCGATGCTCTTAACATCGCTCTTACCTGTGTCATTAGCAACTGGTTGTTATCCAGTGAAAAACGAATTCCGCGCCAGCCCAACGCCGGATTTTCTTCATTTTGAATGGGAAAATAGGGCAGCTGTTTATCGCCACCAATATCCAGTGTCCGCATAAATACGGGTTTTTCAGCATAAGCCTCCAGCACCTGGCGATACAAATTCACCTGCTCATCTTCAGAGGGGAAACTGTCACGTATTAAAAACGGGATTTCAGTACGATACAGCCCAACACCCTGGGCACCATTTTTTAATCCAGGTGTTATATCGGTAAGCAACCCGGTATTGGTGTATAAATTGACCTTATGTCGATCGACTGTCTCTGAGGGTTCCTCCCGTAAACTCCGCAGCTGACGGGTCAGCGCCTTGGATTCTCGAATAATTTTCTTATATTCGTTAAGTAAAACCTTGTTGGGACTGATATGAACTTGTGCCTGATCGCCATCAACAACCAGTAGCTGTCCGTCGTTTACGCCGCCAATACGCCCCGTACCCATGACCGCCGGCACACCCAACGCATTAGCAAGAACCGCGGTATGTGATAATCCGGACCCGCCAAAACAGAGAATTCCTTTTAAACGGTTTGCCGGAATGGAGGCGATATCAGATATGCTGACCTGCTGACCGACCAGTACGATATCCTGCCCTACTTCCTCGTTGGTTGCATGAGCTCCTTTCCAGGCATTAAACAGTTTGTTACCAAGGTGATGAATATCCTCATGCCGCGCCTGAAGATAGGGATCCTCCATCGCCAGAAATACTTCTGAAAAATGTTGTATTGCGTTTTTCAGAGCACCCGGCAACCAATTGTCGTCACGAATATTCTGCTCAACCTCGGAGGTAAAAGCAGGATCGTTAAGCAACATTTTGTAAGCATTAAAAATACCGCTGACACCCTCTCCCACATCACCGCCGAGAGATTTCTTTTCCTGATCAATCTGATTACTTACCCGCTCAACGAGTGTGTGCCATTCCTGTACCTCACTTTCCTGATCCGCACAGGATGAGTCACTCACTTCATAGAGCTCACCATGATCGCAAAGTCGACTGTAGCCAATGGCCACACCCGGCGCCCCTTTGACACCTGATACCCGGGCGCTGGTCTCGACCTCCTCGGTCGGCAGCGGGTAATTGGCCAATAGCACCGCAAGTTGCGCGCCCAGCGTCACCAGAAAACCTTCCTCATTCTTTGAGAACTGCCTTTTTTCCGTACTTTGGACCACCAACACACCAATTACGCGCCCACTGAATACCAGAGGTATAGCGCAAAACCCGTGAAACCGCTCCTCTCCGGTTTCAGCAATGTAATAATACGCGGGATGTTTTTCAGCATCCGGAATATTGATTGGGTGACGGGTACTGGCCGCCAATCCAACCAACCCTTTTCCAGCCGCCAGTTTAACAGTGCATACAGCTGTCTCAGCCAGACCATGCGTAGCAAGCAGCAGCAGATCACCCTCTTTATTGACCAGGTAGAGACTACAGACATCTACTGCTATCGCATCACTGATCAGCTCCACCATCAGCGATACTTTTCGCTCATAGCTGGGCGCCAGAGAAACTTCCTGGACAATGTGTGACAGTTGTTGAATAACGTTTTTCATGCCCACTCGTACAAAATAAACAGCAGGTCGCCGGACTCTTTACCGACGCATAAAAAGGATATACGTGAGGCCCCATCCATTACCTGGGTGCAGGAACAAAGCGATCTCTCAGCAATCATTGACGCCTTCCGGTTTCAAAGGAAAGCACACTACCTTCTACACTTTTTATAAGTGTATTCAAGCTAAATAGCAAGGAGTAATGCTTGGTCCAAAAAAATAAACCAGGTCGGTCCTCATCTGAACAGATCAACCTCGGCAACAATAATCTGTTGAGGGTACCCGCTCCACCAGGTCTGGTCTTTCGGAATTTGGCGCTTCACCTCACAGCCATGCTATGATGCTAGTGTTAACAGGCCCCAGGTCAGAAGATGTCCAACGCAATTTCAGTCTCCGGTTTACAGTTTTCACCATTACATATCGAGGTCGCACGCAACTCTACGGACGACTTTAATCTCTTCCATGACAAAAATTATTGGCACCAGATTATCAGCAACCCCTTTCAGGGGCCAATCGCTTTAGGCTTTCAGCTTGAATGCATGATTGAATACCAATTGCTATTGTTTCGTACTGAAGCCAACGAGGACAGTTTTATCCTGGATCAGAATCTGAATTTCAGCAACTACCAGTTTACCTTTGCCAACGTGGTAAAACCGGGCCAACCCCTTTCTCTGGAGATTCGAAAAACACTTACCAGGAAAGGAAAAGACCCCGCTCTGTCAAATCGCATATCACTAAAAAATGACCAGGGGCCGGTACTATATGGCTTCAAAAAGGAAACACAACAGCCACTGTTTCCAGATAAACCGGATTTGCGGTCTCTGCCCGAATTAACAGAAATCCCGGATCGCTCTTTTTTTGCCGACGGGCACTATTTTCTGAAACGCAAATTCATGAGTGTAGGCAATGCCAAGAACTTTATTGCCGGTTCCCTGGCCGAACAATCCGACTATTTCAATGAGCTGGAAGACAAGTTTATTTTTCCTGAAACTTTTCCTGTCGCGCTCACCTCCTGCGCCCTGCTGGAGCGCGCTGTTCAAATGAATCATGACTTCAAGAAACGGCCGATGGTCTACCATTCCCATCAATTCTCTGTTGACCGTGAACTCAGTCTGAGCCTTAAAAGCAACGATCAACTGAATATGATACTCACACCCTTTTTAGCAACAAATAACGAAGCAGGTTTAGGCGGCACCGGGGTGACGCAGCAGCGTTGTCAGTGCTTTGGCCTGCTATCCGGGAATCGTATTTTGTTTCGAGCTGAGATCGCGATGGTATTACTGGAGGATATTCTCCAATAATACGATACTGAATGTGCCGTATTCTGCTTGCACTCCCCTGTACGCCACTATCCGATCTGGTTTACACTTGATCTGAATCAATCTAACTCACCCTGACACCATGAACATTGAAGATCAGCTCCGGCGAGCCAGACTCACCAAGCAAGGTAGCTACGAGGTGAGAACTCACCTCATTCAGAATGGCGTACCTCTCTATACCAATCGCCTTGTTTTCGAGGACGCCCCCTATTTACTGCAACATGCGCATAATCCTGTCGACTGGTATCCGTGGGGCGATGAAGCTTTTTCCCGCGCTGCCTCGGAAAACAAACCCGTTTTTCTCTCGATAGGCTACTCCACCTGCCACTGGTGTCACGTGATGGAAGAGGAAAGCTTTGATAATGAGCAGGTCGCGGCACTATTAAACAAGCATTTTATCAGTATCAAGGTTGACCGGGAGCAGCGCCCGGATCTGGATGAGATCTATATGACCGGTGTCCAACTGATCAGTGGCCAGGGTGGCTGGCCCATGAGCAGCTTTCTCACCAGCGAAGGTAAACCATTTTACGCGGCCACCTACTTTCCAGCACAGCAGTTTATGTCGCTGTTGCAAAAAATCCACCAGATCTGGACACATAAAAAGTATGCCATCGAAGAAGATGCGCAATCAATTGCCGACAGGATAGAGCAACAGCTAAGCCATCATGAGAAGGCACTTCAGACCGGGCAAACCCAGATTAATCAGGCGCTATCTGCACTTAAAGAGAGTGAAGATGAAAAATTCGGCGGCTTCGGCAATGCACCGAAATTTCCGAATGAAAGCAACTTGCTATTGATTCTGGACCAGTTACAGCGTGAATCCGGCCAACTTGATGAAAAGCCACTCTGGAAAACTCTCAACCGATCCCTATCAGCAATGCTTCAAGGCGGCATTTATGATCAATTAGCGGGTGGATTCCACCGCTATGCAACCGATCGCCAATGGCTGGTACCACATTTTGAAAAAATGCTTTATAACCAGGCTCAGCTTGTGCCACTTTATGCCCGTGTCTGGCGTCTGAGCGGTGGCTCGGTAAATGGCAATATCGAATACCGACGCATTTGTGAAGAAACGCTCGATTATGTACTGCGAGAGATGCAGACAAAAGATGGAGCCTTCTATTCAGCAACAGATGCAGACAGTGAGGGTCAGGAGGGTAAATTCTTTGTATGGTCCTGGCATGAGCTGGAGCAACTGCTCAGTAAGACTCAGCTCGATCTATTGAAATCGGTCTATGGTGTAACCAAAGGCGGTAATTTTGAAGGCAACAATATTCTGTTTCTACCCTACCCATTAGAAGAGGTGGCGGCACAAATCGGCAGGCCCTATCGGACACTGCTCGACGAGATTACGCTGACCAAGGAAGTACTGTACCCCGCTCGACAAATACGGCCCGCCCCATTACGTGATGAAAAGATAATTACAGAGTGGAACGCAATGATGATTTCAGCGTTGGCCGAAGCCGGCTTACTGCTTGGTGATCCGAGCTATATTGATGCCGCTGAACGCGCTGCTCTATTTATTTGGGACAAAAGCCGCGATGCAAACGGCATAATACAGCGAATCTTTTATAATAAATCTGCGTCTGGCAAAGCCAATCTGGAAGATTACAGCCACTATCTTCTGGCACTAATCCGACTTTACGACGCCACCGCAAAAACCGAGTGGCTGAGCCGGGCACAACAGACCTGGCAGCAAATGACTGAGCTGTTTTGGGAGCCCGATGACGGCGGCTTTTATACCAGCCAGGATGAAACCGAGGGACCCTTAATCGTTCGTGCCCAACCCTATTTTGATGGAGCAACTCCCTCTGGAAATTCAGTCGCATTAACAGCACTAATTGCACTTAACGAGCGTAGCCACCACCCGGAACTGGATCAGCAGATTAATCAGCAGATTGCTCGCTTTTCCGCGATAGTCAATAGAATACCCACCGCCATGTGCTATATGCTCACAGCCATCGCGCAGCGGTTAAAACAAAATCCAAGCTCTATACAATATGCAGCCCAAGGAGCAATCAGGGTTGAAGCAACATTGTCCGCACATGAAAATAACAGGTTCCGCGCACTGATTAATTTGAATATTGGCAAAGACTGGCATATAAACAATAACCTGGCAGATGATGAAAATTTGGTCGCAACAGAGATTAGACTGGCTGATAGCTCAAAGCTTTGGAAACTGGAAGACATTCGATACCTGCCGGCCCATGACCATAGCAGCACCGGATATCAGGGAGCGCTAAGAATCGAACTTGACCTGGAAGGCCGGTCAAAAGACGAAGCATTGTCAATTACGCTTCAACTCCAGGCCTGCAGCACTTCACACTGTCTTGAAGCTGAACAGATCGACATTTTGCTGCGAACCTAGGAGCTGTTAACACAAAGGAATTACCGATGGAAAAACTTATAAGAGCAAGACGTATTATTGCAGTTATCCTCTGCTTTACTCCTTTTGCTATAGGCGCGTCTGTCGCGTCTGAACTTGATCCGAACATAAAGTCCGGCAGCGATCGGATAGAACGGCAGGTTATCGAGTGGCGTCACTATTTCCACCAGCATCCCGAGCTATCGAACCGGGAATACAATACTGCCAAAAAGATTGCAGAACACCTGACGGAGATTGGGCTTGAAGTAAATACCGGAATCGCGCATACCGGTGTAGTCGGAGTCCTGCAAGGAGGACAACCCGGTCCCGTCGTCGCACTTCGCGCGGATATCGATGCACTGCCAGTGATAGAAAAAACAGGGTTACCCTTTGCCTCCAAAGTAAAAACCACCTATCTCGGTCAGGAGGTAGGCGTGATGCACGCCTGTGGCCACGATGCGCATATTGCCATTCTGCTGGGTGTGGCACAGGTGCTTTATGAGATGAAATCGAAGATTCCAGGAACGGTAAAGTTTATTTTTCAACCCGCTGAAGAGGGGGCACCCGCTGGAGAGGAAGGCGGCGCAAAGCTGATGATTAAAGAAGGTGTACTGGATGAACCCGTCAAACCTAAAGCTATTTTTGCATTGCATGTCTGGCCAGATAAAGCGGGACAGATCACCTATCGCTCAGGAGGCGCGATGGCCGCTTCCGATGCCCTTGAAATTACCGTTCGCGGCAAACAAACCCATGGATCTTCACCCTGGGCCGGCGTCGATCCGATCATTGTTTCGGCGCAGATCATGAATGCGTTACAGCTGATACCGAGTCGGCAACTGGATGTCACACGATCACCCGCTGTTATTACCATTGGCAGCATACATGGCGGTGTTCGCGGCAATATCATTCCGGATAAGGTTAAGATGACCGGGACCATTCGAACCTTCGACAAGAAGGTTCGTGAACAGCTACTGGAACGTCTTCACGCCACGACAACCGCGATTGCGAGCGCCGCAGGAGCGAGCGCAGAGGTGGTTATATCTCCCTATGCACCGGTTACATACAACGATCCGCATCTCGCTAACAAAATGCTGCCCTCTCTTGAAAAGGCCGTAGGCAAAGAACAGGTAAAACAGGGAGCTCTGGTCATGGGCGCAGAGGACTTTGCCTACTATCAGGAGAAAATACCCGGACTCTATGTCTTCCTTGGAGTCAGAAAAGAGGGTGTTGCCCCTGGCGAGGCAGCAAGTAATCACAGTCCCTTTTTCTATGTCAACGATAGCGCATTAAAAAACGGCGTACGGACACTTGCAACACTGGCGCTGGATTTTCTGCAAACCCACTAATCGGCCACCTCACAGCAAGTAGAGGGTGGGCAACAGTAACAATCAATAAAAGAGCTCGCCAATCACCTCGGCAGCCTGTTCCCGAATTTCTGGCCAGGCCGATAAGGAACTTGCGTATTCACGGCCTAACTGACAGAGAAGGGTCAGCTTATCTTTGTTGGCAGTACCTGCATGATCCCCCAAATGCAGCAGCAGGTTTTCCTGTTTCTGAATAGCTTGATAGTTATCCGCCAAACCTTGATTTAAGTAGTTTAACCACCTCGAATGATTGGTTTCTGATTCTTTTAATAGCTCTTCCAGCCTAAATAAAATACCAACTCTTCTCTCGGTCAACAGTTTCAGGTGAAGGTTCATTAGCTCTCCCTCATCCCGATCACAAAGCTCTTTTAGCTTGCTAGCCAGTGATTCCAGGCGACAGGAAACCGATTGCGCTGAAACTTCTGTCTTCCAGTTGTGAATACACTGCGCCACCAGTGCGCTGCCGCTTTGAACCTTTAAACTGTCACCGTTAATATACCCCGTGCGCTCAGGCATTGGCAGGTGAGGCACAGCCCAGGGATAATCAAGTGCCAGTGATGAGGGGTAGAGGAAATCAACCATACAGCCGAAAATCAGATCTTCACCACGAAATATCGGGAAATAGGGGGGTAACAGCTCCCGGTTATCCATTCCTGTCATAGGTGACATATTAAAATTGTTGGCAAAGTAGGCCTTACTTCTACCTAACCAGAGATTTCTCAGCTCAAAGGCTTGATCTAGCTTTCCCTCTTCACCCAACAACCGTTCACGACAAGCCTCACTGAGGGATGGTAGCCAATTAATTGTGCTGGCTCCGGGATCACCCAGGGTCCCACAGGCTGTCATCATCACTTTCGAATCAGGGCGAATCTTGCCAAGGTAATCAACTGATGCAGTTTGTACATCCTCCGGAGTAACGCCATCAACCCCCAAATTTGCCAGTGCCTGGTCGAAATCCACCCCCAGACATCGACAAAACTCTGCCAGAGGATCGAGATCCAGTGGCGTAGCACTATCAAAACAGCCATCACGCGTCTGAAAAAAATCGGCTTCCCTGATCCGCCCCGAGATCTCCACGCCCTCCTCAAACCGCTCCGGCTGATATAGCTTACATACCACATCATCGTCAATTAACACCGTGCGATGACCAATCGATAACAACAGACCAAAGTTACGCGCACAACCACATGAGTGCGCTGACTGCCAGCGTTCGGGATCAATCAGAAAACGAATCTGCTGCTCATAGTGTGGAAGTCGATCAATCAACCTTTCGAGTATGACTTCTTGCTCTCCACGGCCCACATAAACCAGAGGAAATCCCGATTTGTCCTGAAAATCAGCAATCAGTCTTTGGTTTAACTCAATATTGCCAGCATCCCTTGAGTCATCAACCAGATAGCAGCGCCGAATGTTAGCCGGATCAGTATTGTTAACCATCGACTCAATGAGGCGCTGAGCTAATTCAGGACGATCACATGTCGTAATCCAGATAACCGGCTGATCAACAGGCTCTATCTTGTCAGGTGCTACCGGCAATGATTCGCAAACCTGTTTTGCTGACATCATCAGCCCGGCATCGGAAGTCGACTTAATCACCATCTCGATTTCAGCTGCTTTATCTTGCAGTTCTGGCATAGTCTTTAACAGATGGCTGACGTGACCATCAAGGGAACGAAAATCACGGCAATGCTCCAGCATAATATAGACATCGCGACTCAGAGCAGTCTGTTTTCCATTAAAGGCATTGCGTACCAAAACAGAATTGTTTGGCAGATAATGATGTTCACTGGAAGCGAAGGCGATAAGATCCGGCTTCGGCTTTTCAACAGGCTTCGATGACAAATCCGACAAGCTAAAGGAGTAGTTTATATTTATCTCTTTATCCAATTTAAAAGCATCCATTTTTAATCCAATTTTGAATCATATCCCGATAAGTTGATTATGGGAACCTGGGCACAACGAATATCACCGTGAATCACCGCTCAACTGTCGGATAGTTTTACACTTGAGAACCAGAATCACCAAAAACTCAACGCAACCCATTGTTTTTTAAAACAAGGTGCGTTTTTTGCATATTATTCATCATGCTGTTAAATAAATCAGATCGAGGTGCCAACATTGGCAGCAAACACACTTGATTTCAGCAGCGGAGGCGGCGGCGTCAGAGCAAGGGATGGCGAGAAACAACCACCACCCTTTCGCTCAAACCGCTATTTTCAAATGAATGGTGGCTGGTATATCGCACTCAGAGGCGGAGCGGTTAAAGGCCCCTATGACAGCCAGTTGCAGGCCAAAGAAACGATGCGTTCTGTGCTTTCCATGCGCGTCTCAAAGAACTGGGACACGCATAGCCTTTAAACGCTTTTTGAATACAATACCGCCTCAGGTTTGCATCGCCCGTAACATCCAGGCGGTTTTTTCGTGCACCCGCATTCGGTCTGACACCAAAGCCGCTGTAGATTCGTCATCCGCTTTCTGCGCTGTAACAAGTACTTGCCGGCAGGTTCTTACTACCTGCTCATGCCCCAGGGTTAAAATCTCTACCATATCCGTAGTATTCGGCACACCCTCCACCTCCTTAATTGAGCTTAATTCAGCAAACGCTTTATAGGTGCCCGGCGCTGCTACATCAAGGGTACGAATCCGTTCTGCGATCTCATCTACAGCAAGAGCAAGTTCGTTATAATGCTCCTCAAACATCAGGTGCAATTCACGAAATCGCGGCCCTGTGACATTCCAGTGAAAGTTATGTGACTGCAGATAAAGGGTATAAGAGTCCGCAAGCAACTTCTTCAAACCTGCAGCGATCTGGTTTCTATCCTGCTCGTTTATTCCAATATCAATCTTATTCATCATATTGTGCTCCCATTAATAAGTGACTAACAGGATCAATATTGCCAGAGCAAAAGATATAGATAAAATTAATTATCTCTATAATAATATTTGAATTTATCTATATTAAAAAATTACCGAATGCATTAATGCGACCTTCTTCATATACTATCAGCACTACCCAATTTCGAATTTGTAGTTGCACCTAAACGTGCGGAGTTTCAATGAGCGAAAATGATATAAAAGAGAGTGTGCTGGCCACCAACAACAGTTTTTACCAGGCACTCACACATGGTGACCTGCAGTCCATGATCGATCTTTGGTTACATAGCGACGAGGCCCAATGCATACATCCCGGCTGGAACCGCCTGCAGGGCTGGATTAATATTGAAAAGAGCTGGCGGATGATTTTTGAGAATTCAAATCGGGTTCCGGTTATACCGGGTAATCCTCGCGTAAGTTTCTGCGAACAGATGGCCTGGGTTAATTGTATTGAGAATATCGCAGCGCCTGAAACCAGCCCCCACGCCATTAAAACAATCTGTACCAACGTCTTCCAAAGGGATGGTGGCAAAGGGGATTGGAAAATGGTGATACACCATTCCTCTTTTTCCGAAGTGATACCCGGGCCGATCGAAGGTAATATTGCACCGCTGCACTAGAACCTGTTATTGATTGCGCACATCAAGCAGTGCCAGAGGGTCTATCCGGCGATCCTGCCAGGCAGACCCTATCAAGTCATTTCTACTAGCGTTCGACAGCCAGCGCGACCCCCATGCCCCCGCCGATACAAAGCGTGGCCAGTCCTTTGTGAGCATCACGCTTGATCATTTCATGAATCAAGGTTACCAATACTCGACAACCGGAGGCGCCGATTGGGTGACCCAGAGAAATCGCCCCGCCATTAACATTCACCTTGTCCGTATCCCAACCCATTTCGCTGTTTACAGCTATCGCCTGTACCGCAAAGGCCTCGTTGGCCTCGATAAGATCAAGATCACCCACTTCCCATCCTGCTTTCTTTAAGCAGGCCTTACTGGCCGGAATTGGACCCGTACCCATCACTTCCGGACTTACACCACCATTGGCATATGCCTTAATTGTTACAAGCGGTTTCAAACCCAGCTGTTGCGCCTTTTCCTCGCTCATCAGAATGACAGCAGCGGCGCCATCATTGATACCGGATGCATTACCAGCCGTTACCGTACCATCCTTTTTAAAGGCAGGTCTTAGCTTTCCGAGAGATTCAGCCGTTGTACCATGCTTGGGGTACTCATCACGATCAAACACAACAGGATCTTTTCTGCGCTGCGGTATGCTGACAGGGATGATCTCGTCCGCAAAACGGTTACTGTTTTGCGCGGCTTCAGCTTTTTGTTGGGAATGCGCTGCAAACTGGTCCTGCTGATTCCTGGAAATATCGAAACGCTCCTGAATATTTTCTGCAGTCACGCCCATGTGGTAATCATTGAACGCATCCCAGAGTCCGTCATTAACCATGGTATCGACCAACTGCCAGTTACCCATGCGTTGACCGTTACGTGAATTCGGCAAGATATGCGCCGACCGGCTCATATTTTCCTGACCACCGGCGATAATTACATCAGCATCACCCAGGGCGATTGCCTGAGCACCCAAATGAACTGCCTTGAGCCCGGAACCACACACTTTGTTAATCGTCATGGCCGGCGTAGTTGCTGGCAGCCCGCCATTGATAGCCGCCTGGCGAGCAGGATTCTGCCCGTCACCCGCCATCAAAACCTGGCCCAACAGTACTTCATCGACTTCAGCAGGGTTTACACCTGACTGCTCCAGCAGCCCTTTAATAACTGTACTACCCAACTGATCTGCGCTTAAAGAAGCCAGCGCTCCGTTAAAACTGCCGATGGCGGTGCGACCCGCAGCGACGATTACCACATTATGCATATATTCCTACCTTAAATTTGTATTCTTACTTAAAATTGTAAGCAACCTTTACTAGTTTTTGCAGTGCGTAATTTACACTGAAACCGCCTTTCGAGCAAATTTCTCCTTTGAGTTTTCCGCTCAAATCAAAAACCTGACTGAATAATTCGCTATTTAAACGACCTCACTATGCATTTCCGGCTGATGTCAGACCTGCAGACCCTGAAAGAGCTGTTTAAATTGAAAAACTCACTATCGATTCAGACGGTTATCAATCAACTCCTGCACCACCGATGGATCAGCCAGGGTCGAGGTATCGCCCAACTGGTCATATTCATTCGCCGCAATCTTGCGCAGAATACGCCGCATAATCTTGCCTGAGCGCGTCTTGGGCAACCCCGGTGCCCACTGAATATGATCCGGCGAAGCGATCGGGCCAATCTCCTTGCGAACCCATTGACGCAGTTCGTTCGCCAACTCCTCACTGGCTACTTCACCATGATTCAAAGTCACATAAACATAGATACCCTGCCCTTTAATATCATGTTCATAGCCCACAACGGCAGCCTCTGAAACCTTCTCATGCAGCACCATCGCACTTTCAATTTCCGCGGTACCCAGGCGATGGCCTGAAACATTCAGCACATCATCCACACGACCGGTAATCCAGTAATAACCATCCTGATCGCGCTTTGCGCCATCACCTGAAAAGTACTTTCCTGGAAAATCAGAAAAATAGGTTTTTTCAAAGCGATCATGATCACCATAAACGGAGCGACTCTGCCCGGGCCAACTATCCAGCATCACCAGATTACCCTCGTTCGCACCTTCCAACAGATTACCCTCCGCATCCACCAATGCCGGCTGAACGCCAAAAAAAGGCTTTGTTGCAGACCCCGGTTTTAAATCAGTCGCCCCCGGCAGCGGAGAAAGCATTATGCCCCCCGTTTCTGTTTGCCACCAGGTATCAACGATCGGACACTCGCCGTTGCCGATAGTTTCGTAGTACCACTCCCATGCTGCGGGATTAATCGGCTCACCTACCGAACCAAGCACTTTCAGGCTGCTGCGATGGGTATCCTGTGCCGCCAGATCACCATCAGCCATTAACGCACGAATTGCCGTCGGCGCGGTATACAGAATACTAACCTGGTGCTTGTCCACCACCTGACTCATACGATTCACACCCGGGTAATTGGGTACACCTTCAAACATAAGAGTGGTGGCACCATTGGCCAGCGGCCCATAGATGATATAGCTGTGACCGGTTACCCAGCCGACATCAGCGGTACACCAATAGATATCGCCATCGTGGTAATCAAAAACATACTGATGGGTCATCGCGGCATAGACCATATAACCACCTGTCGTGTGCAACAGCCCCTTTGGCGCCCCGGTTGACCCCGAAGTGTAGAGAATAAAAAGAGGGTCCTCCGCGCTCATCTCCTCCGGCGGACACTCTTCAGAGGCCGGTGCAACGATCTCCTCGTACCAGATATCCCTGCCCTGCTGCCAGCCAACATCCGCACCGGTGTATTGAACTGTAACCACCCGCTCGACGCAATCCGTGCCCTCGCGCGTCAGTGCTTCATTTACATTCTCTTTAAGAGGTATAACTCGGCCTCCACGCACCCCCTGATCGGCAGTAATTACGGTGTTGCTATGACAGGTTTTGATACGTGTCGCGATCGCATCAGGAGAAAAGCCACCGAAGATAACTGAATGAATGGCACCAATGCGGGCACAGGCCAAAATCGCCACTGCCGCTTCCGGTATCATCGGCATGTAGATCGTCACTACATCTCCCTTCCTGACACCCTGCCCCTTCAGTGCATTGGCAAACTTGCACACCTGTTGATGCAGTTCCCGATAAGTGATTTTTTTATCGACCTGAGGATCATCTCCCTCCCAGATAATCGCCACCTGATCGCCCCTCTCGTCCAGATGTCTGTCCAGGCAATTCGCGCTGGCATTCAGTGTTCCATCCTCAAACCAGCGGATATGTACCTGCCCTTTCTCAAAGGAGGTATCCTTTACCTTGCTGAAGGGTTTGATCCAATCCAGGCGCTTACCATGCTCCTCCCAAAACGCCTCCGGGTTGATGATTGAAGCACTGTACATCTCCTCATAGGTCGATTGATCCGCCCAGGCCCGTTCGGCAATTTCTGGTTTTACCGGATGAATATGTACTTCAGACATGAGTCGCTCCTTTTGTATTTCAGGCCATGCATTTCATGGTCCTAGTAATGAGATAATGAATGATTGCAATAGAATTATTATCTTACCTGTTTGGCACTTACTTAATTGGTTATACTCCCTCGCCCTTGGAAGCTGTCACCAAAGCCTAATCTCTATCCCCTTTTTAGGGGGGGTACCCAAAGGGCATTCCAATGACCAGGGTGAGGGGTAAAACAAAAGCCATAAACATCAACAACTTAAAAACCGACCCTCACCTCAATCCTCTCCCAGAGGGAGAGGAGGTATTTCTGCCCTGCCATTCGCTGCACTCTCCAGAGGGAGAGGAGGTATTTTTGTCCTGCCATTCGCTGCACTCTCCAGAGGGAGAGGAGGTATTTCTGTCTTGCCATTCTCTACACTCTCCAGAGGCAGAGAAGATATTTCTGTCTTGTCTTTCGCGGCACCCTTCATAAGGAGAGGATGTATTGCTTACCTTTTGCCACACCTTCCAAAGAGAATCTGACTAACACCTAATCACCGTCCCCTCTTCGATAAAGGTTGTCGCACACTGTCCCCTTTCCCATGGAGGTTGTCGCACACTGTTCCCTCTCCCATGAAGGTTGTCGCGCACTGTTCCCTCTCCCTCTGGGAGAGGGCTAGGGTGAGGGGTAATACAAAAGCCATGCAAATCTATAGCTCAAAACCTCAACCCTCTCCTTCATCCTAACCTTTTATTATGCCCCTTGCTCGCTCTCCCGCAAGAGAAAAGAAACTGAAAACGCTTGCTTTTCGACTTTAGTAACTACCAGTAATATCTTACCTGTTTGACTCATCAAAAACCAAACATCATCAACGTCTTCTGACAGGTGACTTACTGGTAATGCTGCAAAATTGTTTTCGGGCTATGAGTCACCGCTTTTCTAGTCGTCCAATAGCCCACGCCGGCAATCAAAACAGCCGCGGTAACTGGTACCAGCAACCAATCCCAAAAGACCAATACCCGATCGATTCTAAACAGTCTGTCGTAAAGATAGGCATTAATAATCTCCGCCCCCAACACAGCCAGCACGCCACTGAGCAGCCCCAGCATACCAAACTCCATCAAATTATTGAGTGCAACGAATCGACGTCTGGCACCCAGTGCGCGCATCAGCGCTGCCTCTCGAAGCCGTTCTCTTAAACTGCTTTGTACCGCCGCGATCAACACCAAAAACCCCGCCAGCAGTACGAAAACCAGCATAAATTCAACGACCGCGGTGACCTGTCTCAAAATAGTTCGGATTTGATTAATGACCACATCCACCTCCAGCACCGTGACTGAGGGAAAGCGTTCAACCAGCTCCAACAAAAGTTTTCGTTGCTGCGGATCCAGACGAAAACTGGTGATATAGGTAACCGGCAGATCGCGCAGCGCTCCAGGCGGGAATACCATGTAAAAGTTGGGTGAAAAATTCTCCCACCTCACGGTGCGTAAACTCTTTACTCGAACCTGCCGCTGAACTCCTGCAATATTGAAGGTCAAACGATCACCAGGTTCAATACGCAACCGGCCTGCCAACTCAGCTTCAACAGACACCCACTCCAATTCCTGGCCCTGAGCATCCCACCATTCGCCACTGACAATGCGATTATCAGCAGGCAACTGTTCACTCCAGGTCAAGTTCAGCTCCCTGTTGATTGATTCATCGTTTCCAACAGGGTCTATTCCGCCAGGCTTGAGCAATCTATCGTTAATCGCAGTCAAACGGCCACGCACCATCGGATAAAGCGGCTCTCTTTTAATCGATTGCTGATCCAGAAAATCACTAAACCGTTCCGACTCATGAGATAGAATATTAAATGCAAAATTATTTGGGGCATCCTTCGGCAGCTGGTTTTGCCAATTGCTCAACAACTCGGTCCTCAACTGGGCAATCACCAGCATCAGCATCATGGTCACGGCAAAGGCGATGATTTGACCGCTATTCTCACGAGCACGCCGGGCCAGACTACCAATCCCACGACCAACTATTGAGTAGCGAAAAGTCCGATGACCTATTTTAACTTTTAACAACCCGTAAACGATAAGCGCCAGCAGCAACACTAATGCTGATACTGCGGCAAATATCATCAGCGTTAACCATACCTCTCTGGACAACAGGATGACCAGTAACAGCAGAGCTGAAAGCGTAATGGCATACAACAGCCAGGCACTCACCGAGTGGGGCAGCAAGTGACGACGTATCACTCTTAAAGGCGGGACTGATTTGAGCCGCAGAATGGGCGGTAAAAGCGTTCCCCAGAGAATGACAAAACCAGTCGCCAAACCGGTCCAAAGTGGTTTTATGCCTGCTGCAGGCAGATAGGAGGGAAGCAACTCGTCCAGCATGAATAACAGAGCCAGGTGGACTGCCCATCCGAGTAGACAACCCAACAGCCCTGCCAGCAGGGCCAGCAGCATAAACTGGAGCAGATAAAGATAGAGAATTGTGCGCTGGGTTGCCCCAAGACAGCGCAACATGGAGCAGACATCCAACTGCCGGTCGCTATAACTCCGCGCGGTCACTGCGATGGCCACCGAAGCCAGCAGCACCGCCATCAGGGCAATCAGCCTCAGGTAACGGTCAGCGTTATTAAGCGCTTTGCTTGCCCCTCCCTGCGAGGACCTGATATCCAGCAGCTTTTGTCCCGGACCCATTTGTGGTTTTAGCCATTGAGCAAAGGAATCTGTGTCCTGCCCTGTGTATAGGTAGCTATATCGTACTCTGCTACCGGGTTGAACAACCTGGGTATCGTTCAGGTCATCGTGATTCATCAATATTCGCGGCGACAGATTAAAAAAATTACTGCCACGATCCGGCTCGAGAGTTAACATCCGCGTCACGCGAAAGGACTTGATGCCGATAGCAACCGAATCACCCAGTTTAATGCCTAGTCGATCGATAGCTCGGACATCCGCCCAGACCTCTCCACTATCCGGTCTCTCTGAGACCGGATAGTCTTTACCATAACGGCTATCGGCAACGCGCAGCTGACCACGCAACGGATATCCTGACCCGGCGGCTTTAACACTGGCCAACAGAATATTATCATCGCTCACCAAAACCGTACCGAATTCGGCCAACTCGGCGACCTGCAAACCGGATTCTTGTGCATAATCCGACCAGCGTTTCGCCAATGGCCGTGAACTCTGTAACACCAGATCGCCACCGATCAATTCTGCCGATTGAACCAAAAGCGCCTTGCTCAGGCGATCTGAGAACAAGCTGATGGCAGTTGTGGTGGCCACAGCAAGTAACAACGCAAACGCGAGCAACCGAAACTCCGCTGATCTGGCTTCACGACGGGCGAACAATGCTGCCACTCTTATCAGTTTCATCTGTTTTGTTGCCGATTCCTTATCCGTTAGTTACGCTACAGCCGGGCCATACGACCAATGTCGCAGCGGCCATATGCGCCCAATAAAAAACACCTTATGTAACGACGCTATCATCGGTGATCTGCCCCGCCTCCAGTTTGATAACATGATCACAGCGGTCAGCCAGATGCGCATCATGGGTTACCATCACCAGCGTGGTTGCTTTTTCATGGTTCAACTCAAAAAGCAGATCGATTATTTTTTGTCCCGTGGCATTATCCAGATTACCGGTCGGCTCATCCGCAAACAGAATCGACGGGTTGGTTACAAATGCACGGGCAATCGCCACCCGCTGCTGCTCTCCACCCGACAACTGATTGGGAAAATGCGCCTCACGATCCGCCAACCCAACCCGCTCGAGCAAAGTCCGCGCTTTATCTGCCGGATCTGCATCGCCTCTGATTTCCAGTGGCAGCAATACATTTTCCAGTGCCGTCAGCGAAGGGAGTAACTGGAATGACTGAAAAACAAACCCGACATGCTCGCCACGCACCCTGGCACGACCATCTTCATCCAACTGGTTAAGAGACTGGCCAAACAGCACAACCTCTCCACTGGTGGGCAGATCCAGACCGGCCAGCAAACCCAGCAAGGTAGACTTGCCAGACCCCGATACGCCCACTACAGCGATAGACTGTCCCGACTTGATATCCAAACTAACCTCGGACAAAATGGTCAAACTACCACTCGTTGTCGTAACCTTTTGTGTAAGGTTGCGTGCAATTAACACCGTCGGAGGTAATGACATTTCCATGCAACGTATCCTGTACGCACTATTAATCTTTGTGTTCTCAACCATTGTATCCGCAAAAACCATCCTGGTGGTAGGCGACAGTTTAAGTGCAGCCTATAACATGCCCCTTGATGCCGGGTGGGTGAAGCTATTACAGCAGCGTATCGAGCCTGCCCACAGAGTTGTCAACGCCAGCATTAGTGGTGATACATCAGCAGGTGGCCTGTCAAGACTACCCATCGCACTGAATCAGCACTCTCCTGATATCGTCATTGTGGAACTGGGCGCCAACGACGGGCTGCGTGGACTTTCACTGAAACAGATGAAGGCCAATCTGGAGCAAATGGTACGCCTGTCCCGGCAGTCCGGAGCAGAGGTTATTATTGCAGGCATGGAACTACCGCCCAACTACGGGCCGGCTTTCAATCAAAAATTTCGGCAAATTTATACTGAACTGGCATCTGAACAAAGTATCAGCCTCATCCCTTTTCTGCTCGATGACGTCGCCGGTAAAGATCATTTGATACAGCCAGATGGATTGCATCCAAATGAACATGCCCAACCATTGATCCTCGACAATGTCTGGCCCTATCTGGAAAATTTGCTTTTGTAACTGCTTTCTAAACAGCCGCTGTTTCCGTATCGGGCTTATCAAAACGCCGCTTCCAGGCTTTTCGCACCAGATGCGGTATCAACAGATAGAAAGGCATTCTCAGATAGTGTGAGCGCACATACAACAGCCATCTTGCCAGGCCTGTACCTGGCAGATCACAACTGGGATGATCCGGTCGCAGCGCTCTTAAAAACAGCCAATCCATCACTTTTTTCATGATCGGGTTTGGTGCCCCCTTTTGCGCATCCTGCATCACCGTTTCAGGTATCTCAGCCGCTAAAATCTCTTGCGCATAATGCAGTCCATAATAGAGAGGGCGTATCAAGTCCAACTCTATCGCTCGAGATACCAGCCGATCCCAGAACCCAGGCTCGTTTTCTGAAAAATAACCCAACAGGGCTTTGATATCGACCAGATCTCTGAGGCCGTGATCAAACTCTCCCTCGTGGAACAGGTGTGTGGCACTGTGGATGATCATGTCTTCGGGGCACAAGGTCCATATTCCCGGTCTTACTTCCACGATAGCTTTAAGTAATTTTTTGGGATCGGGCCGATAATTGGCTGTAGGCGGCAGTATTGTATGATGAACATCCAATACTGATCTTCTTTTATAATGACTTAAAGGAGGAATTTCATGCATCCATTCCCGGTAATAATGTTCATCATAATCATCCTTGGATTGAGAACTCCAACCATGTTTGTGTAAATCAGCCTCTACTTCAGCAAGCGCTTTTTTGGGCACCAACAAATCTATATCCGAGAGCATGCGCGAATTTGCAAAAGGTAGATCCCACGCAAAATAGGCAGCGCCTTTGAGTACTACAACAGGAATTTCTGTATTCGTGAAAACACCCAGTAATTTACTAAATTCACAACGTAAACCATCCTGCTGCTTATCAACAACTACTTGAGCAGAATAAAGATGTCGCAAGACTTTTACTGGAATCTGAGATTCAAAATCAGAATAACGGACCAATTGATAAAGCCTGGCCAGCAAACCCGTGTAGCGCCCTTGACGAATCAACACATGCCAATCACCTAGCGTCAGGTTTTTTAATTGCTCCGGGCACTTAATAACTTCTGCCAGCAAAAAATCCCTTGTCACTGCAACTCCAACTCGAGCTTTTCAAAAGCCTGAACAGCCGAGTCCAGATCTGAATACACGAGTTCCGAACACTCGCTGACGCTTACCAGGTTTTTCATTGCATGGAACCCTCGCAAACCATGCAAACTGTAGTTAAAGGACTGCTCAGCAGTCCGCATAAATATTTCCGCTTTGGTTTTTTTAGTAAGCGTTGTTTTTGCACCTGGGACATAACTTGGGAAAATGATACTTACCACATCCAAAGGTTCGGGTTTGTGGCTATCAGGATGCAAATCTGCTTTCAAGTGGGCGACTTTCCCTTTGTGTGTATCCAATGATTCCGGTCCAAAAACGGCACCACTGTCAAAAGACCTTATAATATCGATAGATTCATTCTTCAAACTGACCGGTCTGCATATGGGTACAACTTTCGGAGTGTCCAGTTGTATCAGGGCATGCTCGTCTGATAACAAGCGCCATCCTCTCAGCATCAATGCCGCGCTTAATGTACTTTTACCCGCTCCGGGCTGTCCTGGCATGATAACAGCTTTGCCGTTCCTTGCCAGAACAGCCGCATGGAGTTTTAGATACTCGTTATGATGAACTGCAATACACCAGTTCATTCCCCATTCCAGAAATGCGTACGCCTGATTCTTACTCATACTACCGAAAGGAATCGTATGGTCATAGCGAAAATTCACCCCTGAACTCAACAGATTTGCAAGAAACCCTTTTCTGTTAAGGGATACCTCATGATCAGTGTAGCCACAATCAACCACCTTGGGGTAATCGAAATAGAGTGTTCGCAGACCTTCCGCAATGACAGCCAGTTTCGATTTTATTCGATAAACAACAGGACCAATGGCCAGCAATAATCCATTGCCATGCAACGAGGAGGTAATGTGACGCTCATCTAACCCGAAATCTGAAGACATTCAATCCTGCTCGACTAATCCATAATCTCGTAATTCTAGTAAGATATTATTGATATGATCTAAAAAGGAAGGAATTTCTTTTTCAGGAATTGATAAGTCTGGAATGAGCTGGCAGATTTTTTCAACTGAAATAGGCTTGCTTGAAAGTAATTCTAACAAATTGGCGGAGAATTCGTTAAGAACATGTGTATCACCTGTTACGTGATCAAAACAAACGACGAGATCATCACCGCTCCAATACTGTTCTATTTTCCGAGTTCTCTTCCACCCAACACATTTACCGTCGACTAGCATTAGTTTTGCTTTCTAGCTAAAAACCATGTTTACACAGCCCGTATTATATTCAAACTAAACATTAATAGTTATCAGGATCAAAATGGGGGTGACTATGGTCAATATGCTTATTGTTATACCACTGCCCCCTATATTTGTAAGGATGCTTATGGGGCTGCTGATCCATACATTGTTTGAGCTTGTGAGCCCTGTCAGAATTGGGATGAAACGAGGCCGGCATTGACGTTAATAAGGACACACAGCCATTCATATGAGTGTGATGATTACCTGTTCCCCATGCAGAACGATTGGCGAGGCTAAAGACAACAGCTGCACCGGCAATTCCAGACTTAGTAAACTTTCTACGCGAAGAAAGAACTGTCTCCTTCGTCTGTGCCGGAACCCAATACTCTACATTTCCATTTTTCAAATCGTCAGCCATAGGAAGCCTTCACCAAATACTATGCTTACAAAATTATAGACCTAAAATGCTGCTAAGACAAAAAGTCATGGACAACATATCATATATTCAAGCTTATTCGGATCTAGTAAATGCAACATTTATGCCTAAAACATAATATTTTTCTGAATCAATTGGTTAGACAACCCGACAAGCATCTGGCCCAATAAAATATACGAAACTGTAAAATAAGCTGACAGCCTTAAAAAACTGTTATTTCATATCCTTTAACAATGCACGAACATATCTTGAAGGTACTGCATAAGTGATACCGCTGGGGTTCGCCAGAGCAGCCTCTTTGGTCCCTTTCACAAAGACCTTGTTAATCACGCCAACCACCTTACCTGATGCAGGATCATAGAGTGGACTGCCGCTGTTTCCCGGGTAAGCGGTTGCATCCAGCTGAAACACCCGGTAGGGCTCTTTTAAACGCCGAATCAGTTTGGGGTTAAGCTGACCAGAGTGGAAAGCGGGAATTGCAATCGGTGTAATACTCGACACAATTCCCTGGTGGGTTACAGGATAAAGTCCCAGTACTGCCCCAATTGGAAATCCGGTGAATGCGAAAACCTGTCCCTCCCTAACCGAAGCTGATTCGCCAATACGAAGCGTCGGCAGCGCAGCGCCTTCTAACAATTTGAGCAACGCAAGATCATGTGAGTCATCTCTTTTCACAATCTTTACAGGCACTACCTGGGGTGATTTACCGGTTCCCACGAAAATCACTCTTCTCTCTTTTTTGAACTCATCAATATCCTCAGCCACCACGTGAGCATTGGTGATGACATGGCGGCCATCTCCCACAACAAAACCGGTGCCGGTCAGTTTTGAGCGTGGCTGCCGGGTGGGCAGATAAGTACCGATGCCTACAATGGAGGGTTTGATTTTGGATATGGTATCAGGAAGTGGGCCAGCAAGACTTAATTTAGCACAAAGAAAAGCCATACCTACCCATAAAAATACCATACCATCGCGGGTAATTTGTCTCCAACGTTTGTATCGAATAATTGCTGTACCTCCAGAAAGGTATGCTAACCTCAGGATAATAACCACCTCTGACAACTGGAACAATAATCTTGGTTCAACCCACCCATTGCAAGCATAGCATAAGCAGCTAACATAATATTTCGACTCAAACAGAATCTGATTTTTCAAAAAAGAATTATGATGACCGGTATTAGCTCCAACACTTTATAGAATATACTATAGCCGAAATGCCTAATAATTCGTTAAGACTGTTAAAACTCTATCTGATTGCATGCGGGCTACTACTGCATGTAGGATGTATTGTCGCATTCTTCTTTGCACTTAATTATTACGCGCTTTCTCCCAGGCAGTTTTTTATAAAACTAGCCGAGAAAGCAGGATATAAAGACAGCCTTGTCACAAGGGTACTAGAACCCCCTGCCCAATTCACCCACCACAAGTTTGACGGCAATATAAAGAGCAGCCGACCAAGAATCATTCTGCCGGAATTATCCGAATGGCAAGGACAGGGGCAATCCCAATTTATGGGTACACGATTTGCCACCTACCCTCAAAAAGGCATAAAAGCTCCGCCTGTACCTTGTAAGAATAATCGGGCCATGCTGCCTATCATTAGCTGCTGGTTAGCATTTGGCTCAGAGGACAAAGCTACTCAGGGCATAGAGATGTTGCTTAATTCAAAGGTGGAAACACCAGATGCCATGGCAAGGTATGGTAATGGATGGCAGTTAGCCCTAGCTTTTGACCTGTTTTCACTATCTACTAAATTCAGTAACGAATCAAAAGCTATAGTCGAGCAAAAGATAGAAAATGCTTTAATCGAATACCTTCGCGTACTCGATGAAGGCTCCGCATCCTTATGGCATGGTCGAGTCACTCTTGCATCAAATGCCTGGCTCTGTGCCATAGTATTAGATCCAGATTCTGATAAACGCCGTAACTTAATAAAACGCGCTCAAGGGCACTTTTTAGACGCAACTCAGGCCATTGCAATGACAGAGGCTTGGCCAGGAGGTTACAACTACTGGATCAATACCCGCGCTTTCACCTTCGTGCTTGCTGCCGCATCCTATATCAATGGCCTCGAGAATAGCCAACTAAGATCTTCAATGATTGAACTCTTGGAACGCATTGGGCTATGGACCATACATGCAACAAGGCCTGACAATCGAATTGAAGGATATGCCGACGAAGGGCCTAGAATCGACCTAAAGGACGAAACCCAAAGGGTGATGGACCTGATTGCCAGCCTGACCGGGAACCCACTGTTTGCGTCTTACTCTCATTATCTAAGCCGCTTACATGGACGTGAGGGTTATTACCGGGACTATAGATGGGGATTTCATCTTTTTAACAATCCATCGCTATTACCCAGTAACAGCACAGGCGCTCTGGTTGATTTTGAAGGCATTGTCCCTCCAGTCGCTTTCTTTGGAAGAAATTACTCAAATAAACTGTATATCCGTTCATCATGGAACCCCGACGCCACTTTCATCAGCTACTCTGCAGGACATAGTTTCAGCCATCACGGACACTATGATGCAGGTCATTTCACCCTGTTCAAAAACGCCCCTTTAGCCGTAAATGGAAGTAATTATGGCCATTTTACAGATGACAACCGACTGAACTACTCCATACGCACAATCGCGAAGAATTCGCTATTGGTTCAAAAACCCAATGAAAAGGTCCGCCCTAACCGCTTCTTTAAGCAGAACGTTTCGGATGGTGGGCAGAGAATAACCTTACCAACAGGAAGCGCAATTACGTCAGTTGCTGACTGGAAAAGCAAATCAGACAAACAACCATATCTTAGAGGAGCTGAGTTAGAGAATTTTGTTAATGATAGTGAATTCAGCTATATCAAATCGGATCTGACCGCCGCATATAATAACGACCATTACGATGCTAATGATGACGGCGGCAAAGTAAACCGGGTTAAACGAGAGCTATTCTATCTTAAGACTGAGGATATTTTGTTAGTACGCGACCAAATCCTCTCGACCAGTAACAATTACCGTTCGAAATGGTTACTCCACACATCCAATAAACCTCAACTAGCAAATGAAGTGGTTTTGAAGGGCGATAAAAATAATGGCATTTTAAGCAGCACCAATGGCAGCGCATTGATCAGAAACGGCCGGGGATTTCTTCGAATGGAAACTATTTGGCCGCAAGAACCAGTGGTACACCTTGTTGGCGGTGAGGATTACCGGTTTTATGTTGAAAATGACGGAGATGATTCTGAGTTAAACGGAACTAACCACCTGGCAGGCGCATCGGATTCAGCCTGGTTTGATAATCCCTTATGGAGAATTGAGCTGTTCCCCAAGAAACAAACGAAAGAGACAAATTTCCTCGTCGCCCTAGTTCCAAGCGTTGACAGCCCCTCAAAGACAAGCATCCACCCCCTGGCCATGAGCGAAAAAAACGACTTAGCCGTGCAAGTTGGCGATACGGTTGTTCTTTTTAAGAAAAAGTACTCTCAAAACATCAGCCTTGAGGTACCAGGAAACGCTCGAAAAATCTATCTTATCGGTTATGGCAGGGAACCTGAAAAATCTACCGTGACCAAAGGTGCTATTACAGCTGCACACAGTTACGGCAACCTTTTTACTTTCAACCTGACCCGCTCTGATTCAGCAAAACAGATAGATTTCCAATTCTGACCGCTCACTATCCCTTATTCTTTATAATTCGCACTTTAAAACTGCCCCTTTTAGGCTAATATCATCCTATACTTATAAACCTGTCATAATTAGCACTAAAATTGGTATTCATGATTTCACTTCTTCACGACAGCATCATCGATCAAGCCCGCCACCGGCCCGATTCGGTAGCCCTTCGCTACAAGGATCAGCAACTAAGTTATCAGGAACTGGCCAACCAAATTTCTGATTGTGCGCACAATCTGATCAAAGCAGGTCTGAATAAAAATGACCGAGTGGCGATCTACCTCCCTAAACAGCTTGAAAATGTCATCAGCATGTATGCCGCATCGATGGCCGGTGGTGTTTTCGTGCCGCTCAATCCGGGCCTTAAACCCCGTCAGGTGGAACATATTCTTAAAGACAGCGGCGCCCGATTTCTGGTCAGCGCGAAAGACCGGATTCAACGTCTTGGAGAGGTAATTCCTGAATGCCCCGCACTAGAGCACGTCATCTCGGTCGACACGCTCGCCAACCCGGAAGCCGGTGGCAATGTATCCATGCACGAATGGGAACACTTCATCCAGCCTTCAAACGACAACGCCGTTACCTTACCTGAGAGAATTGATGCGGATCTGACGGCTATTCTGTACACTTCAGGCAGCACGGGAAGGCCCAAAGGGGTTGTACTTTCCCACCGTAACATGGTGACTGGTGCCAAAAGTGTCAGCAGCTATCTAAAGAATACTGCACAGGATGTGGTGCTGGCCGTGCTGCCCTTTAGCTTTGATGCCGGTCTCAGCCAGCTCACCACTGCTTTTCAGGTTGGTGCATGCGTGGTTTCCATGGATTACCTGCTACCACGCGACGTGATCAAAGCAGTTGAACGCTACCAGGCGACCGGACTGGCAGCCGTGCCACCACTGTGGAATCAACTGGCAACGCTGGAATGGCCGGAGCAAACGGCCAAAACATTACGTTATATCACCAACACCGGAGGCGCCATGCCGCGCGCCACCCTGGATCGTTTGAGAAAGGCGCTGCCAGAAACAGAAGTTTTTCTGATGTACGGATTAACCGAAGCATTTCGCTCAACCTATCTCGACCCAAGCCAACTTGATGCAAGACCCGGTTCAATGGGCAAAGCAATCCCGAACGCTCAAATCCTGGTGGTAAGAGAGGATGGCAGCGAATGCGATCCCGAGGAACCCGGCGAACTGGTGCACAGGGGGGCACTGGTTGCCCAGGGCTATTGGAATGACCCTGTAAAAACAGCAGAGCGCTTTAAACCCGCGCCCGGGCAGCTCAAAGAACTACCGAACCCCGAACTCGCGGTCTGGTCAGGCGACCAGGTTAAAAAAGATAGCGAAGGCTACCTCTATTTCATCACCCGCAAAGATGAAATGATCAAGACATCCGGCTATCGAGTCAGCCCCACAGAGATAGAAGAGGAATTGTTTGCCAGCGGCATGGTTGTTGAAGCAGTTGTGTTTGGCGTTGCACACCCGATGCTGGGACAGGCGATTGTCGCCGTAATTCAAATCAACGAAGGGTTTGACGAAAAGCAGATCCTGAAATATTGCCAGCAAAACCTGGCCAATTATATGGTGCCCCAGAAACTGGTGAATTATGATCAGCTACCGCGCAATCCCAATGGTAAGATTGACCGGAATTTGTTGAAAAATGAGTTTAAGGATATGTTTAGTGAGTAAGCTCCCTCTCGCTCACCCTCACCCTAGCCCTTTATTATGCCCTTGGGTGCTCCCAGAGGGAGAGGGAATCGACTCCCACTCCGTTTGGAAGTTCCCAAAGGGCATTCCAAAGATTGGGATGAGGGAAACACTCCTTTATTGTGAATGCGCATTGATCTATTCTCCCACTGAGAGAGACTTTTATAACTTGCTGACACATCAGTTATCCCTCTCACTATGGGGAAGGCTTTTAGAACTTTTTGGTATGTCGATTACTCCTTCTAGCTCTGAGAGGGGCCTGTATAGCCTGCCGGTACCGCGGATGTCCCCTCTCCCTCTGGGAGAGGGCTAGGGTGAGGGTGAGACTGAGGGCCTTAACGGCTACAAAAAGAAACTAACCAAAGAGCACCAATGAACAAACCAAAACCACAACATGCACCCATGAATCAGTTTAAAACAGCTAACAACTGTTTAATGGTTAACGGCCAATCCATTCTCAAACTGGCTAACCAGCTGGGCCACACACCCTTTTACGCCTACGACAGCCATTTAATGACTGAACGGGTCAGGCAGTTGCGTAAAACGTTACCTGAACAGATCCACCTGCATTATGCGATGAAAGCCAACCCCATGCCCGAAGTCGTCCAGCATATGGCAACGCTGGTCGACGGACTGGATGTTGCCTCTCAAGGCGAACTCGAGGTCGCGCTACAGACTGAAACTGCGCCAAACAATATCAGTTTTGCAGGCCCTGGCAAACGCGATCAGGAGCTGCAGGCCGCGATTGAAGCGAACATCACCATCAATGTGGAATCGGAAGGCGAACTGGCTCGCATCGACACTATTGCGAACCGACTTGGCAAACAACCCAACATCGCCATTCGCGTAAACCCGGATTTCGAACTCAAAAGTTCCGGCATGAAAATGGGCGGCGGACCCAAACAGTTCGGTATCGATGCCGAACGCGTACCTTCAGTCTTGAAGCACTTAGGAATCTTGGATTGCCATTTTAGGGGTTTTCATATCTTCAGCGGTTCCCAGAACCTAAAACCCGAAGCGATCATTGAAGCCCACGACAAAACCTTTGAGCTGGCGATTCGTTTGTCAGAATATGCGCCCACCCCAGTGGAACTGCTTAATATTGGCGGCGGTTTCGGTATCCCCTATTTTCCGGGGGAAAACCGCCTTGATCTGGCCCCAATTGCGGATAATCTCAGCCGATCCCTGCCCGAGGTGATGGAAGCATTACCCAACGCGGAAATCGTCACTGAACTCGGCAGATATCTGGTGGGTGAAGCCGGTCTGTATATCTGCAAGATTATCGATAAAAAAGTATCTCGCGGGCATACGTTTCTGATTACCGACGGGGGCTTGCATCACCACCTCTCCGCCTCCGGAAATTTCGGACAGGTGATACGTAAAAATTATCCTGTTGCCATTGCCAACCGAATGGAAAGCGAAGAGAAAGAGCTGGTTTCTGTAGTGGGACCACTCTGTACGCCACTGGATCTGCTCGCGGACAAAGTTGAGCTTCCCACTGCTGAGCCTGGCGATCTGGTTGCCGTCTACCAATCCGGTGCTTACGGATTCAGCGCCAGCCCGCATGGGTTTTTGAGTCATCCGGTGGCGGGAGAATTTTTTTGTTAAACATTAACTCCAAAATAGCGACAGCATAATGAACGTATTTATAACAGTGGATGTTGAAATTTGGTGTGATGGGTGGAACAACCTTGACAAAAAGTTCCCCGAAGCTTTCAGGAAATATATCTATGGTCCCACTAAGCACGGAAACTGCGGCCTCCCCTTAAAGCTCAAAATACTTCAGGATCATGGGCTTAAAGCTATCTTTTTTGTTGAACCTCTTTTTGCTACTCGCTTTGGTTTAGAACCGCTTCAAGAGATAGTAGGATTGATTAAAGAATATAACCAGGAAATTCAACTTCATCTTCATACGGAATGGGTAGACGAGGCAAAGGAGGCCTTGCTTCCAAACGTGACTCATAAAAGACAGCATTTAAAGCAATATAGTTTGGATGAACAAACAGCCCTGATTCAGAAAGGTATTCAATTGCTCAAGGATTCCGGTTGCTCAAAAGTCAATGCATTCCGCGCTGGTAGTTTTGGCGCTAATATGGATACTTTAACTGCGTTGAGAAACAGTGACATTAAATTTGATTCAAGTTATAACTATACCTATCTAAAAACTACCTGCGAAATGGATGTGGGCCAGCCACTAAACCAACCTTTTGAATTTGACAAGATTTATGAGTATCCAATCTCTTTTTTCGGAAACCCAAGGGGCAAAACACGACACGCCCAGTTGGGGGCTTGCTCCGCTGCTGAATTAATCTATGCGTTAGAACAAGCTAACAATCTTAACTGGAACTCTTTCGTAATTCTGTCACATAACTTTGAATTGCTTAGTACGTGCAAAACCAAATTAGACAAATGTGTACTAAAGAGATTTATGAAATTGTGTAGTTTTTTTAAAAAAAATACTGATCACTTTAGTACCCAGGCGTTCAACCAACTAGATCCAGTACCTAACAACAAACAGGCCGAAACTATAAAACAGGATCTTTTCCATTTGGCGATAAGAAATTTAGAGCAGATTGGCCGAAAGCTTAAGTACAACTAATGAAAACCTCATAAAAGTCTTTTTATATTATGGAAAAACTCCCAACAATTTCAGACGAAGCACAGAAAGCCTTTGAATCCGCAGCAAGAGAAATGGAGTTGGACCCAAATAACAAGTGGATAGGCAAATATGTCGATTACGAATGGCAGCACTTACGAAACATTCTGGAAGAGTACAACTTCACATTAGAACAAGCTAATGTTTTGGAGTTCGGCTGTAACGTTGGAGCTTCAGCCATTGTTTTCTCTATATTGGGAGCAAATGTTTGGGCTATTGATGTTTCCAGGGGTATGATCCAGCTAGCCAAACTCAATGCATTAAGATACGGCGTCACAAATATTAGTTTTGTCTATAAAGAGGATACGAGTTGTCTTCCGTTCGAACCTAATTATTTTGACATAATCAACTGCAATAGTGTTTTAGAGTATATTCCAAACAAACATCTTCCCAATATACAAAAAGAACTTGACCGAGTACTCAAAGTAAAGGGTAGAATCTTGATAACCGGAACAAGTAACAGGTTATGGCCAAAAGAGGTCCATTCGAGCTACTGGTTCACAAATTATATCCCTCATTTTTTTGACTCATTTCATTCAAAAAAAATAGAGCGTGGCATATTTCCATGGCAGGCTCGCTATGGTTTCGGGAAAAACTACTCAAATATTGACCATGAAGATAAAGGAAAATCTTTTACCAAATCCCGCTTGACATTCGGGGCAAATGAAAACAAATTAAGGTTACTAAATGCCATAGCTCAATTAATAGGAGTTGGACCCGGCATGATACTACCGAATATTTCTTGTGTGTTAAGTAAACATGGCGAGCAACAGATCAAACAGTAGAAGAGAATCATCACCTTAATTGTAGTAGCTCAGACTTGATCTGACAGTTACCCGTTTTTTACTGGTATCTGTCAGATCAAGTCTGAGCTACTACAGATTACCCTATTATATATCCAGCCGGGCAAACCGACACAGAATGCCTATATTGAACGGTTTAACCGAACCGTTCGGAATGAATGGTAGTGTAAAGAATCTTTCGCACTTTTCTTTGGCGGCGGTTTCAAGCAGTTTGTTCAGATTCCAGTTCCTGTTTATATAACGGCTCCATACTCAGGTAGCGTTTAACGCCCCACTTGGTACCGGCAATATGCCTCAATCTGGCTGCCACCAGCATCAACGCAGAATTACCATCAGGGAATGCACCCACTACGCGAGTGCGACGCCGAATTTCTCTCATAATCCGCTCCAATGGATTGTTAGTGCGGATGCGAAGCCAGTGCGTATCCGGGTAGTGGTAGTAGGTCAGTGTTTCATGCATTTTGCCCTCAACAAGATCTGCTGCTTTGTGAAGCCTCATATCCCGGAGCTGGTTAATGACATCGGCCGTCTTGGTTTGTGCTGAGACCAAGCTTTCCTGCGCGTAAATAGCTTTGAGCATCTTGGCTACCGCCTTGACCTTATTGCTCGGCACATGACTGGCCACATTGCGATGAAAATGCACCATGCATCGTTGCCAACCAGCCTCAGGATAATACTCCGCCGCCGATTCAGATAACCCCATACAGGCATCAGAGATGATCAGCCTGACGCCTGTGAGGCCGCGCTGCTTCAGATGCCGCAGGAATCCACCCCAGCCGCTCTTGTCCTCTTTGTGCCCCTCCTGAACACCTAGGATACGCCGGTAACCCTCCTGATCAACACCAATGGCAACCAAGACAGAGACGTTCTTGATTTCACCGGCCCAGCTGCGCTTGAGGACAATACCGTCCAAATACACGTAAGGAAACTCACCCTCGATCGGCCGATTGCGCCAGGCTTCGAGCTTTTTATAGATCTTCTGGTTCAGCTTGGATACGGTCCCTGAAGAAACACGGGTTCCCCACAATGCTTCGGTAATATCCTCAACACGGCGAACCGATACGCCAGCCAGGTACATTTCGATCAGTGACTCCTCGATGGAAGCTTCTCTCCGTTTGTAACGCTCTATGATTGTCAACAACAGCTGAAAAGTGATCCACAGCACCAATTGAAAACTGATCCACTAATCGTTAGCTTTATCCATTAATCCGGCTTGTTTCTTCTCTTTAATCCGATAGCTTTCTCCTTTAATTTGTAGAATATGTGAATGATGCAATACACGGTCCAGCATGGCTGAGGTTAAAGCTGTGTCATTGGCAAACACTTGTCCCCACTGGCCAAATGGCAGGTTACTTGTCAGGATTACAGAGCCTTTTTCATAACGTTTGGCAATTACATCAAACAGTAATTTAGCTTCCTGGGCCGTAAATGGCAGATAGCCGATTTCATCAATAATAAGCAATCTTGGGGCTACGACACTTCGCTGCATGACCTGCTTGTACTTCTCCTGTCGTTGAGCCGTACTGAGTTGTAAGATCAGATCTGAGGCGCTGATAAACCGAGTTTTTATGCCCGCTTGCACCGCTTTATACCCTAAAGCGATTGCGATGTGAGTTTTGCCAACGCCTGACGGCCCTAACATGACAATATTTTCCTGACGTTCGATAAATGCCAGTGATGCCAATTGATTGACCTGCTTTTTAGGGGCACCTGAAGCAAATTTAAAGTCAAATTCTTCCAGTGTTTTTAATGCCGGAAAGCCAGCCATACGTGTATAAATAGACTGTTTTCGTTGATGGCGAGATTGCTTTTCACACTGGAGAACTTTCTCAAGGAAGGTCAGGTAATCCCACTCCTGCTGCGCTGCCAGCTGAGCCAGGTTTGATGCATTGCTGTAAATGCCTGGCAATTGCAATTCATCAGTTAGGCTTTCGATTCGGGATAATTGCAAACTCATAGCCCCTCCGCTAGTTGGTCATAAATACTTAGGTCATGATGTAATGGCTGCCGGTTCAATAAGTTAACGGATGGCAAGCGCACTGTTTCTGCCTGTGATGCTGTAACAGGCAGTATTTGAGGTGGTAGCGCCTGTAACGCTGGCCGTTCTTCTGCCAGACGATCGGCAGGCTTCTGCTTCGTTGTGTCATGAATGCGCTGATGCGCTATTGTTTCAAGCCACAGACAGACTTCATCATTAGCGGTTCGTAGATCTATACGTTGGCCGAGTGCCGCAAGCTTCGTACTTAGTGGTCGATAAAAATTATCTCGTACGTAACGTACCATCCGCTCGACTTTACCCTTGGTTTGCGGACGGTAGTTGTGACAAAGCTTTGGCAGAAACCCCATCGACTTGGCAAATTGGTAAAAGGGTTGATGAAGTTTGTGCCGTCCTTCACCATAGGCATCACGCTCAATAACGACTGTTTTCATATTGTCATACCAAACTTCCTGGGGGATCCCCTGGAAATAATCAAAGGTGAGTCGGTGACAGTGTTCTAAAGTGTCGTAACGCATGTTATCGGTAAATACAACGAACATGGCCCGGCTATAGCCCAACACGGCGATAAATGCGTGAAGGGGTTCTTTGCCACCACGCATTTGCCCCCAGTCTACCTGCATTTGTTTACCGGCTTTGGTTTCAAAGCGGACAATGGGGGCTGGCGCTTTAATACCTCGGTATCGATGAAGGTAGTGACGCAAAAGTGACAAGCTACCCGTATAGCCTAGCTCCTGAATTTCTCTGAACAGGACAACGCCAGATAAGTGAACTGGCTTGGCTTGCGCTATTCGAGAATGTAGAAATGACTTATACGGTTCTAACATAGAAGTCCGCTTCTTTCTTGTTGCGTACTTAGGAGTATCAACACCCAAGCGTAAATAGCGTTTAACCGTATTGCGGGAAATGCCCAACTCGCGAGCAATAGCCCGTTGAGACATACCTTGTTGATGTAAAATCTGAATTTTCATGAGTTCTTCTTTTGTGATCACAGTGCCTCGCAAAAGGCACCATAGTTAAACAACTGGACCAGATTTCAACTATTGAAGTGGGTCAGTTTTGCATTGTTGGTAACAATGATGGCTGTTTCGAAAGTTTGCTGGCGCAACTTGGGCATCTTCAGCTTGACCTCGCCAGCACGGCTATGAAAGCTCCGTTCGTAATGACCTGCGCGGGTATCAACTCGGTCAGGGCTGCGCTCATAACGCTGAGCACCGCACATAGCATCGGCCTCAGCATCAAGCATGGCGTTGAGCGTTTCTTCAACAGTGCCACGTACCAGCTCACCCAAGTGATCCTGAATGCGGGCATCATCTATGTGAACAACTTTATTCAACGTTTTGGTATCATCTGTCATGGTGGTTCTCCTTTTTGGTTGAATGATTAAGCTTCGCAACTCAATCGTATCAACTTGAGAACCACCGCCTCAAATGTGCGAAAAATATTTTACGTTATCGAATGAATGGTTGGATATGCACCAGTTTGAAAGTATTGCTCATGCTCAGCTATTGGCGACTCAATGGTTGTGGCAATACAATAACGAACGGCCCAATATGGCCATTGGGGGAGTTCCTCCAAGGCGGCTGCTAGACGCCGCTTAACCCTCTACTAAAAAGTGCGGTTATAAATGGGGGGATTACACTCATCGACGCGATTCTTGATGTTGGGAGATCTGCGGGTCTTGTTGATCAGGTTATCGATACCGCCATCTTCAACAAGCTCCTGATAACGATAGAATGTATCGCGGGATACACCCATCACTTTGCATGCTTTGGATACATTCCCAAGTTCTGCCGCTAGATTGAGTAAACCAGCTTTGTGTTTAATGATCGGATTGTTAGTATGGATCATGAGAGTTACCTTTTTGTTTTGATTTAAGATTCGACACCTTTATCAAAACGGGTAACTCTCTTCTTTTCAAGACGAAGTGTCAGATCTGGTCTGAACTTCTACACCTTAATTGTACGAAAAATATACGTTAATGGATTTCGGAGCACCTCCTACCTTTAGCTAGCCCCTCCTCAGGTAGAATACTTGGGTAAGGATGCAACGGAATTCAGAACTTCACTATACGCTTTAACAAGTGATTGCCTCGAAAACAGATTAGCATTTTCTCTTGAAACACAGGCAGCTTGCCTAAATACAGGATCATTTATAAACTGCATAATCATTTCTTTTATAACCTCCTTGTTATCTATCGGTACAATCGTCTTTACACCAGCGTTCTTAATCGTTTGAGCTGTATCACCCTTCTCATCAGTTAAAGCAAGAATGGGTTTTCCCGTTCGAAAATACTCATAGAGCTTTGCAGGAATCTGATGATTACAGTTGCTGGCTTGAAACAGCAAAAGACCATCAACATTCATCATTTCACTGAGCGCCACTTCATAAGTCACCCCGGGCTCCAGCGAAACGATATCCTCAATATTGCGTTCTTTTAGCATTGGCTGATACAAAGCATCATGTCCCGTAGCCCTTAAAACAATTTTAATATTGTTTGCATCGAGATCCCCATGCACCTTCAACTCTTCAAGCGCATCAAAGAACTGGGTAGGATCACGCTCAGACGGATAAAGTACACCACTATGCAGCAGCTTCAGTGGATGCGATTGCCCCTCAAGATTATTGCTTTGTAACTTTTGTTCCGCAGATTGAAAAATCTCCTCATCATACCCGTTAGGGATCACTTCAAATTTTGAATTATCGCAATCAGGATAACGGTCCCGGTACATTCGCAGTGCTCCGGGCGCGGTAAAAACAATTTTAGCTGCCCGCGCAACCGTTTTTCTTTCGATCCATCGGTAAATCTTCCATCGCTTTCTATCCGCGGGATAGTTCTCCTCTGTCATTGAATCCCGGAAATCAGCTACCCAGGGTAATTCTGTTATGCGAGATAACGTCAAGCCAACAAGGTGCGCTGTTGCGATGGGATAAGTGCTCCAGATCAGATCCGGCTTCTCTTTTCTAACCAAGTTAAGGCCACTTATCACCGCGCTTGGAGTCCATGATACCCAACGGTCCGGTAGCGCCAGCAAACCGGGATACCGGCCTGCAATCGATAAATGCCGCGCAGTATCCAGTCCAAAAGCACTCTTTACGACCACACCCTCTGGTATATCCTTTAGCTGATCATCACTGGTGACTTCATACGCTCTGGGAGAAATAGTTAAAACTACGGGCGCCCAGCCGTTCTCCCTGAGATAACGAGCCATCGACAAAGTGCGTTGAATCCCGCTGCTAACCCGAATCGGGGGGAAATGATAGGCTATCAACAGCGCTTTCTTCACAATGCTTTCACCCACTGCACCGTCTCCCTGATCAACTCCTCCATCCAAACCTTTCGAGAGAAGGTATGATCCGCATCCTCAATTTTCAGTACCCGAACATTGGCGGCACTCATGAACTTCTGACGTTTCTTATCTTTCCTGGTCGCATCCATAAATTCCGCCGCGGTAAGATCGTTGCCGCTAATGATAAACATTAATTGACCAGGAAAGCGCATAAGATCGTTAAAAAGCCTAACCGGCAGCGGTAACGCTCGATCCTTTTCGCTCGCTAATTTCACTCGAACATTTTCATCCTCGGTCCGCATAGATCCTGAACGACGCAGGTTTTCCAGCAAACTGCCGAATGATGCAGATAAATTTAATTGGCCAGTCATTAACTTCGACCAAAATGATCTACTGAACAAACGGGAAAGATAGTAGTGTTTAAGGAATGCCTGAGCCTCGCCCTGCTCTGTTCGGACCCATGGGTTGGCCAAACAAACACCCGCGACACGCTCATCACTCGGCGCATAAAAAGATGCCGCAGACGCTCCATCACATAATCCCCAGATCACTACTTTTTGTAATTCGGGAATGCGCCGATAGAACGCTTCCATGGCGCTTTTGATATCGTCATCTAAATTTTCAAACCCTGGAAAAATCCCTTCACTATCTCCCATTCCACGGCAATCGAAACGCATCACCGGGATTCTTTGTGCAGCGACACCCCGCGCCAGCTCGACAAACTGGCGATGGCTTCCTACCCTGTATTGCGGGCCACCGACCACAATTAAAACCCCAATATCGCAGGCTACAGCTTCTGGACTGTGTAAGATACCGTAGAGTGTTTCTCCGGAACAATTGAATACCAGTGCTTCTTCCATTGCCCCCCTCATCCTAACCTTCTCCCCTTGGGGAGAAGGAACTCCCACTATTACTTTGGTCTGCACCTCCTGCTCCCTCTCCTTCGGAGAGATCATCCAAATATTTTGTCCTCTCTCCCTCAGGAAGTTCATCCGTACTTCTTGTCCCCTCTCCCTCAGGAAGTTCATCCGTACTTCTTGTCCCCTCTCCCTCTGGAAGATCATCCATACTTCTTCTCCCCTCTCCCTCTGGAAGATTATCCATACTTCTTATCCCCTCTCCCTTTGGGAGAGGGCTAGGGTGAGGGGAAGAAAGAGGAGCACTCAACCAATCGGTAGTCTTCTCTATCAATTTCTCCGCCCTGCTAATCTCCTGCGTCGCCCAAAATTGGGAACCATCAATACTCTGAACTTCAACGCTCAGCTTGCCTTCACACCACTTATTCACCAACTTCTGTGCCGGGATCGTTAGCCCCTTTACGGACGGTGATACCTCTCCCCACAAAACATGCGTTACAGCGGGTATATCTAGACTCTCAGCATTACGGCTGCATAGCTGCATAAACATATCATTTGACAACTCATAACCGGCCACCTCCAAGCAACCCTTGTCTTCAAGGTGTTTTTTCAGATCAGCCGCTTTCTCTTTCGACTCACCATACATCATGCTGTTGGCAAGCCGTAACCGCAAAAACTGCTGCATATACTGCTCACCACTTAATACCGGATTCCAAAGTATCAGGCGGGATGGTTGCGTTTCCAATTCGCCACTCAGCTGCATGGCCATCAAACCACCCAACCGCAACCCCCAGAGCACCAGCGGACCCAGCGGCTTTCGGGATAGCTGCGCCAAGCAGTTTTGCATATCTTCCAGCCAAATTTCCCAGCTTGCCTCGCAGAACTCCCCACCACTGTCGCCCGTACCAAAATAGTCGGGTAACAACACGTCATAGCCGACACCCGCCATCTCCCTGGCCTGGGACGCTACCATGGCGCGGGATTTATTCATCTCTTCCGCAAACGCCGGTAGATGCAATACCGTCCCTTGAAACGGTAAATTTGCATCGGCCAAAAACCGTTGTACGAAAACTGATCGTCCGCAACTATCCAAAAAAAGCGGGCCATCTGCGGAGTATTTCACTAAACCAGGCTCTCAAAGTTTCTGTTCAACAAAACTGGCCAACGATCCGACCGTTTCAAATACCTCTGCATCCACCTCATCGTCATCAATAATAATGCCAAATTGCTCTTCAATTGCCGTCAGAATAGTCACTACCGCCATTGAGTCAAATTCTGGAATCGCGCCTAAAAGAGTCGTATCTCGTTTAAAATTTGATCTATCCATATCTGTCTGCAAACATTCATGTATTAAGCTTGCAACTTCATCAAATACCGACATTAACTATTCTTCTCCCAAAAAATACTGATTAGACTAAAGGAATTTTATCAGAATGCTAGTCATTCGCCTTGAAAAATCCAGAAAATCATCCTGTAATAATCATCTATTACTAAATAATCCTGTAATAATCATCTATTACTAAATAATGCTGTAATAATCATCTATTACTAAATAATGCTGCTATAGTTACAATCGAATTGACCTTGATAACAAATTAATTAGCTATATGATTAAAGAAGTTGTTTTCTCCAAAGTCGATAATAACGTCGGAAATTACCCGAAGCCGGTGATTCCAATGCTCCCCCAACCATCACTAAGGAACCTCCTTCGATTTCAATCAAAAATACCGCAGGATTCAATTATTTTTGGTAAACGATATCGTGCAACTATCAATGGTCGAACGGCCATAGCGCTCGCACTTCAACTAGGCCAATTGAACCCGGGAGATAAGCTGCTACTACCAGCATATCACTGTAGATCTATGGTCGAACCAGGCATATGGCTGGACTTGGAAATAGAATTTTACGAGCTAAACCCAGACCTTTCAATCAATATGGAGAGCCTACTTAGCCTAATCGATAAACAGACTAAGGCAGTCCTAATCACCCACTACTTTGGGTTTGGCCAAAAGAATATTAAACAAATTCACAGTAGTCTCAGGGCTAAGAATATACTATTAATTGAAGATTGTGCGCATAGTTTCTACGGAAGAATTGATGGTGTAAACTTTGGAAACTTTGGAGACTTTGTTGTAGCGAGCTCTCGTAAATTCTTCCCAAGTTCAGACGGCGGCATACTTATCAACAATCAATCGCCGAACTTACCCATATTATCCACTCAAAAATTACTGATACAACTCAAATCTATTTACCAGAGCTTCAGTCAATCAACAGATTTACATCGTAACCAAATATTACTTCCTTTGTTCCGCATAGCGAGTTTGGCAAAAAAAAGACAAGAATTGCTACCAACGAAAAGCCCTCGCTCACTAACTAAGAAATTTCAACACTTCGTACCAACACAAATGCACTATGCCGCAAGTGGATATGCAAAATGGGTAATGAGGCGAGTTAATCATCCTTATATTGTGGAGAAGAGGCGTGAGAACTTTACCTATCTAAGCAAAAACCTTTCCCGCGTAAAAATCGGAGAACCCTTTTATCCCTGCCTACCGGACGAGGTTACCCCTTACGTATATCCATTTTTTCTTCATGCCCCCAACGAACATTTTGCGGCATTAAAAAATTGGGGATTTCCTATATGGCGATGGGATGAATTGGCGCAAAGCTCTTGTTATAACAGCAAAAAGTTGGGGGCTCACCTCATTCAAATTCCTTGCCACCAGGATTTAAAGCGACAGGAAATCGAGTGGATGGTAAATAAAATAAAGCTTTTGGAACAAGCCGGCACCACTGGTTTAGGTAAAAATAAATAATGAGCTGGGAAATAAAAAGTGCAAAGGACTGCTTTTCCGAGCATGCTAGCGAATGGGATAAGCTTAACAACGAACTGTATTGCGGTCACCCTCTTTTAGACAGTCGGTTTGTCGGTACCTTAATAAAGCATTTTGGCTCGCAAAAAACTCCATTCCTTGCTATTGAATACGACAAAAGCGCAGAACCGAAAAGTATGGTCATTATGGAATATAGGGGTAAGGGTGTCTGGCAGACATTTTTTCCAAGTCAAGCACCTATAGGCCCTTGTCTATTATCAGATGAATCGTCCCTAAATGGGCTAGCACGTAGGCTTTTCCCCCGCGCTCTTTGTATTGACCTACTTTCGGAAGATGAGGAATATTCATTTAAGCCATATCCAAAGGCCAGCTTTATATTTAGGCAAATATGCGCCACCACAATGAATGTAGAGATTAAACAGGATTTTGATAAATATTGGGAAGAAAGGCCGCGTAAGTTAAGAAAAAATATTAAACGTTATCTAAGCAAAGCTATTAAGGATATTGGTAACGCCGAACTAAGGGTAGTAGAAGACCCTAAGCAAATCTCTGGCGCTCTGGAAAGATATGGTGTCATAGAATCGAAGGGCTGGAAGGGGAAATTTGGAACAGCTATTAGCGTTAAAAATCAACAGGGGAATTTTTACAATGATTTACTTTGTCAGTTTGCAAGAAGTAAACACGCGGCTATTTACGAATTCTACTTAGGTGAACATTTAGTCTCCTCGCGCATATCAATTACAGCTGACCAAATGCTGGTAATGCTTAAAACCACCTTTGATGAAAACTATGCACGGTATGCTCCTGGCCGCTTGCAAATGCACTTCGTCCTGAGGAAAATTTTTGAGGAAAAACGTGTCAATATTATTGAATTTTATACCAATGCGAACAAAGACCAGTTGCAATGGAAAAGCACTTCCAGGCCTCTTTACCACTTAACGTGGTACCGATTTCCTATATTAAGAAAAATGGCCTCTATCAAAAGAATACTTAAAAAAAATGAATGACCTAGTTGCTAGTGTATTTAATGGTGTTGATAAGCTACCGGAGCATTTTGTTGAGGCATGGCAGCAGCTGGCAGAAGATTTGCCCTTTATGTCGTATGAATGGTTTAGGAATTTTACCACAAATATTCAAGAGGATACCTCTTCTCCCCTTATTATTGTAATCAGCAATTCAGCGCGAAGGATTGTTGCAATCTTCCCTCTTAAAATTCAAATAGATGGCTGGTTTAAAGTTAAACGCCTTTGCAGCTTAACCAATTACTATTCACCCTCATACCACATACTTGTCGACCAAAACGAGGTTACTGTCAGTCAAGCGATAAACTTCTTTGCAAAATACTTAAAGACCTGTGATATACCTTGGGATTTAATGAGAATTAGCCCTATTAATAGGGGGAACCATACCTTTCAATTGACGAAAGCATTTAATGGCCACGGTACTTATGTAACTAGCTACCTTGCAACTATTAACTGGTTTCAGCAGGTAAGTGATTACCAAAGCTACATTAACACCAGGCCATCCAAATTAGTCAATACACTTACTCGTAAAAAAAGGAAGCTGGAAAGAAATTTCGAAGTTGAATTTGAATTAATCTCAAATCCAAACCAAACCGATGCAGGCTTTATTGCGTACCAAAAAATTTACACCTCAAGTTGGAAAAAACCTGAACCTTTCCCAAGGTTTATACCTAATCTTATCAATACCTGCGCAGAGTTAGGTTGGTTAAGGCTCGGATTGTTAAAGCTAAATAATGAACCAGTTGCGACACAGTTTTGGATTGTTTCTAAACAGACAGCCTATATCTATAAATTGGCTTATGCCCCCCAATTCGCCAAGTATTCAGTAGGCACTATACTAACTGAATTAATGATGAAGCACGTCATCGAAACGGATAAGGTTAAGAAAGTGGATTTTTTAACAGGAAATGATAGCTATAAACGAGAATGGATGGATAGCAGTGATGAAGTATACGGTTTGCAGATTATCAATATTACAAGTTTTAAAGGTACTTTACTCTATCTAAGGGAAATATTAGCATCATTTCTTAAACAGAGAATATTTAGAAGTAAGTTTCGTGACAGTAATGGAACATAGGTAATGATCGCAACAAGACCTCAGCTAATTGTTAAAACCCTTATTCTGTATGGGGCAAGTTCCCTTATGTACACCTCCTTCGCTTGGTCTACAGGCAACTCCGGGCTAGTCGCCAACTGGGTGGGGACAGGCTTAAACGGAACGCCATGCACTGGTAGAGGCCAAGGATATGGCCCGTGGGATTATACGAACTCACAACATCGACGTGAAAAATTGCCTATCGTGACTGGGGCACATTTCACTAAAGAGGTTGAATCCTTAAAAAAAGGGAAATCCGGCTCAATTGGAGAAGACCTAGACTATACCTTAAGGGCTTTTCCAAACCATCATCGAGCGCTCTATGCGATGATGCGCTACCAGTTGAAATCAAAAAATGGATATATACCTAACGATGTTTATTCCTCGGCAGAATGCTACTTTCAAAGGGCTATAAAATTCAAACCGGATGACTATCGAACGATGCAGCTTTACGCCAACTATCTGATCAAGAAAAATCATCCGGAGATGGCCATTTCGGTCTACAAAAGAGCATTAACCGTGGACGGTGCGCCAGTCGATGTAAACTATGCGCTGGGTTTACTCTATGTGGATTTAAAGGAGTATGACCTCGCAGTCGAGCAGGCCAGGATTGCCTATGGCGCCGGCCTCAAGAAAACTAAACTTGCAAGAAAACTTAAAAAAATTAATCGCTGGCCGCTTAAGTAGCGATTGACCTGTATAGAGAAGACCGGAATATTGCAACCTATTACCCTTTACTACAAGACCTTACCTGCGGATTCAGCATCACACATCAATAGTGATCAATCAACTGAGATTATTCACTGCGTCAATGATGATTTCAGTATTTCTGCCGATAGCGGACAACGGATTGTAACTGAAAATTATCTGCTGCTTTACTGGGGACACCCAACCCTTTCGAACAACGGCAGTGAGATACCGCTGAATTCAGACGCGGCTCTTGAGGGCTTGATAGAGAAATTCCAGTCACAGGGCCCAGGTTGCGTTGCCGATATCGGCGGACACTTTGCTTTCATATTTGTCGACCTGAAGCAAGAGACCGTAATTGCCGCATCGGACAGAATGGGAGTTTACCGGTTATACTGGCACCAAACCGCCGACGGTGGGCTGGTCATCAGTTCATCGCTAAACCGGATAAAATCCGCGCTGGACCAAACCCCGGATATATCGCCTGATGCCCTTTATGCTTACATGTATTTTCACATGGTGCCAACGCCGCTATCCATTTATGAGGGTATTGAGAAACTAGCCCCGGCAACCTCTCTCTTTTTCCAAAATAATCAGATCACACTAACCCACTATTGGCTGCCCAGTTTCAAGGAATCCAATCAACTCAGCATAGATGAACTGAGCGGCAGGCTGCATCAGCTATTGGAGGAATCGCTGCAGGACAGTACTGCCGATAGTCCAAGCTATGCCGCTTTTTTAAGCGGTGGCCTCGACAGTTCGACTGTGGTCGGCGTCATGAGTAATGTGTGCGACACCAAAAACTCCTATTCGATCGGGTTCGACGCCAAAGAGTATGATGAAACCCCTTATGCCCGAATCACGGCCAAACACTTCCAAAGCAATAATCACGAATACTACGTTACACCCGAAGACGTGCTCGACAGCGTACAGCTGATTGCAGCCACCTATGACGAACCCTTTGGCAACTCATCTGCGATGCCGGTCTATTATTGTGCAAAAAAGGCAGCCGAAAATGGTGTTAAAATGATGCTGGCCGGAGATGGTGGCGATGAAATTTTTGGCGGTAACGCCCGCTATGCAACACAGCGCTGGTACCGCTATTACCAGGGCCTACCCAGGCCATTGAGTAATGCTCTGCTAAAACCGCTAATCAACGCACTGCCCTCCGGTATTCCTTTAGCGACCAAGGCACAAAATTATATCAGGCAGACGGAGATACCCCTGCCAGACCGGTTACAGATCTACAATTTCCTGCATCGTCATGACCCGCTGGAAATGTTTAGTGGTGATTTCCTGACCGCCGTCGATACGCAACAGCCGATTAATCTGCTGCGACACCAGTACTCAACACCAAAGGATGCCTCGGAACTTAATCGTATGCTTTACCTGGATTGGCAATTTACCCTTGCCGATAACGACCTGAGGAAGGTCTGCACCATGTGTCAGTTGGCTGATGTTGAGGTTGCATTTCCCTTGATCAGCGACCCACTGGTCGATTTTTCCTGTGGGATTCCTTCGGCACTGAAACTCAAAGGAGGCAAGTTACGCTACTTCTTCCGTTACGCCATGCGGAACTTTTTGGCACCTGAGACACTTCGCAAATCCAAACACGGATTTGGCCTGCCTTTCGGTGTTTGGCTTAAGGATTACCAACCCCTCAAAGAGTTGGCGCACGACAATCTAACTAAGCTAAAAAAACGAGGATATTTTAACCCGGAATTTATCGATAAGGCGCTCAATATGCATGAATCTACCCACGCCAGCTATTACGGGGAACTGGTATGGATCATGATGATGTTGGAGTTGTGGCTCTCCGCCCACGAAAATTAATTACACCGACTTGTGGATATGTATGTACAAATTCTTTTTTAGGTCGGCCGCTAATCTTATTCAGGCATTTAGACCCAAACTCAACATCCTGATTTATCACCGCGTGATGCCAGAGGCTGATCCGCTGCGCCCCTGGGAAGTCGATGCTGAGCAATTTCGCAAACACATGGAATGGATATCTGGGGTCTTTAATGTCACTTCACTTTCTGAGGCGGTTGAACACCTTAAATCAGGAACTTTGAAACGACGTAGTCTGGCCATTACATTTGACGATGGCTATATGGACAACGCCACTCACGCACTACCTATTCTTAAGGAGTTTGGCTATCACGCCACCTTTTTTTGCACCAGTGCTTGGCTAGAGGGTGGCTTAATGTGGAACGATCAGGTCATCGAAGCGATCCGTCGTTGGCCTGAAAAGTCCATTACCATTAGCGAGCTAGAGCTTGATGCACTAGCTGTGCAAACGACTAAACAAAAAATCAATGCTATTGATAAAATCCTTCCAAAACTAAAATACCAAGAACATAACATTAGGCAGGAAATAGCCGATGCTCTGACTCTAAAGGTTGATGGTGTACCAGATCTCATGATGCGAACCAAGCATATTCAACTACTTCATCAAGAAGGGATGGAAATTGGCGGGCATACCCATAGCCACCCCATAATTGCAAATCTAAACGATGAAGCTCTTGAAGCAGAACTAAAGAAAAACAAACAGATTTTGGAAGACATCATTGGCCATAAATTACTTTTATTTGCATACCCAAATGGGAAAATTGGAGCAGATTATCTAAAAAAACAATCGCTGATAGTAAATAAAGCGGGATTTGTCGCCGCTGCATCTACTGACTGGGGCACATCCAGCACCCCTTCCTCGTTGATGCAACTAAAAAGATTTACGCCATGGGACAGATCTTGTAATAGTTTTCTATCTCGCTTATTGCAAAACCATCTAACTAATACTTTTAACTCCAGCTAAAAATGGGGATATTACCAAATGTTTCTAGGGTATATTCATTGTTTTAGAGCCTTAGCTATACTATTTATCGTAGCAGGACACTCAATTGACGCATTTTCATGGACTAGTATTGATACAGAAAGATTATTAAGAATATTCATTTCAAACGGAAGTGTTTTGTTTGTTTTCATAGCTGGCTACCTTTTCCAGCATTTATCAGGAAAGTTCTCACCTAAAAAATATTACAGGTCTAAAGTCAAAAATGTAATTAGCCCTTACTTTATCATCTCAATTCCTGCAATTGCAGTATTTGTATCGTTACTTGAGCGTGATTCAGTCTGGCCCGGGTTTTATGATCGTTCGGTTTTTGAGCAGGTGCTTTTGTTTTATTTGACAGGAAAGCATCTTGCTCCATTGTGGTTCATTCCAATGATTTCTATTTTTTACTTAGCAGCGCCATTATTAGTTTATGCAGATAAAAACAGATCTGTATATTATTTCTTACCTTTATTTGTTGTTTTGTCTTGTTTCGTTAGTAGAGGATTGCCTCCGCAAAGCTTCATTCATTTTTTTTCCGCATATCTTTTGGGTATGTATTGTAGTAATTATAAAAACTCCTTAAACCCATTAATTAGCAGTAATTTGTTCATATATACTACTTTAAGCTTTGTTTTAATCTTTGCAGCATTTGAGTTCCTATTTATGGAAAGAACAATGACTTATGTAAATTATTTGCAAAAATTAACCATGTCTATTTTCTTTTTAGGCCTATTTATAAAACATAATGCATCTTTAAATTCCGAATATATAAGCACAATTGCTAACACTAGTTTTGGTGTGTTTTTTATTCATTCATATGTTTTAACCGCGAGTAAGCTACTATACAAGGAGTATAATGGAGAGTTGCCCTCAGGGAGTTTGACTCTTTATTGTATCGTAGCTTTATCAACACTAATTATTTGCTCTGGTCTTGTCACATTTATTAAAAAGATATGTGGCAAGTATAGTAAGTTAATCATAGGTAGCTAAAGAAGTAGGGGGTTATAAATGGGGGGATTACAGTAGAACCCCTTCTCATTTGCAGAGCCCCATGTTATGGTGCTTGAACCTCATTTATTTGTCCTAATAGATACTGCAACATGGATCGTCCTCTTATATCAATAATCATTCCAACTACTGCTGAAAGTGAACGGCAAGACTCGCTTGAGCGAGCAATAAACACAGTGCTTAACCAAAAGTCGGCGGTCGAACTAATAGTCGTAGCGAACGGGAATCGCTGTGATAACGCATTGCTTAAACGGCTATCAAGTGATGTCCGGATTCGACTCATTCGCCAAGAAAATGGGCACGTCAGCAAAGCCCGGTTCGCGGGGTTAAAAGCGGCAGCGGGAGAGTTTTTTGGTTTCTTAGACGACGATGATGAGCTAATGGAAAACGCCTTATCTCTACGCCTTGCCTTTCTCCTGGAGCACCCTGAAGTCGACTGTCTTGTAACTAACGGTTTGCTCGTTACGAAGGAAGAAACTCCTCTAGTAACGGATGGCCTCGCCGAGAAAATCCAGAAAAACCGTGCAATTAGTCTATTGGAGTCTAACTGGTTTGCCTCAGCCGCCCCGTTGTTTCGCAAAGCTACTGTCCCACAGGAGCTCTTCGATATGGATCTACGGTATTTCGAATGGACCTATTTGTTCTTTAATTTGCTGGAAAATAATATATCCATCGAATATCTACATGTCCCAACTTATCGTATCCACATCGGCCAAGAACTATCAGCGTCGAAAACTGACGCGTATCTACTTTCCTACCCAGATTTCCTAAGAGAATTAAGTACGTTAGTTAGTGAACCCCAAATAAAACAAGTAATCAGAAAAAAATACCACAATGCTCTTAATACGGTCGCAAACCACTATTTAGCGAAAGGGCAGCGCGGTTTTGCTATGATAAATCATTTTAAATGCTTGTTAAATGGTGGCTGGAGATATATTTTCTTTACACGAAAGCTGATTAGTTAAAGCTAATGGTTATTCAATGGATGATAGCTGACATCTTCAACAAGATTGAGGTATTAAATGTCACATTTTTCACAATTGCAATTTATAGATATAGTCTCAAAAAACTTACCACAATACTTCAATAACTCTATGGTGCTTGAGGTTGGCTCTCTGGATATTAATGGATCCGTACGTCAGAGATTCAGTGCTTGCGACTACACCGGAATAGATGTGGCAGCCGGCAAAGGAGTTGATATTGTGTGCCAAGGCCAAGATTATGAAGCTCCAGATAATACCTATGACCATGTAATATCCTGTGAATGTATGGAACATAATCCTTTCTGGGTTGGAACTTTTCGTAATATGGTTCGAGTATGTAAACCTGGAGGCCTAGTTAGTATGTCATTAGCCACTACAGGGCGCAGAGAACATGGGACAGCGCGGACCTCACCAAGTAATTCGCCACTAACCGTTGCTCTTGGTTGGAGCTACTATAAAAATCTTTCTCAAAAAGATTTCGAAACCGCTTTTAAGCTAAAGGAGCTATTTAGCAACTACCGATTTTGGGTTGATTGGACAACTTTTGACTTGTACTTCCTCGGCATCAAAAAATCTGATAAACCTTCAATTATATCGATACTCTCTACAACAATTGGAGAAATGGATGCGTATATACATAGTAAAAATCAGTTAAAAATCTGTTCCTATAGAAAGCTCATAACGCCTTTTATGGGTGGTTTTTTATTTGAACTACTTAGAAGAATAGGCGATAAATATAAAATTCAAATACTACAATATCTTCATGGCTAATCGCCCTTATTTCTATTTAGGTGCAAGTACTCCAGCTGTGTCTGCATATTTTTAGCCATTGACCCTAAGGTTAACTTAGAATTAAAATATTTTCGGCAATCCGCGCCTAGCTTCGCCGCTTCCCGTGGATTATTTATCACCCAAAGAATGCTCTCCGTAAGCTCTGATATACTACCTGGACTAACAACTATACCTCTTCCATTAAGATATTCAGGTATATCCGAAATGCTCGACGCAATAATAGGTTTTCCCATCGCCATTGCATCTGTCAATTTAGCAGGCATCTGGCCCTTCGACTCCATGACATCTCGTTGAGGTAATATAACTAAATCAGACACAGCCAGATATTCCGGCAGCTTTTGAATAGGTTGTGGCTTTATCAGAAGTAAAAAATTCGAATACCGGGCCATTAGTTTCTTAATATAAGGATCTGTCTGATCAGCACCAACAAGCATCAATTTAATGTGCTTTAACTTAGTACACTCTATGGCCTCTAGTATCAGATCCACACCCTTCTGGGCTTGCGGCGAACCAATAAAACCAATAATAAAATCTTTTCCCTTTATATGAAGATCGCACCTTAGCACTTCAGGATCATAATTATCCGGGTTGAGAAAATCAGGGTCTTGCCCATGGCATACTATTACTCCACCATATTGAGTTCTAAAATACTCAGACACAGAGAAAACCGTGTCGGCATATTTACAAAACGACAACATCCAATGTGTATACAGATATCCAGAAGGATTCCTTATTTTTTTTAGTACCGATACTCTTTTCCCTGGCATTGTTTGGGCAATCTCATCATCATCTATGTCTAAAATAACAGGCTTACCAGTCAGCACTTTTTTTAATAACGCGACTCCAAAACTTGGAAGCCTGGGTTTACACGCGATTATTATGTCTCCATCCAAGTAACCTAGAATTTTATGAATGGAAACCAAATATTTTGGAAAGAGTTCTCCAGGTACTGACCTAATTTTTACATTAACTCCTTCAAGAGGTGGCCAAATAGCCTCTCCCCAACAGCTACCAACTATCTCAACGTTATAGTCGTGCTGTAACGCTTTCGCTATTTGGACACAACGATTTGTTCCATTCGATGACAAATTCACCGCCACGATAGATATTTTGGCCTTCTGGGCTATCTCTGATTTACTCATAGGTTCGGTTCCTCCATTAAAACCCAACCAGCTATTAAATATCGCTGCAAGAAGCTTTTTTGCCCAATAGTTTAGTATGCTCATCACCCGGTTCCTTCTGCGCTTGATATAGAGATGAGTATTTAACAACCATTGAGGCTGAGCCAGCAATTGCTTCAGTATTTTGACCATCTGCGGATCACGCTTAGTCTGTTCGAGTAGTGCAATATTCTCTCGCACAAAAACACGCGCAGCCTCTGAAGTAATCCAAAGTTTGCTAATCTTTCGGTACGTGAGCGGTTCGGGAAAAGTCACGCATTGATCCAACACGCCCAACGCATGTAGAGCAACCATGGTACGAACACACTTTTCACAACGGCAGCAATTATAACTGTTACCCGGGTTCAGATAGCACACCCTGAGGTTTGACAAAGCCAGAGGGCTATCAGCTATAAAACGAATCTTTTCTGTGCGAGGCACACAGCCATGATGCACCAGCGACAATGACGATGAGCCCCACAAAGGGTCCAAGTCGGGATGAGAGCCCCATGGCATTAAGTTATTCGTATCCAGCGAGGCCGGCATGAACACTTGCTTGAAGTATCCGCTCAACAAATGAGCAACGCTAGCCAGCGCCGAACCAAAGGCTCCTTGCCCCCACTCCAGGTTATTTAATTCATAAAGTTCGCGTAAGTTGGTACGAACCACAACCAACCTTAGGTCAAAATGTTCCGTCACCGACTGTATATTTGCTTCGACTTGCCGAAAGAGCTTTTCATTCTCAACCGGGATGTCAAACCCATGAACATATATAAGATGAGTAATCTCCGGCTGGTTCTTTAATAGGGTATAAAACGAATCAACGCCACCACTAAAAAAGCACCCTACCCCTTTGGCCTCTGGTGCAGTCAAGCTAGTGGCGCTCAGCTCGCTTAAGTCTACCCTCTGGTAGTCGGCCCACCAGCTCTGAAGCAACTCCTGTATTTTGGGCAAATTACTTAAATAGCCAGCATCTACCTTCCGAACCCCATAACCGGTTCGCACTCCATTCTTCATGAGCGCTGCCAGTGTCGCTGTGATCAGTAATTCAGAACTTTGGGCTATAGGGACGTCGGATTCAAAGTAAAGAGGCACTGGGTTTAAACCCAGCGTTTTGATGTCTTTGGAAAGTTCAATGCGGTACATAGCTACTTAAAAAACGCTCTAATCAAATGACGTGTATAGGCCAAATAGCCAAGATTTTCTGCCGAATTAATACTTTTTGTATGGAATATCCAGGCTGATTTCAGCGCTTTTTGGCTCAGCGCCTCAGAAGAAGCCATATGATATGCCTTACCTAATCGTGTCCTGAGTTTCGCTCTTAATCCAGCGTCCTGCATCTTAGCCAGCATTGCTTTGGTGAGCTCTATAAACGCTACTGTATTGCCCGATTCCTTTGAAAGCGAGCAATCCGTATCGCGCACTCTAAATGTCGGGGCGTCGACGAAGGCAATTTTTCGATGCTCTACCGCGAGATTAAACGCCACCCAGGTCCATTCCAGGTACATGGGTAAACCCGTAAAGTACTCGGACCCTATAGCGCTTGCTTTAAACAACCCACCACAAGAGGCCAGCCAATTGTGGGTGACCAATGCAGCCAGCGGGTCTGCTCTCGCGTCATCAAAGGTAGTGCTGAGCAGCGCGTTCTCTCCAAAGCGCTCCAAATAACCGTTGCCCACGACGACCTCAAGCGCCGGATCTTCCCGAAAGAGCTGCAATCGATTGAGCAAAGACTGGTCAAGCAGCAGATCATCATCATCGAGGAAACAAAAATACTCTGCTTGTACTTTTGTGCGCGCCGAAAAAATTGCTTTCGGAAGGCTACCCTCCTCCTGGTAAAACAGACGAATACCGGAACGAGTCTCAAGCTCGTTTTTTAGCCGCGAGTCAAAACAGCTTCCGTTAAGCAGAATCAGCGGACGAGCGTTAACACCGCATTGCCACTGCACGGAATCGATGGCTTCAAGTAAGCCTTTGGCTCGATCCGCCGAAGCAATAGTGGGGATAATAACCTCAATCATTGGATCAGAATTCAATATAATGGCACCTTCTGAAACCAGCGCAATAATTGGTTAAGTTTATAGCTCTGACACAGTAATTGCGGCAATTTATGTAAAATCGAGGTTTCACCTAGATACGGCTCCCCGACAAGGTCAGGCCCCCAGCGCACACCCATATCCTTCAGGCTGTTTTCCCAAATACTACTATTCTTATGGTAGCGGCCAGGATACATGGTAACCTGCTTTCCTAGCAGTGCTCCGACAATGGCGGAATGTGTGCGGTTGGTAATGATCTCGCTGGCCTGTAGATGAATCCGCACCCAGTGAGGGAAACTCTTGCTAAAATAGGCGGGATCTAACTGTACACCTTTACCCTGATCATATACGTCGATATCTCCAATTTCATTATCTTCGCGTAATGCATATAAGCGATACCGGTCTGTCAAACGCCCAGCTAACGCGACCAACATTTTGCGATCAGCCCAGAAGGCGGTGTCCTGATCTAAGTAAAGTTCTAAACTCTCTCCTCTAAAGTGTTCCTGACACAACCGATAGGTTGTCTCCTCTCGAGCAAAGAACGCAAGAGGCACTTGGTTGTTCGCATTGATAACCTGCGCCATTTGCTCAAGATAATTGACGTATTCATCTATAGTACAAGGCCCCTGGATTATCAACGCAGGTTTTTTTGATATCGCCCAGCTAAGCACTGCTAAAGCTCTTCCCGAAGACCAGTGATTAAAACCTCCGCTACCATGCAAATAAATCACCTCTTCCGGCCGTGTACTTAATTCATTCAGTTTCTCATGGTTAACAGAGCGAATCTGGATACCCAGTTCTCTTGCCAGTGCTTCAAATCCAAAATAGATAAGCCCATCACCAAAATTTCCACCCGGTTCTACTACCGTAAAAGGCCTCTTGCCCTGAGCCCTTAAAACCTGCTCTAAACTGGAAGGTGTGTCTGAATTATACATCGATCTTTCTCACTTTTTTGAAACAACCAAAACGCCTTGCAACTGTCTGGTATATCTTGGCCTCCGGTCCACCAGGTTTTCCTTTAATCTGCCAAAGCAGAAAAAGCACAGAAAAGTAAGAAATAACACCAACAATTAGAGATATCATTAAGCTCATGCCCGCGTCAACAATACCCGCCTGATGCCCTGGTAGTAGACTGATGCAAACCCACATTAACCCGGCAGCAACACAGGGTCGGTAGAAAGCGAGCACTAAATCAAACAGCGACACAGGCAACTTAGCGACAACCACCAGATTACTTATCACAAACATAACCACCGTAGTCACTAAAATCGCCCCTGCGGCACCTGCTAATCCTTTGGATTGCAGCAAGAAAATCATCGCCGGAATAAAGATCAGTACGCGAAAGGTTCCTAACAAAGTAGATAGTCGGGGATTTCCAAGAGCCATAAACACATAGCCGGCATTGGAGTTCAGCGCCATGAGCAAACCCGCAATGGCTATGAGTTGTATGATCGGAATCACCTCCAGCCATTGGTCACCTAAAAAAACAATTACTACCAGATTAGCAACTGCGGCAATACCTAATGCCATCGGGAACAGGAGCAGAGCCGTCGAAGAGATCACATTTAAATAGAGGTTGCGCAATTCTTTCATGTCATGCGCTACTTTGGCGTAACCTGGATAAGATGCCTTTGATACTGCAGCACTGAACTCTGTTGTGGTCATCATTGCCACTTCGTTGGATATAGAAAAAAACCCCGCCGCCTGAGGGTTAAGAATCTTTCCTACCAGCATCTCCGGGGAGCGATTATTAATAAAATAAATGAGGTTGTTGGCCATCAGCCACTTGGAAAAATTAAAAAGTTCTTTGGCTGCTGACAGAGCAAAACGTGGTCTATAACTATGCATCAGGTATCCGGCGCATAGCGCCGAAAACTGGATAATGATGGTGCCCAGGGTTAATGCCCAGTAATTACGCAGCCACCAAGCAAGCACCAGCGTACAAGGCACACCGATCAACTTAGGTAAAATCCTGAGCTTGAACTCCTGGTCGAAAGTTAAATTCTTACGAAAATCTAAAGTCCCCACGCTCTCTAACCCGCCAATAATAAACAAAGATGCAATAGCCCAAATAAGCGGTTGTAACTCTGGCGTGTCATAAAACTTGGCCATCTGACCCGAGCTACCTGCCAGGACCACGGCCAAAGCAACTCCAAAGATAAAATTAAAGGTCCAGGCAGTATCGTAATGTGCTTTTGTTGGATTACGCATCTGAATAATGGCGGTATCGAAGCCAAAATCTTTTATCAGGTGAAGGAGTGCGAAGAAGGACATGGCAATGGCGACAATTCCAAAGTCCGTTGGTGTTAACAGTCTCGCCAGTACAACTGTACTTATTAGTCCCAGAACGCGCAGGCTCATTCTTAGAACCAACATCCAAGCGACGCCTCCGGCGACCTGCTTGGAGATATTACCGTTATCAATCATACCGCCCTCTTAGAGCTTTCAAAAATTTGCATGGGCGGCCCGTCGATATAAATTAAGGCTCTTTATATTCATTTCCTTCTCGACGAGAGTACGTGAGATCACGACAACTGCAACCAAATGCCAAGGCAGATCAAAATAAGAGAGCTGTAAAAATGCGCCTCCTGACGCGTAAGCCACCAGCGAAACCTGGATCATCTTCATCAAGTTATTCAACCATTGCCACTCATCCTTCCCACTCGTCGTCTTTATCACCTTGCTCGCCGTCCGCCAGCAAATGAAAAAGATACCTATAAACATAAATAACCCTAACCACCCATGTTCCGCTAAAACACTGAAATAAATACTGTGTGCCGCGGTATCTCTCGACCAATCTGCTGCCGTTTCACCGTAAAGCTGGTATGTTTCTGGGCGCCAAAGATCTAACCCACCACCCAATGGTCTTGAATTGGCGACATTGATCGACATTTTCCACGCAGCTATTCGACCCATAGCAGAACTGTCTTGCTGATAATTTTCGATCAGGTCCATCCTGTCATGCCAGCTTTGCGGCATAAAAGAAAAAACGCTAACAGCTAAAACAACCATCGCAGCACCCGAAAAGATCTTTCCCGGAGTCTTTAACCAAAGAAAAAATCCTGTTGCACAAATAGCAATTAGCGCTCCTCGAGACTGCGATCCAATAACAGACACTGTTATTAACAGCATACAAAACAGAAAAAAATGACGCACCATGCTGCGCTTTTGCTGTTGCCTTAAATAGTAGAAGAGTGGTAACACCATCAGAGATGCGACTGCCAGTGCATTATTTTCCTCTATAAAACTGCTTGGTGGCCCCCAAACCCGGTGAGCACCCAACGTCTGTATCGTAAAAACACCACCTTTAATTGCAAAGAACCCGATTGAAAATGCAATTACCCAGATCAACACATTGAGATCCTGTTTCGTTTTAATCACCATAATAGTCAAAAAGGTAATAAGCTGGATTTTCATCACTTTCTCATATTGAATCCAGGCAAACTCGGGGTACATGGCAAAAACAGTTGTAATAAGAACCCAGACCAAAAAGAACATCCACAGTAAAGTTAATCCAGTTATTGGTATTCTTTTTGGTTCCTTCCAAAGCAAAACACTAATCAAGGAAGTTATCGCCACTATCTGTGCAAAGGGCATGGAATAAGCAAACCCCCAAGTAAGACGATGGGGGTTCATATAGCTCAACCAACTCCACGCATAAATGCCTATCTGCGGTCTCATAAGAATGTAAGGCAGCAAACCAAATACTATAATTGTTAGAGCAATGTCACGCATCGATGCTTTCCGTTCTTTGGGTCATACAATCCACGCTATATTTAGACATAACTCACCACATACCTCATCTTCCCCGATGCTTCAGCTAAAATCCCATCTACTTCCTCTATGACAACATCCACCTCAGCGCCCAACCGTTTTTTAAACCCTTCAATAACCTGCACCTTCGCAACTTCATCAAAGTCAGCTTCAGAAACCAACTGTACCCGGGTTAGCACTTTGCTTTCCTGAATAATTTTGAACTCTCGCACCGATGGCATCTCTCGTAGCACATAGATCAATGCCAACCCATGCATTTTGGTTCCATTGGCCGCGACAACAAAATCTGTGCTGCGCCCCTGAATCTCTTTCAGTACCGGCAAGCCACGACCACAGGGACACGGCTGATCATCCAATACCCCAACGTCACCCGTTTTATATCGAATAAAGGGGAAATCCCGGGTAGCCAAATGGGTTGTGACAATCTCGCCGGCCTCTCCGTTAGGCAACACCTGACCATCCTGACCAATAATTTCAACAATGATATCTTCTGCGGTAATGTGCATATTACCCTTAGGGCATTGATGTGCAATAAAACCAGCATCTCTACCGCCATAGCCATTGGCAACCGGGCAGCCGAAAGTACTTTCCAGTAGTTCCCGTTGGTGCTCATATAGCTTTTCTGATGTCACAAACAACACTTTGATACCCAGGTTATCCAATTGAATGCCATTCGCTTTGGCCTGCTCCGCGATCAGGCTAAACGCTGAGGGATAACCGAACAGCATCGCTGGTTTAACGGCCTGAATCTCAGCGATAAAATCACCAATCTTCTCTTGTGACATTTCAAAAGCAGGCAACAATCTTGTTCTTAACAGTTTGTCCCGAAGCAGTCGGACATAATCCTGTGCGCCCAACTCTATAGGAGAACCCCAAAGAACAATCTCCTTATCGCCAATATCAACATCCCACCAGCGCGTTGCCCGCCACTTTGCTGCTACGTCCCTGCTGACCCGCTCATTGCCAATATAGAAAACCAATGGCTCGCCGCTGGAACCGCCCGTGTTGAACTGATTGAGGCTCTTTGCATCAACCGCCTTCATCCGGTCAGTATTCGCACGGATAATCTGTTTTGTCAGAAAGGGTAGTTTTTGCAGATCCGTAGCTGACCGTATAGAGTTCGGATCCAGATTCAACTCATTAAATAATGCTTGATAGTAAGGTACACTGGCGCTCACTGAATGTATAAAATCCCTTAGCCTCTGCGATTGCAGCTGATCGAGCTGATCTTTGGTCAACCACTGGCTTTGCTCCAGCGCACGCCTGTCGGCCATAGTAGTATGTCCTTTGAGGCGTTCGTGCAGAGGGAAGATAACGCCGGAGACCAGTCGGGTGTAGAGGCCGCTCATTTGGTCCTCATGAACTCAGCACCTGCTGGTAAAGATCCAGCAACTGTTGAGTTACCCGCGTCTGGTCATGTTTCAATACTTCTTTTTCACCCCCCTCAATGAGTCTATTTTTCAATCTATCATTCTCCAACACTTCCAGTATTGATTGTGCCGTTGCTTTTGGTTCTTTTGGTTTAACCAACATACCATTTACTCGATGCCTCACCATAAAGGGAATACCCCCAACATCAGTTGTTACCACAGGTACTCGAGATGCAAACGCCTCCAGTATTGAAATAGGGGCATTATCTACAAGACTTGTATTGACCATTAGATCGGCTTCTCTATACAGGTCTATTATTTGGTTGTAATTTAGCTTTCCACAGAAAAAAGTAGATTCAGATATTCCAAGTCGATCACTTAGTTCTCTTAAGTCTTCCTCCTCAGGGCCCGAGCCAGCAATTGTTAATTTCGCACGAGGATATTTACTTAAAACTACCTGAAAGGCGCGTATAACATTACCAATATCATATATTTTTTCCAAATTTCTCACGGTGACTATATTTGGATGACGACTACAAGTTTTTTCATGATTAGGCTGAAACCTCTCTATATCCACTATGTTGGGTATCAACTTCACCTTTATATTTCGTTTCTTAAACACTTCTTGTAAAAAGCCACTTGGTATTATCACTACACGAGCCCTCTTCAAACTAGGCTTTACTAGCAGCCAGGATCTTGAAAAAAAACTCTCAGCGTTACCACCATGGTAATGCAATACTACTGAAACGCCTCGTAACCAGGCTATCCACAAAACCGGGGCAGCAAATAGATGCCAGGACCAACCGGAATTGGCCATCAAGTGGATCAGATCAACCCTGGAAGTCACACGAATAATATCCAGCATGTAATCAAATAAACGGAAAACCGCTCTAATTCCCTTCAGGTTGCCTACCATTTTCGGTCTATATGGTCTGTTTGTCCTAATCACCTCAACGGCTATACCTCTATTCGCGATCAGTTCAGATAGCTGCTCCGTTATTCTAGCCATTCCTCCAAATGGGGGTGGTAGCGGACCTACAACTGCTATTCTGATATCCCTCATTTTGTATCTTTTACCCTAATAATTCTCGATAGACTGCGTGGTAGCGCCCTACGCTCGCGGCCCAGTTCCGCTCAGCTTCCACATAAGAACGCCCCTCTCGCTTGATCTGATCCCAGCGGTCACGACAACCGATAACTTCCAGTATGCGCTGCTTAAGGTCATTTTCGTCGCCACTTTCAAATAAAAAACCATTTTCACTATCGCGGATCAGTTCTTTGTGCCCGCCAACATTTGAAGCCAGCACAATCTTGTTCTGTGCCATCGCTTCCAAAGGCTTTAACGGCGTAACCAGATCGGTGAGTCGCATTGACAGGCGGGGAAAGACGAGAACATCGATCAAACTGTAATACCTTTGCACCTCCTGATGGGGGACACGCCCGGTAAATATTACACTGTTCTCCAAACCCAGGTGTTGAACTTTGGCCTTTAATGACGGCTCTTCAGGACCACCACCCACCAGTAATAACTTGATTCCCGGATTGCTGCTGATCAGCGAGGGCATCGTATCAATCAACAATGCCAACCCTTCATATGCGTAAAAGGAGCCAAGGAAACCGAGCACTGTCGAATCCTTAAGCCCGAGTTGCTCCTTTAAAGTCACATCAACTTCACAATCCGCTGAAAAACTACTCAAATCAACCGCATTGGGAATAACCGTTATTTTTTTCTCGGGAATACCACGACTGATCATCTCACCTCTCAATCCCTCGCAGATGGTCGTGACCGCATTGGCATTCTTTAACACCAGGGTTTCGCTGGCGCGAGTCAGGCGGTAACGCAAGCCCCACTCGCTGCTGGTACCATGATCCACGGCCGCATCTTCCCAAAAAGCCCTCACCTCATAGACCAGTGGCAGCTTATGCTTTCGCGCCACTTTCAGCGCCGCCAGACCATTAAGCGATGGTGAATGCGCGTGCAGAACATCCGGTTTTACTTCTTCCACCACCTGATCCAGCCTTTCCCTCAAGGTTGGTACAATGGACAGCTGTTTTAACATGGGTAGTCGCCCGGCATAACCATTGGGTAGTGGTGTACGATAAAATTCAAGCCCGTCAATATGCTCTTTAAGCGACTCCGTGGCACCCTGTTTGGGACTGGTGATATGAAATGTTTCCCAACCCATTGCCCGCTGCTGGTTCAGAATAGCGCGAGTACGGAAGGTATATCCGCTGTGCAGGGGGATTGAGTGGTCGAGGATGTGGAGAATTTTCATTTTATATTGCCCTCACCCTAACCCTCTCCCAGAGGGAGAGGGGATATATTCGTGCTTTCTCCCAAAGGGAATTAAATTGTTCAAACTTTCCGCCAAAGGAAGGGAATATCGTTCTTGCTTTACCCGATGAGCGCGGTGATTGTTCGGTACATTTTTCAATCACGAGTTGAATTTGTTCCCTCTCCCTCTGGGAGAGGGCTAGGGTGAGGGGGCTTACTACCACTCCGACTCTAAGCTGCTTCATAGTTAACCGGCTTGTGCATACACTGCCTGGAAAACGACTCGAACATCAAAAGCGACCAGATCGGGGCGCTGAAATCCCTTCGCCCACTCTGATGTTGTTCGACCAATTGGGCAATATGGTCCATATTAAACAGGCCACTGTCGCCGATAATGTCTCCCAGTAGCGCATTTTGCACACGCTCCTTGAGCGGGCCTCTGAACCATTGTGCAAGCGGCACCGAAAAACCCATTTTTGGCCTGTAGAGCACATCTTGAGGCAAATAAGGCTCCAATGATTTTTTAAACAGATGCTTGGTTGTCTGGCCGTTCAATTTCAGACTTGATGGTATTTTTGCGCTCCACTCCAGAAACTCATGGTCCAGCAGAGGCACCCTTACCTCTAGCGCATGCGCCATGCTGGCGCGGTCTACTTTAGTCAGGATATCGCCCACCAGATAGGTTTTAAAATCCAGGTATTGAATCAGGGAAAGCACATCTTCGCCCTGAAATTTTTTGGCATGCTCTCTGAACACTTCAATCGCGTTATAACCCTGTTGATCTCGCTTTAACGAATGGCTAAACAGTTTTTTGCGATCCTGATCACGCATTAAAGATACCGTATGAAAATAGCCCTGAACACTATCCATGGCCAGCGATTGAAAGGTACTTTTTGCTCTAAATACCTTTGGTGCCCAGTCCGCTTTGGGGTATAACCGTCCCAATGTACCAAACAGCGGTTTACGCAACGCCAGTGGCAAGCAACCACGAAGCTTTTCTTCGTTCATGTGCCAACGGTAGCGCCGGTAACCGGCAAAGGTTTCATCGCCACCATCACCCGAAAGAGCCACCGTAACACGTTGCTTGGCTAACTCACACACCCGATAAGTCGGCATCGCTGAGCTGTCTGCATAAGGCTCGTCATAGAGCATTGCCAATCTGTCAATCAGATCAAAATCTTCCGTATTAACAGTCTGTACAAAGTGATTGGTTTGATAGCGATCCGCCACCATTTGCGCGAATTCGGATTCGTTAAACTGCTTTTCATCAAAGGCGATAGCACAGGTGTTCACCGGATCTGACTGAAGCTGGCCCATCATCGCAACCACACCGCTTGAATCCACACCACCGGACAGAAAAGCCCCCAGCGGCACCTCAGACACCATACGGATATCAACCGCTTCTTTAAAGCGATCGATAAGTTCTATTCGCAAATCCGCTTCTTTTAACCCCTCATCCGAGCTGAACGCTAGATCCCAATAAGAGGAAGGTTGAGGCAGCCCTGCCCCTCTTTTCAGGGTCAGTGTGTGGCCCGGAGGCAACTTATATACCTGCTCATAAACTGTTTTCGGTTCGGCGATATAGCCAAAAGCGAAGTAATCCTCAAGCGCCAACGGGTCGATTTTCTGCTCCAGTTGCGGGTGTGCTGTGAGCACTTTCAGCTCTGATCCAAAGATAAATTGGCCAGTCGGCAGTAGCGAGTAAAAAAGCGGTTTGATACCCACGCGATCTCGTGCAAGAAACAGTATTTCCCGCTCGTTATCCCAAATCGCAAATGCAAACATGCCGCGCAGCCGGTTGACGCAGGCTTCGCCCCACGCCTGCCAGGCTAGCAGGATTACTTCGGTATCGGAGTGGGTTTGAAAGGTATAACCGAGCTTTTCAAGTTCACATCGAATGTCCTTGAAGTTATAGATCTCGCCATTGAATACAATACAGACATTTTTCTCCGGGTTCAGCATTGGTTGCTGCCCGGTTGATATGTCGATGATGGATAAGCGGCGGTGAGCGAGACCGATGCCTGGCTCAATATGCATACCGCCTTCGTCAGGGCCACGATGAAATTGGACCTGATTCATGTGCGCCAGCACCTTTTCGTTGATCGCGCGTTGTTCTTGAATGTCAAAAATGCCGGCTATACCGCACATAAACCCTGTTCCTTTATTCCCTCACCCTAGCCCTCTCCCAGAGGGAGAGGGAATTGAACGAGCTTTGATCCTGTTTTGTATCCACTCTCCCAGAGAGAGTGAATTGAACGAACCTGGATCCTGTTTTGTATCCTCTTTCCCAGAGGGAGAGTGAATTGAACAAGCCTGGATCCTGTTTTGTATCCCCTCTCCCTCTGGAAGAATGCCAAAACATCCAACCTCCGCATCCATTATTAACCTCTCCCTATGGGAGAATGCTGAACCAGCAAGCCACTACATCTTTTTATCCTCTCTCCCTCCGGGAGAAGCAAGACCCGCCAACCACTATATACTTATCCCCTCTCCCTCTGGGAGAGGGCTAGGGTAAGGGCCAAACAACCACATAGTTAAAGATAGTCGCTATCAACGGTTTTGGTAGACTTTTTCATACTCCCCGACCATTTTGTTCAGACTAAAATGCTCAACAGCTCTTTGTCTCGCAGCGATTGCGTGTTCGGCAAGAATGTCAGGCTGCGATATATATTCATAAAGAGCGTCCGCTAATGCCTGTGGGTCTTCTTTTGGCACTAATCGTCCGGTTCTGCCGGAATCAACAAGTTGCGTATTTCCACCCACATCGGTCGCAACCACAGGAAGCCCTGTCGCCATTGCTTCAAGAATCGAATTTGATATTCCCTCAGACTTCGAGGGAAGTACAAACACACTAAAGGTATTCAACAATTGGCGAACATCGCTGCGGTCGCCTGCGAACCAGACACTTGAATCAAGACCAGCCTGTTCTATACAGTTTTGCAATTCGAATCTCCGAGAACCACTTCCCACCAAGACCAGCGCTATATGTCCACTTAGCTCAGGATATTTCGCCAGTATATGAATGTATGATTCAACAAGATTCAGCTGGTCTTTGACAACTTCAAGCCGACCAACAGTGCCAATTATAAATTGGCCTTTCAGTCGATCAGGAATTAAATCACTGACCGTTTCAGGGTGAAACTGGTCCGTATCAACACCATTACAAATACGTCGAATTTTAGAGCCCTTAACGCCTACTGAATCTACCAGATATTCTTCTAATTCTATGGAAAGTGGAATATAACGATGGATAAATGGGCTCGTCAATTGATGCAGACGTCTGTAAGTTTCATTCTCTCCAGCAGGATTACTTATATCCCATCCGTGCAACCCGTGAATCCGATATTTAACCCCCGCCAGCCATGCCGGTATCTGAGCTTCCAGGGCAGCCAGGTTACGCGTATGGACGATATCCGGTTGTAACTGCCTGAAAATCTTAAACATCCGCCAGTACAGACCAATATCATGTCCCGGTTTTTTATGCAGAGCAATGACCTCGACTTCCGGCTCAAGGCGCTTTCTGAAATCGGTATAGTCGGTTATACAGATAATCGCATGCCGGAATTGGGCCTGTGGCATTCGATTAATAATATTCACCAGGCCGTTCTCCAACCCGCCTGTATCAAGCCGGTAGATGACATGCGCTATTAATGGTCGTGTTTCTTCTTTTTGGTTATTCAATCGCATTATTTGCTGGAAGTGAAAATCAACTGTTAGTGTAGTAGATATTTTCACAGATTTGGAAATATTAATCGAAAGTGACATATCTGTATGTTGATGTTTTCTTCAAAGGCGGGATATGATGCTGAGCCAGTGTTTAGACGGTTAAACTGCACGGAGGAAATGAACCATCATGGAAGTGTGCCCCCAAATCTATCATCATGGCGCGGTCAATGGCGTGACCGGCTCCTGTCACGAATTACGTATCCGTCCGGATTTCGGCATACTAATCGATTGCGGGCTGCTTCAAGGGGCTGAAACCTCACGGGAAGGTGCGGGCTTTGACAAACTACAGATCGATTTTGCGACCGGGCATATCAAAGCGTTAATCGTTACTCATGTGCATATTGACCACGTAGGCCGTATTCCCTATCTGCTCGCCGCCGGATTCCAGGGCCCGATCTATTGTTCCGAACCTTCAGCCCTGCTATTACCTCTGGTGCTGGAAGATGCCATCAAAGTGGGCTTCACAGAGAGTAAACACCTGGCGCAATCGATAGTCAGCCGGATTAGGCAACAGATCCGTCCGGTTCCCTATCGGCATTGGCAACCCTTGGTTGAACATGACGATTGTTCCGTATCCATGCGCTTGCAACGTGCTGGACATATATTGGGATCGGCCTATGTAGAACTGGATGTAAGGAACAATGAAGGATCAACGGTGACGGTGTTCTCCGGCGATCTGGGCGCCCCGCATACGCCCCTACTCCCCGCACCAGAATCACCTGAACGCGCAGATATACTGGTTCTGGAAAGTACCTATGGCGATCGTATCCACGAAGGTCGCAAAACCCGAAAAGAGAAGCTGAAAGGTATTATCACCCGTGCCGTGCCGAACAGTGGTGTGGTCCTCATACCGGCTTTTAGCATAGGCAGGACCCAGGAACTGCTCTATGTGTTACCAACAATGCAAAACTGACCCACTTCAATAGTTGAAATCTGGTCCAGTTGTTTAACTATGGTGCCTTTTGCGAGGCACTGTGATCACAAAAGAAGAACTCATGAAAATTCAGATTTTACATCAACAAGGTATGTCTCAACGGGCTATTGCTCGCGAGTTGGGCATTTCCCGCAATACGGTTAAACGCTATTTACGCTTGGGTGTTGATACTCCTAAGTACGCAACAAGAAAGAAGCGGACTTCTATGTTAGAACCGTATAAGTCATTTCTACATTCTCGAATAGCGCAAGCCAAGCCAGTTCACTTATCTGGCGTTGTCCTGTTCAGAGAAATTCAGGAGCTAGGCTATACGGGTAGCTTGTCACTTTTGCGTCACTACCTTCATCGATACCGAGGTATTAAAGCGCCAGCCCCCATTGTCCGCTTTGAAACCAAAGCCGGTAAACAAATGCAGGTAGACTGGGGGCAAATGCGTGGTGGCAAAGAACCCCTTCACGCATTTATCGCCGTGTTGGGCTATAGCCGGGCCATGTTCGTTGTATTTACCGATAACATGCGTTACGACACTTTAGAACACTGTCACCGACTCACCTTTGATTATTTCCAGGGGATCCCCCAGGAAGTTTGGTATGACAATATGAAAACAGTCGTTATTGAGCGTGATGCCTATGGTGAAGGACGGCACAAACTTCATCAACCCTTTTACCAATTTGCCAAGTCGATGGGGTTTCTGCCAAAGCTTTGTCACAACTACCGTCCGCAAACCAAGGGTAAAGTCGAGCGGATGGTACGTTACGTACGAGATAATTTTTATCGACCACTAAGTACGAAGCTTGCGGCACTCGGCCAACGTATAGATCTACGAACCGCTAATGATGAAGTCTGTCTGTGGCTTGAAACAATAGCGCATCAGCGCATTCATGACACAACGAAGCAGAAGCCTGCCGATCGTCTGGCAGAAGAACGGCCAGCGTTACAGGCGCTACCACCTCAAATACTGCCTGTTACAGCATCACAGGCAGAAACAGTGCGCTTGCCATCCGTTAACTTATTGAACCGGCAGCCATTACATCATGACCTAAGTATTTATGACCAACTAGCGGAGGGGCTATGAGTTTGCAATTATCCCGAATCGAAAGCCTAACTGATGAATTGCAATTGCCAGGCATTTACAGCAATGCATCAAACCTGGCTCAGCTGGCAGCGCAGCAGGAGTGGGATTACCTGACCTTCCTTGAGAAAGTTCTCCAGTGTGAAAAGCAATCTCGCCATCAACGAAAACAGTCTATTTATACACGTATGGCTGGCTTTCCGGCATTAAAAACACTGGAAGAATTTGACTTTAAATTTGCTTCAGGTGCCCCTAAAAAGCAGGTCAATCAATTGGCATCACTGGCATTTATCGAACGTCAGGAAAATATTGTCATGTTAGGGCCGTCAGGCGTTGGCAAAACTCACATCGCAATCGCTTTAGGGTATAAAGCGGTGCAAGCGGGCATAAAAACTCGGTTTATCAGCGCCTCAGATCTGATCTTACAACTCAGTACGGCTCAACGACAGGAGAAGTACAAGCAGGTCATGCAGCGAAGTGTCGTAGCCCCAAGATTGCTTATTATTGATGAAATCGGCTATCTGCCATTTACGGCCCAGGAAGCTAAATTACTGTTTGATGTAATTGCCAAACGTTATGAAAAAGGCTCTGTAATCCTGACAAGTAACCTGCCATTTGGCCAGTGGGGACAAGTGTTTGCCAATGACACAGCTTTAACCTCAGCCATGCTGGACCGTGTATTGCATCATTCACATATTCTACAAATTAAAGGAGAAAGCTATCGGATTAAAGAGAAGAAACAAGCCGGATTAATGGATAAAGCTAACGATTAGTGGATCAGTTTTCAATTGGTGCTGTGGATCACTTTTCAGCTGTTGTTGACACTATGAGCTCGAAGATATTATTTTTCACGCACAGCGGGATCCGCTAAACCGCGATCTCGGCTGGAACGAATTGCAGATTATTGTCGACTCACCGCTGGCAAACCGGTTTACCCGAGTCTACCGACAGCTCAAACCCTTCTGGGATCAGGAGGCTAAACAAAAAGTCCGGCGAAAACGACATCCACTTTCTTTCGAGCAACTGACGACGATCGACAGCCATCAGCAACATATGAAAATAGTGGAGTATCTCGGCAAACACCCAGAGCCCTGTGTGGTCATTGCCGCCAGTGGCATGTGCTCCGGTGGGCGCATTGTCAATTACCTCAAGGCGCTGATCGAAGATGTCAGAAACGATATTCTGTTCGTTGGTTATCAGGCTCAGGGGACGCCCGGGAGGACAATACAGACCTACGGCCCTTCCCACGGATATGTCGAACTGCAGGGCAGACGTTATACGATTAATGCTGCCGTTCACACCCTCCCTGGCTATTCGGCTCATGCTGATCGGCAAGATCTACTGCAATTTGTCAGCGGTATTGAACCACTGCCCAGCCAACTGCGCATTGTCCATGGCGATCTGGAAGCGAAAGCCTGCCTCAGGAAGGACCTACTTGGGCTCGCTGCTGACAAAAGCCAATCGATGGAAGTGGTCATTCCCTGACCCGGTGACCGAAAGAGACGCTACAGGAATTACTCCTAATTGCAATCTCATCCGCATGTGTATCCCATACCATTCACGAGGATGCACTGATCGATTCGATCGATGCCTTCATTAAGAGCAACCAATAGGAATCTTTTCTTTCAATTCAAAGACTTAATTATTGGCGCATTGCAAACGCTCCACACAATGACTCTTTAATCAGTGCTTCCTTATTTTATTAATTCCGGTTTGTTGTCTTCTAACCAGGCCTTAACATCACGCATTAAAATCTCTGCTTGCTCGACACACTCATCAACGGCACTCGCAGGCACGATATCACCCGAGTAATCAGTCACATTCCGCTGTTTCCTCAAAGCAACTAACACAATCACCATCCGTTTATCCATGCCAAAGGTTTGACTAAGCACCTGTATCATTGTCATGTGATGTCCCGGTTTACTCGTCAGTGTTCTGTATCCATTAGCTTGTAATGCTGCATTCGACAGCTGCATGATGGCTTTGTAAGCCGCATCAAATCGATTTTCTAGGCTAACCTCCATGACATGCGAATCAGCTATATTGCGTTCAGCTGAATTTATTAGCCGCTTGATGATATAAGCATCAGGCACGATTGTTTCTAAAGCTATACCAACCAGATTATCCAAGCCCATGAGCATCACCTATTACGTCCATGCGTGGCTTTGCCAAAATTTCTTTAATGAAAGCATCCTTTTTATTTTTCAATTGAATCCATTCCTCTCTGCTATAAATTTTTGGATTGATTTCCCTGCCTAAAGTCTCTTGCACTGTGTAAAGCTCAGACACTACTTCGGCAAATCCGATATCACCAATCATCATCAGATCGACATCACTCGTCGATGTCTCTTTGCCACTCGCCATAGATCCAAAGATAAAAGCCCAGTCTATACGGTCTGCAAACAATGAAAGTGCGTGACCGATTACATTTGTTACCCCAAAAGTCTTCTTAACAACACCGAGTAACTCAGGATAGATAGGACAGTCCGCGTTTGCCTTGTAGTGATGCTGGTTACCAACTACGGTCATACTAATGATGCCTGCCGCTAACATACTATCCAGTTCACGCTTAATGGTCGCCACGCCCATACCCGTCAGGCGTATGATTTCTTTGGTGTAAAAGCTCTTTCCCGGCTGCGTAAATAACAGGCCTAACACCTTTTGCTGGGTCGTGGTAAAGAGTGCATTGCCTAGCCGACTCATGTTTTTAACACCTGATAGTTCACTATATGTGTACGATAGTTCATAATTTATGAACTATCAACTCACCGTTAACTAATCTTGACCGAGTGCTCCATTTTGGCGGGATCCGCTAGCGGTAGTGGAGCCTGTCAATAACGCATTATATCTGCCGGCTTTTGAGAGAAGGTCTACTCTGTTCCCCATCCCACAGGGAGAGGAGGATACCGGTCTGCAAATAAAGCCGGAGGGCAACCCGCATCTTCCCCCACGGAAAGAGGAGGCTTTCTTGCTCGCTCCCCTGCGACACTGGAGATGCCTGTACTCTGATCACTGTCCCTCTCCCCTTTTAAGGGGAGCAGGGTTAGGGTGAGGGGTAAAATAAAATCATACAGCGAGGAATTATTTCGTTCCTGTCTTTCGCAACCAACTGCAGCGCGAAGGAGGCGAGAACCACAAGCAGCAGCGTTCAGGCGCTAGAAAGTTGAATCCAGTTTCGGCAACAGATCCCGAAGAAATGTCCTCAGCACCCTTCTGGCTGACTCCGGTTCATTTCCAGTCAAGGGGCTGTACAAAACCACGCCCATGCCGCGCCGGCTTTCCCCTTTTAACTGCGACCAGGCCTCAATCAGCTTGCCATAGTAGTCGTTGGTGGTGTGAACGCCATTAATGATATTCCAGCGCCATACCAATAACTCCTGGTTAGCCGATCTGATTTGGGTTTCCACGACCTGGATATTAGCCTCTCCCAATTCGGGACGGTAATGGTTCAAAGGACCGGACTGACGCCACTGTTTGTTACTGCTTGGCAGGAGCACATTCTGCGCGCTGATCAGTTCATTACCTTGTCGCTGATTTTCGTAATAGGCGAGCACCAACCCCAAATGATCGGCTTCGTTTCGATAAGTCTGCATAACCAATTGTGAAGGTGCAACATAGTGGGGCTGCCAGCTGACCTCATCCGTTACCTTTCTATGCCAACCTTCCACTTGAGGGGCCGTTAACGTAAATCCAGTGTTAGCCGTTCGTTGACCAATAGCATAGGCCCAGGCAGGCCACAAAAATACCAGTGCAACCGTCATACCGAGGCTGAGTCCCCTGGTCTGCCCGCCAGGCGAGCGATCTCCTTCTGTTCCCGGTCGATAATCTTCTTCTGTCTGGTTATCCCGCCACCAGGAACCCACCCAGAACATCAGGAACATCACCACACCGAACCAGAGCCAGCCATAAATCAAATGATCCACGCCGGTTGCCAGCTTCATACTGCTTAAGTGGCCGATCATCACAATCATATAGGCGCGCAATCCATTGGCAATGATCGGTACCATAATGGACAACAGGATAAAACCGGCACGCCGCCAGTAGCTGCGATAAGTGAGATAGGCGTAAAGACAGCCAAGCGTCAACGAGGCAATAATATAACGCACGCCGCTGCAGGCCTCCACCACGGACCATGAACCGCTGGGTAACGTAAAAAAGAGGCCTTCCCGAAAAACAGGAATGCCCGTCAACTGAATCGCCGCCACGGTAAAGTCCGCTGTAAATTCCATCATGGGTGGCACCAGGAACTCACCGGCAGGAACAGCAAACAGCATATACGCTAACGGAAACGCCAACGCCCAGACTATTTCAATACCTAAAATGGCCCAGACCAGCAATGGAATCATTGCCACCGTGGCCAGTTGCTCAATGACCAGCACATCCGCCAGACTTGCCAGCAGCCAGACAAAGCCGCACCCGGCCAACAGGGGCAAAGCACGATAATCGGTTTGAATCGGAATTCCTGACAAATGCTTTCTGCGCGACCAGATCAGATACAGGCTGATCGGAAAAATCAGGAACCCGTGGGCAAAGGTTTCCGAACGCCACCAGGTCTCCACCATACTCCAGTAGGACTGATAATAGACCGCAATCTGTAGCAGCAAAATTATTGCAAAAAGCGCAACGGCACGGCTCGAATCTCGGGAGCCCGCATTGCGATTCAGTTGACTCATTTCATCTGCTACATGTTCACTTCCGCTGTTCACCGAATGCTCTCCCCTTTACTGACGTTCGTTAGCCAAAGATTGTGAGGTCATATTGGTATAGTTACGTACCGGTCTATCCCCAAGCAGCGCCTCCAGTTTAATGAGGTTCTGATCCCAGTTAAACTCTTTCAGCACTAAACTGCGGCTCTTCTCGCCCAGTTCTCTGTTTTGCTCCGATTGCAACAACGCGATACAGGCGTTGGCAAAGCCATCCGCATCATCGCAAATCGGCTGTCCCTCCACGCCGGGAATACCCTCTATTGCCGCCCTGGTAGCGATAACCGGTCGACACATCGCCATCGCTTCCAGCACTTTGTTCTGTATTCCCCGCGCAATTCTCATGGGCGCGACCGCCAGCTGGGCATGTGCCAGATAGGGTCGAATCTCTTTAACCGACCCGGTAACCTCAATATGCGTCCGATTGGCCAGTTTCTTTACCTGATCCGTCGGACGAGCGCCAACAATATAGAAACGGGCACCCGGTATCGACTTTAACACCCTGGGAAAAACCTGATCCGCAAACCAGACCACCGCATCCACATTGGCCCAATAATCCATCGCTCCGGTAAAGACCAGTACCTTCGCCCCGCCGGGGTAAGGATTTTCATAGTGTTGATCCGGAGAAAAGTAATCGGCATCAACTCCGTTATTGATAAAACCAGTCTGTGCAGCGGATTCAGGAGATAACTGCGCAAACAGCTTTGCCTCCTGTGCCGATACGAACAGACTGGCATCAAACTCTTTCGATATCTTTCGGTCAAATGCGAGCAGACGCCCTGCCTCCCGCCGGTATAACCAGTTCATTGGCCAGCGGTGCCTGCGGCTGTACTCCCGCCACTTCTCCGAGTCCACGTCTACAAAATCAATAATTCGGTGTAGATTTTGGTAAGAGTCGCCCTCTACGTACTGCGCCATCGCTGATGAGAATACAAAAACCCGCGATATCTGCTGCTCCTCTATTGTACGATCTACCCAGTCTTGCATTCGCACATTGCGATAATAAGGGAGACTTAAAGCTTCATGCCGAAAAAAAGCCCCGAGAGTTCGGTATTTTTGCCCGCTTTTTAGTCCCAGCAGTAGTACTTCAGCACAGTAGTTTCTTAATTCCGTTTCATATTTCCAGTCTTCCTGGTCATCAACAAAAGCTGCGAGAAATACACGATAATCCCGCGCCAATGCCTTAAGCAGGTTAAAGGAACGTATCTTGTCACCCTTGTTGGGCGGGTAGGGAATACGGTGTGCGAGAAACAGTAATGCTGGCTTGGTCATTGGATCTTCACCCTCTCCTTGGCCCTCACCCTAGCCCTTGAAATGCCCTTTGGGTGCTCCCAGAGGGAGAGGGGAACGGTCGGAGGCCTATCCCGGAGGGAGAGTAGACCAGCCGGAGACCTATCCCGAAGGGAGAGTGGGCCAGCCGGAGACCTATCCCAGAGTATGAGGGAACCGGCCGGAGATCTTTCGTCGGGGAATAACCAAGCACCTCGACTCCCGACAATCTTGGATACTCTCTCTCTATTTAGAAGATACCACGAACAAATCCCCTCTCCCTCTGGGAGAGGGCTAGGGTGAGGGTTAGGGCGATGGCGTGTCAGAGGATAAAATAGCATAGCTTCACAACCTCTATCCCAAGTACTTCGACACCATCGGACCGATACGCTGACTAAGCCATAAAGGCAGCCGTTGCCAGCACTTGATCATCATCTGGTATTTGGGGTTAAGTGGGTTTAGATCCGGAATTTCGTTAGATTTAACAAGATAATATTCATAATAGAGTGGCTCTGGTGTAAACCCCCAGTTTTTCTTGAAACTGAAAGAACCGGTGCCCTCTTTGCTTCTGCCATAGTCAAATACTCTGACACCTCGCTCAGCAGCATCACACATTAACTTCCAGTACATGAAATCATTTCCCTTGAGAGATCTTGCCGCCGCTGTGCCACCTCCATAATAGGGGAGCACTTCGTCTTTGAAGTAAAAACTCATTACACTGGCCACCAGCTCGTCGTCCTTACGGATGGTCAGAATGTCACTTTGTTCCGCAAACACCTGGCGCAGCACTTCAAAATACTTTCGCGAAAAAACCGGGGTGCCCAGATTTCGGACACTGGTTGAGTACGCTTCATAAAAAGGACCAATGTCACTGTCATTTACAGACTCTAGCTCCATTTTGATCGCCTTTCGTACCACAGCCCTTTGTTTGCGCGGTATCGCCTTCAGGTTTACATCTTCATCCGCACTGATATCGCGGCGAAAAGTGTGGTAAAGGGTTTTACAGGGCCAGCTTTCTTTCAACCGGCTACGATTTCGTAATTCGAGATGATCGACATTGAGCCGTTCGGCAATCTCACAGGCCTGGCCAACCAGTTGATCTGCAATCTCCTGACTCGCCGCCACTGGCCCTCCATACACACAAAAAGGTGTCGATACCAACGAGTGCCCGAACAACCAGCTTTTCACCTCTGCTAACGGTAAAACACCCACTATCTGTCCGGCTTGCTCGGCAAAAAGGTAGTGGCCGCGGTGGTTAAACGCTCGCTGCAACACATCCGCCCACCCGGAAAGGTGGAAAAAAGTTGCCTCGGTTGATTCCCTGACAAATTGGTCCCAACGCTCTTTATCCGCTGGTGTTAGCTGTTTGATACTGATCGATTGATTCAAGGTAACTGTCTGCCTGCTCTACTGCTTATTATTGATAGTTTGTGACAGAATTTTATCCGTCGAGAAAAACCTGATCCATTCGCCCCCAGGAAAAATCATCCAACAAGCGGGTAAGCCTGGACTCCATACGTCCCAGATTCAAATAGTGACGAAACCGGGATTTCCATCCCGCTTGTTTTTGTCGGGGCTGCCCGGTATCAATCTCCCAGGGATGAAAGTAGAAGATGGCCGGTTTCTGCTCCTTTTGGTTCACAGTCTGTATCGCCCATTTAGAAAAAGCGTAGGGATAAAGCCGGAAATAACCACCTCCGCCAATGGGTATATTTTTTTTGCCTAATGGAAAAGTACTAATCGGAATTTCAAACAGCTTGTCGCGGCATTTAAACTTGTAGCGCGGTGCTTCCGGGAAGCCATATAGATCCGTTTTGACCGGGTAAACACTGGAACTGTAGAGGTAACCCGCCTGCTCGATCTCCTCATGCGCCCAAAGGTTTGCTTTACCGATTGAATAACTGGGGGCACGATAACCCTTTACTTCAACACCGGAGAGATCCTCCAGGAGCTTTTTGGTACGGGTAATATCATTACTGAACTCGTCCCGGGTCTGACTGGTGACACGAAAGTGCGAATATCCGTGACTGGCCAGCTCATGATTTTGATCGACAATTGCTTTTACGAGCTCTGGAAAACGTTCTGCCACCCAGCCCAGCATAAAGAAGGTCGCTTTGACCTGATGCGCTGAAAACAGCTCGAGAATACGCTCGGTGTTCTTTTGAACTCTGACGGGCATGGTGTCCCAACGATCCCTGCCAATACACCCCTCAAATGCGGAAACCTGAAAATAATCTTCCACATCGACTGTCATTGCATTTGTGATTTTTATCATTCCTGGCAACACTTAATTTACTGTAGCTAAAGTATTGCAGAAATGAGATGTATTGCACGATTATTTTTCCCTTCTTGCTGGCCGCGTTTAGTGAAAATTCAGGCTTGCAGCAGACCGAGAACCTGACCCAGCACAGCATCAGGATTCTCCAATACCGAATTATTCCAAAATCGTAACACCTTGAAACCCATTTGGTTAAGCGTCTTTGTACGCTCAAGATCCGCCTCTTTTTGCAACTGATGCTGCCCACCATCCAGCTCTATTATTAACTTCTTATCAATACACACAAAATCGACAATGTAGTTCCCGATGGGATGCTGGCGACGAAACTTATAACCACACAGATTGCGGTTTCTAAGCTGATACCAGATGATTTTTTCTGCGTCTGTTTGGTTTTTTCTGAGATTTCGAGCCAGTGTTTTCATATGACCTCCTTGTCAAGGTTTTACTCTAATAATACCCTCATCCTAACCTTCTCCCAGAGGGAGAAGGAATTAAGCTTGTGCCCGTTGAATGGGGCGTGGGTGAGCCTGTTTTCTGAGACTGGTAGTGGTTGTATTTTTACATTAGCCTCTTCATCAGCAATAAAATGCCCTTTGACTACACCCTCATCCTAACCTTCTCCCAGAGGGAGAAGGAATAAATTTGTGCCCATTGAGTGGAGCGTGGGTAAACCTGTTTTCTGAGACTGGTAGTGGTTGTATTTTTACATTAGCCTCTTCATCAGCAATAAAATGCCCTTTGACTACTCCCTCTTCCTAACCTTCTCCCAGAGGGAGAAGGAATTAAGTTTGTGCCCGTTGAATGGAGCGTGGGTGAGCCTGTTTTCTGAGACTGGTAGTGGTTGTATTTCTACATGAGCCTCTTCCCAGGCATTGAAATGTCCTTTGTCTACACCCTCATCCTAACCTTCTCCCAGTAGGAGAAGGAACAATGTCCATTGGGAAATACTAACAAGCGGCCCCCTCTCCCGCAGGAAATACTAACCAACTGATACCCTCTCCCTCTGGGAGCACCCAAAGGGTATTTCAAGGGCTAGGGTGAGGGCAAAAGTGAGGACAAAGGTGAATAGGCTATTTACAACTCGCCACCCTTAAACCAATCCTCCAGATCCCTGGCAATTCTTACCGCTGCCTGACCATCCCACAATTCCGGTTGTCTTCCCTGTTTGCCACCTGTGCTTAATACCTCCTGCACGGTGTCGAGAATTAATTGTGAATCCGTTCCCACGATGGTATTTGTGCCCTGCTCTACTGTGATCGGCCGCTCGGTATTTTCCCGAAGTGTGATACAGGGAACACCCAGCGCGGTTGTTTCTTCCTGTATGCCCCCGGAATCGGTCAGCACCATTTTTGCGCTAGACATCAAACCCAATAGCTCCATATATCCCATAGGTCCGGTGGTGACAATATTTGCCTCCGATATTAAATCGGACAATCCGAACTCTTCGATTTTGGATGCGGTTCTTGGATGAACAGGAAACACGATCGGAATCTGCCTGGAGATCTGCACAAGTGTCTGTAACAAGGGTTCAAGCGTTGCTTTTTGATCCACATTGGAGGGTCGATGCAGGGTGAGCAAGGCATAGTTTTGTTGTAACTCATTGGATGCTTCACCCGCAATTTTACTTAGCGTCTCTTCAGCCGGTGTCGCTCGTGTTACATGCTTCTTCAGTGTGTCTATCATGACATTACCGACAAACCGCACTCTTTCCGATGCTATTCCTTCACGAACCAGATTGTTTTCAGCACTGCGCTCTGTTGTATAAAGCAGATCAGAAATCTGGTCTGTCAGTACTCGGTTAATCTCTTCCGGCATCGCACGATCATTACTGCGCAATCCTGCCTCCACATGGATCACCGGAACGCCTTTTTTAACCGCAACCAATGCACAAGCGATAGTCGAATTAACGTCGCCAACAACCAGAACAGCATCTGCTTTAAGATCATCCATCACCGGTTCAAAACGCTTCATCACTTCTGCTGTTTGCACAGCATGTGAACCGGAACCAACTTCCAGATCAATATCCGGCTCAGGAATTCCCAGCTGCTCAAAAACCTGCTTCTTCATGCTCTCGTCATAATGCTGCCCGGTGTGCACCAGTTTTACATCTACAGATTGCGCTTCATTTTTGATAGCTTCCATAACCGGTGCGATTTTCATAAAGTTGGGTCGAGCACCGACGATACAGATCAGTTGGTACATAATTATATTATTCCTTTAACAGATTTGATTGAGGTGCCATTTACAGGAAAAGGCTTTATTTCTTCAACAGGCCCAATGCTTGCTTAAGCAAGTTGAGTTTGTCCTGAACTGCTGACTGAAGGGAGTCCGCTACCATTTCGATATGCTGAATCTGTCGTTCAAGCTCTCTGTTATCCTGAACGGGTGGAGGTGCCACTTTCTTAACCGCTGGGGCCGATTCCGCTTCATCAACGTAATCCTCTGGCCGAGCTACCTCTTTAGCCAGTTCTTCGGCAACAATATTGATCACTTCAGGCTTGAACACAAACAGCTCTTCAAGATATCCATAAAGCAGCAGTCGGTCACAAAACACGTTAATCCGGCGAGGGACACCATTGGTAAAGTTGTGAATCAGCTCAAACGCAATATCCGTAATTACCGGACGTGAAGACCAGCCCACCTCTTTCAACCGGTGCTCGATATAGAGCCTTGTTTCCTTTTTGTCCAGTGGGCTCAGATGGCAGGAGGCAATAATGCGTTGACGGAGTTGTTCCATACCAGGTGATTGAACTGTTTTTCTAAACTCCTCCTGACCCAACAGGAAGCTCTGAATCAATGACCGTTTATCCGTCTGAAAATTGGATAACATACGCAATTCCTCTACAGCTTCAACCGGCAGATTCTGCGCCTCGTCAACGACAAGAAGAACCCGTTTATCCTGAAAATCACATTTTTTCAAAAAGCTCTCAAATTGCTTTAACAGCGATGCCTTCGATAAACCCTCATGGGGCAAGCCAAAAGATGAAGAGATAATTTTAAGCAGTTCATCCGGATCCAGACTGGTGGTGACCAGCTGAGCCGCAATAATTTTTTGTTGATCCAACTCTGCGAATAGATTTCGTACCAGAGTCGTCTTTCCTGTCCCTATCCCACCCGTGATAACAATAAACCCCTCTCCCTGGCTTAATCCATACCGAAGATAGGACATCGCCCTTTTATGGACACTACTGTCAAAGAAAAACCGGGGATCCGGACTTAGCTGAAAAGGCTTGGTCGATAGATTATAAAAGGCTTCGTACATGCTAAACGGTTAACTCTTGGTGGATGGCCTGGGCCTGTTCACGAATCTGCAATTGTCTGTGATCTGCATGTCTCTCAAATCACAGTCGAAACTAAAAATCATGCTGAAAGGTCAATGTTGCTCTGTTCTCGTCATAATCATTGAACTGGCTATCCGCATCACGCGTTACATAATATAACTGCAGTGCTACTTTCGATTTTGCTCCGACCAGTGTGGCTATAGTCCATGAAACGGTATAGTCATCGTACTCTTCACCCTCTTCAAATTCCTCCTGTCCATGGCGTAGCGATATCACAGAGAGCGTTCGTGGCGCCAGCTTATAGGACCAGCTAACATTAATATCCAAATCCTTTTCTTCCTCATTGTCACCAATGAACTCTCGACGTTCTCGGTTAACATTGAAAGTAATAATATTCCTGCCCCCCTTGATACTCCAGGAAGCTCTCAGAGTCTTGCTTATATAGGTATCACTGGTGATCGAGGGCAACTGGTCCTGCGAGCCAATTACCTCTTCGCCAATTTCCGGGGGACGGGTTTGATCGAAGATACGGCACTGCTGCAGGTCACTGGCACCGATAGGGCAAATCAGACTGCCTGTCCCGCCAAAATCAAGGAACGCCTGACGAAAATCGCCAATGTCCTCGCTATAACTGATCTGCCAACTGGATCTTCGCATTCTGTGACTGAAACTAAAATCATAGGTTTCACCAAAGAACCGGTTACCAAATTCCGCCTTAATATCAGTTCGCGGTGTAGGTTTCCATTCCAACTGGCCACTGGCAAAGGAATCGTCTTCGTCCCTGCGAGGATCTGTACGGTCATTATAGGCCAAACTGATATTAAACGTGTCTGAAGGGCGCCAGGTAAATCCTGCGCCATAGTAGCTGTCATCAGGATCATTATCGCCCCGATCACCGATAAACTCGTTGTCTTCGTCATTGCTGATCAGATCGATACTCCAGTTCCGGTTCAACCAGTAACCCGCCAATATCCTCAGAAATTCAGTATCAGTGCGATCCCCATCCCCATAATCGACTTCCCTTGAGTCATAATCGAGCTGAAACCTGATGCTGGCCAGTTGATCGCCGTTCTCAAGACTGACGCTGAAGTGATCCCCTTCGCTATCATCTGAAAAACTGTTATTGACGTTATCCTCTTCGCTATCCACATAGTCATAGGTATATCTGATCTCAGCGGTGAGCAGATCTCCAAGTCGGGGAGTAATGTAGGGACTCAGGGAGTAACCATAGACATCTTCCGCATTTTGCGAGCCGCTAATTCGGTCATTCGACAGGCCTTCGCGACTATCAACCAGTTGTTGACTGATACGAGCATTTGCGTCGAAGAAGAATATATCTTCGATCAGTTCTGTTTGCAGCCGTGTATTTAAGCGGTGATTGGAACTGTTTCGATCACTGTCGTTACTGTAAATCAGGTTTTGCAAACTGTAATCGAATTGCAGATCCAGACGATTACCATCGGCCGTAATAATCACGCCTGGCGAAATATCGGTGACCCAATCATCTTCTTCCTGATCCGTCTCCAGGGCGATATTGTCTGAATAGATCTCCCGCAGTGTCAAGGAAGGCTTGATATCCCAGTCCGCACTATAGACTGAACAGGAGAAAACCAACCCTATACCAATCAGGCAGCAACGCTTAGCACCATAATGCTTGCGAATAGTATCTACATATACATTGAGCGATTTGATAGTGGTATCCCCAATATCTGAAAACTATTTATTTTCACCGTAATAATAGCCATAGTATGTTTCACTGGCTGTTTTGGATTTATTCAGAAGTAAGCCGGTAATTTTATCTTTCTCCAAAAATTCAATGGCATCCTTAACCGCTGTTTGTGATGTTTTGTCCTGCTCTACCACTAACACTATTTGGCCAACCAGTCGCGATAATACTTTCGCTTCACTGGTCGCTAACACTGGAGGCGAATCCAGTATGATGATTCGATCCGGGTAACGGCTTGCCATTTCATTGGCCAAATCTCTCATAGCATTACTGGCCAGCAATTCATGTGTGAGGTGGTGCGAGCGACCGGCAGGAACTATGGTTAAGTTAGTGACATTAGTCTTGATCAGCACTTCACGAAAATCACTCACTTCACCATTCAAATAATCTACGAGACCAGGACGCCCCGCAACATTTAATAAACCATCAAGGCTGGGTTTAACCACATCCGCGTCAATTAAAAGCACTCTTCGGTCACGTTCTACGGCAATGCTCATCGCCAGGTTAAGAGAGCTAAACGTTTTCCCTTCTCCGGAATGGGCACTGCTCACCATGATCAGGTTACTGTGAGTCAGCTGATTACCCTCAAGCGCGGCCTTCTGCAATAATGGCCTCTTGATATGTTTATACTCTTCTTTTAATTGACTTCGTTTATCGTCGGGAACAATGATGCCAATTTCTCCCAAAGCATTCAAATCCAGCTCCAGGACTTGTCCATTTCCAGATTGTTCCTGGATAACCGGCTCTGACGGTTCCTTTTCAAACTGCTCGACCTGTTCGTTTTCAGGCAGTTGTTCGGGGTCTGCGAAGGCCTTATTATCACCAATATCAGCGCTCAACTCACCAACATCTGGTGATTCGTTAACCGGCGGTTCATCAGCTTCCGACTGGTGTTTTTTTAACGCTTTTTCAATGGTATCCATATCAAAATCTCAAATTACAGCAACGATGCGCCAGCTGCGTTTAACATTAACAACTGGTAGAGCAGCAAACTGGAGAATACCACCAATAACATAAAGGCCGCCCCCAGAAACAGGTATGTATAGCGCCGCTGCGCCTTGAACTGCTCTTCTGTTCTAACATACGCAACTGCACCCAATACAGGCATCCCAGTTTGCAGAGCCAGCATCCTGACGCTGGCAAAAGTAGGCTTTATCAGAACCAGTAAAAGTGCAGCACCCACGCCCAGTGCCAAACCGGCTACCAAAACAGCGCTCATATAGAGTATACGCGGTGGTCCGGATGGCTCAAACGCCGCTCGAGTAGGATCAATCACTTTAAATTCAATATCATCGGACGCCTGACTCGCTTTCTGAGTGATGGAAGCCTGCTCCCTTCTATTAAGCAGTTCCTGGTGCTTTTTCTTTATAACACCGTAATCACGATTAAGATCAGCCATTTCGGCTTCAATGGCCGGAATGGTATGCACCAGCTTCTTAAGATTTTCCACTTTGGAACGGTGAGAGCTGACGCGTGCCTCCAGAGCTGCAACCTGCGCTTCCGCTTGACTGAGACTTAATTTTAACGATTGCATCACAGGGTTTTCCTGATCCACCACATCGGAGCGCTTGGAAAGTTCTTCTTCACGCTTGTCTTTTAAGTCTTCGATCTGCGACTTAATAGTGATTACATCTGGATGTTTATCAGTGTATTTTAAAAACATCTCATCCAAACGCGTTTCCAGCGCCGCTATTCGAGAATCATAGATCGTTGAGCCTTCGCTGGAAGTCTGATCAAAAATGAAGGAAAGCTCCTCCTCCTGGTCTTCAATTTGCTCCTCAATCGATTCCTGTTGTCGCTTTGCCTCTATCAACACCAACTTGGCAGACTCAAGCTCGCCCATACTTTGCTGAAGTCTCTGATAATAATCATTACCAACGCCGGATAAATAACCCACATTTTTACGTTTAAACTCAACAACGCGTGCTTCAGATTCTTTTAATCGCTGCTCATATTCCTTCAGCTCGGCATCAAGAAAACGTTTAGCCGTTACCGATTCTTCACGGTTTTCACCTAGCGTATTTTCCACAAAGACCGTCAAGACAGACTGAACCACCCGTTTAGCCATCTCCCGGTCTTCATGTGTATAACTGATTTTGTACAGATCCTGTCGATCAACCCTTGCCAGTTCAATACTGTCCTTAAGGTCATCCAGCAGTTCATCCATCTCCTGATCCGTTCTTGCTGTCAGATCCAGGTCCGTCATTCGCGCCACTTTCTCCAGATTAGGCCGACTTAACAGTGTGGTCACCATCAGGTTTACCTGCTGGTTGGCCGACGTAGAAAAGGTCAAACCTCTCAATAGCGGCTTCAGCAACGATTGGGTATCGATATGAACCCTGGCGCTGGCCTGGTATTGATCCGGCAACTTAAAAATAACAGCCCATCCAACAATACAAACCAACCAGGCCACAACCAATGCAATCCAGCGTTTCAGCCAGATTGCACGTGCGTAATAGATAACGAGATCAATAATTTCCTGCATAGACTAACTTCTTGCCCTTATATTAAATCCAGCGTTTCCCTGTCTTCACTGATTCGATACTAGAAAAACGATTCCGGTATAATCAGAATATCACCAGGCAACATATCGGCATTAGCAGAGATATCGCCATCTCGTATAAGTTTGTTTAATTTAACCCGGTACTCTTTCTGCTGATCGCCAACAATGCGCACGATCGTTGCTTTGTTACCCGCTGCAAATTCCGTAATCCCGCCTACCGCAATCATCACGTCAAGCAATGTCATATTTTCGCGATAAGGAATAGCCTGGGGGTTGGTTGCTTCACCAATTATTCGAATCTGCTCGCTATAAGGCCCGACAAATCCACCCACCATCACCGTTACAATGGGTTCCTTAATATACTCGGAAAGCACTTTTTCGATATCTCGGGCAAGCTGCGCCGGTGTTTTGCCACTGGCAGCCAACTCTTCAACAAGCGGCGCAGTTATTTTACCATCGGGTCGCACCAAAACAGTATTCGAAACCTCTGGATTACGCCATACGAATATCTGAACCGAATCACCAGGTCCGATTAAATAAGTATAATCGCTAGGCGATGTCGTATAAGGCTGTTTAAGCGTCGCCGAAGGCAACTGAGGCGCTTTTGAAGAACACCCGCCCAAAATAAAGGCCATCAGGCAAGTCAAAACAACGCCTTTATAGCTTACTGGAAAATATCCTGATTTATTCATTGTTACTATCCACCCTGTTTGGCAACTTAGATTATGCGAAGTGAAAACATATCATAAGCCAAGCCTGCCACTATTTCCATAAAGATACTGATGCATAGATACTATAGCTCGCATATCCAAAAAATGACAAATTGATCGTAAAAATAGCTAAAAAAACGATTTCTTCTATACTAAATAAAAACTGTGGTTCTTTTTTAATCATTATATAGCTGGATAGCAAACGAGCGCGGTTCTTATTAAATGATGCACAACAACCTCGCAGATAGTTTTAACTCTTATTTTCGCCTAATCTATGCCGACACTGATGAGTTGTTAAAACAGGTCTTTAAAATTCGTTACGACGTATTTTGTGAAGAATTGCGCCTGGAAGAAAACTGCCCGAAAGATATCGAAAAAGATGAGTTTGATATCGTTTCAAAACACTTTCTGCTTCAACACAAACAAAGTGGCGAATTTGCGGGCACCGTAAGATTCGTTATCCCTCCGCAAGGTTCACAAAAACCGGGTTTTCCCATCGAAAAATACTGCCTGGACACCTTTGATAAAAGTACTATTGATCTCACTGCTTTATCACCTGGAACCTATGGCGAGGTATCGCGGCTTGCAGTTCCCTCCCGATTTCGCCGAAGAGCGGGTGAAAAAGGCAAACCCTATGTCGTTGACTCACCTCAAAAGCACCCGGAATCTGACAAAAACAGGCTGTTTCCCTATATCTCGGTAGGTTTATACCTTGTCTGTGCGGCTCTTTTTGTTGAAGCAGAATTGGACTACGCTTTTATAATGGCCGAGCCTCGGCTGGCCAGAGCAATGGCACGTATTGGTATTAAATTTGAGCGGTGTGGCGAAATCATGGAGTACCACGGTCAAAGAGCGCCCTTTTATATAGACCAGGAAATGTTAAGAAAAGGTATGAAGCCGGAAGTGGCGTCACTTTTCAAACTGATTAGGGGCACCGTCAAAACGCAACTATCAAAATCAGCGCAACTACACCAGAAAGCTAGCTGAACGAGCCACCCGGTATTTAACTGCGAACTCTAAACCGCTGAGACAATTTGAATATCTGCGTGCTCCGGCAGCGGCCACACCTCTCCATTTTGCGTGACAAAACGCCATACGTCCGGCCTTTTCTGCCATATTCCAAGTGCAATATCATCAATCTTTGCACAACAGGGCTGGCGGATACCGTGATGTTCAACCACTTCGCCAATAGGCATAAATTCAATGCCAAATCGACCCAGCAATCGCAAAAGAGAAGGTTCCATCAACGCAAACCAATATTTCAGGTTTTCCTCTGCGCTCATCTCAAAAATCGCTGCCATCAAGCCTATCGTCAGATGAGGCAGCATTCTTGCATCACATCTAGACTCTACGACCAGTTCGGACTCACCGGACACCTGACTAAGCTTCTCTATATTGCTATTCGCATCCACATAATCCGATATGCCTGCGACTGAATTAGACTCACTAAAACGATTCTTAAACTCCTTCGAAACACAGAATCGTGAAATTTCTGCAAACGATTGGATATCATCAACATCCCAGTCCGGGACCATCGCTTTAAACTTTTCGCTTTCTATATACGCTTGAATCGGGAAATAGATCCCGTTTTGTTTTTTGCGGGGTAAAATAAGCCTCGTGGTGGCTGCCGTGTGGTCATTATTTACATAACGAATAATTGAATGCACGGAATGCAGATCGTAACTGTCAAACTCACGGTCGCCTTCGAACTGGCACCTGTCCTCAAACCCGTTTTCAATACAGTAAACCTGAAATCGAAGTTGCATTGCATCATCCAGCAATGCCGGTGTGTTTGCCCTTATCGTAGTAAAGTATCGGTTAAACCTTTTACCTAAATGATCCACGAACAATAAGTACCCCAAATGAATGCGTTAACCCAGTTTAATTAGCCTGTGCCTGCTGTTGTCAAACACCAGCCCCAAGATAGTCCTTATTGCCCGATCAGTGAATCAGAGCTTTCCTCCTTCTTCCATGAGATATCTCCCTTTTTCCATTATAATCTTTGAATTCAGTCAATAATCCTGCTTTCCGTGACTGTTTTGAGCGGCCTCTTTCGCCTAATCTTTCCTGAAATACCCTTTGGGTACCATAAAACGTCGCAGCGAAAGACAATCATACAAGCATCAAATAAACTAAGCCAGTTTAGAGCTGCACAACCATATACAATTGCGCTATTCTAGCGATAACAAATGGCAACATCAAAATTAACCGTTATTTAAACTTTTTACAGGCACCAATGGCGTTCGATTACGGCAAAGCCTCCTCCCGCAATATAGGATGGGTTACAGCGGAACAACAACTGATTTTGCGTACCGAACGAATCGCAACAGCAGGGCTTGACGGCGTGGGCTGTAGTCATTTGGTCATGCTAATTAACGTTGGGTGTCTGAAAATTTAACAGTTAGAATCAACTATACTGATTACACGAACGGTAATATGTTGAAGCAAGCACAAGTAATTGCAAAATGGGGCTTGAATTATGAAAGATGAACTAACTTTTGATCAGCTCGCGCTCATCGCTGGTGGACATACGGCATTCCAATTGCTTTGGGCGGGTGTGAACCTGGGCGTTTTTGATAACCTCTCCAAGTCACCAGGACTTGAATCTGAAGAGATTGGCAATGCAATAGGTTTAGAAGCGCAACCAACCAGGATTCTTTTGACAGGCCTAGCCACTCTCAAGCTGATACTCAAAAAGGAAGAATCATATTCCAATAGCACTATTGTTGAGGAGTTGCTGACAAAACAAAGCCCTGGCAACATGATCGACGTACTCGGCTGGCAGCACCACATTGTCTATCCGGCTGAAATAGACTTTTTGGAATCTCTTAAAGCAAATACCAATATCGGTTTGCGGCACTTTCCAGGAAATGAAGATAATTTGTATGCCAGAATAGCCCATGACCCTGCCCTGGAAAAAACATTCCAGGATGCCATGAGTTCCTTATCTGGCTCCGCCAACCAATTACTGGCACAAAAAGCCGACTTCAGTTCTATTAAACATTTGGTGGATGCTGGGGGCGGAGATGGAACCAATGCAATTGCTTTAGCTAAAGCTCACCCTCACTTATCATTAACTGTCTTCGATGCACCAACGGTATGCGCCATTGCCAGAGAAAACATTGCGCAACAAGGCCTGTCAGATAGAATCAGCACACATGAAGGCAACTTCTTTATTACGGATTTTCCTGAAGGAATAGACGGGATCATATTCTCACACATGATGACAATCTGGTCGCCAGAGCGGAACACTATGCTTTTAAAACGCTCCTATGATGCGCTACCAAAAGATGGAAAACTGTTTATATTTAACATGATGGCAAATGATGACGGTATAGGACCCATGGCCACTGCGCTGGGTTCGCCTTACTTCCTCACCATAGCAACGGGTGAAGGCATGCTTTATACCTGGAAAGATTACGAAGGATTCTTGGCAAACGCTGGTTTCACACAAACAGAGCGCCATGAGCTACCCAGACATCATGGCATCATTGTTGGGATAAAGTAGGTTTTCAGTATTCAATATGGGAATAATCTAACAACTATTTTTTGCACACACTCACTTCACCGTAATCAAATCAGTGATAACAGCCCCTAAATAATTGTGTGCGGTTAAATACGACGATACAAAAAGAAGACTAACTGCCTATGACAGATAGCTCAAACGATATAAATAGCTTCTCCTACGATATAGCCTTCTCCAGAAACCTAGGTCTGGTCCAGCCAGAAGAGCAGCAGAAGCTAAAGCGCTCGACTGTCTCAATCGCTGGATTAGGCGGAGTCGGCGGAGTACATGCAGTAACATTGGCGCGAATGGGTATTGGAAATTTCCACATAGCGGATTTTGACCATTTTGAGTTGCATAATTTCAACCGCCAAAGCGGTGCAATGATCTCTACTTTGGGGCAGAAGAAGTCTGATGTGATGAAGAGGATGATCCTGGATATCAACCCGGAAGCCAACGTTACTTCCTTTGATGAAGGCATCAATAGAGAGAATATAGATGCGTATTTGAAGGATGTTGATGTCGCGATAGATGGTCTGGACTATTTTGCCACAGATGCACGAGATATTTTTTACAAAGCTACTTACTCAAAAAACATACCGGTGGTTGCAGCAGGGCCCATTGGCTTTAGCACTGCATTGCTTATCTTCGAACCAGGAAAAATGTCTTGGCACGATTATTTTGCCATGGATCTTGCTAAATCCGACTTCGACAAGTATGTACTATTTGCATTGGGTACTGCACCAAAAGCGACACATCTTTCCTACATGGACCGAAAGTATGTCAATTTGGATGAAAAAAGGGGGCCTTCCTGTGCTGCGGCTGTGCAGCTCTGTGCAGGCGTGGTCGCTACCGAAACCATCAAACTAGTTCTTGGGCGCGGCAAAATATACTCGGCCCCCTATTATCATCAGTATGATGCATACAAATCTTGTTATAAGCTCAAAAAACTTCGCTGGGGTAACAATGGGGTGATTCAAAAATTAAAATTTTGGCTGTTTAAAAAACTATATAAAAGAGCGGGAAAGCACCCCTCTAGCATTGAGAAAAAGAAATTTCTTTAGCCCAACTAATATCTGTCGGTTTTTTTTACACTTACGCTATTTGAACAAAAGAATAAAAACACAACCTTTTGTTTTTATTAATTAAAAAAAAATTGGCACGATATGTGCTCTTGGTATACCTAGTACAAGAGATAAGGCCTGTTACTATAAGTGATTAGTCGAGTGCCGCAAACTAACTATAGAAATAGTCAATAAAGCGTGGAGATTTTATTATGAAAAAACGTCAATTAGCCGCTATTGCCCTTACAGGCGGATTAGCTTTGGCAGGCAGCGCAAATGCAGCATCAATAAATAGCCTGCTGTTGCCGGGTATAAACCTGCTTCAGGATAACAGTGCAGAGTACCTATTAAACTGTGAATATAGCAGCCCGAACGATGTTCTTGGTAGTTGCTCTCGGGAAGGTAATACCCTTTTAGAAGTAGGAGATCGGTTAAGAGGCATCTTTGACATTGAAAAGATAACCCCTTTTGGTATCGGAGATCAAAACGTTGAGGGGCCTGAGCTAACGGGAATATTTGAAATTCAAGTATTGTCTTCAATTTTTGACGACAAAGGCAATGCTGACCCATCAGATGATTCGTGGGATTTCATTTTTGGCCCCTCTGCCAGTTTCCAATCCGAGTTAGACGGCCTCGGGTTCTCAAATACTGGCTCAGCGATGGTAGCGCTATTTGAAGATGCTGCTGATGATTATAACCGTGTTAATTGTGATGGAGGGGGAGCAGGAGGCGACGACGCAGAAACAGATTGCGTACCAACCGCTACCGGCGGCACTCCCTTCTGGATGTTTGGATTAGATGGAGTAGATGATTTTTGGCAAGCATTCGATATTTTATCAAATGATGTGAGTGTTATTGGTACGACTGCTGGGTCAGCCGGAGAGTTTAATGTAGCACTAAGTCTCCAAGACAACCCTAGCGGACCAATGTTGAACCCTCAAGACTGCTTTCTCGACGACCCTGATTCAATACAGATAATTGCTGAAGCCTGCGGATCAGGAAGGCTCTTACAAAACAATATTGGGTCTGATTTTGATAGTTTAGATGATTTTGCCTTTCAAGTAGATGTTGTTCCAACTCCTGCCACTATTGCTTTATTAGGATTAGGCCTTTTAGGGTTAGGAGCCTCCACTCGCCGTAATAAAAAATAGCGACACTTTAGAATTTGAAAGGCTAATCACTAATTAAAGCCCTCCCCTAGGAGGGCTTTTTTTATCTATTATTCTTTTAGAATTGTTGCAATAATCACTATTTTATTATCCAAATATTGGCTATAGTAATACCATCAAACACTATATTTTATGGGGGATGAGTATTGCCACGCCTGTCTTTATTACCCACAATTACTCGTGAATTAATCCTCTATAGGCATCAAGCGAGAATTCCTGAGCCCATGGTAATGGACGAACAGGAGCAGGTAGATGCTTTTGCCGAAGCTGGAAGAATTGATGGCATTATGGCAGCTTCTTATCTTTTTCAATCAGCACACATAAGTCAAACGATCCAGGGTTGCAAGAAAGTCATTGATCTCGGATCTGGCCCGGCCACTCAATTAGCTCAAGTCGCAGCACTTAACCCGGATATTGAATTTGTCGGCTACGATCTTTCAGTAGAGATGCTTGATAGCGGCAGAAACTACCTCAACGATCTGGAAATTGACAATGTAGAGTTACGGTTTGGCGACATTACAAACTTGACAGAACTGGATGACCAGTCGATTGATGGCTTCATGAGCACAATGGTGCTTCATCAGCTCCCTGAATTTTCAATGCTGGAGTCAACCTTCAAGGAGGTAGCCCGTTGTCTCAAGCCGGAAGGCGCTGTTTATATGGTGGATTTTGGAAGACTTAAATCGGCTAAATCCTGCCATTTTTTTTCTCATTTGAACGCAGACTACCAGCCAAAAGCTTTCACTGAAGATTACCAGGCGTCATTACATGCCGCGTTTCTATTTGAAGAGTACCACAAGCTCAATCGCCAATTACTGCCAGAACACATTAAGGTTTATGGAACCTTTTTAGTTCCCATGATGACGGTAATTAAGAGCCATGACCGCCCTGTACCTAGTGATTTAAGAGATACGTTTATTCGGATGAGAAATGAACTCCCCAAAAAATACCGCAAGGAGTTAGATGACATTCGTCTTTTTATGTATTTGGGTGGACTTAAAAACGACCCTTTCAGAAAGAAGTAGCGCTACGCTACAGTAGTCACCTTACTGATCTCAAGTCGCCTGGATCGTGCAGGCTGAGTTTTAGGGTAACCCACTCGTAGCAGCATTTGGAGACTTTTTCCTTCGCCCCCCCATAGCTTTTCAGCTCTTTCCGACAATGATTGTCCAATAGCATTTAGCTTTTTATCAAGCCTACCTTCTCGATACCGCTCCAACTGATCAGTAATTACGAAGTATGGATGCACTGCCAAACCTCGCGCATTCAAATAACACCAAACTCTTTCCAGAAGGCGTCCGGCATTAAATTGCTCAACAGTTTCTTGAGGCGACAGTATTGCCAATAAGAGAGGTGCTGACGCTATAGGTTGTGCCTCAATAGCAGAAAACAGCTTATAGATCCCCAAGCGATTTAGGCGGCTCATACGCTTCCATGATGAGGTGTAGTCCAATAACTTTTTACCGCCCGGAGGAAGCGGAATGGTGTTCACATCCAGGCCGTCTCCTCGCTCAATCTGATTTGGAGTAAACCGTAACGTATCTGCAAACCATTCATGCACCTCTCTTATTTGAAAGCGCATTGATGAAGCCCGCTTAACCAGTTCAGCGATCTCAGTCCGGGCAGCCTTATTACTAAAACACAACACTTCAGCCGCTTCCTGTTTTTGATCAATCAGTGCGTCGAGAATCACCTTTTCGATCTCTTTTCCTGAGTAAGGAAACCGGTTGGTATGTCGTTCAAACAGAGAGTGTCCCCGAAATTTTTCATTCACTGCTGTATAAGGATCATCAAACTCTGCGACGGCGAAGATAGCGGGGTCGTTCTTAAATTTCTGAAACTCCCACCCTATTTGTGTATCGACAAACTCACTAACCAACACCATATTCTCCACAACCGCACCCATCGCCAGAAGAATAGCTGCACTGCCTTCTTTAAAGAGTCCATTACCACAACGTTTATTATCATATTTTAACGACAGTCGAACACCATCCCAGTGAAAAGTCCACGGCTGGGAGTTGTCTGCTGAAGGCGCGGCATGTCCCGCCTCAATTAAGCAAGCAACTGAAGGCGGTAATTGTGTATTAATTGTGAAGGTTCTCCATTAAGGATATAAATACCAGTGATCGCTAACACACCCAATTCCACGGTTCACTGGCGTTCAATTTCAATGCGCTTCATTTCTGCCTTAACTTGTTTTTGAAGCGACTCTGGCAAACTTATTGATTTTAATCGATTCAGAATTTCAGTAGCCGCCTGCTGTTGGTCATTTTTTATTAAACTCTGCGCAAGATGAAGCTCGATTTCCGGAATATCCGGCATCGCTTCGTTGGCCCTCTTGAACAAACGCAAAGCCTCACTGTTTTTGCCTTTCTTCATCATAATCAACGCATATGTATCCAGAGCAAAAGCACTCTGAGGGTTAAGGTTATAAGCTTTTAACGCATGTTTTTCAGCTAATTTTATATCTTTAGCAGTATAAGCCAACATGGCCAGTTCATTATGATAAACCCAGTTACCGTCATCTAATTCGGTTAATTTTTTATACTGTTTCATAGCATCAGAGCTACGATTTTCTTGCTGGTAAAAGGTTGCCAATTGATAGCGCACCTCTTTTGATTCTGGTCTTCCATCAAGCCAGTTTTGCAAGGCTTTTTCACCTGCGTCCTTGTTTCCCTGAGCAATATGGGTCAATGCAATGGCAACTGCCGTTTTGGATTCTTTTCTAATATTCTGCGCCTGAGAAAACAATGAAATCGCCCGCTCATAATCTCTGTCCAGCAAAGCAACCTTACCTCCCAAAAACAGCACATCCCTATCGGTCGAGTTATCAGTGTTGAATTCCGAAAAAAGCTCTTTTACCTCCTGATTCTTACCCTGCCGCAGTCGTATATCAGCAAGCAATATCCTGGCATCTCTATGACTGGGCACAATGGCAATCGCCTTTTCCAGTGCTTTTGCCGCTTCCATTTCCTGCCCGGTTTGTTTTAATGCCAGCCCATACCAATAGTGTACATTGGGTGAGCGAGGCGCTCTCATTATGAGCGTGCGTAGAATTTCTACTCCTGCATCGTAATTGCCCTTTACAAGCTCTGCTCTGGCAACCACCTCCATTAACGCTAACTCCTCGGGATACTCTCTTAACAGCGGTTTCGTAAGATTAAGAGCATTATCCGGCTCATTCGCCATTAAATAAAAACGTGCCAACCATAACACAGCCATATTATCTTTAGGGTATTTTTCAACTAACAACTCAAGGTGCTTTCTTGTCTTTTCTACATCACCCTGTTCAGCGCTTTGGCGAGCTAATGCCCTCAAGATAATGGGTGAATCCGGGTTGTTTTTGAGTGCCGTTTCCAATACAGGCACTGTTTCTTTTTCCCTCTTAATTTTCTTATAGAGTACCCCTAGATTAATCGCGGCATCTTGCGCCTTGGGATTAATCTCCAAAGCCTTCTTAAACAGCTCTTCTGCCTCAACATGATCTTCCATTTTCATATGCGCAATTCCGGCGTATACATAACCAATGCTCTTATCCGGTGCCAATGCCTGCAACTCCCGTGCTTTACTCAGAGCTTCCTTATACTTTTCTGCTTTCAACAAGTTCTGTATCAGTATGGCTTTATTCTTACCACTTTCCGGAGCCATTTCCTCTGCGGCAGAAAGATCAGACAGCCCTTCCTCCAGGTCACCCAACGAAAGCTTATTGAGTCCAAGCAAAGCCCTTATTCGCGCATTGTCCGGTTGAATCGTCGCTGCTTTCAGAAAATACTCATTCGCTTCTTCCAGATTACCCGTCTTCGCTGCCAATCTACCGATGCCAGCTAATAACCCGGCATCATCAACTTCCCCGGCCGCCAGCGGTTTTAGTATCTCAAGCGCCAGTAGCTCGTTGCCCAGGCGCCGATGCGTTTCCCCCAGCATCATTCGAGCATATTGATAGGCCGGTGCCGCCGCTACCACTCTTTCCAGACGGCTAACCGCCTGTTCGTACTCTTCAAGTGCAAAGTTGGTAGCCCCGGCTACTAATAAAGAAGGGATATGTGCAGCGGATTGCGCCAGAACCAATTCTGTATGCTTTTTAGCGCTTTCGTAGTCCTTTAGCTCAAACGCTGCCAAACCTCTCAGATAGTTTGTGTATAGATGGTTACGGTCGATTTGTAAAAGTCGGTCAAGATATTGAACGGCCTCTTCAACCTCTTTTTGTGCCAGTAATGAGAGTGATAACCCTAATCCAGCCAGGGCATTCCTTTTATCCTTCTGAAGCAACTTGCTGTAGGCTTCTTGTGACCTTTCATACTGACCCAAGTAGTAATTCAGATCCCCTTCCATCAATAACAGGCTTTGATCTTCCGGATTCCGGTTTTTAGCCTGGTTCAGGAATTTTTCAGCCTGCTTATCATCACCTTTCCTCAAGTACAAACGCGATAGACCAACGTAACTGCTTAAATATTCAGCGTCAAACTCTATTGCCTTCAGGTATTCCCTCTCGGCGAAATCCAGTCGACGCAAATCTCGCAATGCATCCCCCCTTATCGCCAAAATTTTCGCTTTCGCAGCTGGCGAGTCGTCAGACTTTACTTTTGCCTCGTCCAGAACCTCTTGATACTTTCCCTGCAGGTGTAGCGCTTTGCCAAGGGGAACGACCAAACTGCGGAAATCAATCCCCAGTTGATTCGCCCTTCTCAGCTCCTTTTCTCCGGCTTCACCATTGCCCAGTTCGACATAGAGTTTACCAAGCAACCATCTGGCCTCTGGATTCTCGGGGTTTTGTATTGCGGCATTTTTTAGATCGATAACAGCACTAACCAGTTCGCCATTATCCTGAAAATCCTTTGCCCTCTGCACCAGTTCGATGTCAGTCAGATCTTTCTGGCAGGCATTGAGTGCCAAAGCCGCCATGATGAGAACAAACCTTGATATCAACGTATAATTCATCATTCCCTAATCCTTTATTTATAATGCCACCAGCGCTACCTCGGTCAGAACTCAGTTCATCAGGGTCTGGCAGATGCTAAAAATACTTGGCTATTTGCAACTCAATATAATCATCATTGCGAAGACCATAGAGTCGGTCCTGTTTGTCCTGTCCCGATAGCAGTCTTGCTTCCAGGCTCATTTTCCAGGATTGCCCCAACCTCCGACTTGCCTCAATGCTCACAAAACTGGCCTGCGAATCGGCATCGACGATTGCCCCTGCAAGTAGTTCCGAACTTTGTACATCATTCAGCATCCAGCGCACACCCACGAAAATGTCGTTTTCGAAAGGGGTGGTTGCGGCTTCATCACGATCGTCATAGTGATATTCCATCAACAACCCCAAATCGGATGCACTATTGCAGACTCCCACCAGGGTATATTCGAATCCGCCCACAAAGGCACTGTAATCCTCTCGATCATTCCGGTTATATATCGCTTCGAGCTTCCATAACCAGTCTCCCTTTGTTGCCTGAAGATCAAGGCTGGTCTGATCAATTTGCTGATAATAGGGACGAAGTACTAGCTCCCCACCATCGAGACCCGGAATAAACAACGGCTCACGGCTGGTTCCGGTAAAATGAGCAACACCAATATCCCAATCACCTATCCAGTGGCTCCACCTGACGGCAAAATCCGTGTGATTTTCTTCAGCGCCGGATTCATACAGCGGGTGATCCGTATCGACCACCAGTCGGCCACGCAAACGGCCTTCTTCCCCGGCAAAAGTACGTTCCCTGAAGTAGGGTAGAACAAACAGCTCCAATGTTCCCCAGTCTTTAACCCAGCTCAGGTTTATCATCGGCTGGCCGAGTTTGTCTTCGGAATCGATGTTTTCCACGAGATCGGTCTGGTTGATCACATCAACAAGATGCTGTGATTCGGTTACACCCCAGAATACTTTGACGGCACCGGCCTTGACCTCCAGGTCCCCGAGAACGCCACGCCAGTATAATTCACGCAGATCGGCATGGGTTCGCTCGTCATCTGCAGTGTCATAGCGAAAAAAGGGATTAAAGACAACGCGCTGACTGCCACCCTTTAAGTCGAGATAAAATTCCGGTTCAAAAACGATCGAACCATTATGGTCTTCCTGTTGCGCATAGGGAGCATCTTCAAAAAACAGTCTCGATTCGAGCCCGAGATAGCCGGACCATTCTCCACCCGCGATGACAGTTTCTGAAATCAGTGTAAATAACAGCAGATACCAGCCACTGTTTAGTCTGTTCCTGTTAATTGTATTTTCCCCCGAGCTAAAACTAACGCGCCCTGGTCAAACTGTTGCGCGTAAAATCCCTATCAGTATACCCATTTCGAAAGCTAAATTCGCCCCATTCCAGCGTAGTGCTTTTACCCGTCTGATGATTTTGCATATCCATGCGCAGCGCCCTCCAGTATTGATCCAGATATTGCTGGTAGTTGGAAAGTTTCAGAGTCTTGAGCAATGCACTTTTACGATCATAATAGTCTACTTTAAACGGCCGGTAATGCGCTTTCCCCATCCATACCACCTGGCGGGTGTAACCCGATTTTTTATCTACGGGAAACTGTTCAATCACAAACATTTCCCGCCCATCAATCTCCTCATCACGTAGATATCGGTACCGGTATTTTTCAACCTCCTGTGAAGACATGTCCTCATAGGCAAACTCGCTGCCCATAAAGGGACCGGAGCGGTTTTTGGTGGAAATCCTTTTAACCCGCTTAAGAGCAGGAAGATAGAGCCATTGGTCATCGGCGCCGGTTTTGTGAGAAAAGGTAAGCAGCGCACTTCCCTTAACGTCAAGTGGATCATCAAATACAAAAATACTTTTATCCCCGTCACCGGCAATCTCCAGAATCTTTGACCGCATTGCCCGAGTAGAGGTATCACCCTTTTTGTTGCGTAACACCATCGTGAGCTGGCTGGCGCTATCACCAAACCCTTGATCCCGCCTGTCTGCCTCACGGGCAATGGTCAGCCCCTTTTCTTCGGCAGTTTCTGCTATGGCAGCAAGACAGACCACCGATAATAAAAACCCGATGATGCAGTAAATACTTTTCATCAACAGTTTTTGCCTATTGTTCATTGAGCCTCCCTCTCGACCTTCTCTTCACGATCAGTTATCACCAATAACGGCGGCAACAACAGGAAATCGACTATCAGGGCAAGCAATATCGCGATCAGCGTAATTAATGAACTATCCGCATTTAAGGCAAAACCCGATTGCGACATAATAGCAAAACCTAAAATGAGCGCAAAAGTGGTCATCACCAATGCGTGACCAACTGTGTTAAATGCATAACGTACAGCTTCCGAACTCGTTAAACCATGCTCCCTTCGCGCTCGCAAATACTTACTCAAAAAGTGCACCGTATCATCGACCACGATTCCTAACGTCATGGTCATAACCATTGCTACTCCCATGTTAACCTGACCTACAAATAAGCCCCAAAGTCCAAAGGCTAATCCAGCCGGCAATATATTAGGGATGAGACTAATCAATCCGTGTTTAATACTGCGTAATGCCACTACCAAAATAGCTGATATCACAAGCAGCCCGACCAACACGCCGTTAATCATGGTCTCTGTTGAGCGCTTGAAAATGTCAGAAAACATGACGCTTACACCAACTGCATAACCAAACATATCTGGCATATTGTTATGCAGCCATAACTCACTGGCATCCCTAAATGCTCTGATTTCATTCGTCGAAATATCACCTAAAGTAGCGATCACTCTTGTTGATGATTTATCCATATTAACACGATCATTAAGATCTAAACCGTATGGCAGCGATAGTTCATAGAGCAAGAGGTACTGGGACGCCAGCTCCTTATTCTCTGGCACAACGTTCCATTGCTCATCATCGCCGTGCATATTCATATTTAAACGTTTTACGGTGTCGGAAAACACATTCACATGTTTAACTTCTGGGCGTTCGCGCAACCAATTTGCAAAAGCATCCAATCGGACCAGATAATGTGGGTCTGTTATGCCATTGCCACCCGCTGCCGGGATTGAGTACTCAACGGGATATATCCCAGTCAGATTCTCCTGTATAAAATCGCTGTCTTTTCGAAATTGAAATTCGGGGCTAAAAAACTTTACCATCTGATTGTTCGCTTCATTATGAGCAATAGCTGCGAGCAAAAAAACGGAAACGACAAACATCACCCCTAGCAGCTTGTTTCGATTACCCAGTACAAAACTGGCCAAAGCATCCATCCCCTTCCCCTTTATCAGGTATATAGATGAATTGGGTTTCAATTTAATACACACCAAAAAAGCAGGCAAAAATGTGACTGAAAGAATAAAAGCGGCAAGTATTCCTATTGCGCTAATATTGCCGAAATCCCTAAAGGGTGGAACATCAATAAAATTGAAGGTCAGAAATCCTACAATTGTAGTGACACTGGTTAATGCCACAGGCATAAAGTTAAGCTTGAGACTTTGAGTCAAAGCCTTATCAGGGCTTTGCCCTTCCGAAGAAAAACGAAACATTGAAACCAGAATGTGGATCGTATCCGCTACCGCCAATGTCATTATCATGGTCGGCGCAGCAATTGAAGATATCGATAAATATAGCCCCGACCATCCGGCAACACCTAGCGCACTGACAATCGAAAACGTCACCAATAGAGCAACAGCCATAACCGCTTTAAAAGAACGAAGCAATACTAAAATTGTAGCTATAATACCCAGGTACATAAACGGCATTAACCTAACCGCATCCCTCTGCCCAGCCTCCTGGAATGCCGCGTTCACCATTAGCACACCGCCAATGTGAACCTCCAGATCTTCATACTTTTCCGTACTCTGTTTGGCAAGATTACGGACTTCCTTAACCAGTAAATTCAGTGCTTTCGAGTCATCTTCGGGCATTTGAAAACTAACAAGCACTCCTGTTACTTGCGCATCCGGGGCTATTAGGCGGTTGACCAACCGGCTATCGGACAATGCTAAATCGGTCCTGCGTTCAAAAGGCAATAGTTTGAATTCAGCGTCAGACTCAAACAAACCTTCAACGACCAGGTCATCATTATCTGCATAGGTATATTGAAAATTAACTATTGAATCCACGCGATGGGAATAGGGCAACTCCCAGCTACGGTCCGTAAGAAAACCAAGCGCTTCCATAGCTTTTGGATGAAATACACTGCCACTTGCATGGCTAACAGCGAACAGGATAGTGTCATTCTTTGTAAAGGCACTCTCCAGCGCCTCATAAGCTATTAGCTGGGGATTATCTTTACTAAAATAAATTCGATAGTCGTCGACAAAAGTGAGATTGCGCGCACCGTAGGCTAAGATAACCACTGCCATTAGCGAGCAGCAAAGCATCAGAACTCTATGATGAATGACCCAGCACGCATAGCGTTCAATTAACAAGTCAAATCTGGACTCTTTCAATGTTCTGCTCACGTTCTCCCTGCCGTACCTCGAAGATAACATCCATAGCGGCTCACGTGATCAACTGTTCTGCTGCCAGAAGTCACTCGACCTCAGCAATCCCGTACTTACCCATCAGTGAATAAAGCGTTGGCCGGGTCACACCCAACAGTTCGGCTGTTTTGGAAATATTACCTTCGGCATAACTCATAGCCCGTCGAATCACGTCTCCCTCGGCGGCCTCCCTCACCTCCTTGAGATTAAAGGGCATGCTGTTCTGGCCCTCCAGTTCTTCATCCAACTCAAGATCTTCCGCTGAGACATGCTTGCCATCGGCCATAATGACAGCTCGATTGATTTTGTTCTCCAACTCCCGAATATTGCCAGGCCAGTCATAAGCTGTCATCGCATCTAGTGCATCAGTGGTGAAATTCTTTACTGCCTTTTTGTGTTTTTGCGCATATTTATTCAAAATTGCCCGCGCGATGAGTACCACATCACCATCACGCTCTCTGAGTGGCGGAATCTCCACAGTGATTTCACTGAGTCGATAATAGAGGTCCTCGCGAAACAGGCCCTCTTCGATCAGTTTTTTCAGATCCTGATGGGTTGCACAGAGCACTCGCACATCGACGGGTATTTCAGTACGGCCGCCGATACGTTCGATGGTTCGTTCCTGCAGGAAACGCAACAACTTGGCTTGCAGCGCCATTGGCAGATCACCAATCTCATCCAGAAAAAAGGTACCGCCATCAGCATATTCGATTTTACCCTTGGTCTGTTTTACCGCTCCTGTAAATGCGCCTTTCTCATAGCCAAACAGTTCACTTTCCAACAGATTTTCAGGAATCGCAGCACAATTAATGGCTATAAAACCCTTGTCCTCGCGGGGACTCATAGTGTGCAGCGCTTTTGCCAGCACCTCCTTACCGGTACCACTCTCACCCAACAATAGCGTGGTCACATCCGTGGGCGCGACTTTTTCTATGGTTCGACAAATCTTCAACATTTTCTGGCTGCTGGCAATCACTCCGTCGAGCGGCATCTCCCCGACGTTCTTTGCCAGTCTTCGGTTTTCCTCTTCAAGCGCCCGCAACTTGAATGCTCGATCGATAATTAACCCGAGGATTTCAACATCAATGGGCTTCTGATAGAAATCATACGCTCCCAGACCAATCGCTTTTACCGCATTTTCCCGGTCATCGTTACCGGTCACCACGACCACTTTGGTTTGCGGTGCCAGACTGAGAATTTCTTCCAGCGTACGCAAACCCTCGGTTGCATTAGCGGGGTCTGGTGGCAATCCAAGGTCCAGTGTAACCACGCTGGGTTCGTAGCGCCGTAACTCCTTGATCGCTGTTTCACGGTCTCCCGCAACAACCACCTGATAGTCTTCAAAACACCACTTCAGCTGTTTCTGAATACCCGCATCATCTTCGACCGCTAACAGCACATTATTCGGTTTTTCTTCTTTGACTTTGCTCAAACGACTTCTCTCTCTGTTGAGTCTTCCTTCATCTTTCTTTGCGAAACAGGCAACTGCAATCGAAAGCGTGTGCCCACTCCAGGCTCACTCTCCACTTCAATTCTACCACCGTACCCGCTGACCAGCTGGCGCGCCTCGAATACACCGATACCCATGCCAGCATTACCTTTAGTCGTATCAAATGGTTTAAACAATCTGTCACGAATAAAGTGCTGATCCATCCCGCATCCATTATCCTCTACCTCAATAATAGCCTGATTATCACTTTTATAAAGGCGCAATTTAACCCAGCCGTCGTCATCCGTTGCTTCCTGCGCATTTTGCACAAGATGCCCAATGATACTGACCAGCTTATCCTGATCAGCATTAACCTCCAGCTTCTGTTCAGCCATTTCCAGCTGAATCATCGGTTGGGCATTGTTTTGTTGGGCAACAACATCATCCAACACAGTCTGCAACTCTACAAACCGCAGTGGTGACGCGTCGATGTTGCCTTTACGCAATTGTGCCAACAATCTGTTCATCTTTTCTACAGAATGCGCCAAAGTATCCATGGCATCATCAATAAACGCAGGGTTATCCTTATGTTTTTCTGCGTTTCGTACCACCAGCGAAAGCTGTGCAACCAGATTTTTCAGATCATGTACGATAAATGCAGACAGCCGGTTATATGCCTCAAACTGTCTTGCATGAGCCAGTGCATCACTGGCATCGATCAACGCCAGATAACTGGCCAGTTGTTGCCCTACAGTTTTCAGCAGGTCGTGATCCTCCCAGTTGATTTCGCGGGGAGCACGGGGATTGGTGAGGCAGATAAAGCCGTATAGCCCTTCCCTCTGCATCAGCGGGATGACCAGCCACAGGTCTGGAATTTGCTCACACCATTTTGATAAATCCAGACCTTCATAAATCTCCGGCGTCTGGTAATACTCGGGAATCTCGACCACCCATTTGCGCTCTTTTAAAAAGTGAACCAATGAATCGCTATCCTGTGCCATATTTCCAGCTTCGAGATGAATATTGAGTTCTGCCATATACTCAAAGCCATTATCCCGCTTCAGCCAAAGCGCTCCACCTGCACTGTCAACAATATCCGACACTGCTCTAATACAAGAAACTCTCAGGTCATCGGCTGTCGACCCATGGGCAATAGTCATATTCAGATCGAGCCACTCTTTCCGGTAATCGTATTTGTAACTGAAGAAGTGCCTGTTAAAGAACACTCGAATTCTCGCCCTCATGCGTCCGGAAAACATCAGCAACACAAGGATCAGCAGCGCTCCGGCGATGAAAACCACCTGTCCGAAGCGTCCCCAGGCACCACCAAAATCCCGAATATAATAACCAACTACAGCCATGCAGATGAGATACACCCCCATCGCCAGTAAGCCGGTGGTGTGAAATACCACACTGCGGGATACAAAAATTTTAACGGACCATTCAGGATTTCGAGCGGCCGCGACAGCAATCAGCGGAACCGCCAGCGCATTTACCACCCCTCGCGCATCCCAGATATAGGGATCAATTCTGCTGAACAGCAAGGATTCCGTATAGAGTACGAAGTCGTAGGCATAGATTGCACCCACACCAAAACAGAGAAACTTAATAGCCCACCGAAGCTCCAGTCTGGTATTGCGAAACAGCTGCTCAACTAAAAACAGCACCACAACAGACTGTACTACATGACTTAGTATTCGAAAATCAACACCCGCAAAACGATTGACCATATCAGCAACGGGTGTGGCAATTTCACTGACCACAGTGAAGATACAAAAAACCAGATACCCAATAGCAGCTGGACCGATCCAGTGATTCCTCCTATCCAACCGGGTAAAACTGAGCAGATGCCACAGAAAAGCAGTCCAAACTGCATTTCTGACAACCTCAAGCGCCAGAAAGTGCTTTAAAGAGACATAATCAACGGTACCAGCGACCGCACCTGCGAAAGCCCAAACTGTCGACAGCGAAACCGCCAGCAATAATAAACCACCCTGCAACCGACCGCGCCAGCCGGTGCTGAGCAGCAAGGTGATGAAAGCAAAAAATAAGCCGGCAATAATGTAACTTGCAAAGCCAAAGCTTGTCATTTAGCGTTCCTGCGTTGATTTTATTAGCTCTAGTATAGCCTAGCTCGGCAATCGCTGAGAAAATACCGGTGTTTTTTCTCTCAACTGGATAAGGGTGCCGCGAGAGGTCACACCTCCTCTCCCTCTGGGAGAGGACAGAGGTGAGGGAAAAGATTGTAAATTATTGATGGGTATTGCTTTTATTTTACCCCTCACCCTACCCTCTCCCCTTAAAAGGGGAGAGGGAATAGTATCTAGGGCGCCTGTGAACGTTATTATGTAAAATGGCACGCCCAAGCACATGATAAAAAGTTATAATGGCTCTTTTTGTCCGTCAAGAATAATAATTGATGACCCAATTTGATGACATCCGACCCTACCACGACAGCGAAGTGGAAGCGGTCATTCAACGCCTGATTAACGATGATGAATTAATTGAAACCATCGTTGCTTTCCGGTTTCCCAAACTGCCAAACTGGTTAAGGCCCTTCGCCAGACCTCTGGTTACCCATGGACTGCGTAAAGAGCTATCAAATGTCAATACCGTCCTGCAGGTACAGCATATCTGCAGTCGCTACCTGGACCAGGTGATAGAAAAAACCAGTCCCACATTGACTTTTTCCGGACTGGAAAACCTGCAGCAGGGGCACCCCTATCTGTTTATTTCCAATCACCGCGATATTGTGATGGATCCGGCGTTTGTTAACTATGCACTTTACCACAACGGCTTTGAAACAGTGCGGATTGCGATCGGCGATAATTTACTACAAAAACCCTTCGTTTCAGATTTAATGAGGCTCAACAAAAGCTTTATAGTCAAAAGGTCTGCTTCAGGTGTTCGAGAAAAAATGGCCGCCTACATGAGTCTTTCCAGTTATATTCATCACTCAATATCAGAAGGTCGCCCAATCTGGATTGCCCAACGCGAAGGACGCGCAAAGGACGGCATCGACCAGACAGATCCGGCTATTATTAAAATGCTCTATATGAGCCAGAAAAAAGGCAAGTTATCTTTTAGCGAGTACATCAACAAGCTGAATATCGTTCCAGTTGTCATTTCTTACGAGTACAACCCCTGCGACCAACTCATCGCAAACGAACTACAGCAAAAGGCCGAAACAGGAACTTACACGAAACAACCCGGTGAAGATATGCAGAGTATCGTCACCGGCATTACCGGTGATAAAGGGCATGTGCACATCTCTTTTGGAGAGCCTTTGCACGGTGATTACCAGGATGCAGATACAGTGGCTAAGGTAATCGATCAGCAGATGCAGGAGCGCTATGTATTCCACCCATCAAATCACATCGCTGCATGTTTGCTGAACGACACCGAATTGAAAATGGACGCTGACATCAATCAGGAAAAATACGATACTTTTATGAAAAGGCTAAACCTTTGTGAAGAGGCTGCGAAACCTTATTTTTTAGCCCTCTATGCAAACGCTCTACTGAACCCTAAACCGCAATAGCCGGGCTTGGGTCAGTCAATAATCATTAGTCCTACACCGTCCGGTTCTGCTCTAACCACTTCCATTCGAACCCAGGGTGCGCTTTCTCCACCACCCATTCCCTGCACCTGAACCTTGACGAAATCCCCAATTTCAGGCATCGACTCCTGATCCAGTAGCAGGAAAATGCCACCGTCTGATATGTCTCGAGTGACAGCAAAGAGTTGCCCTTCTTCCGAGAACACCAGACTCACTTTCAGAGGAACAGCAACCCTCGGATGTTTACGTTTGTTTTCGGCCATTTCTTATCATCAGAGATTCGTATTTCAATATTGTCTGTAACCATAGACTAACAATTGAAATTCATCCAACGGGTAATGGCTGTATTTTTAATATATCATGAACTTTAAGAATAAAATTAAATGGCGTTATCCACAAAACCTGTGCATAACTTTGGGGGTAACTTTATCGCATGACGACAGAATCCCCGCAGCTCTTAGCTCTGTCATAAATTGTTCAAAAATTATTCACTTTTATTTGCCTTAAATATCAATATGTTACAATTTTTTTCAAGCACTTACGGTGGCTTGCTAAACCTGAACATTATTTAAGCCATCTAACTGAAACCTGTTGGTATAACTTAAAAACTAAAATAGTTTTTAAGCTTTTGAAGATGCCTCGTATAATAGGGCTGATCCTTATAATTTTTTGTCATTAGAGGCACTATGCAAGGCCAATATTCTGAAAACATGAAAATAGCACAGCGGGTAACACTGATTGGTATGTTGCTCGATATCGTTCTTGGAATAGCAAAAATCCTGGTCGGTACACTGGCCTTTTCTCATGCTCTGGTTGCTGACGGGATCCATTCTCTGTCAGACGTGGTCACCGATATTTTCGTGTTAATCATTGCTCGAATATCTCACCACGAGCCTGACATCGATCACCCCTATGGTCACGCCCGCTTTGAAGCACTGGGAACAGTGCTGCTCGGCGGGATATTGGTGTTGGTCGGAGTATTGCTGGCATACGAAAACATAACCAGATTATCAGAAAGCACGGTTTTCCGCGTACCGGGGTGGCCCGCACTTGTGGTCGCCGCATTATCAATCGCCAGCAAGGAGTGGGTATTCCACTATACACGTAAAGCAGGCGAACAACTGCGATCAAATCTGTTGATCGCAAACGCCTGGCACAGTAGAACGGATGCTTTTTCATCTATTATTGTACTTGTCGGCGTGGCGGGCTCAATGCTGGGTTTTGTCTGGCTTGATGCGGTCGCTGCAGTGGTAGTGGCCATTATACTCTGTAAAATCGGCGGCGGACTGATGTGGGATGCTCTTAAGGAGCTGGTCGATACCGGCTTAAGCCCGGAGGAAACCAGTGCCATCAAGGAAGCGGTCATGTCAATTGAGGGCGTGCGAGGCGTACATGACCTTCGCACCCGTAAAATGGGCGAAAACACATTTCTTGACCTTCACATAAGAGTCAGTCCCAGAGTAAGCGTTTCAGAGGGGCACCAGATAGGCGAATGGGTATCCCAGAAACTGTTAAGGGATTTCGATTCTATTATCGACCTCACTTACCATATCGATTTTGAAAATGATGCCCTCGTTCCTATCGATCTAGACAAACCATTGTTGCCACTAAGAGCAGAAGTTATGGAAAATCTGAATGCCTGCTGGAAGGATATTGCGGGTATCGATCAGCTGCAACACTCCACACTCCACTATCTGGATAATAAGATTAGTATCGAGCTTTTCTTTTCGCCAACAGATGACGTCAAGGATACTAAAGCACTAAAACGGCTTGAAGAGCGACTCATCAACCAGAGCAAACAGATCGCCTGGCTCGGTTCCATAAAATTATGGCTCTCAGAGTAGTTCATACGTAGTTATCTGCGGGAAAATAGCGATTGCCGATACACCCGGCACTAATTTCCCGCAAGCAAAAATTTACGGCTGTTTTTAAAAAATGGCAATATACCTCCAAATAGTTTAGGTTCACTGATTCACAGCGTATTCAATACCCCCTCCAGAATAACCCTACAATCTGTATGGTTTAAAGAAAAATCCCGATCTACCCCTATGGTGGTAACGGGTAATCGCTGCCAATTTTCCACTTTTTAAAAATTGACTTCGATCAATTGAATCGGGGCAACTCTCCTTATATTGAGAACTATCCAGCCAAATTGCAGTAATTGAGATAGTTACTCAGCAACCATTGGCAGGGGTCTTTTTGTTAATAGCGGTATCCATTTACTCATCCAAAATGCGCAACTCAAGCGTAATGGCCGGAAACAAAATGACTGTTAATAGACGACAATTTTTTAGACGCCTTGTGGCAAAACAGGATCCACCCCTTCGCCCACCCTGGTCTTCGCCCGAACCTGAATTTGTTGCCACATGCTCACGCTGTTCATCGTGCATTGATAAATGCCCGGAGAAAATCATCGAGCGCGGCAGCGGCGGTTTCCCCGAAATTAATTTTCACATCGGCAATGGTGGCTGCAGCTTTTGCCATAAATGTGTCGAGCATTGCGAAACATCAGCACTATCGTCGGAAGCACAACAGTTGCCTTGGGATCTGGTTGCGTCCATCGCAACATCCTGTATCTCGATGGCCGGGGTTACTTGCCGCTCCTGCGGAGACGCCTGTGATCAACAGGCAATCCTGTTCAAGATAGAGCCTAAAGGCGTCGCCACTCCGATCATTGATCCGTCCAGATGCACAGGATGCGGTTACTGTCTGAAACCCTGTCCTGTCGATGCTGTGAAATTCGAAGCCAAGCGCCTGGAGCTTGCACAACACGTTTGGGACAACATGAAAGCGACCGACTCACGGGAATGCCGCAACTGTCACGATTACGACTCCATGGACTACATGGAACAGGGACGCCGTGCTGTCAAACAACACATCGATGGTTTTGAGAAGGGTCAAACCTGCATAGACTGCCATAAGGGTATCGCGCACTCGCTGCCCGAAATGGCTGAAACGCCCTAATCAAACCACTTGGCTGGGCCCAACGAAAGGGCTCAGCCAATATCTATGACACGCTGATTCTCCCCGTCGGCGTATAGCGCATCAACCTCTTGTTGGCGATTTGACAAAACGCCACGCTGATTGATATAGCCCTTATCGGTAATTTCATTATCATCAATTGAGGGAGGAGACGTCAGCAGCATGGCTTTCCTGATTCGCTTCGACGATCCCTGATTTTCAGCATTATAAGCCAACAGCCTTCGCCTGATTTCATCATACAGCGCTGTTTCAGACTGCTGATCGAGGTTCATCGCCTGTTCCGAGAATCGCTGGCATTCGGCAATATTGGGGAAAACCAACACCGACAGATACGCTTCATTATGACCACAAATTACCAGATCCACTGCGAGCGGCGAGAGTGCCTCCACCAATGCAACACGCAACTCGCCAACATTGACCCAGGTACCGGTCAACAGTTTGAAATTTTCACTGACCCGGCCTTTAAACATTAATCCAGCGACCGGGTTGTCGGGATCAATCAATTCAACCGCATCACCACTGCAGAAGTAACCCTCTTCATCAAAAACTTCAGCGGTCTTGGCTTCATCCTGCCAATAACCCGGCATAATATTGGGTCCCTTGACACGTAACTCAGTGAGATCACCAACCGGCGCAAGTTTGACAGCGGTGCCGGGCACCGGCAGACCAATATTGCTGGCAATACTGTTATTAAAATAAACGGAAGTACAAAGCGGAGAAGTTTCTGTAGCACCCCAGCTACTGGTGATCGGAATTTCCCTGCCGGCATACTTGTCAATGAGAGCCTGCAATCGACGCCATGTTGAACGTGGTAGTGCCGCCGCCGCAAAAAACAGCAGCCTCAGGTTTTTAAAAAAACTCTGCGCCAGAGCGGAATTTTGCTCCAAATTCGCCACCAGCAGTTCATAGCCAGCGGCTACATTGAAATAGAGGGTGGGAGAGACATCAAGCAGATTATGCAGTGTCTGTTTTATGCCGTCCGGTGTTGGTTTTCCAGCATCTATGTAAAGGGTCCCGCCACAACGTAATACCATATTAAAGTTGTGGTTGCCGCCAAAAGTATGGTGCCAGGGTAGCCAGTCCAGAAATATCTGCCCCGGCTGCTCAATAAAAGGCCATATTTTTGCGATCGCTTCCTGGTTGCTGGTTAACATTCGATGAGTATTGATAACGCCTTTCGGCATGCCGGTCGAACCGGATGTAAACAGTATTTTAGCCACTGTGTCGGGTTGCAAATTACTTTTACCCTGATTGACTGGCTTAACTTCAGCGTCTTTTAGCAGCTGGCTTATATTTAACCTGGTAATCGCTGATATTTCAGAGTCTGCCGTGATAATATCGGCACCCATTTCTGAGATCATCTCAAGTACAGGCTGAAATAATTTCTCACTTTCCGCGAACACCATTCCCGGTTTAATCAGGTTATGAATGTACTTAACCTTGCTGAAGTCCCTGGATAACAGTGAGTAGGAAGGCGATACAGGCACCACAGGGACTTCCAGCAACATACACGCAAACATTATTCTGGCGAACGCAATACTGTTGCCGCTGAGCAACATTAACGGCCGCTCCGGTGATAGTGATGTCCCTTTCAGCGCATCTGCAAGCTGGCATGCCTGGCGGTAAATTTCTCCATAGCTGATGCGCTCCCACTGATTCGAATTTGCGCTGCTTCGCTCCGCCAGAAAAGTAATTTCAGGCCTCTGTTCCGCCCAATATTGCAGATACTCAATAATCGAACCGGGTATTGGCCCAAGTGAATGATTGGAGTTTAAATAGCAGGTGCCATTCTCCTTCCGGATCATTTGAATATCAGGCGTTAAGAAAAGTTGTTCTGTTGATTCAGAATGCATCCTCTTTTCCTATTAGAAATGATTAGCCAAGCCATTATACCCTATTGAATCCACCGGGTTTTCAAGCTTATAGATGAAACCTTTTTAATACTCAGCACTCACAGCGTGCCATCCGTCACGATAGCACGCTGCAGCCACTCCCTAGAATTTGTACTGCAGGTTGGCAAACCAGGTTTGCGGTCTGAGATAGGCGATCTCGGCATATCCGGTTGCTGTCGTTAATGAAGAGTTTCCGGCAACGGGGTAGGTTTCATCCGTTAAATTGGTGACACCCAATATTAGCTTCCATTGATCACTGACACCCTCCATCGTGACTGAAAAATTCAACAGCCCCTCAGCATCACTTTGCGCAATCTCCCGAGTATTTCCCGCATCAAAAAACTGTTCATCTGTATAGGAATAATCCAGACGAGGGGTGATGCGCATCTGGCTTAGATTAAATGCATAACCAATTCCGATATTGGCCGTCAAGTCAGGCGTATAAGGGAGCGAGTTTCCTGCTTTAACGACAGCAGTTACCGCGCCGGCATCACTGGTAATATTGGACACCGAATCTACCGAAGCATCCAGATAGCCTAAACTGCCTTCAATGATCAGATTATCATTGGGTGTATAGGTAAACTCCAGTTCAGCACCGTCGATTGACGCCTCTCCTGCGTTAAACAATAGCGGCACAATACCGACACGGAAGGTAAACTGCAGATCCGTATAGTCGGTCGAGAAAATGGCACCATTGATTCGCAGTGAATCAGAGATATCGGCCTTAAAGCCCAGTTCGAGGGTTTCAGCTGACTCCTCATTAAACGCTGTCGGTTCAAGGTTAAGCTGTACCGCGTTATAAAGCGGGTTCCAGCCACCACTCTTGAATCCTTCTGAATAACTGAAGTAGGTCATGAAAGCGTCGGACCATCGATACTGTACAGTCGCAGAAACCGAAGCATCGGTAAAATCCAACTCACGCTCTTCCTGGGTAACAAATCGCTGAAAGAAGCCGATCGCTCCGACCTCCTGAAAGGCATTGAGCTTCACCGCTTTCGTTTCATCGGTATAACGCGCTCCGAGCGAGAGACTAAGCTGCTCACTGATGTCATAGGTAAACTGGCCAAAAATAGCCCAGTTTTCATTATCTATTCGAGCATTATTCGTAACATCAACAAAGAAGGGAGCCCCCGCAAATGGCGGTGGGGTATAGTCCACAAATAGCGTTTCATCATATTCATCTTCATAATAAAACAAGCCAACGACACCATTGAGCTTATCTGCAGAGTAGTTGAGCTGCAGTTCCTGACTGAGCTGCTCGCCTTCGCTTACCATATCAGTGTGCAAGATAACAAAACCGGTATTATCGGCATCACGTTTCCCTGTCCAGTCCAGCTCGCGATAGGAAGTAATGGATTTGAGCGACCAATGATCGTTAATCTCCCAGTTGGCTATTAACGCCGCACCCCAGTTTTCTACGGTACTGCCAAGCTCAACTGTTCCTGCATTTTCAAAGGGCCCCCGATCCCAGGTGACGTCATTCGCGCACCGAGTATCAACGATTCCTGTCGGCACCGATGGCGGAGGAAAAGTAGCGCCCGGACAACCGGCTGCAGCACTGAGCGCTGCCGGAAAAGCTGCATTTTCATTCATACCTGCAAACACCAGTGGTACACCGTTTTCATCCTCTTCCGAGTAATCCAGTTTAAGTGTCAAATCGACATTATCGGATACCTCCCAGAGCAGTTTTCCTGTGACGGTATAGGTGTCTTCATCGCCCAGATCCGTTCCATCATCCCTGAACACATAGCCGTCTCGCTTGCGTGTACCGTAGGTAAAACGCGATTTGAGGGTATCTGAAATTGGCAGATCAATAGCTCCGGAAAACTCTAGCAGATCATCCTCTCCCAACCCGAGTTTTACAGATCCACCCAGCTCATCGCCAGGCTGATTGGTCGTCAACAGTACTGCACCGCCAATGGTATTTCGGCCAAACAATGTCCCCTGCGGACCTCTTAATATCTGTACATTGGCAATATCCCGAAAATCCATGGCACCACCGACCGATTGTCCGATATAGACTTCATCGATATACAGCCCCACTCCCGGGTCAACGGAGGACGTAGCATCTGTTTGCCCGATACCACGAATAAAAACCTGGGACGCGGCACTGTTTCCTGTCAACGGGCCATAGGTGGCAAACTGCAGGTTGGGTGAAACCTGATCAAGCTGATCGGTCCCTACAATCATGCGCCGCTCCAACGCCTCAGTCGTCATCGCTGTTATTGCAACCGGTGTATCCTGAAGATTCTCCGCTCTTTTTCGCGCGGTTACGACAACCTCTTCTATAGAAAAACCTTTTGTTTCTGCATAGGCTCCCCCTGACACGATCAACCCTGATAAACAGACTTGCCCTATGGCCAGTACCATCGCACTCTGTTTAAATCTCTGATTGTTATTGCTCATATTTTCCTCTCCCACATATTATGGTTTACGATACTCGTGACGAAGGTGGCTCTTCATCCCGATTCTTTTTCACTACACTGTCCATAGCAGTGATGCTCTCCTGGCCGGTTACCTGCTGATCCAGCCAAACTACTTAATTATGTTTATTAACTTGATATATCCTTTAAAATACCATCTTCATCCCTAAATCGAATCCAAACAGACGCCCGCAACCCTCTCGTGTTTTAATCTGGCTTGACATATACTTGCCGGACTTCTGTCAGTAGCACACTTCTATCCTGGTGATACTGCCGGGCTTCCCTAATTCCAACATGCCAGGTTCGAGACTGATCCAGATAATGAAAAAAACAACAACCGACGATATCAATTACGGTGATCTGCCCGAACATCTGGGGTTTCAAATTCGGCGTACTTATACCGCCTACCTTCGAATATTCACCTCCATTGTCGGCAAAAAATATTCGCTAAAGAGCCAGCAATACTCAATTTTGGTGCTTACCGAACAAAACATCGGCATCACCCCTTCCGCAATCGCCAGCGCCATAGAGGTAAAACGTCCTCTGATCGCTGTACTTACCGAAGACCTGCGTCAGCGAGGTTTTCTCAAAATCACTACAGGAACCGGCGATCGTCGGCAAAAACAACTTTACCTGACCGAAAAAGGCCAGCAATTTACCGATGAAATCAGGCAGACACTGGCAACCGAATTTGGCCCTGCACTTGCCAAAAATCTGTCTAAAACAGAAGTGGCTACACTCAATCGGATTCTGCCTAAAATATACCGCTGATCCAAAAAACATCATGTGTATTAAGCCCCCTCTTCTGTCACGATATCTTCCCAACCAATCAACAACAGGGCGCTGGCAAGACCCACAAATATTCCCACCCAAGGCATCTCAAAGGTCGCTAACGCAAATGCCGTGATAAACGCAACGGCCATCTGAATCGGTTTATTCACCAGGCGGATGGCAATGCTGGCACACCCGAAAGCGGTCAGCATCAGTGTTAATGCCAGGGCGATTTTCATCAACGGTGTTAATAGAGTGATCGCCGGCAGTACAAAAAAGAAAACCGGAAAACCCAACAGGTAAAAAGATGAAATACCGCTATAAATAGAATCCATTTTTTCCCGACCTTCTCGCCATCTTTTAAGAATGATGACCTGTGTGCCCGTCCACAGAAAACCCTGTGTAGAGAAGAATGGTGAACTGATTGACATCAGCAAATTACGTATGGCCAGCGCGAGATGTGAACGATTGTTGTTTATCTGGACCGATTCGTCCGGCCGGTGCTGGGCTGCCTCTTTGGTCAGCTCGGATCCGGTAATCAGATCTCCAAAGGTAGCAATATAGGCGATAATGACTATCGGCAAGCCGTCGATAAACATCTCCAGCGCAGGCCAGCCAATATAGAACGGCGAAACTTTTTGCCATAAGCTGACGAATGGCAACCCGGTCAGTCCCCATTGCAGATCAAATTGCAACTCTCCTGCCAGCCATCCTGCAAACGCGGCGACAATCAGCGCCGGCAACAGGCCAAAAGAGGCGACTGCCGCCAACCAACGATAACGCGTACAGATTCGGGAAAACGGATTTGAAAAGGCGATGATCACACATAGACCCAGCGCAAAGGTCATTGCCACCGGTTGCGCCAGATAGGACTGCCAATCCACAACAAAAATTCTATTCAATGCCGCCAGACTTGCACCCAGCAAGACGCCCGCTTTCACACTGAGTGGTATCAGGTTAATAAAGCGCTTGCCCAATCCGGTGATACCAAGAAATCCCACCAGCAGTGCAAAATCGATCGACATGGCTGTCATGGCCTGAAACCGCTCATCGTAATCCTGGTAGCTTGATAAACTGTACGCCAACACAAAAGGTAAAGCCGGTGTCGTCCAACCAGGACTAAATGGCTCTCCAAAAAGTATGGGTGAGCAGTAGATCAACACCGCATGCAGAAAACAAAGCGCCAGTGCTTCGTTAAAAGTAAGCCCGAACGACGCCTGTAGAATAGGTACCAGTGCAAAACCGATTGAGGTGGTTATAAAACTGCCCTGAAGCAACTCTGGCCACTCGATACGGGTATGGATAAGCGGAATTCTCGCCGTAAAAGGACCCCAGTTGTATCCCGGATGAACCTCTCCATGTGATCGTTTAGTGGCCATAGCGCGTTATCTCATTTTTATTTTGATCGCTTGTACGGATCGGTGGTAGCTATTCCCCGGAAAAAACCGCCGCTTTACCTTTGATAATTCCCGACAACCCGGCATAGGCATCCTTTGTTGCAAAGATCTCAAAAAGGCCATCAAGCTCCAGTTGCAGTGCCTGGTCCAGCGGCATTTCAGCACCACGTTCAATCAACTGCATCGCCTTTTCCAATGCAATGGGAGCTTTTCTTCTTAATAATTTTTCATAGCGTGAATACAGCATATCCTCGAAAAGCGAATCCGATAGCTGGCCGGTGAATTCTGCAAAACCCTGCTCCGGCACATCTGCTGACGGCTGCTGCTTGTCGCCTGACTGCAGACTGGCAATTTCATCGAGGCTGGTCAGCTGCCCGGTGATATCATCAACCAATCCGTACTCCAGTGCCTTGTCCGCGTGGATCATAGTCCCGGTGGCCACAAGAAACTTGGCCAGCCCCTTTCCTATCACCCGAGTAGTTCGTTGTGTTCCACCCAGACCCGGGTATATACCAATACCTGTTTCGGGAAAAGCGACAGCCGTTCGTTGTGTTGCGACGCGGTGATCACAGGCAAGCGCCAACTCCAGTCCACCCCCCAAAGCCAGGCCATCCAGATAAGCAATTGTCTGTTTGCTGGATGCCGAGATTCGGGATAACAGATCCTGCCCCCGCACCGTAAAATCGTAGATCGCCTGCAAATCCTTACGTTCGATGTTATCTACAAAGAACTTGATATCCGCTCCGGCAACAAATGCTTTTCCCCGACCAAACAGAATAATCTTGTCCAGCGCTGGATTTTCATCCAACTGTCGGAAAACACGGTCCAGATTAGCTACCACAGCGGGATTGAGTGCATTCATCGCGTCGGGGCGGTTGAATTCGATAATACCGACATTACCCTTTACATGGGCTTTGACATGCTGCACGTCAAAGCCGGAACTGTGGTCAATCTCATTAAAGATGGCTGGTAGCGGCAGTTGCCATGGCTCAAATGCATCAGCAACCATTGCCGACACCTTAGCGACGCCCAGACGGTTCATCATTTCAAACGGCCCCTCAGGCCAGCGCAGCCCCAATCGCGCGCCCAAATCAGTATCCGTGACACTGGCTACCCCTTCACTGGCCAATTGAGCCGCCACACCAAGAGACATGGCCAATAACCGATTGGTAACCTGCTCCCTGTCATCTTGAGGACTATCCGTTGACTGGCAGTCCCACTCTTCACCGTTGGCGACCTGGTCTATCAGACTCTTGGACGGTGCGTACATCGCTCCAAACTGGCTGGCAAGCGTGTTTGCAGAATGAAGCGCGATCGGAATACCCGTTGCATTCATCAGCGCAAATGGCCCCATGCCAATGTTAAATACTTCCATAGCGACCTGATCTATAAACGCGATACTCCCCAGTCCTTCCTCTAGCAAACGAGTTGCTTCGTTGAGCCAGGGCACAAAAAAACGGTTGACTGCAAAGCCATCCACATCGGCCACAACAATGGGGGATTTATCGATTGCATAGTAGAAATTAACCAACTGTTCAACTTTTTCCGGTGCCGTGTTCTCTCCCGGAATGATCTCAATTAATTTGTTCTTAGCCGCGTGATAGAAATAGTGAACACCCAAAAAGCGACTCTGATTCTGCAGCACGCTACCCAACTGGGTTAATGAAAAGGAGGAGGTATTCGAAGCGATGATACAACCACTGCCAACACAAGTTTCGATCTCCTTAAATACCTGCTGTTTGACCGTCATATCCTCAAACACAGCTTCCACCACCAGATCACAATCGCCCAGATCCTCATAGAGGGTTGAGCGGTCCAGCTGGCCCAGCAGGTCGGACTTGTCCTGTGCTGATAAAATGCGGCGTTCCACCGCTTCCTGCAGTGAATCATCAATGTTCTGCAGCCCTTTATCCAGTCCCTGTTGACTGACATCCAGAAGTACTACCGGTAATCCCTTCATTAAAAAATGCTGGGCAATAGCCGCACCCATGGTTCCGGCGCCAACCACACCAACGCGGGAAATTTCTTTCTTCATAACTGACGACATACTCATATTCCTATTTGTCTTTTAACCGGTTTCACCGCTGTCGGCTGTCTACCTCAATAACCAGAGCCATGGCCGAATCACCGGCGGCACACCCCTCAAACAGTCCATAGCCTCCACCTTTGACCACCAGTTCTTCAATCATCTCGATGATGGAGCGCAATCCGGTGGGCGCCTGTGGATGCCCCCAAACCAGCGAACTACCGTAGTTATTCATGCGGGTCACATCGACTCCCATTTCTCTCGCAAACAGAATATCGTTTACCGCAAAAGGGTTGTGAGACTTGATCACATCAATCTGCTGAATCGTCAAACCAGCCTGGGACAGTGCCGCTTGTGCTGCCGGAACAGTCGCTTCCGGCATATAAGCCAACTGAACCCGCGACGAGCCGACACCGCGTATTCGAATTCGAATAGATGGATCTCTACTTATTTGTTGTGCCATTCCTGAAGACGTTAAAATCAGCGACGCGTTACCATCGGCTGGATGGGTCTGGCTACCAAACGTCACGGAACCATCAGGCTTGACCGGTTTGAGTACGGCCAATCCCTCTGCTGTAGAGATGACGATACCCTCATCACCATTAATGGTACTTTGTACTTTTTTGTAGTTACTGCGCGGAACCTCAAAAGGCAGTGTCATAAAGCGTTTTTGAAAAGCATGATCGTCCGCCAGTGCCTTTGTATACTGCTCCTGTCGGCAAAGCACCAGATCATGCTGTTCTTGCGTACTTATACCATGCTTTTTTGCCACATTTTCTGCAGTATCCAGCATGGCATGACGCCCAAGCGGATCGCAGGAAAAATTATCCATAACCCAGTTTTCATGATCTCCAGTACCACCAGGACCAGAAGGATTTGGATAGTAGAGATGCGGTCCATTAGAACAGCGATCTGCGGTCACCACCAAAGAACAATCTGACAACCCTGACTCTATCTCCTGCGCAGCCTGTAAAACAACTCGTGCCCCAGTAGCACATGCCTGTCCGATAGTCGGACCGGTGACCTGACCTGCTCCGAGCATACCCATAAGCCAAGGGACTCCATAAAAAGAGTGTTTTTGCGGTACCGAAGTCCCTAATACAGCATGATCAAAAAGTCCCGGATCAATTTCCCTCCGGCCTAACTCCCGTTTTGCTACCCAGGCGGCAAACTCAAGACTGTTCAGAGACGAGAAACTACCCTGCCATTTACAAAAAGGCGTTGACCAATAACTTCCGTAAGGAATTTCAGTCGTATCAAACAATTTAAATACCCCTTATCTGCTGTTGCATAATCCTGACCCACAGGAACCACGACCAAGCAAGCTGGTTTTTTGTTGGAATAAGCAATAGGCGTATTTTGTTTATTTAATGCCTAATAAACAATGGCATAAAAGGACTACTTAATTAGCAAAAAGGTACAGCAAGCAGTTGGCAAAAAGCATCAACAGGCGTGTTTTCAGCCCCTTCTACCCCGCAGGGGTGAGACCGTTCCAGCCGGGTAGGTGCCATTCAGGAAAGATAAGGCTTTTTTATACCGGTCCGAAACTCCCCGGGCGTCACACCCATCCAATTTCGAAATGCCCGGACAAAAACGCCCGGGTCAGAAAACCCAACCAGTTGTGCAACATCGCTAACAGGCATCGTCTGCTGTGTTAAATGATAGATCGCCGCATCACGACGCACCCAGTCTTTAATCTGTTGAAAAGAAGTACCTTCAGCCTGCAGTTTACGTCTCAGTGTTTGCCTGGTCATATTCAAGCTACTGGCCACGCTGATCATATCCGGCAAGCCACTACTTAGTCGCCGGTCAAGCAGCAGACGAATCTGCCGGGTCATACTGCCATCAGTTCGATGTCTCAGAAACAGCTCTACAGGACAACGGGACATAAATACTTTTAAACTTGGCTCGTTTTGTACGACGGTTCGTTTCAGATAATCGGCATGAAAACTGAGGCTTATGCAGGACTCATTAAAACTATGTTTGGTGGGAAACAGGTACTTGTATTCATCCACATGCTCCGGCGGCGAATAGTTGAAAGTTGCGTTGAGCAACAGCATATTTTCACCGATGAGCCAGGAGCTGTATCGATGCCAGGCAAGGAGTATCAACTCAGTCAGAAGATGATCCGGGTCTTTATCCTGGTCATACTGTACCAGCTTAATCACCGCTTTTTGCTTGCTGCACTCAAGCTTCAAACTATAATCATCAAGTACCCGATCATAAAATCTGAAGCCCAGTTTTAACGCCTTACCCAGATTGGCCTGATGAACCGTCAATTTGCCCATCATATAAAAGGTCCCCGGTTTACAGGGCACCCTACTTAGCATGAGGTTTTCATCCTGCATCGCGTTCCACATTAACTGAACCAGTGTTGCCAGGTTCTCAGTCTTTACACGACCATCCGGTTCGTATAAAGCTTCAGGTTCAATGTTTGCATCTCTCAGCAGCGCATTCGAATCAATACCCTGCTTAACTGCTTGATTAATCAGTGCCGAGACGTAGTGATTGGTAGTTGTATATTTTTCCGAAACGCTCATGGGTTTGCTCTACAGTATTCCAGGAACATGCCAGCAGTTGAAAACAAAATAATAATAGGCGAATGAAATTGAAATAGCTATGCACGCGGGCGGTAGCCACGCTGGGAAATACTACTAATAAGGTGTGAGTGTAAGAACGAGCAAGGGTATAGATTAAGTGAAGTTAAATGGCGACCCGGAAGGGACTTGAACCCTCGACCTCCGGCGTGACAGAGCAAATTAACAATATCCACAACCCCTTGACCTGCCTACAAATAATTTAGCATTTACAAATTAATCATATAATATTCAATTAGTTATAATGCCCTTTATTGTTCCTAGCTGTTCTTTGATGTTCTCTATGGACTGTTAAAAACCATCATATTTGTGTTATTATTGTGTGATCAGCTTCTTAACGGAACTGGAGACAGCCTTAAATTTTATCGATCCCAATCACACAAGGAAGTATCAAAATGCCTCAGCGATTGACTGCAAGTCTAATCAAAAACCTAAAACCTAAACCAAACCGCTTTATCATAACCGATAACAAAACACCTGGTCTTGCTGTAGTGATCAACCCTAACGGTAGCAAATATTTCTATTACCGATATCGGCCATCGGGGAGTAAACGGATTATCGAGGAATCGGTCGGAAATGCTTCCGTTCTTTCTGTAGAAGATGCCCGCAAAGCAGTGGCTATTAAAGCTGGAGATGTCGCAAAGGGGATCAACCTTAAAGACCAACGGAGAGCTCGTACTTCCATCGCTATAGAAAAAAGCTCAGACACAAACCTGCAGCTTTTTAATTACATCGATAAGTATTATCAGCCTTATGCAAAACAACATAGTGTTAGCGCTGATGAAATCATCAAGACCTTAAAGCGTGAGTTTGTTTTTATTAAAGGTAAACCTATCAACGATATCAACGCCGGAGATATTGACCAGTGGCGTTCCCTTCGTTGTGAAGATATTACTTATGCTCGGATTAAACGTATTTATACCTATTTGAAGTCTTGCATCAATACTGCTCTTAAACACTATAAACTGATCCAAAGCTTTGAACTCCAAAGCTATACGCTCAAACGGAGAATCAATGAAAAAGTCAATCCACCTAAGGTTCGCTATTTATCTGCCGATGAAGAAATCAGTCTGTTGAAAGCTTTAGGAAGTCGTGACAAATCACTGCGCGAAGCTCGTGCTCGATATGTTCAGTGGCAATCAAAGCGCAACCACGGTAAGAAGCACCAAGAACCATTTGCCGGTTCGGATTACCCAGACCACATAACACCAATCGTCATCATTGCATACCATACGGGGTTTGACCTGGGTGATATTTTTGATCTGCATTGGGAACATGTCGATTTCCCCAATAATCAAATTCGTAAAATCCGCAATAAAACGGCACATAAACAGGATAATCCTCAACCGATAATCGTACCGATGTCTACTAAAGTTAGGAGTGTATTGGAGCAGTGGGGCAAGCAACACGGCATGTCCGGTAGAATATTTAGAAGCCCAATAACAGGCGGCAGGCTCGACAATATCAGTAAAGCGTGGAGAGGTATATTGAGAGAAGCGGATTTGTTGAATTTCAGGTTTAAGGACTTGCGACACACATTTGGGAGTTGGCTTGCTATTAACGGGACTGACCTATTAGAAATCCGTGACCTGATGGGTCACAAGGATATCAAAACAACTCAAATTTATGCTCATCTTTGCCCCAAAAAGAAAGCTCAAGCTGTGATGCGAGTATTCTCATAGCAGGAAAATGGAAAAGGTCATGATATGGATAACCGAAGGGAACCAGAGTCTGGCACAAAGTCTATACCAAGGGTCACGTAAAATTCACGAATAACTTAGCCGAAAAACAGAGTGATGCCTTGATAAGCGTGTGGAGCTGTTGATTTGCACCGGAATTTGATCTCAAGGTTTGCATAGAAACCTGATCCACGGCAGATAGCAAAACTCTTTATCTCAATGAAACCGTACGCTGAGCAAGAAACGAGTAGCATCCGGACCATTCAGGTCCTGAATAACGCCTCCCTCTAGTACCCAGCGTCCTTGTGTCCACTGCAGACCCAAAGTGAATTGGTGAACCATCGAAGCCCCCTTTTGCCAGCGGCCACCCAGCTCAACGACTCCATATAACTCTGACTGAATCCCCCACTCTGGATAAGCCGCTGGGATCAATCGATGCTGCCAGGATAGATCATAGCGTGCTGAATCCCGTCGATCACCGGTACCTCGCTGATATAGAGCATCAATATCCCATTCATTCTTTTCCCGAAACCAAGTAGCTACTGCACCAGCTTGAAACGCCCCATCCCGCGAGCTATCGGTTGGAATCACTGCACCGCCCAATAGTCCTATACGACTCGTTCCCTTAGGTTTATCCACCTGAGAAACAATCTGTCGGTATAGCAGGCTAAAATCCCCTAGCTGTTTAGCATCACCGGATGACAGGCGATAAGGAACACCAAATAACAGCGTCTTTCTGTGATCGATGCCATAGGCCAGGTTGGCTGTTAGCTGGTTAATATTGGATTGATTGTCGTGGCTGACAACACCGCGCAAGACAGTGCCGCCCCTCTCGACCGGTAGCGCTACGAAAGATCGCAATCCCATACCCGACACACTCGACTGGAAACACAGCTCAAGCAAACCGATCCATAGTAATGCCGCCCATTTATTTGACATGGACCTTGACCGGTGTAAATCCGGAATCAATTATTGCCTGTTTGATTGCATCTATATCAGCTTTTTCATCACCGGTATCAAGCTTAACCTTTTTGTTTTTTAAGCTAACCTCTACTTGGGCAATTTCAGGTAACTTGCCCAATTTACGTTGCAAGCTATCAACACAGAAAGCACACGTCATACCGTTGACATCAATTTCCAAAGTCTCAGCAAATACAGTGACGGGAAATACTATCCCCACCAACAGCACTAACATGACTATAGTTTTCATCTTAACCTCCTAAACCCCTAACAACCTCCTGAGGGGCAATAGTAAAAAGGCAGCAGTAAATCCTACCGACCATACCACCAAGGCCATAAAAAATACGCGTCGATTCCATGTCTGCGCTCGCATGCAACGGTCAGCGATAATTGGATCAGCAGGGCAACCGACAGGTCTTTTCCAAAGCACCCATGCAGCGACACCTAAAATCAGGGCTGAACCACCAAACATCCATGACTCATAGGATGCCAACGTGACCAACACGGGGAATTGGCTGGTCAAGGACGCTACGGTCGCCCCCATACCAATACTGACCAATAGGATGGGTAGCGCACAGCAAAGCAAGGTTCCGGTGGAAGCGAAGAGTGCCATCCACCCCAGCACTTTTTTGGAGCCTTCGCTAGATTTCCTCTTCATCGACAACACTCCATTTTTGCACCGGCTGTATTGGTCTGCTGAATCGGTGGGCATGGTACACTGCCATAAGAACAAAATACGCAACAGTCGCCCGCAACTGGTTTCAATACCACAAAACACTGGAGGCATTGAAAGAAATACATACAGGCGTCTTCCGGCATAATTTCCACTGTTTTGTGACCACATTCGGGGCAGGTCAGCTCAGATTCAAGCATGATTGTCATCGGCATACCTCTATCATTTTGAGCCAGTCGTGCTAGTATAAAACCTGTAGTAACTACAGATACAAGTGATTTATATGAATAATTATCAAGCAGAGAAATCGCTCGGTGTGGGCGAGTTAGCGAGGGCCAGCCATTGCAAGATAGAGACCGTGCGCTATTATGAAAAAATTGGCTTGATGCCTAAGCCAATGCGTACCGAGGGCGGACACCGGATTTATAAGCAGCCGGACCTGAAACGATTAACCTTTATTCGTCGCAGCCGCCAACTTGGCTTTAGTGTGGCGCAGGTGCGTGACTTATTAGGATTTGTTGATGAACCGAATCATACGTGCGGAGAGGTAAAAGCCCTAACCCTGGCGCAGTCAAAGGAAGTCGAACGCAAAATAGAGGATTTACAGCGGTTACACCATGCATTGATGGATATGGCGAACAGGTGTAAAGGCCAATCCTACTCGCTGGATCAGTGCCCTATTATTGACGCCCTGTATGATGTTAATCATACCGATTAATGAGCAACAACCCTTATTCGTCCTCTCCAAAATACGTCCATAGACTCTAGCGTACTTGTTCGCATAAATATCTATCCCATCATATATCAACTATGTAAAACTGGTATTGGCCGGAACACCACAAAAAGTAGTAATAGCATCAACAGCGCACAACCTAATAACCCCTGCACCTCTATATCATCCAATATCGAGGCGATAAGCACCATACAAGCGTAACTGTTTTAAAGACACCTGGGGCAATCAATAAAATGTCATGCGGCACATACCCAGATGTCCCTGCTACAGTCCGGTATTGGCTATCACTATTGTGGAAGAACATTAAAAATTGGTATCCGTATAATACGGTAACCAGTGCTCTGACAATTAACGGCCAGATCCAGGAAAGTTTTTCATCATTTTTACTTTGGCTCGTGCATCAACTCATTCGGCAGCCAATAACGTTCATATCAATATGCAATAACTCACCACGCAAATACTCATCCCGTTGAACTACTCTCTGAACAGGATTGGCAAAATTTCATTCGGTTCATCGCCAGTAGCGAAAAAGAGGCTGACCAAGTGATTAGCACCAGGCCATTAATGGCCTCCAAACCATAGAGAATTTTTAACCATCCCGCGGTAGATAAGTCACCGGCACCCAACGAACTGTAGGCTGCAAATGAAAAATACAGGGCATTGATCCAGTCATCGAAATTAATCCCCGGTAGTTTGCCAATCCCGGGAATCAGATGCGAAAAATGATACACAAACGTATAAACCACTACTTCGGCGACATGGGCAACAAATAACCCGCAAATAATGGCGATCAATTTAATTGCCTGCGCCCAACCGGTATCAAGAATAACCATCAATCGTGTCAAAAACCCATAATGCACAGTCACGGTTAATACCAATAGAAAAGGAAATAAAATTATCAGAATCATCACATCACCTTATCGTTAACAATTTGGCTTACGGTATTTTCACACGCAACCAGTATCGGTGTTCATAGAACGCACTCCACATCGCGCCAAGGGAGAATGCAAATAACAATTCTTCCACTGGAATACCGGCAACTTGTATACCGCTAATATTGGCATGATTCCAATACAGCGCCACAAAGCCCGGATGTGAAGCCGTCATGGCACTAAAAAACAGAAAATAAAATCCCGTAAACATCAGGGCACCTTTTATTGCCTTAGATAACAAATCTGGCCGACAAACTACCGTCGCTATCGCACCTCCCAGCAAACCCAGTGAAGCGGTATAAATGGCATTCCATGTTGTAAGTCCCTCAAGCCCGAGAAACAGCCACACCGGCGAACTAAGCAGGAACTTATGATATCGATGACGTTTGCTGGATTTATCGCAATCGGGCAGCGGCTTGAGCATGTATTTATTCGACACGCCAAAGAGACTACTCGCCAAACCACCCACCGCAAATGAAAAAATCAGGCTTTCGATATCGAAGCCAGTAGCTTCACCCAAACGAAACAAGGTCGGTGGAAACCAATAGTCCGGATAAAACAGCGGTTCAGACAGGCCCAGCGGCGCCGTCCAGATACTCATCGTCATCATCTTTACTCGCCGAGTCCTTTGCGCAATAAAAACGACCAGCCAAATCAGCAACAGAATGAGACTCCAGACGAAGTAAGTATATTGCATATCCATCAGAAGCTATCTCCGGCCGGTGCCGATTTGTTTGGACAATACCGGAATAAAGACAGAGGAAATCAACGCTGTTACTAACGTCATGGACACCAGCGCAATCATTCCGTGGTGTGAAATATGTGCTTGCTGCAAGCCAATGCTAGCGACGACCAGCCCTACTTCGCCACGAGGCAACAATGAAACGCCCAGCAAATACTTCTCCCTTAATGGGAGCATGGAAGATATAACCCAGGGGCAAAAGAGCTTCCCTACAATGGCCGCAGCAACAACCAATATTGAATACGTTAACACTTCTCCCTTGCCAAAATCGATTCCGGTGATCTGAATTCCGACACTTAGGAAAAAAAGTGGCGCGACCCCATCGGCTATATTGTCAAAATACCGGCTATCCTTGTCCCGACTCTCATCTCGGGAGAGAGAAAACATCATCCCGGCCGAGAACCCTCCGACAACCGGAGAAAGACCAAGCCGATCACTTATCCAGGCGGAGATCATCGCCATAATCAGCGCTACTAATCTTCTAGCCCACGCCATCTCAACGATAATCGTTTTATAGAGCAATGCTTTTAGACACCACACAGCCCCACATAAAACAGATAGCATCAATAAACTCAAGACCAGGGAATAAAGAATATGCCCCAGCCCATTATTAGTAGTTAACCCGAGATGCGCTGCCGATAATAAGTACAGCGCTAAAATATCATCGACTATTGCCGCAGCCAGTAATATCTGACCAACTTTAGAATCAAGCATTCCTGCTTTATGTAACATCGGCACACTGAGACCGATGCTAGTAGCCGCCAAGGCAATACCGATATAGAGAGCCTCATCAAGGCGCTCTGTCTGTGAATAGCTGGCCAAGAAACCCAGCAAGACACTCAATACAATTCCCGCAACCCCCACTAACAAACCTGGCCGAATGGCGGCAACAAATTGTGACCAGCGAATTTCATAGCCTGCTGAAAAAAGAATGATCACGACGGCCAACTCCGCAAGCAGTTTTACCGGCTGATCGTAGCCTATAACATTAAGACCAGAGGGACCAATCAACATACCCATTAAAATAGTAACCGCCGCAGTAGGCAATTTAAATCTTTTAAATATCCCATCACAGGAAATAAGCAGGATTGTCGCCGTCAAAAATAAGGCCGTATTAAAAAGCAAACTCAGCACCTTTTAGAATTAATCTGTTATAAATTGTCATAACGACTCACATCCAGGAGACCCTCGTCTCCACCCACACGTCGTCGATAATGGTGAAGATTATCTAGGACCGACCAAATTCGACGGTCGGTTCTGCGGACACCATAGCGCCCGATCCATCGCTCCATACTCACCTGACCGGTAATGTTATTTGCTTCGCGGGTAAACTTTTCCAGATCTTTACGATCCACCCAAAAAATAAAATTCGGATAACTACCGATAGCCCCGCCCACCAACATCATCGTATCTTCTTCAGGTTTACGACGATTGTCTTCCCCGAAAATAAATGACACATTCGTGTGAGCCTTGTTGATGATCATCGATACCACCTGCTCAATCTCACTGTCTTCGTTATGAATCACCACATAACTCAGTTCGGGCAGGTTGCGTATCAAGACCGACTGCTTTGCTGACAGGTGATCCAGAGGATTAAGGGCTGTAGGTACGCGACCACCGATGGGAACGGCTTTATCCCGCGTGAATGAAGATCGATCACGGATCATCTCGATCAGTTCACCTTTGACATCATGACCGGCATACCGGATCGCCGCAGGGGTATCAATCAACAACTTGGAATGGCCATAAAATACCTTAGCCTGCGCCAACGCCCCCCGATACCAACGTTTAAGAATGGGCTCTCTGTCTGCGATGGGCAGGAAGGATAGAAACAATCCTTCGCTTTCCATGCGCAGATAGTCCATGTACATCCGGGTCAGTATTTGGTGGGACACGCTGCCAAACACATCGAAGTTCACCACCAGGTCGTAGTAAATACGTTCCAGCGTCGGGTAATCAATAACCCATACGGTGTTAGGACTCTCGCCAATCACCCCCTTGGACACAGAAGCGCTGTCAAAATGCCTGAACACGGTGAGCACCGGTGTCGATTGATTGTCGCCATTCCAGATGGCTGTTGTCGGCAAACCCTGCCGGGTGAGTGCGTGGATCCGGTAGGCATTGTCACGGTATTCCAGGTAGCGCCGGTGGCCGTGAAGCCCCTCGTGCCACAACGCCGCAAATTCCAGAGATCCGGCGGATGTCGGCGGAAGGTACAGAAGGGGGATCGCGTTAGAAAGATAGGCGTTATCGACCACCGACAAGTCATACTCCGGCGACAGGAAGGCCACAAAGAAATAATCGTTGATCACATTCAACGCGACCTGCCCGCGACAGACCGGACCTTTGATAAAGGATTCAACAAAAAATTGGACGTTATCCAGCATGAATCGATAACGGGCATCGGCGGGAATATCACTGAACGTCAAGAACGGATTGGTCGCATTTTTCGTGGTGTAGCCAGCCGACTCAGACACCTTCCAGTCACTGGAGAAAAACAGGTAGTTCCAGCGAGCCATACGACGCTGGTCAAGTGAATAGCCGATATGTGTTTTATCCAGGAGTGTTTCCCTGACAGGAATGAGTCGATAGTAAAACGGCTTTTCCCCGGGGTCACTGTTAGGGCGACGGGTTGCGATTTCATTCGGCGTAACAGCCGTCGGTGTCGAAGACCGGATCAGCCGAAAGTAAAAGGCTTGTCTCTGCTCAGTAATCGCCAAATGTCCCAGAAACAAATGTTCATACAAATAGCGGGCAACCAGTTTATGCCGGGGTGTTGCTTGGTTGAAAAACTCCTCCCACCGGTCGACTTGCGCGATCACGCTGGATGGCAGATCAAGAGGTGTATCAAAATCCGGATAGCCCTGTTTTATCCAGTTTTCCAACTGCAGTTGTTCCTGGCGCGGTAAGGCCGCCATGCCATAGGGCATGGCGGCCATCGGCTGTTTAGCAAGAAAATCATCAACTTCTTCGATTGTTGCCGCACAGGACAATTCACGGTTAATATCCAACGGAAAGTCAGTGGACAATCTTCCTCTAGAGGGAAAGGTATTCTCGGGTTTGCGTGTAACAAGTCGGTATAGCACGTCGTCCAGATAGTCGGTATTTTTGGGCGAAGCTGAGGTGGCGGTAATCACCTCGTGAAAGCCTAGCTTACGCCAGTCGGTGATGGAACGGCCGTCAATAAACAGCCTTGTGGTGACGTCTTCTGAGAACCTGGAGGGGTTGTAGATAGTTTGTGGCGTCGCTCCGCGCAGGAGCCCCTCGTAAGCACCAAGTTTTAACTGACAGGGTGCGTCATAACAGCCATGGCACACCACGCAGCGTGTATCCAGGATTCGCTTTACGTTGCTACTTTCCGAATACTGGGTGGCGCCAGCCCAACCATTGCCGATCATCAACAGAAAGGCGGCGGCCAATATGGCTATTGTTTGTATTGGAATCATTGGCACCAATCTATTCACAGCCAGCGTTTAACCATCATGGCAATCCGTTCCAACCATCGCGATACCCCTTCGCGCCGCTCCCAGTCCTGCGACAGTATGCCCTCCGACAACGATAAATCCTGCATGAATTGTTCTTTAAGTTCGGCGGCCAACCCGCTATCGGCTGTCGCCAGATTGAGTTCGTAGTTAATAAATAAACTGCGGTAATCCAGATTGGCCGTTCCCACCATCGACCAGTTACCATCGATCACAACCGTCTTTGCGTGCAGCATTCTCGGCAGGTACTCATAAATGCGCACACCAGAATCGAGCAAGGAGGCATAAATATGACGGGCAGCCCAGCGCGCGATATGCACGTCACTCTTACCGGGAACCAGTAGTCTGACATCCACACCGCGCTCAGCGGCCTGACACAATTGCCTGAGGGTATGACTATCGGGGACAAAATAAGGGGTGGTCAGGTAAATAAACGTCTTCGCCTTGTCGAATGCTGCGCCGTACACACATCGCAAGCGGTGGCGGCAGGACAGCGTATGATTGTGTAGCAGTCTGCTACCCGCTTCCTTTCGCACGGGCTGCCAACGCAGACGACCTCGCCAGAATGCGTCAAACAACTGGGTGGCCACGTTGACAAGTGAGCCGCCAAAACTCACATGAGTATCACGCCAGCGCGCATCCCCGTAACACTCCCTAGAATTTTCCTGATGAATATTGAAGCCACCGAGAAAGACGACTCGATCATCCACAATTAGCAACTTGCGATGATTACGACGGTTATAGCGCCAGGGCCTGCGCCAGCTCCAGCGGTGAAACCAGCGCAATTTCACACCGTTGCAACGCAAGTGATTTTGCATCTTGCGCGAAAACCAGAACAGCGAACCCGCCGCATCAACATGCACCCTTACCGCAATACCCGCCTGCGCCCGTTCAATAAGCGCCTGACAAAACCGTTTGCCTACCGCGTCATCGGCAAAGATATAGCATTCCAGTCGAATACTCTCTTTAGCACCCGCTATCGCCGAAAGCATGGATGTATATAAAGTATCGCCCTCGGTAAACAGCTGAAACGTTTCCGAAGCATGATCGGATAACATAACGCATTCGCTGCCGTTAAATCGATTTTCCCGCCCGTCAGGAGTCACGCTCGCCCCAGAGCAATATTCAATCATCGGAATTCAAGCTGGAACTACCGGCAAACGCCCGCCATTGGGCCCGCCTAGGAATAAACATAGGCACCCGTTGCTGGTAGGCGCGATAGGTCTCGCCAAATTCCGCCAGCACCTGGCGCTCTTCCTTTCGGGCCAGCATGTAATAGGCAAATACGATCACCGGGAAAAGTCCCACAGAAAACAGAGTGGGCCAGTGCACCACACCCTCACCAAACAGCGCGATAAACAGGCCAGTGTATTGGGGATGTCGAACAAAGCGATACAAACCATCGGTCACCAGGGTGTTTTGCTGGCGTGAGCTATGTACCTGCCTCCAACCCTGGAAAAAAATGCCAATCCCGAGAAAAGCCAAGGCGTAGCCCAGAATCATCGAAATCATCATGCCCGTCTCCCCCACGCCCAATAAGGTGGACCATAGGCTGGCATTCAGATCGTACCGATCAAGGCCAAAGAACCGTGACAGCAAATATATGGTTAATGGGAATCCATACATTTCAGCGTATAGCGCGATAATAAATGCCTGCACCACGCCCGCACTGGCCCATTCATGCCAGGATTTGGGTGCCAGGTAGCGATAAAAAAGCCAGGAAATCACTACGATCATAATGATCGCGAGTGCCCACGCGCCTGAATGTTGTATCGTTTGTTCCATCTTTAATCCTCCAACTCACGTGCTGTTATGGTAAATTTCATATTTGTTCGACAATAGCCTGTCCAGCACCAGACAAGCGGTAATATCGCCGGTGACGTTGATAGCTGAACGCTTGAGATGTCTTTTCTTCATGCGCTTTACTTATGTCGTAAATTGCATAGACCTTATCTACCAACGACCGAGGCAGAACCGTGCTACTACGGTCGGCCCAACTCCACTTGCATTACATTGATCCCTCCGGTACGGAACATGCCGGCACAACTGGCCAGGTAGAACCGCCATTTGCGTATAAATATTTCGCTGTAGCCTAGCGCCTGTATTGCCGGAATTTGTTTATCAACGTTTGCCAGCCATTTTTCCAACGTAATGGCATAGTCCTGGCCGAATTCAAAAACATCATTCACCACCAGCCCGCTGTCCACGGCAATCGTTTCAAAGCGTTCCCTGGAGGGCAGCATCCCGCCGGGGAAAATATGCTCTCTGAGAAAATCACTGCCGGCTCGATACCAGTCAAACCGCTCTTCTGCGATGGTAATCGTCTGTATCATTGCCTTGCCCGCAGGTCTTAGGTAGTTGTACACATCCCTCATATACGTAGACCAATACGACTCGCCAACGTGTTCAAACATCCCGATCGATACCACGTAATCGAACGATCCCGTCAGTTCGCGGTAATCCTGCAATCGAACCTCGGTATTCGAGTCCAGTCCGGCGGATTGCAGTCGTTCAGCAGCATATTGCGCCTGCTCTTTTGACAGAGTCACACCCGTGACATGGCAATCACGTGCAGCCGCGACTTCCATAAAACCGCCCCAGCCACAACCGATTTCCAGCATGCGGCTTCCCGGTGACGGGGCCAATCGCTGAAGGATCCGTTGGTATTTGGCTTTTTGCGCATCAAAAAGTGAGACGGAGGCATCACCGTTAAACAGAGCGCTGGAATAGGTCATGCTCTTATCCAGCCAGAGCCGGTAGAAGTCGTTGCCCAGGTCATAATGCTCATGCACGTTTTGACGGCTGCGTTTGAGCGTGTTGGGGAACAGGTGGTGTTTGCACCAGTACAGTAGTTTTAGCCACAGGTTGGTCTGTAAATACCGGTCGAAAACGGTCAGATTGGCGGCGACTAAACGCATGAGCGCCAGCAGATCGGGCGTGGACCATTTCCCCGCCATGTAGTCTTCCCCCAGGCCCACGTCACCGTGGGTGATCAGACGATCAATCACATCCCAGTGAAACAGGGTCATTTCAGCATTGACACAGGCAGTTTTCCCTCCATGGTGTGTTGTCTGACCATTGGGCCAGGTAAGCGACAAAGATCCGAACTGAAGCGACTTCAAAGCCTGCAAGAAAAGCTTCTGGTGGATATTGCTCACTTTTCCTTTTCTTGTTTCTGGTATCTCAGATTCACTGTTTTCGGAAAAATATGCTTTGTCCATGCGTCCCTTCATCACAGTGTTTCCAACAAATCCAGTAGACGACAGGCATAGGCATACTCGTTGTCGTACCACACTTGAAGCTTTACGGTTCGGTCACCGATGACCCGCGTGGACAGCCCGTGTACGATGGCGGAATGGGCGTTGCCGACAATATCGCTGCTCACCCACTCCTGCAGGGTAAAATCCATGACCCCACTAAGGGCATTTTTACAGGCATCCAACAAACGCTGATTGACTTCATCAACCGTCACTGGTTGTTGCAATCGCACCGTAATATCGGTCAAACCGCCATCGGCTATTGGTGCCCTGACCGCCAGGGCGGAAAACTTCCCGGCAAGATCGGGCAGCACAGCCGCGACCACCTTGTCCGCACCGGTGGAAGTGGGCACCAGGTTGAGGGCCGCCGCGCGACCGCGAATGCGCTTTCGGGAGGCGACATCCACCAGCCCCTGAGAGGAGGTGTAGGCATGAATGGTGGTGGCCGACGCCGTCTCAATACCCCAGGCCTCCAGTAGCACAGCCAGCGGCGGCACCAGGGAATTGGTGGTGCAGGAGCCGCTGGAAATGATCTGGTGTTGCTCCGGGTTAAATGCACCCTGGTTAACGCCATAGATAATGGTTAGATCAGCCGATTCAGACGGGGCGCTGATTAACACCCTTCCCGCCCCTGCCGCCAAGTGCTTCGCCGCATCGTTGCGCTTTCTGAAAACGCCCGTGGCTTCAAGCACCCAGTCCACCGCCAAATCCGACCAGGGCAACTGCCCGGGATCAGGCTGATGACACACCGGAATGGACACACCGGACACGCGCAACTGATCACCACTGATTTCAACAGGCGCCGCGAGACGACCATGGACCGAGTCATATTCCAGCAAATAGGCCAGCGTCTCGCAGTCGGTCAAATCATTAAGCGCAACCAGTTGCAGGTTTTCAGGCATGCGTCGCAGGTATTCGCGAATAACTAACCGGCCGATTCTGCCGGCGCCATTGATTGCAAATCGTTTCATGGCTCTTCTCCCTGTTTGCGTATGAATGTCAGTTAGTGGTACTGATTCAATCGGGCAGTACCACCAGCTTGTTGGGCAACTCATTTTTCTCTTGCGTTGCCGGGTAATGCTCTGCCAGTAAGCGACCACAGGATTGAATGCACTGAATAAATCCCTCAGCAATTTGCTTGCGCTTTACCTGTTGGACAAAGGCAGAAACAATGTCCTGCCATTGCTCATCCGCTATTTTTTGGGCGATACCCCGGTCGGTAAGGATTTCCACATAGCGTTCCTGCGCTGACACAAAAATCAGTAGGCCCATCCCTTCCCGCGTATGATGCAGACCGTTCTCCAGAAACTGCCGCCTCGCCATATTGGCAGCGCGCCAGTAGCGAACCGGTTGGGGAATAATCCGCTGAAAAAATGGCTGCCAGCGAAATAGCAGCCAGGACGCGACGAAGACCAGCAACTGCAACAGTGACACTGCGCTACTGTGTCCCCACCAGGGTGTTAATACCAACAGCAGAGGTGACACCAACGCGAGCAACGCTGCCCAAAGGGCTGGAATGTAATAATAATCATCGCTGCGTGGCGCAAGCACGCACACCACTTCCGCATCGGTGAGTTGTTCGACGTCACTGATGGCCTGACTGATCTGTTGCTGTAACCGTTTTGAATACTGCATCACCAACCTCCCGAGGCGCCGCCGCCACCAAAACCACCGCCACCGCCGCCGAATCCACCGCCCCGGCGCGAACCACCGTAATGGCCACCATGGTGGCCATAAAATCCCCCCATGCCAAAGCGCCGTAGAAAGATCAGGGGAAGAAAGAAAATCACCCACCAGGGTGGCAATTCATTGGATTGATTCTGGGGCGATCTGAAACGGTATTGTCCACCCATGGCCTGAATAATGGCATCCACACCTTCGGTAATACCCTGGGCGAAGTTGCTATCACGAAACTGCGGCAGGATCACCGCCTGTATAATGTTGGCAGACAGCGCATCGGTCAGCTCGCCTTCCAGGCCATATCCCACTTCGATACGTACCTTGCGAAGACCTGGCACCACGATCAGCAAGGCGCCATTGTCCTTACCTTTCTGTCCGATACCCCACGCCCGTCCCAGCTGGTAGCCGTAGTCCTCGATTGCCAGCCCTTGCAGGTCCTTCAGCGTAACCACCACCAGTTGATTGCCAGTCGCGGCCTCGTGGGCCTGCAACTGCTGCTCAAGCTGTTGTGCCGTGCCGGAATCCAGCAACCCGGCCTGATCGACCACCCGACCGCTGAGCGGGGGGAAGGAGACCGCCGCGAAGAGCGGCAGACTGGCCCAGAGCAGCAGTAGGCAGGTACTGATTCGCCATACGCTAGTCATTGAAATCTACCTTGGGCGCCTGTTCTGCATTCTGGTTCGTAGCCTCATAGGTTTCCCGTAGCGGCATATCACTGTAAAGAATCCAGTGCCAGATCCTGCCGGGAAAGGTTCTTATCTCCCTGTTGTATTGGTTGACTGCCTGAATAAAATCGCGACGGGCGACGCTGATTCGGTTCTCAGTGCCTTCCAACTGGGATTGCAACGCCAGAAAATTTTGATTGGCTTTCAAATCGGGATAGCGCTCAACGACGACCATAAGACGCTGTAGCGCACTTCCCAGCTCGCTCTGAGCTGCCTGAAACTGCTGTAGCTTCTGTGGATTATCAAGTAGATCTTTGCCCGCCTGAATGGAACCGACTTTGGCGCGGGCCTCAGTCACCGCTATCAGCGTTTCCTGTTCATGGGCGGCATAACCTTTGACGGTGGCGACTAGATTGGGAACCAGATCCGCACGCCGCTGGTACTGATTCTCCACCTGGGCCCAGGCAGCTTTCGCCTGCTCATCGTAGGTGGGGATGTTGTTAACGCCGCAGCCGCTTAACCACGGCAGCGTAAATAACAGAACCAGCAGAGCGCGGGGGAATAATGGTCTGAGTTTCCATCGAGCGTTTATCAACGTTGTCATAATCTTCTCCATCGTCAGGGTTATAGGGGTTACAAGAAACGATCCGCAGCGAGACCCAACGCGATGCCGATCAACAAGGTTAAAAAGCCCATGGCCACCGGAAGACGCAACGTCTTAGCCCCCGCCGTCAGGACAATCGCGTACTTAAAAATCAGGTTGGCTACGAAGGCGATAACGATGGCGGTTACCGCCACTGGTGAACTGAGTGTCTGGCTCGATACCAATTTAAGATTGGAAATGGTAATGGCATCCAGGTCCGTCAAACCTGAGATAAAGGCCACGACATAAACACCGGTATCGGCGAAGTTGTCGTTCATCCACGATACCAGTAGCAATACCACAGCGAATGCCGCCGCAAAGCCCAGCGCCGTTTTCAGCTCCGCCGGATTTCTGACCTCCAGATCCGGGAGGGCTTTTTGTGCACTGACAGCACGACGATAAGCCCAAAGCCCATAAACACCACCCACTAAACCGCCGCCTAATAACCAAGGCAACATGGGCCGCAACATCGAAGGCTCTACCACTGAAACCAGGATACCAACGCGAATGAACAGGACAATGTGCGAGAGCAGGATGATGGTGCTGGCAACGGTGGAAAATCCCCGTAGGCTCTTACTGTGTCGCGCATAGACGAGGGTCGTCGCGGTGGTGGAAACCAGGCCACCAAACAAGCCGAGAATCAGCAGCCCTGCCTTGCCGTCCAGACAGCGTAGCGCTACGTAACCGGCGAGACTGATACCGCTGATCAACACCACCAGCCAACCGGTTTGATACGGGTTAAACACCGCATAGGGACCATAGGTGGTATCAGGCAGGATGGGCAGCAAAATAAACGCGACCGCCGCAAACTGGAAGAACGACCGGATATCCTTATCCGTCAACTGCTGCGGCACCTGCCGCAATTGCTCGCGGAAATACAAAATAGCGGTGATAGCGATGGCTAAAGTCGCCGGCAACAACGGATGTCCCAGCCACAGACTGTAGCCAAGCGCAAAAGCGATTAACCCGGCCATCACCGTCGTCGTATCCGACTCTTCGGATGTTGATTTTGCCTGCGCAACGACCAATGAAAGACCAACCAACAGACCAATCGCAATGGCCAGCCCCACATTCTGTTCAGGTGTAGCAATATAGCCGGCCAGACTGCCGGCGAGCGCAATCAGGGTAAACGTGCGCACCCCGGCAATGGCGTTATTGTGGCGCTCCCGTTCGAGCCCGATCAGAAAGCCGATGCCGATGCTTTGGGCGAACAGCATCAGATGGGAAAGTTGCGTTTGGTAGTCATTCATAGCACGTATTACATCCTCCACGGCCCATAATGCCGTGGCGACTGAAGACGATCTGATTGATGCGCCTTACTCTCGCCTGCATTAATGGTTCTCCGCAGACGTGAAGGCGGAAAAAGCCACTTGTTGAATCGCCCTGGACACAGTGATTTTCTGTTTGATGCCAGACAGATGTTGATCGTCCAGGGTTTCCTCCGCCAGCAACCGTTGGGCGGTTTCTTCCAGTAACGACTGATTGAGCGTGAGGATATCCGTCGCCAGGGCAAAAGCGTCATTCAACAGTTGGCTGACGGCTGCCGATACCCGCTGTGCCATATCGGGGCCGAAACGCAGGCTGGAATCAGTGATGGATGGATCGAGAAACGGCGATTTTGGCGTATCAATGGACAGCATGCCGATCTCGTCCGACATGCCATACTGGGTCACCATGGCTCGGGCAATATCCGTGGCTTTCACCAAATCGTCGGCGGCGCCGGTGGTCACTTCGTCGAAGATCAGTTGCTCCGCCGCTCTCCCCGCCAACAGCACGGCGATACGATTCTGCAAATCTTTTTTGCTCATTAAATAGCGATCTTCCGAGGGGCGCTGGATGGTGTAGCCAAGCGCTCCCACACCACGGGGGATTATGGAGACTTTTTGAATCGGCTGTTCCGGGCTGAGCGCCATGCCCACCAGGGCATGACCCATTTCGTGATGCGCGACGACGGCCTTTTCCTGTGGATTGATCAGTTTGTTTTTCTTCTCCAAGCCAGCAATGATGCGCTCGATGGCATTGACAAAATCCTCCATGGAGACACTGTCGGCACCGCGCCGGGTGGCGAGCAGCGCCGCTTCATTAACCAGGTTCGCCAGGTCCGCGCCACTGAATCCGGTGGTTAGCGACGCAACTGCTTCTATGCTGACCGTATCATCGGCCTGTATCTTTACCATATGGACGCGAAGTATCTGTCCACGGCCGACTTTATCCGGGCGGTCGACCAATACCTGACGGTCAAAGCGGCCAGCGCGTAGTAAGGCCGGGTCGAGGATTTCGGGCCGGTTGGTGGCTGCGAGAATGATCACGCCTTCAGAGGGATTAAAACCATCCAGTTCGCTGAGTAACTGATTCAGGGTTTGTTCACGCTCATCGTGGCCCCCGGACATGGGGCCTACACCGCGCACACGACCCAAGGCATCCAGTTCGTCGATAAAAATAATGGCGGGGGCATGTTGCTTGGCCTGTTCAAACAGATCCCGCACTCTGGCGGCACCAACACCGACAAACATTTCGATAAATTCCGAGCCGCTAATGGAAAAGAACGCCACTCCGGCCTCCCCCGCCACGGCGCGGGCGATCAGTGTTTTACCGGTACCCGGCGGGCCAACCAGTAATACCCCCTTGGGAATATGGGCACCCAATCGGCTATATCTCCCCGGTTCTTTTAAGAACTGCACCACTTCCACCAATTCTTCCTTGGCCTCATCCACCCCAGCCACGTCATCAAACGTGACGCCCGTATCTTTCTCAACCAACACCTTGGCTTTGCTCTTACCGATATTCATCATGCCGCCCATGCCCTGCTTGTCGGCAAATTTACGGAACATCAAAAACCACACCAGGAAAAACACCAGTGCCGGAGCGATCCAGCCGATTAATGTGGCAAGCGGCCCACCGGAGACAACACCCTTGTAGTCCACGTTATAGGGGGCGAGTTTTTCCGCCAGGTCGATATCGACCCGGGGTGTAACGAAGTGGTCTTTGCCCTCAATCGGCTCCTTGAAGCTGCCGCGAATGGTTTGCTGATCAACCACCAGGTCTTTTAACCAGCCCTGTTGCAGGTAGCGCTCAAACTCGCTGTAACTCAGTTGAGCCTGACTAGCTGTGTGTCCCCAGAAGCTCTGAAACAGCACAACCCCCCACAGCGCCACAAACAGGTAGACCAGATTCAATTGCTGCTTTTTATTCATTGCATTTTCCTCAGTGACAACCACCGTCCTTGGTCAGGTGTGCAAGGTTGTCGAGTTCACACTCCTCGCTGTAATGAATCAGTCCCCGTTTAACCTGATCCAACACACCTTTGCGAAACCCAACTGCCGCTTTCTCGATGGCTTTTTCAATATCCTCCAGAGAGACTTGAATGAGGTCGTAAGTCACGTACAAGTCTTCACCTTCAAACACAATTGCTTCAACACCCATCAGCATCTGCAGTGAGGCTTCCAGTTCTGCTTTAAGGGGATCGCTGATGGCTTCGCAAAATCGAATGCGACGCTTCTTTAACACCACCTGGTCTTTCTGCTTGGGTGACTTGCCATGTTGGGGGTCACCCACAAACAGATGTGGATGGGACTTAAATCGCTCCAGACACTGGGTCGAACAAAAATAGTGATCAACGCCCTGATAGTTCACCAACAGTGATCGGTTGATTTTTGTCATATAACAAACAGGGCAGTGAATCGTGAATTCCAGTTTGTTCATCAAAACCTCCTCAGGGTTGCTGGCCCACGCCATTCAACAACTGGTACAACTCGCTTTCGGTGGTTAATACCAGCGTGGTGGAAGGATCAATCACCTGCTTGTAGGTTTCCAATGTCTTCACAAGGTCATACAGTTCACGTGACGACTTGGTTTGGTTGTAGGCCGCCGCATAGATTTCTGTGGCTTTGGCATCGGCCACACCTTGAATAGATTGAATTTTTCGGTACGCTTCGGACTCAATACGCTGCAGGTCTTTTTCCTTGTTGCCGATAATTTTGGCGGCCTCACCGGCACCTTCGGAACGAAACCGCTCAGCAATCTGCTGGCGTTCACTGATCATTCTGGCGTAGATTTTCTGCCGGACGCTTTCGTTATAGTTAATCCGCTTAAACCGGATATCGAGCAACTCAATACCGAATTCCGCCAGTTTTACGGACGCGGCGGAAAAAATATCCTCTTCAATTTGCCGCCTGCCGCGCTTAATCGGTAGCAATTTTCCAACGTCCGCTTCTGCCAGCAGGGGATCAACAGCAGGCGTTCTGTCTTTGGTGGTTCGGACAATTTCAATCAATTCGTGTTTGGCGACGGCATTGCGGGTTTCACTGCCGAGAATATCCTCCAGCCGGGACTGGGCACTGCGCTCGTCCCGTAACCGCAGGAAGTACTGCAGCGGATCTTTGATGCGCCAGCGGCCGAAGGTATCAACCGTGATATAAAGCTTGTCCTTGGTCGGCATATCGTTGGCGGAACCATCCCAAAGCAATATCCGTTTTTCGATACGATTGACTTTCTGGATAAAGGGAATCTTTAATTTCAGGCCGGCTTCATTAACAATTCCGCCCACGGGTTTACCGAACTGCGTCATGATCACCTGCTCGGTTTCGTTCACGGTATAGAACGCTTCATAGGCAACGATCAGTAGCGGAAATAATACCGCCAGCGCGATGTAGATGAATCTGTTCATCGGGGTTCTCCTTGCATGGCGTTGAGTTGCAGCAACGGCAAAACGGACGCTGCTTTATCGTCGAGCACAATTTTGTTTTTCACGACTGGCAATACCTCCTGCAGGGTTTCCAGGTAGAGTCGCCGCTTGGTAACCCCCGGTGCCTTGATATATTCAGCCAGCAGCGCGTTAAATTTGGCCGCGTCCCCTTCCGCCTGATTGACACGCTGGATCGCATACCCTTCCCCTGCCTGGATGGAGCGTTCCGCCGTACCCCTGGCTTGGGGTACGGCCTTGTTGTACTCGCCGCGGGCTACATTAATCATGCGCTCACGTTCCTGCTGCGCTTCGTTGACTTCATCAAAGGAAGCCTTTACCGGTTTCGGCGGATTGACGTTCTTGAGCTGCACCTGATCTATGCGCAAGCCCATTTCATAGAGGTTAACCACCTCCTGCATCTTGGTCTGGGCATTGGCCTCAATGTCCTGACGACCGATGGTCAACACTTCATCTACCGTACGATCACCGACAACTTCGCGCATCACCGATTCGGAAATGTCCCGCAGGGCATCCCCCGGATCGCGCACTTTGAATAGGAAGTCGAAGGCGTTCTCAATGCGAAACTGAATCACCCACTCCACCAGCGCCGCATTCAAGTCTCCGGTAACGATGGTGGTTTCCAGCTCCCATTCCCTGGGATCGGACATCTGTCGCGTAAACGTCGCGCCGGGTGTACCGAAGCCAAATTCTTCTTTGAGCTGACGTTTCACTGGGACCTGAACCACCTGATCAACACCGAAGGGAATTTTGAAATGCAGGCCAGGATCGACGACATAGTGGTAGTGACCAAAGCGCTGTACGACGCCGACGGATTCCGCCGAGACTGTGTAAAAACTGCTGTAGCCCAGATACACCGCGAGCGCGATGACAATACCCAAAGCAATCTGACGCGGTGAAATGGGTATGTCCGGCAATGATTGTTCAAACTTATCGTTCATGGCTGTTTCCTTTTCTTTGATTGCTTAGGTGGCGCGGTTTTGGCTGAATGGCGCTAGCTGGTGGTGGCATCGGAACCGATCTCCAATACGTTGTTTCCCAAGTACTGATGCGGAGGAATAATCAGGTTGGTAGGGGCCGGCACCCCTTTAAATACCCGCCCGGCCAGATCGAACTTGGAGCCGTGACAGGGGCAGTAAAATAATGCGTGATCAACACCCGCTATCCCCTCGGGTTTATAGTTCGGCACACAACCCAGGTGCGTACAAATACCTACCACCACAAAGATATCGCCACGGATACTGCGGTAGGCGTTTTTTGCATAATCCGGCTGCTGATTCATCTCGGAGTCCGCATCCCTGAGTAGGCTCTTGTGGGCAGGCTCTTTAAGTTCTTCAATGTTATCTTTGGTACGTCGCAACACCCAGACCGGTTTGCGCTGCCATTCCACGGTGATAATGGCTCCAGGATCAATTTTCGAGACATCCACCTTAACCGGCGCCCCCGAAGACCTGACTTTTGCACTGGGAGTCCAGGATTGCACAAAGGGTATCGCCAGGCCCACTGCGCCAGCACCAGCGACAAAGGAGGTGGCAACGGTTAAAAATCTGCGTCGATTATCATTAAAACTTTTCATAACTCACTCTTTTTTAGAAGGACTAACTTCCGTATCGCAGCAACTGCTACAGTTTCAAGTTCACAGCCATTGGCCTTAAACAGCCCGTTGGTGTCCAACGTGCCGCCCTGGTTGGTGTAGCCGAAGGCAATACAGCGCTGCGGTCCCAGGTCCAAAGGCCTGCACACACCAAGCAGGGTTTCCGGGCGCAAGTGAGCGACAAACACACGCAGGGCTATGTTCGAAGGAAACAGCGCTTCTTTAGCTGAAACGCTGCTAACAAAGGCCTGTTCCGATCGATCTCTGGGCTTACGAAAACGGCCGGGTTCCATCAAATAGGTGACAAAGCTAGAAATACCATTTTCGCTAAGCTCTTGTTGGATCTGGATACAAAGATCGAGCTGATAAGCCCCCACCGCAACCAGCTGCACTTCGGCATTGTTGCTCTCCCCCAGGGTTATAGCACCCTGGCTCACCAGGAGCTGCGCCTGTTGTTTGCTAAAAATGGTCTTCACCTGTTGTTTCGGTACCGTGAGCGCCCAGATTTGTCCCTGTGTCCGATAACAGGCGTTTAAACAGGCGATGCCGCTATTCGCATCGGCGGGATATACCACACGCGCTACATCGCTCATTTCACCCATTAAGGCCTCGCCAAATAATGAATCCTGGTGTGACTGTTCGTTTTTACCGTTCTCCCAGAGATGCGATGTAGCGATTACCGGTACCGACAACCACTGAGGGGCACGGCCTAACTCTTTCTGGTGACGTGCAAAAATGATCTCCTGACGGATCGCTCCCAGCATTTTCACGGCAAAGGCTTCATAGGAAACCACGAGGTTAATTCCGCCTTTATTACCTAGCGCTGCGCTCACCACAGCTTCTTCATTCAGGGCTGTGATAACAGCACCCTGAATCGACTCGGCCACGCCGTCTTCCTGTTTCAGCACACGGTGTTTCAGCTTATCAAGCGTATGTCCCATACGGTTACTGCGCAATTCATCGGGATTGCCAACCCTTACCCTCAATTGAGGATTAGCATACACTAGAGCAATGAACTGCCTGTCAATCGCTTCCATGGGGGAATATTCGGCACCCACGGTTACCCATTGAAATGCCGGGATTGAGCTAAGAGAAATATTCCTCCGGCAGAGTGGATGATCCTTCTCCGGCAGCCGGGCATCTTTATCATGCGTGTTTAATTGCGATACGGCCTGCCTGAGCTTTTTTTCAGATACAAATAAACCTGCTACAGACTCATTAAACAAGCCACGGGATGAAAGGTCATACTTAGGATTTTCAGGTAGCGGCGCACCATGTGCGGCATTGGTTCCCTCACCATAAAAACCATAGCCTTTTATCGTTTCGGCAATCAAGTAAGGTAATTTCACCGGATAACTCATATGGCCAGCCTGAACCTGTGCGCTGCAGGCCTGCAAACGGGCTTCGGATTCAAAAACTCCCCAAATAAACGCCGCCGGATCCCTGCCATCAATGGCGATCGGATAGAACCCATTCAGTTGCAGGTGCTGAAAAAACCATTCCAAACCACCTTGTTGATACATGATGGATCGCTGGTCTATACGACGACCATTGGCGATCATTACCGGCGTCACCAGACCACAGTCCTCCGCTCGCCACCAGCGGCTGGCCCAGTCGCTGCCGCGTTGTTCTTCGAACGCACCGTCGCTGAGAAACGCCACCAGATGTTCACCCGGCAGCGGCATATGCACATACTGCAATTCGGCAAAACCCAGATACCCCCCTTCGATAAGACCCCCAGCCGTGTGGGGATTGACATGGCTGCCTAAGGGCACGCCGGGGCGGCCTTCCTGGTTAATGGCATAGCTGTAAAAGTCCTCGATCAGATGCGATAAACCCTGATTCGTCAAACCATATCGAGCGGCCTGTTCTGGCAATAAATTGCCCAACAGCACGTTGACCGAGTCGATTGCGGCGACACAGTGCCCCTGCCCCATCAACCAGCTGCGGGTTGTGCCAGCCAATGTATTGGCGACCATATAGCCGACATAGGCTGGCGCCATATTCAGCGAGCCACCGGTATGTCCCTGCGGGTTGGCCTTGAAGTCCTCAGCCGTCAATGCGCGACCGTCGAGATAAACCCTAGAAGCGTATGTCATGTGTGCCACCAACCACATCGCGGCGCTGGTCAGGCGGTCCGCCGCACAAAAAATAGCCAGCGGGCCATCAAGCTGATCATAGCGGTCCTTACACAACAATTGCTGGCACAAATCAAACACCCGGATCTGAGTTTCGTCACTATGTTTTATGACGCCGTAACCCTCGGCCCAGTGGGCGAACGCCGGATAGCGCTCCCGGTACAGGGACGCTCGCTGCCGGATGCGGTGTAAATCTTCATCATTTGTCGGAAACATCTTTATCTCCCGTTATCAACCGCTTTTTGACCTTCACCGTTTCTCATTACAACCTCCTTTGGCGGCGACCATTTTCATCGTCGCGCGGGCAATGGTGCGTTCTTCATTGGTTGGAATGACATACAGATCCACCGTACTTTCCGGTGAGTGGATGCTGTGCCCTTGTGCTTGGTTAGCCTGGTTATCCAACCGCAGTCCTAGCCAAGACAACCGCGCGCAGATGTTTTTGCGAATCTCGGGCGAACCCGCGCCGATCCCGGCGGTAAAGACCAGTGTGTCGAGTCCGCCAAGTGCGGGGATCAGTCCGGCCAGTTGTCTGGCTGCCTGGTAGCAAAATAATTCGATCGCTTCTTTTGCCGCAAGCGCATCGCTTGCCAACAGGTCCCGCATATCGTGACTCATTGCCGATACGCCCTTTAGCCCCGATTCCTGATAGAGCAACCGGGTAACCTCCTCTACCGTCAGGCCTTTTCCCTGCATTAGATACAGCACCACACCGGGGTCAAGCGCACCGCAGCGTGTCCCCATCATCAGTCCGTCAAGCGCGGTAAAACCCATGGTAGTGGCTACACTCCTGCGCTGTTTCATCGCACACATGCTGGCGCCGTTACCCAGATGAGCAACGATCACCCGACCTTGCGCTTTTTTACCGGCATAGCCGGGCAGCACGGAGGCAATATATTCATAGGATAATCCGTGAAAACCATAACGGAGTACGCCTTCATCGCTGTAGCGACACGGCAGCGCAAACAGTTCCGCTGTGCGTGGCTGGGTACGGTGAAAGGCGGTATCGAAACAGGCTATTTGCGGGATAGTTGGGTGCAACGCCGCAAAGACTTTAATAATTTCCAGGTTGTGCGGCTGGTGCAAGGGTGCGAGCGGGATAAGTGTTTCCAGTTTTTCGATGATCGTTGCGGTAATAAGGACGGATTCGGCAAACTCCTTGCCCCCGTGCACCACTCGATGGCCAACGGCCACAATTTCGGCGGTGTCCTCATGGTCTGCATGCCATCTGAGCAACGCGGACAAGGCCGCTTCATGGCTACAGTAAAGTCCGGCTTTTTCAAAGACGGTTGTTTTACTCGCGTCATAGACGGTCAAACTGGGTTTACTCGCTATATCCTCCACTTCACCATGGAATTGCAGATCGCTGGTGGTCGCATCGAACAACGAGAATTTTAGGCTGGACGATCCAGCATTAAATACGATAATGCTGTCACTCATGTGCTTTCCTTGCCATGTTGACACTCGGCTTTGCCACCACGCACCGTGAGCAGTGCCAAGGCGCAGGACGCTTTGCGCGCCAGTTCCGTGCTGGCGCGGCTGGTCAGAATAATCGGCACCTGTGCCCCCATCACGATACCCGCCGTATAAGCGCCGGAAAGCAGGGTCAGCTGCTTGAGCAGGATATTGCCCGACACCAGATCGGGCACTACCAGAATATCCGCCTTGCCGGCGACCTGTGATTGGATACCTTTGATCGCAGCGGCTTTCTCGGAAATTGCATTGTCAAACGCCAGCGGGCCATCAAGCAATGCACCGGTAATTTGTCCGCGCTCGGCCATTTTGCACAGTGCCGTGGCATCCAGGGTAGAGGGTATTTCCTCATTGACCGTCTCCACCGCCGACAACAGCGCTACCCGTGGGGTGAATTGCTCAACACATAGAAACAGGTCAATCGCGTTTTGTACGATATCCTTCTTCTGCGCTAACCTCGGATTGATGTTAATAGCCGCATCGGTCACAAAAAGTGGCCGGGGATAGGCGGGCACATCAGCCATGAAGATATGGCTCATGCGCCGCCCCGTACACAAACCCTTGGTTTTATTGATTACGGCAGACATCAGCTCATCGGTGCGCAGATGGCCCTTCATCAGGGCTTCGACTTTGCCTTCACGCGCCAACTGCACAGCGGTTTCCGCCGCTGCATGGCTGTGTGGTGTTGCAACGATGGCATAGGGTGACAGGTCAATATCTTCTGCCTGCGCCATAGCGCGGATTTTATCTTCCGGCCCCACCAGTATGGCTTCAATGATCCCTGCCTCCGCAGCGGCAATCGCACCACGCAAAGAATAACGATCAACCGGATGCACAATCGCCGTCCTGACCGGTGGCAGTCCGTCGGCCATACAGATCACGCGGTGGTGATTAGGGCATTTCTCTTCCTTAAACTTAAACTCCAGCTCCGGCAACCTGACCCGCTTACGTTTGACTTTATCAGTGGGCGCAATCACCTCTGCCTCACCAGTAATCACTTCCTTGCCGTCCTGATTAAGACAGACGCACGTCAGAATCAGCCGCTGGGTACTGTCGTCTTTCCCGCTAACCGTAATTCGCGCAGTGATCCTGTCACCGATGCCGACAGGCTTTAAAAACCGTAACGTCTGGCCGAGATAAATGGTGCCCGGCCCCGGTAACTGGGTGCCTAGCACGGTTGAAATCAATGAGCCACCCCACATGCCGTGGGCGATTATCTTGTGAAACATATCGCTTTTGGCGAATCCTTCATCCATATAGGCCGGGTTCACATCACCCGACATCAGGGCAAACAGTTGGATATCCCTTTGCGTCAGCATATGCTCGACACTGGCGGTATCCCCAATATCTATTTCATTGAAAACCTTGTTTTCAATTAGTCCATCCATACCTGACTGCTCCCATCGATTATCTCCTTGCAGTGCGCACAGTGGTCATACTGTAACGGCGTGATTACGATCACAGTGATCGCCAAAATACCGGCAATCTCTCCACTCAATTGATTCACGGTGCGCCTCCTTAGGTCGCCATAATATTAAATCCGGCATCGATGTAGGCCGTACTGCCGGTGACCAGCCGCGCCTCGTCACTGACCAGAAACCGGGCATAAGCACCGACACAATCGATACAGATCAATTCATGATTCGGTGATTTTTCGCGAGCGATTGCCAGCAGTTGATCGAAATGAGCGATACCACTGGCGGCGCGGGTAGCAATGGGTCCAGGCGATAGCGCATTGACCCGTATTTTATTGGCGCCTAACTCCGCCGCCAAATATTTGACTGTACCTTCCAGAGCGGCTTTGACCGGCCCCATCACCCCGTAATGTTCAACCACCTTTTCACCACCATAGTAGGTCGTGGTCAGCAAACAACCGCCATCCCGCATCAGCGGCTGAGCCAGGCGCGCCAGGCGGACGAGGGAATGGCAAGAAATATCCATCGCCTGCAAAAAGCCCTGACGGGAGGAATCCGTTACCCGCCCATGCAAATCCTGCTGCGGCGCGAAGGCGATGGCATGCAATAGAAAGTCCAGTTTGCCCCAGGTATTATCGATAACCTCAAACAACCCCTCCATCTGTGCATCGTCCGTCACATCCAGTGCTGCAACAATGGGCGCGTTCACCTTCTCCGCCAGCGGCCGTACATGGGGCTCGGCCTTTGCGTTCAGATAAGTAATCGCCAGTTCCGCCCCGGCGGCATGAAACGCCTTGGCACAGCCCCAGGCGATCGAATGCGCGTTGGCGATGCCGACCACCAGCCCTTTCTTCCCTTGCAATGTATCGTTCATGTACCTTTCTCCTACTTCAGCATCACATATTCACCGGGTGCATCCCCCAAGACTTTATAACCCTGCTGCGGCGCCCCCATTTTCGGCGGTTTCATTTTCCCCCCAGACTGCTCAGCCAGCCACTGACACCAGGCCGGCCACCACGAACCTTCCTGTAGCGGCGTATGATCACACCATGCATCGGGCCCGATATATTTATCAGTACTGTTGGACTTAGCCAGCTGATAGCTGCGATGAGGATGCCCCGGTTCGCTGACGATCCCCGCATTATGCCCGCCGCTGGCTAACAGAAAGGTGACATCAGTATCGGTAAAATGGCGAATCTTATAGACAGACTGCCAGGGAGCGACATGATCACGCTGGGTGCCGACGGCAAAGATAGGTGCCCGGATATCCGTCAGGGCAATCGGATTACCACTAACGCTAAACCGCCCCTCGGACAGGTCGTTATTCAAAAACAGACTGCGTAGATATTCCGAGTGCATCCGGTACGGCATACGGGTCGCATCAGCGTTCCATGCCATCAGATCGTTTAGATCAGCGGGATTGCCCAACAGGTACTGTTCGACGATACGCGACCAGATCAGGTCATGCGAGCGCAACATATAGAAGGCGCCAGCCATACGGGTGGCATCAAGATAGCCCTGCTCCCACATGGTATCTTCCAGAAAGGCCAACTGGCTCTCATCGATAAACAGCAGCAATTCCCCAGCCTCTTCAAAATCCACCTGTGCGGCAAACAGCGTTATGCTTTTTAAGCGTTCATCCGCATCGCGCGCCATTGCCGCTGCCGCCACCGCGAGCAGCGTGCCGCCAAGACAGTAACCAACCGTATGCACCTGCTGCTTCGGTAGGATAGTGGTGACCGCCTTTAATGCTTCCATCACACCCAGGTTGAGATAATCCTCAAAGCCCAGTTCGCGGTCATCCGCATCGGGGTTTTTCCACGAGATCATAAACACGGTATGGCCCTGATCGACCAGGTATTTCACCAGGGAATTTTCCGGTGACAAATCCAGGATATAATATTTCATGATCCAGGCAGGCACGATGAGTATTGGCTCGGCATACACCTCTTCGGTCGCTGGTGCATACTGAATTAGCTCGATCAGCCGGTTTCGATAAACGACCTTGCCCTTGGTGACGGCAATATTTTCACCTACTCTGTAGTCTTCCGTACCGGCCGGCGGCGCCTGGGTGATTTGCCGTGACAAATCCTCAAGAAAATTCTGCGCCCCTTTGACGAAATTCATCCCCCTCTCTTTCCGGGTTGCTTTTACCACGCACGGATTAGTCATGGGGAAGTTCAGCGGGGAAAACATATCCAGCAGCTGGCGGGTGAGGAATGGCATGACATCCGAATGATGCCGCGTGACGCCTCGTACACTACAAGTCGCTTCCTGCCACCATTGCTCGGTCAGCAAAAACGCCTGCTGATACAGATTGTAGGGCCAGCTCTCCCAACCTTCATCCTTGAAGCGCCGATCCTGCGGTAGCGGATACACGCAACATTCGGGTTCCTCTTCGCCATGCTGCAGCTGCTGCGCGACATAATTAGCTAATAGCACGGTTTTTTCCCCGGCGCTTTGCGCCAGTTCCACCTGCTTACCGGGGGCGATGGCCAAATGAGTCAGCCAGTCAAAATAAGCTACCGCCAGCGAAGCCGGTGATAGACCAAAAATTTTTGCCATGGAGGTGTGCAGAAAACGATCGAATGCGGAAATCTTTTGCGTATCATGTTCGAACGCCGGCAAATGCTTTCGCTGTCCGCAAAACACACATATTTCAGTATTTTCGCAGTGCGCTTTGCCTTTTTTTTCTGCCTTTTTATCTTTCATAATGGATTACCTTTTTCTACTCCAATGGGTTGTCAGATCCTGGTTCAATAGACACATGGCTGCTGTGCCTATCTAGGGCCAAGCACTGTGGGGATTTCTATCCTTAATAACCTTAGTTTTCATTTTTTGACCGTATAAAAAATCGCTCACCAATGAGGATAAACAGCATACCGATTAGGGCGGCATAGATAACCAACATGTCGGTTTTAGCCTTGACCATCAGAAATGCGCCCAGCACCATCAGATCGCAAATGATCGCAGCCATAAGAATAAAAGCGTTGGCATTAATCTCCTTGCGCAAGTAGCGCCATATGCCCCAATGCACAGCGATATCCATCGTCAGGTAAAAAATTGCTCCCAATGAAGCGATACGACTTAAATCAAAAAATACCGTCAGGCACATCGCCAATACGATGGTGTAGACCAGTGTGTGTTTCTGGATATCGCCGGGCATGCCTAAATGGCTGTGCGGAACCAGCTTCATATCGGTCAGCATGGCCAGCATGCGCGATACCGCAAACACGCTGGCAATGACGCCGGAAACCGTGGCTATAATGGCCAGCACCACGGTAAACCATAAGCCATAATCACCGAAAGCAGGACGAGCAGCTTGCGCCAGTGCAAAATCCTTTGCAGCGATAATTTCGTCTAAGCTAAGATTGCCTGCTACCGCCAATGCCACCAAAAAATATACGAGTACGCAGATAACAATCGAAATAATGATTGCCCGTCCGACATTACGGTGTGGCTCAACAATCTCCGAACCGCTATTGGTGATGGTGGTAAATCCCTTATAGGCCAGGATCGCTAGCGCCATTGCCGCCAGAAACCCTTCGGCAGAGGTTTCCCTGATTTCGATAGCGTTAATTTCCAGTGAAAACCCGGCCAGCGACAATCCGGCAATGGCAAAAATGGCAATACCGCCAACCTTGATAAAAGCCATCAACAGAGAAAATATTCCGATCAGGCGATTGCCGGAGATATTGATCAGAAAAGCAAACGACAGTAGCCCTACACCCAGGGCCGGTACGATCCAGCTGCCCGGATCAATGTCGAACAACTGAGTACTGTATGCGCCAAATGTACGAGCGACAAGACTTTCATTGATAACCATCGAAAAATACATGAACAATGCACCGGCAGCCGTTATTACGCCTCGGCCATAGGCTTTTTCCAGAAACATCGCAATTCCTCCCGCGGAAGGAAAGGCATTTGACATTTTCACGTAGGAATACGCACTAAAAGCCGTCACTATCGCAGCGGCAAGAAAGGCCAAGGGAAATAGCGCACCGGCCAGCTCGGCTATTTGCCCCGTTAATGCCAATATGCCGGCGCCGATCATTACACCGGTACCCATCGACACGGCACCCACTAATGTCAGGCTATTTTCTCGATATTGTGCCGATCTTTCGTGATGCGAATGCTCTGTCATAATTACGCCTGTCTCATCCGTAATCTTAAGTTAATCTCATGCTGTACTTCCGGATACCCCGGCATAGCACCCTAGCCTTTAATTTGTGGCATCCAGCTCTACTTATAAGAGCCTGTTGTAAAAAAATGCCAACAGCCATCCGATAACGCCTGCAGTTACGGCCCATGCCGCCAGACCTGTCAAAACACCCTTAAAAGAAAGCTGCCAGTCAATTGACGACAGGTCGCCGTGCAACATATCACCCGCCATACTCATCATCATTTCCGGAAAGAGCCAGACCAATAGACTGCAAACAATCCAAATAACTGAAAAACTGAATGCTGACGCCAAACAAAATTTGTAGGTATTAAGATTCATGGGGTATCCCCTTTACTTGGTAATAAATAATTGCAATGACAGATACTCTTTGTGTTAAAACAACAGCAATAAAACTTGCGATTTATATATCTTCCAGGCGGTTGGCGCTTTGCGTCATACGCATCGTTTCATGTTCCTCCAAGTCCAATAACTGAGCCAATAAGTTTCGCGCTGAATCGGTTTCCGCCCGGCTGTACAAATAGCGGTAAAGGTCTACCACCTGGCTGTGCTGCCCTGTTATTTCCGAAATGATTTCCTCGGTGTTCATTTGCGTGAAAGGCTGATCGCATTGGACATGACGAACAATGGGGTGTTTATCGAGATATTCGTAACACCAAGTGTTCAATGCATTAACGCCCGCGCTTTGTGCAAAGCTGTCAAGCACCGCAACCAGTTTTTGTTCATGCTCAGCAAGGTACTCCAGCAAAAGTCGTGCACGTTCACTTTGATTCCGGTCGTCGCAGTGGTGTAAACAGCTCGCCAAATGCTGATGAAAATCGCGGGTCCAGTTCAGCACATCCTTTAAGGTTTCAATTTGCATAACAGGCTCCTACAGTTTGAGTATTGTTTGATAGCCGGCGACCTCTACATCGAAGGCCGTGGTGCGTCGCAAATGATCGCGCATGCCTTCCAGGGCATCGGGATCACCATGAACCAGTTGAATCGACATGTTTTTTTGTAATGCGGATTGTTTGAGCCATTGCTCGATCTCCATGTAATCGCCGTGTCCGGACAAACCGTGCAAGACCGCCACCTGCGCATTATTTGAAATCCACTCACCGTGAATTTTGATGCTCTCGACACCCTCCAGCATTTTTGCGCCGCGAGTGCCGCCCGCCTGATAACCGGTAAACAGCACCGTGGTTTTAGAGCTGCCTAACAGGCGTTTAAAATGGTGGAGAATACGACCCCCGGTAGCCATACCGCTGCCAGCGATAACAATATGGGGGAAAGCCTGTCCCGCAATCGCCTTGGAATCATCCACCGTACGGGTATAAGTGATGGAGTCGCACATGCGGTAGCATTGCTCGTGGTTTAACCGATGCTGGTCACTGAACTGGCAAAAAATATCCGATACTTTGATCGCCATGGGGCTGTCGAGATAGATCGGCATTTTGGGGATATCGTCCTGATCCATCAGGGTCGCCAACAGATGTTGCAAGGCCTGCGCCCGCCCTACCGCAAAGGCCGGGACCAGCAGCACGCCGCCGCTTTTAGCGACACGGTTAACAATTTCCGCCAACTGCTGAAACGGATCTTGGGTGTCGTGCCGGCGGTTGCCGTAAGTGGACTCCATCAACAGCAGATCCAGCTCCGGCAATAGCCGAGGGGGGTTCATCAGCACATCATCGAAGCGACCGACATCACCAGAAAAGCCGATTCGTTTCCCTTCCGCTTCCACGATAATGCTGGCGGCACCGAGAATATGCCCGGCGGGCTGCAGATAAAAACGGATATCTCCGACTTCGATCTGTTCATCAAACTCCACGGACTGAAATAGCGTCATGCTGGCTTCCGCCGTTTGGCGGTCGTAAAGCGACTCAGGGTGAGCGTGCTTGCCCAGTTTATGTTTGCTGTAATACCTGGTGTCTTCCTCCTGGATATGGCCGCTGTCGGCCAATAAGATCTGACACAGGGCCTTGGTGGCGTGATGGGTAAACACCGGGCCGCGAAAGCCACACTTGTATAGCACCGGGATATAGCCGGAGTGATCCAGATGTGCGTGAGTGAGCAGCACCGCATCCAGTTTGTCGATGTCCAGAGGCAAGGTTTGCCAATTGCGCTCCCGCAGCCACTTGTAGCCCTGGAACAAACCGCAATCGACTAATACAGTTGTCGTGTCGGTTTCCAGCAGAAATTTTGAACCGGTAACGGTCTCGGTACCGCCGATAAAGGTGATTTTCATAATGATTGTCCTGGCAATTTAAGCATGCTGATCACGGGCGCAATCAGTTGCGACGTAATATCGATAGCATTGGAGGGATGGGGGATGGTATTGGACGTGACCAGCTGGCTCAGGCCTGAGGCCAGTAAGGTTTTATCGGAGTGATCGGCAAATATGCCGTGTACCGCCACACACTGAATCTTGTCGATTCCTTTGGACTGAAGTGTTTTAACACATTCCAAAATCGTCTGCCCACTGGAGATTACGTCGTCGATAATCACAGCCGTTCTATCCCTGAATTCGTTGATGTCGGGCAGCATCACTTCGACATGGCGATCCCCGAAGCGCTGTTTTTCTCCAATCTCAAAAGGATGTTGACTAAAGGCAGCAATCTCAGAAACCCATTGCTCGCTTTCGCTGTCCGGCCCAACCAACAATAGGTTGCTTTGCGTTTTGAGCCAGTGCGCCAATGCCGGAGCCCCTTGCACAACACGACTGGGTATGGAATAGATTTCATCCAGGGAATGATAGCGATGCAAATGTGGATCGACGGTGACCAGCCAATCAGCATGTTGAGAAAGGCACTTGGCAAAAATACGTGAAGTAACCGCTTCCCCATCGACAAAACGGCGATCCTGACGCATATAACTGAGGTAAGGCGCCACTAACCCCACTTGCGTTGCTCCCAGCTCCCGCAGTGTTTCCAATAAAAACAACAACGGTAGATATTTGGTGTTTGGGTGTGACAGGTCAGCCACCACAATACAGGCGCGATTTTCTACAGCAGAATGAATACGCAGATAGGACTCCCCATCGGGAAACCTTCGGGCATTGAAGTCGCCTCGCTGACCACCAATCGCAGTAGCGAGAGATTCAACCAACGGATGATTGTGCAGGGAAAATATCAGCGGAGATTTATCGTTCACAGCCGTCGCTTCGCTCATTGCGCCTCCTCGATAGTAAAAATCATCGATTGACGATAAAACTCCATCGCGTATTGTTGCTCTCCGATCGTATCGGAATAGAGGGTAAATAAAGACTGTCCAGCCTCAATCTTTTCGCCGACACGTGTATGAAGACGCATCCCCGCAGCCTCTGTCGCCGGAGCACCTGCCAGCTTCGCCAAGCGCGCGAGTTGACGATTATCGATAGCGGTAAGTGTGCCCGCAGTTGTGGCCGCTTCGGTATGTTGGTAGCTGGGGTCAGGCAGGGCTTTCATCCCACCCTGTGCAGCCAAAATGTGCTGAAACTGCTGCCAGGCTTTACCTTCATCCAAAATTGCGATTGCTCTTTCCAACCCTTGTTCATAACGCTCTGAATAAGCGAGTGAAAATAGATGTGCCGCTAAAAATAAAGCGCGCTCTCGTAAATCCTGTGGCGCATTGTGCTCGCATTGCAATACCGCCAACACATCGCGCGCTTCTTCTACCGGGCCGATACCTCGTCCCACCGGTTGACTACCATCCGTAATGAGGCAGCGAATTTGAATACCACAGGCAGCCCCCACTTGGGTAAAAAGTGAAGAGAGTCGCTCGGCATCTTTTTGCGAGCGCACCTTAGCTGTGGAGCCGACGGGAATATCAATCACCGCATGAGTGGAACCGGCGGCGATTTTTTTGGATAGCACTGAGGCGATCAACTGTCCTTCGCCGTCTAAGTCCAGGGCCCGTTCAATGCGAATCAACAAATCATCAGCTGGACTCAGATTCACCGCCCCGCCCCAGACGAGACAGGCATGGGTTTGTGCTACAACACGTTGAATGTCGGTAATTTCCAGATTGACGGTAGTCAGTGCTTCCATGGTATCCGCAGTACCCGCCGGAGAGGTGATTGCTCGCGACGAGGTTTTGGGAATCGTCAGTCCCGCCGCGCTGACTATGGAAACCACCAAAGGCGTGGTGCGGTTGCCCGGCAATCCTCCAATGCAATGTTTATCGAGAACTTTTGTTTGATCCGCCCATTTCAATCGTTTACCGCACGCTACCATGGCCTGAGTGAGCCCGATGATTTCATCCACGTCCAAGCGACTGCCTGCACATACGCTAAGAAAACTCGCGATTTCGATATCTGAATAGCGATGGGCGCTGATGTCCTCGACGATATCGGCAATCTCCTGATCACTGAGTTTATGACCGTAAATTTTTTTACGTACTGCGCTTAATGACCTCACAACCTGTGCATGGCTGACACTTACCGACTCGCCATCCTTAATATCTAGACGTTGCTGCGTAATCTTGGACAACCCGATTTGTCCCACTAATAGCTTATCGTTTCTAACCACATTAAGCGTCGCAATCAACTGCTCAGTTCTGGTGCTGATTGACAAGCGCGTGTTCGCGTTAAAGCCCTCTGCGCGGCAGATATGGCAGTCCTCCTGCATATACACAACTGGCTCCTGATGGGTGTCAATGCCCATCGCCACCGCTTGTAGAATATGTCTGCTCACCCTGATATCCCCATCATTTCATGCCTCTTGGAGGTGTTGCTGGTGCATGCACACATGACGTTACTTTTTATGGCAACTCCATGGCTCATGCTTGGCGTTGTCTTTTACGTTCTGGTCGACAAAACGGTAGTTACTTTCCTTGTGTTGGGTCCACCAACCATGGCTCAGCTCCAGTCCATGTGTCGTCATCACCTTTTCCACATCCTCTATCGACAACCTTGAAGCGTCATAGGCCAGATCTAACCGGTAATGTTTTTCGTCGAAGGCAACCGAATCCATCCCGTAGATCTCATCGATTTCAGCGACTGCCGCTCGAATAGATTCTGCGGGTGCAGTCTCAATTTTCAGATGCCTGTTAACCAGATTGGCTTCAGAAACACCCAGTCTGTGTTCTTTCTTTGTCATGACATTACTCCTTTCATTTCTCACTTCTGTTGCTATCACTGATATAAGCCAGCTTATCGCTCTCAGGCCAGATTGAGCGGTGCGATTGACACGCCACTCAATTTTCCGTTAACGTTTTTTATGCCGGTGCAGTTTCTTCTCTTCTGCACTGTGCGACACCATTTGATCCATCATCATTTCCATCATATCGATGCGCTGTTGCATCACATCCATTCGCTGCTCCATGTTCATGGCCGGTGCGGCCTTGCTTTTACCCTTATTGCTTCTCATTTCGCCCATGGACTCCTTTATGGATTTCATACCCTGTTGCATGCTTTCCATGTGTTGTTGCATCAATTGCTCACGTTTTTTCGGGTCATCCTCCTTGGTGATCTGCCCCATGAGCTGATGCATTTTCTGCATCTGTTCATGCATGCCACCCATCTTGCTGTGATCCATCATGCCCATTTTGCTATGGTCCATCTTGTCCATCATCATCCCGCCTTCCATTTTCTTATCTTGCTGACTCGCGCCATGTTGATGGTCGCCTGCGGCGAAGACCGGAGTAGCAAGTGCGGCTGCTATTACCACTGTGGAGATTTGTTTTTTCATTGGACTATCCTCATCAAGTTGAAACTGTTTTATTAACGCTGAATTTCGGAAACCACGCCGGCGTAGTTTCCATATAGCGGCGATAGTCATCGCCGAATTCTTCCAATGCCATTCGTTCTTCACGTTTCGCCAATCGAACATAGACGACCACCAGTATCGGAAACATCACCACAGTGGGTAAGGTCGGCCACTGCAACAGGAAACCGAACATGATTAAAATAAAGGCGATGTACTGGGGGTGACGGCAGCGGGCATACCATCCGGTGGTCGCCAGCGACCGTGTTTGCTGCGCCTTGTGTAGCACATTCCAGGCTGAGGCAAGTAGGAAGAAACCCAACACGATCAGCACATTGCTGGCAATGTGCAGCGGGTCGAAATGGGGATTGCCTTCAAATCCAAAAACGGTATGCAGAAGATGGCCGTTCTCGTGGGACAGAAAATCGATGCCCGGATACTTTTCCGCCAGCCAGCCGGAGAGGAAATAGATGGTTAACGGAAAACCGTACATCTCGGTAAACAGGGCAATAATAAACGCCGAGAAAGCGCCAAAGCTACGCCAGTCGGTTTTCGTTTGCGGCTTGGTAAAACTGAACGCAAAGAAGATAAATATCGCTGAATTTAATATCACCAGGGTCCAAAGACCGTAACCTGATTCGCCATGCATGATTTATCTCCTTTAATGCGGGTGTTGACCCGAGTCTTTTTTGCCTGCTTCGTAACCGCGGCGATACGCTTTTTCTTCCGATTCTTCGGTCATATGAGCATCTTCATGCTCATGCCCGCCGTGCCCCCGGTGCATAAAAATGTGCATCAAAGGGCAGAGTGCCAGGATTAAAAACGGCAGCCATTGAGTTAAATGTTGTCGATGCTCAATCAACAGAAAATAGCTGGCGGCACCGATCAGACCCAGAGACGCTAAGCCTTTCGGGGTAAACCAAAAAGAACCTTGTTTACTAGCCATGCTTCACCTCGTAATATTTAAATTCATTTGCCGCAGCCGTATCTCCGCCACAAACCCAATACAATTGATCAACAGCGGTAATTGCCACTAATCCTTCGCTCTGCGCACCGACATCCGCTGTCCGTATGATTAACTTCGCGATTCTGTGGGCATACTTTCCGCTAGTGTAAATTTCAATTTGGACGTGATTCACAAGCTGGTTTCGCGAATAAGTATTGCAATAATCTCCACGCCCCTGGACCGGATGAACCGTAAAACCCTTTACCCCCCGCAATTCCAAAGCGGTTTCAACTGCAGCCAGTTGCAACTCATCAATGATGGCCGTTATCTTCTTAACCGTCATATCAACCTCCTATTGAAAAATGGATTACTCCACCAGCAACGTGCCACGATACATTTGCATCTGGCAGCTGAAGGCATACTCACCTTTCTCCATCGCGGGCAAAACGATGGATTTAAATTGATTCAATGGCAACTCCTCACTGATATCAAAATCGGAAAATAACACTGTGCCGGCGCAGGGCGAGGCATCTTTACGCATAAACCGGATAGTCGCCGGCTGGCCGGCCGCCAGTTTTATCCGCGACGGCTGATAGGTACCGTCTTCAACCGTCACCGTGATCGCTCCCTCGCTGACAGCGACTTCACGGGGCTTATAGAGCCAAAACCACCAGACGATTAGTGCTATCAGTAACAATCCGATAATATTAATGATCATCATAACGAGAGCCTCTTAGTGTTCCTGCGCTTTAAAAAAGCGCAAACGATTAGCATTGCTGACCACGGTGAGCGATGAAAAGGCCATGGCCGCGCCCGCGATCACAGGACTGAGCAATAACCCAAAAAACGGATATAAAATTCCGGCCGCAAAAGGTATACCTGCGACGTTATAGATAAAGGCGCCAAACAGATTCTGTTTGATATTCCGTAATGTTGCTTTGCTGACGGCGATCGCATCGGCCAGGCCATGCAAGGAGCCGCGCATCAGTGTAATATCGGCGCTCTCGATGGCGACATCCGTTCCGGTACCAATGGCAAAACCAACGTTCGCCAGGGCGAGTGCTGGCGCATCGTTAATCCCGTCGCCGGTCATGCCAACAATTTCATTTTGCATTTGCAGCTCAGCGACTTTTTCAGCTTTTTGCTCCGGGAGCACTTCAGCAAAGAACTCGTTGATCCCAACTTTGGTTGCCACCGCTTTTGCCGTAGCGCGGTTGTCGCCGGTTAGCATCACCACGCGTATACCATTTTTTTGCAGGCGTTTGATGGCTGACAGGGAGTCTTCTTTAATCGGGTCTGCAACGGCAATAATCGCCGCTAACTCCCCATTCACGGCAAAATACATGGGTGTTTTGGCTTCCTCCGCCATTTTTTGGGCAACATCCACGTGATTGTCCACGGTGATGTTTTTATCGCGCATCAGCTTTTCATTGCCGAACAGCAACTGTTGCTCACCGACAAAACCCTCTACGCCATGTCCGGCAATGGCGGAAAACTTTTCGACTTTATCGAGCGATAGATCGCGTTCGGTTGCGGACTCCACAATAGAAACCGCCAAGGGGTGCTCGGAACCTGCTTCCAGGCTCGCCGCCAGGCGCAACACCTCATCTTCGCTCTCGGCATGCGCGAGATGAATATTGGTGACTTTGGGCGAACCCAGTGTAATGGTGCCGGTTTTATCCAGGATCATGGCGGTTATTTTGGAGGAAGTTTGCAAGGCTTCGCCATTACGAATCAGCACCCCAGCCTCGGCCGCTTTGCCCACACCGACCATCACCGACATCGGAGTTGCCAATCCCAAGGCACAGGGGCATGCAATGATTAAAACGGTGGTAGCGGAAACGATAGCAAAGGCTACCGCTGGTTCGGGGCCGAAATTCAACCAGATCAGCGCGCTGACTACGGCAATTATCATCACCACCGGAACGAAATATGCCGAGATCGCATCCGCCAGGCGGCCAATTGGTGGTTTGGAGTTCTGCGCTCGTTTAACCATATTAATGATTTGTGCCAGTGCAGTATCTTTTCCAACCCGCGTGGCCTTAAACACGATTGAACCAGTTTTATTGATCGTGCCGCCCACCACCTCATCATCTTGTTTCTTCTCTACTGGCATGGGTTCGCCGGTCAGCATCGATTCGTCGACCGACGTATGGCCATCCAGCACTACTCCATCAACAGGTATCTTTTCGCCTGGCCGCACCCGCACTTTGTCATTCAACAGCACCTGCTCAATCAGAATATCAATCTCTTTGTCATCACGAATGACCCGTGCGGTTTTCGCCTGTAAACCGATTAAACGCTTGATCGCTTCCGAGGTTCTGCCACGCGCTTTAATTTCCAAAGCCAGGCCCAGGTCAATCAGGCCGATAATCATGGCGGTCGCTTCGAAATACACATGTCGCGCCATCTCCGGCACGGCATAAGGGAAAAACACCACCACCATGGAATAAAGCCAGGCGGTGCCGGTACCCAAGGCAATAAGCGTATCCATGTTTGCGCTGTGATTCGCAAAGGATTTCCAGGCACCGACAAAGAAGTGCTTGCCGGAAAAGACCATCACGCCAAGAGTCATTAACCCGATAACCAGCCAGACCGAGCGTTCGGTGTTAGTGGTCACCGTCATCTCCCCGACAATGACGCTATAGGCCATCAAAGGAACACCCAAGGTTAAGGCGATAGTCATTTCACGCATTAAACGCTTGTAGTAGGCCCAGTCTGCCTGTTCCTTTTCATCCAATGAGTCCTGCTCCGTCCCCTCCTCCTGTACTTTCGCGTTGTAACCGGCCTTTTCCACTGCTTTAATCAGGTCACCTGAATTTACTGCTCCAATGACAGTGGCTGTTCTTTGCGCAAAATTCATTTCGGCCTTCTCAACGCCCGGCACATTATTTAGGGCCGCCTCTATTTTCCCGACGCAGCTGGCGCAGCTCGCTCCCTCAATGATTAACTCCAGGCTCGCGGAATCCGCTGACGATTGCTGATCGTCTTGATGGCATTTATCCTGGCTTGCCTGCTGATCCTTTGTAATCTGATTCATAACGAGGCCCTTTCTCCTGATTGGATTAATTGATAACTATTCACTGTCTTATCCCCTGCTTTAGCTAGAAAAGCTTTCAATCAAGTGGCAAATCATATGCCCGGTCGGCGCTTTATCGGGCTTTGATTGCCAGTCTTCTACAGCTGCCTGCATGCGTGCTCTGAGCACCTTGGTTCCAGCAAACTTTTTCTCAGTTTCCTTTAACCGTTCTTCAATCAACTCTCTGACCAGAGGGCAGGCTGTTTTCCCGGTTTTGGCTTGCGCTAAAATAATGTCTATATCCTTCACTGAAAATCCCAGTTGCCGGGCCGCCAGAATAAAGCCTAATCTTTGCCTGTCTGCAGCCGTATACTCTTTGTAGCCATTATTAGGATTCTTTTTCGGCGCCAACATGCCTATCCGGGTGTAATAACGGACAGTGTCGGCGCTAACATCCAATGCGGCGGCTAATTGATTAACTCTCATAAACACCTCTCATTTTCGGACTCACACCTAGGACTATCCCGCATATCCAAAGCCTACACCTGCGTCTAAGACACAGGTCAAGTCCGCTTTCATATAACTTTTTCACTCTAATCAAATGATCTCCGTCGCCATATAAAGAAAACGGCAGGCACCACCAATAATGTGAGAAGAACCGCACTCACCATCCCTCCAACCATCGGTGCCGCAATGCGACTCATCACCTCAGAACCAGTACCGGTGCCATACAAAATAGGTAATAAACCTGCAATGATTGCAGCGGCTGTCATCATGACTGGCCGCACCCGCATGCCCGCACCATGAAGTACCGCTTCGGATAGTTTAGTGATCGTTGGTGATGTTCCCTGCGCATTACACTCGTCCAACATTTGGCGATACGCCTGATTGAGGTAAACCAGCATAATGACGCCAATCTCGACGGCGACCCCAGCAAGTGCAATAAACCCGACACTTACCGCCACCGAAAAGTTATACCCCTGCAGGTACATCAGCCAGATACTGCCTACCATCGCCAATGGCAGAGTACCCATGATGATGGCTACTTCGATGAAGTTACCAAAATTCATAAACAACAGCACAATAATGATGGCCAGCGTCAGTGGTACTACATAGGTGAGTTTTGCTTTTGCACGCTGCATATACTCGTACTGTCCTGACCAACTGACAGAATACCCAGCGGGCAAATCCAGTTGTTCACTGACCACTTTTTGCGCCTCAACCACGTAACTACCGACATCCACATCTGCTATATCTACATAGGCCCACCCATTTAACCGGGCATTTTCGCTTTTTATTGCCGGGGGGCCATCCTCAACAAAGATATGCGCAACATCCGCTAACGAAATACGGTGACCACTGGGTGTAACAATGGGAAGAAGGGATAATTGCTCGGGCGAATTCCGATAATCCTGTGGATAACGGATATTGACGGGATAACGTTCCAGCCCTTCCACCGTCTGCGCTACGTTCATACCGCCAATGGCTGTAGCAACGACCTGCTGCACATCATCTATATTAAGGCCGTAGCGTGCTGCTTTTTCTCGCCGTATATCCACCTTGATATAGCGGCCTCCAGCAACACGTTCTGCATACACCGAAGCTGTTCCGGGGACCTCCTTCAGGATTTGTTCCAGTTGCTGACCGATTTCCTGGATTTTTCCAAGCTCAGGCCCGGCAACCTTGATGCCGACCGGTGTTTTAATCCCGGTGGCCAGCATGTCGATTCGAGTCTTGATTGGCATCACCCAGGCATTGGTGACACCGGGAAGTTTCACCAGGTTATCCAGCTCTTTGATGAGCTCTTCCGTGGTCAGGCCTTTACGCCACTGGTCTCTGGGTTTTAGCTGAATAAAGGTTTCCACCATGGTCAGCGGTGCCGGATCAGTTGCGGTTTCCGCGCGGCCGACCTTACCAAAGACCGTTTTCACTTCAGGTACGCTGTAGATCAGCTTGTCCATCTGCTGCAGTAACTCCCTTGCTTTACCGATGGAAATCCCGGGATAGGTCGTTGGCATATACATCAGGTCGCCCTCATCCAGCGGAGGAATAAATTCACTGCCAATTTTATCGAGCGGCCATAACCCAACCGCAAGTATTAATAACGCCGCGAGTAGCGTTGTTTTCGGGAATTTCAAAACCGTTTTTAGCACCGGTAAATATGTAACCGTTAATAATCGGTTAACCGGGTTTTTATGTTCAGGCAGTACTTTTCCCCGAATAAAATAACCCATCAGTATCGGCACCAGGGTGATCGCCAAAGCTGCCGATGCTGCCATCGCATAGGTCTTGGTGAAGGCGAGTGGTGAGAACATCCGCCCTTCCTGGGCTTCTAGTGTAAATACAGGAACAAAACTGACGGTAATAATAAGCAAACTAAAAAATAATGCTGGCCCCACTTCACTTGCTGATTCCGCAACGATTTGCCAGCGGTTTTCCTTGGTGAGGGGGGTGCGCTCCATATGCTTATGCATATTTTCAATCATGACGATGGCGCCATCAATCATGGCGCCAATAGCAATGGCAATGCCACCAAGGGACATGATGTTGGCGTTCAGACCTTGCGCGTACATTATGATAAATGCCGTGAGAATGCCTACAGGCAAGCTGATAATAGCCACCAGCGAAGAACGAACATGGAACAAAAACACCATGCAGACGAGAGCGACAACCCCAAACTCTTCTAACAACTTAATGGCCAAATTATTCACTGCTCGCTCAATCAAAGCGCTACGATCATAAACCGTCACCACTTCAACGCCTTCAGGCAGTCCTTGCTGCAATTGTTCCAGCTTGGCTTTTACACCATCGATGGTTTTTTGTGCATTTTCACCAAAGCGCATGACGACAATACCACCCACGGTTTCCCCTTCGCCGTTGAGTTCCGCCACCCCTCTACGCATTTGCGGGCCGAGATCAATGTCTGCTACATCCTTCAGTAACAAGGGTGTTCCATTTTGATTAACGCCCAACGGAATATTCTCCAATTCCTGAATACTCTGCAGATACCCGGTAGCTCGTAACATATATTCAGCTTCAGCCATTTCTACCACTGAAGCACCAATCTCCTGGTTACCCCGCTTGATGGCCATCTGGATGTGAGAAAGCGGCATACCAAAAGCCCTGAGTTTTTCAGGATCCACCTTCACCTGATACTGTTTAACCATGCCACCCAGGGCTGTTACCTCAGAAACTCCTGGCACAGTCTGCAGCTCATACTTCAAAAACCAGTCTTGTAGGCTCCTTAACTGACCAATATCATGTTGTCCGGTTTTGTCAACCAGCGCGTATAAATACACCCAACCCACTCCGGTGGCATCCGGACCCAATTGCGGTTTGGCATTTTGAGGAAGAGTTGGCGCAACCTGACTCAGATATTCAAGCACCCGCGAGCGAGCCCAATACATATCGGTTTTTTCATCAAAAATTACATAGACGTAGGAGTCTCCAAAAAAGGAGTAGCCACGGACCGTCACTGCGCCAGGCACGGACAACATGGCTGTCGTCAACGGATAGGTAACCTGATCCTCCACCACTTGAGGTGCTTGCCCCGGATAGGTCGTTTTAATAATGACCTGTACATCAGACAGGTCAGGTATCGCATCTACCGGCGTATTTCTAAGTGAAAACAGCCCCACACCAACGACAATGGATGTAGCCAGCAAAACAAAAAAGCGATTGCCAACCGACCAACGAATAATAGATTCAATCATCTCATTCCCTTCTATTCGTTATGTTGGGTATGATCCATATTTTCATGGCCCATACTCTTCATTTGGTTATGATCCATTCCATCATGATTCATACCCTGGTGTTGGCTATGATCTGTGCTCCCTGGCTCCATTGACTGATGCTGATCATAATCCATCCTTTCATGACTCATGTTCTGATGTTGGCTATGGTCCATATTTTCCGGGCCTGCAGTCTGATGCTCGCTGTGGTCCATTCCCGCTTCACTCTTAGTCTGTGCAGGGGTTTTACTGTCCGGTATATGAACATTAGAGATTTGGTACTGATCTTCATTTTTTGTCACTTCGATATGCAACCTCAAACCTTTTTCAAGACTCGAGAAATCAACCCCTTCAGTGACGATAAAATCCATTGTCATTTCAGGCCAATCCCATTCACTTATCGCCTTGTGAGTGACATTAACCATTCGGTGTCCTGCCATCAGGCTATTGATGGTCGCTTCAACCCAGACACTTGCTGCCACAGCCTCATCGCCACTACCATGATTCATTCTTTTAAAATCAGAGGTCTTGCTTGATTCGGAATCAATCAGGAACTGCGCTGAGCTTACAATTTGATCACCTTCCTTCAAGCCGGCGAGTATTTCAGCTGAAGACCCATCAAATCGACCGACCTTGACATCGATCGACTTAAAGCGACCATCGCCGAGTGCAAGCACCACACGATTGCTGCTCCCGGTACGAATCACCGCCTCGCGAGGAACAAGTAAAGCTTCTTCTGAATTCTCTGTGTGAATCACCACTTGAGCAAACATGTTGGGTTTTAATATCTGCCTTTTGTTATCAAAACGTAACCGAACTTTCACGGTTCGCGTTTTACTGTCCAGTGTTGGGTAGATATAGTCGACTTCCCCCAACCATTCGGTTCCGGGCAGATAGTCCAGAGACATGGTAACGGGCAAGCCTATCTTGACTTCCGACGCTTGACGCTCAAACACTTCAGCCTCGACCCAGACCTCATCAAGCGTACCTATCGACATCAACGTGGTGCCAGGTTTTACATAAAACCCTTCCCGAATATTCAGGTTGTCCACTACGCCACTTTGCGGTGAAAAAAAGGTCACCGTTTGTTGCACTTTTTTAGTTTTCTTCAGTTTTTCAATCGCCTGTTTGGGTAGCTGTAACGCTGTGAGTCGATCTTCTGCAGCTCTCATCAAGCGTTGGTTTTTTCGATCAATTGCCAGCACCAGTTCCTCCTGCGCATTCACCAACTCCGGAGAATATATTTCATAAAGGGGCTGCCCCTGCTTAACCGGATCCCCCGCAGCCTTTACATACAGTTTTTCAATCCAACCCTCTATCCGTGGATGAATGTGAATAAGCTGGTCTTCATCGTATGCCACATATCCGACGGTTTTGATTGCCGAGTGAAGCGCTTTACGCTCTACCACAGCGGTTCTCACGCCGAGATTGTTGACCACATCAGGGGATATTTTTATAGCTCCTGGCCCGGCATCATCACCACCTTCCTCATAAACCGGAATAAGATCCATACCCATCGGAGATTTCCCCGGTTTATCGCGTTTATAATTCGGGTTCATTGGCGCGACCCAGTACAGCGGGACCTTTTCCTGCACCACCCCGTCTACTGGCGTGGATGAACGGCTCAACCCGAGCCAATGACCTATACCGCCAGCAACCAGCGCTAAAATAATTGCGGTAATAATGTTGGATCTACTCATTATGAATAACCCCTGATTGAAATTAATTTCTGATTCATTGTTTTTTCCCCTTCAGCACCATAGAACGTTCAATTAGCATTGCCTCGGCGCTCTGCTGTTGACTAACGAAAAGGTAATTCAGTTGAGTAATCACTTTTTGCCTATCTACTTCGATACTCAGTGCTTCAATTTCCGCATTTAATACCGCGATACGTGCTCTAACTGCCTCTGCAAAATCACCATCATCGTTGGTATAGGCGGTAAGTGATGCTTCAGCCTGCATGTGCATTTGCGGTAGCAGTTCCGATCGATAGAGTTTTTGACGGTCATTAAGCCGCTCAAGCTGCACTCTGAGGGACTCATATGACGCCATCAACTTTCTGAGCAACAACCACTTTTCCGTTTTTACAGATTCGGCTTGGGAGGTCGCTGCTCGCAACTCTTTGTCTTGCCGGTTTGCAGTAAATATAGGCAGATCAAAAGTGATCCCAATAGAAAACAAATCAGATCGATCGCGCCCCAATGGGTCGTCATCGCGATAGCCATAAGCTGCATTAATACTCCATTCAGGTTTATACTTTTGTTTTGCCAGCTCAATTCCGATATCGGTTGCCTGAATCTTTTGTTCCAAAGCTTTTATGGATGGATGTTCCATAAAACTCTCAGCTAATAATCGTTGGCTAACTCCCGTCACTCTTTCGATAAGTTCGGGTTTAAGCAACGCAATATCGGGTAAGTTACCAGCCAGTGTTATGCCAGAAACATTCTTACCGCCAGCGCTCGATTTATCCTTCAAATATTGATCCACAAAATAGCCGTTTAACCATTCCGAAAGCCGCTCTTGGGACATTTCCTGCTGTTGCTTTAATAGGGTTAGCCTATCTTCTAGTTGGGTCAGTTCCAGATCGGCGCGTACGATATCTTGCTGCCGCGTCCGTCCAAATGCCGAGGAGTAAGTCGCTTGAGCGACATCCGCCAACTGTTCAAACAGCGCACGATCTTGTTCAATTAGCGTAATGCTCTCCTGCGCCTTGTATGCATCCAGCCACAACTGACTGACCGTGGTCACAACCTTTGCTTCCCTGTCCTGGCGCTGATAGGGATATTGAGTGCTCATGACTTCCAGCTGTTTTTTCTTGATCGCCCGGCTGTTACCGCGAGGAAATAGTTGCGATACAGAGATTTTGGACTGCGTCATCGCTTCCTGTTGTACGTCAAATGTATCCGTCGGCAGATTAGCAATGCCTAGCGATACTTTTGGGTCAGGCAGGGCGCCTGCCGCAGTACTCAAGGCTTCTAGCGCATCCTGAGAATGCCTACTCCCGACTAACCAGGGGTCTGTTATTAACGCAATCTGTACCGCCGCCTTAAGTTCGATACCCTTCGATTGCGAAGTAGTTATCTCATTGGCAATCACTGCCAATGGGGAAAGGTTAAACAGTAGTACAATCGTCCATCTAACTATTACCCTATTGTTTATTCGCCTGCGCTTAGCATTATTCATCGGTATTTTTCCCATTAATCTCCAGTTCATTCAATTCTCCTTATACTTATTAATCGTCTCTCACTGGCTCAGCCACATCATATTTTTTAATCTTTCCACTTATAATTTTCGCTCTAGCAAAATGAGTATTGACAATCTTATTAACCGTAATTTGACCGATATATGCTTTACCGTAAGCTTCTTCTCCTTCCGTAATTGAGCCTTCATATATATACCTATAAACGCTCAAATTTTGACCCGTCTCAGCACCATCACGGCTGCCTATACAGAGAACAATTTCATCGCCTTCGATCCCGATGACTTGTCCTTTATAGAAATATTCATGTAGCATTTGATTCCCAGAGCACCCGGCTAAAAGTCCTATTAAAATAATTACAGCACCATACTTGACAATCTTTCTTAACCTCCGAGAGCAATCATTTTCTAAATAGGTTTCTGCGTGATCATCTCGCAATTCTAAACTGCTATAACTATCCATGATCTTCCTCATTCATTATCAGTAGGCCTCATAATTATGACCCCGGATATTCTTTAATCCGGGGCCGTATCTGCATCCACTAATTGGCAAATTGGTCTCTGATATACTGCAAAACAGATTCCATATCAGCCGGGGAAAGCGCTGGGTTTCCACCTTTTGCAGGCATTGCCATTAAGCTTCCTTTACTTTGATATCCGTTAATCATGTTGGTAAGCAACTCACCATCGGGTTTGCTCAATCTGCCATTTCTATCCGTAAAATCCGGTACGCCTGGCAGGCTTCCTTTCCCGTTAGCACCATGACAAGCAATACAGGTACCGTCATAGATTTCTTTTCCTGAAGCAGCACCTCTGGAACTTTCTGAAATTGCTAGTTCACCTTTGCCCTCATAACTCTCCGGTTTTGTATTTGAACCTTGCAAAAAAGTAAGAATGTCACGCGTCTCCTGGCCCGTTAGCCCGGCACGTATCCGCATATGAAATGCCGTGGTAATCCATTGATCATCGCGAAGGTCGGCGGGGTTTCGCATGTTATGGCAACGCGTGCAATTATCTGCCCACGCCTGGCTTCCCTTGGCGAAATCACCTTTTTCCGGGTAATCAAACGCGTAACCAAACTGTGCCGCGCTCGCAGCCAAGAGCAAGAGAATCATTTTTAAGCCATGCGCATAAATGTATTTTTTAGCTGGGTGTTTCATGATAGTTCTCCCGATTAAAAGCCATAGGCCATTTGAATCAACAGTCGATCCTGGTCAATATCCCTATTCAATGCATCGTTAAACTCATAGCTGAGCTTACCAATCACATTGTTGGTAAAGAGATAGTTAATGCCAAACGCCCATTGCTCTTGATCCCTGCTGTCGTGCGGGGAATCAAAGTCCGTGTAGCGTGTCACTAACTCCAATTTTGTTTTGGGTATTTGATAGCTAGCCTGTGTGTACCAGGTTTCCCAATCGGCTCCAGCCGACGCTGCGGTGCCCACGCCATTGTCATCACCTACTTCAGTTTTGACATATTCACCACGCAGGCTGAACGCGTTCCACTGCCAACTAAAATCAGCACCTATTACGTCGTAGTCCCTAGCGGCTTCACCTTCCAGCAATTCACTATCACCATCCTCAATGGATGTTACTGTGACCTTACCGCTCGCGGCTGAGAATCCAAGTTCAAAACCTGAGAAGGGGATGATTCCAAAACGACCGCCAAAGGTTTTTTCACCATCGCTATCTGTGCCAAAGCCTTCTGCCTCTACACCATCCAATTCGAACTCAATTTCGCCCTCTTCCTCCTCCATCTCAGCTTTTAATTCAGGGCCATTGCTGACAAAAATTGCATAATTAGTTCGTATGCCTGCTATTGGAAACCCACCACGCAGTTGAAAGCCAACGTCAGAAACCGGCGCTGCGCCATCATGGCCAAACCCAGGCGGTGCTGAAGCCAATTTGTTTATCCATGAAGGATGTATGTTTTGCCTAAATTGACCAATTGGGCTGAGGAACTTACCACCGACCAAAGTCATATAGTCGTTCAAAATTAAATCAATGGTCAGGTATTCCAGATTAATTTCCGTTTCGCCATCATCACCGACCTCAAGTTCCAGTTCAGACTCCAGCATCACTAAGTCGCGATATTGATAATGGAAAATCGGTGCGAATGTCCCTACATTAAAACTACCGTCCTTCGACTCCGTATCTGCGTAACCTACATCAGCATAACCCGCCATGTGTATGAGCGTATCTGGTTGGCGCCATTCCCTGGCGACGGCTACTTCCTGCCTGACCGCCTGAACGTCCTTTTTGCTAGCGCTCATTTGTATCTGGTGCTTCAGTTCATCCATCTCTTTTTGCATCATTTCGAGACGCTTGCTTAATGCCTCTACATCCGTCTCTGCCGCTATAGTCACAGTGCTAACAGCCGCTAGAGTTCCATAGGTGACAACCTTCACTAACTTCTTAATATTCATGTTGACTCTCCATTGTGTTGCGCCAAGTGTGGCGCTCAATTTTTAGTCAAAATCAACTCGTTATCTCTGCATTAATCTTGCACCAGGCCGTTTAAAGGCTAACGACGCTCGCATTACATACGACAGAGGATTTTGGCTAAGCCCTAAAACCCAGACACAAGGTCTAGATCAATACATTAATGTTTAGGGATTCCGAAATTTTGGGCGTAATAACGCCTTTTCGGATAAATTAGGCGTGTTTAGGAGGGTGATAGATAGATGAAAGAATACCAAGAACAAGATGTTCGGCTCTTTCAACAATATGCATGTTAATTTGTGGATTAGAGGAAATAATCAGGTTATGACTAATTGAAGCCACGCAAACACCACAGCAGTTTCCAACAGTGATGCAACCGTCATGAGTTTCAGATGTTGATCCGTCTTCCGCAGCGCCCCCATGACAGGGTTCTTCAGCTGCTTTATTGCCGACTTTTTGATCATGTATGTATGTATGCCCATCCACAAGGGCTGTCTCATCAACATTAATAGTTGCCATGGTATCCGTCCCGTGATCGGCCATTTCAATAGGCATAGCAGCCATCAGCGGTTGAAAAATCAACCCCAAGATAACTAATACTGTACCCACTAAACGAACCATATATTTACTCCTTCTAAGCTATTAATCAGCCTACGTCTGAGTTTTATCCCGATTTAGACACTAGCTCTCTCTATGTTTTGATCAATAGCCGTTACGGCTTTTAGGAATTATGACCATATTAGAAAAATCTGTCTCCAGGATTGACATAAGTCAATATTTTCAAATAATGAAAGTAGCTTCTATTCTACGAATACCACTTTCGAAGTATTTTTTCATACAGTCAAAAACTATTTGTTTTCAAACAGATAGCTTTCTTACTCTTCTAGATCAGGTTAGAAATTCAACTAATCAGGTTATCGGTGGTAATTGACGACCAGTAACACACAACATGTCTCGAGTTGAAGTGAAATCACACGTGGCGATCATTTTTAGCTCGCTATCCACTTCCCTACTTCGATGTACTTTAGTTGCCATTGCCATGTCAATATCACTACAGTTTCAACGAAGCTATTCGAAACATGCCCGCCTCGAAATGGCCGGGGATATTACAGGAAAATACAACCTGATCATCACCGACAAAGTGCCACGCCAAACGTTTGGTTTCACCTGGTGCCAACGTAACTGTATTACCATCGTTGTGCACCATACCTGGCATTTGCCGCATCATTTTTGCATGTGCTTTCTGCTCAGCCTGGTTGCCGATAGAAAACTCATGGGAAATTTCACCTTCGTTGGTCACCACAAAGTTAATCACCGTTCCTGATTTGAGCTCGGTAAGATCCTCAGAAAAGCTAATCCGCATATTATCGCTCAAGCTGACATCAATGGAGCGCTGAGAGTTGGAAGGTTTGGCAGGGTACCCCACTGCTCCCTTTTTTGTTTCATGATTATGTGCTTGCAGATGGGCACCATGACCTTCATGGGAAGATTTAGCATGGCTGTTATGGTCACTCACGTTATCATTATGCTTTCCTTCGGCAAAGGCCGACAAAGCGATAACTGTCGATGCTGTTAACGTAATAATGAATTTGTACATAGGTATGTTCTCCTGGTTGATAAAGATTCAATGATCTGCCTTATGTGTCTCACTTATATGAGCATAAACCTCTGAGCTACCATCTTTTTTTAACAACAGCACATCATAGTCATCGTGCCGATCGCCCATTTCCATGCCTGGACTACCCGCCGGCATACCGGGTACCGATAAACCAACAACATCTTTGGGTTTCTCAATAAGAAATTGTTGAATAATGTGCGCTGGGATATGACCCTCAAAAGCGTAGCCATCAGCAATCGTGGTATGGCAAGAGCGATAACGTGGCTCAATGCCAAAATTGGATTTGATCGTAGCTACATTTGAACCACTAACAACTTGGCTCAAAAGCCCGAAGTCGTTGATATGCTTTACCCATTTATCACAACAACCACATTTTGGGTTTTTGTATACCATCATTATTTTATTTTTGGCGTGATCAACGGCAGATTTGGCAATAGCTGATTCCGCACTCACAATATTTGTAGCTGCCGATAGCAGTATGGCGAGCATAAATGGGAATATGGTTTTATTGATCATAATAGATCCTCAAATATCAATATTAGTTTTGCTTGTTGGGCTAGAGAAACCTCTGACTTCCTAAATCAGTGGTTTGGCTTAGGCCGTTTAGCCAGCTTGTCTTTATGGAAACTCAGCTGTAATTCAGCTTGGGTAGCGATCGATTCCGGTAAAGTAAAAACAAATTTTGAAGGGTGGTGGTATCGACGATTTACGATTCGTGGCCAGTAAAATTCTGAATCCTCAAAAATCACATGATCACTTTGATCAGACACCATCAAGTCAAAATGCCCCATCGGTACCGGGTTATTTTGACGTCGCCTGACCTCACCACTCAGCCGATACTCGCCATCAGCTAAATGACGTAATTGAACTTGACCCAAGCGAACTCCTCGTATGCTATCACGATCAATTTTGATACTTGTATCCAATGGATGATTGGCAAAAGCAACGTTAGAAAAGGCGCTCATGGAAAGTGCGATAAAACCAATTTTTATATAGGAAGTTTTCATCTCATAATCCTCAAATACGGGAATAGAAACCTGCTGGCAACAACAGATCTAATAATTCGTTGGGCGCAATTGCCCTAGGGATTAAGAAATAATGGGGGGGCGGAAAAATGAGCTGGGCAGCAGTTTCGGAACCACAAATGAATAATTATCTTCTGGGCCTGTGGGTGACGTACGCTGATTTTGGTCTGATCCACCACCTAACACTGACTGGCAACCACTAACACAACATTGACAACTTACATCGCAACAATTTTCGGTTAAAGCTGAGTACTGTGATTCACCCTTCTGAGCGGTATTGCTGTGACTATGTAAAAGTGTAAGTTCGTTGACGTCGGAAGCGCTCTCTGTCAAAGAGTTGCCATGACAGGCAGCATCGGTCTGCACAGCCAACTCAGTTTCATTTTCAAAAGGAATTGTCTTTACAAGGTTCACAGCAACTGCTCCCGCCTGTTGGCAGAACAACATAAAAACCATTATTATCGCTGTGTTTTTTAACTTCACCTAAATAAAATCGCCATACTCAATAATATCTACCGCTTCGATTTGCGAATTAGCATTAAGTTCAATTTTAATAACGCTTCATCGGAGCTATTATAGCAGTATATAGTTTTCATTACATTTTTTAACCACCTTTCTTATCATACGCGCATCAATCCAAGTTAAATATCAGGGCACCTCTTAATTGACAAAATTTGAAAATGTTCACGAGTTATCACTCTGCCATGCTATGAAATTGAGCCCCAACTTATAATTATTGTGCTTGTCTCTCTCTAGTATTTCGAAGTCAAAAAGATTTCTCAGTACTCGGCGTACAATTTCTAGATCCAAGTCATAATGCTTAGCTTTTATTTTCCTCAGAACTGGTGGAATACGTTCGTCGCGTAAACAGGTTCACCAGTAGCGGACTGATGACACCCCCTTGCGGCGTGTTGTGGTCAAGGTATAGCGTTGCCACTGGTAGGTGGTGGTTTGGTGTGGGTTATACAGGTGAGAGATGGAGATCCCGGCCAGACGCTGATACTGGGATTGGCCAAACCGCTGATAGGCGCGTTCGCAGAGCTTTTTGAGTACCGGCCCGCTGGATTGGTTGTGGCGTTCATCCATGGCTGCCAATAAACGTATATCTGCATCTGTCTACATCTGTGTAAAGGCGCTTAAAGCGATTACGGCAAGCCGTCTTGAGCAAGACAGCTTGTCGGTTTGGCGGTACCGCTGTATCAGACGTTTGATTTGGGCGCGGGAGTAGCCCGTGACTTTCATCAGATAACGTGTGAGGATCCCTTTATCCGTCTTACCCAGTTGCCGACACTGAAACTTTATCAAAGTCTTTTTATATCCAGCTATACCGATCCTGTTTGTACATGGCGAAGTTAAAGGCGACTGCCTGTGTACCCTCAAGAAATTGGCTAACGGCTTCAATGGTTATTAGTTGTTCTAAGCTTATGGTCGTTTTCATCCTCCGATCATTAACAAACTCAGTGATTATTTCAGGCTCATTTGATAATGGAAATACGCCCCCCACTTCCGGCTCATTTCATATTGGAAAAGACTCGGAGTTGACATAATTAGTATATCGTGCAAACATATGAATATATATTTATATGTTTATTCATCAATATGAAGACAAAAAGACACCCGCTTAAAAAGATAGGTTCAGAGGAGGAGATATCGCAGTTAGCCGATTTATTCCGCCTTATGGGGGATACCAGCAGGCTGCGCATTATTCTAACCTGCTTGCACGCTCCAATTAGCGTATCGGACATCGCCGAGAAGCTAGAGCTATCGCAATCCCTTGTCAGCCACCATTTGCGTTTGTTGCGAGCCGCCAGAATCGCCCGTTCAGAACGTCGTGGTAAACAGGTTTTCTACGTCGCAGCAGATGAACATATCCAATGCGTGATTGAGGATATGGTGGCGCATATCGGCGAGCCGGATCAATCCGAGGAGGACGACTAATGCCAGGGTGTACAAACTGTCCATCTGATACCGTAACGGCAGACAATAACGTTGATCCTGTATTTCGCCGCGTACTATGGATTGCACTTATCGCGAATGCAGCTATGTTTTTGGTTGAGATCATCGCCAGTCAGATTGGTGATTCGATCTCCCTGCAAGCCGATGCGTTGGATTTTTTTGGTGACTCAGCCAACTACGCGATTAGCCTGTTTGTACTGGGAATGGCGCTACATTTACGCGCCCGCGCCTCGCTGATTAAGGGCGCGACCATGGCTGCTTTTGGCCTATGGGTGATTGGCAATGCTATTTATCGCGCGCTGACCGGCAGTGCTCCTGAAGCGTCGGTTATGGGCACAGTGGCCATACTCGCACTCATCGTCAATGTTGCTGTTACGGTGTTGCTTTACCGCTACCGTGCAGGTGATAGCAATATGCGTTCTATCTGGCTGTGCAGCCGCAACGATGCGATTGGCAATATCGCGGTCATGATCGCTGCAGCGGGTGTCTTTGCAACGTCTTCGCGATGGCCCGACCTTGCCGTCGCGGCCATCATAGCCAGCCTCAATTTTAGTGCGGCCATTCACGTCATACGCTTGGCATTTAGCGAAATACGTGCAGAACACTTGGAAGTCGTATAGACTGATTAATTATGTTCAAATCGTTTACCTGCTACCTGTTTATCTTTTCTCTGCTCTTTACGGGTATAGAAAGCGCTGTCGATTCTGCTGCTGGAGAACTGCATCGCGGGGGAAGCTACACACATATTTTGGATAGCAATTTCAGCAATAGCTTTACGGGTGATTTGGATGACAACCCTAGTGTTACTGACCCTTTAAACCAGGAAGATTCGTGTGGAAGTTTTCTACACTGTCATAATCATGGATGTCATTGCTACCTAACTGAAAATCTTATGCAGCTATGTGTGACTCATACGAAACTGCTGCAACCGGACTACCGATCCAATTTGCCAATAGCCCCAGTATTTTCTTTGTTTCGCCCGCCTATAGCCTGATTTTTAATAACTTAGAAAGAGCTACGATTTAGTATCGTGGCAACTACTTAGCTATTTCAAATTAGGTGAAACAATATGAGATTTACTATTCTCGCATTCCTTTTATGTACGACATTTATTGCGCCTGCGTCAGCGAACAATCATTCCCCGCTGTTAAAAATTATCAAAACTGATTATCAGCGCTGGCATTTTAGCCGATTACAATTCGAAGAAAACAAATCCGATGCAATTGTATCTGGACGATTGACTGCAAGCTCGCGATACGGACTGCCAAAAGGGCATATAGATATCGCAGTTTGGTCGGATGAAGGCGATTTGATGTATGAGACTACAACCAACTATTTTCCCCCGTCACCCTCAAAACGAGCATTTCGCAAAGGAGGAGTACGATTCTCGGCGAGCGTTCCTAAAGCTATTCCTACAAATGCCGTAATTAAGATCGCTTATCATCAAAACCAGTTAGAGGCAGCTTCACCTCCGAAGCACGAATCAAACATTGCGCGTTAAGATATCTGATCGGGCAATATAGTCTGAACTACCAGGTATTAATTGTGTTTTCCCATCAAAACAGGATGGCCTAGTATGGGTTCTATGCAGAGATATTCCATTCTTTATCTATTTATATTTTCGCTACTCTTTATGGGTATCGAAGGTGCTATCGATTCTTTGGGCGGCGGTGAACACACGCACGGAGACGATCACGCGCATGTACTGGATAACGATGAATCACTGTCAATAGATTCAGATGCTGATAGCAACCACTGCTCACATTGCTGTCACGGTCATACCGGCAGCATTGAGGGTAATATCACTATTCTGAAATGCGATATGTCCGATCAACAGTTTGCCTTTTACCAGCCACATATCCTTAACTTCGCACAGGCACCGCCGACTCCTCCTCCAAACGCATAAATCATTTCTGATACCTATCAGCTCACACCTGTTACTGCAAACCATTAGCGGTAACAGGCTAATCACTGTGTACGACCATTCATTACAATCGGAATTTGATTTATGCAAACGCGAAATATTGTCGCTACTTTACTGTTGAGTAGCTTATCCATCTTTAATTGGATAGCAGCTACTGCACCACCCAATTCTGCGCCTATAACAAACGCAAAATTTAAACGAATCAGCTTTAGAAAACTGATATTTATCGGTCTGATTTTCGGCGGACAACTCTCTTTTGCTCATGCTGAGGCCACAGACAATACACTCACACTCAACACCGCACTTAAGCGTGCTCTAGAGCGGAATCCTTCCCTTAAGGTTTTTGACTTTCGCAACACAGCCCTGGCTGGACAGTTGGAAACAGCAAACTTGAAACCAGCTTATGAACTCGGCCTGGAAGCTGAGAACTTCTCTGGCTCCGATGAACTCAGCGGTTTTGGTGGCGTAGAACTCACCGTTTCGCTCTCTTCTGTACTGGAAATGGGCGATAAACGCGCTGCCCGCAGGGGCATCGTTTCTAACGCTCGCTCGGTTCTCGATGCGCAGAGGCAGGTGGAATCGTTGGCGTTACTGGGTGAAGTTACTCGGCGCTATGTGGATGCACTAGCCGCACAAGAGCGGGTTTCCCTGGCTAAAGAAGCAAATGAACTTGCCAGCCAGACTCTAAATATCGTGAAAGAGCGTGCTAACGCAGGCGCGACACCAGATGCAGAAGTAAAACGCGCGCAAGCCTCGGCCTCGCAAGCACAACTCACACTGCTCTCCACTCAACGGCAACTCGCTTATCTGAAAGTGTCACTCGCGGCACTTTGGGGAGAAACTTCGCCGAAATTTTCCGCCATTGACGGTGATTTGTTTCACTTTGGTACGGATGTCGACTTTGAAAGGCTCTATGCCAAAATGGAGAAGAACCCGGCTATCCAGGTCTTTGCTGCTGAAGAGCGACTCAAAGAGGCGGAAGTGCGTCTTGCCAAAACTCAATCAAGGGCTGATATCAGCTGGTCGGTCGGTGTACGCCGTTTTCAGGAAAGCGACAATTCAGCCCTGGTCGCCGGTTTTAGCATGCCGCTCTTTTCATCGAAAAGAAACTCTGGCGCTGTCTCTACTGCACTTGCCCAACGCAACGAAATCTTCGTTCGAAAGGAAGTGGCGCTACTCAACATGCATACGCAATTATTTCGGGCATTCCACAATAGAAAACAGGCCATTCTCACCGCGAAGGAACTCCAAACCACCATTATTCCTGCGCTAGAAGAAGCGCTCGAAGAAATACAGACAGCGTATCAGCGTGGCCGTTACGGTTACCTGGAATACGTTTCCGCCAGACAGGAATTGCTAGGCGCCAAACGCACTCTGATCGAATCCGCCTCATCCGCATTAACGTATGGCGCCGAAATCGAACAGCTCACAGCAGAACCTTTGTCCGCCACGCGATATGGTGAATCAACCGAATTACCAGGATCAGCACAATGAAATCAAATAACGTAAATACATCACCCGCCATCAAGTTTATTTATTATCTCACATTCTGTTTTATGTCCACTCTGGCATTCGCTGAAACCGGTCATGGCGATGAAGAAGAGCACGAAGAAGGCCACATCGAGCTCACCCAGGAACAAATCAAGCATGCAGGTATTGGCCTCTCTCGTGTTGGTGCCGGAAATATTCGAGAAACGCTACCCGTGTATGGTGTTATTACCAGCAACGCAGAACAAATACAGTCGGTCAGCGCCCGCTTTGATGGCGTCATTCGCTCGGTCAACAAGAAAATTGGCGACCAGGTTCGTAAAGGTGAAACGCTAGTCACGGTTGAAGCCAATGAAAGCTTGAAAGCCTATTCTGTTGTTTCATCACTTAACGGTGTGATCACTCAACGTCATGCCAATATTGGCGAACAAACTGCCGATCGAGTTCTCTTTGTTGTTGAAGATTTCTCCACCGTTTGGGTCGACCTCTCACTGTTTCCCAAAGACGTGGCCAAGGCGCAGATAGGTCAAACGGTTCGTATCAAAAACGCCAACAACCCTATCACTGGCGAAGGTCAGATTATCTACATCGCTCCATTAGGGAATAGCAACAACCAAGCCACTATTGCACGGGTTTTGATGAACAACACAGACAATTTGTGGAAACCAGGGCTTTTTGTGAATGCTGAAATTACCCTGTCTGAAACGGCCGCCCCATTGGTTATTCATAACGAAGCGGTACAGCTTGTAGAAGGAGAACATGTTGTTTTTGTTCAAGGAGAAGAAGGCTTTGAACCGCGCCCAGTTACCTTGGGGCACACCGATGGCGAGTCAACCGAAGTATTGGCAGGGCTGGACGTCGACGAAACCTATGTCTCGAAAAACAGCTTTGTTCTGAAATCAGAGATGGGCAAAGAGGATGCTGAACATGGCCATTAACCGCATTCACCCGAATACGTTGAATACGCGTCATTGTTTGCCATCAGCACTAGGTAAGTTAGTTGTGCGAGACCATAAAAGGGCCACACTATGATCGATAAACTGATTCAATTTTCCATCGCCAGTCGTTGGCTGGTGATGTTTTTTGTGCTCGTTGTCGGCGCACTCGGTGTTTGGAATTACCAAAAACTGCCCATCGACGCCGTTCCAGACATCACCAACGTACAGGTGCAGATTAATACTGAAGCGCCCGGCTATTCGCCGCTGGAAGTGGAGCAACGTATCACCTACTTGGTCGAGCTTGCGATCACAGGTTTGCCCTACGTCGAAAGTACCCGCTCTCTATCACGATACGCACTCTCACAAGTAACGGTCATATTTAAAAAGGGAACGGACATCTACTTTGCACGAAACCTAATTAATGAAAGGCTGCAGCAGGCTAAAAGTGACATGCCATCAGGCATTGAGCCCGTGATGGGGCCTGTTGCAACCGGTCTCGGAGAGATTTTTCACTACGCGGTACATGCAGACGACGATGCCCGACAAGCCAATGGTGAAAAATACGACGCCACGGCATTGCGTACACTGCAAGACTGGGTGATCCGTCCTCAACTACGATTAGTGCCAGGGGTAACCGAGATTAATACCATCGGCGGCTTTGAAAAAGAATTTCATATCACCCCTGACCCCGCTCAACTGTTGGCAGTTGAGCTGACCTTTGATGACATTGTCGACGCTGTAGAAAAAAATAATGCCAATGTCGGCGCTGGCTATATCGAGAAAAACGGCGAGCAATACCTGATCCGTGCGCCGGGACAAGTGGCAGATATCGCTGCAATCCAACGGGTCATAGTCGCCCATAAAGACGGTATTCCGATAACTGTAGCCGATGTAGCTAAGGTTAGTTTTGGCAAACAGCTTCGAACTGGCGCTGCGACCCTTGATGGTGAAGAGACTGTCCTCGGCACAGCCGTCATGCTGCTGGGCGGCAATAGCCGCAGCGTTTCAGAGGCTGTTTCCGCCAAGCTGGTTGAGATTAACAAAACACTACCGGAAGGTGTTATCGCCGAGCCAGTGTATGACCGAACCATACTGGTTGATAAGACCATTGCTACCGTGCAGAAGAACCTACTTGAAGGTGCGGTATTAGTGGTCGTCGTTTTGTTGGTGATGCTTGGCAATGTGCGGGCCGCCTTGCTTACCGCGATGGTTATTCCGCTATCCATGCTGATGCTCATGACAGGCATGGTTCAAACCAAGGTCAGTGCCAACTTAATGAGTTTGGGGGCACTGGATTTTGGTCTTATTGTCGATGGCGCAGTGATCATTGTGGAAAACTGTATTCTCAGATTGGCTGGCCGACAGCACCAACTCGGTCGAACGCTGAAGTTGGACGAACGTTTTCAAACGGTGTTCGCCGCAACGCGTGAGGTCTTCACCCCCAGTTTAATCAGTGTTCTGGTGGTAATTCTAGTTAACATACCCATCCTGGCGCTCACCGGGGTAGAGGGGAAAATGTTTACCCCTATGGCCATGGCGGTGATTATGGCACTTTTATCGGCACTGGTGTTGTCACTCACCTTTGTTCCCGCAGCCGTGGCACTTTTACTGAGCGGTCATATTAAGGAAAAAGACAACCTTATTGTTCGCCAATCAAAACGTGCGTACACCCCCATCTTGGCCTGGGCACTTAAGTTTCGCCTAGCTGTACTCGCAGGGGCTGTGCTGTTTGTGATAGCCATTGGCGGACTTGCTACAAGAATGGGAGCTGAATTTATTCCAAACCTGGACGAGGGAGATATTGCCATTCAGGCTTTGCGTATTCCCGGCACCAGCCTTACACAATCGCTAGATATGCAGTTTCAATTGGAACGTGCGGTACTGGAAATTCCCGAAGTGAAAACCTACTTTTCGCGAGTGGGCACCGCAGAGGTGGCCAGTGACCCCATGGGGCCCAATATCTCTGACGGTTATGTAATGTTAAAAGACCACAAAGACTGGCCGAACCCTGATAAATCCAAAGCGCAATTACTGGAAGATATTCAGGAAAAACTGGCACTGATCCCTGGTAATGCCTTCGAAATTAGCCAACCGATCCAGCTTCGTTTTAATGAACTTATCTCCGGTGTTAGATCGGATCTGGGCGTTAAAGTTTATGGAGATGATCTCGATCAGTTACTGAAATCCGGCACAGAGATTGCCGCCGTTCTCAATGGTATTGAAGGTGCGGAAGGCGTTAAAGTAGAGCAGGTTTCCGGATTGCCCATCCTGTCAATCGAAGCCAATCGCCCTGCTTTATATCGCTATGGTCTCAATGTCGCTGATGTGCAAGATATTATTGCGGCGGCAACAGGCGGCGAGGAAGCAGGCCTGATATTTGAAGGAGATCGACGTTTCACCATTGTGGTCAGAGTGGCAGAGGAAATCCGCAATGATTTGCGTGCACTTGAGCGCTTACCAGTTCCATTACCGCAAGGTGGTTACGTCCCCCTCAGTGAAGTGGCAACACTCACTCTTGCACCAGGACCGAATCAGATTTCCCGAGAAAATGGCAAGCGTCGACTGGTGGTGAGCGCCAATGTACGAGGGCGTGATTTGGGTAGCTTTGTGGCCGATGTGCAAACACAGATTGAGCAGCAGGTTGCCTTACCTCCAGGGTATTGGCTGGATTTCGGCGGCACATTTGAACAGTTGCAATCGGCTTCTGAGCGTTTAAGCCTGTTAGTACCTATCACATTAGTCATGATTTTCGCCCTGCTGATGATGACCTTTGGTTCGGCCAAGGATGCGGCGCTGGTTTTTAGTGGCGTGCCCTTGGCATTAACCGGCGGCGTTATCGCACTATGGCTACGAGATATCCCACTCTCCATCACCGCAGGCGTTGGTTTTATTACACTGTGCGGAGTCTCAGTGCTGACGGGCGTCATGATGGTTTCCGCGTTTAGAGATAGATTGAATCAAGGCGATGATATCGATACCTCTATTCGACAGGGTGCGATGCTGCGGTTAAGGCCAATACTGATGGTCGCTCTGGTTGCCGCACTGGGTTTTCTGCCGATGGCACTTAACACCAGCACCGGCGCAGAAGTTCAGCGCCCACTAGCGACAGTGGTGATAGGGGGAATTATATCCTCCACACTATTAACGCTGTTGGTACTACCAGGCTTATACCGCATGGCTTATCGCAAACAAAAAAACCTTGTTGGAAATAACGAGGATATTGCGGCTTCTTAATGGTTGATGCATTGGCTGCAGAGGGGCCTCCCTTATGCAGCCAAACCAACTTTTCAGACACAAATAAAGACTCAAGTCTTGGAGTAAGATCATGAAACAAATTAAAGCGTTTATACACCATGTCCGTTCCGCCACTGTCATCGAAGCATTGCGTGACGCCGGTTATAAAAATATTACTTTGCTTGATGTAAAAGGCACCTTAAAACCTCTAAACGAGTCTGAACAGGATTATTCTACTGATGCCGGCGTCGTTATATCAGAGGTTCGAATATCATTGGTCTGCGAAGATTCGCAAGTTGATGAGGTCACCGGCATTATTCGCAAAGCAGGACGAATTGGGCCGAACATCTCAGGCTGGGTTTATGTCAGCCCCGTAGAGCAAGCGTTACCGATTGGAGGCGCTGGCAGTTAAGCTCTCAGTTTATCTTTCGGCATAACAGCACACCTAAGATACAAACAGCTATTTTTAGGTGTGCTATTTTTGAGGATCCTAATAATGCGACAAGAAGGCGATACCTAAGAGCAGTTTTATTTCAGAACACACCGGATTAGTTGCGCAAATGGCCAATGGTATTTTTTAGTGAGAGAGGGAGAAAATATAGGTCCGCTCACTACCAAAGAAGAAGCTGAGAAACAGCTAACTTGTTGCTTAGAAAACATCAAAAAAAGAATCTGTGATTATATCCAACTCACACAAATATATACCTAATCACTTAGAATTTTTCATTACTCCTGGAAATTTTGTAGGATCAGCCATTCATGCATCAACATACAAACGATAAAAGCAATGATTCTTCTGCTCGTATAGGCTGGGCTTCTAACCGTAAAACCGCGTGGAGCTGCTTTTTCAGTTCAGGCTCCATCTCGATTACAACGCGCCCGCTATTGCCAATACTCATAACTCCCGCCCGTAAATAACCATACAATGGGTATAGATATTTCTTGCTCAGCCAGGCCCAGCCTACAAACCAATTACCACCCCTTGAAACAACATTCACTTGCCACGACAATTTAATATTGGCTACTGTTACAAAATGCGATAGAGTCATTGAGTTATGGATAACAAAAACCTTATCAAAAGAGCCTGGAAATGCCTCGTGGTTACGGCCATGTCGTTGTGGGTAATTTCTGTAAAAATGATCTCGTTGCTTGCCATCAGCGCTGAAACTCCCAATTCTGACAAAGCCTTGAGCAATTCTGATCGGACGGGAGCTTTGAATTACAGAACAGGCGAGCTCGACGACAGCACAGACCCATATGGCTGGTACGACCACGAGTGAGGTCTAAGGCCCTATTTCTTGACCCCCTTACCTATCGCAGCCTTTCCTAATGTCCCACCTTTCTGACCTGCGTCGTTTGCTGGCCTAATCAATGGATTAGTAGAATGATCAAGCGATCGCCCTACTTTTACCCCCGCCCACGCCATCATTCCACTCCACAGCAGCGGCAGCCCCAGATAAAGGCTGGTGGTGATCATATTCAGCAGCATGCGTTTGGCATCGTGTTCGCCAGGGTTAGCAAAGATCTGCAGGAACACATTCACATCCGGGTACATGGATAAAATCAGGTTCTGATCCACCCACATGGCCAGGTACCAGAGCACTGTCCAGAACTTGATGGTGAAGATGGCCATGCCTCCCACCACCATCATAGTGATGGAATACCGGGACAGTATCACCACCAGCGGCAGCAGCGCGTAGATACCCAAAAGCATAATGCCCTGCACCATGGGCAGCGATTGAAGCACGGCGGTCATGGTCACGGAGAACAGAGCCGATGCAGTGACCACGCCACCGGTCGCTAGACCGCCTTTGATAATATTTCCTGCGGTATTGAATAAACCCGAGCCGGATGCATTATTGGCGATCAATTCATTGCTCGACCACGAGGGTGGTGCATTGGTGAGAACGGTTTTGGCGACCGCATCATTTTGCTGTTCGCTGGCAAGTACCGGCGCGATGGCGACCACCAGTCCGGAGAAGCCGGCCGAGGTGGCATCCGCCTCATTGATCAGCTTTTCACGTAAGCCGATGGCCCCATCCTCCCACCACTGTTTGCAGTAAGGTTTACCCCAGGCTGGCGGAGTAGTCGAATCGTATTCCGTATCCCTGGCCGCGTTGTAAGCCCAGCCACTGATTTGGTTGGCTGGGCGTAGCGTATCGTAATAGCCCGCTATATCACGATAGACGTGAGAGCCCATCCAATCGGGGTCATCAGTACCGTAGGTGGTGAGAATGCCATTGATGGCCGCGGTGTTTGGTCGCTCTGCCTGGTATTTGGAACGCGCCGGAATGTAACACTGGCTGAAGAAATCACTCACTTCCTGCCGCAGGCGCGGATCGGCAATGGTGGCCAGGCGTGCTTGCTGCTCAAACGTGCGCATATCCGCCACCGTTGGCAGGCCTGCGACAATGGCGTGATTCAGGCCAGAACTGAGTGCGATGACACCGTACCACCACACCGGCACATTGACGGTTGCAGCAGAACCCGTGAACCCGGTCGTGCCATAGGTGCTCTGGGGAGCTGCGACTGTCGCGGTGGCGGGTATTGGATCCAGCAAGGTCGGCGGTGGCGAATAGGCCAAGGTCCCTGCATTGAGGGGCGTGAGGACAGCGGGTTGCCCGGCCAGCACCACTACCAGTAGTGCAATGAACAGCTCGATCTCCATGCGCCGCAGTGAAAGACCGCTGGCATGGCCCACTTCACCACCCTGCGCGGGTTCGCGCCAGTTGTCGATCAGGATCCCCAGAAACGGGAGATAGACGATGCCGGTACTGACCAGCACATCCCACAGAATGCCGTAGAAGGTCCATCCAAAAAGGGAAGTAAAGAGCTCCAGATAGCTATCGACACTCATTGCCTTGCTCCAATGATCAAGCTCTAACCATCAAGCCAATGACATTGACCCACACACCCTGCCCTAGCACCCATTCAAGCAAAACCAGCCAAGTGACGACGCGCAAGCGTAAGCCTGTTAGTCGGTTTGCTTTGGCCCGGCTCAGGATTTTTGCATCAGCCAGCCACCCAACCAGATGATTCCAGCCAAGGGCAACGACCGCGATCACTATCCAGCGCATGGCTGTTAGCGCCGTCCGCCAGGTATCGATACTTTGTTGGACGGATTGCACGGAATCCGTTTGTAATCGATGCATCAGGAGATACCCCACCAGTGCTGTCAGCAACACGGCCATGGTGGTTAATAGCAGAAAGTTTTTTCGCCTTGATCGGATGTTATTGAACACGCCCGCCTCGTAACGGATTGGGATCGAGGGTCGGTACTTCTGGTACCGTCAAAGAACTCTGTCGCCGAGCTGCTGCTCGTTCGAGTAAAGTGGCAACGGTATCAGAGACTACCTCCTTGCGTACCCGGGTTTCAAACAGCAGGTTTTCGATCTCTTTATCAAGCTCGGCGATGGAATTGTCCGCGTGTTCGCGGGCCACTTCGGTGGCATAGACTTCGGGCACCTGTCGCCCTGATAGCAGCAGACGTCGGGCGTACAGTGCCTTTTCAACAGTGCGCGCGGTGCTGATCTCGGATACCAGGCGCCCCATAATCAGGCTCTGCTCCGAAACCGGCATCTCGCGGATGGCTTCAATCACCTGCCGGGTGATGGCCACGCCGGGGGCGGTGATCTGATCGAGATTGGCCAACGTGGGCGATGTGGCGCCACTGACCAGGTTCTGGATCTCGGTAGTGACGGTGGCGGACTCCTGGTAGAGCTTGGGTAACAATCCCGTGCCGGGAATGCTATCCTTGCGGCAGGTATCGCAGGTGGTGACAATGTTCTCGCCCACCACATCCACGGTCCAATCTCTGGCCTCCAAGGGTGAAGTCCAGATTTCTGACAAGCGTGTCGATGCCGCCGCCGGTACCGGACTGGTATCCGTAACAGGTCGATTCATATTGATGTTGTAACCGGCCTCGACGATGTCGCCGGTAAATTCCAGCACCGGCTGCCCGGTTCCCCCGGCCTGCCCGCCGATCCAGGGCACACCGTTATCGCCGTTGGAAGATTCCACCGTGTCTTTGGCGGTCACCGCATCGTTTCCACCAATACCCATTTGCACCTTCCAGTCGTTACCCTTGGACAAGGTGATCAGATCGGCGTAGGGATTCTTGCCCTGGGCAATCTCCGCCTCCATCTGCTCGCAGGACTTGGTCGCCAGTTGCATGGTTTCTTCAGCTTTCAGCAGTGCGTTTTGAAACAGATCGTACAGGCCGGGATTGGCGCGTTGCAGAATGAGTGCTGGCAATGACGCAATAGCGCTAGTAGCCGCCGCGGTCATGGCATTGACCATATTGTCTAACCCCGAACCGATATCGTTCAGGGTATGGGTAACTGCGGCCACCGGATCAAACTTGCCACAGCTGTATCCCAACCCCAATTGGGCGGATCCACCCAAGGTGACAGAAACCACCGACGGGTTGGCAGGCACTGAAACCGGTTCAGCACCGCCAATTTCGTAATACCACAACCCATCTTCGGTAGGTGCTTTGGCCGCATTGATCTTTTCACTGACGGATAAGACTGAGGCGATGAGCAGCATATAGACAACGTATCGTTTGATCATGGCGGGTAATTGATCCAATTGATGTCAAACAGAAAGATGCCGCGATCCCGGCAACAACGGTAGGGACGCCATAGGTTCCAAACATAATCACCACCACCGTCCACACGCCCACCGCCCCAGCCGCGCAAACTGGCCAGATCGTTGGTGCCAAACACAGCGCAGCTGTTCTGGGCTTTGGGTAATAGCATCTGCCAATAGCCGGTACGCCGGTTATCTTCAACGAGCGGGCCCGGTGGCCAGACTCTTTGCCGGGAACTGGATCCACCAGTGATGGGCACGTAGATATGGGGTTGGCCGGTGCGGGTGACGATATCCCCTGCCCTTTGCGCATTAATGGCTGCGGCTTTGGGTTCTTCGGCCTGGGTGGTCCAGCCGGTACGCGGGTAGACACCACCCCAGGTCTGTAGAGGCCAGGTGCCGATCTCCCGTAATCCCGGTATCAGGCTCGCGGGATAAAACATTTCAGGGATTTCCATCCGCCAGGAGAGCGCATCCAGACCGGATAAAAAGTAGGGATAGAAGGATCGGGTTTGTGAACGGCAAAGATAACCGGTACTGGCAACAATGCGCGACAAGGAACTGACCGGATGGCCGATCACATCCGTTTCCCGAAAGATCAGATTACGGTGGTCCTTGTTGCCCCGCCCGCCTTCCGTTCGATTGCCGGCACTGTCTACAGGTACCGATAGTAAACGGCCAAGTAGCCCATTGGCGGCTGTTTTTTGCGCTAAACCCAGCGTCGATCGAATTTCAATCCAGGGGTTGCCACCGAGTTCGTTGTAGCTGCTCACCACCGCATCCGGTTGGTAATGTCCCACCTTAATTGAAGTTCGGATGCGACAGCCAGATAAGGAGCATTTCAGCCAAAAGCAGATACCCACCGGCATCCAGCGCATGCAACTCAGTGCTGCCGTGCTGGTTTGAATCACAATCTGCGGTGTGGTGATCGACCCGCTATAACCGGATAACGGAACCAGCAGCATCAAGCTGAGCAACAGGTGTTTGGGGCTTTGGCGCATCAGTCATTTACCTTAGAACGCCATTGCCGATAATAACCACTGGCCTGTTCCACATCCCGAACGCCGTAGACCACGGCACGGTTGTCAAAAACCATAGCGGGATAACGATTCAGACCATACTCCAGGGCCTTGAGCAAACCTTTGGCCGCATTTTCGAGCGATCGATATCGCTTTGGATTCAGCGATTGTAAGTACGATAACGCGACCTGCTTGGCTTGCGCCGGATCGTTCGGCAGTCCTTGTGACCATTCGGTTTGCAAGCGTTCGATCCCATCGATTCTGTATAGCTGGCAATCCGGCTTTGCCGCCTGTGCTGATTTTAGGACACAAGCTGTGGTTGGGAGAGTCCCGGTGGCGAACACTTCGATTGTTTTGATGGGTAATTCAGCGCTATCGACGGATTCACTCAGGGTCGAGAGCAGCAACAGAGGAACCACGCATACAAAACGGCTTTTCCGGCGGACTATCACGGGCTTTTATCACCAACGATGATTCAGAAGTTGGCTATCATGCGCGATGCTTTTAGTGCCGCACAGCAGAAATCACTGCAAAGGCGGGCGTGGTTTTTAACGCAACAGGAATAGACTGGTGTTTAAGTGAGCGATCTGACGACGAAAGTTATCCGGGCTGCAGCAACGTCGGGTATCGATTCTCCCGCAGCTCCTGGATCATTTGATCGCTTAATTTCCAGGGATCGCCCGGTAACCGGCGAATCAGATCTAACCAAATCCGATTAAAGGCCGCGATGGCCTGCTCCTGGTTGAAGGTGATACCGGCCGGTAACAACGGCGCGACATCTTCGGTTAAGCTGCGGCTGAGTTTTCCCAGCATACGCTGTTCTGCACTCGCGCGAGTGATCACTTGCCCCTCCTGTGCCTGTGCCAGGTAATGCTCGAAGGAGGCGATTAACTGACCGGTATCCAGTGAGAGCTGATTGAGTCCCTCCTGTAAGTCAAACAAATCCCGGTTTTTGCGGCGTTGTAGACAAGCGCGCAGTTTGGTACCAAAGAGCTCTTCCGGCGTGTACGAGGCAATCTTTACATTGCCTTCATACCAGCCGTTATCCACCACAAAAGGATAGGTTTTGATGGCCTGATAGCTTTGCTGCTCCCGGGTATTAATCTCCACCTTAACCTTCATAGCCGCTGCACTGTCTTCCTCCGGATCAAAGGTAAACAGCATATGTATCGAATGCCCCGCCTGTTTGACGCGGCAGCGCCCCAACCAAGCGAGCGCTTTGCGAACGGCATCAATGGTCGTGCCAATCGGTTCCGGTCGACGTTGTACCAGATCAATGTCTTCGGAATAACGTAAAGGTTTTTGAAATAATAATTTGTGGATAGCGGTACCACCCCGAAAAGCGAGACGATCTGCCAGTTCCGGTGATCCGAACAGATCACAGAGTGCCCGGCTGATGATTAAATCCTGTTCCACCTGCCGCATATCCGGCCAGGGTGCCTGAGTACGCCAGGCTTGCAAGTAAGCCTGGGGTATCATCGGTCGATTTCCACAAACTCATTCACTAAGATTTTCCATTTCTCATTTTTTTCCAGTGGATCTGCCAGCACTTCACTGATCGGCTTTTCCGAGGGGTTGAGCTGTTTATAGGATTTCGCCCGCAACGCTGCCGCTATCAGGGTTTCGGCCTGCCGCTCATGGCCATAGAGTTCCAGCAGATAACCCAAGCGTCGTAACGATGAATCCTCGTAATGTTTGGACGCATCGGCCAATTTGCGCAGGCGCGCTTGCGCACCCAGATCGTGAATCAACTGTGCAGCAGCATTCACTCCACCACAGGCTTGATAATAGCGGATCGCATCCAACAGGGTGAGCTCAATACCGGCAACCTGCGCATAACCGGTTTCACTCTTGATCCGATCTAACCGGTCACCCTGATTGGTTGGTGCAAAAGCCTTGGGGGATTGATAAATAAACTGTATACGGTGACGCCCCGCCTCAAAAGCCCGCAACTGCTTTGGCACAATCACTTGAAAAACCATCGCCGCCTGGTGGGATGCACCATGAAAAGCCGCTGCGCGTAACAGAGAGATACGGTAATCGATGCCCAAATAGCCCATCAGAGGATCGATCCAGCGTATCGGATCCGGTGCACCGGCAATTCGATCCTCCGGCCGGAGAATCACGTAAAATCCACGCTTCGGGTGGATCAACCGCTGTTGCTTAATCAAACGGTTGACGGCCAGATCAAAGGCGGCTGAAGAAAGGTCAAATGCCGCCATACTTTCTGCTTTTGAGAAAGTGCTTTGCCCTTGAGCCAATAGATCATCGAGGTAATTGTTAAGCCATGCCATGCCCTAATTATATTAATAAAACAAATATAAACAATGTTTTTTGTCTGCAATTGGGGAGTAAACACTACTTACTTTTCAAGACGCTGCGCTATTCGCGCTGCCATTTCATAAGCTGCCTCCAGTTCAGAACAGTGTTTCTCCCGCATAATGGCAGCGCGTTCAGCCTTCTCATGCTTTTCGGTCATCGCCAGGGCCAGCGACAAAACCGGCGGTACGTTGCGAAACAGGGCTTCGACCTTGTCGGCCAACACCACGCCCTCCACGTATTTGCCAGGCTCCTTGCGGGCCGACAGCAGCAGATTGCGCTGCTCGTCATTGAGATCCTTAAACCGGGCAATCTGCTCCACCTCCTCTTTCGGCATCACCAAACACAGCCACCACTCCATCATGTTGAGCATCTTGCGGCTGGCATCCGGAAAATCCTCCAGATTCTGCGTGGCGATCCAGAACCAAGCCCCGAGCTTGCGCCACATCTTGGTGATCTTGACCACGTAACGCGCCAGAAGCGGATTGGTGGTGATGATATGGCCTTCGTCGGTGACCACGAGGGTGGGCCGATCGTCATGCTGATGACGTTCCACCAGATCGTTGATGTGGCTCATCATGGACAGGTAGGCAACGGTGAGCTGATCCTCGTAGCCTTCCCGGGCCAGTAGTCCCATTTCGAGGATGGTGACATCGGCCTGCGGCCAGGACTGTCCCGGCCGGTTGAAGAAGTGACCGGCGAGACCCGAACAAAATAGCGCCATGCCATCCCCCATCTCGAGGGCTCGATTACGCCGGTGTTCGGGCAATTCCCTGTTGGTGGCGATGGTCTGGAAGGCGTTGACCACATCCTGGGTAATCACCTGGGTTCGACGGGTCTCTTTCACCGTTTTTGCAGCAAGGAAGATAGCATTGCGAATCAGCAGTCGGTCGGCCCGGGTCAATCGCGCCTCTTCGCGCTCATCGCCACCGGTAATCATGATCCGTGCAGCGATCTCCATTTCGCCAAGCATATCGCGACCACCACCCTCGTCCTCGATCTCATCGTCTTCGTCTAACGTTTCCTCCAGCTTGCCTTCTAAATGGCAATCATCGACATCGAGTGAATTAAACGTATGACGTCGATCCAGCAACCGCAGTGCATCGGCAAAGGGCGGCAGACTGACATCGACTTTGGGGTTTAGAGTGATCTGGTTCACCGACAGACCGTGATGCGCAAAATGCTGTCCCAGCAACGAAAACGACGCCCCGGCCTCGATGATAAAGATGCGGGGGCGGTGTCGTGCCATCATCTGCTGTAGCAGATACACCAATAACGCTGATTTGCCTGCACCCGTCGGACCCAGAATCAGCATGTGGGCGTTCTTCTTGCGGTCATCCCGGTGCAGCGGATCGAACACCAGCGGTTCGGCACCGCGGTTGTAGAACACCAGACCCGGGTGACCGGTCCCACGGGAACGACCATAGAGCGGCAGTAAATTGGCAATGTGGCGAGAGAATATCAGCCGCGAGCGACGACGGGATTTGTCCAGGTCGGCGTCGTAGGCCATGGGCAGGTTACGGATATAACTGTCGAGCGACAGCAGATCCGCTTCCTGGGCAATAGGCTGCAGGCCATTGGGCAACAGCAGCGCGTGGAGACGATTCAGATGGTTCCGTAGCGCTTTTTGATTATCCCCTCGCACATAGAAGGCCATGCTCACGGGATACAGCTTGTTGCCCTGTGCCATCTCCCGCTCCACCTGTTCCGCATCTTCCTGTGTAATCGACGCCTCTGCGGAATCGCCTACCGAAGCACGCTTGATCTGGGCAATGTGGTTGCGGGTGGTGTCTTGTGGTTTAAGGGTGAGCGTGATCGCCATAATACAGCGTTCGGGCAAACGATCGAACAGCGAATACACCTGATCTCCGGCCTGGCGCTCCGCCGTGAAGTGCCCAATGTCCGGTGCCCGCCGCAAGCTTTGGATGCTCACCACCGTATGGGGCAAGTTATCGAAGAGCCAAGTCGCCGTTGCCGCATCGGAACGGGGCATCGACAGCATCAGTTGCTCAGCGAAGTCATAACCAAAGGGTAAGTGGCCGTCCCCCGGATAGGGTGCCAACTGGTGCAGTGCTTCCGGATTACCATCTGCCAGCGGCGGATTGGGATTGAACCAGCCCAACAGCCACTCGTAAAACGCCTGACCATCGGCGCGTTGGGCGTTGATTCCGGCAGAGGCCAGTGAGGCGACCCATTTGGTCGCCACGTCATTGAGCGCCTCCTCCACTGCAACAGCGGGTGGCATTTTGCTATTGTTTGCTAAACGACGATAGAGCACAACGCGGATCCGTCGTTGCTGCCCCTGCCATCGCGAACCGGTGACGGTGGTATCGTCAAACAATCCACCCGGTCGGGAAATCGCTTGCAGGTGCTTCGACATCACCGACTGGTAATGTTGAGAATACTCCGATGCGCGCACCTTTGGCGACGGATAACTGGCCAACGACGCATTGAATTGAGTGAGACTGGGTTCATCCTGCACATAGACCTGTAAGATCCAAGGCGCATCGTCGCGCTCGGGAATGGCCTCGTTGATGGCTGTTTGAATGGCGTCACGCAGCTGGGTCATAAAAGCTGGCGTTCTTGCCTCGCAACCGACCGGCTGCACTTCGAACAGGGCACCGAGACTGACCCCATCCTCTAACAGAAAAGCTCTACTCTCGGGAATGTATTCCATCCAGGGCAGCAAATCGGTAAACGACGGCGGGCGGGTATAGTGTTGTTTGACCGCGGCAGTGGTTAAGGGCGCACCCTCGGGTAGGTCCGGTTTATGTTTTGGCATCAGACGTTCCTACCGATCCAATGTCGAATGATTGGTCGAGTAATTGGCCGCTGCGGACGCTTCATCAGGTACTTTCCCCGCCACTTCCCCCGGCACTTCTCCTGGTAAGGCGTACTCCACCGTTTCATAAAAGGGAAAGGTGGTGACATAACCTGGCACCGGGGTGCGCTCACTGCCCGACAGGTGAGGAAAGATATACATCACCAGGGTGGGATTGGGCAGGCGTGGAAATACCGTGTCGATTTCATTCGCAGCCTCTCGCACAAAGCCCTGATAGTGGTTAATGCCAGATTGCGGTAACGCCTGACCGCCGATGACTCGCCGAGGGTCAGATTTGAGAACATCCACCCGATGCTGGTCGTAAATGGACTTCATGGTGGGGCCGTCCTGCGGTAACACCGTCTCCTTAGTGCTGGCGCAACCGACCATCAGGGCGCTAGTCCAGACCAGAACCACCCGAACCAGCGCCAGAGATAATAGTCGCTTGTTGGAAAAGATTCGTTTCATGATGAAGTTTCCTGCCGTTGGAATGGAAATCGATGGGGAGTTCATGATCAACGTGGATGGCCAGCTCGACACCGGCGGGCACGAAAACCGCATCGAAACTCTGTGCCTGGCGCTCGCGCAACCACTGGGCGACTTCATCGCTACCGCCGCTCAGGGTTTTACCCAGTACGTATTTACCGGTCTCACCGGAGACCACTCGGGTGGCCGAGCCTGAATCATTGATCAGCGTTGTGGTTTCGGCCTGTGCTGCCGCTTCACCGGCGGCTTCGAGGGCCATCACACCAATGCGTTGTGTCAGGAATGCGGGAGCGTTGGTCTTGCGCTCGCCCGTGATACAGGGGATACCCCGCGCATCGGAGATCCAGCCCAGCGGTCTCTTATTATTTCCGCCACTGCTTCCACTGGAACCACCCCGTTGGTTGCCGCCACTGGACTTTTCATCAGAGGAAATAGTCTGAATGGTGCCGTCCTCAAACACGAAGGTCACCGATTCCAATTTCCCGGTCACACAGGAGAGCGTCCAGTCGCCAACAGCCGTACCACTCCAGATCATGCCCTCAATACCGGGTATGCGCAGTCCATTGGCGGCCAGGTTTTCTTTACCGGTAATCACCTTGAACGGCATGGGGTCGCGCACCTGCCCCTGAATTGGCACCCTGCCCACCAAGGCGGTCATACCGGTAGAGCCAATCAGAGTGGCATTGCGCGGCACGGTGTAGACCGGCAGAGCGGTATTGAGGGCTTCGGATCCTTTCGTTACTAGCGCTTTCACCTCCGGACCGGCGCTAACTAACGCATTACGACTGCCGCGACTGAAGCGGTTGAGCAACGACTCCTTATCATTGTCAGCTGACGGCGTGAGCTCCAGGGGGTTAACCCACACCAATGCTTCCGACTCCGCCGCCGATGTGCTGACACCCTCCAGACCGAGTCCGATCGGAATATCAGAATCCGTGGAAGACGACCGTGTCGATGACGTTCCAAAGCAATTAGCCAGGGAATCCACTCTGGCCGTCAACGCGGCGATAGCCGACGTGGTTTCGTTGGGCGCAGCGTCCATGCGTTTTGTCTCCAGAGCTGTCTGCACTCTCGACAACACGTTGTTTTCGATCTGCTTTCGGTCTTCGATCAGATCACGATTCTCCTGTTTGAGTGCGGTGTTATCCCGGCGCAGGGCATTGAGCTCCGAAGTCATGGCGCTGACATTGGCCGTCAGTGTCTTGATGGTATCCGCCGGGGTATCGGCATCCGGTTTCGGTGCCTGTGGCACGGCTTCCAACAGCTGGGGTTGCTCGTCGCTCGGGGAACAGGACTTCACCGCGACGAGCACTGCCATCAGCACAACGAAACCGGCAAGAAGGGGTAACAAACGATTGCTGGTGACCATCGACATGGTGAATTCCACTCCTCTCTTCAAAGCGCCACATCAAAACGCCGATCGGACACCAGATAGACGGCTGTGGTATCGGCCTCACTGCCAGCGGGTAACAGGCGATTGTGCTGAAAGGTTGCCGCCAGCCATGACCCGCGCAGTTCGCGTGGATCCAGCACGACGGGGCTTTTGGTACGATTGATCAGCTTGACGGCAGTGACGTACCGCAAACCCGCCTTCCAGGCGGCAACCGGCACGGCTTCGATCTTGCCGCCCACTACCAGATCGACCGGTTCTGAGTTCACGGGTATGGCAACCACGCCCGGCCGCTGGGGGATCAGTCGTGTTGGCGCATAGAGTTGTTGCGCGGCATACCGGGTTAAGGCGGCATAACCCAAAGGCTGTAAGCGCTTGTCCGATGTCCACTGATCGGCACCGGCGTCTTGCGGTGGCTTTTGTGATGCTTGGAGCAGTACCTGCACATCCGGCAATGATCCACTGTCTACTCCGCCTGGCGCCGCTGAAATATCAAGGACGTAGATTGGGCCGTCGGTTTCCGAGCGCACCATGACACGGGTGGGCTCAAAGGCTTGCCTGGCCAACAGGTACAGGGTGCCGTTGATGCTTTGGCTGCGCAGCAACGGTGTCATTGACTGCGGCAGCCCAATGCTCACCGAATCCGGAAAATGCACCCGGCGCTCTTCACCGACGACCAACGGAATGGCGATGGGCGATTTCTTCCAAACAACACGTTCTGGAACGTTCGGAGCCGCGTCATCGACTTGTGCAAAGGACAGCAGCGGGAAACACAGACCGAGCAAAGCGATCCATCTCAATGGCGCAAAGAAATCACGAGGATTCATGGGGAGGATTCCTTATTGGTACTGGTGCTAGTCACGCTGGGTTCAGCCAGGTCGGCATCGGTTAATCGACGCGGGCCGTCATTGGCGTAGCCGTCGAGTGCCAACCCCCAGGGATTGGCTTCCGGATCGATAGCCTGGCGCACCACCCGAATCGGGTAGCGAATCGTGGTTTGCTTGACGGTCATGCCTTTCACGGACTCCAGCAGATCGAGATCCAACCAGACAATCCAGACATCGGGCGACAACACATCGACGCGGCGCTCTTCATAGCCGTGCCCTGGCACCTCATGGACACCGCGCACCCGGTAAGCCAACTCGCCGCGACGGGCTTTAAGTTCCATATCGGCGATCAAGTCATTGCGATAGCGCGGTGTCAGGTAGGGCGAGATCCGGAAAATTGCGCTACCGTAATCCGTTGCGCCGTTCTCGGGCCAGCGATTGAGTTGCTGAAAGATATAGAACGCAAAGGCATAGACATTGGCCGGAGGCACTTCTTCGGCCGCCAAAACAGCACCCGACCGCAGATCAGGTGGCACATAAACACGCAGCTGCTTGGGTGCCTGGCTCCAGCCGATCCAGAGCGCAAGAATGATCAGGCCTTGCAAGCCAATCACGATCCACAGAGAGCGCAAATGGGACCGCACGTTATCGATTTCGAGTCGGTAGCGACGCATAGTGCGTTCTCCCTGTATCCCAGGATCCGCTGCGTAGTACCCAAGGCGTGCGATACAGCCCCATCGTCTGCAGACGGATACGCAGCCATTGCTGGTAATAGCCTTCAGGCCGGCCGCGTTTGATACGCTGAAACAGCGTCGCCATCACCACGACGGTGGCCACCACACCGACACCGGCAATACCAAAACCCATGGTGATGGCACCCAGCAACCAGGCCAGTAACAGACTGAGGGGCAGCCAACTCACAATCGCCAGCCCCACAATCATGCCCAGCTCTGAAGAAGAGCAACCTTTAAAGATGGCGGGCTCGGCATTGAGCCGATCCGCCAAAATTTCATGGTCGTTGGACATTCACGTCTCCTACGGCAAGTTGATATTGACGTCGGGGGTTAAATAACCCCAGCCGCCTCTGTGAGCAGATAGCTGGCAAAGATCAGTACGATCGCGCCGACAATACCCAGCACACCGACTTCAGCCCACTCTGCCTTGCCTTGGCGCGCTTCATTGAATTTCGCGAAGCCCAGGTAAGCGATCCAGAGAAAACCCAGCACCGCAATGGCCAGGCCGAGCACCAAGCCACCATCCTTGATGTAGCCCTGAATCAAGCCGATCCAGTCACCCGCTGGCGGCGCGGTACTCGGCGCAACCGGTGTCGGCAACGCCGCCCAGAGCGGCAGTGGGAATAGCACCGCGACCGCTACCGATAGCGACTTGCGGATGACAACAGTTTTCTTGTTGATACCGATTTTTGTATGTGATGTGTCCATAACAAATGTCCTCTTCTGTAACGCTGATAAAAAGGGGAAACATCCCCGCATCCCACTGCGCTGTATCGCCGTTTGCCCTTACCGGACTTTCTCGGTCTCAACTCGATCGACTCACCGCAAATAGAAACCCAAAACCATCAAAACAATGCTTGCCCGCACGGTGCTCCAGGTCAGATCAAAGAGCGTGGCCTGCCCTTCCTGCCAGGCCCGAAAAGTGCCTAAAGCCACCCAGATCACCCAGACAAACGCCAACACCAACACCATCGACGCGATGGCCGTGAGCAGGGTGACTGGGGTAATACCGGAACCGGCTTGAAAAGCTGTTTGTTGTGCGGCGTTCATGACGAAACCTATCGACGGTAATCGCCGCGCAATGGCGGAAATGAGCGAGGCTGAGCACGGGGAGAGTCGATGTGTGACTGGATGCCGTCCTTAATCTGCTTCAGGTCCTGACGCAGCCAGTCATAACGAAATCGGATACGGGAATCCTGCTCGGCGTTGGCCTCGGCACGCTTGATTAATGAGTCGAGGGCATTGAACTCATGGATGATTTTGGCGAGCGCCTCGCGCTCAGCGTCTGCATCAGCAAACGCCGCCGGTGTGACAACCAAGCCTATAATCAGAAAAGAAGGTAGCCAGAGATGGCGTTTCATGGCACTGCTGCTCCCGTGAGTTGTTACGGGGCATAGTGCGAGAATTAGGTGGGATGAACGATGGGAAATCTATTCGGTGGGTGGGGTGGTTTCTAAACCAGGGGCCTCGTTGATGACTTAACTACGGCCAGAAATAGATAGGTATTGATGAGTGAACTATCCCAGCATTCCGCTAACAAAGCCTGTGCTGTTTACGAGAACTCGTCTCCCTGGGCTCGCATCTCTTCCATATCTCACATCAATCGATCGAATAGAATCGATGCCGGTACGCTGCACTAATTTTCAAAGGGTGCAACTTGAGCGGAACAATGACCGTCGGACCATTATACAGTTCGAGTAACCGCCAAAATAGCTGACTGTGCATTTGACGAAAGATCACAAGTCTTTATCTGTTTTCATTCACCTTCTTTATACATACAGGAATATCATAACTACCTGCTCAGGATCCCGACTTCGCATCTCTAATCGTAAGATCGATCACAATCACTTCTATAGTGGCAACCCCGGAGAAATTGTTAGCAATAGTGCTCCAGTAAGATTTGAGCGCCTCTTTCAAGCCCGTAAGTGCAACTCGTCTGTCGCCGATCTCCCAGTGCGATTTGGTAGATTGACCCTGCCAGACCAAAAGCATGATACCGCAACCCGCAGTTTCTTCACGCAGATAATCGCCGACGAGCTGATTGCGCAATCGCTCGCAGAGTTCCGGGCCTGACCAACCCTTATCAAGAACCTTCAACTCAATTGGCACCGCCGAATCAACCTGCGGACTCTGGATCCAGATATCCGGTCTCTGTCTGTTCGGAAGCTCGTTTTCCTGGGCACAGGTGTAACGCCCAAAAGACTGACTGTTTAGCCAGCCCGCCACGAGATTGCGCATCTCGGTTTCCCCGTCGACCCTTTGCCAGGTTTTGTAAGGACTGTCATTGCCGCGTTCGATCCAAGCGCTCAGATCAATCAAGCGATCAACGGTGAGATCGAAGAGCTGCCTATGTGTCGTCGGCGTCCTCGCTTGATGCTGGTCATAATCCCGAACCTGCTGCGCCGACCACGGCTCTAGATCCGCATCTTCTTCGGCACGCTTATACGCTAGTTTTTGCGTCCAAGGCCGATAGTTGGCGTCCGGATGATTCCTCGCAAGCTCGGTGAGAGCGATGAAGGTCTCCTTTCCGGGGATTTCGGATAGCTGATTGAAGAGGGCGCTCCGACCGTCTTGCGCATCGTCACGTAGCTCTGGCGAGTACACCCCTTTACCCGCACGTTCGATATCGTCCTGTGCTCGAATATACCGATGCATAAGGGTGTAAAGTGCTTTGAGATGTTTGACATTGCGAAAGTCACCCCGGCCAGGACCAGTATTCGAAGATCTCCGTGTCCCCATCAATCTCGTTATAAACAATTGTGCCTCCTGGGATGCCTTTTCTCTAGGGAGACTCGATAACCACTTCTCGACAACCGGTATCGCTTCTTCAGCGTCAAGATCTACCCACAGCGCAAACCAGGCCGCCAATTGCTCATCTTCGGAATTGTTGGCAATTTTTGACTGAGCCAATTTGGAAACAGTTTCGCCTTCGGCGTCTCCACTCAGCAAAATATGGATGCAGTAGCGCAGCACCTCAGGATTCAGAATCTCGTTTTGCCCAATCCAAGCTGTGATCGATGGAACCAGATATTGATGCACCCACGGTGCATGGTAAACTAGATTATGCAGAATATAGTGTATGGATTGATCCACTTCGGTATGCGCAAGCTCCCAGTGCAATTCCGTAAGAATTGCATTCAAGACTAGTTTTGGATAAACCCGATGCACTTGCTCAAGCCATCGTGGAAAACCGTTGAGTTCCCAAACAAGATAGCGAAGTGCATGGCGGACCTCTGCTTCGGTCAAATTTTCAGGAAAGTAATCAATCTCGCTCGCCTCGATTTCGAGACCGGCCATCGCAAAGATCAGCGAATAAGGGATCGAACTGGTGTCGTGTCCCTCGGATCGAAGTCCGGGGGTAAAGTTTCGCCAATGAGACATCGCAGCATCCCTGTAGGCTAGCGCGACATCCTCGCCAAATTCGGGAATCAACGCTTTCCAGTTGGCTCCACCGACACGGCTTGTTCGAAGGCCAGTACCCTCAATCTCAACTAGCAACCAATATTGGTCTCTGCTGAACTCGCCTGGTTTCAATCCTGGCGGATGACGAACAACGTCCGACGTTGCCTTCAAGTGTTCGATCCATTCCGCGTGCTTCCTGTCGTGATCTTCCTGTTCCTTTTTTCGCTTCTCCTCTTGTCGTGCCTGCCTTTCTTCCCATTCCAAGGTGCTTTGAGACTTCACTGGGTTCAAGAGAGTGTCGAGGCGCTCCTCCAAATCCGAATTCGCCTCGACTGCCCGCATAAGCTCGCTCGACCAGTCGTCAGGCTTATCAGCCTGCATGAAAAGACCGTGGGCGAGTGACAGAGCAACCAACTTATCATCCAGAAAATCACGTGTCGCAATGAACCCCAGTACATCGTGAAACCGATCGGTCCCGAATTTCCAGTAATGCCCGATCCATTGCACAGACCAGTCATCAATCAAACGCTCAGATTTCTTTTCTTCGAGCCTGCCCCGAGCTTCTTCAACGCTTCTCCAGAACAGTGCGTCGTTAAGGTCTTTCCAAACAGGTACGATTTCATGGAGGCGACTTTTATATTCGTCGAAGTCTTCACCCCGCCAGAACCGTGCTACTGGTACTTTCAGCATCACCGAGAGCGCTTCCGATGAATGTGCTGTCTCGGATCGCGCAGAAACCAACCGCTCGACAGCATGGGTGGCAGGACCTAGCAACCACGCGAACTCCTCCGAGACATGGCACTCTCGCCGCTCGATATAGGGCTCTCGGTCAAGATAACCGTTCAAGCCACTAACTATTGCCGCCAAAGGCTCCAACACACCTACGGCACCATATATCGGCAAACGATCGATGAAGCCATGTAGGGCCTGACCCAACCCCGTGACTTTGTATCGCTCATATACTTCTAACTTGGCAATTGAAGCGAGTAGAAAGTCGACCGAGACTGTATCCGCTTCTGCATCCTCCAAGACCTCTGCGAACAACTTGCGTGGCAGCGCCTCTGTCGACGTGGTCAGTTGACCCCACAAGCGCTCTCTTTGGTCTCGCGCTCCACACGTCATCACAGCACGTGTCGCCGCGATACGCGCGTAGATGCCCCGCCTTGGATCGGCGGCAATCTCTGACAAGGCAGGCACACACTCCGCCATACCACCTTGCCAAACCAATCTGCCCAAGAAGAAAATCGCGTCGTCATTATCTCGATGGTCCGTGATAAGACGAAGTGCGTCGCCGCTCAGGTCTGGCTGGGCAATTCGGGCTATCGCACTATTGTCGCGCGCCGACCGATCATCCTCATTATCAGCGATTCGTCTGACAATATCGTTAAGGAGGGCTTGTCGTTCAGTAAAGGGTAGGTGCGCGGCGTCTCCTCCTTCGACTGCAACTTCAGGCGCAATTTCGAGTGCTTTATGACGAATCTCATCGTCAAAGAGGATCAGCCAGGGCAATATCGGTCGCAGGCGAGGCGTGATGACCGGGTAGCCATATTGCTCACGAAAGAACAAAGTCTCTATCGCGTGCCGTGAGGAGCCGTTTCTAAATTGATGACTGAACCATTCCGCGGCGAGCAGCTCTCGTATTTCTCGGTGTCGAAATCGCACGATGCCATAAAGCGTATCGTTGAAAATTCCCCGCTCAAGCAATGCCTGAACCTCTGACGGCTCCCAATCCCCCAGAACAGATTCTGCATCAATACCTTTGTCGGGTTGGGTCGAGTCCGGAACGCGAATACCAGGTTCACCTGTCAGGATGACCGCGGCGGCGAGCACGCGTGCACCACACCTCGCTTTTTCTCGGTTGAGCGGCTGGCGTTGCGCACGGCCAGGATCAATCTCCTTCAAACGAAGATCGATATTGTGCTGCATCAACTGAAGCCGCCCATCAAGCGTTTGGTCGGCTTTCCACTTGGCCAGGATGCCTTCGAGATCAAACGGCCGCGCTGCCATCGACATCAAATTCGCGCGCTGGAGTTCGAGAATTAATTTATCTATCTGTGGTGTGCCACGATGACCGGCGAAGCTACGAATGCCGCTCTCGTCAAGTGGATCAAGTAGGTATACATGCAGAGCACTCTCTGACTCAACCAACGCATCAGAGTCGACTTCTTCGGAGACGACTTCTCTGTCGCCCGTTTCCTCCGATTTTGGTTTTGTGAAAGGCAGGTATCGCTCCACCAGTTCTCGATCCGAACGAGCGCGCCATGCATAGGGGCGACTAGAAATGAAAACCCGTGCGCGTTGATCAGCCAGTTTGATCCTTGCAGCAAAGCGTTTAATAGCCTTCTCGAAAGAACGTGGATTCTCCAGCCGGGCCTCGTCGACGGAGTCAAGGAAGAACCAAGCCTCTTCCCGAGAATTCAGCCAACTTTCAAAAGCATGCGCGCTACCAACTTCGAATGCAGTCTCAAAGCCATCTTCGATATCTTCTATCCGGATGAAGAACGCTGCGCGGCCCTGTTCCTCTGCATGTTTTGCGCGGGCTTCCATCTCGAAGGTTTTTCCCGCCCCTGCTTCGGCCAAAATGACGCAGCGAAACTCCTCCTCGAGATCCGGCCAGCCAGTGCGCTTCGGTTCACTAAAAAATGAGCGAAAATCTTGCTCATCAGAGTCAATCTCGGACTTGGGTACCAGAGAGAAATGCCGGTCAAGCGGAACAGGCTCGTACTTCATATCAAAGCACCTCCGGATCCCCTCATGGCTTCCACTACCAAAGCAGCCTGCCGACTGTCTATTGCCGCTCCATGAGTTCCATCAATCTTTGCTCTGAGATCTTCAACGCCAAGCGCTTTCGTCAATGCGTCTAACGATGGCCCCCTGTGGCTGCACGGGAGATTCCTTGCCTGCGCCCAGGGAATTGCTGCTTTCTGACTGCAAAATACACCTTGAACTGGCGACATTGATAAACCGTATCTGGCGACGTGATCCAGCAGGATCGGCCAATCAAAACTCGCATTGTGAATGACGATGAGCTGATCTTTCAGATATTCGTCAATCTGGTTCCATTGGGAATCAAAGGCATCAAATCCTGCAGCTTGTTCGTTGGTAATGCCGTGTATCGATTGCGCTTCTTCTGAAATGTGTTTTTGTGGCCGTGTTTTAAATTCGCTGGATTCCGCTATCGCTCGATTTCTTACCACGGTGATACCGAGTGTCACGATATCCGGCGGGCCGTTTTCGTCAGGGAGTCCGGTGGTTTCGGTATCGAGGACGACGTAATCATCCGGGAGTTGGGTGAAGATCCACAGCAGCTCTTTATACATTGCCATCACCTCCTGTCACTGCCATCGAGATATTCGACGTTGACTATCGCTCCCTGGTCATAGTGGTAGCGCAGATAACGCCAGTGGATCGCATCGGACAGCGCTCGGGCACGCATCACCCCGTAACACTCCCCTTGCGCTCTCACACTTTGGTAGTGAACGCCGTAGCTTTTGGCATCACGTAACGCGTAACCGAGCTGCTGGGCTTCGCCATAATGATCGGATTCGTAGATGGCATCTCCAAGCAGGTGACGGACATCGTGGAGCGTTGTCGGGCCCAGCTGTGCGCGAATCACGCGTATTTCCTGGGTGGTCTTGTCGATCCGGGACTCACGCAGGAAGCGCGCACGGTGGTAGGACGATTCGGCAATGGCGACCGCTTCATCGGCGGCGCAGTAATAGGTGCCGAAGTCCCGGTTGAAGCGACCACCTCGCCCATCGACCGGTGGGTGGGTAAAGGCCGCCATGATCCAGGAGGCACCATCGCCATAGACGCGGTCCTCCGGCGGCACCAGGCGAATATCACCGACTTCATCGCGTAGCCTGGGATTCGTCAGGGACTCGACAGCGTAGAGCACCTCCCAATCCTGTGGGTTGGAGACGCGCTCAAACAGGTGGATCTGCGGGTAGCGCGACAGTATGACCCGATAGACCGATTCATTGACCTCGCTTCTAGGTAGCGTATCGATATCGATCACCAGCCACCCCGCTGGGCATCGAGAAAATCCCTGACCACGGCCAGGTCGACCACCTGACCAGCGAGTATTCGGTCCAGCGGTGTCGTGCCATTGAACAGCGTGTTGTCGTTCGGTGTGGCCAGCCACTGGTCAGCCAGCACCTGATCAGGCAACAGGATTTGCAGGGACTTGTAGATCCCCAAAATGTAGCTGGTCCGCTCCAGCAGGTCTCGCGTCAGCTTGGCCTTCTCGGGTTGGCTCTTCCAGTTATAGAGGGTCTTCTCATTGCTGAGCCCCAATAGCGTCATCTGCTGGGCACCTGTGAGGCGCCACTGGCTGAAGATAGTGAAAATCGCTGGCAGCAGTGATCGGGTGACACTGGCACCACGTTGCAGCAGTTGTTCGGCTTGAGCGATCATTATTACCTCCTGAACAGCATTCAGACTGTATCTTTACAGTGCTTAAGTGCAGCCTAGCAGACTGTAATGGTACAGTCAACTGGTTCAATGTCTTTGTATCAAAGGTACTTTTTAAAGGTACTGGCTGTGATGGTGACGACGAAGGCAAAGGCCAGCGCGAACGGTAAGATAATCCAGGATGGATGCAGGCTGAACGGCAGCGCCAGGTACAACACCCAGGCCATGATGATCAGCGGTATGGCCAGCGTCAGGATGGCAAGTCGTACCGCAAAGACCTGGGTGATTTGCATACCCGCCAGCACATAGTCAGCGACGGGCCGGTAAAACCGGTGCAGCACCTGTCTCAGATTCAACCCCCAAAAAAGCTATTACGGTTTATATCTAAATAATACCCACAAAAGAATATCAAATGGATATAAAAGATAATAACAGGCTTGATGGATTATGTTTTATATCTTATATATACTTATATTAAAAATTATATCGGATATAAAGCATGACTTCAGTTGCAAAGACATTAGGCCATCGCGAGGCAGATCTGATCGTTCCACTACATGAAGCCGGTAAACCGGTATTTATGCTGGAGGACGCATCAAAGCTGACCGGACTGACCGGGCAGAGCCTACAAAACCTGATCAGCCGTTTGACCAGGAAAGGTATCGTGTCCCGGTTGAAATCGGGTCTCTACACGATCGTGCCTTTTGAGCTGGGCCAGGCCAAGGACTATATGCCCAATCCCTATCTCGTAGCCCGGGCGATAGTCAGGCAGCAATTGGGGGAGGATGGCGGATATTACATTTCCCATGCCTCTGCCATGGACCTTCACCAAATGGTCACACAGCCGCAGTTTATTGTGCATGTCACCACCAACCGCCAAGTGAAATTCCACCCAACTGTGATGGGAACAGAATATCGATTTGTTACAGTCCAGCAAAAGCACTTTTTTGGCTTCAAGAAGCTGTGGATCGAGAAATCCCAGATGGTGTATATAAGCGACCTCGAAAAAACCGTGCTGGATGGCCTGAAAATGCCGGAATACTGTGGTGGCATCTCCGAGGTAGCCAAGGGCTTCTGGATGAAGCGGGATAAAATCAAAGCATCCAAGCTTATCGACTATGCCGAGAGGATGGATATTGGTGCTGTTTACCGGCGCCTGGGGTTTTTGCTGGAAACCTATGCGGCAGCGACCACAGAGGAACTGGACCGGTTGCAGCGTAAATTAACCAAAACCTATGCACCACTAGATCCAACACTACCAAAAGAGGGAACTCATCTTTCTCGCTGGCGGCTCAATCTCAATGTGGATTCCGACGAGTTGTTGGCCGTTGTTCGCACATAAACCTAAAAAGGAGGGATAACAATGATAGAGCAACGGGCAATTTCACTGATTTCCAATAGCTCCCAAGACGATGGTGGGCGGAGAGTCCCTGAGGCTGTTATCGAACGAGACTATTGCTTATCCTGGTTTCTGTTCGGACTGGCTAACTCTCCACTCCGGGATCTACTGGTCTTCAAAGGCGGCACGGCACTGCGGCGCTGTCATTTTCAGGACTACCGATTTTCGGAAGATCTGGATTTCACCATGGTGGACGAAAGGCCGCTTGAGGACGTCCTCTACCACCTGGATGATATCTTTGAATGGATTTTGGAGGAAAACGGTATCGAATTTGGCTTGGGTAAAAAGGAAGATCCGCACGAAAATAACTACACTTTCTATCTCACGTATATCGGTCCCCTGCCGGGCAAAGCTAAAGAAGTGAAAGTCGACATCTCGTTTCGTGAAACCATCCTGCAACCCATCCAAGAGCTGCCGATCATTCAGACTTACGATGAATATTCGGACTTTATCGACGGCGCCACTATCCAGGTCTATTCCCTAGAAGAAGTTGTTATCGAAAAAATATGCGCACTGCATTCACCCGCGAGGAACGAGCCCCGTGATTTATATGACATCTACTACCTTACCGAAAAAGAAGGTGTAGCAATTGATTTTCTTATCGACGATGTCAATGAGAAACTTCAATTCAAAGGCAGCTCGTTAGATGAAAGGCGTGGTCAATTCGAAAAGAAGGAATCGAGACTAAAAAATCTCTGGGAGAACAGGTTGAGTGCCCAGATGGTGTCATTACCCGAATTTGACGATGTCTTTCGCGCCGTGAAGCGAACCTTTCGCCAGGCAGGTCTGATCGATGAAGAGCAACCTAAAGTTTAATGGGGCTCTGGGAACAATGCACACAATTGATATCTCCTTTGAACCATTAAGCACATTCTGAAATGTTTTCTGTGGTCGTGCTTTGACTTCGACAGGCACGGTATCAGAGATACTTTTTAAAGGTGCTCGCGGTGATGGTGACGGCAAAGGCAAAGGCCAGCGCGAATGGCAGGATGATCCAGGACGGGTGCAAACTGAACGGCAGCGCCAGGTACAACACCCAGGCCATGATGATCAGCGGTATGGCGGCTTTCTTGGCGTAGTGGTACACGAAAGAACTTTCCCTGCCGCCGCCCCAACGCCGCAGGTCGCGCCGCACCAGTCCATCCACCAGCGCTACCAGGGTGAACAGTCCAAATACCGGCGTGGCCAGCGTCAGGATGGCGAGTCGTACCGCAAAGACCTGGGTGATTTGCATACCCGCCAGCACATAGTCAGCGACGGGCCGGTAAAATCGATGCAGTGCAGTTCTCAGACCGGTTTCCTCCGCAGACGGTACCGGTGTGATCCAATGAATCAGATCCACGAGCCCCGTCCACTCGAAGGCAAACTGGTAGACGCGATCCGAGAGGTTACTGGCGAACACCATCGGCTGGGCGGTTAACCAGCTGCGATGAAAGTCGGTGCCGAGGAACTGCAATTCGTTCACCAGCATCTGTCGACTGTGGCCAAGTCCTTGCTCTTCCCACCAGAACACCATGCCGACCCACTCCACCAGAATGGAGAACAACAGGGAGAGAAACAGCCACTTGAGGCACTGGGCGATACCCGTCAGCAACCGGGATACGGTACCCGGCTGTGCAACCGGCCGTCGGGGATCACGGGGCTCCACCGTGCTCAAGCCTGCTCACCGGCGTCTGAGGGTTGGATCGCGGCCTCGGAGACGGCGTGCCACCAGTGGTCGGTGACCCGGTACCAGTGATCGTTGGTGATATAGCTGCGGCGCATGGCCTCGGCTATTGCCTCGAAGTCGTCGGGCATGGCCGTATCCTCGCGGTCGTCCGGCAACGGGATACGGATTTTCCACAGCTGGCCGCCTTCCAGCAGGGCGAAGGCCTGCCCTTTGGGCAGCGTGACCATATCGGCGGCAGTTAGCATCGGTACTTCCGAGACACTGATCCGGTCTTCGTTGCGGGATTTGAAGTCGACCCCGGAACCGGGATCCGACGAATCATCGACGCCAGAGACACTCATCAGGGTGAAGACTTCAACCCGCGGCAGCTGTTCGGTCAGCATCGCAGCGGTATCCAGTTCCTTCACTCGTAGCATCAACATTGTGTTGAAGTTACCAGCCACCTGCCCCGCTTTGGCTCTGCTGCCGATTCGCGCTTCCACGTCCGACCAGGTCTGGGTATAGGCCGTGACCTGAAAGCCTGCCCCGCCGGCCTTGTTCAGCAGTGGTACGAATTCATCACCGATCAACTCGTTGAACTCATCCGCATGCAGAGAGATGGTGGGGGTCGAATGCCGCTGACGTTCTGATTCGGACGCATCAGCGCCATTGGCCGCGACGCCGTGCTTGTAGATATGCCCTGCCACAGACACCAAATCAGCAAACATGGAATTGCCCACGGCGCTGGCCACCGTGGTGTCCGTCAGCGCATCGAGTCCGACGTAGACAATGCCTTTGCGACGCACCACATCCATCCACTCAAAGATCGGCCTCGCATCCTGCTCGTCCTGGTAATCCGGTGAGATCAACCCGGCGATGGTGCCGGTGGTCAGCTTTTCCATCAGCGGGCCGACGGAGCTGACGATCTTGTCGAAATAAGTCTTGTCGTATTTGAACGCGGAAATCAGCCCGTCCAGGACGGGATCGTAAATGGCCTTCTCCTGCAGCAAGCGCATACAGGCGATGGCTTCCATCGACCGCCCACGCAGGGCATTGGGTAGATTGCGCTCTTTGATATCCGCCGCGCGCTCTTCAACCAGAGACGCCCAGGCTTCGATGCCGGCAACGTCGGCACAGTGGCCGGCGTATTCCACAAACAAGGGCTCGATGTCGTTGATGTAGCGGCGGATCTGCTGGTAGTCCGGCCGGCGTTTCAGGGCCACCAAGGCGCGCGCAATGATATTCACGAAGCGCCAGGCGAACTCCTTGAAGGCAGCTGAGTTGCCCTCGTTGGGCAGCTGATTGGCGATGCGGGTCGCGACCTCGGTGATGCGGGAGAAGTTCCCGATGGCGTTGTAACGCGCCGACAGTTCCGGAAAGCCGAGATGGAACAGATAAAAATCGTCCAGCCGACCGGCGCGCTTTGCCTCGGCGTAGATGCGACGCAACAGATCGGCATCCCCTTTCGGATCGAAAACAATGACGACATCGCCCCGGCGGATATCCTGGGTAATCAGCAGTTCCGCCAGGCGTGTCTTACCGACGCGCGTGGTGCCCAACACCAGCGTGTGCCCGACCCGCTCACCCAGATCCATCCACACGGGCTGCTCTTGCGGTTCAACCGCGTGCAGGGCGGGCTTGCCGCCGACGGCCGGTAATGGCGCCAGCGGGTTCCAACGACTGCAGCTACGCAGGGCTTTGGCCAGCAAAGACAGGACTGGCATCGATTCCCAGGCCACTTCCTTTTGTCGCGCCCACTGGTATAACGTGCCCGGCTGAACGTAACGTTGAACCTCGGGCTTCAGGGTATCGCGCAGACGCTGGGTGTGTTGCTGGGTCCAGCGGAAACCTTTGCCCAAAAACAGCTTATGGCGACTGACGGGGATCTGGTTTGCCCGCACTTGGTAATCCGGCAGCCGCTTCATGTGATGCTGGTAGCGCAACACACGCCATGCTTGACGGCCCCGCCACAAGCCAAAACCGAAAAAAGTCAGGCTGGTGGCCATGGCGATACCCGGTGGCATCATCAAGGCCCAGGGGGCGAGCCAGGCCAGCGTACCCGCCGCAAACGCCGTACAAGTGGACCACAACTCTACGGGAGGCCGCAACAGCGCTTCCATCGGATGCGAGCTCATTGCCGGATGCCATCACGGGTAATCAATACCGGATAATGATGAATACCCAGTGCGGCGGCCAGATCACTCCCGGACCCCAGAGTGATGGATAAGCCCTGCGCCACTTCAGCAACCCGTCGAACATCCGCCTCGGTATCGGCTTGTACCAACATGCCCACCGCACCCAGGGCTTTGAGAGTGTCGTGATGAGTCGCCAGCCATTGCAATGACAACGCATCCGAGCCGATGAGAAAGAAGGGGCGTGGATTCCCTTGCGCCAAACGCGCCAGGGCTTCGGGATTCAGTTGGCTATCGGCGGTATCGCCGACCTGTAATCCGGGTGAACGTAGAGGCAATAAATTGCTGAGAGTCGCCGGACCGAGCAAGGTGTTGGACGATCGATGGGGATCGCTTGCCTCGACAGGTTCGGCCGATAACGTTTCGTCCGCCAAAAGCGGACCGAGCAACGGTGCGAGCGGTTGGGTTTGGCCACTGTCATAAATCACTGTCAATTCAGCCCATGCGGCAGAACCCCCACTTATTGCGAGTAGCAATCCAAGCACAAGGGCTGACAACGATTGTTGTTTACGGATTCTCAATACTTACCTCCCTGGATGTATCGGTCAACTGCATCCAGTGCGCCTTAACCCGTTGGCCATAGCGATCAGCTCGGACAGGGTCATTGGGTGCGTGATAGCAGCCAGCGCTTTGAACCCATCGGATGTGTTCGACGAAGCAGTCGCGCAGGATCGCGGCGGCCACACGCAGGTTGTGGTAGGGATCCAGCGCTTGCCAGGATGAACCCAGGACTGAACGGTGGTAACGCCAGCTGATTTGCATCAGCCCGATATCCACTGAGATTTTGGTTTCCGTCAACACCGTCTCCAGGGCCCGCCATGCCATCTGACGCGACAGGAAATAGTGCCCTTCCCCATCAATATTGAGCGCCCACGGCCAGGGGCGGAACTGTCCACCGCTGAGCGAGCTATGTCCGCTCTCGGTCAAGGCCACCGCATAGAGCAGGCCCGGAGGGAGACCGTATTCGTTCGCGACTTGCTGATAGCCCACGGGCACGGGTTGCGACTGCGCGGCCGTCGACCACCACAGCAAACCGATGACGCAAAGTGTGATCGGCCAATTCGCCATGACCGGCGCCCGCTAGAATCGTGATACCGGTAAGGGCATCAAGCGATCATCCCGCCGCAGTATCAGTACCGGCAAATCGTGTCCTTGCAGACCCGTATGTGCGGAGACCTTACCTAGCGCACCGGCGTCGATGTTCAGGGTAATCTGGTGCTCGCTCACCCACTGGGGATCGATCTGTTTTGCCGTCGCCCAGTCGCGTATGCGAGATTCCTCACCGGCGGACACATCAATCAGGTACAGATCGATGCCGGAGAAGTGTTTAATCTGGCTGACCAATCGCTCCAGCACCGCATCGCAGATCGGACATTGGGTAGCGGTAAAGAACAAGATCCGATCCTCGGGCTGCCACGTCAGTTTTTCCGTTTGAACTTGAGTCGCTATTGAGGAAGCCAGAACACGGGTATCAATCAGCACGCCGTTGGGGAATAAGCGTCGCTGCGCGTCGTCGTAGGCCCGCTGAAACGCCAGGATGCGCTCGGCATCGTCACGCATCATCACGGCCCACTGCTCCGCATAGCGTCGACGTTCATCGGCACTGCGGGCGTGGATGCCCAGCACTTCGAGAGGTGACAAGGTCGCAGGACTCACGCTGCCCCGGATACCCTGCAGCAAAGATTGGTAACGCTGCCATTGCGATTCATCTAACCCCCACTGGTCAGCACGAAACGCCTGCGAGTCGATACGCTCTGTCGCAGATTGCTCGATCGCCAGTGTGTTCGAAGATGATGATTCGGCTGCTTGCCGGGTATCCGCATTCACGGGCAACATGATGCAAAGACAGTACCCGATGAATGCGATGGCGGATTTTCTCATGCGATGATCAATGTCCATCTTTACTGACCTGTTGTTCAACGGGCACGGTCAGATCACGTTGAATGATCAGCTGAAGATCCGGATCACAAATGCGCACGAAGTGTTCTTGAGCGTCACCCTGCTCGCTGGTCAAAACCGCCTCGCTATCAGCGCGAGGTTCCGGATCAACATGCCTGGACTCAGCACCCATAACCCATGCGGTAACAAAGACGATAGCAATGACAAAAGCTTCCATTACTGCACACCTCCCGTCGCAATGGGGTTTAAAACCTTCGCGCAACGCTCGAATGCAATGAGGCGGTGAACGGGATCCTGGATGAGATGAAAAGCAGGACCGATCATAAGTCCCATCACGGTTTGCAGCGGCATGGGTTCAAAGCGACGATGTACGGCTGGCAACGGCAGCTCCAGCATGGCTTTCGCCTCTTCCGACAGCACAACTTCCGCCGCCAGGCGATAGCCGGTATCCCTTAATAGCCAGTGCAGAGCATCACCCACGCTTTCGGTGTCGTTTGGAATAGTGATTGCTCTCGTCACGGACAACAGATCCCGCTGCCCGGCGCTTGGCTGAGCGGCCATCACTGAATAGCGGCCAATCTGAGTCTGGGTGTGCAGTGCCATAACCGGCAGCCCGGCTGCCGATGCCGGTTGGCTGATGACGGTAACACCGGGGTAACACAATACCATCGCAAGCAGGTGAGTGATGGGGGAATAAGTCGGCAATAGCATAATCTGACCTCAATCAGGATGAATGCAAGGATCATCGCCAACCGGCGACCGGGAATGAAGGGTTAATCCATCTTCCGCCTGTCGGGTTTTTTGACGATCATTTTGACAAGTAAATTCCGGTGACGGCCTCCCTATTATGGCCCAGCTCTTTACTGACCGTCAGGCGCGCCTCCCGGTCTTTGATTTTCTGTTCCGGGGCAAGGCTTTTATGCGACGGCCCGCCGGCAGCCGGTGCCTGCCAGCCGGTCAGTTCTTCATAGCGCTGCTGGGCATAATGATGCCTAAGGCCATGCAGTTTCGAAAAACCGGCAGCGGCCGTATGGCGCTCATAGATACGTAACTGCTGTCGGTAGTTGCAATGCCGCGGTATCAGCGAACCTTTACCGGCCAAACGATGGGCACGCTCCAATACCTCGCGCTGGTACTGGTGGCGAATCGGAATGGTGCGCGCCTTACCCCCTTTGGTCCAGCTGGGCTTGAGTTGCAGGTGGTCACCCTGATCGGCATAGTCAGGACGAAACTTGATCGCCTCCTCCCGGCGCAGACCAAAGGCCTGCTGTAACTCCAGGCTCATGCGCACGTGTAGATCTTTTACTTGTGCGAGCCCTTCGGCGGTGAGTCGCTGCGCTTTTGAGTCATTCGTAACGAACTGTCGGTCCGGTATGCCGTAATGGGCATTATGCCGGGCGACCACATTGGCGCGGTTGGCCTTGGCGGCCCACCAACGCAGACAGTTCATCCGGTTTTTGATTGTGCCAGATGACAGGTTACCTGCCAGCCAGCGTTCGACCAATGCATCAACATGTTTGGGTTTGAGCGAGCGCACCGTCATACCCCGATAGCCCATCTCATGTAGTTGATTGGCAATCAGATTCAATAATCGCTGCCGGTCGGCCTGGGTATTATAACTACCGTCCGGATTGTTGTAACACAGCTGTTTTAATTGGTAGTTCAAATCTCTCATCGTGTCTTCCCTTTCAGGTTAGTGTTTATGACCAACCGCAGGCTCGTAGCCTACTGGCCCGCAAAAGCGGAACGGTCCCGGGACACTACGCCCGTTGCGACCTGAATATGCCTGGTCTCAGGCAGCATCGACTTGTTCCGGTGGGAATCGGCGCAATGCAAACCAATTGACTCATGAAAGAGTCCGCTGTGATGGTGAAAGAGTCACCTCCTGTTAAATAATGCGGAACCATCGGTCCGCGGGGTTAATAAAACCGCGCATAACGCGGCGATGAGAAAAATAGCCGACCGGTAACAGTCGGCTTAAGTTGGCGGGGTGCCAGAGGAAAGGTGGACACAAGGTCCTAAGGAGAAAAGTGGAAGGTGGGCGCTCAGCCTGGCGGCTGATGCGTCAGTCATGCCCTGTGACGCAGTTCCCATTTTACCGAAGCAAGGGCGGGAGCCCCTTACCACATTACCGCTGTGGCGTGCGGATAGATTCGAAACATGAGGGCAGTATAAGAGCAGAAAACCTTTGCGTAACTTCAAAATTCGAGCGCTATACAGCGTGGTTTCTGGCACGGACGCCCTCGTCACTACCCCGCTGCGCTCGGCAGTGACGATGGCGTAGATCGGGAATTTCGCAAATTTTACTGAAATCGAACGGATTTAATGCGGCAAAAGCGATCAGGGTCATGCGAAAACCTGACCACAGGGCTCACAACCACGTGACTTAAACATAACCATGCGGGCTGCGCGAGCTAGAGGGCTCGCTTCGCAAGAACGTAATGGTTGTGGACTTGTGGACAGCTTTTTTCAACATCCCGAGAAATCAAATATTGCGTAATACCGCAAACTCATGTCACATTGCTCAATGCATAAATGATCTTGTACTATAGGCCGTTAATTATCGAGGTGTATAGGGAGGTAACTTGGTGATTGTTCCCTGAACCCCTTCCCTTTCCAGTACCTTTATAAAAAGATGAAGCGTTGTTTTTTTGGCTACAAGGGCCGTTTTCGCCCCAAAGCGGACATTACCCTTAGGGATATAAATGCAACAGAATTCGGGAAAGCAAGGCTGATGAAGTGACAGGTGGATTAATAATTGATTAGCGATAAAAGAAGGAGTTTGGTTTTCATTAGCCATGCTACGCCAGAGGACAATGAGTTTACCTATTGGCTTTCGACGCGATTGAAGTTGTTAGGTTATGAGGTTTGGTCTGATGTGACCCAACTCTTTGGTGGCGAGAATTGGTGGGACGATATCGAAGAAGCCATCGATAAATTCACAATTAAGTTTATTCTTGTTATCACCAAGACAGCGCTATCTAAACCTGGTGTTAAACGCGAACTTGATTTAGCCCTGAATGCAGAAGAAAATTATGATCTTCTAAGATTTGTCATACCCATAATAATTGATGACTCAAAGCCTGAAGCGCAGCCTTACGGCTTGTCAGATAGAAACATAGTCTTCTTCAATACTAATTGGGCTGACGGACTGAAAAAGCTTTCAAAACGGCTATTGGAAGATCTGGTTCCTAAGACTGAGAGTATCGCTACTGATTTGGGATCAGTTCTAAATTTACAGCGTAGTAATAATATAACTCTCACAGAAGAGCCGGGCTGCCTCCTATCAAATTGGCTTTTAGTTGAAAGCCTACCCCCGAAGCTGTCTTTCTACAGCCTCCCGGTAAAAATTTCTGACTACAAAGAGACAGTGGCTGGTTTCCCCTGTCCTTGGTTTGAATATTCCGGTCGATTATCTACATTTGCTGACAAGTTCACTGTAAAGGGATATTTCGAAGATTGGGAAAACAGCATTTATCTGTACTCTGATTTGTACATGGATGAGATCAGTAAACTTGATGGTAAAGGCAAGTTAAATCTGACGACCAGTGAAGCCAATAAACGACTTAACTTCCTAATCTCTTCATCCTGGGATAGGAATATGCGCAGCCTTGGCCTGAAAAACTATGACATGGCTAACGGCGTTGTGGCTTGGTTTTTCCCCTATGAAGACCCGTATATTGGAAAATTGCAGCATCCGAATATAGACGGTGAGGTCAAACGTCGGGCAATTGTGGGCTACAGTAAAGCTAACAACGTATATTGGCATTACTGTGTCAGTATAAAGTCCCAGTTTGGACCACAGCCAAAGCTCACACTCATCCCCCATGTAGTTTTTACTGAAGATGGTTTCCATCCAATAAAAAACAGCCAAAAAATGCACACATTGCGGCGACGGTTTTGCAAAAACTGGTGGAATCCTCGTTGGCGTGACATGTTGCTGACCTACCTGTATTTAGTTTCCGGCAAAGAGAAGACGATAAACCTTCCTGTAGGGAGTGACCAGTTTATTGAACTATGTGCCAGGCCGATGATATTGGATAGTCCGTTTAGCATTAGCTCATCTATTGAGGATCAGTTAGATGAAGATGACAAGGATGTTGTTGTAGAGTTTGAAGAGGAATCCGCAGGGGATGAGAATGGAGTTTTCTAGAAAAATAATTTTCCTAAAAGAACCTAAACTTTGTTTCCGTTTCGATCAGCAAACGGAATTCACTAAAGATGGGCTGACGTTGTTCGGCCCTCTAGATAGCGATCAAAACCCACCGCCCATGCGAGTTGGAGTTATCGCCTCTCAACTGGGTTTAAAGCTTTATAAAAACTGGGTGAAATCGATTAATGGTTATCTCCCTCCCCTGAACACAACCAGGGAGCATCATGTAGGATTTCCCGGCTTTGAGGCAATCTTTGGTGTGCGTTGGCCAGAAAACCCAGCGAGTCAAATCATTATTTCAAATCAGGAAATACTTGATGCTATCCATATTCAGGATAATCACCAGGCAATTTACAAAACAGTTTCTCTATATGAAGACAAAATCAGGGCACATCGACAGGAGGAAGAACAGTCTGTAGATCTCTGGTTTATTGTGATTCCAGAAGAGGTTTATAAATTTGGTAGGCCGAACTCAAGAGTGCCCCGCACCTTGGCAAAAAATTCTCCCGTGCAAATGACAGAAGCGATGGCTGATCGATTGGAGAATCAATTTTCATTTTGGGAAGAAGATCACGAGAATGCCGAAATATATAAGTACGAGAAGAATTTTCATAATCAGCTAAAAGCCCGGCTTTTGGACACACAGGAAGTTATTCAAGTCGTTCGTGAAACTTCGCTGGCTCCAGAAGAGTTCACAAATGCGGGTGGCAGGCCGATTCGACAAGTTCAGGATCCAGCTACCCTAGCTTGGAACCTATGCGTTGCCTCTTACTTTAAATCTTCGGGTCGGCCTTGGAAGTTGGCAGATGTTCGTGAAGGAGTGTGTTATGTGGGGCTTGTGTTTAAGCAGGATGTAACGGATAGGGATCCGCGAAATGCGTGTTGTGGCGCACAAATGTTTTTGGATTCGGGTGATGGGTTGGTTTTTAAAGGCGCAGTTGGTCCGTGGTATGTAGAAGAAACTGGTCAATATCATCTGAGTTATGAAAAGGCAAAATCCTTAGCTGAAATGATTGTCGACGCATATAAGAAGAAACACGGGTTTGCTCCTGGTGAACTTTTCATTCACGGCAAAACGTTTATTGATCAATATGAGTGGCAGGGGTTTTGCGATGGCGTTCCAGAAGAAACCAACGTGGTGTGCATCCGAATTCAGGATGAAAGACAATTCAAATTATATGACGCTAGCAACCGGGCGGTACCTCGCGGTACAGCTTACTTACTGAGTTTCCACCGAGCTTACCTTTGGACGAAAGGGTTTATCCCCAGGCTACAGACATACCCTGGTTGGGAGGTGCCGAAGCCACTGAGTATTGAAATAACGCGTGGCAATTGCGACTTGCAGCAGGTGCTACGCGATATTATGGGGCTTACGAAGGTAAATTTTAATGCGTGTTTATACTCAGATGGTGACCCAGTAACTCTCCGCTTTGCTGATAGAGTGGGAGAAATACTTACGGCGATTCCTGATGCAGCCAAAGTACCTCCGCTTCCTTTTAAGCACTATATCTAATGGATATGGTACTGACAGGTAGAATCGAAAAATAGCGCCAAACAATACCTAAAATGTCCGCTTATGGCGATTCCAGACAATGAAAAAAGTCGACATGTGAATTTTCAACCGTCCAGCCCCATCCCGGTTCAATTCCCAAAAAGCACTTTGAGCTTTGTCGGTACGTATGCCGGTACGCCTCAAAAATTGAACCGAGTGAATTTCGCGAGCGCGTAATAAGATAGTCAGACGATTAAAATCCCGCCTTCGTCACTACCCCGCTGCTCTCGGCAGTGACGAGGGCCACATTGGTCAACGCATCAAAGCGCACGCCAGACTAAGGCCTGTCATGAACGATAAACAAGCCGATCCGTTCGATCTATTGTTTCAATGAAACCATAGTCAAAACGTAGAATAATTAGGATATTGGCACTTTCAGGCGACAGCAGTAGTGGGCATAAAGACAGGTGGGAAAGGTAGAGGTGCCACTTTATCCCAAGTGGCCAGGGCAAGGAGCCGATTTGATCGGCGATGTTAATCTTCGGTGGGCAACATGACCGTAACGACCGATTCACCGGCATCGCCGGGACCAACCATCAGTTTCAAGCGCACCTCTTCAGCCTTTATCGAGTGGCCGTCTCTGGGCACTCGATATAACGAGAACAGTAACCGATCACCAGGATCCGTGGTTGAGCGAATGGCGTAAAATGCCATAAACAGCACATCCCACAAACGACCCGACTCATCCTGTTGCACCTGAAAGCGATTATCCCGCTCCGTCCAGGCTACGCAATCACACCAAGCTGCGAGGGTGATTGCCACCGGCCATTTGAAACCCGCTTCATGTGCTACGTCGGTAACGTCAACTAACACACCATCTTCAATAGCCTGTGCTCGGCTGTAGCATGATATGACAGGACCAAAGATATCTTCCAATGCTGTTTTATCTGAGTTCATAAAGTTTCTCCCTAAGGATATAAGTAGAATGTTCAGGGAGTCCCTCCTTCCCAATGGGAAGCAGGAACTTCCCATTGAGTTGAGTAAATTGTGTTTCAGAGCAATCCGCATTCGGCAAACGAAACCGTCTCACCCACTGTGACCACAATGTGATCCAGTACGCGGATGTCAACGAGTGCCAACGCTTCTTTCAAACGTTTGGTCATCGCTTCGTCCGCTTGACTGGGCTCGGCGACACCACTCGGGTGATTATGAAAAAACATCACCGCTGCCGCGTTCAGGGTCAGTGCCTGTTGTACCACTACACGGGGGTAAACCGATGCCCCGTCAATGGTGCCCTGAAACAGCTCGGCCGTTTCGATCACACGATGCCGGTTGTCCAGAAACAAACAACCAAAGACCTCTGCTTTACGATCGGCCAACAACATCCGCAAGTAATCACAGGTGTCATTGGGGCTTGGCAGCGCAACGCCTGGCTGGTGCCGCTCCTGTAATACCGAAAAGGCCAGCTCCAACAGAGATTGCTTTTCAGGATCGCTTAACGTGTTGCTTTTAATCGCTACAAAACGGTTTTGCGTTTTCACCTTTACAGGGGAAGATGTAGAAGCCATCATGGGTCTCCTTAAAATTATACGAGGAGACCCATTCCGCGAGGGATAGGCTCCCTCGCTGGGTTGAAAGTTTGGCCGCATCCAGCGATGCCGCCAATGATTGCATTTAGACGGTGGCCTTTCCGGCCGCCGGTTCCGGCGCTGGAAAGGGTTGTCCTTCCACTTTGATCCAGAGGAATCGCAGTAATCGGGACTTCAGTCCAATGCCGGTTGTTCCAGCCTGATCGCCCTGTTTAAAGGTGAAGGTCTCAGCCTGTAAATCACTGAGGTGAAAGCCCACCAGTACTTTCATGTCCGCGTCGACCGCACGCTTCAACTGGCGCACCAGATCTTTCGCTTCTTCGCCCGACACGATACAGTCAAAATGCGTGTGCTGGACGTTATCGGCGGCCCCTCGTAGCGCTGCGATCGTGACACTGAGAAAGGGAATCCCATTCTCGGGTGTCACTTCGCGAACCCGGTTAAGGTAACCGATACCTTTGATATCAAGATCGAAATACTTCGGTTTTTCAGCAGTAGTTCGTCTATTGGTCATAACACAATCTCCTTAAATCAAATGAAATGCCGGAGAATGTCATTCCCTAACGGGATAACATGTCCCGGCAGGGTGGGTGAATTGGGAAGATTCCCGGTGGATTGACGGATTAACCGCGGTATTCTTTGCACAATCCTTGAATACCTTGCTTTGCCACTGAGACCGCAGTGGCCACGTACAAAGTCATCACCCGTAATTGGGTTGCTCCTCACACACGTACTGCAGATACTTAAGCATCCCGCGGGCATTGGCAAAAGCGGGTTGCTCGATGATCTGCTGATTGGGGAACCAGTTCGCAATCTCCTTCGCCAGTGCGGCACTGCCACCACCGACAAAGAGCACTCGATCCAGTTCAGCGCCTTGCCCCAGCAAACGGCGGGTTTCAGCATAGAGGCGCTCGACCAACTCACCCTGTGCGATCTGGATCAATTCTGAAATATTGTGTGCTTTACCGTGTAACCGAATCGACTGATGAGTCATCGCCGCCGCTACCCGTTGCTCACTTAAGCTGTCCAGGCCAAAGGTATCCTGAATCCCCTGGGCAATTTGCTGTTTCACATCCAGCAGACCCCGGTTTAAAGAACCGGATGCGCCGTGAACAACCCCTTGATCCTGCACCACCACATAATCGGTGGTGCGCCCGCCGATATCGACGATAGCGATCGGTGCATTGACGCGATCGGCATCCAAAGAGACGCCCTCCTGCGATGTGAGGATGACATAGTCATACCAGGCGGCTAAGGCTTCCGGAATCACCTCATGAAAGGCCACGCTGGCCGGCAGTATCGGTCGCGGACGCTGTTTGCCTTGCCGGGGAAAAGGTCTGACGGGAAGCTTGAGGTTGTCGCATTTATTTGCGATGGCTTCTGTTCGGCGTTGCCCGTCATGACGGTAAAAAGCGCGCACCGGCAAACCGGAAACCAGGTGCAGGGTTTGGCCTGCCAAACCGGCAGATTGCAGGGCATGTTGCACAATGACCCGGTTTAATCCGGAGGTGACATACCCGTCAAAGTGCGTCGGTTCGCCGTCCACTGCCCCCGCTGAATAGATCGTGCCCTGGGTTTCATACTCAAAGATGGTTTGCTCGGCTTCGCGCATCCAGGTGACCCCAGCCTGGCCTAACCGGGCACGCGAAGGGAAAGCCAACAATCGGCCATCCGCCAAGGCAAGCTTGGTATCGGCATAACCATCATCAAGCCCTAAGCGGGTAACGGTCGGTGTCTGGGATTGCGGTACGGTCATCGGCGGCATAGGGTGTTTGGTCGCATCCTGCACAATGTTGATTTCTTGATCTTTTGGCATCCGTTCTTCTCTCATTAAAGTATCGATGGGGTGGACGGCATCAGCCCACGACCTGGCCTAATGCGGCAAAGGGTTTGTAATTGGGCTTTACCGATCCGTCAGCGTTCAGGGATTCTTTCACACACGGCGCGAGCGATGCGGTCGTTGTGGCCGGTGGTTGGCTTTTCCTGCGCTGGGTCATCAGCCAATGTGCATAGCCTTCCTGACTTGCACCGGTATTCAGTGGCGGCCGGTCAGCACCGCCCTCGCCGGCCTTGAGCAGCTGGCATTCAAATAAAAAACCGCTCACCATCAAGTGCCGCAGCCACTCCTTCCGCCGTTTTTCGGGTATTTTGGAGCAACGGTTGAGCAGCAGCGATTCGATGGCAATACGCGCATCGAGGATAAAGCTGACCGTTTGTTGCGCACCTGTGGTTGACATGTTTATTGATTCCGGTGAGGAAAGATGTTCCGGTATTATGGCGATTTACCCTTCTATTTCGAGGCGATATCCCCACAGTGTACGACGTCGTTTTCTCTCACTGAGCGGTTTACTCGCTCTTGGGCAGAGTAGTGTCCGGTGGCATCGGTTTTTCCGCTACTGAATCTTGGCGGGTAGCCGTGCGAGAATCGGTCCTTGTTTGCCGTGCTGTTCGCGATAGCGGCGCCAGAAGCGCCCGTTGTTGTCCATTGAGAATCGCCTCGGGAATCACACCCATCAGCGCTTGTGCCTGCTGTGCCGGAGCCGTGTTATGCTCGACGGCGATTTTATCGATACCCAGAAAACGGTAGCGCTGCGGCACCAGAAAGGTTGCGCGTATGCTGCGCTCACAGCGCCCGACATCCTGCGCTTGTTCCGGTGTGCATGCCAAGCCGATATGAATAAGCGTGCGTTGGCCACACACCAAGCGGTCATATTCCGCCAGCATCTGCGCCCCTAAAAACGCATAGGGATTAGCGAACTGGAGGACGATCTGCTCAGGGTGAGTGGCGGCCACATCACCGATATCCAATGCACAATCTTGCTGCAAACGCCGGGTCACCGCTTCATGGGCTTGGCGGATTAAGTCCCGTGTTTGTTTTAGTGATTGCTCCACTTCCCATAACCACCAATGGGCATAGGGGTCCTCCGCTTTGGCACCCTGCCACAGGATTTTGAGTTTTTCCGCAAAGCCTAAGAGCCCGAGGATGGGTGGAACGCCTTCGCTGCCTCGGCGGCCATGCACCAGCCTTAACGCCGGGTGAGTCTGGAGAGTGAGCGTGATTCGACCGCGTAGGACCCCCAATGCCGTCTTGGCTGGATGATTCTTTGCTGTTACAGTCTTGTGGATCGGAACCATCGGCATCACTCCTGGGAAGATAAATAAGTGTGCCTATCAATCCACAGGCCACCATGATCCACAATGGGATATGTCGACAGGTGCCGTTGGCATTAGCTTTTGTGGAAAGTCGATCGAAAGCACCGTGCTGAAGCCGCGCTTTCAAAGTGCTGACAGTGTCAGCACCCTGGATTTTCGGGTTTAACGTCAGTCGAACGGTGTATGCCTGTGGATAACCCCAGGGACTGGCGCAGTAACCGTAATTGTTCTTCCGCTTGCGGGGTGACGGGTGATTTGGCTACAGGGGAAGATGCTTCCAGTAAGGACAATTGGCGTTGATTCGCTGATCGTGATTTTTGCTGCGCGATTCGGGCGTCTTTTACCGCAATGCCCAGATTAGCCATAAATTCCCCGCGCTTTGCCGCTTGGCAAAGTGCATACAGGAAACGTAACGGATCATACAGCGGTGCCATCCCATGCTTTTCGGCCGCCAGACGTCCCTGCAGCTCATCCAACACCGGCTGATGCAGCTCTGAATCCACCGGCAAAAGATAACGGGCAGCCAGCAATCGCTGATTGACCGATAACCGGGCGGGAAAAATAAGGGCCGCGGATAGTGCACGAATATCGGCTTGTACAGGGGAGTTTTCGGTGGTTAACTCTGTAGTTGTTGTATTGTTTAAATCACAACAACTACTGAGGAGACCCCCATCCACCGCCTTTAAATTTTGGTCCTGGTGATTTCCAGCTTCCCCTTTTCTATTATTCAGTTGTTTTAACGCATTCCCGGTAAACGCAAAATAGCCCTTCGGTTGCGTCTGATTGGAGAACCGGGCAGTTTGCACACGCCGCTCCAGTACTGGTTCTGATTGGGTTAAATTACCCCCACCGTTGATCCCCTCATCCATGGACAGCAACACGGCCTGCGCCACCCGGCAAACTCTGGCATGGTGATGACCGGTGGCGTGGTTGATATACGCCATATAGTCTGCATCGAGCTGCAGCGTTTCATGGAGCGCTAGTGGTTCATCGTGCAGAGCATAGACATTGCCACGAAATTGACCCTGGGCATTTCTTACACGAGCGCATAGGGTTAACCAGCGGGTGATGCGAAGAATGGCGATGGCTCGGGAGACGGTGGTAGTAGAGCCGATGTTGGCGGTGCGGGCTATCGTGTCATAGCGAGGGAACGCTGTGCGGCCACCGGTTTGCTGCGCTTGCAGCTGAATCACCATCCAAACCAGCTTATCCACCGGTTCCAGTACCGGATCCTGCACCACCAGCGCCGGAATCGCCTGATGCCAATTGCCCATAAACACCAGGCTGTCGGCTGTGTCTGCCCCGCCCCGTTGGCGGACTTGTTTTACCGCCCGTTGGATGAGGGCCTGTAACGCTGACTTGTCGGCGCAAAGCTCCCTGGATTCAGTCTCCATCATCATTGAGGTCGGTATCGCCCTGTGACGGTTCGTCGGGCAAACCGTCCTGATACCACCGTTGCGTGAGCATCCAGATCGCACGTAGGGGAATTTCCGTCGCCTGATAGAGCGATAAATAGGCCTCTGCCGTTAATTCACGCCCTTCATCCTCACCCTGATCATCGATCAAGGCTTTCCAGGTGTACCACAGCCGATGGTTGGTCGGCTCATCCAGTTCGGGTGGGCGACCGACCGAGGGCGCCAGGGTCAGCAGACGACGCCAGCGGGTGTATTCCCGGCTACTCATGCCGAACAGACGATGCATCATTTCCAGCGGCGCATCGGCACGAATCAGCTGTTGCTGCAACTCTTCGGATTCGCGCTGTCCCTGCAAGTGTTCCACCAGAGGCCAGAACACCCGCCGATCGAGATGAACCTGTAGGCAATGGGTGCGCAACGAATCGATCCGGTATAGATCGGCCAAATTCAGCTGCTTGAGAGCATCCATCTCCTTGGGGCCAAAATTCATGCTGCGCAGCGCTGCCTGATCGCCTTCCACTAAACAACGCATGGCGTAGAGCAATACCGCGGTCATCAGTTCCGCTTCCTTTTGCTGTGACATGACAGGATCCTCCTATGCCCAGAGCGGACGGCCGCTCATCATCGCCTCATGGTGTAACTGACGGTAGGTCTGAATTAAGGCCAACAGAGTTTGCCAATCTGCATCGGTCAGCTGGCGCCACAATTGGTGCCCGATTTGTCCCGGATCCAAGGTCCAGACGCGGTCAAACAGCAGCGCCGCATCCTGGTTAACCAAGGCCCGATAGAGCACACTGTCAGTCTCCAGGTGCGGGATCAGGTAATCAAGCGGCGCCACAGTGATTTCCGCACACGCCGCCAGCTGCCACCAGACCATCGAGACCTGACCGAGGAGATCGGGATCCAGGGTTTCTTTTAGCGCCGGATCGGGCACCTCAATAACAAGAAAACCGATTCCTTGATCGGGCAGAGGGATAATACGATCCCCCAATCCGTGGCGCTGCGCCAGTTCGACGGCAGAATCAAAAGCACTTTGTCGTAACGGCCCGAAGGGGTCTGCTGCCGTGCGCGCCTGGTTTGATGTCAGTGACTCCGGTGTGACCTGCTCATCTGGTAAATCGGTGCCCTTTGGCCCCGTCCCTTGAGGCGCGAGGCACTCGACCCTTGGTGGGTCACAGTCTGACGCGGCATCGGGTGTGTCCGCCATTGCGGCAGCCGCCTCGTCTGGGTCAGGAATATAGGCCGGTATTTCTCCACCGTTGAGCAGCGCGCCGATCGTCAGCCTGATCATTTGTAGCGGCGCTTGCGTCGCGTCGGCGATCTCATTTTCCAGTGCGTTCCTCAAGGGCTCCACCGTCCAATCCGGGGTATCGTAACGCCGACAGAGGGTGGCAAAAATATCAGCAAATTCGGCTTCATTACCGACCTCCTGCTCTATCCAATATTGGCCTCCCGCCCGCTCCAGCGCCCGGATCTTTTCCACCTGTGGTCTGCCAAGACCCGCTTCCAGTGCTTGGGGTATGAGCGGTAATAACCGATGAACGGCATATCCCATTTTGGAGATCACCGCATTACCTAAGGGAAATCCATGCTGTTTTAACAGTTGCTCTAACCGTCGCAGGGAAAGATCCTTAACCTGCAGCTCCTGCTCAAACAACCGTTTGGCTTCATAGACAGCTAATGCCTTATCGATAAAAGGGAGTTCACCGCGCAGTTCGTTTTCGCGCAAATGCGCTAACAAAACGGCTGACTCTTCCACCCAGGGTTTCAGTAGACAATGGATGGCATAAAATCGACTTTCTCCCGTTTCCTGGTAAAGCGCTTTGAGCGCCTGTAGGCGCGTATTGCCGCCGGCCTGCAAAACGTAATGGGATTCGCCCGGTTTTTGGGTGACCACTAACGGTTGATCCAGTCCCTCCTGGCGAATGGACGCCTTGATACGCTCATATTCCGGGTTGGCCTGTCGCCGGGGGTTCCCCGCGTAGCCATGTATTTGATCGATAGTCAGCTCTATCACCCTCGGCTCTCCGTGTTGCTGATCGATACCGGACATCTTTTTACAAGTCTCCTAACGCATCAGTCCACAAGCCAGACAGCGCTTACGCGGCCGCCCTTTTTTATGAAGGGGAAACATCGTATTGCAATGCCTGCAGCGTTGATCAAAATAGAGAACGCACCCGTAACAGGATCGTGCCAACCGATCGACGGGAGCCAAATAGTTCGCACGGCACTCAGAACATACCCGTTCTTCCCAGGACAAGGTTGTGACCAGTCGGGTCACAAAATGCACTCGGGTAATATTCAGCAACGGAGTTTTCACAAGACTGACATAGGCCTGATAAACGGCGATTAATTGCTGGGCCGCAGAGCACCCGAAATCGGCCGTTTGTCGAAACAACCGCCATACCACAGAGACATGGAGCATCAACCGGTCATTCTTGATATACCAGGTATCCGTAAAGGGCGTAAGTCCTGGGGCCGAGGGGGCACCCGTTAACTGTCGGTACAATCGACTCACCACCTGCTTATTGACATCAGTTAGCTGGCAGATCAAATTCGCACGAGCGCCCAATTCAATCAACCTGATCGCTTCCAGTTCGCGCTGAATACGGGCCATGGGGTTACTGGCACCCTCAAGACCCTCTATATTGTCTTCATAGATGGCTTGGCTTAGTTGCCAGCTTGAGCAACTACTCATTGCTTGCCCCCACCGACAACCGTGTCTAATACAGCTAAATTGGCATGCTCAATCACCGTTGTTACCAACAATGCAAAACTGACCCACTTCAATAGTTGAAATCTGGTCCAGTTGTTTAACTATGGTGCCTTTTGCGAGGCACTGTGATCACAAAAGAAGAACTCATGAAAATTCAGATTTTACATCAACAAGGTATGTCTCAACGGGCTATTGCTCGCGAGTTGGGCATTTCCCGCAATACGGTTAAACGCTATTTACGCTTGGGTGTTGATACTCCTAAGTACGCAACAAGAAAGAAGCGGACTTCTATGTTAGAACCGTATAAGTCATTTCTACATTCTCGAATAGCGCAAGCCAAGCCAGTTCACTTATCTGGCGTTGTCCTGTTCAGAGAAATTCAGGAGCTAGGCTATACGGGTAGCTTGTCACTTTTGCGTCACTACCTTCATCGATACCGAGGTATTAAAGCGCCAGCCCCCATTGTCCGCTTTGAAACCAAAGCCGGTAAACAAATGCAGGTAGACTGGGGGCAAATGCGTGGTGGCAAAGAACCCCTTCACGCATTTATCGCCGTGTTGGGCTATAGCCGGGCCATGTTCGTTGTATTTACCGATAACATGCGTTACGACACTTTAGAACACTGTCACCGACTCACCTTTGATTATTTCCAGGGGATCCCCCAGGAAGTTTGGTATGACAATATGAAAACAGTCGTTATTGAGCGTGATGCCTATGGTGAAGGACGGCACAAACTTCATCAACCCTTTTACCAATTTGCCAAGTCGATGGGGTTTCTGCCAAAGCTTTGTCACAACTACCGTCCGCAAACCAAGGGTAAAGTCGAGCGGATGGTACGTTACGTACGAGATAATTTTTATCGACCACTAAGTACGAAGCTTGCGGCACTCGGCCAACGTATAGATCTACGAACCGCTAATGATGAAGTCTGTCTGTGGCTTGAAACAATAGCGCATCAGCGCATTCATGACACAACGAAGCAGAAGCCTGCCGATCGTCTGGCAGAAGAACGGCCAGCGTTACAGGCGCTACCACCTCAAATACTGCCTGTTACAGCATCACAGGCAGAAACAGTGCGCTTGCCATCCGTTAACTTATTGAACCGGCAGCCATTACATCATGACCTAAGTATTTATGACCAACTAGCGGAGGGGCTATGAGTTTGCAATTATCCCGAATCGAAAGCCTAACTGATGAATTGCAATTGCCAGGCATTTACAGCAATGCATCAAACCTGGCTCAGCTGGCAGCGCAGCAGGAGTGGGATTACCTGACCTTCCTTGAGAAAGTTCTCCAGTGTGAAAAGCAATCTCGCCATCAACGAAAACAGTCTATTTATACACGTATGGCTGGCTTTCCGGCATTAAAAACACTGGAAGAATTTGACTTTAAATTTGCTTCAGGTGCCCCTAAAAAGCAGGTCAATCAATTGGCATCACTGGCATTTATCGAACGTCAGGAAAATATTGTCATGTTAGGGCCGTCAGGCGTTGGCAAAACTCACATCGCAATCGCTTTAGGGTATAAAGCGGTGCAAGCGGGCATAAAAACTCGGTTTATCAGCGCCTCAGATCTGATCTTACAACTCAGTACGGCTCAACGACAGGAGAAGTACAAGCAGGTCATGCAGCGAAGTGTCGTAGCCCCAAGATTGCTTATTATTGATGAAATCGGCTATCTGCCATTTACGGCCCAGGAAGCTAAATTACTGTTTGATGTAATTGCCAAACGTTATGAAAAAGGCTCTGTAATCCTGACAAGTAACCTGCCATTTGGCCAGTGGGGACAAGTGTTTGCCAATGACACAGCTTTAACCTCAGCCATGCTGGACCGTGTATTGCATCATTCACATATTCTACAAATTAAAGGAGAAAGCTATCGGATTAAAGAGAAGAAACAAGCCGGATTAATGGATAAAGCTAACGATTAGTGGATCAGTTTTCAATTGGTGCTGTGGATCACTTTTCAGCTGTTGTTGACAACCGTATCCACTTCATGGGCGCGCGCATCCTTGAGCGCAATCAATAAACGTGACCACCACCAGGGCTCGGTTCTTGGAATGAAGAGGGGTGCCTTGATGCTGGTTAAGCTCACCAGGGATTCCAGACTGACTTCGGCCAACAATTTGACCAGTTCCGCCGGCAGACCAAACACCGCCGCGGCCAATTCAGGGTTTTGTTTTGCGATATCACGAAACTGAATGAGGTATTGCAGGTTTACACGAGAGAAATCGAACTCAATGTCCATATAATGCTTGTCCTTTTATGATGAATTAAAGTTATCCGCCTTATGATTAAAACAGTTTTATGCCAACGTTATGTATGACGCGCTATCAATCGAATTCATCACGTTATCGTCTGATGAATGATTGTCTCAACCCAACCGGCAAGCCATACAAACACCTCGGCTACCGGTGAAGAAACATCCGGCCTCTCCAAGAATAGTGCACAGTTTAGTGATGGAAAAATAATTAAATAGATTGAAAGCACAAGGCTATGCAGTTGCTTTAAGCCTATTTTTCGTCAAAAACAGTTTTTAAAATCGACTACATCATAAATTTGGTATTCGAAATCGCTGATGGCATTTTACGAACATGCGCGTAAGTAGAAATTGACACAAAAATCATTTTATCGAAGGACAAGGTAATGAACAGCAAAGAAGCTGCCTTATGGCTAGGTTATGCAGAAAAGACTTTACGAGAGTCCAGAATCACAGGAATACTTGCAGGAGTTACTACGCCTCCATATATCAAGAGAGGAGGAAGAATCATCTATGACGAAAACGATCTGCGAGAATGGAATGCTCAGTTTAAGAAAATTACGAACACTGCGCAGTCATCTATATGAGATTTTGATACTTAATTAAAGCACCTCTTCCAGTCAAACTTAATAGTGTACTACCCACGCAGATACTATCTTCTCAGTACTGCTATCTTTCATAGCTTCAAGTAACAACTCAGCACAAAACCTAATCTCTTGACTGGTCGTGCTGCCCACAGCTATAAATCCAGCCTCACAACGTTACCGAGATATCGGATTAAATGGATTTCTACGGGAAACACATTAAGAAATATTAAAGATTTGTGTGGTTATTGTGTGACTAATAGATTTTAGGAACTTGAGACAGCCGTTCTTGCGACGTATAAATTTATATAAGCTATTGATATTATTAAAGTTAAATGGCGACCCGGAAGGGACTTGAACCCTCGACCTCCGGCGTGACAGGCCGGCATTCTAACCAACTGAACTACCGGGCCGCACTTAACTTTAAACTGGTGGGTGGTACAGGGATCGAACCTGTGACCCTCGCCTTGTAAGGGCGATGCTCTCCCAGCTGAGCTAACCACCCAATCAACTGAGAGTGCGCATTTTATAGAATCTGACACCTAAGTCAAACATTAATAGCAAAAAATTGTACGTTGTTTTGCAATATCCTCAGATCATAAAAATCTTCCCGACAACGACATTCCTATTGTATTTTTGAGCAGGGAATTTGACTTGTTTTATTGGATAATTTTTTAGAGAACCTGAGTCAAAGTTCGGGGCGGGTGCTAAAATACCCTTTCCTGTTGAAACTAACGTATGAGTTGAAGCACTAATGCAGATTTTTAAAGATTTCACCTTTGAAGCGGCACATCACCTGCCCAACGTTCCTGCCAATCACAAGTGTAGACGTTTGCACGGGCATTCTTTTAAAGTCAGCATAGCAGTCGAGGGGGACGTTGGGGAACAATCCGGCTGGATTATGGATTTTGCGGATATTAAAGAGGCTTTCGACCCTATCTATGGTGAGCTTGACCACCATTACCTGAATGAAATCGAAGGACTTGAAAACCCAACCAGCGAAAATCTGGCGATATGGATATGGCAACGCTTAAAACCTGCGCTTCCGGAACTTTGCCAGATCACCATCATGGAAACCTGTAATAGCGGCTGTATTTATCGCGGTTAAGATAAATACCGGTAGATCGGTAGAATATACAAAAGAGCCGGCATTTGCCGGCTCTTTAAACAACTTGATCTGCAGTCGCTACTAACTCAACCCTTTCTTCAAGGATCTTGCTCTATCACGTTCTCCACGCACATAGCGTATCCACTGATTGGCTGTTTTACGGGTTTGCTTGTCCTTTTTCTTGGCAGCTTTTTTGGCCTTCTCAAACTGCTGGATGGAATCTCCATACTTTTTGACGTTGAAGTAGGCCATCCCTAAAACGATATGCGCCGTTTCGGGTTTTTTCAGCTTTCCCTTTTTAAACGCTCTCTCAACAGAGCGAATAGCCTTATCCCAGTCCTCTACATTGAGATAGGATTGAGCGAGAGAGGCATACATATCCCCTGTTTTGGACAGTTTGGCAGCCGATTCAAAAGCAGGAATTGCTTTCGCATCCTCTTTGGCAAGTGTCCAGGCGTTTCCAAGAAGTTTGAAGTTCCTGTCTGTTTCCTCAACCTTCTTCTCTTTAAACCCCTTCTCTAGAATCACAGCAGCACGAAATGGTCGTTCATTCTGCAATAGAAACTGTGCGTAAGTGACCAGCTCAGCATTCTTACTGAGCAACTTGGCATCATTCATCGCTGCAACTGTCGAGTATTGATTAAACTCCTGCTTTAGCTCTCCATACATCGCGGCCAGTTGGGAAAAATACTCTTTCTTGGGATATTCATGCGTTAGTGTTCTGAGAATTTCAAAGGTCTTCTTATAGTCCTCTTTCTCATAATACATAGCTCGCAGAAGCAGATACCAGTTTTCCTTAACCTGCTTATCCTTGCTGCGATTAATCGCAATCGCCTTCTCTACCGCTGGAATCGCCTTGTTGAAATCCTTTAACTGGTAATACCCCTGACCCAGCAGTATATAAGCATTGGCTCCGGGATTCTGGGCAACTTTAAACCAGCTGTTTAGCATCTCCACCGCTTTACGATAGTTCTCCTGCACAAAGTAAATCTGTGCCAGACTGTACAAAGTACCCACTTCCAGCGCTTCCGGAAGATCAGGTTGCTTCAATACATTCTGATAAGCCTCAATCGTCTTACGATAATTTTCCTGCGAATAGTAAATAAACGCATAAAAATTCCACAACATCGCCTTTTCGTAGCTGTTGTACTTATCGTACTTTTTGGGAGATCGCAGTCCGTTTAGTATTTCTATCGCTCCTGCGCTGTCACCTGCTTCATTTTTTTCCTGTGCTTCCTGCAACTTTTCATGAAGCTTCAGACTCAGGGTCGGCGTTTTTTTAGTCTTTCTCTTAGAGGGTGTTTGCCTTTGCTCTTCTGCAAATGCCTTGCTAACACCCATCTGACCTGACAAAGGTGCCAGCAGGAGCATCGATACAATGCTCGCTACTGTCACTACACCAGCTTTTCTAAATAACTTTGTAGCTAAAGCCATAATCATATTTCCGCTTATTCAATCGCTATTCTTCAGAGCAACCGATTAATCGATAGTCTTAAAAGACAATTTACTCAGCAATCTTAAAGGTGATCTTGTTTTGCACGCCCGCAACATCTACTGGCTCACCATCGATAATCTTAGGCTTGTACTTGAATTTCAAAGCCGCTTTAGTCGCTGCCCTGTTAAATATGGTCGTCGGATTACCTTTATCTGTAAAAGCTTCCACGACCACCGGATTAAGAACCGTACCAGCCTTTGTCACTGTAAATTCAACAATAACGTATCCCTCGATACCCCTTGATAAAGCGCGGCTGGGATAGATGGGGGCTACCTTTACGATTGGCAGGTATTCACCATCACTTGCACCCAGGCCGATACCGCCCAGATTTACATTAGCACTCACCTGAACCGGCGCCATGGATATGCCGCCTGCATCCGGTACTGAAGTATCGACCGGTGGAGGAGCCAGATCGGGCGGGGGCTGCTCAGGCTCTTCAGGCTTCTCAGGTTTTTCCTCTTCCTGAATCACCTCAAGCTCCCGCTCAGGCATGATGATATCCGCTATTTTTCTCGTCTCACCCTTCTTAATCTCCCCGGTGCCCATCGCAATCAGCGCCTGCATCAGGAAAAACAAGGATAGAGTGGTGACCGCCGCAAGCAGAATCGCCAGGGGGTATTTAATTACCGAACCCATAAAGCTCTCCTGTTTTTTACTCTTCAGTTGCTAGCGAAACGTCAAATACACCAGCCTCTCGAGCTGCGTCCATTACCTTGATAATGGTATCAGCGGTTGCTTTCTCATCTGCCTGAATAACGACCGCTCCTTCCGGATTCTCGGCCCGCAGCCTTTCAATATTTGACCGCACCGCACGCACATCGATCCGTCTTTTATCAATCCAGATCTCACCGTTGCCGTTAACGGCAACCAGTATGCTGGCGTTCTCTTTGGACTGTGCGGTTGAAGCGTCTGGTCTATTAACTTCAATACCTGTCTCCTTGATAAAGGAGGCAGTCACAATAAAGAAGATCAGCATGATAAACACCACGTCCAGCATCGGTGTCAAATCGATCGACTGTTCTTCTTCTGCTCTTGCAGTATGTCTACGCATAGGTCTACTCTCAATGCTCTATGGTGAGTTGATCTTGAATCAGTTCTTTTTCACGCTCTGCCTTTCGCGATAGCCAGGTGGATGCAAATACGCCCGAAAGCGCCGCTACCATGCCGGCCATGGTCGGTATCGTTGCTTTCGATACCCCACTCGCCATGGATCGCGCATCGCCACCCCCGGTAATCGCCAGGATGTTAAATACCTCGATCATTCCGGTCACGGTACCTAACAGCCCTAGCAAGGGACAGAGTGTCACCATTGTCTTAATAATCTGAAGATTCTGATCAACACACAAATTAACTCTGGATATGGTCGCTTCACGAATTCGGTGTGCTCGCCAGGATTTAATATCTTCGCGGGTGTTCCAATTGTTCACCACCTGCTGGATAAGCTTGCGGTGTGCAGTACCGAAGTACCACACCCGCTCAAAAATCAGGCTCCACATCACCAATAGCAATCCTGCGATCAGCCAGAGTACGGGGCCACCAGCGTCAAAGAAGCTGTTGATGGCATCGTAAATATCATAAAACCAAAACATGGTTCGATTCCCGTTGTCGGTGATTAACTACTTTGCTCTGATTGCTCGGCAATAATGCCCGCAGACTGCTCTTCCAAAATATGAATAATCTTCTTGCTGCGACCACTTACCAGCGCATGCAGGAATACAGTTGGAATCGCCACACAAAGACCCAGTACAGTTGTGACCAGAGCGCTGGAAATACCGCCGGCCATAGCCTTAGGATCGCCAGTACCGAAAATAGTCAACGCCTGGAAGGTCAGGATCATACCCGTTACCGTACCCAACAGTCCGAGCAACGGCGCCACCATGGAAGTGATCTTGATAAATCCAATCCATTTCTCCAGTGCAGGTGTTTCCTTCAACACGGCTTCATGCAGTTTGAGCTCCAGTGTTTCGGTATCTGCACCCGCATTTTCCTGATTGACCGTCAACACACGACCAAGCGGGTTGTTGGTTTTTGGTGTAGAAGTGTTTTTCAATTGTGAGTTAACTTTCGCACCCACAGCGCTCAGAGCCAGCAATCGCCAGATGGAGATTAACAGTGCCACAATACCGATAGCGATAATGATATAACCCACTTCACGCCCTTGATGAATACGCTCAATCAGGGTTGGGCTATCGATAAGCGCTGCCAGGAATGAACCACCTGATGGGCCTGTTGGGTCAACACCAAACTGGCTAAACCCTTCGGAAGCACCTTCCAGTGCAGCTGCGCTGCTTGTATAACGTCCCGCAGGCTGTCTTGGCAATACCAGCAAAGTTTCTGTATCCGGTTCATACTGCAAATAGTCACCACCGGAAACAATGTTATAGGTTCCTATACGAACAACCTCTTTGTCTTCCCGATTACCATCAGGAGACACGACAGTAGTACTGTAGCGAGCAATGCGACCTGATTCAGTCATCTCCTGCTGCATCAGGTACCACAGTTGCTCCAGCTCTTCGATGGTTGCCAACTGGGTGTTGCTGCCCATTTTCTTAATTAACTTGTCAAGAAACTCTGTGCGTCCGGGGTATTGCGCACTGATCAGAGAACTTACAATGGTAGACCGGGTGTCACCGGCTACGCCCTGAACCGTACCAAACAGCTCTTTCAGCACACCGAGACGCTCGGTCAACTGCTGTCGTTTGTTCGAGATACGAATTTCATTGGCCGCGTAATCCGCTTCCAGTTTGGCGCTGCGCGCCTCTTCCTGAGCTCGAATTTTCTTGGCCTGTGCCAGCAATTTTGCCTGCTCATTTTTCTCTCTGAGGAAGCGAGCTTCCCGGGCTTTCTGCTCTTTATTATCCTGGGCCGTACCCTGCTTCACACGATTTAACAGCTCATCCAGAGTGACCGCATCAGCCGCAAAGCTATTGGAGGACAGCAGGCCAATGGTTGCCGCCAACACCAGGCTAACTATGGTTCTGCTTTTCTTTAAATTAATCATTGGGCGTTCTCCGGAGCTTCAATAGGTAACATCATGATATCAACGGTTGCTTGCTTACGCGCAATACGAATTCCCTGACGGACAGGATTACGGTAGGCAGCGGGTAACTCAACCCACTGACGCTGGTCGTTGTCCCACGCCATGGTAACTTTCTCGTCTTTAGTTTGTGCAACCAACGCAATACGGCCTATACGCAGCACATTTACATTGACCTCTGAGCCACCGATATCAACGGTATCAGAGTAGGCGTCGAGCTTGCGCCCGTATTCGCTCTCGATCTGGTAACCTTCCAAAACCTGCCGGAATTTTTCAGAATCGGGTATGTCCGGGTTATCCAGCGCATCACGAATAAACTGCAGACGGTCCTCACGCTCCTGCTTGTGGAACGGCACGTCCAAATTTACGAACTGCTCTAACCCTTCATACATTCTGTGCATTAACGGAGTGATCTGGCGCTTGATAACTGTTGCCTGATTGATCGACTCTTCCAATTCATCCAACCGTTTCCGCTGAGCGGCAATTTGCGTTTCTAACTGGCTGTTATAAACACGCAAGCCATCAATGATTTTGTTTACGGCTTTGTATTCGTCCAGCAGTTTGAGTCTCTGGTCATTGAGTTTGTCTACCCGCGCCTGAGACACCTGTGCTTTTTTTGTTCTATCTTTGTTGATTTTATGCACCTCATCTAGCTGATCAGCAAAACACATGCTGCCAAAAAGCAATGCGCATGCTGCCAGCACCGAGGCGGAGATGGTCTTTAGAGGATGATTATTCATACATCTTTCCTATTGGTTTGCACTTAAGCTTAAATATTAAAGATTAAAAAAGAGCAGTAAATTCCAGCTTTTTTATTAACAACAAAACAACTGCACAGGAGGAAGAATCAACTGGTAAAAGTTAATTTTTCCTCCCAAAAATTGTTTATTGGTTAAATATTATTTCAACAACCAATGAGCCTTAAAACACCCATTGGCAGAGGCAGGTCTTATTCTTTTAGTTTTAAATGTTGGCGTTCTTATTCCAACACCTCGCCATGCGGTGTAATTAAACAACATCGCTTGCCCGTTTTGCAACTAATAATTCATTAATACGCAACAAAACGGGGCCTTCCATAGCGGTTTTTGTATCAATTTGGATTAGTAAATCAGTAGGATATAAAAAATATTGACTCCATGAATGTTCGGTATTCATGCTAACCATGGTATTCATATTTAATCAACCACCACCTATTGGTATGATCGACCCGGTGATAACATAGCGAAAGAGTCTGTCCGCGACAGACAATGCAAGCGTAAATTGAGGAATATAAATGATGAGCAGCCCAATTGAAGTTAATGGCTTAACGGTTCGTGGAACCGCAGATTCAGCCTACCGCGAAATTCTCTCAGAAGAAGCACTTGTTTTTTTAGCGGAACTGGTTGAAAAATTCGGCCCCGTAAGAGACGAGCTGCTGCAAAACAGAGTCGAAAAACAGGCCACCTATGATGCTGGCGGTCTACCGGACTTTCTTCCGGAAACCAAGTCGATCAGAGAAGGCGACTGGAAAATTGCCGGCATTCCGGATGATCTTAAGGACAGGCGTGTCGAAATTACAGGACCGACAGATCGAAAGATGGTCATTAACGCGCTGAACGCGGATGTCAAAGTTTATATGTCCGACTTTGAGGATTCACTTTCTCCCACCTGGGAAAATGTCGTCGAAGGTCAAATCAATCTGCGTGACGCTAATCTGGGTACCATTGAGTACACCAACCCCGGCAATGGAAAACATTACGCATTAAAGAAAAATGATGTGGTGCTGATTGCAAGAACACGCGGAATTCATCTACCGGAGAAGCACATCACTTTTGGTGGAAAAGCTATTCCGGGGTGCCTGATGGATTTCGCACTCTATTTTTTCCATAACTACCGCACTCGAATGGAGAACAATACCGGTGTTTATTACTACATTCCCAAGCTGCAAAGCCACCTGGAAGCGAGGTGGTGGAATGAAGTATTTGAATACACGGAAAAAAGATTCGGAGTAGAGATTGGCACCATCAAAGCCACCTTCCTGATTGAGACCATTCCTGCGGTATTTGAAATGGACGAAATCCTCTATGAACTGCGTGATCATGTCGTTGCACTGAACTGCGGTCGGTGGGATTACATCTTCTCCTACATCAAAACATTAAGAAAACATGGTGACAGGGTATTGCCGGATCGCCAGGCAGTGACCATGGACAAACCCTTCCTCAATGCATACTCGCGCCTGCTGATTAAAACCTGCCATAAGCGTGGTGCGATGGCAATGGGAGGTATGGCCGCTTTCATACCCTCCAAAAACCCCGAGGAAAACGAGAAAGTCATTCAGAAAGTAATTAACGATAAACAGATGGAAGCGAACAACGGCCACGATGGCACCTGGATTGCACACCCCGGTCTTGCGAATGTGGCGATGGGCGTCTTTGATGAAACCATTCCGGCAGACAGGTCCAACCAGCTGCACATCAGTCGTGATGAGGACGCAGAAATTACAGCGGCCCAACTGCTTGAACCTTCCGAGGGAGAACGCACCGAAGAGGGCATGAGGCTGAATATCCGTATTGCGCTGCAATACATTGAAGCATGGATCGATGGCAATGGATGTGTACCCATTTATGGGCTGATGGAAGATGCGGCCACCGCTGAAATCTCGCGGGCCTCTATCTGGCAGTGGATCCAGAATGGAAAAACGCTTTCAAATGGAAAACTGGTGACGGCGGAGCTTTTTAGAGAACTGCTTAACGAAGAGTTGGATAATGTTCGCCAAGAGGTCGGTGAAGAGCGATGGCAACAGGGTAGATTCAATCGCGCAGCTGAGATATTTGATGAAATTACAACATCGGATGATCTGGTCGATTTTCTGACTCTGCCAGGATATGAAGAATTAAGTTAATAAAGGCACATTCGCTATTCCCTGCTTATATTAGCAGGGAATAGCGAACCAAAAGGTTCCGGCTTAAACGCCTCCCCCTCAATTACTTTTTATCAATATACTCAACCACTTCCAGATCAAAACCCGACAGCCCGGTATAACGCACCGGTGGGCTTAGCAGACGCATTTTCCGCACACCCAGATCTCTTAGAATCTGCGAGCCTGTTCCCACAGTACTGAAATCACCTAACACTTTAGGACGAACCGCTTTCTCACGCTTAACCTCATGGCGCAACGTACTCGCGTGATGAAGTATATCTGCAGAGGGATCTTCAGTGGCCAGTATTACCAGCACACCACTGCCCTCCTGCTCGATTTTTTGCAGGGATTCAGCAATAGTCCAGCTCTTTCGACCTTTCATATCCACCTTTAAAACATCCCTGAAAGCTTCCACTTGGGTGACACGCACCAATGTGGATGAATCCGCTTCTATTTCCCCTTTTACCAACGCTATATGGACATCCTGCTGAACTTCATCTTCATACGTCACCATACGAAACTCGCCATATTGCGTGTCTACCATTAGCTCTTCAACCCGGGCTACTGTCGTCTCATTGAGCATTCGGTAGTGGATTAAATCAGCTATAGTGCCCATTTTCATGTCGTGCTTCGCGGCAAACTCTTCAAGATCGGCACGTCTGGCCATAGAGCCGTCAGCATTCATGATCTCAACGATAACGGCCGCAGGTTCTTTACCCGCCATTCTAGCCAGGTCGCAGCCCGCCTCAGTATGTCCCGCCCGGCTCAAAACGCCACCAGGACTTGCCATCAAGGGAAATATGTGTCCCGGTTGAACCAGGTCTTCAGCACGTGCGTCGGCCGCCACTGCGGTTTGAACCGTATGCGCCCTGTCCGCAGCGGAAATACCGGTGGTGACACCCTCCGCCGCTTCAATCGACACAGTAAAATTTGTGGAATGCTGTGCATTATTGTCGTAAACCATCAGTGGCAAACGCAATTGCCCACACCGGTCAGGCGTGAGTGTCAGACAGATCAGGCCACAAGCATGACGTGCCATAAAATTAATCACGTCCGGTGTCACCATCTCCGCTGCGATAATCAAATCGCCTTCGTTTTCTCTATCCTCATCATCCATGAGGATAACCATCTTACCTTGACTGATATCTTCTATCAGTTCGGGGATTGTATTGAGTTCCATTGAGTACCAATCTTCTCGCTATGGGAAAGAGAGTCATTCTACACAACTAATATATTTCACGCTAAACCATTTGGACCGAAATCTTGAATGTGGCAGTAAAAAACAGGCTAAAAGGCATTTTTTCTACAAAGAACACCCTTCTGATAGCCCAACCATTTGCTATGGGTACGCACACTGATACTCAGGCATTTGGTTCGTCAACACCAAGCTTATTAGCAGTTTAATTTGACCTTAACCGATGAATTATATCTATAATAGGTTGTCTCAAAGGCAGAATCACCTACCTACTCAGATTGTTGTTGTAAGGAGATAGACATTTGTCGTTGGACCATATCATTGACGATAATATTGTTGCCTTGATGGCCGGTGCTCGAGTCCTCGAAAACCTGACACCCAAGCAATTCACGCTGGTTTCGCATCCCTGTTTTAGTGCTTCAGTCGGCAAGCATTTCAGGCACATCCTTGATCATTATTTAAGTTTGTTGCGCGGGATTTCAGAATCCGTAATCACCTACGACAACAGAATCAGAGAGCAGCAGCTTGAGCAAAATCTGGATTGTAGTCTGGATGCCGTCAGGCAGATTATCAGTCAGTTAACCGAGATCAAAACTGCTTCCGTCACAGCAGGTCCGCTAAAGGTGATACTGACCACTTCGCCTGACAATGATAGCCCGGACGCAGTAATATCCTCAATCGAGCGGGAGCTGATTTTTCTGCAGAGTCACACCACGCATCACTACGCCATAATTGCCAGTATTTTGAAATTACTTGATGTGCCTGTTGAAAAAGATTTTGGTGTCGCCCCTTCAACTCTGATTTATGAAAGGAGCCGCCCGTGTGCACAGCTTCCTGGTTAATTTCTGATAACGGCTACCAGGTGTTTTTTAATCGAGATGAGCTTAAAACACGCAAACAGGCAAAGCCTCCCGCCAGAAAGGAACAATACAATATTCGCTATTTGGCACCCGTTGATTCAGACGCGGGAGGAACCTGGATCAGTGTAAACGAGTTTGGAATAACCCTCTGTTTGCTGAACAACTATGCCAACACACAGCAACCGAATAACGTAAATTACCTTAGCCGCGGACAAATAATCGGTTCAATGGCTCACGTGGATTGTCTGGACACACTGATTGCCCGGTTAACGAAAGTCAGTTTGACGAGTTTCAAACCTTTTAATCTGCTGATGTTTGAACCCGGCAAAGATCCTTGCCGATTGGCATGGGACGGGCAACAGCAGCATCTCTATCGAAACACCAATATGCCTATCACCTCCTCTTCATTTAAAACGGAAGAGGTACTGAAATCACGATTAAACCAGCTTCGCGACAAACACAAATGCTCTGAAGACAGACTTATCGCTTTCCACCATAGTCATGTCCCCGAGAAAAGTGCTCGTTCTGTTTGCATGCACCGCGCCGAAGCAAGCACGGTGAGTTACAGCCGCATCAGGGTGTCTGACGAAAATATTACCTTCGAGTATAAGGACGGGCCACCCTGCAAATCCGATGCGAAGCTTATCGTTTCACTTTCCCGGCAAAGGCATAGCAATGCTGCCTGTGACTCTTCTGCATAAACAGGTGTCGGGACGACAGAAAAGGAACGTCCGTATTATCTATGATAATTATCAAATACGGCTCAACCGGTTGCCACCAAAAAGGAGCACCGTATGCATCACTCCGGTTTACAGATCTCCCCACCTGACATTGAAGCGTATCAGGCCGGGCACTATAGCGTAAGGCTCGCTACCAATGCTGAAGAACTTGCGGAGGCACAGGCGCTGCGTTTTCGTGTTTTCTACCAGGAAAAAAATGGTGTACCTACTGAGGAAATGACGCGATTGCAGCAGGAGATCGATGAGTGGGATGATATCGCTTACCATATTATCGTCACTGATCAAAATCGCCATGATGCCGTGGTCGGCACGTTGCGACTGGTCAGCAATAGCCACCTGCATTCAGGTCAATGTTTCTATACGGAAAAAGCCTTCGATATCAAAAAGCTGAGAAACAGCTACGATCGTATTCTCGAACTTAGCCGATACTGCATTGACCCTCAGGGAAGGAGCGGTATTATATTGATGCTGATATGGAAATTTGCCATGAAGTTCATTATCGACAACAAATACCAACTCATGCTTGGATGCGCCAGTTTTCCGGGAACGGATATTGATCCACACAAAGAAATTTTAACCTATCTCTACCAACAAAACCTGGCACCCGAATCACTGCGACCTGCACCCATATCCAGCAGTGCGGTCAGCATCGAAGCGTTAGGGCTGGAAACATCTGAATGGAACAATGCAAAAAAAGCCATACCGACATTGCTCAGAGGCTACTTGAAATTGGGGGCAAAAATTAGTGATGCAGCCATTATCGACCCACACTTTAATACAGTATTTGTGTGCATTTATGTGGATGCCGCGGAGATGCTTCAAGGTAAACACACACTGGTGCCAAAATAGCAGTTCAATAACACATGGCTAATCGACGCCCTTATTCCCTGATCAGAGCTATTATTCGATTACTGCTGCTCACCTTATGGTGCATCTTCGCTCCTCTTGTTTATTTCCTGGTCAGGCTTTTCAGCCATTACCATGCCGAGCGAATTCCGATGATCTTTCATCGGGTTTGCGCACGGATACTTGGGCTGCACATTGTTATCCAGGGGCGCTGCACCGAACATCGTCCAACCCTGTTCGTTAGCAACCATGTTTCTTATCTGGATGTATTTATTCTGGGAAGTAACATGCCCGGTTGCTTTATAGCAAAATCAGAGGTTGCCCATTGGCCAATTCTGGGTCAACTGGCCCGCATTCAAAACACGCTTTTTTTTGAGCGCAAAGGAAGCAGGGCGCACAGTCAAATTAGTATTATGTCCAACCATCTTTCAAGGAACGGTAATTTGATTCTGTTTCCAGAGGGTACAAGCACCGAAGGTACATATGTAGAACCCTTCAAAAGCAGCCTTTTTCACGCTGCAGAAGTATCTGAAAACACCCTGATACAACCTGTCACCCTGGGCTACACAAAGTATCGAAACAAGCCAATGGACAAGGAGATTAGAGACTATTTCGCCTGGTACGCAACCATGCCTTTCGCCTCCCATTTTTTTAAGATGGCCGGAATGCACTCAGTCGAGATCGAACTTATCTTTCTTCCACCAGTCAAAATTGAGGATTTCAGTTGCCGCAAAGCATGCGCTGAATACTGCCACGCGCAAGTCACAAAAGCGTTGGCCGAAAAACTTCAACCGGCATTGTCGGAAGGCGTCCACCCATGAATGTTCAATCTATACTCTGTCATAAATCAAGAGCGATATTATTATCATTTACGCTTCTATGCAGCCCTGCTGGTTTTGCAGTTGAGGCGATCAATACTACTTTCTTTGGTGATCTTGCGATTGAGGGCTATGATCCCGTTGCCTATTTCAAAGAAAACAGGCCGGTCAAAGGTAATCGCAAATTTGAATTCAACTGGATGAACGCAAACTGGCGTTTTTCATCTCAGAAGAATCTGGATCTGTTCAAGGAGAACCCAGATCAGTACGCACCTCAATACGGTGGTTATTGTGCCTATGCTGTTGCGCAAAACGATACCGCCAGCATCAAGCCGGAACTTTTTACCATTCACAACAACAAGCTGTACCTGAATTACAATGAAAAGATCAATAAAAAATGGCGCGCAGATAAAGACCGTCTGATCAGCCAGGCCAACCGTAACTGGCCCCAACTGAGTACCAAATAGTGCTTTCACCCAAACCTCACTCTTATCTATTTAGGTTCAGGCAGATTGCCCCGTCACTTGCAGCGTTCCTGTTTTACGGCGGCTGGGGATTCTTTGCTAACCACCTGCACCCATTCGCAATCGCAACCAAAGCGGCCCTGACACAAGGCTGCTACAGTTTTTTAATAACGCTTGCGCTATCGAGTGTTATGGAGTTTTTATACAGTAACTGCCCCTGGCCAAACCGGCGTGGCATAACCACTGTTTCAGTCACCTGCCTGATTCTATATAGCACATCGTGGGGTATCAATGCCCTCATGGCTACACCCGAAATTTTGGCCACTATATTACCCGGGGCGATCATAGGAACAATTTACACTATCTTATATTGCATTGCCCTGAACAGGGCTGAGGGTGCACGCATACGGTCTGGTGCAGATTCAATCAGAGCAGCATGAACTCTATAGGTGCGTACTCCTTTTTTATTAATTTTTTTTCTTTTTCTTTTTGCTGTTCAAGAAATTGCCTCAAAATCTGTTCATATTGCCTGATTTGCTGCACATAACGCACAGGCTCCGACCCTCTGGCATAGCCATATTTTAAAAACTTGTAATAATTGGGATCACTTAACAAGGGTAACGTCTTTTTCACATCATGCCAGCGATAAGGGCTATCGCCAAAATGGCGCGCCAGCGCCTGGGCGTCACGAATGTGAGCCAGACCAACATTATAGGCCGCCAATGCAAACCAGGTCAGATCCGGTTCTTCAATATTCTTTGCCAGCTTGGATTTTAATTTAGCCAGATATTTGGCTCCACCCATAATACTCTGCTCGACGTTCAGCCGGCTTTTGACACCCATTGATTTGGCGGTCACCAAAGTGAGCATCATTATACCTCTGACTCCGGTGGGACTTTTAGCTTTGGGGTTCCAGTGCGACTCCTGATAAGCCTGTGCCGCCAACAACACTTCCGAAAGCCCGTAAGTTTGCGCGGCCATTTTGAATAACACCTGGTATTTTGGGTAATGGCTTTCAATGCGTCGAATAAATGCCGTGGTATCCACATAATCAAAGAGCGATACGTGGCCATAGTACCGCTCCTGAACTCTTTTAATTTTTTTCTTTGCCGGTTGACTATCAAACCACTTGTTAACCTCGGCCTGCAGCGATTTTGCGCTTTTTGGCATCACCCAGGCAAGGTTATCCGGTTCACCCAATGAAAAGCGCACCTTTAACTCCGGAAAATAACGCTGATTAATTGCCACAATATTAGAATCCATCACCGTACATTCGATCTCTCTTTTCCAGACTCTTTCCAACAATTGTTCAGCACTAACCCCTTGCGTGACAACCCAGCTTAATTCGGGATAATCAACCTTGAGTTCTTTCAGTCGCTCCTCATAACTACTGCCGCTGATCACAACCAGATTAATACCAGGCAGATGTGCAACTTTCTTGGGTCGCGCCCCACCACGCCTGCAGACCACCTGCTGGCTAACCTGTTGATAGGATTTACTAAAAAGAAATCGTTGACTGCGCTGCTCGGTGACCGAAAGGCCGGCGGCAGCAATATCCCCCTCACCGGATGCAACCGCCTCCAGCAACTCTGACACGCTTATCTTGGTTATAAAATAAGGGGTGACACCAATAGTGTTTGCAAATGCTCGAATTAATTTATATTCAGGACCGGACTCTCGCCCATCGCGGTCCGTAAAATAGGTACTGGGGTTATTCTGCGTGAGAACAATCAGCTTTCCACTGCGCTTGATCTCTTCCATATTTCGCACATAATTTGTTTCAGTGTAGGGTGCAAACCAGGCAAGAGAGAGCATTAATAGGGATAAGCAGCACAATATAGCAGTGTCTATACGTAATCGCGGCATACCCCTAAATATATCTCCATTATCACTATGTGAATTATTAGAACCGAATTAAAAAGGATTAACAAGATATGTTGTTGGAGATAACATCAGAGGTCCCCTCATATCTATTCAGATTGACGGCTTTGCAGCAACAAATCTTTGGCCATATTTATTTTTGCAGCAAGATAGTTACTCCCGCCGCGATCCGGATGAAATTTCTGAATCAGTTGCCTGTGTGCCTGCACAATCTCTTTCTCTGTCACGGGATCCTGCAATCCCAGAATATCCAGTGCTTCGGCACGACTCATATCCTCTCTCATAGAACCGTTTTCAGAATGTCCGCCTGCTTCGGAATCCGCTCCGCGCCAGTCCTTACCGTATTTACTATCAAGATAGGCTGCCAGCAATGATGCTGATTCCTGATCGACACTGATACAGTGAGCAAACAACGCTTTGAGCTGTTCAAGATCCAGATCACTCAGCGCGTGACCGCTATACTCCCCCTCCAGAATAACACCGGAAATCTCTCCCGAGTCATGATCGAGCTCCATCTTGAAAAACCGGTTCTCAACACTTGATCGCTGTCCCTGGCTTGGTTTACCGTTCGTCCTTGCTGCTCCAAAAGCCGCCTGAACCGACTTGAGTAGTGGTAAAAAACGCAGCAACGACACAGCCCTCCCCAACATTGGAACAAGACCGGCAATCAATGCGTAAAGCCAATGCAGACGCCCGGTAATCGCCGCCAAAACCAGCAGCACGATAACGAACCCGGCAAGCCAATAAGCAAATTTTTTGGTAAATTGACGTGGGTTTTTCTGATAGCGTTTGCGCAGTATCAAGTAAAGTAGCGCAACTGCAACCAGAATAATTAAAACGCGCAAGCCAGCTCTCCCTATTTGGCTTCAAGTTGACCGGCAAAGTGCGCCAGAAATGGTTTGTTTTCGCTATAGGCCAGTGCCGCTTGCCTTCCTCCGGTTGCATAAATAGCAACTGCTTTCATCAAGTCCGCCAATTGTTGCGGACTGTGTTCATCAAACCGGCAATAAGCGCCTTTGGAAATACGCGCGATCTCCTTAAAGGCATTGCTGGCAACTTCATCATACCCTTCCTGAAAGAGGAAGATGGGAACACCTTTTATTCTCAGCTTTCCGGCCAAATAACAGAGTTCGTCAACATTCTCCTCCATGCAATCTCCAACGAACACCAAGCCGTCAATAGCGGCCACGTCAATCTCTTGCAAGGCATGCTTGAGTACTCTTGAGATTTGCGTTTGCCCGCCCATACATCGGACTTTGGACATTGCGCGCTGCAAACTAACAGCCTCTTGCATCCATCGACTGCTCTTACACTCGTTATATCCACGATAGAAACAGAGTTGCACTGAAAGTGCCCCTTGAGTCACCACGGTCTCAAACATTTTACTCTGTAAATGACAGGCGAGATCCCACGATGGCTGCCGGCTTGCTGTGGCATCCATTGCAAATATCAAACGGCCATTACTCCCGGAACTCTTTCGCTCCGGTAGACTTTTTACCTTCTCGATAAAGGCCTCAATTTCAGTAGGGCCTCCCGAATTACGGATGCTTTTGTTACTCATAAAAATTTAACCCGGCACAGAATGCTGTTATCAAAATATATCCCAAAAGCTGTACCGGTAACACTATTTTCCAGACCTAAAAAAACCCGCCGAAGCGGGTTTTAAACAAACCGTAGCGATTTTCCATCAGGGTAACTGTGTCGAGCCCATTAGAAAGCGGTCTATTTCTCGCGCCGCGCCACGACCTTCGTTAATACCCCAAACAACCAGCGACTGGCCTCGCCGGCAGTCACCTGCAGCAAATAGTCCCGGCACTGAGGTACTGAATTGTCCATAGTCCGCTTTATAATTACTGCGCTGATCCAGTTCCAGATCTAACTGATCAACCACATAGTGCTCAGGCCCTAAAAATCCCATAGCAAGGAGAATCAGGTCAGCCTCCCATACTTTCTCAGTTCCCGGCTTCTCTTCAAAGGTCATCTGCCCGTCCTTATTGACCCATTCGATATTGACCGTCTTAATACCGGTTAACTGTCCATCATCATTACCGATAAACTCCTTGGTCAAAATGGAATAGGTACGGGGATCATCGCCAAATTTACTTTGTGCTTCGGCATGGCCATAATCAACCCGCATAATTCGGGGCCATTGCGGCCAGGGGTTATTCGGCGCACGTTCGGCCGGGGGTTCGGCAAGCAGTTCAAAGTTAACCACTGACTTACATCCATGACGGATAGAGGTACCGATACAATCCGTCCCGGTATCACCACCACCGATAACAATGACATTCTTGTCTTTAGCACTGATATAGTTACCGTCGGATAAGTTTGAATCCAACAAACTTTTGGTATTTGCCGTCAGAAAATCCATCGCAAAATGGATACCTTTCAGATCTCTGTTAGGTGCAGGCAAGTCTCGTGGCTGAGTGGCGCCAGTAGCAAGTAATACGGCGTCATTATCCGCTCTTAACTGCTCCAGACTGATATCATCCGAGTCACCACCACCAACGTTTACGCCGGTTTGAAAGGTGACGCCCTCTTTACGCATCAGTTCAACACGCCTTTGCACCACATCTTTCTCCAACTTCATGTTGGGAATCCCGTACATAAGCAAACCGCCAACACGATCAGCACGTTCATACACAGTGACGTCATGACCCGCACTGTTCAATTGCATCGCTGCCGCCAGGCCAGCGGGGCCGGATCCGACAACAGCAATTTTCTTACCGGTTCGTTGACCCGGTGTTGCTGCGTCTATCCAACCGTTATCAAATGCCGTATCTATAATAGCCTTTTCAATATTCTTAATCGTCACTGCAGGATTGGTAATTCCCAGCACACAGGCACCTTCACAGGGCGCCGGACATACACGGCCGGTAAATTCCGGGAAGTTATTGGTTTTAAGCAGGCGCTTGGTGGCATCTTCCCACCGCCCGTTATAAACCAGATCATTCCACTCAGGAATCAGGTTATCCACCGGACAACCAGATTCTGATTGACAAAAAGGGACTCCACAATCCATGCAGCGAGAGCCCTGTGAACGCAAATGCTCTTCGTTGTGCTCTGTATACAGCTCTTTATAGTCCCCTACACGAATCAGCGGATCCCGATAAGGTTCGGTTTTACGATCGACTTCTTTAAATCCGGTAACTTTTCCCATACTCTCGTTCTCTCGAAATCCGATTATTGCACTGTGGCTGAAACATTTGCGCTACTGTGGTCACCAGTGGCACTGGCCCCATTCTGCAACGCCTGCTGCTTTCGCTCTTCCAGTACCCGCTTGTAATCCACAGGCATCACTTTGACAAATTGGCTCAACTGCGACTCCCAGTCTGCCAAAATACGTTCAGCAACTTTCGATCCGGTGTACTCCAGGTGATTGGTAATCAACTGTTTTAGCTCACTGATATCCTCTTCATCCTCGACAGATTCCAAGTTCACCATACCCGGGTTACATTTGCTGGCAAAATCACTATTTTCATCAAACACATAGGCAACGCCACCGCTCATACCCGCTGCAAAATTCCAGCCGGTACTGCCAAGCACCACAACTCGACCACCGGTCATATATTCACAACCATGATCGCCTACACCTTCAACCACGGCACTGGCACCACTATTGCGAACACAGAAACGCTCTGCCGCTATGCCATTAAAATAGGCCTCGCCAGAGGTCGCACCATAAAGCACCACATTACCGATCAGAATATTCTCTTCGGAATTAAAGGTACTGGATTTAGGTGGATATACGATAACCCGACCACCGCTTAATCCTTTGCCAACATAGTCATTGGTATCACCTTCCACTTCCAGGGTAACGCCTTTGGCCAGGAATGCACCCAGGCTCTGCCCCGCCGAACCATTCAATTTAATATGAACCGTATCGTCCGGGAGCATTTCCTCACCCCAGTTTTTTACAATCTGGTGCGACAGCATTGTGCCAACCACTCGATTGATATTGACTATAGGCAACTCCATACTCACCGACTCACCTTTTTCAATAGCCGGCCTGGCTCGTTCAATGATCTCGTTGTCCAGCGCCAAATCCAGACCGTGATCCTGCTCCATGACCCGGTAAACCTGTACCTGCTGGTGAGGCTTTTCCGCTGGTGCGAGAATTGAAGTAAGATCAATACCACTGGCTTTCCAGTGTTCTACTGCTTTGTCCATCTCCAGAATGTCTGTGCGCCCGATCATCTCATTCAATGTACGGAAACCCAGCTTCGCCATAATCTGACGCAACTCTTCGGCAACCATGAACAGATAGTTTACTACGTACTCCGGCTTACCACTGAATTTGGCACGCAGCTCCGGATCTTGTGTCGCTATTCCCACCGGACAGGTGTTGAGATGACACTTACGCATCATAATACAACCCAAGGTGATCAGCGGTGCCGTGGCGAACCCGAACTCTTCTGCTCCCAGCAGCGCCGCAATCGCAACATCTCTACCGGTTTTTAACTGACCATCAGTCTGAATAACTACACGTGATCTCAGGTCATTCATAACCAGCGTTTGATGGGTTTCCGCAAGACCCAGTTCCCAGGGCAGGCCGGCGTGTTTGATCGAAGTAATAGGTGACGCACCCGTTCCACCATCATGACCGGCGATAACGATGTGGTCCGCCTTTGCTTTGGTGACACCCGCGGCAATCGTACCAACACCCATTTCAGCAACCAGTTTGACGCTGATTCGTGCATCACGATTGGCGTTTTTCAGGTCATGAATCAGCTGCGCCATATCCTCAATCGAATAAATATCATGATGTGGCGGCGGACTGATCAATCCCACCCCAGGGGTGGAGTGCCTCATTCGCGCAATATAATCATCCACTTTACGTCCCGGCAATTCACCACCTTCACCGGGTTTTGCGCCCTGCGAAATCTTGATCTGAATTTCATCAGCATTTGCCAGATACCAGGTCGTCACACCAAACCGTCCGGAAGCAACCTGTTTGATCGCAGACCGTTTGGAATCACCATTGGCGAGCGGAATGAAGCGTTCCGGATCTTCACCACCTTCACCGGTATTGGACTTACCGCCCATACGGTTCATGGCAATTGCCAGTGACTCGTGACTTTCCTGAGAGATAGAACCAAAGCTCATCGCTCCGGTTGCGAAACGCTTGACTATTTCCTGAACAGACTCCACTTCGTCAAGGGCGATTTCCTGGCCATTCACACCCTCTTTAAAGCTCATCAAACCACGCAGCGTGCAGTTACGCGTGTTATGCTGATTAATTCGCTCGGCAAAACGCCAGTATGCATTTTTATCATTGGTTCGCGATGCATTTTGCAATTCGGCAATCGCCTGTGGATCCCACATATGATGATCACCTTCGGCACGCCAGTGCATCTCTCCGTTATTAGGCAGCACCGGTACTCGAATCTGTTCACGAGAGGGATAACCCAATTCATGACGGCGCAGCGCCTCTTCCGCAAGCACGTCAAAACCGACACCGGACACACGGCTAACGGTTCCTGAGAAACAGCGTTCTATGACCTCTTCTGCCAGACCCACAGCTTCAAAAATCTGTGCGCCTTTATAGGATTGCAGGGTAGAAATCCCCATTTTAGCCATCACTTTCAGCAGGCCTTTTGCGACGCCTTTACGATAGGCCGCAACAATCTTGTCGTCATGATCATACTGCTCACCAGACAACAGGCCATCACGCTGAGCTTGCCAAAGTGCTTCAAAAGCCAGATAAGGGTTAATGGCATCAGCACCAAAACCAATTAACAGGCAATGATGATGGACCTCTCTCGCTTCTCCGGATTCAACCACGATACCGATACGTGTTCGTTCGTGACGCTCAATCAAATGATGGTGTACCGCTCCGGTTGCCAGGAGTGCACTCACTGGCACCCTGTCAGCGCCCACACTGCGATCTGACAATACAATTAGACTATATTCATCAGCAATTGCCTGGGAAGCCTCTTGGCAAATACGCTCTAGCGCGTCAACCAGCCCTTGTTTGCCTTCCGATTTAGGGAAGGTGGTATCAATAATCTTCGATTTCCACTGCCTGTGCTCGAGATGCTTATGATTAATGTGCTTTAACGCAGCCATCTCTTCGTTGGACAGGATAGGATGCGGCACCAGCAGGCGGTGTGCATGCTGTTTGGTGGTTTCCAGCAAGTTACCTTCCGGCCCTATATAACACTCCAGCGTCATGACCACTTCTTCACGAATTGAGTCAATGGCGGGGTTAGTGACCTGTGCGAAAAGCTGTTTGAAATAGTCGTAAAGCATTCTGGGCTTATCGGACAGACAGGCCAATGCAGAGTCATTACCCATCGACCCAACCGGGTCCCTCAACTCGGTCACCAGCGGTAACAGCATAAACTGAAGGGTTTCCACGCTATAACCAAACGCCTGCATACGCTCCAGCAGTTTGTCCGGCTCAAAGCCATGAGCCTCTTCTTCGGTATGCAGCTTTCGTAGCTCGATTCTCTGATCGTCAAGCCATTCACCGTAAGGACGTTTTTTGGCGAAATCGTCTTTCAGCTCTTCATCAGAAATCATGCGGCCCTGTTCGATGTCGATCAGGAACATTTTTCCGGGACGCAAACGCCCCTTGTACTTAACATTGGCTGGATCAACAGGCACAACTCCAACTTCAGATGCCATAATCACGTGATCATCATGGGTCACATAGTATCGACTCGGACGTAAGCCGTTTCGATCCAGTACCGCACCAATATAATGGCCGTCGGTAAAAGCTATCGAAGCCGGGCCATCCCAAGGCTCCATCAAAGCTGAATGATACTCATAAAAATCCCGCTTATGCTTCGGCATTGACGCATCATTCTGCCACGCTTCAGGAATCATCATCATGATCGCTTCCTGCAGTGTTCGGCCATTCATCAACAGAAACTCAAGCACGTTATCAAAGCTACCTGAATCTGAACAATCCGGTTCTACAACTGGAAACAACTCTTTGAGCTGATCGCCAAATAGTGCGCTTTCGGCAACCCCTTCCCTGGCCATCATTGAGTTTATGTTGCCCTGTCGGGTATTAATTTCCCCATTGTGGCTCATGAAACGGTTAGGCTGTGCTCTATCCCAGGAAGGAAATGTATTGGTACTAAAACGTGAGTGCACCATTGCAAGGTGAGATTCATAGTCCGGATCGGTCAGATCCTTATAAAACAATGACACTTGAGCTGTAGTCAGCATGCCTTTATAGACCATCACCTTGGTGGATAGACTACAAAAATAGAACATTTTGGCCTGAGACAGATCTTCGCTCCCACGCAACTGATGAGTACTTTTCTTGCGCAGCAAATAGAGTTTACGCTCCAGCTCATCACCACTGGCACCCTGCTGATCAGCTACGAATAGCTGCTCTATCTCCGGGCGTGCTGCTAACGCAGTAGGACCTATATCAGCAGCCTCGGTATCAACGGGTAGCGCACGCCACCCCAACAGCTTTAACCCCAAATCCTCAATATTTCTTTCGACAGCCGATTTACAAAAAGTGCGCTCCTGAGAATCTGTCGGTAGAAATACATTACCCGCTGCGTAGCGACCCTTTTCGGGCAATTCAACGGCAAGATCCTGTTTTACAATCCTGTTAAACAGTTTATGAGGCAAGGTGGTTAATATGCCTGCGCCATCTCCGGTATTCGCTTCGCAGCCACAACCTCCCCTATGCTCCATCTGCTCAAGAGCATGGATTGCATCGAGAATTATCTGATGACTGGCTTTACCTTTGATATGGGTGACAAAACCCACACCACAACTGTCTTTTTCAAATTGAGGATCATATAAACCCTGCTTTTGAGGCAGACCGAATGTCTTTATTGGAATCATATCATTGGCCACACCGAATCTCCTTCCAATCTTGATTGCTCGAATTACACCTGCGCTATTCTTACCGTTGCGCTTGCCCCTCCCGAAAGCTTTTTAACTCAAGCCTCCAATTTTTTTGTCAACACTTCTTTATCGACTAATCAAGCTATAGCCAATGAAGTAAACAATTTGGGAGTCGATCACCTAGCGGAGCTAACAGATAACGATTTTATCTTTATATCTCAACAAGTTAGATGCTAACAAGGTTTGACCTGGTAATAACAGATTGTATGCGCGGTTAAACGCGGAGCGTAAGTTTACCACTACAAACAAAAAAGGTTAAAGAAAAAAGGGGAATTTATTTCGTGTCACAGGAGAAAGAATATCCCTCCTTATCATACTGTTCACATCACAAATTGAAGCCTCGACAACACTTCCTTCTGGCTTTCATTGGAATACGCCTTACTTTGAGCCGCCATGACAAGGAGGTGATAGAGGCTCAGAATACCCTTTCGCTTGCCACTCGGAGGTAGTGTAGAGATGCAATGCCAGCGCATGTATGCCTGCCTGCAACTCTGCACCAAGCAGTTGATAAACCTTTTGGTGGCGCTTAACCACACTCAGACTTTCAAAGTCATCAGATACCAGGGTTACCTTAAAATGTGACTCTGAACCCGGAGGCACATTATGCCGATAACTCTCATTCTCTACATTGATATGAATGGGGCTGAATACTTCGTTCAGCTTTTGCTCTATCGTTTCATTAACACTCATGACTATCGCCTTAAATCAATTATCCTGGCTCACCAGACAATGGATAAGAATCTGGCAGAACGAGACCAAGCGCCTGGAAGCCCTGCACCGACCGGTAGACATTCATGACATAATCCGTATAACGCTCGATCACGCAACTATTATAACCGCAATTTCTGCCCGATAGTTTAACAAATCCAAAGAGTCTGGAATATCCGCTCCTTAGTGCCTACAGCCATGATGATGCCTATGCCTGCGGTGACCATAACCACGATGCCACGGGTTTTGGTAGCCGTAGTAGCCGGGGCTCACAAAGAACCCATAATTTGAGTGACGCCCCCGGTCAGACCAGTAAAAACCAGCCGATCCAGGATACGGGTAGAAATGTACATTATGATGTCTTGCCCAGTGTCTGCGCCGATGTTCTCTTCTATGATGAACTCGCTTATGGATCGAGTCAGATTGGTAATTAGAATGATTTTGCCCATGGTAAGCATGGTGTTTATACTCTTTTTTATGACGATGCTGTTTGCTACCAAAATCTGCCTGCACGCTGGTTATGCAAAAGCAGGCAGCCAAAATGGGAATAGATAGAAAATGTTTTGTGTTCATCATCACGCCCTCTAACCGATACGGAATAGAAGCTTATAACAACCATAATGAACACAAACTGAACCAGACTATATTTTAAAACCATACACTTCATCACTCACCAGCCAGAACCTCAACCACCCTACCCCTCAACGCCTCTATCACTTCATCAAACCAGGGATTCCTTTTTATCCACAAATTATTGCGTGGCGAGGGGTGTGGCAAAGGGAAAAATCCGGGGCCAAATTCCTGCCAATGAGCGACTACTTCAGTGAGCGTTTTAAAATTGTGAGACAAGTAGTAGTTCTGCGCATATTGCCCGACCAGCAGCGTTAAGCGGATATTCGGCATATGTTGATGAACGCGCGCTCTCCATAGCTCAGCACACTCTTTGCGCGGGGGCAGATCGCCCGATTTTCCTTTACCCGGATAACAAAACCCCATCGGCACTATAGCAATTTTGGATTCATCGTAGAAAACGGAATCAGACAAGCCCATCCATACCCTCAATCGATCACCACTCGGATCATTCCAGGGGATTCCGGTATTATGTACACGTGTTCCGGGAGCCTGCCCAACCAGCAGGATGCTTGCTTTCTCCGACATTCTTAAAATGGGCTTAGCGCCAAGCGGAAGTGCTGACTCGCAAGCCTTGCAGGCCCTGATTTCATGTAAAAGATTTTTCAACGGAATGGACGGATCCATAGCCAACACTTCAAGATACGATAGATTAGACGAGTGTCTTTTCTACCCTATTGCAGAAGTTCATGATCAGCCGGCAACAGCTTGGATATCCAGATAGCCAGTTTATGCCTGATGTTCTGACTGCTTTCCTGATCTTTGGGCAAGGGCTGAATTTGCTTATCCATGACCAGCAGCGTATAGATCGCTTTGGCTTTGAAGTCCTGATCATCCGTAGCCTCAAAATCTGCAACCCCCCGCTTAGCCAAATACACCATACCCACTCGGACAGCTTCCTTGAACAATGCATTTTCATTTTTAACTTTTTTCATTGGTGATACCCGAGCTTGCCATTATTTTATCAATTGCAATACATTTAAAACTAACCGCTAAGGTAACGCCAGAGCAGGCAATTGGCAATCACAAGTTTTTCTCAACAAGTGAAACCATGCCAAATTATTCGACTACTGCATGCAAAAATATAGTTTTTCGCGCATAGCGGCAGACGCGCTACCCACCAGACCAAGTCGTGTAAGCTTTTTCTTACGTGACTATAGGATATATTCGATATAAGCGTTGAGATTTATGAAGAGGTTTAGTAGAATTTAATCCTGAGTGGGCCTCAACACTCAAAATTTGGTCCGTACTGACGCAATCCTTAGTAACCAGGAAAAACGGACGCGCGTGTAATATTATAAAATCAGACGCTTTTAAAATAGAGGAACAGAAATGAAAGAAAACCGAAAAGGTGAACTTGGTCAGCCACCACCTCGCTCTTCCAGGATTTTCAACATGCAGAATCACTGGTATTTTTCAACCCGTGAGGGTAGCGATGTTGGGCCATTCGGCAGCCGGGACGAAGCCTGCTGCGGCCTGGAGGACTTTCTCCAATTTATCCAGCTGGCAAACCAAAATACCTTAAAGAATTTTTTGAGCTCATTAGTATCAACTGACCGTCACCAGTTGTCAGCTTAACGCTTGAGCGCAGAGAAACCTTAACCGTACCACGTACGGTGGGTTTTTTGCCCCCTGACAAAACGTCCAGTCGCACCGCCCTGAAGACTTTACCCAACCAAAGACTCTGACAAAAGCTTCAATCCCTGCTCAAGGCTTAATGAAGGGGCCCATTTAAGTTTGCTCTGCATTTCCCCTATATTGGCACAGGAGTGCAGAATATCGCCCTCCCTCGGTGGCATATGCTCCACCTCAATATCAGACCCAGTGGTCTTCTTGACCAAATAAGCCAATTCGTTAACTTGTGTGGCAAGCCCAGTACCCAGATTTAAAACACCCTGAACATTGCCCGCCATTGATTTAACCAGTATTTCCGCCAGATCACCAACATAGACAAAATCTCTGGTTTGCAAACCATCACCATAAACAGCGATGCTATCGCCATTCAAAGCGCGATCCATAAATATCGAAATCACCCCCGAATACTGTGAGCTTGGATCTTGCCGCGGCCCATAAACGTTGAAAAAACGAAATCCCAGCGTTCTAATCCCATAGAGCGTTGAATAAAGCTCGGCATATCGCTCATTCATATATTTATCGAGCGCATAAGGAGAGATCAACTCTCCAGGTGCGCAGTCTTCGCACAATGGCTGCTCACCCGTATCACTTCCATAAACCGCAGAGCTGGAAGCGTATAGAAACCGACCTTTGAATTGCTGCCTTTTTAAACAATTCAGAATATTGAGAAATCCTGTGACATTTACTTCAGCCGACTTTTCCGGAGTTGCTATTGAGAGCGGCACAGAAACCAGCGCGGCCAGATGAATAACGGCATCAACCCCCGAACAGGTTTGTTCGACCATTTCCCGGTCACAAATCGAAGCTTCTATAAATTCAAGCCGACTATGACTTTGGGGCAGATTGGCTCTTTTTCCACTACTCAGATCATCCAGCACACGAACGTCATAGCCGTGGTCAAGCAATTGCTGAACGATATGAGAACCGATAAACCCAGCCCCACCGGTAACCAATACAATACCCATAACTATTCCCAAATCGCAACAAAACGATGTTTAACTGAATCAAATCCAAAATAAACCGAAAGCCAGGCCATCGCAGATATAAACCAGAGCAAACCAGGCTGAAAGAATTTACTTCCTACGAGTATATAACAGAAATTAATAAAGGGAGTGGTGAAGCGCGAAGTGAAAGCGAAAAATCAGAAAAACTGTTATAACAATACCCTATGCAGTAGCCCTTCTGTCTGGAGTAGAGCGCCTATCAAAGGAGACCACTTCTCCGGTGGGCAACTCCAGCGGAAATCGTATTTCTCCGGAAAACTGTCGTCTGTCACTATTAGAACGCACAACATAAAGACGGTTTTTTTCAGCCCCCTCGGCCAGATCGATCTCCGCATCCTCATCAGACACATAATTTCGAGCTGCCACGGTAAACACATAAGCCGCAATCAATATAGCGCCAATACCAAGTATACCCAGTATTAATAGCACAATATTCATGATCTCTTTCCTCTTTAATAGCAACTATCTATTTAGCTTCAGACCCCATCCCTGGCCAATTGTTCTTATCTACTTATTAGGCAATAATTAGACCAATTATTTATTATCCTTATTTAACAATCAATTACAGAACACCCTATTGATCTATATCGTCATTTTGCCACATAACTGTAATATTTTTTGACAGCCGTGTCAGCAATTTCTTACACGCAATAATCGTACACTACCAGATCAACCCTACTGTTAGTTATCATTCTCATTGTTCTTCGGCCTTCCCTGGTTGGTAACCACTTCAACACACCGGTCATCCCAAAGACAGATCATGCCAAAATCTTTAATATTGGTCACTTTAAGAGGAGGCAGCCCCTGCTTTTCAATCCAGCTTACAACGAAAGGGATATATTCCGGAACCGAAGCTCTTGCCGTAAAAACCCGAACTTCAACGCCCTCGTTTAACCAGGCCCGTACCCTCTCCAGCATCGGCCCTACCGGCTCCCCAATGTGAGCCGGACCATACCATCCATCATAGGTGGCCAACGTCCCGTCCAGATCAACACCGATCCAGCCACCCTCTTTTACTGAAGATTTTGGTGCCTTTTCACTATTACGCTTGCTTATCAACGATTTAATAAAGGCCTTCATCATAACTCCACTCTGCCTATATCAATTGGGACCAGGCTCCGGCTTCACTGAGAGACTATCTCCCGATTGAGAGAACTGTGCCCACCATTAGCGTGCCCCTTTGCGAAATAAAACCACTTCAACTGTTTGCACCAGAATCAGAAAATCAAGAAACATACTGTTATTCTTCACATAATAAAGATCGAACTGTAGTTTTTGCTCTGCATCCTTTTCGCTCGCACCATAGGGATAACATAGTTGGGCCCACCCTGCGATTCCTGGTTTTACCTGATGCCGGGCTGCATAATGAGGGATTCTTCGACTAAGCTGTTCTACAAATTGAGGCCGCTCTGGACGTGGCCCCACAAATGCCATATCACCAGCCAAAACATTGATTATCTGAGGCAATTCATCGACGCGGCATTGCCTGATAACTCGGCCAACCCGAGTGACTCTATCATCATTTTTTTTTGCCCAAACCGCTTTACCATCACTTTCGGCGTCTATTCGCATACTTCTGAATTTAAGCACATCAAACTCTTTTCCGTTGATACCAACGCGTTTCTGGCGATAAACCAGAGGTACTCCAAAACCCTCTTCTAACCAGATTGCTATTACTGTCAGCAACATCATCGGCCAGGTGGCCATCAACAGGAAAAAACTAGCCACAATATCAAAGGCTCTTTTGCTAAATGATCTTAAAGCACCAAACTGAAAACCATCCGAAAACACCATCCATCCGGGGGTTACGAAAGGAAGCATTATTCGCCCGGTCTCACGCTCAAAAAACTGCACAATATCGAGTACGTCAATCCCATTTAACTTACAGGCCAACAGGTCATCGATAGGCAACCCCCGCCGCCGATCATCAACAGCCACTAAAATCTCATCTACATCATTCACCTGTGCGTAGTTTAACAGCGAACCACGCAAATCAACCGCCTGCGAGCTTTCAACGAGTCTGTCTTCCCCCTCCACCTGTATAAACCCAACAAACTGGAATCCACGACGATCAGACTTACGCCGCAATTGATTCAATACATTATTTGCCTGACGGCCCGCACCAAAAACAAGCACTCGGCGTTTAAGACGATCCTGGTCAACTACTTTTTCAAATACCAATCGGCTCAATGAGGTTAATAGGAATGCCACCACCAGCGAAAGCGCCAGTGCGCCGCGACCCAACAGCAGGTCTGGAAAAATATAGAAAATAACCGAGATCGCCAGGCCCATAAAGAGGAAGGCACCCAGGGTTCGAATAACAACACCACTGGACCCCTCTCGAGTATGCGGCTGATAAAGCCCCATGGCGCTCATTGACAACACCATCACCACTGCAAAAATCAAAGCCCGTGGCAAAATAGGTCCGATACTCTCCTCGGCAATAACAGCACTGCCTTCGAACCGGGAATACGCTCCCAAGTACACTGAAATCATGAAGAGTAAAGATTCTGCACCCGCCAACCACAGATATGCGGTATGGATATGGTGTTTAAAAACCCGAACCGTACCCACTAAGCAGCCTCATAAATACAGCGTTCAAGTCTGGTGAACTGCAAAAAATACTTGTGAATACATGCTGTTTTCAGCATTGTAAATCCCTGTTTGTTACTTTTTATTAGAATAGCGAGCCACGTTATTATGACCGACCAACCAGTCCCGCCGGTTAATAATACTAGCATAGCGATCAATTCTAGCCACTAACAAATGGTCAATTGCTAGTAATGCCCAAACAACAACTATCTACATCACTCAATTCATGGCCAGATTTTTTTCTACCTTCGCTGTAGACTGGTCTATAGTTAAGCATATCTTTTGTAGCACAATGATTCAGGAATTTAAATGCGGAATATTAGCGATATCAGGATTGCCGTAATTGGCCTTGGTTATGTTGGATTACCCTTAGCGGTCGAGTTCGGAAAACAGTATCCAACGCTCGGATTTGACATCAACTCAGCGCGTGTATCCGAACTACAACAGGGGAAGGATAGTACGCTTGAGGTTGAGCACGAAGAGCTTGTCGACTCCGGTGGGCTTAGTTTCAGCGACAATATAGAACAGTTAAAAGCATGCAATTGTTATATTGTGACCGTTCCAACTCCTATCGATCAGCACCGACAACCAGACCTTGGACCGCTAAAAGCGGCAAGCCAAACGGTAGGCAGCGCCATCAGCAAGGGCGACATCGTGATTTATGAGTCAACAGTTTACCCCGGTGCAACCGAGGAGGTCTGTATACCAATCGTTGAGCTCGAATCCGGGCTCACCTTCCAGAAAGACTTTCATGCTGGCTACAGCCCTGAAAGGATAAATCCCGGCGACAAAGAACATCGCGTCTCCACAATCATGAAAGTTACCTCCGGTTCCTCGCCAGAAATTGCCGACCTGATTGACGCGCTTTACGCGAGCATTATTACCGCTGGAACCCATAAAGCGAGCAGCATTAAGGTCGCGGAAGCCGCCAAGGTTATCGAAAATACCCAGCGGGACCTGAATATTGCGCTTATTAATGAGTTAGCACTTATTTTCAAGCGATTAGGAATTGATACGCTGGAAGTACTGGAAGCTGCCGGAACCAAATGGAATTTTTTACCATTTCGGCCCGGTCTGGTGGGCGGTCACTGTATCAGTGTCGATCCATACTATCTCACGCACAAGGCTCAGGAGATCGGCTATAACCCTGAAATTATACTTGCCGGCCGGCGTATCAATGACGGTATGGGCTCCTACGTTGCAGAGCGGGTAATCAAATCATTGACTCGCAATCGTACTCACGTGGTGGGTTCAAATATACTGATTCTTGGTCTGGCCTTTAAAGAGAACTGCCCCGACATCAGAAACACCCGAGTAGTCGATGTCATAAATGAACTTGCCAGTTATCACGCCAATATTGATGTTTATGATCCATGGGTGGCAACAGATGAAGCCCGCGACGAGTATGGTATTGAACTAATTAACACCCCTCAAAACAATCATTACGATGCGATTATCCTGGCAGTGGCACACCAACAGTTCAAGCAACTTGGCGCTGAAGGTATTAGAGCATTTGGAAAAGAAAATGCCATTCTGTTTGATGTAAAATATGCTTTACCAAAAAACCAGGTGGATGAGCGTCTTTAACGCAAGGAACCAACAAATTCCCTATGGTGTCTAATAGCTGTCTTTCCCGAAATAAGTTTTTAAGGGGGAACCATGGACTACGTGGAAAACAAAACCAAATTTGAAAGGCAGTTTTTCAGTGAAATTCACCAGGCACTTGGTATACACCGCAGCAAAGAGATGAATATTGCCTGGCTGGGTGACACAGTCAGTCTCGAGGGTAATTTTTCTTCAGACGAGCTTAAACAAATAGCCGCGATTCTCGATAGATACAAATCCGGTTATATCGCGTTGCGCAATGAAATTGAATAGGCCTCTGGGTCTGTTTGCACTAACTACTGGTTCGACCCGCACCGATCTTGATCGATAATATAATCAGAGGACCATAAGCTAGCAGTGCAATTAAAACACCCATATTCTTATTGGCAGTAGCCGAATAAGCCAATGGCATTAACCAAAATAGATTGATGAGTAACGCAGTCATGACTGTTCGATCATGAGACCGCCACCTTCGCGCGATGATTTGGTAGGCATGGCTGTTGTGGGCCTGGTAGATTTTTTCTCCGCTTACAAGCCTCCTTATCAGTGTTACAGTCGCGTCCGAAACAAACACAGCAACTAATATCAACCAGGACCAGATGCTGATCATCCCGGAGTTCGTGGTCACGATAGCCAAGGCTCCGAGCATTAGTCCGAGAAAACCGCTTCCCACATCACCCATAAATATTTTTGCCGGCGCCCAGTTCAAACAGGCAAAACCCGCGACGGATAACGCCAAAGCCAACAACAATCTGATTTCAACGGAGTGGTTCACACCACCGATAATCAGTGCAGCCCCCAATACCACCGAGATCGCTTCCACCGAAGCAAGACCGTCAATGCCATCCATAAAATTATATAGATTCAGCAACCAGACTAATGCGAACAGATAAAAAACAAACAACAGCTTTTGGTTTACCAACTGCCAATCCAGTACAGGTATGGATGGAAGGGGGGCGAGCAAGTACAACATTAGCGCTACAACCGATAATTGAGCAACTATTCGCAAAGAGACGCTCAACCGAAAATGATCATCTGCGAACCCCAACATAGCAATGGCCGCCCCACACACACCTAATGCCAGGGCGACTGAATCCAGCAATTCTGAGTTGACCGCCAGCGAGAGAAGGTAAGATAAAAAGGTGACGACAATCGCAATACCACCACCGGTAGCGGTAGGGATAATATGTGAACTCCGGTGATCGGGCACATCCAGCAACTTTCTGCGATGTGCATAGCGAAGCATGCAGTGGGTCATCAGCCAACTCCCTGGCAGGCAACATGCCAATACGAACCAGTTAAGCATTATTTGTGACCCTGTTTAACCATTATACTTTGATTAACCCTACCCATCAGATTTCTGACTTGTCATTCCCACCGAAAAAGCTTCTGACAATCCTTCTTCAAAGGAAATATCCGGATTCCAACTCAGAGTCTTAAGCGTGTGAGTAATATCGACCAGCAGATTATCGGACAAACGCCTGATATCCGGCGACTTTCCTGTGATAAATCCTGCCACCAGCAAAAGCGCCACCGGTATCTTGAAAACCCTGGGCTGCTTTCCTCGCGCACGAGCTATTAACCTGGCCAACTCAGGTGTGCTGGCCGACCGCTTATCGGAACACAGGAAAGTCTGGCCCGCTGCATCAGGATGTTTCATACAGGCCCAGATTAATGAGGCAAGGTTCTCTGCGCTGATCATATCCCTTTGATTATCAATCGCACCTATAGGCAAAGGCCAGCCCTTATCTATTACAGACGCCAACCGTTCAAGGTTTCCCTTTACACCACGCCCATAAACAAGTGGTGCCCTGATAATCACCAGTTCCATATCTGTTTGTTTACAAAGATGGCGCAAGCTCTCCTCAGCCTCCATTTTGGAAATGGCGTAGGAACTTTCAGGATTCACCGGATCATCGTACCGGAAAGGTTCACGTAACGTCCTGTTACCGTTCACCTGAATAGAGCTCATGTACACAAAACGCTTAACCTTTGCAGCAATGCACTGCTGTGCAAGATTAACCGTACCGGTCACGTTCACCTTTCTATAACGATCCAGATCCGCCTCGCGACCCTCTTTGGGGTGATGCGCCCTATTGGCCAGATGCACCACAACATCTTGATCCATAACAGCTTCCTGCCATCGCGTCTCACTATCAATTGCACCAACAACAAAGTTCGCCGCAACTCCCTTTGGCAATTTCTCAACCACCTTTCGCGTACTCGTACTGATCGATAGATGGCAAGAAGCAAGATATTCGACCAAATGCTGGCACAAAAATCCATTTCCACCTGTTAGCAGGCAATTCATGTCAGCCACCGGCAGTTCAACAGAACTTCCAACCATACCGGTTAAAAAACCGAATGGCAGAACGTATAAAATAGAGAATGTGCCGAACTCCTTTTTGCGCCGCACCCCCTCCCAAATGCACCACTTTCATATCCGGCAATTGCATAATGCGGGCAACACGATTGAAGCGCTGGGACAAATCATAATCTTCAAAGTACATAAAAAAGGATTCATCAAACCCCTGTTGTGATTGTAGCAATGAGGTCCTGGCCAACATAAAACAGCCGCTCGCCAGTGGCACTACCATCGGTTCCTGACCGTTTGAGGCCGCTCGCATTTCATATCGCTCTATTCGGCATTTTATCCACCGGCATTCGCTCTTTGCAAAAAAAGCCCTTATCAGCAGCGTTAACAAATCAGGATAACATTTGGCAAGGTACTGCGTTGCACCGGATTGATCGCGGGCAACAGGAACTACCATACCGACATCCGGTCTGCTCTTTAGATAACGAACCCCGCAATCGATAGCCTTTGCATCGGTAAAAATATCCGGATTGAGTATCAGGTGAAGCTCGCTGTCAGACAGATCAATCGCAAGATTATGACCCTTTCCATAGCCTACGTTGCCATGACCGGAAATAATCTCCACCTTGTGCTTAATTTTTTTTTCAAACAGTTTACTCTTAAGTGATTCAAGCGAAGCTTTTGACTCTGGTCCAGGACCATTATCAACCAGATAGATCACCCGCAACTCGACATTCGCTTTTTGACAAGACAGAATCAGGTCTTCCAGTACTCGCTCGAGGAGTTCCGTATCGGGCATAAAGGTAACGCAGGAAACAGTTAAACTTTGTGGTGTCTCGTTTTGCAAGGAGTTTTCGCCAGTTATCCGATGTATCGTAATCACAGCTGACAACATAGTAGCGAACCCGCTGCCAGGATAAAAGCGATTCAAACGCTCTTATATCAAGATAAATAGATTAGCATTGACTGCTATTTATTGCTGGTCGTTTATTAACCTGCTTTTAATTGCGCACACCCCTGACCTTGAAAAAGTGAAACTATTTCAAGGTCAGCGTAGTGACAACCGGATTAAACAGTGTTCTAATATGCGCCGGACACAGGATGTGTCTCAGCTCTTATGGAAGAGACAGGGCTATGCATGGAAGCAGGTGCCCGAGATTACACGGAACGTAGTCGAGGGCACCATTCTTCCAAGCCACACTCCTGAATTACCCCCGTTTTTACCCAGCTCCACCAAGCATTAACAACTTGCTTTGTCATCTGGCTATTTCCAGGGAAAATTCTTATCGTAAACCAGCTCTGTAGCAACACCATCAGAGGTGATGATAAACAGCCGCAAACTGCCCTGTCCGGGCTCAGATAGCAACACACTCGGAATATGGAACCCAAACCCGGCATACTTTAAACGGGGCATAGCAAAAGCTTTGGCAACATCCACTCGAACTGAATTAGTCTGTGTGCTGGCTATCAGCTTTTCATCATCGAACAAAAGAACCTGCACTGCCTCTCCACCTGGTCGCGAGTCGGCACCCCAGCCTGTAATTGAAGTGATCTGATGTCCGCGGACGGCATTATCGACATACCCTCTTACAGGATTTTTTCTGCTCGTGGCAGTCACTTTATAGCGACTGCTACCCTGCTCTATTTCAACAGTTCCATCAGACGAAGTCAGCAAACGATAGTTCACCTCTCCCTTCGCAGGAATTAAAACCAGCCGGGATTTTCCGGATTCCGAGTTTTCAATCAAATAAACTCGAATCAGATTAGTGCCGTTTTGAAAAGAACCCGGAGACAGCATCGTACTGAAATGGACATCTCCATTGTCATCACTATACGTTTCTGCTGTGCCCGCTATGCGGCCATTGACTCCAATTGCGATCGGCAGACTTTTCGCATCATCAAGTCCCTTTATGCTCCCCATTACCCTTGACGGCAGGAAGGGACCCTCAAGATTCACATTTTCATACGCAGTTCCGTTTACAATGGTCACATCCAAATGGTTTGCTCTCACCGCTTTGATTGGCTCTGAAATGCCCACCAGTTTTCGATAAGCTCCCAGCTTGTATAAGTCATCTCTCATCTGAGTCTTGACCATCAACAAGTCAGGGTCCGATTCACGACCCGCGATCTGTGCCTGGTCAAACTCAAATGCTCGCGGCAAATGAAAAACCCTGACCCGCTTTCTTTGCTGAATTGCTTCGGCAACAAGCGACCGCCCGTCCAATGCTCTCGGCAAAGCTGCACCGACCGTTTCTGCAACTGTAGGCAGCACATCGATGGTTTGAGCCAGCAGCTCAGAAACTTTTCCCTTCGCCTGCTCCGGGTACTTGATAAATAGCGGCACGGAAGCAATATCAAGCAGGTTAGTTACTCCCGCTCGCCTTTTGTACTCACCAGGCCGAAAGCTGGCACCATGATCAGCGGTTACTACGATCATCGCTTGATCAAACATCGATGTTTGATCCAATCGGCGCAACAGTTTCTTCACCAGCGAATCGACAAAAATCAGCTGCAACAGATGCCGGTGGTATTCGCTCTTTACCAACTGTTTATTACTAACCCATTTTCCCGTGCGCTCTATCCCCAAATCATGACTTTTCAGATATTGTTTACCGGATGGCAGATATCGCCAGGGGATATGCGGCAAAAGTAAATGCTGAAAATAGAGCGCGCCATCTTCACGCGGCTCCATAACACGGAGATTAAACTCAAACAGCTCAGCAAAATTCTCCCGCTCCAACGCCGCGACCTTAAACCGGCTTTTTGACGCACGGGACCCTTTCCCCGGTTTGCCTGATCCCTTGCGTGTCACCTTAACTGCATCTTTCGCAGCAAAGTACTTCCAATCGGTAGTAATTGAAGGCAACTCCTTTGCTATATCTACGGGCAACAACAGGTGGAGATAGACAATCGCAACATCGTTAAGCAAGGCTCGCATACGCTGACTGAAAGAGGGCCTGGCGCGGACATCCTCACACAACTTTTCCGGGCATAGCTGCGTGTAGGGCTCCTGTGCATAAAACTGATAGCTGGGCGCAAGCAGGGTAAACAGGTTTTGAGGGTAGTCGGAAAGTGTTGGCAATCGTTTAGCATCTGGCAACATTCCGGATAGCGCTGCCGGCACCGCTGTCAGCGTCTCAAAAGAGACAGTAGTTGCATTTCGGTACCAGGTCGACCGGTCTGCAAGCTCGGCAAAACCCGGAAAAAGCTGCCGATCAATCTGTAGATTTTCATCAAGCAGTGATTTTAACGGTAGCGCGTCGAAAACAATCATTATTACCGGCAAATCTTTAAGCGGTGCAGTACCTTTATTTGCTGGCTTCTCTGGTTCAGGGAAAACAACCCTGTTTACATCAGTAAAAAACAGAAAGTTTACAGGCACCACAAATACTGCAATCGCACAGAGACAGATAAACCGCCTGATAAAACCGGATCGATGGATCAGCCACGAGCAGATAATTCCGACAAGGAGTGCAATAAAGACCAATAGATATCCAGACACCTGCTCGATGCCCTTGATAATTTGAAGCGTAATCACAGAAAGTACTGACGCTAAAAGAAGGTAAAAAAACGCACCACCAACCTTCCGGCCTAACAAACGAAAAACTGCCCATGTCAGACAACATAGCAAAGGTATAAAAACAGATAGCGAGACGGCCAGCCAAACCGGGTCGAATGGTCGCGCTTCTCGGGCTACAAAAAACTCTGGGTGGCGACCCAGCAAATCCAGCACTGGCTGCGCTATAGCGAAAACCAGCAATGCCGACAGAATGAGCATCGCCGCAACGATACCCATTCTTCCTTCGTGTTCTGCTACCTGTTTCAAATAAGATCCCCCGGCTTTCAGTTATTATATTTTTGCTTATTTCTCTGCTGTAGTTCGCTGCTCATCCACAACAGGCATCGTTGGCGCTTTAGGATAGAGCGCAATATGACTAATCTCCACCGGAGATTCAAATCCGGTGTGGTCATGGAATATCAGTCGGATTTGAGACACCACCTCTGGCAAACCCGTACGCCATTTCAATGCCAACAATAATCCCGCCTCTACCTGTGACAAACTCCCCAGTTCAACAGATTCTGTCGCCGCCACCCAGTTGCCATCACTCCTGACCTGTATCGCCAATGTACCCTCTCTCTCTGCCATACCTAAAACCAACGTATCGAAGCGATCAAGCTCTATCACTTGCCCCTTGGGTGAATCAAGCACCAGCTTTTCGACACCTGGCCGTGCTCTCAATTGAATTCTTCCGGATCGCAATCGCATTCTGAAATCGGGACCGTTTACCTGCCAGCCATCACTATCTGCGTATCTGTGAGTCCCAAAAGGCCACAACAGCATACCCCTTGGCACATCGGCATAAACCACCATAAAATCCTTTACCACCTTTTCCAACGGTGTATTCCTGAACGATGTATAAGAGAGATAACCGGGATCGTCTTTGTAGATTCCATTCCATCCGTTCCAGGCCATGGGCGAAACAAACCGCGCACCAAAGTTAAACATATCCCTAAAAGCGCGATACGCTGCCCTATAATCACTCTGTCTATTTGGATATTCCAGATAGGCAGGATTAAACTCAACGACTGCCCAGTCGGGGTCCCGCTCACGGATCTCCGCAAACAGGCTGTTCCCGGTTTCGACAGTCACCTGATTGATCGTACTGCGCCCATAAAAAATCGCACCCAAATGCCCACCTGACGGTATTGCTCCTTCGATTGATACACCACCTGTATCATGTCTTACAGGTGGACTGTCAATGGCGACCGGGAACACATCAACCTCTGGATCCATGTCAGCCGCAAACCCCTGAGAGGAATAAATATACCGAGGGCCAATACCCGCCTCATTTAACCAGCGCGAGAGATCATCATAATGCAAATCAACAAGGTGTCGTCTGAACTGCTGCCACAGTTCGATGTAGGTGTGGTTAAACAGCGCTTTCAGCTTCTCAAGCTTTGAGAAAGAAGGAGGCTTTAAGGCGGACCAATCGGAAAAATTCTTCCCTGTTAGCTGGTTAAACTCATTCAAACTGAGCGTCGGGCTGCGCCTCTTTTGGTGTAACTCCCGTCCCTTGGCGTAAGGACCCCGACCGGACAACCACTCCTGAAACTGCCTGACAGTACCCGGATTATAATCATAGGTCTGCTCCCCATGAAAAAAGGGATTAAGATATACATCCGGATCCAGATTAACGGCTAAAAAGAGCCCGGGATTGCTTTCCTTAAATGCTTTGATCAATCGTCCGGCTTGCTGCAGATTTCTTTTTTTGTACTTCCTGACCGTTTCTGCATAGTAATTAAACGTCAACGCTCTCGCCAATTGCGGGTTTGACTCTGATCCAGGCAAGCGACTCAGGTAGTCATCCGGCATTACCTGGCCCCCCTCATTCCATTGGCAGTTCAAGACATCCTGCTCCAGGTAATCGGTGAGATCCCATTCAGGCGCACCACCCCGCGCATCACTCCAGATACCTCCGTTCAGTGTGAATACCAAAGGCAACTGTTCAGCCATGGCGTACTGAATCGCGTCTTGCAGCGCATCCTCCGCAACCACAAGACCATTCTGCTCTGTTTCAACATCAAAACCAGGATCAAAAACCCAGTCGTTCTCTTTCCCTTCGGTCGTTCTCATATAAAGTATGGGAACACGAACCGCTGTTCGTATCGTTTCGCTTTCATAAGCAGCGAAGGTTTCTTTGATCTCCGCTCCCCCCCCTTTTGCCAGATGACTGGTTGCGATCGCGATAGAGAAGTCCGCTGATTTCAAAGCAGGTCTCTGGTCAAGCAGTTCTGACCAGACGGACGGGGATACGATCGAAAAATCCTGTTCTGCCACCTTCACTCGATGCCCAAGACGATCGGTCACAAAAATCGCAAGCGTGTGGTCACCAGAATCCAGATGTGCAATCGGGATACCAGCTTCAAAACCCGATTGCAGGCTGCCCGCTACCTGGTCGTAGAGATTATGCACATCAGGTCTCTTTATTGTGAGTGGCACATTCGACTGCAATCGGTCATTAATGGTTACCTGAACCGATTCAATTCCGTCAGCATCTACCGTCCAGCCTGCAACATTCAGCGTCTTGCTATTGGTCACCCTGGTCGCTTTAGCCGGCCGGTCAATAAATCCCTTTGAGCGAAAGGAGAGATCGTCCGCCTCGGTCGCTTTAATCAGCTTCTCTTTTTCTGCGAGCACCTCTGACAAAACTGTAAATCGAACCCGATCAACCAGCCTTCTGTTATCAAGGTGATCAACGACAAACAACCGAATATGATGCTGATCCTTATCTTCAGGCAGATCCACCTTGGCACGAAACCCGGACCGCAGGCTGTCGGGTAATTGCGGATACAGGCGCTGCACATCTTCTCTCTCAATACCTGTTTGAGCAGAAACGCGCTCACCATTATCCAGCACCAGCTGCACATCTTTAACACCATCCGGATCCACAACCCAGCCCATCACCAGCAAGTTATCCGTTGATTCCAGCTGATCCAGATTGACAGGAGTATCGATAAATCCCAACGCCGGCCGTGAATTATCCATCACAGGGGGCCTATCATCTTTGCTATGGTTTTTGCTATTTGCCGGTGTTGAAATAATGATCGTCTTGGAGTCAACAACCGAGCGCTTGCCCTCTCCATCGATCACCACCAGATCCAGCGTATGCTCACCGCCCACTGATTCCGGTAAAGCCAATGCGACACGGAACCCGGAATTTAGATAGCCCGGCTTGTCACCTGCCGCGGCAACGACATCAGGCCGCACGATACCATGAAAGGCGGTCGCTGTGATCCTTGAATCCAGCACCACCTCCAGCTTCTCAACACCTTCAGGATCAGCCGCCCAACCACTCACAATAAGCTCACGGACATCGGCAATCGTCTGTCCATGTTCGGGTGAATCAATAAAGCCGATACTGTTTGTTCCGAATATCCGAATTAAGATAAACACCACCACAGCAAGCGCAAAAATTATACTGATCCATCTCTTCTGATTGGCTCTCATCACCCAGGCCTCATCCTTTATTACCAATTCGTCACATGTCATGCATAGCAGCCCGCCATTGTAATGAAATTCAAATACCACCGATAGCCTTCAATCCGGGCTTTTAATCCGACAGGTATTTACCTGATTCAGCTTATCCAATCTGATAGAATTCTGAACAATCGTCTTGTAGCAGGAGTGCGTGGCTTTGAATAACAATAAAAAATTCATGGATAGATTGTGGCAACCATACACTTTTACGATCCTGATTCTGCTGATCTGCAGCAGTCTTTACTTCTACTGTTTTATGGAATGGCTGTTCTTTTTAACCAAGCCGTCCATGCTCAACCTGTTACCCTATACCGATAGATTGGCGGCGCTATTCCTGGCTCCGGTTCCCGCCCTGATCCTGTCTATCATCCCGATTATTGCCATCACATTTACTGAGAGATGGCTGCGAAAGAGAGGTATTCACAGCCACCACCTAAACTACCTGCTGGCAAGTCTGCCGGCATTTATACTGACTGCCTGCGCAATTCTTCTGATCGAGAATTTTACCTATACCTTTTTTCAGTTTGGCATGTATCGGTTTTCCGGTTACGGACGCTTGCTATACACGCTGTTGTTTCTTTACATCTGGTACCGCTGTTGCCGGAAACTCCAGCCGCTCTTTTCACCGGGCTACATCGGAGACAATATCCGCTCCAATCTGGTCTATGGTGGCACCCTGCTGTTGTTGGCTACATTCACCTTTGCGGTGATACAGTTCAGCAATCCGGGGCAGATGAAGAATCCGGAGGACGCGCCAGGTTCACCTAACCACTTCCCCAATATCCTCGTGTTCTCATCTGATGGTATCAATGCTCGCAACATGTCTCTCTATGGCTACGAAAGAGCAACCACTCCGTTTCTGGATTCGATTAAAAATGAACTGTTGATTTTTGAGAACCACCTGACACATTCACAGACCACAACCGGTTCGCTTGCCGCATTCCACAGTGGCAAGCTGCCGACTACGACCAGGCTGATTTATCGACCGGATATGTTTATCGAACAGGATGCTTATCAGCATCTGCCCGGCATACTTCTCAGGGAAGGTTTTTATAATGGGGATTTCTCAGTACGGCATTATGTCGATCCGGAAGATATTAATTTGAGAGAGGGCTTTCACTACGCGAACGGCCGCTACCTATTGGATAACAACCTGGCTATCCCGCTTTTTCTGGAAAGGGCATACCCTGTGGCCAGCCGTTTTCATTCCGAATTACTGGAGCGTATCGGCGCCCGTCTTTCGCATATCACCGGTCGATCGACCATGAGCAATCCCTTTCTTATTGTCACGGAGCCTGATAACAGCTGGGCATGGGATCTCAACGATCGTGGAAGAATGAATGATCTCAAACGGTTCATCACGAATGCACCAACACCTTTCTATGCGCATATACATCTACTGGGAACGCATGGTTTCAAATTCAAGCCGACAGTTTCGGTGTTTTCCAGAAATCAGAATCAGAGCAAGCCCTGGATGACCGATTTCTATGATGACGCAATACTGGATTATGACCGCTATGCCGCCGAAATCGTTGCTTTTCTTAAATCACAACATTACTACGAGAATACACTGATCATCTTCACTTCCGATCATGGCAAAGCGTGGCGGATTAATGAAACCACACCGCTACTTTTCAGGTTTCCAAAGATTGCGTATCAAGGCATCAGAAGCCATAACTCTCAACACACCGATATTGCACCAACAATCCTCCAATATCTTAATCTGGACATTCCTGACTGGATGGATGGTCTATCCCTGTTGGAAAAGGACAGAGATAATCTGTCGCCGATCTTTTCCGTACAGAAGAGTCAATCTCTCCCGAACGAGAAGGGCTGGCATAGAGTTGTCTCTCCCAAACCTCCCTTCTACACGCTGGGGTCCATTAGCGCTTCCTATTGCCATATGCAATATCGATTGAATCTGGCCAACAACCACCTCACTAAAGACCCGATCAGCGGTCATACACAACCTTGCAGTGAAGCCCTGCTGCCTTCAATAGAAGCGGTGCGTAAAGTTCTGATCACGCATTTAAAACAAGCCGGCTACAATACAGATTCTCTTGAGTGACAGATGCGCCCAGCCAATACTCTTTATGATTTGACCGTCATCAGATAAAGCGTTCTTTTGGTACCTTTTACCGGCGTGCTTTCCTGCACGTTAAAGTACTCGGCAAAAGCTGCCTCAAACCCTGCCTGGGTATAATTTGGAAAAATATCCTCCCGCGTTGCCAGAAGGCGCTCAACCTGGGAATCTTCTTTCGGTACAAATTCGATCACAAGATTTCGTCCCATTCGAGCAAAAAAATGCGCAATATGGGATAACGGCACATTATTCGAAATAGCAATATGGTGAATCAATGCAAGCGCCATCACCACATCAACACCGCCCCTTTCGCACAGCGACATACGTTCCTGGTTGGCCCAGCCAATGGCGGGACTGGGATTAACCAGATCCTGCAACAACGGCAGGATTTTTGTCTCTTTCTGGTGCTGACTGAAAAGATAGTTCTTTTCAACAGCAACCTCATCGATATCCTGCGATACCACCACTTCCGCATAGTTTGCGGCAATACGGCTAAATTCGCCATTATTGGCGCCCATATCGATCACACGTAAACCGTGAGCAGCATCCACTTTTTGCAGATAAGTGGCGACCAGTTCACGCTTATGGCTCATCGACTCATCCTGATAATTGGTATCAGCGTAGTAGTCTCCCCATTCGGTCTTCTCCTGTGACCATTTCAGCCGTTTAACACAGGACTCCAACTGATCAATCATCGCTACAAGCTTGCTCTTGTTCATCGAAAGCTTGGTGCTGGTTTTTGTTTCTTCTCTCGCTGCATCCGAATACTTGCTCTGCATTTTCGCATGCAGATGCAGGTGCGCCATCAGTGAAAAATTCAACCAGCTCCTGCGTGGTAACAGTTTGCTGGCCAGATCCAATGGAATACCGTCGATGTTGGTCCTTAACAACTGTGCCATTCTGCGGTCACAATAGACCTTTAGGGCCAGTGGCGCGAGAAAATGCTGACAGAACTGTTTGTAGGCAACCCATGGACCATCTTTATACTTTTCAAATGACAGGGTATCAATAAAAACGGGCTTACCTTTTAAAAACTGTATGTTGTAGGCACTGGCATCTTTGAGTGACAACTCCTTGGCGAGTGCCATTTTCTGAATTTTCAGCGTCAGTAACGCGGCATCTTTTAGTTGACTAAAGCTCCACTCATAGGGATAACTAATATAAGGAATATGCTCTGGTTTAATAATTTTATAGGCCTGCTGCGTTGAGGCTAAATCCAGAGATACCTCCTGATGCGCAACCAGTAACTCCTGAGCAACCAATTGATCGTATAAACCGCTTTCATGCAGCAGATCAAACTCCTCGCGATAGCTCTGATTGACCTGTCGATAGATAGCATTTTCGAAGCTAAATATAAATCCGCTCGGATCTCTAAATGATGCCGAGTCTAGTTGCACTTCCTGCATAAAAGGGTCCCGTTTGAGTCTGGTTTCTTAAGGAGGGGGAATTTCAACACTGGATGATCTGAGCAACACTCCCTGGCTCCATAACTCCTGAATAATTTTGGAAACCGATTATATGTCATTTTTATGACAATCAGCTATAATATCGCATCGGTTTTATTAGGGCCCAGTTCGCTCAGACATCAAAACAGGGATAACACATGTTGTTAGGGAAAATTAGTCAGTTCTTCTTATTGTTGGTTTCGCTGGTAAGCTTAACGACCTCCTCAGCCTATGCCTATCTCGATCCCGGCACGGGCAGTATGATATTACAGGCAACCATTGCCGCAATCGCTTTGGGTCTGGCGACAATTAGAAGCTGGTGGTATCGGGTAACTGCTTTCTTTGGCAAAAAAAACGAAAGCAACCAGGAAACTCCAGATCAACAAACAGAAAGTAGTGACAGCACCCAGCAAAAGAATCCGTAGCACCCTTCAATCAATACTCTCGGCTATTTATGTGTCACCGTTCAGCGATCGTTGACGGTTTATTAAATGGAACAATCGAAAGGTTATCGATGATCACGTCAGTGTGATCATCGCAAAACTCCAGATTCCATATCAGCGATAGACTGTGTAGCTCCAGCCCTTTAAAAGCCGGAATATCTGCACGGATACCATCAGGTTCGCGGATAAAACCAATTCTATTATTTGAACCATCAGACAGGGTCAGGTCTGCTTCCAGGCTGCCTTTTTCACACCAATCTCCTTTTATGGTAATGCGCGCTCCACGATCAACCGATACCATCAGGTTCTCCGGAGATTTCAGCATAGGCTTGCTATCTCCTGCCAAATGGATGGAACCCTTTTGCATCTCCATCGTAGTATCAGAAACAGTATCCCAGCCATCAGCACTTAAAACCTGCTCATTACCAAAAGGATAATTGACAGAACCAACGGGTAGATTACGGCGCCCCAGTAGCCACCAGACCAGCTGATATTCAAAAGGAGTACCGGTAAAAGCATCGTAGGATCTGAAAGTATCAGGGTAAGTCATCAGATCCCCCATATGACTACCCCACATCGGTGTCATAAAACGAGCACCCGCATTAAGGATATTACCTACTGTTCGGTATGAGGCATCATGATCGGCAACCCACTCTGGAAATGCGATAGTTGCCGGGTTTAACTCCACCACCCCCCATTTGGAATCAATTCTCTGTATGGTGTCGAACATCGAGCCACCACTGCGACTAGGTCCATCGTCACGACTGGCCGCGCCATATAAAATCGCACCAAGATGGCCATGACTGGGTGCCGCCCCTTCTATTGAAACGCCCGCTTCATCTGGCCAACCGGATGCCCTGTCATATATAGTTTCGGCTACGTCTGTTTGAATAAATGTCTGGCTTGTGTAGATATTATCAGCGGGCATGCCAGCCTCGGCTGCCCAACCTGAGAGCTGATCATAGTGGAGATCCACCAGGTGCCGCTTGAACTGCGTCCACAACTGATGCCAGGGATCATCATAGTCCAGTTTTTTTCTGGGCGGGTCTATCTGTTCTGCACGATGCCACTCCTGACCGGCTATCGAATTGATTTCATCAAGCGTTAGTCTATCCGTTGCTCCCTGACCTGATAGTGCCCCGGCCCCGGAATAAACGCCCTCATGCATCAACCACTCTCTAAACTGACGTAACGTGTCGGGGTTATAATCATACCACTGGTTTTTATAAAACCATGGATTGATATACTGATCAGGATCCATATTAATCGAGACCTGCCCGCCCGATTTGACGAAACCGGAGTTTCTAATCGTGTCAACCGCAGCCATCAAATTCCGCTTTTTATAGCGATGGAAATCCCTGTTATACCAGTTCAAACTCATCATTCGTGCCAGTTCGGGGCTGCCGAAAGAACCGGGTAAATCTGATAGTGCGTCATCCGGTTCAGTTCGCCCGAACTGATTCCACTGTACGTTACGTTCGTCCATCTCCAGCATATCAACAAGATCGACATCAGCGGCTGAAAATGCTGAATCAGCCCAAACCCCTCCATCAAGTGTAACCATCAAAGGCAGCTTCCATTGATCAGCGTAACCCAGCACTTCGTTGAGTGCGGTACTCAACATGACACCTTTTTTACTAACGCGCTGATCATCAGGAAAATCCGGGTCAAACAGGTAATCCTGCTCTTTACCCTTGGTCGTCCTTAGATATTCGACACGGCTTTGCATCCCGACTTCAATGCAGCTGCTTCCAAAGAGCCTTCTCAACTCGTTTAGCTCAGGTGCACCTTTTCTCCAGAACCGGGTATCTCCGGGGAAATATAATCTGACGGGATCCCCAATACAGGGTTGCACAGCACCTCCTTCCGATAACACCAGCGGTCCCGGCAAAATGGATACGCTACCTGCCCGATCAACAACGCGTACAAATATCCTGCTCAACCCCTCTGCGAATAAATCAGCACCCGGTTTCCCTTCAAACAATTGCCCCTCTTGCACGGCTGTTGAGGGTGGCCCCAATTCATCCTCACCAGATTTTCGTACTTGTTCGTAGGATACCGGGGACTTGACCAGGCGCATTGGAATCCTTCCTTTGCCAGGGTCAGCATAGAGCTCTACTGTCGATATGCCATCTTCATCGGCAACCCACACGACCACGTTCATTCGCTCAGGGTCTATCATCCTCCATCTGTCACTGATCACCCTGCCGACAGGACGATCATTTTGTACCAGCGGGCCCTCGGAGACCTGGAATACTTCACCATCTTCAACAAACTCCAACACCAACGGATAACGCCCACGAGGTAATTCACGAAAAGGAACCAACCACTGAAATCCAGACTGATTGGCGCGCTCCCAGTGTTTGAATACATTGCCCACATCCGAGCGGTTGCCATTTGCTTTTACTGTAGCAACGACAGAATCACCGACCCTGATGCGAACAGTCACTTCTCCTCTCTTGCCAACAGCCCAACCAGAAACCACGTTCTTAGCCCCGAGAACAATTGGTTTCGGTTTAGATTCAACCAACGCAAACGCGTGATCATTATCAATCACAGGACCCTTCATCATCTGGCTTCGACCTTGACTGTCAATAAACCTGATCTGAGTATCATGAGTACCCGGCTCTAATTCAGCAAATGGAACAACCATTGAGAAACCTGAACTCGCTGCGTCAGGCCAGTGTTTATAGACATCCGCCACATCCTGTCTAGATATGCCTGTACGTGTTTCAGCTATGCTTCTACCCTTCACAATCAGCTGTATCGTAACCGGCCCGTTTGCGGATATCGCCCAGCCACTAATGGTGTTAATAGTTCGACCCACCGGATTTACACTTTCGACGTAGCCTATTGGCTTATCGCGCTTAAAAAACAATATACCAATCGGCTTCGTTCCGGAATCTGTGACTGCATTGACAACCAGTTTGTGCTGGTCAAATGGTATGCTGGAAATTGGGATTTGTACGCTAATTTGGTAGCTAAATTTTTTTTTGCAAAATATCGCTTTTAGACTTTTATCAAACATTTCTTCAAATGCTAGATTCATTGCGAAATGCTGATGCTGCTCGTCCTTTAGCACAATTTTTTTGACTTCCTCGTTTGCGCTCAGCTTACCTGTCACAATAAAACTCAGAGACCGAGCAGCAATTCTGGTAGAAGCCTTAAACTCTTCACTATCGCAGAAACTAAAAACTAAATTCGTAGATTGTGATTCAAGATCATCTATAAATAATCCCAACAGAGCCAAGCACAACAACAAGACTTGTGCAACTCCGATTGAAATACTATGCGATTTGGCTTTCAAAGCAACACTATACAGTCAATTTTATTAAACCTTCGGAATCTTATTCCTTCTTTATCAAAACTCGTTTATGTCAGAACTCTATTTTATTTCTTTGTAAAGCCACCATTCTCCATTAACTAAAATCCACTTCTCTTCATTAACTCGATGTATCGGGTTTTCACTGTTTTTTGTGTGCATTCCCATTAATCCTTGATAGCGATAGTACAAATCAATTTCTACTGTACACACCTCTTTATCACATCTAACAGAACGTATATTGGATGAAACTCGCTTAACTGAGGAACCTTTAGTCGCCAAATAGCCTTTATAACTAACAGCCCTTCTATAGTTGGGTGTAAGAAACTTATACGCTTTTTTAAAATCACTCTCTAGAAGAGCATTCTGATGGAGTATAGCCCTCTTTGATACAGTATGTTCAATAGATTTGTGACCTATTGAACTGCAAGCACTAACCAACATCAGCGCTACTAAACAAACAAATTTAAATATACTACTCTTAATACACACCTTCTAAACTCCAAATTAATCTATTTCTCTTTAGTCTCAAATGCTGCTCTAACACGTGCCATTTTTTCTCTAATCTCTTCCCCAACTTTTACAAAATCTCTATAACGAGTTATTGCCCTTGGACTAATTGTAATTAACAACTCTGTTCGCTTAAGATCATTTGATTGTGAACCAAATACCCCTCCCATTATTGGTATACGACTTAAAAAAGGTAACCCTGATGAACCGTCAGATTTATTTTGTTGGATTAACCCACCAAGAACTATTGTGTCGCCACTCTGAATTGCAACCATACTACTGATATTCCTTCGAAGAAATGCCCTTTGACCAGTTGCTGTATCAATATTGCCAACGTCTGTTACTTCTTGGTCAATCTCCATAATAACTAACCCACCTGCGTTCACTCTTGGCTTTACGCTCAATCGCACACCAGTATCTTTAAACTGAATATTTTCAGTTACGGTACCACCATCACTTACAGAAGTCCCTGTCCTAACAGGTTGTTGATCCCCAACATTTATTTCTGCTGTCTGGTTATCTAACACCAATATCGAAGGTGATGAAAGAACCTCTACTACAGATTCTTTATCTAAAGTATCTATTACCGCTTTCCATCCACCGGCAATATCACTAATTAAATAAGAAAAGCCCGGCACAGTCGCATTGATACCAGTGCTATTAAGATCCAGTGTCGCTAATCCTAAATCACCACTGTTTAGTTCATTTTCAAAAAACCACTCAACACCATAACGTAAGCTGTTATCCAGTGTTACCTCCCAAATCGACACTTCTACTAATACTTGGGCAGGTGCTACATCCAGTTTTCTTAGCGTACTCTTAATTGATCTCCACATTTGAGGATCAGCCATCACTAATATTGAGTTATTTGCCTCATTGGCAACAATTTGAGGCTGTTTTCCACCCGAATTCTGCATATTTTGAGCTTGCGACAAGCCATTCTTGGCTTCTCCTATAACTTTTGGTTTATACCCAGGTGCTGTATCGCCACTAGTTTTTGAGCTAGAAGAAAGACCTATTTTTGCTAACCCCCCAAAAACCTGAGTTAATAAATCAGCTAACTGAGATGCCTCCCCATTTTGTACATTATAAATAAAAAGCTCTGTCGCTACCGAACCTGCATTCTCCTCTAAATTGATCTTGTCAAGCTTTTGTATCCAGTCCTTAATTTTTGGTAAAAAATGGCTTCTAGACGTAATCACCATTATGCTATTGAGCTCTTCCATTGGAACCAGTTTAACTACCCCTGCAAACGGCTTTAAATCTGGGCCACCTAGCAACTCGTTGAATCTTTCCACCACCACTTTTGGTGTAGCATTAAAAATTTCATAAATTCCAAATGACATACCTTTTAGCACATCAACATCAAACATCTTTAAAGTACGGTGAATATTCTCCATCTGTGATGCCGGAGCCGCAACCATTAATAAATTCCTAATTGTATCGGAATAAAGCAAGTTTTTATCCGCGCCTATAGAAGCTAATATTTTTTGTGCTTCTAATACGGAAATATACTCAAGCGTGACTATTTGCACGCTATAACCAGGCAATTTTGACTGCGTATTAATTAGGATAGGTAGTTCACTTCTAAGCTCTTTTGCAGGTCCCAACCTTATAATATTATCCTCAGTGTGCACCATCGCAATACCATGGGATACCAACAAAGATTCTAAGAGTCCTAACAAAGCTTCTTCAGCTATTGGACTACTTGAGCTAAAAGTTACAGCTCCTTTAATTTCACCCTCAATAGTGTAGGGTGCATTGAGCATATCTCCCAGAATAGCTTCTGTAATATCCTTTAAAGGAGCATTACGAAAATTTACCTGAATCTTATCTCCACCAATTCGCCTAATAGGGATTTTTTGGTCTGAAATAAACTCATCATTACCAACAAACTCATATACCTCTCTAGTATTTTTTTTTGCCAAATGTTCTTTTTCTATGCTGTTAACATCAGCTTCTTGCTCAATTGGTACTTCTGAAGTAATTCTAAAATCACTATTGCTTGAAGTGGCACATCCAAACAATGCTATTATTAGCGTATATACCATTAAAAACCGTATAATTATTGGCATGAATTCTCTTTTCCTGTCGATAATTGATCCATTAATGTGGTCTTATCCCAAAACCCACTTACTCTTTAGACTATCCGTTTACCCTACTTAAACTGATAGTGTCCGAACGATCCCTACTTGTGGGTAGTATCAACTCTTTATCACTTTGCACTAACAAAACAGACTTATTCCGAATCTCCTTAACGGTCCATCCCAGTATTTTGTCTCCGAGGGAATAGGAGCCTATTTTCTTATCTTTTGCAATAAACACCTTTTTTATTCCGGAAGCGATAATAACACCATGTAAAACTAAATTCTTAGAGGATAGCTCGGCCAATGTCGGCTCTAAATTAGATACCTTTTCAACTTTTACAGCACGACGGGTAGGCCAAAATAGTGGTCTATCATTAGCATTTATGTAATCATTTGCATCGCTTTTATTCACATCTCCTGGAGACGGGAGCGCAAATATAACAGGCTCTAATACTTTCTCGTCAGTATAACTCCGATCAAAAAAAACCCAGACCGCTACTGAATAAAACAAAGCTAGACAGAAAAGCATAATTAGTAGTTTAGCAACCAACGATTCATCAACGCGCATTGAAATCACGGTTTTTGCACCTCCATATCAAGCACGTAGGACAAAGCCATGAGTTGGACCTGTGCTGAATGTTGGATTGGCTGCCCCCTTCGAGCGCGAGCTCTCATGGATTTAATATCCATATCATCAATAATCAATAATGGTTCACTGGTTTCAATATCATGCAACGCACCCATTACCTGATTCATTTGGCCGCTAAAATTTATTCTAACCCCAATGACCCGGTACCCATCCTGCTTTTTATTGATTGGTGCTACCGTCCTGACCTCGGCGCTGTGTGCGGCTACTATATCAGTTAAACGTTTCTGAATATCCAATGAAATCTGGTTTTCAGACCAAGTCGCCGGATACACCAGATCAATCAATCCTTCACTTTCAAAACGCTCAAAAACCTCAGTAATCGTCTCTTTTGATTGGACAATTCGGGCTAATCGCTCCACTAACTGCGAATCCCTTTCTAACTCATTATCATAGGCAGCATGTTTCTCAAAGTAGGGCTGGGCTATCAACCCCCCAATGAACACCAACATAATTACTAGGATGCTCCAGCATATCAGTGCGCGAAATTCATAAATGAACGTATTCATATCACAGCACTTCTGGTTGAATATCCAGCTTTATACTAAAACGATCAAGACCGGTCCGAGCATTCCGATTGACCGTAGAGGTGAATTTCGCTTCCACAAACAATGGCGAAGCCTCCAGTTTCTCAATTATAGTGACTACACCCTTACCCTGACCCTGCAATGTCGCCATATTACCCTTTATTTTCAACGAGCTTAAATAAATTTCATCAGGGATGATACGGCTTAACTCCTCTACAATCAAAGCCCGTTTTGGCATTTCCTTCCGTTTATTGACCAGAAACTCCAACACCTTGATATTTTTCTCTAATTGGAGCTTTTTATCCATGATACCCGATGCTTCCTTGCGCAAATCCAGCACCATCGCTTTGGTTTCGACGACGGCAGTTCGTTTATGCATGAGAGGAGAAATAGCGGCTACCATAAGAGCGCCTAGTAGAAGCAATAGTAAAAAAACATTTTTATTGGGTCTTAACGTATTTGTTCGGGTCCCGAGCAAATTCATCGCACCCTTGAACTGTGCAGTACTAATTCGGACAATCTCAAAACCGGTTATCCGCTCTATGTTTTCGATAATTGGCAGTAGCCGAACTTTAGGAGCGATCACCAACTCTACCTGAATCTGCCTGTTTGCCTTATCTCGCTCAACCACCATTGCATCGAAGAAAACCTGCTCCTCCGTGAAGGGCGTATGGCGGCTTAATTGATACGCTACAGATTGCCTCAGACTTGGTTCAATCTGCAGAGGCAACTGCAATCGATGCACCAGTAGATCCTGCTCATCCACCTGCAACACCAATTCTATTTTTTCAGACTTGCCTGACAGGTATTTATCTATAGCGATTCCAAATGTATCTGGGGACGGTAACTGGTTGATGCTCCAGTTGCCAATCGGGTGACTTTCACTACCCTCCTCAATGACAAATGTGACCTGATCTCTATGAACACACGCCAAAAGTATAGGTCTCTGCCGAGTAAATGCATTCTTCAAGTGAATCGGAACTCCTTCCACCAGGCTTTCTACAAAGAACTGAAAACTCTTTGCAATATCAACCCCAAAAAACTGCCACTTACCCGTGGTACTCAATTTCATTCAATTTATTTCCTGGTTTTCCGCTAATGTGAAACGTGCGGTATAAGGGTTCCATTTTTTAATCATATAAGGCTTGCTGCCAGCAGCCGCTGGAAAGGATACCGTAATTTCCATCTGTTGCCGCATCGAATTGTGCTGGTCGGCCAATTCCACCTGAATGCGATAAATACCGGTATCTGAAATCACGCCAGATTGATAATTATCGAATGTAATTCCGGCAGGCGTCGCTGAATCTACTTCCGACACCTGCTCCACTTCGGATTCATTAAGTGTACCATCAAAAATTTCCAATAATTGCTCCGGTGCAAATTTCAGATCCACCACCGGACTGTTGGAAAATACTGACACATAAGGTTCCAGCTTTTCCAGCAATGATCGGCTCATCCCTTTCACACGACCCAGTTCTTCCAAAGACTGAAACGGTCCGTCACGAGGCACATAGTCGAAACCAAATGACTCATATTCCTCAGCCTCCGCCCCATTTGGCGAAACTATGTTGTCGGGATCACGCCAATCTATAATGGCAGCAGCCAGGCTTTCGGTATCCTCTCCATTCTCGGCCAGCGCCGATAATAGCTGTTCCAACAGGTCAGAAGATGCTGCATTCATGCTAACAAAGGCCGCTTCAGGAACAACCCTGTACAGTATAGCCTGACTACCGATCTCCAGCTTGGAGGTTTGTCCTGACTTCTCTATCAGCCCCTGTCCCGATTGCGTGTGCACTAAAGAGAGATAATTGATCACCCCCTCCGCCGCAGCGCGCAGGCGAATCTGCTCAATACCATCCCTAACAATACGTGTTTCTGTCTTAACATTATTGGTATGCGCCGCCAACAAAAAAGTCAACAGCATAATAATCCAAAGAACTATAATGAGCACAGCCCCCTCTTGTCTGGCTTTTCTTTTGGTCAGTAACCGGCTCATCCCTTACCAACCCGCATCACAATTGATGGCCATTCCTTATTCGGTTCGTTCATACGGACTTTTAACAGTGCCGGAAATCCGATTCTTGCTCGCCACTTGTCCACCCATGCACCTGCACCACCACTAGTGTCATAGTACAAGATCTCTAACTCTGCATCTTCGATTAAAAGCTGATACTCACTATCTTCAAGCATCTCCTCCACTGAATGACCATTTTGGTACAAACCAAAACGCCCCCATAGCCCTTTCTTGCCACTCAAGTCTGAATTTAACTCAATCAAATAATGCTCACCTGAGGTAGACATCGACAAGGGTGCCACATAACGAACCCAGCCTGATTCCCCCTGAAAAGAGAACAACGGACTCCCTCCATCCATGATCTGCTCTGAACGGGCCTGGAACAGATGTCGACGCAACAGATTAATGAATTGCCGTCCATCTTCAACCTTTTCAATAAAGTTCTGTCCTGTCCTCCAACTTTGAATCCCGGCACGAAAGCTTGAAAACAGTGCCAGCGTTATCAAACTGGTCAGCACCAGAACAACCAACACCTCAACAAGTGTAAATCCCTTTTGCGCTGAAGAGATCAAATTTAAAACCCTCTCTCCTTGGGCCCCAGTTTTAACGACATCAACTGAAAGCTTCTCTCATCTCCTCCCTCGGTCCAACCAACAGCAACGGTTACCAGAAAAAGCTGCTGCTCACCGGGAGCGTCTAACTGGTCATCAGACATTTCGATCTCATAAGGAGACATAGAGATCGACCAGCGATACTTCTCGTTTAGTTGCGACTCGGGCTCTGATTCAACCTCCGTATCATCGATCTCTCCTTCCGCAACCGGATAAACAATACCAACCTGCACCATCTGTGAATCTGCCACCAGTGCTGCTGTTGTGTAACCATCTGTTCTCGCGAGATTGCGCAACCCTCCGGCAAAAGACTGCGAAATGACCACTACAGCCACTGCCATTAATACAAAGGCTACCAACACCTCCAGCAGCGTGAAACCCGACTGATGGGGCCGCTGATATGTTGGCACCGATCTTCCCATCTCAGTTAATCTCCAGTACCGCGCTCTAAATCCACACCACCCGTCAACCAGTCTACCGCCAACAAATAAATATCGTCGTTAGCGGTCAGCTCAATCTTGCCTCCCGTCGAAGAACCATCCGGGAAAAAGCGAATACCTGCACGCTGGTCCTTAATCTCGCTTTCAACGGTCGTCACCCTAACCTCAGATGACTCAGGAAGTGCAAACTCTTTATCTTTTGTTTCAACACTAAAAGTTTTATCCCGCGTATTGACCCATACCGCCACACTTTTTCGCGTGCCGACGGCTTGAGCTCGGGCCCAGCGCAACCCTGTCATCAGCTCTCGTGCAGACTGTTGTAATCGCGCGCTTTCCCCTCTATTAAAAATGGGTGGGACCACCGCATAGATCAGCGATATGATTAAAACAACCACCAATAGCTCGATCAGCGTAAAGCCTCGTGCGTTCAATATCACCTCGCTACCGGTTGGCCGATAATGAACTATTTCCAGCTTTCGATATCAGCATTTTCCTTCTCTCCTCCTGGTCGGTTATCCGCCCCCAGAGAATAGAGATCAAAAGCACCATTTTCACCAGGATAAACATAGTTGTACTCCCTACCCCATGGATCTTTTGGAATAACTTTTTTTCTCAGGTAAGGGCCATTCCAACCAACCACGCCTGCTGGCTGTTCTATCAAACTCTCCAAACCCTGATCCTGAGATGGATAGCCTCCTACCTCCAGGCTATACATATCGAGCGCGGCTGCCAGATCTTCTATTTGCAATCGTGCCGTATCACTTTTAGCACCCGCTACAAATTTCATCACTTTTGGTCCTACCACGCTGGCCAGAAAACCCAGAATCACCAGCGCAACCAGCAACTCAATTAACGTAAACCCCAATATGCTTTTCGATTTTTTCAAGTGGTACATATCTTTCAAATCCTATTAAAAAACAAGTTCATTGACTTCCATTATCCCTACCAGAATAGAGAGAATAATACCGGCGATTAATGCGCCTAATCCTAATATCAAAACTGGTTCCAGCAACGCCAGAAAGCGCTTAACTGCGCTGTTAACCTCCTCCTCATAGATATCGGCCACCTTAACAAGCATCTCTTCCAATTGACCGGTTTCCTCACCTACCTGAATCATGTGCATTGCCAATGCCGGAAAATGACCTCGATCCAGTAACGTACCACTTAAAGCACCCCCCTCCTTCAAAGCGTCAATACCTGCAGACAGATCGGTCCGTAAAGTGGAGTTGGCTACTGTCGCGTGCGCTATCGACAAGGCATTCACAATGGCCACGCCTCCCTGCAACAACGTACTGAAAGTACGCGACAATCTTGCCGTTTCAATTTTTGCAATCATATCTCCGACCACAGCCAGGCCTAATAGTTTATGATCCAGCCAGGCTCTAAAATCTGGTTTACTCCATAACACCTGAGCCAGCCAAACCAATCCGGCCAAAGCAGCCAGCAATAACCACCAATAACTGCCAACCCACTCACCAGCAACCATCACAATTCTTGTTGGCAACGGGAGGGTTCCTCCCATGTCATCAAACAGATCAGCAAACTTGGGCACCACAAATCCGAGTAGAAGAATTAACGAGAGGACCGCGACAAACAGTAAAATTGCCGGGTACATCAATGCTGAAACCACCGTCTGTCGCAGCGCCTTGGAACGCTCCATGTATTCCGCCAGTCTTGTTAGCGTAATATCCAGGGCCCCACTGGCCTCGCCCGCACGCACCATACTGATATAGAAACTTGAAAACTCCTTGTGTTTTTCAAACGCATCGGCCAGCGAATCGCCCTTACGCACATCCTCTGAAACATCTTTGATAATCGCTGTAATGCGCTCATCGGTTGCCTCCATATTCCCCAGCACAGTGAGGCTGCGATCCAGAGGTACCGAAGAAGACAGCATAATCGCCAGTTCACGCGTGAAATCCGTGATTCTATCTTTTGTTTTACTGCTAACCGCCGAGATACCGCCAAACAACCCCGAGCGTGATGCACGACCAGCATCTTTTTCATCAATTTGGTCTATCGAGAGCGGTGTCATTCCCTCCCTGGCAAGCTCCAGCGTCAACTCACCAATGGAGCCCTTCTCCAGCACACCCTGAGTGACTTTACCGTCGCCTGAAACCGCTTTGTACTTAAAGTGGGCCATTATCTGTAACTACCTGGGTTGCTGACTGGTGACTCGAAGAACCTCTTCAATGGAGGTCTTGCCTTGCAGTGCTTTTAACATCGCATCCTCATAAAGCGTCACCATGCCCTGTTCGCAGGCTGCCTGTTGTATTTTCTCGGAACTGGCATGTTCCAAAATCAAATGTCTTATCTGATCATCCACTAACAGTAACTCGTGAATCCCCATCCTTCCCGTATATCCTGTATGGCTGCATTGCTCACAGCCCTGGTGGTGCCATACTCTGTTACTACCAACTTGCTCAACCAAATGCGAGATATCCAGATGCGCAATCTCCTCCGAACCGAGGCTGTCTTCCTTTTTACACTCATCACAAAGTACTCGAACCAAACGTTGCGCCAAAATAGCGTTCACTGTTGAGGTGAGCAAATAATCCTCCAAGCCCATATCCAACAACCGCGTTACACCACTTGCCGCATCATTGGTATGCAAGGTAGAAAAGACGATATGTCCGGTCAATGCAGACTGAATGGCGATGCTGGCTGTCTCCCGGTCACGCATCTCACCAATCATAATAATGTCGGGGTCCTGCCTGACAATCGCCCTCAGCGCGCTGGCAAAGTCGAGACCGACTTTAGGTGCCGCCTGGATCTGATTCACACCGGCAATTTGATATTCCACAGGATCCTCAACAGTCAGGATTTTACGGTCCTTGGTGTTCATGCGCGTCAGTGCAGAATAAAGCGTCGTTGTTTTCCCGCTACCGGTGGGCCCCGTGACCAGAAATATACCATTTGGCCTGTTTAAGACGGCCTTAAAGTTTGTAACCACACTATCCGACAGCCCGATATTATCCAGATCCAGGTCAATGCTCTCCTTATCCAGAATACGCATCACGACACTTTCACCGTATAGCGTTGGCACAGTCGACACCCGCAGATCCACAGCTTTACCCGATATTTTAAGTTTGATACGCCCGTCCTGCGGAATCCGACGTTCGGCAATATTAAGCCGGGATAATATTTTCAGCCTCGAAATAACCGCTGCAGCCATCTGGCTGGGTGGCGATTCGACCTCCTGCAATACGCCATCAATACGATATCTAACCTTTAAGCTATTTTCGAAGGGTTCAATATGGATATCCGATGCCCGCGACTCCAGCGCCCGGCTGAAGATCAGGTTGACCAAACGGATAACCGGTGCGTCACTGGCCATATCCTTAAGTCGTTCAACATCATCAATATCATCGGCGTAGACATCCGTCGCCCCCCCTTCAACAATTTCCTCCATCGCTGAACGGCCTGCACCATAGAGGCGTTCATTCGCTGCCTCCAGCTCAGAGGGTACTGCCAGACGGGGAACCACCTCTCTATTGGTGGCAAAGTGGATCGCTTTAATCGCATAATCATCATCCGGTGCCAGCATCGCCACCTCCAGCACAGCCCCGTCATCCTTAATCGGAATCAATTGGTGTTCCTTTAAAAAAACCGGAGGCAATACGTCCTCTAACACCGGCTGTTGCGGAAACTCCTCTTTATCAACCAGCGAATAACCGTGCAACTCTATCTGAATATCCGTTATATCCCGTTCGGAAACCATACCCAGTTGCACCAGCACATGAGCCAACCTTGCTCCCGACATCGCCTGCACCTGTGTCGCTCGCTGCAAATCCAGATCCGAGATTTTGCCACGCTCTATCAATAACGATCCTATTGTCTGAGACACGCTAGTTTCCTAATATCCGTCTGGCCACTGTGCTTTATGCACCCATCAACCATAGTTTAATTTTGATTTTCCACTTTACCGGGGTAGACGCTAAAAACTTTGCCAGTATAGGTCGCGATTTCATCTGCTGCAAACCGCTAAACACCCTTGCTCTCAGACTTCCGCGATGGCTTTGTATAACACCCAGATGCATCACTGACAAGGCCTGCACATGATCATTGAATTCTGACCATTGTATCGCCGCAGCTGGCTCTAACCCGACCGCTACATAATCTGAATCATAATTTCCCAACAAATTTTCGGAATCGTTCAAAACGGGTTCCGGACTTTCAGCCCTAATAAAATTGTTCCTTATTACCTCAAACAGCGCATTTACCTTTTCAGATGACAGGCCGGTCTCCATTAACCAGGTCCATTCTCTGCTGGTTAACCGTTCTGGAAATGCACCTATTTTCGGTGCAACCAGCGGTAAGCCCATCGCCAAACAGGAAGACAAGGTATAACTGTAGGTTTCAGGACAATCTCCAGGAAACCATACGAGATGCGGCCGAACATTTTCAACCAGTTGCTCGAGCTCCGACTCCTGATACTCGCCGTGGACATGGAGATTACTCATCGGATAGGTGGTTAGCTTTCTATACGCATAACCAATCAGGTGAAATTCCAGCGAGAACCTCTTTTTTCGCGCACCCAAAGCGCAACTTTCCAGCAAATCGGCACCCTTAAACTGACTCAACGCTCCCAACACAACGATGCGTAAAGGTTCGTCGTTTCCGAGCGTTCTTGCGCTCACCTTCGGCCAATCGATACGACCCTGATCATGTGGAATGCAGCGTGTATTCACTCCGGAAAAATAGCGCTGCACTCTCCTTTCCGCATCCTGGCTAGGCACAAACACACAGTCAGCCGCATAAAGAAACTGACTGTTCTCCTCTCGCCAGTGCTTAATCAAACCATTACCCGGAGCCGGCCTTTTGGATAAGCACTGATTACACCCCTCATCATCAGGCTCACCACAATAATTTCCCTTTTCATCAGTCATCGTTATTTGAGGGCAGGCAAGATAGTAATCATGAATTGTATAATCAAAAGGAATACCCAGATCTTCAGGTATCCGCCAAAAACGGGGATGAACTCCTAAGGTGTGGTGAAAATGTACCCGGCTTAAACCACTGAGCCTTAACAACTCAAGCAATTGCTCATAATCACACAAAGGATCAAAAATCAGATGGTTACCCTCACCACCGCCGAAAACCGATAATTGCACCGCTGCCCCTTCCGCACCAAAGGGGTGAAGCATCAGTATGGTCAGCCTGTCTGACAGCTGTTCGGCAAGCTCGGTAAGATGACGTTCAGTACCGCCACCGCGGCTATGATTAATCATCAGAACAACAGGCTTACCCTGCCTATTTCTGAGATGCAGATCCATAGCGAAACGGTAGGGGGCAATCTTATCGTTTTGAATGTAGCTTTGAATTTGGGCGTTATACTCCGGATACAAGGAAGTCAGCGCCTTGCTGCCCGCCTGCTGATGCTCATTCTGGGTATCCGCAAAACTTACCCCACCTGCATGATAAACAAAGGTATCTGCACAAAGCAGGTGCTGCCATCCCGATTCAGCCGAGCGCATACAAAACTCATTCTCTTCGCCATAACCTCTGCCAAAGAGAATCTCATCAAATAAGCCAACCTGCTGTAAACAGTCACGGCGAATGTACATACAAAAGCCAACTGCCGTGGGTATGGGCACCGACCTTCCATGATTGACTTCGCTAAATATTCGATCCAACTCCACCTCATCAATACCCGGCGGTAAATCATTGTCCTGGCAAAAATTCGGGTAACTACAGATAGTCGCATTGTTGGAGAATGGCGTCACAGAAGCCGTATGCGGATGACGATACGCACATTTTTTTATACGGTCCAGCCAGTCATTAGACACTCGTGTATCGCTGTTTAACAATAGGATATCGCGATCCGAATGCAGATTCATGCCACGATTAACTGTTGCCACGAATCCTTTATTTCTTTCATTATGGAGCAAAGTGACCTGGTCTGCGATACTGGTCAGATACACAACAAGCTCAGGTTCCGGGCTGGCGTCATTAATGACAATAATTTCTGCTTCGGCCCGATAGTTACTGGATAACACACTATCGATGCAGTTTTTTGTTTCTTCCAGACCGGCATAAACAGGAATGATAATATCAATCATCCGATCTTTATTAACACTGGTTTCACCTTCAACCAGTTTTTCGGGCAAACCAGCTTCCAGCGCAAGCGGTGGCCTTTTCAACAGCTTCACCAACGCATTGCGCCACTGCCAGGTTTTTGAGTTAAGTATCATTTTCAGCTGAGCGTGCTGGCGTGCGTACTGGTCAGTAACCCTTGAAACTTGCCGTTTCTGATTCTCCAGCTTACTTTCAAGCGATATAATCTTGTTCTCAAGCGATGAAACCTGATTTTCCAGTTCCTGCCCTCGCGCTATCGCATTATTCGTCTGTTCCTGAAGTGCTTCAATTTCCAAAAGCTGCTTTTGCAGTAACGCGTCACGTTCAGCAACCACCTCTCGTGCATGGGTCAGGTCTTTACCTAATACTTCCCGCTCTTCATTTCTCTGACCCAATTCAGAATCCCTTTCTGCGACCACCTCTCTCGCTAGCTGCAGATCCTGACCCAGTTTCTCCCTGGTATCCAATGCTACTTTGAGCTTGTGATTAGCGCTGCGTAATGCAATGGAATCGCTTAATCGCTCAAAGTATGATGAGATCAATTCCGGTTCTTTAGCTGCAAAATCCAGAAATGCCTTAACACCTGCATCGCTATTAGAACCAACCTGTAACACTCCCAGGCCATAACCGAACTCAAAATTAAATCCCGAATACTCCTCTAACAACTCCTGCCATAATTTCCAGACTCCAAAATCATCCTCTTTAACACTGGTATCATGGAACAGCACCACAGCCCTGTCACTCAACTTGGGCTTCCAACTCATGAAATCATGCTTAACCGCATCGTAAGTGTGCAAACCATCGATATGCAGTAGGTCAATGCTACCATCTTCAAACTCTATTAACGCCTGATCAAAAGTCATTTGCAGCAATGAAGAAAACTCAGCATACCTTTTATCATGATAGGATCGTAGCTCTTGTAAAATCTCAGAACCATAGTAGCCTGCCTGCGAATCGCCCTTCCAGGTATCTACCGCGTAACATTTTGTCGCCAGATTGAGATGCACCACACCCTGGCAAAAAGAGCAGTAAGAATCACCCTTGTGGGTACCCAACTCAACCAGCACTTCAGGATTGAGTGTACTCAAAAGCCAGTATGCAAAAGGCATATGCCTATGCCAGGACTCTACCTCCGTGAGCCGGTCGGGCATATATGCAAGAGTGCTGGATAACCCTTTGTTACTAAAAAGCTCCATAAACTACCTTATTGAAAACTTCGAAGAAGTCACTAGACCTGACAACCGGCACATTACAGCAACAGCAATTACCATTTCTGTATATATCCATAACGCCAGACATTACTTTAGGTTGACCTGTTTCAGCCACATTCTGTTACAGTTCGGCGGCCCCTGCCGCTTGCTTTTCCACGGTACATTTTAGCGCTTCCATCACCATTATACCTGTCAGCTCGGGCGGTGCCTGGGCCCTAAATGAAAGTGCATCATGTATCCAGTGATGTTGTACGTGCTGATCCTGCGTTCCTGCTCCCACCGCCACGCCGATGGTGTAATCTCCTGTCGCCAGATGTGGCATTCTAAAACTAAACTCGATTTTATAACGCTGACCCGAGCTCATTTCCTGCCAATCGGGTAATTGCTGGATGCTATTATCACCAATCAACATCTGGCCAACGCGATCTTTAACAAAAAAACCAACAATCGGCCTGTTAATTGTTTCCCGCGCTTCGCAAACAACCACCAATGTGACGGTTACCGAACTCTCTACTATGACCATAGATTTGCCATCAGGTCCCAGCAGCTCAACGGAAACAATGCTGGCCCCCATCAAACCAAACTCATTACTCTTCAGCTTAACCGGTGTATCACTCTGCTCCGGCAACAAGGATTCATCATTCAGTCGATCCTCAAAGAAAGAGCCCAGATAAGCATCACATACCGTTTTTGCATCACCATTGCCCACAACCTTTCCCGCATCAAGCCAGATCGCTTTTTTGCATAGGTTGACTACGGTATGAGTATCGTGACTGACGAAGAGCAGTGTGCCATGAGTTGCAAATTCGCGCAGAAACCGCATACATTTTTGCGTAAAGTACACGTCACCAACAGCCAGAGCCTCATCAATTACCAGAATATCTGCCTTTAAGTGGGCAATGACCGCAAAGGCCAACCGGACAAACATGCCGCTGGAATAGGTTTTAACTGGCTGATCAACAAAATCCCCAATTTCTGCAAATGCCAGAATATCGGGCATCAACTCGTCAACAGCATTTTTATCCAGACCATAAATGGCCGCCTTCATGTAGATATTTTCTCTTCCGGTAAACTCTGGGTTAAATCCCGCACCCAACTCCAAAAGCGCGGCAACGCGGCCATTAATGGTAACTTGTCCCTCGCTCGGCGTCAGAATCCCGCATAACACCTGCAACAAGGTCGATTTACCAGCGCCATTGCGACCGATTATTGCAAGGGTTTCGCCTTTTTCCACCTCAAAACTCACATTCGATAAAGCGGTAAAAGAGCGTGTTTTCCTGAAATTGCTACCCAAAAAAAGATGCAGCAATCGATCCAATGGTCGAGCATATATATCGTAGCGCTTGGACAAGTCCTTAGCTGAAATAGCGATATTAGAGGACATCCGCAAACCCCTGCCTGGTTTTCCTGAAAAATGCCCAACCTGTTGCTGCCAGAGTTATGCCGGCCGCGTAGAAATAGAGAAGTCGCTCTACATTGGGCAGTTTACCTAACAAAATCAGGTTTCTGGACTCATCAATAATATAGGTCAGCGGATTCAGGTAAAGGTAATGCTGAAATGCTTCCGGCAAAGCTGATATCGGGTAAAAAACCGGTGCCAGAAACAACATGACTGTGGATACGACCGGCAACACCTGCGACAGATCGCGCAGATAAACACCCAGAGCAGAAAACAGCCAGGTAGTACCGGATACCATTAGAATAAAAGGCAGCAATATCAATGGCATGAGTAAAGTTGTGATATGGAGCTGTTCAATTATTATAAATACGCAAGCTAACAACACCACAAAGCCAACCAACATGTGAAACAAGGCACTGACAACCAAAACGACGGGAATAACCCATAGTGGGAAAACCACTTTTTTTACATAGTTGATATTATCAACTATCAAACTTGGAGCTCTGTTGGTACATTCCGCAAAAAATGCATGTATTAATATCCCAACAAACAGGTTTAGCGCAAAACTTGTATTGCTGCTATCACCTGTGCCCCAGCGCACTTTGAAAATAACACTGAATACAAATGTATAGACCAGCAGCATCACTATCGGGTGCGCAAAGGACCACATAAGCCCCATTACCGAGCCACGATAACGTCCTACAATCTCTCGCTGGCTCATCTGTAGGATGAGAAAGAGCTTTTGTTTTATTATTTTATTCACTCACTCACCGATAATATTTTACGCGCAACCGAAGAAACGGTCGCTCTATCAAATAATAGGAAATAGCTGACACCAGCAGCGTTACCGGAAGCGCCAACAGCAGCGTATTAAGCATTGCATTAATAACCCCACTGTAGCCAAATTGAACATACCAGCCTTTGCTGACCAACAGGTAAATCACAACAAAATGAATCAGATAAATGGAATAACTGACCACTCCGATTGATGCTATTCCTTTTGACAAAATTGCTGGTATCTTTTCTGCAAACGCAAGATAACTAACCAAAAACAGAGCCCATACCAAGCCTTCGATTGTGGTCCAAAACACTCTTAACAGATTCTCTTCCGGCCACCCTCCGCTTTTATGAAACAGATAGAGCAACAACACGGCTAACACCCCAAACAGCGGGAAGCTCCAACTCTTTAAACGGTAACCATGCCCCTGGCAACACCAGTACCCTGCCAGCATGCCCAGTAAAAACTGATCCATCCGGCCGGCAATTGTAAAATAGGAAAGCTGAACAGCTTCTCCGGTCATCCAATAACCAACCAAACGATACAGTAAAAAAAGTAATATCAAACCCAGCAGGTAACCCCGACCATACTGGGTCAGGAAAAGTAATAGAAAAGGGAACATCAGGTAGAAGTGCCATTCGACAGAAACCGCCCAAAACATCGCAGAAAAAGGAGGTATGCTCAGATGGTGGGGCATGTTGGCAAAACCGAACACCGTTGTCAGTAACCCCTGAATACTAAAATTTTGGGGTAACACTGAAATACCGATGACAATCAGGAGCAGAAATAATGGATAGGTTCTTAAAAACCGGTTATAGATAAACCGATGATAAATCACCTGGCGCCCCTGCGCTCCATAAGTAAATATGAAGCCACTTAAAACCATAAAAAGAGCAACAGCTGTGTGTCCTTCCACAACAACAGCCAATAATGGATTATTTACCGAGAGCCAGTGTGTAGCGTCAAATAGTTCGCCATAGCTGTCCTGATGCCAAAACAACTGTAGCCCATGATAAAATACAGCCAATAGCGCTGCATAAGCTCTTATATGGTCAAGCGCTGGCAAGTAGTTGATATTTTTACTTTCCAACCTTTATCCCTTCTCTTCTATAGTTATCGTTGGGAAAGGTTCCCGCTAACCTAAAGCACTGTTTTCTTTTGGCGTTTCAAAAAATGTATCTGCAAATGGCCATACATACCACGCGGACGGATCTTTTTCTATCGCGCCGGTCAACACATCCGCCAAAGCCTGCGCTAAAGATGCCTCATCCTGATAATCTATGGGCCCTCGAACACACAAATCCCGCATCCCGTCTTCAGGGTTGACTATCATGGTATAGGCATAAACAGGAATATTTTCACTGGCGGCCATTCGAATGACACCTGCTGGCAGCTGCGCGTCACGCCCCAATAACTTAACCCTTATTGTCGACGCTCCGGGACGAATTGGTGCATCGGGCATCGCCATCACCGAGCATTTTTGCTTTACCAACCGGTATCGCATTTTTTCAACACTATTGCCAACTGCGATGGGAGCAGTTCCGGACAAACGACCTACCTGTGTAATTCTACACTTGCCCACCAATGAGTTGATGCAGGTACCCCAGATTAAACCCTTTTGCAATGGGGCGTGCAACCAGGCTGCTTTGTATCCTTTTTGGTTTAGATACTTCAACGCCCAAAAACCCTGCCCCCAATGAAAGGTAATAAATAGCGCACCTTGATCGGTATCAATGGGATCCCCTTCGATACGCACATACTTATTGAACCAACGCTTTCCGCGGAAGCATGTCAGATAGAAATCTGCTTGATCTACCAGCAAATGGAAGCGGGCCCTGCTTTTAAAACACTTTTGGCTTTCAGAAATAGCATTCTGCTTTACGGATTGTCCATAAAAAGTATCTACCTGATTAGTGTATAACCCGTCATTTGTACATAAACACTTGTAAAGTTTTACACAAGATTTCCATGGTAAGAATATTGAAAATACAGGAATGACAGCCTGCTCGCAAATACTAATTATTTCCTTTTTTAAACCATCCAAAAAGCCCATATACAATATTAACAACCCAGTTAACTTCTGATTACAATGTACTAATTGAGTTGACAGCCTCTTGATTAATCACTATACCTTCTAATTTTTGTATATCGCCAATTTTATTCCGCCTATGACTATTTCTAAACTTATTATTCTCTACTGCTATCAGTTGATTTTTGACTTCATCAAAAGCTAGTATTCTGCCTTGCTTTCGGTCATGGAACTTTATGATATGTAAGCCAAATTGGGTCTCAACTATATCGCTAATTTCACCAAGCTTGGTCAAGCTAAAGGCCGCATCGGCAAATTCTGGCACCATTTTTTCTCTGGGAAAGAAACCTAGATGTCCATCATTTTGCTTAACCGAGCGATCGTCAGAGTATTTCTGCGCTATATCAGCAAATACTGCACTATCTTCCCTTAATTCCTTCAAAACCTTTTTTGCGATATTCTCCGCTTCATCCTTGGAGCGATTAGCAGTGCTTACTAAAATATGCGATACGCTTACTTGCTCGGGTACGCGAAACTCTTCCGGTTTTGCCAGGTACGCTTCCTTTGCCAAAGCCTCAAAATCAGGAGGGGGTACTTTATCAACGTAATGATCCAACGCTGCCGCCATTAAAATCCGGTTTTCCTGTATCTCTATCTCCGTTTTAATATCCTTATTTTTGTCCAATCCTTCTTTTTTAGCTTCCTCCACGAGCATTTTAGTAACATACATATCCGCTATTATTTGCCGAACTCGTTTATTGTCTTTTAAAACAATATTTTTTTTATCCGCAGGAACTACAACATCTATATAATTTAAAAATTCTGATTTGGTTATTTTTAAATCTCCATAACTAAGAAGTGTTACGGTATCGGCGGCACAAAAATTGATGCTCATAAATATAGCGAACATAAATGCAATTTTTTTTTCATGCTTCATTGAATAATATTCTCCAACATTTATTAAAACGATAAAATCCCCGCCCAATGCTGGGCAGGGATTTTATCACTACAAAGTTTGAACTTGTTTACTTACACTAACTAATTAATACTAAAGTAAAAAGTACAGTCAGTGTTAGCAGGGCATGTAGTATGCTTAATATTAATATAATACTCCGTGTTGACATTCAGCTTACAGCTTAATAGATTCAAAGGGAACGGTGGGTTTGGATTCTGCGTCCATCGAATATTTGCAGTTTCTAAACCACTTACACTGCATTTCCCAAGCGATCCTGTATCAAAATCTCCGGGGGTAGTTGATATAGTTACCAATCGCGTCCCAATTACACCCGTTGTCGAAGCAGTGTTTACCTGGCCACCAGCTGAAGTGCTTGTCGTAGTATTCACTCTAATTGCGACCGCCTCATCACCTCGCAGTGAGATTACTTCTTGGGGACTATCCGGCCAATTTCGATCGATAATACTAACACCACTTGTATTATTAAATGTCGCCGTTACTGCTCGCGCTTCTGTCATATCAACTTGACAGGTAGTATTTCCGGTGCAAGCCCCGGACCATCCAGCAAACTCAGATGAGCCATCTGCTGCTGCGGTTAAAGTAACTGTTGTTTCATCTGCATATAATTCACTGCAGTCGTTACCACAATCTATTCCGGATGGGCTGGATGTTACCGTCCCACCACCAGAACCCGCTTTAGTAACAGCCAAATTGTAGCTTACGGTCCCTCCGGAAAATGTGGCGGTCGCAGACTTTGCTGCTGAAATATTACTCAACACACAGGGCCCCGTACCAGTACAATCAGGCCCGGACCAGCCGGTGAATGTCGATCCACCACTGGTATTGGGAGTAAGCGTAATACTGCTGGACTCCGAAAATGACGACTGACAGGTTCCAGGACAGCTAATTCCGCTTGGGGAGCTCGTAACACTGCCATTCCCAGAGACATTCACTTGCACCAGATAATTTGTACTACCGGAACCCCCGCAAGAGTCACCGGCGCTTGTTGCAACAGTAACATTACCGGAGGAATCAATTACCACATTGCCGCTAATACTCCCACATAATTGATTATCTATCGTTAGCGTCCCTGCATATGCACAATTGGTGATTATAGTCCCTAACAACACCAGACCTGTAAAAATAGCTTTCATATTCATACCCTAAAAAATTATTACAAACCACAAAAATCCATTGCTAAAAATGGCTAAACTCTCTCATACTATTGAGTCTAGCCTAAAAGCAAAGGAACGCAACGAACAATAACCATTAATTTTGTAATCCTTTAACTCTAAATCAAATTCCAACGTCATATTTTTCATTAGAGAAAACGCCTCTTACACAGGTAATAATCTCGCAGGGGTACCACCTATCCTTGCACATCAACACGCAGTTTATTTCAAAAGAGCAGGCCAGATCATCAACCCCTCTTTAGCCCACACAACTAAACGGGTCCTTAGAGGCCATTACTTGACAATAATACATAGTACCCGAAGGTAGAAAAACTATGGTGGCAACATAATCTTGAAAAACCACTCACAGCTCGAGCCATATTTTAACTAAAAACAAACTCTCCCAGGTAAACCCCGGGCTCTAGGACTTCGCGCAGCCCCACCCCTTGGGACCGACAGGGTAATAAAAAGTCACTCGCTCCCAACATTTACCCGACAACTCATCCATCAGCTGCTAAACCCATACATTCAATCTTCGATTGCATAAAAAAAGGGGCCCATAAAAGGCCCCTCTTTCGTACTACAAATATAACTGCCTAGCTAAATCATCCTGCCTAGGGAACCGGTGGAGTTACAGTTACTGTAGTATGTCTAGATTTATGATCGGTAAGACCCGCATAATTAGACAACAATCCACCCACGTCTCCATTTGCAAATGAGATTACTGAGAATCCAATTGCAGGAAGTCCCAGAGTAGCCGTAGGAGCAGAAGTACCCAACCCAGCCGCTTGATCTATCAGAATTCGACGGGTGTAGTTTACTGAGTTTTCAGGATTCAGGTAAGTCCCTGTCAATCCAACATTAATCCAGCCAGCGTCAAAGGCTGCCGGCAGATTCAAGTTAGACTTGGTATAACCACCACCCAGTATGCCCGTGTCATTAATGGTAAGAACGTTTGCCTCATAACAAAGAGCAAAGGCCGGACCACTTGGCGGACGTGGAGAGAAATCAACACCTGAAGGTGCCTGCTCGCCCTCTTCCTGGTCATAAAAAGTAATAGCGATAGTCTCACACGATGAACCTTCGACACTATTTACCTCAGCGTCAGTCCAAAAACTGGTAAAAGGCTCAGGTCTAGGTGTAGCTGCCGCAGGGACAGTCGCATCGGCACCAGACGGAGTCCAACCGTTCACATAAAAGCGTTTGGTAGGAAATGTTACAACCCAATCGGTACCCGCCGCCAAACTTGCTACTGTCAAATAATCATTGGCAATTGACTCTTTCTGCAACACCATGCTTACTGCATCGATACCCCGATTTAGAGTTCCACCGGGATCTTCTGGAATAACAGTCGCACCATTAGCCAGCGTAGCAATAGCCGTTGCGTCCTGCAACGAGGGCTGTACTGTACCAGGATCCGCGTGCAAATCCACTGTCGTGTTGTAGGCGTCCGGGGTGCCACCCAAATGACCTTCTGTGCTACCATCAATCAAGAAGCTGTCCAGCGCCACGGCATCATAAGCAACATCCGTACCGCCAGCTACATTAATAATAATGCCCGAACCATACAACCCACCATCAGGCTCATTGACTGCGCGACCATTATCTGCGGTCCATTGACCAGCGCCACCCCACGCATTAGTTAGCACAGAACAATCCGCCGGAACACCATTTACGTGAGTAGCCGCTATTGCCGGATTAAATGCATCCGGATCAGCCGGATCTTCGTTGATCACAACACCCATCTCGATAACTTCAAGATAACCTGTACGGGTGCGATCGGTACCTTGAGGGCCACCCTGACTAGTTGCGTAATTGGAACCTTGATATACAAACTCACGGAACTCAACGCCACCAGCTGGAATAGCGGGAACTGTACAGGAAGTATCTGCGGTTGTTAATTTTGCCCCACCAGAAGATCGGCTAACTGCACCTGTCCAGACATCATATGGGGACAAATACAAGTTAAAATCCAAAACTTCCTGGCTATTCATCGCTTCAACAAAGCGGACCTTGACAGCCTTAACATTATTGGAAGTATTGGTAATATTGATAAGCGTATCATTACCACCCTCCGTCGTATAGTAGGAATACAATAACGCCTCACCCAGCCCATCATGATTGACATTGACCGCATTCGCGGCTCCTGCCAAACCTAGGCTGCCGGCAAGTGCTATGGCTGCAGGCAATGTTTTCTTAATCATTTCAGTTATCCTCTTATTAGTCCTTGAAACGTGTTAAACAATCAATCAGACGGCGCGAATATTAAGCCTGATAAAAGCACAATGCAAACCTTTTTTAAACTATAAGCATAAATCATATTTACAGTTTTGCAGTTTTTTTACATAGCACCAAACTTATCAATCAAACTTTGCACGCTCCGCACAACTCTTTGACCAAAAAAACCGACCACCTCTCGACAACACTCTGTTTGATTGCGCCAGCTGAAAAACCGACAATTCGTCAGCTGGCGCCCCCAAACTTAACACGTAACTAAGGAGCCTTTGGCATTTTTCGCCCAAGAGCACGGGTAATACTAGACCACGTCTTTGCAAGACGCAAGACGTCACGCACAAATATTTAGAGAAATATTACAAATTTGTAGCAACCCTTTATAAACATTAGCTAAATCCACCAAAACAGCTTAGGAAAACACCTCTCTACTATGTGCGCTTTATATTAACACGGTTAACAAATCCGTCTTTAATTCCAGCAAGCATCGATCTTGAATTCTTCATATACGGGGAAATGCAAACTGAAAACAGTACAAATTTTACGATCAACCTTAAAAAATCATTACTCTTCCAGGACAATGGTATCTCTTTTCTTTTATAGAGCATCACTCTATTTCGCATAATAAAGTACAGACGCTCAGGTGTATGCACATGAAGCGCCAACGCCCCACCAAAAAGGTATACCACCTTATCCCCTAAACGATGCCTAAGCTTCGCAGAAAAAACACCAAAGCATCTGTACCCTTTGCTTTTTGCACGATAACACCAATCCACATCCAGGTTGTCGATGAACAAATCTTCATCTACCCCCCCCACTTCCATCCAAGCACCCCTTCCAATCAAGCTTCCAGAGGAAATAAGAAAATCCGTCGCACAATACTCGTCTTCAGCTGATTTCGGGCACAGAGTTTTCTGCGTTCTAAGTACACCAACTCGACAAAAAGGAAACTTCTGATTAGTCCGCTCATCAATAACCTGAGGACCTACAGCAGCAACCCTTTCACCAGACTCAACAAGCATTTTTTCTACTTTTAACATATTGGAAATCATACCCAAACCAGGAATGCTATCCTGATCAAGCAACACCACATGTGTAAAGCCCTGCTCAAATGCATAGCTTGCCCCCCTATTCTGCGCCGCCGCCAGCCCAACATTCGAACCCATAGAAATTAATTTGTACGATTTATCACCATATTCTGATACAAGACCACCCAAAAACTTAATATCAGCTCCGTTATCTACAATAACGAATCCACAAACCTGAGCAGATATTAGACGCACCAATTCTTCCAGCATTTTTTTATCAGGCTTGTATGTAACAATGATCGCACACACTTTAGGCATTCAGACCACCCGTCATAAATATATTACAGCCCCAGCTTATCAACTAACATTTGGTGATTCACTCAAACTTAAATACCATAGAACCGTTTTCTCCAGACCAGAAGCAAACACCTCTTCTGGCCTATAACCTAGCACTTGGTGGCATCTATCCGGATTAATCGCATACCGCAAGTCATGCCCAAGTCTGTCTTCTACAAAAGTCACCAAATTTCCTGAAGCTTCCCCCCGACTGGAAGGACAGCCAGGAAATTGTCTAGAAAGGCCCACCTGCCTCTCAAACAGATTATCCATCAGCTCACAAAGCTTGCAGACCAAATCCAGATTGCTTTGCTCGTTCTCCCCCCCCACATTATAAACCTCGCCGGACTGTCCTTTCTCCAAAATCAGATCTATGGCCCTGCAATGATCTTCCACATAAAGCCAGTCACGAATGTTTTTACCATCACCGTAAACCGGTATCGGCTGTCCTAGCAAAATACTGCTAATAATGGTCGGAATAAATTTTTCATCATCCTGATACGGACCATAGTTATTAGAACAATTGCTGGTTGTCACCTTGAGACCGTAGGTATGGTGGTACGCTCTCACCAGATGATCTGAAGATGCTTTGCTTGCAGAATAGGGAGAGTTTGGCGCATAGGGTGTGGTTTCCGTAAAGGGTGGATCATCGGGGCCCAGAGAACCGTACACTTCATCGGTGGAAATATGATGAAAGTGATGCCCGGTGCCGTTCTGCGCATCATCCAGCCATACCTGTTTAGCCGCCTTTAACAGGCTGTGCGTACCAACAATATTTGACTGGATAAAAGCATCTGGCCCGGTGATGGAGCGATCGACGTGTGATTCAGCAGCAAAATGCACAATCGTATTCAGGTGCCTGTCTCTTAACAGCGTTTCAACCAGCGCCTGATCACAGATATCGCCTTTTACAAAGGTGAGCACTCCCCGGTCTTCGAGACCGGCAATGTTCTCCCTTTTTCCGGCGTAGGTCAAAGCGTCCAGCACCACTAATTCATCATCGGGATGCCGAGTCGTCCAATAGTGGCAAAAATTGCTGCCGATAAATCCTGCGCCACCTGTAACCAATAATTGTCGCCGCATTATTTCATCTCTTGTTAGATTGAGTTTAGCTTCACGCAGGGCAGGCTCAGAGGGGTAACAGTGTATTAAAACACCTCAATATCTTTTAACGGTTTACCCTGTTGGTCCTTTAATGACAGAATCGGCCGCTCCCCACTTTCCAATGGCCATGCAATACCAATCTCAGGATCGTTCCACATTAAAACTCGCTCCGAATTCGGTGCATAATAGTCTGTGCTCTTGTAGACGATTTCCGCCTGATCGCTCGTCACACAAAAACCATGCGCAAACCCTGGAGGCACCCACAGCATTTTGCGATTCTGCTCAGATAGCGTCTCTGCCACATATTGACCAAAAGTAGAAGAGCCTTCGCGTATATCAACTGCAACATCATAGATCTCACCGCGAATCACACGCACCAGCTTACCCTGCGGGTTTCGGATCTGATAGTGCAGCCCCCGCAGCACTCCTTTTTGAGAAGCACTGTGGTTATCCTGAACAAAACTAAAGTTTAAATCCAACTCGTCAAAATAGCTTTGTCGAAAGGTTTCCATAAAGAAACCCCGCTCGTCAGCGAATACTTTCGGCTCAAACAGGAGCACATCGGCTATATCTGTCTCGACTATATTCATTGGAATTTTATTCTTCAAGAATTCTTAGCAGATACTCACCGTAACCACTTTTTAGTAACGGCTGAGCCAGATTTTCAAGCTGCTGCCTATTGATAAAACCTTTACGGAAAGCTATCTCTTCCGGACACGCAATTTTCAGTCCCTGCCGGGCCTCTACTGTTTCTATAAACTGACTGGCTGCGATCAGATTCTGGTGCGTACCAGTATCTAACCACGCCGCGCCGCGACCCAACAGCTCCACAGTTAACTGCCCCTGTTTCAAATAGGCGCTGTTTACATCGGTAATTTCGAGCTCGCCACGCAAAGAGGGCTTCACCGACTTGGCAATATCGACAACCTGACCATCGTAGAAATAGAGGCCCGTCACTGCATATTTTGATTTTGGCTTAGTTGGCTTCTCGTCAATCGAAAGCACCTTACCCTCGCCATCGAACTCAACGACACCATAGGCGCGAGGATCATCCACATGATAACCAAACACCGTCGCCCCTTCATCTCGCGCCGATGCCGTTTCCAGCATCTCAGTAAAATGATGAGAATAAAAAATATTATCGCCCAACACCAGCGCTGACAAATCACCATCGATGAACTGCTCACCTATAATAAACGCCTGAGCCAGGCCATCCGGTGAGGGCTGCTCGGCGTACTGAATACTCAAACCCCAGCTCTCGCCATCCCCCAGCAACTGCTGATAGGCGGGCAAATCCCTGGGCGTGGAGATTACTAAAATATCACGAATACCGGCCAACATAAGCGTGGTCAGCGGGTAATACACCATGGGTTTGTCATAAATTGGAAGCAGTTGTTTACTGATGCACTGCGTAATGGGATACAGACGGGTACCCGAACCACCTGCCAATATAATCCCTTTTCTTTTTAACAAAGCGGTAGCACCTCAAAGATTGGTCGGGACGACAGGATTTGAACCTGTGACCACCACACCCCCAGTGTGGTGCGCTACCAGACTGCGCTACGCCCCGATTGTTTTGAATTACTGTGTCTTTAAGCGGGCGCCATAATACATGAACCCGCGCTGCTTTGGAACTATCATCAGAAGATAAGATTGAAATTTAAAGGTGTGAATATAGCTACAGGTGCGGAGCAGCACCGAATTTAAAAATAGCGGACTGGATATTAAAACAACTATGATTTCAAAATTGCCAGCACATCCTCTAACTCGCTGATCATTTGTCGAATCAACTGCTGAGACTGGCTTGCTCCACCCTCACTTTCTTCATTGGTCAACCGCTGCCGCGCACCACCAATGGTAAACCCCTGATCATAGAGCAAACTGCGAATCTGGCGGATAACCAACACATCCTGGCGCTGATAGTAGCGGCGATTGCCCCGCCTTTTTACGGGCTTGAGCTGAGGGAACTCCTGCTCCCAGTATCGAAGCACATGTGGTTTAACACTGCATAAATCACTCACTTCACCAATGGTGAAGTAACGCTTCCCCGGTATCGGCGGTAGTTCGTCGTTATGACTCGGTTCCAGCATAGTCTTCCACTTTAGTCCTTAACTTTTGTCCGGGGCGGAAAGTCACAACTCGCCTTGCAGAGATAGGAATGTCCTCACCGGTTTTAGGATTTCGGCCCGGGCGTTCGGTTTTATCGCGCAGATCGAAGTTACCAAAACCAGATAACTTAACCTGTTCGTTATTAACCAGGCATTCACTGATCTCTCCAAAAAACATCTCAACAATTTCCTTAGCTTCACGCTTGTTGAGACCCAATTCATCAAAAAGTTTTTCCGCCATCGCGGCTTTGGTAAGAGCGCCCATGGCTAGCCCCTCAATACGGCATTAAATTCTTTTTCTAAGTTCTTGATAATACAGCTAACGAGCTGAGAAATTTCTTCATCTGTAAGAGTGCGCGATCTATGCTGCCACGTCAACCCCAGAGCCAAACTTTTTCTGCCCGGATCAATCCCTTTACCCTGATATAGATCAAATAACTTAAGATCCGTCAAATACTCACCGGCCTCACCCCTTATCGCTATGTTAATCTCGCACAGAGGTACCGATTCATCAACAATTATAGCCAAATCTCGGCGAACTTCAGGAAATTTTGATAATTCTTTAAATTCAGCCACTCGTGAACGCTGAATCGCCTCCAGTTCCAGCTCAAAAAGAAACACCGGACCATTCAAATCCAGCGCGCTTTCAACGGACGGGTGCAAGGCCCCAACCACGCCAACAACACGCCCGTCATAGATTATCTGAGCGCTCTGTCCCGGATGCAGTGCGCCTTGCTGGCCATCCATTTGCTTGAACCGATATGAGGTCGAATGACCACCCATCATCAACAGCGCTTCCAGGTCGCCCTTAATATCATAAAAATCGACCTTATCACCCGAGTGCGCCCAGCTTTCAACTTCACGGGGTCCCGCAATAACACCACCCAGTTTTGCAACCTGCTCAATAGTGCCATCTACATCCGTCTGGGAAAATACCAGTCCCGACTCAAACAATCGCACCCGACTATGTTGCCGGTTCTGGTTATACTGCAACGCTTGAATCAATCCCGGCCACAGACTGGTTCGCATTTCTGACATATCACTCGATATCGGGTTTGCAAGCGCGATTGCCTGTTTGTCGCCCAGAAAATGAGTCTGGATTTTCGGGTCAACAAAGCTGTAGGTGATCGCCTCATGATATCCTCGCGCCAATAAAACGCGCCGCAGCTGCCCCAAACTGATTTCTGTCTCGCTTTTTAAGCGATGCTTTTGTGATACCTGCGGCATTTTTGCCGGTAGCCGGTTATAGCCAAAGACTCGCGCTATTTCCTCAATCAGGTCAGCCTCAATAGAGATATCAAAGCGATAGGAAGGCGTTGTAACCAGCCACTCCTCTTCATTTTCTGTTTCTACCTGCATTCCGAGTCGAGTCAGGATATCAACAATCTCCGAGCTCTCGAGCTCAATATTTAGCACTTGCGCAACACGTCTGCCTCTGAGCCGAATAGCTGATATTTTTGGCAGATGCTCTTGCGAACTGCTTTCAACAATGGGGCCAGGCTGGCCGCCCACAATATCCAACAACAGTTGCGTAGCGCGCTCCATTGCTGTGCGCTGCAAATTAAAATCGACACCGCGCTCATAGCGATGCGAAGAATCGGTGTGCAAACCATAACCGCGGGCTTTTCCGGCAATGGCCAATGGCGCAAAAAATGCGCTCTCCAGGAAAATATCTTTGCTTTGTTCGGTAACCCCTGTTGCGGCACCACCCATAATTCCAGCCATGGCGATAGGTCCGGACTGATCTGTTATCAACAATGTATTCTCAGTCAGATCAACCTTCTGCCCATCCAGCAGCACTAGGCTTTCGCCCGGACCGGCCATACGTACACAGATCTTTTCCTTCAGCTTCGCCAGATCAAACGCGTGCATCGGCTGACCAAGTTCCATCATCACATAATTGGTCACATCAACTATTGGATCAATACTGCGCAACCCGCTTCTGCGCAGTCTTTCCTGCAACCACATGGGCGACTCGGCCTGCGTATTGACATTGCGCAAAACACGCCCTAAATACCTGGGACAGGCATCCGGTGATTCCACGAGCACTTCGAACTGATCTTCTATCTGTGGCGTGACGGGCTCTATTGAAGGGCTCGATACAGCTAATCGGTTAAGAACCCCCACCTCTCTGGCGAGGCCCTTGATGCTCAGACAATCGCCACGGTTAGGAGTTAAATCGATCTCAACACACTGGTCATCAAGATTAAGATGTTGGCGAATATCCTGACCTACAGGAGCGTTATCCACCAACTCCATAATGCCGTCATGATTGTCACTTAATTCCAACTCCCTTTCAGAGCAAAGCATGCCATGGGATTCAACGCCGCGCAGTTTGGCTTTCTTGATCTTAAAATTACCCGGCAGAACAGCACCAACTTCAGCCAGCACAACTTTCAAACCCTTCTTTACATTCGGCGCACCACAGACCACCTGATATTCAGCACTTCCTGTTGCAACCTTGCATACTCTCAGTTTATCCGCGTTTGGATGGGATTGGACATCCACAACTTCAGCGACAGTCACGCCTTGAAAAGCCCCTGCCACCGGCTCAACGCCATCGACTTCCAGACCTGCCATGGTGACCTGTTCAACCAACTGCTGACTATCGAGCTGAGGGTTAACCCACTCCCGCAGCCATTGTTCACTGATTTTCATCTATTAACCTTTTTAACCAATGCTTTAATTAGCTTTTAACGGGAATCAATTAAACTGCGACAAAAAGCGTAAATCATTCTCAAAAAACAACCGTAAATCGTTCACGCCATAACGCAACATTGCCAAACGCTCAACGCCCATACCAAAAGCAAAACCGGTATATTTCTCAGCATCGACACCCGCTGACTCAAAGACATTCGGGTGAACCATACCGCAACCCATAATCTCCAGCCATCCGGTATGGCTGCACACACGACATCCCTGGCCGCGGCACATGACACACTCCATATCCACTTCAGCAGACGGCTCGGTAAAGGGAAAATAGGATGGCCGAAAGCGGACTGCCAACTCTCTCTCAAAGAACGCCTTCAAAAACTCAGCCACCGTTCCTTTTAAATCTGCAAAGCTAACCCCTTCATTAACCAACAAACCCTCAACCTGATGAAACATGGGTGTGTGGGTTAAGTCTGAATCACAACGATACACCCGCCCCGGACAGATGATCCCATAGGGTGGCTTTTGTTGCTCCATTACTCTTATTTGAACTGGAGAGGTATGTGTTCTGAGCAGCCGGTGCGCATCAAAATAAAAAGTATCATGCATCGCCCTGGCAGGGTGGTGTGCAGGTATGTTCAGGGCCTCAAAGTTATGAAAATCATCCTCTATTTCAGGCCCCTCCGCAACATCATAACCCAGTTGCATAAAGAAGGTTTCAATGCGCTCTATCGTTTTAGTCACCGGATGTAAATTTCCGGGCACCTGGCCTCTGCCTGGTAGAGTAACATCTATCACTTCGGCGCCCAGCCGTTCATTGAGAGCCTCATTAACCAGCCCATCTTTACGTTGATTAATGTATTCCTGAAGTGATTGTTTGGCTTCGTTAATCGCTGCTCCGGCCTGGGGTCGCTGCTCCGCTGACAGGCTTCCCAAGCCTTTCAGCAATTGGGTCAGTTCACCTTTCTTACCCAGATACTGAACGCGCACTTGATCCAATACCTGGGAATCCGGTGCTTCATCAATTGCTGTCTTTGCCTGAGCAATCAGGGAATCCAGATTCTCCATGCAAAATCTCCGAAAAAATAGGGGGAAGAGCGTTAACCCTTCCCCCTATTACTTTAGCGTTAGTCCGGCATTCGCCGAACATCATTATTGCCCTGAATTGTACTACCGGGAATATATCTAACAGTTCTATCCCGGAATATGGGACAACTTTTATCAGGCAATCTAGATATCTATAGCTGCATCCAGTTAGGCGGCTAGAGCTGATTTGGCTTTTTCCGCAATCGCTGCAAAAGCCTCTTTTTCATGAACAGCTAAATCCGCGAGCACCTTTCGATCAATTTCTATGGATGCTTTCTTCAATCCAGCAATCAAACGGCTATAGGATAAACCGTTGTCTCTGGCTGCTGCATTGATGCGGGTAATCCACAGCGCACGAAACTGACGTTTACGCTGACGTCGATCACGGTAGGCATATTGACCAGCTTTAATAACCGCCTGTTTGGCAACGCGATACACACGACTGCGTGCACCGTAATAACCTTTTGCTTGCTTTAGTACTTTTTTGTGACGCTTGTGTGCGGTCACACCTCGTTTTACACGTGGCATTTTTTCGTCCTCTAGAAAATCAGATAATTATTAAGTATTGGGCAACATGCGCTTAATCAGCGCCTTGTCAGCATCATGGACCTGTAACATCGGGCGCAATTGACGCTTACGCTTGGTACTTTTCTTAGTCAGAATATGACTTCTGAAGGACTGCTTGTGCTTAAAGCCATTCGCCGTTTTCTTAAAGCGCTTGGCTGCACCTCGGTTGGTTTTAATCTTAGACATCATTTAACTCGCATTTGTATCGGCACATCAAGCACCGCTATTAATAAAATTGAAACGCCGTTTAGCGTTTCTTCTTAATTGGGGCCAGCACCATCGTTATCTGACGACCTTCTGGTTTGGGTTGAAGCTCAACTGTGCCATATTCCTGCAAATCTTCTTCCACCCGCTTCATCAGAGTCATTCCGATATCCTGATGGGCCATTTCCCGACCGCGGAACCGACAGGTTACCTTGGCCTTATCCCCATGCTCCAGGAAACGTATCAGGTTGCGTAGTTTTACCCGATAATCCCCCTCTTCCGTCCCTGGTCGAAACTTTATTTCTTTCACCTGCATCTGCCGCTGCTTTTTGCGGTTGGCAGCCAACTGTTTTTTCTCATCAAATAGTTTTTTGCCGTAATCCATCACTTTACAGACAGGTGGTTTTGCATCCGGTGCAATTTCAACTAAATCTAAACTAGCCTCTTTCGCTGCGGCCAATGCTTCTGCCAACGGTACTATCCCACCCTGTGATCCGTCGGCCAATACAAGCCTCACTTCCGATGCCTGAATTTCGCCATTTATGGCAGCTTTATTTTTTCGGCCTTTACTCATTATATTGAAGTAAATCTCCTAAATTTAGTTTATGTCTCTATCCTGCCGCGACAATCAACGTCCGCTGATAATCTTTCGCAAAAGGATTCTATACTCATCGCACCCAGGTCTTCACCTGCACATGTGCGTACTGCAACAGTGCCGGATTCCAGCTCTTGGTCGCCCACGACCAACATATAAGGAACCCGCTGAATTGTGTGCTCGCGAATTTTAAAGCCGATCTTCTCGTTTCTCAAGTCCGAAATGGCTCTAAATCCTTTATTTCTCAAGGTTTTTTCAATTTTTTTACAATATTCGGCATGATTGTCGGTAATATTGACAACAACAGCCTGGTGAGGAGCTAACCAGGGAGGCATCGATCCGGCGTAATTTTCAATCAAAATACCAATAAAACGCTCAAAAGAACCCAGAATTGCACGGTGCAACATAACGGGAACCTGTCGGCTGCCATCCTCGCTCACATACTGTGCATCCAAACGTCCTGGCATGGAAAAATCCACCTGTATCGTTCCGCACTGCCAAACCCTTCCCAGGCAATCTTTCAGCGAGAATTCAATTTTGGGACCATAGAATGCGCCTTCACCCGGCTGTAATTCCCAGGCCAACTCTTTGTTATTGAGCGCCAACTCCAGCGCCTTCTCTGCTTTATCCCAGACTTCATCCGAACCAACCCGTTTTTCGGGGCGAGTAGATAATTTGATTAATACCTCATTAAAACCAAAATCCCGATAGACGCTAAATAGCAGGTCTATAAAATCTGACACCTCTTGTTGAATCTGATCTTCTGTACAAAAGATGTGGGCATCATCCTGAGTAAAACCCCGAACGCGCATTAAGCCCTGTAGCGTTCCGGAAGGCTCATTTCGATGACAGGAACCAAACTCTGCAAGCCGAAGCGGTAAATCCCGATAACTGCGCAACCCCTGATTAAATACCTGTACATGACAGGGACAGTTCATCGGCTTAACCGCATAATCGCGATTTTCCGAATGCGACGAAAACATCTCATCACCAAACTTATCTGCATGCCCGGATTTTTCCCACAGCGAATAATCAACCAATTGCGGCGTTTTGATCTCCAGATAACCATTATCACGCTGTACCTGGCGCATATATTGCTCAACCACCTGATATATAGCCCAACCCTTGGGATGCCAAAAGGCCATACCCGGCGCTTCTTCCTGTAGGTGAAAGAGATCTAACTTCTTGGCCAACTTGCGATGATCCCTTTTTTCAGCTTCTGCCAGAAAATTCAGATAACCCTTTAGCTTCTTCTTATCGGGCCAGGCCGTGCCATACACCCTTTGCAACATTTTATTGTCCGAATCGCCACGCCAGTATGCACCGGAAACACGCATCAGCTTAAAATGCTCACAGAACTTCATATTGGGCACGTGAGGCCCGCGACACATATCGATATACTCTTGGTGATGGTATAACCCGGGAGAGTCCTGCTTATCGATATCCCGCTCCAGAATTTCAAGCTTATAGCTCTCACCCCGATCGCTAAAGGTATCGTAAGCCTGCTGCCAGGTTACCTTTTTCTTCACCACGTCATAATGTGTTTTCGCCAACGACTTCATATGTGCCTCAAGCGCTTCCAGATCCTCATCCGTAATACGCTTATCGAGATCAACATCATAGTAAAATCCATTTTCTATGACAGGCCCGATAGCCATTTTCGTATCGGGCCAAAGCTGTTTGATGGCATGTCCCAACAAGTGTGCACATGAATGACGGATAATCTCGACACCCTCATCATCCCTCGGTGTATAGATTACCAAATTTGCATCTTCCGAGATTAAATCGTGTGCATCCAACGGCTCGCCATCAATAGCACCACCAAGGGTAGCCTTGGCAAGACCGGGGCCGATATCAGCCGCGACCTGATAAACCGACACCGGTTCATCATATGAACGCTTGGAACCATCAGGAAGAGTTATTACAGGCATAGTATTTCCTTGTTTCAGTGGTGACCCCTACTAAAGGCCACATGAAATAAGGCGCGTCGCAACGCGCCTTACCAATCTTTCGTTAAAACTATTTAAATTCAAAAGCTAGCAAACACGGTCTGTCTGCACAACTGGATTGCCGTTTCGCAGGCATTCATCATCAAGATCATTGGTTGCATCAGCACGACCAAAAGGATCCGCCATCCGTGCCGCCGTTTCAGCAGGAAGCAGATCATCAATTGCCGCACGCTCCTCCAGCAGTTCGGTTTCGGTAGCTTTCATCTTTTCCCGCGAGTACTCATTTATTTCAAGACCCTGCACTATCTCATAGCGGCCATAGTTACAACGTACCGGGAAAGAGTAAATAATGCCTGTTTCCACACCATAACTGCCATCACTTGGAATCGCCATGCTAACCCAGTCGTCACCTGTACCCAGTGCCCAGCTACGCATATGATCTATCGCTGCCTGAGCGGCAGAAGCCGAACTGGATGCACCTCGCGCTTTAATGATAGCCGCACCGCGCTGCTGAACCAGAGCAATAAACTGGTCTTTGTACCAGGACTCATCGACCACATCCAAAGCGGCTTCGCCATGAATACTGGCATGATGCAGATCCGGGTATTGTGTTGCCGAGTGATTACCCCAGATAATAATACCATTAACATCGTTCGCATTGGTGGCCAGCTTGTTACCGAGAATGCCTTTTGCCCGCTGATGATCCAGACGAGTCATTGCGGTGAACTGAGCCGGGCTTAAGTCGGGCGCATTGCGTGAAGCAATAAGCGCATTGGTATTAGCCGGATTACCAACCACAAGCACACGCACGTCCGGATTAGCATTATCATTAAGCGCTTTACCCTGCACAGAGAAGATTTTGGCATTTTCAGTCAACAGATCCTTGCGTTCCATGCCTGGGCCACGTGGCCGGGCACCTACCAACAGCGCATAGTGAATACCTTTGAAGCCTTCATTAGGATCATCATAAACATTAACCTGCTGCACAAGCGGGAAAGCACAATCTTCGAGTTCCATTGCCACACCGCGAAGTGCGTTCATCGCCTGGGGAATTTCAACCAAATGCAATATGACCGGCTGATCGGCCCCCAGCATTTCACCCGCTGCTATTTTAAAAAGCAAAGAATAGGCAATGCCTCCTGCGGCACCGGTTACGGCAACTCTCACTGCTGGTTTCACAATCATTCTCCTCTATATTTTAAGCACTAAAAGACTGGCGAGTGATCGGCCACCGCCAATCATTCTATCGTTTTCAATTGTTGATTAATCGAACTGAAGTTCTGGTTCACCAAGGCTTGCATCAAGCACTAAATTGAGCCAGTTAGCGTCTTACCTATATTGCACCAACATCGCCGGCAACAACTTCCAATTAATTTAGGGTGGAGGATTATAAAGTATTTTCCTGAAAAACGCACAATTATAACGGTTATAACGTGCGTAAATAGAAGGCGCGTCAATCTACAACTTCGAGCAAAAAATGCTGCATCACCTCTATCGATTTTGATTGCTGTTCCCTGTGCGGAGAATGACCACAATTTTCTAACATAGCAACTTCGACCCGGCTTCCTGACTGCGCAGCAATCGCCTTTACCTGAGCCGCCGTGCCATACTGGTCGTCAACACCCTGAACCACCAGCACGGGAACATGGATTTTGGAAAGGTACTCCTCAATATTCCAACTAATGAAGTCCGCATCCAGCCAGGCAGCATTCCACCCCCAAAAAGCACAATCAGTGTTGGCCCCATGATACTTTTTAAGCCTTTCCCGTAAATTGTCGTTCTCAAAAGCTTCTTTGGCAGCCTGAATTGAACTAACCGAGAGATCTTCACAAAACACATGCGGCGATTCACAGATAACACCCTTTAGCCCGGGCAACTGATACATACCTGCATGAATAAGCGCAATCGAGCCACCATCTGAATGTCCAAGCAGGACATAGTCTCTCAGACCAGCGACCTTAATCAGCTCCGGCAACACATTTTCTGCTTCATCGTGCATATAGGAGAGCGGTCTCGGCAACTCACAGGAATCCGACTGCCCATAGCCCTGACGACTGTATGACAAAACCCCGTAGCCGGTAGCGGCAGACAACGATTCTGCAAAATCTCGCCACATCGCCACACAACCCAACCCCTCATGCAACATTACTATGGTGAGCGCTTGCTCAGGAGGCGGGCCAACCCACTCATACTCCAGACTCACACCTAAAACCCTGAGGAATTGACTATCCGCCATAACAAACCTGTTTAAACGATAAATAGCATCTCAGGCTGGCCGAGTTGGCCCAGCCCGAGACACTCGGAGGAAGGGTAAAATAACAGCAGGGAGGCCATTAACGCCAAGCGTCATACGGCCCCGAGCAATAACTCAATTAAAAGCCATCCCGTTCTGATGCCTTGGCGCGCTCGCGCAACATAAAGTGCTGCACTTTTCCGGTCGCAGTACGCGGTAAAGCATCAATAAACTCAATTGATCTGGGATACTTGTATGGCGCTGCATTTTGCTTTGCGAAATCCTGAATATCCTTGATCAGATCCAGACTCTCATCGAACCCGTCTTTTAATACCACATAGGCACGCACAATATTTCCACGATCCGGATCCGGCACACCAATTACACCACACTCGGCAACCGCAGGATGCTGACTGACTACAGCCTCTACTTCAGGCGAGACAATGTTGTAGCCCGAAGACACGATAATCCCGTCATTTCTGGCCTGGTACCAGATATAACCCTGCTCATCAATTTTTACCGTGTCGCCGGTTATATTCCAACCGTCCACTACATACTTGGATTGACGGTCATCATTCAGATAACGACAGCCGGTCGGGCCCTTCACAGCCAAATAACCTATTTCACCAGCCGGACTATCCTTGCCATCGTCATCCAGCACACGAACCTCATAACCGGGAACCGCCTTACCCAGCGAACCAACGGGGTCGCTATCAAACTGAACGGAGAGAAACACATGCAGTAACTCGGTCGCACCAATACCATCGGTAATTCGAATCCCTGTTTTCTCCTGCCAGGCTTCAGTCACATAGGCCGGCAGCGCCTCGCCTGCTGACGCGCATTTCCTTAATGAAGCCAGCCTTTCATCTTCGCAATCTTCAAGTAGCGCTTTATAGATTGTCGGAGCAGTAAAGAATATGGTCGCCTTATAATGCTCAGTCGCCTCCATTAGTGAAGGAATACGAACATCTTCCAACAACACGGTAGCCGCCCTGGCATGAAGCGGGAATAGCAGCAAGCCGCCCAAACCGTAAACAAACGCCAGCGACGGGGTGCCAATAAAAATATCTTCCGGCCCGGGTTTAATCACCTGCCGGGAAAAAGTATCACAAACAGCGATAACAGCATGATGCGAATGCACCGCTCCCTTTGGTTTACCGGTCGTTCCGGAAGTAAAGGCGATCATCGCGATATCTGCACTGTCACACTGATAATTATCAAACTGCTTCGGCTTGTCTTTCATCAAGGATTCCAAGCCTTCTTTCGAATCCTCATTGTTAAAATAGACTACGTGCTGCAGCTGGTCAGAGAACTCCTCCGCCTTTTGCATATCTTCACTTAACCGCAGATCACACAGAGAAATCGTGGCCTGACTTTGCTCAACAATGGTATTAATCTCTTTACCACGCAACATTGCAATAGTGGTTACGACAATGCCGCCCGCCTTTAACACCGCCAACCAACAGGCCGCCAGCATCGGGTTATTTAACGACCGCAAAATCACCCGGCTTCCTGATACCAGCCCAAGATCTTCTACTAATACGTGAGCAATCTGATTACTCTTGTCCAGAAGCTCCTGATAGGTCCAATTCCCACCGGGAGAATAGATCGCAACCCGATTACCGTGCCCCTCTTCAACCGCTTTATCAACGAGTTCCGCTGCCGCATTAAAAGCACCCGGACAATCCAGCTCATTGATAAAATCCGGCCATTGATCCAGCGGCGGAAGGTGATCAGGCACAAAACTTTCTTGATATCTACTTACGCTACTCACTTTAAAACCCCTTGAATGTTATCAGTCGTTCATCATCCCGAATTCGTGCGCCGCGCTATTACTAAAAGTCATTCTGTTATTTGCAGCAACTAAAAGATGAACTAAAATGCTGCCTTCATCGGCCACAGCTTGGTTATAATTTTTCTGCATTATATTACACAAAACACCCGCGGTAAACAGATGTATAGTTCATTTATTTGAAATTGTAACGTATAATACAAAAAGCATTAGCCTGACTTGCAAAATAATTCACAAAAAACAACTGCCTTTAAGAAAGATTCTGTACTATAATGCCTTTCTTTCGGTAGCCGGGATTACACAAAAAGATTCTATGCGAGAAATAACGGTATCAAATGAGCACTCTTCCGAAAAAGATGTCGGCGCTGAGTATATACAGCAAATAGCCGGTCTGATTCGGGATTTGAGAGCCCAGCGCGGCCTGACCAGAAAGGACCTATCGAAACAGTCAAGCATTTCTGAACGCTACCTCGCCCAGGTCGAGGCCGGAAAAGCAAATATCTCCATTGCCCTCCTCTGGCGTATCGCAACCGCAATGCATGTAGATGTTTCAAGCTTTTTGCCCCAACAGGATCGAACCGCTGTTGAACACGACCCCTTAAAGCAATTTCTCGAAGGGCTTTCTCTTGAGCAGGAGAAAAAAGCATTTGAGATACTGTTAAAGTATTTTTCAGGAGAAAAGGGTCCGATGGGCGGCGTCGCACTGATAGGATTGCGAGGCGCCGGGAAAACCACGCTCGGAAAAATACTTGCCGAGAGCACAAATGTCCCCTTTGTAAGCCTGACCGAAGTAATCGAAAAGCTGGCCGGATTACAGATTCCCGAAATCCTCTCCATGTTTGGCCAGAGAGCCTATCGCAGACTGGAGCACCAGGCGATTGACTACGTACTTGAAAATTATGAGAGCGTAGTTCTTGAGGTAGGTGGAAGTCTCGTTTCTGAAACTGAAACCTTTAACCACCTGCTCAGCTCCTTTTATACGGTCTGGATCAGAGCAAAGCTGGAAGACCACCTCAATCGCGTGCTCGCTCAGGGCGAGAGCAAACCACTGAGAGACACGGACAAGGCCATAGAAGACCTGAAGCACATACTGGAAGAAAGAGAACCCTTCTATATGTCGGCAAACTGGGCAATTGACACCTCCGGCCGCCCCATTGAGGAGTGCGCAAAAGAACTAAGTGAAAAATGTCGCTGTTTTTGCTGCGAATGGAGTCAGCAAAAAGAAAGCAATTGAGCACTGAAGCCACCACTTTACCTAATCAAAAGGCATGCGCTCACCTTTATTGAACTATATTACACACACAAACACCACAAAGTAGATTTATATTACATATTTGTTGACCGACACCTTGGCGTATGTATAATAGTACGCTCCTGAAATCAGAATTACAGGTGGAATACAGCACAAAAGATGCACTATAGTGCACCGCCTTATTCCAATAAGTTCACTACAATATAAAGGGGTAAACAATGATCAACCATTCCCGCACACCATTTGCGCTGAAGAATTTGGCAAAAGTCTTTGCCTATTCAAGCGCCGTAGCCATTCTCGCAACACCCATTAACAGTATTGCCGAAACAACAAAAGGATTCGGAATCGAAGAAGTCGTTGTGACAGCACGTAAACGGGAGGAAAATCTGCAGGATACTCCGTTATCCGTAGCGGCTTTTACTGCCAATGACATGAAAGTCAGACAGATTCATTCATCTGACCAACTTTCCCAGATCACACCGAATTTGCAGTTTTCCTCTCAAGCACCGTCTTCAGGTAGCAATGCCTCGTCGCAGATCTTTATTCGAGGTATTGGCCAAACTGAATTCCTACCTTCAACTGATCCCGGTGTCGGTCTCTATATAGACGGTGTCTACATGGCCCGTTCTGTTGGCGGCACGCTTGATTTTGCTGATATTGAGCGCATAGAGGTGCTGCGTGGACCACAGGGTACACTGTTCGGACGCAACACCATAGGTGGCGCGATCAACATTCACACCAAGAGGCCATCGGAAGAATTTGGTGGTGAGGTTGAGGTTAAAGTCGGATCAGACAATCAGTTAGAGGTCATGGCCGATATTAACATGCCCATCAATGAAAACCTGCTCACTAAAGTGTCTATCGGTAAGCGAGATCGCGACGGCTATGTGAAAAGATTGGTAGACGGGGACGACCTGGGTGATGATGACACCTTTGGAGCACGTGCTGCCGTCCTTTGGACACCCAGTGATGACGTACAAGTCTACTGGAGTGCCGATTACAACGAAGAAGACGAAAACGGATCACCTCAGGTGTTCAACTCAATTTCCAGCGCCAACCTGTTTGCTCGTGTGTCAAGTGCTCGCGCAGGCTGCCCGGCTCCAGGTACCGAATTAGCCGATCCACGCTGCGCCAACAACCAGTGGAACGCAGGTCCTTTTGCCAATAACGGTACTTTCCCGGTTAAATCCGAACTGGAAGGTTGGGGAACTCAATTGACCATCGATTGGGATCTGGACTGGATGAGTGTTAAATCGATCACTGCGTATCGTGACATGGAGTGGTTTGCATCCCGTGATGCGGACAACACCCCCTTCACCATTTTGCATACCCAAAATGACGATACTCAGGAACAGTTCAGCCAGGAGTTCCAATTCTCAGGAACGGCTATGGAAGACAAGCTGAACTGGTTGGTGGGCGTGTATTACTTTGAGGAAGAGGCTACTGACGATTATTATGTGCCTATCACTTTCGGTGACTTTAAAACCGGTGGGGATGTTGAAAATGATACCAACGCCGTGTTTGCACAATTTACTTACGATGCAACAGATGCATTAAGCATCACCTTCGGTATTCGCTATTCCGAGGAAACCAAGCGGTTTACACCGGATCAGGGTGCTTTGACTACTTATGTCTTCCCCGTTGCCGCATCGGAAAAAGTTGGCGATATGTATTTACACCCTGTCACCGGTCAATTGTTTCCCACTATACCGAGCGGAACCGCTGCCGTCGTACCTGCTGGTACACCTTTCTTCCCGGCAGGCGAAGTTGAGAAGGATGTGGAAGAAACCACTCCAATGCTGAACATTGCCTATCGCTGGTCTGATGATCTGATGACCTATATCAGCTACTCAGAAGGTTTCAAAAGCGGCGGATTTAATGCTCGTAACGTAAAACCTGGCCCGGTTGTTCGTGAGTTTGATCCGGAGTTTGCTGACACTTATGAGATCGGTTTCAAAGCAGATCTTCTGGATAACACTCTGCGTTTGAACGGTGCTGTATTCTACACAGAATACACAGACCTGCAGTTCATTATTCGTGAGGACTTCTCTCCCATTACCTTTAACGCGGGTGAGGCGATCATTGAAGGCTTTGAACTGGAGTGGACCTGGGTACCGACGCCTGAACTACAGATTGTCGGTGGTGTGGGCTATACCGATGGTGATTATGAAGAACTCAGCCCTGAGTTGATTGCAGGCGGTGCTGTGCAACTGAACAACCAGATGCCACATGTACCTGACTGGTCAGTCAATATGGGTGCAGCCTATTCAATTGACCTGGGCGATAATGGTACTTTAACTCCACGTGTTGACTGGTCTTATCGCAGCAAACTGTACTTCAATGCCGATAACACCGAAGCCATATCCCAGAGCGGTTACAACATCTGGAATGCCGCATTGACATGGGAATCTCCGGATGAGAACTGGCAGGTTATTGGTGCGGTATCCAATCTGGATGACAAAGTCTATCGTGTTGCAGGTAACTCCTCTCTGACAGCCAGTGCTTCCTATGCGGAATCCACTTATGCCAGAGAGCGCGAGTACTCTTTGACTGTTCGTTATAGTTACTAGTTTTACCTGTTTGTCACTCTCTTGTTAGGCCGGCGTAAGCCGGCCTTTTTTTTGTCCAACCACTTCCCCAAATAGCAACGCTGAAAACCCATATTCGTGTTGAATCCGCTTCAGCTGCTTCCCTCTTATATTGAGAGAACCAGAACTTGACCATATAAACCAGCTAATCGATTACAGCCTATATAACGCGAAGCACACCAACGCAGACATATTATCGGAATGAAATAAGGAAGGGATTGGTATTGGACTGAGATTGGAGATCAAATAATACGGCACCCTTCGGTGCCGTATTAGAGGGTTATTGAATCAATAGGTCTCTACGTGATAACGACCGGAGGTACGCATTGACTGTTTGATCTGCTCCCACTCAAGACCCTTGTCATTACAGATATCTGAAAACGCCTCATCAACACCCAGCTCCATATCTTTCAAACCACAGATAAAGACATAGGTATCGTCCGATTGCAGCAGCTCCGAGAGACTGTCAGCATCCTTTCTCATTCGATCCTGTACATATTCCTTGGGCTGATCCGGCAGGCGGGAGAATACCAGCTGCTTATCAATAAACTCACTGTTGAGCTTCTTCAAAGGCCCAAAATAGGGAAGTTCACCCGGCGTTCTGGCACCGAAATAAAGCTTTAGTTTTCCTGCCGCCTTATACATATGGCGCCGCCGATATTCAGTCATCGCTCTAAAGGGCGCGGCTCCCGTACCGGTACAAACCATAATGATATTGGCCGTTGCGTGGTTAGGCATCAGGAAAGTCGCACCAAAGGGCCCGGTAACCTGAACCTCATCATCTTTTTTAAGATCACAGACATAGTTTGACGCGACGCCATATTGCGTTTCGCCACCTTCTTCGTATACCACCCGTTTAACGGTCAAGGATGCATTATTATGCCCCGGCCGCTCGCCATCCCTGGGGCTGGCTATTGAATACAAACGCATCAGATGAGGTTTGCCCTGCTCATCGACACCCGGGGGTATAATTCCGATACTCTGCCCTTCCAAAACCGGAAATGTCTTGGAATCAAAATCCAGCACAATATGGTGAATATCGGATTCCACATCATCGTCGGTAATGCGGTAGTTACCCGCAACCCGCGCAATCAACGGGCGCTCCCGGTTATAGATGTTGATGTAGGGATGAGCCGCCGAGAAGGGCGGCATAACTTTACCGCTTTCACCAGTATGAGCGACCTCCAGAATTGCATTGGCCTCATCCTCACTGGCTTCCTGCACAGAATCCTCTACCTCACCCTCATCAATATCGAGCTCCTCAGGAAGCTCTTCCCAGGAGAACTGCTCCTCCATCGTGTAAGGCGTATGAACAACGCGCCAATTATCGATCGCCCCGGTTGGGCACGGGGTAATACAGTCGAGACAAGCCTTACAGATTTCCACATCAACCACGTAGTTTTCACTGTCGTGGGTAATGGCATCAATAGGGCATGTTTCCTCGCAGGTATTACAGCGAATGCATATTTCCGGATCGATAAGATGCTGACGTATTGCGCTCATAACAATTCTTCACTTTTTGTTTTATTAAATCTTCCCAAATTCTGCTTTTCCGGCCGGGTAAATCTCTGGAGCAGGCTCATTAAAATCATACTACCCCAGAGAGTTTACCAAATTGGCTAAGCTAACCAATAGCCGGTATATCAGATTTAGTTGATTTTGACATACTCAAATTCGCCAGTCTGATTATTAATCCCGACTCTTGGCTCAGCAATCCAGCCAGCATACTTTCCAACTTCAGTACAGGGCTTCATCAAAGACTGTATATAGTCGCCATCGGCGTCAGAACAGAGCCACTCTTCCTTTTTGGAATTCCACTCATCTTCACTGACGATATCTCCATCAATGGTGACATAGACCGATTCAAATTCACCTATTTTTCGGTTAAATGCTTTGTGCGGCTGGGTAATCTCAAAATCGATTCCAGCTTTCTTGATGGACTTGTTCCAGCGGTTGATACCACCCTGACAATCTTTAATATAGTCATCCAGCAAGCGCGCATTAATTGCGCTTAAGGCGGGCACGTCCTCTTCAACAAACTTCCCATCAACTACACGTGTTACCGTGTAGGTATCATTCAACAACTGGTGGTCATCATCGATTTTGGTTTCTGCGAAACGGCCTTTTAAACCTGCATTAAATGCATTCGCAGCATTAGTGGAAACTTCCGCACCAAACAGATCCCGTGTTACAGAGGTATGGAAATTGACCTTTTTCTGCAATGTCGGCAGATCAATGACACCCAGTGCTCGCACCGCTTCTATGTCATAAGGGTCGGTAATATTCGCTTCATTCATGGCATCGCAGGTACGTTGAATAACTCGGCCAACGCCGGTCTCTCCGACAAACATGTGATGCGCTTCTTCGGTCAGCATAAAACGGCAGCTGCGCGACAGTGGATCAAAACCGGATTGCGCCAAAGACTCCAACTGCATCTTACCATCGCGATCGGTAAAATATGTAAACATGAAGAAAGACAACCAATCGGGCGTTTCCTCGTTGAAAGCACCCAGAATCCTTGGCTTATCTTCGTCGGCAGAACGCCTTTCCAATAATCCTTCAGCCTCTTCTCGACCATCTCGGCCAAAATATTTCACCAGCAGGTAAACCATGGCCCATAAATGACGACCTTCCTCGACATTGACCTGGAACAGGTTACGCATATCATAAAGCGACGGCGCCGTTTTGCTCAGGTAACGTTGCTGTTCAACCGAAGCCGGTTCAGTATCACCTTGCACTACAATCAGGCGACGCAATAATGCACGGTACTCACCAGGCACCTCCTGCCATGCGGGTTCACCCTTGTGCTTACCAAAAGGAATGGTGCGACCCTCTTCCTTAGGCGCCAACAGAATACCCCAACGATACTCCGGCATTTTTACGTGACCAAACTTGGCCCAGCCTTTGGGATCAACACCCACTGCAGTACGCAGATATACTTCATAGTTTTGCGTATGATCCGGACCGGCTTCGTTCCACCAATCAAGATATTTGGGCTGCCAGCTTTCCAACGCCTTCTTCAGTCGCGCGTCGCTCGCCAGATCAACGTTATTTGGAATAAGCTCGTCGTAGTTAACTTCAACAATTGCATCATTACTTGTCTGTTCAGTCATTTCTCAAATCCCCTCTGTTAAACTCGTTTCAAATCATATTCAGGACGGCCGCCGGTTCCATAAAGTTGCAGCGCGCCGCTTTGTCCCACTGCGTTGGGTCGCTGGAAGATCCAGTTTTGCCATGCAGTCAATCGTCCAAAAATCTTGGTTTCCATCGTTTCCGGACCGGCAAAGCGGAGATTGGCCTCCATTCCGGTCAGGCAATCGGGCGAGAAGCTGGCCCGCTCTTCAATCATCATGCGGGTCTCATCTTCCCAATCAATAAAGTCCAGACTGTAGGTCAGCAAGCCCAGCTCGTAGGCCGCATCAGAATCCAGGTCCTGATCAATGCTGTCCTTTGCCACACCGACCGAATCAGGTTCTCCGAGAAACCTGGTTTCCAGACGGGTAATGCCATTGGACATAGGATACGGGCCAAAGTTGGCTTGCGTTAAACGTATAACTGGTGCAGGGCGATCATCGTTCTCAAACTGCCCTTCAAGCATGTAGCTTCGGTCCACCGCAAACAATAGCTCTGCCAGAACACCTACAAAACAACTTCCCGGCTCGACAAAAGCAAGCAACGTACGTGAAGTAACATCAATACGTTTTAGCGTACGGCGCCAGTAGAGTGAAATTTCCCGCATTAACCAGTTATCCTGGTGTTGTGCCAAAAACGCATCATAGCTGGCTACCAGATCAGAATCCCCTTCCGTTTTGAATACCAGGGTGCCGATCTCCAGCTCATTTAATCGCAAATGCAATATTGCCGCATCCAATTCACGGCAAAGTGCCAACGACCAAAACTCCGTACCTTGTGCCGCCGCTTCATCCAGTGAACCCGGTACACCGGCTTCCGGACCACGCAAAGTCAAGGTGGCCAACCGGTTTGCACGATCGAAATCAACTGTTACATACTGATACTTGACTGCGTCATCGGTTATTTCAGGTTTTAAGGGGGTCAATTCAACTCCCTTTGCGTTTTCTGGTCGGTCAGATTTAGCTGCGATCTCCAACGCGCGATCCTGCACAGCCTGCTTAAACTTGGATCCGGGTAATACCTCATCAACCAAACGCCACTCAACAGCACGCTTGCCTCTAACACCTTCTTCTACTGTACAGAACACGTCAGCCAAATCACGACGAACTTTGCGCTTATCAACCAATCGTGTCAGACCTCCTGTACCCGGCAAAACAGCCAGCAAAGGAACTTCAGGCAGTGAAACTGCCGAGTAGCCATCATCGGCCATCATAATGTGGTCGGTCGCCAGCGCCAGCTCATAACCACCCCCGGCGGCTGTACCACTCACCGCACAGATATAGCGCTGCTGGGAATTTTCACTGGCATCTTCAATTGAATTACGTGTTTCATTGGTAAATTTACAGAAATTCACCTTGTGGGCATGCGCAGCGCCACCCAACATACGAATGTTGGCGCCAGCACAGAATACCTTTTCCTTTGCAGAATCCATCACCACCGTACGGACTTCAGGATGCTCAAAGCGTAACCGCTGAATGGCATCATAGAGCTCAATATCCACCCCCAGGTCATAGGAGTTCAATTTCAGCTCGTAGCCGTCAAACAGCGTTTGTGATGCATCGACATCCATTGTCAAATGAGCCACCGGACCATCAAAAGAGAGTTTCCAATGCTTATATTGTTCAGGACTGGTTTGAAAATCTATCATACTGTTAATCCCCTTGGTCGGTGACGATGCTGGAATAATTTCCCGTCTATTGTATCGATATGTAGGTAAAATCTATAAACTGCAAGATACTGCATTTGCTAAACGTTAAGCGCATTATATTACATAATTGATCTATGTCAAGCGGTGCCATATATTTTTGTGATAGCTTTCCTGTTTTTTTCTTTCATGATCCAGAATTCCCTTTCTCCAAGACATTAATACTCCTAATATTAACCCTTTAGACTGACAGTCTTGTCGCAACAAACCGTATCCATCACTCACTTTTCACCGGCTAACCAGGCATTTCAGCAATGCTTAAAGAATCAGCTGTAAAACCAATTACTATTCAAAAAAAGGCACCGGTTTTACCCGTCTATCATTACGATGCTTTCCCTCTCTCGTAATTAAGGTGCTTTATGCCTGGCGTTACAAACAAAATTTCTGCGGATTGTAGTCACTTACAAAATGCATTATATTACATCGAAAATAATAATGATGTCCCTATCCCTATTTGGCCAGAAAACTTGAATCTGATCCATTTCTTGCAAATTACAGTTCAGATTTTAGGCACAAACTGGCACTTTACAGAAACAGGAAAGAGGTTATAACAAGTGAGCAATTTCTCAATATCTGAATTTCAAACGCTGTTATCGAAGGTTACAGATCTTATAAAAGGCAAACCGCTGGACAGCAGCCTCGAGCAGCAACTGAACAGCCAGTTCCCTGCCGACAGTGAACTGTTTAAAACGATAGAACAAGCATGTCACAGCGGTATTCAAGCCGGAGAGATGTGTCAACATGAAGGTGGTGGCATCAAATATGGTCGCATCATCAAGCCAAATGAGCAATTGCAGGGCTGCAGTGTCGATGTGGTTGAAATGACCAGCATAAAAGGTCCACACCACCGCCATCCAGAGGGTGAAATCGACATGATCATGCCCCAGGATAGCGACGCCAAATTTGATAACAGAGGCGCGGGCTGGCTGGTTTATGGCCCGGATAGCGCCCACAGCCCCACAGTAACAGAGGGGCGTGCTTTGATATTGTATCTGCTGCCTAATGGCGCAATCGAGTTCAGCAGACCAGGCTAGCATTCGCACCATTCTTCATTACAAAGCAAGCAGACACGCAAAGCTATGGATACAAACCAACAATTTCTTCAGCAGGTTGGCGATAAGGTCAGGAGTTTTCGCGCCCGTAGAGGGATGACCCGAAAAATACTGGCCCATGACTCGCTGGTGTCGGAGCGCTATCTCGCTGATCTTGAACAGGGAAAAGGCAACATATCAATCAGCCTGTTACGCCAGGTGGCGAACTCACTGGGCACCGATGTTTCGGATCTGGTGAGCACCCAACCGGAACAGAGCCCGGAGTTGTCACTGATCATGCAACTATTGAGTGAACTTACCGGCGAACAGCAACAGCAAGCCCTTGAAATGCTCTACCAACAGTTTTCACGACAAAACAGTGCGCATCAAAGGATTGCTTTGGTCGGATTGCGCGGGGCCGGAAAAACGACGCTGGGAAAGATGCTGCAAACGGAACGGAATCTCCCCTTTATTCGGCTGGTCGATGAGATTGAGAAACTGGCTGGAATGAGCATCTCTGAAGTTTTTTCATTATCCGGCCAATCCGGATACCAGCGCCTTGAAGAGAAGGCGCTGATGTCGACTCTCAATCAATACCCGAGCTGCTGCCTCGAAACAGGTGGCAGCATTGTCTCCGAGCCAAAAACACTCAACCTGTTATTGACCAATTGTTTTGTGATCTGGGTTAAAGCAACACCGGAAGAACACATGCAACGCGTTATCGATCAGGGTGACCTGAGACCGATGGCAGATAATAAAGAGGCGATGCAGGACCTTCAGCAGATTTTAATTGAACGAAGTCCGTATTATGAAAAGGCTGACGCAATTCTCGACACTTCCGGAATAAGCATTGAGCAGTCCTTTGCGGAGTTAATCACGTTGTTACACACCAACACTTCGATTCTACGAAATGACCACAGTGCTATAAGCTAGGGCTTAAAAAAACAAACAAGGGGATTGATAATGTGCGGTCGTTATAATCTGACCGATAGCCCGATGGTTCAAACATTAATGGAAATACTTAATATTAAAACCGGGCCTTTGCCGGTTCGTTTTAATATATGCCCGACGGAACAGGCAGCTGTCATTTTTCGGCAACAGGGACAGACCATAATGCTGGATATGCACTGGTGGCTGGTCCCAAGCTGGTCAAACGGCCCGACAACCGATTACGCCATGTTTAATGCCCGGGCCGAAAACCTGCTGCAAAGTAAAGCCTATGCCCAACCCTTCAAAAGACAACGCTGCATCATTCCTGCAACCTCTTTTATTGAGTGGCAAAAAACGGAGCAGGGCCAACTACCCCTTTTGATTCAACCATCAGAGGGCGCCTTTGCTTTTGCTGGAGTATGGGATTACTGGAAACCAGAGTCTGTTTATTCTTTCAGCATCATCACCACCGAGGCACCTTCAGAGTTCAGGCATGTTCACTCCCGCATGCCGGTAATACTAAAAGATACCGAAATGAAGGCATGGCTTAATTCAGAATCAGACATCTACAGCCTGCTGCCCTTTCTTGAACCAAGAATACCCCAGTCACTTGAGGTTATGCCAGTCGATAAGTCAATTAACATCGGCAGCAACAAAAGCAGACCCAAAGTGGTAGGAAAAAAACAGCTGATTAGTTGAAAGAATAAGAGACCCACAGGCAGCAATAATAGCCACCTGCGGGCTCTATGGGCGCATGGTTAGAAGTGATAAGAAAGCGAAAGTCCCCATTCTCGTGGCTTACCATAGACGGCATTACGTATACCAAAAGCAGGAATTGACTCTGCGCTGGTAAAATACTCTTTGTCGGTCAGGTTGGTAATAAACAAAGATGACTGCCATGTTTCGCTGGGACTTACCCAACTAACCCGTGCATTTATAATGCTATATCCCGACTGAACAATTTCCGACGTATTCTGAGGATCGTTATAGGTCTTACCTCGATAACTAATATCACCTCGAACAGTTAATGCACCCATCGCATCACTCAAATCCAGCCGGTATTGCGCTCCTCCATTGATTGTCCAGCGAGGCGCTTGGGGAAGACTGTTACTCTCTGAATAACCAGTGTTAGCAGCCAATGACTGGTATTCGTTTTCCAGGTAACCAACACTGAAGTTGAGATCAAAATTTGCACTGGGTCTGGCAACCACTTCCAGTTCGAAGCCATGGAGATCGACATCACCCGCATTGTCGACAGTCAGCAGCAGCGACCCGTTAGCCGGATTGATCGAATTGGCAAATAATTGCAGATCCTCATACTCGCTATAGAACGCGGCCAGATTGAAGGTCATACGTCCGTCAAGCAGGGTGGATTTCAAGCCAATTTCATAGGCCGTTAGCTCTTCTTGATCATAACGCTTGAACTCAGCCGGCTGCAGAGGGCGCGGGTTCCAGCCACCACTTTTTTGGCCCTGGGTTACAGAAGCATAGATCATTATCTCGTTATTAATCTGATAATCTATACCAAACTTCGGTGTGAATTTTGACCAATCCTGCGAATCCTTGGTTGGCGGACTGGCGATGTTACCGGAATTCGGAAATACCGAGTCAATGAAGTAATCCTTTTCCTCATAAGAATAACGGCCCCCAAGTGTAATGCTAAACTTATCCGTCAATGCGTAGCTTAGGTGGACAAAGGTTGCCCAGCTGGTCGTATCCAACGCTGTGTAGGGCATGACATCCAGATCAAACAGGGTGTTCAGCGGGTTACCCGCGCCACCCGCACAGGGGGCAGGAGGTGCCGCAGGACACATCAGACCCGGGACCAAAGGAACTACGGCTGCCGGTAGAATATTTAAAGTATCGAATATGCCCGATGCCAGTAAGGTCGTATTTAAATCGGTAATATCCTCACTCAAATAGTAGGCCCCAACCAACCAGTTTAGCCGCCCTTCTAGGGATTCACCGCTTAACTGAAATTCCTGACTGAACTGCTCCTGATCCTGTTCTTCATCTGTATGTATAATGGGAAAGGGCGAATAGTCGATATCAGTTCGAATCGTCGCTTCCATTTCACGGTAGGCGGTGATGGATTTAAACTGCATATTATCGCCGAGATCCCAGTCAAGAGTAGCGGTCACTCCCCAGGTATCATTTTCATCTTCGGTAGGGCCCGTGCCAAAGGACTTCTCGTGATCACCAGTTACCCAACGATCGTCAAACAGGCTACCGGGAGGCAGCCCTAACTGAAAACCGACAAAGGGAGCGGCCAGCGCGTTGTACAGGCCATAAAGCCCCCCGGGCGCATTGAAGGTTTCGAGCAACGTCCCCGGCGCGCCATTCTGACGAATTCGGGAAACATCTGCACTCAAATAAAGTGTTACATCCTCTGAGGCAATCCAGTTCAGCCCGGCACGCAATGCATCAACATTAGTGTCTCCGAGATCAAGATCGCTGCCAACCCGTTCACTAAAACCATCCTGATTTTTACTGACCAGCGCCAATTTCGCATACAGCGAATCAGCTACCAACGGCAAACTGACATTTGCCTCGAAGTCCTGACGCTCACGCTCGCCCAGCGTCACTTTAACACTACCGGTCATTTCACTCGAAGGCCTTGAGGTTACAACATTGATTGCACCGCCAATGGTATTTTTCCCATAAAGAGTGCCCTGGGGCCCTCTCAACACCTCAATCCTCTCGACATCAGACAGATCCAGCATTCCGCCAATACTGCGAGCAATATAGACGCCATCAACATAAATCCCCACCCCAGGATCGGTTGGAAATATAAAATCATTTTGTCCTACGCCGCGAATAAACACAGCGGCATTAGTGCTTCCGCCATCTCCCTTTCCATGGTTAATATCCAGATTTGGCGTATACGAAGACAGGTTTGCCAGATTAAACATGGATCGCGACTCCAGGCTCTTTGCCGAAAAAGCTGTCACAGAAACCGGTACATCCTGTAGCTTTTCCTGTCTTTTTTGCGCAGTAACAACAATCTCCTCTAGCACGGACGATTGTGCCACCCCCTGTTCCACGATTAGCATCAGAGCCGCTCCGCTAACCAGAGTCCCGAACGATTTAGATCGTACATTTGACATAGCTAATTCCTCCCATTAATAGTTAATTCTCCCGGTTTTAATATCGACTCCGGGATACCCCTTACCCTGCAACTAAACCACTTAACTGAACAATCACATCCCTACTCCAAAACAAATCCCTATTTTCCAGATCAATTCCTTCATTAACGTGCCAAAACCGATACCGTGCACACTTTGGTATCACCTGCCTTATCACCACCCATGCAATGCGCCAGCGCTAATTGGCACCCTTCCACCTGACGTTCCCCAGCCTCGTTACGAAGCTGGGCAACCAATTCAATAATTTGAGCGATACCGGTAGCGGCAATTGGGTGTCCACGGCTTAACAGTCCGCCGGAAACATTGACCGGTATACGGCCACCCAAAGTCGTCGCTCCGGATGCCACCAGAACGCCACCCTGGCCCTTTTCGCACAAGCCCAGTGCTTCGTAGTGGAGAATTTCAGCAATGGTGAAGGCGTCATGGCACTCGACCAAATCCAAATCTTCGGGGCCTATTCCGGCTTTCTCATAAGCTAATTGGACGGTCCGATAATCGGTATCCCAATGAGTGAAGTCACAAGGCTCTTCAAAGCTGCCGGAAGCCAGAACAGAGGATCTTACCTGCACAGAGCGCTCAAAATGAGCAGCCACTTCATCACTCGCTAAAATCAAAGCCGCTGCACCATCGGCAATAGGACAACATTGGGATCGGGTAAGCGGGTCGGCGATTACAGGCCCACTGAGAACCTGCTCCAGACTTTCCGGCTGACGGAATTGGGCTAAGGGGTTTAATGCAGCATGCTGACGGCTTTTAACCGTGACCTGAGCCATCTGTTCCACTGTAGTACCGTATTCATACATATGACGTTGCGCCCTTAGCGCAAACCCCGCCGGTACCACCATGCCTAATTGGGTGTCTAACTCGGTTGCTCCGGAATTAAGCAATCCGAAGTCCGGCACACACATTTTTTCTGCGCCAACCACTAATGCTATTTCACAATCTCCAGCCAGAATGGCATTACGTGCCAGATGGAAAGCACTGGATCCAGAGGCGCAGGCATTCTCAACATTCACTACGGGTATTTTGTTCAATCCGGCCGCTGCAGTCAGGTTTTGCCCAATGGTGGTATCACTGAACAACAGAGGACCCAGAGTATTGGCAAAATAACAGGCACCAATTCTTTCCTTGACTAATCCTGCGTCTTTCAAGGCCAGTGTGGTAGCCTCCAACGCGAGCGAGACGATCGTTCGTTCTAGATGACGACCAAATTGAGTTATGCCTGCTCCAATAATTGAAACCATAGTTATTCCTTAAGTATTAGCCGCAATAAAGTAGGGCCGCAGGCAGGGTGTATTTTCTGAGTTTAGCCCCAAACGGGCAACCTCCAGCTGCACCGTTTGGCCAATCACCAGGTTATGCTCCTCTACCGGATCAAGCAGAGCGAAGATACGCAAAGGAACCTGTTGCAAATCAACATAACCTACCCTGTATGGCTTGGGTAATCCGAGCGGTGGCTTGGTACGGATTGTAGTGATACTGTAAAGAGTTCCCTTACCTCCCAGGCTAACCAGCTCAACCTCACCCAGGCATCCGGAACAGACCTCCGGCGCTGGAAAATGGTAAGCTTCACAGACAGCACAGTAGCCGCCAAGTAAACAGGGGTTCTCCCCGGCAGTAAAAATGTTTTCTTGCACAGCAGGGGATTCAGCCATGGATGTCACGATGCAGCCCCCTGTATTTGTGAATTCTCCCTATCATAGGTGTCGTCAGTGACGCCTTGTTCCCGTAACAGGTATTTTTGCACCCGCTCGGTTGGCGTTTTGGGCAAGCTATCCATAAAGCGAATAAATCGCGGCACCATAAAGTAGGCCATTCGTTCATTACAATGCGTAACCAGTTCCTGCGCTGATAATTTTTGGCCTGGCTTTAGCGTGACACAGACCATGACCTCATCTTCACCCAGTTCCGATTTAACCGCGACGGCGGCAGACTGAAATACCGCAGGATGTGAGTTCACGCCCTGCTCCACCTCAAAGGAGGAAATATTCTCACCACGACGGCGTAGCGCATCCTTTTTGCGGTCAACAAAGTAGTAATACCCGTTTTCATCACGCTGTAGATAATCCCCGGTGTGGAACCACAAATCCTGCCACGCTTCTATAGTTTTCTCGGGCATCCGGTAATACTCCAACATCATGCTGTAAGGATTGAGTGGCCGAACAAAAAGTTCTCCCGGCGTATTCGGGCCGACCTCATTGCCTTCATCATCAACCAGCCTGACCTGATACTCAGAGTTCAACCTGCCACAACTGCCCGGCACCCGGTCACTGAGAGTATTGCTAAAGGGCGCGCCAATTTCACTCATCCCGTAGCTTTCAACCAGCTTGACATTAAAACGTTTCTCGAACATTTCAAAGGTTTCGCGATTAGCACCCGCACCTACCAAAAGGCGCAGAGGATTATCCGCATCATCAGGCTGCGGGTCGGCTTTGAGTAATATTGGTAAAATGCTGCCTATATAATTGAACTCGGTACAGGAATGACGGCGAACGTCCGACCAGAACTTGCTTGCCGAGAAACGTTTCGCCAACACCATACGTGCACCACTCATCAATGCAGGCATGGTGGATAAGGTCTGCGCGTTGCCATGAAACAGCGGTAACGCGTTATACAGGCAGTCCTGCTCGGTGTATTCTGCAACACCGATGATTAGCTCCGCTAATGCCAATTGGTAGTTTTGAGGCACCACCGCTCCCTTGGAAGGACCAGTAGTGCCAGAGGTAAACATAATGGCTGCGGGGTCCAAATAACGCACTTCAGCCGCTTGATAGTTACCATTATTATCCACCAGTTCCCGATAGCATATCTGGTCATCACCTGGCGATACGCTACGCGGCTCATTTTCGCTCTCTAATACAACAATATGTTTCAGCTTGCTCAAGCCCGGCAACACCGCCTGCAACTGCTCAACAAAGTCTGTTTCAATAATGAGTGCGACACAATCTGCTTTGTCCAACATATAGGAAAGCAGTTCGCCACGATGGGCGGTATTTACCGGCACTTCAACCGCACCCAGTTTTGATAATCCAAACCAACTGAACAGATACTCGGGTCGGTTACTCATCATAATGGCAACCTTGTCGTTACTGCCTACTCCCAGCTGTTGTAGCCCGCAGGCCATTTGGTTGGCCGACTCATTAATAGCACGGTAGCTGTATTCCAGATCCTGGTAATAGAGAAATGTATCATTACCACGAGCGTCAGCTAGCTGTTCAACCACTCCGTGCACCGTTCTATTGCTAAATGCTATCGGCATATTCATTCTCTTAAGCACTTGCCGTTAGAGGTTGTGATTCAGAATCTTCTGGATTTGGGTATTGACCGTAATAAGCCAGAACTGGCTGCGGTGGACGCTGTTTCTCCCATTCCCTGACAAACTCATCGTAGGTCTTACCACTTGTTTTACGCTGTTCACGCACCGCTTTTCGCGCCTGCTCTGTGGCTTCAAAATCCACCCGCAGACTCTCTTCGTCATACACCAGGTGATAGATATTTTTGGCTGCCCAGTGCGTCACCAGATTGTCCTCCAGGTCGCGCAGAATACTTTGCGGATCCCGCTCCAGCGCATCTCCGAAACCGGCACCACCACCTGAGTAGGCGTAAAGTGTATCGCCGTCCTGCGACGGTTGTACTACCAGTGAAATATTGTCGTACTGTTCTTCACCCTGCTCCGGATTCTCGGGACTGTAAACCTGATCCAGGCTATGGGGTAAGTGCTCATTACTTTCAGCCAGAAGCTGCTTGTAGTTGCCCTGCTTCACCATTTTCACAAACAGCGCCGGTAATCCATAACCACCAAACAGCCCCTGGGTAGTCGGGAATTTGGAGCCACCGCCATGCGAACCCAGCATTAACTGATTGGTATCGTGAACGGTAATGCCATAACCAACACCGGCACCGCCACGCTGTTTACCATGACCATAGGAGTTGTTATAGAAATTACGGAAGGTATACATCACTGGCCGGTCTTCCTCTGTTGCCTCTGCATCAGAGCAATCCGCCATAGTTGCAAAAAACGCCCCTGCGGCATTAACGCCATCCATATCAAAGCGGCCGCCACAACCGGTAGCGTTGATCTCAGGTGTAATGTCAGCAACCGGCTCACCATGCTGGTTAATCCCCGCAAACATGGGAATGGAGAAACCACAAAACCAGGAGGCCACCGAGCGGGAGGGATCGACGCTATAGGTCATGCGCGCGCCGCATTGGAACATGCCGTGAGTAAAGCAAACCTGTACCAGAGGTGCAATTGAAGTTGCCACGTCCCCGGTAGCATTAACCAGGGAGCCCTCCGGAAAATTCCAGTCCATACATTCCAACAATCCATTGTTTGAGGGCAGATCATGAAACAACCAGCCACAGAGGTAAACCATCGACAATCCAATAATGCCCTGGAAGTAGCTATTGGCAGGCCGATCCATCAACATCGGCGAACTGTTACTTAAATCGAGGGTAATACGGTCGTCTTTTTTGATCACCTTGACATCAATTTTAACCAGACCGTTGTCCTCCCCAAGCGTATCGAGGAATCGCGGTTGACGATAGATACCGTCCGGCAATTGTGAAATCTTCTTCTTGGCTGCTTCACCGGTCAGGGTGAGCACGCGCCGCAGACCTCCGAGGAAAAAGTCTACGCCCTTCTCTTCCACCACTTCCAAAATGCGACGCTGAGCAATCCTGGCTGCTGCCAGGCGCGCCTTGATATCCAGAATCATGGTACGCGGATCACGGTTCATCGCAGCAAACATATTCAGCAAGTCTTCCTTAAGCTGATAGTTCTCACCAATCTTAATAGGCGGACAAAGCAAACCTTCATCATACTTGCTACGTGCAGCTGTTACCGTTCCGCCAGGCTCAGAGCCGCCTGATTCCCCCGTATGCACCGCAGCACCGACAAAGCACAGCAACTGCCCTTCGTGAAATACCGGAATAGACAAACCCATATCGGCGTTATGCACGCCGCCATAGAAGGGGTCATTGTAGAAGAAACTATCGCCATCCTTGCAACCAACCGAGGGCTCATTGACCCAATGCTTTACTACATATTTGAGTGGCAACTGCCCCAATACTGCATGATGGTAGATACCGGTAGCGCAGATCGACAGATCCCCCTGTGCGGTAAAGATACCGAATGCCACATCTCCCCAACGCATCGCTGTGGAGGCACCGAGCTTCATGGTTGTCTCTTTTCCCTCCAGCGCAATCATATGCATCTTGTGTTTAAAAATTTCAAATTCCGTATCATCAATAACGGACTGCGCTTTGGCCTCTCTTTCTGTCATTGGTTCAGGGCGCAGGCGTTGTACTACTTCATGGTCGCGTTCGTAAGCCATCATCAATCTCCTGTCTGTTCCATAATACCGTTGCCAAATCCGTCCAGGGTAAATAGCCAACCCGGAGCCACTACATAGGTGGTTTCTATGGATTCAATGATGGCAGGCCCTGAAATCTGGTTACCCGGCAATAGCTGTGAATAGTTGTAAACCGGAGTATCGATAAAGCCACTTTCCGGATCCCAATACACCGGCCGCTCTCCAGTCAGAGCACTTTCCTCAGGCTTAGCATCAGCCAATTCAAGCGCGCTCGGCATGTTTTTGTTGAGCCGCACCGCTGCCGTCAAAGAAAAGCCTTCGACATTAATACCTCCTGACGGGAAGGTCGCTTCAGGCGAATAGATCTCCGCATACTGACGGGTAAAGCTATCGCACAGCACTTCGGCATCAGCGGAGCTGGACAATTCTAGAGTGCTTGTCTTCACCTTGGTCATGTTGTATTGGCTGCCATAGCGCATGTTCAATTCCAGAGTGAAATCGATCTGATCTTCTCCATAACCCTCCAGTTGCAAATCACGCAGTGCCAGGTCTTTCAGTTCCCGCGTTACTGAGTTAAAGGATTCCAGATCCTGCAGATAGGACTGGCTGCCATAATTAAAAAGCTTCAGGGAACGCGATCGATCCCAGACTTCCTTAATCTGCATCAGTGAAGCACCATAGGCTCCAAACACCGAAGACTGTCTTGGCGCAATGATTTTTTTCGACCCGATAAAGGGCGCGATGCCGCAAGCGTGAGCGCCACCGGCACCGCCACAGGCGAGCACTACAAAGGTACGGGGATCATGCCCTTTAAGTGCCACCTCATTAAACACTTCCTGCCCCATGCGGGCGTCCACAAGACGACGAATGCGGTAAGCCGCTTCCATCACATCGATTCCCAACGGCTTGGCTATTTTCTGTTCGATAGCATCACGCGCCATCTCTTCATCCAGCAGCATCTCACCACCGAGATAATTTTCCGGGTTGTAAAATCCCAACACCAGATCGGCATCCGAGACAGTCGGTTCCTGCCCCCCCTGGTCATAACAGACCGGCCCAGGCATAGATCCGGCGGATTGTGGCCCCACTTCCAGGGCATTGCCCATCAGATCATTGACCCAGGCGATAGAACCACCACCGGCGCCTATCGACTTCACTTCAATGGCGGGAATATTAGTACGCCAGCGATCAACCACCGGTATAAAATCGTGGGCCTTGATTTCACCCCCTTCGATTAATCCGATATCAAAGGAGGTGCCACCCATATCTGTAAATACGATATTTTCATCGCCGGTTAGTTTGCCGAGAAAGGCTGAACCGTGCAGTCCGGCAACGGGACCGGCATTGTGAGTCAGCACAGCCCGAGTGCGTGACGCCTTCTTGGTACCACCCGTGTTATGCACCAGCGTCAGCGGTTTTTTGTAGCCTTTATCACGCAGCTCATTACCCAGCTTGTTCATCTCATCCGCCATAACGCCGTGAATATAGGAGTTCACTATACTGGTCATGGTGCGTGTGTATTCGCCTGACTTTGGCGAAATATCGGAAGAGAGAATCACCGGCATCGAACCAAGGTAATCCTCTGGATACTCTTCCTCAATGATCTGTTTGATCATTTGCTCATGCTCAGGGTTAACAAAGGACCAGAGCAGGGAAACAACAAAACCCTGTGCACCCTTATCGACCAACTCCTGAAGCTTTGCCAGAATCTCGTCTTTCTGCAGTGGGCTGACCACCTTTCCGGCATAGTCAATACGTTCACGTACACCCACCACCATGTTCGGCATGATTAGCGGCTCCGGTTTCTGAATACGGGCCTGATCACGACCCTCCTGCCAACCCAGACCATCAGCCCAGCTGCGAGCTCGCCCAATAAAAATATTATCCTCAAAACCGGCTGTCGTTATCAGCCCCAGCTTAGGGCCTGTTCTTTCAATTAAGGCATTGGTGCCTACCGTTGTGGAATAACGAATCGAGCCAACCTGCTTTAAAAAATCCGCTGTCGGTAGTTGGTTATGACGCGCCAACATATCAATCCCCCGCATAAAACCGATGGAGAGGTCATAATGAGTGGTAGGTGTTTTACAAGTCTGCGAATCACGAGCATCGTCGGAGCAGAAAAAATCGGTAAACGTGCCACCGACATCGATCCCTACACTGAAATTAGATGTGGTCATTATTAATTCCTAAATTCCTATTAATTCTTTAATTTCCCGAGCCATCTCCAGATCCGTATCTCTGGGAAGTTCATACATGCTGGTATAGAGGTAATTCACTCCTTCGAGCTGTTGCTTATAGCCATCTACTAATCCAGCTGCCTGCTCAATGTCGTCAAAGGGTAGCGGCACACCAACACCTTCTATGCCTGAAGCCAACTCGCGCACCGCAGCAAATTCGGGTGCGCGACCATCCTTATCCGCGCCCAGCAAAATAAAAGGTACTTTCAATTTGGCAAGATCAGGCAGCAGCGCGGAGTCGTAACCTTCCAGATAGATGGCGATAGAAACATTGAAATAGCCCGCCATATTCTTCAATGTGTTAAAGGCTTTACGATGTTGCATACCGATAGCAGTGTTGCCAAGTGCAGCGCCTTCACGGAACAGCAGCATATCCGGACGTAACTTGCAGAAGGCCTCCGCCAGTTCCACCAGGCTTTGTTTCAGATCCGCCATGTGCGATCCGTCACTGTCTGCGAACAGCATTTGTGCTAACTCAGCCGGACCAGCCATGCCTGCGACACAGCCATAATGGGGTCTTTGCGTTTGTACCAGACGATCCAACGCATCCAGAGCGCTACCTAGACGTCCACCTGTGGAAGGTTGCGACAAAACTTCCTGCCCTTCATTAACAGCCCTGGGTATATCATCTTCCCAATACGGCGCCAGGCCGTAAGCCTCAGCCACCAGAGTGGCGTCCAAGCCCAAGATCAATCCGCTAAGCTCCAGTAGGCGACCGGTTTTCGCCAGATTAGCGCTCCAGTTAGCGGGATCTGACATCATATTCTTCAGATCCATGCTACCCACCCGCGCGGCCAATGGTTCTGCTGCAGGCAATAAAGCTTTTTCAGGAGTCTGATGACCAGCCAAAAAAGCATCAAAAGCAGTTCGCGCCATATTGCTAAGCCCCCTGCTCCGCGTTCTGTCCCTGTTTCACCTTTAGAGCATCAATATCAAGCTCTATCTCATGGGTGATGGGATGTCCGGGCGGCAAATATTCATTCTCCAGCATGGTACCGCAACCAGGACAATAGAATTCCAGCAAACGGCAGTAATCGCTGTCAGGTGCGAAGCTATAGGCAGCACCGTCAACCATAGGTGGATGCACCTCCGCCATATCACGCTCAGTAATCAAGCATCCCTTTTTATAGTTATCACGCGCATCATAGATATCCTGTCCACAACGGTTGCAACACCAGCGTTCGTTATCCAGATCTATATCGAGGCATTCCGTAATACGTACTTTGGTCATGCCTGTACCTCCTCAAGAATACAGTTGTCATACTGATCAATAGCCAGCTCCCAGTTTTCCGGCACCAAAACAGTGGTCTGATCAGATTCCACCAGCGCAGGCCCCTTAAGTTCTGCCCCGTAACCGAGTTTGGCGCGATCATAGATTGGAGCATCCACATAGTCCTGTGCCGAAGCCACATAGAGTAGCCGGGTTGATTTAATTGCTTCGGACTCATTGACTGCGCCCTTAGACAATTCCGTCTGCACAAAATGGGGAACAGGAGCTCGCACCATTAGCGCGATCGTCACCAACTGGATTCCCTGCTCCGGATCTTCGCCAGCCAACACCAAAGTCTCTTTCGCCTGCTCGATTACCTGACAAAAGCTTTCCTGCTGCTGATAGAAATCTGCCGGCGCATGTAACAATAGTTCTTTGCCATCCTCTCCAGTTTGAATGAAAAGCTGCAATTCTGATGACAGCATATCTGCTGTAAAACCTTCACCACGCATATCCCTCACCGCTTCCTGCATCATGTCGTCAACCGATTGCTGCAACAAAGTGCTATCCATATCCTGTGTGAATGCCTGGTCGATCCGCTGATAATATAGATGACCCACATCCAGCAGCGACGATGAAAACGCTGAGGAAACCGCAGAAAATGGCGTCATGATTATTTTTTTGACCGACGATGCACTGGCGATATCACAGGCATGCAAACCACCGGCACCGCCATAGGCAACCACCACTGGATCGGCGCCAGCAGGTAGCTTTTCCGCCACACCACTTACCGCCGCTCCCATCTGTGCATCGACTGCCAGCTTAATTTGCCAGGCGGCCTCCGGCACCGAAAGTCCCATAGGGTCTGCAATATCACGTTTTATCACTTCATTCGCCTTCTCGACATCCAGTCGCATACTGCCGCCCAGGAAGAAGTCCGGATCCAGCACCCCTAGTACCAGATTGGCATCTGTCACCGTTGGCTGAGTACCACCCAGATTAAAGCAGGCCGGACCCGGTAGTGCGCCAGCCGATTGCGGACCAACTCTAAGTTCGCCGTTTTCCAAGTGCGCGATGGAACCACCACCGGTTCCCAGCGCCAGAATGGACATCATGGGCAAATTACAGGGGAAACCTTCCACATCTGGCTCTAATGCATAACTAGCCTGACCGTCACTAACATAACCGATATCAAAAGAGGTACCGCCCATATCGGTAGAGATCAAGTTTTCAATTCCGTAAAGCTGCCCAATCTCTCGCGCTCCCAGCAGTCCTGCTGCCGGTCCCGAGTTATAAGTATTGATAGCCCGGGTTTTTGCGACACGTGCCACCGAAGCATTGTTATGACCTATAAATAGAGTGTTGCGGTAGTGGCGCTGACGCAGATCTTCGCCTGCCTTATAGAGCAAACGCGCCAGCTTGGGATGAATATAGGCATTCAGTACGGCACTGTTAAGACGTTCCGCCAGCCCGGAGCGGGGTGAAATATCGGAGGATAAAAAGACTGACACCGAACCGAGATAATCACGCGGGTATTCACGTTTGATAATTTGTCGCACCCGACGTTCATTAGCCGGATTTTGCTCCGAATTGGCAAAGCAAACCACTAGGCCTCTGGCACCGCGGTCTATTAGCGTTTGCGCTGCCTGTAACACCTGCTGCTCACTCGGCTCAGAGATTACTGCACCACTCTGATCCACCTGTTCCGGTAGAGCGATTACCATATCGGGATCAACCAATGGTGCTTTACCCTCGCCAGAGACAGGAGCCAAATCCTCCATCCCCTCAGAAAGCAGCAAACCAATTTTGGCTCCATTACGCTCAATAATCGTATTTGTGCCTATGGTATTGGAAAAGCGAATAATATCGGTATCGAAAAGAAAATCTTCGGCACTGACTCCAAAGGCTTTGGCGCCTGCGGCTATACACTCCAGAAAACAGAGGGTCAGATCATGCGGTGTGGTAGCGACCTTAACCGTCCTAACCTCTGAACCACAAACCACAAACCCGTCAGTAAAAGTTCCGCCAGTATCAATATCTATCGTGTAACCCATCAAATCTCCCTCATCAAAACAGCTTTACGCCCAACTCTCGAGTCGACATCAGCTGTCATTGCCGCTGCTAGACCCGCACATACCAAAAAGTACAAATTGAATAATTTCCTCATGAACCTCCTCTTCGCTCAAACCGCCGCGGGCATGATACCAACGTAGATACCAGTTAATGGTGCCGAGCATATTAAAGGCCAGCACTTTGATGTGCTTCGTGTGAACCAACCCGTGCGACTGCATTATCCGCAGCTGCTCAACATAAATATCCAGTATTTCCTTTTGGATACGCCGGTTTATCTCTTTCCCCTTTGGCGACAATCTTTCTTCATCGATAAAGAAAATTTTAGATTCACGACGATGCATTACCGATGACTCCAGATGAGCTCTCAACAATCGCTTAAACCGCTCTAAGGGTTCTCCCTCGCCGTGGGCAATCCCCCTTAATTTATCCGGCAGCCCTTTAACGGAATACTCCAAAATTGCCAACCACAAGTCTTCCTTGTTTTCAAAATAGTGGTAAACGTTCGATACACTACGATTAATCGCTTTTGCAATATCTCTGATCGAAGTACCCGCATAACCCCTTTCTGAAAAAAGATCGATAGCGGTTTCCAGCACCTCATCTCTTCGATTGTTATTCTCAGCCATATTCTTCCTATACTCTGCTTGCTTTGATTAGAGTCACTAATTCTACGCCCTATCAGTGCTGCAGGGTAAAAATTTCGAACGTTCGTTTCACTCTAGATCGATCGTTCTATTATTAGACATCAACCAAACACCCCTGTCAACAAAAAAGTAGAACGATCGATCTAATGTTTTTTGTTCTTATATACCAATAGGTTAATAATTTTCCTCGGCATATTTGTTGAGAAACAACAATTTCAGTGGTAACATCCCTAAAATTCAATAGAACACTCGTTCTAGTTTAGTTGAATTGTTTATCTATGTATCAGGAGCAATTATGAATCAATCCCGGTCCCGGTTTTTAACCTGCCAGAACCGAAAAATTCACTTTATTGAGTGGGGTGAATCACATAAGGAAACAGTTATTATCTGGCACGGAGTAACCGGAACCTGTCACGATCACGAGCAATTGGCGGAGTATTTGGCGAAGGACTATCACGTCATATGCCCGGACGCAATCGGCTGTGGATTATCTGACTGGATTCAGGACGGTTTTCACGATCCCAGTCTTGGTTTTTCTGCCGCGATTGCACAGGACCTGATAAGCCAACTGGAAACATCTGGTGTACGCTGGATTGGGTCATCCAAAGGAGGCAGTTTGGGAATGATTTTGGCGGCACAAATGCAGCAAATCCCTATTACCCATTTGGTTCTTAACGATGTCGGCCCTTCATTACCGGACAAGTTTCGCCTAGCGGTAAAGAAAAAGCTCAGCAAACCGGCGAAATTCGATAATTTTATTGCTTTTGAAAACCATGTTTGCAATTTCCTGTCGAGTATGGGGCTGACTCTTAATGAACAACAGTGGCGCCAGCTGGCACAACGCTGGGTTCGCCGCAACGAAGATGGTTCCTTTTCCTTTCATTATGATCCGGCTATTGCCAATCAATTTAGTGACCATCCGGAGGATTTTGATTTGTGGAATTACTACGACCGAGTCACAGCTAAGACTTTGTTAATCAGAGGTCGGGAGTCAATAGTATCCCGAGAGCAATCGGAACAGATGCAAGAGCGCGGTCCAGAATGCACTTTATTCCCCCGCCAGGGTGGCCACGTCACGCTGCTGGATTCCGATCAGGAGAAATCCAAAATCAGCGATTTTCTCAGAAGTTAACAATCGAATTTTCTAGCACGGCGTCTCATCCATGCAGAAATCAATATCCGGGTATCTCTAAATGATTGATTTTACAACCATTACAGAATTGCTTGCTCAGAGTGCTATCTCTAATCGTCAAGCGCTTTTTGAGCACGAAGTCTACAGGCTACTTGACGCCACCGGTGTTGTCACAGCACCAAAGACGCACTTTATTCCTTCTTCCAGCAGCTTAGCGGACCAGCCACTGGATCAATTTACCGGGGACAAGGTGGTTTTAAAAATTGTCTCTCCAACCATCATTCACAAAACAGAAGCGGGTGGCGTTAAGATAGTCGCCAATAAACCCGAAAGCATAAAAGCTGCTACTTGGGAAATGCTTAACTCTGTGCCAACGTTGTTCCAGCGCTACCTCGAAGAAGATTGTGATCATGAACGACCAGATGCTTATCAAGAACTGAAGGGAGAACAGCTTCTTCGAGCAATAGAAAGTGATATTCTCGGTGTGCTGGTGGTGCAGTTTATCCCGGTCGAATCGAAAGCCTTTGGTAGCGAAATTTTGATTGGGCTACGCAACACCCGCGAGTTTGGAATGACCATCAGCGCAGGGTTGGGCGGCACAGATACAGAGCTTTTTGCAGACGGGTTCCGAAAAGGCTTGGCAGTAGTTTCTGCATCCACCGACATAACAGATGGTAGAGCTTTCTTTAAGCAGTTTCAGTCAACTTTGGCTTACAAGGTCCTCGCTGGCCATACCCGAGGCCGGGAACGCACCATCTCGGATGAGCAGCTGGCAAGATGTTTTAGCGTGTTCATCGAACTCGGCAACTACTATTCCGTAACCAATTCGAGCGCGCCCTATACGATTGAGGAACTGGAAATAAACCCCTTTGCCATTTCAGATAAAGGCATGATGCCACTTGACGGTATGTGTCGCTTTGATATGCCAAAGGCGTTACCGCTTCCCAGACCTATTAAAAAACTCGACAATCTGTTCCATCCCTCTGCTATCGGCATCATTGGTGTATCCGCCGAGAAAATGAACTTTGGTCGCATCATTTTAAACAATCTGGTAGCCAGTGGTTATGATAAATCAAAAATCACCATTATTCGTCCGGGTACCGCAGAGATAGATGGTATTAGGTGTGCAGAGAGTCTCGCCAAACTGGAATACAAGCTCGATCTGCTAATTGTCGCCGTCACCGCTGAAGCGGTATTTGAACTGGTTGATGACCTGATTAAAACAGATTCTGCCGAATCGGTAATGCTGATTCCAGGAGGACTAGGCGAAACCGAAGCCAGCCGCGAACGAACGACTGCAATGAAAGATAGAATTAATGCCTCTCACGCCAAAACAGGTGGCGGCCCAATATTCCTGGGTGGCAACTGCCTCGGCGTGGTATCGCGCGCCGGGCAATACGACTCCTGGTTTATTCCCAAGGAAAAACTCCCCCACATTCCCAAGAAACAGCAGCGCAACGCCGCTCTGGTCAGTCAGAGCGGCGCCTTTATGGTCACCCGCATGAGCAGGAACCCATGGTTCGACCCCCAGTACCTGGCTGCGCTGGGCAATCAGAACGATATCACCCACGGTGATATGCTCGCCTATTTTTCCGAACATCCGGAGATCGATGTGATCGGTTTTTATGTGGAGGGCTTTAACGATCTGGACGGACTGAGCTTCGCCAGGTCCGTTCACCACGCTGTCTGTAAAGGTAAAGAGGTGATCTTTTACAAGGCCGGCCAATCGGATGCCGGCCGGGATGCCACGATGGGTCATACCGCCTCTATCGCCGGCGACTACAGTATCTGTGAATCGATCATTCGCCAGGCCGGAGCGATTGTCGCGAACAGTCTCAGCGAGTTTAACGACCTTTTTTACCTGGCAGGCGTGCTGCACAATAAGCAGATCGGCGGCAACCGGCTCGGCGCGATCAGTGGCGCCGGATTCGAAGCGGTGGGGATGGCGGACAGCATCCATAACGATGGTTTCTCGCTGCAGATGGCGGCGCCGGAACCCGCCACCAGAGAGCGTTTGCGGCAGATCCTGGCCGCTAAAAATCTCGATACTCTGATGGAGGTTCGCAACCCCTTCGATATTAATCCGGGCGCCGATGACGAGGCTCATATCCAATGTACTGCAGCGCTCTGTGAGGACAGCGGTGTCGATGCCGTGGTGGTCGGTCTGGATCCCATGTCGCCGATGATGCGAACCCTGAACAGCAGTTCAAAACCGGGGTTCGATATCCACAGCCCGCAGAGCATTGCCGAGCAGCTTCCACAACTGGTCGCTTCACAAAGCAAACCAATTCTGGGTGTTATAGACGGAGGCGAACTCTATACACCCCTCGTTAAGAAACTCAAGGACCAAGGGATTGCCGTTTTTCGCTCCTGCGACCAGGCCGTGCAGGCATTGACAAAATATATTGAGGGCCGCCTGAGGGCGGAAAACATAGTTAACCGCTACTGAGGAGAAACCATGATGGGACGTATCGATGGAAAAGTGTGTTTAATAACCGGCGCGGCAAACGGCCTGGGAGCAGCAACAGCACGTTTACTGGCTTCTGAAGGCGGACGCATGGTGCTTACCGATATTGATCGCGACAGGGGAGAATTACTGGCGACCGAGTTGCAACAGGCAGGGGCGGAGGCAATCTTCCTGTCTCATAACGTCACCCTTGAGGAGGAGTGGCAGACTGTTTTTGACGCTTTGCTGACGCAATTTGGACGCCTCGACGTACTGGTCAACAACGCTGGCGGCGGCACCTATAACGATCTGGAAACACTCTCGCTGGAAGATTGGCGCAACATCATCTCGCTGAATCTCGACAGTACCTTTATCGGCACCCAGCTTGCAGTTAAAACCATGAAAGCAAGCGGTGGCGGTTCGATTATCAATATGTCGTCAGTCGGGGGGCTGGTTGGCTCTCCAAATCTGGTGGCCTACTCCGCCGCCAAAGCCGGGGTCAAACTGTTCAGCAAAGCCGCCGCGATCCACTGTGGCCAGCAGAGGTACAACATCCGCATCAATAGCGTACATCCAGGCCTGATCAAAACCGAATCCGGCATGGAGATGGCCAGCAAAGCGACCGGAATGAGTGTAGAGGACGCTGAAGCCGCATTTAGCGCCATGCACCCAATCGGCCGAATTGGTCTGCCCGAAGAGATTGCAGCGATGGTATTGTTCCTGGCATCAGATGAATCGAGCTTTGCCACTGGAGGGGAATTTGTCGTGGATGGGGGTTATACCGCACAGTAAAGGGTTCCGGTCCGGCTTAAGCCGGACCCTACCGAGACAAACAGCCTAGAAAGGATACTGCTGTTGGCCCTGCTGAATGGTCACCCACTTAACTTCTGTAACCTCTTCCATCGCGTAGCGACCACCCTCGCGGCCCATCCCCGAACTCTTCATGCCGCCAAAAGGAACCACTGCCTCATCACGTACAGTCGGGCCATTAATATGGCACATCCCCGACTCAATACCTCTTGAGATTGCCATTGCTTTCTGCAGATCATTGGTAATGACCGCTGAGCTGAGTCCATACTCGCTGTCATTCGCCAGACGTAACGCATCTTCATAATCATTGGCTTTAATCACCGAAGCTACCGGGCCAAAACACTCCGTTCTAAAAATACTCATCTGCTGCGTCACATCAGCCACCACCGTCGGATGGAAGAAACTGTCCACATAGGTACCACCGGTTAACACCCTGGCTCCTTCGTTAACCGCCCGATCAAGCTGCTCTTTGATAAACTGCGGCTGCGTTGGGCGAATCAGCGGGCCGATAATCACACCAGGATCCCGAGGATTACCCACTTTCAGCGTCGCCACTTTGGCCGCAAATTTTTCACAGAACTGATCGTATATACCCTGCTCGACAATCACTCTCGATCCGGTCATACAGATCTGACCCTGATGAAAGTAGTTACTGAACGCCGCCGTATTCACCGCATATTCCAGATCTGCATCATCCAGAATAATAAGAGGATTCTTTCCACCCAACTCCAGACCAAAGCGCGTATGGTTCTTTGCCGCTTCTGCCGCAATAAGTGCACCCACCCTGCTCGATCCGGTAAAGGTCACCAGCTTGACACGCTTGTCAGCTATCAGGGTATCCCCCAGATCACCGCCGGTGGCTGGAATCACATTCAATACGCCGGGTGGCAACCCGGCTTCTGCAAATATTTCTGCAATTTTAAGGCCCACCACCGGGGTCACCTCAGATGGCTTCAGAATCACGGCATTACCTGCTGCCAGCGCCCAACCAATCTTTCGAATTGCCAGCAATAACGGAAAGTTAAAGGGCGAGATCGCCAGCACGATACCCAGTGGCTGGCGGATGGAGTAGGAAAATACACCCGGCAGATTAGACTCAAATGTCTCGCCGATGATACGCCTTGCCTCTCCCGCCATCGCCCTTACAAAATCAGGCGTGTGGCTGGCCTCAAAGCCCGCTTTCAGCAGCGTACAACCTGCCTCATCGATCAGCACATCCATCATCTCCTGCTGTCTGGATGCCATTACATCAGCGGCCTTCATCATCACCGCTTCACGCGCCGCCGCAGGCATCTGGCTCCACACCTTGAATCCTGCCTCGGCAGCATCCAGCGCTTTTTGGGCATCAGCCACATCGGCCTGATGAACCGTCGCATAAACCTCCCCGGTTGCCGGGTTCAGGCTGTCGGCCTTCTTTCCCGATTCTGCAGGTCTGTATTCGCCATTGATAAACAATTGATATTCGTTCATTTTTTACCTCGCGTTGCTTTTTCTAACTTTTCACCCACGCCAAACGGCTACAGTGAATGTTACGAATATATTTAGATGCCCTCTGTGGAGGCCACGGCGGATTCGTCTTTACTTGCCCTTTGTATTGGCCAAAACTCAAATGCACCCGATACTATATTAATGACAGGGAAGGTAATGCCGAGCATTGCCGTTCCGATCCAGGCCTCTTTAGCATACCCTGATGCGGGCCCGGCAGGTAAGGTACTGCCAACAAACAATGGCAGCGCCCACTCGTAAAGACGGTACATCACCAGCGCGCCAATGAGACAGATGACTGATTTGGCACAACCACGCAACGGTTGCTGCAAATTGGCAAACAGTTGAAATTGCATCATATTATCGACAAGAAATGCGCCAAAAATGATACAAACTGGCCCCTGTACCATAAAATCCATGGGCTCCATACCAATCACAAATACAAAAACGTAATACACCAGCGCTGAAAACATCAGTACCCAGGCGGTGCCAACCAAACCAAACTGCGGCTGACCGCCATCCAGAATCAATTTCGGTACCGGCCACATCTCAAACATAATCAACACCATCACCAGCGCAACTGCGGTGACAGCGAAGGTCAGTGCCGTAATGCCGTTAAACATTCCTCCGGGATTCAGCGCCTCGCTGTAAAATGGCGCGCCAGCGAAAAAGCTGTAGTCATAGAAAAGTTTGAATAGTATGAAATTCAGGATATAGCAGTAAACCAAGGTACCAAGACCCAACAGCACCCGATTATCCGTGAGCTTGTTAACCGGCCAACAACCAAAAACGATAATCACCAGCAGACTTAAACCCACCGATTGAATGGCATAATGAATCAATATGGGTGTCATTTGACCCTGCCCTACCGTATATAGCAGAATTGCCATGACCACAGCGCCTGCCAGCACAAACATACCGGTTAACACCAGACCTTTCAGCGGCTGGGCCAGGTTACCGACTGAGGCAGGCACCTTGTGCTCCCAAACCACTGCCAGCATGATTTGAAAGGGGGTTCCACACAGAAAAAAGGTGCCCACCCAGTTCAGAAAAAAATCAGTATCAGCCGCACTGGTAAAGCCGGCCACCAATACCGCAGAAAGCGCCAATACCAGAAGAATACCCAACACACCTGTTATTATAATATTCACCATTAACCCCCCTCAATTGATCAAATGCTTCGGCGCCTGAAAACACGCGGTCAGTGGTAAAGCCGGTAGACATGGTCGTCCGCTCGCCGCCGTACACAATCATTCACCATCGCGTGTACTGCGGCGCTACCCGCTGGACCTGCGGTTTAATGCGTCACCGAAATAGAGTCGCTATCACTCCTGACTGATTCGCAGTACAGGCTTGACGACCGTTCCCTTTTCGGTGGCTTCAATTGCTTCATTGATGTTGTCAAAATCAAAGTAACCAATCAGCTTGTCGTATGGAAACCGTCCCTCGAGATGATAACCAATCAGCTCGGGAATAAAGTTCACCAGGTCGCTGTCGCCTCCCAGGATTCCCTTCACGGTGCGCCCTTGTGACATGAATTCCAGCTCGTTGAATTCCATAGTCTCCTCTGGCCCGCAGGCACCGACGATCCCCAGCATTCCCTGGAATGCCAGTAATCCAAACGCGTCCTGGATGATCGACTTAAATCCGGTGGTATCGAATGCATAGCCCAAACCGGTCGGGCAAAGCTCGCGAATTTTAGCGATCGCATCGTCCTTACCGTTAAAGGCATGCGTAGCGCCCAGCTCCCTGGCAAGCTCAAGCCGCTCATCATTAATATCCACCGCGATAATCGGATCAGCACCGGCAATCTTTGCAGCCATAATCGCGGCCATACCAACCGTACCTGCGCCAAACACCGCAATCGGCATATTGGCTCGTACTTGCATGCTGCGAAGGATCGCACCGGCACCCGTCATTAGCCCGCAACCCATTGGAGCAATACGCTCCAGCGGAATCTCCGCTGCGCTATCGGGGACTCTCACGACGTTTCGCTCGTTCGCAATCGCCTGGGTGGCAAAACTGGATTGACCAAAGAAACTGGCATTTACGGGATCGTCATCCTTATACATGGTAGGAGAACCGTCGGGTCTGGCACCGGCCCAGTTAAACGGAAAGAACTCGTAACAGTAGGTAGGCGAGTGAGAGGAACAGCTGGGACACTCCCCGCAACTGTTAAAACTCATCACCACCCGATCACCGGGCTTCGCTACGGTCACATCACAACCGACCTCTTCGACAATTCCAGCGCCTTCATGACCCAGCACGCCAGGCAGCGGAACTGGCAAATGTCCATCGCGCACCGCGAGATCGGTATGACAGATACCGCTGGCGACAATACGAACCCGCAACTCATTGGGCTGCAGGTCATCGATAACCACATCTTCGATAGCAAATGGCTGTTCACTTCCACGACAGATGGCAGCACGTGCATTGGTTGGCATATTGATCCTCCTGTGTTCGGTACAACATACTGAGTACCCAACAAATTTTAAATTATTCAAAAGCTCAGTCACGTCCGCGACGTTCAGCTCACTGGACTGACCTCACAGTTAAAACCACTGAATGTGGAAAAGAGCGCTCTGTTATCGAATTCCGCCTTGCGGCAAGTCACTCCCGATCCTGATCAGTGTCCCTTTCCTAGTTATAAATACCCGACTTGCCCGGGGCGATGATTCCATTCGGATCAAGCGCGCGCTTAATCTTCTGATTGACATCCTTCTTAACCGGTCCAAAGGAATCAGCGACCTTATCCATAAAGGCCGTATTGGTGCGATAGGAACCCCAGCCGCGCGCCGTGAACTCGGTGAGTAACTCATCGAAACACTGGTCCGCTCTTCGAGTTTCCTCAGCATTGGTCTTATCGTAAAGAAGATCGATAATGTGGTGCATGTCACGCCAGCCGACAATAAACTCAGCGACGTAATCAAAACCATATTTACCCAGTATTCGCTTGGCCAGATCCATCTGTTCAAGCGTATCGTCGCCCTTGGCCTGCGCCACAGGTGCGAACCAGGCCGATCCGCCGCCACCGCGCCAGTTATACAGACCAAACTCGTGCAGCGTCATCTCACCACGCATCAATTGCGCCCGATACTCAAAGGTCTCATTGCCCTTCATTTCTTCCTCTTCCTGAATAAGACCACCTGTCGCCTCAAAGGCACCTTTCACAATCTTCCAGTTGAGGTCATTTTGTTCAGGCGTTCCGTACAATCCGGCATAAATATTCCAGGCCCCGATACCATGATCTGCTTTCATCTTTTCAACGGCTGCATCCGGTATTGTCCCCTCACCCTGATAATAATCCTTGCGGTTTACATGGGAGCCTCCTTCCCAGAGTGCATGCGAAATAACAACCGCATTGGGAATAATGTTGGATATACGCAAAGGTCGAATGGTATCAACCAGCATTTTGATATCGGTATCTTTGGGATAACGCACCACAAAAGGCTTGAAAGCAGGCGGTTGCGGCATCAACCAAAGACCCAGTTTCGTCACAATGCCATAATTTGACTGGGTGAAGATACCATCCAGATAGGGACCATAGCCCCACTTGAACACCTGCCAGGATTTTGAGTTTTCCATCGACCCCATGCCGGTACGCAGCACCTGGCTGTCAGCCATCACCACTTCCATACCGCAGGAGAACAGAAAGTGCTCGCCGTAAGGTGTGTATCCCACACCACGATCAACTGTATTACCCAGAGGACTAACGATAGCCGAGGGTGCAGGGCACGATAACCAAAGCGGAATATTGTTTTCTACCAGATAGTTTTTCAGTTGCTGATAGGTCACACCTGGTTCAATCAGCGCGGTACCCAGATCGGCATCAACTTCAATAATTTTATTCATGCGGCGCAGATCCAGAATCATCTGCCCCTTGGTGGCTGCTGATGCGGAGCCATAACCAAAGTTTTTACCAGTGGATACAGGCCATACAGCGATTTTATACTTATTACAAACCCGAAGAATTTCCTGGACTTCCTCCACTGAGCCTGGAGCCAGAGCCCCTGCCGGCGCATAGTCACTTGCCTCTACGGGAATCATAATTTTTTGATAGGAACCTAAACTATCCGAAGAAACATGTACGTTTTCAGAACCGACAATTGCGCTATATTCTTTTACAGCTTTCTTAAAATTCCTGGCAGATACGCCTGGGGGTAAAACGTTAATAGTCATAGTAACGAAACCTCTTCTCTTAATTTCTTGTTTTGTCAGACTGCAGCATTGATGAGACTCACCTGCAAACCGGTCAATAAACTACGAAAGGTAACCGTAAAAGCTGATAAGCGGTCCGTTTCCGGAAACAGTTCCCTGGACTTGAGTCGACCTTTGCTTATCTGATAGAGCAGCAGTTATGGTCATGGCACCTATATTTACCAAGTCCTTTTTGTTCAATGCATCATTAAATCTAGCAATTTCATGAACCACTCCACGACGATCATGGATGAACGATTCCACTAAAACTCTTTGCGCATCATTGACCAGACCCACGACCAGATCTCCACTGGACATTTGTGACAACGCACTCAATGCATTCAGCTGGTTAGCCTGATCCTGTAACAGAATCGCGCTGGCCCGTTGCGCCACGCCCTCTGCAAATAACTGACAATCTGCTGCGTTGGCAGTTATCACCATTGCCTGTGTCCTCTGACCCGCCTGAAGTATCTGTATCGGCGCCAAGGTCAGCGCGCCACCAGCCGCCAACATCTTCAGGCAGCCCCGCCTTGAAATTCGGGTATTCATTTTCCAGTCTCTCCCTTGCTAACCAGATATGCTGCAATTTTTTCCAGATCGTTATCCGAGAGCTCTGTGGGCCTGAAAGCCGGCATCCCGGCGCGCCCGCTGCGGGCCATCGATTTGAAATACTCCGCCGGAAGGCCTCTACCCGATAGCACCGGGCCCACACCAACTTCATGGCAATGACCGCAGATGTTTTTATAAATTTGCTTACCGGACTGCCACTCATTCGCTGATTCCGCGAGGGAATTGGTAGTAATCAAGAAAAACGCAATGAGCGAACATAATTTGGCATACCAAAGTACTTTCATAATTTTCCTTCCAATAATGGCATGAGTTGTCGATCGTCCAACCTGCCAGAACAGGGTAGACACACGCAAATTGAATAAGCTCCAGGCACACCATGCCTTGTATACGCAGCCTATCAACTTTCATTAATCGTACTATTTTTATATTTTTAAATGACCCGGATACGCTTTACGCGATCGTTCAATCCCCGCAAAGAAGGGTCTACTTTTTATTTTAGGTAAAGCACTATCCAGTACATGTATCAGAGCGTCTCATGACATGTCTGACAGGGAACCCTGGTCCGGGAAGGAGTATTTAAGAACTAAAGCACTTCCGGTATTCACCCGGACTGACAACGAATTTCTTTTTGAAGGTATGCCCGAAATGCGCTGAGTCCTTGAATCCCCACATATGAGCAATGTCTGTAATACTAAAGCTGGCATACTGCTGGCTTCGGAGTGCTTTTTCACACTCCTCCAGACGACGGTTCAGAATATATTGGGACACCGTGAATGGCTCTCCCTTAAAAAGCTTGTGCAGGTAACGCGGTGTAATTGCGTTTGCCTGGCTAATCATCGCGATGGACAGATCAGAGTCTGTCAATCGGTTGTTAATAAACTGCTTGACCTGCAACAAATGCCCTGCCTGAACGGTTGAATCCGTTAATTGTTGCGGCATATATTCGTTCAATGAAAGCGCAATAAAATCCAGCAGCTGACCCGCTACTTTCGCCTCAAAATTGCCGGTCAGCTCGTCCCGGTGTTTCCAGGCATTTTGAATCAGACTCGACAATATCGCACTGACCCCCGTATTCCCATCCATTTTTATTCCCGCTAACGCACGCGCACCGGGCGCCAGGGAAATCAGATGGGGCGTGGGTACTTTAACCACAATCATTTTATGATCACTGGCCGCATCCGGCACCAGAGTTAATTGCGATGGGCGATTGCCATCACATAAGGCCATATCACCTTGCTGGAGGAAAACATCCTGATTCGCCTGCCGCAACTGTGCCTGGCCTCGAGCCTGCAGATAAAGCAGAAAAATATCTTCTGAACTGTTTGAGATATTAGCGCGCGTGCGATCAACCCGGCTTCTTTCAGCGACGGCAGTAGAGATGGAAAACTGCCCCATATCCTTGACCGTCATCTTTCCAAAAAAACCCTGATACGCCGTTTCCTCACCGGCCTTATGAACCGTCATATTGGTATAGGTACGGCACACCGCATCCACCCAAAAATCGAGTTGCTGCCGAACGCCGATATTACTGGTATCAACTAAATAGTTACCCACTTTCTTTCACCAAAACACAGCCATCTGAAATATTCAGGCACGCAACCGGCTTATGATCATTCTGAACGCCCTCATGACCATTCAAGCCCATAGCACTGGTATTAAACCCCTATAGTTTGTGTGAATATACTCCAACCGGCACAAACAGGTCAATTCCAAGAACAGCATACCTACCGCATAATACACCTAAAAATCCTGAAATTATTTCAGTGTCACAACTGGCTTCAGGTATATTTGTCTACCTTTTTTGCGCACGTTTAATGTGAAATAATGGGGATGCCGAAATAAAATCTACCCGCTTTCGTATAGAAAGGTGTGCGAGTCGGGCAACAAGAAGGCTTCATGTACCACACAGATTACCCGCCGGCCACAGATCCGGAAAGAAAAAAATCAGCGCGTATTATATCCGGCATTATGCTCGCCTCCATTACTGAGGGTTTTTGAGTAATGCGTATCAGAAGGATGATTGCGCTGCTATTGCTGGCTTTTCTCTACACAGGCTCCTGTTTCAGTAATGAAAACAGATCGAGACCTGAGATTCGATTTACTGTCTATGAAGATGCTGGCGCAAAACTCTCGATCAACGAGATCCGCCAGTTACACTCCCAGAACCAGTTTTCCGGTCTCTTGGAAAACCGTGTAAGCGCAAAACACTCAACTTCTGCGCTATGGTTGCATTTCACGCTTCCAGCCACAAAAAAATCACAACCTCGCTATCTTGTCATCGGACCAGGTTATCTCGACACAGCAATCCTCTATGAGAATGGTGCGAAAGAGAACACTGAGCAACACCGGCAGGTCGCCGGAGATTCTGTACGTTTTCGGGACAAACCCGTTAACCACCCTTTGCATGTATTCCCCCTATCACAAAAAGCCAAGAGCTATTTCCTGCAAGTCTCCTCGGAGGGAATTCTCAGAGTAAACTGGGAAGTTCAGGATCAACAAACGTTCACAGCGGCAAATCTGGAACGCAACACCTGGTATGCACTGTTACTGGGTATTCTGGCGAGTATGATTCTTTATAATCTTTGCCTGTTCAGCAGTATACGTGACACCACCTACCTGTTTTATGTGTCCTATCACATGAGTGCGCTGGTCCTGATCTATGCAATGGCCGGGTATGCAAGCCAATACCTCTGGCCAGACTTCATCAATAGTACTAACAGTATTGTGCCAATTGCTCTGACCGGCATGAACATCTCCGGACTACTTTTTGTCTACAACTTCCTGGAATTACCGCGCTATTCACCAAAAACGGCCGGTCAATGCAAAGTTACCCTGATCTTGCTTGCTATACTGGCAATACCCGGACTAGCACTACCCTATCAATCGGGATCACTTATTATCTATGCCAGCAGCCTGATCTCGGTATTAATGATTGGTTATGCTGTTCTTGTCGCCTGGAGAATGAGGATCTCAGCGGCAAAATTTCTAATGATTAATTTTTTCTTTATTGTTTTACCCGGGTCTATTGCATCTTTTGCCTACGAGTTTGGCTGGTTACCCGAAGGACTGCTTTACAGTCACATGCTCGAGCTAACCACAGCAGCGGAAACACTGGTACTGTCACTGTTTCTGGCAAGCCGCATCAAACTTCTGGCTGCCGAAACCAAGGCCGCTCAGGAAAAAAATCTTGAATTACAGTCCAGTTTCAGCCAAAAAATGGTCACCAAACTGGAAGAGGACCGCAGCCACATTGCACGGGAACTCCACGACTCCATTGGTCAAACGCTATCGCTGGTGCATATCAATTTACGATCCCAGGCGGAAGCCACCGAAGCCTCACCATCACCGATGATGGATCATCAACAAACACTGGCACTGTTAAAACAGAGCATCACCGAAATCCGTGAACTCTCGCACCGACTGCATCCCAGCCAGTTGGGCAGACTCGGCCTGATCACCGCGCTCGACTCTTTTGTGAAGCAATGTCGCGTTGAAGGCGCGCCGCAATTTAAACTGGATATATCCGTTAAAGAAGAGCAGATTCCGGAGCAGAAGAAGATACACCTGTACCGTATCGCACAGGAAGCCGTGAATAATATTCTTAGTCATGCCGACGCGACACTTGGCAGTATCTCATTGCATCAAAAAAATAGCGGCATTATCATGTCTATAAGAGACAATGGCTGTGGATTCGGTAAGACTAACAACGAAAAGACCGGTCTTGGATTCACCTCCATGAAAGACCGAGCGGATATCATTAACGCCGAGTTCAAAGTTGAATCCACGCCCGGAGAAGGCACTTCGGTTAGTATCAGCTTTAAGGCTGTGTAGCGAATGAACAAAACAAAAATACTGATCGCTGACGACCACCCTATTTTCCGTCAAGGAGTGCGCAACCTTGTCGAGCAGTATGAAGGTATGTCCGTGGTCGCTGAGGCCAATGACGGCCAGTCTGCCATTCGTCTGATTAACTTTCACCAGCCCGACATCGTCATTGTTGATCTATTTATGCCCAATACTGACGGCTTGGGCGTAGTGCAGTGGACCAGAGAAAACTGTCCGGAAACCGCCTGTATCATTCTCACCATGCTGACCGATGAAGCCTTTATCGATAAAGCTATTTCGATGGGTGTGAAAGGTTATCTGTTTAAAGAGGATGCCTACGACCAACTCCATAACTGCCTGCAATCCGTTCGTGCAGGCGACACCTATGTCAGCCCATCACTCGCCTCACCGGCAATACTTCAATCCCCTGTCGACAGCACGATAGTTGGTAAACTGCATGAATTGACCGACACGCAACTTACCTTGCTACAGCTTTTGAGCGATTTCAAAACAAGCCGCGAAATTGCTGACTTAATGCACATCAGCCATCGCACCGTACAAAATCACCGTTTAAACATCTGCTCCATACTCGGCGTTCAGGGTTCGGGCAAACTGCTCGAATTTGCCGTGCGCCATGAAGCGGAAATCAAACGATTATTCAATCAGACCTAAGCTAATTTTTTACCCCTCTAAGCAAGCACACCTGTTTGCCAGTTCCTTACTGGCAGCGATCTTTATTGATGCGCTTGTGAGCATGTCACAAATAATAAAGTAGTTTTGCTCTTCAGCCAGAAATCCCGATCCAGTAGGCTAATCCGTGGCAAATTAATAAGCTCCCGAACCGACTACGAAAACTACGCTAAAGTCGATTTGAGACCGCCTAATAAACAAAAATCCAGGAGGTACGCATGAAAATCAACAGTGCTTTTTCCCCAGTGAAGGCACTATCAATAATCTTTATTATGATCGCTGCCAGTCTCGCACAGGCTGCCGCGGACTTTAATCATGAGGCTATTGATACAGCCCGATCCGGAAAGCGAATTGCTGTCGCTACTGGTATCAGTTCCCAGGAAAACGACATTAAAATACGTACCTACTTCCGCGCTGACAATGACGGTCGTTGGCACTTCGTTCCGATGCAGACTTCAGGCGGCCAGTATCAGGGTCTGCTTCCTGCACCGGATATACACACAGAATTTGTTCGATATCAACTTCTGGCCATCATCAATAATAAAGAGTTGATTAAGTCCGATATCTACAATATTGAAATCATCAAAGATGAGGAAGCACTGGCCAGACTTAACAAAAAGCCGCCCACAGATGTCAAAATTGATGCTTCGAAATTGCAGGATGCGCAGGATATCTATGAGAAAATGCCCTCTCGCGAGCGTGTAACTCAGGCAGACCAGCAGAATGTTGCTCGAAGCGCTACGGAGGCCACTCCTGAATCTCGCATCGATGCACGGTCCGAGTATAATCCACTCAATGATGCAATTCCCGGCTTTAGTGACTATATCAATCTGGCCTACGTGGCGGACGCCGAGAGCTTTGGGGTAGCCGCCGGGATTGTTAGTAAATCAGCAGCTGCTGGCGATGCTCCAGCCGTCGAGTCTGCCTCCAAAGCAGCTTCAGGTGGTTCCAAGGCGGGCTGGGTATTGGGTGGCGTCGCGGTAGCCGGAGGTGCAGCAGCTGCCGGAGGCGGTGGTGGTGGCGGAGGCGGTGGTTCAACTCCAGCACCCGCACCAGACCCTACACCTGATCCTACTCCGGACCCAACACCTGATCCTACTCCGGACCCAACGCCCGATCCTACTCCGGACCCAACACCTGATCCCACTCCGGATCCAACACCCGATCCGACTCCAGACCCGGTTACCAACTTCGCAGGCCGCTGGACCGGACCTCAGGTTTGCTCAGCTACCGGTAATGCTGCATTTCGCTGGGTAGTCGATCTTAACCAAACTGATGATCAGGTTTCCGGCATTATCGCTTTCCACAAATGTCCGGGCGAAGGAAGAGCAACCTATAACGTGACCGGCACGGCAACCTCAGCAAGTTCCGTGGAACTCAATGGCACACTATCCAGCAGCCAGGGTCCGTTAGGTGGAACCGCTCCGGCAAATCAGGTGTTTACGGTGAGCGTTGGCCAGCCACCTGATCCAAACTTTGCACCCTGACCGGAACAGGACGTTAACTCGTGATTAACTACTTTCGATTTAACATCCGGGAAGCTACCCACCGCCGGATCTGCGGTGGGTTGGCTTTGCTGCTCCTGACACTGGCAGGCAGCGGAATTGCTCAGGAATCGGCAAAAGGGGACAAGCCTCAGGAAGAGGTCACTCCCTACTTTGGCCCCAAACAGGTGGTCGCAGTACTGCCCTTTGACAACCGCGTAAAAAATGTCCCTCTTAACTGGCGTCTGGGTGAAGGATTGTCAGAAATCCTGATCACTGAGCTGATCAAATCAAACCGCTTTCTTCTGGTTGAGCGAGAAGCCATTCAGGATATCGTCAAAGAACAGGAAGCAGGTATGAGCGGCCTGGTTCGCCAGGAAACAGCAGCCAAAACCGGCCAACTCAGCGGCGCCCAGTTTATGATTAAAGGGGCAATTACGGAATTTAACGCTGAAGCCGCCGGCGGCGGGCTGAGCATCGCTTTTCGTCAGGGTGAAGTCGGTGGTAAATCGCGAACAGCCTATGTAGGTATCGACGTGCGAATCGTCGACAATGCAACCGGTCAGATTCACGCTTCCTATAACGCCAGCGGGACGGCCAAGTCTAAAGGTGCGAGCCTTGCTGCGGCATTCGGCGGCTCCGACAATGTCAAGATAGGTGCATCCGCGTTCTACAGTACGGCTCTCGGTCAGGCAACACGGCAGGCAGTTCAGAAGATCGTCACATTTATCCTGGAAGAAAGTGCCAACATCCCCTGGCAAGGTAGCGTAATACAAAGCAAAGGCAGCAATGTTTATGTAAACCGGGGTAAAAGCGCCAATGTTAAAGCAGGCGATACACTGAAGGTTTACGCAAAAGGAGAACCGCTGATCGATCCCGAAACCGGTTTCAACCTGGGCAGTGATGAAGAGTATTTATGTGACATTACAGTAACCCGATTGATGCCAAAATTTTCAAGCGCCAGAAAAACGCCGGACTGCAAAGGCCAGGATATTAGGCGCGGCGATTTGGTGCGGTACTGAGATTGGATATCGGTATTTTAATCTGGATGGGTTGAAAGATGATTTCGAGAGTGTTTTTAATACTGTTCTCCTGTCTATCCATATCAGGATTAGCCATTGCCGAGGACGTTGCCAAGGCAACCGAAAAACCTTTACCCACCCCTTCCGACCAGCAAATTCAACGCGCTTTGCAACTGGGCAATCTGTTTCAGGAGATGGCCTCTCAGCAAAACCGGCCAAGAACAGGTGCGCCGTTTCCACTGAGTTATATCTACCGCCCGAATGACTATCCATACCATTTTTCGGCGTGGCCCTACTCTCCACACCAAAATTCGCGCTACGTGCTGCGATTTTCTCCTCACCGGGCACCCATTTATCCCCGGCTGAGGCCTTTTTATGTCAGGCCGCCACATGGTCACAATTTTAAACATAACCAACCTCACGATTAAGGGCTGAATACAAGATGAAAAAGATTCTCCAAAAATACCTCTACCCCTTGATCCGCAGCCCCGGAATGTGTCTGATCGTTCTGACTCTGATGATGGCACAAACTGCGTTGGCCGAGAGTAAAACAGCTACGCAGGGCAAGCCCACCATCATGATCGTTCTACAGGAAAAGGTAATGGGTGTTTTTAACACCACTGGTTGGGAAGTACCGACTCAAGCGGAAATCACCCTGATGAACCGGATTCAGGAACTCGGCTTTCCAGTTGTCGACCCATTGACAGTGCGCCGAAATATAGTCCAGGCGAAAGGATTACGGATGCTTGAGGCAGATAATCGGGGTGCCGCAGCCGCAGGCCTGCAGCATGGCGCTCAAATTTCGATTATCGGTACCGCTATCAGCAAACCGGCCGGCGCCAAACTCTATGAGACCCAGATGCAGTCAATTCAGGCGACCCTGACCGCCCGTGTCATTCAAAACGATACCGGTCAGATCATCACCACCGGGTCAGCTACTTCTGCTATCGCCCATATTGATGAAGTTCAGGGTGGTGTTTTGGCCCTGGAAAAAGCCGCACAGGATCTGGCCGATATACTGGCCCCCAAAATCCTGGCCAGCACCAATAAGGCCAAGGGTGAAAACAGAACCATCGCGCTCAATATCACGGGGCTGAAGTCCTATCGCCACCTGGATCACATCCTGTACTTTTTTGAAAGCAAAGTACCCGGCGTATCTGAAGTTTATCTGAGAGATTTCAGCAACAATATTGCATCTGTAAACCTGGTATATGCCGACCAATCTGCAGTGCTGGCGCGCAAAGTGGCAAACAGTAAATTCAAAGGGTTCAGGCTGGAACCTACTCAGGTGACAGAAAATAAAATAGATCTCTCCGCCATTCGGAGCAAATAAACTAAAGATAATCAATTTGGCCGCAGGATGAAATTCTTGCAAGCCATCGAGGAAGAAAAAGCATGAGTATGATCGATCAAATCAGATCAAGATTAGCCCGGCATGTGATCGCCCTTGGGTTAATTCTCAGCACAGTTTTGTTCCCGCTCAACGCACATTCCGGTGTCTGGGACCAGCTCTCCGCGGATGAGCAGAAAATGGTTCGCGAAACCCTGGTCGATGAACTCGGGAAAATGCTTAACGAGGGCAAGGTTAACGAGAATCTGCAATTTACCGCGCAACACATAGGTACTTGGGCAACGCACGCGGGCGAAATTGTCGAAGGCAATTTTGATAACGCTATTAACGCGACAATGAAGTATTCCACCGATCAATTTTTAGCCTCGTTTGAAAAGGAACTGGGTACAAAAATTGATAGCCTGGAAAATTCTGCTCTATCATTTGTCTATAAACAAGTTATCTCCCACAAGGGGGAATCAAAAAAAATAGCGCAACTTGCACTCAACGGTGATTTTTCGAAAGCCGGCAATATCGCTTGGGAAACTGCAAAAAAAGACATTCAACAACAGATACAGGCCAAAACCGAAGAAACACTTAAATTCGCTTTCAACTGGGCATTTGATGGTGCCAAAATCGGCAGCTATACCCCGGTTGATATATTCCTGGAAGTAATTCGCATTGAAAAGATCATTATCCCGGAGTTAAAAAACTATTTAACCAACACTCAACTCAAACAGATTCTAGACATCTACAAGCAAGAGCTTGCCCAATCAGGTGGCAATCATAATGCCGCATGGATCATGATCAGGGACAGCCATATCCTAATCAAAGCACACTCCGTGTCCAGCATCAATGAAGAAACATTAAGACAAGCGCTTGAGCAATGCGCCGGTGGCTACTCAAGTCTGGGACAGTGTATCGGTGACGTGCAATCTCGTTATAAGCGTAAGCTGGCACAGGAAAAACAACGCTCAGAAAATATTTTGAGGGATATCGCGGAAAGCTCGAAAGAAAAATCGAAAGCAACCCACAAAGAGATACAAAAAATCATCCAGCGCATTATCGCCCAACATAGCAAAGACTATAAGGACGCGATTAGCGAAGCAAAATCCATATTAAAGAAACTACAAACTCAGGCTCGTGGCATTAAGAGAGACTGCGATGCCTTCGACGCTAAAAAGGAAGTGGTCGATCAGGCCCAGGAGAAAGTAAAAGAGGGCAACATTGCAGCGGCGAAAATCAAAAAATTTCTAAATACTGCAGAGCAATGCAAACTGCTATCTGAGGCTCCTCAAGACCTGGATACGTTGCTGCAACAACTAAGAACCATTAACAGCAACTTTGAAGGGCATATGCAATCGGTCACTGACCAGGCCGACAACGTATGTCAGGACACGGGCAATATTGGCTCTGCTTTTTCAAAAAGCGAAGGAAAAAAGCTGCTTGACCAGGCAATCAACAAACAAAAACTACTCAATCAGGCGGTGAGCAAAACCGAATCCAGTGCGGCATTAGTGCGCCGTACAGCGCAGGAAATAAAATCAGCCGCAACCAGTTTCAAAACAGAGCGGTCATCTATGGATGATGACATAGATTCCAGTAATTATCTGGAAGAAGAAAAGCAAAAGTTAAACTCGGCTAAAAGCGCAAATAAAGGCTACGATGCGGCAGTTGCAGCCATGAAAAAAATTGCAGAGCGCCTCAAAGGACGCCAAAAAATCATAGACGAAGTCAACCCGGTTGAACTGAGTGTCATGGAGCAAGTAGACAGAGCTCTTGCAGGTGGAATTAATAAAGCTGAAAAGGTCCGCACAGCGAAACTGTTGAAGAAGTATAAAGACTTCCCAGAGGTTAAGGGGATACTGGCTAAAATCAAGAAGGCCACTGATCAGGCTGATTGTGCTTACCGGGTGGCCCGGCAGATGAGTTCTCCGGACCAGGATTATAAGTGGAAAGACCCTAATTTCAGTGATGATCTGCTAGCCAAATTTAAAGAAGCCCGGTCGGACTGCCAATCAATGCCCGCCGCTAATGAATTCAGTAGCTATGAACAACAGGCCACCACAATCGCCAATGACATGGAAGCCAAGGAACTGCCCTGGATCCCACAAAAACAGGCTGAACGATGCATTGCCGATGGTCTGGTTGCTTATCAGTCGCTGGTCGACCCCGCGACCGCACTTTCGGGAAGCGTTGAGCAGCTGGAAAAAGTCTGTGATAACGCAAAAACCATCGCAGATCGCGCAGCTCAGACAGCCAATGCCGCGGTAAGCGCAGGTGAAAGCCTCACCAATGCGCTGGTTAAACAGACCGGAAATATCAATATTTCTGACACACTGGCAGCCTGTTCAAGACTGGATGAGGTCAGGTCAGGTGTGTTGCAATCGGCCTCAGCAGCCAAAGCCGCCGCGGCAAGTGCACAAAGTGCTGCGGCAAAGGGCGCAGCTACCGCTCAACAGTGTGTTTCAAAAACCTCACTTAGCTCAATTGATGGCGATTTGGCCAGCATCAAACAACATCACTATGATGCGGTGATCGCCTACGGCAAGGCACAGGAAGGTGATGATCTGTTTGACCGTATTATCGATGCGGCCAATCAGGAAACCGCCAAAATACAGAAAACGAAAGAAGGATTCAGCCAACTGCTGATTTATCGCGCCGCCATCAAGGATCATATTAAAAGCGCCCGCTCCGATAAGGAAAAAGCACTTGCAGGCTTTAACAACTGTAAAACACAGCAAGCAGATCTGAGCGGTAAAGCTTCCACTCTGACCGGCAATTCCGATGACAAAACGCTGCCTGGGTTGATTCAACGTATTAACAGCGTCACAACAGAACCAGGGCCAGAGTTGGCCTCAGTTGACGGCCAGCTGGATAATGCCGACGCTTCTTTAAAACTCCTTGAATCAGCTGGTACAGAAGTTGATGCGGCAATTGCAAAAGTAAAAGCCGAGTGTCTGGGGAAAACCACGCCCTATGCGGAAGTATTGGGCGCATCACAAGCCATCTTGACGATTGATGGTTTAAAAACACGATTGATTCAACAACGTAATCAGTGTTTAGCATCGCTCGATGCGAAGTCTCCGGACAGCAACACAACAGCCGGCGGATCAGAAGACGGTGACAGGGATGGCTATGATATTGATGAGGACGAAGGTAATGTCGACCCTGACCGAGTGGCTGCTGGTGGCGGAGCATCTGGACCGGGTGGTTCAATCAACCTGCCGGGCAACAACCCTGAACAACAAAACACATCTCGTACCGGTACCGGAATAGATCCCAATTATCGAAGGGATGAAATGGCCGAAGCACGACGTGAAAGAGAACGTGCCGCGGATGCAACGCGGGTAGCTGAGGCCGGCAACCCTTTTGGGGGTAGCCATGATGAAGGGGGCGGAGGCATGGATGAATTCCAGCACCCACCCGATCTGGAGCGTATCCCCAATCCCGATGAGCATTCTGATGACGATCGTGAACGGGGTGATTCAGCAGCCCCGCCTAAGTCAGATCCTGCGGAGCAAAAACCACCCACCGGGCAAGAGCCCGGGAAAATGCGCTGGTATGTCTACTGTATTCAGGGTAAAGCGATGGTCAGAGGCTTTATGTCGAACAATAGTAATTTCGGTGCAAATTCCTATGACAACAAAGCCGCTGCTCAAGCCGCTGCCGCAAAAATGAAATGCGAAGGTGCCTCTAAACCTGAAACGAAACCAGAAACAAAGCCCGAGACAAAACCTGATCCGAAAGGTGACGCACCCGCTAAACCACCTGCTGTTATTCCACCACCGGTAAAACCACCTGCAGAGAATGCAGTTTGTAAACAACTGGTGCGAAAGATGCAGTCGGTGGGCAGTAACTATACCAAATTGACCAATAACTATATGGCAGCGGCTCGAGCCAAAGACGAAGACGCGTTAAAGCTCTATGGCTGCAAAATACTAGCGGAAGCCGATCGATTTTTAAATCTATTCGGTCAGTATACACGTGCAAAATGTCCCATTAGCGGTGATGTAAACCGACTTCGCGATGCCTTTAATCAGGGAAAAAGAGCTGTACAGCAATCGCTCAACCAAAATTGCGGCGGCAGTAGTGGTGCAAGCCAGGTATCACAGTTTGCGGGGCGATGGACGGGCAGAAAATCATGCAGCGCAGGCGGCGATGCAGCTTACCGCTGGGTGGTATCACTGAACCAGAAAGGCAGCAAGGTAACAGGTACCATCAGTTTTCATAAATGTCCCGGTGGTGGCCGCGCGTCCTATTCGGTCAGTGGCACCGCCACCGAAGCAAAATCGGTTAAGCTGGATGGTTCACTTAAAAGTACCCGAGGCCCTTTGGGCAGTAGTGCGCGAAGCCGCCTGTCCTTTACCATTACCAAGAATGCGCCACCAAGCCCTAATTTGGCGCCATGAAGATAAAGCGAGATTGACATGCTGATTAACCATCTTCATAAAAGTCGAAAGCAGCCCTTACTGACCTCGGTCAGGCGAGGTTTACTGTTACTGATAACGTTTTGTGCAAGCACAAATGCCATGGAGTCCATCACTTTGGATGACGCCATTAACAGAGCGCTGGCAAACAATCCTTCGCTAAAGCAGCTTCGCTTGCAAACCGGCTCAGCTGAACTTTCAATCGGCGTAGCACGCTCGGATTTCGAACTCTCCCTGAAGCCCGAAGGTGGCGTGCGCCTGGACAAGGGCGGCGAGGAAACCGATTACTATGGAATGCGGCTATCCAAGAAAACCCTGTATGGAACCGAAATTTCAGTCAGCGGGCTCAGTGAGTCACTGATTGATACTGGCCGTCAAAACCGCTTTACCCTGGAGCTGTCACAACCACTGTTTCGTTTTGCGGGTGCACTGATCAATGAAGAGCCTATCATTCAAGCCAAACAATACCGGAAAACCGCATCACGCGACCTGGAAATCAGCCGTTCACGCACCGTGGTGGCTGTGGTAGAGGCCTTTGAAAAAGTAATACGCCTGAAGCAACAACTAACTGCAGACGAGCAGGCGTTACTCAGAGCAGAATCGCTTTATAAACTGACACTGGCAAAAGAACGTCTTGGACGAACGACACGGATCGATACCCTCAGAGTCCAGTTACAAAGGGGCCAAACCTTATCCCGCACACAGAATACCAGAGAACAACTCGCATCCGCGCAACGTGTGCTGGGCGAGCTGATGGGTCTGGACAACCGTCGTCTTCCGGAGTTGGTCCCGGCGCCCTTTTTCCACGTAGAGATTGGCAATCTTGAGGAGGCCGTTGCCCTGGCGTTGAACAATCGTTTGGACTATGCGCAGGCACAACAGCAGTATGAAGACAAACGCAGGGCGTCTCGAATCGCCAAGCGTTCAATGCTACCCAATTTAAAGCTGGTCGCGCGCTATGAACACGCTGACGACAATCTCTTTTACGATAAAGACCTGAACAGTTCACAAAGCGCATGGACAATCAGCCTTGTTTCCGATACGGACTTTAATAAAAACCGGGAAAAGCTCGAGTACCGACAATCTTTGTTACAGCAGGACCGCGCGTTTGAACAGATCAGAGCTGTTCATCTAAGTATAAGTCGGGAGGTTGAACAGCGTATGCTGGCTTATCAGCGCGCTGAGAAGGAACTTGAAGTACTGGAGGGCAACTACCACCATGCAGGTGCGCGTCTTAAGTTGGCCCGACAGCTTTTTCGTATTGGTCGCACCGACGGCTTCTCTGTCACTGATGCGGAGCAAGCCTATTTTACCGCACAGAGCGCATTACTCAGCGGCAAGTCTGACGCATCTGTGAACGCTTACCGGCTCCTTGATGCGCTTGGCACACTCGTAGAATCCCCCAGTCACCTTAAACCGAGACAGATATGAAACACTTGAGCACACGAATAGGTATTTCAGCCGGCATCGCCGCCGTCTCCCTGCTTTTTATACTCGGCAACACTGGTGATCCCACACAAGCCAACTATAACCTGGCCAGAATTGAGCAGAACCAGTTGGTGGTGCGCTCAACCTATAGCGGTAAGATAGAGGCGCGCAATCAGGTCACTGTGATGTCCAAATTCAAAGGGTTTGCCACAGTGGTGGAATTGGCGAAAGAGGGCTCCCAGGTACATACAGGTGATTTGGTGGCACGCTTTGATTCAGCTGATCTGGAGCGGGAGTTGCTGAAACTGGAAAAAGAGTACTCATTGGCAGAGTCAGAGCGGGAAAGCCAGTTTAATGCCATCATTCCACTGGAACTGGAAGACCTGAAAATGGATCTGCAAAAAGTTTCAGAAGCTGCCGCTGCTGAGAAGCAATACCTGAAGGACAGCATCGCTTTGGCAAAAGAAAATGTTGTTTCGATGATGGAAGTGGAACAGCAAAAAGCCAAGGTTGCCCAGCTTGAAGCCGAATATCTGGGTGTTAAGAACCGTTTGAAGCTGACTCAGAAATATTTACATCCCTCCATGCGTCAGCGGGCAAATGCCAAACTGCACTCAGCCAAACAGGCACTGGAGCTAGCCCGCAACCAGTTACAGAACACCAGCATACATGCGCCGGCTGGAGGAATGCTGGTCTACAAACCGTTGCATATTGGTGGTGAATACCGGACGCTTCGGATTGGCGACTCGATCCATGCCAATCAACCCTTCATGGTCATACCGGATCTGGAGGATATGGTTTTGCGGGCCATGATTCCTGAAAGCGAGCTGTCGCGTGTCAAAGCGGGCCAGACCGTATTGATCTACCCGCAGGCTTTCCCGGACCTGCGCCTCGAAGGCATTGTTGAGCAGGTCGGTGTAATTGCCGAGTCAGCGCCCGGGCAGCCAAAATGGCAGAAATACTTCAGCCTGACCGTCGCTATTGATGATAAAGATGAGAGACTTAGGCCGGGCATGTCAGCCGTCGCACATGTCATTTCAGCACACCGTAAAAACGCGCTGCTGGTCCCGCGCAGAGCAGTTAGCTGGCAGGATGGTAAAGCTCACACCGATGTCAAAACAGCCCTGCAAATCAGTTCTCGTGAAATCGAACTGGGTATTGCCAATGAAACCCACTATGAAGTACTGGCAGGTTTGAGTGCTGGGGAGATGGTGATTCTCAAGTGAAGCCACTGCTCGAATTTCAACATGTCAGCAAAAGCTACCAAACTGGTAACGCTTCCCAGACTGTACTCAAAGATATCAATCTGCGTATATATCCGGGTGATTTTTGTGTCATCACCGGGCCTTCCGGCTCAGGAAAATCCACCTTTTTGAACCTGTGTGCGCTACTGGATGAACCTTCTTCCGGTGAAATACTGTTCAACGATCAACCGACATCAGGCCTCAATGAAACGGAGTTATCGCTGCTGCGCAAGCAGCATGTAGGTATGGTTTTTCAACAATACTGCCTGCTGCCCTATCGCACAGTACTGGAAAATGTGCTATTTCGATTCCGTTATCTGGAAGTGGATAAAACTGAGACTGAGAATCTGGCAAAAATTGCTCTTGGCAAGGTAGGCATGGCCTCATTGGCTGATAAACCCACACACCTGTTATCCGGTGGCGAAATGCAAAGGGTTGGCATTGCACGAGCCATCGCACTCAAGCCGAGACTGCTGGTTGCAGACGAACCTACCGGAAATCTTGATTCAATGGCGGCAACACGAGTCATGCGTTGTCTTAATGAACTCGGAGAGCAGGAAGATATCGCGATCCTACTGGTTACACATAACGAATCACTGCTGGATTACAGCTCTCGCCATTTACGCTGCAAAGACGGTTCCCTGATAGAACATGAAACGGCTTAACCTGTCTCCGCTTTTCCTGGACATCAAAGAGGGCATAAAGAGCAGGCCCGGACGTTTTGCGCTCTCGTTGTTCGCCATGTCTATTGGAATGGCTGTACTAACAGCACTTATCGCCCTACTGACTGGCCTGGAAGCACGCTCACAGCAGCTCAGTGAACAACTTGGCACCAACGTTATTGCGATTTTACCCAAATCATCGAACCGAACAAAATCGCTAACCACAGCACATGCGCAATTAGTACGGGCAAATTATCCTGATGCCAGGGTAAGCGCAGTACGTCATACAAAAGCACAAACCCCGGGAACAGACCGTAGCCTGGTGGTGATCGCCGCTGAAAGTGAATTGCTTGATATTCGGCAATGGCAAATCATCGATGGACGCTTTTTGGATCAGCAGGACATCGAGATGAGAAAGCGTCATGTGGTTGTCACAGAGGCCCTCAATCAGAATTGGCAATGGGATGTTGGCGCCACCATTTTGCTTAGAAATACCCCCTTCCTCATTATCGGTGTGGTCGCGTCCGATGACTCTGCTTTGGCCGGTGAATATGGTGATACCCGACTGGCGACTGGCGAGCACGCAGTATTTGTTCCATTATCAGTCGAAACACACTGGGACGATCAGGTCGTCTCTCAAGAGTCCATCGATGCACTGTACATGAGGCCCGAACACAATACGCCCGCTGAGGCCGTGCTGCCCGGTTTGCAGAACCTGTTCACTCAGCCGGGGATGAATCTGCAAAACCTGTCCTGGATTATTCCCGAGACCCTTATTAAAAACGTAAAGCAGATGCAAACCACTATCGGTTTAACCGTAGGCGCCATTGCCATTCTATGTCTTATTCTCGGCGGCACAACGCTGACCAGCCTTTTAGTTGCAAACGTACGTGACCGGATCGCAGAAATTGGTTTGCGTCGGGCACTGGGCGCAACTGAACTGGACATAGCGATTCTGTTTATCGCGGAAGGCTGCGTCGCAACCGTGACTGCCGGAGTCCTGGGACCACTGATTGTTCATCTGATATTGATACAGAAGATTAATGTGTTATCCCGCCTGCCGCTGGAACTCGGCGTTCACACTTTATTCCTGCCGCTGCTTTTCTCTGTATTCCTTGGCATCCTGTTCTCCTTCTGGCCGGCAACATCAGCAGCCCGCATCAGCCCTGCTCAGGCTTTGAGGAGTGAGTAAGCAAATCAGGTGGCTGGTGCTTGTTGAAGATCCCTAACTGACAAACGAAAAGAAAAGCAGCTTCCCACTCCCACTTCACTTTCAACCTTTATTCTGCCGCCATGAGCCTCTACAATTTTTTTAGTAATCGCCAACCCCAGCCCAGTTGATTTTTCGCCACCGGTTGACTTCACACTGGTCTTGGAGAAGGGCATAAACACCTGACTCACTTCACCTGCGGGAATTCCCTGCCCTTGATCTGTGACACTGACCACCAGCTCATCATCATACTGCTCCAGCGCTATCAGAACGCTCGTTTCACGGCCAGAATATTTAATTGCGTTACTAATAAGGTTATTAATGACCTGCTCCATCTTTAGCTCATCAATGTAGACCGGAGCTATGGAATCGCTGGCAAACTCCAGGTGGATATCCTTCTTGTCGGCAATCACCTGATTCAGTTCTATGCTAGCGGCTATCAAATCTGCCAAATCAACTGTCTGGCATTTCAGGTTTACCTTACCAGCTTCTATCTCACTAATATCGAGCAACTCTTCTAGCATTTTCAACATTTTATCGGAGGTGTCGATGGCTTTGTTCAGCATCTGCTTCTGATCGTCCGTCAGATTGGTACCGGTTCCCACCACAAACCGAACATAGCCACTAATTACGCTGATCGGATTGCGCAGATCATGAGCGGCAACACCGATCAGTTCATTTTTTTGATCATTTAAGGCAGCCAGCTGTCGGTTGGATTTACTCAATGCCCTCTGGGTGTTCACCAGCTCGTTATTTAACTGCGTAAACTGATCCAGATTAGGCACAGACATTTCGCTTCTTTGCGCGTTCTGCTTAACGGCTGCCCTGAGTAAATTAGCCAACTCATTATTAACCATCGCCAATTGACGATAGATTTCGGCATCCTCACCCTGATTTCTGGTGGCCACCAGAAACAGGTGATCCCCCTTATCCACCCCCGTAAAAAAGAATTCAACCGGCTGACCGTCCAATTCCAGTGCCATTGGCACTTCGATCACCAGTTTCTCCTGCTTAAGCCGTTGCAAAAACCCCAGGGCATTAGCCATCTCCGTAGAAGAAAGCAGTGTTGGAAAAAGATCACCAACCTTCGCTTTGATCCCGGTATCATTGTGCAATACCTGAACAATTTTTCCTTTAGAATCGATATCCAGCACAATCCCGTTTGCCCTACCAGCCATCTTATTGCCCCTCTGCAATCCGGGTCACAGTATCGATTGCAGACTGTGCGTCATTTGCATACGCATCCGCCTTCAGTTCCCGCCATAAATCGGGAGCAACATTAAAAGGATAACCACCAACCATGATGCAAATTTGACGTTTTTCCAGCTGTCTTATTTGTGCAATCAAGCCTTTAACCTGTGTCAGGTTCGCGGTAATGGTGGCCGATATTCCAACCAACTCAGGCTGCTTCTCTTCAACAAACTCCAAAACACTCTGTACCGGTGTATTAGCTCCCAAATAAAAAGCATCCCAGCCATTCATTTCCAGCAGATCAGCAACCATTCGCACACCAATTTCATGTAGTTCTCCCTGAGCGCAGGTAATCACCGCGACATGCCCAGAGCGGTTTTCAGCAAAGATATAGGGATAAAGCTGTGACATACAAAGCTGAGTAACTGCTGTACAGAAATGCTCTTGCGCAACACTGATTTTTCCAGTTTGCCATAATAGGCCCACTTCCCTTTGGCATGGTTGAAAAACCTGCAGGTAAATATCCCTGACAGGTATTTCATCCTGCTGAACCGCCTTCATAATACGTTGGCTGGCGCTTACCCGATTTGCCAACAACAGATCATCAAGATACTCCCGGGCCAGCTCATAAAGCGGCTCCTCCTGGCAAAGAAAGGATTTTTTCTGCTCGGCTCTTTTGCCAAGCTGGGACAGGGCAGCACTGATCGCCGACCTGGCACTTTCAGACTGCTCCTCAGGCAGACAAGCACTCAACACCTCCGCCATCACTTTAAGGTGTTCTTTAAGATGTGAAATCGGAAGATTTATCCCTTTAAACAGCGTTTCCGCCCACAAAATATAGTCGATAAAAAGCTGCTCGCTCTTATTCTCCACCGCCTGTCCCAGATAGGTCAGATGAGTCACAGCATCATCCAGGCACTTTTGACGACCACCGGGTCCATATGCCTGCTCCAATTGCTTATTCAATTGATAGTGGCGGTTAACGATGCTCTCTGACAAGGCTTGAAAATACTTTGATTCCAAGCCAGGTATTTCAACTTCCGCCATAGTTAGTATCCTTGCTGACTAATCAGCGATTTTTCTAAAATAGCGTACCACTGTTTCCGAAGGTTCAAGCTTTAGTCCCTTTGGAATTCCCTTGTGCGAAAGGTGATGCTCATCACTTCGATGCCACCTCTCAAACGAAGCCTGATCCCTCCAACGGGTTAGTAGCCAAAATTCGCTATCATCATCCTCAGGAACATAAACCTCCATGCTATGAAACCCATCAATCTTATCCACCAAATGCGGGCGTTTCCGAAATGCTTCGCTAACCTGCTTCTGCATCTCATTTTTGACTTTGAATTTGCTCATCGCCAGAAACATCCGCTATCCCCCTAGTTTATCCCTCTCACTGCCAGTCTAATACAATATTATCTTGGGCGGGAGTGATTTTGGTGAACTGCGTTTCATACATGCCCTGATGACACAACGACCTGATATCCTTTATAGGACTGTGTGGACTGATCTCCACTGGATGCTCATCAAATTTATGAAAGCGGCTATTATTGGTAAAGCGCCCAGAGAAACCCGCTACCGAATTGCCATCAGCAGCATTGGCATGATCACGCTATTGTTGTTCCTGATGGGTCCGTTTTTCTCACCCATTGAGCATCATGGCAAAAGAGATCAGGAAAAACCAATTGATTGGCGAAACAAATAGTATCAGGGCACTTTGCAACTCCAGGCAGTAGGTTTCGTTTGTAAAATCAAAGAGCAGCACCCCTCAAGAGTACTCCGGCGTACTATGCCACCAAATCTCGCATTTGCGACACAAGCCCTCCTCAAACTCCGCTTTTAAAACACCGTCAAGCACCATTTTCGGCAACGGATCGCCTGGTTCTCTGGAAATCAGGTTGGTGCCTGTGGACTTTGCCCAGATCTGGAACAGCTCTTCAGACGCTACCTGATAGGTCACGTGCCAATGCGCCACACCGCCGGATTCAGAGCGCGACCATATTTCGTAATCGACCTGCACATCTTCCTGAAGTTTTACCCTGCGCCAGTATTCCGCTAGTTGCTCATGACCACACTGCACCGCAAAGGGCGTATTGTGGTATTCACCCTGCACTGCAAACAGAGCAGCGAACATCTGCTCATCGCGTTGCTCCCACGCCTTTTTATAACCACCCATAAACACTTCGATATCCACAAATATGCTCCCCAAATGATGTAATCCCTAAGCCTCATCCATTAGAGCATAAACAAAGTGTATTCATAAATTAAATTGTGGCACCTGATCTTTATTTTATCTTTTCATCCCGTTTGTAATGCAGCTACGCATTCGTTAGAATGCACGCCCTTTCCACTCGTCGTTTCAAAAAATCCTGCCGATTGGTTTATTTGGATACCCGCTTTGCACCGCAAGTCGGGCCGTCATTTATTTTTGTATTTTGAGCCCATTAGATGTTTGAGTTTCACCCCAGTAAAGTTGCCACCCTTAAAAATGATCTATTATCCGGTTTAACAGTCGCCCTCGCCCTTGTACCTGAAGCTGTTGCCTTTGCCTTTGTCGCAGGTGTTGAGCCACTAGTGGGCCTTTATGCAGCTTTTATGGTGGGCCTGATTACTGCCTGTATTGGTGGTCGTCCCGGTATGATCTCCGGTGCCACTGGCGCATTAGCAGTGGTGATGGTGGCCCTGGTTGCCGATCATGGAGTGGAATACCTGTTCGCAACGGTGGTGTTGATGGGGATTTTACAGATTTTTGCGGGGCTGCTTAAACTCGGAAAATTTATCCGAATGGTGCCTCACCCTGTAATGCTGGGTTTTGTTAATGGCCTGGCTATTGTAATTTTCCTCGCTCAGCTGAGTCAGTTTGGCGTAACCGGTGAGCAGGGTTGGTTAACCGGCACCTTTATGGAAGGTTCTATTTTGGATGTTGCCTGGTTAGAGGGCGAGCAACTGTATCTACTCATAGGGCTGGTCCTGCTAACCATGGCTATCATTCATTGTTTGCCAAGGCTCACCACCATTATACCCTCGTCTTTGGCGGCCATTGTGGTAGTCAGCCTAATGGTAATCGGCCTCGACCTGGACACCCGGGTAGTGGGCGATATCGCTTCTATCAAAGGCAGCTTGCCAAGTTTCCATTTTCCCATGGTACCCATCAACCTGGAGACCTTTTGGATTATTCTCCCCTATTCGATCATTCTGGCAGCCATTGGCTTAATAGAGTCGCTATTAACTTTGCGCCTGGTGGATGAAATTACCGAATCTCGCGGCCGTGGCAATAAAGAATGTATCGGTCAGGGAGTCGCCAATACAGTTACCGGATTTTTCGGCGGGATGGGCGGTTGCGCGATGATCGGGCAAAGCATGATCAACGTAAACTCGGGTGGCCGAGGCCGCATGTCCGGCATTTCCGCTGCCCTGTTTCTACTGCTGTTTATACTGGTTGCCTCTTCGCTTATAGAACAAATCCCTTTGGCGGCGCTCATTGGCGTGATGTTTATCGTGGTAATTGGTACCTTCGAGTGGAGTAGCTTCCGTATTATCGGCAAAGTGCCTCGCAGTGACTCGATGGTCTTGGTTCTAGTCTCTGCGGTCACTGTGGCAACAGATTTGGCCGTCGCTGTTGTCGTTGGAGTGATTGTTTCAGCCATAGTATTTGCCTGGGAACATGCCAAACACATACGTATCGAAGCCCGTGAAGATCACAAGGGGTCAACGGTGTATGCAGTGACCGGCCCACTGTTCTTTGGCTCTGTAAGCTCCTTTCTCGAGCGCTTTGATCCACAGCAGGATAATGACGACGTAGTAATCGACTTTGCCCGGTCACGCGTAGCCGATCACTCCGGACTGGAAGCCATAGATACTCTGGCGGAACGGTATCTCAATGCCGACAAAACGCTGCATCTGGTACACCTAAGCGACGAGTGCCGCAAACTGCTACGTAAAGCCGGCGATCTGGTAGAGGTTAATGTGATTGAAGATCCTAAGTATTTTGTTGCTGAAGACAGTCTCGCTTAACGCCAGTATCCTGTTCGCATGGAGTCATAGACTCTTATCAGCAAAACAAAACTTATTGGTTAAATCTGCAACCCGTCACCTAAAGTGTTCTTTTGGTCCCTTTACTTTCTAGCTCAAGTGGGCTACTTTTGTCACCCTATAAAAAGATAGGCCCACAGGCCACTCGAACTCCTGCGCAGGATAATCAAATGATGATAAAACTGCTGTTAAGTGATGAAAACTCCAAGCTTGATGTTAATTCAACCAGATCCGTAGCCTCCATTATCTACCTGGCAGTAGTAGGTGTTTGTGTTTTTATCGTCCAGCCCGGATTCGTACAGGGCTTGGTAGAGTCTTTAGGGCTCTCACCTGAACAGGCCGGCTATATCGCATCTGCTGAGATGTGGGGATTGGCTGCAACCACGATTGTACTTAATGTGTTCGCATCAAGGTTTGACTGGCAGAAAATGACTTTCTGGTTTCTGCTGGTGGCCGTGCTGGGCAACCTGGCTTCCATTGGCCAACAGGACCCGCTGACGTTGGGAATTATTCGTGCGATCACCGGAATTGGCCTGGGTGGCATGATTTCTCTACCGTTCGCAATGATGGGATTGACCCGTAATCCGGACCGCAACTTCGGTTTTATCGTGACCTGGGTACTCATATATGGAGCGCTGGGGTTATTTGCCATGCCTGCTGCGCTTAAAACCGTATCACTCAACGGTGTCTTGGTATTCTTCGCCCTGTTTTGCGCTATTGGCCTGTTGCTGATCCGATATCTTCCAAAACGGGCGGGCGATCACGTTGATGCACACCAACTGACTGATCATTTTTCAGCCTTTGTAAAAGCTTCAACCTTAATTGCGATCCTTATTTTTAATTCCGCTATTGGCATTGTCTGGGCCTATCTGTTTCTTGTTGGAACCAACGCATCAATTACCGAGCAAAGTGTTGCCAATGTACTCACTATCTCACAGTTTCTTGGTGTAGCCGGCGCCTTCCTGGCCGCCATACTGGCAGCACGCATTGGCCGGTTTGTCCCTCTTTCCATCGCTGTTCTGGGATGCAGCGGCGGCATTGCTTTTTTACTGGGGGATGTCAGCTACCTGATCTATTCCACTGCAGTCTACCTGTTTAATTTTACCTGGAATGTCGCGCAACCATACCTGTTAGCGGTCATGGCCAGTTTCGCTGACGGTGGTAAAATGATTGTCAGAGGGGTTGCGCTACAAATGGTGGGCTTTGCTATCGGCCCCTACCTGGGAGCCACTCTGCTTGGAGACACCGGCACCGCCATGTACGACAGCGTAAATCTGGCAGGGGCAGCGCTGTTTGCGCTGAGCTGGGTATTTCTGATTCCGGCATTGATAGCGCAGAAAAACACTCCCTCACTATCCCCGGCACTCGAGGAAAGCGAAGGGCTGGCCAGTTGAAGAATGCAACGTACCAGGCAAACTTACAGCTCAACAATAACTATTTGCTTCGAGTAAACAGGCGCTAGCATGAAATCCACACCCAAGGCACTGGCCGCGCACAAAGCTAAAGTCACAGGCAGTCAACAGCGCAGCCAAATCAGAATCAATAAGATTTTGGAGTCTGCTCAACACATACTGATTAATGAGGGTTTCCACAGTTTAAGCCTGCGCAAAATTGCACAACACATGGGTATCAGCAACGGTAACGTTACCTACTATTTTCCCAACAAAAAGGTGCTATTGAGGGCGCTGATTGAGGATATGTTATCCCGCTATGATGCCGAATATGAACTCGAGGCTGCGACTTTTCCAAACGCACCGCTTAAACGGATCAATGCTTATTTCCAATACCTGATTAACGATGCACAAAATGCTGATTCCCGTAATTTCTTCTATCAGTTATGGGGGCTATCCACACATGATCCGATTGCGGCTGAGCTGCGCGAAGAGGTGTACGGGCATTTCTATAATCAACTACTGACACAATTAAAGGCCGTACGCCCTGAACTAAGCAGCAGTGAATTAAAAAGCAAAACGTTCCTGTTGATGAGCATGGTTGAAGGCATCAACGTCATCCTTGGCTCCGGCGCAAATTTCACTGGCCAATTTGATGGTATTGATACCTATCTTGAAAAACAGATTATGGCACTGGTAATCAATTAGGGTCTGTTAACCTGCATTGCATAACAGACCCTGGGGGAACCTCTGAATCAATTATCCACTTCGTCGAAAGCTTTGGTCAGCGCCGCAACCAGTTCATCCACATTTTCACGTGAAAATGTTAACGGTGGTGAGATGATCAATTTTGGGCCCACCGCCCTGACCAAAACGCCTTCTCTTTGCGCAACTGCCGCAAGACGATTAGAAAAACCGCTGAACGGATCTACCGACTCACGGGTTTTCTTGTCAACCACCAGGTCCAACGCCAGCATCAACCCTTTACCTCTGACTTCACCTACTGATTTATAGCGATCTTCAAAGGGCTTAAGCTGTTCCATCATGTAATTGCCGACCACCTTTGCGTTCTCAGGCAAATTCTCACTCTCGACAATACCCAGGGAAGCGATTCCTGCTGCACAAGCTACCGGGTGCCCGGAATAGGTAAACCCATGCATAATCATCGCTTCCGGCGATTGCAGGTCGAACGCGGACGCCACTTTTTCATTCAACACCGTCGCACCGAGCGGCACGTAAGCTGAACTCAACCCTTTGGCGAAACACATGATATCGGCCTTGACCCCCCAGCCTCGGGTACCGAACATATTTCCGGTTCGACCAAAACCAGTGACCACTTCATCGGCAATCAGCAGGACATCATATTTGTCACAGACTTCCCGAACCAACGGCCAGAAATTAGCGGGAGGGACAATAACACCACCTGCGCCCTGAACGGGCTCGGCGATAAAGGCCGCCACCATATCCGGACCCTGGGACTCAATTTCACGGGCCAGTATTCCAGCACAAATAGCGCCGAGCTCTTCCGGATCTTCTGTCCAGGGGTTACGGTAGGTAAACGGGCTATCGATCTGGAAACAGTTGGGTAATACCGGCTCAAAGGCCCTTTTGTGCACACCGGTATCAGTCACTGAGGTACCACCCAGATGCACACCATGATAAGCGTTTTTCAGCGAAAAGAACTTGGTTTTTTCCGGCTGTCCTTTCAGTTTCCAATATTGACGGCTTAGCTTTAACGCGGTCTCTGTAGAGTCCGATCCACCGGAAGTAAACATCAGTTTACGCATGCCCTCCGGCTCCAGCATACTGATAATCTTCGCGGACAGTTCAATTGCTGGAGGATTCGAGAATTCGGTAAAGGTTTGATAATAGGGCAAGGTCGCAACCTGCTCAGAGACAGCTTTTATCATCTCGGGGCGATTGTATCCGACATTAACGCACCACAGCCCACCTTGGGTATCAAGATACTTATTCTCATCGATATCGTAAACATACACCCCATCTCCTCGCGCAATAATCATCGGCTGATTATCTTTGGTCATAAATGGCGCCGTCATTGGATGCAACATTTGCCTGGCGTTATTCGCCTTGATGCCTTCAGTTTCCATTACTCTCTCCTGGTTATTATCAGTTGCTGTAGCGACAATCTACTTGAAGTGGCGGACCGTTCGCGTTAAATTAGCAGCAATTATTAGCTCGGTCGGCCTAATTTGTCAATGCCCTTCGCTCTGGTTAGTAATATGAGATTACGCATATGAAGCCTGCTTCAACAAACGTATACAGCTATCAGCCTAGCAGGCTGTTGATTTTCGCTCAGGCGACTGCGAGACAAGGCAAAAATGACCGAAAAAGCGGAGTTTATAACTATAAATGAGTATTTTGAGGCCATTTTTAACGCAGTATCGAACCGTATGAGTAGAAAATCAACAGCCTGCTAGGTATGGTTCTATTAGCAAACTCTATTACCTGCGAAGACATAAACGGATAGAATGATGTTAAAAAAGCAACATAGGGTTGATAAGCATCAAAGGATAAGTGACCTCATCGCGAACCAAGATTTGGCTTCTTGTCACTCCATATTTTGCCAAAATATGGTCTCCGGCCATTCAACTCTAACCTGAAATCCCCTGATCTGAATAGGCGAATTCTCTATGTTAATTGCCGCAAACCCCGTTCCAGGACCTGTTGCCATCAATGCTACCCTGGTAGCCAGCTGGGTACAGGTACTCTACCGCACCATAGAGCTAAGAGGATTAAACCCAGATTATCTACTTGAGTGCGTAGGCATTGACACTGCTCAATTGCACAATAGTGAATCCCGAGTGCTCGCATATAAAATCAAGGATGCCTGGGAGCTCGCAGCGCAGTCCGCGGGGGACTCAGCCTTTGGCTTGTCCGCTGCGCAGGTTGCCTTCCCGACCATGTTTCATTCACTCGGTGTGACCATGAGTGCCAGCCACTCGTTAGCCGATGCGTTTGATAAATTTATCCGTTTAAGGCACGTCATTGATACCCTATCGGTCAATTCCTTTGAGGAGTCTGATAAGTATTTTAAATTTTCATGGACACCTGTATCTGGTGTTGAATCAACCATTGGTGCCGAAGCTTTCGGGGCATGTCTGCTCACATTATGCCGCTGGAGCTGTGGTATCGGTTTTTCACCAGTCAAAGTCACTTTAATCAGGAACAAACCTGAAGCATCCAGACAATATGAATCTTTTTTCAGGGCGCCAGTGGAGTTTGAAACGTATGAAAATGCTTTTTACTTTGAGCGGGAGGCTATTCACCAACCGCTCTCTACAGCCAATGGTGAACTGGCTGTTAAAAGTGAGCAACTGACCAAGGAGTATTTGGCTCGAACCATTCGTAGCGATGTGGTAAACAAAGTACATACCGTTATCCTGCGACTCCTGCATAGCAGAAATTGTAGTATTGACCGAGTTGCTGAAGAACTCTTCATGAGCACGCGATCACTACAGAGAAAATTGAGCGAGGAAGGTACTTCCTATGAATCGTTGCTCGACGAAATCAGAAGAGAATTGGCTATGCAGTGCATTAACGATAGCAACTTATCTCTACAAGGTATCTGCCATATATTGGGTTATTCCGACTCCAGCAATTTTGGCCGAGCCTTCAAACGATGGACTAACCTGTCTCCAGGGGAGTACAGGAGTAAAGTGAGACAATGAATTTGGCGCAACTTGAATAAAATTTGGCGCTCAGGAACTACCGATATCTTTTAGAATAACCAAAGCAAATTAGCTTCCCTTTTACTACCTCTCCGGAATAGCCGGAGACCGCTCACCAGGAATTACTATGCTTTTAGAAAAAAACAGCCTTCAACTTGTAGAAGAGGCACTCGAAGTACTCGATCAATCATTTGACGGCATGCCGACTTTTGAAAGCCACCCTGACATTTCAGGTATGCGAGATGTGCTAATGCAAGTTGCAGAGCGTATGCAGGATAACTACCCCTATCCACACCCACTCTATGCCGGGCAAATGCTTAAACCACCTCACCCGATAGCCAGGTTAGCCTATACTTTGGCACTTTGGATTAACCCCAACAACCATGCTCTGGATGGTGGACGAGCCAGTTCTGCACTGGAAAAAGAAGCCGTGGCCAATATTGCGGCCATGTACGGCTGGGGCGATGGTTATCTGGGGCATCTGAGCAGTGCCGGTACCACTGCCAATATGGAAGCGCTGTGGGTCGCTGGCAAACTTCAGCCCGGTAAAAAAATACTCGCCTCAAGCCAAGCGCATTACACGCATTCACGCATTTCGGAGGTTTTGGGGTTAAGCTTTGAGTCTGTCGATACGGATGCCCGTGCCAAAATGGATATGAACGCGCTTGAAAAAGCCCTTCAAACTGGCGATGTCGGTACCGTTGTGGCAACTTTAGGCACCACTGGTGTTGGCGCTATCGACCCGCTACCGGATATGCTGGAGCTGCAAAAAAAATATGATTTTCGAATTCATGTCGACTCCGCCTATGGCGGTTATTTCCTGCTTGCTGATAATTTAGCTGACGAAGCACGTCAGGCCTATGATTTAATTCGTCAGGTCGATTCAATTGTCGTAGACCCACATAAACACGGATTACAGCCTTATGGCTGCGGTTGTGTATTGTTTCGTGACCCGTCCGTAGGTCGAATTTATAAGCATGATTCACCCTACACCTATTTCAGTTCAGATGAGCTTCATCTAGGTGAGATTAGTCTCGAGTGCTCCCGCGCTGGCGCATCAGCGGTAGCACTGTGGGCAACTCAACAGCTACTGCCGATGGAACCTGGCGGAGACTTCGCCCAAGGTCTGAGTCAAGGGAGGGCAGCTGCACTCAAACTCTATCGTTACCTGCAGCAGGCTGACAACCAACTCACCCTTTTTGAGCCGGAACTGGACATTGTGATTTGGGCGCCCAAGGCTGCAACTGCCTCAGCCATCTCAGAGGCATCCACTCGGTCATTTGACCAAGCCGCACAACAACATTTGCATCTCGCACTCATGACCCTGCCCTCCTCGCTACTCGAGACTTACTGGCCGGATATTGAGTTTGATCAGCCGAGCGTAACCTGCATGCGCTCCTGCCTGATGAAACCCGAACATATAGACTGGGTTGACCGAATCTGGGAAATTGTAAAAACACTGCCTGAATGATAAAAGGCGTAAAACCATTAGAAAAATGACTTGTAATAGCGGGTAATAAGAGACAATTATGGCTGAAATGAATACTGCTCAAGCAATTGTCGCAACCCTCGAAAGCAAAGGTGTGGCGACACTTTTTGGCGTACCCGGCGCACAAACCTATGATCTATTTGACGCCATAGGCAAGTCTGATATCAAATTGATCGGTGCACGCCATGAGCAGGCTACCGCCTATATGGCTTTCGGTTATGCCAAATCCACCGGTGAGGCCGGTGTATTTTCAGTGGTGCCTGGTCCCGGAGTACTCAATGCCTCCGCCGCACTTTGCACGGCCTTTGGCGCTAGCACACCGATACTTTGCATTACGGGACAAGTACCGAGCGAATTCATCGGCTCCGGCAAGGGTGCTTTACATGAGTTACCGGACCAGCTGGCAACGCTGCGCAGCATTACCAAATGGGCACAACGGATTGACACGCCAGAGCAGGCCCATGCATTAGTCATCGAAGCTTTTGCACAAATGGAAACCGGTCGTCCTCAACCGGTTGCGCTGGAAGTACCCTGGGATATCTTTGGTGCCTGCGCCGAAATTGAACTACCCACTATCGAACCAGATACCGAAAAGACAGCGCTCACTTCGAACATAAAAGGGATCGATGCCGCTGTAGCATTGATAAAAAAAGCGACTAACCCGATGATTTTGGTCGGCGGTGGCGCACTCGGTGCCACCGACAATATTCTACCGCTAGCCGAATGGCTGCAAGCTCCAACCGTATCTTTTCGCAGTGGCCGAGGCATCGTCAGCGATGAAAACCCTCTTGGTTTTAATTGCGCCCAGGGAAGCCGAGTTTGGCCGCAAACTGACCTTTTGATAGCGATTGGCTCCCGCATGGAACTCACCTGGGCAAGATGGCTAGGGCCCAATCAGCCGAAGGACCTGAAAATCATCAGGCTGGAAATAGACCAGGATGAAATAGACCGTCACCCCGTAGATGTAGCGATAAAAGCTGACACAAAAACATCAGTTTCGGCACTGCTAACCGCCGTTAAAGCAGAAGTAAGTCCCCAGCTATCACGAAAAGATCAATTTAGTTCAATCAAAGCTGAACTGGATGCTGAAATCAACGCGAAGGTACAACCTCAGCTGAGCTACCTGCAGGCCATTCGAGAGGTTTTACCACGGGACGGCTTTCTGGTGGAAGAAATCTCACAAATGGGATTTGCTTCATATTTCGGATTTCCAATTTATCAACCCCGCACTTTTGTCACCTGTGGCTATCAGGGTACCTTGGGGTTTGGTTTCCCAACCGCATTGGGCGTAAAAGTAGCGCATCCAGATAAAGCCGTGGTTTCAATTTCCGGCGACGGAGGTTTTATGTTCGGCGTCCAGGAACTGGCCACAGCAGTTCAGTATGGTATCAATCTGGTCACGCTGGTCTTCAACAATGGAGCCTTCGAAAATGTCCGACGTGATCAACAACGATTCTACGCTGGAAACCTGCAAGGATCACTCCTGCATAACCCCGACTTTGTGCACTTGGCCAAGTCTTTTGGCGTTAGGGGCTACCGTGTCGAATCTCCGACCAGTTTAAAAAAATCACTAGACAAAGCACTGCAAGAAAACGCTCCCGCTTTAATCGAGGTAGTGATAAAAACAGGTGTCGAAAGCTCACCCTGGCCCTATCTTATGCCGGGTACAGTGTACGGCTCATAAAGGCTATCAGGGATTAACGGATTCCTTCCCGTGCCCATTTTTATCTATATTGCTCCCCAAAAACATCGGCAACACTGACGCTTTAAGAATAGAGGTTGGCGGGCAATGACCAGCAACAATCAATACAATAGTCACCTGTAATAACTGATAGGTGACCTCACCAACCTCATAGATCTCTTCTTTGTAAAACGAAGTACCCCTCGGGCATTCGGGGAGCAAGCCAAATTTGGCGACCTCCCCGAGGGCTCGGTTTAAGGGGGAAAATAAGCATAAGCAACAGAACTGAAAACGAGTTTTTACCCGGTTGGGGAGTTGGGGATATGCGTTTAATTTACATCAGTTTGTTCATCATATGGTTTTTAGTTGGTTGTGCCGCGACAAACAATTCATCCAGAGAAATGAATGGTGGCTTGTCTGCACTTAACACTGATAGGCGCCCCAATATACTGTTAATTGTCGCGGATGACCTGGGCTTTGGCGATATCGGTGCTTTTGGTAGCGAAATCAGCACACCTAATATCGATTCGCTGGCAACAGAGGGGGCCCGCTTTACCTCTTTTTACACTCAAGCCACCTGCTCTCCCACACGCTCAATTCTTTTAACAGGAGTAGATAATCACCTTAACGGATTGGGCACCATGCATGAAGATCATCTGCCTCACCATGACAAACTGCCAGGTTATTCAGGTTACCTCAATCACCAAGTGGTTACCGTTGCCACATTGTTAAAAGAAAACGGCTATCAAACTCATATGGCGGGAAAGTGGCACCTTGGACTGACACCAGAATTAGACCCCTATAATCGAGGTTTTGAGCATAGTTACGTCCTGTTGCATGGGGGCGGCAATCACTTTAATGATAAGGGCAATAACACGCTTCTACCCAGAGTGTCCTATACCGAAAATGGCCAGCCGATTTCAAGGCCGGAAGGAGTCTACTCCAGCCAACTGTTTACTGATCGTTTACTTGAAGGAATCAAAAATCACGATAAAACCAGATCTCCGTTCTTCGCCTATTTGTCTTTTACCGCACCACACTTCCCACTTCAGGCTCCTAAGCAGATTATTGAGAAATATCGAAACCGTTATGATGCTGGCTGGGACGTGATCAGGGCTAAGCGCTTTCAGAATTTGCAGCAAATAGACATCGTACCTGACACTCTCGAGTTACCACCGCGAATCAAGGAAATACCTGCCTGGGAGAGTTTGACAGCAGAAGAACGGCGCATTGAAGCAAGAAAAATGGAAATATATGCGGCTATGGTCGATCAGATTGATCACCATGTTGGCCGAGTCGTCAATTACTTGAAACAGATCGGCAAATACGAAAATACGCTAATTCTCTTTATGTCAGATAATGGTGCCGACCCCTATGACCGTAGCAATCGCGAAATTTACCAGCAATTTTTAGCTCAGGGATACAACAATAGCCTCCAGAATATGGGTGCCGCTGATTCCTATATATTCGCAGGGCTGGGGTGGGCACAGGTTGGCTCAGTTCACCATCGCTATTATAAATTTTTACCAACAGAAGGAGGCATTCACGCACCACTGATTGCGCGATATGGCAAGCTTATTAAACCTGGTGATGATCGTGACGCCTTCGTTTCGGTATTGGACATTACCCCAACCATCTTGGATTTGGCAGGGGTTACTCATCCTGAAAAAATCTATCAAAACCGAGAAATACATCCTATGCGGGGCCGCTCGATACTTCCGTACCTAGAAGATGTTAAGAATCAACCCTACGCCAATGATGAGGCAATTGCCTTTGAAATATTTGGCCACGCGTCTGTTTTTATGGGGCCATGGAAAGCGGTGAGATTGCGCGAACCCTGGACTGAAACGGATTGGCGCTTGTATCACTTAAAGACGGATCCCGGAGAGCAGCAAAACCTGGCAAGAGAAGAGCCAGAAATCCTCAATCAGATGAAAACGGCATACCATGAGTTCAAAAGCAAAAATGGCGTAATCAATGAGCCCGATGGCACAACTGCTTATCCGTTTAGGCCAGGACATCTGGGTGATTTAATTCTCCCTAAAAATCCGAGCAAAGAGGATTGAAAAACCGTTACTCAGTAAGCCTATGAGCATAGGCCAATCTTAAGGAAACAAAGATGCAACATCCCAACTGGTCGACTCGATTGAGTTTTATTTTTGCTGCTGTTGGTTCTGCAGTGGGGCTAGGCAACATTTGGAAATTTCCATATATGACGGGCTCCAATGGTGGTGGCGCTTTCGTGCTGATTTATTTGGCCGCACTGTTCGCAATCGCCATTCCCGTACTAATGTCTGAAATACTCGTCGGACGCCACGGTCAGCTCAGCCCCCCTGGATCCATGCAAGCGGTAGCAAAAAAATCCAACGCCAGTAAACACTGGCGCGTTTTTGGCTATTGGGGTCTTTTTGCTGCATTTTTAATCATGTCCTTCTACAGCGTCATTGCTGGATGGGCACTCGCCTATATTCCTAAAACCGCCGTAGGCACCTTGGCTGGACTAGACGTTACACAGGTCAAACAAGTATACAATGAATTACTGGCAAACCCGGTCGAAGTGGCTATTTGGCAAGCACTGTTTATTCTAATGACCAGCCTGATTCTGGTTGCTGGTGTAAACAAGGGAATTGAGCGTGCCGTTAGCTTTTTAATGCCCGCACTGTTTCTCATGCTTATGATATTCGTAATTTACGCAGCCATCGCCGGCGACTTTATCGGCGCGGCTAAATACCTGTTTACGCCAGATTTCAGCAAGCTAACACCACAGACTATTATGGCCGCTATTGGCCAAGCACTGTTTTCATTAAGCGTTGGTCTGGGTGCAATGATGACCTATGGCGCCTATTTGCCAAAGAGCATTAACATACCTCGTTCCGCAGCGATTATTGCCATTGCAGATACTATGGTCGCCTTGATTGCCGGCTTTGCAATTTTTCCAATCGTCTTTGGTTACGGACTTGATGCCTCGGAAGGTCCTGGATTGGTATTTGTCTCACTTTCGCTCTCATTTGCGCATATGCTAGGGGGAGTCTTCTTTGGTACATTGTTCTTCGTATTGCTCGTGTTTGCAGCACTTACAACATCCATCGGCTTTCTTGAACCTATCGTGGCTTGGGCCGAACAAAGCAAGAATATTAAACGCCCACTTTCCCTGGCAGTGATTTGTTTACTGGTGTGGTTAACCGGCCTGGCAACCGTGTTTTCATTTTCTATCTGGTCTGACCTCTATCTGCTAGGTCAGTTTGAAACCTTCGCCAATAAGACCCCCTTTGACCTGATCGACTATTTGATCGGCAATGTCATGATGCCACTAGGCGCACTAATGCTTGTCTTGTTTGTTGGCTGGAAAGTTAAAAACTCCATCCGCACCGAAGAACTGGAGCTCACAAAAGAGCATTGGGCCTATCAGTACTGGCTGATTTCAGTCAAGTACATCGCCCCCCTCATCATTACAACGCTGTTCCTTTTAGGTCTTTTTGGATAATGCAGTCCGCCCTAACCCATTAGGGTATAACAACCAAGCGGACTGTCATCATGAGAATACTATTTGGCGCCTTAAAACCAAATGTTTTTATTAGACTAATCAAGAATTCAATACTCCTCGTAGAAGGAGTATCAACATAACTCGCTCAATGTGCTGCTATGCCATAGAACGATATAAAGATGAGAGAAAAAGGGACAATGATGAAACTAAAGGCGTTATCAGTGGCCGCTCGACTGCTATTTATTTTCGGTGTAACTCAATACCCGTTCAACGCAATCTATGCACATCAAGAGATTGAATCCGACTCAACACAACGCAACGCCGTAGGAGAGAGCTTTAAAGATTGTGACAATTGTCCTGAGATGATTGTTATACCCAAGGGTAGCTTCATGATGGGAGATATTCAAGGTGCAGGCGACCCTGATGAACAATTCATCCACAAAGTCACATTCAAACATAACTTTGCTGTCGGAAAATATGAAGTTACCTGGAACGAATGGGAAGCCTGTGTGGCAGACCAAGCCTGCCCGGCCGTTCCCTACACGGCAAATAGCGTTTGGGGAAAAGGACGTCGGCCCGTCATCCACGTTTACCACCGAGAAGCTTTCGCTTACGTCAAATGGCTCAATAAAAAAACAGGCGAAAACTACCGCCTTATCTCTGAAGCCGAATTCGAATATGTGGCTCGCGCTGGCACACAAACCAAATTTCACTGGGGAAATGAGATTGGCAAAGACCATGCAAACTGCACTGACTGTCTAAGCCGATGGAAAAGAGGTTCTGACCCGGTAGGCACCTACGCGTCCAATCAATTCGGTGTCTTTGATATGTTAGGCAACCTCTGGGAGGTCGTTGAGGATTGCTATCACCCAACTTACGAAGGTGCGCCCACAGACGGCAGCGCCCGTACTGACGGTGAATGTAAATCTCGCGTCATACGTGGTGGTGGATGGCATGACGACGCCTGGAATATGCGATCAGCTAATCGTCGCCAGTCCGACCGTTCTGATACTAACGCACTCAACGGTCTCGGCTTTCGAGTCGCACTCAACCTTGTGAATCCATCAAACTAATTACAAACCATTCAACTCATAGTGGGTTGAATGAATATTACAATAACCAGCAGCAGAGGGATTTCAGATGAAAACCAGACAAGATTCAATACACTCATTATTGCGCAGAACAACCTTTAGAAAGAAGCCATTGGCACTAGCGAGTGCCATAGCAGCAGCGCTAACGACAACTATTTCCGTACCAGTTTTTGCGGAAACCATTGAAGAGGTTGTCACCATCGGTAGCCGTGTCGCCGGACGCACAGCCGCTGAATCTGCCACACCTATTGATGTAATTGCCAGCGATGAGCTGACTAAGAACGGCTTCACCGAATTAGGGCAGTCATTACAAACCATGGCCCCCTCCTTTAACTTTACGCGAACCCAGGTTTCCGATGGCAGCGACCTTTTTCGTCCGGCGACGCTACGCGGCTTGCAACCGGACCAGACACTGGTGTTGATTAACGGCAAACGTCGCCACACACAATCTATATTCCAGAACAGTGGCACTGTTGGCGGAGGCTCGGCCGGTACGGATATGAACGCTATTCCAATTACAGCACTTAAAGCGGTGGAAGTGCTTCGAGATGGCGCTGCAGCCCAGTACGGTTCAGACGCGATTGCCGGTGTCATCAACCTTCAGTTAAAGGACACCACCGACCAGGTGACCGGCTTTATGCAATGGGGACAAAATGGCGAAGGGGATGGCGACACCTTAACCGTTGGTTTGAATGGTGGTGTTGAAATTGGAGATGATGGAGGATTTATTAATCTTTCCCTGGAATATCGTGATTTTGATGAAACTAATCGAGCCAACAACGGCTGGTTCCAAGGCGATGCTTCTGGGGAATTTGAGTCCATTTTCTTTAACGCCATGATTCCGCTAGGGCAGGGAGAGCTTTACGCCTTTGGCGGCTATTCAAACCGCACAGCTTTAGGCTATGGATTCCGCCGGCGAGCAACTTCAGCGGTACAAAATGTACCTCAGGTATTCCCTGACGGATTTCTGCCAAACATTGATAATGAAGCCGATGACTACTCCTTTGCAATCGGTTATCGGCAGGAACTCAATGAAGATTGGAGCATGGACGCTTCTGTCGTCTACGGCGAAAATAGTTATGACTTCACTTCCAGAAACACCATCAACGCGTCCATCGCCGCCGAGTACCTGTTCAATAATCCGGGCGCATCTGATGCCGATATTGCCGCCAACTCTGGACCCAGTTCCGGGTACTCCGGTGGCTACGGTTTTGACCAGACCACCTACAATATCGATTTCTCCGGCTCGATTGAAATAGGATCAGAACCCCTTTATATCGCCATTGGTGCTGAATACCGTGATGAGTCTTACGAGATTAACGCGGGAGTTCTCGAGTCCTGGTCCTGCGGTACAGATCCCAATGCCACCACTTCATTCCCCTCAGTAATGGACACCACTCAATTTGCCGGTTGTGGTTTTCAGGCGTTTACCGGGGTCCAACCGGATGCAGCCGGTAGTGCTTCCCGAGACAGTTACGCCATTTATGCTGACTTTGAAAGAAACCTTACTGAAAACTGGCTGCTAGCCTTTGCAACCCGCTATGAGGATTATGAAATCGCTGGAGATGAGCTGACCGGGAAGCTATCCACCCGTATTGATTTTAACGATACCTTTGCCCTTAGAGGGGCTATTGCAACCGGGTTCCGAGCACCCGCACTACAGCAAAGTGCATATCAGGCCTATCAGACGAATATCAGCAATACCGGTGTTTTGGAGCGTTCCTTTACCGCTGGTGCTGGAACTGCATTCCCGACCGCCGTCGGCGTATCTGGACTGGAGATCGAAACTTCACAGAGTTTCAGTGCAGGATTGGTGGTCAAGCCTACAGACAACATCACCATCACTCTGGATTACTACACCATCGATATCGATGACCGGATTGTATTGGGCAGTCTGATTACAGCAGCCGATGTCGCGGGCAACACTGCCGCAGAGAATGCTCTGATAGCTGCTGGAGTGAATGGAATCAGCTTTTTCTCCAATGCGGTCGATACCAATACAGAAGGTGTCGATCTAATTATTACCTACAACACCGAAATGGCAGGCGGTGTCATGGATATAACTTTGGCGGCGAATCTCAACGATACCGATATTGAAGCATTGAATGCCCCCCCGGGAACCTCTATCAATCAAGTACTCTCTCCGGTAACAAGGTCCTCAATAACCGGCGGACAGCCCAACAAACATGGCGTTCTCAGTTTTAATTGGGCCAATGAAACTTTGTCTGCAGTTGTGCGATTCAACTACTTTGGAGAAACTGAAATCGACTTCTTCGCACAAAACCATATAGGTATCCCGGGAACTCGTCCCACTTCAAAGGTTGAATCAAACGTGCTGGTGGATCTTAACCTGGCCTACGACATCACAGAGAATCTACAGCTTTCTGTCGGAGGCAATAATATTTTTGACGAGCGCCCCGATAAACTTGGCAACGACGAGGTGTTGAAGATAATCAGCGGCGGTGGCTTTAATCATCACCTTCGCGCTGTTCCCTATGGCTTTAATGGTTCATTTTACTACGCGAAAATGTCGTTTAAATTCTAGGCAACTCTGATATCGAACTCTGGCTTAAAGAAAATATTTTAAGCCAGAGTCTTTCCTCAGTTTTACCTAGTTTCCCGTAACTTGATCGATCTTCGGTCATACTCTAGCCCTCCGATAGCAGCACCATAAAAAACACTCGCGACGCTCTCCTGTCAATCGATATTCTATCGAGCGGATATCGGCTTGCAGAATCACTCAACTCAACTATCTTTAAATTACATCGTAAAATTTTGCTTATATAGGGAGCCAGCGAGTTGTCAGCTCCAACCATTCAAGGAGGAATAGAGATACCGATCACTTTTACTGCGAGTTTGAAGAAACAATGATAACCATGTCTATCACCAAATTATTTCGTCAATTGTTCTACTTTCCGCTCAACCTATTTTCTCATACGCTCAGGCAAACAATCAGCGTCAACCAGTTAGTACCAAATAAAAATTGTTTCGAAAAAATCAACCGAAAGATTCGCAATAATCTGTCTCTATCACCGAATAGAGACAACGAAATAACTGCTTTGGCTTACGTGAAAACTGATACCTATAGCAACAAAAAACGCCATCCTAAGCAATGCAATAACCCGCAGACTGTTAGAAAAAAATAACAATCTGAATTAGTTCGTCTGCTGATATTTTTCACTTTAAAAATTTAATCTATAAATGACCAGTCTTTTTAGGTTCTTGGGGAGGAGCATAGAAGATGAAAAAACACCCATCTCTAAAGGGTAACCATATTACTTTTGCTGAAGGTACCATGCTGGTATCGCGTACCGACCTGGAAGGTACAACCACCTATGTCGATTCCGATTTTGTCGACATCAGTGGGTACAGCGAGCAGGAGTTGGTCGGTAAAAAACACAATGTTATTCGCCACCCGGACACACCTGCTGAAATTCATAAAGATTTGTGGGACACCCTGAATTCAGGAGCACCCTGGTCAGGGATGATTAAAAACCTGAGTAAAAATGGGGACTATTACTGGGTCTATTCGAACATCACACCCATTACTGCAGAGGACGGTCACAAAGAGTTCATGTCGGTGGGAATGTGCCCCACTTCCGAGCAAATTGAGGCGGGCGAGGCTCTCTACCAACAACTAAACAGTGGCCACTCTCCTGTTAAAAGTTGGTGGAGCCGAATCAATCTTTTTCGCGGTATAAAGATATGGCAAAAACTGACCATTGCCGCCATCACCTTGATCATTATCGCCTGCGCCGCTATCACCAGCGCCATTAAACTCTCAAATGAGGATATTCGCTTTGCAGAGAAAGAACTACAGGGTGTGGAATATCTCGCTGCCGTAAGAAAGCTATTGCAGAACCTGCCCGAACACAGGGGATTATCAGCCGGACTACTCTCGGGAAAAAGTGAGTTTGCAGGTCAACTTAAAGCCAAGCAAACGGAAATTGAACAAAATTTTAACGCCATTAGCAAACTTGATGTAGATTATGGGGAAGCACTGAACACCTCGTCGACATTAAAACAACTAAAAGCCGACTGGAGTAACCTGAAACAACAAAACCAGAACCTTTCTGTCAACGAAAGTGTGACCCGACACTCAGCAATAATGGAAGATATCAGACTGTTTGTAACCGGTATTGCCGACGTTTCAAACCTGACTTTGGACCCCGATCTGGACAGCTATTACCTGATGGACCTTCTGGTAAATCGAATTCCGGTTTTAACTGACAAGATGGGACTGATACGTGCGCTGGGTACAGAAGCAATCCAGGAACAAACAATGTCTCCAGAGTTAAAGAGCAAACTCACTAGGCTAAGCGTGTATACTTCAATTGCTACCGATGGGTTGGCCTATGCGCTTAAAAGCAGCTTTTCAGCGAACCCGGAGCTTAAGGCCGAGCTAAGTACCCAGGGTACTTCGGTACAAAAAAAGCTGGCGGCCTATACAAGCGCAGTTGACGATCTGTTTAAAGCCGACCTGACACAACAGGACTCAGCGTCCTTTTTTGGTGACGCCACGCAATCAATCAATACCACATTTGAACTATATGATGCAGTCTCACCGATATTGGCTGGCCTGCTAGATCAGCGCGCAGATCATCTGCGAGCCAATCTCTACCGACTTATTGCATTTTCAGCCATTGGTCTACTGATTGCGCTATCCGTGGGCTTTTATGTCATCACCGGGCTCCTAAGGGCACTGAAAAACACTTCGGAAGAGTTTGACCATCTGGCAGAAGGCAATTATCGCCGAACCATCGATGTGAAAGGCAAGGATGAGATCGGCGATCTGATGCGGGCGCTGAAAATCATGCAGATCAAACTCGGCTTTGAGGTTAATAGCACCCTGCAGCACGCAAACGAGATGGCACGTATCAAGGTGGCTCTGGATAACGCCAATAGCTGCGTCATGATGGCCGACAACGAAGGTAAGATCATCTATCTGAATCGCGCCGTTAGAGCGCTCATGCAACAATCTCAACAGGAGATGTGCAAAGAGTTTCCCGGATTTGATCCTACCAGACTTCGTGGCGTGAGTATTAATAATCTGTACAAACGCTCGGACAATCTGGATCAGCCGGTTTCCAAGATCGAGCAGACTTATTCGACACGTGTCTCAATTGGAGAAAAAACCTTTGATCTGATCGCCAATCCGGTATTGAGTGATCAGGGTGACCGTCTGGGTGTTACCGTGGAATGGACTGACAAGACTGACGAGGTTGCGGTAGAAAAAGAAGTGGAACAGATTATTATGTCGGCACGTGTTGGTGATCTGGACAAACGTATTGACCTGTCCGGAAAAACCGGTTTCTTCAGGGAACTGGCCGATGGCGTCAATCAACTGATTGAAGTGATTTCCGAAAGTTTCCAGGACGTTTCCATTGTGATGGAAGCCATGGCTCAGGGAGATCTGAACAAAACCATTACCACTGACTATTCCGGCACCTATGGCGAGGTCAAGGATAATATCAATGTCACCATCAACCGACTTCAGGGAGTGGTAAGCAAGATACTAGGCGCCAGTGAGTTTATCCGCGGTTCCAGCGAAGAGATCACGGAAGGCAACAGTAATTTGTCACAACGGACCGAGGAGCAGGCTGCCACCCTCGAGGAAACCGCATCCAGCATGGAAGAACTTACCAGCACCGTCAATAACAACGCTGATAATTCGCAACGAGCCAATCAGCTGGCAACGCAGGCACTGGGACTGGCAGAACAGGGTGGCAACGTGGTCAAGCAGGCAATTACTGCAATGGGCGAGATTACTGATTCCAGCAACAGAATTCATGAAATTATCGGCGTCATCGATGACATTGCCTTCCAGACTAACCTGTTGGCACTCAATGCTTCAGTTGAAGCAGCGCGTGCCGGAGAACTGGGCCGAGGATTTGCAGTAGTTGCCACAGAAGTGCGCAACCTGGCACAAAGAAGCGCCACAGCAGCTAAAGAAATAAAAGACCTGATCTCTGAAAGTGGCGAAAAAGTAACTACAGGAGGCAAACTGGTCAACCAGTCCGGTGACACATTATCAAGTATCGTTGCCAGCGTGAAAGAGGTGGAAAGCATTGTTTCTGAAATAGCGGTAGCCTCCCAACAACAATCTGCCGGTATCGGGCAGGTGAGCAAAGCGATCATGCAAATGGATGAAATCACCCAGCAGAATGCCGCGCTTGCAGAACAGACCTGTGCGGCCAGTGAGGCGTCATTACACAAAGCGCAGGAGATGAACTCACTAGTCAGCTTTTTTAAGGTTGAACATGCTGCTGACCGGAGCGGTCTGCAAGCTCGTAGCGCTCAGATTACCTCATTAAACACCATCAAAAGCACACCACGCCAAGCTGGCGCCGGTTCTGCCTCTGTCGCTGAGGCGGCCGACTGGGAAGAGTTTTAACGCCGGATCGGGTCAGTACGCTGTTAAAGGAACATCGGCCGCTGTAGCTCAATTGCTGCAGCGGTTTTCGTTAGAATGTGCGAGTGCCATAAACAAATCAGTAGTCAAAGCGAACCGTAACGCCGCCATAAAGATTGCGCTCAGGTGCCGGTTCAAAATAACGCCCACCAAATGCATTGATGCGCACATTCGCTGCATATTGTTCATCGAACAGATTATTGACACCCACAAACGGCGTCAACTCGACCCTTTCATACTGTAGCTTCCAGCCCACCCTTACATTGCTTACCCAATAATCATCACTTTTAGTGCTATTGGTATTATTGGCATAAAAACCATCCACATACTGCAGATCTGTTTCGGCGAAAAAACTACCATTGGTGTAGTTTAATGACATATGTGCCAGATGCTCGGGTATCCCGGGAATGGCATTACCATCAAAACGTTCACCATTGCCATTATTAAAACGCTCAAATTCAAAATCGGAATAGGTATAGCCCAATGACCAATCCAGACCCTCAATGATTCGCCATTGCACAGCCAGCTCCAGTCCACGGCGAGTCGACTGGCCAGCATTTTCATAAAATGTACGACCCGGAGAGTGTGCCAACTCAAAAGGCGTCAATTCATCATCAACATCCATCCAGAATAGCGCCAGATCAAAGCTGAAGTCGTTATCAGGCATTAGGCCTTTAATACCCAACTCATAGTTAACTGCCTGCTGAGGATCGAGGCCCCGATTAAAGCCTCCACCCACCGGGTTAGCAAGTTCAGTCGTAGTGGGCGTCTCAAAAGAGCTACCAATGCTGCCGTAGAGATAGAATTGATCTGCCAATTGCCACACCACTCCCACGCTGCCACTCCATGAGTCCAGGTCCCGGCTACCAGAGTCATCACCGTTGCTCAAAAACCGGTCATCAACATCAAACTCTAACTCGTCATAGCGCAATCCCAATGTTAACTCCAGCCGATCGGACAGTACCAACTCATCCTGAACAAACAAGCCAAGACTGGTTACTTCTTCCAGCTGATCAAAAACCAAAGCACCAAGGGTTCCGTTATGATTGTTAAAGCGCCGACGATCATCTTCCTGGTAGTCCAGATCTATACCAATAGTCAACCGGTTGCCCAGATTCGCTACGGGTGCCTTATTAATATACTGCACCCCCCCTCCGGTAAAAGTGCGATCAAACTGCACGCTACCACCATTAACAAATGGCAGTTTGTTGGCAAAATCTCTCTCTAACCGATATGCGCGAACCAGCAATTCCTGCTGTCCATCCAGAAACTTACGGTATCTCAGACCGATCTTTTGCTGATCAATCTCTTCTCCGGCATCAAATTGTACATTACGGTCCCTGGCCTGTGAGGGCTCTATTGCAGCCGACTCCGCGTTAATGCCACCTGGATCATTAGACACAGGAGAATCAAACAGATTCACCACCGCTACCAGATCAGAGGTTTCGTCCAGCTGAATTTTGAAGCGACTGTTAAAATTCCTGTTCCTGGCCTCACTGTGGTCGCGATAGCCGTCCAGTTCCAACAGCGATGCACTAAGCAGATAATCCACCCTGCCCGATTTGCCTGCGGTTTTGATCTGCGATTTTCCATAACCGTACTCGCCAAATGCTGAACGCAACTCCAGGTAGGGTTTAACCGTAGCGCTCTCGCTGGTGATGTTGATTACGCCGCCCGAGGCATTTCCATAAAGAGAAGAACTGGCTCCCCGAAGCACATCAATTCGATCAATGGACCCGATATCCACACTATCCAACTGCCCCTGACCATCAGGCATTGTGTTTGGAATACCATCTACCAGAATCTTTACACCACGAACACCAAAGCTTCCCCTCGCACCGGAGCCTCGAATTGCTATACGCAAATCCTGCGCAAAATTATAACGATTCTGCATAAAAATACCGGGGATTCGGGCCAGTGATTCATCCAGCCCCAACTGCTGCCTCATCAGTTGAATCTGCTCTTTATTAACCACACCTATCGCAGCGGGGATTTTAAAGGCATTTTTGGTTACCCGAGTGGCATTGACCACTAGCTCCTCCCGTTCCTGGGACTGAACCGTCCCTGCCAGAATGGCGATTAACACCACTAACGACAGCTTGTCGGCAAATTCGAGGCGTCGCTTTAGATGGGAAGAACAATTTTTACTGGGCATAGAGAAACCTGAAAAATTGTGCATGGTGGCGATAAATCAGGCAAACGTCAATAGCTGAAACAGGGCCAAATTGACGATTCCAAAAATTCTAATTTATCTGGTGATAGCGCACTTCGGCCGTTGATTTAAGGCCATATACCAGAAAGCCCCCTTTAGTTAAAAAAGAGGGCTTTCAATATTACCGGTCGGCGATCGGAATATCGCCGGTCCAGGTCTGCTTCCTGATTACTCCATTAACGAGGACATTTTCTTCTCGGCTTCGCCGACAACACTGTCTTTGGTTTCTTTCAGTGCCTCATCTTCCGCCTCTGCCATCAGCTTGTCCTTCGCACCTTCAATCGTCTCGTCCAGTTTTTCCTTGATGGTATCAGAAGCCGCCTGCTTGGCATCACTGACCATATCCTGAGTCTTATCCTTGACCGCTTCGTATGCTCCACTGGCCTTGTCCTGAGCCATCTTCATGGTATCGGCCGCTGTTTTTTGCATCGAATCCATGGCTCCGCCCGCCTTTTCCTTCGCGCTATCCAGATGCGACTGGGTACTACTATCATTATCACCACATGCCGTTAGTCCAAACACTAACAATGCAGATACTACAATTTTACTGGTCATATTCATTTCATCATCTCCTGTTCATTTTTGCCTGGTCATCGACCTTTGCGAATCTTTCAAAACCATCCTATCACAGCAAATAACACTCAAATGTAAAGCCTTTGTAAAATCCATATAATGAATATATATCAATAACTTAAGAATTTTTTTGCACACATCAGACGGCAGCACTAATCGATACAGAGGTTGCGCATAGGGGTCAACTAAAAAAAGTGGCCGGAATACGACAACAACTCTTGAAATTCAGTCTCCAGGACCTAAATAGAAAACTATAAGCATTAACTGATAGGCATTACTTGGCGTTATAAAGCACAATAAAGCGTTAACTTTTAAACCAATTGGGGATTAAGGTTGGGCCATTACAAGCCCAATCAACAGAGACACTCTATCACTTGAATGAAAGGAGAAAGATGATGGACTTACACAAACTGAACCCCTGGAACTGGTTTAAACATGAGGAATCCTCTGTATCGCCAGCTAACCAGATACCGGTAAAACGAGGTGCAAGTGCACAGCAAATGTCTGCGTCGGACCAAACTCTGTTTGGGCCGGTTCAGCAGTTGCACCAACAGATCGACCGATTGTTTGATGATGCTTTTAGAGGTTTTGGTTTTCCTGCACTGCAGAGTTCCCAGGATGACTTGTCAGGATTCAGATCGCCACAGGCTTTTCGACCAAACCTGAACGTTTCCAGCGACAATCGCAGCTATGAGATTACGCTGGAAGCGCCGGGCATGACCGAGAATGATCTGGTGATCGAAGTCAGCGGCGATATCCTGACGATACAGGGTGAAAAACAGGAGGAGAAGGAGGACAAAGACCGCCACTTCTATCGCATCGAACGAAGTTATGGCAGTTTCCGGCGAACCCTGTCATTACCCGATGACAGCAACACCGATGAGATTCAGGCGAACATGAAGGATGGCGTGCTCAGACTGAACATTCCGCGAAGGGAAACCGTCGACAGCCAGACAAAAAAGATTAACATTACCAGCTAATAAAGGGACAGGGCGCAACAGTACCATTTAGCTGTTGCGCCCACCGTTAATAAGGTACAACCCGTGATGATAAGAGTGCTGCTTTTCAGCTTGCTTTTTTTACTGGGCGCATTACCGGCACATAGCGCCCTGCCACTGCACGATTCCAGTGGTACTGCACTACCCTCCCTCTCACCGATGCTCAAACAGATTAATCCGGCGGTGGTGAATATCGCCACTTTTTCCACCCGGCAGAACTATAATCCGTTACTTAACGATCCCTTCTTCCGACGTTTTTTTAATATTCCAGAGCAACACCAATTTCGCCAGCCAGCACCTCAAAAACGTCAGCAGAGCGCGGGATCAGGTGTCATTGTCGACGCCTCTTCCGGTATCGTAATGACTAACTACCACGTCATCAAGGGCGCTGATGAAGTGCAGGTATCGCTGGTAGATGGCCGCTCATTCAGAGCCAGCATCAAAGGAACCGACCCGGAACTGGATATCGCAATTCTGCAAATCAACGCGGAACATCTCACCCAAGTGGAAATGACCGATTCCGGCAGGCTCGAAGTTGGCGACTTTGTGATCGCCATTGGCAACCCCTTCGGACTGGGCCAGACCGTGACGACCGGTATTGTCAGCGCTCTGGGAAGAACCGGACTCGGCATCGAAGGCTATGAGAACTTTATTCAGACCGATGCCTCCATCAACCCTGGCAACTCGGGCGGCGCACTGGTGAATTTGCACGGAGAGCTGGTCGGTATCAACACGGCTATCATCGCGCCAGCCGGTGGTAATGTCGGCATCGGATTTGCCATTCCGGTCAATATGGCCAAAGCCAGTATGGAGCAGATTCTGGAACATGGCGAAGTCAGGCGGGGACAGATAGGGGTTGGTATTCAGGATATCACTCCTGAACTGAGAGAAGCGTTTGACCTGACCAACGGCCAGCAGGGCGTATTGGTAACCGGTGTCAACGACGATTCACCCGCCGCAAAAGCCGGCATTCAGGAGGGGGACGTCATTATCTCCGTTGATGGCACGGCAACCAAATCGACCGGGCAACTACGGAGCCAAATCGGGATTAAGGCGATCGGAGAAAAAATCCGTATCGGCTTGATTCGAAGTGGCCAGTTGAAATCAGTCACACTTAAAGTGGCTAATCCACAACAATTGGCTTCAGTGAGCGAAAAGCTGCATGCTCTGCTGGAAGGCGCCCGTTTTGAGAACAACCCTGATGGCACGGGCGTTATCGTTGCCGCGCTGGCACCTAACTCAGCCGCAGCCTACAGCGGTTTGCGTACAGGAGATATTATACTTGGCGCAAACCGGAAGCGGGTTAGAGATATCAAAAGCTTCAAGAGCGCTCTTTCACGCAACCGTGAAGCGGCATTGTTACATATCAATCGTAACGGCAGCGCGCTTTATCTGGTGGTTCGCTGATCGATGCCCATAACAGCTAATTCATCACCTCGCAGCCGCTTTCAGCGTTCTCGTTGCTTAAAGCGGTAATCGAGCGCTACAGTTCTTTCATCAAAGTGGCAGGGACCAGACCTCAGGCCCAGTCTAGCAGCCGTTGCTCACCCTCCAGCGTCTGGATATCGGTAATATCCTGCGACATTTCCAGCACACCGCGATAGTTTTTCTCGTCATCACGCACGGCGAAATACCGTATCACGACAAAGCGTCCTCGAATATTGATACGGAAATCCGCCACGTCACGCGTGCCTTTTTTGAACTCTTCGACAATTCTTAACACCGTATCCACCGATTTGGGGGGGTGGCACAGATGCACCTCACGCCCAATGATACCGGCACTGCGTGGAAACAAACGCTCCTGTCCACGGTTATAGAACAGCACCTTATCGTTTTCATCAACGTAGGTAATATCCAGCGGCAAGGTTTTGAAAATCAGATTAACCTGCTCAGGCGTCATATAACCTTCATCAAAATGGAACATGCCGGTGGTATCAAAAGGCAGTTTTTTCTTTCGCTTGGCCTGGGAGGGATGCTCATATTGCTCCACTGTTTGAGAAGCCTCAAGTTCCGGCTCTTCTTCGGGCACGTCACCATCGCTGATCACAGGAAAGGGAGCAGGTTCACTTCCCAGCATCCAACCAATCTCCCGATCACCGGTACGCATATCCAGCCAGTCCTCCTCGTCCAGTAATTCCATCGCATTTGGCAACAGTCGCTGCTCTTCAATCTGCATCATTCTATCGAGCTCCGAGAAGAGATAAGGTGCTTTTTGCGACACTAGCACCGCATCGCCCTGCTCGATAGCCAGGCGTATCTCTTTCAGAATAGCTCTGTTTTCATCATGAAATGCCCACATATTCTTGCTGGGTGAATCCCAGCCATGTTTTTCCAAACAGGGGAAAAGCTGGTTTTCCTTTCGCTGATAATGCAACTCGACTTTGCAAATACTCTTGAAAACCTCGGCAAATTCCTCTAATTGCTGTGTCGGATCAAATTGCGAAATGGCTTTTATCCATGACCTTAGTAGTATGTTTTCCTCTAGATAAACACGCACAGGATGCCCCGCCGGATAGGGTCTGAGCTTCGCCAAAGCCATTTTCTCTTGAACCACATTTTCAAAATAATCGATAACCCGATCACAATTACGAAAATCAACCTGTTGCGTATCCAACTGTTTGAAGAGCGTCAACAGCTCCTCCTGACTGATGCCGTCACATTCCTGTTCAAACTGTGCCATCATTGCTTCCGGCACATCACCATCACACAACACTTCGATAATCTCTTTCAGCAGTTCAACATGTGATTCAATCAAAAACTCACTCAAAATAACCTCCGCAAACACAACAACCTAATAACCAACTAAATTAGTCGGCTATTCTAGACTAACTCAATACGCCGGTTTATGACGTAAATCAGAATAATGAATGTCTGTGTCAGTAGACCTGCTTATAAATCACAGAAACGCGGACCAACAAAATAAGAGGTTCCTCGCCACCCTATCAATACGCATCCGGATTTTGGCGAGACATTTTTCGAGATATTTCAGAAAGGGCTATCTGCTGATCGTTACTACCTCAATTTCATGTCTTGCGGTGCCTTTGAAAATCAGCAATACCGATAAAGCCCTCATAAGAACAGCGATACACATGATTACTGTGCAAAGGGCATCAGGATACCAAAAAGCATAACTAATAAGACCGACGGTACCATTTGTCCTTCGCCGGGATCATCACACTCTGAACCAATAACCCCAAGTGATACCCGACTCAGACCAAGTACGACAAAACCTGATAAATCACTAACCGCCAGCAAACGACAAAATAAAACTTTACATCCATTTAGACGTTTAATATTATAAAAGTGAGTGACCAGTCACTCACTATGGGACTATTCAATGCATCTCTGGTGAATGCCCTAAACAGAGCGGCAACGATGGGCAAGTAAAGCGAAACATTGGGGGTATCTATCTTGATAACCGCCCTGAACTCGTCGAAACAATCATCTGCACATTTCGGCATTTGATGAAACACCGCAAACCGGTGATGGCTAAAAGGACCATCGCTGCAAAAAATTGAATTGTTAGGAACAGTTATATGGCCGGTATCACAAAGAAGATTCTTCGCCTGACGGTGAATGGAAAACAACGGGAGGATCTCGTTCCCCCCAATATGTTGTTAGTCGATTATCTGCGAGATGTGGTCAGGATAACCGGCACCAAGACCGGGTGCGATGGTGGTGAGTGCGGAGCCTGTACCGTGCTTGTGGACAGCACACCACAGCTGTCCTGCATAGAACTTGCGGTGAGGGCTGATGGAAAAGCCGTGGAAACCGTGGAATCCCTGGCACAGAGTGGCCGCCTCTCCAAACTCCAGAAGATGTTTAACGAAAAGCTGGGAACACAATGCGGCTTCTGCACACCGGGAATGATTATGGCATCCGAGGCGCTGTTAAGAAGCAATCCAAAACCTGCCGATGCCGACATCAAAAAGGCACTCGAGGGCAACCTGTGCCGCTGCACCGGTTATGTCAAAATCATTGAGTCGGTAAAGGCTGTTGCGTACAGCGAAACGGAGGTGACGGTGTGAAAGCTAATACAGAACAAAGTTTAAGTCATATCACACCCAACAAAGCCGCCGGAGCACGCATCCCTCTGATAGATGGTGTTGAAAAAGTGACGGGCAAAGCGGAATATACCGCAGACTTGGACGACCGGGATGCGCTGGTGGGTGCCATTCTGCGCAGCCCCTATGGCCATGCCGAAATTATTAATATCGATGTGTCGGAAGCGCTGGCTCTGCCGGGCGTAAAAGCCGTGGTGACCGGTGATGATTGTTGCGCCCCTTTCGGTATCCTGCCTATTTCCGAACTGGAATATCCTCTGGCACGGGGCAAGTTGCGGTATCGGGGTGATGCCGCGGCTGCAGTGGCGGCCGTGGATGAAGCAACAGCACAAAAAGCGCTTGACCTGATAAAACTGGAGGTCAAGGAGTTGCCAACCTATTACACCATTGAAGAATCTTTAGCCAAAGATGCCATACCGCTCCACGAAAAACGCAAAGGTAATGTTGAGCGATACGTTGACGATGAATTTGGGAATGTGGAGCAAGGGTTTGCAGAAGCCGATATGGTGCGCGAGCAAACATACCACTGCAACGAGGTAACTCATGCCCATATGGAACCCCATGCGGCTTTGGCGGAGTATGACGTTGAACGGGATCTGATGACACTGAAATCGGTTACTCAGGTCCCCTACTATGTGCATTTGATGCTCACCCAGGCGTTGGGCATGGACTCCTCACGTATCCGTGTAATCAAACCTTTCGTTGGCGGCGGATTCGGCGCTCGCACCGAGGCACTGAACTTCGAAATAATCGCCTGTTTGTTAGCCCGTGCGGCCGGCGGTAAAGTCCGCCTCAAACTGACCAGAGAAGAAACCTTCCTGACCCATAAAGGGCGCCCGGAAACCGACGTAAAGATAAAAATCGGCCTGCGCAAAGATGGAAAAATCACTGCCGTCGAAGCGGAGGTATTCCAGCGTAGTGGCGCCTACGGCGGCTACGGCATTATAACCATCCTGTACTCCGGGGCGCTACTGCATGCGCTCTATGATATTGACAACATCAAATACAAAGGCCAACGGGTTCTAACCAACAACCCGGGTTGCGGCGCAATGAGAGGTCACGGAACGGTTAATATCCGTTTTGCATTTGAAACCCTTCTTGACTACATGGCAGATGAGATGGGCCTGGATCCGTTCCAGGTTCGTCGCGCTAATCTATTGGAAAGTTCATTTGAAACCCCCAACGGATTAAAAGCACTCTCCTATGGCCTTCCCCAGTGTCTCGACTGGCTTGAAGAAGCCAGCGGCTGGAAAGAGAAGCATGGCAACATGCCCAAGAGCAAGGGTATCGGCATTGGCTGCTCGCATTTTGTAAGCGGTGCCGGCAAAGCAGTGCATTTCACCGGTGAACCGGCCGCAACGATTATTCTCAAACTGGATTTTGACGGTGGTATTACGATTCTTACCGGCGCGTCCGATATTGGCCAGGGCTCATCAACCATATTGACACAGGCAGTGGCGGATATTCTGGGCGTAGATTATGGTCGCCTCCGGGTTATCGCAAATGATAGTGCTGTCACCCCGAAAGACAATGGCTCGTACTCCTCCCGTGTAACGGTGTTTGTCGGAAACGCTGCGGTAGATGCAGCACGAAACCTGAAGCAGATATTAATCAACGCCGCTGCCACCAAATTTGAGTGTGCGGTCGAAGATGTCGAGTGTATGGGTGAGGCCTACCGCGTGAAAGGTAGCCCCGAAACAGCCGTAGCTTTCCAGGAAATTGTCGATCAGGCATTGGTGGGATCGGGTACCATTACCGCAAAAGGTACCTACTTCGTACCTCGGGAATTCCAGGGAACCGGAAAGCAACGCGGCGCCGCGGTAGGCTCCTCACCCGGTTTTTCTTACGGTGCCTCTGCTGCAGAAGTGACCGTGGACGAGGTTACCGGACAGGTGGTGATCGATAAAATCTGGGTTGCTCATGATTGCGGATTTGCCATCAATCCGTTGTCGGTTGAAGGACAGGTCCAGGGTGGCGTCTGGATGGGCATGGCTCAGGCCCTCTGCGAGGAAACCAAATTCATTGATGGTTTGCATGTCAATGCCAATTTCCTCGATTACCGCTTTCCTACCGTTGTGGAATCACCGGATATCGAAGTTAAGATCATTGAACCCAACGATAAAAACGGCCCCTTTGGCGCCAAGGAAGCCAGCGAGGGCGCACTTTCCAGCGTTGTGGCTGCGATCGCATCAGCGGTGCGCGATGCGACCGGGATAGAGATGACGGAAACACCGATCACTCCGGATCGTATTTTGGACGGGATAGTTAAAAGGGAGCGTGAAAACAAACAGAAACAGTCCAGAAAAGAGGTGGTCTGATGGAGCTTTTACCTGATTTTGAGATCATGCAGCCAAAAACTGCTGCTGAAGCCGCAATGATGGGCAGTGAAGAGGGATCCCGTTACATCGGTGGTGGCACTGACTTTATCCCCAATATGCGGCGCGGACTGGAATCTCCGACTGCCGTCATCGACCTTTCCGCCATTAAGGAAATGCAGTCGATCGAAGAAACCGAAAATGGTTTGAGAATAGGCGCTGGCGTCAATCTAAACCAACTTGTTTCGGACGACAGAATTCAAAGGGACTACCCGGTGCTGATGGAGGCCGCTGAGACCATTGCCGGAAGTACCCACCGGCAATCGGCAACGGTGGGTGGCAATCTCTGCCTTGATACCCGTTGTCAGTATTATAACCAGAGCGAGTGGTGGAGAAAATCCAACAATTATTGCCTTAAGTACCGTGGTGAGATCTGCCACGTAGCACCGCAGGGTGATATTTGCCGCGCGGCTTTTAGCGGTGATCTGGCGCCGGCGATGATGGTTCACGGCGCTAAGGCAGAACTGGTTTCCCCCGAGGGAAGCCGCACTATCGCTCTTAAGGACATGTATCAGGAAGACGGTGCCAACTACCTGTTACTGCAGCCTGGTGAGCTGTTGGTGTCGTTGCTGGTTGAGAAGCTTGATGGACACCGGACCGCATACCGTAAAGTACGTGTCCGAGGCGGCGTAGACTTCCCGCTGGTCGGTGTTGCCATGGCGCTGCTGGGCGATGAAAGCCATCTCGGGGATCTCCGTGTCGCAATTACCGGAACCAACTCACGACCCCTCAGCTTGACGGGAACCAGTGACCTTGCCAATAAGTCCGTGGACGAATCAACGTTAAAAGCTCTGGAAAAACTGGTGCGATCCCAGACCAAACCGATGCGCAGCACATTCACGCCAGGCCCCTATCGCAACAAGGTGGTGGCACGAATTGCCCTGCAGTTGATGAAAGACCTGTTGGCATAGACGTAACACTAATTGATAGATTCCAAGGAGATAACGTATGAGTTTACCCGGTGGCGTTCCATCCGCGCACATTGATCAGTTTGCGCGAACGCTGTTACCCGCAGAAGAAAACTGGCCGGAGTTTCTGTATACAGAACCACATCTAAACCACTATGCCGACCATATCAATGCCGCGGAACACCTGATTGACAATGCCATCAAGGAGGGTTTTTCCGATAAGGTCGCACTGTACTACGAAGATTCTGCCTGGACTTATAAAGAGCTGTTCGAAAAAGCAAACCGTATCGCTCGGGTTCTGGTGGAGGACTATGGCCTGGAGTCGGGTAATCGTGTGTTAATGAGGTCAGCCAACTGTCCGATGCTGGTGGCCTGCTGGCTGGCGGTGTTGAAAGCGGGCGGAATTTGCGTGACCACCATGGCATTACTGCGTGCCAAGGAGCTGACCTATATTGCCAACCACATACAGGCTGACTTTGCCCTGTGTGAATCCAGCCTGTCTGAGGAGATGGATCTCACCCTGAAAGCATCACAGTCGATAAAGCGTGTGGGCTATTTTTCACCACTGGGGGATAGTTCCGGGGAGAAGTCGAATCTTGATGAAGCTATTAAAACCAAAACGTCAGAATTCGAGACGGTAAAAACGGCAGCAGATGATATTGCGTTAATAACCTTTACCTCAGGTACTACCGGCAACCCAAAAGCCGCTGCGCAATTTCATCGGGATATTATGGCCACGAGTGATAGTGTTCCAAAGGTCTTTACCGTAGAGAAAAATGATATTCTCTGTACCGGATCATCAATGGCTTTTACATACGGGTTATCCTCGGCAATTCTATATCCCCTCTATTACCGGGCAACCTCGGTTGTGGTCAGTGCGCCTATCCCTGATAAACTGCTTGGAGCTATTGAAAAGCATGGCGTTACAAGTATTTACCTTGTACCAACACTGTTCAGAGCAATACTGGAAGAAATAGACAATTATGATGTATCCAGCCTGGCGAAATGCTCATCGGCGGGGGAAAACTTGCCCGTTAACCTTTGGGATCAGTGGTTTGGTAAAACCGGCATCCGTTTGGTTAACGGCATCGGTGCCACCGAGTTTATGAGTCACTTTTTGTCTGACACCATGGATGTGGCACAACCCGGTTCCTGCGGCAAAGCTATTCCCGGATACAAGGTTGCCGTATTAGACGATGAGGGTAACGAGTTACCTCCGGGAAACCGTGGCCTCATTGCGATCAAAGGCCCCACAGGTTGCCGCTACCTTGGCGATGAGGAGCGTCAAAAGTCCTATGTCCGCAATGGCTGGAATATCACCAACGATATTTTTGACTACGATGAGAACGGATATTTATGGTTCGTGGACCGTGCTGATGACCTGATCGTCTCATCCGGATACAACGTCACTCCTCAGGAAGTGGAGGTTGCCATCATGCAACACCCTGATGTTAAAGAGTGTGCTGTGGTTGGCGTCGCCGACGAAAAGCGAGGTAAAGTGGTCCAGGGTTGCGTGATTCTCAACGATGGCGCTCAGCCCGATGAAGCGATGGTCAAATCGATACAGGATCACGTGAAGGGGTTGGTAGCGCCCTATAAATATCCACGGATTGTGAAGTTTTATAGTGAGTTACCACGAACCGCAACCGGAAAATTACAGCGTTACAAGCTGACACAGCCGTAAATTGAGTGGTCTTAAAACTGCTCAATTTATCCTGAATCTGTGTACGACAAACGGGCATGAATCCCGAGCAACGGCTGCTGAATGTTTTAAAAACTTTTGGCAGCCTCGATCAAATCGGGATAAGGTTAAGCATCCCGGACGGGATATGAAACAGGAGTGGTCATTATGACGCTATGGGCAGGTTGTACCTGGCACTAAACGTCCTCCAGCACCCTCATGACCATTGTGCTGCCGAATTCGCTTATACAGCTCCACACTATGCTCCAGCAATGGGAGCATCGGGTAAACCAACTCCCCTTCCAGATCAAACTCTTTCAGACAGATGAGTCCATCTTTACGAACAACCCTTACCATCTCTTCTACCGCGCACAGTGGATCGTTCAAGCTACCCAGAACCGCGGAACCAAAAACAACGTCAAAGCTCTCATCAGGGAAAGGCAGTTTATAGATACTCCCCTGTAAAAACTTGAGATTGGTGATACCCTGTTCTGCAGCAAACGCCTGAGCTTCGGCACATTGGGAAATCTCCAGATCAACGCCAATCGCCTGGCCCTCTGTCAGTTTTTGCGCGAACCCAAGAGTCAGACTGCCTGGCCCGCAGCCACAATCCAGCTCCAGCAAGCACTGATCAGGTTTGAGCCACGGCAATATAAACGCACCGTGATTCTCCACGCTTCTCGACTTCATCCATGACATAGCACCCGACCCGTATCCCAACGTATATTGCTCTGAATCCCCCGCCATCGGCACCCCTCCTTTCATTTAACCGCCATTCAATCATTGCTCGAGGCATTCAGGTAGCGACTGACCCTATCAAACAGTGCTTTCATCTCTTCCCCGGACTGCGGCAGATCTTGCGGAGGCATTTGAAGATGATTGATCGGGATTTCCTGCCGGTACTGATTGAATACCGGCTGCGTCATTTCCAGCGCATAATTGGGGATTTTTCTATTCTTGCGAAACTCGGCAATAGGAATGACCGCCTCAATGATGCCATCTTCGGTGGTACTGGGTTCGCGCGCCAGAATCTTTCCGTCGGGAGAAACAATCATCGAATTACCCCCCGTATACTCCAGTCCGGGCGGCAGCGTAATATTGGACATGGCTGAGTAGAACTTGTTGGTCTAGGCGGTTGCGATCAGTTCGTGCTCGGAATAGAGTGTCGCAGTGCGCAACATAATCTCTGTTCCCTTCATAGCAAAAGCCGCGAAAATGAATGGATCAAATTGAACTGTGCTGACTGCAATATTGCCAAACTCGGTTCGCAAAACCGGGAACTCCTGATCCACACCGTACTTTTCCCGGTATTGATCGCGCACTGCTTCGATCGTGGTCGTGGTAATCTCCCGATCCTTGTATAACCGCTTAATATTGCGTGATTTCCAAAATTTTTGTACCAGTTTACCATCACGCCCAATAACCGAGTTGATACTTAGTATATGTTGGGGCCAATCCGGATCAGTGGCATAGCTGCGAAATATCAGATAAGTATCACAATCGCGTGCGACCTTTCCCAGCGCCTCCGTCTCTGGCCCAGGTATTTGGATAGTAAACTTGAGCTTTTCCTGGCGGGTTCCAGGTGAATAACCCGTCAGCGGGAATTCATGATAAAGCAGAATATCCGGATTATTGCCTTCACTGCACGCCTTCTCCGCCAGATGGATCATTCGGTCCAGATTTTCCCGAAGACCCTGCTCAGGCGTTGCAAAATCTGCCAACGATCGCACACCCGACTGAATCACCTTAAGGGTAATTTGCTCCTTCTCTAGAGGCATAACCTCATAAGAACCATCTGCCCGCACAAGTGTGAGAGGGTCTTTCGATAGTTGATTTGCCGTTAATTGTTCCTTTTCACATCCCGAAAGCACCATCCCGGTTATTATCATAGAAAACCAGAGCCAAACAACTCTGCCTCGTCTCTTCATAGCACCCTCTGCCCATAGCCTTAGATTATGAGTCGAGCAGCTTAGTACCTGATCGAAATGCAATCTTTGATAAAAATCAAACGCCCTTAACCAATAAGAGGGGGCGCTGGAAGGAGAATAGATGACTGTGCGAGTGCTGCCAGTCGTTACTGGCCAAAAACAAACGTGTTCCGTCTAAACTCTATTTAAATTGATTAAACAGAGGACTACGCAGCCAATCGAATATTTAGAAGTTTGGAAGTAAAGCCCACGATCAGGCCGCAGGCTTGTTGGGACGAAGCAGTTACTTGAATGCCGCGATAATATTGTCTATTTCTTCTTTATTATCCGCGACCAAATCCAGCCAATTCTCTTCAGAGCATTCACGTAATTCTTCCGGAATTTTCTCATACGCGGCGAGCGAATCAAGGTCAGGTAGCGATGGGTCATCCACCGTCAACATCACTGTGTAATACAGAGCGAGGTTTGCAATATCAATCAAATCCAGCTCATCATCCCAGGTTTTATCCCACTGCCCACAATCGTTTAGCACATCAATAATCGTCTGATCAACTTCCCACTTGGTCAGCACCGCCCAACCAATTCGTTTACTGTACTCCCTGCACATTTGAAAATAGATCTCCACATCCGGTCCTTCCGAAGCTTCCAGCATCGCAGCAAGCACCGACAGCGAGCCAACTTCCGTCAGCAACATGGCCATCTGTACTTCATCAACCGGAAAGTACCTTAACTTCTGGGCGAGAAAACTGGCCACGCTTGTCTTTACGACCAGACGTTCCCAAGTATGTTGAAACAGTTTTTGCGCCGTTGCATGCTTAATCTCGACCAGATTTTTTGTCGAATACACCATCACCAGACTGCTGGTCGCGGAAAAACCCAATACGCCAATCACTTCCGCCAGCGTCTTCGGTGGCACAGCCCGCCGGTACACCGGACTCGAGGCTGCCTGAATCAGATAAGCAGTCAAAGCAGGATCCCTGGCGATAATCTGTGTCAGCGAATCAACCGTTGCATTATCTTTAGAGATAGCAGCCCTGACCTCCATGGCGACGTCGGGCATGCTTGGAAGAAGAAAATCGTCTTCAAGCACTCTATCCAGAATTTCCTGGAACAGCGCTTGCAGGTTTGTATCATTCATTGAGCGTTCCTAATTGTGATGACTTCATAATCTACAAGTATAGCCAACCTTGATGACTTCGCTAATGGAAAGACAAGCTTAACTCTACAAATTTACAGCGGAACAAAGCTACCACACTATCTTGAGTTACAGGAACAGTTGCAGAACAGTCCGCTACGGGCACTGGCAAAGACGCTGTAGTCGTGGATAGAGCCCATCATAGCCATGTGGCGATTCAGTAAGAGCAATGGCATTACCGAAGGATTCCACAACAAGATGGAAATGATCTCGAGGAGAGCGTATGGTTTTAGAAACTTTGAGAATTACCGACTAAGAGTGCTGGCCCACTGCGGGTGGGATGGTATTACCAATCGGGTTGGATGAGTGCGATCCCCAGTTAATGGGGTAGAGCCTGAAAAGTATGTGGTACCCGAGACATAGTTTACAGACAATACCGGAGACATGGTTTACACATTAATGCATTTGGAGGAGAACTCCGGATGCCCTGGAAAGAGTGTAAACCGATGGATGAACGCCTCAAATATATTGCTCGATTACTCGAAGGTGAGCAGATGGCAGCCTTGTGTCGCGAATTTGGTATTTCACGAGTGACGGGCTACAAAATCTTCAACCGCTATAAGGATGCTGGCCTCGATGGTCTTCATGACCGCAGTCGACGTCCTTACCGTCACGCGAATAAACTGCCCTTTCAGATTGAGCGAACGATTCTACAGATCAAGAAAGAGCATCCAACCTGGGGGGCTCCTAAAATTCGAGAGAAGCTGATCCGCGCCTACCCCATGATCCAGCCCCCGGCGAAGAGCACCGTACACGCCGTGCTGGATCGGCAAGGTTTAGTCAAACGGCGTAAGAGGAGGCGTTATCGGGCCCAAGGCACACCGCTAAGTGAAGCCCATACGCCGAATGGACCCTGGTGTGCCGATTACAAAGGTGAATTCATGCTGGGCAATAAACAATATTGCTACCCGCTCACGATCACTGACTACCGGTCGCGCTACCTGTTGGCTTGTGAAAGCCTGGAATCAACGCGGTATTGTTTGGCTTCCGCTGTCTTTGAACGTGTCTTTAAGGAATACGGTTTGCCTCAAGCCATACGGACAGATAACGGCGTACCTTTTGCTTCTCCCAATGCCTTTTTTGGATTAAGCCGGTTATCGGTTTGGTGGCTTAGACTTGGAATTTCTATAGAACGAATCAAGCCTGGGCACCCCGAACAGAATGGGCGCCATGAGCGTATGCACCTGACCTTGAAAAAGGAAGCCACTAAACCGGCCTCCTATAACTTCCTACAGCAGCAGGAGCGGTTTGAAGGCTTTATCGAGGTTTACAACAATCAAAGGCCGCACCAAGCATTGGGTGGCAAGTATCCGGGGGATATCTATACACCGTCTATTCGGGAGTATCGGCCACCGGATGAACCACAGTACCCTTTCCATGATCGCACAGTGCGCGTAACACAATGTGGTCGGATCTGTATTGGCAAACGTAAAATCAGCTTGAGCACCGTATTTGCCGGGCAACAGATAGGGGTCAGAGAGGTGGCTGACAAAATTTGGCTTGTCAGCTTTATGAAATATGATTTAGGATTCTTTGATGAGGATGAGGGCCGGGTAGAACCGGCCTCTAATCCTTTTGTACCGGAAAAGTGTTAACTATGTCTCCGGTATAAAGTGTAAACCTTGTCCTCGGTATACACCTTGAATTATATGGCGCCCCCGGAGAGATTCGAACTCCCGACCAACCGGTTCGAAGCTTCGCGCTAGATTTATAACCTATTGATTATATTAATTTTATAGCGGTGACGCTCGTTGCATTTATCACCAAAAAGCACAATTAAGCATAACTCTGTCCGGCAAAAGTCCGGCAGCTCTGATTGTAGTAAAATATAGAACCTTATATTTACACCGTCCAAATTCGACTGTAGAATTCGAATATGGATGTACTAAAACGAAACCTAGAACAACGAATTCAACACCTGCATACTAATTTCCCTATCATTGTGATTCTGGGTGTTAGGCAATGCGGCAAAAGTACGCTGGCGAAAATTATCGGTAGAGATTGGAAGTATTACGATTTAGAAAACCTATCTCATTTTGAGCTGATAAAAAATGACCCCGTTCTCTTCCTTAAAGAGAATGACGAAAAAGTCATTATTGATGAAGCACAACATTGTCCCGAGTTATTTACCACCCTGAGGGGTGTTGTAGATGAAAACCGAAGTGATAATGGTCGTTTTATCCTAACAGGATCGGCTAGTTTTGAGCTAATTAAAAATGTAAGTGAAACGCTTGCCGGACGGGTTGCAATTATTGAACTCGAGCCTTTAAAGATGAACGAATTTGAAAAAGAGGCATTAAGCCCATTTTTCAATATTTTTGAAAACAGGTTGTCACTCACCGACCTCAATCATCTAAAAGAACTCAAACCCGCTAAGTCCATCAAGGCGGTGAAAAAGTATTTGCTCAAGGGAGGCTATCCCCAGCCTGTATTGAGGGGTGACGATGGTTTCTTCCTCGATTGGATGGAAAACTATTTTAGCACCTATATTAACCGGGACATGAGAAGCCTGTTTCCACGCATTGATATATTAAAATATCAGCGGGTTATAAAAATGTTGTCTTCCCTTTCCGGCACTATCATCAACAAGTCTGAAATTGCACGGTCTGCTGAAACAACGGAGAAATCGATCAGGGATTATTTGCAAATCATCTCAGGAACATTTTTTTGGCGAGAATTACCCGCGTTCAAAACTTCTAAGATAAAAACAACCATGTCGCTACCAAAAGGACATTTCAGAGATTCCGGGCTACTACTGTTTTTACAAAATATCTTCACCTTAGAAGACCTGGAGTTTTATCCAAAACTGGGGAATGTTTTCGAGTCCTTCGTAGTTGAAGAAGTGATTCGAGGTGTACAGGCGGTCAATGCCAGAAACGTTAAAGCCTCTCATTTTAGAACGAAAGCCGGGGGAGAAATTGACCTCATTCTAGAAGGCTCCTTCGGCCTACTTCCTGTTGAAATAAAATACCAGACTAACACTACAAAAAAACAACTCAACTCAATGATCAGTTTTATTGAAAAACACCAAATACCCTATGGGCTGGTACTAAATAATTGTGACTCACCTTCATTGATTACGGAAAATATTCTGCAAATTCCAGTTAGCTGTTTATAGTGCCGGGCACTTTTGTTTTTTAGAAATTTATTACGTATAGGGGTGCTGGCCCACAGCGGATGGGATGGTATTATCAACAGGGTTTGATGAGTGCTATCCCCCGTTTATGGGGTAGAGCCCGAAATTCTATGGGGAAAAACGCGGTTTATGGGGAAGACAGGAAAACACACACCGCTGGAAGCCTTGTAAATGGTGGGCCGTGCTGGATTCGAACCAGCGACCAATTGGTTAAAAGCCAACTGCTCTACCAACTGAGCTAACGGCCCCACGAGGCGGCATATAATACTGATTTATAAATTTATCACAAGCCTTTTTTACGCTGTTTGAAAGATAATTATTGATTGCCAATCAGCTGTTCACTGATAACGAGTAGGGTCGACAATTCCGGCTTCCTGAAAGCCTTTGCGACGCAACCTGCAACTGTCACATTTACCGCACGCCTTTCCTTCGTGATCAGCCTGATAACAGGAAGTTGTCAGTCCGTAATCAACCCCTAATTCGATGCCCCGACTGATAATTTCCGCTTTGGTTAGACTAATTAATGGCGTTTCAACTTTAATCGGATTACCTTCGACGGCCACCTTGGTTGCGAGATTAGCCATCGCTTCAAATGCAGTGATGTACTCTGGGCGACAATCCGGATAACCCGAGTAATCAACTGCGTTAACGCCAATATAGATATGATTGGCGCTCAGCACTTCCGCCCAGCCTAAAGCATAGGCAAGAAAGATGGTATTTCGCGCCGGTACATAGGTTACCGGTATTCCTGCTGATTCTTGTTCAGGTACATCAATCTTATTGTCAGTCAGTGCGGAACCTGAAAAGGCGGTTGAGTCCAGCTTGATAGTGTGATGCTCTTCAACCTGCATATGTGTAGCAATACGCTGCGCCGCGAGCAACTCCGCTTTGTGCCGCTGGCCGTAATCAAAACTCAGCGCGTAGCACTTTAATCCGCTTGATTGCGCAATGGCCAGGGCAGTAACCGAATCAAGCCCCCCGGACAGCAATACAACTCCTCTCTCTTGTCCCATCGTTTACCTCTAACCGGATTCCCGCAGTAGCGCTAGCGGCCCTGCTCATCATCCCACAGCAGCTTATGGAGTTGCAGCTGCAATCTTACTTTCAAGCCGTCTTCCAGGATCCACTGGGCCAGGTCTCGCGCTTCAATTTCGCCATGACTCGGCGAAAACAGCAATTCTTGCACTCGCTCAGCCAGACCATGTTGTAATATTCTTGATTTGGCCCATTCATAATCATCTCGATCGCAGATAACAAATTTGACCTGGTCTTTTTGATTCAGATACCCAATATTCTCATAAAGGTTTCTATGGCTCTCTTTTGATCCCGGTGTTTTTAAATCCAGCACTTTCACCACTCGAGAGTCCACCTGGTCTACAGGTAACGCACCACTGGTTTCGAGTGAAACCTCATAACGTCGGTCACACAGGGCCTTCAACAGGGCCGTCACCTGTGGTTGCGCGAGCGGCTCTCCTCCGGTTACAGTAACATAAGACGCCTCATAGGCATCGACCTGGGTTAGTATCTCTTCCAGTGTGAGCACCTTGCCGCCGCTAAAGGCGTAGGCGGTATCACAGTAACCGCAACGCAAAGGGCAACCGGTAAGACGCACAAAAACCGTGGGCAGCCCTACTGTACAGGTCTCACCTTGCAGTGAATAGAATATCTCGGTGATTCTTAATTGAACCGTTGACATGGTTAAACGCGATTAAGGTGTGAGGGGTAGAAAACTATAGTCGAGCGTTGCGCAACTCTGCTTCCGCCAGCTTTGCCGCAGTGGTGCCCGCATATTTATCTACAACTTCTTTCAATAGCTGTTCCGATTTGCTGGTATCACCGAGCTCCCGATATACCTTGCCAAGTTTGTATTTGGCGTCCGGTACTTTGCGATGTTGCGGAAACTTTCCCAGCAATGCGCCAAAAGCCTGAAGCGCACTCTGATAGTCAGCCTTGACCACCTGCACCTCTCCCAGCCAATAGTAGGCATTGCCGGTGTAGGCGCCATTTGGAAAATCGGCTACAAAGCGGGACAGCGCACCGATCGCATCATCGTAGCGCTTGTTGCGAATCAATTCAAAGGCCGCCTGATAAGCGGATTTTTCATCCTTAACCGACGATCCTGACAGGTCTGCCGATATACCGGGCTGTGCTGCGCCCGAACCAACGCTGGCCGGCTCTGGCTCTGCGGACTGATTGAGCAGCGACAATCTGCGGTCAAGATCCAGGTATCGGTCCCGCTGCTCTTCACGCATTTGTGTAATCTGATACTGCTGTTGTTCAACAATACCTCTGAGTTCCTGAACTTCCTGCTGCAACAGTTCCAACTGATAAAGAAGAGAAGCAGAACTGCTCGCGGAAGTTGCACCCGTCACTCGGGATGTGGATTGCCGATATCCAGACTCACCGGCTGCTGCTTCAACCACGGGCACTGGTGCGGCATGCAAAACAAAGCCGGGGACCAAAGTCCCCAGCATCAACAAATGTCTAACCCGGCTTATCAATTTCATTGCCCGTCTAGTTTGCATACCTCAATTCGACGCGACGATTCAAACTCCAGGAGGAATCATCATGCCCCATGCTCGTAGGCCGCTCTTCACCATAACTGACCGTTTCAATTTGCTGCCCGGAAACACCCAGGACCGTCAGGTAGCGGGAAACTGCTTCCGCCCGACGCTCACCCAGTGCCAGGTTATATTCCCTGGTGCCGCGCTCATCAGCATGTCCTTCAAGGACTACACTGCCGCCGTTAGCAACCAGGTTTTTTGCATGAGCTTCCAAAGCAGCCTGAGCTTCAGGTTTGACAACAGACTGATCGAAATCAAAGTAGAAGGTAGTAATAGCAACTAATCTTTCCTGCTCTGCGGCGGCTGCCTTCTCGGCGTCCATCGCTTCTGCGGCCAGTTCAGCTTCGCGCTGCGCCTTGTAGGCTTCAGCCTGCGCCGCTTCACTCTCTGCAGTGCTTTGCTGTTCAGAATCCTTCGCACCCCCGCCTGTTGAGCTACATCCAGCGACCCACGCCAAAACAAACCCAAGCAATAACACCTTGAAAATATTCATAAATTGCATTTTAGACTCCTACTAAAAAGACCCAATGATAAAATCACAAACCCACTTAAAAAGGTGACCAAGCCGGCTCCCGGACGTCACCAAACTTGGACGGCAACCTGAATTTCACTCGACCATCTACTGAAACAGCTGCCAAAATACCTCTGTTCTGATAATTGGTTGCATAAATTACCATACTTCCGTTCGGTGCGATACTAGGAGATTCATCTAATTTCGTTTCTGTCAGGATATGTAAATCTCCCCTTTTTAAATCCTGAACGGCGATATGAAACACACCTTTGCGCCGATGCACCATGACCAGGAATCGGCCATCCTTACTTAATCGCCCTCGCGCGTTGTAATCTCCTTCAAAAGTGAGTCGTTGAACCTTGCCGGTGGCGAGTGTCAGCCTGTAGAGTTGCGGCCTTCCGCCTCTACTCGAGGTAAATACAAGTGATTTTCCATCAGGCGCCCAACTAGGCTCTGTATCAATACCAAAGTGGTTAGTTAACCGGGTTAGTTCTTTGGACGCCAGATCGACCGTATAGAGTTCCGGATTCCCATCACGCGACAGCACCATCGCCAGTTTTTTTCCGTCCGGAGCCCAAGAGGGCGCACTGTTCAAACCCCGGTACGTCGGCAGCTTTTCACGCTGCCCGGTCGTTAAATCCTGTATATAAACAGCAGGCCTTCTCGATTCAAAGGAGACATAGGCCACCTTTTTCCCGTCCGGCGACCAATCTGGTGAGAGCACCGGCTCTTTGGACTCCAGAATGGTTTGTGCCCGAAAGCCGTCAGCATCTGCCATTTGCAATCTAAAACGGTCGCTGCCATCTACCTGACGATCTACCGTTACATAGATAATGCGCGTTGAAAAAGAGCCGTCAATCCCGGTAATTTCCTTGTACACCTTATCACTGATCCGATGCGCCACATCGCGTAACGTATTTAAGCCACCAGTGACTATCTCCCCTAACACTCGAGCCTGCTTGTAGACATCGTAAAGTTGATACTGGATTCGATAGCCGCCATTGACTGCCGGACTGACAGAGCCAATAAGCAGGTATTCCTGCTTAACCACTCGCCAATCACGAAAAAAGACCTCTTTGCGCTGCTGAGGTAAACTAAGCATATTCCCTCGATCAAGGGTGACAAACTGGCCACTGCGGAGCAGATCAGCAGAAACAATTTGTGCCAAATCCTCAGGCAGCCTTCCACTCCCTTTCCAGCCGAAAGGGACTACGGCAATACGCGTCGGATTATCCACCCCCTTGGCGATCTCAATGGTCAGTTCAGCCGCTGCCTGCTGAGCCAGCAGCATCCACCCCAACAGTATCAAACCGATACCGAAAAACTTTTTTATCACCGAATCAAATCCTCTGGTTTAAACAGCATTTTAAATTGTCGAAAATTGGCATCAAACTGACGAGGCGATAGCTGTTGCAACTCTTCAAACTTTTCCGCCCTCTGCACAGCCTGAACGGCTGATCGATCAAACGCCGCATTACCACTCCCCTTTAGCACATAGACATTATTAACTTCACCGGTAGGTACCAGGTGGATCATTAACAACACCTGCATACCGTTGCGCGCGCTCAGAGGTCGATGCCAGTTTCTTATCACCCGATCCTGAATCAATGCCACATAAGACATCACTGCATCCAGGCTGGATTGCGATTCGAGTAACTCAGACTCTTCATCAAGCGCTCGAGCCATCTCCAGCTCCCGCTCTCTTTTCAGCTGATCGGCAAGTTGCTTCTCGCGCTGCTGTTTTTTCTTGAGACGCTCTGCCTGAGCCTGCTTACGCTTCAACTCATCCTTTTTCTTTTGAGCAGCCCGGCGTTTTTTCTCGGCCAGCTTTTTCTGTTCAGCTTTTCGTTTGGCCTCTGCTCGCCTCTTCTTTTCCAGCTCCCGTTTACGACGCGCCTCAGCCGCCTTCTTCTTATCCGCTGCCCGTTTTGCTGCCGCCTTTCTCTCCGCCTCCTGCTTTTTCTTTCGTGCAGCTATCGGGTCTTCCATTGTCATGACTTTCGCCTTGACTACCCTTGGTTGAGGCTTAACCTCGTTGTTACTGCTCGCATCCCAGCCGGATAAAAACAAAAACAACACCAGCAGATGTAACAGTAACGCCTGGGCTGCTGGTACTAAATAGGTGCGCACGCTTTTACCCGCCAACCCGGCTAACTCTTGGGCGGTTCGGATACCAACCCAACGCTAGGCACCCCGGCTTTTTGTAACACTGTCATCAGGTGAATCACCGTACCATAATTGACGGTTTTATCACCACGCACCAGCACCGGAGTATCCGGACTTACCCTCATAATTTTCCCAACTTTTTCAGCAATGGTCTCCAGCGTCGCCGCCTCGCTTTGCGACTCTCCGAGATCGATATAGTAAGTGCCATCCGCTCTGACTGAAACAATCACTGTTTCCTGATTATCTTTAACCTTAATGGGTTCGGACGGAGCTTCGGGTAGCTCCACGGACACGCCCTGTGTCAGCAATGGTGCCGTGACCATAAAGACCACCAATAGCACCAACATCACATCGATATAGGGTACAACGTTAATCTCGGATACCGGCTTGCGGCGATTTCGGCGACGGGCCATGGATTACTCCGCCAGATTGTTAGCTGACTTGATCTCTCCGGCATGCACCTTACGGTGCAGAATGCTGGAAAACTCATCAGCGAATGCTTCGTAGCGATTGGCCAGCGCATCCACTTTCGCCGAGTACCGGTTATAGGCAACTACCGCGGGAATGGCTGCAAACAAGCCCATCGCAGTAGCCACCAGTGCCTCTGAAATACCCGGCGCTACCGTTGCCAGGGTCGCCTGATGGACATTGGCCAGACCACGAAAGGAATTCATAATGCCCCAAACTGTGCCAAACAACCCCACATAAGGGCTGATGGAACCTACCGTAGCCAGAAAAGAGAGATGTGTTTCCAGCTTTTCCTCTTCACGCGCCAGCGCCACGCGCATTACTCGCTGAACACCCTCCATCACCGCATCGGGATCGGCACCGATTCGTTGTCTCAGGCGAGTAAACTCTTTAATGCCTACACAGAAAATATTCTCAACGCCGCTGTTAGCATGCAGCTTCACCTTTATATCCACATAAAGCTGGCTAAGATCGATACCAGACCAAAACTGTTCCTCAAAATTATTCAGTGTACGTTGCGCGTATTTGAGAAATTTTGCTCGCTGAAAAATCATAACCCAGGAGACCACCGATGCTACCAGTAACAACAGCATCACCAGCTGGACAAGGAAGCTGGCATTGGCCACCAGACTCCAGAGCGACATTTTTTCCAATTCAACTTTCTCCTTTGTAGGCCTGCAACGCGCTGACAACTTTAGGCGGAATACTGCAGGGTTTCATCGATTCTTTAATTACACACACACCTTTAATGGCTGCTTGGGCCAGCAACCGGTCTTTACAATAAATGTATTGCTGAAAACAAACATAGGTGCGCTTGATCTGCTCAATGACAACGCTCACCTCAAGCTCATCATCCAGACAGGCCGGTTGCCGGTACTTAATATCTGCGGAATGTATAACAAACATCGCTCCCTGACGCAGCATTTCAGCATGATCAGCACCAAGGTAACGTAAAAATTCGGTGCGCGCGCGCTCCATATACTTGAGATAGTTGACGTAATAGACGATACCCCCCGCATCCGTATCTTCGATGTAGACCCTTACAGGCCATTTAAATTCCATTCCCTATCGTTCCCATCTGTATATTTTTCACCCTAATTATAAGGGTAAATCTTTTTGTTTATTTCGACTGGCATTCACGCCTTCCTCAGGTGCCTTTAATCCAAAATGCAGATAGGCGTGAGGGGTAACCATGCGGCCACGTGGCGTTCGCAAGATATAGCCTTGCTGAATCAGGTAAGGCTCCAACACATCCTCAATCGTATCACGCTCTTCACTGATCGCCGCTGCCAGGCTATCCACACCAACTGGCCCACCATCAAATTTTTCTATCATGGCCAGCAATAAACGCCGATCCATATGATCAAAACCCTGCTGATCTACATTGAGCATGTCCAATGCTGCATCAGCTGTTTTTTGCTCAACTAACCCGTCACCTTTCACCTCGGCATAATCCCGAACGCGCTTCAATAGTCGGTTCGCAATTCTTGGCGTGCCCCTGGATCGCCGTGCTATTTCAGCAGCACCCGGCTCTTCAATCGGCACACCCAGCAACTTGGCTGATCGTGAAACGATACAGGTCAGATCCTCTACATTATAGAATTCCAGTCGCTGCACAATACCAAAACGGTCCCTGAGCGGCGATGTCAAAAGACCTGCCCGAGTGGTCGCCCCGACCAGGGTAAATTTCGGAAGATCCAGCTTAATACTCCGCGCAGCAGGCCCCTCGCCAATCATGATATCCAGCTGATAGTCTTCCATCGCCGGATAGAGCACCTCTTCCACGGCCGGGCTGAGCCGATGAATCTCATCGATAAAAAGCACATCACCAGGCTCCAGATTAGTCAGCAATGCTGCAACATCACCCGCTTTTTCAAGGACCGGCCCAGAGGTGGACTTGATGGAAACGCCCATTTCGTGAGCAATGATATTGGCCAGCGTGGTTTTCCCCAGTCCTGGCGGCCCAAAGATCAGGGTATGATCCAGCGCCTCAGTTCGTGCTCGCGCAGCGCTGATGAAGATATCCATTTGTTCACGCACAGCCGGCTGACCAATATACTCGTCCAGTGAATTGGGCCGTATTGCGTAGTCCTGCCGCTCTTCCGTCTCAGTGACCTGAGGTGTTATAAGGCGATCTGATTCAATCATGGTTTTCGCTCGATCAATGTGAGCCTGTAATTATTAATAAGGTCGCCGAAATACTGTGTTTTTCAACAGTCAGCTATACCTTGACCATAACTTTAAGTGCTTGTCGAATCAACTCCTGGTTCGACATCCCCGGGCTGGATACACGCTTAACTGCATGAGCCGCCTCTTTCGGCTTATATCCCAACGCAACCAGTGCACTCTCAGCTTCCGCTATGGCTTTATCCTCACCAGCTTGCGGTAGCGGCGCCGAGTCAAAATCGGCATCGGCTCCTTCCGGCTGCCAGTCGTCCAGCTTATCACGCATTTCAATAATCAGCCGTTCTGCGGTTTTTTTACCAATACCGGGCAAGCTGACCAGCGAACTGACATCATTACTGCGCACTACCCGGACAAAATCAGCGGCCTCTATGCCAGAGAGAATTGCCAACCCCAACTTGGGCCCTACTCCGTTAATTTTAATCAACGCACGAAACAGCGCCCGCTCCTTCTGGTTATAAAAACCATAGAGCAGTTGTGCATCTTCACGAACCACAAAATGAGTATAAAGCAGGACCGACTCATTAACCTCAGGAAGTCGATAAAACGTATTCATCGGCACCTGCACTTCATAGCCAACGCCGTTCACATCGATCAGAATATCGGGTGGTGTCTTCTCTAACAAAATTCCTTTGATACGACCTATCATGAGCGAACGCTTTTAACCATTTTTATTTATGAAGCAGGCGACCACGCCTTACAGAACCCACTCCGGCCATTTTTATCAGACTTTGCTGTGTATGAGCGTGGCATAGTGCGATGGCCAAAGCGTCGGCGGCATCGGCCTGTGGCGACTTGTTCAGTTTCAACAGGGTACAGACCATATGCTGAACCTGTTTTTTATCTGCGGCCCCTTTACCAACAACAGCCTGTTTTATCTGACGGGCTGAATATTCCGATACCGGCAACCCTTGGTTCACTCCCGCGACAATTGCCACTCCACGCGCCTGACCCAGTTTTAGAGCAGAATCAGGGTTGCGCGCCATAAATACCTTTTCAATTGCCATCTGCTGAGGGCTGTAACTTAAAATGAGTTTATCAATGCCCTGATAGATCTGATAGAGACGGTCTTCCAGCGCTTCTGCTTTTAACCGAATGCAGCCGCTATCAACATAGTCACACTGACCGCCGTTCCAATTAACGATGCCATAGCCGGTAATCCGTGAACCTGGATCAATACCGAGGATTAATGCCATCGCAATATCCCGTCAACCTGGATCTGTTCACCCTAGAACAGATTCAGGAAAATCCGCATTGGAAAACACATTCTGAACATCATCCAGTTCTTCCAGCATATCAATCAGTTTCATCACTTTTGCGCCAGTTTCATCATCCAGTTCAACAGATGTTGCCGGAATCATTGCCACTTCAGCATTAACTGGCTCCAAACCGGCCTCTTCCAACGCATCTTTAACCTGTGCAAAATCTTCTGGTTCACTCAATACATCAATAGACCCATCCTCATTGGTCACTACATCTTCGGCACCTGCTTCCAGTGCTACTTCCATAATCTGCTCTTCGTCGGTTTCCGGTTCAAAGGTAACCTGTCCTTTCTTTGAAAACAGATAAGCAACGGAACCATCCGTACCCAGATTTCCACCAAATTTACTAAATGCATGCCGAACTTCCGCCACCGTTCGATTACGATTATCGGTCATCGTTTCCACCAGAATCGCAACACCAGCCTGACCGTAACCCTCATAGGTTATTTCTTCAAGATTTTCTCCCTCTCCACCAACACCGCGATCAATGGCGCGCTGCATGGTATCCTTGGGCATATTCGCATTTTTGGCATTCGCAACCGCCAGACGTAATCTCGGGTTGTCCTCAACATCGCCGCCACCCATGCGCGCTGCCACTGTCAATTCGCGGATCAGTCGGGTAAAAATTTTACCGCGCTGTGCGTCCACTTTGGCCTTTTTGTGTTTTATATTAGCCCATTTACTATGTCCAGCCATCCGTCTATTTACTCCGAATATTGGAAGCGTGCTGAACGCTCAATTACGGCGTTAAAATTCTGTTCGAAATGCGGATGTACTTTAAGTACATTGCGCTTCCTCACTTAATTTTGCCTTGTCCTTGAACCTTCAGCATGCTTCGTCGAGATTCTAATCCTCTGGTTTTTAATTACCTTCTTCTGCAACCGGTTTCCTTACCCTGATGCTCAGTTCCCGCAACTGCTCATTCCCTATTTCACCGGGTGCATCGGTCATTACACAACCTGCACTTTGTGTTTTAGGAAACGCTATCACTTCACGAATGGAGCTGGCTCCGGTCATCAGCATTACCAACCGATCCAGACCAAACGCTAATCCGCCATGTGGGGGACAACCAAACTGCAGTGCATCCAGTAAAAAGCCGAATTTCTCTTTCGCTTCCGCCTCATCAATACCCAGCACGCGGAATACCGCCTGCTGCATGTTTTGATCGTGAATACGTATTGATCCACCACCCAGCTCAGTACCGTTGAGCACCATATCATAGGCCCTGGACAAAGCTGTCTCCGGATTGCTCTGTAGCTCCTCGATTGAGCACGAAGGTGCCGTAAACGGATGGTGCAGTGGTGTTAAACCACCGCCATCAAGCTCTTCAAACATCGGGAAATCAACCACCCAGCAGGGCGCCCATTCACGGTCAATCATTTCCAGGTCTTCACCCAGCTTGACACGCAACGCACCGAGCGCCTCATTCACCACCTTCTCTTTATCCGCACCGAAGAACAGTATATCGCCATCTTTACCACCAAGACGCTCAACCAACTGCTGCACCACTTCATTCGGCATAAACTTGATAATCGGTGACTGCAGCCCCTCCATTCCGGCAGCAAGATCATTGATCTTGATCCATGCCAGCCCTTTGGCGCCATAAATACCGACAAAATCTGTATAGGCATCAATCTGTCTGCGGCTAATCTGAGCACCTCCTGGCACCCGCAAAGCAGCAACCCTGCCTTTAGGATCGTTAGCCGGCCCGCTGAACACCTTAAAATCCACCGCTTGCATCAGGTCCTTGATATCCACCAACTCCATCGGAATTCGCAGATCAGGCCGGTCGCTACCATAACGACTCATCGCTTCGGCATAGGTCAAATGGGGGAACTCACCCAGCTCTACACCCAGCAGATCCTTGAATAAGCCAGCAACCATTCGCTGTGTGATATCAATGATATCCTGCTCTTCGAGGAAAGCGGTTTCGATATCAATCTGGGTAAACTCCGGCTGCCGATCGGCACGAAGATCCTCGTCCCGAAAGCACTTGGCTATCTGGTAATAGCGATCCATACCCGAAACCATCAGCAATTGTTTGAACAGCTGCGGCGATTGGGGCAGGGCAAAAAACTGTCCTGGATGGGTGCGGCTGGGTACCAGATAGTCACGAGCGCCTTCTGGCGTAGCCCGAGTCAAAATGGGCGTTTCTATATCGAGAAAGCCCTCATCATCAAGAAAATTTCGTATATTACTGGTCACCCTGGAACGGAACCGCAACTTGTCCAGCATCTCGGGACGACGCAGATCCACGTAACGATACTTTAATCGAACCTCTTCACCCACATTAGTATATTCGTCAAGCTGGAATGGAGGCGTTTCGGAGCGATTCAAAATAGTCAGCTCTTTGCCCAACACTTCCACAGCGCCGGTCCGCATTTCCGGATTGACGGTACCCTCAGGACGATTTCTCACACGACCCTTTATGCGCAACACAAACTCACCGCGAACCTTCTCTGCCTCGGCAAAACTCTCTTCCGTATCCGGATCAAAAACCACTTGGGCAATCCCCTCGCGATCCCGCATATCCAGAAATATGACCCCGCCGTGATCTCTGCGCCGGTGAACCCATCCGCAAAGTTCTACTTCCTGGTCTATATGTGCTTCATTTAATTCGCCGCAATAATGACTGCGCATAACAATTACTTTCGCTCCTGATATTAAGATTTATGCTGATTTCGCGCTCTTTCCGGTACTTTTATCGGTACCACCTGAGCTGGAACCAGCCTTACTTTCTTTTTTGGCATCTTTTGAACCCGACTTGCTTCCAGCCAGATTCTTCTGAGAACCCGTTTTAAAATCGGTTTCGTACCATCCTCCACCTTTTAACCGAAAACCCGCCGCAGAAATCTTCTTCTTCAACTCTGCTTCACTGCAGGACGGGCAATCAACCAGGGGGGCATCGTGTATTTTTTGCAGTTTTTCCAATTCGTGCCCACAGGCACCACACTGATACTCATAAATTGGCATTATCTAACCCCACTACATACGATTTCAAACATGATAGATATTACTTGACCACTGAAAAACAAAAGGGCGTAATTGTAACTTATTTTGTGCTGTCGCGGTAATCCGATTTTGCGCTCTATCACACAACCGACAAGCTGCTTAATACCCAAGGCAAATGGGTCCAAGTAAGTTACAATTCGTATGATACATAAGGAAAATCATGTCCAAGATCACCATCACCCATTTCTCTGATATTCTCTGTGTTTGGGCCTACATCTCAGAAATTCGCATTGATCAGCTTGAAGCAGAGTTTGGTGAGCAGATTAAACTGGATTTTCGGCTACTGCCGGTCTTTGGCGATATCAAAGGCAAAATGGCTTCGCAATGGCAGACCAAAGGGGGGCTCATTGGTTATCAGCAACATGTGCTGGAAGTGGCCAGCCAGTTTACACATCTTTCGTTAAACCCCAAAGTCTGGCTGGATAATACGCCAACCTCTTCGCTACCAGCACACCTCTATCTCAGTGCTATCAGATTGATCGAGCAGGAAGGCACCGCATCAAAAGGCGCATTTGCCAATTTCAAGAAGACGCTGCGCCATGCCTTTTTTAGCGAACTTCAGGATATATCACGTCTGGAGGTGATCGAAGCACTCATGCACCAGAGCAATCTGCCTGTTCACGACATTCAGAAAAAAGTTAATCGGGGAGATGCCTTCGCGCAGCTGGCAGAGGACACTCAATTGGCCAAGGAATTATCGGTCAAATCCAGCCCGACCCTGATTTTTAATGAGGACCGGCAACGATTATCAGGCAATGTCGGATACCGGATCATTGAGGCCAATGTGCGTGAGTTGCTGGATCACCCGGACAACGAGCAATCCTGGTGCTAATCCGGACTAATCGTTTTTGCGCGGCATCTCTTTAATATAGAGGTCCTGTTTGGCATAAGGTATTTCCACTCCTTGCGCCCTGAACGCTTTATAAATAGCACAATTCAGGCGATCCAGAATACGCCCCTGTAGTACCGGCTGATCTACCCAGCAAAGCAGCTCAAAATCCAGACTGGATGGTCCGAACTGTCTTAATCTGACTCTCGGCTCCGGGTCACCACAAACATCCTCATCGGCACCGGCAATATCCAGTAAAATTTCCCGGGCCTGATCAATATCACTGCCATAGGCAACACCCACTTTCACCCTTATACGATATTTCTCATGGGGACCACCGGACTCATTGATTATTTTAGTATTTCCCATTACGGAATTTGGGACCGTCACCTCAACATCATCGCGCGTCAGCAAGCGAGTGCTGCGCAAGCCAATTTTAGTTATTTCGCCCCGCTCCCCCCCATCAAGCACCACAAAATCACCGATCTTGTAGGGCGCATCCGCGAGAATAAATACACCTGAAAACAGGTTGGCCAGAGTATCCTTGGCTGCAAAACCTACTGCGATACCGACAATACCCGCAGAAGCCAGCCAGGCGGTCATATCCACATTCCACGCGGAAAAAATATAGTAAACCGCGAGCACGATGATGCCGATATAGGCCAGATTCTCAAATAGCGGCAAGGTCTGCCAATGCAACCACTTATAATTTTTCGGGTGCGCTGCCATCTTTCTTAACAGCAGGTGGGTGAATTTAACGACGAAACCAGTCCACAACAGAAGCCCCAGCGTGGTCAGTACCGAAAACAGTAATTGTCGCCACCACTCACCGGGACTCAGCGTCACTACTGCCGCCGCAAAACCAACCAGAATTACGCTGACAAATACCGGGCGCCGAACCAGCTCCAGCATATTCAAATCCCAACTGGTGTTAATTCTTCGCGCCGCCCGAATGACGCTGCCCAGCGCCACCCGATCCAGTAGCCACGCAACCAGCCAGCTTATCAGCAAGATCACCAGCGCCTGAAGAATCGGCCACTTCTCAATTACCAGCAAATAATCTGCAATGGTTGACTGCAACTGATCCATAACCATGACCTCCCTATTGGGATGCTTCCGCCTCGACAAACACCCTTTTTACTTTGGGAAATTCAGCTTTAATCTTGCGATCCAGAGATACAATAATCGTTTCGATACGCCCAACCGGTATGGCATCACGGAAATCTACACTGATATTCACCAGAATAAACTCCGGCCCCATATGCATGGTCAGCACTTCGTTAACGGTATTTATCTCATTAAATTCATTCGCCAATTCATGTATTCCGGATACTACTTCTTTGTTGGCACTTTCACCAATCAGCAGCCCTTTTGTTTCATAGGCCAGCCATACCGCAGTAGCGGCCAGAATCAGACCGATGGTCACCGAAGCAAGACCATCCCAATAGAGAACTCCAGTTACCTGTGAGAGCCAAACCCCCAAAAAGGCTACAATCAAACCCAGCATAGCGGCAGAATCCTCAAACAACACTACAAAAAGAGTGGGGTCCTTTCCTGCCTGTATTGCATTGATATAGCCTCGCTCCCCCTTGGCCTTTGAAAACTCCCTAAAGGCAAAATACCAGGCAAAGCCTTCAAAAATCATCGCTAACCCCAAGACGATGTAGTTGACCATAGGGTTGCTAATCGGTTGCGGATGCAGAATGTGCTGAATGCCCTCGTAGATAGAGATACCGGCGCCAAGAGCAAAGATCAGCAGCGCCACCACAAAACTCCAGAAATAGATCTCCTTACCATGACCAAAGGGAAAACTTTTATCTGCCGGTCTTTGCGCTCGCTTTAACCCATGCAATAACAGCACCTGATTGCCCGTATCGACAAGCGAATGGATGCCTTCAGACAACATTGCCGAGCTGCCGGTAATGGTCGCCGCCACAAACTTGGTAACTGCTATTAGTGAGTTGCCCGCCAGCGCCGCATATATTACTTTTTTGGAGGAGGTATCCATCGATCAGTATCCCTGTAACTTCATTTATTGTTCATTATGCTGACTACTCAATTCAGCGCTTTAAACTGTTCTGCTAACAGCAATTCGACCCGTTGCTTCATATTTGCCAGTTCGCTCTGCGTATAGGGAACCATCGCCGTTTTCCCCCATACAGGCCCTGGCCAGGCTGGATCATTGCAGTAACGCACTATGTGATGAAGGTGCAGCTGGGGCACTTGATTCCCCAACGCTGCCACGTTCATTTTGTCCGCGTTAAAGCCCTGGTTGAGTTTTTGTGACAGATAACTGGACTCCCACAACAACTGATGCTGATCGGCTTCCGACAGCTCAAATATCTCCCGAACCCCTTCCCGCCGCGGTACCAAAATAAACCAGGGATAGTTAGCATCATTACAGAGCAGCAGACGGGACAGAGGGAAATCACCCAGCGAGATCGAATCATTGGTTAACTGCGCAGCCACTTCAAACATGATCTACTCCTCATTCCCACTATGCATCGAAAAATGTTTCTTCATTTTTCAGAGCAATGTACCATCACCTAGAGATGAATACCAAGAGCAGTACAACAAAATTCGTGGTCGAGTATTTATCGGGGATAGATCAGATCGGTAGCAGCACATGGAATAATATAACCGGCACCCGATACCCCTTTTTGCGCCATGAGTTTCTTGGCGCACTCGAGAATTCAGGAAGCGTCAGTGCTGATACCGGCTGGCAACCGCACCATGTAGTTGTTTATCAAGAGCAAGAGCCGGCAGCTGTTATGCCGCTGTACATAAAAACCGACTCCTATGGCGAGTTCGTGTTTGACTGGGCCTGGGCGGATGCCTATCAGCGGCACGGCTATGAGTACTATCCTAAACTGCTGACCGCAATCCCTTTTACACCGGCTACCGGCCCCAGACTGAGTGTCATTGAGGAATCACTGCGCCCCTCAATTGTGGCCTTGATAATCAATAGTCTGCGCGAGCTGACAACACATAAGGGTTACTCCTCCTGGCACCTGCTGTTTCCAGAAAAGCGAGAACTGAAAGTGCTCGAATCACAGGGTTTATCACTCCGGACCGGTTGCCAATATCACTGGTTTAATCAGGATTACACCAGCTTTGATGATTTCCTGGGCAAACTCAGCTCGCGTAAACGAAAGAACATTAAGCGGGAAAGACGTCGCGTCGCCGAGCAGGGTATTCAATTACGGAGAATCAACGGCCCGGAGGTGTCAGAGCAGCAACTATCAGACTTTTATACCTTTTATCAGGCCACCTATTACAAAAGAGCTCGCCGGGGTTACCTTACACTCGGTTTTTTTCAGGAAATTCTCCAGAAAATGCCCGAGCAGCTGGTACTGATCATGGCTTATCATAACCAACAGGCGGTGGCGGCAGCACTTTGCTTTCAGGGCAACGATACGCTGTATGGCCGATACTGGGGTTGTCTGGAGGAGTTCGAGTGCTTGCATTTTGAGGCCTGTTACTACCAGGGGATCGAGTATTGTATTGAGCAGAAACTCCACAAATTTGACCCTGGCGCTCAGGGAGAGCACAAGATATCCCGCGGTTTTGAGCCCGTTAACACCTGGTCACTGCACTGGATTGAGCATCCTGACTTCAGAGCAGCGATCGATGACTTTCTGGAACGTGAAGCACAGGGGATCGATCTTTATATGACGCAGGCGGCGCAGCTACTGCCCTTCAAGAAACAGTAATCTGCACCACCCTTTATCGATCGTATATCCGTCAGAACGCATAACTCAAACCCACTGCGATACGGTCCTCTCTTTGCTCACTGCGAACGGTTTTATGAAACACCTCCATAACTTCGATAAACAGCGCAACGGGACTATTGTCGAGCGTTAACTCAGCCTTGATTTCGCCATAAGCAAGCGGTTCGAAATGAAAGGGACCGTCTACATAATTAAGTTCGGCCGATAGCACGAAATTCCGGGAAAGTCGCTTCTCTGCGCCAAAACCGCCAAGCAAACCATCCCTGCCACCATCGGCCGTATAGACGATCGACTCCAGATAGAACATTCCCTTGCTGACCATAATGCGAGAGCCAAGAATATCGCCATCCAAATCCAGCACCCGCGGATTCTGAATATCAAACAGGGTCAGCGAGATATCAACCGTCCAGTCATTGAGCGATTTTTTGTAACCAATTCGGGGTTCCACTTCCAGAGAGCGGTTTGGGTTACCCTCTTTGAGCGGCAGGTTCAACCACAGATAGCCATAAAACCCATTGCTGTGACTTAACTCAACGTATGGCTGCAAAACACTATGGGAATCAACGGTCGTAGCCAGCTTGCCCAGGTATTTGGATTTCAAGGATAACTTTGCAGAAAGCTCAAAGTCTCCGGCAACACCAAATGACGATGGCAACAAAAATAGCAATACCATAAGAATCTTGCTCATCAGAACACCTCTTTAGCTGTGGGCCACCTGGCCATCAACAATAATGGTTTTCATTTTCAATATTTCTGCTATTCTTGAATACCGGCTTAAAAGACATAATTCGTTAAAAACAAGCCAATATGCCATCCGATAGCAGGAGCGCCCTCCCCATGATCAATGTTGCCATCTTCGCCTATGATCGCCTCGCCACCTTTGAGTTTGGCTGCGCATTGGAGATATTCGGCATGGAGCGGCCTGAGTTTAAAGAGTGGTATCAGGCCGAGGTGGTGAGTCTCGGCAAGAAGCAGGTTTCCGGGACTTGCAACATACAGATCAGCGCCACCCCGGTCCGCGACTTCAGTGCATTCGATCTACTGATCATTCCCGGTTGGCGCTTCGAACAGTCAGACGACTATGATTCGCATAGCAACCTGATCGATGCCGTTCAATCTTTCTACCATCAAGGCGGCAGAATCCTCTCCTTTTGCACCGGCGCCTTTGTGTTGGCGCAGGCCGGCCTGCTGGACGGGCGCAAGGCCACCACACACTGGCGCTACGCGAACCAGTTTAAAGAGTGCTACCCTGATATCACTTTCGTAGAGAATGTACTCTATATCTATGATGGCCGGATTGGTTGCTCTGCAGGCAGCGCCGCAGCACTGGACCTGGGCCTGGAAGTGGTCAGAAGAGATTTTGGTCACGACAAGGCCAATCAGGTCGCCCGCCGCCTGGTGATCCCGCCGCACCGCAGCGGCGGTCAGGCACAATATGTAGAAACACCGATCATGCCACGCCCCAACCACTTTGCCTCAACACTGGACTGGGCTGTAAAACGGCTCAACAGCAAACTTGATATCGACTATCTGGCCGACAAAGCAAACATGTCGCGGCGCAATTTTGATCGACATTTTCGTGCTTCACTCGGCATGAGCCCCAAGGAGTGGATTAACCGGCAGCGATTACAGCTGGCACAAACGCTACTGCAAAACAGGAATACCTCAATGGAAAATATTGCACAACAGGCCGGATTTAATACCGCGATGAATATGCGGCACCACTTTCGAAAAACCTTCGGCATCTCACCCAGCGAATACCGATCCCAGTTTGTGGATTGAACGTGATTGCATAAAGCTCCTTCACACCGCCCGGCATAAGATCCGCGCTAAACAACCAACCCGGCGCTATACCCCGACGACCAGGCCCACTGAAAATTAAACCCGCCCAGCTGGCCGGTGACGTCCAGCACTTCGCCCACAAAGTAGAGACCCGACTGAACTTTTGCCTCCATGGTTTTTGAACTGATCGCATCCGTATCAACCCCACCCAATGTCACCTCGGCGGTACGATACCCTTCGGTGGCGGACGGTTTTAGCTGCCATGCATTAAGTCGTTCACCAATCCGCTCCAGCTGACTGTCACTGTACTCCGCCAACGGTGTGGTTGCAGTCTTCTTCCACCAGAGGTTTTGTAGTACCTCAACCAGCGGTTTCGCCAGCTTTTGTCGCAACCGGGTTTTGAGCAGGATTTTACCCTGCTCCCGTTTACCCTGCAGCAACCATTCACCGGCGTTTATATCCGGCAACAGGTTCACGCTGATCAGATCTCCCGGTTTCCAGTAGTTGGATATTTGCAGTATTGCCGGCCCACTTATACCACGGTGTGTAAACAGCAGGCTCTCGCTAAACGAGGTTCCATTACAATTCACCTGCGCCTGCACGGAGACACCCGCCAGGCGTTCGCAAATAGACTTCATTTGGTCACTGAACATAAAAGGCACCAGTCCCGCCTGCCGGGCAATGACGGGCAACCCAAACTGCGCAGCAATATCGTAGCCCTGTCCACTGCCTCCCAGTGTCGGAATCGACAGCGCTCCCGTCGCAACCACCAACGAATGACACTCCACCTTGTTTTGATCAGTCCCCTGCTGATATTGAACCCGATAACGACTGCGTCGGTCTTCCTTCTGATATTTCCCAGAGTGTCCCGTTAATGTCAGCGCTTCGACCTGTTGAATATCACAATGGGTTTTTAGCTGAACCCCTGCCAGATCACACTCTGTCAGCAACATGTTTAATATATCTTTGGCCGAATGCCGACAGAATAACTGACCATGACTACGCTCCTCATACTCGATGCCATACTGTTCGACCAGCGCGATAAAATCCCACTGCGTATAACGATTAAGGGCACCTTTGCAAAAATGCGGATTACGGGAGATGAAATTGTCGGCACTGACATACTGATTGGTAAAATTGCAACGTCCGCCTCCGGACATCAGAATTTTCTTGCCTGCCTTATTGGATTTCTCCAGCACCAGCACACGTCGGCCACGTTGTGCAGCTGTATAGGCACAGACCAGGCCGGAAGCGCCCGCACCCAGAACGACAACATCAAAATGACTTATTGGTTGCGTCACAGAATTTAAATCCGATAGAGAGAGGTGGGCATTCTAGCTGTTTTAGAGGAATAGGGCGATTTATCCGGCAACCGTCCGATTTGTCCGGGATCTCATCTTGATCCAGCTGGTATTAGAAACGTTTAACACGGATCTCTACGTCACCCGGCGCCACTCCAGCAGCCGGTTGTTCGCCGGCATCGTATGATCGCTTACCAGTTCCAATCCCGCTTTTTCCGCCAACGCTGCAATCCATTCAAAATCCCTGATGGCACTGTTGGGGTTCTGCAGATAAAGCCAATCATTAAACCGGGCATTACTATCGCTGGTAAACTCACCGCCATAGTTAAAAGGGCCGTAGACACACAGCGTCCCACCCGCTATCAGCGCATAGGACACACCCTCAAAAAAACGTTCTACTTCCGGCTTACCCATGATATGCAGTGTGTTGGCACTGAATACACCATCAACAGGCGCCACTGCCCAGGGCACATTAGCGATGTCCAGTAAGCGTGGCATTTTCAGATTGGATAGTGCCTGGCTTTCCTCCATCCAAAGCCCAATACCTTCGAGATTCTCTTCTAGATCAGTAGGCTGCCAGATCAGGTGCGGCAGATGCTCGGCAAAGTACACGGCATGCTGCCCTGTTCCACTGCCTATTTCCAAAACTGACTGTGTTTTTGAGAATGCACCGTCAAGTACTTCAAGTATCGGAATTTTGTTATTTTCACACGCCTGGGAGAAAGGTTTGATCATACCGCTTACCACTCTAATTGAATCACCTAAGGGAACCTCTGAATAATTCCTTAATGCCTCTGCGAGACCTGAAAGCTTTAGCTGCAAGGCAGGAACTACCGCTAATGCTTATTGCCTTAGCAAAGTTTCTAACGCCGCAGATGAAGCTTTCAGGCCTCGCCCTGCGGGGCTTACAGAGCATTCGCAGCTCTGCGTTGGCTTTGTTTGCAAGGTCTGGACATTACTGCACAAAGCCGCCTTGATCTACAAACGCTCTGTGCGCCAGAGGGATCAAGGAATTATTCAGAGGTTCCGTAGTACAATATTAGCATAGTCTCTGGAATATCCTTCCTGTGCACCTTACAATGCGTGTTTTCTGTATCCACTCAAGGCCATATCAACTCATGCGCACGACCCAGTTCCTGATCAATACACTCAAAGAAACACCGGCAGATGCGGTGGTAGTCAGCCACCAGTTAATGCTCCGTGCGGGCATGATCCGCAAACTCGCTTCCGGTTTATATACCTGGCAACCGCTGGGACTGAAAGTGCTGCGCAAAGTGGAAAAGATAGTTCGTGAGGAGATGGACAAAGCCGGGGCACTGGAGGTGTTGATGCCCGCTGTACAGCCATCTGAGCTTTGGGCGGAATCAGGCCGGTGGGATCAGTTTGGTCCGGAATTATTGCGCATGCATGATCGTCATAACCGTGAATTTTGTTTGGGGCCTACCCACGAAGAAGTGATTACTGACCTGGCACGCAACGAGCTCAAAAGCTACAAACAGCTGCCGGTTAACTATTATCAGATCCAAACTAAATTCCGCGACGAGGTACGCCCCCGTTTTGGCGTGATGCGTTCCCGCGAATTTATTATGAAAGATGCCTACTCCTTCCATCTCGACCAGGAGAGTTTACAGCAGACCTATGACGCTATGTTTCGTGCGTACACCGCAATTTTCAGCCGCATGGGTCTCAACTTTAGAGCCGTACAGGCCGACTCCGGTAGTATCGGCGGCAGCCAGTCCCAGGAGTTCCACGTACTTGCCGAATCCGGCGAGGATCTGATTGCGTTTAGCGATACCAGCCAATTTGCTGCCAATATCGAAATGGCGGAGGCTATCAAGCCGGCAGCACCAACAACGGTAACACAAGCCGAACTTTGCGAAATCGATACTCCTGACCAACACACAATTGAAGAGGTCTCGGCCTTTACCGGTATACAAGCGGAGCAAGTGGCAAAAACACTGATCGTTTTGGGCGAAGAGAGCGAAGACCGAAAGCAACCGTTGGTCGCACTGGTGTTGCGGGGTGATCATAGCCTGAATGAACTGAAGGCAGAGAAGCTGGCTCAGATCAAAGCACCGCTTACATTTGCCTCTGATGAGCAGATTAAGAATGCAATAGGTTGCAGCGCCGGATCTATCGGCCCGGTTGCTTTATCGCTGCCTGTTATCGTGGACCGCAGTGCCAGCATCTTGCAAAACTTTACCTGTGGTGCAAACAGTGATGGCAAGCATCTGTCCGGGGTCAACTGGAAAAGAGATGCAGATTACGATGAAATTGCCGACCTCAGAAACGTCGAGGAGGGAGATCCCAGTCCCGATGGGCAGGGTAATCTGGTGTTGAAACGAGGCATTGAGGTCGGCCATATATTCCAACTCGGTCAGAAGTATGCTGCCGCCATGAACGCTCAAGTTCTCAATGAGAAGGGCCAGACTCAGGTTATGACCATGGGCTGTTATGGTATTGGCGTCACCCGCGTAGTAGCAGCGGCAATAGAACAGAATAATGATGAAAAAGGGATTATCTGGCCACAGGCGATCGCACCGTTCCAGGTTGGTATTGTCGCGCTCAATTATGACAAATCCGAACTGGTTCGCCAGGAAGCGGACCGCATTTATCACGAGTTGATAGAGAGCGGCTATGAGGTACTTCTGGATGATCGGGACAAAAAAACCAGCCCTGGCGTCAAAATGGCGGACATGGAACTGATTGGTATTCCACACCGACTGGTAGTGGGAGATCGTGGTCTTAAGGATGGCGTCATTGAATACCAGGAGCGACGAGGTCTCAAACGCCAGGATGTGGCCAAGGAAAAAATCCTGGATTTTCTCAACAGCAAACTGGAAGATTAATCCGGTTCGTTTCAATCGAGGCACCCCAAATACGGTGCCTCAAATATCACTCATATTCCCTGCAGTTTGCCATCAAGCCGATGGCCGACTTCACCTTTTTTACGCTGTACTCTAAGCTGCTGCAGGCACTTTTCAGATGCCTTATCCACCGGAAAACCACATTCAATGCGCAACTCCTGAAGCGTGATATCCTGTGGCGCACCTAACGTCGCAATGGTGGTAAATAACTTAAGTTCAACGCCATTATTTTTCAGATGAATCGGTTTCAACAGTTGGGGCAAGCCGTCCCAGGAATCACTGGAAGAGGTTTCATCTTCATCGGAGTATGAGCAGATTTCCTCCCACAATGCCCTCATCTTCTTATCCTGCGGATCGGTGTTTAATGCGCGGGACACACGGCTTGCCATGTAGGGTTCGAATTCCACAATATTCTGAATGTTCTTCCGCCAACAGCGAGGATGCAACACCAGTCGCATCAGATTAATTCCTTCTTCATCCAGCATATTACTATCGGCTACAAATATCTCTGAAATACACTTCATCGCATCGTTAGCCATCAGAATATTCCAATAACGATCGATAATCATAACCGGATAGGGCTCAGTGGCATGACAGATAAACTCCAGCGTTTTTCTGACCTGCTCCATCTCAGGTTCCGATAATCCGGTTTCGCTATAACAGGAGGCAAAACCGGCGGATTCAAGCAGGGTATTACGTGCCCGCAATGGAATTTCAAGCACATCGGCCAGACGCATCAACAGCCCCTTGCTGGGCCTTCCCCGCCCGGTTTCAATGAAACTGATATGCCGCGCAGAAGTCTCTGCTTTTTCAGCCAAATCAAGCTGACTCAAATTACGCATGGATCGCCACTTACGCAGCAACTCACCCAGACTTTTCGGTTCCTGAGACGCCATAAGTATTACCTGACTTTTATTCTAAAACGGGTATATAAACCCTTATCAAGATCACCAGAGCGAAGCCAATGTAACACAAATGATAACTAAATAGGTAATTAAAATAATTACTAACAACAGGATGTTTTTGAGGCTTTAGGGAAGATAACACCTTATCAGCAACAATCTCATACGATCAGCTCCCAACCACTCTGTGGGGGTGCGTAAACACCGTTGCCCGCTCGCCACGGACAAATCCGCAAAGCGTTACGCCAAAGGTATCGGCAACATCAATGGCCAGCGACGTGGGTGCACTAACTGCGGCAATGACCTCAAGACCAGAGCGAACCGCTTTAACCGCCATCTCCAGACTTAGACGACTGGAAAGGAGCACACCGCAATTACGGAAACTTTTGTGCTCCAGCAGATGCCGGCCAATCACTTTATCAAGAGCATTATGCCGCCCCAAGTCCTCCGCAATCGAATGGATTTCACCTTCAGCTGAAAAGATCGCTGCAGCATGGCTACCGCCCGTTTGCTGGAATATCTGCTGGCCAGATTTCATCTGCTGCATCAATTCAGCAAAGCCCCGCGCACCCATGCGCATCTCATCACTCACCTTCTCCAGCCCGTAAGCGTTATTTTCTACAATATCCCGCTTGCCGCATATACCACAGGAGCTGGTGATAATTACATCACGCCGTCTAACCGCTGCCTGACCCGGATCAACCAACTGCATTTTGACAACCTCCGGTTCGTCGGGACAAACCGCCATAGTCAAAATATCATCCAACCCGCGAATGATGCCCTCCGTATAGGCAAATCCCGCTGCCAACGCCAAGGCTTCCGGATTGTCGGTCTCACCCAATACGCCATCTTCATCAGTGAAACCGATAGCCCCGTTAATGTTCTCAGTGGGCGTCCACATCAGGGTATATTTACCGACATCCTCGATATCCAGCGTCAGCGCATCTTCCTCGACCACCTGACAGCTTTCTTCAATGGCAGGCTCACCAGGCTTCGGAATACGCAGCGCGGAAACGATATGAACACCCTTACGAGGTGCAGGACAGGAGAGATTTGATTCGGCTGGATCTTTCATCATAAGCGAACACCCGATCGGGTGCTCACCGGTATCGGGACAACTCCACAGTTCCCCACAACAAGGAACTGTGGGTAATAATTACAGATTTGCAGTTCTCGGCTTAAAGCTCAGAACAGGCTCATATAGTGCTGCTTTGAACACTAACACACGATAGGTAAAGAAACCAGCGAGGATCGCTACGGCAGCCAGCAATGCCGCTGCATAGCTGGAGCCTAAGGTCCACAGAACCAACGCAGGCAGCGCTATACCCACAGCAACGACCAGACCCAGGAATGGCGTGGAATATACACCCTTAACGAGCAGGTCCACTGACTGGCGCCCACCGGTGGTGCCATGATATGCGCCATGAAGCAGACTTAAAACAATACAGAGATCCACCAGCAGCATCACCAGGGTAAAGTTAACCAGCATAGCTACCGTATCTGCCGGTAACGCGCTCCAACCCAAGACCAGAATCGCTGCCAATCCGGCAGTGACCGAGTACGCGATACTACTGATTGGCATTAAGCCAGTATTCCAGAGCGCAAAAGAACTGGAGTGCGCCATTGCAAAACCCTGATAGGCCATAACCAGAACGCCCGCTGCAAAAGAAACAACCAATGCCACTTCGGCAAAGAAACCTCCGGTTGATTCACCAAACAGTCCGCTTAAAAAGCCATATTGAAACTGTAACAGATAAGCAGCACCAGCACCTACAAACAACATGATGCCGATTAAACCACGACTGATCCAGGAGCGATCTGGTCTAAGCATAGCTCGCCAGGCCTTTGAAGGCACGCCCATATGAGCCAGGTGAAAATAGGGTTTACCCACTCCCGCGAACAGTAAACCTACCAACATGCCCAGTGCGAAGTCAAAGTACTGGGACAACAAAAACAGTCCCGCGCCGAGTTCGCAGCAGAAAAACGCTGCCGCCATTGAAGTATCCCAGTAACGCTGGAATCGATACCCCACTTTAAAGGTATCACCTACGATTTGATTTTCATTTGCCATGATAGTTACCAAGTCGATAAATTAATGATCTTTGTTTAAGCACGTATTAATCTACGTAATAAACTTTCGGTCTGGTGTTTTTATCTGCCAATGCAGGCTGTCCACCACGCTCACGAATGAGCTTGTTGGGCGCAGAATCCGGATCTTCCAGATCGCCAAAAATTCTGGCATCGGTCGGACAGGTCACCACACAGGCTGGATCCAGTCCTGCGTCAACCCGCTGACTGCAAAAATCACACTTGGTGACAGTGCCGGGCGTCCAACGATCATAACCCTGCTTCTCAAACTCGGTCAGGTTGCCACCGCCATACATACCATCTTTCAGGTTATCTGCATCCATTTGTGAACGCTGATCGTAGGGGCAGGCGACCGCGCAAGTGCCACAACCGATACACTTATCACCGTCCACCATGACGATACCATCGTCACGCGTGTAGGTTGCGCCACTGGGGCAAACCTTTTCGCACGGCGCATCTTCACAGTGGTTACAGAGTGTGGGGATATACACCCGATTTGCCGCCGGGTAAACACCATATTCCTCGCTCAGAGTCTTTGTAAAAAACACCCCGTCGGGCAGTGAATTTTCCTGTTTACAGGCGACTACACAGGCATTACAGCCAATGCAACGACGTAAATCGAAGACCATACCTCGTTTCATTAGTGGTGTCCCCCTTTACCTTTTTTAGTTTCCAGTTCATTGACAAAGTCGTAAATTGAACCACCCTCTTTGAGGAAATCCGGCCAATCATCAAGCTTGGTCAGTTTAACTTTAGTGGTGGTTTCCGGCTGCCCGCTCGCGGCATCTGTGTTTGCCATATCGTAAGGCAGCATGTCATTAAAGTGTCCACCCGACATAGCTACATAGGTATTCTCACTCTTGGTTCGCGACAGCGCATTGGAAACACCAATCGCATCCGGGTGCATACCTTCAGTGGTCTGCAATCGACCATAGAGATGTCCGTAAGGCGATTCGACCTTAACAACGTCTCCAGCCTCCAATCCCATTTTTGCCGCTGTTGCTGTGTTAATCAGCAAACCAGTGTGTACCGGATCACGGAAAACAATATCCCTGATCCAGGGATTACTCAGACTTTCACCAAAGTTCAGCTGAATATCCTTGAAGGTGATTGCATAAAGGTTGTACTCCTCAGGCAAGGTATGCAGCGTATCCAGCCTGGCTGTTGGCAGCGGCTGAAAATCTTCAAAGGGCCAATCCTTGATGTAAGGTGCGTTCTGAGCTTCCATTTTTGCTTTCAGGCCATCACGCTCTTTCAGCATGTCTTCAATGTAGAAATTGAGGCGCATACCTTCCCAGGGTCGATACCATTTATCAAGACGACGCTCGGTAACCGAGTGGCCATTTTCCATATACCAGTCAATGTCCTTACCGTTCCAAAGCAGCCCTTTACGACGTGCAATTTCTCGGTCGGTGTATTTCTTGTCCAGATCCAGCTGTAGTTCCGGCTTCTGTTCAAAGCCCAGAATCATATTGATGACGCTGTTATAAGCCTCCAGACAACCCAGACGCTCGGAGAGTTCATAGAAAATCTCTTCCTCGCTCTTGGTGTTATAGATTGGGTCAGTAGCCGGCTGACGGAAACACTGACCTTCCGTATGAGGCGGCTCGATCATGGTGCAGTTCCAGGTCTCCAGCACATCACTTGAAGGTAGAATAATGTCAGCAAAGTCTGTCATCTCGTTTGGCACAACGTCGACACACACGATAAAGCGCATATCCTTCAGGAACTGAACCCACTTCTCCCGAGGACCCTGAATCGACCAAACCGGATTGGAGTGGCAATTCACAATCACGTCCGGCGTAAATTCGACGCCGTAATAGTCACGGTTTTCATGGACCAGCAAATTCAGGTGCGGTGCATTCACACCGTTCGGGAAGTGCGATGCCAGGTGATATTCATTGGTTGGATATGCAAATTCCGGCATGTGTCCAAGCTGGTGCGGGGTACCCAGCATTTGTCCACATTCACCCATTTCAACGTGGTTATTATCCACTTGACCATCATCAATCGTCACACCCATGTGTCCTCCCGGGGTGTCGATATTTCCGATCAGCATATTAACCAGTTTGAACGCCTGGTTAGTTTGTGCACCCAACTTGCGACCCTGTGCACCACGGTAGTAGTTATAGGCCGCCGGTCTTAACGGCAATGTACGCCCATCCTCTACCTTCATGGTTTGACCAATCTGAGCTGCCTCGGCAAACTCCCGGGCGATACGTCGTGTGGTTTCAGCAGGAACCGTAGTAATTTTCTCCATCTCTTCCGGAGAGCATTCTGCGAGAATATCCTTATAAACCTGGAATGCCGGGCGACACTCAACACCGTTGACCGTATAGTTGCCTTCCAGCGCCAGGTTATCATTTTCCAGAGTTGGATCATTCCACAATTTCGCGCAATCATCCTTGCTGTCCCAGACATAGATCTGTTTTTCCGCATCCCGAACAAAATACCCGTCCGGACCTACCAGGTAGGGAGCATTGGAATCTTTACGCAGAAAATCAAAATCACAAAGTCCTTCATTGACCAGAACATGGGACATACCCAATGCAAAATGCCGGTCAGTGGCCGGCCTGATCGGAACCCACTCATCCGCTTTCGCTGAACCTATCGATAGACGCGGCTCTACGGATACTACTCGCATACCCCGGTCGATACGTGCTTTGGCTACCCAGTTGGACTGCGCCGCAGCATGCAGGTGAGAAGAGAAACCGTCTCCCGTACCATTATTGATCCAGTAATTACAGTACTTGGCATCATTGGCACAACCGAAGGCCGAATGGATATAGCCGTTCATAGGGTGGTACGCGCCACCACACATGGTGCCACCTGACTGATAAAAATTGTGACAGCCGATCGCCAGTGGCCAGAACCAGATATGCATCTTCTGGAAATCTTCCAGAGATGGCAAAATTTTGCGCGGATCCTCATCCAGAGACTTTTTAATCTCACGAGCCGTAATTTCAAACGCCTCATCCCAGCTGATTGGCTCCCACTTGGGATCAACACCCGGCCCTTTTTCAGGGTTTGTTCGTCTCAATGGCTCCTTGAAGCGTCGCGGGTCATAGTGACGCATAATTGCAGAGTTGCCTTTCGGGCAAAGCTTGCCATTATTTGACGGGTTGGTGGGATCGCCTTCAATTTTATTAATGATTCCGTCATCGGTGACGTGAATCATATTCGAACAGGAGTGAAGGCACATCTTACAAGTCGATCGCACCCAGCGACCAGACTTGAGCGAATTAGCGGTAGGAGATGGATTGGTCATCACTTTTCCTCGCAATATTGCAATCAGTTTATGGTATCAGTTGAAAGTGTATATTTTTGCTAGTTTATACTTATATCAATTTAACTGTAAATTTAACATTAAATTTAAATTATGTAAACCCCTCTTCATTAACCGCGCACATAAATTGCTGCCAGAGGAATACCCCCCAACCAGACTTAGCGCGGTTCAGTTAATTGTTCTTGAATAAAGTGGGACTTTTCGCGAGCCAACAGGCCGCCAGTCAGACCATGAAATGGCCCTTGAGAACGAGATACTGCAACAAATCCTGGAGACATATTGCGCGACCCTATGAACTACCGAAGGCTAAGTTTACTACTGCTTTTAGCAAAAAGAAACAGGGCTTTTTCAATCAAAGAACCACTTTTACACTTAGCAAAATTAATCTTAACATCCACCGTTATTTTCTAAATAAAAACGGTTTATTACACTTTAATGGCAGGTGTGCTTATAATTGCCATATCAAAACATTTCCAGGAGAGTTCATCTTGATTTCAAAACACAAGGCTATCAGTGCCAACCTGCAAAAAGATTGGCATTTAGCAACCAATGAGCGCGAAATCAATTTTACCGATTTTGAATTTTCCATTATGCGAGTTGCAGCTGCATTTGACCGTTGGCAAAAAGATTGCCTGGCCTGCTGCGTGGAGGGTGGTCTGTCCGCAATGGAAAATGCTGTTCTGCACCTGATCAGAATGCACGACCGGCCCAAAAGCATCTCAGACATCGCCCGGTTAATGAACCGGGATGATATCTCCAACCTGCAATACTCCCTGCGTAAACTGACCAACGCTCAATTGATCAAACGTTCAGACAAGCGAGATAGTAAGCGCTCGGCCAGCTATACCATTACCTCTAAAGGTCGCCAAATCACCGATCAGTTTGCAGAGTTCAGACGAGACCTGCTGTTGACCCTAACCGATTCGATCAAGAACTTTGATGAGGATGTGGTGGTGGCCTCCAAGGTACTGAGCATTATAGCCGGACTATATGACCATGCATCCAGTATTGCTTCAGCTCACCCCAGAGCCTAACTGTTAATTGCATTCACTCAACAGAAGGCGTTATTCGATTTAGCGCCTTCTCACAAAAAAATATAGCTAATTATTTTGCTGTATCATTTGTAGCAATGCCTTGAAAGGCAGCAGCACACAATCATGACGGCTTTTATGACTGACCACTGGTCGAAACAGATCCAGCACTTCCCAGCCAGGTATTAACGCATTGCCATCAGACTCATTCTTTAACATCGCTCTCAGGTTTTGCTCAACCTGCAGCATGTCCTGTTGGCTGGCACCGACCACTGCGCTGGCAATCGCATTCGCAGACGCCCTGCACAGAAGGCACCCTTTCACCTGATGCGCTTCCTCCACGACACAGCCATTATTGAGTTTCACCTGCATCGTAACCCGGTCACCACACAAGGGGTTATCGATGGTAACCTCACAGTCGGGATTCTTTAACGGTTCCCTGGACTCGCCTGACTGTGCCAACTCCTTAATGCCTTCGTTATAAAGGTTACTGTTCATCTTAAAAAGCCCACCGCTTCGCGCAATCCTTCCAGCAACGCATCGACATCCGAATCGTCATTAAAAACTGCAAAACTGGCACGGGTCGTTGCCATAACATCCAGCACATCCATTAGGGGCTGAGCACAGTGGTGCCCGCCACGAAGCGCGACTGCATGCTGGTCCAGCATATGACAGATATCATGCGGATGGCACCCCTCTATATCAAATGACACGATTGGCAGTCGAGCACTGTTTAACTCAGGACCCAGCACACGCAACCCGCTTACCGCAGTGAGCTGACCGGATAATTTCTCCATTAACCTGGCTTCATGGGTTTTAATATCGATCCAGGGTAGCTGCATCAGCCACTCCACCGCAGCACCCAACCCTATCGCCTGAGCAATGGGCGGCGTTCCGGCTTCCAGTCTCTGATTGTTATCGAGAAAGCGTGTCTGTGCTGGTGTGACCCGCTCTACCATACCTCCACCGTACATAAATTCCGGAAGCTGATGCAACAATTGAGACTTACCCCAAAGTACCCCTACCCCGGTTGACGCATAGCATTTATGCCCGGAAAACACGTAGAAATCAGCACCCATCGCCTGCACATCGACAGGACCATGAGGAACAGCCTGCGCGCCATCCACTACCAGTAGCGCACCCACATCACGGGCAGCCTGGGCTATCCGCCCCAGATCAGGCATCTCTCCCGTAACATTAGAAGCTTGTGTAACTGCAACAATACGGGTTCGCTCATTGATTAAAGACGACAGACCTGAAAGCTCTAGCAGCCCATTTTCATCAACCGGTATCAGACACAGCTCAGCACCCGTGCGCTGACAGAGCATTTGCCAGGGCACAAAATTGCTATGATGCTCAATTACTGAAACCAGCACCTGATCACCCTTCTCTAACTGATTGGATAGGCTGTAAGCGAGCTGGTTGACCGCCGCGGTCGTACCCGAGGTAAATACAACCTCACTGACATCAGCAGCATTGATATAGCGTGAGACGCTGGCTCTTGCAGACTCGTAGGCATCAGTCGCTTCTGATGCCAGCCGGTGCACTCCGCGCGCAACATTTGCACGATAACCGGTTTCAAATTCACGCACTTTATCAAGTACAATTTTAGGTGAAAAAGTGGTCGCCGCATTATCAAGATAGTGCAACGGATGCCCGTTTAGCTGACGTCGCAAAATTGGAAACTGGGCGCGGATATCAGATACACTAAAACTCATGCCGAACTCTCCCCACTGCTCCCGTTAGCGCGCCCCAGCTCTTCATGGGTATCAATGTCGGCGAATATCGCGTCATCACTGATCGGCACCTCCCAGACATTGGCAGCATTCTCCTTGATAATGGTTTTTGCCCCAACATCTCCGGTTAACTGTTGCATAGCTGAAAAGTAACGCCTTGACCAGAGCACCGGATTACCGCGCCGGCCGTCCTTAATCGGCATCACGATATCTCGCTCCAGAGCGGGATCAAATTCTGCAATCAACTCATTAATCTGGTTTTTTGTCACAAAAGGCATATCACCCAGCAACACGATCGCGCCATCGATTTCATCAGGTAAACTGGCAATACCAGTCTTCACTGAACTGGCTATACCCGAGCCATAATCGGGATTGTGTACAAAATTAAGGTGCCTGCCAGTAAGGACTGCCTCAATCTGCTCGGACTGATGCCCTGTCACAACGGTGATCGACTCGATATTCGCAGCCAACGCGGCGTTAGCCACGTGCACCACCATTGGAATGCCTTTTACCTTTGATAGCAGTTTGTTCTGATCGCCCATGCGCCTGGAACTACCTGCCGCCAAAATGACCGCGGCAATGCGCAGTTTATGCTGATATTTCGGTTTTGCTGCTCTTCGATGACGCCGCTCAGCGTGCGCAACGTCCTTAATCAGTCCACCGACACCCATCCCCATAATATCTGCGGGCATCACCTCCATTCCTGCCAGTATTCGTTGCAGCACCCAATCCAAACCATTCAGTTTTGGGGAGCGACTACAACCCGGCAGATTAATAATTCTTGTATTGCCATGGCGGGCCAGTAATAGCATATTCCCCGGCTCCACCGGCATTCCGAACTGAACGATTTCACCACCACTCTCTTTTATCGCCGATGGAATGACATCATCCGTATCTACGGTTATTCCGGCACCACAAATCATGACCGGATCACAACCCTGAGCTAATGCCTGCCGCACCAGTTCAGCAACCTCTTTGCTGTTATGTTCACAAACGCGGTGGAATACCACCTGGCTATCCAGGGCACGAAGTCGCCCCTGAGTCACCTCAAGTGTAGAATCCAGAGTCGAGTCTTTTAAAGCGGAAGTCCTGGTCTGGATCAGCGCGGCGTTATGTGGCTTGAAGGGATAGACCTCAATCACCGGGGATCCGCCCTGCGCCAGCTCAAGCGACTCATCAAGTAGTCCCTGGGATATAGCAAAGGGTATAATTTTAATAGTTGCCACCGCCTGTTCTGCATGGGCTTCCGAACGGTCCGGCAAAGTTGCAATCGCCACTGCACCGTCAGCCAGATTAATGGCATCTACTTTGGCCTTATCTATCAGCGTAAGACCATGCTGCCGGGCATACAAATTACACCGACCGGCAATCGGCTTGCCAACCAGCAGCAACTCTCCAGCCAGCGCCTGCGCTATCGCTTCAGCCGCACGATCCTCATCCACATCACCCGCCTCGAGCCGAACCCCTGAGACTGATTCAATCTGCGCTGCTCTTAACAGTGCAATATGCTCTCCTGTTAACTCGGTGCCCTTCTTCAAGGTTTTCCCGGTCAGTCTCAGCGTATGAGCAAGAATCACACCTTCAGCTTCGTGACTCGGAAATTGCGCAAAAATCACAGGCCTACCTCGCGTAACGGGACTGAATAATCTGCGCCAGTGTAGCCACCGCCACTTCCGCTGGCGAGCGTCCACCAAGGTCCAGGCCAACCGGTGCACATATTCTATTCAGGCTTGCTTCAAAACCCGCTTCAGTAAGCCGCTCCACGCGTTTTGCATGGGTGCGGGTACTACCCAGACAACCCAGATAAAATACCTGACTCTTCAACGCCTCAATTATCGCCGGATCATCAATTTTCGGGTCGTGGGTCAGTGTGACCACGGCAGTCTGACTATCCAGCTCTAATTTCTCCAGCGCCTCATCCGGCCACTCGCAGATCAATTCAACTCCGGGAAAACGCTCCTGGGTCGCGAAAGCTCGCCTTGGATCAACCACCGTCACCCGATAACCCGCCTCGGTGGCTATGGCCGCCAGTTTTTGTGCGATGTGGACCGCACCAACGATGACCAGCCTATAGGAAGGCACGTAGCTGCGCACAAAGATTGTATTATCTGACTCCGGCAGCTTCCCGCTACGCCCGCTGTGCAGCATATTCCTCGCCCGCTCTTTTTCTTTGTCGGACAACTGCAGATCACCAAAGGCAGTTCGGTCCTTATAGATTAACGCCTGCTCACCATCACCCATTCTTGTAACCAGAGCGACCGGGTGCTTTTTCTCTCGATCCTCAAAGATTTGCGCCAATATTGCTTGCTTCATACCACAGGCTCCACAAATATCTGAATTGCGCCGCCACAGGTTAACCCGACCTCCCAGGCCTCTTCGTTACTGACACCAAACTCCAGCAACTTGGGTTTTTCTTCCGCAATCACTTCCAAGGCTTCGGAAACCACTGCGCCCTCGATACAACCACCGGAAACGGAACCTACAAAATTAGTCTGTTCATCTATCACCAGATGACTACCTGTTGACCGGGGAGAGGATCCCCAGGTTTGTACCACGGTCGCCAGCGCCACTTTTCGCCCTTCAGCCAACCACTGTTTGAGCGTTAACAGCTCGTCCGGCAACCCGGTGCCACTGTCGTATTTAATCAGCGAATCATCCATTAGCGTTTACCTTTAAAAACATACTTTATTATCACCAGCACACAAGTGAATTACCAGCGAAGTTTACGGCAGAAGTTGAACAGGTAGGGCATGGGGAGGGAGGTGATAACAAGCTCTCCACAGAATCCGTGGAGAGCTTGTTAGCTTGAACAGCCTGAGTTAAGCGGCGGCTTCCTTTTCTTTAATTGCTTTAAGAATCTTCTCAGGTGTAATAGGACCTTCAGTGAACTGAATACCTGTCGCCTGATAGATTGCGTTAGCAACCGCACCCACCGGTGTAACCAACCCTGCTTCACCTACACTCTTGGCACCAAACGGGCCATGCGGATCAGGATTTTCCACCAGAATATTGGTCATTTTCGGCATATCCGAAGAACCCAACATCTTATAGTCGGTAAAGCTGTTGTTCTTCACTTTGCCATTTTCATCAAAGTAAATTTCTTCGGTCAACGCCATACCCAGACCCTGTTGTGCACCACCTTCCATCTGGCCTTCACAGATTGCCGGGTGAATGGCTCGACCAATATCATGTGCGCTCACCAGTTCCAGCACTTTCAGCTCACCGGTTTCCATATCCACTTCGACCTCAACAAAGGTACAGAAAAATGGCGGCGAATTATGATCTGGCATAAAGCTGACGTAGCTTTGGATCTGGCCAATTTCACCATTTCGCTCACCAGTCATGTGATCCACAAAATTATAAACGCCCACCTCACAAATATCTTTCGCATTAATGGACTTGCTGGGTGACCCTTTGACGAAGATCTCTTTATCAAGATTAATATCCAGGTCCTCTACATTGGCTTCCAGCTTTTTGGCAGCGCGCTCCATTAGTTGACGCCGGGCGTCTTCGCAAGCCTGTTTAACAGCGTTTCCACCGACATACAGGGTACGGCTGGCGTGTGCACCAATATCAAATCCGTTCGCGTCAGAGTCGCCAACATTCAGATGCACATCTGTTATCGGAAAGCCCAGCGTTTCGGCCGCAATCTGTCGTAAAGTGGTATGAGAGCCCTGACCAAGATCAGAACAGGCCAGCAACAACTCTGCAGAGGCATCTTCATTCAGCCGCACCGTACAGGTGGTATGCTCCAGAATCATTGGCGCTGCACCACTGGTGTGATTACCTACCGCCAGACCAATTCCACGTCGCTTGGTACCGGTCTGGTTTTTGTACTTGGCACGTTTCTCTTTCCACCCAATCGCTTCAGCACCACGATCCAGACACTCATCCAGTTCACAGCTGCTGTATTGGGTAAAACCGATCCAGCTGTTATCGCCAGTGGTTTTATGCCATTTTTTACGCCACTCTAACGGATCAATATCCAGTTCGTTGAGGGCCCGATCAACCATCTGCTCCAATACAAAGTTGGTTTGCGGGTTACCGTAACCACGGTATGCACCACACACCGGCTGGTTCGTAAAATAGGACTCGCCACGATAACGCAGGTTTTCCACTTTATACATGCCCTGCAGCCAGAATCCGGTGGTACTTGCCAATGCCGAACCATCCAGATAATAACCACCTTTGTAGTTTTTACTGATGGCGTCAATTGCGACCGGCGTGCCGTCTTTCTTAAGACCGATTTTCATCCAGTAATCAGAAGGATGACGGCTGGGAGAGGACAACCAGTCCTCTTCGCGAGGCTGCAGCAGCTTAACCGGTCGACCGGGAACAGCCAGCGCCATCGCGCATATTTCAGGTTCCTGAACCAGCCCTAAACGAGCACCAAACCCGCCACCAACGACGGTCTGATTGAACTTCACACTGGACATCGGCATTTCAAACAGTCTGGCCAGTTTGACGTGCGCCAGTTTTGGCATCTGACAGGAAGACCAGCAGTTAAGACGCTTTTCATCATCATACAGCGCGATGTAGTTGTTGGGCTCCATTTGACACTGTTTTTGCTTGGGCGTATAGAACTTGTCTTCAACAACGACATCCGCTTCTTCAAACGCTTTATCTACATCACCCCAGCCCAGACAGTTATCAGGGAACATTTCAGCAGGCAGCTGGAAAGCCCGGTTACCCGGTTTCTCCGCTACGAACTGAACCGCATCCGGTGCAGCAGACTCATCCGGAGTCAGATAAACCGGTAACGGTTCATATTCGACCTTTACCTTCTCCGCTGCCCGCTCGGCCTGCTCTTCTGTTTCCGCAATAACAGCACCGATTCCGTCACCATAAAACTTAACATGTCTGGTGAATATATTCTGTTCTTCAATATCACCCATCCATTCGGCTTCCTGCTCGGAAGCCATCAGATCGATCACCGACTGGTTATAGGTCTTAGCGGTCACATCATCCGGCCCCAAACACCTGATAACACCCGGCATTTTTTCCGCTTCCGAAAAGTCGATGCCTTTGACTTTGGCATGCGCATGCTCGAAACAACGGATAACTTTACCGTACACCATGCCAGGCAAGCTTATGTCACCAGCATATTGCGCACGACCCGTTACTTTAGCGCGAATATCAACCCGCTCTACATTCTTTCCTACTGTGTTTAATTCACCCATGATCAATCCTCCGTTAACCTGCGGCCTTGACTTCGGCGCCGGCCATTTTTTTGCTCGCTGATTTTACTGCGTCGACAATCTTTTCATAGCCTGTGCAGCGGCATATATTACCTTCCAGCCAGTGTCGGATCTCCTCTTCACTGGGATCAGGGTTCTGCTCAAGCAGGCCAACACTTTTTACGACCATACCCGGTATGCAGTAGCCACACTGAACAGCAGTTTCTTCAACAAAAGCCTCCTGAACCGGATGTAATTGACCATTTTTTTCCAATCCAACAGCGGTTCGAATCTCTTTCCCATCGACAGCAGCAGCAAGGGTAAGACAGGAGTTTACAACTTCACCATCGACCAAAACCGTGCAGGCACCACATTCACCGGTGCCGCACCCATATTTGGTATCGGGCAGATTCAACTGATCACGAAGTACTTCCAATAAAGTTTTATTCGATGCGACTTGCAGGTCATGATTCCGACCATTGACCTGTAGATTCACTGATAATTTATTCATTACTTTGTCCTCAACTACTAGCTACGCGGATACACGATTACGAGCTTGCTCAATTGCCCGCTTAACCATTACGCCTGAAACCTGCTTTCGATACTCAGCAGTTGAACGCTGGTCATCAATCGGTGTTATTTCGGCAGAAACAGTCTCCATAACCTGCTTCATCGATTCATCATTAATTTGCGAACCTTTGAGTAAGGCTTCGGCCTGCTTCAAACGAACCGGTACCGCAGCCACACAACCCATGGCTAATCGCGCATCAGTGCACACATCGCCATCCATAGTCAGGTTTACCGCTACATTCAGCTTGGCGAGATCCTCATTAACCCGCGTCAAACGCTTGAACGCATTAACGCTGTTTGCGGCCGGTGCCGGTATTCGCAGTTCTGTCGCCAATTCATTACTCTTTCTGGCAGTGGTTGCGTAACCAACCCACAGGTCATCGATGTCAACTTCACGTTCACCTGTTTCACTGGTGAAAACGAGCGTTCCGCCCAGCGCATAAACCGCACAACTACCATCTCCTGCCGGAGACGCACGTAGCAGATTACCCACCAGCGTTGCTGTATTTCGAATCTGAGGCGTGGCGAAATTCTCTGCTGCCTCCCAAATAGCCGGATAGTATTTTTTAACTTCCGGTGACGCCAAAAGCTGGGCAATTGTGGTACGTGCACCGATTCGCAATCCCTGTTGCGGGTCAAAATCCAGATAACTCAACCCACCCAGTTTGGCAAGTGTCATTCCGTAGGGCGTATCAAACCCAAACTTCATGGCTACCAGCACATCCGTCCCGCCAGAGACGACTGTGACCTGATCCTGCAGACGATTTAACATCTCCAAGGCTTCCGGTACCGTCTCCGGCACCAGTAAATCGAAATCGGTTAATATACGGCTGCTCATTTAGATCCTCCGATCATGAATAGGATATTTTTAATGTTCTGGGTAAAAACCGCTCAGGTAAATTCTGTCAGCGACGAGCACACCCTTCGCCATTGGCAAAGGAGCAATTAAAATGTCAAATCGATCACTGTGCTTAGACAGGATATAAAGACAGGTATACCTGATGCTCTATCCTAATTATCAAGCACTCAGTAAACAATTACTAAGTTAGTAATCTGTTATGACATTAACTTTATAAAATGAGAGGCTTTATTAACTAATGAACTAAAAAAAATATTTGTCTTGTAAAGCAAGTAGTTAGAGAAAGTTAGTTTAAAAAATAAGGGCAGTGCAATTTGGATTAGGAAAAATCCGGCAGGCGCACTGCCCTAAAATATCAAGCCAGGTTGCTCAATTAACGACCCGCTTTTCTCAGGTTTTGTACGGTGTACAGATTAGGCTGATTGCCTTCATCGGTAATCAGGCTCTTGAACTGCAGTGTAGTACAGTGTTTTGCCTGAACGTCAAGCAGTACAGCGAAGTCATCCAGCGCCACACCTTTACCCTTGTTACCTGGCAAATGGTGATCCGAGTGGGATTTACCAATCGGGAACCAGCGCCACATATCACCCTTGCGGTCATAAACCACCAGCGTAGCCATGGTCATGGTCTGAGCGTCAAGGTTAATCACACGCTTGCTTAAGGGGTGATTAGGATCCTTGGGCTTACCAATCAGCGTAAATGTCTTACGTAACTGATAGGTTACATTGGGGAAACAGTTGCCTTTACCGTGCACATCGACAAAACGGAATCCGTCCGGATCATCAGCAGGCTCATTAGAAAGCTTCTCCAGGTCGTTGTGGTAGTAGAAAGGAATCAACAGATTGCGCGTACCACCATACTCCCAGGTGTAGTCAGATACACGGCCGTTGTAACCCTCAAAGTCCTCAATCATCAGGTCAGTACCGAGGAAGGCATCAGTAATCTGACCCGTGGCCAAACGTCGAACCCGACGCTGAAAGCCAAGGTACAGCCAGGCATTATCACGCTTGGTGTCATCTTCATAGCGGTGAATCAGCAGCTGCGTGTTAGACAGATCGTAAGGCTCTTTCACGAAGGAGTAGATTCCACGGAAGATGTTCGACGGGTTCTTATCGAACTTCGGCTTTGGATCAAACGTTACCCGGTGTGAATAGTTCATGAAGTGCCACTCAAACTTCAGAACACGCTCAACTTTTCCGGTATTCATGTTACGGAAGGTCCACCAGAAGGGGTGAATGGTTTCAGAGTCACCCGAGTTGAATCCGTACTGGTAGTTCCACACCAGCTTCAGACCCGCTTTGGGGTCATTGGCATCAGGCTCTATAGGAAAGGCTCGACCCGCCACATAGTTATCCAGTGTTCCCTTGTCATTAACTGTCACATCACCGGCGTATTTACGCGTTGCATTGACATAGTCATCCGTTAAGGGAAAATCCGTTGTCGGTTTTGTCTTGATAGATACCCAACCGTCTTTTACGAATCGATAAAGTGCTTCATCCATAATCTCTTTATACTGATCCGCATTGGACTGATTGACTTCAACGCCAGGCTCGTAGCCTTCATAGGTTGGCGTCCAGTTTTTGTAGGGATAGAAAGACCCCTCGATATCAGCCTCGGTGAATGAACCAGCGCTCACCCCCCCGGCCAATAAAAGCGTGCTGCTCAGCGCAACGACTTTTGCTAAATTTTTCACTTTACGTTCTCCTGATTACTTAAAACTGGTAACGAACTGTTAGTTGGAATTCATCCTCATTAATCGCATTACCGATCGGTCCAGCGCGGAAACGACCCAAAGGCTCAACCCCTTTCTTACCCAGGCTGCTGAAGGACGAGAAACAGGCAGGATTTCCACCCAGCAACAGCGGCGGCGGACAAGTTGCTGGCGGGAAGATATTCGCAGTAAGGTTATCATCATACTCATGCGCACCCTCGCCCCACTTGATGTTAAAGCCGGCGGTCACCACCCAGTTGTTATCTGGCTTCCAGGTCACCGTAGGCGCAACAGCACCGCTACGAGCACCAAAGTCGTAAGCCGTGATAATCTGCGGTGTTACCCGGTCATTCATGTAGTTAGCCTGCAGCAACAGTGTGAAGATATAGTTGTTTTCCCAGTCAGGCATACCAACTTTTCTTCCGGTAGGAAATCCAGCTGAATTAACTGAGGATTCTTCGTGATCCAACAGATGCTGTCCAAATAATTGGGCAGAAATCAGCACTGAACGGTTTTTGTTCAGGAATGGAATGAAGGTCGGACGGTCAACACCGATTACCCAACGCACCACGTCTGAATCAGAGAACAACCGCTCCTCCAAAGTGTTGGCAAACTCTTCACCTGAGGTATAGGCCAGCTCAATACGGAATGCGGACTTCAGAGACTCCACATAAAAGTCAGCCGAACCACCGATCAAATCAATTCTCGGAAACTCAATATCAAACGCGAAATTGTAGGGATAGAACTGAGCTTCTGGCGGTGGAGTGAAGGGATTGTCCGCTAAAACGCCGCCGCGCAATGAAGGCAATTGCGAGAAATAGGTCATCGCATTTAAAGAGAATCCAACCCCTTTAAGCACACCTTCCACTCGGAAACCAACTTCCTTGAACGCATCGCTTGGACGATTAACATCACGAATACCGATCACATGCGTTGGAAAATCCACCGCTAAACCGGTTCCCGGGAAATTCCAGAAGGTACAACCATTCTGCCAGCAGTTAGCCAGCGAGCGAAACAGATTACCAGCTCCCAATATCGCATAGGGCTGGCCACCTTGTCCCAGGTTATGGGGGCGTGGTTTCTCGAGCTTCCAGACCACCTGAAAGTTCAGGTCATCAAACGCGCCGACACTACCCATGCGGTATTCGCCGGTAAGCATTAGCATAGGAATACGAGCATCTTCCAACTCTTCATAGATGTTATTCGCCGCAAAATCCACAGGGTTGATAATATCTAAAACCCGGAACAAGTCAGTACGTCCCCACACCACCTGTTGGCGACCAAAAGATACGCCGATCTCATGCCCATTGCTTAGCGGTATGGTGCCCTCAATATACAACTCCCGAAGAAAATCCAGGTCATCGTTAAAATCAGGGAAGCGCAACTCTTCCAGTTCAGCATCCATGTAGTCATCCAGACAGCCTCTGGAATCATCATCACAAGGCCGTGAGGGATAAGCCAGCACGCCGCCACCAAAAGGATTGTTATGAAGGTCAGCACCGAGAAATTTCAGTCCCTCATTGGGATTATTGACAATCGCGGTACCACCGATCATCGGGTTCGCACCCGGCAGAGGAATTGCACCATCAAGGCCCAGCGCTCCCGGACCGAAAGTACCCACGTAGGAGATGTCAGTTGGAGGAGCAAATGGCGATGCACCACCGTTAAGATAATCAAAGAATGCCGGGTTACCGGGCGCCGGGAATCTTAATGAATCACCTGCCTCGTCCCCATACTCTTCATCGTTAAAATCATAAACACCATCGTAAGTGGCGCGCAAAGTTCCGTTGATGCTAACATCGGAAAAAATACCGCGATCACCCATATCCTTGTTAAACTCAAACTGTACGCGATTACGAAATCTTGTCAGCCCCATACCATCACGCACATGACTGGAATGCTCAACAAAACCCCGCGACTCCAGCGTTCCCGCAGCTGTAGTCACACCACTACCAAGACCCAGCATGGCAATGGCTCCGCCTAGCAGACTCTGGCGAAATAGACTCCTATTACTCATAGGATTACCCTCCTGATTAACTTTTATTTTTACTCACGCCACAACATCTCGGAAATTATGCTTAGCTCCGGACATTCAACGATCCCTTACCAACTCTTACTGCACCAACACTTACTACCTAATAGAAAAATGCTCGATCCTTACGATACAGTTTTCTACCGTTCTTCACCGGCGATCTTTCAATCACCGGTTACAAATTCTTGTTATACGCCACCGTTATAAAATTTGGCTTAAACTTCAACACCCAGGCAGGCACCAGCACCATCGCAGCAACGGCATTCAACACCAGCATCACAATTAACAGCAACGCGGCATCCGCCTGAAAACGCAGATCAGACAAGAATACCCACATAATGACACCGCCGATCAACGTCATTGCAGTAAACCCAATGGCGACTCCGGTAGTACTGATCGCTCTTGTCACCGCATCTACCAAATCTCCGCTCAATTCCATTTCCGAGCGAATACGATCCATAATATAAATCGAGTAATCGATCCCGACTCCGATTCCTACTGCAATAATGGGCACCGTATTCACGTTGATACCAATTCCGGTAATCCCCATATAGGCATAGGAAAGCGTCGTCGCAAAAGACATCGCCAACATCATGATCCAGCCGGCATGCAGCGACCAATAGAAAAAAGTAACAGAACCAAAGATCAGTGCCAACACCAGAGGAATAACAACCATATTTGTTTCGTAGGCTGCCTCATCAATCGCCGCTGTCACGCCAATAGGTCCACCGGCCAGTTTAAGCGTAAAACCTTCAACCTGCGCAGCTGCTGAATTCATCCACTCCTTGACCATGTGCACAGCACGACGAATGGTTTCACCTTTATGGTCTTTGTAATAAAAAACCATATTGGCATTTTGTTCATCCGGATCCAGGTATTCCAACAAAGCACCGGGAATAGGACTGGACATCATATACATGAACATCAATCCGCCGGCTACTCGGGGATCATCTGGCACAACCATCCAGCGCGGATCATCATAGTGTGTCATGCGATTTACTGCGGTGACCAGATTGGGGACGCCTTTGGCTCCGCCCAATTCAGGATCAGTGAGCATATGCGCCTGAAAATCAGCCAGCGCCTTAAGCACTTCAGGCCGTTTCAAACCAGACTTTTCATCCGTATACCCAATGACATATAGTTCTTCGGAACCAGGAAAAGCATCATTAATAGCCTTCGAAGAAACATTATAATCATGGTCAAGATACAGCAACGGAGAACCGGGCTCAGCTTCACCAATTTGTACCCAGGAAGCCAGATACCCACCAGCGCCGTATAGCAATACAGTTGCAACAAGCACCGTCCCCACACCTCTGGGGCTGGTAACCATACCCGCCACGCGCGGCAATATCTTACGCAGCAGTCCATGACGAATTTCAGTTTTACGTGGTTGCGGCAATATCTCCAGCAATACCGGCACTGTAATCAATACCGTAACAATTACCGACAACGCCCATAACGACGCATAAACCGCCAGCTTATCGTTAATCGGCACGGAACCTAATGAGATCAACAATAAACCAATGGCATCCGAAATGACCCCCAGTGATCCTGGCCGAAAAATGCTTTCAAATGCCTTTCTTGCCGCTAGCTTGCTATCCTTTAATTCTGCCAACTCGTGATAAAACCGCTCCACTAACTGAATACCATGCGACATGGCTCGCGCTGAAATCAGGAATGGCACCACCATCATCAAAGGATCAAGATTATAATCCAGCAGTGACAGCATCCCCAAACCCCAGATACTGGTCAACACGATACCCATAATTGGCAATAGAATACCGTAGGCTTTGCGGAAATAAACAATCAACAGCACCAGCATAATCAGCACTGTGTAGAGGAAAATCTGGACAATCTGCCCTACATAACTCGACACCCAACCTACCAGCACCGGGTTACCTGTGGCATGTATGCTGATACCTGGTGCCGCCTCTGCTTGCCTAATTACCTGTAGTTCGTTGAATACTTTCTCATAATCCAACTCACCTTCATTGAGCGTGCCACGGACCAGCGCCGATTTTAGATCAGGTGAAATAAGCAGGCCGTATACCCTTGGGTTAGCAATTACGTCTGCTTTCATCTGCTCCAATTCTGCATCGGTGTAACCGTCATGCATTGGATTGTAATGGGGAGTGGACTTAACCGTGCCCTCTTCATTCAACCACACCTTACGCGTATTACGGTGGGTCAGGCTCGCAACCAGGTTATGGTTGATATTGGTGATTGAGTCGACTTTCTGCGTAATCCGGTGAATGCGATCCAGGGTATCGGTAGTAAATACCGTGCCTTCATCAACTTCAACAGAAAGAATGATATTGTTCGCACCACCAAAAGTATCCCGAATACCATTATGTAACTTAATGTAAGGGTGTTCCTGTGGCAGCAAATCAGCAAAATCAGAAACCATCCGCACACCGGGTATCTGAAATGCAAAAAATATGGTAACTGCCAGAATAAAAAGGAGCGTTATTTTTGGCGCTATAAAAATAAACTTATCAATACGATGTAGGCCATCAGTAAACTTATTCACTCTGCTCCTCCGGAAACCGCTACTTTATTCATATCATTCTGACCGGCAGTGTTCTTAAGTGCCACTTCATATAGCGCACCGGCACCGCCAGCAATCCAGAGTTTGTCATTCAAAGGCGCTACGCCACGCAGATAAAAGCGAATTGGCAGACCGTGGTCTACTTTCTGCCAATTTGCAGCAACACCTTCATTGGCACATCCCGCACAGGCTAGCACCAGACCATTGCCACCCACCGCATATAACGAACCTTGATCAGCCGCGACCCGGTATATCGGATCACTGGTACCGGTTTCCTGGCTTTGCCAACTGGCACCTGCGTCATTGGTATAATAAACCGTGCCATTGAGCCCAACTACCCAACCTTCCGAGGCTGATTTAAACCAGGCATCGTGTGGATAAAACTCATCAGGAATCGGCTCAAGCATTTCCCAGCTCTCGCCACCGTCAGTAGTTTTGGCTACTACACCGAACTCACCCGTCAACAAGCCATTATTTTCGTCGACAAATTGAACCGTGGTAAAGTGAAGATCCTCATCAAGCGAGCTTTCGGACCAGCTCTCACCGAAATCATCGCTGCGAAATATACTGCTGAAGCTACCTACCACCCATACACGGCCCTTAAGGTCGCAGGTGATCGCCTGGGGTGTCTCTGAAGTACCCATCTCTTTGCTCACCCAATCGGCGCCAACTTCGCTCAACAGCCAGATATTTGCCTGGTAATCCAGTGCAACAAAAGAGTTATCAGGACAGACAGAGATGTCCATCAGAAAGGGTTTGCTCGGGATATCGTTACGCTGCCAACTCCCTCCGCCATCGGCGGAGATAACAGTCGCTCCGCGATTGCCTACCACAACCAGGGAGTCACCATTATTGGCCATAGCCAGAAAATTATCTGACCGGCGGACCGATTTGTTCTTTTCCTGCTCGACCCCTTCCAACACCAAAGGAGCCTCACAGCCAGCCAGGAAACAGACCGCCAGCACAACAAGCACTGACAGCTTCTCCCTAAATGAAGAGCTGATTATTCGCTTCAAATTGTTCTCCCTCCAAGCACTAACAAGCACCCGGCACTATTCAAATTAGGTTTTGTTATTTCTAAAATTGAGCCCAAGAAAACAAAACCAGTTTACTTATTATTACCGAAGACTATTTTATTATCCCAAATTACGGGCTGCTATGGATTCTTGTCTTCTGCTGCCAAAACCATGCCGACAGACTGTTATTCGAACCATCAACCGCTGTAACTTATTTTAATGGTAAAAATATAGTTATATATTAAATAGAACTAGCAGGTTAAAACAATTACTAAGTTGGTAATCTATTATGCAAATATGTTCAAAACCGGGTTATTTTTATTCCTTTAACAAATAAGCCCCTACTCAACATAAGGTTAATTTTCATTGTTGCCATACACCGAACAGAATGGCCTGATCCCACGAAAGGCACCCACACTTTCGATGAGCGCACATTTAAAGGACAACAATAACGCTTCCCGCTAATAAAATGCAAACACTAAACACTTTATAGCTGATTAAAATCACTCCCTCCCAGCCCTAAAAAACAACTCCTGCTATTGAGTAAACAATCAGTCAGTTCGGGGTTTAAACAATCCGATCGTAATCAAAAGAAAGCTAAGTATGACCGCTAGTGAACCGGCCTGCGCCAGCAACTTACCAAGCATACCTAACGGGAAATTCTGTAGCAAAACACCAAGAGGAAACATAAATGAGCCTATACTGAGCACTACCGCCAACCCCAGCTTTACAGAGGCACCATAATTCACCCGTTCATACGCCAAGCCTAAAACGATCAGAATCATACTGAGGGTTATCCAGTGCGAATGGGCATGGACTTCACGGGAATATTCGGTACCAATCAACCGGTATCGCTCTAATTCATTCACCGCTCCGGCAAGATCTCTGTTTGAAGCCTCAACAAAGCTATTTGCCAGCGCTCCACCAAGTTGTTCCAAGGTCTGATGCTCATCAAAAATTGCATACCAAAGACCATAAAGCATGCCGGCAACTGCAATTAACAAACCGGCAATAATCAATACCTTTTGCGACCTATCCACGATTCTCCTCCTTGGCATCCAGATAACCTGTATGTCTTAGCAAGCCAAACAGCATCGCTGTGAGAGCAACAATGAGCAACAGCCCGGAGAAGTCAGCAAAACCACCTGCCAACAAACCAAATTTCAGCTCAAGCAGAATTGAAACTGGCAGGCCCACGGCACCTGTAATCGCAACGCAGACCCAACGTCTTTTCCAGCGTGCACTCCACTGCACGAAGGGCTGAATAAAAGCGAGCAACAACAGCAACATACCCACCTCATTCACATGTGCATGCGTGGCCACCTTTATTGCTTTCTCCGCCATCACCATGCCAAAGGCTGCAAAGCCTTTTTCCACTGCACCCATATCCGACTGGGCAGCACTTTCCAGCAATGCGCCCAGGATCTCCACCTCCCGAAGCGAAAGCTGTGCGACACGAGTGGCCGCATAATAGGCGCCAAAAATAAAGCCCGCCACCAGTAACAGGGCTCCACCACGGAGTAACACCCTGCTCTCCCAGCTATCACAGATAAGCTTGTAACCACCTGCCTCAGGCGTTCTCCCCCGCGCAAACCGCCACAAACCCACAAGCTCACCCATGCATGCCACTATCACCAGAAAACCACCAAAATCGGCAGCAATACTGGCCCAGCCTATGCTTTGTAACGGACTGTATGCCAAACCGACATAATGAATTAAAAATACAGAAGGGGGCAACAGCACGGCACCCACCAGAAAAACTTGAGCCAACCGATAGCGTGTCTCGCTGGAAAGTGCAACGTAAGGCTGCGCCAGCGCTAACAGAAATGCCAGATAGCCAAACTGAATAATATGGCTATGCGCATCTACTTTGGTACCACGGTTTTCCATCAGGTGGCCGACTGTTTTAAAACGCTCCATGATTGAAGCCGCATCCTGTTGCGCGACAGCCTCGGCCGCACCAGCCATCGCCTGCCCGATCAGCGCATTGTTTGGATGCAGAATAAAAACAGCAAATATATCACCGAAAATCATTCCGGCAATCACCAACAACAATCCCCCTAAAGCCAGCAATCGCTGTGCATCTCCGCTTGCAAACATTACCCCACCCCCCGACAGACTATTATTTCAACATACTGTACACCGGAACCAGCAACACGGTCTACTCTCATTCAAACGGTAATCTATAGCTGCAATACTTCTTGCCTGACACCAGAACGACTAGGCTCCCTGCTCCTTTTTCTGCATACGCTTGATCACCAGCCAAAGCCCCATACAGATCAGAAAGGCTCCAAAAAAATGATAGGAATAAACCTTTTCACCCAGAAAACTGATGGCTAGTATTGCACCAAACAAGGGAATCAAATTGATAAACACCGCTGCCTTGCTGGGCCCGATTAACTGATTTCCCCTGTTCCACATCAGATTACCCAACACGGAAACCAGCAATGCAAGCTCAACAGCAACCAGCAGAGTTTGAGCATTAAAGGGCACCGGCTTGTATATTATCGTTTCAAGCAGATAAAAAGGCAGAAGCGCCAGAGTACCAGTCACGGTAATACCGAACAGCGCTTGCGCGACTGTCAGTTCCCCAGGCAGTTTTTTCAGGTTTAGCGCATAGCAGGAGAATCCTATCATAGCCGCCATAGTCGCCAGATCACCGGCGTTGAAATCCAATTGCAGCAACACCTCTGGATCCCCCTTAAACACCATGATCATCACACCCAACATGGCCGAGACTATGCCAGCAAGGCCCGCCAGCGACACTTTGTCACGATAGAAAATAATAGCCAGCAATACCGTCATAGTCGGCTGTACTGCATTGATTAATGATACATTGATGGCTGTCGTGAAATTAAGCGCAACAAGCACCACAGAAGTGCTGCCGATCATCAACACACCCAGCAGCGAAATGGCCGGCAAATGTCGACGGTAAACAGGCAGTCTGCCTTTAATCCCTGGCAGCACAAATGGCGCAAGAATCAGCGCCCCTATGCACCACCGCCAGAATGACAACCCTATTGGCGGAATCTCGCCCTGCACACTGCGGCCAATCACATGATTTGCTGCCAGAAAAAACGCCGTAAGGATGAGCATTAATGATGCACGCAGCGAATCTGAAAACACACCTGGCACCTGCTTGTCAGATGCAGCGTTCTGCTGATCCATTTACATTCGACACAATCTGGAGAGAAAAGACACTATCGATCGCGTAGCGCTATAACTGTACCACCTGAATATCCGGATCCCTGTGGCCGCCGGCCTCATGAAGTTGTTGCAGATAATCTTTCCAATAGCCATCTTTATTAAGGCAGAGCTCATAGAGGTATTCCCAGGAATAGATACCCGAATCATGACCATCACTAAAATAGAGCTGGATCGCATAGTTACCAACCGGAACGATATTTTTAATGCTGACATTAATTTTACCGCTCTGCAGTGTCTCCTGTCCGGGGCCGTGCCCTCTGACTTCTGCGGATGGAGAGAGCACACGCAGAAACTCACAACTTAACTGGTATTGCTCGTCATCCGAATAGACAAGCTCAAGCATCTTTGAATTCTGATGCAACTTAATATCAACTGGTATTGGCGCTTCATTACCCATTTCTAAAACCTTTATATCAACCAAAGCATTTCAAACAGGAGGCAACACCGTCAATTGTCATGCGTAAAACAGAGAGCCCCTATACAAGCTCCCTATTTTACACCAATACGAAAAGATTAAACCTGTGGTTCTCCGGTAATTTTGATACCGGCACCTGCAATTTTGTACTTCTTATTCATAAAGATCAGCAAAGAGGTCAGCGCTTCGGCAACCACCGAGTTATTGATTGAACCGCCGTGCCAGGCTTTCATACCAATCGCTTGAGCAAACTGAACAACCTGCTCTCTTGCTTCAGCGTTATTTCCTGTTACCAGCACATCACAATCGTCAAAATGACCCTCGTCCGCCTGCAAGTGTGCTGCCGCAACATTCTGAAAAGCAGATACTACGCGTACATCATCACCCAAATATTCCTGTGCAATCATACCTGCACTGCCACCTTCCGGCAGCTGTACACGCATCACTTTGGGCGGCACAAGCGGTACTGTCGCATCTACAAATATTTTGCCCTGCACAGCTTCGCGAACAGTTTCCAATGTAGGCATCTGATTGGCGAAAGGCACTGTCATCACAACAATTTCCGCAGCAGCCGCAGCCCCTGGATTATCCATGCCCTGCACAGTTTTACCGCCGGCACGCTCACTTAAAGCCTTGGCGGCCGCCTCGCCTTTTTCATTCGTACGCGAACCAATAATTACGGAATATCCCGCTTTTACCAATTGCCACGCAAGGCCACCACCCAGGTCGCCAGTGCCACCAAGAACCGCTATCGTTGGTTTTGAATCCGTCATAATTAACCTTTTAATTCATTCGTTAACAATACGGCCGCCACACCTTTAAGCACTTTAGCCGATGGGTCCGACGAGTTACCCTAAAAGCAAAAACTGGCCGGACCTTGTTGAGTACGAGCTCTTAAGAAGCCGGTTTCAGCTGCGGCATGACCGCTTCACCGAACAAACGTACACTTTCCAGATTGTCTTCTTCGCTCGCACCAACCACTTCAAGCAGAGGCAGATTCAGACCGGAATCGATCAGTTCCTGAGTGATTTCCGCACACTCATCCGGAGTACCGGAAATCACAGTGAATTTACGCTGCATCTCGTCGGTAACCAGGTGCGTTACGTTATCGTCTGTTCCCTCTTCAATCGCCTTGCGGAACGGATCCCAGGCTTCGTCAGGCAATCCGGAACCGGCCAGAATCACATCATTTTTAATGTTACGCAGCTTGTTCACCACGTAAGTACCGGTAGAACGACGTGTTGCGTCCTTGGCTTTCTTGCCATCTTTACTACAGGCCGCCAGAATCACTCCTCCTACGGGGAAGTCTGCATCCAGGCTACGGCCTTTCTTCTCGGCACCAGCTTTCATGTTATCAATCGCGTACTTCACAAACGCAGGTGAAGTCAGACCAGCTAACAGCATACCGTCACTGGAACGACCCGCCAGTTTCTGCATGAAAGGTCCGGTTGCACCTACATATACAGGAATATCAGTACGCAGCCCATCCGCTACACGGTCATAGGCCGGCATCGTGGATTCAAAGAATTCACCTTTGTATTCATAGTGCTCACCAGTGAATACCTGACGCATAATGTCCATTGACTCCTGGTGGATACGAACTGGTGGCTTCTCTTTAATGTCATACTCCAGGTATTCGATTCCCACTTTACCCACACCGATACCCATGATGAAACGACCATCAGACAGTTCGTCCATGCCAACCGCTTCTGCAGCAAGTACGGTAGGGTGACGGATATAAGGTGAAGTAATACCCAGACCAATCGGGATGTTTTTGGTCGCGCCAATCGCTGCCGCCAGGGTGCCAAAACAACCCCGTGCTTCCAGACCATACTGACGGAACCAGTGATAGGCTTCAGCAATCCAGAAACCACCCTGATAACCCATCTCTTCGGTCAGCGCCGCATACTTCTTGATCGCTGACATCGGCTCATAGGACTTGAAAATGACACCTACTTTTACATCACTCATTATGTGTTCTCCTAAATAAATTCTTATATTTTCCAATTAAAATTCTGGGATTTATAACGCTGCCGCGACAATTGCCTTGAACTCTTCATCGGTCATAAGGCGTTGCGCTGCAGTTGCCTTTTGCTTCACTTCAGCAAGAATTTCAGCATATTTTTCCTTGGGTACATTCAAGCCAAGCTCTTCCGACTTAATCCGCACACTGTCCAGACCACTTTTCTTGCCCAATACAATTTTTCGCTGAGCCGCCACAATATCCGCTGAATATGGTTCGATCGCTTCCGGTGTATGGAACTGGCTGGCAACTGCACCGCTTTCACGAGTATAGAGATATTCTCCAACAACCGGTTTCCAGCCATCAACCGTATAACCACCAGCTTGCTGCACCAGCTTTGAAACTTCGCGGGCTTTGGACAAATCCATCTCAACCGGTACGTTATAGAGTGCCTGCAGAGTCAGTGCCACTTCACAGATATCCGCATTACCAGCACGCTCGCCCATGCCATTGATAGTACCCTGAATCCAGTCAGCACCACCACGTACTGCCGCTACAGCTGCAGCTGTCGCCAAACCAAAATCGTTATGGCCGTGCCAGTGGACAGGAACGTCTCCGACCCAGCTCTTAACCTGGCCAATTAGATACTCAACAGCTTCTGGAGCGCAGGCACCAATAGTATCAACAACTGATACCTCATCAGCGCCAGCTTCAATCGCTGTCAGATAAACTTTTTTAAGAAATTCCAGGTCGCTACGCGTGCTGTCCACCGCAAAGAAGTTAACCTGCTTGATTCCGTTTGCTTTGGCATGTTTGACAGAACCAGCTACTTTTTCCAAGACCTTTTCCCGAGTAAAACCATAGGCCTTCATTTTGCTTTCGCTAGTGGATATTTCGATCAGAATAGCTTCAGTGCCCAGCTCAATATGAGCATCAATATCAGCCTGCACACAGCGCGCAAAGCCCCAGATTTTTGAGCGGTAATTGGACGCCAACAAGCCTTCAACCGCTTTTGTATCCTCCGGAGATACTCGCGGAAAACCTGATTCAATACGCGCTACACCCAGCTCGTCGATTTTATCGGCGATCGCAACTTTTTCCTCTGGAGTAAAGCAGACGCCCACTGATTGCTCGCCATCACGCAGCGTTGTATCGTAAAAACGAATGGTTTTAGAACGGTCGAATCCGGCCTGCACTTCGTCCCGATTATTCAGTTCGCTGGTCCAAATTTGATCTTTTGAAATAGTGGTGCTCATAACAATAGTTCCGGTATTCAATGATAGGGTAAAACAATGACCGCTGAGGGGTACCACAGCGGTCATTATGTTCAAATGTTCTCAAGCCTTAACAGTAGCCAGAATGATATACAGATACTAATTCAACAACCTGTTTCTGTCTTGTCTGCGAGTGCTTAATAAGTTGACTGATAACGATCTGATTTACTCTGCGCCCGCACCGCTCGCAAACCACTCATAGATCTCTTCTGCAGTGGCGAACCAGACATCTTCATGACCAAGCACGTGATCCAACGCCTGCTCAAAGTACTTAATTCGATGGGGCACGCCCATAATATAGGGATGCACGCTCATAGACATAACACGCGGCTGCTGGTCGCCTTCCTGATAGAGACAATCAAACTGGTCAACAACACGATCCAACCAAACTTTCGACTGATGCTGATGCACCACCATCATTGGCAGGTCACTCAACTCCATCGTATAAGGCAGTGCAACCATCGGTCCACCGCTGGTGCGCAGTTCAACCGGGTGCTCATCCATCGGCCAATCGGTGACAAATTTAAATCCGGCTTCCGCCAGATAATCAATGGTATCCAATGTGCCATGCAGCCCAGGCCCCAGCCAACCTTGCGGCGCTATACCCGTATACTCCGACAAAACTTCAAAAGACTTGCGGATATTCTCCTGCTGGTCTTCCACCGTATGCAATGCAGCCTGGTTGTAACCATGACCAATAAATCGCCAGCCAGCCTCATGCATCGCTCGCGCCACCGGTTCTCCCGCCCCTTCACACACCCTTGCGTTAATTGCCGCACTGGCCTTAAGATCACGACTGCCCAGCGCATCCATTAAACGCCAAATGCCGACACGCATTCCATATTCATGCCAGGCCCAGTTAGGTATATTGGGTACAGTTACCACACCGGCAGGAGAAGTCACATACTCCCGGGCAATGGGTTTTTCAATGTCCCACTCCTCCACATTGACCACTGCATAAACCGCTATCTTCGCTCCACCCGGCAATTTCCATCGAGGACGTTCCGGCATCGCTGAATATTCAAAACGTTGTTCTGGTCGCTTCATTTTCAAACCTCAATTTTTATATGGGAATTCAATTTCAATTGCTTTGGAAACCGCTAACTTGTTGTTATGGGCAATTGTTCCTAGCTAAGCGTTGCTCTGCCTGCAGCGCAGACTTCGTTAGCTACAGGAATTCTCTGGCTCTTATATTCAACGGGGCGATATTGAGTGTCCCGTTGCTGCGCCTTTCTGCCTAGCGACTCGATCAGCTCAATCATTTGCTCCGGCTTCATCTCCTGCCCATGTGCGGCACCAGCCGCTCGACTGATACTCTCATCCATCAACGTGCCACCCATGTCGTTGACACCGGCCTTCAAACAGGCTTTCACACCCTCATAGCCCATCTTCACCCAGGAGGTTTGAATATTGTTAATGTGGGGGTATAGCGTTAACCGGGAAACCGCATGCATCAGAATGGCTTCTCTGAAAGTCGGCCCGCGACGGGATTTTCCCTTACGGTACATGGGCGCCTCCATGTGCACATAAGGCAGCGGCACAAACTCGGTAAATCCGCCGGTTTCTTCCTGCAGGTCACGCAATCTGAGCAGATGCCGTGCCCAATGAACCGGTTGCTCAACATGCCCGTACATAATCGTCGCAGTAGTAGGCAACCCGACAGAATGCGCCGCCCGGATAATCTCCAGCCACTGCTCCGTTCTTAGTTTGTCAGGGCAGATAATATCCCTAATTTCATCGTCCAAAATCTCCGCAGCGGTACCTGGCAAGGTTCCTAAACCCGCTTCTTTTAGCTGTTCGAGCAACGACTTCACGGAAATCCCAAGAGTCTGCGCACCCTGCCAGATTTCCAGCGCAGAAAACGCATGCACATGCATCTCCGGTTGCGCCTCTTTGACGGCTTTAGTGATGTCTATATAGGTTTTCCCCGTGTAGTGCGGATGAATGCCTCCCTGCAAACAAACCTCGATCGCACCACGCTGCCAGCCATCAGTCACCCGCTCCTGGATCTCCTGCAAAGGCAGGTCATAACCCTTACCGCGCAGGCTGTCATTACTGCGCCCCTTTGAGAAAGCGCAGAACTGACATTTAAAATAGCAAATATTTGTGTAGTTAATATTACGGTTAACAATATAGGTAACCGTGTCACCAACGACTGCCTGTCGCAACTCGTCAGCAGCACCACAGACCCGGTCGAAATCACGACCCCGGGCACTAAACAGGCGACTAATCTCTTTCTCTTCCAGCCTTTTACCGCTGGTCGCTTTATCGGTCAACCGGCTTATTTCAGATTGATAGTGTGCAGAACTTGCAATCTCAGCTGAATTTGCAAAACGCAATGGCTTTGCTGCGACAATATCAGTACTGCTTCCCGGCGACCAGTTTCCAGTTCGCGCATAGCCTTCTGCATCCATCTGATCCAACACCAGCGGCTGTAACTTACTGTCTACCCAGCTATCCAGGTCTTTAGTATATTCAGGGTATATGGGTAACCGCGGCACCAGCGTTTTTCCTTCGGATTCCGTCGCTCTGGAAATCACCGCCAGGTGTGGCCAGGGTGCCTCTGGATTCACATGATCCGGCGTCACCGGAGAAATACCACCCCAATCATTGATACCGGCTCGTATGATTTCCGGCAACGCCTCTGGAGAAAGGTTCGGCGGTGCCTGTATATTGGCTTTAGCGCCAAAAACAATACGTGCTACTGCAATCGTCCAAAGCAACTCATCCAGCGATGGCTCAGGAGCATTGCGCATTTTAGTGTCCGGCTTGCGCCTGAAATTCTGAATAATCAGCTCTTGCAGATGGCCGTATGTCTCGTCCAACTCTCGCAGCGAGAGCATGGATTCAATGCGTTCCCGACGGGTTTCACCAATACCGATTAGAATTCCGGAAGTCATTGGCACTTTAACGGCACCTGCTGCGGCCAGCGAACCCAGCCTGACATAGGGATGCTTATCCGGGGAACCGTAGTGTGGCATCCCTTTTTCACACAAACGCTCGGACCCACTTTCCAGCATCATACCTTGAGAAACAGACACCGAGCGTAACATGGCGAGCTCATTACGCGTCAGCACCCCGGGATTGACATGGGGTAATAATCCGGTTTCCTCAAAGACTAACTGCGCCATCTCAGCCAAATAGGAGACAGTCGTTTCATGACCCAATGCTTTTAAGGCTTCCCGCGCCGAACGATATCGTAATTCAGGCTTATCACCCAATGTAAACAAGGCCTCATGACAACCGGCTTCAGCACCTTCACGAGCAACCTTCAAAATCTCTTCTCGCGACATATAAAGCGCTTCTCCCGGTCGTGGAGGATTGGCAAAGGTGCAATAGTGGCACACATCCCGGCAAAGATGCGTGAGGGGTATAAAAACTTTCGGTGAATAGGTGATAACCGAGGGATGCCCCTGGTCTCTTATTTGAGTTGCCGCCTCCAGCAGCAGATCCAGTTCGTTAAAATTGGCTAATGCTAAGGCGTCAGTCTGGCTGACAGGAAGACCTTGAATAACCGCGTCAATGACCTGCTTGGGGTTCGACATTATAAATACCTGATTGTATGTCTATACCTGTCAACGGAAACACTTTCTCCCACCGCCTGGACTGGCATATTCTATGAAAAAACTTCATCTGCCGCACCCTGGAGTGCGGCAGATGATTACTTCAAACAAACGCTACTAATGATCTATTCCACAACACCACAAATCTGCATCATGCACTGGATATAGACTTTAATGATATCCATCATATCACCAATATGGACAGCCTCACCCTGGTGCGTGGAAAAGCCACCACCTCCGGTGCGAATACGTCCCGCCGAACCATAGTTGACGGTTGGAATGCCGTAACGATTCATATGTGCCGCATCAGACATCCAGACTTCTGTTCCACGTTTAGGTGCTTCACCCAACTGATCAGTATGAGCCTGAACGATATTCTGGATTAAATCATGATCTTGCGGAATTGAAGTACCTGGCGTGGTCATGAAAGTTTCAACTTTGGTGCCCTGTAACTCAGGATTTTTTGAAACCAAACCATCGACCAGACTGCGCACTTCATTATAAGCTTCCAGAGGAAACTTATCAGGCAGGGTACGTACATCCATATAAATCACACAGTTATCCGGAGTACGCGCACCGCGCCATGACCAACCACCTTCAATCGCAGAGACGTTAACCTTTGGCTGGAATCCATCATCCAGAGTATTACGATCCAGATAATCCGGTATCCATTCATGAATGGCGTCCAGCACCTTGCGTGATTTGTTAATGGCATTTTTATCCACATCTGACCACGCTGTATGAATCAGGTGTCCGGGAACAGTGATTTTCACCCAGCAACTACCGCAATGCTGGCCAATCAGCATCAGATTGGTCGGCTCACCCAAAATACAATAATCCGCAATCGCACCATGAGTGATGGCGTATTTGGTACCAACACCGTAACCCTGATACATCGGGCCTTCATGATCATTAACAGGTGCTTTTTCGATTTCGCCAGCAACACCCGCAATCACGACGTCTCCGCCCAGTTTGATTCCGGCCTTTTGAATACACTCAGAGGCCATGATGTAGGTAGCCATGGCGCTCTTCATATTGAAGGAGCCCATGCCATAGATCCATTCATCATCAACCAGCGTACCTTTACACTGATAACCCAGTCCGCGATGTGCCTGTTCCGGGCCAAAAGAGGTATCCAGGTGTCCATTAAACATTAATGACTTACCACCACCCTGGCCTTGCCAGCGTCCAACCGCGTTATAGCGTTCGTCACCAACGGGTTGCAGTACAGAATCATAATTGGCTTCACCCAACATTTGATGAACTGCTTTGGCGCAATCGCCTTCATAACCTGTTGGACTGGGGATATCCACCAGATCCATCACCATTTTTATCAACCGGTCACGGTCAATCTGCTCAATAGCCTTGGCGACAAGATTGTTATCTACCGTTGCCATACTCTTTCCCTCAATGAAATTTGAAACGCTGCCGTAACGCGTTTAGAACGCTACGGCATTACGAACTGATTTACTCAATAATAGGAGTGACCAGATGGCCCAGTTTCTCGACATAACAATCGACCACATCACCCGGCTTGAGCCACTCAGGATTTTCCTGGCCGGATATAACACCCGGGGGAGAACCGGTGGAGATCACGTCACCTGGCTCCAGCGTCATTTCAGACCACCAGGAAACCAGTTGCTGTATGTTGTAGTGTGTTTCGCTGGTATTGGATTTTTGGTGAGTATTACCATTCACTTTCAATTCCATCGCCAGATTATTAACATCTTCTATCTCATCCAGCGTTACCAGCCAAGGCCCCAAGGGACAGGAACCGTCAAAACTTTTACCCATCAAAATAACCTTGTTGGCATGCTCGCGGGCCTGAATATCGCGGGCAGAAACATCGTTAAAGATGGTCAAACCAGCCACATAGTCCAGCGCTTCTTCAGGGGTCACACACTTGGCCGTTTTACCAATCACAATACCCACTTCAATTTCGTGGTCCAGTTGCTGGGTAAAGCGGGGAATGCGAATACCTTCGTTGTTGGCAACAATACAGGAAGGCGCTTCGAGAAATCCAGTCGGATGCTCAAAGTGAAAATCACCCCAGCCGTGCTCTTTCCACTCAGGAGCCTGCCATTCAGTCAGCTCGGAAAGGTGGGCATCAAAGTTACAGGAGGTATGGATAAGCTTTCCTGGTCGAACCGGCGCTTTCTGCACCACTTGCTCTTCCTGATACAGGCAGTTGCCTGAACAACTTTTGACATCTTTTTCTGCCAGCGCCTTGCGTGCACGCTCCATGTTGGCTTCGCCACCATTTAAAAATTCGACCATATTGTTCGGTAGTTCGCCGCCAGTAATCGCGACCAGATCCACATATCCGTCTTCGGTGTAAGCACCGATGGTCTGTGCACCCGTTTCTTTAATTTGAAAGGTTACTAACTTCATTACTTTAGGTTCCTTTTAATGGGTTACCAACCCCGGCGGGTAAGCCGGAATTGCCATGATTCGCAGTGTGTTTCAATCAATCATCAAACCTGCGGACCTATGCCCGCAGGCTGACTCTGAATACTATCGGCCGATTAAGAAGCCGGTTTCAGCTGCGGCATGACCGCTTCACCGAACAAACGTACACTTTCCAGATTGTCTTCTTCGCTCGCACCAACCACTTCAAGCAGAGGTAGATTCAGACCGGAATCGATCAGTTCCTGAGTGATTTCCGCGCACTCATCCGGAGTACCGGAAATCACAGTGAACTTACGCTGCATCTCGTCGGTAACCAGGTGCGTTACGTTATCGTCTGTTCCCTCTTCAATCGCCTTGCGGAACGGATCCCAGGCTTCGTCAGGCAATCCGGAACCAGCCAGAATCACATCATTTTTAATGTTACGCAGCTTGTTCACCACGTAAGTACCGGTAGAACGACGTGTTGCGTCCTTGGCTTTCTTGCCATCTTTACTACAGGCCGCCAGAATCACTCCTCCTACGGGGAAGTCTGCATCCAGGCTACGGCCTTTCTTCTCGGCACCAGCTTTCATGTTATCAATCGCGTACTTCACAAACGCAGGTGAAGTCAGACCAGCTAACAGCATACCGTCACTGGAACGACCCGCCAGTTTCTGCATGAAAGGTCCGGTTGCACCTACATATACAGGAATATCAGTACGCAGCCCATCCGCTACACGGTCATAGGCCGGCATCGTGGATTCAAAGAATTCACCTTTGTATTCATAGTGCTCACCAGTGAATACCTGACGCATAATGTCCATTGACTCCTGGTGGATACGAACTGGTGGCATCTCTTTAATGTCATACTCCAGGTATTCGATTCCCACTTTACCCACACCGATACCCATGATGAAACGACCATCAGACAGTTCGTCCATGCCAACCGCTTCTGCAGCCAGTACGGTAGGGTGACGGATGTAAGGTGAAGTAATACCCAGACCAATCGGGATGTTTTTGGTCGCGCCAATCGCTGCCGCCAGGGTACCAAAACAACCCCGTGCTTCCAGACCATACTGACGGAACCAGTGATAGGCTTCAGCAATCCAGAAACCACCCTGATAACCCATCTCTTCGGTCAGCGCCGCATACTTCTTGATCGCTGACATCGGCTCATAGGACTTGAAAATGACACCTACTTTTACATCACTCATTATGTGTTCTCCTATTATTGAATTCTATTACTGCGCTCAACGTTTCCAAACAAAATTTCGCTGATCACTGATTATTAAAATTTTAGGGTTGGGAATGTTAATTTGAGGCACGCTTTTTGTCTTGCCTGCCAACGTGCAACTCGTTGACTGTCAGTGCACGCCGTGATTATTCTTATGCTCCTTGCTACCGCTTCGACTACATACAGATACAAAACAGTGCCACTTATCACTTGCTGAGGCCACTGTATTTTTCCCGTAAACACTAGGGCATTAATCTGACACCAACGCGCCAAAGAACAACCTGCCGCTGCGCATTAAGCCATGGCTACCTACGCTGCTCTTTACGTGATACCGAAAACACTATTAAACTCCCCATTTGAATGTCTTTCAAGCTTCCTGCGCGCAAAGTCAACCAGTTATGCATTCCCAGGCAAGACACTTTCGCTAGCGCTAATTATCATCTCAAGGTTAACTATGCAGGATATATGAAAACTGTCAGTGTACCAGGCAGCAAAGCCCAATTAAGCGTTGACACGGGACAGGACCGCTTTCATTGTAGATAGCAAACGGAATCGCCAAACATCCTAAAAACTTTATAAATACGAATCAAGACGATGCCAACAGAACCACTTGCAACCACCATTGAGGACCATGCGCTGGAGCGTGTGCCAGAGGCTGTGCGCAAGGACTGGCTTAAAATCACCTGGAATACGGCAGGCCTGGTCACCACCCTGGTCATGCTGTTTTTTGGTGCTTTGGTCTGCTTTGTTGCCGGCGTCAAAATTGCTCTTTACGCAGGTATCACGGCGTTTGTCATTGGCAATCTGATTGGCTGGGCCATAGCGCGGGTAACCTACGTTACTGGCCATTCAAACACCCTCATCACACGTAAGTACGGACTCGGCACACAGGGTTCGGCGCTGGCATCCGTTATTTTTGGTCTGCTGATTATCGGCTTTCTGGCGCTGGAAAACGCTCTGCTTTACCGCGGCTTTCTTTTTTTCTTTGAGATAGACGACACACTGTTTTACCGACTTCTTATCTATGGCGGACTAACCTTGGGCTGGATCCTGTTAACCGCTTTCGGATTCAATCTGGTCACTCGCTTCTCCTCGATCATGGTAATTGCCTTTATTCTGGTGATCATCTGGGTGATGGTCGATATTATCGCCGCTTCCGGCCGATCAGTATCCGATGCCCTCTTTTTCACCAGCCAGCTCCCCGGAGATGCACTTCAGCGAATGGGCATAAACAGCGATCTCGACAAATATTTCTTTGGTGTAAACATACTGGTAGGTCCGGCTTGCGCCCTGGCACTAAACACTGCTGATTTCGGGCGTTACGGGAAATCCACTGCACATATTGGCGCGGCAGTCACCATTGGCATCTTCTTTCAATCTTTAGTCACCATGATTATTGGGGGTGTACTGATGTACGCAGGCGCCAGCGCCATGGTCGATTTCTATGTTGCACAGGAGGGCATAACCATTGCAGAAGCTCACCAGCGAGTACTTCAGAACCCCGACAGTATTGCGGCAACCTTTATGGTCTTCGCCGGTGTAATCGGCTTTATCCTGATGATTATCGCTCAAGGAAAGGCCCAGGTATTGAACAGCTATAGCTCTTCGCTTTGTCTGGCCAATCTTTTTGATGCCATTTTTCGCTGGAAACCAGGGCGACTGACGTTTGTAATTCTGGCCAACATCATTGCTCTCGCAATGCTCTACGGCCACATCCTTGAACTCGTCGAGGGCTGGATTAAACTGATGGGCGTATTACTCAGCTCTCTGGCGGGAACCATTATTATGGATTATTACTGGGTAAGACCTCTGCTTACGGAAAGGGAAAAAGCCGCAACCATCCAGGAAAAAATCAACTGGTCTGGCGTAATTAGCATTATTGCTGCTGTGTTAGCAGCGCATTACTGGCTTAAGCCCTATCTTCCCATCGAAGTAATTACGTCACTATTCTGTGTCGCCACACTTTATCCGCTGCTAAGGCTGGTACTGTTGCGCCCTAAAGCTCTGGACAGTTAGCACGGAACACTAAATTTTGACTTTTAATTTAAATTTAACTGGGTATTTGTAAATGAAAGAAATCAAGAAAGTTTGTATTGTTGGAGCCGGTGCGATTGGCAGTCTCTTTGTCGGCCATCTGGGTACCCTGGTAGACACCTGTGTGCTTACACGGCGTGAAAACCATGCTCAGGATCTGAACGAAAACGGCCTCAAGGTCAGCGGTAAATCCGACCTGCATGCCAAGGTGACAGCATCGACCAATCCTGCTGATCTGGGTGATGTTGACCTGGTTATTATTGCAACCAAAACCAATGCTGTCGAAGCCAGCGCCAAAAGCCTGCAAGGCCACTTCCCGACCGCATCCATCCTGATGGTACAAAATGGCCTGGGCTGTGAAGAGGTCGTTCGTAAATATGGCGATTGGCCGATCATATCAGGTGTTACCTTTATGAGCGGTGTACGCCATTCAGATACCCATGTTGAGTATGAACTGGACACAGCCACCTGGATGGGCCCCTGGGAAGGCGGCGGCCCTGATTTCGAATTCGTAAAACAGGCCGAAGCGCTGATAAACAAATCAGGGCTGATCGCTGAAGCCTATGAAGATCTCCGCCCACACCTGTGGTCAAAGCTGATATTCAACTCGGCGGTCAACGCCATTTCCGCGGTCACCAACCTTCCTCATGTCCCGGCGTACGCAAAACAGGATAATATAGAGGATCTTGGTAACCTGGTTTACGATATGATGATGGAAGGGATTCGTATCGCAGAAGCACAGGGAATAAAGCTTAGCGGTAACCCCTGGGAAATGAATGTCAAAGCAGTAAGCCAGGGTACCAGCGGCGGCGATGAATATGCGCATATCACATCAATGCTTAATGATGTTCGCAGCAAAAGTCTGACTGAAGTAGACTGGATCACCGGTTCCATTGTTCGAGCAGCAAAGAAAGTCGGTGTACCCGCCCCTTATCACGAAACACTGTACCGCCTGGTAAAAGGCGTAGAGTTGAGCTGGTCACAAAAAGAACCCAGCCACTAGGAACCCGGAATATCTAACTCAATTTAATTTCAAAGGAAACGACAATGAAAGTATGTATTATCGGTTGTGGCGCAATTGGCAGCCTGTTTGCCGCACATCTGGGCAAGCTAGATGATGTTGAAGTATGGGCATATGACCCTTTTCAGGCACATGTTGATGCGATCAATGAAAACGGCTTGAGATTAACCGGCCAGAGCGATTTCGTGGCAAAAATCAATGCCCGCGCAGACGCCCAGGAAATTCCACCTTGTGATTTCGGTATTATTGCTGCAAAAACGCTGCATACCCGTTCAGCAATGGAAGCAGTCGCTCATATCTTCAAGGATGGTGCTGTCTGTTCGGTGCAAAACGGCGTCGGAAGTGAAGAAATTATCGCAGAATACGTACCACGAGTAATCATGGGCACTACCTTCCCTGCCGGACATATTACCGGTCCAGGCGTGTGCAACCATGATACCAAAGGCTTAACCACTATCGGACCATTCCTCGACAAGCCGGCCTCCTTTGAAGAGTGCCAAAAACTGGCGGAAGCACTGACACGGGGCGGCCAGGAAACTCTGGCTGTAGAGGATCCACGGGGCCCGATGTGGACTAAAGTAATTTTCAACTGTGCGTCAAACGGTATCGGTGCACTGACTCGTCTACCACACGGCATCGCATGCGACCAGGTTCGAGACGTTATGAGCACTGTCGCCCAGGAAGGGATCGCGGTTGCCAAAGCACTGGGCATTACACTGGAAAAAGATCCTGAAGAGATGATCGATTATGGTCGCGAAGTGGCTTATCGTCACAAGCCCAGCATGCTGCAGGATATAGAAGCACAACGCCCCACTGAAATCGAATCCCTTAACCTGGGTATCGCAGCGATGGGTGAGAAAGCCGGTGTACCCTGCCCGATGAACAGAGCGGTCGGCGAAATGATTAAAGCGGTTGAGTTTTCCTGGACACTGGAAGACTAGAAACAGATTTCTGTATTTTATATTTAATGAGGTTTTTAATATGACTAATTATGTAAATCGTTTCAGCCCATCACAGGCAGAAATTGATCGTCGTTACAATAACGTTCGCAAAGCGATGGAAGAGCATGGTCTGGATGCACTGGTCGTTTCCAGCTCCGAATACTCAGGTTTTGAAGGTGCCGTTCGTTACCTGGCCGGATTCCATATTCTGCACCGCTACGCCTATGTTGTGATCACTCCAAACGCTGACCCTGTGATGGTCTGCCCTCGCGAAGCATTCTGGGTGGGCGACCACAATGAGGCTTTTCTGGAAGAACGTGCGTACCCGCCTCACTGCGGTGAATGGATAGCAGACTTCCTGAAAGGAAAGGGCGCAAAAAAAGTAGGCATCTACGGACTGGAGTACATCATTAACGTCCGCGATTACAGTGCAATCGCCGGTGCAGGTTTCGACATTATCGATTTTGAAATTCCTTTTGATTACGCACGTGCGCAAAAATCTGAAGAAGAGATTCTGTCCGTACGTAACTCCATGGAGATCAATAAAGCAGGTGTTCTGGAGGTTATCAAAGCCTATGAGCCCGGTAAAACGGAAGCGGAACTCATGGGTGTGGCTGAAGACGTATTTTCTACAGCAGGCTGCCGACGTAATACTATGGACATGGTCCAGATTGGTAAGAATGGATCCCTGGAGCCACAAATGATTTTCCCATCGCTGCGTAAAGTCGAGGCGACTGATGGCCTGATGTATGGCCTGGAGATTTCTGGCGAAGGTGGTCACTGGGTTGAGTATTCTCGCCCGCTATTCCCTAACGGCATGGATGACATCACCAAAGATATGATGGATGCACACATCGAATTTCACGAACTGACTCGCGAGCATATGAAAGCCGGTCGCACTGCGGAGGAAGTACATAAGCTGTGCATGAAACCGATCGAAGATCGCGGCTATGTCTCCGGACACGTCTGCGGGCACTCCATCGGGATGACCATGATCGAAATGCCTCGTATAGGTGAAGGGTTTGACTTCGTCCTGCCGGAAAATATGGTTTGCTCGATGCACCCCCATATCATGAATAAGGAAAAAACCCATTCACTCTACTTTCAGGAAACCTATCGGGTAACCGCTGAAGGTGGGGAACCATTATCAGGGACTAAAGTAAAAGCCTACGACGGCACAGAAACAGAGCTGGAAGCACTGTAAAACAGGAGGGAGGGTGTCAGGTCTCAACCCGGAATCTATATCGGGGATTGGACCTGGCACCATACTTCATCTCCTGGTTGTCTATCGCAGCAGATATTTAAAACCAACGATCATACGTTTGGACATTCCATTTTTCCAGGATATCGCTGGGAGACTCATCAGGTAGCAACGTCAGTTAAAAAGCACAGCTATCGCAGTGGCAGGAATAGTCCTATAATTACAGCTACATCAGCATAGCAGGAAATAAAAAACTCCGAAGATATGCAGCCCACCTCCAGCCTTGACTCCAAGTTCCCCAATCAATTTCAAAGGGAGAGCTTGCAGCTTGTCAGCAAAATCATTGACCTGACCTCATCCGCGTTCTATCTGATCGACGCAGATATGCGGCATATAGGTGTAGCCTTATACAACCTCGATCCCGATATAGAAAAAGAGTACCAGAAAAAGTTTCGTCACCTCGACCCACTTAATCCCAAAAAGTTTTCAAAAACCGACCAAACGGTGGTCACCATCGATTCTCAGGTTTCCTCTACTTTGCTAAAACAGTCTGCCTATTACCAGGAATTCATGAAGCCCCACGATCATCGCTATGTGGCGGACATGTTTTTTCGCTTCGAAGGTGAAATTATCGCGGTCCTGAGCATGTTGCGCCATCAATCACTAGGGGCGTTTGATAATGCCGAATTAACCCTGCTACGCAATATTCAACCTTTCCTCGAATACACTCTTAACTGTGTTTATCTTCCCAAACGTTTCTCCGAACGACAATCCATTCAGGAACGATATCAGCTCACCAACAGAGAACTGGATGTACTGGAACTGGTCATTTCAGGTGCAAGCAATAAAATAATTGCCAGCGAGCTTTCGCTGGGTTTGCCAACGGTGAAAACCCACCTTTGGCACATTTTTCAAAAAACGGAATCCACTTCGCGAACCGAGCTGTTGTCCAAAATATTCAAATCCATTCAAAACTAAACGCCATCTCAGCTTAAAGACCTGCTCAACCATTTGGCTGATAGATTCTTACAGCCTTCCATGGTTATTATAATAGCGAGCTACTACCTCTAAACAGAAACAGGATCGCAACAATGATCGGTAATCTGAAACAGAAGGTCGCAATTGTCACCGGTGCCGGACAGGGCATCGGTGAAGGCATCGCCAAAGTATTTGCGTCAGCGGGTGCAAAAATAGTGGTCGCAACCCGCACCAGAGAAAACGGGCAGCAAACGGTTGATGATATCGTCTCCGCAGGCGGTGACGCGATACTGATTCAAACGGATGTCGAACAAAAAACAAATATAGACACGATGGTTGCACAATCTGTCGCCCACTATGGACGGTTGGATATTGCCGTTCATAACGCAGCGGTTTTCCCCATGCATTGCGTTGAAAATCTCTCCCCAGAGGCACTGGACTCAACACTGAGCATCAATCTCAAAGCCGCTTTCTGGCTGGCACAGGCCGCCATACCCCATTTCCGTAAACAGGGTGGTGGCAGACTTATCTACACCTCGTCGGTAACCGGGCCGACAGTAGCAATGCCACTTACGGCACATTATGCAGCCTCCAAAGCAGGTATGAATGGTTTCATAAAAACCGCAGCTATCGAGCTGGCAAGGGAAAACATTACAGTAAACGGCGTTGAACCCGGTTATATCCTTACTCAGGCAATGTCGCTACTGGCAGACGAACATGAACTGGACGAGATGGCAGCGATGATCCCCAAAGGTAAACTGGGTAAGCCCGAGGATATCGCAAATACCATGCTCTTCCTGGCTTCAGATGAGGCCTCATATATCACCGGGCAAACCATTGTCGTTGACGGTGGTTCTACCTTGCCGGAAAGCCCCGTGGTAATGCAGCATTTTTACGATTCGAAAGATACTGAAACGAGATGATTGCAAAGACACCATGGAGCACCTCTATGACTAATGAAGAGCTATTGGCACGCCGCTATCGGTTGCTGGGCAAACACTCACCACTATTTTATGACCAGCCTTTGCATCTGGTGCGGGGCGAAGGCGTATGGCTATTTGACGCAGAAGGGAAACGTTACCTGGATGTATACAATAATGTTCCCGTGGTAGGACACTGTAATCCCTATGTGGTGGAAGCGCTGACCCGTCAGGCTGGCACGCTCAACATTCATACACGTTACCTTCACGAGAATATCGTAAATTATGCAGAGCGGCTCACCGCAACCTTTGATGACTCGCTTTCAATGGCCATGTTCGCCTGCACCGGAAGCGAAGCCAATGAAATCGCATTACGGATGGCAAGACACTGTACCAAAGGCATGGGCATCATCGTAACCGATTTTGCCTATCACGGTAACACAACTGCGGTAGCAGAACTGGGTACCGGTTTTATGCCGGATGCGATGCATGCCAAAAATGTCCGAGCAATACCAATCCCGGATTCCTACCGTGGCCTGCACGGACTGGCGGACAGCGCGCTGGCGCAGGCCTATGCCGATGAGGTGCAACGCGCAATCGACTCCTTTACCGAAGCCGGAATTGGACTCGCGGGCATACTGGTCTGCCCAGAGTTTGCCAACGAAGGGTTACTCAATGTCCCGAACGGGTTTATGGAGGAAGCAGTCAAGCGGGTAAGAAAAGCCGGTGGACTTTATATTGCCGATGAAGTTCAGGGCGGTTTTGGCCGTACCGGCACCCATATGTGGAGCCATCAATGGGACAAGGTGACCCCCGATATCGTCACTATGGGCAAACCGATGGGTAACGGCCACCCGATTTCCGGCGTAGTTGCCAGAGCGGATCTGGTCGATGAATTTACCAGCACCGCCATGTACTTCAATACCTTCGGCGGCAATCCGGTATCCTGTGCCGTTGGCATGGCGGTACTGGATGTCTTCGACCAGGAAAACTTACTGCAACATGTCACGGAGGTTGGTGAGTACGTCACTCAGGGCCTCATTCAGCTACAAAGCAAATATGAGCTAATCGGAGAAGTTCGTAACCGTGGGCTGTTCTTTGGTTTAGAGATGGTCACGGACCGCAAAAGCAAAGATCCAGCCACCACGGAAGCAAAACAACTGGTCAACAGGATGCGGGAAAACGGTATTTTGATCAGCAAGATAGGCCGCTATGACAACATTCTGAAAATGCGTCCCCCGCTCATTTTCTCAAAAGACAATGCCGATCTGCTGATCACCACCCTCGATCATGCATTTGCGACGTTATAACAGAGAGGATCACCAATGACGGACTTTTATCTGCTCGATGACGCGAAACAAATTGCTCGCATGCAGGATCTGGCATCCAGGGCATTAGCTAGCTGGGAATTGGACGGCAGCGAACTCTCCTTTATCAAATACCGCGAAAATGCCGTCTTTAAAGTAATTACCGACACCGGGGAACGCTACGCCTTGCGCATCCATAGGGCAAACTACCATTCGAACGCATCACTGCGCTCTGAACTGGAGTGGATCAACGCACTCGATCAATATGGCATCGAAGTGCCGGCGGTAGTACCCACACCTACAGGTGCATTTTTCACTATAGTGAGCGCCGAGGGTATTCCCGAACCCCGCCAGGTAGACCTGTTTCAATGGGTAGATGGTGAGCCAATGGGTTCTATCGAGGCGGGACAGTTAGACCCCGCTAAGGTTTATTGCACCTACCATCGCATTGGTACCGTTGCCGCTCGTCTGCACAATCAAGCCGTTTCATGGCGACTGCCGGAAGGGTTTACACGCCATGCCTGGGATGCTGACGGACTTACCGGCGAAAAGCCTTTTTGGGGGCCGTTCTGGGAGTTTGAAATGCTCAATGAGGAACAGCGCCAGCTATTACTTCGGACACGCGATAAAGTGCACCGGGACTTACTGTCCTTTGGAAAATCCCCGGATAAATACAGCATGATCCATGCGGACTTTGTGGTGGAGAACCTGATGATTGATGGCGATCATGTTCGGCTTATCGACTTTGATGACGCAGGATTCGGCTGGCACCTGTTTGAACTCGCGACCGCCCTCTATTTTATTATCAATGAAGACTATTATGAAACCGCCCGTGAAGCATTGATTGAGGGCTACAGAGAACACCGGAGTCTACCCGATGAGCAGTTAAGCTATTTGCCTCTTTTTTTACTGGCACGTGGTTTCACTTATCTGGGTTGGGCGCACACCCGTAACGAGACCACCGCTGCCCGGGAATTGGGTCCCATGTTTATTGAAATGGCCTGCAAGTTAGCCCATGAGTATTTACTAAACACGCGAACCCTGTAGGTTTGTACTTTTTTTCTCAATCGCTTTCTGAAGCATCTCAAATGACCGAACCCCGTTTGCACCAAAATAGCATTTACCCAGGTACTCAGCTTGTTCGGCAGTGAGTCCTTCCGTATGGCGAATCAGCTGACTCAAATCCTTTTGTGCCGCATAGCTGACCGACCGGGTGCGATGCGCTTTTTCAAGATCCAGCAACCTGACATCAAAATGTCCGTTCTGATCATTGGCATCTTCCTTTACAAAGATATGCTTTCCATAAAGACAGCCATGCCTGATGCGCCGCCGGTGCATCGGCTTAATAGCCTTTACCAAACTGGTTAGCAACCGCTTAACGCGCTCGCTGTCAATCAAATTACTCGACTGGCGAAACCAACTATCCAGTGGTGTGTAATCAACCAGCGCCCTTGAAATGAGAACTGCCAGATGCCCTTCCTCGGCAATAGCTTCTCCGAAGTAAAGGACATCGAGCGTTTTTACGCCCAGCTCCCGGAGATGAACGATATTCTGAAATTCTCGGCGAAAAGTGGGAATACCACGAATCGGGTGCACCCAGGTTCGTGTATTGTGATTGCTTTGCCGCTTTATAAATATGGGTATAGCAGCACCGTGCTCAGCAGATAGCTCATAGGTCACCACACCACTGACACCATCTCTGCGCTCATTGGGCGCCTCAAACCAGGGCGCATCCAGCTCCCATATCGCTCGAAAATCACCTATTTGATTACGTTTGAATTCCGCTTCTAGTGCTGCTGATTCGTATACCTCCCGAACCACCTTATACGGATTGTTTTTTGAGGACATAAATACGCCACATCGATATGTATTTGAGGAAATCAAAATGCCCTAAAACAGCAAAGCCTGCATCATCAAACTCCTGTTCTATCTGTGTCCCTGAAATAACAAAGCGGTTCTGGTTATACTTTTCCGGATCAATTGCCTCTCTTTCTTTCTCCAGTTTGTGCCGTCGCCGAGCCTGTCGATTGCCATCCACCCATAATGAAAGACAAATCGTATCAGCACTGACCCGGTAGAACTCTTTCAGCATCTGGATTCGGTTTTCCGGAGTGCTTATGTGGTGCATTAGACGCATTGAGAATATACATTCCACAGCTTGATCAGGCAGCTGTATATCAAAGGCAGACGATTGAAACAGCTCTATATCTTTAATAAGTGCCTGGTCACAGGTCTGTTTGACCACCTCCAACATATCTTCGCTATAATCAGCTGCCAATAATTTTCGATTTGGTTGCTCGGCAAGCAATGGTAAAAACCGCCCCGCCCCACAGGGTAAGTCCAGCACTGTTTTCGGGTTACCTGCCAGCTTTAAACTGCTGCGGGCAATATGCTGCTCACGCCAGTTAGATAGCCGCCTGGAAAGGGTTTCCGAGTGCTTGGCGGCGTATTGCTGCGCGTGATCCCGGTTATATTTTTCTGAAAATTCCAGTTTAACACTTTCATTCGTGTCAGCTTTCGTCATAAGTCATTGCCCAAGCGCCAAGCCAGTGAGTCTAGAGTTTGACTATAGCAAACTTCCTTCAATAAATGTCTAAAGGGACGTCTAGAATATCCTAACCTTGATATTTGTCGTCCGTTTACTGCACGATAGCTAACAGAGGCAAATCTATGATCACCCAAATCTTCCGGAAATTGAAGGATAGCCCTCAATAAGCCAGTGCAGACTGTTTTAATTTTCAGATCATTAATCGCCTGAATTCTACCTCAGGAAGACTGTTCTCCCAGATCTCACTGAATTGACGCGCCAAACGGTTGGCCGAATCAATTGCGTTAAAATTCGCAAATCCTTTATAACTATCCTCATCCGCCCGGTAAATCACTCCTTGATTATCAGCAATCAGGTAGCATTCTCGCCGGTTACGATAGTCCTCTGCAATTCGTCTGGCCTTAACACTGGTAGTGATCTGCTGGCACAGCGAAACGAGGCGATGTCCACGCTTGACCGCTGCGCTTGCATCTCTGACCAGAATCTGAACAACTGATATTGGGTGCGCGTTTGCGACTTGTGCCAGTGCCCGGGCAAAATCCTCATAGTCGTAACAGGCAGCCTCAAGGTCAGGAGAAAATATCTGGACTCTGGTTCTTGCCTGCTGAACCATTTCACAGGCGGCCACGCGAAATCCCGCCGCTGACTCAAGCTGAATAACCTGATCGGTTTCGCCCAGCACCGCTTCTGATATTTTTGTCAGGGTTTCATCATGATTCTCTATCATCGCACTCCTCCCTTTTGCAGCGCCTGCCCCTAATCTATTTGGGCCAGGGTATTGAACAGCTGACGCAACTTAAGCTCATCTTTGATCCCCGGACTGGATTCAATACTTGAGGAGAGGTCGATACCCATCGGCTGGACCTCTGCTATCGCCTGAAGGACATTACTCTCACCAAGATTACCCGCCAGGAACAGTGGATAGCGACGGGCAATCTCCCTGGCCTTGGCCCAATCCGACTTATGCCCGGTCCCACCCCATTCATCACCCACACGTGGAGCATCCATTAACAGTGTGCAGCCATACTCCTCAAGCTGTGCCGTATCAGCTAGATCCAGGTTCTGAATGGCCTTCAGTACGGGCCGTTTTATCTGCTTACAGTAATCCGGTGTCTCCAGCCCATGTAACTGAGCGATAGTCAAACCAACCTGATCGCAAATCTCATTCACCCGCTCAGCTGTTTCGTTAAGGAAAACCCCCACCTTCTCTATATTCTCTGGTAATTGGCGGCAAATATCCGTCGCTTTCTCTACACTGCAAGCTCGAGGACTGCTTTCAACAAAAATAAACCCCAACCCCCATGCACCCAGATCAGCCGCAAGTTTCGCATCCCGATATCGGGTCAGACCACAAATTTTTACCTTAACCAACATTCTACTGGCTGATCAGCTTGTGGAGCGCCTGACCAGGTTTGCCCTCTTTCATTAAAGAAGTACCTATCAAGAATCCGTCATAACCAATACTGCGAAATGCATCGATCTCTGTTCGCTCATAGATGCCACTTTCACAAATTTTAATCACACCTTCTGGAATTTGAGTGTATAAATCCTGTGCCGTTTTGAGATCAACCCTCAATGTATCAAGATTACGATTATTCACACCAATCACTTTAGCGCCAATGCTGATCGCCAAATCGAGCTCATCTGCATCGTGCACTTCCACTAGCGCACTCATGCCCAACTCAGTTGCCAGATCATGGAAATCTCTCAGCTGTGCCGGATCCAGGTAACGCACCAGCAGCAGTGCTATATTGGCTCCTATATGGCGGGCAAAGTAGATCTGGTAAGGATCAAAATAAAAATCCTTCATCAGAATAGGTATTTTTGGATTTGCTTTCCGCGCGTCTTTTAAATAGTCATAAGAGCCCAGGAAATATTTCGGTTCAGTCAAAATCGATAAAGCCTTGGCGCCATTAGCAACATATTGATTAGCCACCTCTACCGGCGAGATCACCCCCGGATCAAAGATCCTCCCCTGAGAGGGACTCCCGTACTTGATCTCTGAGATAATATTGATCTGATCATGACGAAACGAATCCTCCAAACGATCAGGTTCCTCAAAAAGCCGTTCGTTTCGAATTAACTCCAGGGGATGTTTTTGTTTGTCCTTTGCAACCCGTAAGGCTGTTTCCTCAAAAATTTTGTCAAGCATTAGATTGGCTCACTACGTTCTCCAATAATTTAATTGCTTGCCCGCTCTGTTGAACCGACCTGGCCAATTCGACACCTTGAGCAAGATTTTCGACGCGACCGCCGACATAAATACTGGCAGCGCTGTTGAGCACCACACAGTCTGTCCTGGGTCCCTGCTCACCCGACAAAACAGCTTTCGTGATATCGGCATTTCGCTGTGCATCGCCACCCAGCAAATCACCATGGCCACAATAGTTGAACCCGAAATCTTTCGGATCGATAACCAGGTCCCGAATCACACCATCCTCGACTAGCTTGGCATGGCTGGGAGCTGCCATGGAAATTTCATCCATTCCGTCGGATGATGAAACTACCATCACCCGCTGATTATTCAGTTGCAGAACCGCTTCTGCAATAATCACCAGAAGCTGTTGATCGTAAACACCAATCACTTGTCTTTTCACCCTGGCCGGGTTTAGTAACGGACCCATCACATTAAACAGCGTCCTGATTTTCATCGCCTGGCGCACCGGTGCAATCTGCTTAAATGCGGGATGATAGAGCGGCGCAAATAAAAACACAAAACCGGTGTTATCAAGACACGCTTTTGCTTTCGTCGGTTCCATATTGACATTGACACCCAGGGCCTGAAGCACGTCAGAGCTGCCGCTTTGGCTGGTTACGGAGCGATTTCCGTGCTTGGCCACCGGCACACCACAGGCTGCCGTCAGCAACGCCGCTGTGGTACTGATATTAAAGCTGCCCGAATGATCACCCCCGGTGCCGCTATGGTCAACCACCTGATCATCAACTTCAATAGTATGGGCTTTGGAGATCAGCGCTTGCGCAAATCCAACCAGTTGCTCAGCAGTCTCTCCGCGACAGCGCATTGCCACCAACAGAGCGGCCAACTGTTCTGGTGGAAATTCGCCGTCGCAAAACTCTGTAATGGCTTTTTTGAGCCGCTCACTATCCACCCGTCGGCCGCAAATTAAATCCTCTATCAGATCTTCCACACCAAATTACCTTTAATACAATTACTGAACGACCGTCTGATCGAACTCGGACAGCACTTCTGTTCCTTTGATAATAACCTCGAATGTTTCCCTCACCAATAAACGATCCTTCTCAAACACCATCATTTGCCACGTTCCCGGCACCAACTCATGGGGCTCAACCATTTCAAAAGCCATGGTGTGACTTCCGGCGGAAGACCGTAGATCCTTAATCTCCGTATATTTATCATGGCGCACTCCCTGCGCATCAATAATACCCGGCGTCAAATACAGCAGCGTCACCAGATTATTTGCCTGGCTCTTACCACCCACCTGATAGCGAATACCAAATTTGGTGCCAAGCGTGGCCACTACTTTATTTGTCGGCCTGATGTGCTCCTGACGCCCTCGTATGAGTATGCTGTCCGACTCTTCTTTCAACGCTGGACGTTCAAAAACTCCGGCTTGTACCGAAACCACGTTCAGTTCGGCCACCGCTGAAACAACCCAGCCAACCGCAACCATCATAAAAAGGAGTTTGTAAGCCTGCACCCGGAAAATCCTGTCTGTTTGTATTCAGGCCACTTTATAATGTACGGTTAAAGTTTTGAAGCTTGATTGAATAATTAAACAGGTTTAACACCACTGAGAGCCAGCTTATTAGTTTTTCAAAAGCCTGTTAAAAGGTCACGATAATACCCACGGAAGGCGCCATAGGCAGCACCTTCTTTTTATTTGAATTAACAAACAACCGATCATTCTGCTCATCTATATCGTATTCAAGACCCGCAATATTATTGCGCCCCAACAGATTGGTAACATCAGCATGCAGCGTGATACGGGACTTGCCAACCTGCCAGGTTTTACTGGCACTGATATCGACGGAAAAATAGTTTCTTAGCTCCTTATTATTAATCACGCTTTCAACTGCAAAGGTTTCACCCAGCGTTAACCGCGAGGGTAACTCTGTGCTGCGCCACCCTGTATGCCAGCTGACTCCCACAGAAAAATGGGCATCATCCCTATTCCAGATCAAGCCTGCATGCGCGGTATGCCGTTGCGACCACCGACGCGAAACCCACCGCCCGTTAATGCGATCCCTGGCGCTCATATAGCCATAACGGAGCTGGGCACTGAACTGATCCGTCAGGACCACTCTACCTTCAAATTCAACCCCCTTGACCATACCCTTTTCAGGTTCCAGCATAGCCCGGTCTGGCTCCATTTGCGGCAACAACACGAATGTATTAAAGAGGTTTTCAAAGCGGGGTTTCTGGTCACGATAGCTTTTATAGTAGGCTTCCGTTCGAAAATATAAACGTTCATTCTCCCACTCCATACTGATAATCGCCTGATCAGACTTCTGTGGTTTAAAAAAGTGATTGATACCATCAATGACCTGTAATTCATTCATCGCCTGCGGCTGGTAAAAACGCCCAATGCTCGCCCTGAGGTTGATATGCTGGTTTATATCATAGAGCAGGCCCGCCCGCGGTGACACGTATTCGGAAAAGCCGGTATTTGAATAATCCTGAAAATCCCACCGAACTCCCGGCTGAAGTGTGAGCTTGGGTGTCACGCTTATTTGGGCTGATGCGTAGATCCCCCCCGACCAGCCATCAACATCCACTTTTGCATTACCCGACACCTGTTGCTGCCCGTTGAGCAACTCCCCAAGTAAGCCACGATCTATTTTACTCAGGTAATCGTATTCACTGCTGACGTATTCCACCTGCAGACCAAACTCAAACTGATTATCATCCAGAGCGAGCGAATAGTCGTTGCGCAGTGCTACGCGCTCAATATTTTGCCGGTAATCAAGAAATCCGGGGATTTCGGGATCAGGCTCATTAATATCTGTCGCTTCCGGTGTAATCTTTTGTGTTTTGGCTCGTTCATTTTTTAACAAAGACAACACCAAAGCTGTATAGAATTTATCACTTAACTGGTGATCATAGCGTGTCCAAAGGTGAACCGTATCGATATTGGACTCGGCGGTTTCCTCATCGTTATTGAGCGTCACATCATCGGCCACTGCAACCGCCCCAAAATAGAGGTTACTCCGATCACTGAGCGTTAACCCCAGACGAGCAAAGGCATCAAGATACTTAGGCTCACCCCAGTCCGAGGATGTCATATTGGACAGGTCCGCCAGATTGCCCCGACGCAACGACACGATCCAATCCTTCGGTATCTTATGATCGCTATAGCCTCGAGTATTAACAAACGACGAAAACAACGAAATACCAATTTCAGTTTGCGGTTTGGATACCGGCATTGCAGTCGAAATATCCATCACACCGCTCATGCGATTGCCATAACGTGCAGGAAACCCACCGGTATAAAAATCAACTGATTCAATGGCACGGTCATCAATGGTGCTAAATACACTTTGAAAGTCAGAAAGATGGAAGGGTTCAATCAGCTCTACACCGTCCAGCAGTACCAGCAGTTCATCCTGCAGGCCACCACGAATTCTCGGCTTGGCACTGACACCGACAGAAGAAACCCCTGGCAGAGAAGTGACCACACGCAATGAATCTCCACCCAAGGCTGGTGCCAACTGCATCTCTTCAGCGGATAGATAAAGGGTGGAAATAAAGTCCTTTTGCAGAGGCAATCTGTAACGGCTACCCATTACAATCATGCTTTCGATCCAGTTATTAGGAAGTAATATAACGGGGCTTTCACGAGCCATTTCAATAGACAACACCTGTTTTTGATACCCTGGCGCGCTGAATTCAAGACTCTCATGCTCAGCATTCGGCACAATTTCAAAGTATCCATCATCGCGCGAATGAACCAGGCGGTTTTCGCCAGCCACTTGAATAATCGCATCTCTGATCGGTTCGCCATCCAAAGACAGCAAATAGCCGGATACCTGTTGCTGCATCGTATCTGCTGCAGTGACCACCCAAATAAGGCCAACACGTTTTACTTTCAGGGATACCTGCGGAAGCGCCAGCTGCAGCGCCCTGATTGAAAATTCATCAATATTGATGCTGACCCGCTCATTAACCAGATCACTGCTGTACAGAAAGCGGTGCCCTCTTTCCTGCAAAGCCTCGATAACATCCAATAAAGATGCCTCATTGCTTGCCAGCAACGGTGCAGCCACCGCCGAGCAGCCCATAAAGATCAAAAGTCTGAAATACTTAAGCATGTTTTCAAACCTCAAGTCTGCCGCCCTGTTGAAAATGGCAATCAACAGCGCAAGCACCCCGAATTGGCCTGAATTCACAATAAAGACGAAGCCATAATCTATCGATGACAGATATCATAAAACTTCAGCGTGACAAAAGCAGCCTGTTACCTGGGCCGCATGTAAACTTTCAGTGTATTCGAGTTTGGTCTTTGCGCCACCAATCGCGTTGTTTCAAGCACCAGATCGATAGCACGAACAGGATCAATGGTAGACAAATCTCCATGCAGCAAAGTCTTCTTTGCCTTGGCCTCCGCCTGCTCATTATCAAAGATCAACTGCAACCCGGTTTCCTCAGTTGCCCACTGCAGAAACTCATACGCAGTACGCCCTTCAATATCGAATCGGGCAGCCAGTAATAACGTCCACTCCCAGTCCTCTCCAGCCCTGTCATCTTGAGTAACAGAGACCTCTTTTTGCTCCGACACACTCACTCTCCTGGCAAACTCATCCCCCGCATGAGCCGTATATTCGCCCTCCCCCAAACTCACCTTAATGGTACCATCGCGCACCAGCGTAGTCAGTGCAGTTCCATCATAGGCAACCATAAACTGTGTGCCGATATCGGTCACACGTGCAATATCAGTACGAATATCCACCTTTTCGTTTTCTCGCACCGACAAGTCCGGTTCACTATTAGTCGCCACATAAATCTGCCCGGATCGCAACCATATGTAATCGTCAAAAAATTGTACCTCTGTATTTTCCCTAAGCCTAACCTGGGCACCCTTATAAGCCAGTGCTGCGTAACCTCCTTGCGCAGTTCTTAATCGATCCAGCTCCAGCAGGGCAAAACCTTCATGTATGGCCTCAAAAACACCATCCTTATTCGCTCCCTCAGCGCTACCAACCAAAGTAACCACCTGTGCAACAGGCGCTGCCACAGGATCGAATACCATCTCTGAATTCCATACCAGCACTAACAAAACCAAAGCGGCGCAGGCACCGGATATTGCCCAACGTCGCTGTCTCTCTCTGCGGCGCTTCGCAACAACCCGGTTCATCTCGCCGGCAAATGATTGTTCCCACTTCTCTTTAGTTTGTGCAGGTAACTGCTCCTGTTTACCAACAATCTTTAGAATGCGGGCAATCGCATCGTCATTATGTGCTTTGCTCTGAAGATCCTGTTTATTTTGCATGGTCGATACTCATAATCTCTATCAACACCCAATTTATCCTTTATCAAGATACGCATAAATAGCGGTTTCACTCACTTCCCTAAAAGCCTGTCTTGCTCGTGCCAGCAACGATTGTGCGGCCTGATCCCCAATTGATAAATGCCTGGCGATTTCCTGCGAACTACAACCTTCAACGTATTTCATTTCCAATGCCTGCGCATAGTTATGAGGCAACTGGTCAAGAGCAAACTGTATCAGGCTGATCAGCTCATCCCTGCCACAGTTTTCCTCAGGATTCGGATCAACTGTCTCGATTGACTCCACCACCGCTCGCAGCAAATCATCGCTCACAAAGGGCATCATCAGATCTTCATGACGCCGTTCACGACTGATATGCCTGGAAATCTCATGACGACAGATTTGAATCAGCCAGGTCAACAGGGTTGATTCACCCCTGAATGATTCAATGCTCCTTGCAGCATTCGCCAATACCTCCTGAACCACATCTTCCACCTTCTGATGATCACGCAAACGCTGCATCGCGTAACGGTACAGTTTGGGGAAATACTCATCCACAAAACAATCGAATGCTTGCTCACTCCCAGCCAGCATCTTCTTGACCAGCCTGCGATCCTTCATGATTTGAACAGCGTTGCTACTGCCCGATTTGCCAAACATTCTGTTTAGGGGTCCCCTGTATTTTTTCCCTTACGCTAGCGCCAAATAATTCCTGGCTTATCTCTTTAGAGTTGCTTTCTTCAAATTTTCTGTCACATTTCAGGAAAAATATTTATTCACAATAATGGCGACAGATTTTCCTTTCCTTTCCTCTCTAACCTCAATGCAGATCAAGCAACTTTTCTTGAGGAGAAAGGAAAATGAACAACAAACGAAAAAACACACTTGGCTGGATGAATTTTAGGCCAAAATTGCTATTCAGCCTAATTGTTAGCAGCTCAGTTATTGGTGTGACCGGCTTAAGTACGACCTTACAGGCGAGCCATCTAGCCGGTAATTCCAAAATTTGCTCCAAAACAGCAAATCTGGTTTTACGTTCCTGCTGGGATGAAGCCCGTGAAGAACGAACCGTCAATGAAGCAAACTGCCTGAACTCTTCAGATGAGGAGGATTACACTGAATGCCGTAGTGAAGTTAGAGAGGAGAACCGTGAGAACCGCAGTCTGTGCTGGGAACAACGCAGTGCCAGGCTCGATCTATGCGATGCAGTGGGTCAAGGCCCATACGACCCTGACTGGGACCCTGAGGATTTTGAGGAAGATCCCACTGACCTTGGCAGTCCTAACACCTATTTCCCATTGGTACCCGGTACCCAGTGGGTTTATGAGGGAGACGAAGAACGCATAACCGTAACCGTTAAAAGCGAAACCAAACTGATCAAAACCGATGAGGAGTCGGAAGAAGGCGTCAATTGCCTGGTGGTTAATGACCTGGTTGAAGAGATTGAGGAGTGGACCGATGAAGGCGACGCACTGGAAGACACAGATGACTGGTACGGACAGGATCTCGAGGGGAATGTCTGGTATTGCGGTGAAATCAGCCTCAACTATGAACTGTTTGAGGGTGATGACCCGGAAGAACCAGAACTGGTCGATCTTGATGGCTCATGGAAAGCGTTCAGGGATGGTGCCAAACCCGGTATTTTAATCCCGGCCTCCCCCGTTGTAGGTGATGTCTACCGCCAGGAAGTACTATTAACGGAGGCAGAGGACGTTGCTGAAGTTATAGACGTGAGTGCGGACGGCTTTATTGGCGAAGATACGTGTGAAAACGAGTTTGAAGCTGCGGACCTTGACGCACTGTTTGCGCTTTGCAACGGCAGCTGCCTTGTGACTAACGAGTATACGCCGATCGAACCGGGTGTGTTTGAGCATAAATACTACGCACCCGATGTCGGCATGATCCTCGAAGTCGATCAGGAGGAACACTCCTGTGTTGCGCTGGTTGAAAAAACGGATCCTTAAGCGTTCTTAAAGTAAAGGTCAGGAGCCTCTGAATAGGTGTACTTTCCAGCGAACGGTCATTCACCTATTCAGCGTACTGCCAATGTGTAAACAGAACTACTACAACTACGCAGTTGGCCCCCTTTTTACTGCACCACTCTTATTCAACCAACACAAACCTTAATAAACTCTTCATATTCATTTAGATTAGTATTTCCCTCCTTAATAATGCTCAGGCTTGTATAGATTGACCAGCGGGAATCAAATGACGTAATAACAGGGCTGCCTACATAAACAATAAACGTAATAAAAAAAACCGACAGCCCTATGTAAATGCTCTTCTTGGTCGACAGCATTATTCTGGTCCTTTACAAATTTCTCTATCACCCGAGTTACTTTAGAGAGCCTCATCAGTAGGGGAGAATAGCTTTCTGTTCAGAAAGTACAACTATAAAGCGAAGATCACTGTTATAAGCAAGATAGTCAACATAATCATGGTGCTTTCTGAACGCAAGGCACTCTTTTATATATTCTAGGTTTCTGTAAGCGCCTGCAAACCCTCATGCAGGGTTCTACAGTGATAAAGATCGAAAAATACCAGGTAGGCAGTGCCACGTTTCAGGGGGCGTAACGACATCAGGTGAGATTCTTCATGAATCGCATTCTGGTTAGCCACAATAATGCGCCAACAATCATCCATATCAATGAGCGCTTTAGGATCAGCCAGAAAATCTGATGGCAGGTCCAGATTTTGTAAAAGCTGCGGGACAGACTTTCGCTGCTCTTACCTGAAATCGATAAAATAGTTTATCCGTTACCCCCCCCATTGCCATCTAGTCTGGCAACCCCGCTTAAGATCTTTACGGCTATCCGCTTAACCTTAAAAATATATAGCAGCACAGGAGAGATCCTGTGTAGTATTAGGCTTGATTCTAGATAAGAGCAATCCATGGCTAATTCAGTGACCCAAAAGCAGGAAAAGGACGGCACAGGGACATATAGATCCGACGAACCCCAATACCGGATGAGAGACCTGATTCGGGAAAGTGGTTTGCCCCGCAAAACCATCCATTATTATATCAGTGAAGGGTTACTACCCACTCCGCGAAAGTCCGGGCGAAACTCAGCGCTATACGGTGTGGAGCATCTGGAACGTTTAAAACAGATCTCAGAGCTACGCGAACAGCAGTTCCTTCCCATTAAGGCGATAAAAGCGATCTATGATGTTGAGTCCGATATCGATTTATCAGAGCAGCAGATGAAATATTTGCGTGGACTAGGTCTTGGTTTGCCTAAATCGATCCGCCCCGGGCTGGAAGAGTACGTTAATCTTGAAAAGACTTTAAATGGAAAACTAAACCCTCAGGAGATAAAGGTACTGGAAGAGAAAGGACTCATCAGTCCGGTTGATTCAGAAGACGGCACCATGGTGTGCAAAGAAGATGCTGTGATCGCCCAATCTTGGATCGATATAAAAAATCTTGGTTTTACCCCGGAAAAGGGCTACGAACCAGGTCTGTTCAGCCTCTGGGATAAAGCAATAGAAGCACTGGTAGTAAAGGAGATCACTCTGCTAGCCTCGGGGATGTCCCGAAACTCTGAAGCCGAATCACTGGAGATAACGGCCAAGACAATGGCCATTGTAAACAAACTTATTGACGCCTTACATCACAAAAAAACACGCTCGCAATTCAAAAAAATTTACGGCCAGGAAAAAGCTGCGCCTGCCCCCTCCAAGGCAAAATAATAGCGAAATCACCTCTAGCCGCACCTAGTCACGTAGCAGCGGCCAAAGCCGGTTTACTCCACCTCCAAATCCCCCATTTATTCTGCATAGTTCGAATTAGCAATTTTTAATTTTGCCCAGCATTACTTGACACTTTATATTTATGTATAGTATTACTATACAAATAAAGTAAACGTAGGAAACACCTAGATGATTCTCTATTCAGGCAGCAATAAAGCGATTCGCAAATACTCGATTGTGATGATCGGACTGGCAATCTTCTTCCTTGGCCCTTTATTTGCCGAACATATGTGGGAAGCCGGTATGGTATGGCAGGATGGCCGGACTAACGAATCGATCCCCTCGATGCTCAAGGCAATGTACCTGGCCCTTTCCATCTGCTTAGTAATGGCCGCTAAAGATCCTGTGAAAAATGCTGCGATTATCGATTACGTTATCGTCTCAAGTATTCTGCACGGTTTAGTTATGGCCTATTACGCAACAATCCTCGAATGGGAGCGTACACACCTGATAGGCGATGTACCTATGTTATTGCTCATCGGGGTCTGGTTGATCTTTTACCATCCGCGAAAACTGCCCTTAAACAGAGATTGAAGCGCATGTCAGCGACAGATAAGCAAGTAGTTGTCATCGGCTCCGGTTTTGCCGGATCCGTTGTTGCACGGCGACTGGTAGACGCTGGTATCTCTGTCACAATGCTCGAACGAGGCCCCTGGAGAGACACCCTTGCGGTTAGAAGAATGGGGATCAAGCGTCGCTCACCACTACCTAGCGGCTGGCATTTGCTCACCTATTTCCTGCGGCGATTAAATAACGCCAAACTACCCTTTGGCGGTTTCACCCTCAACCGCAAGGGCGTATTTGAACTACACGTGAGCCCGCAACTGGATATCCTATGCTCCAGCAACGTCGGCGGTGGAAGCCATGTTTATGGCGGACTAAATATGCGGCCTGCCGAGGGGAATTACTGGGATAACCACAACCGGCATATAAGTAGCAAAATGATGGAGGAACACTACAAATATGTCCTCCGGCAAATGGCTAGTACAACACCGCAACTAAGAGATAACTACCCCAACACTCTGGCCCAGCGATTCGCGAAAAATAGCTGTTTCGTTACCGATCAGCGATCTCTGGAAATGCCCATGGGTTTCGACTTGCACCCGGGAATGAGCGATACAGAGATATCCTCCTCCGGCATATTGGGTTCCAGGGATGGCCGAAAAAGAACCGTAGATGATACCTTCCTGAGATGCGCCATTGAAAAAGGCTTGCAGATCAGTGATCTTTGCGAAGTAACGGGAATATTCAGCGACGGCAGTCAGGGAGAAAATCGCTACCGAATTCAGTACTTTAACGGTCAGCGTAAACTTCAAACGATCTATTCACGGCATGTTGTATTGGCGGCGGGAACCATCAACACCCTAAAACTGCTATTTGCCAGCCGCGAAGCCAGTAATGGCTTACACGGCATGCCAATGCTCGGCAAAACCTTCAGCGCTAATGGCGATTACGCAGCCTATTGGCGTCACCCTGAAAATAGTAGCGATCTATCTATTGGCCTACCTACCCGCGGCAGAGTGCTGCTGAGAGACCCCACTCAATGGACGAGCGATCAGCCTTGGCCGCTAATCGTGGAAGGCGGGCTACCCTACAGCAAGCAACTTCCTCGTTTCCCATTTATCCGCAATGCCGCAAAAAGGGGTACGATTCTAGCCGGCATGGGAGATGACGGAATGATTGGCTCCGTCAACTACCGGAATGGCCAACTCCAACTGCGATATGACCCTGATCAGGCACAAGTTTATGAGCAGATACGCCGCGCCTTTGCTGTAATCAATTCGCTGACCGACAGCACGATTGTAGATCTACCTAAGTTGACCACCATGCACCCCCTAGGGGGTGCTCGCCTGGCAGACTCCAACCAACAGGGTGTCATCAATCACCGTGGTGAGATTTTTGAACACCCTGGCTTGTACGTCGCCGATGGCGCGGCTCTGCCCAAAGCACTTGGCGTCCCACCATCAACCACCATCGCTGCATGGGGCAGCCAGGTTGCCAGCAGCATTATTGAACAACTATCCGCCTCGAGTTAGTCATGCCTATCCTATGAACGAAATATGGTTCCGAATGATTAAACACTATGAATGAGCTTTTAGTTTTTTGCACTGATCCAACATCCGAAACATCCACCCTCTTGTTTTGCATCCCCCCTATAACGTGATAACGTCTGGCTTCACATAATTCGCTCAATGGAAAGACAGAATAAAAACCCAGACCGTAAAATATCTGAGCCCGTTTATTATCGCCCTTCTGCTATGGGGCTGTAGCGATTCACCTGCGTCTGCCTCGCATCCTGCTCCTGTTTAAAAAACCGATCCTTGATTTAAACGTAACTCAATGACCGCCAGGTAAGCTGGCAACTTTGCTACTTACCCGTCGGCGTTGACAGGACTACTGGCTACAAAACCGGTAGATCACGGATCCCCCACCAACACAAACCCCTGGTGCGCCTGTGACCAGCGTAGTTTAGCCCTTTGGCCCGGCTCTGGAAAATCATCTACCCATACCTCTTTATCGACACCTCTGAGATACTCTACCCCCAAATCCGCGACATTAAACTCTACGCTGGCAAATGCAATCCCATCAGCATACGCTTGCAGCCGGTGCACACCCGCACCCGGAACATTCCAATTCACCGTATAGCCGTAACCGTTATCGCTATCACCGCAACGACCTCTCGTATCACCGCGCGAAGTTCCATATCCGGGGACAATAGTTCGACCACCATCGATAACCAGTTCAATCTTTTCAGCCTCGCAGGCCCAGCCTCTCAGCAGCCCGATGCCGCTTTCATCGGAACCTTCTGAGGGGCTTTCCTGCCAGGCAATAACAGACTGGTTAACAGGCAGACTATAGACATCTTGCGTACCCGATATCTCTTGATCAACCAGATTTGAAGCGCGTGATGAAAAAACCACCCTGTTGGATCCAGCTGAAAGCTCTCCCCATATAGTTCGGTCATCAGCGGGCAACCCATCAAGCCCCTGACTGATCAGTTCGGTTTCTCCGGTTTTACGGTCATGTAAAAACAGATCCGTCACATCATTATCGTCCCCGATCACCAGATTGCTTGCGTCCGATACAAAAACGACGTAACGGCCATCGCGGGATATCGAGGGAAACCGGCTTATCCCATTACCTTCAACCCCTGAATCAGACACACTGATTCGCTCTGTTGTACCGGCGACAACATCTCTAACAAAAACATCCTGTACTCCATTATAATCACCCACCACCATATTCGAGGCTGACGTATCAAAGGCAATGATTTTACCGCTTCGGGAAGAGGTGCCACCGCCCACAGAATTATTGGACGGATCACCGTAACTGGACACATTAACCCTATCAATGTACCCCGTTGCCCGCTGGTAGCGGTATAAACTACTGACACGGGTGACCGGCCTATCAGTCGCCAACCCGCCGTGGCTCGACTTGAAGAGTATATAAGCCCCATCACCTGATATATCCAATAATTGACTATCATACTGGTCAGCGGCCAAATCCGTCAGTCTTAGGGTTTCCCCATTTAGCCGATCCCGCAGATAGAGATCGCTGTCACAGCCTTCCGACGTGGTACCGCAATGCGTCACAATTGAGAATGCCACCCATCGGCCATCATCAGAGATATCAGCATTCTGAGCTGAAAACCAGGTTTCGCCAGCAGTTGGCGACACATTGATCAGTTCCAGTTCATCCTTCAAGGCGTCATACAGAAAAACATTTGTACAGGGCCGCACCTCGATAGAAAAACTGCTACCGCAATAACGAACCTCCACCCCGCTCACATTGGCCGCACGGGAGAGCAAAAGCACGTATCTCCCATCTGCTGAGATTGCAGTCACTTTGCTTCCTGCGTTCAAAGGCTCACCCGCAGAATTAACACTCACGATTTTTATTTCACCGCTGTGCAGGTCTTTCAGATACACGCGTGAACAGGCGCTGCTTGAGTCACTACTTACTTCGTTCCCACATCCCGGTTGCGTATCCCGAACAAGATTTGATGCATTTGAACTGAAGGCCACATAGCGGCCCGCTGCAGAAACTACCGGATTGTAACTCGCGCCATTGGCTGCGGCAGCATCAATACCCTCACTCACTAAATCGATGCCATTAGCCCATGCCTGCGGTAACATCAAAACTATCCAAACCAAACAGGCCCTTCCTGGTTTCCATGTCACTGCCATCACTCCTTTATCCTTAATTAATAAATACGCTGGTGCTCTAATACCCAGCTAAATAGCAAAATAAACCCCGGTTTCCCTCACTAAATACTACCTGATCGAACTACGGCTTAATTGGTATAACGACTAATACTATTGCTCGTCATACATCAGCCAATTAACAGAGTATCCGCCTTAGGTCTAAAAAATGGGCGGCACCGAAAACATCTTACTGTCGGCACCGCCCATTCGGCTCCTTCCCTTATTGCAGCAGATAACTGCCAACTTCCCTGCACCGCAACTTTTCGCACTTCTATCTCTTGCTTATCCATTTAGGGGAAATTCCAAACTCCCGAAACCGGATCGTAATTTAGGACAAGCGTCCTTGCTTTAAGAGGTAACTAAATTGATAGTGGGCCCATTATCCGGTGGCTTCCCTGAACCTAGCCTGAACCATCCGCACCCAAGACAAAAAAGGTATCTAACATCGCTGCTTAACGAGCGGGTTTACCAAAGCGGTTAAAAAAGACCATAATAGCGACCCAGACCAAACCGCAAAGTATGACTTTTGCAAATATAATATGGCTGAAATGAGCTCTGCAAAGAACAAAAAAAATAGCGATGGCGAAAAACTGACCGGCACTTTTCTGAAATATCGCGGTATTCTGGAGAAGCTGGTCGGTCGTATCGTCAAACCGCACGATATTGAAGATATTGTGCAGGAGACGTTCGTGCGCAGTTACGAAAAGAACCTGACACACGAAATCAATCACCCCAAGACCTACCTCTATACGACAGCCCGCAACCTGGCTTTCAATCATATTTCCAGAAAATCCAGCGAATTGGAGGAACCAACAGGTGATTTTGACCAGTTGGATGTCTCTGAAAGTAGGCTGTCACTCGAAAGCCAGATGGAGTCGAAGGAAAAATTTCAGTTCTTCTGCCGTGCGGTTCGCGACCTGCCACCGCAATGCAGACGAGCATTTATTCTGAAACGTATCTATGGATTAAGCCAGAAGGAGATCGCTGCTTATCTGAAAATCAGCGAGCGTACCGTTGAGGGTCATATCGCAAAAGGGATGGTTCGTTGCACGCAATTTCTCAAGGAACACGGTTATCAGGTGAACCGAAAACAGACAAACACGGCAAAGGTTAAAAAAGTTTAGACCGCTATTATGAGCAAGGTAATCTCCATCACCCATAAACAACAGATCGCCGAAGAGGCCGGCCTGTGGCTGGCCAGGATTGAACGGGGCCTGAGCACTGAAGAAAGAAAGTGCCTGGCATCCTGGTTGGCCGAGAACCAGGCACATGGCGATACACTCACCGAACTCGCCTGTGTGTGGGACGATATGGCCGTACTGGAAGAGTTATCCGATCTATTTCCCTTGCCTGAGGAATCACCCGACGAATCCGCGCCCGAACGAAAGGCTCCCCGGCGTTGGCCAGGCTACGCCGTTGCCGCTACATTGGCCGCACTGGTAATCACCTTTGGCCTGGTCACCGTCACTGATCCCGACTCTCAGGATACCCAGGGAGTCACCGAACTCGTGGACAAGGGAATCAGCGGAGATTCCGCTTCCCCGGCCGCTAAACCACAGCTACCGGGAGAATCGTATGAAACCGCCATCGGCGAGCAATCCAAAGTCAATCTTCCCGATGGTTCAGTGATAACCTTGAATACAGCAACGCGTATTCTGGTTAACTACAGCGAAAAGCAGCGTGAAATTATTCTCGAACGTGGTGAAGGCTATTTTGAAGTCGCCAAAGACCAGCAGCGCCCGTTCAAGGTTCATGCGGACAAAAATCTGGTGCAGGCCATCGGCACAGCGTTTAATGTGGACTACAGCAACACCCGCCAACTCGAAGTGACCGTCACGGAAGGTCAGGTCAAGCTGGTCTCACCGAAAAAGCTGAAACAGGTGCTTTTGTCCGGTTCGCTATCGGAAGAATCCCTGATCAACAGCGGCCAGTCTGCCACCGTGGAAGCATCCGACCAACACCGGCTTAAAGATATCAGCACGGAAGAGATCAGCAAGCAGTTGGCCTGGCAGCAGGGGATGATCTTTTTTGAGCGTGAACCACTTGGCAGGGCACTCGCCGAACTTAGCCGTTATACGCTTGTTGAATTCGTACTTGCCGACAGGCAGATGGAGAACATTCTGGTGGGTGGTTATTTCAAATCCGGGGACATTGAAGGATTGCTGTTAGCATTGAAGGAAAACTTTGATATTACATCCACCCACGACAGTTCCGGAAAAATCCTGCTCACCAAGCTTTAAGCTGGCACCGTGATGGCGCCTTGAAACAACAAAAAAATCAACCTGGAAACGAGATCTACCCTTGAGTGATTCGTTTATCCCGAAAATTTCTTCACACACAACAGGTGATTTTTATCGCTCACCTGTCTCTCCAACTGTAGGACTGCTAATCCGTCTTGCAGGAGTGATATCGAGGAGTGGTCAAATTATAAGAAAGGTTGGGATCTTGCTATTGGCTTTACAGGTTTCACCGATTACGTTTGCTGCTGATGATCGCATTATTGATTTTGATATTCCTGAACAAGAAGCCGATAAAGCACTGACAGAGTTCGCCAGGCAGGCAAGGACAGCGGTGTTTTTCCCCGCAGAAAAGCTGGGTGAAACCACCTCCAGTTTGCTGCGGGGTAAATATACCATTGAACAGGGACTGGGCATTTTGCTTCAAGGCACCGGGTTTTCAGCCTCCTACACCAAAACGGGCATCTTGACCGTTAAATCAATGATTGGTTTGGGAGAAGAAAAAGTGAATAACAATATATCGAGGAAAAGATCCGGGCTGTTCGCCTCCATTGCGGCATTAATGGCCGCGGGTGGAACCGGCGCACCGACTGTTGTGGCCCAGGAAGCCGGACCAAGAAGTCTGGAAGAGGTGGTCGTCACCGCACAGAAAATCAGCCAGAATCTGCAGGAAGTTCCAATCGCTGTTTCCAGCTTTTCAGCCGAATCGCTGGACAAACTGGGGATCAGCAATGTTTCACAAATCGCCGACTTTGCACCCAATGTAACCCTGGACTTTACCGCACCCATTAGCGGATCCTCCAGCGCACTGGTCTCGTTCGTGCGAGGGATTGGGCAGTCCGACTTCGCCATGAACTTTGAGCCCGGTGTAGGACTCTACGTGGATGGTGTCTACATGGCCCGCAATATGGGCGGCGTGATAGATCTGCTCGACCTGGAGCGGATTGAAATACTGAAAGGCCCGCAGGGTACTTTGTTTGGACGAAATACCCCAGGCGGAGCGATCAACGTAGTCACCAAAAAACCCGACCAGGAACTGGGCGGTAATATTGAGCTGACGCTGGGTGAGGACAATCGCCAGGATATACGTGGTGTGGTGAATATTCCTTTAAGCGACACACTGTTCAGCTCCATTGCTGTCTCATCCAAAAATCGCGACGGTTATGTTAAACGGATCCCTTATCCGAATACGTTGCCCGCCGACCAGACCGATTTCAGGAGTATCGACCAGGGCGTGTTAAACGACCTGCCCAACGGGAACGATCTGGGTAACGAAAACAACGATACGGTGCGCGCCAAACTGCTTTGGCAGTTTGCAGAAGATCAGGAACTGTTACTTTCCTATGACTACACCCGCGTGCGAGAAAATTCAGCACCGACGGTGCTGGAAACTGCGGAGTTATGGCAAGCCACCGGTGGTATTGCCGGACTGTATAATGCCTGTGTATCCGGTATGGGACCTCCGGTCTGCGGCAGCATTATTGACGGTCGCACCGGCAATGTCATCGACCCGATGTTCACCGAGCGCACCCCCTACGATAACCGTTTCCTGACCGGCAACGATCACACCACCTATGGTAACTCCATCTCCGGTACCGCACTGGATGCCTGGGGTATCAGCGCCACCTATGAGTGGGATATCAGTGACACCCTCTCCTTCAAATCGATTACCGCGTATCGCGATCTGGAATCGATTTTTGGTGAAGACGCCGATATGTCACCACTGATTATCGACCACCACGGTTTCGAACTGAACCAGGAACAGATATCACAGGAGTTCCAGTTAATCGGTACCGGTGAGAAACTGAAGTGGGTTGCCGGCCTCTACTACTTCAACGAAGAGGGCGAGAACAACGACTATGTGCCGCTGGCAGGCGGGCTGTTTCAGGTGGATGGCCCCAACGATATCGAAAACACCAGTTACGCCGCCTTCGGTCAGCTCACCTATAACGTAACGGAGGACTGGAGTGTCACCCTGGGTGCGCGTGTCACACGGGAGGAAAAGGAGTTTACCGGTGGACAAACCGACCGTAATGACCTGAGCGCCAAGTTTGGTGTGCCACTGGCGGCTTTTCCTGATCCAACGGACACGACCCGGCTGTTTCCGCTCGGCGAACAGGAGCAGGACTTTGACGACACTTCAATTCGGCTTGGCACGGAATACCGCTTTTCGGACAGTCTGTTTGCCTATGTCTCCTTTTCCCAAGGCTTCAAAGCCGGCGGTTGGGATACCCGTCTGACCGGACCGGAACTGGTCGCACCGGATTTCGAAGAGGAGAATGTCGAGTCTTATGAGATTGGTCTTAAAAGCGACTGGTTCGATAATACCCTGCGCATCAACCTGGCAGCGTTCCACACCGATTACGAGAATCTGCAGTTGGTGATTCAACGTGGCATCTCGCCGCTGACCGCCAACGCGGGTGAGTCGGAGATCGATGGTTTTGAAGTTGATTTCCAGTGGTTGGCAACCGACAACCTTCAGGTGACCGGCAGCCTCGGCTGGATTGACGCGGAATATACCAAACTGGATGCCAGAGCAAACGCCGTCGGAATTTTCCTGGACAATGAGTTCAACAACACACCGGAAAAGGTCGCCTCAATTGCGTTCGACTACAACCAACCCCTAGCCTCCGGTGCATCGCTGGCCATTCATCTTGACTACGCCTGGAAGGACGATCACTTCAATGACGCGGTGAATACCCCTGAACTGGCGGAGGATGCGTTCGGTCTAACCAACCTTTCCATCCGCTACAACAGCCCGGACGAACGCTGGCATGCAACCCTTGGCGTACAAAACCTGACGGATGAGGATTATGTGATGTCCGGTTTCAACCAGCCGGGCGTGGGTTACATCATCAAAACCATCGGCCGGCCCCGTGAGTGGTGGCTGACCCTGGGCATGGATTTCTAAAGTAATTACCCTGTAAGTGGAATTTCGGGGCAGGTTTCTGCCCCTTTTTTTACAGCCTTTTCTCTATCAACGGCTCTGATAATGGCCCTGGTGACGTAGTTTTTAATGACCGTGATGAGTGTGTTTCATGGCACTGGAATAACCTCTCAGCTTGTCATAATGGCCAATTTGCTCCGGAGTCAGTACTTCCCTGAGTTGCAGGTGTGCCAGCAAATGGACACCCCGCAAATCGGCCCGGGTATGCGCAATCTGTGTGAGCAGCGGTTTAACCCGATTTGTATCAGCCCGCCTTTCGGCAAACAGCCGGTCCAGTTCCCGCTCCTGTTTAATCAGCGCTTGCCCCAGCCTGATCGCCTCAGTCTGCATCTGCTGGTAAATTTCAGTAGTCACCTCAAGCTGATAACCTGAAAGCTCCAACGCATCCGCCAGCTCCAGCACATGTTTTGGCCCCGGATAGTGATTCAGCTCAGCCGCTTTGGCAAACCCCATCCCTTTACCCTTCTTTAAACCTTCGATTTCCGCCGGGCTCAACGATTTGATCTCTCGATCGATCTCAGTCTGATAGGGTGATTCAGCCGCCGCGACGGTCAAGAACCAAAGCGGTACAGCCACTAATACAGCTAATATCTTCATATCTCACCTGCTCCTTTTACGACAGTCCCGAGTGCCAGGCCGCTTTCGGTCGCCATGCTGAGACCAATTTTATTCTAACTCTCGCCCCAAAAGCATCGCCATAAACTGTTGTTTATCTTGCTTTGTGATATTGCGATAGCTTTCAAACTGCACATGCTGCTCAGGTTGCTGCGGATCCATTCTGATACCCCATAGCGGTGCGGCTTGCAACGGATGCATCGCATAACGAACATCGCCCAGTACATTCGGCCGGCCGGGATAGGCAATCACATATCCATCGGAAAGGAGGTCAAAACGCATCATATCCTTCCATAAGGTAGAATCACTATCATAACCTGCACCCGGTTTTTGATAGTTTACCCGGCTGATGGCGGTACCCGGATACGCTCTTTTTTTCAGGCCCACCCGAACAGCGTCGATGTGGAAAACACCCTTTTCGAGATAGACTGAGCGCCACAGCAGGATATTGCCAAAGGTCGGTTTTATAACCAGTTTCTCGATCTGGTGGCCCCTTTGCGAGGCAAGTTCATGGATTGATTGTTCGGCACGGTTTTGCTGCACAGCGGCCAGCAGCAGATAACTACCCGCCAGCAGCAGTGCCATGCCGGCATAGATCCCCCGCTTTTTGAACACGCCCCATAACAAACCGGCCACCAGGGCTCCGGTAAATACCGGATCGACAATGGAAATAATACCCCAGGAAACCCTGATATCGCTGAGCGGCCAGAGCAGATGGGTTCCGTAACTGGTGCAGGCATCGATAAAGCCACTGAGCAGGTAACCCATAAAACAATAAAGATAGAGAGAACCCGCCGACAGGCGCGAACGAAGAAATGGCCAGAACAGCAGAAAAGCCAGCAAAGCTCCGAACGGAATAAACACCAGTGAATGGGTAAAATGGCGATGGTATTCCAGCGATAACAAGGGATCGGCGGATGACCGGATCAGCACATCCGCATCGGCAATCACACCCGACACCAGTCCAATCAGCGAGGCCAGGCGCACGTCCGCTTTACGGGCCGCAGATTGCGCAACGGTCGCGCCCAGCAAGCTCTGGGTAAGAATATCCATGAATTAACTGCCTAAAGGTTGCCGGAATAGTTCCCGCATGAAAAAGCCGCGATTATAGCGATTGTCGGCAGAAAGATCACATTTTGGGTGTCAGCGATCAATTTGAAACGATAAAAAAAACATGCCGTCAACCTGCGCTTCAATTCTCTGGTGACACATACTCCAACACACAATCAATTTCGGTTTCAACTAACCACGCCGGATCAATAAAACGACTGACCTCAACAAAAGTGCATGCTGGTTTAATTTCTGAAAACAGTTCTCCATGTGCCCGTGCGGCGTCTTCCCAACGGGAAATATCGGTGAGCATAATACGGGTTCTAATAATGTCGCTTGCTTTTCCACCGGCTTCTTCAATCGCCTTGATAGATAAATTCAGGCAGCATTTCGTTTGCCCATAGACATCATCTGGGCAAGCTGTCTTGCCATTGATAATAGGGGCAGTACCAGATACGGAAATCATATTTCCTACTCTGCATGCTCTGGAAAACCCAATGGGTTCCTCCAAAGGAGAATCTGAACTCACTAACTTTCTCATGTGGTTCCTCTAGCGGGGTTTACTCAACACGATCGCAAAGGTGACGGAGTGATTATTGTTTAGCCAACTGCTCAACAAAAGGTGACGGAGGGATTTATTTTTAATCCCTCCGTCACCTTTTACTCCTCCAAGTGTTACCAAAGACTGATGTCCTCGTGTTCTTTAGCAACCCAATTTTCTAATGCCTGTATTGGAGCGCATAATGATGCTATTACAACACCAACGCCAAATTATAGAAAGAATAGGGCCGAATATAATACCCACAATGCCAATAAAATGTTCGCGAGACATGCCAGGACCAACAGAAGACAAAATACCGGAAAACTGTAAAAACCAAAATAATCCTACAATGGCTATTGACGCGCCAAAGACAAAACCAGCGAGCCGAGAAAACAAAGGTTTTAGTTGTGGCTTTGCATTGTTTCGGAGCCGTTTTCGCCACACAAAGCTAACAGTCATGCCAATAATTAAAAATAAAAAGTCCATCAGATATTTACACAACGCCGCAAGAAGAGCCGCGCTTTATCGCGTCCTTCTTGCTTGCTTGTTAGCTGATATTTAGAACAGCGTTTTAGTGATTTTATCAACGCCAGCCACCAATTCATTTACTTCATCTATAGTCGGTTCTCGTTCCTTGTTGTGGTCACATAGGTTACGAATATCTCCAAGTCTTTGAATCTGCCGCCATGTTGGGACATCCAAGACACCAACATTTTTTAGAAGGTCATTGAAATCACTAATCGATGGGTTCTTTTTTCGTGTTTTAGATGCATGGTTATCCACTACCTGCGCAAGATGCTTCTCAAGCACTACGCCCGCAATAGCACCGGCACCGCGTAAGAAACCTTTTTTTGCAAGTTCTGTAGCTGCGGCTAATTCAGAGTCAAAGAGGTCTGCTTGAACTAGTTGTTTGATATCAAATAATGAGCTCTCAAACCTTGCCTCAACTGCTTTCAAAATGGCTAGCTGTGTACTAAAGCGCATAGAAACTATTGCGGAATCATTAAAGGTTTTTTCGCCGGAGTAAGAGTTGGTGCCAGCTCTTACTCCGTTAAGCCAATCTTGAATATTGAAAGTAACACTATCAATTGATTTCGACGAGGCTCACCCTTATACAGTTTCTCAAATTCATCGATTCTATCCGGGATAAGTTGGCGGATGACGGCATGAGATTCCGTGTAAAACCTTTGGTACTCCTTCTCAAAGGTGCCTTTCAATTCTTTGGCTATCTTGGCGTCTTTTTCTTTTAAATCCTCTTTCTCTTCAAGGTGGCGCCAAGTCAAATCCAGCTCCATCTTGATTCCTAACTTGATCAATGAATCAAGATCACTTTTGTATTTGTCAAGATTGCTCGCCATCAGTATCCCTCTGGGTTATTCAGCTTACGCCGCCAGCAGGGGACTAAACCAGAGTGAAGCAGCGGTTTTTTGTTCCCTCTGGCTGGCCCTGTTAGAACTACACCACGACCAACTCTGCAATTTTTTCAGCGACCACAGTCATTGAATCTTCTGAAGTGTCTAGACCACTTCGAGATGCGAGCAATGGGCTGACATTGCGCAGAGCTTCATAGGTTGTATTATGGACAATTGGAACGAGTTGGTTGCCTGCTAGTAGTGCCGAAAGCTCTTTATCGGCAACACTCTCTTTCGGGAGACGATCCAACATCGCGGGGGTTACTAAAACAAGTCCAACGCGAGAATTTGCTAATCCTTTGTCGATAGCGCGCATCATCGGCACGCCGAGCCCAAGATCCTTTTCGCTAAACCAGACCTTGACGCCCGCAGCCTCAAGCAAATCGTGTAACTCTTTGGCTGACCCTTTGCGGTCATCCCAGGCGTGACACAAAAAAGCATCTCGCAAGTCGGGTTGCTTCACTGCTTTAGCTTCTACAGCTTCTCGGATTGGTGTGAGTGATCGAATTTGCGCAGATGTGTAAGAAACAGAAGAGCTTGATTTCGACCAGCGAGGTCTTGTGCCACCGCTAGACCTGCCACCACCACTACTGCTGCTATAGCTATTCCCACCGCCGCCATACAGAGAATAAGACGGGCTGCTATAACCTCCATAACCTCTACTTCTGTAACGACATGCAGGACAGTTTGCAGCAGCAGCCGCTGAACTATGACCTCTTATTGGTGCTGTGCATCTTGCCATAAATATTCTTCCTTACTTAATTGAGTAGTTCTAACAGCACGTTTATCGGGCCGCTTTTCGCCTGAACTGCATTAGCTTTTTGGAAAATAAATATACGGCCAGCTGGCTCAGTATTATCGAGAAAGGGATTTTCAGGTGTCATCTTCGCCATTCCTTCGGTCTGAGATCGAATAAGTACTTTTTACGCACTTAGAGTATTCGCACAATAAAGCCATACTCAAGATTGATCAAGTCCCTTCTAAATTATGCCCCAATGGAATCGTGTTTTACTTGCTGATTGGTTTTGACTGGAAATTTAAGGATATAAAAAGTGATAACGAAATTAAAACTCCTCGCCTTTTACTCTGGTCTCCTGGACCAGGAAATATCAATCTCCCGCTGCTGCGCCACACAATCTCTGAGATAGAGATTGATAAGACTCTGGTAGGGAACATCTTTCGCCGCAGCCATCTCCTTAAAGTAGCTGATAACATCTTCGCTCAACCTGATAGTGACCGGCTTTTTCAGCTTGGCAGCGTAGGGATTCTTACGAGATTTCAGTTTAGAAAGATCATATTCAGCTTTCATTTGGGTCGCCTTCATAACATCTTCGTTCGTTTTTTGTCGCTTTGCGCGCAGATATAATCCGAATGACTTCACCCGACCGCCTCTCGCAATAACATACCAGCACAAGGCGAGATTCATTACTGAGCCCGAGCATCAGAAACCGGGCTTCTCCTAACTCTGAATTGCCGTCATCGTAAAACTGTATAGCATATTCGTCATAGAATACTGACAACGCTTCTTCAAATGAGATGCCATGCTTTTTCAGATTCGACCGAGCTTTAGTCTGATTCCATTCAAACCTAATCATACGTACATTGTATGTACGATTCTAGAAAAGTCAATTAAAGCGTGCTATCTATTCGATTGAATAAAAGAATCGGGATATGTACTACTATAGGAATGCCGCCGCTTCATTTGAGTAAACCAGCGGGCAATCTGAGGAAAATCCTGATAGGAGGTTGCGCCATATACCTCGGCAATCCCGAATCTCGGCAATAATGCGCATTCAGCTGCGGAAAACGATCCGGCAAAGGAGCGTTTACTACCGAGCCACGCTTCCAGTTGCACAAGACAGTCATACCACGCCTGTTCGCTTTTGCCAATCACCTCTCTGTCCCATTCGACTTCAGGCTTGGAGCGCTTTTCAAACACCTGACCGCGCAGCGCCGGGCCCACAACGGTATCCGAATAACTGACCATCAGACGCTGTTGTGCTCGCTGCGCAGCCGAGCCGGGATAGAGTTTGCCAGGCCCAAAAATATCTTCTAAATATTCAAGAATGGCATTGGATTCCCAGATTACTGTCTTACCATCGATAAAGACAGGAACCGAGCCCTTGGGATTCAGTTTGACCACCTTGGGGTGTTTTTCGCCCAGCACGGTATCGACCAATTGATAGTCTACCTCAAGCTCAGCCAACGCTATGCGTACTTTCCAGCAGAAAGGACAATCGCTGCGATGGTAAAGCGTAAACATGAGAATCTCTAAACCCGGGACAGCCTTAGTTCGCGGAGATGATCTTTCACATACTCGATACGATCGCTGCCCCAGAAGATCTCTTCGCCAATCACGAAGGTGGGAACACCAATCACACCCAGCGCTTGCGCCTCTTCCCAGTTCTTTTCCAGCTGCGCCAGATTATCTTGAGATTCTATGGCTGCTGCCAACTCCGTTCTATCCAGACCAACAGTATCGCCAACATTCAGAATCACGTCGGTATCACCGATATCCAGACCACTGGCCCACTCCGCACGCATCATCTCGATCAGGTAGGGACGCAGCAGACCTTTGCTTTCCGCCAATAACGAACCGGCGCCGGCTTTGGTGGGTTCCGTGGTAATGGGTGGCGGGTTCATGGGAATGCCCATCTTTTTGGTAATGCGCGCAACGTCCTGACGGGTCAGCGGTACCTTAACCTTGGCGCGATCTGGCGAGGAGCGACCTGTCCAGCCTCCCAAGGGACGCCAGACCAGATTGGTGTGAAATTCATCGAAAATCTCGAACAGGATTTTCGAGGCTATGTAGCAGTAGGGACTGCGGAAGTTGAAATAGAGTTTTACGTCGATTGGGGTTGTCATAAGTGTCCCTCACCCTGGCCCTCTCCCAAAGGGAGAGGGGATTTATCTCTGTGTGACACCGGATCAGTATCACTTGTATTTAATCAACCTTGCCTTCTCCCTTTTCCTCTTTGGAGAAAGAAATATGCGCTATCACCAAACCGCCTCTCTCATTTCCCCTCTCCCTTTGGGAGAGGGCCAGGGTGAGGGTGAGGGTGAGAGCAAACTACCTTAGGCCCTGCTCCCTGGCCATGGTCAACGCCAGATCTTCAATCATATCTTCCTGTCCGCCAACCGTTCCGCGTTTTCCGAGCTCTACCAAAATGTCCCGCGCGGAGATGCCATATTTGACTTCTGCGCGCTTGGCAAATAACAGGAAGGAGCTGTAAACGCCGGCATACCCGAGTGTGAGTGCATCACGATCCAAACGAATGGGATGATCCATCAACGGAACAACGATATCTTCCGCCACATCCATAATCCCAAACAGATCCACACCGGACTCAACGCCCATTCGATTCAGCACGGCGACAAATACTTCCAGCGGTGTGTTACCTGCACCCGCACCGAGTCCGGCGACGGAACCATCAATACGACCGGCGCCCGCTTCGATAGCCGCAAGTGAATTGGCGATACCCATGCCCAGATTATGATGCCCGTGAAACCCAATCTCTGTTTCCGGTTTCAGCTCGGCACGCAACAATCCGATCTTTTCCGTGACCTGATCCGGCAGCATGTAACCCGCGGAATCAGTGCAATACACACAATTTGCGCCGTAGGATTCCATCAACTTCGCCTGTTCGAGAATCTTCTCCGCGGATGCCATGTGCGCCATCATCAAAAAGCCGACCGTGTCCATCTTCATTTCCGCGGCCAGACCGATGTGTTGTTGCGACACATCGGCTTCGGTACAGTGCGTGGCCACGCGAATGGTAGTGACGCCGCAATCATGGGCCATCTTCAGATGATCAACCGTACCAATTCCAGGCAGTAACAAGGCTGAAATCTTCGCCTGTTTCATTTTGGGTACCACCGCATTCAGGTAATCCTCATCGCTGTGCGCCGGAAATCCGTAGTTAACCGATGCGCCACCCAGGCCGTCACCATGGGTGACTTCGATCAGTGGCATACCAGATTCATCCAGGCCAGTGGCAACATCAATCATCTGCTGCAAGCTAATCTGATGGCGCTTGGCGTGCATGCCATCACGCAGGCTCATGTCGTGGAGAGTAACTTTTTTACCTTGTAAATTCATGCTGTGACCCTCCTATGCGCGCGCCGGTAATGTGATGGTATTGTTCGCCGCTTCTTCGGCAAACATCTCTGCGGTGCGCAGTCCGGCTGCGGTCATGATGTCGAGATTACCGGCATATTTCGGCAGAAAATCTCCCAGCCCTTCCACCTCCATAAAAACCGAGACGCGATTGCCATCAAACACCGGGCCGTTGACCAGCTTGTAACCAGGCACATACTGTTGCACCGCTTCCACCATATCCAGCACCGATTGAGTAATGGCCTGCTGATCGGGTTCATCCTCGGTCAGACAATGGATGGTGTCACGCATGATCAAGGGTGGTTCCGCCGGATTGATAATAATAATCGCCTTGCCCTTTTTGGCACCGCCCACCTGCTCCACTCCGGCAGCGGTGGTACGGGTAAACTCGTCGATGTTCATGCGGGTGCCGGGGCCGACCGATTTGGAGCCGACGGTCGCCACAATTTCACCATAGCTCACCGGTTGCACGCGGGAAACCGCCGCTACAATAGGAATCGTGGCCTGACCGCCACAAGTCACCATGTTGACGTTCATTTCCAGCTTCTCGGCATGCGCTTTCAGATTCACCGGCGGAATACAGAAGGGCCCAATCGCCGCAGGCGTCAGGTCAACCATGATCACACCCAGTTCATTCAGCTTGCGGCTGTTTTCTGCATGCACGTAGGCCGATGTTGCGTCAAAAGCGATCCGCACATCGTCCTCAATCACATAAGGAAGTAGACCATCGACACCTGAGGTGGAGGTTTTCATTCCAAAATCCCGGGCACGCCTGATCCCTTCGGATTCCTCAATGCCCACCATCCAGACCGGTTCAATCCAGTCGCTGCGCATCGCTTTCATCAGCAGATCGGTGCCGATATTGCCAGGGCCGATAATGGCCGCTTTTAGTTTTTCACTCATCGTTCAATCCCACAGGGTTGTTCTGCCTGTTGTTTTTTAGGTCTGTTTATATCATTCCGGATCACACAAACTTCATCGTGATATCACCGAGATGCTGATAACGCACCACAATGGAATCACCGGGCTCAACCAATACCGCTGCGGTAATTCCACCGGTCATGATAAAGGAGCCTGCCGGTATCTCTTCATCCCGTTCGTCCAGCATTTTTGCCAGCATGGCGACACTGTTGGCCGGGTGATCCAGAACTGCCGCACCAGCACCCATCTGCACCACTTCACCGTTTTTCAGCATCACCACACCCAGGGTACTCCAGTCAAAGGCATCGGGTGCTGCGGAACGGCTACCGACCACAAAGCGGGTGGAGGAGGAGTTATCCGCCTGCACGCTGGTAATGTCGAATTTAAAATCCTTGTATCGCGAGTCGATAATTTCAACGGCCGGAACAACCACATCGGTGGCATCCAGCACCTCTTCAATAGTGACGTTGGGGCCTTTAAGTGCTTTTTTGGTGATCAGCGCCAGCTCTGCCTCGACTTTTGGATGAATCAGTTCGCCGGTTTGCACTTCGGCACCATCCGGCAGGCTGAAATAGTCGGCCAGGAAACCATAGCAGGGCTGTTCTACCCCCATCTGCTCCATCTTGGCCCACGAGGTCAGGCCCATTTTCATTCCCACCATTTTGACGCCACGAGCTTCTTTATTGCGACGGATTTGCCACTGCACATCGGTCGCATCGGTGAAGGTCATATCCGGATAATCATCGGTAATCTTGGTGACCTCATAGGCTTCCAGCTCCGCCTTTTCGAGATGTTCAGCCAGTTGCTCAATGGTGTTTTGATCTAAAGTTCGCATTGTTTTCTTTCCAATATTCGTTAGTTTGGCTGTGGCGTTTAAGTAAATTGCACCGAGCAATCACCGATTCCGCCAATTCTGACACTCATATGATCGCCGGCCTGTACCGGTTCCAGCGGCACCAGTGAGCCGGACAGAATCACCTCGCCTGCCTTTAAAGAAATACCGAACTGGCCGAGGGTATTGGCCAGCCAGGCAACACAGTTCACCGGGCTGCCCAGCGCGGCAGCACCCGCGCCGGTACTGATGGTCTTGCCATTTTTCGCGACCACCATGCCGCAGGTCACCAGATCAACATCCTGGGGTTTAACGGCGGCCGCCTCGTTGACAACAAACAACCCGCAGGACGCGTTATCCGCGACGGTATCCTGAATTTTGATGCGCCAATCCTCGACCCGTGAATCGACCACCTCAAAGCAGGGCATCACCGCTTCTGTTGCGGCAAGCACCTGGGGAATGGTGACACCAGGCCCCTCAATATCACGCTTCAGTACAAAAGCAATTTCACCTTCGGCTTTCGGCTGAATCAGCTCTTTGCTGATTGGCATTTCGCCGCTGTAAACCATCTTGTCGGTAAGAAAGCCAAAGTCCGGCTGGTGCACATTCAACATATTCTGCACCGCCTTGCTGGTCACACCGATCTTTTTGCCGATCATCTTTTCACCCGCAGCCAACCGACGTTCCAGTATCTGCAGTGAAATGTGATAGGCATCCTCAATGGTGATGTCTGGGTAGCGCTCGGTTAATGGCTTTACGGTGGATCGATCCACCAGCGCTCCATACAGTTCATCCCCCAACGACTGAATCAGTTCTTTATCCATCTTTTAATCCCGTTAATGTAAAAATGCTGTCACCAGCTCAACAAAACGCTGGCGCTTTTCAATTTGCGTCCAATGGCCGCAATGGCCAAAAACATGTAACTCCGCGTTCTCTATCCATTCCGCCAGACAGAGCGATGTCGCTAAAGGTATCACCTGATCTTCCCGGCCATGAATCACCAGTGCCGGAATATCAATCGCGCGAATATCCTCTTCTGTCGAAGCCATCGCCTCCACCCACCTTTGCCGTGGCGCCGGAAACAGGCTGGCATAGCTTTCCTGGACCCCTGGACGAATGCTGGCTTCAAAACGCAACTGTGCCAACTCATCATTCACCAGATTGCGATCCCAGGCAAACAGGTCCATCAGTTGCCGCATGTTTTCCACGGAGGGCGTATAACCCCATACCGCGTCCAGTCCCGGCGTCAATTCAAACGATACGCCGACACTACCCATCAACACCAGCTTGCTCACCCGCTTTGGATACCGGATACAGGTCGCCAACGCCACTGCACCGCCAAAGGAGTTACCGACAAGATCCGCCTGTTCAATATCCAGGATATCCATCAGATTAATCAATTGGTCAACCCAGCTATCCAGTGAATATTCGAGCCCTTTCGGCCGCTCTGTATAACCAAACCCCACCATATCCGGCGCTATAACACGGTGTTTTTCAGCCAGTTGCGGAATCACCCCTCGCCAGTTGGCCCAGGCGGAAACACCGGGGCCGGAACCATGAACCATCAGGAGCGGGAAACCGTTGCCCTGATCATGATAGTTGGTACTAAACCCTCCGGTATCCTGACTATTACCAATCTCCGGATTTATGTGTCCCATTTCAGTGACAGGCACCTATATCTTGATACAGATATTTTTCATTTCGGTATAAAACTCCAGCGAATGCTCGCCACCTTCACGACCTATACCGGACTGTTTTGAACCACCAAATGCAGTACGCAGGTCGCGCAGGAACCAACTGTTGACCCAACAGATTCCGCATTCCATCTGCGACGAAACACGCAATGCTCTAGAGGTACTTTCTGTCCATATAGCCGCGGCCAGTCCATAGGGCAGAGAATTCGCAAGCTCTATCACCTCCTCTTCACTATCAAAGGGGCGAATGTGACAACAGGGGCCAAATATCTCTTCCGTCACCACTGCTGCATCATCTGGTAACCCGGTCCAAATGGTCGGCTCTACCCAGGCTCCGTTAGCCAGATCGCCAGGCATATCAGGAATACCACCTCCGAGCACCTCTGTGGCGCCCTCTTCGCGTGCTTTCTGATAATAGCTCAAAACTTTACGCTGATGCTCATGACTTACCAGAGGTCCCATATCCGTTTCCGGATCTTCGGGCACTCCCAGTTTCATCTGTTTGGCGCGTTCGGAGAACCTGGCGACAAATTCGTCAAAGATGGAACGTTCAACATAGACTCGCTCAGTACCCAGGCAAACCTGACCACAGTTGGCAAACACAGAGCGAATAGTGCCTTCTATCGCTTTTTCCATATCGCAGTCGGCAAAGACAATGCCGGGGTTTTTACCACCCAGTTCAAAGGAGACATCACGTACACCGTTGGCTGCGGCTTTCATAATCGCCTCACCCGTACCGGTTTCGCCGGTAAAGGTAATGGCGTCCACATCGGGATGCTCGGTCAGAAATGCACCGGCCGAATCCGGGCCGAATCCGTGAATCACGTTATACACCCCGGGCGGCACACCCGCCTCGTTCATTACCTCACCTAATAGCGCTGTCGTCGCGGGCGTTTCCTCAGAAGGTTTAACCACTACTGTATTGCCACAGGCTAACGCGGGACCAACCTTCCAGGTCATCAACAATAGCGGCAGGTTCCAGGGGCTGATAACACCGATCACTCCCTTGGGACGACGCACGGAAAAATTCAGCGCTCCCGTACCATCCGGCGTGGGCGTTTCAAAAGATTCGTTGGCGACATTTTTCACCAGATCGGCAAAGACTTTAAAGTTTGCCGCACCGCGGGGAATATCGATATGATCAGCAATGGAGACGGGTTTCCCTGTATCAGCACATTCCGCTTTTAGAAACTCATCAAAACGCGCGGTGACTCCATCGGCAATACGGTGCAGTATTTCGCTGCGCTGTTCTGTAGTCATCTTACCCCAGGGACCCTTCAGTGCCGCTTTTGCTGCGGCCACTGCAGCATCCACCTCTGCTCTTCCCGCTTCGTGAACCATTCCGATTAATGAGCCATCGACTGGAGTGCGGTTTTCAAAGGTCTTACCTGAAGCACCTTTCGTGTATTCGCCATTGATAAAATTCAGTATCTCTTTTGTACTCATTTATTTACTCTCTGTGTCCGCTCCAATTTTATTCAGTCCGGCAACCGCACATTCCATATCCTGCGCTTCACTGGCACCGGATACACCAATGGCACCGACCACCTGACCATCAACCCTGATGGGGAATCCGCCGCCAAACATCACCATTCGATCCCTCTGCAGTAATCCGTCGCTCACGGCCGTGGAAAACTCCACTGACACCTCGGTCCATCGATGGGTCGGCAAGCCGAAACTCGCGGCGGTATACGCCTTGTCCTGTGCGATATCGCTGCTGTGAAAAGGGGCCTTTGCATCACGGAGAAACGCCACCAGCCTGCCGCTTCCATCGACAACCGCAACACAAATACTCACGCCAATCACCTGAGCCTGAAGCATGGCGGTCTCACAGGCCCGCTGTGCACTGGCCCAGTCGATGGAAGTTTGTTTTATCAGTTCCATGAGAGCGCCAATCAGGTCAGAGCCGTCAGGAAACGTTCGTTGAGCACCCGGTCATGGTAGAAAATCGCCTTACCCAGTTTGTCCGCATCCCAGGTGACCACAGGATGATCCGGGTAGGTATAATCCCCGCCACAAAATACTTCAGAGCGGTTACCGGAAGGGTCGAAGAAATAGATGGTCTGCCCATGCGTTAAACCATGACGGGTCGGGCCGATATCCAGCGACATGTCGTACATGGAAATCAGATCCGCCGCGCGCAACACATCACCCCAGGTTTCCAGATAGAACGAAGCGTGGTGAAACTTTGCTTTTTCGGGATGCCTGACCCAGGCCAAATCATGAGCTTTCATGGAACAGCTGATAAACTGCGCCACACGAACACCCGATTCGGTATCAACCACCTCTTCACTGAGCTGAAAGCCCAATACGTTAACAAACAGATCCAGCGCACCATCCAGGTCGTCGCCATAAAGCAGGCAGTGGTCAAAACGCTGAGCACGCATACCCTTTAACTCTTCAGGCCACGCCTCCGGGTTATTGTTGTTTACACCCCATTTTCCAGGTTGCTCTTTTTCCGCATAGAGCTCAAACATATGCCCCGTCGGGGAATCAAATCGTACGCGTTCGCCACACTTGTTCAACTCACCAGCGGGTATGACTTCCACATTGCAGCCAAAATCGATCAGTTCCTGCTTGAGCTGATTCATCACCTCGGCGGAAACCACTTTAAAACCCATAAAATCCATACCCGGCTCATCAGCGGGCCGCAGCACCACCGAAAAGGCATCCACTTCCGTCCAGCCTTTAAGGTACACACGGCCACTGTCATCGCGATCCATTTCTATCAATCCAAGCCGGTCTCGATAGTGCGTGACCGCTTCTTCAATATCCATCACTCGAAGTTGCACATGCCCCGGTCTCATTACGCCCTTTCTCATGGTTCCTCTCCTCAATCTGTCATATATTTTTAATCAGTTTAAACCCAACCCACTTTCTTCAATCAAACTCGTCAACTACAAATTCCAGGTCACTGCTCGGATAGGCCCGACACGCCAGAACATACCCCTGCTCCATTTCGTCCAGGGAGACCTTTGCCCGGCTCATCGCTCTGGTCACATACTCGCCCGATACCACTCTGATCTTGCACAGACCGCAACCACCACCGCGGCATCCTACCTTGATCAGGCCAGGATGGGTACGTTCCATCGCCACCAGCAAGCTCTGATCCTTGTTACACTCAAAGAACTCTCTGCTGTTTGCATCCTGTACTTTATAAAGCGCCTGCCCAGCCATCGGTCTCTTCTATATCCTTTTAAACAGGGCACTACGAGCTTCCTCTCCGGCACCATCGGCAGCCGTGAGGAAACGCTCCATATGAATATCCCTTTCAAACAGACGCCCCTGCATCAGCGCGGTTATCGCCGCATCAATCATCGGGGGAGGTCCACAGAGATAGGCCTTGTGACCACTAAACTTGCCGTCAAAATGTGCCACCGCTGCCTCATGAACAAAGCCTGTGAAACCGCTCCAGTCATCATCCGCTTCCGGTTCATTCAATGCAGGTACGTAATCAAAATTGTCATGCTCTGCCGCAAGCTGCTCGAACAGCTCACGGTTATAGAGTTCCGTCACGTTTCTGGCGCCCTGAAACAGGGTGATTTTGCGCTGATCACCCGCCTCAAGCAGATCCAGAATCATAGATTGTGGTGATGACAACCCGGACCCGCCGGCAATAAACAGCAGATCCTCTGGTGCGGACTTACGCACAAAGAATTGTCCGTACGGACCTGAAAGCTCAAGTTGATCACCCTCTTTAAGCTGCTGGTGAATATAGGTCGTACCGGCACCATCCGGTACATGCCTGATATGCAGCTCAACCTGGTTCTTCTGCGATGGTTTGTTCGCGATTGAAAAAGCGCGCACGCCCTCTACGCCAGGAATACTCAGATTGATGTATTGTCCGGCCTGGAACGCCATCTCGCCATCAAGTTCCAGATGAATCCCTTTAATGGTTGGCGACAGATCGATGATCTGAGTCACCGTCGCCTGGTAATCCTCCACCGGATAACCGAGGAAATCCGGATCAACATCAATATCCGCCTCGATCACCATGTCGGATTCTGCCGTTGCACAACATACCAGGATCTTGCCCTCGTCCCGTTCCATATCCATCAACGCAAATGGCGATGCATTGCCCACATCGTAATCCCCATCAACCACCTGACATTTGCAGGTAGCGCAGGTACCGTGTCCACAGGCAAAGGGTAACCAGACTCCCTGACGCAGTGCCGCGTCCAGAATAGTTTGGCCATCTTCCACCTCAATGACATCACCGGTGGGTTCTATGGTTATTTCGTAGCTCATTCTTCTATCATCCCAAATGCAGCTGATGCATCAGCCCCTGTTGATTCCTGCTGCTAAATGCCCGCTCCTGCGTAGCCCTTCAGTTCAGGTGTCTGAAAGCGGATCAAAGATTTGTGACCAATCCCCTGCTCCTCGATACCCTTATCCATATCCGGCGTAAAGGGTTCGCCGTCAAGCAGCCAGCTGGCCGTTTCCCAGTTGATCTTGTCAAACTCAGGGTGCTGACCAAACGCTTCCGGCATCACATTGTCGATGATCTGACCAATGGTCATCTCCGGTGGCAAAGGAAAAGCCTTGGATGCGCAGAACAGCAGGTGGTGATCCCAGCCGATAAACACCATGATATTGCCATGGTAGTTTTCCCGCGCATCTTTTATGTCACCGTGATAATCCGGTGTTATCGCATGTGTTGACATTGTTCATTCTCTCTTTCATCTCTGATAATCGGTTATCGTCAATCTGGAGTGAAGGCGCGCCCATCAGGCAACACCCTTCCATGATTTCCAGCGCTGATCATCCGGGGAACCCACAAATTCAAGGTTGTCTGCTCCCATGTTCAGGCGATAGTAATCCTTGAGCACGGTCTCAACATCTGCACCACCACAATTACCCTGGAAAATCTGTTGTACCGGCAGCCACGAGTGCACGTACTTCTCCGGCTCATCATCAAAAATGGTCTTGCAACCGTCTGAGCAGAAATGATAGCGGTCGCCCTTGTAGACCGAATCACGATATGCAAGCAGCGTCGGGTTGTCCATTTCCGTAAAGCCCATCGGAATCTGGCAGATCTGGCACAGTTGTGGCAGGCCGGTGGAATAGAAACGCTCGCCCTCCTTCTCCATCTGTGCCGCCAGTTCAAAACGGGGGCGGTAATACTGATCAAAGGTGGACGGGTATTTTTCACTCAGCCAATCCAGCTCTTTTTCAGAGGGGATCCAGGTGTGGAAAGCCGCCGCATGGGTAAAGTTATAGAAGATCCACCAGGCCTGGTGGCTCAGGTGTTCTTTTTCTTTGGCGATGGTATCCACATAATCGGGCATCTCGATACCGTATCGCGCCAGATCCTTGAACAGTGCACCACCGGCTTCCTCAAAATAGACCTCCCAGGCTTCTTTCCAGGACATCACTTTATTGGGCAGCATATAGTCCATCATCATCGCCACCAGCGCTAATACCCGGTAACCGCGCCACAACCATTTATTGATCCATTTCTGCACGATCGGTACGTTATCCTCATGCTGTTCCAGCAGAAACTTGATCACCTCAAGCCCCAGCGTCATATGGCGCGCTTCGTCTGACTGTGCGGAAAAGCCAAAGGTCACCGTAGCCATATCGCCGTTGTAAGCCGCACCTGACATAAAGGGCACAAACAACAGGTTGGTCAGTACATATTCAAAGGAGAAGCCGATCGCAATCATGAACTCGAACGGCCCGGCGGAACGCGCATCATCAAAGAAAGACTTGGGCACAGACAGGTACCAGACCCGGTCGTGCATGTGTGGGAATTCCTGAAACCCGTCAAAGAATTTGTTGTAGTGACTCATCGCATGAACCTGGGTCTGTACGTGACGCAGTTCATCCAGCGACTGCATCTGACAGGCGACCCGCGCACCCACGCCACTGAACTGCCGACCAACCGCAGCGAACCCCAGATGCGCCTGATATTCCAAAGGCGAAACACCGGTCAGAAACAGTTTGATGGCATTCACATAGCGTGCGTCCGTGACATTAACGTGTCCATTGTTCTGCGAGAAGGCATCAAAAATCGCATACAGCTTTTTTTCCTTCTCCGCCTGATACTTCCAGTAAGCATCCATGGTCAGCCGAAACGGATCTTCCCATTTGCTCCAGTCGGTAATCTTGATCCCCTCAAACTCTTCATAGGGAAAGGCTTCCTTACGATCCTGGTAATCGAAATCCCAGTCCAGATCCCGCGTTAATAGACGATATTTGTCTTTGATATTCAGTTTGCTAGCCATCAATATTTCCCCTACTGTTTCCACTCGATGGACAACTGGTCGTCATCCTCATCGACATTACCCGACAGGGTAATGAGGTTCATATGCAGTTCCTGGACATCCCAGTCCCGGCCCATTTTTTCCTCAACCGTTTCACGCCGCACCACCAGCCTGTTCTCATTCTCTACTCGTATCATGGCGGGTTGACGAATAACGGTTGCATCCGGGTTGTCATCTTCTATGGCTTCTACGATGTAGCGGGCTTCTTCGTTATCCTGTAAGGCGATATAAACTTTTGACATCTCATTTTCCTCTATTTAAATAATCCCGCCTTTTTCAGACGCTTTTCCAACACCGCAGAAGCCTGTTCCAGCGCTTCACCTCCCAATAACTCAGCCACTAATGGCTGCAACGCCTGCTCAACCTGTCCACGCCACTCATTAACCCAGCCCTCGATGATGGTCCGGTTTTCATCCGATTCAGCGACCACTCTTTTGAGCACTGCGTCCACCCAGCGACTGACATCCTTATGCCAGGCCTGCATAAACTCCATCAGCATTCCCACATCCTGTGCACCTTCGGCCCTCAGCGAATCCTCAAACTGATTAAAAAACAGGTCATAGACCAGGGTATCCATCAACAGATCCTGCACCACAAACAACTCGAACCAGTCTTTGGTAATGAGCGTTTTTTCGCAAAGCGCCCGCATACCCTGCCAGACTTCATCTTCGATCCAGTAGGTTTTGGCTTCAGCCAGCTTGTCACCGGTATTACCGTCCAGAATCAGCCCGATCCGCGACAGGTATTGGGCAATACCAAAACGATCCATACCATCAAATAACAGTGCCTGGGTAATGGCCGTGCCATAGCCGTAAGCTGTTCCATAAACATTGTTAAGATTCGCCGTATGCTCGACATGACGCAGCGGGATTAAAAAGCGAACCAGCTTTTCCTTGACCGCATCTGAAAGCAAGTCTGACAGGTTACGCTTTTCAAAGAAGCTGTAATTGCTCTCGGCAACCTCCTGCATCTTCGCGCGTTGCTGCACATAAGTGCCGTAGTAAAACTGACGCGGATCCTTTAGTTCATACCAGTCCTCCATCACGATAGCCGTGCGGCGCGGGTCATTCAGCTCGTATTCGGGCTGCCACATCGGCTTGTAATGAAAGTTGGTTTCTGCCTGGATATCGTAGGTGCCTTCCTGATAACGCGTGGCCGGCTTATCGCCAAATCGGCGCTCGATATGAGCGAACGTGTTCCTCACTGGTTCCAGGGTCGCGGTTTTGATTTCAATCGTCATCTCATCTGTTCTCGTCTGGATTAATTATTTTCCGTTATGGAAACAGTACAAAAATCAGTCCTGCTCGCCATAACGCCACTTCTGCATATCCCGATCCACAGCTTCCGCCTGCTGCTTTGTCATGTGCACCGCCTGGTTCTTCTTACAAAACTCCTCAAACGCCGCATCAGGCAAAATCAGCTCGATATAAATACTTGGATCCCCTATCGCAAAATCAAATTCGACAAATCCTCTGACCCGCTTTCTGATTCGCACAAAGCGCTTCTGTTCGTCAAAGTTTCTTTTGCTAACCACTTTCAACGTCATATATCGATTCGCTCGTTGGCTTGGACTAATATCTTATTCCACCTTTGCATCACTACTGCCATAACTTGCTATATCTTGGGCATGACCTAATAAAGGAATAAATAGCAAAGAGCATGCCATACCTTTTATATTTTTATTTTTCAAATAGTTAACGGATATTCCGATTTTCAGAAGACAGTGGCAAAGTAGCAAATTTCATGAAATCATTAATTTTTGTTCATCCCTAATTAATGATTTCATGAACATCTGAGTTGCTGGACTGGATAGATTATTAGACAGACTATAAGGCGAAAATTTTATTTTAATTATAAAACTTTATTGTTGTATGTTTTCAATAAGTTAGGTAATTAGCTTTAGAAAACGCTCTCTTCAACTCGATATTAATTTCATGAAATGATTAAATTTCATCTGGCAAATTCCATTCAACAGGAGTAGCTTGTGCGCATGAGTTCAGCAGACAATACATCGAATTTCCAGTTTCCGGATATCAACGATCTATCACAATTAATCCGATTCCAAACCGATCAGGGCAAAATCTGGCTGGGTGAGCAACGCAGCATATTGATGACATTGCCTGCGTTGGCTGGATTTCGTCGCGAAGTGCTGCAAACACTTGGCCTGGAAAGAACCAAAGGTTTTTTCATGCGCCTTGGCTACCAGAACGGTCTGAAAGATGGTGAAATGGCCCGCCACCTCAGGCCAAATGCCAGCATTATCGACAGCTTTCTCGCTGGCCCCCAATTGCACATGCTGCGGGGAATGGTTCAGGTAGAACCACTTAAAATCGAGATTGATCCCGAAACCGGCCACTTTTTTATGGAACACCTCTGGCTAAACTCCTTTGAGGTTGACATCTGTCTCTCCGAATTTGGCATCCTGGAAGATCCCGTTTGCTGGATTCTGATCGGTTATGCCTGTGGCTATTCTTCTTCAGCGCTGGAAAAGGAGATTATTTTTAAAGAGGTAGAATGCCGTGGCTGTGGTGACGAGCAGTGCCGGGCAATAGGCAAACCCGCACACGAATGGGAGGACCACGAGGAGTTCAAGCGCTATTTTGTCGCCGACCCTTTAATCGAAGAACTCTATGAACTGCAATCACAGATTTCAGGATTAAGAAAAAACATAAGCGGCAGCGATATGCTCAGTAATGCGGTGGGCCACTCCAAAGCTTTCCAGCAGGTCTGTGATATGGCCAACAAAGCATCTCACTCCAATGTATCCGTACTCTTATACGGTGAAACAGGTGTGGGCAAAGAAGTCATGGCGCAAGGCCTGCATATGCACAGTGATCGGGCCAACGAACCTTTTATAGCAGTCAATTGTGCCGCTATTCCGCCCGACCTGATTGAAGCGGAGCTGTTTGGCGTTGAGAAAGGCGCTTTTACCGGAGCCACACAATCGCGTATGGGACGCTTTGAACGAGCACATAAAGGTACCGTATTCCTTGATGAAGTGGTAGAACTGACACCCCGCGCTCAGGCCTCATTGCTGCGTGTTCTGCAAGAGGGCGAACTGGAACGTGTCGGCGACAACAGAACCCGTTCAGTTGATGTCAGAGTGATTGCCGCAACTAATGAAAATCTTGATGAAGCTGTTAAAGCAGGACGTTTTCGTGCCGACCTTTACTACCGGCTTAATGTGTTTCCCGTAACTATTCCCCCGCTGCGGGACCGCAGAGATGATATTCCATTACTGGCAGAACACTTTATCGACAAGTATCACGCCCGCTACCACAAGCGCACTCTGGGGCTGTCAAACAAGGCAATGGATGCACTGATGACATATGACTGGCCCGGTAATATCCGCGAACTGGGCAATATTATAGAGCGCGGCGTCATTCTAACCGAGACTAACGACACCATAGGCGTGGACGAGTTGATCATTGGCATTGACGAAAGCTCAAACAATGTGAATGCTCTATCAAGCTCCGGATCGTTGATTGCCGAGAGCGACGCAAGCATTTCAGGACAGCAGATTAATTGCGAAAAGGACTGGGCTGAAGCCCTGCTTGATCAGGAAATCGGACTTGAGCAGCTGGAAAACCTGCTCATTGATAAAGCCATGTCAAAAGCCGGCGGAAATGTTTCAAAAGCTGCACGCCTGCTGAACATAACTCGCCCTGCATTGGCTTACCGGCTAACCAAGCGATAGTTTTTCACCCAACGAGCCGTTTTTAAATGGCAAACATACTTTTCGGTTTTTATCTTTTGGGACGTTATGAACGCCAGAGAATAAAAAACCACAATTAACGAAAAGATAAATTTGGCAGCCGGCATTTTATCATATCGTTAAATAAACACTCCAACTCATAAATTTCATAAGACCACTGCTTGCTCTAAATTCAGCACAAAAATATATTTATCCTTACTAATCATATTGTTAAGTTACTTTTTTTGCGTCACAAAACGAAAATGGCATACTCATTGCTGCTTATTAAGCTATAAAATTAAAAGAGCGCCCTGATCCACATCAGTGTTCGTTGGCGTCAGGAGTGGTAAGCAGAATAAGTCAAAAGACCCTGAATTAACTGGTTCCCTTACAGACATCGGTTTATACACTCTCGCACATGCAGACATTTACGCGCTAAATAAAATGAACGGAAAAAATAGTTGGCAATTGAAGCAGCAGAAATACCGGGCACGTTGTGGCACCCGGATTGGATAAGAAGATCTTTAATTCTAAAACATTTAGCCCCGTCAGGTTGCAGCCTCCAACCAGGTTGTGACCACTCATTGTGGGCTAATCGATTTAGCTGGCAGTTGGTTAAACTTTAATTAACTACCGAAAATTATAATTTTTATCGCAACTGAAATATTTGGGTATAGGTAATCTAATGTATAAGGGTAAATTTTTTCGCCCCGGTTTTTCTATAATTTCTTTCATATTCAGTATCACCCTGCTCACGGGCTGCGAAGCGGCGCTGGATTTAAGTGGTGTAGCGCAGGAGTCGTCGAAGGAACGTTTACGCACGGATCATTATCAGCAGTTTGCCCGCAGTGGTGATGCGCTGGTGTTGGTTGGCGCATCGGGCGTGATCTTGCGCAGTGTGGATGAGGCACAGAGCTGGCAGCGACAGGAGATTGAGGGCCAGCCCAACTTTATCGGCTTAAGTGTTTGCCCGAATGCTCAGCTGCTGGCATTGAGTTTTGACCGGCGCTTGTGGGTCAGTGACGACCACGGAGCCTCCTGGCAGTCGCAGGCCTTGCCCAGCCAGGAAGACCTGGTGGGTCTGAACTGTGCCCCGGATGGGCGCTGGTGGGTCACCGGTAGTTTCAGCACTATTTTAAGCAGTGCCGATCAGGGCCAGAGCTGGCACGAACAATCCCTGGACGAAGATGCCCTGCTCACCCATGTTGAGTTCTTTTCGCCTTCAGTGGGTATTGCCGCCGCCGAGTTTGGTCTGTTTTTCAAGACCACAGACGGTGGCCAGCAATGGCAGATGATCGGTACCATTGGTCAGGAGTTGTATCCACTGGCGGTGTATTTCAGTGATGAGCAAACCGGCTGGATCGGTGGTCTCAAAGGCGTGATCATGCAGACCACCGATGGTGGTCAAAGTTGGCAGCAGCAACCTTCCGGTATTGAATCGCCGATCTACAGTTTCTTTGGTTCAGCTGATGAGCTGTACGCCTCAGGCGATCACGGCAAGGTGCTGAGCTATCGGGGTGGCCAGTGGTCGCTGGTGCAAACCCCGAACATACCCATTTATCTGAGTACCGGTCAGGTACTGCAGGACAATCAACTACTGGTCGCCGGAGGCTGGGGCACATTGCTCAAGCTGTCCCCGACCCTCGCACAGCTATAAGGTGGAATCCGTATTATGAATAAAGTGACCCACCTGCTGCATAATCTGGACAATGCCGTATTCCGTCATCCGCGCACGCTGCTGTCGCTGATTGCCCTGATCACGGTGTTTTTTGCCTTTCAGATTCCGGGCCTGAAGATGTATTCGGACTTTGCGGATCTGTTACCCCAGAGTCACCCCTACATTGAGCTGCATAATGAGATCAAGGACACCTTCGGCGGTGCTAATGTGATCGTGGTCGGCATCGAGATGGAAGAGGGGGATCTGTTCAATAACGAATCACTGGCGTTGATCCACCGCCTGACGCTGGCGGTGGATAACCTGCCGGGGGTCAACCATAACCTGGTGTCGAGTTTAACGCACCGCAACTCGCGTAAGATCTGGCTGACCGAGCTGGGCAACATCAACTCCGAACCCTATTACAAGCCATTGGACGGGGATATGTCGGATGAACAGCTGGCCCAGTTGCGTCAGGATGTGATTGCCAACCCGCGCATTTATGGCCCGCTGGTGTCCCCGGACATGAAGGTGGCCCTAATCAAGGCCCAGCTCAACGAAGGGCAGCTCGACTACGAGAAGACCTTTGCCCAGCTGCAGGCGGTCCGTGATGCCGAAGCCCGTCCCGGAGTGAACATCTATGCCACCGGACAGCCGGTGCTGGTGGGTTGGGTTTATACCTACAAGGAACAGATCATCGAGATCTTCCTGTTCACTGCACTGATCATGATTGCGCTACTGGTGTTCCACTTCCGCAAGCCCTATGGGGTACTGATTCCGCTGGGTGGCGTGATCATCTCCTCGATCTGGGGAGTGGGTATTATCAGTCTGTTTGGCTACAACCTGGACCCGCTGGGTCTGGTGATTCCGTTTTTGATCTCGGCGCGGGCGATGTCCCACGGGATTCAGCTGGTGGAACGCTACTACAGCGAACTGGCACAATGCGAAGATGGCCCGGAAGCGGCGCAGCGCACCTTTGAGAGCCTGTTCCGTCCCGGCACCTTAGGGGTGGTCTCGGATGCCATCGGTTTATTGCTGATTGCGATCGGCTCCATTCCACTCAACACCAAGCTGGCACACTATGCCTCCTTATGGGCACTGTCGATTGTGATTACGGTACTGATCGCCGTACCCCTGCTGCTATCGATTCTGCCACGACCCAGGAGCACCGAGCTCAAGACCAATGTGCTGCGTGCCATCGGTACCGGCTGCGCCGGGATTATGGCCAAACGCAGTGCCCCACCGACCATTCTCGGCATTGCCGCCGTGCTGCTGACCGGGGGCCTGTACCTGTCCTCGCATGTAACCATTGGTGAAGCCGAACCGGGCTCGCCGATTCTGTACCAGGACCATGACTACAACATCTCCTCCAAGCTGATTAATGACCGCTTCCCCGGTTCCGAAGAGCTGTACATTGTCGCCGAACATGAAGAGATTGGTGGTCTGAAGCGTCCCGAAGTGCTGATTGCCCTGGCGGATCTGGAGCGGCACATGATGCTCGATCCGGAAGTGGGCGGTGCCAAAGGGTTACCAGACCTGATCAAACAGGTTAACCGCTTGCTGCACAATGACGATCCACGTTACTACCAGATACCGGCCGATCCGGCCTATACCGGTGGATTGATGTTTACCTACATGGCTTCGAGTCCCATCCCGGGTGCGCTGAAGGAGTTCAGTGATACCGATGAGCGGGTAGCCAACCTGGTGTTTTTCTACAAGGACCACCAGGGTGAGACCATTCGCCGCGCCATTCACATGGCCAAGCAGTGGATTGCCGAGAACGACGGCAAGGTGGAGGGTCTGACCATCCGCCTGGCGGGCGGCACCATTGGCGTAACGGCGGCGATGAACGAAGCGGCCTTTGACACCAACAAGCAGGTACTGCCGCTGGTGTTTTTACTGATTTTCCTGTTTGTGACCCTTTTCTACTCCTCGTTGCAGGCAGGATTTTTAATGTTCCTGGCGATGCTGTTTGCGACCACCATGACCTATGCCTATATGGGCTTGCAGGAGGTGGGGATCAATATCAACACGGTGCCGATCATCGCGGTGGGTGTGGGTGTCGGGATTGACTATTCGATCTACATGATGGATCGGATTCGCGAAGAGATGATGAAGCAGGGTAATCTGCGTCAGGCAGTGGAGCGGGCGATCAGCACCACGGGTCTGGCGATCAGTTTCACGGCGATCACGCTGATTGCAGGGATCGTGATGTGGGTAGTATTATCGGATTTGCGGTTTCAGGCCGATGCGGCGCTGCTGTTAAGCGTCATGGTGGTACTGAATGCCTTGGCCGCATTATTGCTGGTGCCCGCTTGGGTGCTGGTGTTTAAACCGGCTTTTATCACGCAGGTGTATGTGGATGAAGACGGGATTATTCAGACGGGCTCTGCCGGCCCGGACGAAGCACAGGAGGCGCCACAACAGGAGGAAGCAGTCATTCCGGGTAACGCATGACCTGTGGGTAGCGACGACTAAAAATAACTATCCTTAACAAAGGAGAGGACTATGAAAGGTAAGATGATGTCCGGGAAACTGGGCTTGTTAACAGCGGCGGTGACATTGGCTGCGGGCGTGTCGAGTACAAGCGCGCTGGCCGATAAAACCCAGTGGAGTGGTTTTTTCGAGAACGCCACCTACCACCGCAAGGATGTGGGGCTGTCAAAGTTTCGTAACGGGGTTCAGCTGGAAGGGCTGAAGTTTGTAGGTGATGTGGGCCCGTTCCGTAATGTGAGCGTGAACGGGGTATTGCGTCTGAGCTATGACGCGGTCTACGACCTCAATGACGATGATTTTGGTGACGATGCCGGGGGTTCCCCAACGGTCAACTCAACGGGTCTAGCGAATATTGGTGCCCCGACCGCGGTACCGATCAATGGTGCTGGGCTTGGGCCAGCAGGTGGTCTGAGTGTTGGTAACTTTGCAGTGATTAATATCCTGGGACCACAGGTTGACTTAGCGGTGGGCGGCGACGGTACCGGTAGCGCATTCCCTTATCAGATAGTTTTGGGTGGTAACACCTTTGTAGATAACTACGCCAATAATCCCAATGAAGGGATGATCACCTTAGGCGAGCATCTGCGTCCCCACGGTGGCGGGGTTTCTTTCGGGGTGCCGGTACGTCCCTGTGATGAGGACAGCCGGGGCTGTATGGATGATTACCTGGATTATGACAAGGATGAGCTGGCCGCACCGGAGATCTTCAGTGACCGGGCCGACTGGCTGCGTGAACTGTATGTGGACTTCACGCTGCCGATGACCGGCGACAACGAGATCAACTTCCGTTTGGGCAAACAGCAGGTGATCTGGGGTCGTACGGATCTGTTCCGGGTATTGGATATCATCAACCCGGTGGATTACTCGCGGCACAACATCTATGACGAACTGGAAGATATTCGAATTCCGATGTGGATGTTGAAAGCGGACTTCCGCTTTGGTGCGACCGGTCCGTTTGATGACTTTAACTTCCAGTTGGTGTGGAACTTTGACAAGTTTCGTCCCAACAATCTGGGACAATGTGGTTCGCCCTACGTGATTCTGGATGCGGGTTGTTTCTTTCGTGGCATGACCAATCTGTGGGAAAACGGTGGTACGGTCGCTAACTTTGCACCCTTTAGTGTCACCGATCCCAGTTTAGGGCTGTTGGCCACTAACTTTGGTCCACAAACCATTGGTATTCGGGATGTGAACTTGCCCTCCTGGAGTTTAAGTAACAGCCAGTTCGGTATCAAAGTGGAAGGGGTGATTGGAGACTTTGGCTGGTCCCTGAATGCCATGACCTATCGCTCACAGCTGCCGTCGATACGTGCGGGTCATATTCCGGTGGTCAATCCCTTTACCGGAGGTGCGGCGACTGAGCGTGATTATCTGATCGCCTTTGATATGTTCTTCCCACGCGTGAACATGCTCGGTGGTTCCATCGACTACTACTCGCAAGCGATCGATACGGTATTCCGGGTGGAAGTGGCCTATACCGAAGGGGAAGAGTTTGCCAACACCCTGGAGCGTCGTCTGTTCTCCGAGTCGGATGTGGTGCGTTTCGTGATTGGTGCGGACAAGAACGTCTTTATCCGTTCGATCAACAAAACCCGTGCCTTCCTGATCTCCGGTCAGATCTTTGGTCAACATATTTTAGATCATGAGCACGGTCAGGCGACCCTGGGTGAAGTCGGCATGCCGGACTGGAAGGTCAGTCATATCGGTACCCTGCTGATCAAAGGCTGGTGGATGAATGACCGCTTGAGCCCGCAGATCATTATTGCCCATGAGTTCCGTCAGGGCGCAACTGTAGTGGCCCCCTCGGTGGACTGGCTGATCAGCGATAACTGGCAGCTGATTCTGGGTGCCAACTATAAGAGCGGTGGCGAGAAAGAGACCTTTGACGATTGCCGTCTGTGTAATCCGTTTGGGCCGTTTACCACCTCCATTCCGGGTCTTCCCGAGCACGGTGCTAACGGGCTAACGTCCGCTTCAGCGGGTATTACCGGATTTGAGCCGCTGGGACGTTTCCGCTCCGGTCCGATTGGTATGGCTGAGAAGGAAGACGAAATCCAGCTGACCATTCGCTATCGTTTCTAATGCACCTATAGACTAAAGGTAGAAATTGTTATGACTATTAAAAAACTGATGATGGGCGTGGCCCTGAGTGGCAGTCTGGTCGGCACGATGGTGCATGCGGCCACCGATGACGATGTCGAGAACTCGTTTTATCCCTATAAAAACAGTGTACCCAGCTATAACGGGCTGAGCACCGGGATGACCATTAACAGCAGCAATGTGGATCAATTTGAAGCGATTGTGGACCCGGAGATGTTCAAGCACATCCAGAAGGGCTGGACGGAGATGAAGGTTGGTGAGACCACCACCTTTGATCTGCACCCGAACTATGTGCAGGCCACCCGGGATAACCTGAACCAGGTATCACTGGGTGCCGAAGTCGGCCAGATCAACGGCTTCGTCGCCGGTCGTCCCTTTCCGGAAGAACCCGATATCAATGATCCGCGTGCCGGTGAGAAGATTGCCTGGAACTACAAGTACGGGTACAACTGGGGGGATAACGCCGCGATCTATCCGTTTTACTGGAAGTACCGCAACATGGACAGTGGTAATGTGGAACGTACCATCAAGTTCAACTTCCACTTTCTGAACTTCAAGCACCGGGTCAACCAGCCACCGGTACCGGATATCACGCCGAACCCGTCGGAGCTGTTCCGGGCGATCTATGTGCAGGTGCTGGAGCCGTTTGATGTGAAGAATACCCAGCTGCTGATTCAGCGGGCCGAGGATGACCAGAAGCGGGATAACGCCTGGTTGTATCTGGGCTTCCAGCGTCGGGTGCGTCGTCTGGCGACCGGTCAGGTCACCGACTCATTCCTGGGCTCTGATCTGATGATCGAGGATTTTGAGGGGTATAACGGTCGGGTATCGGATATGACCTGGACCTTCAAGGGCGCCCGTGATCTGATGATGCCGTTCTACAACCACAATGACCTGGATCTGGATCCGGACACGCACAAGGATGACGAGGGTTATCAGGTGGTGGCGTTTGGTGGTAAGGGCGGTTGTTTCCCGAACATCACCTGGCAGTTGCGTAAGGTGTATGAGCTGCATTCGGAGCCGGTGGATAAGAACCACCCGATCAGCAAGCGGGTACACTTTATCGATGCCCAGACCTACACCATTCCGCGCACCAACATTTATGACCGTGCCGGCAAGCTGTGGAAGACCTGGTATATCGGACAGGCGCATCCTGAGCATCACCTGCCCAAGAACAAGGGCACCGGGGTATCGATTGATGACTCCTTTGCGATGATTGACGTACAGGCGAACCACTGCACCACCGGTCAGTTCAAGGGTCAGGTGGATCCGAAACTGAACCCGGTCAGCAAGTTCACAGTACAAAACATGCGAGCCACCGGCCGCTAGGGTTTACCTTTCTACCATCCAGGGGCGCTTGATATTGCACGATTAAGCGCCCCTTTTTTGTTTCTAAAAAGGACAAAATTATGACGGATCAAGGGAAAAACCAGCGCCACGGCCTTCGTGGCAAGCGCGTCGTGATCACCCAGGCGAACAGCTTTATGGGGCCGACACTGGTCGAGGCATTCACACAGGAAAATGCTGAGGTTATTCCGGACAACAGAGACTTAACCCATGATAAGGCCGCAGACAACCTGGTCTGCGAAGTTAAAGACATCGATGTACTGATAATCAACCTGGCCTCGCAACGCTACAGAGCAACGGCCATAGAGGTGACGGACCAACAATTACAGACACCCTTTGAGGAGATGGTTTATCCGTTATTCAGATTAGGTCGAGCAGTACTGCCACAGATGATAGCGCGACAATCCGGCAAAATCATCGTGATGGGTAGCGCTGCACCATTAAAACCCTTTGCCAATGCATCTGCCTATATCGCCGCTCGCGGAGCACAACTCTCATGGGTTAAAGCGGTCGGCAACGAAGTTGCTCCCTCCAATGTTCAGGTCAACGCCATCGCACAAATATTTGTAGAAAACCAGGAGTACTTTCCACCGGAATACCAGCAAACAGATGAGTTCAAACAACGCATTGCAGAAGTCCCCGCAGGCAGACTGGGTACCGGGCAGGAACACTCGGCACTGGCTGTATTTTTAGCCAGCGACCACTGCAATTTTATCTCCGGCCAGGCCATTCCATTTAACGGAGGATGGACTAACTAATTTCTCAGATTAAACAGCTAAACCTGTCACAATAGCTCTCCCCCGACCCGAGAATCAGATCACCGGTTGCGCAAAACCAACAGGTAACTTATCCTGTGTTACCTTTAACCAAGCGGCCTTCAGCTTCATGCCACCAGCGACATCTACAGCACTTTCATCAGCACCCATTTGGAAAAGCCCGTTTCGCCCCCTGTATCTCTTGGGCGCCCTCTATTGCCCGGTATTGATGATACTGTGGCTGGGCGGCTATTTTGGCTTTTCGCTAGGCCCGAATGCAGTCTATTCGGCCAACCTTTGGCATGGCCATGAAATGGTGTTTGGCTTTTTTGGAGCTATCGTCGCGGGCTTTACCCTGACATTTTTGGGCAGTTGGGCGCAGACCGAAGAGATCTCAGGATGGCGACTGATGCTACTTGCTCTGCTCTGGGTACTGGGCCGCCTGGCATTCTATTTTTCCTCACAATTACCTGAGCTGCTGGTGCTGGCTGTGGATAGCAGTCTGTACCTGGTGATCTCTATCATGGTCACACCAAGGCTTTGGGCCGCACCTAACCGGGTCTATCTGGCAGCACTGATTATTTTTATGGGCATCTGCCTGGGTAATATCCTGTTCCACTGGGGCATTATACAGCAAAACCCGGAACTCACTGCTCTGGGTTTGCGCACGGCCATCTACGCAATTATGATCAAATTTGTTGTAGCCGGTGCATTTCTCGCGGTGGTTTTTACCAACAACATTCTGCCTGAGCGCGGCATAGAAGAGATCCGGTTTAACCCGACAATCGAATTTTTAAGCATTCTGTCGGTCGCTTTTTTTATTCTCTCGGACCTACTGACGATGAGCAGTGACTGGCGCCTGACCGCTTCTCTGTCAGCACTGTTAATCCATTCACTTCGTTTTGCTCGCTGGCATACCTGGCAGATCAGAAAATATCCGATTATATTGATCATGCATATGGCTTATCTGTGGCTGCTGGCTACCTTTGCGCTACGCGCGCTCTATGATTACAACCAGATAATCTCCAATCATCTGTGGCTACATGCATTTACAGCTGGCGCGCTGGGGTTAATGGGCATCAGCTTCATGACCCGCGTTGTACTAAGGCATACCGGCCGCACGCTACAACCCAGTCCGTTGCTGGTGGTCTGTTACGGATTGATATTTATTGCGGCCATCCTGAGGATCTGGGCTTATCTCTTTCAGTTTAATCTGCAGCTGATGCTTTTTTCCGCCGTACTGTGGACGATCCCATTTACGGTCTACCTGTTTCTCTATAGCCATATGCTTTGGCAACCCAGTCTTGAGAAACGCAAGTTGCCTAAAAACGGGTAAATACGAAGCAATCTTTAAGTGGCACGTCTGGCCAATTGTCCTCAACACTTTTCGATCTGTTCCCTGAACTGACTGGGGCTCATGCCTTGATTGCGGTTAAAAAAACGTGAGTAGTAAGCCGGATCCTTAAAGCCCAGCTGATAGCAAACCTCATTAATAGACATTCCTGTATAGGTTAGCAACCGTCGGGATTCCACCATCATTCGCCTCTGAATGATCTCTGAAGGTGGCCGCTGTGAAAAATCGCTGCAGATCCGGTTCAGCTTTCCTACGGTTACACCTAACTTAACAGCATAGCGTTTAACTGACCAATGCTCCGCCAGATGATGCTCCAGAAGATAACGAAACCGGTCAAAAACCGCCCTGTTTCTTGAACCGCGAATATTCAACTCCTCAGTTCTGCAAAGTAACCGGGCCAACAGAATAATCATGGTTTTCAGATAAGCACCGATTAGCGATACTGTTCCCATACCTGGCCATTTGAACTCTAAAGACAGCCGCTCAACCAGCCCCAGAATGCTCTTCCAATCATCACTATCCGTTTGCAAAGATACCCTCGAGGCTTCATCCAAAAGCCCTTGCACGAGGTGCCTTTCCTTTAAGTCAAAGACACTAAGCAAAAATGATTCGTCAATGGTGATGATGGTGCCCAGGGTATCCTCGCCAAACTCAAACCCATGTACTGCTGTCGGCGGAACAGTCAGAATACTGCCGCCAGGACAAGTGCGCTCGATCTGGTCAACGCCCGCTCGCACACTGCCACTTTCCAGAAACAGCATCTGAAACAGGTGATCGTGCCGGTGCGGATCAATTTTCCAGTCGTGCTTGCGACTTCTGGAGGCTATCGATTCAATATGCACATAGTGCAGATCGTCCACCGGCTCCGTTTCACCATAGAGATAATAATTCGGAATACTCTTTTCCATCATTGTTATCAACCCACAAGTCCAGCTACAAAGATCCAGCACAAAAATCGTTCAAAAGTACCAGCTTTTGATACCTTAGTGCATTCAGCAGTATCACGACAGCAACTAAAATACCCACCTGCAATGCAGCGGTGAAAAGACCTCACCTAAAAACTGCCAATAAAGGAACTTCAGTAAACTAAAGACAAAAATACAACAGGTGAGGAACAATGTCCAAACATCAAAACCAGGGTTTACCCCGACGCTTCAACTCCGCCTTCTATTTTATTGACCGACACCTGATCGAGGGACGGGGTCACTATACCGCCGTTATCGATGGAGCCAATCGCTATACGTATCAACAACTGGCTGATCAGGTCAACCAGACCGGTAATGCACTGCGCATCCTGGGGATGCCCCAGGAATCCCGTATTGCCCTGTGTCTCGACAACAGTTTCGAATACGCCTGTATTTTTTGGGGCTGCATTAAGTCCGGCCTCATACCGGTAAATTTCAACAATGGCCTGGTTACCGAGCAATTTGACTATATGCTCAATGATTGCCGCGCGCGTATCCTGATAGTGGACGAACAGTTCTACCAGAAATTCGCCCCTATACTGGCCAAACAAAACCATCTGGAACATATTATCGTAGTGGGTGATGAAGGTCATGGTCACAACACCTACAAAGAGTTGATCGAAGGGCACTCCCTGGAACTGGATTGCGCACACACCACAGGTGACGATGTCGCTCTTTGGTTATACTCATCAGGCACCACCGGCCACCCCAAAGGTGTGATCCATGTCCACAGCAGCCTGTTCCATGTCGCGAACGGCATGGGCAGGCAAATTCTGAACATTAATGAACAGGACATTATTTTTACCGTTCCCAAGCTGTTTTTTGCATACGGACTCGGCAACGGAATGCTGTTTCCTTTTTCGGTAGGTGCAGCAACGATCATGATGCGCGGCAGACCCACTGCTGAAGCAGCTCTTAACATTCTAAAGGAGCACCAGCCTACACTGTTCGGCGGCGTTCCCACGCTATTTGCCTCCATGCTGGCAACGATAGACGATGCCGATATGACCGAAAAGACGAGTTTACGCCGCTGTCTTTCAGCCGGAGAGGCATTACCTGAGGACTTGGGGCGGCGCTGGGAAAAGTGTTTCAATGCTCCACTGCTGAGCGGGGTGGGTATGACCGAAATGCTACACAACTTTATCTGCAACCCGCCTGACAAGGTACGCTACGATGCCTCCGGTTTGCCGGTTCCCGGTTACACCTTCCGCCTGGTTGGCGAAGATGACCAGGATGTTCCACTGGGAGAAATTGGTGAAATGTGGGTGAGTGGCCCCACCCAGGCACTCGGCTACTGGAATCAGCGAGAAAAAGACCTGAACACCTTTATCGGTCGATGGATGAAAACCGGAGACAAGTACTATAAGGACGACCAAGGCTATTTTCATTACCAGGGCCGCGCCGACGATATGTTTAAATCCGGCGGAAACTGGGTCTCACCCGCAGAGATTGAAGCAACACTGAGCAAGCACCATAAGGTACTGGAAGCGGCCGTAGTGCCGCGCAAGGACAAGGCAGGAAATGAGAAACCATGCGCCTACGTTACCTTAAAGCCGGGGCAACCGGCAAACCAGGATCTGGTCCCGGAGTTACAACAGTTTGTCAAAGATAACCTCGAGCTATGGAAATATCCCCGCTGGATTGAACTTCGCGATGATCTACCCAAAACCGCTACCGGGAAAATTCAGCGTCACAAACTGAGGGAGGAGCTCAATAAAACCACTGAGCAGGCAGTCGCGTAGCAGCTGCCACATTCACTGACTTGAAGTTCAGGCTGGCTAACCCGGGATCATTCCAGCCTGAGCGATGCACCGCTTACCCGACGCTCTCCAGATAACGGGCAATCTTGTGCCAAACAGCACCGCCTTTTTGCTGTAAGTCCGTCATTAGCTCAGCGGGGAAATCAGCAGCAACGGCTGACTGATAGGACGTACGCTCGCAACAACGTGCGAACCAGTCCGCAACCCTAGGGCAATCCTGATCAAAAAGGGCCGTCCAACCAAATTGCAGCAAGGTCTGAAAATAGGGCGCCAGACAAACATCTGCCAGGCTAAAGTCTTCACTGACGATCCAGCGACTCTTCTCCAGATCACGCTCCATCGCCAGTACCGTCGAACGATAGGTAGCCACCGCATCCGCAACATCCGGAGCATCCAGACCAAACTGCACCAGCCGCTTTTGTCTCTCCCGGCGCGGCTTCTCCGGTATCTGCTCCAGCAGCGCCTGCCGCTCCTGCTCTGACTTTTTCATCAATGTTGGCCGCATCACCATCGGCCATTGAATCGTGCCGCAGGACGGGTGCAATTTGATATCTACGTGCTTCATCCAGAACCGCATTCGGGAGCGTGCATAGCTATCGGTTGGCCTTAGCGCTGGCTCAGGGTAACTATCCTCCAGATACTCACAAATAATACTCGATTCAATCACCGGCCGCCCCTCATCAACCAACGTGGGTACCACACCCAACGGGTTCAACTTCAGATACTCAGGATTCAGGTTTTCTTTCTCAGCCAGATTCACTGTATGCATCTTGCAGGAAAGCCCCTTCTCCGCAAGCACAATACGCACCTTTTGAGCACATGGGGACATAGGATGAGTGTAAAGTTCCAACATAATGATCACCTCAATTCGAATAGTCTAATAGTAATACCTGTGCTACTATTTTTTTATATTCATTAATGTAATTTCTCTTATGAATAATATTCACATATAGGGTCAGCATGGATAAACTGGCAGAAATGACCGCTTTTACCGAAGTGGCCAGACTGGGGAGTTTTTCAGCAGCAGCACGCGATCTCGGGCTATCACCCTCAGCGGTTAGCAAACTCATTACGAGAATGGAGAACCGGCTCGGATCTCGACTGTTTAACCGAACCACCCGAAAACTGCAGCTAACGGAAAGCGGGGAGCAATTTCTGGAGCGCTGCCTAACCATTCTCGAGCAGGTGGAAGCCGCCGAAGAGCAACTCAGCGGATCCCAAAAACAGCCTGCCGGACAACTGGTGGTCAGTTGTTCGCCGGGGTTTGCCAGACACCGCCTGCTGCCGTTAACACAGCAGTTTTTGCTGTGCTATCCAGGTATCAGGCTTAAACTGCTCCTCTCCGGAAAACAAGCGGACATCATCAGCGAGGGAATTGATGTCGCTATTCGTCTCGGCCAGCTATCCGACTCAAGTCTGATGGCAAGGAAACTGGGGCAAAGTAAACGAATTATCTGCGCCAGCCCCACCTATCTGAAAGCCAATGGTACGCCGCAAACGCCCGGCGACCTTAACTCACACAACTGCCTGACCACCTCAACCAGCGAACAGTTCAATCAATGGCCACTGGCAGCAAGACAAGGCAAAACGGTATTCAAGGTAACAGGCAACTTTATTACCGATACGGTCGATGCACTGCACCAAATGGCAATCGCCGGCTTGGGTATCGTCCGTCTCTCCGAGTTCATGATCGGTGAAGATATTGCATCCGGGCGACTTATCCCATTACTTGAAGAATACAACCAGGAGATGCAGCAGATTCACGCCATTTATGCACATCGCCGATATGTTCCTGGCAAGGTACGCGTATTTATTGATTTTTTACTTGATCATATGACCGAGCTGAGTAACAGGGGAAATAGGGGTGCCGGGTAACCTGCTCCCCTCTTTTAAGCATACTCACCGTTTCCCTATCACCGCACCACTTTCCCACCTTATATTATTGAATAGACGGGATACCGGTAGCGGTCAAAATATCCAGCGCCTCCTGACTGGTAAACCCCTCATCCAGAAGCGCCTCGTAATAATTGCGCATGAATTTTGCAAATTGCACCGAAATTTCGGGATCAGCCAGAGCTTCAGCCTTTGCTTTAAGTGCTTCCTCCAACAACTTGTTGACATCCAAGGGGGCTGGTAACGGGAACAACTCACCACTACTGGGAAACAATTCCGGAAACGGGAATGGTGGTGCTTCCGCGACTGCATTCAGCGCAATAACTGACGACACACAAAAGATAGCTGCTCTCACGAACATTTTGATTGAAGACTTCATTACAATTACCTCCATTTAATGTATTTGTCCTGAATATTTGCATAAAACCGGGATCCGACTGGAACGGCTCCTGAACGGTTTTCTGAATTAGCAGTGAAATATTAGCAGAAATGGTCGCTATATCCTACCTGTGAAAAAATGCGCTTAGCGCCAATCTAAACCTAAATCATAAATCAAAGACCTGTCCGTGAAACTGTAGCAACCTGAGTCCACGGAATTCCCCTACCCCTCTAAAAAAATGACCCCAATCTTCGCAGTCTCTCATATAGAGTCATAAGAAACGTAAGATCCTCCTATTTTTATTTCGTAGGGAATCCGCTCTTTATCAACTAATTCATTTTTAGAATTATAAATTTTAAAGTCCAATATCGACCCAACAGAATTTTCGGGGGGTAAAAAATAATAATCATATCCTGGGTATCTGGAATTCGAGCTGATATCTGTAATGTGATTTCCCTTTAACTTGTATTTTTCCTGATCGTCTTTATCTATAACGGTAAAGACCAATGCTTTGGCATTTCTTTCTTCAACTAACCGGATATGAACAATATAATTTTGTTTTTCAATTTTGTATTTAACCGGAATCTTCCTATTTGTTTTTACCCCGCTAGGGGGCTTCGCCATCCACTCAAGAACCATGCTACCTTCAGCACTTTCTAAAGAAATATATTTAAATTCAAAAGTTCTTGATTGGCATCCGAAGCATAACATCAAAGAAAAAACCAAGACGCAAAGTTTAAGAAAAGGATTATACATTTTAATACTCTCCTAATGCCCAAAAAATGCAGAAGACGGCACGGGCACATCCGCACCCACGAAATTACTAGGGTTGGCACGGAAAGGGGCAAGTCTTTGCCTTGTGAACTCTAATACTCCCACTAACCGTCGAATCGTGAACACCATCATAGTCTCTAATCTGCTTCAGTGTATAACCACCAATTCTTGATACAAATCAATGCCCCCTCCCGGTGACTAAGATAAGGTACTACACATCAATTTGTGTTCTTTGGCTAACAAAGCAATTCAGGTTGATATCCATCAATCCCTGTTCTGTCTGGGGGGAGACTCAGGTCACCCCCCAGTTTTTTTAACAGCTATCCGATACTCTTTTTTCCAGCTTTCTTGTTCTCTCCAAATGGCCCAATTTGTCGCGGTTTCTGTAACCCTTACGGCCCTTTCTTCGCCAGCTTTTGCGTGTCGATGCCAACTGTTCCCTCGCCCTGCTGCAACGTTTTTTAGCCTGTTGCCTGGCCTTTTTCTGTCTGGATCTCTGATAGTTTAATGCGCGATCCGTTCTCCGCCTTTCAACGCTCTGTCGATTTACAGTCTGCTCCAGTTTATTCTGTATCTGTCGGTGCCGCTCCAGATCTGCCTTGTCGGGTTTATCCTCTATTGTGGTAATTTGTTTAGCATCAGTCGCGGGTACATCACTAAAATGAACCTGCCCGTTTTCATCACGCCACTGATAGACAGCGGCGACCGATACAGAAGTGAAACAGAGTAAATTGATAAAAAAAATGAAAAGCCGAATAACCATAGCGTCCCTGCCATCAGTTTATTTGAATTTGTAGAACCCGAATTCTATACCAGGAAACGTCGCAATGCGAATTGAGGGTGTCTCTTCGGGTTAAACAGATCGAAGCAATTGCCCGGCAATCCTTTTATTCCTTCGCTGTCATGGTATATTGGCCGGCAAAAGGAATTAGCCTATGAAAAAAATAGTCATCGCAGTTGTGGTCATCTGTATTCTGGGCATTGCTTTCTGGTATTCCAGCAGAGAGGATATCCCAGAGGTCAGTCTGGTCAAAGTTGCACCGGGGCCAGTCCAGTCAACCATCTCCAATACACGTGCCGGTACAGTGAAGGCATGCCAGCGCTCCAAACTGTCTATGCCCATCGGCGGTCACGTGGCAAAACTCCACGTTAAAGAGGGCGATATCGTTGTTGCGGACCAGATATTGCTGGAACTATGGAACAAGGATCGGCTGGCCAGGAGCCATCAGGCAAAGGCAACTCTGGAGGCGACCCGACTTAAAGAGCAACAAACTTGCCTGACAGCAAAATTTGACCGCCGGGAATCAAACCGTTTGCAAGCACTTGTCAGCAAGAAACTGGCATCCGTGGATAAAGCTGATAACGCCAAAACACGAGCCGAAGCCAGCGCTTTCGCATGTGAAGCGGCTCAAGCTGAGATCGGGGTCGCTAAAGCGGCTATGGAGTTGCAACAGGCATTGCTTGAGCTGACCCAACTGAAAGCACCTTTTGGTGGCGTGATTGCGGAGATCAATGGCGAAGTGGGCGAGTATGTCACACCCTCACCGCCGGGCGTCGCCACCCCACCTGCGGTTGATCTGATCAATACCGACTGCCTTTATGTCACCGCCCCCATAGACGAAGTCGACGCCATGCCGTTAAAAACCGGCCAGCCCGCCGAAATCACTCTCGATGCATTTGGTGACCGTTCTTTCGAGGGCAAGCTGATCCGTATCGCGCCCTATGTCCTGGATCTTGAGAAGCAGGCCAGAACCGTGGACGTGGATATTGAGTTCACTCCGGCTCCCGGCGATGTTGCGCTTCTGGTAGGTTACAGCGCCGATATCAGTGTTATCCTCGAGTCAAAGGATAATGCATTGCGCATCCCCACCGAGACAGTCCTGGAAAACGACCACGTGCTGCTGTTTCATGAGGGAACCGGGGAACTGGAACGCCGCAAATTCACACCCGGAATCAGCAATTGGTCTTATACTGAAATACTGAACGGCCTCAAATCCGGGGACCGGGTTGTACTGTCCCTGGATGCAGCCGGCGTAGAGGCCGGCGCCAAAGTAACGCCCAAAGATGATTGAACTGCGCGAACTATGTCGTACCTTTTACCTGGGAGATCAGGCAGTTCATGCTCTGAACCAGATAAACCTTCAGATTAATCAGGGAGAGTATATCTCCGTAATGGGCCCCTCCGGCTCCGGCAAATCAACTCTGCTTAATGCCATTGGATTGCTGGACCGACCCGATAGCGGTGAATACACCATTGACGGCGTGAGCACCTCCAGTTTGTCTGAAGCGCAACGGGCAAGAATCCGCAGAGATAAAATCGGCTTTGTGTTTCAATCCTACCATCTGGTCGGACGGCTTTCGGCTCAGGAGAATATTGCTCTGCCGCTGGTGCTCGCTGGTATTCCGCCAAAACAAAGAACCCGAATGGTCGAGGAGATTCTGGCAAAACTGGGATTGACGGACCGCGCACATCATCTGCCCAATCAACTATCCGGCGGGCAGAGACAGCGCGTGGCAATTGGTCGCGCCATTATTATGAACCCCAGCATCCTTCTGGCTGATGAACCCACGGGCAATCTCGACTCGAAATCGGGCGCAGAAGTGGTTGAGGTTTTGGAGCAATTGAACCAGCAGGGTATTACACTGATGGTGGTGACCCACGATGCAGACTTAGGAGCCCGCGCCCATCGCCGTATACGCATGGTTGATGGAAAAATAGCGGACGACATCACCGACTAGGACACATTGATGAGATTGACGGATATCATCATATTTACCGGCCAGACTTTGGGGCGTCACCGTTTCAGAAGTGCGATGACGTTACTCTCAATGGCGATAGGCGTGGCTGCCGTCGTTACCCTGACAGGCCTGGGAGAAGGTGCTCGAGGCTATGTGTTAGGGCAGTTCTCTTTTCTCGGAACCGATACATTGATCATGTTCCCCGGACGAAAAGAGACCACTGGGGGTATGCCACCAGTCACCGGCAGTGCGGCTCGCAATATCACCCTGTCTGACGCAGAAACTCTTCAGCGTATGGTTCGAGGCGTGGAACAGGTCGCTCCCCTGGTGGTCGGCTCGGCACCTATCTCCTATCAATCCCGTTCCCGGGAAACGATGACTGTAGGTACAACTGCAGAGTTTTTCGCGATCCGTGAGATAGAGATGCGCCAGGGCAAACCACTACCGGATATTCCCATGGGGCAGGCGAAGAATGTCTGCGTAATTGGTGAAACCGTTAAGACGGAACTGTTTGATGGTCAATCCGCGATCGGCAAATGGCTGCGGGTCAGTGACCGCCGCTGCCGCATTATTGGTCTGACCAAAGGACGTGGAGATGCTTTCGGCATGGATCTCAGTGACGCGGTGTTTATTCCTGTCGCTTCCGCGCAATCACTATTTAACACTGAGGCGCTGTTCCGGGTATTTTTTAAAGTCAGTGAAAATACCGCACTGGCGACAGTAGAACAGCAACTGTTAAAAATTATGACCGAACTGCATCAGGGCGAGCTGGATGTGACACTGGTGCGCCCGGACGCAATGATCAGCACCTTCAATGATTTGCTGCTGGTACTGACTTTTGCAATCGTCGGTATTGCTTCAATCAGCTTGCTGGTCGCGGGCATTCTGATCATGAATATTACGCTGATTTCAGTAAATCAGCGCACTCGGGAAATTGGTTTGCTGAAGGCAATCGGCGCACCTGCCGGACAGATCCGTATGCTATTTCTGGCTGAAGCCTCGCTATTGGCCTTGGTCGGCGCACTCACCGGGGTGCTGATCGGTGAATTACTCATTTTTGCCGGAAACCGGTTTTTCCCGGACATTCCGTTTTATACTCCCTACTGGGCAATAATGAGCGCCGTGGGTGTGGCTTTTATAACGTCCATGGTTTTTGCTTATCTGCCTGCCAACCGGGCGGCCAAACTGGAACCCGTCATTGCGTTAACGGTGAAATAATGCTGCTCAACGACTGGCTGAAATGGGTGTTCAGAGCGATTACTACCAGTCGACTGCGCACCACGTTAACCGCACTGGGTATTGCCATTGGCATCTCAGCGGTCGCCCTGCTGACATCGATCGGTGAAGGCATTCGTATCTATATGCTGGATAGCTTTTCTCAATTTGGCACACACCTGATCGCGGTTACACCCAGCAAAGTAAGCACCCAGGGAATGGGGTCGCTGCTTAAATCTGTCAGACCATTATCCCTCGAAGACAGTCAGGCACTCACGCGGTTACGCCATGTTAAACAGGTCGTTCCGATGGTTCAGGGAACCGGGAGAATTGAAGCCGGCCAGTTTGCCCGGGACACAGAGATTCTCGGTGTCGGGCACCAGGCGGCTGAAGCCTGGCGCTTTAACGTCGCTGTAGGGCGATTTCTACCTCCGGACGACCCGAGAAAAGCCCGTGCCTATGCGGTATTGGGACATAAGCTGAAACAGGAACTCTTTGGTGCAAGCAACCCGTTGGGTGAATTCATTCGCGTCGGAGGCATGAGGCATCGCGTAATTGGTGTCATGGAGAGCAAAGGCCAGTTGCTCGGGTTCGACCTGGATGATGTGGTGTATATACCAACCAGTCGTGCCCTTGAGCTGTTTAACAAGGAAGGGCTTATGGAAATTGATGTGGTTTTCAGCCCAAGCGTCACCTCCCAGCAAATGGCAGACCGCATTAAAAATCTGCTGATACAATTGCATGGCCGTGAGGATTTTACGCTGTTTACCCAGGAGGATATGCTCGAAACACTGGATAAAATTCTGACAGTTGTAAAATTCGCTATCGCTGCACTTGGCGGCATCTCATTAGTGGTGGGTGGCGTAGGTGTGCTGACCATAATGACCACCAGCATGCGCGAACGTACACCGGAGATCGGACTACTCTGTGCACTGGGCATTACTCAACGGGAAATCCTGATACTTTTTCTCGGCGAAGCAATATTCCTGGCTCTGTTGGGTGGCGTTCTGGGTCTGCTGATTGTGTTAGTGGTCTTTATAATTCTTCAGTTTGCCGCACCCAATCTGCCTCTGACATTTTACCCGGTCTACCTGCTACTTTCGCTGCTGCTCTCCTGTGTGATCGGGCTTATTGCAGGTATTGCTCCGGCCCGTATGGCAGCCAAACAAAACCCGATCGATGCGCTGCGTGCTGAATAGCGCCGGGGCTATCGCTCAATATCGATACCCGATTTTCCGGGCGCAATAATCCCGTTAGGATCCAGCGCGGCTTTCAGGGTTTGGTTTACCTCGTGCTTCACCTCACCATAAAGCGCCTCTACCTCATCCATAAATGCGGTATTGGCCCGATACACACCATAGCCCTGTTTGGCGAAATCCTGCAGCAATTTTCTGTAACAGCCATGCGCGTCCTTCATCTCCTTCGGATTAGTCCGGTCATAAAGCATATCAACAATGTGATGCATATCACGCCAGCCGATAATGAACAGGGCGACATAATCTATCCCGTACTCACGGGTAATCTGCTTTGCCATATTCATCTGTTTCAGCGTTTCGCTGCCTTTTGCCTGTGACACCGGTGCAAACCAGGTGGACCCGCCACCACCGCGCCAGTTGTATAGACCAAACTCCAGCATACTCAAGGTACCGGACATCATATCCTTACGGTACTGCCATAGCGGATCACCGGGCTCCATGTCCTCTTCGACCAGCACCTCGCCTCCGGAAGCTTCAAATGCTCCCTTAACCATTTTCCAGTTTACATCCACCTGTTCCTGGGTACCGTAAAGCGCGGCATAGACATTCCACGCACCGTAGCCCTTTTCCCGGGCAACCTTATTGACAATTTCATCGGGAATTTGCCCCTCACCATCCCACAGATCAGCTCGCTTATACGTGACTGCTATTTCCCAGAGCGCATTGGATACCGTTCCGGCATTGGCAATAATCTGGTTCATCCGTAGCGGCCGAATGGTATCAATCGCCGTAACAATATCCTCCTCATTGGGATATTTCACCAGAAAAGGCTTGTAAACCGGGGGTTTGGGCATCAACCAGAATCCCATTTTTGTAACCACACCGTAGTTTGACTGGGTAAAAATCCCATCGAGATAAGGGCCATACCCCCATTTGAACACCTGCCAGGTATTGGAATTTTCAAGCGCTCCCATGCCGGTTCGCAATACCTTACCATTGGCCAGCACTACCTCCATTCCACACTGAAACATAAAATGTTCGCCGTAAGGTGTGTATCCGACGCCCCGGTCCAGGGTATTTCCGGTCGGGCTGGCCACCGGCGCCGGCATCGGTGTATCCAGCCAGAGTGGAATGTTATTCTCCTCAAGATAATCCGCCAGCTGTTGATAGGTAGTGCCGGCTTCAACCAGCGCAAAGCCCAGGTCCGCATCAATTTCAAGGATCTTGTTCATACGCCGCAAATCCAGAACCAGAGTACCTCTGCGCGCCGGTGCTGCGGATCCATAACCAAAATTTCGTCCGGTTGATATCGGCCAGACGGGTACTTTGTATTTGTTGCAGATTCCCATAATCTGCTGCACTTCTTCAACGGTCTTGGGCATCAGTGCGCCAGCAGGCATATGCTTGTTTTCATCTACCGGAATCATGATTTTGGCGTAGGGTGCGATTAACTCCGGTGACACCACCACGTTATCGACACCGATCGCTGCCTTAAACTCCTCAATAGCGGTAGCAAATTCCTTTTCACTAACACCCTCGGGTAGCGCTACAAAATTCAACTCGCCCATCGCTATCTTCCTCTATGCTTTACGCTGAATTCACTGACATTCAGACCTTAAATACAAATGTTTCAATGCCGGCAACCGCTTTAAGGCTCTCATCACCCATTGCTAAAGGATATTGTTTAACCACCCCAGGAACCCAGCGATCACTAGCTATGCTGACCATCATTCCGGCAACCGCCGCAAACCAATTTGGCGCAACATTCAGGTTTTTGTTGTTTTGATCCACCTTCTCAACAGCACCAAAACAACATTCGTCAGCCAGACTAACCCGACTTCCCGCGCCCAGACTGGCGGTAAAATACTGTGCTGCCCCCTGACTGCCAGGCACCGTGTAAAATTTGTGTCTGGACCAGCCTTTCGCAGTCACCGTGTGCCTGCCGTGAAAAAGTGACGCACCCCCGGCTTCACGAAGCAAGGTTTCCAAAACGGGATAAAGCTCACTACTCACGGCACCGATCAGTTTATGCCCGGCGCTGTTCGCTATCCAACTGCGCAGGGATTTAACGTCGACTATTTGCGAGTGCTGCTCAACAGTGTCTAAACCTATACTTTTATAATATGGTAAATACTCCTGGATCTGTTTCGCCAGATTAGTCTCTGCGATCAACACACGTATATCTTCCCTGCTCTCTTTGGTACGCCCCAACACCGACACGGGTTGAGACAATAACAGTGCCGTGGTGGCGGAGCATGTCAGGAATTTTCTTCTCGATATCTGCATATTTATTTAACCGAAGGTTTGTTGGGCTGCGCGCTCAGTGATATCCACTGTGCCAGCGATTCCAGATCTGAAACACCTATCTCACTGGGTTTAAACGAGGGCATGGCGTTAAATCCGTTGCGTACCCTGTGTGCAACATAAGAGGCCGGCAACTGCCTTCCCAGCAGAATCGGCCCGACACCCGTATCATGGCAATAATGGCAGGTACTGGCGTATATTTGTGCCATGTTTTTCCACTCACCCTTGGAATGGCTAAAAACTGTTTGCGATAGAACCAGGCAAACGGCCCCAGCAATGGCGGAGAACAAAAAACTGGCATTTGGCGACGATGTTTTCATCGGTACATTCTCTGGTTAATTGATCGAATAATGATGGTCTGATCTGAATGGCACCTATTAATTGGTTTATAGTTCTTCCCCCTGCTGGCAGGCAGTCGAGAAAGCCTAATACTGTTCCCTCTCCCAGAGGGAGAGGAGGCATTGTTATCTCGTCATTCATTGCACCCTCTTTGGAGGGACAGACCTGAAAACGCAAGCGTTCCGGCTTAAGCAATTGCCATTCGGGTTTGAGCTCAGCCTGGCGGCAAAATCCTTCATTCCGGAAATTTATCAAAATGATCTGCGCCGGCTTCAGACCAAGGCGTACGCTCAGACCAGAAAATATCTGTTTGCCTTACTATGTCAGGATCACTATCCAACGATCCTGGAGGCACTATCATCAATGACCCACTTTTGTTGACAAAGGGAACACCGCACCCGCAATCAGCACAAAACGCTTTACTAAAATCCCGGCCGGGGTGATCAAAGCGTCGAATATTCTCCTGCCCCGTCAACCACTCCAATTTATCTGATTGAGTAAACAGATTCGATGCATACGCCGAGCCGGTGATTTTTCTGCACTGACTACAATAACATCGATAGAGCTGTTGAAATTGGTTATCCACGCGGAAGGCCACCTTGCCACAAAGACAGCCACCGGTTATCTTCTCCCCCATACGTCTACTACCTGTAATCGCACCAACTGTTGCCCAAAACCATTACTAAATGGTAAAAAAGTCCTACTGTAAGCACTCCACAAACATCGATAGCTATCAATAAGCAACCGGGTTAGAATAAGCTTTTACTTTAATCTTAAAAGATTGTCACCATTATGTCCCAACCGCAACAATCCGGCCGCCAGGAAGCCGAATTCCACCCCTTCAGATTACTCGGTGTCATTGTATCCGTAACAGCTGTACTTGCTGTGATCTGCTATGGTTTACAGCTTCATTATCTCGGGCCCGGCTAGTCAGTTATCGCTCATTTATCCCTTGCATCAAATTGCCTGTATCAGTTCAATCAAAGGCGGAGGATAGAGGCCCAGACCAATCAACGCTACCGCCAACACCATCAAAACCAGCACTTCATTGAGTGACAGGGATAAGCTTTCGGCAGACTGGCTACGGCCCTCTTCCGGTTGCTTAAAGACACACACCACCCAACGCAGATAGTAATACAGGCCGATCGCACTACCCAGTATCAGTGCCGCCAGTAACCACCAAAGCAGCCCTTCGGCAGCCACCACGAAGACATAAAATTTGGCAATAAAGCCTGCTGTCAGGGGTATGCCTGCCAGAGATAACAGCATTGCCGTTAATAATGTAGCCAGCCAGGGTGACCGCCAGAACAACCCATTGTATTCATCCAACCGGTCCAGATCCCTCTCACCATGCATATCAGACAACACACTGACAACACCAAAAGCACCCAAAGTTGTGACAAAGTAAGCCACCAGATAAAAAGCCACAGCCTCTTCCACCACTGGCAGCGCCACCTGGCCTGTGCTGCCTGCAAGAAAAGCCACCATCAAATAACCGATATGGGCGATGGAAGAGTAAGCCAGAATACGCTTCACATTGTTCTGCATCAGCGCAAGTAAATTACCTCCAATCATGGAAGCGATCGCCACCAAAGCAAGCGCCAGGCAGATCATCTGATTGTTAAAAGCGCCAGTGGTGATAAAAAAGCGCAGCAGGAAAGCAAATATCGCACCCTTGGAGACTGTAGCCACGAAAGCTGTGGCCGGCGCTGGGGCTCCCTCGTATACATCCGGCGTCCACATATGAAAGGGCACCAGAGACAACTTAAAGGCCACACCGGACAATACCAAACCGATTCCCGCCGCTGCAAACAGCCCGTTTAATGACTCCGCATTTTGCCAATGCTCACCAAGTTCTGTAAAAGTAAGCGTTCCGAATTCCGCATACAATAACGCGATACCAAACAACAACAGCGCCGATGCAACCCCCGAGAGGATCAGGTATTTAACGCCTGCCTCCAAAGAGGTAATTCGACCGCCAATAGATGGTGCCAGATAAGCCACCAGCACATAAAGCGACACACCCAGCAGTTCCAGACCGATAAAAAAAGCTGCAAAATGACTGGCTGAAACCAACACCATTGCACCGAGCAGTGCAACCAGAAGCAGAATATAGTACTCAGCCGCACGCACGCCTCGGCCCTCTGCCTGATTGAAGTAATTCCGCGAAAGCACTATCACCACAGCACCTGCCACCAAAACCAGGCCGCTATAGAAGAGCGCAAACTTATCGATCAGCACCAGTGGTGTCACCTGCATGGGCGCAACACCGCTGACCGCAAGTAGTGTTACAAGAGTTAGTAATACGGCAAGTAGAGATAGGGTATTGATCAGCCTGTGGTTGGCAACAAAAGCTGACAACATCATCACCAATACCGAGCCGGCGGTAATGGTGATCATTGGCAGGAGTGCTAATAGCTGTTCTGTTGTCATGCGCTTGTTCTGCTCTTGTTTATCTCAAATGTACAAAATATTCTAGTCTGGCCGGTAACAGATAAATTGCAACGGCATCCCTAATCAGCAACCTAACCGCCAATCCGCACAGCCACCCCCACTGCATCCATCACCGGTTGCGGATACAGGCCCAAACCAATAGTGACCAACATCATCATCCCCATCATCAATACCTCACGGTGAGTAAAATCACTAATGGTTTTGGGCACCAACGGCTTACCATGAAAAATACGTTGAATCACAATCAACGAATAAACTGGCGCCAATATCAATCCTAGGGCGGCAAACACCGTAATCCAGCTATTGGCTTTAAAGGCTCCCAATAGCACCAGAAACTCTCCGATAAAATTGGCCAGTCCCGGCATCCCCAGTGCGGCGATGGAGAAAAACATCAGGATGGCACCCATCTTTGGCGCGCTATCCCAGAATCCACCCATTTCCCGCATATCGCGGGTATGAATACGGTGCTGAACCGCTCCGGCAAAAGCAAACAGTGCGGCTGAAGTCATACCATGCGCCAGCATGGTCATGACTGCGCCCTGATAACCCTGACTGTTAAAGGCATAGAGACCCAGCAGCACAAAGCCCATGTGGCTGATACTGGTATATGCAATCAAGCGCTTTACGTCCGTTTGTGCAAAAGCCACAGCGGCGCCGTAGATCACACTCACCACACCCAACCACATAGCCGTAGGTGCAAAGCTCACCGATACCTCCGGAAACAGTGGCACACAAAAGCGAATCAATCCGTAGGCGCCGGTTTTTAACAGAATACCCGCCAGAATGACGCTGCCAGCGGTTGGTGCCTGGGTGTGCGCATCCGGCAACCAGGTATGCAGAGGCACACCTGGCAGTTTTACGACGAAGGCAATAAAGAAGCCCAGCATTAGCCAGAATGCAGGGGCATCCGACAAGTCTGCACCGAGAAGATCAAAATAACTAAAGGTCAGTTGGCCACTTTGCTGATAGTTAAAATAGACCAGTGCGACCATGGCTAATAACATTAATAAACCGCTGGCCTGAGTGAATATAAAGAACTTAATGGCCGCATAGGTACGGTTTTCATGTCCCCATATGGCAATGATGAAATACATGGGTATCAACATCACTTCCCAAAAGAAAAAGAACAGGAACAGATCCAAAGCAGTAAAGACGCCGACTACTCCAGCGAGGGTCCACAACAGATTAAAATGAAAGAACCCGCTACTCTTGCTAATCTCGGCCCAAGAGGAAAGTACTGCGACCAACCCCAGAAACAAGGTTAACAACAGCATTAAAAAGGCCAGGCCATCCATTGCCAGAATAAAATGGATACCAAACCGGGGAATCCAGGGTAGATCAAGTGTTGCCCACCATTCCTGCCCGGCAATGGTGACTGACGACGAAGAGAGGCTAAAACTGATCAGCACCAGCAGGTCAACGAGAATGGTTGCAATCGCTATCCAGCGAGGGTCAGCCAATCGGGTGCGCTCTGCCAGCCAGGCAACAACGCCACCCGCAAAAAGAATTACTATCAACCAGGCTAAAACCATAGATGCTCCCTCCATACACCCAGGCCCACAATCACCACCACACCCAAGGCGATACCGGCTGCATACCACTGTACCCGTCCGGTTTGGGTTATACTCAACAAGCTATGCAATATTCGAATCAGCCAGGCGATTAAGCTATAAAACGCATCAACCACATCCTGTTTGTTCGTCCTGACCAGCCACATAAATGGATTCACCAGCAGTTTTTGGTAGAGCCAGTCAAAACCCCAGCCGCTGAACCAAAAACGCTGCAACAGGCTGCCCAGACTGTTATTAGCTACCCGGTCAGTCAATTCAGGTTTCTGGTAGAAAAACAGATAAGCGATTAATATGCCGACAAAGGGTGCTGCATAGGTCAGTGTATTGGTCAGGCCTGTCAGATGTGGCAGCTCTGGCACGGCCGGAAATACCGACTGCAGCGGCACATGGATCAGCCCGCCCACCAGCGACAGGGCGCACAATATCAGCAATGGTAGTTTGATATTCAGTCCTATACTGCTCTCGGTCGCATGAGTTTTGTCCTCACCAAAGAACACCACGAAAATCAGCCGTGACGTATAGATGCCGGTAATCAGTGCGCCGAAAACCGCCACCGCCCACAGCGTATCTCCTGACTGTGTATAAGAATGGGTTGCCACCAGGATCTCATGCTTGCTGTAATAACCGGAGGTGAGCGGCAGGGCTGCCAAAGCCAGGCCGCCGATAATGAAACTCCAGAACGACACAGGCAGTCGTTTACGCAACCCGCCCATCTTAAAAATATCCTGCTCGTGATGCATACAAATAATGACAGCACCCGAAGCCAGGAATAACAGCGCCTTAAAGAAGGCATGGGTCATCAGGTGGAAAATAGCCGCCGACCAGGCACCGACACCCAGGGCCAGGAACATATATCCCAATTGACTCATGGTCGAGAAAGCCAGAATACGTTTTATGTCGGTCTGAACGAGCGCGGTGAATCCTGATATCAAAAGGGTGAGCACCCCGATAACTGCGACCACAAACAGTACATCAGGTGCCAACAAAAACAGCGCATGGGTTCGGGCAACCAGATAGACGCCTGCCGTGACCATGGTCGCTGCATGGATCAGTGCACTGATCGGTGTGGGACCGGCCATGGCATCCGGCAACCAGGTTTGCAAAGGCAACTGTGCTGATTTGCCCAATGCACCGCCCAGCAACAGAGCCGCCGCCACTGTCGGCATCAGCGAACCCTCAGTCCAACTGCCACCCGCGTTTTGCATCAACTGCTGAATATCCAGTGTCCCCAGATGCATAAACAGCAGAAATAACCCCAGCGCCATTGAGGTATCTCCTATACGGGTAACGATAAAGGCTTTGCGTGCTGCGTAGCCGTTATCCGGATTGTCATACCAAAAACCGATCAGCAGGTAACTGCAAAGACCAACCCCTTCCCAGCCTAGATAGAGCAACACGAGATTATCGCCCAACACCAGCATCAGCATGGCAGCAACAAACAGATTCATATAAGCGAAAAAGCGGGCGAAGGCGGGATCGTCGTCCATATAGCCCACCGAATAGAGGTGAATCAAAAACCCGATTCCGCTAATAATGCTCATCATCACCAGTGCCAGAGGATCCAGATACAGTGCAAATCCTATCTCCAGGTCACCACTGCTCATCCACTGCCAAAGACTCTGTCTGAAAACCTGCTCTTCTACCGGTAAGCCAAGAAACTCCAGCGCAATGCCCAGCGTAATCAGTGCTGCCATTGCCACAGACCCTACACCCACCCAGGCGGCTACCTTTTTCGGCAACCCACCGAGAGCCAGCAGGAGAAATCCCAGCAGAGGAAACGTCGGAACCAGCCAAAGTAGATTTAACATTGTTCGTTTATTATTTTCTCAATTTTTTAATTTGCGGGGCGGTGCCGTATCAAACCCTGGCCCCATTAATGCCCTATCACCCTTTCATATCACTAACAACATCGATATCCACAGTTTTAAATTTCTTATGCAGTTGCAATACCAGCGCCAGGCCCACCGCGACTTCAGCAGCGGCCAATGTCAGGACCAGCATAAACATCACCTGCCCATCAGCCTGCTGCCAGCGCGAACCTGCTGTAACAAACGCCAAGCCCACAGCATTAAACATAATCTCCATCGACATCAGCACAAAAATAATATTTCGCCGCACCAGCACACCAAGCAGCCCCAGACAAAACAAAATCGTCGCCAGTAACAGACCATATTCAACCGGAATACTGATCATTCTTCCGTCACCTCCCGAGCCGAATCATCGCCTCTCTCATTGAGCGGTCGGGCCAGGTGGTAAGCACCTACTAACCCGGAAAGCAGCAACATAGAGGCTAACTCGACCGCGAGCAGATAGGGGCCAAATAACAAACTGCCGACATCCTTGGGTGTCACAATTAGTGCCCCCGACAAACGCTGGTCATGCACCAGCAGGGTCAGCACTTCGGCCAGCAGTATCAGACAGATAACGCTGGGGCCGATCCAGATACCGTAGTTCAACCATTGTCGTTCCTGCTCGACGGTGGCATTCCCCATATTCAGCATCATGATTACAAACACAAACAACACCATGATGGCACCGGCGTAGATAATCACTTCCAGTCCGGCCGCAAAGGGAGCCCCCATCAGATAAAACAGCACCGCAACCGCGAGCAATGAGGCTATCAGGTATAACAGGGCATGCGCCGCGTTCAAACGGGTAATGGTCATAACCGTTGCGTAAAGTGCCGCGGCTGATGCGGTATAAAATAAAATCAGTTCTATGCTCATGGAATTAAACTCTTCACATCGATCGGTTCTGCTTCATTTTCAGCTTCGCCTTTATCCTTTCCACCAACTGCTTTACCAGCCACCCGATAGAAATTGTAGTCATGATATTTGCCCGGCCCGTCAATCAGCAGATGCTCCTTTTCATACACCATATTCTGCCGGTCGTATTCACACATCTCGAAGTCCGGAGTGAGTTGGATCGCGGTCGTGGGGCAGGCTTCTTCACACAGGCCGCACATAATACAACGTGAAAAATTGATCCTGAAAAACTCCGGATACCAACGCCCGTTTTCATCCTCCGCTTTTTGCAGTGCAATACAATCAACCGGACAGGCCACCGCACAAAGATTACAGGCTACACAGCGCTCCTCCCCATCCGGGTCTCGGGTAAGTACAATTCGGCCCCGATAACGCGGGTAAAGGGGCGGCATCTCATCCGGGTACTGCACGGTGTCAAGGCGGGTAAAGGTGTGCTTGAGCACCAGCCATAGTGTTTTAAATTGGCTGAATAGCGCTTTCAAGATTGCCCTCCCGGTGCTTTTGCCAATATATCCCGAGTGGACCCGAACTGAGCCAAATAAACCGTCGACGCCGCCAATGCTATTCGAGCCATAGCACTACCCCCCCGGTAATTAGCAGATTAATCAGGGCAACCGGCAACATGATCTTCCAGCCAAAACTCATTAGCTGGTCATAGCGAGGACGAGGTATCGCCGCACGCAGCAGAATAAAGAAACAGATAAAGACGAAAGTTTTCAGGCAGAACCAAACCAGAGGCGGCAGCACCGGACCCAGCCAACCACCAAAATAGAGCGTCACTATCATCGCGGAAATCAGCGCAACGCCCAGATATTCTCCGATAAAAAACATACCAAACTTCATACTGGAATACTCAGTATGGAACCCGGCAACTATTTCATGTTCGGCTTCCGGAAGATCAAACGGTAACCGGTGACTCTCTGCAATACCGGCAATCATAAAGACTAAGAAACCAATCAGTTGCGGAATGATGTACCATCCACCCGCCTGTGCCTGCACGATCTCTCTCAGATTGAAAGAACCGGCCATGAGCACTACGCCCATCAACGCGATTCCCATAAAGACTTCATAACTGACCATTTGCGCAGCTGACCGTAGCGCTCCCAACAGCGCATATTTGCTGTTTGATGCATAACCCCCTAGCAGCACGCTATAAGCGGCCAGAGCGGTCATGGCCAGGAAAAATAGCAAACCCACATGCGGATCCGCAACCCCAATCCCGGGTGCAACGGGAATGACCGCAAATGCCATCAGCATGCACACCATGACGATCGCCGGTGCAATGATAAAGACCGGCTTATCCGCAAACGGCGGCACCCAATCCTGCTTGGTAAAGATCTTGATCATATCCGCCACAACCTGCAGCAGACCGAACGGTCCGACACGGTTGGGGCCGTACCTGTCCTGCCAGATTCCCAGCAGACGGCGCTCCAGCCAGGTCAGCATGGATGCTGTCAAAACAGCTGCCAGCAGAATGCCGACGATGCTGGCAACCGAGCCAACCTGACCATAAAGACTCACGCCTGCACTCCTTTGTCAGAAAGAAATACACTCGCCTCGGGCCGCGGTTGCCAGGTGCCATCTTTCTCCGCATTAACCCGACTGTGGAAAGGCAAGCCCGCTGTTTTTGCAAAACCCTCTACAACAAGTAGCGCACCGCCCGGGCACTCCTCGCTGATGCAAACCTCAAGACTGACTGTGTTCTTGCCTGACTGCAGTTTTAACCCGTCGCCCTGCTCTACACCCAGCGCTCTAGCACTATCCGGTGCCAAAGTAACGGTTGGCACCGGTGCCCGCTCAGCAATCGGCTCCGACAGGGCACTAAGCTCCTCGCTTCCAAAGATTTGGTAGACCGGCAATAACAACCAATCTCCCTGGCCCTCCGGTTGATCCATCTCAGCAGCAAACCAGCAAGTTTTTGCGGCCTCGTTACGCCCGAACAGGGACACACCCGGATCCCCTCCTTTTAAAGGACCATTCATTTCCTGCTGGAATTTATGAACCGACTGATTGGAGTTCCAGCCTGGTGACCAGTAGTAGGGGGTGACCGATGGAGGTTTTTCACCCGGATAGCCTTCCATGGTAAAACCCAGGGCTGAATCTTCATCCACCGGTTGCTTCGGCTCTGAAACACACTGATCCGCCAGCATCGCGGTGCGGCCACTGTAACGGTGTGGCTGCCGGCCGATTTTCATGCCCTCTATACGGTATTCAGCTGTCGGAGCAGCATCAACAATTTGCTCAAGTGAAGCCACTTTTTGAGCACAGCTTTCGGTGACCTCATCCAAATGCTGCCAGCGCGGCTGCTGATCGCCATTTCGCAGCGCGATCATATCCGACAGCCACTCCCAACTGCCTCTAATATCCTCTTTTGGCTGAAAAACCGCAAAGGACCGCTGTGCCCTGCCCGCACTACTGACCAATGTTCCCTCGGTTTCCGCAAAACTGGCGGCAGGAAGCAATAAATCAGCCTGTCGGGCCGTTTCATTTTTAACCTGATCTATTACCAGCAGCTGTTTTCCGGATTGAAAAATCCGTTCCGCCTGATCCGCATTAACCCGGCGGCAAAGATCATTTTCCAGTACCACCAGGGTATCGACCTGATCCGATTCAAGCTGCTCGATAACCTGCTCCAGGCTGTCATCCCCGTGCATAGCAGACAGTAATCCCAACCCCATACTGTTGCATTCAGGCAAGCAATAATAGAGCTGAGCAGGTTTCGCGGACTGCGCTGCCAAAGCCTGTGCCACATTGGCCGCAGCAGTAATTACGGCCCGGCTTTGACAACCGGTACCAGACACAATCACAGGATTATCTGCCTGTTTTAACACCGATGCGATCTCCTGCGCCAGCTGCTGCTGCCGCTCGGTTAACTGCTCAGGCATTGGTGCGGAAGAATCGATGGCGGCGGCAACAGCAAACCCCAACTGCGCTATCTCCTGAGGAGTATCCTGAAAAGTGGCTTTGGCAATGTCATCAATGCGGGTGTTCATCATGCTGGCAATGTAGATGGGCGTTTTGTCCGCTTGCAAAGCTTCACGTACCGACGCATCCTGCCAATGCGGAATTCTTAGTGCATCGGCCACTTTCCTGCCTGCATTATGGGCGGTTTGTCTCAAACTCAACGCCAACCTGGGCGAAGTGTTCATCACATCTTCACCTAACACAAATACAGCATCTGCCTCTTCAACCGCTTTCAACTCAGGTACTGCGACCGGGCAGGACTGCACTATTTCAATGATGGCCTGCTGCAATTTTTGTTGCTTCCTGTTGAGTCCCGAGTAGAAATTCTGTTCCCCAACCAGCTCACGCAATGCAAAGTTTGCCTCCAGTGAGGCTCTGGAAGAACCGATACCCAGCAACCGTTTATCCGATGCCAAGGCATCAACTAACGCATCGCGGGTTTCCTGTCTGGACAGCCTCTCACGAACCACATCAGCATCCACTTTTTTTCGAAGCTCAGCAGCTGTAACACGATCATCCCGATTTACAAATCCGTAACCGAACCGTCCGCGATCACAAAGGAAGTAACCATTCACTTCACCGTTATAGCGGTTCACTACACGGCGCAGCGTGCCGTAACGCTCACCGGGGCTGGTATTGCACCCCTGCGCGCAATGCACGCAAATGGATGGCGCAGTCTGCAGATCCCACTTACGGGTGTAATGCTGACTGAGTGTACGGTCAGTAAAGACACCGGTTGGGCAGACCTCTACCAGATTACCGCTAAACTCATTCTCCAGCACACCATCTTCATGGCGTCCGAAATAAACATGATTATGCGCCGCCATGGCTTGAAGGTCATGCCCGCCTGCGTAGTCCTGGTAGTAACGAACACAACGGTAACAGGCAATACAGCGATTCATTTCATGGTTAATGAATGGCCCCAGGTACTGGTTACGGTGAGTACGTTTTTTACCTCGATATTTACGCTGGGTATGACCACTCATCTCCGTCATATCCTGAAGGTGACACTCACCGCCCTCCTCGCACACCGGACAGTCGTGCGGGTGATTGGTCATCAACAATTCAATAATATCTGCACGAAATGCTTTGGCGTTGTCAGCATCGATCGAAATTCGCATTCCTTCACTGACCGGTGTCATGCAGGACATCACCAGTCGCCCGTGCTCATCACGCTGGTCACCCTCCACCTCATCGTGACGATCATTGTATTGGATAACGGCGCATTGTCGGCATGCCCCGACTGAACCCATCGCCGGATGCCAGCAGAAATAGGGTAAGTCCAAGCCGAGTGAAAGGCACACCTGCAGCAGGTTCCCCCCCTCTGGGACCTGATAAATGCGATTGTCTATCTCAATGCTGACCATAGGTTAACCCGCTATTCATCATCCGTTTTATCTTTTTTAAACACCTTCGCCATGCTGACACGCCCCTCTCCAAAAACACGCGCTCATCGGCCCCAGGGGCAGCTTTTTGCATGGATATGTGCTTCAAAATCCTCTCTAAAATACCGCAACGCACTTTCCAGAGGGCCCATAGCGCCTGGAGCCAGTGCACAAAATGTATTTCCCGGCCCCAAAAGATGGGTATGCCGGTTCAGTGTTTCCATATCTTCCAGTTCGCCTCTTCCCTGCTCAAACTCGGACAGAATATGCTCCACCCAGGGCAAACCATCACGACAAGGCGTACACCAGCCGCAGGATTCCTGCGCAAAGAAATGCTCCAGATTCAAAACCATTCCAACCGGGCAGGTCTTGTCATCCATAATAATCATGGTGCCCGTACCCAGACGACTTCCGGCTTTTCCGATGGAGGTATAGTCCATATGCAGATCCAGATGCTCCTCGGTCAGAAAATTGGTTGAACCACCTCCTGGCAAGAAGCCACGCAGTTTAAAACCGTCCTGCATTCCTCCAGCATACTTATCAATAATCTCCCGTACCGGAGTACCCAGCGGTAACTCCCAGGCACCCGGCTTTTTCACCCTACCACTGACACCAAAGATTTTGGTACCGGCATCACCCGTGAGGCTCAGCCCCTTGTACCAGTCCGCACCATTATTGACGATATGAGGCACATTACAGATAGTCTCGACATTATTGACCACTGTGGGACGACCCCATAATCCACTGACCTGGGGAAACGGCGGTTTGGCACGTGGATTGGCCCGTTTTCCTTCCAGTGAATTGAGTAACGCGGTCTCCTCGCCGCAGATATACCGTCCCGCACTGGTATGCACATGAATATCCAGATTAAACCGGCTGTGCATAATATTCTGCCCCAACAAGCCGTGTTCCCGGCACTCGGCAACCGCCCGGTTTAACAACTCAGCACTGCGGGTGTATTCGCCACGGATAAAAATATAGGCCGTTTGCGCCTGAAGCGTATATGCGCTGATGATAATGCCCTCGATTAATTGATGAGGGTCGCCCTCCATCAGTAACCGATCCTTGAAGGTTCCCGGTTCCATCTCGTCTGCATTGACCACCAGATATTTGGGCCTGCGCTGCAGCTCTTCACGGTCTTTGTATACGGGCACAAAACTCCATTTCATTCCGGTCGGAAATCCGGCACCTCCGCGTCCTCTTAGATCCGCATCCTGCAGCAGTTGCAGGATGTCGCCCGACTCCATTTCCAGCAACGCTTTGTGAGCCGCCCGATAACCGCCGTTTGCCCGATACTGCTTGAGATCGAGTGGCGTTTTATCGGTTCCGATATTTTGTGTTAAGGGTGTTTCCATTGATTAACAACCCGCTAATTTCATCTATTTGGTTCCCAGAATTTCTTTGATTTTCGTTTCATCCAGGTGAGTTTCCAGCTCTCCGTTGACCAACATTACCGGTGCCCGATCGCAAGCACCCTGACAGGCTACCGGCAGCAGCGTATACTCCCCGTCTTCCGTGGTTTCTCCAAAACCAATATTCAGTGCGCCCTTAAGCTGCGCCGCGATATGGTCGCAGCCCATAATCCAGCAACTGACGCTATCGCATAGCAGTATCACTTTTTTTCCTACCGGTTTTCTGAAAATCAGATTGTAAAATGTCGCCACACCATCCAGCTCGGCAGGTGACATCTCCAACAATTCCGCCACCGCCTTGATACTCTCATCTGATACCCAGCCACGATGCTTCTGCACAACCTTGAGCGCCTCTATGGAGGCCGCCTGCTTCTGCTCGTAATGAGATGCCTCGGCCTCAATTTCGGCAATTTCATCGGGACTGAGAGCTGCTATTTTTTTCATTTTATTCCAGTCAATTCAATTTCTTACGATGTAACAGCAATCATTCTTTGTGTTCGGTGATAAATTTTTCGCACCGTCGTCGGGTGCAACAAGCAGTTTGCACTCCATCATCGGTCTACGTCTGCCATCACAAAATCAATACTGGCTATGATTGCTATCAAATCAGCCACGTACAAACCACGACTGATCAGCGGAATCATCTGCAAATGCGGAAATGAAGGTGTTCGAATACGAGTCCGATAGGACATGGTGCCACCGTCGCTGATCAGGTAGTAGCTGTTCACCCCCTTGGTCGCCTCCACTGGGGTGCAAGCTTCACCCGCCGGAATAACCGGCCCCCAGCTGACATTCACAAAGTGCTGGATCAGTGTTTCAATATCTTTAAAGGTACGCTCTTTAAGTGGAGGGGTCGTTAGGGAATGGTCGGCCTTATAAGGACCTTCCGGCATATTGTTCAGGCACTGCTCGATAATACGCAGACTTTGTCGTATCTCTTCCACACGAACCGCACAGCGGTCATAGCAATCGCCCCGATTCCCGGTTGGCACTTCAAAGTCAAAATTTTCGTAACCGGAGTAAGGCCGGTTTTTTCGGTAATCCCACTCAAACCCTGTTGCTCTCAGTCCCGGTCCGGTCACCCCCCACTCTATCGCCTCTTGAGTGCTGTAATCTCCAATCCCCTGGGTGCGCTGCTTAAGAATACTGTTCTCCATCACCATTTTGTCGTACTCTTTCAGGCGCGCCGGCATGTAATCCAGAAACTCGCGGATCATTCGCTCCCAGCCTTTTGGCAGATCCTGAGCCACTCCACCAACCCGAAACCATCCACCATGCATCCTTGCGCCTGTCACCGCCTCTATAATTTCAAACAGCTTTTCGCGATCGATAAACATATAGAATATCGGGGATAGCTGCCCGACGTCCTGGGCGAAGGTGCCATAGAAAACCAGGTGACTGGCAATTCGATACAGCTCGGCCATCATTACCCGGATCACTTTGACTCGCTCAGGCACTTCGATACCGGCTAATTTCTCCACCGCCATGACGTAGGGAAAGTTATTCATCACGCCACCGAGGTAATCAATCCGATCTGTATAGGGCACATAGGTGTGCCAGGACTGACGTTCTGCCATTTTTTCCGATGCCCGGTGGTGATAACCGATATCGGGTACTGCATCGACAACCTCTTCACCATCAAGCTGCAAAGCGATTCTGAACACGCCATGCACGCTGGGGTGATTCGGACCCAGATTCAAAAACATATATTCGCTGTCTTCGCTGGCCCGTTGCATCCCCCACTCTTCTGGCCGAAAGCGCAGCGCCTCCTGCTCCTGTTCCGTTTTTTCCTGATCAAGACTAAAGGGTTCCATCTCGGTCGCACGGGCCGGGTGATCTTTGCGCAGGGCATGCCCCACCCATGTCGGCGGACAAAGAATACGGCTCAGATTGGGGTGCCCCCTAAACTCGATACCGAACATATCCCAGGCTTCACGCTCATACCAGTTAGCGTTAGCCCAAAGTTTACTGATGGTGGGCAACCAGGCGTCGTCCTGTGACAGGGGTACCTTAACGCGCACATCCTGATTTCGCTGGTAAGAAGTGAGGTGATAGACAAGCGTGAAATCACTCTTTGGTTGATCCTGGCGGTGGCTGCGTGCACGCTCATCGATACCGGCAAGGTCATAAAGCATGGCAAAGGGTTGTGTAATCTCTGACTTCAGGTAGCTAAGAAAAGCCAGGATCTGGTCGCGCGTGACCCAGAAAGTAGAGATTCCATCGCAACCCGTCTGTTCTGCCAATAGTGCAGCACCAAACCGGGAAGCCAACTCCTGGTTTATGTTTGATCGTTGCTGCACTTCTGTTAGCACTCGGTTAATCTCCCTTTTTTAGTCGGAAAATCTCACACTCGCTACAACTCGTAAGGCGACCTCAGAATCTTTACCTTCTGCCTCTCTTCCTGTTTCAAATCTCTCTGACTGACCTTGTCAGCCTTTTGGACGCCCTGATCACCTACCACCCAGCTTAACGGTCTTTTTTCCTGGCCTATGGCATCCTGCAACAGAGTCAATCCCTGCAACAGCGCTTCCGGTCGCGGAGGGCAGCCGGGCACGTAGACATCCACCGGCAAGAATTTATCAACCCCCTGCACCACACTATAAACATCAAACATACCGCCCGAATTGGCGCAGGAACCCATCGAAATAACCCACCGGGGTTCCAGTAGCTGATCATAAAGGCGCTGAATAACGGGGGCCATTTTTCGAAAAACCGTTCCTGAAATTACGATCAGATCAGCCTGTCGGGGCGTCGCCCGAATCACTTCTGCCCCGAAACGGGCAATATCGTGACGACTGGTGAAGGCCGTTGCCATCTCCACATAGCAACATGACAAACCGAAATTAAAAGGCCACAATGAATTTTTACGGCCCCAGTTAACGAGGTCGTCAAGCCTGGCCATAAACATGCTGCGCTGCACATTTTCATCAAAATAGTGCTCACGCAACCCCTCTCCGGGGCCGGAATCAGCTTTGCTGAGGCTCCATCGCATAGATACACCTTTTAGTTATTTACTGCTTCGCTTTATTCTTGTTTAACGGTAACTCTCGGTTTGTCTTTCTTCCAATCCAACGCACCTAAACGCCACAGATAGATCAATGCAGCGATTAAAATTACTATAAATACAATCACTTCAATAAAACCCAACCAGCCGACTTCACGAAAAGCAATCGCCCAGGCAAACAGGAAAACGGCTTCCAGGTCAAAAATTACAAACAGAATTGCTACCAGATAGAAAGGGACTGTCACGTGATAACGAGCACCGCCGACCGAAACAATTCCGGACTCGAAGGGTTCGTCGGTGGCACGATCGTGCCTGCGTGGCCCCAAATAATGGGACAACAAAGTCATGGCAACCACCAGCCCCATTACCGCAAAGAAATAAATGAGGAGTGGTCCAAGAACCGCGGTTTCTGCAGATGTTGCGTTCACGACATAAGCTCCCACCACAAAAAGCCGGCGCCAATCGTTTTTATCTGCGGTGAAACACCTACTTCTTAAAAATTGCTACACCGCATTCAAGAGCGCCAAGCATTAAGAATAGGATCAACTTATCACAAGAATATGGGGGATTGCCAGAAAAAGTAAATTCCCTTTGCTTTAGTCGTCTTTGGAAGGTTAATTTTCCTGAGGTCTAAATGGCGAAACAGGCATCGCCGTCACCTTTGCGCCACCAGCTTCACTAATTTTAGCGACTCCCTCTTTTTCAACTTCGTCGATTCGAATAATTGAATGGAGTGGCACATAGCTACGCGTCACCGATTCGAACTCTGTTTTCAGTTTCTCTTCATTGGGGTCAACCACAAGCTGACTGCGCTCACCAAAGATGATCTCTTCGATTTCAATGAACCCATAAAGATCACTTTGATAAATCTGCCGGGCAAAAACCTCGTAAATTTTATCTTTGTTATAGAAAACAACTTTATAAATCTGTCGTTTGGCCATAGAACAATCAAATACCGGTGGCAACTAAAAAGGGGCGCAAGGATACCACAACTGACAAAAAAATATCGACTCTTTCTTTCTCTTGCGTATAGCTTTCATTTTAGGCTTCGATGGCGGCAAAAGATACCGGAAATTGGACCCTTTTGGAGACAGGCTAAAGTACTTGCTTAGCTCTTAGTTGCGCTATATCCGCGCGAGAATAACCCAGCAGTTGAGCCAAGACTTCGTCTGTATTCTCACCCAACAAGGGTGGCGCCTTGGGTGACGCCACAGGTGTTTTGGAAAATTTGATGGGGTTTGCCACAAGCGGCACATGATCGCTCAGCGGATGCTTAGCCTCAACACACATTTCCCTCGCCCTGATTTGCGGGTTATCAAACACCTGATCAATGGTATTAATCGGTCCACAGGGTACCGACACCTCTTCCAGCGCGCTTAACCAGTCTGCGCTCGCTCGCGAAACCAGCACCTGAGCTATTGCTTCACAGAGCTCAATACGGTTATAGACTCTCGCGGAGTTCATGGCATACCGCTCATCCAGCGCCCACTCTGCATGACCTGCCACGTCACAAAACTTACGAAACTGCTCATCATTGCCGATAGCTAAAATAATATGACCATCTCGCGTGGGGAAAGCCTGATAGGGCACAATATTCGGGTGTGCATTACCCAGGCGTGCTGGTGCCTCTCCGCCAATCAGGTAGTTCATTGCCTGATTAGCCAGGCAAGCAACCTGCACATCCAATAGAGACACATCAATATGCTGGCCAGTTCCACTTTTCTCTCGCTCTATCAGGGCACCCTGAATAGCGGTGGTGGCATACATACCTGTCAGTATATCCGTTAAAGCCACTCCGACCTTTTGCGGACCACCACCGGGCAGATGATCCTGCTCGCCGGTCACGCTCATCAATCCGCCCATGCCCTGAATCAAAAAATCGTAGCCGGCTCGATGTGCATAGGGACCATCCTGACCAAATCCGGTGATGGAGCAGTACACCAATTTTGGATTAATCGCTCTTAGTGACTCATAGTCCAGTTGATATTTTGCCAGGCCACCAACTTTGTAGTTCTCAATCAGCACATCGCACTGCCGCACCAAATCTCTGACGACAGCCTGACCTTGCTGCGAGGCAATATTCAGTGTGATTGATTTTTTTCCGCGATTCGCGGATAGATAGTAGGCTGACTCCGAGGTTTCCTGCCCCGTATCGTCTGTAAGATAGGGAGGTCCCCAATGGCGGGTGTCATCACCTGCATCGGGCCGCTCCACTTTGATCACTTCAGCGCCAAGATCGGCCAGTAATTGGCCAGCCCAGGGCCCGGCAAGTATGCGACTTAGCTCCAGAACACGGATATGTGAGAGGGGTGTGGCCACAGATAAGTAACCTGGGGCCGAAGTCAGACTGACTCCGACCCTGTATCAGATTAAAAGGACACTTAGCTAAAAGCTTGCAATCCGGTCTGCGCACGACCAAGAATCAGTGCGTGAACATCATGCGTACCTTCATAGGTATTCACTGTTTCCAGGTTAATCATGTGACGCATAACCGGGAACTCGTCAGAGATACCGTTACCCCCGTGCATATCACGAGCCATACGCGCTATTTCCAAAGACTTGCCACAGGAATTACGTTTTAACAGCGAGATCAACTCAGGAGGCAAACGGCCCTCTTCACGCAAACGGGTAGCACGTAAACAGCCTAGTAATGCAAGGCTGATTTCAGTCTGCATATTTGCCAGTTTTAACTGGATCAACTGATTCTGTGCCAAAGGTCGGCCAAACTGCTTACGATCCATGGTGTACTCACGAGCCGCATGCCAGCAGGCTTCCGCTGCACCCAAAGAACCCCACGCAATACCTAAACGGGCGTTATTCAAACAACCGAAAGGCCCTTTCAAACCTTCAACACCCGGCATCAGATTCTCTTCAGGTACAAACACTTCATCCATTACCACTTCACCGGTGATCGATGCACGCAATGATAATTTGCCTTCGATTTTGGGTGCTGTTAAACCTTCCCAGCCTTTTTCCAGGATAAACCCGCGAATGACGTCATCTTCAGTTTTGCCCCAAACAATGAACACATCAGCGATCGGTGAATTGGAGATCCACATTTTGGTACCACTGATTTTATAACCACCATCAACTTTCTTGGCACGCGTTAACATGCTGGCAGGGTCAGAACCGGCATTCGGTTCAGTCAGACCAAAACAACCAATCCACTCACCGGTTGCCAGTTTTGGCAGGTATTTCTCTTTTTGCTCTTCCGAGCCGTAAGCATAGATCGGGTACATCACCAGACTGGACTGTACACTCATCATTGAACGATAGCCGGAATCGACACGTTCTACTTCACGTGCAATCAAGCCATAGCTGGTATAGCTTACGCCTGAACAACCATATCCTTCGATGGTTGGCCCCAACAGACCGAGTTCACCCATTTCCCGGAAAATAGCCGGATCGGTTGATTCATTCTGATAGGCTTCGCGAACACGTGGTGCCAGGTTATCCTGAGCATACTGGTTGGCGGTATCACGCACCATGCGCTCTTCTTCAGTTAATTGGTCATCCATTAAGAACGGGTCTTCCCACTTGAAAGATCCCCATGTAGTCGGTGATGCCATAAGACTATTCCCCCCATCCGATGATGGTTACAATAAGTTAAGAATTATATTCATTGCCCCGATGCTGGCACCGGGGTACTAACTGCCGTCAGTTCGGCGTCGGTTGGAAGCATAGGCGCCGTAAAGCGCGGCCTCTAACCGCTCTGCAACGCATTGCTGCAAATCAGTGTTCGCCTGATTGCACAGGCGTAAAAAAAAGATGGCCAACCATATCAGCCCATGTTATATATGTAAAATATATTATATTTATGTTTTCAATATATTTCGCTTATATAATGGACATTCGGCAACTTCAAATATTCCGTAGCGTCGCGCAGCACCTGAGCTTCAGCAAAGCCGCTGAAGAACTGTTTATTGCCCAACCCGCAATCAGCATTTCTATCAAGAAACTGGAACTTGAACTGGAAACCTCTCTGTTCAACCGCGCGGCCAAAAAAGTCAGTCTGACACCTGAAGGCAAAGCACTGCTAAGCCACGCGAACAGCATTCTAAAACAGGTATCCGACGCAAAAACCGAAATGCATGCACTGCGGGGCCTGGAAAAAGGCGAAGTCAGGATCGCCATGCCGGCAATGCATGGCGCTTACTACTTTCCCGCCCTGTTTGATCATTTTATGCGCATAAACCCCAGCCTGCAGATCTATGTTGAGGAGGCAGGCACCCGGCAAATTGAGCAGCAATTGCAGGACGGAAGCATCGACCTGGGTATTGTCATTATGGATGAGGCCCCGGATACACTGGAAGTTCATCCGCTGATCGACGAAGAGATGGTGGTTTGCTGCGAACCCGGGCACCCTTTCGCCCAACTTGATCATGTCAGCATCGATGCGTTTTTTGAGGAAAACCTGATACTGATTAAAGAGGGCTATTTTCTACGCGAAACCATTGACCGGCTCAGCCTGCAACTCCAAAAAACACCTAAAATCATTTTTGAAACCAATTTGATGCTGCTGATTAAGAGACTGGTACTGAGCGGCAAAGGGATTTCTACCTGTTTACAATTTGTACTGGAAGAGGAGCAGGAATTACGAGGCACCTCCTTCGACCCACCTATTTTTTTTCGTATGGGCCTGGCCTGGAAAAAGAACCATTACCTTTCCGCAGCCAACCGTGCTTTTGTTGATTTTTTACTAAACCCTTCTCGCACGAGTGGATAGCCACTACTGACGTCGGCCCCTGATTAATGCGATAATGCGCCGCTTTATCGACGAACAATCTAATCAGAGGCAGCTATCCATCCATGAAACTCAAGCTAGGGATTCCCAAAGGCAGCTTACAGGAATCGACTCTCAAAATATTCAAACAGGCCGGATATGATATCGGTGTGACAAGCCGCAATTATTACCCATCCATCAATGACGACGAAATTGAATGTATGTTAATCCGCGCCCAGGAAATGGCACGGTATGTCGAGCACGGTCAGCTGGATTGCGGACTGACCGGTCTGGACTGGATCAAGGAGAACCGCGCTGATGTGATTGAGGTCTGTGAACTGGTGTACGCAAAGGCCAGCTTTCGACCTATCAAGTGGGTGCTAGCCGTGAAAGAAGGCTCTCCGTTCAAGAGCGTCAAAGACCTGGAGGGAAAAACGATTGCAACCGAGGTGGTCAATCTGACTGAGGATTATCTGGCTTCTCACGGAGTCACTGCCAATGTTGAGTACAGCTGGGGTGCCACTGAGGTCAAAGTTCCTGATCTGGCTGACGCCATTGTTGAGATAACCGAAACCGGCTCATCACTGCGGGCCAACAACCTGACGATCATTGATACCGTTTTAGAGACCACCACCCGCTTTATCGCAAACAAAGCCGCTTTTGATGATCCACAAAAACGAGCAAAAATTGAAAGTATAGTGATGATGCTGCAGTCTGTGATCAATGCTGTACCCAAGGCCTGCATCATGCTCAATGCACCCGAGGCGAAACTCAATGAAATATTGGAGATTCTGCCCTGTGAAATGCCCACCGTTTCGCATCTGACTAAAGGAGACTGGGTGGATATTACGGCGGTTATTGAGAAAAGCACTCTGCGGGATGTGCTGCCTCTACTCAAGGCTCAGGGCGCCCGATCGATAATTGAGCTGCCGATCAGTAAAATAATAGACTAGCGAGACTGATCCCGTTTGGAGGAAGCGCCGAGCCTGGCTCCACCTCCAAACGGCAGCCAATCAAGCGACGGCCGACACCTCCCCGCTTTCAGCCAGAGTGGTTTTATTTCGTCCACTCTCCTTTGATTGGTACAGCGCCATATCAACTCGCTGGAACCATTGATCTGCGGTTTCTCCACTCTGCAGCTCACCCACACCCAAGGATATAGTGACGCCGTAGTCATTCAAGGTCTCATCCTGCAGCACAGCCATTCGCAGTTTTTCCGCAGAAGCACGCGCCTCATCAATCGTCGATCCCCTGAGCATGACGACAAACTCCTCGCCACCATAACGGTACAAACGGTCGGTTAACCGGATTTTGGTGCGAATCAGATTACACACTCTGACCAGAAGCGCATCACCTGTGGCATGGCCAAATCGGTCATTTGTCTGCTTAAAGTGATCGAGGTCCAACAAAATGGCGCATGCACTCTCATTTTTGCGCTTTTTCAGCTCAATAGACTCCTTCAGTTTTTGTGAAAGCGCTCGGCGGTTTTTCACGCCCGTGAGAAAATCAATCGTTGCGCTTTTCGATAACAATGCACGCTGATGGTTCGTTTGAAACGCAAAGATATACGCAACAACAACCGCCATCGCAAACGCTGAAATAATGGTTGCCGCTTCGCCCAATTCCTTGTCGCGCAATATGATCGGCATCAGCGCAACAACCCCTGCTCCGCTTATCCAGCAGGCGTGCCTAACGCTTGACAGAAAAAAGGAAAGTGATAGCACCGGAAAAAGCCAGTAGACCAGGGTAACACCCTTCGAATAGGTCACCGCGATTACCGCCGACATCGAAAACACACAAACCAGCCAGCGAGTGAGCTGAACATTGCCACTAACCCAGGTGATCATGCCAATGGCCGTCAGGCCCGCACAGATCAGAGTATCAATCAGTGCGAGCCTGTAATCTCCTTCATAAAAGCGGAACAGCAGAAAAGGCAATACGATGATCGCGCAGGCAAAACAGCTGTATGAAACCATCAACTCTTCAGTAGATCGTCGGCTGTTTTCTGAAAGATCCTCTATATCCATATTCCGCCCCAGGCTTATCCCCCTTAAGAATAGCTCTTTTGCGAGAAAAGCAAAGTACTATTTTTGCATTGAAACCCTTTGACCATAGGGTCACAGAGCGACTGCATCTCTTTTTAAATGGACCGTAATCCGGTATTGGGCAGATGCCAGGTCCGGACAAAGTAAAGTATCTAAAAAGGACGAATAGGCACCGGTATGAGGTTTGATTCTGAATCAACGAATGATCTTTAATTATTCTGCCAGAGTCGTTCTGTTGCGCCCCTCTTTTTTGGATTGATAAAGCGCCCCATCGACACGCGTCAACCATTGTGTTTCATTTTCATCGGGGTTCAACTCGGCGACACCGAATGAAGCAGTCACCCGGTATTTCCTCATTAGCGAGTCACTGGATACGGCGTTTCTCAATTTTTCAGCCGTCAGGTAGGCCTCCTGAGCCACCGTACTATGCAAAACAACCACAAACTCCTCGCCTCCGTACCGATAGAGTCTATCGGTTAAACGGATATTGCTACGCACTATTTGACACAGCTTAATCAGTAATTCATCTCCCGCTGTATGCCCATAGGTATCATTAACGCTTTTAAAAAAGTCCAGATCCAGGAGTATTATTGATGTGCGCTGCTCCGACCGCCTCATTAACTCTATTGATTCTCTTAGCTGCATTGATAATGCGCGCCGATTCCCCGATTCTGTTAGGTAATCCTCTGTTGCTGTTTGTTCCAGCAGTTTTTGCTGGTTATTGGTTCTGGATGCAAAAATATAGGCTACGATGCTGGTCATAATGAGCGATCCGATAATCACCAATACATCACTTTGATTCTGTGCCAGCAAAATAATCGGTGAGAGTGTCAACAGCACTAACAGATTAATCAGCAGTGCAGAGCGAACCGTCAGCAAAAAGAAAGACAGCATCATCATAGGGTGAACCCAGCTCAGGGATATAGGTCCTTTGGCGTAGACCGATGCGGTGACCGCTATCGCACAGTAGATCGCCAGCAGCCAGCGCGACAGATTCACGTCACGCTTTATCCAGGTCAGGACCGCGATCAGGGAAACCCCCAGCACAATAATCAGGTCAATAACCGCCAGTGTAATATCGCCCTCCAGAGCCCTGACAACCACAAAAGGGCAAACAACGACTGCACAGGCTGCACAGCTGAAAGTAATGATCAGCTCTTCCGTTGATCGGCTTTTTCCACTCTTTTTATCTGATAGCGGCAATTGGTTCTCTATAGTCCGGTTACAGGATTAAACAGGATGGTCAGAACGTCAGTTTTTGTGCTCCATTTTAAGCATAGTCCAACCCGGCCGAATTAGTTATTTTATTACCCATAAAACTCACCAGCCGATACTGGCGATGGTGCGCACGTACACTGTGCAGACAAGTTCTTTCGGAGTATAATGCCGCTCCTTTTTGCAGCAATGCCCATGGTGGCACGTAGTAATATTATGGCTAAAAAACTCTTTATCAAAACCCACGGTTGCCAGATGAATGAATATGATTCATCACGTATGGCGGATTTACTGGGCGAAAGTCATGATATGGAGGTAACTGACAAGGAAGAGGAAGCGGACGTCATTCTGCTGAACACCTGCTCCATTCGCGAAAAGGCCCAGGAGAAAGTGTTTCACCAACTCGGTCGCTGGAAAAAACTAAAATCCGGCAATCCGGATCTGGTAATTGGTGTGGGTGGTTGCGTGGCGAGCCAGGAAGGCAAGGCGATCCGCGACAGAGCCCCTTATGTGGATATGGTTTTCGGCCCACAAACCTTGCACCGCGTTCCGGAAATGATTGATGCGACCCGGAAAAACCATATACCGGTAGTCGATGTTTCTTTTCCGGAAATTGAAAAATTCGATCGCCTTCCCGAACCCAGGGTGGACGGCCCTACGGCATTCGTATCCGTTATGGAGGGCTGCAGCAAATACTGCACTTTCTGTGTGGTGCCTTATACTCGCGGAGAAGAGGTCAGCCGGCCCTTTGATGACGTAATTGCTGAAGTAGCCCATCTGGCGGACCAGGGTGTCAGGGAGATTAACCTGCTGGGACAGAATGTCAACGCATACCGCGGCCTGTCACACGATGGTAGCACCGTTGATCTGGCAGAACTCATCACCTATGTAGCCGCCATTGAGGGTATTGACCGTATTCGTTATACCACATCACATCCGGTTGAATTCACAGACCGTCTGATTGAAGTATACCGCGAGGTGCCTGAACTGGTCAGTCACCTGCACCTGCCCGTTCAAAGCGGGTCAGACAGAATACTCACAGCGATGAAGCGAGGGCATACTGCACAGGAGTACAGAGACAAGATTCTCAAACTGAAAGAAGCCCGGCCGGATATCTGCATGTCTTCCGATTTTATTATCGGTTTCCCCGGAGAGACCGAACAGGATTTTGCCGACACAATGCAACTGATCGAGGAGATCGGTTTCGATAACTCGTTCAGTTTTATCTATAGCGCTCGTCCGGGAACTCCCGCTTCGGAACTCGCCGACCAGACCAGCGAGCAGGAGAAAAAACAGCGGTTACAGATTTTGCAAACGCGAATTGTCCGGCAAACCATGGCGATCAGCGAGGCCATGGTTGGTACAAAACAGCGTATCCTGGTGATCGGCCCGTCAAAAAAAGACCCCGGCAAGTGGCAAGGACGAACCGAGAACAACCGGGTGGCGATCTTTACTGCTGATAACGCCAACATTGCCGGTTCTTTTGTTGATGTTTTAATAACCGAGGCGCTGCCCCATTCACTGCGAGCCGACCTGATCGTGTAGCACCGTCAACACTAATCGAATAAAAAATCACGCTTTTAATGAATTTCGCTATAACGTATCAATAAGAATCTCTTTTCATCAATATTCAATTCACTATACTGGTAGGTAAGCAAACCGAATGGGGGCACCAATAACCACCTTGGATACAGATTTACAGACAGTTACACAAAACCTCTCGCTTCAGCCAGAGGATAGCCAGCGACTTGCCAGTCTTTGCGGTCAACTTGATGAAAATCTGAGACTCATAGAGCGCCGCCTGGGTATAGAAATTTCAAACCGAGGAAACAATTTTCAGTTGCTGGGTGACGCCGCTAGTGTGGAAGCAGGCAATGGTATTCTGCGGCATCTTTATCAACATGCTCAGGATTCAAGCATAACGCCAAATGAGGTACACCTGGCATTAAAGGATGCCGGTCTGGATATCAACGAGACAGACGCACTAAAAAGCTGGGTAATACGAACAAAGGGAGCCACGATAAAGCCTCGCGGTAACAATCAGCGACACTACGTTAAAAATATTCATCAACTGGATATCAATTTTGGTATTGGTCCCGCCGGTACCGGCAAAACCTACCTAGCTGTCGCATGTGCCGTTAATGCCCTCGAAATGGAGAAAATGCGCCGTATTGTACTGGTGCGGCCGGCGGTTGAGGCGGGGGAAAAACTGGGCTTTCTGCCCGGTGATCTGGCCCAGAAAGTTGACCCTTATTTGCGCCCTCTATACGATGCGCTCTACGAAATGCTGGGCTTTGAAAAAGTTGCCCGATTAATAGATCGCAATATTATTGAAGTCGCACCATTGGCCTACATGCGCGGCCGCACGCTGAACGACGCGTTTATTATTCTGGACGAAAGCCAAAACACTACACAAGAACAGATGAAAATGTTCTTAACCCGCATCGGATTTGGCTCAAAAGCGGTAATCACCGGCGACATCACCCAAATCGACCTCCCGGCGGGAAAAAAATCCGGGCTGATGCATGCCATCCAGGTTCTCAAGGATGTGCGGGAAATCGGCTTTACACACTTTAAGGCTCAAGATGTCGTCAGGCATTCACTGGTGCAACGGATCGTTGAAGCCTACGATAAATTCGAACCTGACCTCGATAAAAAATGACACAGCTTCAAGTGGCTATCCAGCGTACTAGCGACACATTCGATTACCCTTCCGATGAGGAGATTGAGTCGTGGACGGGTTATGTGCTGCAACAGGAGTCCAGGCAGCCGGATCCCGTTGAGCTAGCCGTTCGTCTGGTAGACACAAACGAAAGTGCCGAGTTAAATGAGCAATTTCGGAATAAAGAGGGGCCGACTAATGTGCTCTCTTTTCCCTTTGAATCGCCACCCGGTTTACCAGAACCGCTTTCCAGTCGAATTTTGGGTGACATCGTTATATGCGCCCCGGTTGTCGCCACAGAAGCACAGCAGCAACAGAAAACCCTGAAATCACACTGGGCCCACATGCTGGTCCACGGCACACTGCATCTGTTGGGTTATGATCACCAGAATGACAAGGATGCTCAGCAAATGGAGTCTCGGGAGACTGCACTTTTGGCACACTTTAACATTAACAACCCCTACCGATAGGCCACCCAAAACCTACAGATAGAATTGACCAAAAATGAACGAAGAAAAAAGCCAAGAAGGCCAGGAAAGCAAATCCTGGCTGACCAAAATATCCCAGGTGTTCAGCAACGAACCAAAAGGCAAGGACGATATTCTTTCCTTTTTGAAAGAAGCGCAGGACAATCAACTGATCGATAGTGTTGTTTACAATATTATTCAGGGCGCTGTTGAAGTCACGGATATGAAAGTTCGGGAGATCATGGTCCCCCGCCCACAGATGGTCGTGGTCAAAGCCAGCGAGTCGCCAGAGGAGTTTTTACCGACCATTACAGAATCCGGCCACTCCAGGTTTCCGGTGATTGGCGAAAGCTATGATGAAATACTGGGCATTCTACTGGCCAAGGATCTACTACCGCTATTGCTCAATTCAAATCTTCAGAAATTTCGAATCAAAGATATTCTGCGCCCGGCCACCGTAATTCCGGAGAGCAAGCGCCTCAGCACCCTCCTGGATGAGTTTCGATCAAACCGAAACCATATGGCACTGGTGATTGATGAATACGGGGGCGTATCAGGACTGGTCACTATCGAAGATGTGCTGGAGGAGATCGTTGGCGAAATCGAGGATGAATATGACATTGACGCAGATGATGCGCTTATTCGCAGGATGGAAGATGGCTGCTGCATCGTCAACGCACTGACACCGATTGATGATTTTAATGAGCATTTTGATCTCGAATTCAGTGATGATGAATTTGATACTATTGGGGGCATTGTGATGCAGCATTTCGGCAGACTGCCGGAACGCAATGAGTCGATCAGTATTGCCGGATTAGATTTTGTTGTATTGGCGTCGGATAACCGGCGTATTCGTTCGCTACAAATCACTCCCTGCGCAGGACCCGATCATTTCGAATGATATGCTAAGCGCATTAAGACTCACTCCCCGTGGTCTGGGCATACTGGCAGCAGGGGCCATCGCACCACTATCTCTGGCACCGTTTGATTTTTGGCCCGCCGCACCGCTCTCTCTGCTGTTACTACTCTATCTCCTGAAAAATTGCAGCGCCAAACAGGCATTTTGGCTCGGCTGGCTTTTCGGGCTGGGCTTTTATGGTTTTGGTAGCTCCTGGGTATACAACAGCATTCATGAGTATGGCTACGCTCCGGTACCATTAGCTGTATTACTGACTTTTCTGTTTGTTGCGGGGCTTTCTTTTCTGTTGAGCGCGACAATGGCCTACTGCTATGTGAAATATCTGGCCAGGTTTCACTGGGGTACTTTGATCGGGTTTCCTGCGCTCTGGGTATTGTTCGAGTGGTTGCGCAGCTGGTTACTTACCGGATTCCCGTGGCTCTATCTGGGCTATGCTCATGTTGATACCTGGCTGGCCGAATGGGCTCCGCTGATCGGTGTCTATGGCCTAAGTCTGATAGTGGTGCTCCAGAGCACACTTGTTTTTCATCTGCTCACTCGAAAGCGAAACATTTACGCCATCCTGTTTGTGCTCATATTTCCATGGTTACTGGCTTACCCTCTCTCGATGATCAGCTGGTCCCACAATGTATCAAAACCGTTAACCGTCACCCTGATCCAACCAAATATCAGTCAGCACGTCAAATGGCTGCCACAGCAAAAACCCAAAACTCTGCGCTTGCTCAAAGAACAGACACAACAACACCTTAGCAGTGATCTTATAGTCTGGCCGGAAAATGCCATCCCTCTGTTTCTGCACCAGGCAAAAAACTATCTGCATGGGATGGAGTTAATGGCCCGCAACAGTCAAACCAGCATCATCTCCGGAATTCCTTTCTGGCAGGAGGATGCCGGTCAAACGACCGTGCTGCATAACAGTATTGTCGCTTTTGGTAACGGCACACAAGACCTGTACCATAAGCAGAAACTGGTACCTTTTGGTGAGTATGTGCCCTGGCAACAACTGCTCAGAGGCGTCATTCAGTTTTTTGACCTGCCCATGTCCGATTTTATGCCGGGCCCATCCAATCAGTCGTCCCTTGCACTTGAAAGCCAATTCGGGAGCTACAGGATTGCACCTTACATCTGCTATGAAATAGTTTATCCCGATTTTGTCAGAAAGCTCAGTCGGGACAGCCAGCTGATGCTGACCATTAGCGATGACAGCTGGTTTGGCCGCTCGATCGGGCCACATCAGCACCTTCAGATGGCGCGCATGCGTGCACGTGAGAATAGCCGATACCTGATTCGCGGAACAAATACAGGGTTAACCGCTGTGATCAACCACCGGGGGGAAATACAATCCCGTTCCGGCCAGTTTGAGCAAACGAACCTGACCGATACCGTTCAACTAAGGAGCGGGTTAACACCCTTTACTCGATGGGGTTCACTGCCGATACTATTGTTGTGCATACTGTTGCTCGTTTTCTGTCGGCGTCCCAAGCAATAAAACCAGGGCCTTTCCAATTACAATCATTACCAACAGGGTAATTGCCTAAATCAGCTAACCGGCGTAGCTTAATACCTCCAGTTTTCTGCAAGGTGAAACTTATGTTTAATATTGGTTGCGTACTTTACACCCCCGGAGACGAACCCGGCACACTCAACGCGAAATGGTGCCACCCCTTTTTTGGCGATGGTGTTTTTGGAACAGGAAAAGCAAGTGGCGGTCCTGCCCAGGGCTACGCCGGCCGCTATAACATTATTTATTACGATGCCGAAGGTAATGAGCTGGCCGGTTTCGAGCTGGACATCAAAAAAGCGGGCGATTATTACGAATTGGCCTGGATAGATAATGGGGAGATCCTGGACCGGGGCATCGGCATGGAAGTAAATGACGGTCTGGCCGCAGGTTGGCGTCGGGTTTCTGATACTCCACCGCAGGATTTTGACACCCGGGAGTGATAGCCGGGATGCGGTCATTAGCGTGATCATGGCAACGAAACCGGCAAGCCTATTGTTCCACTTAATGGAACTTATATTGCCATATTAGCCTCTTTTTCGTTCCAATCAGTCGGGTTATCCTTAGCTGACAGATTGACCTGTACACGAGAGAGGCCATCCATGCGTCTGATTCAAACACACAGCAAAATCCTGTTTTGGGCAATGATGATCGTCGCCCAGGGTTGCGCTTTTATTCTTTTTAAAGACCTCGCCGATATCAGCCAGTGGTGGGTGCAGTCCACCCGTGAATTTACGATGGCTGTCTGGTACCTGCGCTGGCCACTGGCGCTAACCACTCTCATCGCCTTAACTGCGGCCATCTACCTCTGGCGGCAAAGCCGCAGTATTCTCAGCACACCTTTGATTGTACTGCTTTCTTTCGTTTGCCTATTTAACTGGTATTCCGGTTTTCTGAATACCAAACTGATGTTTCGTGCCAAACTTGGTGATGATGCGATGTTTGTCAGCGTCGAGAAAGCGCCTGGCTATCTAAAAGAGATGCTGCATGCCAGCTACGACAAAGAGCATTTCGAGAGTGTCGATGAGATTAGCGTGATGGTACTGGAAACGGATCAGGGTGCTCGCGCCTATACCGACTACTATATGCTGCAACCACATATAGCTGACGCGGGAACTATCGCGGGAGAAAAGGTGGTCATGACCTACTGCGGTCTGACCAACATGGGCATCGCCTATTCCCCGGTGATTGGTGACCAACCTCTTCAACTGCGTGCCATGACCCAGCTGCGAAATAATCTGGTAATGGCAGACAGCAATACAGGTGAACCTATTCAACAGTTCTGGGGTACGCTGGAGCGTGATGGTGAAAAAGGCCCTGCCATGAAACAGTGGGCCACTATTCGTATGCCTTTCGGATCGTTTCGCCAGCTCTATCCGGACGGCAAAGTATTTATCAATGGAATCCGCCAGCAAAGTGACAATCCTTTGGTTAGGGCATTTGACACCCTGATTCGTGACGGCATGATGGTCCACGCTGTACGCACCTTGCAGTGGCAGTCTGACGAACCGGCATTTCCCACTATCAAGGAGTTTGACGAACGCTTACCGCGCAAGCAACTGGTTTACGGGTTAAACGTCGGCGAAGACTATGTTGCCTATACCAAACAATTTATCGATGAACAGGGCGGCCTGCTCAACGTTGAGATTGGTAACCAGCCGCTGGTTATCTACTACGATGAAGATTTTGATTCTATCGCGGCCTATTACAATCGAAGCGGCCAACCAGTCCGCTCAGTGGATCTGTTTGGTAACAGCGATCAGGGACAACTCGAACGGGTTGAAACTTTAAAAAATGCGGTTTTCTGGTTTATCTGGTATGACTTCAACAAAACCACCGATGTAAACCGGGCATAGCTGATTGCCCGGAGATGGACACGGCGTTGATGTGGGTAGCGAAACCGCTCGGCGCACAGCAGCCGAGCTGTTACCCACGATCATTTACGCCGGATTGGCGGAACAGCTTGAAAAAGCGACTTCGTGTACCCACCCTGACCACAATAATACCGTACTCTATGAAACCGCGCTTACTTCGATAGATGCACTCGCTTTTACCTTCGCACCTTTAAGATTAACAGCACGGGTCACCATAAAATAAACCAGCGGAATAACACCGCCAAACACAAACAGCAAACCACCCAATATCCTTGCCCAGGTCAACATCTGAAATACCTGGCCTTGAACATACGCTTCTGAGCGGGCATACCAGAAACCCTTTTCCATCACTTCTGCGAATTGATGAAACCCGACTGGCAACAGATCCATTAATACCATGAGCAGCAGACCAATATTCAGACTCCAGAAAATACGCTTGAACAGCAGATCATTCCACCTGTCAGGCGCTACCAGATAGCGCGAGCAAAAGACAATCGTCGCAAGGGACAGATTGCCATAAACACCCATAAAGGCCGCATGCCCATGATTAACGGTCAGGTAAGTGCCATGTTCATAGTAATTAACAATTGGCAGATTAATGAGAAACCCTAAAACTCCGGCTCCCATGAAATTCCAGAAATTCACACCCAATAGAAAAAGAAACGCCGAGGATTGCGCGAAACTCCCGGCCCTTTGAGCCTGAGGCACACCTGCTCTCGCCAGTGACTCTGCCGGCAACTGGCGAAACTGCCAGGCCTCCAGCGTCAGCAGAATTAGCGGCACCACCTGCAATGTTGAAAACACACTGCCTACGGCTAATGTCGCCACTGGTTTGGCATTCCAGTAAAAATTATGGCTCAGCCCCAGCAATCCTGAACCAAGGAACAGCAGTGTTGCGATATACACCACCCTGGCGGCACCCTGATGACTGATAAATCCCATCAGGTACATAAAATAAGCCACCAAAATTGTCGCGAACACCTCGAAAAAGGCCTCGACCCACATATGCACCACAGCCCAGCGCCAGAAGTCTGCAATCGCAAAATTGGTCTCCGGCCTGGCTATGAATCCGGAGATAAACAGCAATAACACGGCCACCACACAGTAGAGCAACCAATTAGGTAACGCCCAGCGACGATCACGACGCCACACCACGCGCAAACTGCGCCAAAGAATCAGAGCCCACAGGATAAAGATGCCCATCAGCATTCCTTGCCACAATTTGCCCATCTCGACAAATTCCCAGCCCTGATTGCCGAGCAGATTCCACCACTCTCCCAGCGCACCTGTCGGGCCTAACAGCACCCCCGTCAGATTGCCGGTTACGTTAATCACTAACAACCAGAACATCAGGTTTACCAATCTAACCTGACCTTTTGGTACCGACTCGGAGGTTGTGGAAATGACAAAAATTGAACCTCCTATCCAGCAGGCCGCCACCCATAGTAGTGCCAGTTGTAAGTGCCAGCCGCGAGCCGCCGCCAATGAGAATATTTCCGAAAGATTAACGCCAAACACCCAATTCAAACCAAGAAAGTTGTGCACCGTCATTACACCGGCAAATACCTGTAGCAGAAACAGAAGCGCTGCCACGACAAAATACTTGTATGTGGCTCTTTGCAGATCAGAGGGTGAAAACTCTTTTACCTCAGCAATGACAACAGGGGCAGAATCCTTGCTTTTGCCCTTCCATCCAACCAGTTGTGCAAACCGGCCATGAAGGAATAGCACCAGCCCCAACCCAAGAAACAGGCCAAGAATGGCAAACAGACTCCACATTAATACCTGCTTTGGTGGCTCGTTACCCGCCTGCTTGTCAAAGGGCCAGTTGTTGGTATAACTGTATTCATATCCCGGCCGCTTGGTCACACAAACCCAGGCACCCCAGAAAAAGAAATCACTGAGATCACTCAACTCCCGATCACTCAAGCGCTCCACTTCCGGTAATACCCGTGCCACCTCAGAGCGCATCCAGTCACGATAGTAATGGCGCAGATGATCAACTGCCTGTGCCTGACCATCGGTTAACATGATCCGCTCAGCCAATTGATCGTAGCGGTTCTCTTTGAGTTCGGCCCGAACTCCGGCCGACACTGCATCCCGGGTAAAACTGTTTTCAACAGGTTGCTGAGCGGTATAGTAATCAACCATAGACTCAGTTATTCGGTGCAAAGCATCGGCGGTAAAATCAGGTCCTCTGCCTGCACCATCTCCAAACATGCTGCCATAGTCCATCAGCGCTGTTTTCAGAAAAACCAGCTGACCACGAATGATGGCCTCTTCTTCAACTTTTACTCGGCCGTTCTCCATCACAAAATCAACGCGTGGTGGCGCATCAATGTAAGTGTGACTACCCACAAACAGCAGACTGCCCAGGCCAGTCAGCATGACTAATAATAATGGCAACCACCAATTTTGAGGTTTCATTACCCAGCGTTGCCACCAACTATTTGAGCGATTGCCTTTCTCAGCGGCAATCGCTTTGTGCGACTCCATCATGATCGGTTGTTTCCTTGAAAAAATGGGATTTAGTATCGTTTATAGTGCGACTTCACAGCGACTTGCTACACTGAACCATACAACTCTATTACGATCGTACTATTTTTGTTTTTGGCATTCTAACACCCTGCATGCTGACGCTCATTGATTCACATCAATGCCGGAGGGCGAAAGCCACTCTTTAGATAGTCAATCCACAATACTGTGATTCATAAGTTTCCCATTTGCCCGGTTTTGCCCTAAAATCCCTTGCCCATCAGATAAAACCTCGGAGCCTTTCAATGAAACTGGAAACCCTAGCTATCCATGGCGGCTTTAAGCAAGACCCTGCGACCAATGCCGTTGCTGTGCCCATTTACCAAACCACCTCATACGCATTTGACGACACACAGCATGGCGCTGATCTTTTCAACCTAAAGGTTCAGGGAAATATCTACACCCGTATCATGAACCCTACCTGGGCAGTATTGGAGGAACGGGTAACACAGATGGAAGGGGGAGTGGGCTCCCTGGCGATGGCTTCAGGAATGGCAGCAATTACCGCCTCGATTCAGGCCATAGCCCGCAACGGTGATAACTTTGTCAGCGTCAGCCAGCTCTATGGAGGCACCTACAACCTCTTTGCGCACACCATGCCATCCATGGGCATTGAGGCTCGAATGGCTTCAGGTGATGATCTCCAGGCTTTGGAAGCACAATTTGATGAGAACACAAAAGCCCTGTTCTGTGAGTCCATCGGCAATCCAGCGGGCAATATTGTTGATCTGGCCGCTTTTGCTGAACTGGCACACAAATACAATGTACCTCTGATCGTCGACAATACGGTCGCCACACCGATCCTTTGTCGTCCCTTTGAGCACGGCGCGGACATTGTCGTTCACTCGCTGACCAAATATATGGGCGGTCATGGCACCAGTGTCGGTGGCATTATCGTCGACTCCGGAAAATTCCCCTGGAAAGATAATCCGCGTTTCCCGCAGTTTAACGAGCCGGATCCTTCCTACCATGGTGTGGTTTATACTGAAGCACTTGGTGAAGCCGCGTTTATTGGTCGCTGCCGTGTTGTGCCGCTGCGCAATATGGGTGCGGCGCTTTCCCCTTTTAATGCGTTTTTGATTTTACAGGGCATTGAAACCCTGGCACTGCGTATGGAGCGCCATACCGAAAATGCCCAGGCTGTCGCGCAATATTTAAGCAGCCACCCTCAGGTAAAATGGGTCAACTACGGTGGCCTGGAAGACAGCCAGTATTACCAGCTGGCACAAACCTATATGCAAGGCAAACCTTCTGCGATACTGAGTTTTGGAATCGAAGGCGGCTTTGAGGCGGGTGCCCGTTTTATTGACGCGCTCGAAGTCATTAAACGTCTGGTCAACATCGGGGATGCCAAGTCGCTGGCCTGCCACCCGGCTTCGACTACCCACCGACAGTTGGGAGAGGAAGAGCTTAAGACAGCAGGAGTGAGTCAGGAGATGGTTCGACTTTCGATCGGCATCGAAAATGTGGAAGACATTATCGCCGACATTGAACAAGCCCTGACAGCGGCGAAATAAAAGCACAAGGTATCAGAGCCGAATAGCTCGCATTTATCGTCCCTTCTCCCGTGCAAGGCTGTCTCAAAAGTCTAAATATAGTTCCTTCTCCCCCGCGGGGGAGAAGGTTAGGATGAGGGGGAAGTGGGAGCAAGCCCAATTAAACAATTGCCATTCCTGACAGAGCCCTGCTTTTCGGCTACAGGGCCCGACAGTTAATCCCGCAAATACAAAAACCAATAGGTAACTGCCACAAAAAAGCTACCGCCCACGATATTACCCAATGTCACGGGTAACAGGTTGTTCAACAGAAAAGACGACACCGTCAGACTTGACAGGTCCAGCGTGGTGCTCTGCTCTGCCAACAGCACAATCTGCGGGTCTAACACGGCTAGCATACCGGCCGGAATAAAGTACATATTGGCCACGGAATGCTCAAACCCAAGGGCCACAAAAGCGGTAATCGGAAACAGAATAGCCAGTATTTTATCGGTCACACTGCGTCCGGCAAAGCAGAGCCAGACCGCAAGGCAAACCAGAATATTGCATAGCAGACCGCGAAAGAAAGCCTCTCCAAATCCGAGGCTTACCTTATGAGTGGCGATCGATAGCACTTTCACACCAACGGCCCCTTCACCGACATGCCAATGCCCACTCCAGTAAATCAACGCAGCAACCCCCACTGCTCCAGCGAAATTACCGACAAATACGATACTCCAGTTTCGCATCAATTGCGCAAGGGAAACCTTCTTATCCATGTAGGCCATAACCAGCAGATTATTACCGGTAAAAAGCTCGGCGCCGGCAACAACCACCAATACCAGCCCCAAACAGAAGGACACACCACCTATCAGGCGTAATAATCCCGGATTAACTGATCCGGCATCATGGGTTACCAGTGTATAAAAAGCAGCACCCAGGGCAATAAAGGCGCCGGCCAGCAGCGCCAGCACAAACACACGAAGCGGATCGGTGGTACTCTTACTGACACAAACCGCTTCTATACGGGTAGCTATCTGTTTCGGGGTGTAAGCATCAACGGCAAACTTGTCCATCGTTTCCCCTGCATACGGTGAGTTATTGATCGGGCTCAGGCGTACCCAGTATAGTTAGAAGCGCCTGCGCATGTTCCGCCGCATCGCGTCCCAATGAAGTCAGGTATCCGCCATCAGCCTGGCTGATCAGCCCTTTTTTGAACAGTCGTTGCGTCGCTGCAATGGCTGTCGGCTCCGCTGTTCCATGAACCTTGATTCCCTGCTGAGTGGTATCCAGGTTAAACAGCGCAAGGATATCCAGTTCTTCAATTATTTCAGAGGTGTAATACATAAAAGTGCCCATCAGTGGAGTTAGCCAGTCTACAAGCTAACCGATAGTAAACTGAATGAGTCCTAATTTAAACGTCCGTCGCAGGATTATTCATGACAGTTAAAAATGAACTTGGAATGTCGCGTCATTAACAGCTTTGCTCCAACTCCTCACTGACAGCCAGCCACTCTTCCTCCATCAGATCCAGCTGCTGCCGCAATTTACCCTGGCGTTGCAACAATTGTTGCAGTTCCTCTTTATTGGCCGAATCATATAAATCCGTGCGATGCAGTTGCCCTTCTATGTCAGTCAGTTCCTGTTCATTCGCTGCCATCAACTTTTCCAGCTTTTTCAATTTCCGGGTCAATGGCGCCAGCTGCTCTCGCTTTTGCGCGGCAAGACGGCGCTGAGCCTTTCGGTCCGGCTTGAATGGTGTATTTTGCGTATCCCCATTACCGGCCTCTCTGTCTGCACCGCTGCGCGTCAACCAGTGCTGATAATCGTCCAGATCCCCATCAAAATCCCTGACCGTTCCGCTCTCGACCAACAGGAACTGATCGACACTATTTCTCATAAGGTGCCTATCGTGCGAAACCAGAATCACCGCACCTGAAAAACTTTGCAATGCAGCGGTCAGCGCCTGTCTCATATCCAGATCCAGGTGGTTGGTCGGCTCATCCAAAATCAACAGGTTCGGTTTTTGCCAGACCACGATCGCCAGCGCCAGACGGGCCTTCTCTCCACCCGAGAAATGTGTAATCGGTCCGGTGGCTTCATCGCCACGAAAATTAAAGCCCCCCAAGTAGCGCCGAATAGACTGTTCAGACGCATTCGGTGACAGCCTTTGCAGGTGCAAAAGCGCACTGGCGTTAATATCCAGAGCTTCCAGCTGGTGCTGCGCAAAGTAGCCAAGTCTAAGGTTCTCAGCACACGTTTTATCACCGGACAGGGGTGACAATTCATCCGTCAATGACTTCAATAAAGTGGATTTTCCTGCGCCGTTTCTGCCCAACAAACCAATTCGGCTGCCCTGCAGGATACTTATATCGACCTGTCTGAGAATCGACTGTTGCCCATAGCCCAACTCCGACTGTCTCAAGGTGAGTAACGGATTTGATATTTTTTGCGGCTCAAAGAAGGTGAAATGAAAGGGTGAATCAACATGTGCCGCCTCGATCAATTCCATTTTTTCGAGCGCTTTGATTCGGCTTTGTGCCTGTCTGGCCTTGGTGGCTTTGGCACGAAAACGGTCAACAAATCCTTGCATCTCCGAAATCCGTTGTTGCTGCTGCTGGTACTGCGCCTGCCGCTGTGCCAATCGTTCAGCGCGCTGCCGCTCGTAAGCGCTGTAGTTACCAGTATAAAAGGCGATCTGCCGCTGCTCGAAATGGCCGATATGGGTACTCACTGCATCCAGAAAATCACGGTCATGGGAGATGAACAACAGAGTTCCCTGGTACCTGAGCAACCATTGCTCAAGCCAAAGCGCCGCGTCCAGATCCAGGTGATTTGTTGGCTCGTCCAGTAACAATAAATCCGAAGGACACATCAGCGCTTGAGCCAGATTAAGACGAATACGCCAACCGCCTGAAAAACCAGAGACCGGACGCTGATCATCGCCTGCTTTAAATCCGAGACCGTACATGAGTTGCTGAGCACGACTGGGTGCACTATGACCATCAACCGTATCCCATTCAGCATACGCGGAAGCCAGCGCCTGGTTGTCCTCATTTTGCTCCGCACTGCGAAGCTGCTGCTCTACAAGACGTAAAGCTGTATCACCATCGAGCACATAATCGATCGCTTTTCTGTCTGTATGGGCAACCTCCTGTGCCATATGCGCGATACGCAGTTGTCGAGGCAAAGATACGTCACCCTGATCCGGCTGCAACTTCCCCATCAGTAGTTGGAAAAGGCTTGATTTGCCGCAACCGTTGCCACCAATAAACCCGACTCGCTGACCGGAATGTACCACCAGACTTACGCCATCCAGCAATATTTTTCCGCCCCGTTGTAACACTACGTCCGTTAAACTGATCATGGCCGCGGATTGTAACAGTATGTTCGGTGTCACCAAAATGCCATTATTGATATTTTGACCAATCAAGCGGGCCTCGATTCGTTGCATAACTCAGGCTATACTGACTGACATAATCTATTGAGCAAGAGCCTGTTCAAACTTATGAAAGCTGGGTTAATACTATCAGGCGGAGGAGCGAGAGGCGCTTATCAGGTAGGCGTCCTGAAAGCGATTGCCGAATTACAACCCAAACACGCACACAACCCTTTTTCAATTATCAGCGGTACTTCCTCGGGTGCAATCAATGCAGTGGCCCTTGCCGCTTCAGCAAATAATTTTCGTCTGGCGGTAAAGAAGGTGGAAAAAATCTGGCGGACGCTGCACGTCGATAAAGTGTACGATTCGGGTGTCCTGGATTTAATTAAAAGTGGCGGCCGACTCATGGGCTCACTGCTAAACCGGGGAACGGGAACCGGCCGGCCTATCGCGCTGCTTAATAACGACCCACTGCGTGAACTCCTGGCCCACAGCATTCAATTCCGTAATATCCAAAAACGGATAGACAGTGGTTTTCTGGATGCCGTCGCTATTACTGCTTCAGGCTACTCCTCCGGCGAAAGCGTCAGTTTTTTTCAGGGTATTCCGGAAATTGAAAAATGGCGCAGAACTCGCAGTGTCGGCGTACCCACTATTCTCAATGAAAACCATTTATTGGCGTCGTCCGCAATTCCAACAATTTTTCCGGCACAGAAAGTGAACCGCGAGTTCTTCGGTGATGGATCATTACGCCAATTGTCACCCATTAGTCCTGTGATTCATATGGGTGCAGAACGCATACTGGTCATAGGTGTCAGCGGCCATAACAAAAACCCTCCCCGAGCGCATGACAGAGCCCGCTCTCCCTCCCTGGCTCATATGGTCGGTCACGTTTTTAAGTGTGCCTTTATCGACAGCCTGGAAGCAGATATTGAACATCTGTTGCGCGTCAACGCACTTATTCGGGAACTGGAAGAAAAAAACTATTCCGCCGAAAGGGGACAGTTACGTCATATCGACTTCCTCGCTATCAACCCCTCACTTCAATTCGACGAAATTGCTGACAAGCACGTTCGCAACCTGCCGGCCGGTATGCGCGTTATTATGAAGATCACCGGCGCAACCGGAGGCAAGGGAGGTGCCAGCCTGGCGAGTTATCTGCTGTTTGAGCCTGAATTCTGTCGCGAACTGATTGACCAGGGTTATCAGGACGCCATGAATCAGGAACAGGAGATCCTGAATTTTCTCAAGGGATAATCCGCCGGCGAGATCGCCCTGAAATCGCTGCCCGCAAGTACTTTCCCCTTTTAAATGAGCAATTCGAACAACCTGAATGCCATCACTCGGCAATAAGTCCTTTTCTCCCGTCTGATTGTGGTGGTCTGCTAATTAATCGTAGGTCAAGCGGTACCATACCATGCCAAGCCATTCGTGAAGTAACAGCGTGGTGGCTGAAAGCGCTTTAGCCTGAGGAATATAATCCAACAGATCCGGCTGCTCACTCACACCTGTTTTGAAACCCAGCGGTGCTGGTGTAACCGAAAAACCGGCCTTTTTAAAACTATAAAGCGCTCTCGGCATATGCCAGGCATGTGTGACCAGTAAAATACTCTTGATCCCCGATGCTGTAGCTATCTCGCGGGAGTACTGCGCATTCTCCCAGGTAGTGCGGCTTTTCCTCTCCTGCCACTGAATCTTAACACCGAACTCCTGCTCCAGTATCTGCCTCATGAAATCGGTTTCCGGTGTCTCATCCAGAGACCACTTTCCGCCCGACACCAGTATCGGTAGCCCGGTCTTTTTATGCAGCATCGCACCATAGCGCAACCGTTCCAGACCCAGCAAACTGGGCACGTCCCGGCCATACTCTGGTGCTTCCCTTTGCCTGCCGGCGCCTAGAATAACAATCGCCTGATAATGCGCGGGGTTTAGCTCCTGAATATTGAGGGCTTCATAGTTTTCGAGCTGTCTAGCCAAATACTGAGTACAAACCGGCATGGCTAAAACAGCCAGACTCAGGATTGAGAGAAATATAATGGTTTTTTTAAGCCCCTGACGTCGAATAAAAACCAGAGCAAACAGAATAACCAGGATATTAATCGCCGGTGGAAGCGCGAGCGTTTTGAGCAGGTAGCGAACAAACATAAGCTGTTAGCTCTTGGAAACGCGCCGATAAGCTTCTCCACCACATTCTATACAGGGCTGTAAAGTTTCCGGCCTGGTTATTACGTAAATATCCCCGCAACCTTTGCAGGAAAAGGTACCCGCGATCACCGTTTCACCGGCCCGATATTTATCATCCCCCTCCTGCTCCAGAACCTGTTCCAGCTCAAACTGCTCCAGAACTGTCTGATCCGCCACAGACAGCAGCAGACTGGCCAGCTTATCCTCGAGCAGATGCAAATCAAATTTAAGCCACTCCGCAACACCCTTGCCGGTCGCTTCAACAAAGTGCGACAGACTGCTTAGATCCCTTTTCAGGTAAGCCCGAATCAGATCAAGCTCTTCGAGGGTCATCTCTTCCGCCGCCTCTTCCAGCTCTATTGCCTGATCAATCTCATGACGAATCAGCTCCGCTGTTTTTTGCTCAGCCTGCTCCAGCGAATCTTTCAGACGCTTGAGGATGCGCTGGTAGGTGTGCTCATTGGTGCCGGGAGGTCCGGCACCAGCATTGTTTTGCTCGCTCATTAATAGGTCCTTTGTTAACCGATTATCTGGATGCCACTGGAAACCTTTTTGGAAAGTACATGGCTGGAATCCAACCTGCTGTTAGCTCTCTGGTTCCGCAAATACCTTTTTAACTTGTATATGCACGAATTTACACCGATTTTGCCCGGCATTCGCCCGGCACAGTGGTTTTCTTCTAACCGCCTATAGTATGCTACGCGTTTCATCTTTTAAGGTACAGTTTTTACGAATGGAAGAGCATTATCAAGCGCGGCAAATAGAAGTTTCCGCACAGCAATTTTGGAATGAAAATCAGAGTTTTTACGTCTCAGAAAAGCCGGGCACCGAAAAATTCTATTGTCTGGCCATGTTCCCCTATCCAAGCGGAAAACTGCACATGGGACATGTCCGTAACTACACCATTGCGGATGTTGTCTCCCGCTACCAGCGCATGCTCGGCAAGAATGTACTTCAGCCTATGGGTTGGGATGCTTTCGGCTTACCTGCGGAAAACGCTGCCATAAAAAACAACACTGCTCCTGCGAAATGGACATACGCGAATATTGATTATATGAAAGAGCAGTTACAGCAGTTGGGCTTTGGCTACGACTGGTCACGCGAGCTGGCAACCTGCAAACCGGACTACTACCGCTGGGAACAGTGGTTTTTTACACGACTTTATGAAAAAGGATTGGTCTATAAAAAGATATCAGGCGTCAACTGGTGCCCAAACGACCAAACCGTACTGGCCAATGAGCAGGTCGTTGATGGTTGCTGCTGGCGCTGCGACACACCCGTGGAGCGCAAAGAGATCCCCCAGTGGTTCATTAAGATCACCGATTACGCAGAACAACTACTAAATGATCTGGATAAGCTGGATGAGTGGCCCGAGCAGGTGCGCACCATGCAGCGTAACTGGATTGGCCGCAGTGAAGGGGTGGAGATGTCTTTTCGCCTCGCCAACCCGATAGCGAAGCTGGCCAATCATTTCGATATCTACACCACTCGTCCTGATACACTGATGGGTGTCACCTATGTCGCACTCGCAGCTGAACATCCTCTTGCAATCGCCGCTTCAGCAGACAATGCAGCACTGGCGGACTTTATTAATGAATGCAAAGTCAGCTCAGTGGCTGAGGCTGATATGGCAACCATGGAGAAGAAGGGCGTCGATACCGGATTACGCGCGATCCACCCAATAAGCGGTAGTGAAGTTCCGGTCTACGCCGCCAACTTTGTGTTGATGGGCTATGGTTCTGGTGCAGTGATGGCAGTTCCCGGGCATGACCAGCGTGACTGGGAGTTTGCCACCCAGTACGGTCTGCCCATTGAGCAGGTAATCGAACCGGATTCCAGTGATCAACCCTGCGATCTTTCCCAGGCGGCTTTTACAGAAAAAGGTCGATTAATTAATTCCGGCGAATTTGACGGAATGACTTCAGATCAGGCTTTTGACGCTATCGCGGCCAAGCTTACCGACCAGGGTAATGGCAAAAAGACCGTTAATTATCGTCTTCGTGACTGGGGTGTTTCGCGGCAGCGCTACTGGGGTGCGCCCATTCCCATATTCAACTTACCCGCGGGTGGCGAAGTTGCGGTGCCCAATGATCGTCTTCCGGTACTGCTGCCAGAGGATGTTGAGCTGGACGGAGTACAGTCTCCCATCAAAGCCAACAAAGAGTGGTGTAAGGCTGAACTGAACGGCATGGATGTGGAACATGAAACAGACACATTTGACACCTTCATGGAATCCTCCTGGTATTATGCACGCTTCACCTGCCCCAATTTCGACGAGGGCATGCTGGACAGCGAAGCTGCCAATTACTGGCTACCGGTGGACCAGTATGTCGGCGGCATCGAGCACGCCATTTTGCACCTGCTGTATGCTCGCTTCTTCCATAAGCTGATGCGCGACGAGGGGCTGCTCAATTCCGACGAGCCTTTCAAGCGACTGCTTTGTCAGGGAATGGTGCTGAAGGACGGTGCCAAAATGTCCAAGTCCAAGGGCAATACGGTTGACCCTCAGGAACTGATCAACCAGTACGGTGCCGATACCGTTCGCCTGTTCACCATGTTCGCCGCACCACCGGAACAATCGCTGGAGTGGTCCGACAGTGGCGTTGAGGGTGCACACCGATTCCTAAGACGGCTGTACAAAGCCGTAGCCGCACACCTCAATGCGGGTCAGGCACCCGAACTGGATGTCGCTCTGCTTTCAGAGCAGCAAAGGGATATCCGCCGAAAAACCCATAAAACCATTGCTAAAGTATCCGATGACTATGGCCGCAGACAGACCTTTAACACGGCGATCGCTGCTGTCATGGAGCTGCTCAACGATATCACCAAAAAAGCAGACCACTCCACGCCTCAGGGTCTGGCGGTAGAAAGGGAAGCGTTGGAAGCGGCTGTTCGCCTTTTAGCGCCGATTGTTCCCCATATATGTCACTCACTCTGGCTGGATCTGGGACATCAGGAGGCCATTATCGATGTTGATTGGCCTGAATGTGATCAATCTGCTTTGACACGCTCGACCATAGAACTGGTCGTTCAGGTCAACGGTAAACTGCGAGCCAAAATAGCCATTGATGCGGATGCTGATAAAGAGACCATAGAAAACACCGCATTGCAAAATGAGAACGTGACACGCTTTACGGATGGTAAAACAGTTCGTAAAGTGATTCAGGTTCCGGGTAAACTGGTCAACATCGTAGTTGCCGGCTAGCACAACCAACGGTAGCAACATCAATTATTAATCATTAATGAGTACATGAAATGCAGGTATTTAAAAGAGCTTCTATTACGCTTTTGGTTTTACTTCCCGCGCTACTGCTAAGCGCCTGCGGCTGGCATTTACGTGGTGCAGAGGTGCTGGATGAACAGCTAAAATCACTCTATGTGGATGTGCCGAGTGAGCATGTTCAATTAAACCGGTCGCTAAAACGCTCCCTAAAAGCAATGGGAGTAGAGTTAACCAGCACCGCCAGGGAGGCACCATTAACGCTTTCGATTACTAAAGTGAGTGATAAACGGCGCACTATCAGCACCAGCGGCAGAGGTAAAGCTGCAGAGTATGAACTAACCTCAATTATCGGCTACCGTATCTCTAACAATGACGGGGATATTGTTCAGGGTCCGACACAGGTGACTGCCGAGAAGGTCTATCTGTTTGATCCAAACAACGTGGTCAGTGCATACGAAGAGGAACAGATTCTGCGACAAGAGATGCAACGCGATTTGATCCGAAAAATTATAAGACGTTATCAGGCACTTAGGCCCGGCGAAGCGGCAATGCCCGCGGGCTCCTAGCTGTTTGATGAGAAACTTCGACCGTGAACCTGCGCTTTGAACAGCTTGAAGAGCATCTAACACAACCGCTTAAACCTCTTTACCTGGTTTCCGGCGATGAGCCCTTGTTGGTACAAGAGGTGTGCGATCGTATTCGGGCTGCCGCGCGCCAAGCAGGTTTTTCGGAACGCGACGTTCAGCAAGTGGACGCAAAATACGACTGGCACGCGCTACTGGATGCCAGTCATACGCTATCGCTATTTGCCGAGAAGAAAATTATAGAGCTGAATCTGACCAGCGGAAAACCCGGGGATCAGGGATCCAAAGCGTTACAGGCCTATTGCGCGGAACCTGCAGAGTCCAATCTGCTGCTGATCATTTCACCAAAAATCGACAAGAGCACACAAAACAGCAAATGGTATAAAGCACTGGACTCCACGGGTGTCCACATTGCTGTCTGGCCGGTTGACCACCAGCAGTTACCCCAGTGGATCGCGAGAAGAATGCGCAAATCAGGCATAAATGCCGATCGGGATGCCATTAAATTACTGGCCGATCTGGTCGATGGCAACCTGTTGGCCGCAGCCCAGGAGATTGAAAAACTTAAACTGATCAGCAATCGTGAGAACATTGACAGTGAATGCGTAAGGGCCTCTGTCTGTGACAGCTCACGGTTTAATATTTTCAACCTGGTCGATACCGCGCTCAAGGGCGATCTTGCTTACACCTACAAGATACTTACAGGCCTTCGCGCCGAAGGTATCGAGCCGGGCGCGATCATCTGGGCGCTGAGTCGTGAAATTCGTCAGCTGGCAGCGATGAAACAGCTGATGGAGACAGGGCAGTCCACACAACAGGCGATGCGCCAATACAGGGTTTGGAATAATCGCCAAAATATTACCGGCAGTGCGCTCAATCGATCAAGTTCAAACCTGCTAAACGGCCTGATTCAGGCACTCGCTTTGGCCGACCAGATGATGAAGGGAATGATGCCCGGTAACACCTGGGATCAGCTGGAACAGGTCTCACTCTCTCTGGCAGGTGCCAATCTACCTTGCTGCTCAACCGGTCAGTAAGTTACTTTACAGAACAAACAACAACCTTTACCCCTTGGCTTCCAAACAACTGTGCCTGCAACGCGGGTATAACTGACATCGGGTTCATGGTATTTTAACCGCTCCAGATCCTGACACTGGCGATAATGAGTATCTATGGTAAAGGAAAATGACATTCCTGCTTTTCTGGCTCAGTTTTTTACGACTGCACCAAAAGGTTCTTTTAGTATTCAGCAAAGAGCACTGGCACAAAGCATCGCCCAGTTTGTGGATTCTGACCTGTTCGGCCTGTATCTGTTGGAAAAAGAGTCCTATCCGCTGGCCACACTAATCTCACAGCCAAAGCAGGATATGGTCAGGGAGTACGAGTATTACCGAAACCAGGACCCACTCTTTCACTACCTGTTGCAACAAGGTGGTGCCGTCGAAGGTGTTGAGCTCCTCGGTGAAGAGCAATGGCGGCGAAATCCTATTGGGCAAATGTTACAGCGTTGGCAGATGCAGTATACCATTCAGGGTGCCATCTCCATTAAGGGAAAAATCGTTGGCACACTCAATTTTGCGCGAGCACCCGGTGCCGGGCGCTTCCACAAAACGGATACTCTCAAGGTGGCGGCACTGTGTCGCGAGGTTTCAGCTCTTTTGGCATCTGAAACACCAGCCGGACCGACTGGAAGTCAGGTGTATTGGACCAGGGACAGTTTTGTCACTTCACCCAAAACCGAAACAACCAATGCCGTGCTGATCACCAACGACCACGGGCAACCGCTACAGCCTGTTAGGCAGGAAATTGATGAACTTGGTGTCCCAATCGAGGATTTACAGCAAATCATTTGCGAAAACCTTCATGCCCTTCAATCCGATGCTCACCAGCTCATCGAGCGTACTGTGTTTACGGCAAATCACTCTTGTCTTACCCTAATGACCCTGCCCCTGCCTGGAGAAGGCTCGGGTTTTATAACCATAATCAAGGACAAATCAGCCAACCCGCTGAATGAACCACTCCAATCAGATTCCCCGTCAAACACCCAGGTACTGGGCACACGGACCCAACAGGCGCTTGATCTGCTTATTCGAGGATACCCCAATAAACTGATTGCACGTGAAATGGGTATTTCTGAAAATACCGTCAAGGATCATATTCGAAGGATTTACCGGCATTATGGTGTTTCCAGCCGCACAGAATTAACCTGGCGACTGGGTAAACACTAGCGGGTTGTTGATTTTCGCTCTGGCGACTGCGAGACAAGGCAAAAATGGTCGAAGAAGCGAAGTTTATAGCTATAAATGAGCATTTTGAGGTCATTTTTAACGCCGTATCGAACCGTATGAGTAGAAAATCAGCAGCCTGCCAGGGAACCTCTTAATAATTCAGAGGTTGCTTAACTTTGCGGAAACGAAAAGTGCTCATGAAGAACCCGCCACCCGTTATCCGTTAGAAACCAGATCAGCGTTTGACGCGCTGCACCCGGATTAACTGACCCGTCCGCAAGCTCCGTTTTGATTTGCAAAGTGGCGTGAGACCAGGCCAGCCGTCCACGGCGGTGTGCTTCCAGGTCGTCATTCACGCTGATGGAAATACGCTGGGCATTCGGTGCCAAGTGCTCCTGCACACCCTTTTCAAACGCTTTCCAACCACGATAGACCGGCATTGGATGCCAGGGAGTATAGATGGTCAGGTGTTTGCTTTTCAGGTAAAACTTTTTCAGCCGGTCAGGTAGATCTGCCAAAGATCCTGAACTCCAGGCGGCTGCCATCTCTCTGGCAATTGCCAGAAGCTCCAGGTTCGGTTCGATTCGGGGATCATCAGGACGCTGTCCCTGATAAACCGGTTGATCCGTTGCCACCGGCGTCGAGAACGTCTCATGCGCCAAACGCCAGCGGTCACCCTCCCACTCCCAAATTGCGGTGCCACGACAACGAGGTTTGGGTTGACCCCCATTGGTCAATTTTAAGGCAACTTCACAATGCATCAGGTTCCATACCACATCCTTGTACCGCCACCCCCTGAACTGATCTGTATCAATAACAGAAATATCTGCCTGATCGATCCCGTGAGCTAGCCAGATTTTAATCACATGCTGATACTCCTGCCAACCACGAAACCCCTGCAGCGGCAACGAAGTATCCCAAAACAGCGCATCCGGCCGCTTGCTGTAATCGACACCTGCTTCGTCAAAAACCTCATCATCCTTGTGGAAAGACCAGGCTTTCAGATTATTCTCCATCAACTCAACAAAGGGCTTCAAGGCTTTGCCCCTGAGTTCTTTGGGCTTACTATCGGCATTGACGGCAGTCGCCTGAAAACACCATAGCACCGCGACAAACAGGCCAGCTATTCGGGTCATGGACTTTCGGTTCATTCGATTTATCCCATTTCTGATAAGATTGACTGCCATTATCAGGCAGCCACTACGCCGCCTCAACCACCCAATCGGGTGGATGCATAACACTTGATTTCCCTTTAAGTTAAAACGACTCAACGGGAGAATTCATGATGACACAACTTAACGATAAAATTGTACTGATCACTGGTGGTGCTATGGGTATTGGTGCAGCTACAGCCCGATTGTTATCCGGCAAGGGAGCCACAGTCATTGTGACCGATATTAATGCCGAGGCCGGTCAGCAACTCGCGGACACTATACTTGAACAGGGTAACCACGCTCAATTTATGCCGCTCAATGCAACCTCTGAACAAGAGTGGGAGCGACTGACCAAACGCTGTATCAGTGAATTTGGCGGTCTGGACATATTGGTGAACAATGCGGGCATCTTTCGCGCCAAGCCGATTGAGAGCACCAGTCTCAAAGAATGGCATCAGGTTATGGACACCAATACTGACAGTGTCTTTCTTGGTTTAAAATATGGCGTTCACGCTATAAATCAACGATCCAAAGAGCGTCAGGCAGGTTATGGCGGGTCCATCATCAATGTCGCCTCGATCTCTGCAAAATCCGGCACACCCTGCGCGCTGGCTTATACCGCCAGCAAAGCTGCCGTTACCCATATGACGAAATCCGCTGCGATGGAGTTCTCCGCACTCGGATATAACATTCGTGTAAACGCTGTGCTACCCGGCATGGTGCAAACACCCATGCTGGAGGGCCTGATTAAGGATATGGCCGGGCTTGGTGCCTTTGGTACCGAGGATCCTCAGCAACTGGAGCAGGTTGCCGCCTCTATGCATCCAATTGGCCGGTTTGCTGACCCTCTGGAAATTGCCAAAGGTATATTGTTTTTGGCATCTGATAATTCCAGCTATATGACCGGCTCCGAGCTGATCATAGACGGCGGTTATATTGCACGGTGAACTAAGCCATAGCTGACATTTAGAGTTCACTCAGACAATATTTGCTAACGTCCAAGCCAATCAACCCACCTTCCGTATCTAGAGCGGGGTAAAAATCAAACCGTTTTACCCCGCTCTACCCTTTATCCCGCTGATCGCTTACGCAATAATATAACCAGCATTTTGATGCGATAATCCTTTACCATAAAAAGGAGCGAAGAGATTGAACTTCTACCTGTTTGCCGCCGCCTGCCTGATCATAATTATCGGTCTTATCCACTCCATTCTAGGTGAAACCCTGATATTCAGCCGTATGCGCAATAACGGCTTTATTCCAACCAAAGGCGATCCGGTCCTGAAGGAAAGACATATCAGAATTCTCTGGGCCAGTTGGCATCTGGTTACCCTTTTTGCATGGTGCATGGCCTTTCTGATATTCAAACTTTCTATTGCAGCCAGCGATCAAAACCGGTTTTTTGATGTCGAACAAGCCATCCTGTATACCATGCTGGGAGGTTCGGCGCTGGTGTTGATCGGAACCCGGGGCCGGCACCCCGGCTGGTTGGGCATGCTGGTGATCGCCATTCTGATCGCGCTCGCCTGATGCCATACCTTTCCGATGCAATTAACCGATAGTCATAACATCGCTAATAAGGAGATAACATTGCTACCATCGCTGGAAGAGATTCAAGCTGCTGCTCAGATTGTTTATCAGCAAATGCCGCCGACCCCCCAGTATCGATGGCCACTGCTGTGCCAGGAATTGGGCACAGAAATCTGGGTTAAGCATGAAAACCATACCCCGGTAGGGGCATTTAAAATCCGTGGCGGACTGGTCTATTTTGACGCTTTGGTGAAATCCGGCAACCTTCCGGCAGGCGTTATAAGTGCCACACGCGGTAACCACGGCCAATCGATCGGTTTTGCTGCACAAAGATATGGTATCCCAGCCACAATTGTAGTCCCTCACGGAAACAGTCAGGAAAAAAATGCCGCTATGCGCGCGTTCGGTGTTTCGTTGATTGAACATGGTGAAGACTTTCAGGAGGCTAGAGAATACGCTCAGCAGCTGGCGGAGGAACAATCGCTACTGATGATTCCCTCTTTTCATCCTCAACTCATTGAGGGCGTTGCTACCTATAGCCTGGAACTGTTTCAGGCAGTCAATGCGATTGATGTCATCTACGTGCCGATTGGCCTGGGCTCAGGAATTTGCGGCATGATAGCCGCCCGCAACACGCTGGGACTTAGCACCCGCATCGTTGGAGTGGTGTCAGCCCATGCCACCGCTTACGCCGATTCCTTTAAACAAAAGCAGCTTATAGAATCTCCTGTCAGTACAAAAATTGCAGACGGCATGGCCTGTCGTACCCCTGAACCCGATGCAATGAAGATTATCTGGCAACACGTGGATCACATTGTCCAGGTTACCGATGATGAAGTGGCTTCAGCAATGTCCCTGCTGTTTGAATACACGCACAACGCCAGCGAAGGAGCAGGAGCTGCCGCGCTGGCTGCCGCTTTACAGGAAAAAGATACTATCCGCTCCCAAAAAACGGCCATCGTCATTTCCGGTGGAAATATCGATCGCGAACTGTTCGCCAGTATTCTTCAGCAAGGTTGCGCATAAGCGCACAACGAAACCAATCAATGAGGTACAGCCCATGAATCATCAGGTTTTTCTGATCACCGGCGCTTCAAGTGGAATAGGTAAGGCAACCGCACGAGCTGCTGCAAACGCTGGCTACCGTCTGGTACTGGCGGCACGCTCGAAAGACAGGCTTGATCACCTGGTCGAGGAGTTTGGCGGTGAAAACCATGCGCTGGCCGTTACCTGCGATATACAAAATAGCGACGAACAAAAGTGGTTAGTGGAAAAAGCTCTGTCTCACTTTGGTCGTATTGACGTGGTCTTCGTCAACGCTGGTCGAGGAGGATCTCCTGGAGGTTTTAGCAGCGCTGACCCCGAACAATGGAAGGAGATGATTCTGACAAATATCTATGGCGCAGGTTTGACTGTGCAGGCTTGCCTTCCTGCACTTAAGACGAGCAAAGGCCATCTCTTACTCACCGGCTCAGTCGCCGGTCGTGTGACCATCACGGGTTCTATGTACAGCGCAACCAAGTGGGCGGTAACCGCAATCGGGTACGGGGTTCGCGAAGAATTGAAGGGTAGTGGAGTCAGGGTAACACTGATCGAACCGGGCGTAACCGAGACATCTTTTTTTGATGAGATACCGGAAGTGGCCATGCAACCAGAGGACATCGCCAATGCGGTGATCTATGCGGTCAGTCAACCAGCTCATGTCGATGTTAATGAAATTATGTTAAGGCCGACACCGAAACCTGAATAGGGCGGAGGCAACACTGCCCCGCCCAATTTCAAACCGCTAGTCATCCAGCATATAGGTTGGTTTTTTCCAGATTCCACGTTCAAACATACGCTCGGTTGCCGCTCGCACTACCTCATCATTCTCGGCGTGGCGCAGGGGTGGACATTCCAGGCAGCGATTTTTTTCATACATGGGTTGATCATAGATAATGCGATACTGCTCAGTGCGCAGGTCGCGCAACCAGTTACCCCACAACGATCGCGCCCGATACTGCCTCAACGCCTCAATATCAATAATTCCCCCGGCATAGGAAGCCGTCCCCCCGGAATGGTGTTTTGAAACCACCCGCCCTTGGTAATCGGCAATCATCGACTCACCACCGGTGACATCTATAGGGTGTTGCGACTGTGGCGTGGTGTAGTAACCGGCCGGATTGGGAGCAACCACATACATGGTGTTATCCAGTGCTCGCGCCCGATTCTGCACATCCCACAGACCGTTACCCACATAGGGTTCCGGGTAACTGGGGCGATACATGATCTCAGCGCCATTCATCGCCAGGCCGCGCGCCGTTTCGGGATAGCTTCCCTCCATACAAACAATCGTTCCGATGCGTCCGATCTCCGTATCAACGACCGGAAAAAAGGCATCCAACCCTTCACCATAGAGTTCAATCCAGCGATCCCAGACATCGTGCGGTACAGTTGAATGCTCACGCGCAAATACCTGCATTTTGTAATGTGTGTGAATCACCTCACCCTCCGGACTGATTACAAATGCACAGTTAAAGAAACGCTCTGGAAACTCGGGATGTTTCGCCTTTGCCTGAGCGATGATATAGACATCCAGCTGTTTCGCCAGCTGACCTAAAGCATCCGTTTCGGTACCGGGAATATCGATGGCGGTTCGATTCACATAATCCACATGGTCCCAATCAAATATTTCATCTGTAAAACCCTGCAGCGCGCCTTCCGGTAATGTAATCAGGCGTACCGGCAAATCAATACTGGTTAGCCAGTAGGCCGCATGAGCTACCTCAGAGATATGATCAATATTGATCTGAATATCTTCTCGTTTTTGTGCGCCACGCATCATGGTTTGCAGCGCGAGCGCCATATACTGCTCGACGGGTTTTTGTTTTGACATAGGTTTGCCTCAATCAATTAATCAGATCAACCAATTTAGCGATGAAACCTGATACTTCACAATGGCATTTGAGAAGTGATTAGGCTAAATCGGAAAGCGTTTTATAGACTAAGACTGAGTTGCTATTGATGATCAGGCGTTAAGGTAATCTTTGATATAGCGAGCCGTACGGATTGCCAGTGCCTCAACGGTCAAAGAGGGTGCTTCGCCTCCTCCACTGCTGGGAAACACACTGGCATCGACAATGAACAGATTTTTCCAGCGATGGCTTTGACAGTGCGCATTCACCACCGATGCTTCAGGGTCGTTACCCATTCTTGCCGTACCGAATACATGGGTCGAGCTGAAAAAATCATAACTGCCGTATTCCTCGATTATATCGGTCACACCGGTAGCATGCAGGACTTCACGACATTTGTTTGCCATGAATTTTAGTCTGCTAATTTCACCCTCATTGAGGAAACTGCTGATTTTTGCAACCGGTCGGCCAAACCGGTCTTTTGTACTCTCATCCAAAGCGATAAAGCTTTTGGGGTTTGGCAATGATTCACCGATTGAATTTACCGACAACACACGCCCAAAAGACTTTCGCATCTCCTGCTTGTGCTGCAGCCCCCAACCTTTGACCACACGTTGTGCATAGTTAACCGGACCAACCAGATCCGCTTCCGAAACACCCATTCCAAAACGACATCCGCCAACCACACCCGGTATCGAATCCGGTGCATTATAGCTCCAGGAGATAATATCCACGGGCAGCCCTCGATAACTACCAAGGTTCTCCGCATGCAGCCCGGCACTATTCCAGAACAATGTTTCCATAAAGTTTTTTCCGATCATCCCGGACTCATTGGCAAGGCCGGAATAACCATTTTCCTCTCCAGACAACAGTAGCAACCGTGGCGTTTCAATGGTACCGCAGGCCACAATCACCACTTCCGCGCTGGCTAAACGGGTTACTCCAGCCTGATCAACATATTCGACCCCCTTAACCCGATCATTATCACCACTGACAATGCGAAGCACCGTCGAGTTGCTTTGAATCTGGCAACGACCTGTCAATCGTGCTATATGGAGAAAAGTGACATCCACACTGCCCTTATCCTTGCGCGGACAACCTCGATTACAGTTATTACAGTAATTACAGCCCGGTCGCCCGTCATAAGGCACAGAGAGTGTGGCCAATGAATTAAAATCCCATTTAAGACCTGTATCGTCGCTATGAGCCATGATTTTCTGGCTGGCATAGCTTGCCGGATGTGGCGGCAAAGGGAAGTCTGTAGTGCGTGGACGCTGGCTGAATTTATCTTTACCGCTAACCCCAACGACTCGCTCTGCGGTCGCGTAATCATCTTCAAGATCTTCATAGGAAAGCGGCCAATCTGCCGCCACACCATATTGACTGCTCATATGAAAGGCTTTGGGGTGCAACCGGTGTGCCTCACCGGTAAAGTGCAGGGTACTGCCGCCAACACCCTGTACATGATGATACTTGTAGGGTATTCGGGTATCCGAACGATTGCTTAAGCCACGAATATGGTTCCAGGATCGCAGCCGGTCATATTTTTGCTCCAGGGGCTGCATCTCTCCAAAACTGTATCTAAGTGGATGCTTCTGCTTATCTGGAAATCTCTGCAGCTCCCAATCCGGTTGGTGAAGTTGATAATCCTGATAAGGATCATAGGCGGGCCCTGCTTCCAGCACCAGCACATTGACTCCCTGTTGAGCAAGCGCCCATGCACTCGCCCCACCACCGGCGCCAGAACCGATTATAACGACATCCATCAACCCGGGGTACAACTGGTCGGAGATTGCTGATAATCGCTAAACCCTATTGGCTGCGGAGGTCCCGGATAGCAAAGACTGCGCCAGCTCTCCGGCATCGCATAATAATCACCGAATGCGTCTTCACGAAGTTGGCCAAACAGCCGGTGTTCCGCTGAGTAGCGTTTGGCCTCTTCGCTTAATAAGATAATCCTGTTTGCCTGCTCATTTTTCAGTTGGAAAAACGGCCGACCAAACATATCTTTAGCGATTGAATCAATGCGAAACAGTCCTTGACGAAGGGTTTGCCGGTAGTCCGGATCATTCAGGGATTTTGAAATAATGCTTTGATCAACACCAAGCTTGAGCGCCCCCGGGCTTGTATCATCTGGAATCAACAGATCGACGTAGCGTTGCAAACCCTTTTGTTCATGGGTATTTAGCGGCTCATCATAACGCCACCGGGCCCGCAGCCCGGCGACCAGAGTATCAAAATCCAGTCCTGCGCGATATGAGCGGTAGGAGCGAAAAAGCAGGAACCCAGAAAACAATAACACGGTTAGATAAAGTAAAGAACCAATAAAGCGACGCCTACTGACTATATTGGCCATCTGTCTATATCATAACCGCTTTACAAAGAATTATTTTGCTAGTGTTGATAATGCTTATCTATCTGTTGCTTACTTTTTCTTTTTATAGACAAAGGCCGCAACAACAGGAACCAACAACATCAGCCCCACTATTCCCCATGAGTCCAGAGCAGGAGTGGCAACGGGGGATGGGGTTGGTGATGGAGTTCCAGCAACTGCTATACCTGCACTAAATCCGAGCGCTATCAATATATAAATGGCTAATTTATTCATTTCCTTCCTCCTGCTCTTTATCTATTTTACAACAACAAGTTACCTGGCATATTTTTACGCCCATCAATCATTAATGTCAAGAATAGGCGGCCTACCCATAATGAGAGTGTTAACGTACCATAGCCCAGGATTAATTTGCTTTTAATCACCCATGGCACTAAATACCATATGGAACAGAATTACATTAAGGGAATTGAACTTGATAGTAGCTGCGAATAATAAACACCTGATCAAACCCAGCGATGCGGTCGCCTGGGATTACTGTATCCGCCGGGTTTGGTTTGATAACCGTGAATTACCCGGCATTGATATTGAGCCCGGCCCGTTTGATCAACTGGTGATGGAACGCGGACTGTTACATGAAAAAAAAGTGCTGAAAAAGCTGGCAAAACGACACTCCGTTACCATAGCAAAGGACCGGGAAGACACTCAACGACTCATGGCGCTTGGTACCGAGATTATTTACCAGGCACAACTTTATAATGAACAGCTTGGGCTGATTGGCTTTCCGGACTTTCTCATCCGGCACGAATCGGGAGAATATCGGGCCGCGGACGCCAAGCTGGCTTTTAGCAGTGCAAAAAAAGCGATTCAGATTCAGCTGGGCTGTTACCGCCGCTTACTGGCGAACGACCAACCCGCGATTGTTTTTCTGGGCGACGGCGCTCAAGAAGAGATCTCCGACGAAACCGATCCCTTAACATCCCGTTTTATGCAGGAGATGGCTGAACTACTGCACCAGCCGTCTGCCCCTGAAGTCAACTACAGCCATAGCCGTTGCAAGGCATGCCCCTACTATTCACAATGTCGGCCCGATTTTGAGAAAGAGGGTAATTTATCTCTGGTCTATGGCATCGATGGGCGCGCGCTCCCCGGACTGCATGCTCAAGGGATAACTGATATTGATCAGCTCGCTGCAACAGATCCGAAAACAATTAAGGATGTACCTTATCTGAAAGGTGCCGATAAACAAGCACGCGCGGTACTTCAAGCCAAAGCGAGAATCACCGGCGAGCTTTATTACATTAAACCGCTATCAATCGCCCCGGAAGAGTCTGAGACCTGGGTACACTTCGATATTGAAGACAACCCATTAACACCCGATGGTAATAAACATGTTTATCTGTGGGGGTTTCTGGTACCTGACTATGAAACACATAATTTTGAATACGTTTGGACAGATAATCAGGACCAGGATTTTGAGGGCTGGCAAAATTTTCTGTCTCTGGTGACGAGTTACCGGTCAAAATACGCCAACCTGAAGCTGATTCACTTTTCACGCCACGAACGCACTACTATCGCTCAATACGCCGAACGCTATGACATGTTGGAAGACAGCACTGTTCAGTGGCTGTTATCGAAGGATGGCCCACTACTGGATCTGCAGATACCGGTTAAAGAATGTTTGGTTCTGCCCTTGGATGGCTATGATTTAAAGAGCATCTGCAAACACCCGAAACTGGTGAACTTTCAATGGCAGGATGATGATTCCGGCTCACAATGGTCCGTGGTTCAGTTCAATGCTTTCCTCGAAACAACTGATAGAACGATGAGAGAATCACTCAAACAGGCTATTTTGGGATATAACCGTGACGATGTAATGGCTACTCGAAAATTGGAGGAGTGGTTAAGAGGGCTATCCACCCCAGCAAATTAATGCGAATCTACCTGACATGCACCACGCCGGTCATTTTAGGGTGAGGGCCGCAGCGGTAGGGAAAGGTGCCTACCTCATCGAAAGTGCGCTCAAAAACTTCATCCGGCCAAAAATACTCGCCATCCTTTTCGCCCAGCTGTTCAAACCAGACACTGTGATACTGGCGTTTTTCCTTGTTTACCCAGCGAACCGTGTCACCCTTGTTGATGGTGATCTCCTGCGGAATGTACTCTTTCTTCAGAATCTCCACCTCAACGGAAGCTGCACAGGCTACCCCACTTGCGGAAACAAGCAGGGCAATCAATCCAAGCTGGCGAACTTTTAACTTTAAAAGATCAAGGTGCTTTATCATCCTCACCTCACAGGCAGTTATTTCTGAACAGCATTTACCTCAACGTCACCATTATCAAAGCCCAGCTTATAACCCAGTGATACGTGATGGAATCGAGCACTGCTGTAATCGTCATGAATGGCAAAACCAAAGTTGTAGGTCTGGTCCAGCGCCAATGGTATATCATCATCTCTACCAGTGTTCAGTGGCCGGGTAACCTCAACAACCCATTGATCACCCTGTTTGCTGGCATTAAACTCACTACCGGCATCTTCATTCATCACTCGATCCGCAAGAATCGCACCATCTTCTGTTTTACCTTCACCTGCTTTATATCGAATGATATCCATGTAGTGACCAGCACTGTATTCGGCCTTGATTTCATCGTCACCCTTACGCTTATCCCAGCCACCCAAGGGCTTTTTATTCCGACCACGTAGTTCGATTTTAGTGCGACTCTCAGTGAGATATTTAGTCACATCCTGCCCCTCGGGAGCAAATGGCATACTGTTAAGGTCAGCATGACAAGTTCCCCAGCAACCGGCTCGGTCCGCATATTCAACTTCATCGGTAGCCAGCATTAAAGCCAGTTTCATGGAATTATCCGGATCCATTTTGCCACCCTCAACAAAAGGCACCGGTGCATGCGCAGTATCTGCCCATTGGAACCGCAGATAGAGATTATCCTCATCGTGCATCGCCTGCACTGATACAGGAATGCTGCCTCGCTTACCAGGAATCACACTTGGCTCCAACTTCTCACCGGTCACAATTTTCTGCCCTATATCCGCAGCTTCTTCATCGTGACAATCAACGCAGCGATCACCCGTTTTAAAGGCTCGCTTGCCACCATGCTTGCGACCCAGCACCCACTCCATAGAACTCTGTCCCGGGTAGAATACAACGACCTCACGTACCGGTGCCACACTCCAATCCAGTGAGGAGAGGGGCTTAACCGCAGCGCTTGCGGTCTTGCTAATAGCAGCTGACTCTGTCTCACCGGTTCCCACTAAGGTCTCATCAGTTACTGTTTTTTGAGCCATAACAGGACTATTGGCCTGCTTTTTCGCCTCTTTCTCCGCCGCCTGTTTTTCCAGGAATGCCACCCACTGAGGAGGCAAATCAATCGCCTGGCTTGGATCTGGCTCAGTTAATTCATCAATCTCCTCATCCGTCAACTGCTCATGTACCGCTTTGTGGGCTATGCCTTTATGACAGTCAATACAGGTATTGCCATCCTTCATTGCATTCATGTGCTGTTTTCGCGCACGGGGTTTCTGGGTGTCCGGCATCATAGTGTTGAAATCATGACAGTTGCGACACTCTCTGGAGTTAGTGTCTTTCATGTCATGCCACACGTTCTTGGCCAGTTTCAGTCTTTTATTGTCAAACTTTTCTGGCGTATTAATGCTGCCCAGCGCTTTGTGCAACAGCTCGTTCGATGCTTTTATCTTACGTACAAACTTATGCACCCACGGGTCCGGTACGTGGCAATCCGAGCAGGTTGCTCTTACACCACTGCGGTTGTTGTAGTGAATAGTCTGTTTGTATTCCTGATAAACATTTTCTTCCATCTCGTGACAACTGATACAGAATCCCAGCGTGTTGGTTGCTTCCATCGCGGTATTAAAACCACCCCAGAAGATCACACCCGCCAGCATAAAAATCAAAGCTGTACCAATTGATGTACCCAGTACCAACTTATTGGACATCAGGCTTTTTATTTTCTGTACTGCTCCCATGGAGGGACTCCCCGAAATTGTAGAAAATATTTCTCATTAATCCGTGATTAAAAGTGGCGAGGCGGGAAAACCCACCTCGCCATTGCAACATCCACCAATAAACTTAAGTTACGTGATTGGTTCTGTTATAGACGTTGAACTTACCAGTAGGTGTAGTCAGGCCCTTAATACGTTTTTTCTCTTTCAGAGTTTTCGCATCATAAACCACGATTTCACCAGTTGGGTTGCCCGCGTCTTTGCGGTTCCAGACGGAAACCCAAACTTCGGTACCATCTTTGTTGAACTCCATATGAACAGCAGCTTTACCTTCTTCTTCAGTCACCCGGATTGTTTTCACAATTTCACGAGTTTTCTTGTCAAAGACCTGTACGCTCTGCTGAACTTCAGGCTCAGGGTGCTTAGTCTGGTCAGCCCAAACATATTTTGAAGTTGGGTGAGTACGGATAAATACGCCCGCGCCGTCAGTTTCAACTTCGTAACACAGCTTCCAAGCATTTTTCTTATGCTTGATAGGGTCATTGCCCCAAACAGAAACCAGCCCTACACCCAAGTGAGTAGTACCAGCAACCGGTCCACACTTAGGATCAATCCAGTTAGCGCCAGGACCAGGGTGTGGCTTGGCATCTGTATCGATCATCGCTTCCAGCTTACGCTCTTTAGTATCAACAACAACCATTTTGTCAGACGCGTTAGCTGCAATCTGGAAGTAACGACCGGAAGGATCGAAGAAGCCGTCGTGCAGGAACTTCGCTGAATTGATCTGCTCAATGCGCAGGTTATCCAGGTCCGTGTAATCAACTTGCCACATTTGGCCCAGCTCTTTAACAGCTACCAGGAACGTAGGCTCGTTTGGCGTAGTGTAAATAGCCGCAACACGTGCTTCGTTAACATAGTTACCATCAACATCGATACCGCGAGTAGAAACAACTTTCAGCGGCTCCATGGTTTTAGCATCTAGAATAACGAAGTGTGGAGGCCAGTATCCGCCACCGATAACGTATTTACCGTCGCCGGAAATTGCTACGTCACGTGCGTCATAAGCCATTTGTGTTTCAGCCACCAGCATTTTACCGGGCTTCTGCCACAAATCGATCTTGGTCATTTTTCCGTCACGACCCTGGGTATACCAGAAACGACCCGCAACACCATTTTCCGGATGCTGAGTGTTATGGTGCTCAGTTGCCTTGATCACGTGTACTGCATAACCCGTGTCAATGTGATCAACGATTTCATAGGTATCGCCATCTACAATTGCAACCTTACCGGCATCACGCTCGATCACAACAAAGAAGTTTTCCCAGTTGCGACCATGCAATGGCTTAGTCGGGTAATCCTTAGGATCAAGATAGACTTTGTGACGCTCTTTCATCAAAGACAGCGACATTTCCGGCGGAATGGGTGGCTCGATCTGAATGTACTTAGCCAGCAAATCAATTTCCGCTTTGCTAAATATATCATCGAAATTGTTCATTCCACCTTCTGTACCAAGCTCAATGATACGGCTCAGACGCTTGGTGCCTTTCTCCAGTGTATCTTTCGGCAGCAGGCTCTTACCTGTCGCACCCTTACGCAGCACCCCATGACAACCGGCACAGCGCTGAAAATACATAGACTTGGCTTTATCAAACTCTTCCGGAGTAAGCGTGGGCGCTTTGTTTGCTGCCGCCTGCGCAATCCCCCCCATACCTAATCCCAGCGCAAGCGCCAGGCCAGTCAGGGCTAACTTAGATCTTTTCATTTGTATTGATCTCCTTTGGTTAGACAGATTTAGGCTTCACTCTCACCGCTGCAAAAAACTCACTCCACCTGTGATGCACTCTGGTTTGAGAAAACCTGTTTTCTTAATTACCCTTGGATTCGATGTGGCTACGAATAACTTGCTCCAAATATAGTCAGTAGCGCGCTGATCGAATTGATCGAGATCAATGTTTTTTGGTCTTAAACGGAGCAGTAAAACTGGAAAATACCACTTACGAGGTAGAGGGCTGATCTTTTTATTTGTTAATATTCAACAAGTTAAAGATTTCATATTTTTTTTCGTCATCGGTTCGATTGATCCGGGTTATTGGGGGTACCACCCCCGCAAAATCGATCCATACGATATTTGAAACACCCTAAAACTTATCCTGTCCCGTCCTAAAATACGTTGACGGTTTTTGATGAGGCCAGCTGCTCATAGTAGCTGGCCTTTTTGATGCACTTCTTCTGGTGTTTTCATCCCAAGGCTTAAGTGCGGCCTATACCGGTTATAGGTCTCAATAGATTCTGCCACCAAACGCCGCAACTCGGCAAAGGTTTTGCAGCGGTGGTACAGAAATTCCTGCTTGAGAATACCATTGACCCGCTCAGCTAATGCATTTTGGTAGCAATCATAGCCATCCGTCATGGAGGGTCGTAGCCCATGTCGCATCAGCATCCGCTGATATAACCCGGAACAATATTGTAGCCCTCGATCTGAATGGTGAATCACCGGCCCCTTGCCTAAACGCTCGGTGACTGCTCTCTTTAACGCCTGCACAGTATCCTGAGCTTTCATCTCCCAACTCAGCTCGTGCCCCATAATCTTGCGCGACCCAGCATCGGTCACCAAGGACAAGTAGTGGACACCTTCATCACTTTCAAGGTAGGTAATATCGCTGACAAATACCTGCTCTGGACCAGTAATCTCCCGGTCCAGGAGTAAATTAGGGTGCTTCTTCATCCAATGCTTACTCCAGGTTGTCTTGATATATCGTCGTTCGGGCTGAATCAGTAGGTTATGCTCTCGCAAGTAGGTAAATAATCCATCGCGCCCCAACTTGATCGAACGGCGCTCAAATTCAGGCTTGAGCAGGTGATACAACTTACGCGTACCCAAGCGCGGCATTTTCCGTCTCACCTCTTGTACCAAGGTTTGCACCGGCTGCAATTGCTCGTTACGCACCCGTTGGCGTTGTATCCGCTGGTAAACCGCTTGGCGGGAAAAACCATACAAGCGACAGCTACGCGATAAGCTTAATCGGCCTTGGGCTTGAGTCTGTCTGGCACAGAGGATAAATACTTTTTTCTGAAATCAGTCCCGCAATGGCGATCAACCTCCTTGAGCATTTCATCCTTGAGGTAGTTTAAGTCCTCCATCTCCTTGAGCGCTTTCTCTAATCGTTTGATCTTTTGCTCTGGGGTTTCTTTCGATGGCTTCATGGTCATACCTCGTGAGGTAGACCAGTTTAACTGACCATGCTTTCTCAGCCAAACCAGTACCGTACTACGCCCTTGTATGCCGTAACGTTTTTGAGCTTGTTTATAGGTTAGTTCGCCCTTTTCAACTTGTCCGACTACGGCTAATTTAAAGCCCAGGTTGTAATCACGCTGGCTACGTCTGCGGTAGGATTTTGTAGTGTCGTCCATAATAGGCCTCCAAGTTGTAAACCTATTTAAGGACGGGACATCCGCATAAAAAAGGCCAACACAATCTGTGTTGGCCTTTTTAAACCTGTTAGCCGAAAATTATCAGACTAATGAGGCATACTCGCTATTAGAAGCTATAACGCATGTTGACACCATAATAGCGGGGAGCCTGCCAGGACTCCTCATTACAACCACATAATGTGGCGAGACCATAACCCATTTGGCCTGCTCGCTCATCAGTGACGTTACGTACTTCAAGAGCCAGCTTTAGGTTATCTTCAGCACTGCTCCAACCCAAACGGAAGTTTGTTAACACATAGCTATCAAACTTATCCGCATCAAAGTTTCGCAGGTTGTAGTAGAACTCATCCGAGTAGTTTGAATCTACCTGTACTGACATCATGGAATCGCCAACAGCCCACTCGTAACGTACCAGCGCAGTGGCCTGAAACTCCGGCGCATAGGTTGGGTCTACATCGCTTGGAGCGAACTCTGACAATCCGTTTAACGGAACGTCTTCAACGGTTGCATCAACCCAGGCGGCACTGAGCAAAACATCCAGACCTTCCACAGGATTAGTGATCAGTTCTAGTTCAAGACCCGTCGTATGAGCGTCCCTGTTAATAACCACACCGCCTACGCCCGCAAACAAAAAGGCCTGGTAATCGGAGTAGTCATAATAGTAAACGCTACCGTTCAAACGAGTTCGGCCCTCATGAAAGCTGGTTTTAAAACCGGCTTCATAGGAAAGCAGTATTTCTTCATCATAAGGAAGTGCCGCATCACCACCAGCCAGGAAGTAACTACCTAACAAAGGTGCATTGTAACTGCCCGCTTTAACACCGCGATTGATACCCGCATAGATCAACGTATCCTCTGTTGGTTTCCAGTCAAGCTGGATTTTACCCGCCCAAAGGTTTTTTGAGTCGCTATCCTTGAAGGTAAAGGGCCCTACATACCAGCCACCCACTGAGCCTGGCGCGGTAGGATCTACGATATTAATTTTATCGATGGCGTAGGAGGGTAGAACTCCGATATCAACCTGAACGTCTTTTTTCTCTTCCATCAACCGCAAACCAAAAGTGAACATCAACGTATCAGATATATCGTACTCATACTGACCAAAGATACTGTATGAATCTGTCTGCAAATCTCCCTTCACTCCAATATCGATGGGAAGAAATACACCGGGTCCAGCCGGGAATGCAGAGATACTGTTATTATGCGCCTTAAGACCATTATCCGGCTGATTGTCGATATTCAGGTAGAAAAGACCGGCAACCCAACGACTGTTATCGGTCGAACCACTCAGGCGAAATTCCTGTGTAAAGCTGGTCGCTTCCACGGAGGCATAGTTCGCCAACTGGTTAGCCGGTCCTGAATCCACATCGATAAACAGCAGTTTTTCATAATCTTTATAATCGGTAACCGAAGTAAAGGTCATGCCGTTATCCAGCAGGAACGATAGCCCAATCGGTTGATCCGGCAGGAGTGTCGATCACATTAATCACTTCCGGGTTGCCAGAAGGATTAACACCAACAACAGCCGTGGTCGGCTTGGACTGGTATGGGCCGGTGTTCATTTCTGAAGTGGCGTAGTTACCGGAAAATGTTATTTCAGTGCGATCATTCGGCAGAAAAGCAAGCGTTAAGCGGACCGCCTGGGTGTCATCGTCACCCATATCTGCACCTGCCGCGGCATCCGGCGCTGGATTGAACAGTTGATCCGGGAAATCATTTTGCAGATACGGATCCTGATCGTTGTGCTTGACAGCAAGACGCGCAGCAAAAGTGTCCGTAATCGGGCCACCAATTGCCGCTTCTACCGTGAACAGATTCGCGTCGTTGGGCACGTCAAACTCACCATAACTGATATCCACATAGCCTTCGAACTGGTCATAGTTCGGCTTATTGGAAACGAAGTGAATCAAACCACCCGTTGCATTACGCCCAAACAGTGTTCCTTGTGGACCTTTCAGAATTTCAACACGTTCGATATCAAACAGGGCAAAGGTCTGCGCCTGCGCAATAGCCATGTAGCCTTCGTCCAGATAGACCGCGTTCGGCGACTCTACGATGTCGTTAAAATCGTTCTGCGTGACACCACGAATGGTAAACTGGGTATTCTGCCCCGCAATCGCACCACCCGTATGTACACCTGGCGTCAGACCGCTCACATCAATACTGCGGGTGATACCCAGCTCTTTCATCTGTGTACCGGTAAAAGCTGTTACAGCAATACCTACATCCTGCAGATTCTGTTCACGTTTTTGAGCCGTGACCACAACCTCTTCCAGCACTGCAGCGCTTGTGGTGCCGGCTATCAGGGTTGTTAAACCCAGTGCCGTCGCCAGCGGCTTGACTGAAAATAACGTCGCACCTTTATTGTTGTTTCTTAACTTACTCATACTGCTCCCTCCTCAGGTAAACTACAGTCGTACAAACCATCAATCACTTATATCATTAAATCCACTGTCCACACAGTAGACACGATTTCGCTGCAGCAGGCAATCTGATGATTACCCGATCTCCACCTCATCGCTCAGCAATACACCAGGGTTCGGTGTATCCTCAAGTCCCCACCCACCCATCAGGTAGTGGTGAACTATACGGATGGCCATCATTCCAATATGGTCCTCAAAGCCTTCCATATCTCCAAACTGTTGGCGCAGTTTTCCGCCAACATAGTCCGTCATGGGCTCAATTGCCCAGATCGGGACAAATTCCTGAAAAGCGTTCTGGCATTCAACCTGAACCGCCTCTATAAAATCACAGCCTCTTATGAATGCGGCTCTGTCACTCACATCATATCTTCCTGGCACAAACGTCTGCCATTCAAACTCCAAAAAACCGCGCATGAATTTAACGAAGTTTGCCAAATGATAATCCGGCATAAAACCATATTTAGCATTATCTAAAATCGTATCCGAAGAAAACAGCAATTTTTCCTCTGCAAAATAAGCACTGAGATTACCGGAGCCATGGGTCGGTCCCGGATTCAACAGCATCAACTCAATGCCATCAATATTGATCCTGGATTCCTGTCCTGTTATCACGCGATTCGGTACCAGTTGACCTTCAGCTGCTCTCGCCCTTATTACCTTGGCACAAATTTCATCAGCAACAATTTCCGCGTCCGGTGCCAGGTCGGCAGCAAAGCCTGAATGATCCAGGTGGTCATGGCTATAGATGACCGTTCCGATCACCTTGCCAGACACTGAATTCTCAATCGCCCGCTTATAAGCTCTGGCTTTACCCGGAGTTCCAAATGTGTCAAAAGCGATAACACTATTGTCGGCCTCGATAAAAATAGATCTACACTGGCCATCAGTAACTGTCCACAAGCGATTCGATAACTGCTCCGCTTGCATCTGCGGCTCAGCAGCCAAATAAGTTTGGGCCGCTTCCAGGGTAAACATTCCGCGATTTTCACTCATCTTCTTAGTCCGACCACCTATAAAGGAGCTGTTGCAAGTAATGGTGAAGTATCGGGCTTCATATTGCCCTCTATGCCCCACCCACCGCTCAGGAACTCCTGCATATAACGCGATAGATTCATCGCTGCATATTCGTAATAACGAAACTGATTCTGATAATGGGGACCGAGTTTTTCATCGGTATAGATATTGAGCCCCTTCCAGTCGTGAGGGTCAATACCATCGATAATAGCCTGCTGACCAAATTCAAACAGATGCTCCCAGAAATCCAGAATCTCAATAAACTGTTGCCGATTAATTACCCAGAAATGTCCTGGCACAAAAATATCCCAGTCAAGACTGAGAAAACGTTTCATCACCGGAATGTAGTGAGTCAAATGCCAGTCCATGAGATAGGTGTAACCAACGCCCGGCGCTACGGTATCGACCATAAACAACACTTTACTTTGCGGAAAATAAGCCGCTATATTCCCGTCACCGTGGGTCGGTCCAGGATAAATCAGCTCGAAATAGCAGTCATCAATCAGGTAGGATTTACGCTCACCTTCCCAAACCTCGTTGGCTGGCAATTGTCCATCTGATTCACGGGCGACTATCACCTGGTTGGCATAATCATGCGCGATGATATCGGCAGTAGGTGCCAGATCCGCAGCATAGCCACAATGATCCAGGTGCTCATGCGAATACACAATGGTATGAATGGGCTTCTTTGGAAACACGCGACCAATAGCCGCACCATATGCTCTCGCAGTACCCGGCGTGGTCAGCGTATCAAAAGCGATCGTACCCTTTTTCCCTTCCAGGAAAATGGTTCGATATATACCTTCACTTGCAGTCCAGATATTATCTTTGACAGGCTCGTAGGTGATATCACGCCATGCCCCCTGAACAGCAAGATTACCAATGGTAAATATCCCGCAATGTTCACAGGGTTTATCCTTCTCATGTGATTGAGACAATACTCCGGCCCTCCAAGCTTGATAGCGCGACTCTAATCCACTCTACAGGCGTCACCTTATTGTTATTGGCCAAGTCCGTTTGTGCTGGTTGGTTTAGTTTACGCAAACCAGACACAACCACGATATCTTTATCGTCGACAACGGCAGCAGAAGAGATACATATCGCACTATATTAGAACTTGGCGAATAACCTGTCTTGACTGTGCGCGCTCTTTTTTTTGTCTCAAAGCGAAATAGCTAACACCAACTCCTGATTTTGGCAAAGCCTCAACAGATACAAAACACCAGATCCGCACCTCGGTCACTGTTGGTGATTTTGTTTTTCTTCACTCTGCTCATGTAACGCTTCCTGCTCCTCTTCAAGCAGTTCTTCACACTTAAGTTCAGGCAGCTCTTTATCACAGTAATCACTACCCATCTGCTTCATCGCATGACACATACCCTCGATTTTGGTATCAACCGCATGCATGTGGTCGAGGATTGCAAAAATTGATTTTGTCACCGGGTCAGGCATATCTCTGGTGACACCATAAGCATCAAAGCCAATTTTGTTGGCCATCGCCTGGCGCCGTGCCGCATCAACATCATCCTTTGCAATAATACGTCCGGGGATACCGACAGCTGTTGCTCCGGCAGGAACATCCTTAGTCACCACTGCGTTCGAGCCTATTCGCGCGCCTTCTCCGATAGTGATCGGCCCAAGCACTTTTGCTCCGGCACCTACTACTACCCCGGCATTCAAAGTGGGGTGCCGCTTCCCTTTATCCCAACTGGTGCCTCCCAATGTCACACCATGATAAAGCGTAACGTCATCGGCAACCTCAGCCGTTTCACCAATCACCACCCCCATCCCGTGATCGATAAAAAACCGACGGCCAATTTTTGCTCCCGGATGAATCTCGATGCCCGTCAGCCAACGACTAAAACTTGAGATGGTTCTGGCCAACCATTTCCAGCCATTACGCCATAGCCGATGACTCAAGCGGTGCAGTAACAGAGCATGAAATCCGGGATAGTTGGTGAGCACCTCAAAGGAGGTCCTCGCGGCAGGATCACGATCAAATACGCAGTTGATCTCTTCTTTAATTCTTTCAAACATAATTAATACAATCACCACCGTTCAATAAATTGCCCTGCCTACCGATATAGATCAATACATGGTCACCAAATTTAGCTATAGTGATGCCATCCAGAATGTTGAACACAGTCGAAGGGGTACCTGTCTAACCCCCATTCTATTGCTAATTAAACAGGCTGTATAGGTACAAATATAGACCTTCCGGAATAGCATAAGGAACCCATAAAAATATTTTTCGCAGTTACTCGCTTTTTCCGGATTATGAATTATAACTATTAAAGGCCTTGAGAGGCTCCCTGAATAAAAAGATTAAAAACCAAATGGGCTAACAGGAGTTTCCCTTCGCTCCATAAAATGGATATTGAATCGTTGATGACTTGTTAGGGGAATGAGTTGAAGCAGCAATACCGTAGTGGCGAGACACAACATTATCCTTTTCGAAGCGAAAGGTTTTATCATGCCAATAATGCATGGTATTTCCTTATTCGCGGAGGCGCGTCCGAAGGGCCTTTCCAGGATCGCGCACAGGCCGAAGTGGCACTTGAGCAATATATTGCAACTCAGCAACGATTAGACCAGGCGTTTCATCAGGCTCAGGAAAATTTACAGTAACAACTAAAGTGCCAAGCTATTTTTTAGGCTGAAGCAGTTTTTGTGTGGCGGTCAATATACCTCGTAGCAAATTCACTTCCACCTGGTCGGGTCGACTGCGCATATAGAGGCGCTTTAGGCGCGTCATTAATTGCCGTGGATTTTTCGGATTAATTACTTTTAGCTGAACCAGAGTCTCCTCAAGGTGTTCAAAATAACGCTGAATATCATCAGTAGTTGCTGCTTCAACATCCCACTCCGTACCCCAATCCCAGACATTTTGCTTTCTGGACCCTTCTAATGCGGCAACCCTGAGCTCATAGCAAACAACCTGAACCGCCGCTCCCAGATTCAGCGAACTATACTCGGCATTGGTAGGAATTTGCAGATGGAAATGACATTGCTGAAGCTCCTCATTCTTCAGCCCCCTATCCTCCCTGCCAAACAAAATTGCAACTTCATGTTTGTCAGGTTCGGCCACGGCTGTTTCTGCGGCCTCTCGTACATCCATCACCGGCCAGGGAATACTACGATTGCGAGCGCTGGTTCCGACAACCAGATGACATCCCTCAATTGCTTCCTCAAGCGATTGACAGACAACTGCACTTTCGAGGACATCGGAAGCGGAAGCCGCCCGCCAGACAGCTTTTTCATCCGGATACTGTTTGGGCTCCACCAGATAAAGCCGGTTAAGGCCCATGTTTTTCAAGGCACGCGCCGCTGCACCAATATTACCGGGGTGAGATGTATTGATCAGAACAATACGAATGTTTTTTAACATATCAAAAGAATCTGAGGCTAGATCCGGATCAAGCGCTACCTGCGACCAAGCTCGGTAAACGTTATGGCAAACCGTCCTGGTCAATACCTTCTTTAACAGGCAGCATCAAATCCTCCTTGCTCACCCCCATCGCCAACAACACATTTGCCGCTACGTAGATCGAGGAGTATGTACCAACAAGGACTCCAATGGTCAGCGCAATTGAAAATCCGTGTATTAGCTCACCACCAAAAACAAACAGTGCCAACAACACCATGGTAGTTGTTAACGAGGTCACCAGCGTTCGGGACAACGTTTGATTAAGCGAAGTATTGATGATTTCCTGCGGGGAGCCTTTACGCATTTTCCGAAAATTCTCTCGAATACGATCGGATACCACAATGGTATCATTCAACGAGTAACCTATAACCGCCAACAGTGCAGCCAACACCGTTAAATCGAAATTCCACTGAAACCAGGAAAATACACCCAGCACAATCAACACATCATGGGCCAGGGCAACTACCGCGCCCAGAGCAAACTTAAGCTGAAAGCGAAATGCCACGTAGAGCATCACTACTGCCAGGGCAAACAACATTCCCAGACCACCCTGTTCCCTCAGTTCTTCTCCAACCTGAGAACCCACAAACTCAGATCGCCGAAGTTCGACATCATACTTACCCTGTTGGCTCAAAACGGCAATTACTTCCTCACCCACTTGCGGGCTATAACCCTGTGGTAAACGGACCAGTACTTCCGTATCTGCGCCAAAATGCTGCACGGTAGGGTTATCATAACCGGCACTTTCCAATTGTTTGCGGATAACACCTACATCTGCCGTTTCCTTATAACTAACCTCGATCAGCGTACCGCCGGTAAAATCGAGCCCAAAAGACAAATTATTGATCGCCAATGAAGCAATAGAGGCCACCACCAGCAAAATGGAAAAAATGGCCGCGATTTTGCGTTTACCCATAAAATCCAGTTTTAGTTCTTTAGCTGACACGGTAATCCCCTATATCCAAAGTTTCTTAATGTTACGCTGACCATAGGTCAGATTGACCATCGCCCGTGTGACTACCACCGCAGTAAACATCGAGGTTAAAATACCGATCGATAAAGTGACCGCAAAACCCTTAACCGGACCGGTACCCACCGCAAACAATATCAGCGCCACCAACAATGTAGTAATATTGGCGTCAAAAATAGTCTCAAATGCACGCTCATAACCGGCATGAATGGCAGATTGCGGGGGCAAACCATTTTTCAGCTCTTCGCGAATCCGTGCAAATATCAGCACGTTAGCATCCACCGCCATACCGACCGTTAACACAATACCGGCAATACCGGGCAAGGTCAGCGTTGCTGACAGAATCGACATCACAGCAACCAGCAGCACCAGGTTAATAGCCAGCGCAATATTGGCATACAAACCAAACACCCGATAGTAGAGCAGCATAAACATCACCACCACCGCCAAGCCTATCTGCACTGACTTCACACCCAGGTCGATATTTTCCTGGCCCAGGCTGGGACCGACCGTGCGCTCTTCAACAAAATAGATGGGTGCGGCCAGAGAACCGGCCCGCAACAGCAACGCCAGCTCCGATGATTCTTGGGGATTATCCAGACCGGTGATACGAAAACGGTTACCCAGCGCCGTTTGAATCGTGGCAAGACTGATAATACTCTTCTCCACAATTTTCTCACTTTCCTGAACCAGCTCGCCTTGCACCTCACGGAAACGGCTGCGAGTCTTGTGCTCAATAAACAGCACAGCCATTCTCCGCTTGACGGCATTACGGGTCACCCGATTCATTAACTTGCCACCCTTGCCATCCAGGGTAATGTTGACCTCAGGCTGGCCATTTTCATCATAACCCGCCGCCGCATTAGCGACACTGCTACCGGTGATAATGATATTTTTTTCAACAATTGCCGTTGAGGGTACGGTTTTCTTGTCCCGAAATTCATATTCCTCAGTACGGCTGGTCAATTCGTCCGGCTTGGCTTCCAGACGAAACTCCAGGTTAGCGGTGGCTCCAATAATCCTTTTAGCCAGCGCGGTGTCCTGAATACCGGGCAGTTCCACCACAATGCGATTACGTCCCTGTCGTTGCACCAGCGGCTCAGCCACTCCCAGTTCGTTGACCCGGTTGCGAAGCGTGGTCAGGTTCTGCTTGATCGCATAATCTTCAATTTCCCTTAACTTCGCCTCCGACAAGGACAAGCTTAAAAAGTAGCCCTCCTCTTCGTCCTGTTCGGAAAACTGAAATTCGGTATATTCATCACGCAACGCTGTCGTTGCTTTATTTCTCAGCTCTGATTGTGCAAATTTAACAACGATATTTCCTGAACGGACCTCGACCAACCGGTATCGCAACTTCTCTTCACGCAGCAAATTACGTATTTCACTGATATATACATCAAGTCGCTGTTCAACCGCTTTTGCCATATCCACCTCCATCAGGAAGTGCACACCACCTCTCAAATCCAGCCCCAGCTTCATCGGAGTAGCACCCATCTGAACCAGCCAGTCCGGCGTATTGGGCGCCAGGTTCAACGCAACCAGGTAGTCGTCACCCAGCACCCGGGTTGCCACCGCCTTGGCATGCAACTGCGCATCACCATCGGGAAACCGGATCAGTGCATTTTTGGCCGACAGCTCACTGCTCTTGTAAGAGACCCCGGCTTCATCCAAAGCGCTAACCACACGCTTCAGCACGGCTTCATCGGTTACAGTTGCACTACTCGCTCCCGAAATCTGCAACGCAGGATCATCCGGGTAGATATTGGGCGCCGCGTATATAGCACCCATAGCCACCACAACCAGCACCATTAAGTATTTCCATAAAGGGTATCTGTTGAGCATTCAATTACCTTAGTTTCATTTTAAAACCGTCGTTTTTGGTGGTGCGCATAAACCGCTAAACCGCTAAACCGCTTTGAGTGTACCTTTGGGCAACACACTAGCGATGGCTGCTTTCTGCACCTTCACCTCCACCCCCTCGGCAATCTCAAGAATGACAAAATTTTCGGTCACTTTGGTGACTTTTCCGGCAATACCGCCGCCACTGATCACCTCGTCACCCTTGGCCAGTTCCGCCAACAGATTTTTGTGCTCTTTGGCTCGCTTGCTCTGGGGACGCCAGATCATAAAATAGAAAATTAACCCGAAAATCACCAGCATAAAAATTGGCTCGAAGCCACTACCCTGGGCAGGCGCAGGATCGGCGGCCAATGCTTGCGGAATAAAAAAGCTCATTCTGTTGTTCCTCTCTATTTACTCAGGAATTTTTCAGGCGTTTTTGGTAGAACGCCTCGACAAAAGCGCCCAATGTACCCTGTTCGATGGCACTACGCAAACCCTTCATCAGATTTTGGTAATAGCGCAGGTTATGGATGGTTGCCAGCTGGGAAAACAACATTTCCCTGCACTTATCAAGATGATGCAGATAGGCTCGACTGGCAGTTCGGCAGGTGTAGCAATCACACTCGGAATCCAGTGGTTCAGGATCCTTTTTATAACGTGAGTTTCTGATCTTGATGACGCCCTTACCGACAAAAAGGTGTCCATTTCTGGCATTACGTGTGGGCATCACACAGTCAAACATATCAATGCCACGCAACACTGCCTCCACAATATCTTCCGGTTTGCCAACACCCATCAAATACCGGGGTTTATCCTGAGGCATTTGCGGCGCAATATGATCCAGCGTGCTCATCATCTCATCTTTAGGCTCGCCTACCGAGAGCCCACCAATGGCATAGCCGTCAAAATCGATATCCATCAACCCTTGCAGGGACTCCGTGCGCAACGCATCGTACATCCCCCCCTGAACGATACCGAACAGCGCCGCCGGGTTATCACCCTGTACCTGCAGGTGCGCCTCCTTACTCCGTTTTGCCCAACGCAGCGATAATTGCATCGATAATTGAGCCTGCTCATAGGTGGCTGGATAAGGCGTGCATTCATCAAAGATCATCACAATATCGGAACCCAGATCCGCCTGCACCTGCATGGCACTTTCAGGTGACAGAGAAACTGGACTACCATCAACCGGAGACTTGAACACAACACCCTGCTCGGAAATTTTGCGCAGATCACCCAGACTAAAAACCTGAAAACCACCTGAATCCGTTAGTATCGGATGCGGCCAGCTGGCAAAATTATGAAGGCCTCCCATCGATTTAATAATCTCGGCACCCGGTCTAAGCATCAGATGAAATGTATTGCCCAAAATTATTTCAGCACCGATCGCCTCAATATCCCTTGGCAACATACCTTTCACCGTGCCATAGGTACCCACTGGCATAAACGCCGGTGTTTCAATGGTACCTCGACTGAACGTTATGCGCCCACGACGTCCATTGGCGTCATGCGATAACAGATCAAATTTCATATAGGACATGTCAGCGAAACTCCATATTTCTGGCAATTACCGGTCAGCTTTTTCAATAAACATCGCATCACCATAACTGAAAAACCGATAACGATGCTCAATTGCCTGCTGATAAGCGGCCAGTATATTCTCTCGGGAAGCAAATGCAGAAACCAACATCAGCAAGGTTGATTGCGGCAGGTGGAAATTGGTGATCATCGCATCAACACAGCGAAACTGATATCCAGGGTAAATAAAGATATCACTATCACCCTGATAGGGAAGCAACGCGCTACCCTGTTTTTCTCTTTGAGTGGCGGCAGTTTCGAGACTACGTACGCTGGTGGTACCTACTGCAATCACTCTACCACCCCGCATTTTGGTCGCCGCCACCTTTTCGCAGACATCTGCGCTTACCTCAATCCACTCTTTGTGCATTCGGTGGTCTTCAATATTGGCAACCCGCACCGGCTGAAATGTCCCTGCACCCACGTGCAAGGTAACCGATGCAGTACCAACTCCGAGCTGACCGATCGATTGTAACAGTGCCTGGTCAAAATGCAGCCCTGCGGTAGGCGCCGCTACAGCACCCGGATTCTTTGCGTATACCGTCTGATACCTTTCCTGATCGCTGACCTCGTCCTCACGATCAATATAGGGAGGCAACGGCATATGCCCGCAGGATTCAAGCATCGGCATCAGTCGCCGGCTCGAAGCGATACGATAGAACTCCCCTTCTCTACCTTTTACTTCAAGCCACTCATTTTCAGCAACCCGGATTCGAATACCGGGACGTGGTGCTTTACTTGCCCTGATTTGGCTGATCGCCTCACGCTCACCAACCAACCGCTCGATCAGCAGTTCGACTTTTCCACCGCTCTCCTTCTGACCATGCAAACGCGCCGGTATAACCCTGGTGTCGTTAAACACCAACAAATCCTTCGGTGCCAGTAGCTCTTTAATTTCGGAAAAAATACGATGTGAGATTAGCCCGGTATTAGCATTCAGGCACAGTAACCTGCTCGCGCTGCGCTCCGCGTTGGGGTATCGCGCAATGAGTTCGTTTGGAAGGTGATAATCAAAATCGCTAAGCTGCATAATCGGCCCATTTTTCCGGGCGCTAAGAGTAGCCAAATTTGCTGCTTGTGAACAGCCTAAAGATCATGAAATATGGTTTTAACTGGTGACGCCGACATCTGACCTGACACACTGCGGCGCCACAAAACAACCCCGCCAGTTTTCCTATGTCCGACAAATAAATTCCAAAAAAAATAGGCTGAATGCACCCAGTGCATTCAGCCTATCGCTAGCTTTTGTAGATCGTGCAGCTTAAATTAAGCAGCTTTCTTGGCAGGCTTAGCTTTTTGGGCAACAGGCTTAACCTGCTCCATTGCTTCCTTAACCAGCTCAAGATTCTTCTCTACCATATCGGCTACCAGTCCGGTTTTGCTCCAGAAATTCTCTACTGCAACTTCCTGCTGAGCTTCCAGATAGGATTTTTGTGCTTCAAAAACAGCAACCGGATCTTTAACTGTAGCCAAAGCGTCAGCCTGCTTCAATGCGCCTTCTACACCTTCACGGATCTGTACCGTTTGCAGAATCGCGGCATCACTCAACGTATTGACATTCGCAGCCACCAGATTTGCGGCCAGCTTGGCATTCTTCTGAACCAGCTCCTGATCAGCTAATGACTCTGCATAAGCCTTAACCGCCTCTGGATCAAAAAACTTACCCAGATTTTCCTGCGCCTGCTCCAGGTTATAGAAATTCTTAACGTTTTCCTGAATAGCTTCAACGTCATAGAATTTTTGTAGATTTTCCTGAATCGCATTGAAATCATAGGCTTTGCTAAAATTAGCCTGCATTGCTTCCACATCAAACAGGTTTTTAAAACTATCTTGAAAGTTAATCATCTCTCTATTCTCCATCAAACTCACTAATTTACGCACAGCATTGTGCGCCGCAAAATATATAGCTGGCAAATATATACTCGAGTTTGAGAAGTGTCAACAATTATTTTGTGCACCGCAAAATAATTGTTGATGGTTAATCAAATGCTATCTAAAAACCGGAAACGCCTTATTGCTTAGAATCCTTGTCCTTTCCGGCACCGGTAAAGGCATTCATGAAGTTCATATTCTGTTCCGACATTTTTTTAAGAATATTGATAGGGCTCACATCGATCAGTTGTTTCATATGGCGCTGCAAGCTGTCCTGCTGATCCAGAAAAGCCGCCAGACTTTGTTCCAGATACTGACTTAACAAACCCTGCATACCACTGCCGTAAAAACGAATCAGTTGTTGCAGCAATTTGTTTGTCAAAAGCGCTTCCTTTCCACTATCCTCCATCTCACTGATGATCTGTAACAGTACTGTGCTTGTTAAATCTTTTCCGGTTTTGGAGTCTTCAACCGCAAACTCTTCATGCCTGAGCACTAACTGCTTAACATCCTCTAGTGTCACGAAATGACTATCGGTCGTATCATAAAGTCGGCGGTTGGGATATTTTTTTAGTATACGCAAGAACCCTTACTCCTGAACCATTATTGGGATAACCACAACAGGCCTAGAACCGCGCCCTAGTAACCATTATAACTAATAGTCTGCCCTTTGCTTTATAAATTTTTGCAATGCGACAATCCTGCCTGGCACCCGGGCGCGAGATTAGCCTGCAGATTGATTACTCAATGATTACAATTATCAAACCAATTTCATTGACCTGTAATTGCGTTTGGTTATAATGGGCAGCCTTCTGGATACGGGCCGAGACATAAAGCACTTATTACCCGCAGCCGATAAAAACTTTCGGGAAACCACTTTCCTGAATGAACAATGCAATGCCAGAGTGGTGAAATTGGTAGACACGACGGATTCAAAATCCGTTGCCTTCACGGGCGTGTCGGTTCGAGTCCGACCTCTGGTACCATCCCTTTAACATCATCGCTGCTAGACGGGTAAAACGTCACTATCTTCTTTTATTTCCAGGTCTGTTACGCCAACCGGCAAGACGGGTGCAATCTTAACCAAAAATAACCAGTCAAACCCGCCACTAAAGAAGCTATCAGAATAGCCGCTTTTGCTAGGTACAACTCACTTTCCGCATGAAAAGTTAACCCAGCGATAAAAATTGACATTGTGAAGCCCATTCCGCCCAACAGGCTGACACCAATAACATGAGCCATCGTTACCTCGCTAGGCAATCTACCCATCCCCGTTTTAATTGAAAACCAGGCAAACAGACTTATTCCTACCACCTTTCCGAGAATCAGCCCGCTTACAATACCCCAGCCAACCGGATTACTGACCAGTTCCACAAAACGCTCAGCCCCCAAAGGAATCCCTGCATTTGCCAAAGCAAATAATGGCAAAATCACCCAAAGCACCGGCAACCTCAGTGCGCGCTCCCATCTTTTTAATGGCGTGGTCGTCAGTTTTGCCGCGTGCTCTAGAGCTTCTACCGCCTCATGCTGCTGAGGGTTAGCCAGTATTCTATCCCCGGACTGCTCACTCTCCTGCAACTTCTCAATATCGTTAACAAGGTGACGTGTTCGGCGAAGAAACCATTTTCTGCTTTTTTTGGGACGCGCAGGAACAGCTAAAGCAACCAGCACTCCTGCTACAGTCCCGTGCACACCCGCCCCCATCAGGCAGACCCAGAGCAATAAACCAATACCAAGAAAAACCCCAATATTACGGATACCTCCGAGGTTACAGACAGCCAGCACAATCAAACAGCCTGCAGCAGCCACCAGATAGGACACATCCAGCGTATCGGTGTAAAAAAGGGCAATAATCAAAATAGCACCAAGATCATCAATAATGGCATAGGCCACCAGAAAGGCTTTCAACCCCTGGGGGACGCGCTCTCCAAGCAGCATCAACACCCCCAGAGCAAATGCCGAGTCAGTAGCCATGGGAATCCCCCAACCATGCATCGACGGCTCGCCCTGGTTAAACAATATATAAAATAGCGCCGGAACCAGCATGCCTCCTAACGCTGCCGCCAGCACCGGCGATGCCCGACTGGCATCGCGTAGATCTCCAACCAATAGCTCACGTTTGATTTCCAAACCCAGCACGAAAAAGAAAAAGGCCATCAGCCCGTCATTAATCAGCTGGTGAACTGTGAGCCCAGTTCGAGCATCACCTGCAACCAATGAAACAGGTGTATGCAACAGCTGGTAATAATCATTGGACACCGAGGAGTTGGCTATGAATAGCGCCAGAACAGCTGCAAAAAACAAACAGACACTTGAGACTGACTCATCCCTGATAAACCTTTGAAAGGGGGAAATTACTGCGTCAAGCTTCTCTTCTACTTTATTAACCATAGTACGTAATTAGGGGTCCACCCCGCCCCTGGCGCAAACCCGGGTTTTGCTCATTTGCTCAGATCCACAACAGGTTAATTGGAACGATACAGCGCTACTTTTTACTATCGTAGGCTCCCGACTGCCCAGCATTTGCTGACTGCCGATCCAACAAACCAACATCAAGAATAGGTGAGGCATCGATATGCTGCGCGTCCATCATGTGCGCGACGCGCTGCAAAGCTGTTATGATAAACATCTGCTCCCAATCATGTAGATCAGAGAACTGCCGGGCAAACTGGTCCTGCAAGGGAATAGGAGACTTTTTTAATACCTCCACACCCTGCTCGGTTAAATAGGCATGCACTTTTCGCTTATCGGTCGCAGAGCGTTCGCGGTAAACCAGCTCGCGGTTTTCAAGGCGATCCAAAATAGTTGTCACAGTGGCCTGACTTAGGCTGACTTCATTTGCCAGCTCTCCAATGGTTACCTGCCCTTTATCCCTTATTGCCTGCAAAAGCAGAATCTGCGGCGCCGTCAACCCCGTTGTTTTTGATAAATATTTAGAGTGCAGGTCAGTTGCCCTGATAACGCGGCGCAGCGCAACCAGCACCTCTTCAATCCTATCCAAAACATACTCCTTTTGATTAGCCTAGATTGATTATAAGACTAAAGCATATTGATTGCCGACAATTTTAATCCGTATCTGCACGGCTTCTTGAGCGTACTTTTTTGCACAGACCGTTATTACCGCCCGCCCCCCAATTAGATTAGCGTCACTGCCAAATTGGACTACAGGTAGCTAAAAGCAGCAACCGGCCATAATAGATCAACCCGACCGGACATCAAAAACCAAGCCTTTCAAACAGCTCTTCGAGCATTTGCAAAAGCCACCCTTAACCCAGCAATAACTTACACCACAATATTAATTAATAGACTATACGGCAATATTAGCGTATTATTGTTTACAACACTAAACATTATTTTCTCGTGAAATTTGTTTAATACACCGTATATTCAAATATATCCCTTTTTTAAATACGACTTATCTGAAAAATAGCAATATTTTTTATTTGATCTCTAATTTTTATATTCCTATGATTAATAATATTAGTATACGTCGGCCAATAGCCGAAGATGGCTCACGCCTGTTCAATCTGATCGCACAGTGTCCCCCGCTGGACACCAACTCGCGCTACTGTAACCTGCTGCAATGCTGCCACTTTTCCGACACCTCTGCGGCAGCTGAACGGGATGGCCACCTAGTAGGTTTTGCATCAGGCTATCTCATTCCCAAGCACCCCGACACACTATTTATATGGCAGGTTGCTGTGAGCGAATCAGCCAGAGGAGAAGGCCTTGCCTCACGCATGATTGACCAGATTCTGCGCCGTTCACAATGCCAAAGCGTCAGATGGATAGAAACAACGGTAACTCCTGATAACAAGGCCTCCAAGGCACTTTTTCAGTCACTGGCGGACAAGCTGGGAACCCGGCTTCATCAGTCGTTAATGTTTGACAGACAACGTCACTTCCAGGGCTCCCATGAAAGCGAGATGCTCTTTCGGCTAGGACCTTTCAGGCCCGATACCGAAAGCAATTCGGACAATCAGAATCAATGAATGCCAAAAAGAGGGCGACAAAATGAAAATTTTTAATGAAATAGAATCCGAAGTACAAAGTTATGCGCGCTCTTTTCCACGAGTATTTAACAAGGCGCAGGGCGAATTTCTTTATGACGAAGACGGCAATCAATATCTCGATTTTCTCGCGGGCGCGGGAACACTGAATTATGGTCACAATAACCCGTTTTTTAAAAAACAGTTGCTTAACTATATCAACAACGATGGCATTACCCATGGACTGGACATGCATACCAGAGCAAAGGGCGAGTTTCTGGAATCGTTTAACGACAAAATTCTTAAACCACGCGGCATGGAATATATGGTTCAGTTTACCGGACCGACTGGCACTAATGCCGTCGAGGCTGCGTTAAAAATTGCTCGCAATGTTACCGGACAACAAAATATTGTGACCTTTACCAATGGCTTTCATGGCGTTAGCCTGGGGTCACTTGCCGCTACCGGTAATTCACATCATCGTGATGCCGCCGGGGTTAGTCTGACCGGCACCCACCGAATGCCTTACGATGGCTATCTGGGGGAAGGTATCGACACAACAGCCTACCTTGACAAGGTATTGTCAGATTCAAGTAGCGGCATCAATTCACCCGCCGCTGTTATCGTTGAGACGGTTCAAGGTGAAGGGGGAATCAACGCAGCCAGCGTAGAATGGCTGAGAAACCTGCAGGCTGTTTGTCGCAAACATGGCATCCTGCTGATTGTCGACGACATCCAGGCCGGATGTGGGCGTACTGGCGACTATTTCAGCTTTGAGGAAGCCGGCATTGAGCCGGACATCATTACCCTGTCCAAATCACTCGGTGGTTACGGCCTACCCTTCGCCGTTGTACTAATGAAACCTGCTCTAGATCAGTGGAAGCCTGGCGAGCACAACGGGACTTTCAGAGGCAACAATTTCGCATTCGTGACTGCAAAAGCAGCTATCGACCAATACTGGTCAGACCAGAATTTTTCTAATGAAGTAAAACGCAAAGGGGATTATATCTCCGAGCGTCTTAACGATATCGTCACACAGTACGGAGAAGGAAACTTCACGGCCAAAGGTCGAGGCATGTTTCAGGGTATAAATTGTATAAACGGTGAGCTGGCCGGCGCCATCACACAACGAGCTTTTAAAAAAGGACTGATAATCGAGACCAGCGGAGCTGACGACCATGTGGTAAAAATTCTATGCCCGCTCATTATCAGCGATGAGAACCTCGAAAAAGGTATCGATATTGTTGAGCAGGCGATAAGTGAGGTATGCGCGAAAGAACCGGATATTCCTGAAGAAGTTGATTATTTCGATGAGCAAAGAGAGATTGTCTGACCGGAATCAAAACAAGCTTGCCGATAATCAGCACGAAACTGATACCTATACAAACCAAACCGACACCAGAACAGAGAAAAATCAATGATTGTCAGAAATTATAGTGAAGCAGAACAGTCCGAACGCCGCATTATCTCACCTGACGGCAACTGGGAAAGCACCCGGCTACTTCTGAAAGATGATGGCATGGGTTTCTCATTCCATATAACAACAATCTATGAAGGCGCGGACTTTCAGATGCATTACCAGAATCACCTGGAGTCTGTGTACTGCATTTCAGGCGAGGGCGAAGTAGTCACCCTGGATGACGGAAGAAAGTACCCTATCAGCGAAGGCACTTTATACAGCCTGGACAAGCATGACAGGCACATACTACGCGCCTTTCGCGAGATGAAAATGGCCTGTGTATTCAATCCGCCTTTAAGCGGAAAAGAGGTCCATAACGCTGAAGGTGCTTACGAACTGGAAGCCGAATCCATTTTCGAATAAGGAATACAATCAGACATGACTATCCGCTCAACTACATACCCAAAAACGGAAGCTGACCAATACCCTTCTCGCGGCCAACAGAACGCCGGAATGATAGCGCGCCAGGACCCGGTAGTTTACGCAAACAATAGAGGTGCAGCTCCGGTTTCAGAGGATCTTGTCGAACAATATCAACGACAGGGCTTCATGGTTCTGGACGATGTGTTCAGCACACAAGAGGTAAGCCTGTTTCAGCAGGCTTTGGAGCAGCTTAGAACAGACAACAGCATCAGATCTTCCGAGGAAACCATCAAGGAACCTGGTAGCGGCGAAGTCAGATCCATATTCAGGATTCACGAAACCAGCCCGGTATTCAAAAAACTCTCGTCCGATCACAGACTGGCGGGACTTGCCCGGTACCTGTTAGATGACCAGGTCTACATTCATCAGTCCAGACTAAACTATAAACCAGGATTTCGTGGCAAGGAATTCTATTGGCACTCGGATTTTGAAACTTGGCATGTTGAGGATGGCATGCCGTCGATGCGCGCACTTAGTATGTCCATCACATTGACAGAAAATGACGCCAACAACGGCCCACTGATGTTGATTCCGGCCTCGCATATGCAATACGTAGTCTGCGAAGGTGAAACACCCAGGGAGCATTACAAATCTTCCTTACGAAAACAGAAGTATGGAGTACCTGGCGATGACTTTTTGCGTCAACTGGCCGATCAGGGAGGGATTGTTTCAGCGGCGTCCCGACCCGGCAGCGTAATCGTATTTGATTGCAATGTTATGCATGGCTCCAACGGCAATATTACACCCTACCCCCGTTCCAATGCGTTTTTTGTATATAACGCGCTTAGTAATCGCGTGGTATCACCTTTTTGTGACCAGAACCCCAGACCGGAATATATTTGCAGCCGCAATAACATAAGACCTTTGGACATTGAACACACGGATAACATCGATGGATAAATCCCAACAAAAAGCCCTTAAATTGCTGATCGAGAAACGTATTGCCTCTTTGGAGAACCTGCGTACGAAATCAAAGCACGCAGATGATGCTCAGGACGATTCAGCTGAAAACGGAAGAGAAACAGCATCGACGACCGACTCATTGGCAGCCGCTGGTACATTGCGAGAACTAGCCAGATTGAGCGATAACCTGAAGTGGCTCGAAAGTGAAGATGCCGGATATTGCCTGCAATGCGGTTGCGAAATCCCAATTGCCAGGCTCCAGGCTATGCCAACCACCAGACTTTGTATTAACTGCGCTGAATAGGTAAAAGAAATAATGAGTTTTTGTAATTTTTCTGACCACAGTGTCGAAAAGATTGGCGGCACCTCCATGAGCAATTACCGGGCGGTAAGGGATAACATTATCATGCGACCTCGCCACGGTGATTCGCTCTACCAACGCATCTACGTGGTATCGGCGTATAGCGGTATCACCAATGATCTGCTGGAACACAAGAAATCGGGAAAACCTGGCATCTACAGCCTGTTTGCGAGTAGCGAACAGGAAGATAGCTGGCAGGGAGCAATTCAATCGTTGAAGACAAAGTTACACAAGATAAACAGCCGCTTATTCAATGACGAGCAAAGCCTGGAGCGGGCAAACAACTTTATCGATCAACGGATAGAGGCTGCCGAAGCCTGCCTGTCAGACCTGCAACGGCTTTGTGGCCACGGCCATTTTTCGCTAGCGGAACATCTTGATACTGTCAGGGAAATGCTGGCCAGTATCGGCGAGGCACACAGCGCCTGGAATATGGCACAGCTACTTAAAAGAGATGGAATTGATGCCTGTTTTATCGATCTGACCGGCTGGCAGACGAACAGTCACATGTCTCTAGACGAACGGATCATAACAGCTTTCAAAGAGATCGATCTTACCCGACAACTGCCCATCGTCACCGGCTATGCACACAGCGAGCGCGGCCTAATGGCCAGTTTTGATCGCGGTTACAGCGAGATGACCTTCAGCCGAATAGCGGTATTAACCAACGCAACGGAAGCGATAATTCATAAAGAATTTCACCTCAGCAGCGCCGATCCTCGTATTGTCGGGGAGTCCAATGCCATACCCATAGGCCGCACAAATTACGATGTTGCAGACCAGTTAGCTAACCTGGGTATGGAGGCGATACACCCTAAAGCCGCGAAAGGACTTAGACAACAGAATATCCCACTGAGAATAACAAACACTTTTGAGCCTGAGCATAACGGAACGGTGATTACCCGTGATTACGTAAGTGACTCACCCCGTGTTGAGATTATCGCCGGCAGCAAAGGCATCCATGCACTGGAACTGTTTGATCAGGACATGGTGGGGCAAATCAACCTCTATGACCGTGAGGCACTGGCTGTACTACAACGTTTCAAAGTACGAATCGTTGCCAAAGATATAAATGCCAATACGATCACCCATTATCTGGCGACAAATTTAAAAACGATGAAACGTGTCAGAAAGGCACTGGAGGAAATTTTTCCGGACGCTGAAATAAATCAGCAAAAATCAGCTATTGTTTCCGCGATTGGAAGCGACATGCAGGTAACGGGCATACTGGCCCAGGCGGTTTCTGCACTTGCGAAACAAAATATTAACGTTCAGGCAATGCATCAATCAATGCGCCAGGTTGACATGCAGTTCATCATCGATGAACAGGATTATGGAATTGCGGTGCAAAGCCTACACCAGCATCTGGTTGAAGTGCACGACCATGGCAGCACAATATGCGCAGCCTGATGCATAGTTGGCTGACGCTCTGCCTGATTTTTAGTTCCGCATTGGCATTTGCCGCAACAGAAGCCAATGATAAGCGTGAATTTGGCGAACGCGTTGCCGATTCTCCGTTTGTCGAATTTTATGTACTCGAAGAACTCAAGCAACTGCGCAAAGAGATGGCCCAGCAGAAAAACGAACTGATCCAGCAGGTCGTTGACCGTGAGCTCAACTCCATTGATCGCGGCGTCACCTATGCTACCGATACGATCACCTATTTTTTCTACCTTATCGCAGCGGCCAGTTCGGTATTGGTTTTGATCGGATGGACGTCCATTCGGGATATTAAAGAGCGAGCCCACAGGTTTGCAGACCAGGAAATCACAAAACTTATCGAAACCTACGAGCAGCGGCTACACACCATTGAAAACCAGCTTAATCAAAAAACCGAACTGATCGAGGAAAACAGGGAGGAAATTGCTCTCACCCAGGAAGTCCACTCCTTATGGCTGAGGGCGGGTCAGGATATCAGCCCGCAAAATAAAATTGCTATCTACGACCAGATTCTGAAGTTGCATCCGGAAGACACGGAGGCGCTCACATACAAGGCAGATACGGTGCTGGAACTGGCGGAACCGCAGTGGGCTATCAACTTGTGTAACCAGGCACTTCTGATCGAACCTGGCAACAGCCATGCATTCTATCAATTGGCTTGCGCCTATACCGCATTGGAGCATTTTGATGAAGCCATCACCTATCTTAAGGAAGCACTGGCAGGATCTGAATCCTACCGGGATGAACTTGCCGTCGACGAAGCTTTGCAACCTTTGCAAAACCACCCGGGCTTCAAGAAACTACTGAACCAGGAGTCCTGAGCATAAATCCTGTTTAAAAAGGTCGCACCATTCCGGGCTCCCAACCACCTGACTACAACTGAAATTCTCAATTATGGCCGATGACTCTAAACCACTTCTGATCGCCGCTTCATTTATTGGCTTTCTGTGCGCATTTACTCTAATCGGACTCTCCTCACTGCTTAAAAGCCGGGGCACCAGCCATGATTACTATCTTGCCAGCAGCACTGTAAAGCCCTGGCTGGTAGGATTATCCGCTGTCGCAACCAATAACAGTGGTTATATGTTCATTGGGGTGATCGGATACACCTATGTAACCGGGCTGGCATCAATCTGGCTAATGATCGGATGGATTTTAGGCGATTTTCTTGCCTCACTTTTTGTTCATTCACGACTCAGAAAGGCCACAACAACTAGCGGAGAAGTCAGTTATGCTGGAGTACTCAGCAACTGGCACGGTGACAAGAACCCTGGATTGCAGCGCCTGATCGGACTAATCAGCTTCCTCTTTTTGATTGCTTATGCCAGCGCCCAGCTGGTCGCAGGCAGCAAAGCTTTGCAGGTGCTTTTTGGGTGGTCTCGATGGTTGGGGGCCATTGCCGGTTCAGCGATGATCGCTGCATACTGCTTTGCAGGTGGCATCCGCGCCTCAATCTGGAGCGACGCAGCGCAATCAACTGTAATGATATTCGCCATGGCTGTTTTACTGGTGGCCGGTGTGGACACACTGGGGGGGCTGGAATTGACAGTCGACCGTATGCAGAAGATCGACGGATTCCTCGACTGGTTTCCCAGGGATCTTGCGCTTCCGGGTCCGGCGGGGGCTATCCTTTTTGCAGTCAGTTGGCTATTTGCAGGTTTATCCGTGATTGGCCAACCACAGGTTATGGTACGATTTATGTCGCTTTCGAACGGGCACGAAATGCAAAAAGCGCGCGGCTACTACTATCTGTGGTTTATCGCATTCTATTGCCTGGCCACAGGTGTCGGCTTATTGTCACGCGTATACATCACTGATACTGGCAATTTTGATGCCGAGCTTGCACTGCCAACCATGGCACTCGATTTACTACCCTCATTACTGGTCGGACTGATACTGGCGGGCATTTTTGGCGCCACAATGTCCACCGCAGACTCACTGGTCTTGAGTTGCTCTGCGGCAATCACACATGACCTGCTTCCACACACTATCGAACGAACATCGCTGATCAAACTTACCACACTTGGAGTAACAGGGCTGGCGCTACTGCTTGCTTTTTCCAATAACCAAAGCGTTTTCAGTCTAGTCATTATGGCCTGGTCTGGACTGGCCAGCGCATTTGCCCCCTTGCTGATCGCGCGCTGCCTTAATTGGCGACCAGATGAGAGAACAAGCATAATTGCTGTCATCACAGGATTGGGTATTGCATTACTATGGAGAAACCTGGGTTGGCACGAGAGTATCTACGAAGGGTTACCCGGAATACTATCGGGAATGTTCGCGATTAAGTTGTGCTTAATAGCAAAGCAGAAACAATAGTTTGTATAGATAACCAGCCAAAAATTATTCGTGTACTAGATGTCAATTTGATCCGAATCTTAAGCCTGCATAGCTCGCTAGGCGGCTGAGAGTATATCGGCATAGCGTTTCGAAGTATCGATCGTTTCCAGCATAGTGTCCTGCCTGCCACGCCGATCCATCTGGGGTGGGTAGTCAGCTTTTTGCTTATCCGGCGCTTCGGATGAAATCGCGGCTAGTTGACGCTCACTGTATAACGCAGATACCAGATTAAATGCCGCACCGTTAGCCGATTGAAGCGCCACCGCCAGAGTATGATTCATCTGAAGAGGGATTGAGGAATAATTGCCGGCCGTATCCTCTTGTGGTTTGGACTCCGGCCCCCAATCGGTTTTTTGCCCCACCTGCGCCTCATAGACAAGGCTCAGCATCAGCGCAAACTGTGCGCCATTGGCGGAGCTCACCGCATGATTAATGGGGGCTGCCAAACTATTGGAGAGTGCTTCGCTTGTTTCTATTTGCACAAATGGGACCCTTAACAACGACTAGTTTAAGTATCGGCCTGTTGGAAAAAGGCTTTAACCGGAATTCTTCTCCAGCGCACCAAAACCAGTATGCAAAGCAACAGCTGTCAAGCATTTACCTCTATTGAACAAGAAATCCGGGTTATCGGGGCGCTGTCCAAAAACTTACCTCAAAGCGCCTGCTCTTTGATAAAATAGCACCGAATTTTAACCAACCTGGTACTGCCATTTGTCTATCTCGCAACAATTTATCGCCGCAGGGCTTTTCAGAAGACTATTTGCCATATGCTACGACACGCTGCTCATTACCGCCCTATGGATGATGGTCGGCGGCCTTATGGTATTTGCCAATGGTAACGAAGCGATAGATGCGCCGATACTGCCCATTCTCCTACCTGTGGTTATCTTTGTTTTTTTTGTAACATTCTGGCGCTCAAGTGGACAGACGCTGGGCATGCAAACCTGGCGCATCAAAATTATCAATGAAGATGGTGGGCGAATCAGTGTAAAACAGGGGCTGATCCGTTTTGCATCAGCCGCACTTTCGTGGCTTTGCCTGGGAATGGGTTATTGGTGGATGTTATGGGATAAAGACAAACTAACCTGGCATGACAGGTTGTCAAAAAGCCGAATCGTAATTTTGCCTAAACCCAAAAAGCGATCTAGCTGACACTTGCTTTTGTCAGGCCGGCTCTGCAACCCGGGTTTCGGCAAACTGCACCTGATTCCTTCCTTTTTCTTTAGCGCGATAAAGAGCCTCGTCAGCCCGCTGAATAAAACTCTCTTTAGATTCATCCGGATTATACTGAGCTACACCTATTGACACTGAAATTCCATCAATAATTTTATCCTGTTGCTTGATCTTTATCTTGGCTACTTTTTCTCTGATCGATTCGGCCAGTTGTAATGTGCTCTCCATTGCATAGCCGGTAATAACAGCAGCGAACTCCTCGCCACCGTAGCGTGCAACCTGTACCTGCTTACTGCTAAAGGTCTGCAACAATTTACCCAAAGCAGCCAATATTCGGTCCCCAGTCAGATGCCCATAGGTATCATTACATTTCTTAAAGTGGTCAAGATCAATCAGCATCATGAATGGCTGATCTTCCGGCATCGCCAGCACGCCCTCCAGTGCACGATCAAATGATCGACGATTACCAATTTTGGTAAGGCTGTCCACAAAAGCACTTTTTTCGCTATCTTGAAGTTGACGCTTTAATGACTCGATCTCCTCTCTCGCCGACTTGAGTTCCAGGTAAAACGTCTCATTAAGGTGATCAACCGCCTCGGTTTCCTGCAGCAATCCGGTTAGCGTTTCTTCAAGTCTTTCCGGATCTGACTCATTTTGAATCTTTTCCAGGCCTTTCTGCAGCGCCTCTCCATAATCCTTTGCACCATCCGCGGTACGTTGTACACTGCCGGAAAGATCGCTGAGCAAAGACGCTACAGCCTGCTGCGCCTCCTCGTTATCGGATATAAAAGGGCGAACAAAGTAGTCGAAAAAAAGCTGTTCGCTTTTCTCGGGAATGTAGTTTTTGTTTCCTGGAAAGCCCCGCTCAAGCTCCTTTTTGAGATTATGATCACGCTCCGATACATAAGCGTACCAAAGCGCAAAATTGCAGGGGTTGGTGGGAATCTTTCTTTCCACCATATGAGGAATGGCCTGCTTAAGAAGCTCGGCAGCCTTTCTTGGATCTTCTCGGAAATACATATTTTTCTTTTTTATGTTGGGTTTAAAATCTGCATCAAATACCAAGACCCTCACCAAGGCTACCGCTCTGAGTCTGTCGGCAGACTGTAACCATAGCGAGTGCTGCCATTTTTCACAAATCAGCGCTAAAAACCACCCTTTAACTGTAAGAGCCTGAAGCTGATATTCGTAGGATATTACCTACATCCGACCAGCGGTATCTATTAAAGGCCTGAATACTCCGCCAATCATCCTACTCTTCGTAAAAGCACCAGTGCAAGCAAAAAGAATAGAACAATCGGAATAAGGCTGGCGTAAAGCGGCTCAAAACCAAACACGATACTTGCGGGCCCGAGGAAATCCTCTGAATATTTAAACAACAATCCCAGTATAACGCCGGAGAATATACGAAAACCCATCGTCACCGACCTTAGCGGTCCAAAAATGCAGGACAGCGCCACCAACACCATGACCACGGTAGCCACCGGCTGCAGAATTTTTTTCCAGTAGGCCAATAGGTACTTTTTCGCATTAAGCCCCTGAGCAACCAGATAACGTGTGTAGGTATACAACCCTTCAATCGACAGATCATCGGGCTTAACGACCACCACCTTCAGCACATCGGGTGTCAGCCGGGTATCCCAGCGCAAACTTGCAAACACCTGCTTGACGGCCCTGTCGGGATACAGCCGGGTAACCTCCACCTCCTGTAATACCCAATAATCACCCTGATAAATGGCTTTGCGCGAAAAGCTCGATTCAGTCAGTTTTCTTTGCTCGTCAAACTGATACTGCGTCACCCCATAGAGCACACCGCCCGGCAGAACCGCGTTAAAGTGCATATATCGATCACCTTCCCGATGCCAATATCCATGCCTTGATTTGAGTGCCTCATTGCCACTCTGTGCCAGGGCTCGCTGACTCTGGGCGTAGGTTTCTGTATAGGGCACCACAAACTCACCGATAAGCAATCCGATAATCACAAAAACAAAGGCTGGTTTGATCACTGCGTAGGAGATACGCGCAATGGACATCCCGGTAGCCCGCATCACGGTTAACTCGCTGTGATTTGCCAGTATACCCAGACCGATAAGGCAGCCAATCAGTACCGATAACGAGATAAACTCATAAACACGCTTTGGAATGGTCATAGCCAGATACTGAAAAGCTTCTGTGCGCTGATAATTACCTTCTAAATCCTGCATTTCATCAATCAGGGCAAATATCAGGTCAAGGCCAATCACAACACTAAGCACCAGCAGGATGGAGGCGATAACCAGCTTACCTATATATCTGTCGAGACGTTGCATGTTTTAGCCGCTCACCCCGTTATTTACGAAACCAGAAAAGTTTATGGTGAAGGTTACCAATCAAAGCCAAACCAATACCGAAAAATAGCAGATGCACCCAAAACAATCCTGGCCGAGGATCCAGCTTACCATCCTCAATACCGGTCCTGGTCGTTGAAAGCAAAATCAGGTATCCCATGTAGAGAAAAATTGCAGGCAACAGCCTTAAGTAGCGCCCTTGCCGCGGGTTTACACGGCTCAGCGGTATGGCTATCAAGGTGATAATGGGCACCAATAACGGCAGTGACAGCCGCCACTGCAACTGAGCCATATCCTCCGGATCATCAGACCCCAGCAGCTGCGGCGTGGACTTAAGCTCTGCCTTGACTCTTACCTGGCGCTGTTTAGGTTTGGGGATTTTAACCCCGTACTTTTCATATTGGGTTATCCGGTACTCCGGATCTCCCGGATTGCCGTCATAACGATAACCATTCTCCAACAACAGAAAATGGCTGCCTGTCGCTTCATCGATATACTGAGATCCCGACTCTGCCACGAGCAGTATTAATTCAGGTTTGCCACCATTCTTTTTCTCCAGCCTCTGCGAAATAAACACGTTTTCCATGCGTGTACGCTTATCGGTCAGCTTCTCGGTATAGGTAACACGGCCACCACTGCCCAACTGTTGAAATCTTCCCGGAATCAGTGCGTCAAACTCGGTACGCTCATCCTGCGCATTAAAAATATCCTCCACCTTAGCCGCGCCCCAGGGGCTGACTTTTATACTCAATACCGCAACCACCATCATTATCAGCACTGCGGGTACCATGGTATAGGCCACCAGCTTTTTGGTGCTCATACCACAAGCGGTCAGCACAGTCATTTCACTATCCAGATAGAGTCTGCCGTAGGACATGAGAATGCCTATAAACAAACCCAACGGCAAAATCAACTCCAGAAAACCGGGCAAGCGATAACCCATTATGCTAAACAGCACATCCGCCGCCAACTCCCCCGTGGCCGCTTCCGCAAGGTACTTTATAAACCGACCGCTCATCACAATAAGTAATAAAACAGCGGTGACCGCCAGCAAAGCCAACAGTATATTTTTTGAGAGATAGCGGAATATGATCAAAACAGAATGAGTTACTTATTCTCGTTAGACAGGATGCATTACATTTTATACCGCATCTTTTCATATTGAGAACTGGTAATCATTAAATAATTACGTAAACTGCTAAATTTCCAGATTCAGATGTGGGTAAAGCAAATTATGGAATATCAAGTCAAAACCGGCAGCCCGGAAAAACAGTCAACCGGATGCCTGATTGTTTCCGTTTCAGCTAAAACCAAACTATCCGCCACTGGCAAGCAGTTGGATCAGGCCAGTAACGGGCTGCTGAGCAAATTGATCCGGCGCGGCGATCTCGAGCGCAAAGCCGGAAAACTGTTATTGCTTAGCGACGTACCCAATATAAAGGCACAAAGAGTCCTGCTTGTTCACTGCGGACAGCCTGAAAAACTGGATGAGAGCAAATTAATCAGTCTGTTTAAAAACACTGTTACCGCCGTTAAAAACTCCGGCGCCAGAGATGCGCTCATATTCCCGGATGAATTTAAACTTACAGAGCACGGGCTGGACTGGACAGTTATTCAGATGATCGCCCAGTGTGAAGAGTCTCTCTATCAGTTCAACCAGCTAAAGAGCAAGAACGATGCACCGCCCGCAAAACTGTCCCGCTTTACCTTTGCTCTGCCAAACCGGGACCACCAGGAAGAGGTACAATCTGCTGTTGCTATCGGCCAAGCCATGGCGAAAGGTAAAAACCTGGCTAAAACGCTCGGCAACCTGCCCGGCAACATATGCACCCCCAGCTATCTGGCGGTCCAGGCAAAGGAACTGGCCAAAACACATAAAAAACTGAGCGCCAGCATCATTGAAGAAAAACAGATGGCAGAACTCGGTATGTGTGCATTGCTTTCTGTAAGCGCAGGCAGCGTTGAACCTGCCAAACTCATAGTAATGAACTACAAGGGTGGAAAAAAAGACGCTGCTCCCCAAGTGCTGGTCGGCAAAGGGATCACTTTTGATTCCGGCGGAATCAGCCTGAAACCGGGCGCGGCGATGGACGAAATGAAATTTGATATGTGTGGGGCCGCCAGCGTATTCGGCACCATGGCCGCGGTCATTGCCCTTGAGCTACCTATCAACGTGATAGGTATCGTGGCTGCTGCCGAGAACATGCCGGGAGGCAAGGCCACCAAACCCGGGGATATTGTCACTTCGCTATCCGGTCAAACCATCGAAGTACTCAATACCGATGCCGAAGGCCGGCTGGTGTTGTGTGACGCACTTACTTATGCCGAGATGTTTAATCCGGCCGCAATCATCGATATTGCCACTCTAACAGGTGCCTGCGTGATCGCATTGGGAAAACATGCAACCGGACTATACGCCAACCAGGACAGCCTGGCTGTGGAACTGCTTAACGCCGGCAATGAGTCCCATGATCGTGCCTGGCATATGCCCTTGTGGCAAGACTACCAGGCACAACTGGACAGCAACTTCGCGGATATGGCTAACATCGGTGGTCGCGAAGCAGGTAGTGTTACAGCCGCGTGTTTTTTGGCGCGCTTCACAAAAGAGCAACGCTGGGCACACCTGGATATTGCCGGCACTGCCTGGAATTCCGGCAAGAATAAGGGTGCAACCGGTCGCCCGGTCGCACTGCTCACGCAATACCTGCTGGACAGGGCTGCTGAGGAAGAGATTGACTAGCAAGATCAAAACAGCGCAAACCGGATACACTGATGACCAGAGTTGACTTTTACGTGCTTAATAGCAGCATTGCGGAGGACCGCTTACTCTTTGTCTGCCGATTGGTCGATAAGGCATACCGAAAAGGTCACCAGATCTATATCCACACTGAAGACGAATCAACGGCAGAATATCTGGATAAGGCGCTCTGGCAACTCAGGGAAGATAGCTTTATTCCCCACAGGCGAATCGACCAGCAATCAGAGCCACCTGCGCCAGTCGAAGTTGGTTTTGCTCAAAACCCCAGGGAACACCAGGATATTTTGATTAACCTCGCCCGCCAGACTCCGGAGTTCTTCTCCCGGTTTAGTCGTGTATCAGAGGTGGTTATACAACAGCCGGAGTTGCTCAAAGAGTCGCGCAGCCGCTACTCTTTTTACCGTGACAGGGGCTATCCCATGCATACTCACCCCATCGACAATTGAGCTACGCCTAAATAGAGTACCGTGCCTGTTTGCTCTGAGTTAGCGGTTGGGCAAGATCATATCGAGTGTATCGGATAAATTTTCAGCCACTTCGGCAACTGCCTCCATGCAGAGTTCATGAGACAGGCCGGTCAGGTTTCTGACTTGCGGGTCAATGGCTGAAAAAACCGACTCTACAGCGTCACTATCATGAGCCACTCCTGCGAGTTGTTTCGCAATATGTACCACACAAACCTCCCAATCCTGCCCCTCATCCAGCCGGGGATCATCCTGACTGGCAATCAACATGCTGAACTGCTCGGGAAAATTCCATGATTTGGCTAATGCCGCACCCAATTCCGAAGCATCAAACCCCAACAACTCCTTTTCCACTTGGTTAAGCGGCTTCATGTGGGCCTGGGAAATTGCAATTGCCTGCTTCGCTTCCTCAGGGCAGTGCTCATAGATAACCAAATGACCAATATCCAGTAACAACCCGGTTACAAATAGCCTTTCAACCTCTCGAAGATGAAACGAGGTCGCCAGGAAACGACAAATTAATGCGCGTTCTGTGCTGGCAATCCAGAATGCATCCATACTCATCACATCATTTGACATGCTCCCGAATGCTTTGGTAATACTGGTTGCAATAACCAGATCATAAATATGCTTGAAGCCGATGATCTGTACCGCGCGGGTAATGGTGTCAACTTCACTTTGCATGCCAAAAAATGCGCTATTGGCCATTCGAAGCAGCCTGGCACTCAGTCCGGGATCGTTGCTAAGCACGCTGCTCAGATCAGCCATCTGACTATTCGGATCATTAATAATACTTCTTACCTTGAAATAAATATCCGGCAGCGTATAAAGCTGCGATGCACTGTTAACCAGTCGCTGAAAGTCGACGGTTTGCTCTGTTTCCATTTGCGCTTGCATAATCAGTTTTCCGAAATAACCCTAATATCACTAAAGTTTAGCAAAAAATAACGATTTCACCCCTCTATATACAGATTGTCATGCACCTGTAACATTTCCCCATGCCATGACTCATTGTATAATCCCCGCTCTTTTGCCCTTTAAATGATCAGTCGAGTTATAGAATTCCAATGGAAAAAACCTATCAGCCCTCCAAGATAGAATCTAACTGGTATCAAACCTGGGAAACCAAGGGATACTTTAAGCCTTCAGGTAAGGGCGACCCTTACTGCATTATGATCCCGCCACCGAACGTGACCGGCAGCTTGCACATGGGCCATGGTTTTCAGGAGGCAATCATGGACGGATTGATTCGCTATCATCGCATGAAGGGTAACAATACCCTCTGGCAAGTAGGGACAGACCATGCAGGCATTGCAACGCAAATGGTGGTCGAAAGGCAGCTCGATGCAAAGGGAGTATCCAGGCATGACTTAGGCCGGGAAGCATTTATCGAAAAAATCTGGGAATGGAAAAAGGAATCCGGCGGCACCATCACAGGCCAGTTACGTCGGCTGGGCGCTTCCCCGGATTGGTCACGCGAACGCTTTACGATGGACCAGGGCTTTTACAAAGCCGTTCAGGAAGTATTTGTTCAGCTTTATGATCAGGGGCTGATTTACCGCGGCAACCGTCTGGTTAATTGGGATCCAAAATTACATACCGCCATCTCCGACCTTGAGGTCATATCGGAGGAGGAGAAAGGTAGTCTTTGGCATTTCAGATACCCTCTCTCAGACGGTTCCGGACACCTTACCGTAGCCACCACCCGCCCGGAAACCATGCTTGGGGACTCAGCCGTAGCGGTGCACCCCGACGATGATCGCTACAAACACCTGATTGGCAAAACGATTCAACTACCGCTGGCAGAGCGTGAAATTCCAATTATCGCGGACGATTATGTGGACATGGCATTCGGCACCGGTTGCGTCAAGATAACACCTGCACATGATTTTAATGATTACGAAATGGGCGAACGTCACGGCCTGCAGAAGATCAATATCTTTAACGATGACGCTCAAATCAACGCAAACGCCCCCGGGCAATACCAGGGGTTGGATCGATTTGAGGCTCGCAAAAGGATCGTCAAGGATCTGGAAGCACTCGGGCTGCTGGAGAAAACAGAAGATCACACACTTAAAGTGCCACGCGGTGATCGCAGTGGCGTGGTTATCGAACCCTACCTGACCAATCAATGGTACGTGTCTACCCGGCCACTTGCAGAGCAGGCCATAAACGCGGTTGAGCAGGGTCAGATCAAATTTGTCCCGCAACAATATGAAAATATGTACTTTTCCTGGATGCGCGACATACAGGACTGGTGCATTTCACGACAACTCTGGTGGGGGCATCGCATTCCCGCCTGGTACAATGACAAGGGAGAGGTATACGTAGGACGATCCGAGCAGGAGGTGAGAGAAAAATACGGTCTGTCGGATGAAGTAACTCTGTCTCAGGACGAAGATGTACTGGACACCTGGTTCTCTTCCGGTCTGTGGACATTTGGCACACTAGGATGGCCCGAAAAAACCAAGGAGTTAGCAACCTTCCACCCGACCGATGTTCTGGTCACCGGTTTTGATATTATTTTCTTCTGGGTCGCCCGGATGATCATGCTGACGTTGCATTTCATGAAGGAGATCCCATTTCATACTGTTTATGTGCACGGACTGGTCAGAGATAGCCACGGCCAGAAAATGTCCAAATCCAAAGGTAACGTGCTCGACCCCATTGATCTGATCGACGGTATTGATCTCGAATCTTTGGTCAGCAAACGTACTGCCGGCATGATGGTACCTCACCTGCGCGAGAAAATTGAGCGCATGACGCGCACCGATTTTCCAGAGGGCATTAACGCTTACGGCACCGATGCACTACGATTCACCTATTACTCGCTGGCTTCAACAGGAAGAGATATCAATTTTGATGTGGGACGCATTGAAGGCTTTCGCAACTTTTGCAATAAGATCTGGAATGCTGCTCGCTATGTCCTGATGAACACGGAGCAGCAGGACTGCGGTCAGGATAATTCAGATGACTTCCAGTTATCGCTTGCCGATCGCTGGATCGTTGCCAAGCTGCAACAGGCTGAACAGGCTGTCGCTGATGGCATCGACAACTACCGTTTCGATCTGGCGTCACAAGCGCTGTATAACTTTATCTGGAATGAGTACTGCGATTGGTATCTGGAGCTATCAAAGCCGGTACTATGGGACGAGCAGGCCAGCGAAGCACAGAAAAAGGGAACCCGGCGCACCTTGATCCGGGTTTTGGAAGCAACACTCCGACTGGCGCATCCGATGATGCCCTATATCACCGAGGAGATCTGGCAGAAGGTTAAAAGCCTTGCCGGAAAAACGGGAGAGACAATCATGCATCAACCCTATCCGGTTGCCAATGCGAGCATGATTGACGAACAGTCGCTGAGTGATATTGAGTGGGTTAAGGGTGTGGTCATGGGTGTACGCAACATCAGAGGTGAAATGAATATTTCGCCGGCAGTGCCTATACCGGTGCTGTTAAAAAATACCTCTCAGGAAGACCAGCGTCGCCTCAGCGAAAATGAGCAGTTTTTGATCAAACTGGCCAAACTTGAGCACATCGCACCACTGCCAGAGCTCGAAACCCCGCCACTCTCAGCCATTCAATTGGTCGGTGATATGGAACTGCTGGTACCCATGAAAGGGTTGATCGATGTATCTGCAGAACTATCACGATTACAGAAAGAATCTGACCGGCTTGATCAGGAGCGTTCACGTATAACAGGCAAGCTGAACAATCAGAAATTCGTTGAAAAAGCACCGCAAGCTGTGGTCGAGAAGGAACGTAGCAAGCTGACCGAATTCGAGGGCGCACTAAAAAAAATCGCCATACAGATTCAGCAAATTTCAGCACTTGAGGAATAAAACCATTTAAATTCAGGCTCGTACGATCACCGTAAATTTTGAGTTAAGTCAGTTGCTACCCTCTTTTCTAGCTATATAATGACCTACTAGTCAGAACTGCGACAAGGATTAAGCTCGTAAGCTGACAGTAAAAACTAATATAAGAAAAGTGTAAGAGGAAAATAGCATGTCAGAGCGTGAACAAGGTACCGTCAAGTGGTTTAATAATGCGAAGGGGTATGGCTTTATCGAGCGTGAAGACGGTCAAGATGTTTTTGTCCATTACAGAGCAATTACCGGGGAAGGTTATCGAAAGCTTCTCGATGGACAACAAGTAGAATATACTGTGGTTGAAAGCCAGAAAGGTTTACAGGCAGAGGACGTTTGCCCCGCTACATAATGTAGACCGCCGGCCGCACCAGGTGTGGCGCCCTGGCTAAAGACTTAGACCACTTTGGAGTTGTTGTGGATTTTTTTAGCTTAAGCTTGTTAGTAGCTTTACTAGCTTTTGCCACGGGTATTGCCGTGGGCCTCGCCATCTATAAATTTATGCATTCTGATGACGCTCGTGCTCGAAAACTCGAGGACGAGTTGATTCAGCTCAAACAAGAGCACCAGGACTATAAGCAAGGTGTAACCGAGCACTTTAGCAAAACTTCTGACCTGGTAAACAATCTGACGGAAGATTACGTAAAGGTATACAAACACTTGGCTGAAAGCGCTGAGTCACTGACTGACGTAAAGATCACTCCTCAGCTCAGCCAGCCGGAATCCAGTCCAATGGTATCCTTCATTAACGAAGTCGAAAACAATACAGCTGACGACACGCCAGTTAAAACCGAAGAATCTGTTGAACCTCCTAAAGACTACGCACCAAAGAATGAAGGTGACGGAACACTCTCCGAGTCTTTTAGTGTTGGCTCAAAAAAACCGGACAACCTGGAAAAGAAATCTGCCTAGCGGATACAAAAACAAGCCCGGACCAAACCGGCAGGGATCAGGCAACTATACCGGATTATCAATATCGATAAAGCGCGCCTCGATGCTTAACTGTGCAGCGAGACGTTCGCCCAGCGCCTTGATCCCGTAGCGCTCGGTCGCATGATGTCCGGCAGCGTAGAAATGCAGCCCATGCTCACGCGCCAAATGGACGGTACGTTCAGACACTTCTCCGGTCAGGTACGCATCGGCACCCAGTTGCGCGGCCTTCTCGATCGCATCCTGCGCAGCACCCGTGCACCAGGCAATACGCTTGATTGTTTTTGCCTGCCCCATGATATGCAAGGGTTTGCGGTTTAATTTTTGCTCAAGCAGGTTTGCAAACTGTTCTCCAGGCACCGGTTCCGGTAACGACCCGGTCAAACCCAGTGCTGGCTCATCTCCAAACTCCATATTTCCCGTCACCTGAATATTGAGCAGATCGGCCAACTGCCGGTTATTACCAAATTCTGGCTGAGCATCCAAAGGCAGGTGGTAGGCGATCAGATTGATGTTATGGCGTAACAATAACGCCAGCCTGTTACGCAATATACCGCGCACACAAGGATCATCCCCTCGCCAAAAATAGCCATGATGCACAATAATCGTATCTGCATCACAATCGATCGCCGCCTCTATCAAGGCCATACTGGCCGTAACGCCTGTCACCACACGGCTTACTGTGTCATTCCCTGATACTTGCAAACCGTTGGGACAATAATCTTTAAAGCGCTGCGGTTGCAACCACTCATCACAATGATCAAGGAGTTCCGAAAGTTGAACTGTCATCTAATATTTCTCTCTCAGCCATGCCATAATAGAAGCACCTAAAAATGAAAATCGATAAATCTATGAACGCTTTGTTCCGCCTCTTTCTAATGCCTGCGCTTGTCGGCGTCGCGATTGCCTTTATAATCTTTAAAGCGCTGCGGTTGCAACCACTCAAATTTTTTCCTGAACAGTTGGCGCAGTTTACCGATTCAAGCGGGCGGTCCGCAACCACGACCCAACAAACGTCCGGGGGTAATGCAAGCAAACAGGGGTTCGGACCTGTTTCCTATGCGGATGCGGTTGCCAAAGCGCAGCCTGCGGTGGTCAATATTTATACGACAAAGATCGTAAAGCGTAAGCTTCACCCGCTGTTTGATGATCCATTCTTTAAACAGTTTTTCCGTAAGGGAAGCCGCCCCAAAAGAGAACGCATGCAATCCAGCCTGGGGTCTGGAGTCATTATCAGGGAAGATGGGTATGTGGTGACTAACAATCATGTAATTGCGAATTCTGATGAAATTGTGGTTGCTCTTAAGGACGGCAGAGAGAGTTTTGCGGAAGTGGTAGGAACAGATCCGGAAACGGATATCGCAGTATTAAAGGTGAATTTAAGCAACCTGCCCATCATTACTCTGGCGTCATCACAGGAAGTCGCCGTCGGTGATGTGGTACTTGCGATCGGTAATCCTTTTGGCGTGGGTCAAACCGTGACCATGGGTATTGTCAGCGCAACAGGACGCAACCAATTGGGCCTGACCACCTTTGAGGACTTTATTCAAACTGACGCTGCAATTAATCCGGGGAATTCGGGAGGGGCGCTCATTAACGCCTACGGTAATCTGATCGGCATTAATACCGCGATCTTCTCTAAGTCGGGAGGCTCACAGGGCATAGGGTTTGCTATACCTTCACAGCTCGCACAACAAACGATGCAGGAAATCATCACCCATGGCAGCGTCATCAGGGGATGGCTGGGTATTGAGGTACAGGAGTTAACACCCGAACTGGCTCAATCCTTTGGCCTGGATAAACGGATCGCTGTTCTGGTGGCAGACATCAATCGAAACGGCCCGGCCCATCTGGCAGGTATACAGCCGGGCGACATTATGGTGCAGGTTGATCAGCAGCCGGTACTGAACGGAAGGCAGGCCATGACCCAGATTACCCAAACCAAACCCGGAACCAGCATCAGCATTGATGTGCTACGGAACGGTAAATTACAAACCCTGAACGCCAAGGTTGCCAGGCGAATTCCAAAAACCCAGAATAAGCAACGCTAGGCTTTTTAGCCGCACATGGTTTATTGACTCAAAAACATTCCTATTTTTTTATACGAAACTCGGCAGAACGGGCGTGTGCGATCAGCCCCTCACTGCGCGCCAGCACAGAGGCCGCCTTGCCCAGGTCCGATGCTGACTGTGCGGAGCAGTTAATAATCGACGAACGCTTCTGAAAGTCATAAACACCAAGCGGTGATGAGAACCGGGCGGTACCTGAAGTAGGCAGCACGTGATTTGGACCGGCGCAATAGTCACCCAGCGCTTCTGCCGTGTAGCGCCCCATAAATATCGCCCCGGCATGATCTATATCTGGCAGCAAAGCCTCGGGATCCTCTACCGAGAGTTCCAAATGTTCTGGCGCAATGCGATTGATTATTTCACAGGCCTCCTCAAGATCAGCGACCTTTATCAGTGCACCCCGCTGCTCAAGCGATTGGCGTAAAATATCTGCTCTTTCCGAGGATTGGAGCGCCTGTTCCATGCCCTGCCTGACCAAATCCAGAAAGTCCTGATCTGTAGATACCAGTATGGACTGAGCATTCTCATCATGCTCAGCCTGTGAAAACAGATCCATTACTATCCAGTCGCGATCGGTTTTACCATCACAGACCACCAGGATCTCCGACGGCCCGGCAATCATATCGATGCCGACAGCCCCAAAAACCATTTTCTTAGCAGTGGCGACGTAAATATTACCCGGCCCGACAATTTTATCGACCTTGGGAACGGTCTCGGTGCCATAAGCAAGTGCGGCAACAGCCTGAGCACCACCGATGTTAAATACCCGATCAACACCTGCGATGGCAGCCGCAGCGAGCACTACATCACTTATTTCACCTTTGGCAGCCGGCACTACCATCACCACCTCGGCAACACCCGCCACTTTGGCTGGAATGCTGTTCATCAATACGGTTGAGGGATAGGCTGCTTTACCACCGGGCACATAAACGCCCACCCGCTCCATTGCGGTGATTTTCTGTCCGAGAATGGTTCCGTCCGGTTCCTGGTATTGCCAGGAATTCTGTAACTGACGCTGGTGATAGTCCTTAATACGTTGCGCAGCCAGCTCCAGCGCCTGTTTCTGTTGCGGCTCGATACCAGCAAGCGCATCCTGAATCCGGTTCTTGCTGATTTCCAGATCCTTAACAGCCGAAACATCCAGATTGTCAAAACGGCGGGTATATTCAAGTAAAGCCTGATCACCCTTTGCCTTGATATCCTCGACAATTTGCGCCACTCGGGCCTGCACATGCTGATCAGACACTTCATCCCATGCCAGCAGCCGGCCCAGCTGCTCCTTAAAGTCCGGTTGCCTGGAGTCAAGCATTCTGATATTCAATGGGCTCATGCCGTTGCCGCCCCTTCTGAAGCCCCGGCAACGGCAGCCTCCAAACTACAGATAATAGGCTTGATCAGCGCATGCTTCATCTTCATGGAGGCTTTACAAACCACCAACCGGGAACTGACCTCTGCAATAAGTTCCAGTGGCTCGAGCCCGTTTGCCTTCAATGTTCGGCCCGTATCGACAATATCTACAATACGATCTGCCAAATCCAGAATCGGAGCCAACTCCATCGCACCATACAGCTTGATAATGTCCACCTGTCGCCCCTGATCCGCATAATAGCGCTTGGCCAAATTCACAAACTTGGTGGCTACGCGCAAGCGCCCCTGAGGCTCTGCTTCACCCACACGCCCTGCGGTCATCAAGCGGCATTGTGAAATCTTAAGGTCCAAAGGCTCATACAACCCGTGGCCACCATACTCCATCAGCACATCCTTTCCTGATACGCCCAGATCAGCCGCACCATGAGCCACGTAGGTTGGCACATCGGTCGCCCGAATCACCACCAGTTTGATATCCTCTCGATTGGTATCAAAGATTAACTTTCGGCTGGATTTAATGTCCTCAGCGGGCACAATTCCAGCTGCATGAAGCAGGGGGATAGTTTCATCAAGAATACGTCCCTTTGACAGGGCAATGGTAAGTTGTTGGCTCATAATAGATGGTTTTCACTCTGATCTTTGGCACTCACGCTAACGACAACAGCAGTGGCTGTTCTAGGCCGGTACGCGCTTGATGGTTGCACCCAGGCTTTGCAGCTTCTCTTCAATACACTCATATCCGCGATCAATATGGTAAATTCGGTCTACCTGCGTCGCTCCCTCTGCCACCAACCCCGCTATCACCAGACTGGCCGAAGCCCGCAGATCAGTTGCCATCACCGGCGCCGCTTTGAGTATGTCGACACCGGTAACAATGGCCGTATTGCTTTCCAATGCGATTTTGGCACCCATTCTCATCATTTCATGCACATGCATAAAGCGGTTTTCGAATACCGATTCAGTGATGGTCCCCGTACCGTCAGCCACTGCATTTAGTGCAATGAATTGCGCCTGCATGTCCGTTGGAAAAGCCGGGTAGGGTGCGGTATGAACATTCACAGCCTTTAATGGCTTATCCTGCATGTCCAGCTCAATCCAATCCTCGCCGGTTTCAATATGTGCTCCGGCTTCCTTAAGCTTCATAATGATCGCTTCAACTATATCAGGCCGTGTATCTTTGAGCCGCACTCGACCACGTGTCGCTGCCGCCGCCACCAGGTAAGTTCCGGTTTCAATTCGGTCCGGTAGCACTGAATAATGACAACCATTGAGTTTTTTCACGCCCTCAATCACTATGGTATCAGTACCCGCCCCTTTGATCCTGGCACCCATTTTAGTCAGACAATCCGCCAGATCGACAACCTCCGGCTCCCTGGCGGCGTTTTCCAGAACAGTTTCGCCATCAGCGAGCGTTGCCGCCATCATAATATTTTCAGTACCTGTCACCGTAACCGTATCAAAAAACACTCGTGCACCGCGTAAACGCCCATCAACCTGCGCCTTGATATAGCCTTCTTCCACGACGATATCGGCACCCATTGCCTGCAATCCTCTGATATGCAGGTCCACCGGCCGACTTCCAATCGCACAACCACCCGGCAAGGAAACTTCAGCCTGACCGAAATGAGCAAGCATCGGACCCAACACCAGAATTGATGCACGCATCGTTTTGACCAGCTCGTATGGTGCATTGAACTGTTTGATGGTGCTGCTATTCACTTCTACATTCATCTTCTCATCAAGGATTGCCTCGATGCCCATCACCCCGAGCAATTCAATCATCGTGGTAATATCATGCAGATGCGGAAGGTTACCGACGATGAGCGGCTCATTGGTCAGCAGACTCGAAGCCAGAATCGGTAGTGCCGAGTTTTTGGCACCAGAGATGCGGATCTCTCCCTGCAGGGATTTACCACCTTGAATTATCAATCTATCCATTAATCATCTCTTATCAAGCACGCCAAATTTGATTGGCAGACAGTAACATTAAAATATGGGGTGAATCCGTTGTTTTATCTGGATTCCCACTCACTGGGGGTATAGGTTTTTATGATCAAGGCGTGCACACTGCCGTCGGCTATCTGCTCATTTAATGCTCCATATACCAGCTGTTGCTTCTTGACCGCATTCAGCTCCTCAAACACCTCTCCTATAGCTGTCACTTCAAAATGACTGCCATCGCCCTGCACATGAAACTCGCATTCCGGCAACTGCGATTCCAGCTGCGCTTTTACATCTTCAACCAACATAACTTTACCCGATTAAGCAAAAGGCGATACGTTACCAAATAAAGGCTAGTTTGGCGAATCTAAACTTGAATGCACCGGTCAGGGAGAGACCGTTATCTGCCAAAGCTGAAAGGGTAGCAAAGGCATTAGCGAACTATTCAGAGATTCCCCGAAATTTGAAAGGAAGGAGCGAATCCAACTCACTGACCTGAGCAACACCGAGGAGACTTTCCGGAACATGAGAAAACTCCAGCGCCATATTCAGGCTTTCCGCATAGCGCATCCAACTTAACAATAAAGAGAGTGCCGCGCTTCCCGCCGCCTCAACATTTGACAAATCAATTTCGCAACAGCCTGAACATGCGGACAGTAGCCGCTCCCCTTGCTGCCTCAACAAAACAGCATTATCAAATCCAAGATCGCCAAATACCTGAAGCTTACTGTCTGAAACCACCTCTATTCGCGCCATAGCCATTATTACTCGGCATTCACCTGGGCATTCCAGTCAGTAATAACCAGGTCAATATCGTTTTTATTGAGCTTCATCAAACGTGCAAATTGATTACGGTAGGTGAGACCGATATTAATGCCATTAACTATAACATTCTCCATTTTCCACTCATTGGCTTTATTGAGATACATGGAATAGCTAATTGGGTATTTCCCACCACGCTGATCCAGCACTTCAATATCTACTTTCTGTTTTTTGGCACTGCCAGACCTGGCCGATGAAGGCTCCAGAACGACCACTTCCTGATCATCAAACTCTAGCAACCCTTTTGCATAAATCTTAAGCAGACTCTGTCGAAACACCTGTTCAAACTTCTCTCGCTGATCGATTGTCGCTTTTTTATAGTATTTAGCCATTACCCGCCGCGAAATACGCTTAAAATCAATAACCGGCTCCAGCAGATCCATAATTTCAGAAAAAAACAACTGATCATCCTGCAGATACTGATCACGTTTTTCGACAATACGCTGCAACAGTTGATCGGTGGTGGACTGCACCAGATCAAACGCCGGCTGGTTGGGAACGGCAGCATGCGCGGTCGCCGACAACATCCAACCAAGAAAAACCACTCCAAAAATCCGTGATACTAAATGCATAGCCACTCCTTTAGTACGCTCTGTTTACTCTATATTTCAACACTTTTAATTAGTCCTGTATTCACCTTACTCGTTCACCTTATTGAAAAGAAACTGTCCTATAAGGTCCTCCAGCACCAGCGCCGATTGAGTGTCTTCAATCATGGCGCCATTTTCCAGAAACTCCTCATCAGCACCCGAGACCAGACCAATATACTTTTCGCCCAGCAAACCCGCCGTTAAAATAGCGGCCGCCGTGTCGGTAGTAAAGGTATTGTAATCATTGTTGATCGCCATCTCTACAATCCCGGAAAAGCTGTCCTTATCAAGCCTGATGCTCATCACTCTGCCAACTGTCACTCCGGCAACCGTCACCTTGGAACGAGCTGTCAAACCACCAACATTTTCAAAAGATGCGTAAATAGTATAACTGCCTTTTTCCTGACTCAGGTTGAGCCCACTGACATTTAATGCCAGTACTGCCAGCGAAATAAATCCTGCCAGCATGAACAATCCAACACCGAGCTCTATCGTTCTCATCCGCATGTTTAAAAGTCTCCAAACATCACAGCGGTTAATATAAAATCCAAACCCAATACAGCTAACGAGGAATAGACCACCGTTTTGGTCGTGGCGCGCCCTATCCCTTCAGAGGTTGGCACCAGATCATAACCTTGGAATACCGCAATCCACGACACCGTAAAAGCAAACGCAATACTTTTAATAATGCCGTTCAACACGTCACCCTTAAAATCGGTAGCATTTTGCATATTTGACCAGAAGGATCCATCATAAACACCCAGCCAGTCAACCGCCACCAGATAGCCGCCCCAAATACCAACCACATTAAAGATCAGCGCCAATAACGGCATCGAAATAAAACCGGCTAACAGTCTAGGGGCAATCACATAACGCAACGGATCAACACCAATCATTTCCAGGCTGGTTATTTGCTCGGTTGCCTTCATTAAACCAATCTCAGCCGTCAACGATGACCCGGCCCTGCCGGCAAACAACAGTGCAGTGACTACCGGCCCGAGCTCCCGCACCAGACTTAAGGCCAACATTTGCCCTACCGCTTGTTCAGACCCATAATCGACCAATATGGTGTAGCCCTGCAAACTCAGCACCATACCGATAAAGAGTCCTGAAACCACAATAATCGGGAGTGACAGCACTCCCACTGCGTACAGCTGCTTGACCAACAAAGGCAGTGCTTTGCTTAGCTTTGGTACTCCACAGAGGGATTGCACCACAAAATTCCCGGAGCGACCAAGCACCGCCAGACTGTTCAGCGTACTTTGTCCCAGACCGATGAGCCAGGCGATCAAACGCCACCTCCCAACAAATCGTTACGATAGTCCGGCCCCGGGTAGTGAAATGGCACCGGGCCATCAGGTAAGCCGCGCATAAACTGCCTCACTATCGGCGCATCATCTTCCATTAATTCGGCTGGAGATCCCTGGCCCACCACATTACCCTCTGAAATCAAATAGATTTTATCTGAGATACTGGCAGTTTCATGAATATCATGGGATACCACCACGCTGGTGATACCCAACGCTCTGTTAAGCCGCTTAATCAATTCCACCAAGACACCCATGGCTATCGGATCCTGACCGGTAAACGGCTCATCATACATTACCATCTCCGGATCCAGCACGATGGTCCTGGCCAACGCCGCCCGACGGGTCATGCCGCCAGACAATTCACTTGGCATGAGCTCTCTTGCACCACGAAGCCCAACTGCCTGCAGCTTCATCAGCACCAGGTCTCTTATCATCGACTCTGGCAAATCGGTGTGTTCCCGTAACGGAAAAGCCACATTCTCGTAGACGGTGCGATCAGTAAATAACGCGCCACTTTGAAACAGCATGCCCATCTTGCGGCGAATCCTGTATAGGTCGTTACGTTTTAACTGCGAAATATCTTCACCGTTAACCAGTATGGTGCCCTTATCAGGTTTAATCTGGCCAGTGATTAGCCGCAACAGGGTTGTTTTTCCCGTTCCACTAGGCCCCATTATTGAAGTAATTTTACCGCGGGGAATATCAAAATCGGCATTATCAAAAATAACACGGTCACCACGTGAAAAACTGAGCCCACGCACCGTTACTATATTGTCATCTTTCACTGCCATAGATATCCCTGATCCACCTCATCCGGTTCCAATTCGCTGTTTTTGCCGCAACAACGCATTACCAGTTTTCAAAAAAATAAAAAACACTTTTTTGTATGGCCGCGACTATACCACCTGAACAAGATGCTGTTAACCGGGGATACTCTGAATCGTATGCTAATCTTGGTTCGAGTGTTAGTGCACACACCCTTCAATACTATTCGGCCAGCTATTAAGCCTCTGACAAACGGCACATATTACTGGATAAAAGCGCGCTCAATGACATAATTACCAAGAATGCCATTTCGAGTTTCCTGAAACCCCTTTTCATTCAATATGGCACAGAACTGTTTGAGCATTGCCGAACCACCGCATATCATAAACCGATCATTGTGCACATCAAGATCCGGCAAGCCTACGGCTTCAGACAACCGGCCTGTTTCAATCAGATCTGTCAAACGACCATTGTTACGAAAAGGTTCTCGCGTTACGGTGGGGTAATAGATAAGTTTGTTTTTTACCATGTCACCAAAATACTCGTTATTAGGCAACTCTTCTTTCAGAATATCCTGATAGGCCAATTCCGCCACCTGCCGCACACCATGGGTGAGAATAACCTTGTCATAGATCTCGTATATCTCCGGGTCTTTTACAATACTCAAAAATGGCGCAAGTCCTGTTCCTGTGCTAACAAGGTAAAAATGTTTGCCCGGCAACAGATTACTTTGTACGAGAGTTCCCGTAGGCTTGCGACTGACATAAACCGAATCTCCAGGCTTGATATTCTGTAATCTTGAAGTCAACGGTCCATCCGGTACCTTGATACTAAAAAACTCTAGATTATCTTCGTAGTTTGCACTGGCGATACTGTATGGTCGAAGCAAGGGCCGCCCTTCATTTTCAACACCAATCATTGTGAAGTGGCCGTTTTCAAAACGAAAACCGGAACTACGACTGGTTTTGAAGCTAAAAAGTGTGTCGGTCCAATGGTGCACACTCAGCACCACTTCAGTATTCAATGTAGTCATAAAGGTATCCCCTCTTAATGTTCGGGACAAAGCGCGCATAGTTACTAAGTACTGATACCCACCACCTGTTCATGCTAAAATGCACAATACATAAACATATATTTATTTTACATGTATATGTATTGTGCATAGTACATGCATGTTTAGCTTATGTCAATTCTCTGCCTCTATAGAATCCCACCAAGGCAGCGCACCTCTAGTCCGGGATTGTCCGGCATGACCAGGACAAACATTGACCATTAAGTTGCCGGTGAACGACCACCAACCCTTGCAAACAGATGCAATAGCCCTTTTAATAGCGCTCTCATCAAACTAGATGGATTTGTAAATTGTTACTAGCCAGCATTTCAATCATATTAGGCACTGCAATTCTTGTTTGGAGTGCTGACAAATTCGTTGCAGGATCAGCCTCCCTGGCTAGAAATATGGGTATGTCTCCGCTGTTGATCGGATTGACGGTGGTCTCTCTGGGCACCTCAGCACCCGAGTTGCTGGTATCTACTACAGCTGCACTGGTTGGTGCAAGCGGCATCGCCATCGGCAACGCAATTGGATCCAATATTGCCAATATCGGGTTGGTGCTGGGCATTACCGCCCTGATCGTGCCATTGCCAATACGCTCCAAACTATTACGCAAAGAGTTACCCATTCTTGCGGTAGTCACCCTGATATCCGGATCGCTGCTATTCGATGCTTCACTGAGCCGAATTGACGGAATACTGTTGATCGTCGCACTGGTGGTCACGCTATATCTGTTCGCAAAGTATCAACCCAGCGTAGGCGACTCAGCGCTACTGGTCGATGAAGAGGAGGAGCTGCCACACCTCTCCACCAAAGCCTCGTTGTTATGGTTTGGTATCGGTTTGATACTGCTGATCGCAAGCTCTCGCTTATTGGTATGGGCCGCCACCTTTATTGCCCAGCAGCTGGGAGTCAGCGATCTCATCATAGGGCTGACGATTATCGCTATCGGCACCAGCCTGCCCGAATTGGCTGCCTCGATCGCCAGCGCATTAAAAGGGCATCATGATATTGCCATCGGCAACGTCATCGGCTCAAACATCTTTAACCTGTTGGCGGTGATGTCCGTACCAGCCGTAATCAGCCCCTATCGTTTTGACCAGACCCTCATCTGGCGTGATTACGGTCTCATGTTTCTACTAACCACCGTACTAATACTTTTTTGCTATTCCAGCATACGTAGCAATAAGAAAATCCAGATAGGACGTGGCAAAGGCTCCCTGTTTGTCATTGCCTACACCGGGTATCTCACACTACTATTTATACAATCCTAGCTGGCTGCTGAAGGCGTCTGGCCGAATACCGGCGCCAAGTTGAATAAAACATGGCATTTAACCACTAGCACAATATGTCACTGCACGGACCGATAAACTGGGTATAATAGCAAGCCATTGAGAAAACAGGAGCGCCAGGACTCTAACGTGGATCAACAAAAATCATTTATTGCCGCTGGCAAACGTACCATATCGCTGGAATCCCGTGCGGTGACTGCATTGGCCGAGCGCCTGGATAACAGCTTCATAAAGGCCTGTGAGCTGATACTCGCCTGCGAGGGAAGGGTGGTGGTCACCGGCATGGGAAAGTCGGGTCATATCTGTAATAAGATCGCGGCTACGCTGGCCAGCACAGGCACACCTGCTTTCTTTGTGCACCCGGGAGAAGCCAGCCATGGTGACTTGGGAATGATCACCCGTAAAGATGTGGTGCTGGCGGTTTCCAATTCAGGGACCACAGCAGAATTGATCACCATATTACCGCTTATAAAAAGAATGGGGGCGCCGCTGATCAGTATGACCGGCGCTCCAGGTTCGGCGCTCGCAGAGGCCGCACTGGCGCACCTGGATGTCAGTGTGGAACAGGAAGCATGTCCTTTGGGTCTGGCACCCACATCAAGCACAACTGCCGCACTGGTAATGGGTGATGCGCTGGCTATAGCATTACTTGAAGCTCGGGGTTTTAGCGCAGATGACTTTGCATTTTCCCACCCCGGTGGTGCACTTGGCAGACGCTTACTGCTAAAGGTGGAAGATATTATGCACAAGGGACCTGACATTCCCATTGTCAAGTTGGACACCATGACCGATCAGGCCTTACTTGAAGTAACCGCAAAAAAGCTGGGCATTACCTCTGTGGTAGACAACGACGGCACTCTGGTTGGTATTTTTACTGATGGGGATCTGCGCCGCGCACTGGACCAGGGAGTAAATATTCATAATATCCCCATTAATGATGTCATGACCAGAAACTGCAAAACCGTTCAGTCCGGGCGGCTCGCAGCAGAGGCACTCAACATAATGCAGGTAAACAAGATCAACGCCCTGTTAGTAGTTGATTCAGCGAATCGCCCGGTGGGTGCACTGAATATGCACGACTTGCTCAGGGCAGGTGTTATTTAGGGCCTTTTAACGGGAATCATCCGTTTTGTATATGAGTGGAAATTATGCAGAAAGATCTGGCGCTGGCAAAGCAGAAAGCACAACACATTAAATTGCTGACACTCGATGTTGACGGTGTTATGACTGACGGTCGCCTGTTTTTCTCCGAACAGGGAGAGATTTTTAAGACGTTTAACATTCTTGACGGACTGGGCATCAAACTGCTGCGTGCAACCGGCGTGGAGGTGGCGATCATTACCGGCAGAAAGTCGGCCGCATTAAGCCGACGCACTGCGGATCTGGGGATAGTGCACGTATGGCAGGGAAGAGAGGACAAGCTCACAGCTCTCGAGGAACTGATGGCCGGGTTTTCGGTCGATTATACTGAAATAGCGCACCTGGGGGATGACCTGCCTGATCTACCGGTCATGCAGACCGTGGGTTTGGGTATAACTGTCGCTAACGCATACCCATTCGTCGCTCAGCACGCAGACTGGATCACCACTGCCCGAGGAGGCGAAGGTGCAGTACGAGAGGCCTGCGACTTCATTATGAACGCGCAGGACACTTTGCAAAATCAGCTAAATGGGTATCTATCATAAATACTGACCTGAAGAAAGAGAACCAGTTTTGTCACGCTTAACCTTTATCACGGTACTCAGCGTTATTACGCTACTGATCGCCATCAGCTTTCAGTACCAGCAACAGACCACACCACCCCCTTCAGCGAAAAAGCCCGCACAAAGCGCAGAGCCAGATTTTTATCTAAGCAATACTACCAGTATTGAATTCGACACATCAGGACAACCACGGTACCGGTTTAACGCAAAACTACTGGAGCACTTTCCAATCGGCGACTACACCCTGGTAGAATCTCCTGACGTCACCCTCTTCCATGATGATGGTACACCTTGGTATATTAGCGCCAACCAGGGACGAGCATCCTCGGGCAACGAAAACATTAAACTTTGGGATAATGTCGTTATACTAAGGGATACGCCAAAGGATCCTTTGCAGATGAACACGCGTACGCTGACCATTATCCCAACCAAAGATATGGCGGAAACGAAGCAGGATGTCGAGATTCAGGGCAAAAGAGGAAAGGTTGAAGCAACCGGCATGAAAGCCTACATTAATGAAAACAGGATGGAACTGTTATCAAACGTAAGAGTTTTGCATGAACCCAATAAGAATAATGAGTAGATTTTTGAACCATACACTGTGCTTTTCCCCGTGCAAGGTTGGCCTGCTAATCGTTGCCGGACTTGTCCTGCTGACCGGACCTTACCGATCAGGCCATGCGCTGCCAAACGACAAGGATCAGCCCATCCATATAAAATCGGACACCGCAGAAATCGATGATGCCAGAGGCATCTCAATTTACCGTGGACATGTCAACATCGACCAGGGCAGCATTAACCTCAAGGCTGAGGTGGTCACTATCTATAATGACAATGATGGTATTTCAAAGGTCATCGCCACCGGTACACCCGCTCATTATCAACAACAAAACAAACCGGACGAGGCAATGATGCATGCCTATGGCAATACCATCAATTACTTTTTAAACGACCAGCGCATCGAATTGAGAAAGAATGCAAAACTGGAACAGGAGCAAAATACCTTTACCGGTGAGCGAATCGATTACAACATGAAACTTCGCGTTGTAAACGCGTACAGCACCAGCAACCCCAGCAGCAATAAAGAAACACCCAGCCCATCCGGAAAATCACGCGTGGAAATGGTCATTCAGCCGAACAAGGGTAAAGGGAAAGCTGACTCGGGGGACGCTTCTGCGAATGAGTGAATTATCTGCCCGCAACTTAGCCAAGAGCTTTAAGGAAAGAGCCGTTGTCGAAGACGTCTCGCTCTCAATCAAAGAGGGACAGATAGTCGGATTGCTCGGACCTAACGGTGCCGGAAAAACCACCTGTTTTTATATGATTGTTGGTTTAATCAAAGGCGATTGCGGCAAGATTTATATCGATGACCAGGAGATCACACACCTGCCAATGCACGGCCGGGCGCGAAAAGGGATCGGTTACCTGCCACAGGAATCATCTATCTTTAGAAAACTAAGCGTGAAAGATAATATTTTGGCAATCCTGGAGACCCGCAAAGACCTTTCCCGCAAACAGCGCAAAGAGAAGTTACAGCAGTTAATGCGTGAGTTCCACGTTACACACATCAGTGATAGCCTGGGAATCAGCTTATCCGGCGGTGAACGTCGCAGAGTTGAAATTGCCAGGGCATTGGCGACAGAACCCTCCTACATACTGCTCGACGAACCCTTCGCCGGTGTTGATCCAATCTCAGTCAATGACATCAAACAAATCATTCGGCATCTGAAAAATAGAGGGATCGGTATTCTCATTACCGACCACAACGTGCGCGAGACTCTGGATATCTGTGAGAAAGCATATATCGTAAGTGAGGGCCATATTATCGCAGAAGGAGATGCGCAAACCATTATGGCCAACCAACGCGTTCGGGATGTTTATTTAGGTGAGCAATTCAGTCTGTAGTGAAACCGCATATTGCAGCCACAGGTTGCCCTGTTAAGGGTTCGATACGCCAGCAATAATTACAATACAAAAAAAAACCGGCAAATTTCATTCCAATTCTGCCACCCACCTCAAATTTGCGCTACTATTAGACATAGAGATCATCAAACACACTGAAAACCATAAGTCATGAACGGAGTTTATTGGGCACCCAACTAAAGCCAGAAATGAAGCTTCACCCCTTTTGCGGTGGACACTATCTGTACTTGGAACCAGACGGTTGAAGTTAGCGCGTATCCAGGAGTAGTAATAAAAGTTTATGAAGCCCTCCCTACAGCTCAAAATTGGCCAGTCACTGACTATGACCCCCCAGTTGCAGCAAGCTATTCGACTGCTGCAGTTGTCCACTCTAGACCTACAACAGGAAATTCAGGAAACCATTGAATCCAATCCAATGCTGGAAGTATTGGAACAGTCCGAACAACAGGCGGAAGAATCGCGTCAGTCAGAAGATAAATCAACCGAAGCGGGCGCAGCTGAGAAGGCAGATCTCAATGAACCTGCCGGCCAGAACGGAACAGATACCTACGAAGGCGATAAAGAGGGAGACTGGTCGGAGAATATTCCAAACGAGCTGGCTGTCGATAGTGCCTGGGAAGATGTCTATCAGAGCATGCCCAACACAAATCTGTCCGCTCCAGACCAGGGATTATCGAACTTCGAAACAAACTCCTCAATAACAGAATCAATTCAGGATCATCTCCACTGGCAACTGAATTTGACACCCATGTCTGATACCGACCGTTTAATTGCGATCACACTCATTGACAGTGTCGAGAATGACGGTTACCTGAACCAGCCGCTGGATAGCATTATGGAAAGCGTTAATTCTGAAGCAGGCGGCAATAACGACCCGGAAGATCACGTCATAGAGCTGGACGAGGTAGAAGCAGTGTTACACCGATTGCAACACTTTGATCCAATCGGTGTCTGTGCACGCGACCTTGGTGAATGCCTAGGCATCCAACTCAACCAGCTACCCAAAGATACTCCTGGACTCGAGAAAGCAAAACTCATTGTTGCAGATCACCTTTTGCTACTTGGAAGCCGAGATTTTAGCCAACTCATGAGGCGCGCAAAAATCAAAGAAAAGGAACTTCAACAGGTTATTGAGCTGATTCAAACCTTAAACCCCAAGCCTGGTGATGTGATCAGCAGCACCGACCCGGAGTACATTATCCCGGATGTGGTGGCACGAAAAGTAAATGATCGTTGGCAGGTAGAACTTAACCCGGAAACCATACCCAAGGTGAGAATAAATGCCACCTATGCATCTCTGGTACGCCGGGCCGACAACAGCAATGACAACACCTACCTGCGCAATCACCTTCAGGAAGCACGCTGGTTTTTAAAAAGCCTGCAAAGCCGCAACGATACACTGTTGCGAGTTGCAACCAAAATTGTCGACGTGCAGCAGGGTTTTCTGGACTACGGCGAAGAAGCCATGAAACCCCTGGTTCTGCACGATATTGCAGAAGCAGTGGATATGCATGAATCGACCATATCCCGTGTCACCACACAAAAATACATCCATACCCCGGCCGGAGTTTTTGAGCTAAAGTATTTCTTCTCAAGTCACGTTGACACTGATAGTGGAATGGGTTGTTCTTCAACAGCAATTCGTGCCATCATTAAGAAACTGATTGCCGCTGAAACACCTCGTAAACCCCTGAGCGACAGTAAAATTGCCAACATTCTGGCCGAACAGGGAATTAAAGTTGCCAGACGAACCATTGCTAAATATCGCGAATCATTAATGATACCGCCGTCAAATGAGCGAAAAAAATTAGTTTAAGGAGTATTGGACTGCCTCTGCCGAAGGCAAGCCCCCGTTTTGACATTCAATCACAGCAATACAGTTAGAGGTATATATGACTAACCCGGCTTGACTGAATCGAGTCTATGATTTCCAGCAAGCCGGATTTTTAACGCTAAATCAGCGTATTAACCAAGAGCAACACCAAGAACCTGACCTTGAAATAGTAAGGAGCGATGTATGCAAGTAACAATCAGTGGACACCATATCGATCTAACCACCTCGTTACGTGACTTTGTAAATAACAAACTTGAAAAACTGGAACGACACTTTGACCATATCACCAGCATCAATGTGGTGCTCAGTATCGAAAAACAACGGCAAATGGCAGATGCCACGATACATATCGCCGGTGCCGACGTTGTGGCCAACGCGGCCCATGACGACATGTACGCCGCGATCGATCTGTTAACCGACAAACTCGATCGTCAGCTTATAAAACATAAAGAAAAAAACCTTGCACGTATGCAGGGCAATAACTCCAGATAACGGGCAAGTAGTTTTAATCTATGCAACTAAATCAGTTTATTTCCCCCGAGTGCACCTTCGCCGGTGTAGACGGGGGAAGCAAAAAAAGGCTTTTCGAAACCATCTCCCGGCGTATCACCAGTGCATATCCAGACATAGACTCTGAAGCCACCTATGATGCGCTGTTGGAGCGTGAACGTCTAGGAAGTACAGGGCTTGGAGAGGGAATTGCCTTACCTCACTGCCGGCTAGAGAACTGCCACCATATAATCGGCATGCTAATGCAGCTTAAACAGCCAATCGACTTTGACTCAATAGACGGCCAGCCGGTCGATCTGGTGTTCGTGCTCCTGGTACCCCAGGAAGCCGTTGATGAGCACCTCCAAGCGCTCAAAGCTATTGCCGAACGATGTGGTAACCAGGATTACAGGGCCTCGCTACGAAGCGCCCACAGCGATGATGATCTCTATGTCGCTGCCACCATTACCCCTTAACAGAAAACAGGCGCGGTCATGAAACTTGTTATTATCAGCGGTCGCTCAGGATCCGGCAAAAGTACAGCACTGCATGTACTGGAAGACCTGGGTTACTACTGCATTGATAACATTCCCGGAGGATTGCTTCCTGCGTTAATCACCGAAATGGAACATCACCAGGAAAGCGGCCGAAACGAGGTGGCGGTCAGCGTTGACGCCAGAAATCTTCCGGCCAATCTAAAGCGCTTTCCTTCGATTGTTAAAAGTATCGACCGACAACGCATTGATTACAGCATTGTCTATCTGGATGCGGATGATCAAACCATTCTCACCCGATTCAGCGCAACAAGACGAAAACACCCGCTTAGCGATGCCTCCACCTCGCTGGAGGAGGCGATGAGCATGGAAAGCGACCTGCTGGATCCAATCGCCACGCTGGCTGACCTAAAGATCGACACCACCAATCTCAACTTGCATCAACTTCGCGATATTGTAAAACAACAAATAGCGGAACAGTCATCCACTAATATGGCATTGCTTTTTGAATCCTTTGGATTTAAACGTGGCGTACCAGCCGATGCCGATCTGGTCTTTGATGTAAGATGCCTGCCCAATCCGCACTGGGATACGGCGTTGCGTGAACACACAGGCCAGCACCCTAAAGTGGTCGATTTTTTTCGACACCACCCCATCGTAGAAGAGATGTACTCGGATATTTGCCACTATCTTGAAAAATGGCTACCACGTTTTCACGAGAACAATCGCAGCTATATGACTGTCGCCATCGGTTGCACAGGAGGACAACACCGATCAGTTTATCTGGCGGAAAGACTGGCCAAGCAGTTCAGCGAACCCTCATCAAATGTTCAGGTCAGGCATCGAGAACTGGATTAGCTAACGAGTAACTTCCAATGATAAAAGAACAAATCACAATTATTAATAAACTTGGGCTGCATGCACGTGCTGCCGGAAAGTTGGTCAGTGAAGCCTCGGCCTGGTCCAGCCAGATCAAACTGGGTAACAGCGACAAAATGGTGGATGCGAAAAGTATTATGTCAGTCATGATGCTGGCTGCAGGATGCGGAAGTGAACTAATCCTGGAAGTGGATGGAAGTGACGAAGAGGAAGCTTACCGCTCCATTACAGCACTTGTTAATGACCGTTTCGGGGAGCAGGAATAACAGCCGGGTTTGTCCGGCCGTTGCTCAACAAACCGTCAGGGGAATAAAAAGAAATTCATAATTGAAACCAATTAAACCGGCATCAAGCATTCCCACCACAAACTGATTTATTTTTTCAAATCTTGGCTGAGCCTGACAACTTCCATCAGCCGAAAGGTTCTCCGTAATAGTGGTTGAGCCAGCCCAGTCCCACCTATACAATTACGCGGGGCAATCAGCAACCAATTATTATCGCATTCGGATTGAAAGGGACAGCATGTCACATCGAGACAGCACCTCAACCAAAGAGCAACTGCTCAATCTGAAAGAAGCACTGAACAGTGGCGCCTTCGTTCAGGTTCGCAGAATACTCAACCACAGTCTTCCGGCTGTGGAAGTTGCTCACCTGCTCGAGTCCTCCCCTCCAAAAGTCCGGAATATTCTGTGGAGCCTGATCGATACCGATTCCGGCGGAGAAATTCTTCCGCATCTCGGTGATGAAATCAGTGTCGAGTTTCTCAGCAAAATGGATCCGCAGGAGGTATTGGATGTTACCGCCGGGCTGGATACCGATGATATTGCGGATCTGCTGCAACAACTTCCAGACCAACTGATACAGGAAGTGTTGCGCTCAATGGACAGCCAGAACCGGCAGCGTCTGGAGCAGGTACTCTCCTATCCGGAAGATACCGCTGGTGGCTTGATGAATATCGACACCATCACTGTTCGCCCCGATATCAGTGTCGATGTGGTGTTGCGTTACCTGCGACTGCACCCAAAAATACCTGAGATGACGGACAATCTGCCGGTGGTCAACCGTAATGACCAGGTAGTTGGTATTCTGCCAATAAACAAGATTCTGGTTAGCGACCCCGGCTCGACTGTTCGCGAAATCATGAGCACCGACGTATTTACAATTCTGGCTGAGACACCTGAAATGGAGGTCGCACAGCTATTTGAGCGGCACGATCTGGTATCGGCACCTGTGGTTGATGATGAACAGAAATTGCTGGGCAGAATCACCATCGATGATGTCGTCGATGTAATTCGTGAAGAGGCGGAACACTCGTTCATGAGCATGGCCGGATTGGATGAAGATGAAGACACTTTCGCACCCATCCTTAAATCAACCAAGCGCCGATCAGTCTGGTTATTCGTCAACCTGATTACCGCCTTTCTTGCGTCCTACGTTATCGGCCTGTTCGAGGCAACAATTGAAAAGGTCGTCGCGCTTGCCATTCTTATGCCAATCGTTGCCAGTATGGGCGGTGTAGCTGGCAGCCAAACCCTGACATTGATGATACGCGGGATAGCCCTGGGGCATGTTCAAGGTGCCAATGCAAACTGGCTGTTGCAGCGAGAAGTGATCGTTGGCTTTATCAACGGTATTGTCTGGGCACTGGTGGTCGCCCTGGTAGCCACCTGGTGGTTCAACGACACCACCATAGGCATTATCATTGCACTGGCTGTAATCATTAATCTGGTGGCCGCTGCCATTGCCGGAGCATCGCTCCCCAGAGTCCTGAAAAGCATGGGCATCGACCCGGCCATAGCCGGTAGTGTACTTCTTACTACAATCACCGATGTTATCGGTTTTATGGCGTTTCTCGGACTCGCCACGTTTTTTTATGCCTAATCAAGAAGGTCTCATGAGCAGCCACGAAGAACATTCCGAAATTGAATCAGACGAGAAAAGCAAAAGTCAGATTAAACGGGAGATGGAAGCGCTACAAAAACTCGGTGAAAAACTGACACGTCTTAATGATGAACAGCTCGCCACAGTACCTCTTGACGAGAACATGATTGCGGCTATTAATGAATACAAACGACTGCGAAAAAATGAAGCCAGACGCCGGCAGATGCAATATATCGGTCGTCTGATGCGCAACAGCGACGTCGACAACATTACCGAAGCCTTAAACAGACTCGATGCCAGCCAGGCGGAGCATGCTCAACATTTTCATCAAATTGAACGGTGGCGAGAACGTCTGCTAAAAGATACCGGGGCACTGACCGAATTCATCAGCCAGCACCCACAGATTGAAGTCCAAACACTGAGACAGTTGATTCGCAATACCGTCAAAGAACAGCGACAGGGCAAAGACCTGGGCAGCTACCGAAAATTGTTTCGATTAATTCGAGAGGCCACTGAAAAACAAAATTCGGATCTGAACTCATCAAGGTAAGCGGCGGTGTTCAAGCACCGGCATTTTTTGTCGAACCTGGCGTTGACAGGCTAAGTCAATATCGGCCAGGATCACCCCGGCACCACGTTCCCTCATGGCAAGCACTTTTCCCCACGGGTCGATTATCATACTATGACCAAAGCTCTCGCGCGTTTCCGAATGGCTGCCTCCCTGGTTTGCGCCAACTACAAAACAGAGGTTTTCAATCGCTCGAGCTCGAAGTAACACCTCCCAATGCGCCGCACCTGTCACCGCGGTAAAGGCTGAAGGTACTGTGATAATTTCTGCGCCCTGCGTTTGCAGCATGCGATACAACTCAGGAAATCGCAGATCGTAACAGATGCTCAGACCCAGACGACCATAGGGTGTATCCAAAATCTTGACCTGATCACCAGGCTCGATACTGTCAGATTCGCGGTAACTGCCCAACCTGTCATCCACATCCACATCAAACAGATGAATCTTATCGTATCTTGCCAGTTCATTACCCTGAGCATCATAGACAAAGCAGGCTGACCTTACACGGCTATCCATCTCCTCGCCATCGGAACGTGCAGCAACAGGTATGCTGCCAGCCACTACCCAAAGTCCATGCTGTTTGGCCAACGCTGAAACAAAACTCCTGATTGGGCCAAAAGATGTCGTCTCTTTCAACCCTGCTGTTCGCAGTTTTGAGGTGGATAATAGCGCAAAATTTTCAGGAAGTATGACCATACGGGCTCCCATTTCGGATGCTTTGGAAACCAGTCTTTCAACATCACGCAAATTTTGCTCAACTTCGTTACCGCTAACCATCTGAATTGCTGCTATTTTAGCCAACCTTTTCGCCCCCTATCGTTCACCTATACGCTGCACATCGTAAAATCTATGGCGCCAGCTCCTTGGGCACCTCTGGTGCATCTTGTGTTTCGCCGGATACCTCTGACTCCTCCTTGGGCTTTTGTCTGGCTCTATTTTCAAACATCTTGACCAACTCGATCTTCGGATCTTCCCAGGTGCCAGTTACCTTATACCGGGCACTCGTAAATCGTTCAAACATGTTGCCAAACACTTTATTGATCAGGTAGATAGGGATACCCACCTGGGGCGCACCAACAATCGTGGCCGCCAACGGAATATTATCCGTTAAAGGCAAGACTACAATCATTTCCTGGTCCAGTTCCTCAGTATGCAGATCCGTACGACCATCAATTTTAAATTTTGCTGATGGTCCGTCGATAATTAAAGAGTCGACTATTTGGATTTTGCCCTGGTTCAGAGCGAACTTCCCTCTAACCTTGTCGAAACTGTAACCCTTCTTAAACAGATCTGAAAAATCCAATCGCAAACGGCGCGCCAGCGAAGTAAAGTTTAAAATACCAAACAACCGCAGCACATTTGCCGATGACTCAACCTCTATGAAGCGACCCTGATCGCCCCTGATGGTCAGCTCACCAATCGAATCCATCAGCGAAAACATGGCGGGAGAGCCATTCCACTTCAGATTACCGATAAACTTTCCATCACTACCTTCAACTGATCGGCTATAGCCCCATGCCTCTACCGCATCACCGGTGTCTTTTGCGACAGCCATACCACTAAATTCCGACAAGTGTCGATCCGACTGATACCGCCAATCGATCTCGCCGCTCAGCTCCAGACCACGCACATTGGCATTCAGGTTCTCAATTCTGGTGCCTTTATCATTGGGCCTGACCTTAAAGGCCCAGGCCCCATATTCTTCAGTCCCCAAAGCAAAGCGATCCGTTTTGAAATCAAGCAGCGGCAGCTGTTGCGGAATGACATCCTGTAAAGCATCGGCGGTGCCCTGTTCCGGTGCCGGCAATCGAAGATATTCCAACGCAATCTCCAGCGGCTTACTTTCATCCCCATAACTAAGCACAACGCCTTTGAGCTCGGTATTTTCCAGTTGAACACGCCACGCGTCCTCATTTTTACCGATGCCCAAAGACATCGACTCAAACACTCTATCTGCAAAAACGAATCGATCTACCACTAATTCAACCTGTTTCAAGCGATCCAGAAAACCTCCTTCCGCGGCTTGCTGACCGCCGTGAGTCTGGATCACTGCATCCTTTTTGGCTGACACTTTCGAACCTTGCTCATAAAGCTCAAACAACGACTGCCATTGCGCAAAATCAAGTTCCGGTAAGGTACCGTAAATTCTGACACCCTGCTCCCGCCCAACCTCAGAAGACCCTCCGCCTACCCGAATCTCTCCCTGACGATATGCCCCCTGATCAAACCAGAGCGCATAATTAACCAGTTCGCCATAACTCAGATGATGCGTCTGACGCTCTCCTACCCGAATCAGCATATCTAATGCTCTCTTCTGCTCAGCGGATTTTGCTAACGGCTCAGGTAAATCGGCCTCAATACCGACCAGATCCGAACTTATTCGAATCTGCTGCGCTTCACCTCCACCAAAGCGCAGCTCGGCGGCATAGGTTGCTTTACCCTCCACTCGCTGCAATGCTGGCAAAGGTAGCCACTGTTGAAACGCCTTCGCAGTGACCGCCCCCTGAAGCTGGATACGTGTTTGCTGACCGGGCTTTCGCTCCCGTTTCTCTGGTGGCTCGCGGGTTTGGATCAGCGCAGATACCGGCTCGTCAAACAGCATTGCCTTGACGTTCTGTGCATTAAGCCCGCTGCGACTGCCGTAGCTAAAGTCACCCTCTATCCGGTTAAAATTCAGATTTAACGAAGGAATTACGAATTGGGCGTTGCCAGTCTGAAGCATCACTTTTGAAGCCACACTGTCCTGCCCCTTTAACGGAATAGACAGCTCCAACTCAGTCTTTATATCACCACTCACCTGAAAATCATCAACCAAATCAAAAAGCGCTTTTCGAATCGGTGTTTCCTGCAACACCCGCAAGCCATCCTGCGCAGAACCTTCCAGCTTAGCTCTTACGGTGACGACACCTCCTTCGCTGTCAGGTACAAATTCTGCCTCAGCTCCGCTAACCAAAGACTCATAGAACTGCGCCGAATCTACGGAAACCGCCACCCGTTTATCAACCAGTTCAACTTTGGCCTCCACCTGCTTCAACACCGGCCAATTATCAAGATATTGAAATTGTTCTGCCTGGGCGTTCACCAACAATCGAAGGCTTCGAGTAATCGTATCCGCACCCTTGACTGCCGAACCCGAGTACGTAAAAGACGCGTTATCCACCTCGCCCGGCCCAATGGCTTTATCCAGCCATTGGGTTAATCCTGAACTGAGCTTACGATCAGGCACGTAGGCCAATGAATCCCTCAGTTCGCCACCACTCATTCCAATCAACAGGTTAAGACGTGGCTCCGCCCCGTTTTTGGTTGCATCCAGATCAAATTGCCCATGAATTCGACTGTTTCCATCGGCCAACCGGAGCTGTCTTCCCTTCAACCAGACTGATTTACCTTCAACGTGCCAGCTTACCTCCCCGGATGCCTGCTGATAATGCCAACCATCACTATAGAGTTTAGGGAAATGTAAACGAAAATCATTTGTCTGTAGCTGTACCAACCCATTCCTTGCCGTTACCTCAAGATAGCCGTTTACCCCCGTCCCCTTTGGCGCATGTTTCCAGGCTGAAACACCGACGTTAGCCAAATTTGCCTTAACCAGAACACCGGGTTGATCGCTGCTTTCAGTGTCTGTCAGCGGCAACTGTATCAAGAGGTTTTCCAGGGCTCCCTCAGGTTGCAAAGTAGCCACTATCTGTCTGGCCTTCTCAGGCAATAACTGGCCGTCGACCACCAGATTGGTGAACGATTCCAAATCTACCCGGTTAATCGCTCCCAGCGCCAAGCGACCCTCTTGGGATTCAGAAACAGTCCAGCGCTGATTGATTCCTGAAAAAACAGTTTCCCTGCGGTTAAAGGAAAGTCCATTGAGATCCAGTTGCCAAAGGGATGCACCCGGCTCGGTTGTTCTTTGCCATAAGAAATCGGTTTGCAGTTCCGTCAGTGATTCCCGACTTTCCGCTGAAGTTTGTAGCTGGAGTTGCGGCGCGGTGACGCGCCCCTGAACGCTGTTTAATTGCCCCTGACCAACGCTTAACCAGACCTCACCGCCCAGTTCCAGCTGCCGCAGATCAAGCACTTTCGGTACTTTTATTGCCGTTCTTTCCAACCATTCGCCCACCGGCAGCGCCTGCAAACGGGCAAATGCCTCCATTCCAAAATCCGGTTGACCGGGCCGGCTGATCAAATTCATTGCAAAAGACAGTTGTCCGGCTCGCTCACCGGAAACTTCTGCGCGGCCCTCGCTGGCACAGAGGTCCGCCAGACAGTGAAAACTCAAGGAGGGTATAGCCAGCTGTTTTGCTATCCCGTCATTAAAGATCAGTGTGAGTTCAATATCCTGCAACCCAATTCGGCCTTGCGCCAATAACAACTCAAGCAAATCAATTGGTTTATTGCGGGCACCACTGACTCGATCCGCAAACTGCCATTTGCCATCCTGATTTTGACGAAGCACCAACTCGACCTTCTTAAGCAGCAATGAAGCGAATACAGGGTGCGCATGAACAAGGCTTCCCAGCATATCCAGCTTCAGCTCCAGACTGCTAATGCGTAGTGGCACGCCCACTTCAGTATCTCCAATGGTCAACTGCTGCAAAGCGAGCATTGGCTGAAAATTCTGCCAGTCAGCATCAACTTTTCGCAGAGTTACCGGTGTGCCAAGCAGGCTGGAGAGGTAGGACTGAAGTTCACTTCGGTATTGATATAATTGTGGTAAGGTGACTTTTGCCAGGCTCACAAGCACAGCAACCGCAACCAACAAAAATATAGCGATTCGCCAAAAAAACCGAACAAAACGAGCGAGTATTAAATTCATTGAACCTGTATCGTACCCTTATGCAGGATGCATTTCGGATTTAACCTCGCCCTAATATGCGCAACGGCGAGCGCTAACGGAAAACCACATCAAACTCTTCCTGAGAATACATCGTTTCCACCTGGATTTTAACACTGCGATTAATAAAGGATTCCAGGTCAGCAACGCTGGATGATTCCTCGTCCAGCAACCTCTCCGCGACACTTTGTGAGGCCAGCACCAGAAAACTCTGTGAGCTGTAGGCGCGCGCCTGTCGTAATATTTCACGGAGTATTTCATAACAAACGGTTTCCGTGGTTTTGACGGAGCCGCGACCCTCGCATTCAGGGCAGGTCTCACAAAGCACCTGCTGAAGACTTTCGCGAGTTCGCTTACGGGTCATCTCTATTAACCCTAAATCAGATATACCGATGACGTTGGTTTTAGCATGATCCCGCTCCAACACCTTTTCCATCATACGCATCACCTGACGCTGATGCTCCAAATCGGTCATATCGATAAAATCAATAATGACAATACCGCCAATATTGCGCAGCCTCATCTGGCGCCCAATGGCGCTGGTAGCCTCAAGGTTGGTTTTAAAGATCGTTTCCTCCAGGTTCCTGTGGCCAACAAACGCTCCGGTATTGATATCAATAGTGGTCATCGCTTCCGTTTGGTCGAAGATCAGATAACCCCCGGACTTGAGCGGCACTTTCCGCCCCAGCGCTTTTTGAATTTCATCTTCCACATTATAAAGATCAAAAATCGGCCGCTCTCCCTGGTAAAGCTCGACTCTGCCACTTAGCTCCGGAACTAAAGACTCCACGAAGGATTGAATCTTTAAAAAAGACTCCTGGGAATCAACTCGCACTTTTTCAAGTCCGGGACGTATCAAATCCCGCATGGAACGAAGATAAAGGGGTAACTCCTCATAGATCGGCGAAGGTGTTTGCGCTTTTTTAATTTTTGTCTGAACCGAATCCCAGAGACGCTTTAAAAACCGTATATCTGAAGCGATCTCCTCTCTTCCGACTCCTTCTGCAACCGTTCTAATAATAAAACCGGCATTACCCTCCAAACCCTCCGATACGATGCACTCCTTCACCAACTGATGCAACCGCTGTCGCTCTTCCTCGTCCTCAATTCGTTGGGAGATACCGATGTGTTGCGTCCTTGGCATATAAACCAGGTAACGTGAAGGCAACGACAGGTGGGTCGTCAATCTGGCACCCTTGGTGCCAATGGGATCTTTAATGACCTGGGCGATAATACTCTGCCCTTCTTTCAAAGCCTGGCGAATATCCTCAGTATTTTTTTCCCGCTCCTCAACACCATCTTCATTGAGTGTAACGATATCCGCAGTATGGATGAACGCTGAACGTTCCAGACCCATTTCAACAAATGCCGCCTGCATACCAGGCAACACTCGAACCACCTTGCCCTTATAGATATTACCGACCAGGCCCAGTTTGCTTGAGCGCTCGACATATACTTCCTGTAACATGCCGTTTTCAAGCACACCAACACGGGTTTCCATGGGTGATATATTGATCAAAATTTCTTCACTCAAACTTTATTATCCTTGTTCGCTCAATAATAAACCCGCCCATCGTACACCCGATAAAGCTCAATTTTTTTAACGCTCCCAGGTCGGCACGCCGAAATCTTTTAACATGTCTGCAGTTTCCATTAGAGGCAAACCCACTACAGAAGAATAGCTGCCTTCTATCTTTGACACAAACACGGCCCCATAACCCTGGATCGCATAGCTGCCCGCCTTGTCAGTCGGCTCGCCCGTTTCCCAGTATCTCTGACACTCCTGCAACGACAATTCCCGAAAACTAACATGGCTGCTCACCACCTGGCTTTCAATACGGTCCTGATGCACCACCGCAACTGCGGTATAAACAGTATGCGTGCGTCCTGACAGACGTTGCAACATATCAATAGATGCCTTCGCACCATCCGGCTTACCCATTATCCGGTCGTCCAGCACCACAGTGGTATCCGCTCCGAGCACCGGCAGGCCTGCTTTGTTGCGCGACGCCAACCAGCCTTTTAGTGCCTTATCACGCGCCAATCGCTCTACATACACTCTTGGAGTCTCATTTGCCTTCGGGGTTTCATCCACCGTCACACTTAGCAAAGAAAATCGTACCCCTATCTGCTGTAATAGCTCGCGACGACGTGGCGACGCAGAAGCCAGGTATAGATCAGTGCTCAAAGCTACTCCACATTATTATCCAGACAAATCTCAATTAACGTTATAACTACGACGCAGGCCTCTGAGAAGCACAAATACCCACGGCCACAACAGAGCGCTGACAATTGCCGGAATCAGAAACATCAATGTTTGTGTAGAGGCTCCCAGGATTCCCTTGACCCAGTGACAGAGTATTTGGTTCAAAGCCACCAGGGCAAATACAAACATGGCTTGCTGCAACCAGCTGAACATTCGAATGCGGCGATACAGCAATAATGAAAAGTAAGCCACCACTGTTAACGCCAGGGCATTCAGCCCTAACAGACTTCCCTCCAAAACATCCAAAAAAATGCCCATCAACCAGGCAATGCCCATACCGATTCGTTCTGGCAAGGCGACAATCCAGTAAAGCAACACCAGTACCACCCACTCCGGCCGCCAACCCTGAGCCACTTCTGGCAACGGCAATGCCGTCAGTATTAAAGCTACCAGAAAGGAAAGAAAAATGACCACACCTCCCGAACGTCTGCGCATCAATCAACCCCCCTGGATTCTTTGATCTGCTCTGTCTCCTCTGCAGGGCTTAGCACTAGCATGACCTGACGACTGCGGGTTAACTGCGCACTTGGCCGAACCAATACCTGCGCAAAGGGTTCCCCCGGATCATGTTTAACCTTGATAACTACCGCAACCGGATAGCCAAAAGGAAAGCGGTCTCCCAGACCTGAGGATACCAACAGATCCCCGACCACAACATCCTCGGTATCGGGAAGATTAAGCAACTCCAGCTCCGTGAAACTTCCCTTGCCGACTGCAATAGATCGCACGCCGTTGCGGTTTACCTGCACCGGAATAGCATGACGCGCATCGCTGAGCAACAAAACTCGACTGGAGAATCGGTCAACTGAGGTAACCTGCCCCATCACCCCATAGGCATCCAGCAGTGTCTGCCCCACCTGCACGCCATCACGAAAACCTTTGTTAATCAGCAGCTCATGAGTAAAGGGGTCGGGATCAACTCCAATCACTTCAGCCACCATCACCGTCTCATCGATCAGTTCCGATCCGTTGAGCAGTTCCCGAAGCCTGATATAGTCAGCGGATAATGATGCCATCTTCTGCACTTCTCGCTGCAATATCAACGCTTGTGCTTTGAGCTCCCGGTTTTCCTTGTGTAACTGGTCATAATCTGTACTCATCCGGTCAATCCAGCGCCATACCTGAGAAGGCACGTCAGCAACAATCTGGATTGGTGATGTTATTGTGCTCAGCACCGAGCGAACCGATGCCATCTGCTGTAGACGATAGTCAGCAAATAGCAGCAGTATTGAAAGAATGGACAGGATGAGCAGCCGCAGACCAATGTCCGTATCTTTTGAGAATATCGGCTTAATACTCTAACCTCTTGTTATTTTTGAATTTAATAATTTAATCTGGCTATTATTCGGCAAAGGAGAGGACAACACAATGCCCCTGCAAACAAAAAAACCGCTTCTTCTGTGAGAAAGCGGTTTTTTATAATCCAAAATAAAACCAGTATGTTTGACCAGCCAGCCTCTCCCGTTACTCTGACGAGGTCAAATCAACGCCATGATCAATCCATTCCAGAGCTTTCCCCCCGCCTCTGGCAACACAGGTCAGAGGATCTTCCGCAATGACGACCGGCAAACCGGTTTCTTCGCTTAACAGGCGATCGATATCTCTGAGCAGTGCACCACCGCCCGTCAGTACCAGGCCGGTTTCAGCAATATCGGAAGCCAGTTCCGGAGGAGATTGCTCCAGGGTACTTTTGACTGCCTGAACAATAGCTGACAACGGCTCCTGTAACGCCTCCAGGACCTCACTACTATTCAACGTAAAACTGCGGGGAATCCCTTCTGCAAGGTTGCGTCCACGCACATCAATCTCTCTGATCTCCTCATTGGGATAAGCTGAACCGATTTCCTGCTTGATACGTTCGGCAGTTGAGTCACCAATCAGGCTGCCATAGTTACGGCGAACATAAGTGACAATAGCCTCATCAAATCGATCACCACCCACGCGCACCGATTCCGCATAGACAATACCGCTCAGGGAAATAATTGCTATCTCTGTGGTACCACCACCAATATCAATCACCATCGATCCGGTCGCTTCCTCAACCGGCAAGCCCGCCCCAATAGCCGCCGCCATCGGTTCCTCAATCAAATAAACTTCCCGGGCACCGGCGCCGAGTGCAGATTCTTTGATAGCCCGGCGCTCTACCTGCGTTGACTGACAAGGCACACAAACCAGCACTCTGGGGCTGGGTTTAATAAAATCATTCTCATGCACTTTACTGATAAAGTGCTGCAACATTTTCTCAGTAACCAGAAAGTCCGCTATTACACCGTCTTTAAGCGGCCTGATTGCGGTAATATTGCCAGGTGTTTTACCAAGCATACGTTTAGCATCTGTACCCACCGCCGCCACCGTTTTCTGGTTTCCCACCTGACGAATGGCAACCACTGAAGGCTCATCCAACACGATCTCTTTTTCCCTTACATAGATCAGTGTGTTCGCAGTTCCCAGGTCAATTGACAGGTCTGTCGAAAAGAAACCGCGTATTTTCTTAAAAATTGACATTTATTATTGCCCTAATATTGGCTTTCTTACGCTAAATGCGCAAATGTATCAACGCTAGGGATTTAGAGCAAGGCAGAAATGTGATAAGTTCTGCTTCTTTTTTAGCGACAGATTTTTTTGACCGCACCAGCAATTGCAGACAGCATCACAATTTACCGGAAAAAACGGTTGCCAGGTGCAGCTTGAGTGTAAAAAGCAGACAAAAGATGAACAGGATATAGCATGACAATTGAACGCAGTGATGTACAAAATGCAGCCCATTTGGCACGAATCGCCATCGACGAGCAGCATGTCGATGAGTACACCCAGGATCTGGCCAACATACTGGCATTGGTCGATCAGATGCAGGCCATCAATACCGACAATATCGAGCCGATGGCACATCCGACCGATGCAACCCAACGCTTACGTCCTGATACTGTCACAGAAGAGAATCAACGAGAGCATTTTCAAGCCATCGCTCCCGCGACTGAAAATGGTCTTTATCTGGTTCCCAAAGTAATCGAGTAATAAAAGACGCTGGTTGCGCTTAACCATACATGTCCCCGGTCAGCCGACGCAGTGAACAAAGAATGTCGACCTGATCGATAGAATGAATTATTAGGATGTACTCTCTATGCACAACAAGACCATCGCCGAACTCAGCCAGGGGCTGAGTAGTGGCGAATACTCCAGCACCGAGCTGACAACGTATTTTCTCAACCGCATTGATACGCTGGATGAACGCTATAACAGCTTTATCACCGTCACAACGGAACAGGCTTTGGCTGCAGCCAAACAAGCTGATGACCAGAGGGCTTCTGGTAACGCAGGTGCCTTTACCGGAGTACCAATGGCACACAAGGACATCTTCTGTACCCAGGGTATCAAAACAACCTGCGCTTCAAAGATTCTTGATAGTTTCATCGCCCCGTATGACGCGACAGTGGTTGAAAAATTCAAGCTCTCCGGTGCTGTCTGCCTGGGGAAAACCAACATGGACGAATTCGCGATGGGTTCCTCCAATGAGACCAGTTTTTACGGCCCGGTCAGAAACCCCTGGAACACCGATTGTGTTCCCGGAGGGTCATCCGGGGGGTCAGCCGCTGCTGTTGCCGCAAGACTTGCCCCTGGCGCTACTGCCACAGATACAGGTGGATCAATCCGGCAACCGGCAGCACTATGCGGTGTGACAGGACTGAAACCTACCTATGGTCGCGTATCACGCTGGGGCATGATTGCTTTTGCGTCCAGCCTGGATCAAGGCGGCCCGATTGCTCAAACAGCCGAAGACTGCGCGATGATGCTCAATGTCATGGCCGGCTTTGACGACAAGGACTCCACCAGCATTGAGCGGCCCGTGCCTGACTATTGCACCAACCTGAATGATAGCCTGGAAGGCTTGCGCATCGGTCTTCCCAAAGAGTTTTTCTCCGACAGCCTGGATTCTGCGATCGCTGAATCTATACAGACCGCTATTCGGGAATATGAAAAACTGGGCGCCACCATCAAAGAGATCAGCCTGCCACACAGTGATCTTTCGGTGCCGGTTTATTATGTCATTGCGCCAGCAGAGTGTTCGTCAAATCTATCCCGGTTTGACGCAGTACGTTTCGGATACCGCTGCGAGGACCCTGAAGACCTTGAAGACCTATACAAACGTTCTCGCGGTGAAGGCTTCGGACGTGAAGTCAAACGTCGAATTCTGGTCGGCACCTATGCATTATCAGAGGGTTATTTCGATGCTTACTATCTCAAAGCACAGAAATTACGACGCCTGATCAAAGAAGATTTTGTCAAAGCTTACGAAGAAGTTGATGTGATCATGGGGCCAACCTCGCCCTCAACCACTTTTAAGCTGGGCGAAAAAACCACTGATCCGGTAAGCATGTACCTGGCTGATATTTTTACCATCTCCACCAATCTGGCAGGTCTGCCTGGCATGTCAGTACCCTGTGGTTTTGTCGATAACAAACCGGTGGGGCTGCACATGATTGGCAACTATTTCGACGAAACGAGACTTTTGAATGTGGCTCATCGATATCAGATGGAAACAGACTGGCACCAGCAGGCACCTGAGAGCGCTAAATAACGCTCCAGCTTCCCGTATAAACGCGGTCTAATTGGAAACAGACATTAATCGTTACGGTACGCATCGTAATTTTCGGCATTAGCCGAAACCTAGTATACAAAGAGGCTATAAAACCATGCAATGGGAAACCGTGATCGGGCTGGAAATACACGTACAGCTCGCCACTCAATCAAAAATCTTTTCCGGTTCCAGCACCGCCTTTGGCGCCGAGCCCAATACCCAGGCCAGTGTAATCGATTTGGGCTTCCCGGGCGTATTGCCGGTACTCAATGAAGAGGCAGTGAGAATGGCTGTCAAGTTCGGCCTGGCGATCGATGCAGAAATCGGGGAAAAATCGGTATTTGCCCGAAAAAACTATTTTTACCCGGACCTGCCAAAAGGCTATCAGATCAGTCAGTTCGAACTACCGATTGTTGGCAAAGGCCATATAGAAATCACACTGGAAGATGGCTCAACACGCGAAATAGGCGTGACCCGGGCGCATCTGGAGGAGGATGCAGGAAAATCGTTGCACGAAGACTTTCACGGCATGACCGGTATTGATCTGAACCGAACCGGTACACCACTGCTGGAGATCGTATCAGAGCCGGACCTGCGCTCAGCTAAAGAAGCCATCGCTTACCTTAAACAGATTCACTCGCTAATTCGTTACCTGAGCATTTCAGATGGCAACATGGCAGAGGGCTCCATGCGCTGTGATGCAAACGTCTCAATCCGGCCAAAAGGACAGCAGGAGTTTGGTACCCGCGCTGAAATCAAGAACGTCAACTCTTTCCGCTTTGTGGAAAAAGCGATCAACTTTGAGGTAGAGCGGCAAATTGATCTGCTGGAAGGCGGCGGCAAGGTGGTACAGGAAACTCGCCTTTACGATTCTGCAAAAGATGAAACACGATCGATGCGCAGCAAAGAGGAGGCTAACGATTATCGCTATTTCCCTGACCCGGATCTGCTACCGGTAGTGTTGGAAGCTGATTATATTCAATCCGTGCGCGACAGCCTGCCAGAACTACCTTACCAGAAACGGCATCGTTTTATAGATCAGTTCAAGCTCAGCACCTACGATGCTGATCTGCTCTCTGCCGAGCGCGAAACTGCTGAGTATTTCGAAGCAGTAGCCACAGCAGCGGGTGATGCCAAACTGGCTGCCAACTGGGTGAATGGTGAACTGGCTGGCGCCTTGAACAAGGACAATCTGGAGCTATCTCAAAGCCCGGTTTCGGCCGAGCAACTGGCGCAACTGCTGAAACGCATCCAGGATGATACTATTTCCGGGAAGATTGCCAAAACCGTATTTGAAGCCATGTGGAATGGCGAGGGTGATGCTGACCAGATTATCGAAAACAAAGGGCTGAAGCAGGTTTCCGATAGCGGTGCGATCGAAGCACTGGTTGACGAGGTGATCGCCAACAGTCCAAACCAGGTAGAAAACTACCAAAATGCCGATCAAGCCAAACGTCCCAAAATGCTCGGCTATTTCGTTGGCCAAGTGATGAAGGCCTCCAAGGGACAAGCTAACCCGAAACAGGTTAATGAAATACTACTCAACAAATTGAACAGTTAGGAATTAACATGGCACTCAAGAAAGACAAGCAAAAAGTCACCGATGAAGTATTAGACGAATCACGTCTCAGATCCTTTTTCGAGCTGCGCCCGCCAGAAGGTGTTAACGCAGACTACAATATTCTCGAACGCGCGTACCGCGGTATGACCGCCGACTATTTCGACGGTTTTCTGGATTTGTTTGTAGCCGAAGGACACGACATAAATGCTACAAACACTGCCGGGAATACAATACTTTCCATAGTCTCACAGCACCAGCAGGCAGGAGATTATATTGAAGCTTTGCAAAATCACGGGGCAAAGGCGTAAGCCCAAAAAGGGAAAAGCCTGCTGGCTGGCTTGTTTGATAACAAACTCCCTAACAGGAAAAACTCTCTCAAGACGAGAGGGTTAGGAATAACCGAATCTAACGACCACTACACGAGTGGCAGGCGACGCAATGGATTTAGCTCAGGGTTTATTGCTTATCACATCGATACACCTGTTAGCCGCCGCATCACCCGGGCCGGACTTTGTGCTGGTTTCGCAGCAGACACTCACCAACGGTAAAAAGGCGGGGCTGCTGTGCAGTCTTGGTATCGCACTGGGGCTTTCCGTACACATACTCTATTCCGCCTTTGGTCTCGCAGCCGTGGTCGCCAACTCCTCCACGGCACTTTGGACCATCAAACTCCTGGGCGGCAGCTATCTCGTCTACCTTGGTATAATAAGCATCCGATCAAAACCGGTGCTTGCCTGTGCCAACGACCAGACTCAGCAGAAGCCTCGCGACTGGAAAAAGAGCATAGGAATTGGTTTTCTGTGTAATGCACTGAACCCGAAAGCACCTGTCTATTTCGTCGCATTATTCACCCTGGTGCTATCGCCCGAAATGCCGCTCTATCAGCTTGGCATTTACGGGCTTTGGATGATGTTTATTCAGCTCGCCTGGTTTTCCAGCCTGGTTTTATTGCTTTCAAAACCCTCCGTTAACCGAAGTTTCAGCAAATTCGGGCATTGGATAAATCGTTTGTTGGGGGGAGCGATGATTGTCCTGGGAGTGAAGGTGATTCTATCCCGGTCCGGCTAAAGATATAGAGGCGGATCTGGAAAATTATACTAGAATCAAAGTTTCATACCAGACCGTTATGTGCAACCTCTCTATGGCAAAAACCAATTACAATGTTCGGTCATAAAAAGATCTTCAAAACCCGCACACGATCATCACAACACTTTTGCATCGGTGTCGGTATCATCGTTGCCATTTTGTTTTCATTTACCTTTACACCCGGTTTTATTTTCGCAGCGGGAATGGAGCAGTCATCCACTTCAATCTATGTGATCTCGTTTCTGGGCCTGACCGGTGTTGGCTACCTGCTCATGCGATACTATTATGGGGTACGCACCTGGATCAATGAACCCAATAACAAACCCGGAAATAGAGAGCTATGGCTGCGCAGCGTTACCTACGATGCCAGTACCGTCATACCCTGCGACAGTATTACGCGAGTTGAATTGTGTGAATACGACCAGTCCTTTTTGGGTTTACTACTAAAGGGGAAGTCCAGCAATGAAGATCATTGCTATCATTACAAACAGCCTGGCTATCGCGGCCCCGGCCTTCGCGTTAGCTACCTACTACCGCCACAATACAAGCAAGAGCCCATCGAAAAAACCTTTCAATTCCCGGTGAACCATGCTGAGCAAGTCGCCGAACTGATCGGCACAAACATCGACCGTAAATGATAGATACACCGGTTGCCAAAAAATGGTAATGTTTCGGTAGCCGACCACCAATAACCACATATGCGATGAGGTGAATTCTAATGAAAGAAGAAAGAGATATCGAGAAAGGCTATTCCACTTCAGAATACGTCGCCAAATTAAGAAGACTGGCAGACTGCCTGGAACAAGGTGAGCAATTTGAAATCCAGATTGCCGGTGAACGAATATATGTGCCGGTCCGTGCGGTGTACAACATCGAGCATGAGAGGGACGAAGATGGCGAAGAGATTGAATTCCAGATTAAATGGTAGCATGACGAGTGAAGCGACTGTTACTGGCTATATTCCTGACGGCAACACCCTGGGCTATTCATGCGACTGAGCTAAAACCTTTTACCAGTGACGGCTGCAGCTCCTTTCCGGACGGTACACTTTTCCATAAGGAATTGTGGCTTGAGTGCTGCACGGCGCATGACTATCAATACTGGAAAGGAGGCACTTACCAGCAGCGGCTCACTGCCGACAAAGCCCTGAAAAGCTGTGTGGCGAAGGTGGGGGAGCCTGAAATAGCCCTGCTGATGCTAGCCGGTGTCCGGGTAGGAGGCACACCCTACCTGCCAACCACATTTCGCTGGGGATAAGGATGGCGGTATCCCAGATTTTATGGCGAGCTAACAGAAAGAGAGCTTTTACTGATCAAAATAACCAGCCCAGCGATCGTATCCGATTAGGGTCACATTACCTACCGTTTCACCAGACCGATCAAGCATCGCAAAAAGTTTGCCCCAAAATGGGGCAAATGTAGTTTCCCGTTCTATACTGACTAGAGTACTTGTCGCCTCTTTACAAGTCCGTTTACCGTAAATTCCAAGTAAAGGCACTTTTATTCCAGTCATGCGGAAATCCATTACAGGAAGAAGAACACGAGCAGCCAGACGATATGCTCTTTTGCAAAAAACACTCGAGCTTTGTTTTATTCTGTATGTATTTTGCTGCTTGCCGGTCAGTGCGAATGAAGAAGACCCTATTCCAACGGTGATACTTCTGGATCGTTCCTTCAGCATGACCGATCTACTGAACGGTCAGCCAAAATTTGAAATCGCCAAAACCGCATTCCGTAATCTGGCGCACCGCTTTCAGGGGCAGTCCATTATCGCTGTCCGTTTTTTTGCCGGTGGCCGGGACAAGCTAAACGACCAGGCAAACTGCAAGGCTAATGAAATAGCCATCCCGCTCGGAACGCAAATTGAACAGCCCGCAATGGACAAGCTCGTATCCGGAATTCGACCACTTGGTCGCAAAACAAATATTGCTTTTGCCATTGAACAGGCGACTCAGGATCTTGCTCCTTTCGAGCGGGGAAAAATAATTCTGATTTCCGATGGCGAAGAGAACTGCGAACAGGATCCGATTGATCTGGCCCAGGCGTTAAATGCCAAAAATATCAAAATCGACACCATCGGTATTGGGCAGCCGGGACAGTTCTCACAATTGGGTCGTATCGCCTTGGCCGGTGCCGGGGAATTTCAGCTGGCGGGCTCAGCTGAGCAACTGGCTAATGCCATTGGCGCAGGATTACCTCAAAGCCTGTCTCCCCCTGCGGCTAACACACCAACCTCATCGGCTATGACTACTTCTATTTCCCTGCCAGATGGCCCTGAGGCCGCAGCAGGCGCATCAAGCAGCTCTGCACCGGCAACCCCGGCCCCGGATATAGCACCCATGACACTGGAAATGGAGGTGGTCAGCGAAAAACCCAAAGACCCGGTGGCCATTGAGGTCATACTGGATGTCAGTGGTTCCATGGCCGCCCGCATTCAGGGGCAGCGCAAGATGACACTGGCTCGCGCGGCACTTCATGAGGCAATCCGCGGCCTGGATTCCTCCGCTTTTCTGGTCGGCTTTCGGGCTTACGGTTTTGACAACAGTGTTCCTAAAACACCCGAGGCGTCCTGCCCGAACACGGAATTGCTAAACAGCATTGCCGCTGACCAAATCGCGAGTATCCGTGAGCAGGTCGACCGACTACAACCCTTCGGGTACACACCCATCGCCAAGAGCCTGGAACTGGCTGGTCAGGATTTAAGTAACACAACATCCAGCAAACAGATGATTATTCTGATATCTGATGGTGAGGAAACCTGTGGCGGTGACCCAATTGCAGTCGCGGCACAACTACGTGCCATGGGGATTGATATCGAAACCCATGTTATTGGTTTTGACCTGAATAACGAGCAGGCAAAACAGATGCAGGCTGTTGCCAGCGCTGGCGGCGGCCAGTTTTATGACGCCAGGGATGCTACGGAGTTAAAACATGCTTTGGTCAGTGTCGTTGAAGTCGCCCAGGAAAAGATTGACCCCACCTGGTTGCGCACCATTCGCCCCACTACTGGCGGAACCACACCGGAAACCGCAGTGGATTTGCTGCCCGGCACCTACACCCTCTCAGACTTTCTGGAGAAAGGGACTCAGGCCTATTTTCGTGTCAATACTAAAAAAGGGCAATACGGTATTGTCCGCGGACTTATTCAATCACGACGCCTGGTTCGCGAAGGTCAGGAAATGGTTGAATCGACCACCGGTTATGCCCAATACCGAATCTCCCTTTACCAGATGCGCAATGGTAAAAACCGAGGGCGCTTTGTCAGACTTAGCGGTGAACCGGGGGATTTCGGTCATGTAGGATACAGCGATACCCGTGGAGAAGGCTTTATTTTTACCATTGGCAGCAATTATGACCGGGTACACAAAGATGCTTTGTTCAATGTCGAGGTAATTGAAGCAGGGGACCTATACCTGGGCACTGAAGCGCCAGACAGCATAGAGGATCACCCGGTCCCACTACCGATAGGTGAGGCCATTACCGGGCATCTCGGTGACGGAGATATGGCAGACATCTATCAGGTGGCAATCAACGATGCCAGTCCACCGTCGCTAAGACTGTATTTTACAACAAAGGATACGCTCTTCAGGTCACGTATTACTGTTAAAAGTGCAACCGGAAAACGTATTCTGACAAGTGCATCCAAAGGAGAAGCTTTGGATATTGCAGTTAACCTTCCCGAACATTCGGGAGACTGGATCTATATCGAGATCAAGAACAGCAACCCACACCTGGCCTCGCGCTTCAGCGCATACAGCCTCAGCTTAAAGGCAGCTAACCATGAATAGTACGCTACGGATCCGTATTAGTCTGCTACTGCTACTGCTGATCGCAAATAGCCTGTACGCTGCTACTCCGGTTGAAACACTGGATAGCTATTTTAAACACCTGCAAACCCGGTTTAGTCAGTTAGCGGACGACAACATAGCCGCACCGGGGCGCCTCAGTATTCGCACTGAACTTGTCAATGGCGAGCAGTTCTGGCTACCGGTGAAAGGAAAGCCAGGGCGGGCATTTAACACTATCAGTTTTTTTCAGCGTAAAGCTCCCTCTTCCTGGGAATATTACTCGCTTGAAAGTAACCGGGAAAAAGCCAGTATCGCCGTTCATTTCAATGTCGCCAGTTTCCCCGGATACCCCTGGAAAACCCGATTCGAAATGATAAACCGGAACGACCAATGGTTAATCCTCTCTTTCAAAGATCTCACCAGGCGGCCAGTTCCACCCGAATCCGACATTGAGGCCGTACTTGAACATTTTCTGAGTGCCGTGGCAAAGACCACCAGTCGTATATATTCCGGTGAACTCACCCGCGAAGAAAAGCAAAATCTGAACATGGAGTATGGCTTCGGAGCCGGATATTGGGTAGGACAAACCGCTAGAAAAGATTTGCCTGCTGGCAGTCTGTATAGCTATCTGTTGGCACAACGGAAATTTAGCTGGGAGATTGATCCCGCGCGTATCGCCGGAGACTACGGCGAAGCCATCGTGCATATCCACTCAAAACCCAAATATGCTGAACCGGTCAAGAAGACCTACACAATTGAGCTATCACGCCTGGATAATGAGTGGTTTCTAACCAATCACCGAACTAAAAAAGCACCCGTATCGGCTAGAAAAACCGTAAAAAAAGCCGATCCTGGTGGCAGCGCTCCGAGTGACGTAGTGCTGCAGCAATTACAATTACTGAAGATAAAGGGAGCACGCCTGACCGATCTGGCCGATGCATCTAAACCGCTCTGGGTTAAAACCCGCCAGGCGCGACAGGGGATGGGCCGACTATTTGGCATGGCATTGGGCGCAAACGGCGGTGAACTCCCCAAATGGGACATCGTCAATACCGATGAACTCGGCAATCGCCAGCATATTATGGTCAGAGCAATATGGGCTGACCAAAAAGCTCCCAGGCTGTTCCATCGAATTAAGTTCTCCCTGACAAACACAGAAGACGGTTGGCGATTATCAGATGCGCAGCTATTACGAAATTGAGGAATGCAGCATAAGGGTAAAACAGTATGACTAAATTCGCTTTAGGGGTATGGCTTTTAACTCTTCCATGTCTGGTTAATGCAGGCACAAAAAACATCTATCGGGACATTGACCGGGATGTAACTGCCAATGAGAAACAGGCATTTCGACTGAAGCTCAAAAAACAATCCGGTGTCAAAATGGGGCGCATGGCCGGGGTATGGGGTCTGATCGGTGCCGATGATAATGGAGACGCTTTTTTTCTGGGCAAAACGCCGGACCGGGCGCGCTTACGTTTTACACTGTCCTCACCTAAGAACCATGCCCCCGTACAAATGGTAGTCACTGCCAAAGATGGCCAAAAAATGGACACCCATGAATTTCAGGCTCAACCGGGAGAAACACAGGAAAAATGGCTTGCGCTCACCGGAAAGGTAACGGTATCCATCAAATCCCCCAGCAACAGGGAAACGCCCTATGCAGCCTATTTCTGGTATCCGGGAGAACGGCTGGATGGACTCGAAGGTGCCAAGTTCAACAAGCTAAAATCGGGTGATGCCGGTAAGGTATCTTCATTCGCACGCCGAAAACAGGGAGGCCAAAACAATGACTGATCGCATTCTTAAACCCATCCTGTTTATCCTGATTGGCTTGCATGTCAGCAACGTTCTGGCTGGAGATTACGACTGGGCCACCGATGGTTTCTTCAATCCGGGATTTTCCAATATGCTCAACGGCGCAGCGCAGTTTGCGCAGGCCTATGCGGACTATTCTGCGGCAGAAACCTGTTGGGCCGATCCACAATGTGGCATGCCGGATGATCCCAACTCCGGTTTTGAACTGCCGGCTGGAGATTGCTGTGAAGGCAATAGCAGCTGCGTCACAGAATTTGACAATCAGGTCTCAAAAATCGATAGCGCGCTTTACACCCTGTACAAAAACGAACGCACTTACGAAATTATTATGCAGGTCCAAAAAGCGAGAATGACCGCGATGAAAGGTGCCGGTTCCATGAGCGCTCCCGGTGGCGCCGCGGTCGCGCGCATGGAGGTTGATATTGCCAAAGCGCAAAAAGGGTTTATTGATAAGTTCAACACAAAAACCCAGAGCAACATCAATCGCCTGAACGATTTCCTGCTCGCGCTGGGTGGGGTGATCGATCAGCATTGCGGGGATTCAAACTGGTATCAGCGTAACGGTTTACCACTCTACCTGCACGCAAAGACCAAGTTTCCCAAATAACTCACCTCGCCATTAACGAGGAGCTAACTGCTGACCCAATGCAAGCAGGCGCATGACACGTTCCGCGGCATCACTAAGTCTGGCGCTGGCGTTTTCCAGCTGCTTTTCCTCTGTGGTTAATTCCGTGATCGAAGCTTCCAAACCTGAAAACCCGTGCTGAAACAAATTTCGGCTTTCAGGTGCCAGTCCTCCACCGATGGCGACGACCGGTACATTATGTCGTTGCGCCAATTCAGCCACACCCAACGGAACCTTTCCATATTCGGTCTGGGCATCAATCTGCCCTTCACCGGTGATTACCAGATTTGAATTGGCCACCGCTTTCTCAAGACCGATCATTTTTGCTATCAGTTGAAAACCGGGTACCAACTCAGCCCCGGCAAACAGTTTCAGCGCAAAACCCAGACCACCTGCGGCACCCGCTCCACTGATCACTGTCGCACTTGTGGCACAACCCTGCTCGGCAACTCGGCAAAACTGTCCCAAATCATGCTCTAGCTTTTGCACTATCGCCTCTGTAGCACCCTTTTGCGGGCCATAGATACGTACAGAGCCCTGCTCCCCCAGCACCGGATTTTGTACATCACAGGCAGCCATTATGGAACTTGCCAAAACCCGGTTATCAATAGCGGACGTGTCAACCGAAGACACCTGTTCCAGCAAACCGCCGCAACCTTGGGCAGATATTTCATTCCCCTTAACATCCAAAAACCGATAGCCGAGTGCCTGCGCCATCCCCATGCCGCCATCAATCGTGGCCGAGCCTCCCAGGCCGCAAATGATTTTTCCGGCACCCGCTTGCAAAGCCGATCGAATCAGTTCTCCGGTACCATAGCTGGTCGCTCGCGACGGATCCCTGGCCTCCGGCCCAACCAATGCAAGCCCGGAAGCCGCCGCCATCTCCACAACGGCGGTTTCACCATCTGGTAGCAACAAATATGCAGCCTTTACCGGTTGTCCCATCGGGCCAACCACCGTCTGGTAACGAAGCTCACCACCAACCGCAACGATCAGCGCCTGCAGCGTACCCTCTCCCCCGTCAGCGACGGGAGTTTTTTGACAATCGGCCCTTGCACAGGCTCTCTTGATGCCCGCCTCTATGGCGTCTGCTGCCTGCAGCGAAGTAAGGCTACCTTTAAATGAGTCCGTCGCGATTAGAATTCTCATATCGTACTTTAATCCGGACTGTACCGCTAATCCACCGAGCTGCTGATTTGCACCGCTTTTCTGAAATATAAAGTGGCCCCCAGACAACCTCCATGATCTGTATATTCAACAAAGAGATCTGACACGCCAGCGTGTTGGAGCATTGAGAAAATACGATTCAGGTCATAGTGATTCATCTGCATCTGCGGTTCATTAAAACCCCGTCCTTGAAACAGGTTATATAATCCACCAATAAAGGGGACATAGCGTTTGGCGAACATCTTGATGCTTGTCCATACGGCCCGGGAATTGCCATAGGTTAAATGTATAACGCCGATGCCACGGTCAGTTAAAAGGTGCAGCAGACGATTAAAAATCTGCTCTCCCCGGTCGACAGGGATATGTTGCAATACAATATAGGAATGCACCAGATCATACTTATCACTTAGTAACGATAGTTGGTCATCCGATTTATAAAAGTCAATATTGGTAAGACCCGCAGCTTTGCAATTCCGTTCCGCCTCTTTGAGCATCGCTCCTGATACATCTGCGGCCGAAACTCTCTTCACCACACGAGCCAAAGGGATTGCTACTCGGCCTACGCCACAACCGAAATCAAGCGCCATCTCGGGACTAAAACCTGGATCAATTTGTCTGCCAATCTGAGCAAGTATATGTTCAACATGCTGGCAACCCGACTCAAAAAATATTCTGCTATTTTCATCCGTTAAATTGGCTGCCAGATATTTTTCATCAGTCAGTACTCCGAAATAGGGCTCTGATTGACCAAACTTTTCCCACTGTTTGTCTGTATCGGTGTTAAACATTATCGAAAACCATCGCTCGCGACCCCCCTCTTGAAAAAAACACAACACTCTATTTTCCGAAATGACCAACTAATCGAGCCTTTGGAAAAAATTCTCTCTTCGTTGTTTTGCAATATCCCCATCTCTTTCTAAACTTTAATATATCATCACCTTAATTGGCAGGCACTTCCATGAACAAAATATTACTCTTCGTATTTACTTTGATCAGCATGTTTCCCTTTATCCCTATCTCGAATGCCTCGGCATTACAAACTCAGATGAGCCTGGATGCCAATTTCGAGATTGATGTCAAAAAGGCTCAGGTGATTGATAACGTGCTCACCATCATTCTTGTATTCAGAAACACCTCGGGAGCAAAAGCCAAAATCAGTTTGGCGCCAGGACAGATTCATTACATTGATGCCAAACAAAACAAGAAGTACCACATTCTGAAAGATGAGAAAAACGACTACATTCTGGCTCCACCTTTATACTACGGAAAAGTAGAGTTTGAAGTACCCGCGAACGGTAAAAAGTTAGCCTGGTTTAAAATGCCCGCACCGGATGAAGGGGTGGATACCATCAATTTAAACCTGCCCGGTTCAACTCCTTTTGAACAGCTCAAAATCCGCTGATGAAGATTCTGAAAGCTATATTTCTGCTCACTGCTTTCTATTCGCAAAATACCAGCGCCTGGGAGGTGGAAAAACCCTTCGATCCCCTGGCGGAGCAGGCTGCCAGAAGTGCTTTATCAGAACTGGGAGATAACAGAGGCGCTCTAACCGTATTGCGCCCGGAACCCCTGAATATCATCGGACTACCCGCGATAGCGCTTAAGGCGACTGTTCAGGATCTCAATCAGGCGATAGAAACGCTTAACGCCGAGGTCACTCAAACCAAAATCACCATCGACCTGTCCAGTGATGTACTGTTCGAATTTGATAGCGCAGCAATTCAGCCAAAAGCCGAAAAGGAATTAAAAGCTGTTGCCACTATCATTAAACAAAAAGCGATTCGGGTTGAAATATTCGGTCACACCGATGCCAAAGGCAGTCATGCCTATAATCAGACCTTGTCGGAAGAAAGAGCACTTGGCGTAAAGCGCTGGTTACTGCAACACACCGACTTTAATCCGGACCTGATCAGCACTACTGGTCTGGGAGAAACACAACCGGTACAACCCAACCAATGGAAAGATGGCCGTGATAACCCTGAAGGCCGGGCGAAAAACAGACGGGTGGTGATACTGGTTTATACTCAACAATGAAATTACGACTGCGCACAGTTTGACTGAAGGGCATTGACTCAAAATGCAGTGTGCTTTATGGGCTGTCAGCGGCCAGAAGTCGCCATAGCAAAACCCCACCGCATAAGGCAAGGTTTTGTTATTACTATTGTTAGATCAAGCTTTCTTCCTGCGACGAGCCAAACCGACACATACCAACCCCAAGCTAAAAAGCGACAGGACACCTGCTTCAGGGATGGAGCCGGAAACGGATTCCAACGTCACATTATCGAGATAGTAGGAGGCATCGGTGCCATTTGCTTCAGATGCGAAAAGAAAGGAGTGGGAAGTAGAAGTTGCTGTAAACAACAAACTCTCTGTTCCCCATACCGAATTAGAAATATAATTGTAACCGAAAGCGCTAAACCCGGAGATTTCAACGAGAAAGGAGTTAGGCACTGATCCTCGTTGTCCCAGATTGTCTCGAATAAAATCCCAACCAAGCACGTATGAACCACCCACAGTCAACCCGGAAACCGGTGACAACGTAACGATGTTTGGGTTACCCGTATTATGTCCGCAGGCGTTTAGGTATATCACACCGTCATGGCCTACCTGACTTGGAGCCCACCCTGAATAAGGACGACCAATAGCAGCCCCACAACCACCATCCTGGGAAACTATCCACCCCGAGGAATCTGCATCAAAACTGCCATTTGTAATGAGATTAGCTAGAGCCATTGGCGGTATAAACAGGGCTATAATTAATATACCTAACGTCTTTCTGATGAACATTGTGTCAAAGTCTCCATGGAATATTATTATTTCGGGGGAGTGTCTATGCAGATTTAATGCCATAATTAGATACTGAACACTATCAACAAGTTGGGCGCTCAGATATATTTAGCGTACATATCAGTGTAAAGAATCTCGACACTATTTCATCCGAATTCCTGTTTTCCTGGCCTTAGGTTTTTAGCTGAATGTTAAAAAAGTATGGAGCACCGTTTCAGCGACTATTAAGCACGATGCAATATTCACTAAACCGACCCCAAAGCCAACCATACCTATAGCCAGACCTTGTCGGAAGAAAGAGCTCTTGGCGTAAAGCGCTGGTTACTGCAACACACCGACTTTAATCCGGACCTGATCACCACTACTGGTCTGGGAGAAACACAACCGGTACAACCCAACCAATGGAAAGATGGCAGTGATAACCCTGAAGGCCGAGCGAAAAACAGACGGGTGGTGATACTGGTTTATACGAAACAATAACAGGTGCCAGAAGCTGAAGGATTTTTTCAGCTTTCACCAACTATTCCCCAAACACCTGCTTCAGTATATCCGTTGTTCGTGCGATGGGGTCTTTTCGGATTAACTGCTCCTGCTCGGCCAGTTTCAGAAACAAACCATCCAATGCCCGTTCGGTGACGTATTGATCCAGGTCCAGTGAATCCATATCCACATAGTCACCCAAAAAACCAACCTTTGAGACCATTCCTTTATAAGCCGAGGTGACACCGGTTTCTTTCGTTGCATTTTGCACAATCGGCAGAATGGCTTCACTCAGCTTACCGGTACTTTTTTCCTTGAAATAATCAGTTGCCGCGGTATCAGATCCTTCCAGAATACCCTTGGCATCATCGAGGCTCATCTGACGGATTGAATCACCAAAAATCGATAGTGTTTCTGGCACTGCCTGCTCGGCTGCACGATTAATGGTCTCCTCAAACTGATCGACCAGTTTATCCTGCCCAAGCGTACGCAACCCCTTGGCGACCTTCTCCAGTCCCTCTGGCAATGGGATTTTCACCTGCGCATCATCCAGATAACCACCCTCTTTGCCGAGTAGCACGATCGCTTTCTCGGTGCCAACACTAAGCGCCTCTTTCAGACCCGCAATAATCTTGTCATTGGTCAGCGCCGACGCCACCTCGCCACTTTGGCCTGAACCACCCAGTTTTTCCGTAGCCGACTTCAGCCAGTCTCCGAGCCCTGCCTGCGCGACATCAACCGCAACCAGACACAGCGTCACCACTATTCCTTTTAAAGCTGGTGTAACACGCATGATTATTCTCCTCTTGCTTCACCACCCGTTCAGGATGTGAAACAGTTTTCAGTACAGTTCTACCAATTCGAAGCCCAGCATAAGCACTACCGCGGCGTTAAGCCATAGGGGTAATGTAATATGTTGTAAAACCGTATCCACGGGAATTCACGCGGCCTGCTTGTGAAGCAGGGTCTGTTTTCTGCCCTAATAGGGTTATCTACCTAAAAAAACTGCTAAATTACACAGCAACGACTGTTGCCAGAAGGTAGACTTACCTTTTCAAAACTGCGTGGAGAACACCGATGAAATTTGGCATCCGGTTTATTGATTATCTGGGCAGCATTCAGGAACGTATCGAACTGACGGTGCTGGCGGAACAGGCCGGATTCGAATATGTCTGGTATCCCCACGATACATTCATGCATAACACCTGGGTGCTGACCAGTGCCGCCGCTGCAAGCACCTCTACAATAAAAATCGGCAGTGTCGGTACCAATCCTTTCACTACTAACCCCGCCGAGATAGCAACCTATATCGCCTCACTTGATGAGCTCTCCAATGGCCGGGCGGTGCTGGGACTAGGCCTCCATACGCACAAAATGGTGGAGTGGACAGGCACCGATGCCAGCAATTCAATTCAGGCAACACGGGAGGCGACGGAGATCATTCGCGCTTTGCTCAAGGGTGAAGTGGTTGATTATCAAGGTAGTCAGTTCCAGTGGACCGATCAATGCTATCTAAGATTGAAGCCACTGCGCTCGCAAATCCCTATCTATATCTGCGCCTTTGGCCCCGAATACCTCGCCCTGAGCGGTGAAATAGGCGATGGTAGTTTACCGATGATCACACCACCTGAGTCTGCATCCTACATGGTACCCGCTATTACCAAAGGCGCCACCGCTGTTGGTCGCGATCCAAAAGAGGTCGACATCTCGGGTTGCGCCTGGCTGTCACTGTCAGCCGACCCGGCTGCGCCGACGGATATTCTGCGCCAGATGATCTCCTATTTCGGCTGGGGGCTGGAGGACGAAGCACTAAAAACCATCGGCCTGGCAGCTGAAGATTTCGCACCGATAAAAGCCCTGATTGACTCGGGGGAATACCAAGCTGCACAGGACAGCGTCACTGAGCAAATGTGCCGGCTGGCACTTACCGGCACACCAAAGCAGGTAATTACACAAATCGAACGACTGGCTGACCAGGGTATTACCCAGATTAACCTGGGAGGCCCCATCGGCCCGAACCCGAAGGAGGCTATTTGCTTGATGGGAGAACAGGTGATCCCCTATTTCCAGGGTTAAATATGGATTTACCAAGCTAAACCGATAAAATTCTGCGGGCTGCTAATGAGCAATAACTCTCAGCGCGAAAACTGGTCATCACGCACCACTTTTTTACTGGCCATTACGGGTGCATCCGTTGGCCTTGGCAACCTTTGGCGCTTCCCCTATATCGCGGGAGAAAACGGCGGAGGCGCTTTTGTACTGCTGTATCTGGCTTTCATTCTTGTCATTGGCATTCCTTTGATCATGGCTGAACTGGCACTTGGTACAAAGAGCGGCAGCAACCCGGTTACGACAATCAAGAATATCTGTTCTGAGCAAAGCACCGGCCCATACTGGCAATTCATCGGTTGGTTTAGCATCCTGGCGCCGCTGCTAGCAACCACCTTTTATTCGGTCATTGCCGGCTGGTCTCTCTATTACCTGATTAAGTCTCTGGCTTTTGCCTTCATCGATCTGAGCGCCGAGCAAGCTGGCAAAATGTTCAACACCCTGCTTGCCAACCCCGGACTGATGGTTCTTTTGCACACGATCTATCTGGGTGCTGTGATCATCGTCATCGGCAAAGGGATTCGTTCAGGTATCGAAATGGTTACCAAAATAATGATGCCGGTGCTTTTACTGTTGCTCATTGTGCTGGCGATTTACGCCAATCTGGCCGGTGACGCCATTTCAAGTTGGCGCTTTCTTTTTTATCCGGATTTTTCAGCGTTGACAGGACAAGCAATTTTAATGGCTTTAGGTCAGGCACTGTTTTCCGTATCTGTCGGCACTGGTGCAATACTGACTTATGGCTCTTATGTCTCAACCAGAATCTCCATTCCCAAAGCAGCCTGGACGATCGGATTAGTGGATACCGCAACCGCATTGCTCGCGGGCCTTGCCATATTCCCTATCCTGTTTGCTGCCAGTATGCAGCCTGCAGAGGGTCCAGGGCTGATGTTTGTCACCCTGCCTATCGCGCTGGGTAATATGCCAGGTGGGGGGTTACTGAGCATACTGTTCTTTTTACTGCTATTTCTTGCCGCGTTCACCTCTTCGCTGGCGATGCTGGAACCCTTTGTCTCCTGGTTAACTGAAAACCATAAGGTAAAGCGATTCAAAGCGGCATTCAGCACCGGGTTTTGCGTATGGCTGGTTGGCCTGACAACCGTTTTTTCCTTCAATCTATTAAAAGATTTCAAGCCCCTGAATTGGCTACCCCTGTTCGAGGGACGCACCGTTTTTTTGATTATCGATTTTCTGGTATCTAACCTGATGCTGCCAATCAATGCGCTGATGATAGCGCTGTTTGCTGGATGGGCATTGAACCGCCACTTTATGCGGGCACAAATACGACTGAGTCAACCCCTCTCTGAACAGCTATGGCTTTACGCTACCCGCTATTTGGCACCAGCGGCACTTGCAGCGGTTTTTGTTCTTAATCTATGAGCACTCCTTTTGGCTATCCGGCGTCACACGAGCATAAAGAATAATATTTCATTATTTTTTGTTTTTCGTATTTATATTCCTAACCAGGTCATAATAAGCAAAAACTAGCAACACAATTCCTCAATATTCAAACTAGAATATCTAGCATCAATAGCATTTTTTAGAGGCAACAATAATGACGCTTGCAGAATCACTTTTAATCGCCTGCAAAAATTACGGAGCGCAGGAAATATTCGGAATCCCGGGAGACTTCGCACTCCCCTTTTTCAAGGTCGCAGAAGAAACAGAAATTCTGCCACTATATACGCTCAGCCATGAACCAGCGGTAGGGTTTGCTGCCGACGCAGCATCCCGCTTACACTGCAAACCATCGATTGCAGCCGTCACCTATGGCGCGGGCGCACTCAACATGGTGAATCCAATCGCCGCCGCATATGCCGAAAAGTCACCAGTCATCGTTATCTCTGGCGGACCAGGCGCTAACGAGAAAACTGCAGGCCTGATGCTACATCACCAGGCAAAAACTCTCGATTCACAGCTTGAGGTCTTTAAAGAGATTACCTGTGATCAGGTGGTGCTGGACGATCCGATACACGCTCCAGAAGCTATCGCACGCGTTCTGGCCAATTGTGTTTCACAATCGCGTCCCGTTTATATTGAAGTACCCAGGGACACGGTAAACGCTCCTTGCGACCCGGCACCTGTGGTTAATACGGAGCTTAGCGCAGATCAGGAAGCACTGAATGCCTGTGTGGAGGAGATATTCAAGTCACTGAAAGATGCCCAATCCCCTGTTCTGCTGGCCGGCGTGGAGATTCGCCGCTTCGGGTTGGAGCAGGATGTGGCCGATCTGGCGATCAGTCTGGGCATTCCTGTGGCAACCACATTCATGGGAACCGGATTGCTGGCAAACACCAATGCGCCCATGTGCGGTACATATTTGGGAGCAGCGGGTGATCAAAAGGTCACCAACCTGGTCGAAAACTCAGATGCGCTAATCATGTTAGGAGTGATTCTGACGGATACCAACTTTGGTGTATCGGTCAGTAAAATTAACACTCGCAAATCGATTCTGGCCTGCGACAACCGTGTCTCAATGAGCTATCACACCTACAATGATATTCCCCTGAAAGCGCTGGTCACCGAGCTAAAAAACAAAGGCAGTTACGACCGGATTGCGGAGAAAGTTGAACGTGAGTTCCCTGAAAACCTGCTAGGGGACGGGGCCAAAATCACGCCCACAGACATAGCCGCAGCTGTTAATGATCTATTCAGGGAACATGGCGATATGCCAATCGCCTCTGATATGGGCGACTGCCTCTTTACGGCACTGGATATGAAACATAGCGGACTGATTGCACCGGGCTATTATGCCACGATGGGCTACGGCATTCCGGCGGGTATGGGAACCCAGGCTGCTACCGGCAGACGACCGCTGATTCTGGTTGGAGACGGTGCCTTCCAGATGACCGGATGGGAACTGCTGAACTGCCCTCGCTACGGCTGGGATCCTATTGTGCTGATGTTTAACAACGCAAGCTGGGGCATGCTTAGCGCCTTCCAGGGAGAATCCAAATTCAATGACCTGATTGAACTCAACTACGCCGACATCGCGGACAGCCTCGGAGGTGATGGTTATCGCGTCACCACTCGCGCTCAACTAAAAGACGCTCTGAATCAAGCTGTTAGCAAACGGGGGCAGTTCCAGCTGATTGACATCGCCATGGAACGAACGGCTCTATCTCAGACGCTGACCCAGTTTACGACCAGTGTTAACGCGGCAAAACGCTCGCAATCACAAGGGAAATAGGGTTAAATCCCTGTTCTGGCAAATACCCTGATCGACACTCTGAATTAGGGCCTGGACACCGCTGTACGGAGATAAGAATGTTTGAAAAACTAGATTTACTGCCGCCGGATCCGATACTTGGATTAATGGCAGCACACCGTGATGACCCTAACCCCAACAAAATAGATCTTGGTGTAGGCGTTTATAAGGATGAGCAGGGTAATACCCCTGTTTTGCGATCAGTCAAACGTGCTGAAGAGATCATACTGGCCGAGGAAAACACCAAGGCTTATATTCCACCGGCAGGAAATCCTGATTTTAACCGCAACGTACAGCTTATGTTGCTGGGCGAGACCCATTCGGCATACAAAGACAATCGAATAGCCACCATTCAGTCACCAGGTGGTTGTGGTGCACTTCGGCTAGGGGCTGATTTTGCACTGCGCTGCAATCCCGAAGCGACCGTATGGGTAAGCGACCCTACCTGGGCCAATCATATTCCCCTGTTAGGCAATGCCGGACTGAAACTGGCCAAGTACCCTTACTATGATGCTGAAACGCACCAGCTACAATTTGATCAAATGGTAGAAACACTTAAGCAGGTTAAGCGTGGAGATCTGGTTCTGCTACATGGCTGCTGCCATAACCCCTGCGGAGCAGACCTGACACAGGAACAGTGGCAGATAGTTACCGGCATGGCCGAACAACAGGGTTTCGTTCCCTACATTGATATCGCATACCAGGGCTTTGGAGAAGGGCTGACCGAAGATGCTTATGGTGTACGTCTGATGGCCGAACGCCTACCGGAACTGATTGTTGCCAGCTCCTGTTCGAAAAATTTCGGTATCTACCGTGAACGCGTCGGCACACTGAACATAATAGCTGCAGACACCAAAAGTGCGGCGGTCAGCGCCTCTCAAGCTGCCAATATCGCTCGCGGCATCTACTCTATGCCTCCCTCTCATGGCGCTGCAGCGGTAAACCTGGTGCTGAGCAATACAGAATTGAAAGCCGACTGGGATGCGGAACTCACCGAAATGCGGGACCGAATCAATAGTCTGCGCTCGCAACTGGTCGCAAAACTGGCTGGCAATAATGCGCAACAGGATTTTTCCTTTATTGAACGCCAGCGAGGCATGTTCTCTTTTCTCGGCGTCACCCCGGAACAGGTAAAGCGTCTACGTGAGGAATACAGCATCTATATGGTCGATTCAAGTCGAATCAGTATCGCAGGCATCAACAGCGGTAACATTGACTATTTGGCAGAGTCGATCGTCGCTGTTCTTTAACAAACAGCTGTAAAACGTTAACTTTTGGTCTGATTAACTGCTGAGGACTGTCCTTGATGGGCACCCTCAGCGACAGATTATAGTGATAGATGCGTCGCTGTTTAGAGAGGCCAAACCAGCAAAATCATCGGGATTCCCACCACTAACACCAGCAGTTCAAGCGGCAACCCCATCCGCCAGTAATCCCCGAACTGATATCCTCCCGGCCCCATGATAATGGTGTTGTTTTTATGGCCAATCGGCGTCAGAAAAGCGCAGGATGCGGACACCGCAACCGCCATCAGAAACGCATCGGGATTTGCATCTAACCGGTTGGCAATATCAATCCCAATCGGCGCCGCGATCAAAGCGGTCGCCACATTATTGAGCATGTCCGACAACGTCATAGTCACAATCATCAATATCGCCAACACCGCCACTGTCGGCAGACCTTCTGTCACGCTAACAATCAGATTGGCTACCTGAGCCGTACCACCGCTCGCTTCCAGAGCCGCGCCAATAGGGATCATCGAACCAAGCAGGACGATCACCGGCCACTCTATCGACTCGTACAAACCGGAAAGCGGGACGATACCAGTCAACACATACAGCACCACCACTGCCGCCAATGCCATCGGCAGATAGACCAGACCGATGCTGGCCGCCAGAATCGCACCGGCAAAAATTGCCACCGCCAGCGATGCCTTACTACGTAAAGTAACTTCCAGACCGCGTTGTGCAAGCGGCAAGCAACCCAGCCAATCCACCACATCGTTTATCTGCCCTTCGGGTCCCAACAACAGCAGAATATCACCCGCCTGCATTGGCTCTCTACGTACCCGTTCACGAATTGGTTTTCCTTTTCTTGAGATACCCAGCAGCATCACACCCTGGCGGTATAAAAGGCGCACATCCAAAGCGGATCGGCCTTCAATGGTGGCTCCCACTGGCACCACAACCTCCACCAGACTGCTGGTTTCAGAAACTACACTTTGTTGTTTCTCTGAGCTGCCAAAGGTAAGGCCTGCGGCACCCACAAACTGATCAATTGCATTATGACTACCCTGTACCACCAGCAGATCGTTTTTGCGCAACTGCTCACGCCGCGCAGCCCCGGGAAGCCGCTTACCCCGTCGAACCACGCCCAGAATCAGTATATCGTTCTCATCAGCCATCTTATCGAGATCACGGACGCGTTGTTCAATAATTTTTGATGTTTCCGGAACCCGAACTTCTGCAACAAAGCCTTTGAGATCCTCCAGTTCTTTGGCACTATTATGTTTTGTGCGCTCTGCCGGGATCATTCGCCAACCCAGATAGACCACAAACAGCACCCCAACCACAGCAACGGCAGCACCGACAGGGGCAAAATCAAACATTCGAAACGGCTCGCCAAGTGCATCTTCCCTGTAAGTTGCAATAACAATATTGGGTGGTGTGCCTATCAGGGTGACCATGCCACCGAGAATGGATGCAAAGGAAAGCGGCATTAGTGTAGATGCTGGACTTCGCTTCGCTTTCTGGGCTGCCTGCATATCCACCGGCATGAGCAATGCCAGCGCAGCTACATTATTCATCACACTGGACAGCAGCGCCGAAATTGTCGCCATAATCCCGATATGTGTCTGGAGCGTGCGTTTGGCGCTCAGCACCTGCTTTGCAATCAATTCAATCGCGCCCGAACGTGACAATCCCTTGCTAACCACCAGTACCAGTGCAACGATCAGTACTGCCGGGTGACCGAACCCGGAAAACACCTGTTCTTTTGGAATCACACCGACCACACCGGCAATAATCAGCGCCGAGAAAGCAATGATGTCGTAGCGAATCCGCCCCCATATTAAAAACACGAATACCAGTGTGATGAGGACAAACAGGAATATCTGGTCAGCCATTTTGAGCACAATCCTAGAGCAGAGAACTTAGCTCCAGCATAGCAGGGAATAATCGCAGTTAAAACCACACCGCAAAACACAGGCACCAGCACACATGCGATCCGCCAGTGTTATATGTTAACTAAAAGACCGATGACTACAGAGCCAGTTAACGGCCTTGCTTTTTATATCGATAATCCTGAGGCGCGCACTGAAAATACTCCTTAAAGACACGACTAAAGTGAGACGGATTGTTAAATCCCCAGCGGTAGGCAATCTCTATTATTTTCAGGTGAGCCACTGACGGATTTGCCAGATCTCTGGCGATCTCCTCTAGCCGGCGTTTGATGATATACCTTGAGCAGGTCACATTTTCCGACTCAAACAATAGCCGCAGATAACGCGGTGAAACACCATTTTCATAGGCAATGGTGCCTGGAGAAAGACCTGGATCCGACAGGTGCCTTTCGATATACGTTTTAATCCGTTGCCTATGTGCGGCTCGAACAGATGATTCTGCGGCAACACCACTGGGGGTAATCATCTCCAACTGGGTCGCAAGAAGTGCCAGAACACTGTTGCAGATATTGACGTTTTGTTGCGGGTTATCAATGCTCTCATTATTTAACCAGAGCCTGACCAGCAAACTATAAATAATAGAGCCCAGCTGTTCCTCACCTGATATTCTGCGTGCCAGAATATCCTGTTCGGCGGCACTGAAATACTGATGCAGAACGGCTCCCGGAATCCTTAATACCATCATCTCTATCGGCTCTTCAAAAAAAACCGAGTAGGGAGTCTTGCTGTTACAGATGGTAAAGTCACCAGGTTTCAGATGCGCCTCTCGCCCACCCTGACGATTCAGGCTTTCACCTTCTGTCTGAACATGCATCAGATACACATCCTCGCTTGACCTGGATACCTGCCACTTTGAATGCCGCACATCAGAGGGATCACAGCAGACTTTGGAAATCTGAATCGAATTCAAATCCCAAGTGGTTAACTCCCCCCGATAAGCACCCTTATTTCCAATATGGCACTCTAACTCAGTGAACTCTTTGCAGATGACTTCATTCCAGTATTCAAGCTGCTGGTTTTCCTTAAAATCACCGGTACGATAATTCGAGATACCCATGGGTCGCCCCCTGCCAATAATTATTGCAATAGTACCTTCACAGCGGATTATTAATCGACTGATACACTCAGATCTGATTCAGCGGAGCATAGCACAGGGACTCAGTTGCAGAACAGGATTACCCTCTTTGATGCCCTTTTGGTAAAGCTTTCTTGCCGTTTTTGGCAAGACGCCACTGCTCACCCGTAGTTTAATGCGCCTTTACTACAATAAGCAGCACCCATAATCGGGATGCGCAAGAATTCAACTCACAGAACGGAGGATTAAGGCATGGCCCTGACCATACCTGAGCAGCAGTCGGCTTTCCCTAATAAAAAGATCACCACCTGGATGATTGCACTGTCACTGGGCATCCCACTCCCCTGCTCACAACTTTTTGCCGCGCAGGGCGGGATAGAGGAGATTACCGTAACGGCGCGAAAACGCGAAGAGAGTCTGCAAGATGTACCTATCGCCGTTTCCGCATTTTCCGGTGAATCACTCAACAGCAAAGGTGTCACCAATATTGCTCAAGTAGCAGATTTTACACCCGGGCTAGAGATGGATGCGACCGCTGCTATAAGCGGCAGCTCCGCTGCACTTACCACCTTTATTCGCGGAATCGGCATGAGTGATTTTCTGCTCACCATCGACCCCGGCGTTGGACTTTATGTCGATGATGTCTATGTTGCCCGATCAGTCGGCGGACTAGTCGATTTGCTGGATATCCAGCGGGTCGAAATACTAAAAGGTCCACAGGGAACGCTCTTTGGACGCAACACCATCGGCGGCGCTGTCAGTATCGTTTCGAAAGACCCGGAAAGAGAAATGGCCGGGGATCTTGGCATCACCTTTGGCACCGACAACCGGCTTGACCTGCGAGGAAAGATTGATATTCCTTTGGGTGACCAGTTGTTTAGCTCGTTGTCATTCTCCTCCAAAACACAGGATGGTTACGGCAAACGCCTGCCCTTCCCGAGCGACTACATTCCGTTATCGGTTGCTGCCGGCACCGCTCCGGATGCTTTTGACGGTGGCAAGCTATATGGCAACGGGGATGACCTGGGCGAGATCAACACACAATCAGCCCGCGCCAAACTGTTCTTTGACGGCGATCAGTTTCAGGCACGCCTGTCTCTCGACGCGACGCGCTCGCGAGAAACCGCTCCGGTATCCACCCTGCTTGGCTTTACACCCAGTTACGGCACCGGCGCTGCACTGGCAGATGCACACAATGCATTCGCGACAGGAGGCACAGCACCCGCCGACCGTCTTGTCTATGATGCACGCTGGATTACCGGTGACGAGCACACGACCTATGGCAACGCACCTTCCCAATCGGACTATGACCTATTCGGAGCCGCGCTGGTGTTAAACTGGCAACTGGAGTGGATGGAGGTCAAATCCATTTCCGCCTATCGGGATCTGGATTCTGACTTTGGCCGGGACGGGGACAGTTCACCCATCGTCCTGGACCATACGCGCAACTCTTATGAGCACAAGCAGTTTTCACAGGAGTTTCAGTTCACCGGAACTTTACAAAATGACCGATTAAGCTGGCTCGCAGGTCTTTACTATTTTAAAGAGGACGGCTTCGATCGCGTCCAGGTTCCTCTGGGGCTGGAGGTTGATCTGGCACTCGCCGGTGCACCGGGTACGGTGATCAATCTATGGCTGGATGAAGCGAACGATGTTGAAAACACCTCTGAAGCAGTTTTTGCCCAGATGACCTACAACTTTACCGACAGTCTAAGCGCAACTGTCGGACTACGTCATACCAAGGATGACAAGCACTATGCGCCTACGCATGTCACCCAGGGGCTTGCGCCTCTGGAATTGCTTGTTGACAAGGAAAGTGTAGAGTTTACCGATACCTCACCCAGATTCAGTCTGGACTACCGTTGGAACGACCAGCTGTTTACCTACTTCTCCTATTCAGCAGGATTCAAATCGGGTGGCTTTACCGGCCGCACGGTGGATCCCAAAGACGGTGCCAGACCATTTGACCAGGAAGAAGCAGAAACGCTGGAAGTGGGTTTTAAAATTGATTTCGACAGGCTACGCATCAACGGCGCTTTTTTTGCAACGGACTACACCGACCTTCAGATCATAAACCAGGAAGGCATTACCCCGATCACGGTTAATGCCGGTGAATCCGAAATCAAAGGCCTGGAACTGGAGATAATGGCAGTACCCATCGACAATTTGACGCTGATGTTTGCCTACTCCTATCTGGACGCAGACTACACCGAGATATCTGACCCTAATGCCACCATCACTGAAGATTTCGAGTTCGCCAATACACCGAAAAACTCGTTTAATTTCTCTGCCGATTATGTGATTGCGCTGAACTCAGGTGCCGAACTGCTGTTGCGAACGGATTACACCTGGAAGGATGATCACTTCAATGATGCAGAAAACACACCTTTGCTCGCGCAGGATTCGTTTGGCCTGCTGGGTGCGTCCATTACGTACAGCACTCCTGAACACTGGAGATTGGTGGCTGGCATAAAGAATGCAACTGATGAAATTTACCTGTATTCTGGCTTCAGTCAACCGGGCGTAGGTTTCGTTGAAGGTAGCTATAGCCGCGGTCGAGAGGTATATATGACCGCGGAGTATCACTTTTAGACCAGTAACGGCCTCATGCAATAAAGGCCGTCAGGTTACCCAAGGATAACTACCCTGTTTGGCTGCCAAGCGATTGGCAGCCTTTTTTATGGTAAACCACCGCATAACGCCAATGGAACAATATTGATGAATAGCCGGACCTCCTGTTTGCTACGCAAAGTCTATCTTATTTGCACTACCGCTTTTTTATTACACGGCTGCTCTTTACCGGAAGACAAGATACCGAATGAGAGCTCACAACAACCTGCAGACCTGCGCAGTGAGCAGGCAACCAGCAACTGGCCTCTGCATGGTCTGTCCCATAGCGAACAGCGCTTCAGCCCACTTAAAGCCATCAACCAGGACAACATCGACGATCTGAGTCTCACCTGGTATTTAGATCTGCCAGGAAAGCGAGGCCAGGAAGCCACACCGATTATCATAGACGGGATCATGTATACCACCTCTGCCTGGAGCCATGTGCTGGCCATTGACGCGGCCACCGGCAAACAGATTTGGCATTTCGACCCGAAAGTACCCAAATCTACAGGGGTTAAGGGTTGTTGCGATGCGGTAAACCGAGGCATTGCCTATTCTGATGGCCGGGTTTTTGTCGGCACACTCGATGGTCGGCTTATTGCCCTGGACGCGAAGACAGGAAACCAGCTATGGTCCACAGTGACCGTCAATCAAGCCATGAACTACACCATTACAGGAGCCCCCAGAGTAGTTAACGGCAACGTGTTTATCGGCAATGGCGGCGCCGAATACGGGGTCAGAGGTTACCTTTCCGCCTATGACGCCAGAACAGGCAAGCTGGTTTGGCGCTTTTACACCGTGCCAGGCGGCCCAGGAGATCCGACAGGTACGGAGCCGGTGGCGGCACAGACGGCCACCTGGAATGGCAACTGGTGGAAACATGGCGGTGGCGGAACCGTCTGGGACTCCATGGCTTATGACCCGGACACCAATCTGCTCTATTTCGGTGTTGGAAACGGCACCCCCTGGAACCCCAACCTTCGCACCGCGGGTGAAGGTGACAACTGGTTTCTGTCTTCTATCGTCGCGGTAGACGCAGATACAGGTGAGTACCGTTGGCATTACCAAACCACTCCTACCGAAGCATGGGATTTTACCGCCACACAACACATGATTCTGGCAGACCTCATCATCGCAGGTGAGGTGCGCAAGGTACTGATGCAGGCCCCCAAGAATGGTTTCTTTTATGTACTTGACCGAATCACCGGGAAGCTGATTTCCGCAGAACCCTTTGTACCGGTAACCTGGGCCAGCCACGTTAATCTTGAAACAGGTCGTCCTGCTGTTAACCCGCAAGCGCAATACTGGCTAACCCAACAACCGGCTTTGGTATCTCCTTCATGGATGGGTGGGCACAACTGGCACCCGATGTCCTACAACACGGATACCGGTCTGGTTTACCTGCCCGCACAGGAAACCGCTTTCCCCTATCTCGCGGAGGATGATCAAACACCCTCCAAACTAGCGGTCAATCTGGGTGTTGATACACGAATCGCTGCGTTCCCCGATGACCCTGCTGTCATTGCCCAGATTAAAAAGGCTACCAAAGGACGCCTGATAGCCTGGGATCCAATTGCTCAGAAAGAGGTGTGGCGCGTCAACTACCCAGGCGCATGGAATGGCGGAGTGCTTTCAACTGCAGCAGGACTAGTTTTTCAGGGAAGTGCCACCGGTTTTCTTAATGCCTACTCAGCCAAGGATGGGCGCAAACTTTGGGAGTTCGCCGCTCAAACCGGCATTGTTGCACCGCCGGTCAGTTACCAGGTCGCTGGAGAACAATATATCAGCGTCAGTGCCGGGTGGGGAGGCATCTTTCCCTTAATGACCGGCCCACTGGTCAAGGATTCGACAGTTACTGATCCGATTAACCGAAGCCGGATTTTAACCTTTAAGCTGAACGGCCAGGCAACATTACCCCCCAGTGATACGCAACCGAGAAAGCTGCCGGATTATGCACAAATTAAAACCGACCCGAAACAGGTCGAGCGTGGCTTCAATGCTTATGATCGCTATTGTATTAATTGCCACGGCGCCGGTGCTGTCGGCGGCGGTGTGATACCGGATTTGCGCTACTCGCCAATGCTTGCCAACAGCGACGCGTGGCGACAGGTGGTGGTCGATGGTCTGCTAAGCAGCCGCGGCATGGTCAGTTTTGCGGATGAACTGAGCGCCGATCAAGCAGAAGCCGTCAGGCACTATGTGATAAGCAGGAACCAATTTGCCCAACGAACGGGAGATACCCAGCGCTTAAGTCGTTAAGCCGTTCTTTGCCGTGGGCTTCCCTGGCTCACGGCATCTATCACTTGCCTGTTTTTTTCTGATACAACAGCAAAGAGGGTCTAAAACCCTGCATGGACGGATGGCCGACTAAATATCCTCGTCTCCGTCGACATCTGAATCATCGGCATCATCGGCATCATCGGCATATTCTGTAATGACACTTACGCGAGAGCGGCCGAATGCACTCACTGTGTTTTTGGCCCCAAGCAATAACCGATATTTAAGCCAGGCTTTTTCAATATCGGTCTGGGCAACTTTTCTACCTTCACACACATCGATAAAACTTCGCTCCTCGTCAGTTAAGGCTATACGTTCACCAGTTTCAAGTGCCCGAAGGCTTAGACCATACCTGTGCAGTATGTCAGCTTCAGAAACGTTAAAATCTCCGCTTCGGCGAAAACCCAGCGGGAATCGCTCATTGTCGTAATAGGGAACACTTGAGGGTTCAAAGGGGCTATATTCCATATTTGGATCACCTTAAAAATAACATCAAAGCAGTTACATCTTCGTTTAATTATGGGCAAGCAACGCTATTCGGTAAAACGAATATTTTTTATCGTCATGATAAAAATATTACGCAACGGCCTCCATATACAGTCTTTTTTCCCCTCCAGATCGCTAATAAAACACCCTCTCCCGGCCTTAATTCCAAGCAGTAAAATTGCTGTAGATTTAGTATAGAAACTAGTGCAAAATTGCTTGCCCCCAGTGTTACCCGTCTTGGGCTGCACCGCTAGGCATCGGTTTAATTTCTAAAGGTATTTTTGCTGTCTGAGGAGATATTAATTGGATCAGCAACAAGATTCCCCCTGGGAATATAAACAATCCTCCGAACTTTACGGTGTAAAAGGATGGAGCAACGATTACTTCGGGCTCTCTCCGCAGGGTATGGTTACGGCTAAAACACTACACACCAGTGTACCTTTGATGGATATCGTGGATGGCATGGTAGAGCGTGACCTGCAAATGCCGGTCCTATTGCGTATTGAGAATATTCTTGATGCACAAATCCAGCGTCTCAATGAAGCCTTTCGGAACGCCATAAAAGAACTTAACTATCAGGGTCTCTATCGAGGCGTCTATCCTATCAAGGTAAACCAGCAGGCACAGGTAGTAGAAGAGATTGCCGATTTCGGATCGCGCTATCAGCATGGTTTTGAAGTGGGTAGCAAACCAGAGATGATCGCTGCGCTTTCGACACTTGAAGAACCGGGAAGCCTGATCATCTGTAACGGCTATAAAGATCAAGAGTTCATAGATCTTGGGCTGTGGGCAGTCAAACTGGGGTTCCTTTGTATCTTTGTTATTGAAACCCCGCCGGAACTACCTTTGATTATTGAGCGCAGTAAGACTCTTGGTATCCAGCCTATGATAGGGATGCGGGTAAAGATGTCTTCCAGGATCAGCGGCCACTGGAATTCAAGCAGCGGTGAACGCAGTGTGTTCGGACTGACCACCACACAACTCATTGATGTTGTGGATTGCCTGAAGCAAGAGCAAATGCTGCACTGTCTCCAATTACTGCACTGCCATCTGGGCTCACAAATACCCAATATTCAGGAAATCAGAAGCGGTGTGGTTGAAGCCTGTCGCTACTATGTTGATTTGATCAACGAAGGGGCCAAGCTCCAATATCTGGATCTGGGCGGCGGACTGGCAGTGGACTACACCGGCATGCAATCCAATGAGGAGCAGAGCCGCAACTACAGTCTCGCGGAGTACTGTGAAGATATCGTCGATACACTGACCCAGACACTGGATCATTACAAGGTTAAACATCCGACCATTGTTACGGAGTCTGGCCGCGCAACCGTGGCCTACGCATCAGTACTAATTTTTAATATATTGGATACGACACGTTTTGAGCCTCATCACATTGCAGAACAGCAGGAGGACGAACATCCGGCTTTGACTAAAATGCGCGCGGTTAGCGATTACCTGACACCAGAAAATGTCCAGGAATGCTATAACGATGCCCATTATTATCGTAATGAAATTCGCGAGCTCTTTAAAAACGGCCAGATCAATCTGAGGATGCAGTCGGTCTCCGAGAATCTGTTTCTCGATCTGCTGCATCGAATCAGCGACATGCTCGATCAGGTCGAGCGCATTCCGCCGGATCTGGAAGATTTAAAACTCTCATTGAGCGATATTTACTATGGCAACTTCAGTCTGTTTCAGTCCCTTCCTGACATCTGGGCAATCGATCAGCTATTTCCCATTATGCCAATACACCGCTTAAACGAGCGCCCCGACAGACAAGCAGTGCTGGCCGATATCACCTGTGATTGCGATGGCAAAATCGATTGCTTTATAGGTCCCCAGGAAACCGTTAAAACGCTCCCTCTGCACTCGTTGATAGAGGGAGAAGAGTACTACCTGGGTGTATTTTTGGTCGGTGCGTACCAGGAAACACTGGGCGACCTGCATAACCTGTTCGGTGACACCAACGTAGTTAGCGTGCGCTTGAATCGTGATGGATCCTTTGATTTTGTGAAGGAGATCCACGGAGACACCATCGCCGACGTACTGAGTTATGTCGAATACCAGCCAAAAGAGATGCAACTTAGGTATCGCAATACCGCTGAACGCGCTGTCAGAGAGGGGCGTATTAGCGCCCGCGAAAGACAGCAGATGATTAAAGCCTTCAACGCAAGTCTGCAGGGCTACACCTACTACGAACGAGAAGAGTGAGAACAACCATATGTCTAAAGTACTGATTATCGGAGCCGGCGGCGTCGGGCAAGTGGTCACCCACAAGTGCGCACAACTGGCCGATGTGTTCGATGAGATTGTGCTGGCCAGCCGCACCGAGGGAAAGTGCCAAAAGATAGCGCATCAAATCGAGCGACCAATTACAACCGCTCAGGTCGATGCCGACCGGGTACCCGAACTGGTTGCGCTCATCAACCGCGAAAAACCACAACTGGTGATCAATGTAGCACTCCCCTATCAGGATCTGACGATCATGGATGCCTGTCTTGAAACCGGTGTTCACTATCTGGATACAGCCAACTACGAACCACTGGATACCGCAAAATTTGAATACAAATGGCAATGGGCTTATCAGGAGAAGTTTCAACAGGCTGGCTTGATGGCGTTGTTGGGCTCGGGTTTCGATCCCGGTGCAACCAATATGTTTACCGCGTATCTGGCGAAACACTATTTCGACGAAATTCACTACCTCGACATTATTGATGTCAATGGCGGAGATCACGGCTATCCCTTCGCGACCAACTTTAACCCGGAAATCAATATCAGGGAGGTCACTGCCGAGTGCCGTCATTGGGAGCAGGGCCAGTTTGTAACCACCCCGGCGATGTCCGTCAATCGGCCTTTCACCTGCCCGGAACAGGTGGGCACTTACAATATTTATCGCATGTACCATGAGGAACTGGAGTCCTTGACAAAGCACTTCCCCAGTCTCAAAAGAGCACAGTTCTGGATGAGTTTTTCGGATAACTACCTCAAGCATCTTGAAGTGCTGGGCAATGTCGGCATGACCGGCATTGAGCCTGTGGCGTTTCAGGGTCAGCAGATCGTGCCTATTCAGTTTCTAAAAGTACTATTGCCCGATCCATCAACTCTTGGTCCGAGAACCAGGGGAAAAACCTGCATCGGTTGCCTGGTCACTGGCATCAAGGATGGCCAGCAAAAGAGCTGCTATATCTACAATATCTGTGATCATCAGGATTGCTACCAGGAAGTACAGTCTCAGGCAATCTCCTATACCACAGGCGTACCCGCCATGATCGGGGCAAAAATGATGCTCGAAGGTCACTGGATGAAACCCGGCGTCTGGAATATGGAGCAGCTTGATCCAGACCCCTTTATGGCTGACATGAACCGCTACGGACTACCCTGGAAAGTGATTGAAAATCCCGACTTCAACTGGAGCCAGTGCGATTAACAGCAGCACATTCAGAGATTTCGACCTGTCACGGGTACCCTCCCCCTGTTTTGTAGTGGACGAAGTGGCGATCGAAAACAACCTGCGGATTCTGGACAGGGTTCAGAAAGCCAGTGGCGCCCGGGTATTACTGGCGCTTAAGGCCTTTTCCATGTTTAGTCTGGCGCCATTAATAATGCGCTACCTGAAGGGCACCTGCGCCAGCGGCCTCAACGAAGCACTGCTGGGTTGTGAAGAATTTGGCGGAGAGCAACACACCTTTTGTGCCGCTTTTCGGGAATCGGAGCTGGTGCAGTTGCTAAAGATCTCCGATCACCTGATTTTCAACTCCTTTGACCAGTGGCAGAGATTCCAGCCTCTGTTACAAAAGGCAAAAGCTGATCGTCCCGAACTGCAGTTTGGGTTACGGGTAAACCCAAACCATTCAGAGGGCACCACCGCCATCTACGATCCCTGCGCCCCCCGGTCACGACTGGGTATTCGGGCTGAGACTTTCACCGAACAAAACCTGGAAGGAATCAGCGGTCTGCATTTTCATACGCTGTGCGAACAGGACTTTCCGCCGCTGGCGAGAACGCTTGACGCGATAGAGCAACAATTTGCAGCGTTACTGCCTGAGCTGAAGTGGGTTAATTTTGGCGGCGGTCATCACATTACCCAGCCGGATTATCAGCGTGAGGCGCTGATTGAGCGTCTGATCCGGTTTCAGGAAAAATACCGACTACAGGTTTACCTTGAACCGGGAGAAGCCATTGCCATCAATAGCGGCATACTGGTCAGCGAAGTGCTGGATCTGACCCATAACGACAGTCCCCTGGCAATTATGGATTGCTCCGCAACCTGCCACATGCCGGACACACTGGAGATGCCCTATCAGGCAGGTATTCTTGGCGCGAGCAGGAACAATGACAAACCTCACCGCTACCGGCTGGGAGGGCAAAGCTGCCTTGCCGGCGACGTTATGGGGGATTACAGTTTCGACCAACCACTCTCCGTTGGGCAAAGACTGGCTTTTGATGACATGGCACACTACAGTATGGTTAAAACAAATACCTTTAATGGCATTAATCTGCCTGCCATCGCAATCTGGAACTCCAAAACCGATGCACTGCGTGTGGTCAAGCAGTTTGGTTATCAGGATTTCAAAGAACGGCTTTCCTGATGGTATTTCCTGAATTGAGCAAGGTATCGCTATGCAACCATTCGATCAGTTAGCCGCGCCCGGCTACCCGGTCTTTCTGGGTTCGGAAATTTCACATCCCGCCCCAGAAGACGCATTTTTTCATATTATTCCGGTCCCCTATGAAGCATCCGTTTCGTTTGGTGATGGCACAGCACAGGGTCCGGCAACGATTCTGGAAGCCTCCTGGCAACTTGAGGCCTGGGAAGGGGAAAGCCGACCTGCGGATATGGGTATTTATACCCGCCCTCCAGTGGATGTTAATGACGATCCTTCCAGGGTGATGGAGCATATCGCTAAGGCAACTACCAACGTCCTATCAAAAAACGGGTTCCCCGTGGTGATCGGTGGCGAGCATACCGTGACCTACGGTGTCATCAAGGGCCTCCTGGAATCAGGCATCACCAATCTGGGAGTTATTCAGATCGACGCCCACGCTGATCTGCGTGACGCTTACGAGGGAAATCGGTTCAGTCATGCTTCTGTGATGAAGCGTATCGCTGATCTGGGTATTCCGATCTTTCAACTGGGTGTTCGCGCCTATTGCGAAGAGGAGATTGAGGCCAGGCAGACATTAGGCGTACAGGCAATCGATGCGGAGCAGCTGGTACGCAATAGCCAGCAGTCGTTCACCTTACCGGATAATTTCCCGGACCATGTGTTCTTTACGCTCGATATTGACGGTCTGGATCCTTCAGTCTTTCCATCAACCGGCACGCCGGTGCCTGGCGGGCTGGGCTGGTATCAAACGCTGTCTCTGTTTGAATCGGTACTCAAACAGCGTAAGCTGGTCGGTTTTGATTTGATGGAATTCGCACCGATCGAGGGTTTTCATGCTTATCAATTCTCGGCAGCACTGCTAATCTATAAAATGATGGGGCTAATACAGCGCAACCAGGCACAAAGAGAAAACCGGTGACCCATGGATACCGAACTGCTTAAAACATTCCTGGAGGTAGAGAAAACACGACACTTTGGCCGTGCTGCTGAAAATCTCTATCTGACCCAGGCCGCGGTCAGCGCAAGAATCAGGCAATTGGAGAGCATTCTGGGTGTGAGCCTGTTTAATCGACATCGCCTCAACATTAACCTAACCCCAGCCGGTGAACGTTTGAAACCCCATGCGGAAGCGGTCATGCTTTCGCTGAGCCGAGCGATTCAGGAATGTTCATTGGGCAGTGACCAGTCGCTGCAGATCGCCATCGGCGGAACACCCAATCTGTGGGACTCGATCTTACAGGATTATTTAAACCGATTATTTAGGGCGTTTCCGGGCTTGGCATTGCGCGCAGTCGCCCAAGACCGAGAGGCCCTTACCCGTCAGCTGGTCAGCCATACGCTCGATATCGCCTTGATGTTTGACCCACCCAAGGTCGATGAATTGCAGGTAGACCGCATTAACAGCCTGGAGTTGGTATTGGTTTCCAGTTATCGTGACGCCACTCTGGAGGATGCTTTTAAACGCTCTTATATTCAGGTTGACTGGGGAACCTCCTTTAACATCCAGCACAGTCAGACTATCGGCCATGCCACTCCGCCAACCATGCACACCAGTACCGGCCGCATTGCTCTGGACTTTTTATTACAAAATGGCGGTTCAGCATTCCTGCCGGCAACCATTGCACAGCCATACCTTCAGGAGCAGCTGCTGTATCAGATAGCAAATGCACCCACCATCAGCCGTGATGTGTTTACTGCATTTCATGTCGGCAGCGAGAAGCGCGAACAGATTGCGGAGATTATAGAATTGTTCTCCCATATTGATGCCGAATCTGCCGCCACCTTGCATCCCTAAGACTAATACCCCTTACTGCGACCAGATTTCCATTATTCTAACCCGGTGTAGTCGATACGATAAACCGTTCCGGAATAATCATCAGACAGATACAGCTCTCCCCCGGGTCCCTGTACAATGTCGACCGGCCTGCCGATTATCTTTCCCTTTTTTTCAAATCCGGTCATAAAATCACGTTCGCTGATTTTGCCCTGATCATCCCAATGCAGCGAAACTACCTTATATCCATCTGGCGTTGAGCGATTCCAGGAGCCATGCAGTGCAACAAAGGCACTGTTACGATAGCTGGCTGGCAGCGCAGTACTGCGATTAAAACGTATACCCAAAGGTGCGTTATGCGCCCGAAAACCATGCTCCGGCGAAACCGCTGTATTTAGCGGGGTTTCATTTCCCTCTCCAAAATCAGGGTCCGGGTCGCCAAATCCATTGACAAAAGGCCAGCCATAAAATTGCCCCGCCTCAATCCTGTTGAGCTCGCAGGGCGGGTAATCATCCCCAAGCATATCCCGCCCATTATCGGTCGCATAAAGCGCATCGTTCCAGGGTGCCCAATCAAACCCGACACTGTTACGCAGTCCGGAAGCAATAATAGCCCCATCGCTACCGTCCGGCTGAAAACGCATCATCGAGGCACGGCGTTTATCTTTTTCAATACAAACATTACAGGTTGAACCGATACTCAGATAAAGCATCTGATCAGGACCAAAACCAATCGATTTTGACCAATGATTCCCGCCCCTGGGCAACCCTTCAATGAGCCTTTGAAGCTGCCCCGACACTTCCCCACTCACCACATTAAATGCGATACGACTCACTGCACCCCGTTCCGCCACATAAAGCCATCGCCCACTCAGGGCTAGTCCGTGAGGGCGATCCAAACCGTCAAGCAAGAGTTCCTGCCCATCAGCTTGACCATCGCTATCGGCATCTTTTAGCAGTCGCCATACCTGTCCCTTACGGGGCAGGCTAACCAACAGATCCCCCTTATCCGTCAGAACCAGCATTCGAGCACCCGGAATGTTAGTGGCGTATTGCACCCAGCTAAAACCCTCAGGCAACTGAAGCTGCTGCTCCAGCAGTTGATGCTGGGGAGAACTAATGCCACCACTGACAATCTGGTTGAAGATCATTCTGAAACTGCTGATCTCAATTCCGGAGGTAGTGAATGCATAGAGCACAGGCAACGATATCAGCAACAGAGCTACAATCAAAAAAAGGGTCGAAATTCGCTTAATCATGGTTAAACACCCACCGAAATGGCAAATACGCCGCCAGGGCCTGTTAAGGCTAATTTGATTGCATCTGCTGGATGCCATTTTTGCCTCCAGCTAGGCGAAGGAAGCGCAGTTTAGTGACTCCAAATAAGCGACCGGCAACGACGCTGGGGGCAAAAATGGCTCCAGCCCTTCGGGTTGTGGCTAAAAATCCACCACTCTGTGTTGTTCGTCGCTCATTTGGAGTCACCAAACTACCCTCCTCACACCATGATTGGTGAATTTTTAGTCACAACAGGCGTAATCAAATTAGCCTTAACAAGCCCTAGTATAAATCTTGGTGCTAGCCCTACACTAGCGAATGCTTTATTATCTGCTTTTTTTGAACATTGCAGTACGCCGTTTTCGTCATTGCAAATAATAAGCGCGCCTTGAAGTCGAGGCTGCTATAAACAGGTTTCAGTCTTAATAATGCCAAAAACCCAGCACAAGCGATCACAACTTACCCTAACCTTTCTATCCTTTGCGATGAGTTCAGCCATATTCGCCGCCGTTCCAGAATCAACGGAAACTTCAAAGGCGCGCTGGCGCTGTCAGGCCAGCGCCGATGGTAGTGGCTGGCAATGCGGCACCATTGAACCCAGCCCTGCTGCAGGAGTGCTGTTTGAGCCGGTTACTGAACGTCTGGCATCACAAAGAGGCAAAACCAGCGCATCGAAGCGTGCCATTAGAAACCAGCATGCTCGTCTGGACTGGGTCAATAAAGAACAATTATCTGAGGAAAAAAAAGAGCAGACACCGGCCTATTGTTCCGGCACTTATGTCGAGCCTGATTATCTGGCTGAAGAATTGCGAAACCTGGATCCTTCCAGCCAACCGATTCTCGGATCGTCGATCGAGTCGGAAACCACGGAGGATGGACGCAGCACCCTCACCGGAGACGTTGTTATTCGCCAGGGTTACAGGCAGGTCAAAAGTGAAAAAGCGATCATTGACCGGCAGGCTGGCACCGCAGAAATTGTTGGCGAGGCCACATACCGGGAGCCGGGAGTACTGCTGATCGGACAAAACACTCAGGTAAACCTGGAAACCAAAGCTGTCACCATTCACGATGCGGAATTTGTTTCTCACACGACCCATATTCGCGGTAAAGCCAAACAGTTGAATCGTGACCAGGATGGTATTCTTCGGGTTTCAGAGGGTGAATTAACGCGCTGTGAACCGGGAAGCAACACATGGGCACTTACCGGTAAAGAGATCAAACTGGACCGCGAAGCGGGTATTGGAGTAGCAAAACACGCGACCCTTAAAATCAAACGTGTTCCGGTTTTTTATACGCCCTATATTCAGTTTCCAATCGATGATCGTCGCAAATCCGGGTTTTTATTCCCACAAATCGGTTCATCTGATGATGGAATAGACTTTGCGGCACCCTATTACCTGAACATCGCGCCCAATTATGATGCGACCCTTACACCCCGATACATTTCCGACCGCGGCCCAATGGCTGAAGTGCAGTTTCGCTATCTGCACAAAAATAATGAAGGTGCCATCGGAGGTGCCTACCTTTCAGGCGATGACGAATTTGGTGGCGAAGACCGCTGGCTTGGGTCAGTAGAGCATCGTGGCAAGCTGTTTAACCGCATCAACACCCGTATCGATTATGCCACTGTCAGCGACGATGACTATTTCAGTGATTTGGGAACTGACCTTGGCGTGTCCAGCCAGACGCACCTGCTGAGAATTGGCCAGGCCTCCTATCATCAAAAGTATTGGAACATAAAGGCCCGCCTGCAGGGATACCAAACACTCGATGAACTCATCAGCGACGAAGACAAGCCTTATGATCGCTTACCCCAGGTTCTTTTCGAAGCCTTTTATCCCCACAAATCCACCGGTCTGGAGCTGGGTTTTAAAGGCGAGTACATCTACTTTGATCGGGACAATGATAATTTAAGCGGTCTGGATAAAGCAGTTGGCTCCCGGGTGCGTATGGAGCCCAGCATAAGCTGGAACCTGGAATGGCCGTTTGCCTATGTCAAACCAACCATCAAATATAAATATACCCAATACTCTCTTGATGATCTGGACAGCAGTTTTGACGATTCACCGGATATCGCCACCCCGCTATACAGCCTCGACACAGGTATCTTTTTGGAACGGGACATGAGCCTGTTCGGCACCGCTTTAACACATACCTTTGAGCCACGGCTCTATTACTTAAAAGTCCCGGAGGAAGAGGACCAGCACCTGATTCCGGACTTTGATACCAGCGAATTGACCTTTAATTACAACCAGCTATTCCGTGAAGACCGCTTTGTCGGTGGGGACCGCATTGGCGACACAGACCAGCTTTCGGTTGGCCTGACCACGCGATTAATTGAGCAATCCGGTTTCGAGCGGTTCCGCGCCAGCATCGGACAGATTTACTACTTTGAAGATCGACGGGTAACCCTGACAGGAATAACCGATAGCAGTGATGAAACGTCAGAGTCTGCCTATGCCGCGGAAATTATGTTCGCGCTGCAATCCGGGTGGCGCCTGTTCGGTGATATTGAGTGGGATCCGGATCTGGAGCAAACCAACGAAAGCAGTATCAACCTCAGATACCGCTCTGACAACCAGCATATTTTTAATATCGGATATCGGGTGCGCAGTGATCGACAAAAGCTGGAGCAAACGGATATCTCTTTAGTCTGGCCACTGGGCGATCGCTGGAGTATATTTACGCGCTGGAATCAGGACATCATTCATGACCGTCTGGTCGAAGGTCTGGCCGGTTTTGAATACCAAAGCTGTTGCTGGAGCATTCGAATTGCAGCACGACGCTGGATAAATGATGATGATATTTTTGTCGCAAATGAGGTCGAAGAAAAAGACGGCATTTACATTCAGTTTCAGCTGAAGGGTTTGGCCGGGTTTGGCCAATCGCTGGAAGGCATTCTGAGAAACAGTATACAAGGTTACCAAGAGCAGCCACGCAATGACATTTTCAATCGATAAATCCGTGATCTACTTAAAGCTTATTCTGCTGATAGGCACACTGTCCTTTCTGTCAGTCGGCCACGCGGCTATGGAGCGCCTGGACAGGGTAGCCGTAGTTGTGAACGACGACATCATCATGGAGAGTCAGGTTTTAAAGGCGCTCAAAGATGCTGGCAAAACACTTGAACGCCAGAATATAACCCCCCCGTCCGAACAGGAACTGCTTCGCCAGGTGGTTGAGCAACTGATCATGGACAGTATCCAGCTGCAAATTGGCGAACGTGCCGGTGTCAGAATTGATGATAATAGCCTGAACCAGACCATGTCGCGAATTGCAGAACAGAACGGCTTATCCCTTGAGCAGTTCAAACAGGAACTGCAAAAGGACGGCGTATCCTATGAGGAGACTCGAAACCAGATCCGCAAGGAGATGATTACCACCCGCGTGCGCGAAGGCCGGGTCGGTTCACGTATTGACATCACCGAGCAGGAGATCCAGAACTATATAGACTCAGATGCCGGAAAAGAGCAGCTCCAGGCCGTTTATCAGCTCGGCCATATCCTGCTGAAAGTCCCGGAAGATGCCGGCCCTGAACAGCAGGCAGCGGCCTCTGAAAAAGCGGCAGAACTGGTCGCTCAAGCCAGGTCTGGCGCAAGCTTTGAGGAACTGGCCAAGCAGTTCTCGAATGGACCGGCGGCTGCCAAAGGTGGTGATATGGGATGGCGCAAAGCATCTCAGTTGCCCTCCGTTTTCTCTGATATTGCACCCCAATTAAATCTGGGAGAGATCGCTGAGCCAATCCGCAGTCCGAACGGTTTTCACGTCATCAAGCTGATCAATAAGCGTGGCGGGGACTCACTAATGGTACCCCAGACCCATGTCCGTCATATATTGATTCAGACCTCTGAAATCCGCAATGAAGATCAGGCCCAGGCACTGGCGAACAAACTGTATGACCGGATCATTGCTGGAGAGGATTTTGCTGAACTGGCAAAAACACACAGCTCGGATACCGGGTCACTGGCATCCGGAGGCGACCTGGGTTGGACCAATGGCCGCGAGCTGGTCCCGAACTTCAGACAAATAATGATGGACACCGAGACCAGTCAGGTCAGCAAGCCTTTCCGTTCTCGTTTCGGCTGGCATATTCTGGAGGTCCTGGACCGACGGATGTACGATATGGGCAAAGAGATCCAACGGGCCCGTGCAAGAGATATTATCTACCAGCGAAAGTTTGAGGAAGAACTGGAGATATGGTTGCGCGAAGAACGCGAGGATGCCTACGTCGATATTAAACTCTACTAGCATTCCATAGCGGCCACCGGCCGCTCAGCGATACGAGCCAGGATGAACCACCAGCGCATTGCCATCACTTCCGGGGAGCCGGCAGGGATTGGACCGGATATTTTGATTCAGCTGGCACAGAGACAGCTACTGGCGGCGCCGGTGGCAATCGCCGATCCAGAGCTACTTCACCAACGCGCAAAACAATTAGAACTACCCCTTAAATTACACCCTTTCGACAAACAAACCTCCAACCCGCCGTTACCCGGCGGCGCGCTTTATTATCTTCCCGTGCAACTGGCAGCGCCCTGTCAGGCGGGAGTCCTCGATCCGAAAAACGCCCACTATGTCCTGGAAACATTGAACGCTGCGGTTGCCGGCTGCCAACAGGGCGATTTCAGCGCCATGGTCACAACACCGGTTCAGAAAAGTGTTATCAACGATGCCGGCATCGGTTTCAGTGGCCACACCGAGTACCTGGCGGATTTAACGGGGACGCCAAAAGTAGTCATGATGCTGGCGACGGAGGGCTTGAGAGTTGCACTTGCCACGACCCACCTGCCAATATCTAAAGTATCAGAAGCAATTACCCGGGATAACTTAAAGCAGGTGATCGAAATACTCGACCGGGATTTAAAAGCGAAATTTGCGATAGCCAAACCCCGTATTCTGGTTTGCGGCCTCAATCCCCACGCCGGAGAAGGTGGCCACCTTGGGCGGGAGGAGATCGAAATCATTACTCCGGTACTTGACCAACTGAGACAACAGGGTGTCGATCTGCACGGCCCGCTGCCTGCTGACACCTTGTTTACTCCCAAATACCTGAAAAATGCAGACGCGGTACTGGCCATGTATCATGATCAGGGGTTACCCGTCTTAAAGTACCAGGGGTTCGGCAAGGCCGTTAATATTACCCTCGGATTACCCATTATACGAACCTCTGTGGACCATGGAACGGCACTCGATCTGGCCGGTACCGGACAGGCGAATTCAGGCAGCCTTGAAGTGGCCATCGGTTATGCCAAACAAATGGCGACTGCCGCGACAAAGGCTACCGGGTAATGGCTCGTCAGCCAGCAGGCCATCAGGCAAGGAAGCGATTCGGACAGAATTTTCTTGAAGATGAGCAGATTATACAAAGCATCATGCGCGCACTGGCGGCAAAACCGGATGAACAGATTCTGGAAATAGGACCGGGTCTGGGCGCCTTAACCGAGCATCTGCTGGAGGAAACGCAGGGACATCTCGATGTAGTAGAACTGGATCGTGACCTGATTCCGATTTTACGCACCAAATTTTTTAACTACCCTGGTCTGACCATCCACCAGGGGGATGCGTTAAAATTTGATTATGCGTCGCTGGTTTCAAATCAGAAAAAATTACGTGTCATTGGCAACCTGCCATACAACATCTCAACACCTTTGATATTTCGCCTGCTCGAATTTGCACCCTTAATCCAGGATATGCACTTTATGCTGCAGAGGGAAGTAGTGGACCGTATGGCTGCCGGAACCGGCGAGAAATCCTATGGGCGTCTGGGCATAATGGTGCAGTATCACTGCCGGGTCGAGCCATTGATAGAGGTGCCTCCCAGCGCATTCAACCCCCGTCCAAAAGTTGATTCGTCCGTTGTGCGCCTGACCCCTTACACAGAGCCGCCGATAGCCGCGAAAAATACAGCAATGCTCGAAAAGGTTGTTCGCACCGCCTTTAACCAACGCCGCAAAACGATCCGTAATAATCTGAAGAAACTGCTATCAGCTGAACAGTTGGAAAACCTGGGTATCGAACCGGGACTTCGGGCAGAAAATCTAACACTACAAAATTTCGTCACAATCAGCGATACTCTAAGCTGACTTATTCAGGTACAGATGTAATTTGCAATGACAGACTTAGAGGACGAGCGTTATCAAATCCTGGTCGACGTAGTAACCAGCTATATAGAGGAACAGTCCGACCCGCTCGAAAATCAGTATGTGTTCTCATATACCATCACCATTACCAATATAGGCAGGCTTTCGGCGCAACTGCTCAGTCGACACTGGCTAATTACCGACGCCAATAACGAGTTACAGGAAGTGCAAGGCGAAGGCGTGGTCGGAGAACAACCCGTTATAGAACCGGGCGCAAGCTTCACCTATAACAGTGGCGTGGTGCTCAACACCAAGGTGGGCCATATGCAAGGCAGTTACCAGATGCTCAGTGAGGATGGCCATCTGTTTGACGCACCCATAGACGCTTTTTCCCTCGCTGCACCTCACGCACTTCATTAAGATTCTGGTATTCAGACATGGCGATCTATGCAATTGGGGATATTCAAGGGTGCTATGAACCACTCACCTGCCTGCTCGACAAAGCCCGCTTCAACCCCAATTCCGACCAGCTATGGGTAGCGGGCGATCTGGTTAATCGCGGACCTGATTCTCTGCAGACATTGCGTTTCCTGAAAGGGCTGGAAAAACAGGCCACTATCGTATTGGGTAATCATGACTTGCATCTGCTGGCGATTGCCAACGGGATTAAGCGACCGCACCCGAACGACTCAATTAACGATATTCTTAGCGCCCCGGACCGGGAAGAGATACTGGAGTGGTTGCGGCAACAACCGTTGCTCCATTACGATGCGAAACGCAACTATATTCTGGTACACGCCGGTCTGCCCCCACAATGGAATATTCAAAAGGCACTGGCACTGGCCAACGAGGTTCAAACGGTATTGCAAGGCCCGGAATACCAAGAGTTTCTCTATCAGATGTACGGAGATCAGCCCGATTGCTGGGACGATAATATCAGCGGCTGGCCAAGAATGCGGCTGATCACCAATTACCTGACGCGAATGCGTATGTGCGATGCTAAGGGAACACTCGAGCTAAGCCACCACCAGGGGATTGAAAACCCTCCACAGGGATTCAGCCCCTGGTTTGTTCATCGCCACCGTAAAACGCGGGACCATCAAATTTTATTCGGTCACTGGGCAGCACTGGAGGGCGAAAGTAACGTAGATCACGTATTCGCGCTCGACACCGGTTGTGTGTGGGGACGTAAGCTCACAATGATGAGACTCGATGACCATCAAATATTCAGCTGCGATTGCGCATCAATGGTAAAAGGTCGTTGAGAGGAAAATTGCTATGAACTACCAAAGAGTATCAGTTAACGACGCAAAACAGTTGCTGGAAGAAAAAAGCGCTACCCTGATAGATATTCGTGATGAACAAAGTTTTCAGGCATCACATATCACCAATTCGCAGCATATTGATAACCACTCTGTCGCTGATTTCCTGAAGGGCGCCGATAAAAGCCAGCCACTCATTGTCTGCTGCTACCACGGCAACTCCAGTCAAAGTGCGGCCCAGTTTTTTGCTGAGCAATCGTTTGTTGAAGTTTATAGTCTCGATGGTGGCTTCGAAGCATGGCAGTCCACCTTTCCTGAGCACTGTAGCCGCTGATTGACGGCAAGTACTACCCCCCTCGAAGTAGCGTTGATAATTGCGGGAGCACCTCTGCGCAAGATTGCTCAATTTTCAAATCAAACCTGCCATCATGACGTGTTTTGCCTTTATTGATGGCAAATATCGGTAGACCGCGATCAACCGCAGCACGACAGAACTGATACACTGAATAGGCCATCAAACTGGTCCCGATAATGAGCAACGCTTTACAGTGGTCCAGTTCATCATAAATCCTCTCAATCCTGTCACGCGGTACCGCACCCCCATAAAAAACCACTTCCGGCATATAGTGACCGGCACAATCTACACAGGTTGGCACCACAAATTCGCTCATCTGCGTGGTAACAACGTCAGCATCACCATCCGGCAAAACACTACGCGAAAACGGGGTAACATTGGGGTTTGCCTTCTCCAGCCAAACCTGAAAATCACTTCTTTTGTCTTTTCTACCGCAATTCAGACAACAAATCCGGTCCAGACGGCCATGCAGATCAATCACTTTGTTGCTGCCAGCCCGTTGGTGCAGCCGATCGACATTTTGGGTCACCAGAATCTGCGAAAAGCCGGACCGCTCCATTTCAAATAACGCCTGGTGCCCCACATTGGGCTGCGCAGCAGTGAAATAGCGCCAGCCGACCAGGCTTCTTGCCCAGTATCTTTTTCGAGCATCCTCGGACTGAATAAACTCCTGGTGCAAGATTGGCTTCTTGGCACACCAATGGCCCGATTCATCACGGTAAGCGGGTATACCGGATGCTGTACTCAGCCCTGCCCCGGTTATAATAAAAAGCTCCGGTCTGGCAGTAATCGCATCCACCAGTTGGCCAAACTCTTTACTACCACGAGATGGTCTCATTATAGAAAAAACGCCCCGATTTTAAAAAAAATACACTATTCGAAAAAAATACTTTAGAAATGCTATTTTTTGTCCACTATGCCTTATCCCGAGTATTTAACAAAATTTTATTTTGCTGCAGAATTTCACCTCACCTGCCACAGCCTATAGAGTCATTAGCTCAAAGCGTAAGCAACCACTAACGCCATCCTGGTCAAGTCAGTAGTCGAACACTCCAGCAGGAACTTCGTTTGTAGTGACTCCTCTAAATATAAAATTGTCACCCTTACGTTATTTGTTTTTTTGCCGTACGGCTGGACAAAATTGGCTTATACTTAGAGTAAAGCTTTACACCTAAAGTAATTACTTATAGGAGCCGATAGATTGTAGTAGTTGTACTTTGGCAATCACCTGGAGGTCACAATGAGTATATTGAGCCAGTATCAGACCCGTTACGAGGATGCCCAGCAAGAAGAATACAGCCTGCAAGAATATCTGGAGTTGTGCAAAACAGACCCCACTGTTTACGCAACAGCAGCAGAACGCCTGCTCATCGCCATTGGCGAACCGGAACTCATAGACACTTCTCAAGATCCTCGTCTGAGCCGAATATTTTCCAACAAGGTCATCAAACGCTACCCGGAGTTCAATGACTTCTACGGAATGGAGGAGTGCATCGAGCAGATCGTATCGTTTTTCAAGCACGCTGCACAGGGACTTGAAGAGAAAAAACAGATACTTTATCTGTTAGGGCCTGTGGGTGGCGGAAAGTCCTCACTCGCCGAAAAACTAAAGGCACTCATCGAAAAAGTACCCTTTTATTCGTTAAAAGGCTCACCGCTTCAGGAATCACCTCTGGCGCTGTTTAAACCCGAAGAGGATGCCCAGATACTGGAGGAAGAGTACGGAATACCCAGGCGTTATGTGAATACCATCATGTCACCCTGGGCAGCCAAACGCTTAAAGGAGTATCACGGTGATATCAGCCAGTTTCGAGTAATCAAACAGCACCCGTCTATACTGAACCAGACCGCCGTTTCAAAAACAGAGCCGGGTGATGAGAACAATCAGGATATCTCTTCACTGGTCGGCAAGGTAGACATCCGTAAGCTTGAAGAATACGAACAGAACGACCCTGATGCCTACAGTTTCTCGGGTGGCCTGTGTAAATCCAATCAGGGCATCATGGAATTTGTCGAGATGTTCAAGGCACCCATCAAGGTCCTTCATCCGCTGCTCACCGCATCCCAGGAAGGCAACTATAATGGTACCGAAGCAATTGGATCCATTCCCTTTGAAGGTATCATTCTTGCTCACTCGAATGAAGCGGAATGGCAGAGTTTTAAGAACAACAAAAACAACGAAGCCTTTATAGACCGTGTTTATATCGTTAAAGTGCCCTATTGCCTGCAGGTCAGCGAAGAGATCAGGATCTATGAAAAATTGCTATCAAACAGCTCTCTGAGTGAGGCACCCTGCGCGCCGGATACGCTCCGCATGCTCGCCCAATTTGCCGTGCTGTCACGGCTAAAAGAGCCGGAAAACTCAAGTGTCTACTCAAAAATGCGCGTGTATGACGGTGAGAATCTGAAAGATGTCGACCCAAAGGCAAAATCCATTCAGGACTACAAGGATACAGCCGGCGTTGACGAAGGTATGGACGGCCTATCCACCCGATTCGCCTTTAAAATTCTCTCAAAGGTGTTTAATTTCGACCCCTCCGAGATAGCCGCCAACCCGGTACATCTGCTGTATGTCATAGAAAAACAGATAGATCAGGAACAGTTCCCGGCAGAAATAAGGGACAGCTATCTTAACTTTTTGAAGGAGTTCATCACCCCGCGCTACATCGACTTTATTGGCAAGGAGATTCAAACTGCCTATCTGGAATCTTACTCCCAGTACGGTCAGAACATATTTGACCGATACATCACTTATGCCGATCTCTGGATTCAGGATCAGGAATTCCGTAATCCCGAAACCGGAGAGATCCTTGACCATGCCGCACTAAATGAAGAATTGGAGAAGATAGAAAAACCGGCAGGCATTGGTAATCCCAAGGACTTCAGGCACGAAGTGGTCAATTTCGTACTGCGAGCCAGAGCCTCAAACAATGGCAAGAACCCGTCCTGGAACAGCTATGAAAAACTGCGTCTGGTCATAGAGAAAAACATGTTCTCAAGCACAGAAGATCTGTTACCCGTCATCTCTTTCAACGCCAAATCCTCTAACGAAGATCAAAAGAAGCACAAGGATTTTGTAAACCGAATGACGGAGCGTGGTTATACGGAGAAACAGGTCCGTCTCCTATCTGAATGGTATCTACGCGTCAGAAAATCACAGTAATCGCGACTTACCAAAAGGGGAAATTTCATGGCGTTTATGATCATAGATCGACGCTTGAACGGCAAGCACAAAAGCGCTGTCAATCGCCAGCGCTTTTTAAGACGGTATCGCTCCCATATTAAAGAGGCGGTATCTGATGCCATAAAAAAACGCAGCATCACCGACATGGAGCGCGGGGAAGATATCAGCATCCCCAGAAAAGACGTATCCGAACCCACCTTTCACCATGGTCGCGGCGGCCGCCAACAGCGTATCTTTCCAGGTAACAAGGAGTTTGTTACCGGAGACAAGATCAAACGTCCTTCCGGTGGCGGTGGTGGCAGCGGCAGTGGCGAAGCCAGTGATTCCGGCGAAGGGATGGACGATTTTGTTTTTGAACTCACCCAGGATGAGTTCCTCGACTTTATGTTCGCCGACCTCGAACTGCCTAACCTGGTAAAAAAACAGTTGATGAAAACCGATTCCTACAAGTTGATCAAGGGCGGTTATACCAACGAAGGGATTCCGGCGAGATTGAACGTAATTCAATCGTTACGCAGCGCCAACGCGCGACGTATTGCGCTGGGCGGGGCAACACGCAAGAAAATCAAAGAGACTGAGAAAAAGCTAGAGGAGCTACGCGCCTCCCCTGACGATCAGGAGGCCAATGGTTTGCTGATAAAGGAACTGTCCTCGGAACTTGAGCGGCTGAAACGCAGATTAAATCACATCCCATTTCTGGATGACTATGACCTCAAATACAACAATGTCATCGCTCAACCCACCCCTTCGACCAGCGCAGTCATGTTTTGCCTCATGGATGTTTCCGGCTCCATGACGCAGGATATCAAGGATATGGCCAAACGCTTTTTTATTCTGCTTTACCTTTTTCTCAAACGTAACTACCAAAAGATTGAAGTGGTTTTTGTACGCCATCACACCAGCGCAACCGAGGTCGACGAGGAGGAGTTCTTCTATTCACGCGAAACCGGCGGCACCATTGTATCCAGTGCACTCAAACTGATGAACGAGATTATCGCAGATCGCTACCCGGCCAACGATTGGAATATTTATGCGGCACAGGCATCTGACGGTGACAATTGGGCCGACGATTCACCTCTCTGCCGGGATATTCTGGTCAGCAATATTTTGCCTAAAGTCCAGTATTTTACCTATGTGGAAATTACGCCACGTGACCATCAGGCACTCTGGTACGCCTACGAGGATATCGCTCAAGGATTTTCTGACTGTTTTGCCATGCAGCAGATTGTATCAGCAGAAGATATCTATCCGGTATTCCATGATCTGTTTGAAAGGAAAACCACATGAGCGAATCCAAACGACCTGATATCAGCAGCTATCCGGAAGAGGGTTACGATAGCCCCCCGGACAAGGCTCAATCTGCGTCAGAAACGACGATCGGAGGGCACTCTGCGCTTCCCCAAAAGAAGGCATCCTCTCGCAAAAAAGGCACATTAATTGCTGAAGGTTCTGAGTGGACCTTTGAGAATCTGGAGGCCTATGAGTCTGAGATAGCACGAATTGCTGAAAACTATCAACTTGATACCTATCCGAACCAGATCGAGATTATCAGTGCCGAGCAGATGATGGACGCCTACTCTTCAACCGGCATGCCCGTTGGCTATCACCACTGGTCTTTTGGCAAACAGTTTCTTTCTACAGAACAAAATTATCGCCGCGGTCATATGGGCCTGGCCTATGAGCTGGTCATTAACTCAAACCCCTGTATCGCCTATTTAATGGAAGAAAACACGCTGACGCTGCAAGCACTGGTTATCGCGCATGCCTGCTTTGGGCACAACTCTTTTTTCAAGGGCAATTACCTCTTCAAAACCTGGACCGATGCCAGCGCCATAGTCAATTACCTGCTGTTTGCGAAACGCTACATCGCTGATTGTGAGCAACGCTATGGCGTCGATGTAGTTGAAGGCCTGCTCGATTCCTGCCATGCATTGATGAATTACGGTGTAGACCGATACCGCAGGCCCGCTCCCATTTCTGCTGAGCGGGAACAACAGTTACAGGCAGAACGCGAAGAGTACCTTCAACAACAGGTCAATGACCTTTGGCGCACCATACCCAAAAAAGAAAAGTCAGAAAAGGAGTTTATCAACCGCTTCCCTGCCGAACCGCAGGAGAACTTTCTCTACTTCATCGAAAAAAACGCTCCACTTTTAGAACCCTGGGAGCGCGAAGTCGTACGTATCGTGCGTAAAGTGGCCCAGTACTTTTATCCGCAACGCCAAACCAAGGTAATGAATGAAGGTTGGGCCACCTTTTGGCACTACACCATTTTGAATACACTTTATGATGAGCAGCTGGTCAACGATGGATTTATGTTCGAGTTCCTGCAATCTCACACCAATGTGATCGCTCAACCGGATTTTGACACACCCTATTACAACGGGATCAACCCCTACACGCTGGGCTTTAAAATGTTTTCTGATATTCGACGGGTTTGCGAAAGCCCGACTGCAGAGGACAGAGAATACCTGCCTGATATTGCCGGAACAAACTGGCTCGAAACGCTGCATGAAGCCATGCAAAGTTACAAAGACGAGAGCTTTGTTCTGCAATTTTTATCACCGCAGGTGATTCGTGACATGAAACTGTTCTGCATTTTGGACGATGATCAGCAAAAGGAAATTGAGGTGACCGCCATCCATGACGAAGGTGGTTACCATTTCATTCGGGAACAGCTCGCACAGCAATACAATCTGAGTGCTCAGGAACCCAATATTCAGATCTTTTCCGTAGACCTGCGCGGCAATCGCTCGCTGACTTTGCACCACAAGCAACATAACCGAGTACCACTGGAGCAGGAAGATGCAAGGGAAGTGATGAAGCATCTTCATCGTCTTTGGGGTTTCGATGTTCACCTGGCTTCGATTCAGGATGGCAAAACCACAGCAGAGCTTATCTGCACCGATGAATCAGTCAGCGAAGAATCCGCTGATCGGGTCACAATGGATTCAGAAGATTTGGGTGATTGAACAGAAAACTGCAACCTGAATCACCGCCTTTCGATATATTTGGCTTTCGCTACCCACCCTCATTAGAATAGCCCCATGGATATTTATCTGGTTGGTGGCGCAGTAAGAGACGAATTGCTCGATTTTCCCGTTCGTGAACGGGACTGGTTAGTGGTGGGCGCAACACCTCAACAGATGCTTGATTCCGGCTATCGACAGGTTGGCAAGGATTTTCCGGTTTTCCTGCACCCGACCAGCCATGAAGAGTATGCGCTTGCTCGCACCGAGCGTAAAACCGGAAAGGGCTATACCGGGTTCAGTTGTCACAGCAGCCCCGACGTGACAATTGAACAGGATCTCGAACGTAGAGATCTCACTATAAACGCCATGGCGCGATCCAGTGACGGACAACTGATCGACCCCTACGGCGGCAGGCAGGACCTCGAGCAACGGATCCTGCGCCATGTATCCCCGGCTTTTGCCGAAGACCCGCTGCGCATACTTCGCGTCGCTCGTTTTGCTGCCCGCTATTATCATCTCGGGTTCAGTGTTGCCGATGAAACGCTGGCACTCATGCAAAAGATTGTCGCGAGCGGAGAGCTCGAACATCTGGTCGCGGAACGGATCTGGAAAGAGATTGAATCTGCCCTCTCGGAACAAACTCCCCGACAATTCATACAGGTGCTGAAAGATTGTCATGCACTTGCAGATATCCTGCCTGAGGTTGCCAGATTATTCGGAATACCACAACCTGAGAAATACCACCCAGAGGTTGACACCGGACTTCATACGCTACTTGCGCTTGAGCAGGCGGCAAAATTATCTGACTCTAGCCTGATGCGCTACGCAGTCCTGGTACATGATTTAGGCAAAGGCCTGACTGCGCCAGACCAATGGCCATCCCATATCGCCCATGAGCATAAAGGAGTGGCACTGATACAGGATATTGGCAAGCGTTTAAAGGTTCCTAACAGTTATACAGCACTGGCAATACTGGTATCGCGTTACCACACGCATTGTCATCGGGCGCTGGAGATGCGCCCAGCCAAAATTCTGGAGCTGATAACGAATACCGACGCACTGCGCAGACCCGACCGTTTTGAGCTTTTCCTGCTCGCCTCGGAAGCGGATGCTCGAGGCAGAAAGGGCCTGGAGCAAAAGCCCTATCCGCAGGCAGATTTCCTGCGACGAGCCCTGGAGCAGGCAAAAAACGTCGATCTCAAATCATTGATTGACAAGGGGCTTAAAGGGGAATCATTGGGAAAAGCAATAAAAGACTCAAGAATCAGGGCGATCAGTCAACTGGAAAGGGTTTTATGATGAGCGAAACCAAAACGGCTTTGATTACCGGAGCAGCACAACGGCTGGGTAGGGCAATGGCCCTTTCACTGCACCATAAAGGTTACGACATCGTCATTCATTACAGCAGGTCAAAGGAACAGGCTCGGGAATTGTTGCAGGAGTTAAACCGGTTGCGACCCGGGTCAGCGTTGATAGCGCAGGCAGATTTAGCTCAACTGGATGATATTCAGACGTTAAGGGAGATTGTAGCCCAGCGCTGGGAGCGGCTCGATGTGCTTATTAACAATGCCGCCCGTTTCTTTCCCGGCAAGATTGAAGAAACCCGTCCGGCTGATTGGGATGTTTTACTCAACACCAACCTGCGCGCGCCTTTCTTTCTATGTCAGGCATTTTCAAGCCTGTTGAAAGCAACCAATGGCTGTATCATCAATCTGGTGGACATTTACGCTGACCGTCCACTGGATGGTCATCCGGTCTACAGTATCAGCAAAGCAGGCATGGCAATGCTCACCAAAACTCTCGCCAAAGAGATGGGGCCAGAGGTTCGTGTCAATGGTATTGCTCCCGGGGCTATTCTATGGCCTGATGGCGAAGCTACCAATGATACAGGCACCCAAAAGGAAATTCTCGATCGCACCGTATTAAAAAAAACCGGAGCTGCAGCGGATATCTGTAATGCGGCACTTTTTCTTATCGATCAGGCACCCTATGTGACCGGTCAGATTATCCGTGTGGATGGTGGCAGAAGCCTCAATCAGTAAGCATGTCAAAAGCTATTTGCGGTCGAGATCTTACGGCCCTGCCACTCAAAATCAACCGGCCAGATCGACTGTCTTGATTTATCATAGGTGCGCCATAGCTCGCTATAGTTCGAAGCCGAGCCAGGCATCTGCCAGTCCCCGGCAACCTCTGCCAAAGGGCATAGCACGTGTGCATATTCGAGGATCTCGGGCCTGGGCAACTCGATCCCTTCGCACAAACCTGCGCAATCACCGAACAACAGGACATCTATATCTAAAGTTCTGGAGCTAAATTTTGGCCCGGAGCGGTCTCGACCATTTTTATCTTCAACCGCTTTGATCAGCCCTGTTAATTCACCAAGACCGATTGAGGTTTCGACTCTCACCACCAGATTATAAAAGGGTTTACCTCTAAACCCGACGGCTTCACTTTCATAAACCGAAGAAAGTACCAACTCTCCCATTTGCTCATAAAGCATATCCAGCCCCGAACAAATATGGCGTGTACGCTCCTGATTACTGCCAATACCAAGAAATACACTAGTCATTCGATTCTGTTGCTCCGGTATTCGCGCAACCACGCTCGATAATCACTCCCACATCACGTGCGCCTCGAACCGCACCCGGTTTACTCAAACGCAACCTCAACCAGGGGACTTTAAACTCTTCGCGAACAATCTGTGCTACCTGCTCTGCCATCGCCTCCACCAGTTCAAATTCACTTTGACCGATAAAATCAATCAGCCGCTTGGCCACTGACTTATAATCCAGTGTATCGGCAATATCATCCGTAATGGCAGCAACACGGACATCTGCAGCCATTTCGAGATCAAGGCTGACCACCTGCTTGACCTCCCGTTCCCAGTCATAGATACCAATTGTCGTTTCAATTTCAAGCTCCCGGATATAAACGATATCCATTATATTGCTCCTTATTGCTGTTGTTAGTGCTTGTCACCAACCGGATGCAGCTCTTCAAGCGGCCAACGTGGACGGCAAACGATCGCAAGATCCTCCTGTTGACCGGCCATTAGCCGCTGACAGCCAACGTAGGCAATCATTGCACCATTATCCGTGCAAAACTCCTGCCGGGCATAATAGAGCGTACGACCCGGCTCCCGATCAATCATCTGCTGTAGTTTTTCTCTCAGACTCAGGTTGGCACTCACACCTCCAGCTATGACCAGCGTTTTATACCCCGTCTGCTCCAGTGCACGCCGGCATTTAATCATTAGTGTTTCAGCGACTGCTGTCTCAAATGCCAGCGCAATATCGGCCTTCACCTGTGGTTCAATCTCCCCCTCGCTACTCTGTCTGGCTATCGTGTTTCGAGTAAAAGTCTTCAAACCACTGAAGCTGAAATCCAGCCCCGGCCTGTCCGTCATGGGCCGTGGAAACACAAAACGATCTGCCCGCCCCTGCCGTGCCAGATTGGCAATCGCCGGGCCACCCGGGTATTCCAAGCCAAGCATTTTTGCAGACTTATCGAAAGCCTCCCCCGCGGCATCATCCAGGGACTCTCCAAGGAGTTGATAATGCCCAACGCCGCGAACCTCCACCAACTGTGTATGCCCACCTGAAACCAGCAACGCAACAAAAGGAAACGCCGGGGGGTCAGGTTCCAGCATCGGGGCCAGCATATGCCCCTCCATATGATGAACCCCTAAAGCAGGTATCTTCCAGGCATAAGCCAATGATTTGGAAACCCCTGCTCCTACCATCAGTGCACCTATCAGTCCGGGGCCGGAGGTATAGGCAATCGCATCTATATCCTGTTGATCTGAATCGGATTCAGTCATCACCTGACGGATAAGAGGCAACAACCGGCGCACGTGGTCACGCGAAGCCAACTCCGGCACCACCCCGCCATAATCCGCATGAAGATCGATCTGACTGTAGAGTGCGTCTGCTAGCAACCCCCGATCATTATCGTAAATAGCAACCCCGGTTTCATCACAGGAGGTCTCAATACCTAAAATTCTCATAAATCTGACTGTTCGTGCCCTTTAATCATTCCCGGTTTTTTACGCTAAACTTTTGCATTTCAGCGCATTAGGGATTAGAATGCGCGCCCCTAAGCCTGTCTATACAGCACTTTAGGTACGATTTTTAGTCGCGGGATACCGGCCTGGTGGACTTTTACCAAACTGGCCCGCTAATTGGAACACAAATTGTAAAAATAGGTAACTTTAATGCCTTCAGTAAAACTCAAAGAGCATGAACCATTCGACATCGCATTACGCCGTTTCAAACGATCCTGCGAAAAAGCCGGCATTCTGGCTGAAGTTCGTCGTCGCGAATTCTATGAAAAACCCACCTGGATTCGTAAGCGTAAAGCTGCTGCAGCCGTGAAACGCCATGCTAAAAAGGTTCAGCGTGAAACCCGTCGCATGGAGCGACTCTACTAGTTCGACCGGTCGCACTTTAAAGCGTCTGTTTAACCGGTAATCCGCGCAATGTCAGAACTAAAGCAACGCATCACTGAAGCGATGAAAGATGCCATGCGTGCCAAGGATAAAGAACGTCTTGGCACCATCCGTCTTATGATGTCAGAATTTAAGCGTATTGAAGTTGACGAACGGGTCGACCTCGATGACGCTCGCATTATCACCATTCTCGACAAAATGCTCAAACAGCGGCGCGACTCGATTTCACAGTTCGAGAAAGCTGACCGACAGGACCTGGCCGATAAGGAAAAATACGAAGTGCAGGTGATCCAGGAATTTATGCCTGAGGCACTCACTGAAGCAGAAATTAATGACCTTATTGAACAGGCCATCAACCAAACGAATGCCAGCTCCATGAAGGATATGGGCGCACTGATGGGCATCCTGCGCCCACAGCTACAGGGCAAAGCCGATATGGGCCAGGTAAGTCAACTCATTAAAAGCCGGCTCTCCTAGCCTGCTAACCCTCCAATTTAATACTGCGCGTAATTAGCGCTTTGCATGACTGTGGCCAGAGGTGATAATAGGCGGTTATGGCTGGCCTTATTCCTCAGAACTTCATTGACGACTTACTCGATCGTACCGACATCGTCGAACTGATAGACAGCCGTATCAGCCTGCGTAAGTCGGGACGAAACTACAGTGCGCTCTGCCCTTTCCACAAGGAAAAGTCACCCTCCTTCAGCGTCAGCCCCGACAAGCAGTTCTACTATTGCTTCGGTTGCGGTGCCGGCGGCAATGCAATTGGCTTTGTCATGGAATTTGAGCACCTGGACTTTCGTGCCGCCGTTGAGGAGTTGGCCAGAAAATCCGGTCTGGAGGTTCCCCAGGAGAGTCAGCCCGCCAATCCTGAGCAGCAAAAAAAGCAAAAATCTCTCTATCAGCAACTCGACCGTGCCACCCATTACTATCAACAGCAATTGCGTGGCCACCCACAACGCCAGATAGCGGTTGATTATCTTAAAAAACGTGGCTTAACCGGCGAGGTCGCCAAGTCTTTCGCCATCGGCTTCGCGCCTCCCGGCTGGCATAACCTGGAAAACGCGCTGATCAGCTCTGAGGAAGATAAAAAACAACTGATCGATGCCGGCCTGCTGATCACCAAAGATCAGAGCGAGGACACTTACGACCGGTTCCGCGAACGAATTGTTTTTCCTATACGCGATAGTCGGGGCCGAACAATCGCTTTTGGTGGCCGCGTACTGGGCAATGATAAACCTAAATATCTGAACTCACCTGAAACTCAGGTTTTCCATAAAGGACGGGAGCTTTACGGCCTCTATGAAGCAAGACAGGCCAGCAACCGGCTCACACGATTCATCATTGTGGAAGGCTATATGGATGTAATCAGTCTTGCTCAATTTGACATTCATAATGCAGTCGCCACTCTGGGCACAGCGACCAGCAAAGAACACCTGATCAAGCTATTTCGCACGGTTTCGGAAGTGGTATTTTGCTTCGACGGCGATGCCGCTGGTCGCCAGGCCGCCGAAAGGGCGCTGGAAAACGCCCTTCCCTGCATGGAAGATGGCCGGCAGATCCGTTTTATGTTTCTACCCGAAGGTGAAGACCCGGACACTCTGGTTCGCAAAGAGGGTAAGGTGGGCTTTGACAAACAGATCACTCTGGCAAAATCATTACCGGATTTTTTCTTTGATTGCCTGCTGCAGCAGATAGACACCAGCAGCCTGGATGGCAAAGCACGACTCAGCAAACTCGCGCTCAAAAAAATGCAGTCATTACCCAATGGCATGTTACGACAATTGATGATTGAGCAACTCGCCTCGCTGACCAGTTTATCCGTCAGCCAGCTCGAACATTTTTCAGAGCGTACGCCAAAACAGACCAACGATGATTATGATTCGCCTCTCGAACAATATGCCGCTGAAGACACACAAAACCGTCCGACGCCACAAAGGCGCAGATCAAACCAACAGCGCGTACTTTCGCCGGTTGAACAGGCAATCGCTTTATTGCTCCACCTGCCAACACTAGCCAAAATTATCTCAGACGAGCAATTGCACGAATTGGAAATCCCCGATAGCCGGTTATTGCTGGACCTGGTCAAACTGCTAAAAGAATCCCCGTCCATCACCACCGGGGGGATTATTGGCCACTGGCAGGGCGTCGATGATCAGGAAGGCTATCGGGAAATAGCCCGATTATCAGCTATCGAACTGCCCGTATCCAACGAACAACACCTTACCGATAAATTCAGCGGCGTCCTGGAATTACTGATAAAACAGCGACAGGATCAACAGTTGAACAAGCTACTGGAAAAATCAATAATCAGCGAACTAACCGCAGATGAAAAGGCAAAATTAGCGCAATTATTGAACCAAAGCCAAAGCAGGGCAACAAAATAGAAAAATACGCTCCCGATCCCTTGAATTAAGATGTTTAAGCACTATATTTAACTAGCATCCGCAGCTTAGAATCATTATAATTTCGGCCCTTTTGTGTCGAGTAACCAGCAAGGTCATTTATGGCAGATACTTCGGAACAAAGATCCCGGTTAAAAGAGCTTATTGCACGCGGCAAAGAACAGGGCTATCTTACCTACGCAGAGGTGAACGATCACCTTCCAGAAGATATATCAGATCCCGATCAGGTCGAAGACATTATCCGAATGATTAACGACATGGGCATCACCGTAGACGAGGTGGCACCCGATCTGGAATCTATTCTCATGACAGACGCGGCCGACGAAGATGTGGCCGAAGAAGCTGCAGCTGCACTGGCGGCCGTTGAAACTGACGTAGGCAGAACAACTGACCCGGTGCGTATGTATATGCGCGAGATGGGTACGGTTGAACTCCTAACCCGTGAAGGCGAAATCGTCATTGCCAGAAGGATTGAAGAAGGTATTCGTGAAGTGATGACCGCAGTCGCGGCATTTCCCGGTTCCGTACAAACCATCCTCGATGCCCATGAAGCAGCCTCGGAAGAGGGTGGCCGAATCAGCGATATTCTTAGCGGCTTTATAGACGATGACGGCGAAAAAACCTTTTTACCAGCCGCAAACTCTCCTGACGCGCCCAAAAATGTCAAAGATGGTGCTGCTAAAGACACCGATAGCGACGATGAGGATGACGATGAGGAAACAGAACGCGGTCCTGATCCGATCGAAACAGCCCGCCGCATGGGTGAGCTAAAAAAACATCTGAAGAAAGTCGTCAAGGCCAGCGAAAAACACGGGCATGGTGCCAAGCAAACAGCCAAAGCACTAGCTGAATTGGGGGAGATTTTTTCTCCACTCAAACTCACGCCACGCTTCTACGATTTACTGGTTGGCGGCATTCGTGAGTTACTTTCACATATCAGGGAGCAGGAGCGGCTAATACTGCACACCTGCACCCGTACGATAAAAATGCCCAGAAAGATCTTTATCAAGGAATTTATGGGCAACGAGACAGATTCAGCCTGGCTCGACAAACTGATCGAAGGCGATCATGACTTTTCCGAAGGTCTGGCCCACTATCGAAGCGATATTGTCAGGGCCCAGAAGAAACTTAAGTACGTCGAAGAACAGGTCGGCATCACTATTGCGCAGATTAAAGAGATCAACCGGCACATGTCGATTGGCGAAGCCAAAGCGCGACGAGCCAAGAAAGAGATGGTCGAGGCTAACCTGCGCCTGGTGATTTCAATCGCCAAGAAATACACCAACCGTGGCCTGCAGTTTCTCGATCTGATCCAGGAAGGCAACATTGGCCTGATGAAAGCCGTAGACAAGTTTGAATACCGTCGCGGATATAAATTTTCAACCTATGCCACCTGGTGGATTCGGCAGGCCATCACCCGCTCCATCGCGGACCAGGCCAGGACCATCCGCATACCAGTTCATATGATCGAAACGATCAATAAACTGAACCGTATTTCACGGCAGATGCTACAGGAAATGGGCCGCGAACCGACGCCAGAAGAACTGGGCGAGCGAATGGAGATGCCAGAGGACAAAATTCGTAAAGTACTCAAAATCGCCAAAGAGCCTATCTCAATGGAGACACCGATCGGTGACGATGAAGACTCACATCTGGGTGATTTCATCGAAGATGCGAATATCGACTCCCCGGTTGACTCAGCCACGGGTGAAGGCTTAAAAGAAGCAACGACTGATGTGCTATCGGGGCTAACAGCCAGGGAAGCCAAAGTATTGCGCATGCGTTTTGGCATCAATATGAATACCGATCACACCCTTGAGGAAGTCGGCAAACAGTTTGATGTGACACGCGAGCGTATTCGTCAAATCGAGGCCAAGGCTCTGAGGAAACTGCGTCACCCAAGCCGCTCTGAGCACCTGCGTTCTTTCCTGGATGAATAATACTGGCCAGACCAAACGCGGCGTTTTATAATGCGCCGCGTTGATATATCCGCCACTTTATCCGGGTTGAAATTTCGATAACAGCAACAATGCAGTTTAACAAACCCCCTCGGGGCCTGTAGCTCAGTTGGTTAGAGCGCTCGACTCATAATCGATCGGTCGAAGGTTCGAGTCCTTCCAGGCCCACCACATTTCCATAATTGTACGACAAAACTTACCCACCATGCCGGTGATCAGTACACTTCAGATACCGGCAATCAAAAACCAAAATAGTAATCCCTTTTTTGGCCGCACCAGCCCAATCCGCAACCATCACCAATTTACTGTGCGACCTTTGAGGATATGGTCTAGAATAAGTTAATAGATCCTCTTTTTAATCGTTGAAATGATATGCAGAGATAACAGTGACCCTATAGCAACGGAAGACAGCCCGTATTCATAGCTTTTCAGTTTTTCCAACCCATAAGGCACCGCAGGGAAACCGGATTTTATTTAGCCTGACTGAAAGGATCATTAACAATGGCAAACAGGTGGTTTACGTATAGAAAGCTCTGTCTGCTTCTGCTGGCAGCCCCCCTCCTTGGTATTTCAAATGCAGCCGCCGAGATAACCCTGTCTTTTGGCATATACGCTGCTGACAAACCCACAATAGTGGTTAAAAAATTTAAACCTGCACTCAAAGTCCTGGAAAAAAGTCTTACTCAACGCATGGAAGAGCCTGTTCGTATAAAACTTCAGGTGGCGAGCACCTATGAAATAGGCATTACAAATTTAACAACCGGCAAGGTGGATTTTGCCCGTCTCGGCCCCGCTTCCTACGTGGAAGCAAAAGAGCGACAGAGTACAGTAAAAATTCTCGCCCTGGAGTCCAAAAAAGGAGAAAAACGTTTTAATGGTGTCATATGTGTTGCTGCCAACAGTTCCATAAATTCACCTGCAGACCTCAAAGGAAAACGCTTTGCCTTTGGCGACCAAGGTTCTACCATCGGGCGCTATCTCTCACAACAGTTTCTATTGGAGCAGGGAATCAGGGCAAATGATCTCAAAGAGTATGACTATCTGAAGCGGCACGACAAGGTAGGCTCAGCTGTCGCTGCTGGTCAGTTTGATGCCGGAGCCTTGAAGGAAAGTACATACAAAAGACTTGTAGCTGACGGCTCACCATTGAAGGTGCTAGCCACATTTCCGAATGTGACCAAACCATGGATTGCCCGCAGCGAACTTGATCAGAAGATTTTTCTTGCGCTTAAGTCCAGCCTGCTTGAAATGGTCAATACCGAGGATCAAAGGTCGCTGAAGAAAAATGGTTTTGTGGAAGGCAACGATAGCGACTTTGCGCTGATCAGGAAAGCCATTAAGCAAAATTCATTGTTTTTTAGTATGGAGTGAGCGGAAGGATACAAGATGATGGATGGTGCAAGGGTAAGTCCAGGGACAGCTACAGACACACGACTGGGCATACCGTCTGGAATAAGCGGCACCAATCTCACACCACTATGGCTAAAATTTTCCCTTTCCCTGTCTGTGGCGTTAATTGTGGTCGCATTGGTAGCCGGCGACCTGCTACGTAGTCAGCTTCAAGAAGATTATGCAGCCAGCCTGCACGATACCAGTGAAGAGATGTTCCTGCTACTCACCGCCGCGACGCTGGAGCCGGTCATTAGTGAAGATATTCCGCAACTGCGCACCCTTGTCAATGAAACAGGCCGCTTGCAGCCCGATGTACATGCTATCCGCATATTTAACGAAGAGGGTTTACTTCTTGCTTCCTGGACACGGAACAATAATGACGCAACCATGAACCTGGTTAGCTTTTCAAAAGAGATCCGTTTTGAGGAAGAGCTTTTTGGTTCCATGGCAATTGAATGGAGCGCGAGTCGCCTGGATCAACAAGTCGAACGGCAAGTTAAAAGATTACGTTACTCCGTATTTGCCTCCCTGATTGTGCTGACACTCATCATTATTCTGCTCATACATGCGTTCGCGGTTAGACCCATCGGAAGAATTCACAACCGTCTGTTGGCCTTGACACGGGGTGACCTGAAAAGTCGTCTGAGTATTCAAAGCTCCCGTGAATTAGCCCTGCTGGGATCATCAGTGAATCAGCTTGCCGAATCTCTGGAACTTCAGCGAACCAGAGAACAGGAATTGGAAACCGCTCAGCAAGAGCTATTCGAAGCAAAGGAAATGGCCGAGATAACATTACATTCCATTGGTGACGGTGTTATCACTACCGATGTTGAGGGCTGTGTTCAGTATCTAAACCCGATTAGTGAGCAACTGACCGGATGGACCAGTGAAGAGGCAAAGGGCAGGCCGATTGAACAAATTTTCAGTCTTATCGATGAGACCAGTCACCAGCCAATACCCAACACCGTCCGACAGAGTCTGCAGTCGGGGAAAATAGTCACTATGGAGAAAAACGCTCTGCTAATCGGTCGTGACGGACAGGAATCTGCAATTGACGATTCAGGCTCTCCTATTCTGAACCGCCACGGTGAAATCGTGGGCGCAGTCATGGTCTTTCATGATGTTACCGAAGCACGTCACATGACCCACGAGCTTGAATACCAGGCCGCACATGACTCCCTGACCGGCCTGATCAACCGTAATGAATTCTCCAGACTGCTTTATCAATTCCGGCAAGACGTAAACCGCAAAAACCGGACGCACGCTTTGCTCTATATTGATCTCGATCAGTTCAAGGTCGTTAATGATACCTGCGGTCACGCCGCGGGTGATGCGTTATTACAACAGCTTTCCCATTTGATCACCGATGATCTTCGTCGTGGTGATGTATTCGCGCGCCTTGGTGGTGACGAGTTTGGCATCCTGCTGAATGAATGTCCTGTCGACATTGCAAATGAAATAGCAGATACCATCCGCAGGACCGTTGAACAATTCCGTTTTGTCTGGGAAGAGAACACTTTTTCAGTAGGCGCCAGCATAGGTATCGTATCGATCAACCTCGAATCTGCCGAAGCTGAGATACTACTGAGGCAAGCTGATGAAGCATGCTATTCTGCCAAGGAACATGGCCGCAACCGACTGCACGTCTTTACCGAAGATGATGACAATCTAAATATTCGAAGGAATGAGATGAGCTGGGTCAGCAGAGTCGACAGCGCATTGACTGAGGACCGTTTTGTACTGTATCAACAGTCCATTTTGCCACTCAACGCGGACAATCGCGAACCGGGGCAACATATCGAAATTCTGGTGAGACTGGTTGAGCCGGACGGTACGATTGTTCCACCCGGCGCATTTATCCCGGCCGTCGAACGCTACGGTCTCATGTCCAAAATCGATCGTTGGGTGATCAACCATACCTTTGACTGGCTAAGATGCAATCCTGAAAAAATGGCCAATACTGATTTGTGCAATATTAACCTGTCGGGAAACTCACTTTCAGATAATGATCTACTCCATCACATTGCCGAGCTACTTGATTCCCCAAAAATCGATGCCCGCAAAATCTGTTTCGAACTCACAGAAACCGCAGCCGTTTCAAACCTTTCACTGGCTTTACATTTTATGCATCACCTTAAAAAAAGAGGCTGCCTGTTCGCACTGGATGATTTTGGCAGCGGCATGTCCTCTTTTGGCTATCTCAAAAATCTGCCGGTGGACTTTCTCAAAATCGACGGTATGTTCGTAAGGGATATCACCCGCGACCGAATGTCCCTGGCCATGGTCACCTCTATCAACGACATCGGCCATGTCATGGGCAAACGCACTATTGCCGAGTTTGTCGAGAATGACGAAACGCTACAACAGCTTAAATTGCTTGGCGTTGATTTTGCCCAAGGCTATGGCATTGCCAAGCCTGAACCACTAGAAAGTGTAGCAAGCAAGAAAATGTAGAAAGTAGGGTCAGATCAGAATGGCACTTACTTAAGTCTAAGATTATGAAATAGTTGAAGAAAAAAGACCGGCTCGATGATAGGCTTCAAATCGCCAAACCATCCACCTGGCACAAGGAGCCGGTCTTAATGCATGCTACCCGCAGTTTTACCAACGGAGAAAGTGGGGTCAGATCACACTTTCCTTTAGTTGAGGCGCTAGAAAGTGTGATCTGACCCTACTTTTTCCCTTCATCTCCGACTAAACCGGCCACTGCGACAATTTGTCACATTTCAGAACATTTCCATCTGGTTAATAATGCCGCCTTTTTAACCAACAAAGTAAGAAAAGGTCATGGCAAGTTTAGTTAAGAGTATACCGTTCAGACTATTGGGCGCAGGAATTACCAGTCTTTCATTAACTGCTCACGCAGTTCAAATAGCACCTCAGGGTATGGCAGAGATCGAAGTATGGGGTAAAGAATCGCCAACCAGGGCAACCGATTACAGCAGTCCATCAAGCATTCTTACCCAGAAGGATCTGATCAGTATCAATGCGGCAACCACCGAAGATCTGGTCAAGTACGAACCCAGCCTGGTTATTCGTCGCCGTTTTATCGGTGACTCGAACGGTACGTTGGGTATTCGCGGATCCAACATGTTTCAGACTGCTCGCTCAATGGTATTTGCGGACGGAGTCCCGCTACACTATTTGCTGCAAACCCGTTGGTCCGGCGCGCCGCGCTGGTCACTGGTATCCGCTGACGAAATTGCCGAAGTTAAAGTCGTTTATGGCCCCTATTCTGCCGAGTACAGTGGCAACGCGATGGGCGGCGCGGTTAACATTGAAACAGCCATCCCGACAGAAAGGCAATTCCATGTGGAGGGTTCGTTATTCCAGCAGAATTACGATGAACTCGGCTTTGATGATGACCTTGACGGTTTTAAGGGTTTTGTTTCCTACGGTGATCGAATTGGCGATTTCAGCTTTTACACTTCCTACAACCGGCTTGAAAACGACAGTCAGCCGCAAAACTTTCGTTTTGACCGCAGCACAGACAGTGCTTCGGGTAGCGAAACTATCGTCACAGGGGCGGAATTGGATAAGGATGAGTATGGCAACCAGGTTCCCTATTTTGCAGATACCGGTATGGTTGACACTACCACCGACCACTTCAAGATAAAGCTGGGTTTCCACCAGGACAACTGGTCTGCTCTTTTGAATATGGCCTACGAAAACCGCGAGTCGGTAACCGACTCACCCAACAACTATCTTGTAACAGAAGACGGTCAGCCTGTATGGAGCGGGACAGTGGCACAAGATGGCATCGCCTTTGACGTCAGTAGTCGCAATTTCTCGGTCAGCGAACAGGATCGGCAAAGCCTGCTATTAGGGGGCCGGCTTCAAGGTCACCTTACCGAGGATTGGTGGTTATCGCTCAACCTGAGTTATTTTGAAATACTGGAGGATGAAAGACGCGCTTCAAAAGCGAACCCGCTGGATCCGGTCTACACCGCAGCGGGACAGGTCACGGACTATGAGGATACGGGCTGGGAAACGGTAGAGCTGCGTTTACAGAACGATCAATTCCTCGGCAGGGACGCACTTAGTTTACTCACCGGGCTAAGGTACGAACACTACAGCCTGGAGATTAACAGTTACAATTCCGATAATTACCGTTCCGGTGAAAAAAATAGCCTGAGAAGCACCAGCGGCGGAGAAACCGACATTTTGGCTTTCTACACGCAATTGGGCTGGCAGATCAGTGAACAATGGGATATGGGGCTCGGATTACGCTACGAAAGCTGGGAAAGCGAGGATGGGTTTTATGGCAACGTACAGCACAGCGACCGATCAGAAAATAAAGCTTCTCCCAAATTTACAATAGGTTACGAGCCCAATGATCAGTGGCAATTTCGCTACTCGGTAGCCAAAGCATACCGCTTCCCTATTGTAGAGGAGCTGTTTCAGAATGAGCGCCGAACCAACGGCACATCGCTGGCAAACGCTAACCTGGAGCCAGAAGATGGATTCCATCACAACCTTTCTGTGGAGCGATCTTTGGCGCAGGGCTTTCTCAGATTCAATCTCTTTCACGAAACCATCGACGATGTGATCTTTGCCCAGACCACGGTAGTGGACAACATTTCAATAAACACCTTTATCCCCATCGATACAGTGACCACCAAAGGCGCTGAGTTTGTTTTCAATCAGTATAACCTGCTCGACATGAATGTTGATTTGCGCTTTAACATGACCTACGCGGATTCGGAGATACGTAAAAATCAGGCTAATACAACGCTGGAAGGTAAACGGTTTCCCCGCATGCCGAAATGGCGCGCTAATCTGTTGCTCACTTATCATATCACCCCGCAATGGAATATCGGTGGCGGTATTCGCTACGCTTCAAACAGCTATGGAGATCTGGACAACAGGGACCGGGCCCGTAATGTGTTCGGCGCTCAGGACGGTTATACCTTTATCAATCTGAAAACCAATTATCAGATCAATGACCACTATCGCATCAGCCTTGGGATCGACAATATCACCAACGAGATTGCCTATGTGCACCATCCCTGGCCGGGCAGAACCGTATTTATCGAAGGTGCTGCACATTTTTAGCACTCGTCGAGAAGGTGTAAAGGGGTACCGGATCGCTTTCCGGACCCCTGGCCGAAATAGTCTCAGGAGCTGATAATACGAATGACCCCATTTTGTTCAAAGTTGTTTATTACACCGCTGAGATACGTGCTACTGCTGATTACGACGAGTAGTGCTGCCGGCGTGATGGCTGAAGAGCATCAAGGTGCAACATTGGCCAGGCAATACCCCGAATGCGCTGAAGTAATTTCCGTTCATTGCGGCACGGCACCCAGCACACGCTTTGATTCCAGCGGACGACTTTGGGTGGCTTTTGTCCAGGGCGAGTACCTCTATAGCAGCTACTCTGATGATCAGGGGCTAAATTACTCGCCACCGACCCGCATCAATCCAATAGCTGAAACTATTTATGCTGATGGCGAAAACCGCCCCAAGATAGCACTCGGCATCAACAAAGAGATTTACATTTCCTGGACGCAAAAGACCGAGGGTCGCTTCAGCGGAAACATTCGCTTCAGCCGGTCCCTGAATTTGGGTAAAAGCTTCAGCACACCCCGCACAATCAATGACGATGGTCTGCTTACCAGCCACCGCTTTGACAGCCTGCTCACTGACCGGTTGGGGCACCTTTATCTGGTATGGCTGGATAAAAGAGATCGTTACAAGGCAAAGGTGCAGAACCAAAGCTATAAAGGTGCCGCTGTCTATTACACCGTTTCAACCGATAGCGGCGCTCATTTCTCTGAAAATAAAAAGCTGGCTGATCACTCCTGTGAGTGCTGCAGAATCGCAATCAGTAAAACAGCTGACGATGGCGCCGCTGTATTCTGGCGACATATCTTTAATGGTGATACACGCGACCATGCCTTTGCCGAGTTGTCCGCCAATCTCTTGCCGGCACCGTTGAAAAGAGCCACCCGTGACAACTGGAAAATCGATGCTTGCCCGCACCATGGGCCAGCTCTCATTTCCCAATCCAAGGGGACGTATGGCATGGTCTGGTTTACGAATGGTGAGCTTAACAAGGGGATCTATTATGGCCGTTTTAGTCGTGAATCGAGCCAGTTGGAAAATCGGTTTTCGTTATCCCGCTCGCCCGGTGCCAGCCATGCGGACCTGTTAATGGCCAGTCGTCAACAGTTGTTCTCTGCCTGGAAATATTATAATGGAGATAGTACCGCCATTATTCTCAGAACCTCCGAGGACAATGGCTCGAGTTGGAGTACCGAACAGAATATAGCCACCACCAAAGGTGTCTCGGATCACCCCTTTTTGCTCAAGCATAAGGGATCTGTTTTCCTGAGCTGGCACACCGCAGCCGAAGGGCTGCGATTAATCCCAATTTCCAATAAAAACTGATTTTACCAATGCGATCCCCTGTTTTTATGCGTCACCATTTGTTACCACTTTTTATTACTCTGGCACTTTTGCCAATACAAAACCTCTATGCAGAGATAAAGATTTTCAAGGCCGACAGTTTGTCAGCCATTGAGGAAAAATATCAGGGTCTACCCTTTATTCTTGCGGTGTGGTCAATAGAGTGTCCGCCCTGTAGAGATGAATTGGCCCTTCTGGGCAAACTAAAGGAAGATGGCCAGCAGTTTAATCTGATTCTGGTCTCCACAGATAATATAAGCCAGCATCCGTTACTATCAGAAATACTGTCAGAATACCAACTCCAGCATCAGGACAACTGGGCATTTGGTAAGCAAAGTCCTGAACGCTTGCGATACAGCCTCGACCCGAACTGGTTCGGAGAGATGCCACGTTGCTATTTCTATGACGCGTCACATCAGCGCATCGGGATCAGCGGAAAGCTCCAGTCTGAGCAGGTGTTGGAGTGGTTGAGCAACCGATAGTCAGCGATATTCCAAAACCGGGTGACTAGCAAGTGCGCTGGTCATCGCTGGGCAGATCTAAATTGCGCACATGATACGCTGAATAAACCCCTTCACTGAGGCGTTGCATTATTTTATGAATATTCAACACTTCACCGGTAATATGATCTTTTATTTTTTGCGTCCCGCAAGTATGAGCATCCTGAATGACCGAAAGTCTTGGGCGTCTTAACATCTGTTCACCTCAATATCGCACGTTCGTCTAACAGTGGTTATAGTACTGTCTATTTATACAGTACCGCAAACCGAAATGCAACCTTTCCGCTTATTTACCTGCCAAACCACTATCCCGTGTCAGACCTGAGTCTCCTTAACTCCTTTTTATCCACTTTTCCTGTTGCAGTGTGCGGTAGCTCATCGACTGTAATCACCTTATCCGGAATCCACCACTTGGCGACCTTCCCGCTATAGAATTCAAGGATCGCTTCACTACCAAGCTCTCTGTCATTATGCAGCACTATATAGAGTGCTGGCCGCTCATCCCATTTTTCATCCGGAATAGCAATTACTGCCGCTTCCCGCACATCGGGGTGTGATGCTGCTATATTCTCCAGATCAATCGAGCTAATCCATTCGCCACCCGATTTTATAAGATCCTTACTGCGATCCGTAATGCTGATAAATGCATCATTACCTATCTTGGCAATATCACCGGTATCGAACCAGCCGTCGTTATCCCAATTATCCGCTTTTTTCTTGTAATAGCGCTCGCAAACCCAGTTTCCCCTTACCTCCAGATTACCCGGTGCCACACCATCCCAGGCCAATTCCTGGCCCTGGTCGTTCACTATTCGAAATTCAATACCATACACAGGCCGCCCCGCTTTCACCTTGCTGCCCAGTTCTCTGGCATCTGATCCCACATTCACACAACCCAAAGGAGAGGTTTCGGTCATACCCCAGGCCACTCGCACTTCCGGCCCGCAAGCCTCGATCTCCTGCACCAGCTTTTCAGGTGCAGCGGCGCCACCAATGGCCGCCATTTTTAACGAGCTAAGACGCTTAATCCCATCCATGGTCTCATCAAATTGCTCCATCAGATTATTCCATGCCGTTGGTACACCCGCAGCCAACGTAACTTTCAATTCATCAATCAATTTGGCAAGCACTTTACCATCACCCATATAACGGCCAGGCAGCACCATCGCGCAACCTGTCATGGGTGCTGCATAGGGTATACCCCAGGCATTGACATGAAACATGGGAACAATAGGCATTATCTTATCTTGCGAAGAGATATTGAGCGCATCAGACAGGGACATGGCATACGTATGCAGTACCGTCGAGCGATGACTGTAAAGGGCTCCCTTGGGATTTCCTGTGGTACCCGATGTATAACAAAGACCCGCAGCCTGATTTTCCTCTAATTCGGGCCAATCGTATGCCTGATCGACACCCGTATTGATAAACGTTTCATACTCAACGCTTCCACCCGTTAACCGGCTGGCCTCTATCTCGTAAACGATAACCTTTTTGAAATCCACATTAGCGACCAAACGACTACCCAGCGCCGCATAGAGATCGCCACTGATAATGAGAAAACTATCCTGGGCATCAGTGATAATCTGATTAATCTGCTCCAGGTGTAGTCGAGGGTTGATGGTATGGCATACAGCACCAGCACAGCTAATCGCATAGTAGGCTTCAAGATGATGGTAGTCATTCCAGGCCAGCGTCGCCACGCGGTCTCCCTGTTGCATGCCAGACTGAACCAATGCCGCAGCCAATTGCCCTGCTCGCTTAAAGCAATCACGGTAGGAATACCGGTGATAGGAAAGGTCCAGGTTAACCGATACCACCTCAGTATCACCAAATACCTGTTGTGCATGCCGCATGATCGACGTAATCGTCAGCGGCATGTTCATCATATTAGCATCCACAACAACCTCACTCTCAACCAACTAACATTAGTTCTCGTGGTTCGAATCAGCTAGAAACGATAGGCCGCCTGGAAAGACACGGAACGTGGCGGCAGGGTAAAACCATAAAAAGTGTTAGTCCCGAAAGTGCTGGGTGAAAGCGGTACGTTATCGACATAGGTCAGCACCTCTTCATCCGACAGATTTCTTCCCAACACCGCCAACTCCCAGCTTTCTGACTCAATCGCAACACGAAGATTGACCATTGTATAGGCATCGATTTCGTACTGCGGATCAAGACTGCCATGCACGTTTTGCTCATCGGTGTAATTCAGATCCAGGGCTATCGCCAGACCTAAAGCCTCGGTTAACGGCCGAGTATAGTTAGCACTAAAACTGGCAGTCAGTTCAGGTGTGTACTGTCCGGATTTACCGGTGTAATCACAGAGTTGATTACCTGAAGCGCCGATGTCACCATCCGGAACCTGTCGGTTATAGCAATTACCTCCACGATACTGGTCAAACTCATGATCCAGGTAAGCCACTGCGTAACGCAGATTAAGATTGTCAGTCACAGCAAACCGGCCGTCGACCTCAACGCCACGAATAGTCACCTCTGCTGCATTGTTGACGTTAAATCCAAAAGATCCATCGAACTGACTGATCTGCAAATCTTCATAGTCAGTCTGATAGAAAGCAACGTTTAATTCTGCGGCACCATCCAGCAAAGTTGATTTAAAGCCGATTTCAAAGGAGCTTGCCTCCTCCTCTTCAAACTCAAAAGAGGCCACATTATTGGCTCTGGGGTCAAATCCGCCCGATTTGAATCCGGTTGTATAGGACACATAAGCCATCAGGTTTTCATTGACATCCCATTGCAGGTTAATCAAAGGCGTAAAGGATGACTCATCTCTGCTCTGGGAGATCTTGTGACCGCTACGCTGCTGATTTTGAATGGCAAACAACAGTTCATACAAAGTTGGTGCGCCCAGCAAAGGGTTGACCGGTTGGCCCGTGGCAGTTTGCAATATATTGATTTCTCGCTTGCCATCCTTGTCCTCACTGGTATACCGCGCTCCAAAAGTCAGCCGCATATCGTCACGAAAATTCCAGGTGAACTGCCCGAAAACAGCCCATAGGTCCGAATCAGCACTATAATCGCGACTCACATCCGTACCAACAATCGGTGCCAAGGCACCACCAGACAGCAATCCTAATATGCTATTGTTGGGAATAAGAATATCATCTTTAAATTCCAGCTCGCTGGTTTGATAGAAGGCACCAACCACCCAGTCTACATTTTCGCCGCCCGGTGATGCCAGACGAATTTCCTGACTGAACTGATCATATTCTTCATCAAGCACCACACTGAAAACCGGCGCTGCAACATAATCACAATCACAGAGTTCCAAAAACTCATACCCGACAATACCCGTCACACTGGTAAGCGTGTTTTTTCCCAGATTGTAGTTAATGGTTAGCGTGGCGTTATCCAGTTCGTTATCACTGAACTCCTTAACGCCAAAACCACCTGCCTGCCGCTTGAAGTTCAGACTGGTTTCGGTAATCGCACCGGGATGCCCCAATAGTCCAAGAATTGTACCGTAGTTGGCCGGTATCGGTGCGCCCAGCGGAGCAGGGTCATCCTGCACAATTTCAATTTGACGCCCATCGGTATCAAACGTATCCCGTTCCAGTTTTAGGGTGACATCCAGATCATCAGTCGGCTCCCAACGCAGCGTTCCCCTGATTGCCAGATCATCGCGGGCCGGCTCATCGTCATCCAGGAAAGTATTGTCGACATAACCATCAGTATCATAACTGCGTACCGCCAGACGCCCTTGCAATGTATCAGTCAATCCGCCAGAAACGGCAAACAACGCTTCTCGTGTTGAGAATTCCGGCTCATAGTTAAGTTGTATATAGCCTGTCAGATCATCTGTTGGCTTTGCTGAGGTCATATTCAAAGCACCGGCAATACTGTTCTTGCCGAACAGAATACTTTGTGGTCCCCGCAACACTTCCACACGCTCGAGATCCAGAAATGGCGCACGAATTAATTGCTGTCTTCCGTAGTAAACACCGTCAATGTATTGCCCGACCGATTGTTCGAAACCCTGACTGTTACCAGTCCCTATACCTCGAATATAAACCTGGGTGCTGATTCCCGTTTCGGTCATTTGCAGATTGGGAACGAACTGCTGCAGATCTTCAATTTTCTTAATGCCAACCTGCTGCATTTTTTCGCCACCCAGGGTGGTGACTGATATAGGCACGTCCTGCAGGCTTTCCGCACGTTTCTGCGCGGTTACAATGATCTCCTCCAGTACCGCAGCCGATGTGGCGGCGGGTAAAACAAGCGCCGCAGATATCGCGGCAAGGTGAATACCTCGATTTAACCTCTGTTTATAAAAAATCATTTCCGGTCCCTCCTGATAATTATTTATACAGCGCCCCTACTCATACCATCTTTCTACTAATCTATAACGCCTGAGAACCTGAGTCGAAGTTAGTTCTGGACAATTTTATGTGATTTTCGGACACAAAATGTTAGTATTAACCAAGTTTTCATCCAAACAGATGGATGACGCAGCTTGCCAAACAACCAGTGGTTAAGATCAAGAGAATCCGACCATGAATGCACAAATGGCTGAGCAGTACGATCAACAGGTTAAACCAGCCTATAAAGTAGACTTTCTGGTTCGCGCAATGATGGATCAGGGAGTAGCACCCGAGCTTGTGCTGGCGGGCACGGGCCTGAATACTGAATTATTAAGAGATACCGATGCACGGATTACCACAACTGATCTGGTAAGGGTATTTCACAACGTTCATCAACACTCTACGGACCCGGCTATTGCACTGAGAGTAGGCAAGCAGATCAATTCGAATTGCTATGGCCTTTATGGTCATGCACTACTAAGCTCCCCGACAACACGCGACGCCCTGATTTTTTCTATTAATTACCATGGCCTGGTAGCCAGAACTGTACGCATGGAACTGGTTGAGGAGGCAAACTCCGACGAGGCCTACTTGAGGTTTTATAACCTGCTTCAGGAACCGTCACTGTTCCAGTTTAATATTGAATTTCAGTTGGGAATTGTACTTGCACTTTTCAGAGATATTCTTCAAAACCAGCGAATTGCCTTTAAAGCCGCCAGAGTCAGTTATGATGCGCCTGCCCATGCTGCACTTTATACGGAAATTCTGGAATGCCCCGTTGCATTTTCTCAACCCATTAATGAATATGTATTTGAGAAATCACGTCTTGATCAACCCCTGCCCCATTTTAATCCGCTGGGTCTGGAAATTCTGTTAAAAGCCTGCGATGAAGAACTCAACGAATTCTGTAATTGTGATGAGCTGATTCTGGCGGTGCGCAAAACGATTATGGAAAATTTGGGGCCTGACCTTAGCGCCGAAAAGGTTGCCCAATGCCTCAACATGACCTCAAGAACGCTGCGCAGGAAGTTGTCAGAGCGCAACACCAGTTTCAGCGAAACCCTTTCGGAGATTCGCAGCAATTTGGCGAAAAAGTACCTTTCAAATACCGCAATGACAATAGATGATATCGCAGAACGCGTAGGCTATAGTGATACCTCCAATTTCAGAAATGCGTTTAAACGATGGATCGGACATACCCCAGGCAGCTATCGTAAATACCACCAATAGTAGTAAGTTTAAGCGCCACCATTAGATGCTGGCCTCCCTTGCAGCCCACTGCGCTTTTGTTCAGCGCAAGAATATCGCCATCTTACCAGACAGGATGAGGTGTTTTTGCGAATACAAACTATACTCAATATAAAACAGCTGTGCCGCCATTGAGCCGGATTGTTAATTCCACTTAATCAGACAACATGACCAAACCTAACCACTTTGCACAGGGTTGTGCCGCCAACACCAGTGTCAAAGCGCACCAGTCGTTAGCCGCTATCGCTCTGCATAGCGCCGCCTTGCCAATCGCTATTGCCATGCTTGCCGCGACGCTGCTGGCTTACTTTCTGTTCTATGATTCGGTGAAACAGCATCATATGAACAAGCTGATGCTGTTTTCTAAAGAAAGGGCACATTACGAACTGAGACTCTTTGAACTGGCCAGAGACAACCTTGAGCTGATTAAAAACGACCTGACCACTTTACTTGAAAAAGGCTCCACGGAAGCGAGTCTGGAACACCTGAATCAGCGTATTGAAAAGAAACCGGATGGCTCCTACAGAAACCGTGGCGACCAATTGGACACCATCAGGGAAACACAATTATTTATCCCGCAAAACAAAGACCTTAGCTCAATCGCAAGTCGCACACTCGCATACGCAGACCAACTGCTATTCAAGTACGGACCCGCATGGAGTAATCGTTTTATCAACACCTACTTTCTGGGGCAAGAGGATTACTCATCCTGCTTCTGGCATGGAGAGAGCTTTATTTTTAATCTGGAACAACATTTTACTCACCTGGATAAACCCTATTTCCAGATCGGTACTCCTGAAAAAAACCCGGATCGCAGCAACCGCTGGACTTCCGTTTATCTGGATGACGCCAGTGGCAAATGGATGGTCAGCAGCATCACGCCCGTCTATGACGAAAACCGGTTTCTCGGCGTGTTCGGTCATGATATCTACCTGGACGATCTGATAGCCCGGACCATCACAGACCGGCTTCAAGAAACCAAAAACATGCTGATGACCCGTGACGGACAACTGATCGCTCACCCGGATTATATGGAACAAGTACAGCGCAAAGGAAAAAGTCTGATCATTGCCGAGAGCGGCAACACCGATCTTCAGACCATTTACAGTCTCGTCAGCCAGGAAGTCAACACCACAAACTCAACCAGCACCATTTCGCCTAAGATTATCAATGATGAAGCCAATGGCCGGTACCTGGTGGCAACGCCCTTACCGCTGGTTGACTGGCTGCTGGTCACCGAATATCCTGAAAGAATCGTTATTCGGGAAGCCGCAAAATCAGCTCGCACGGTTTTTCTGATTGGCGCAATCCTGCTCCTGATCGAGCTCATCACGCTGTTCTATATTATCAAAATCAAAGTCTCCAAACCCCTGGGCAAGCTCGGCGATGCCGCTACCAGTCTGAAATACGGCACTACACTGGAGTTACTGGAAAAACAGGCGCAACGAAATGATGAAGTGGGGCAGCTATCAAGAGAGTTCATCACCCTTCAAAATACGATTAACAAGCAGTTTGATGCGCTGCATCAGCAGGTTGATGTCCGAAAAAATGCCGAGCAATCATTGCAAAAGAAAAGAGAAGAACTCAGCCTCTTAAACAGCCAGCTTGACAGGGAGGTCAGAGCCAGAACATCCGACCTTCACAGGGAGATTGAAGCAATCAGCAAGCTTAGCGCTGCGATGGAACACGCGGCAGAATCGATCGCTATCATGAACAACAAGATGGTGATTGAGTACATTAACCCCAGCTTTGAGAAGCATTCCGGTTATCGCAAAGAGGAATTATTGGGCCGCACCCCGATGGCTGTGGAATGGAGTCGATCGGATCATTCTGTACAGCAGGATATATTGTCTACCATAGGGAAAGGGGAGATCTGGTCTGGAATCGTCAACCACGAAGCAAAAAACGGTGAGGTACGCTATGAAGAGATCACCATCTCACCTATAAAAAACCAGGCAGATATTATTACTCACTACGTCGAGGTAAAACGTGATATTACCGAACGCCTGGCTCTCGAAGCACAACTACAGAACACCCAAAAACTGGAGTCTATCGGACAACTGGCGGCAGGGATTGCGCACGAAATTAATACACCAACCCAGTACATTGGCAACAATACCTGTTTCCTGAAAGAGGCATTCACCGAACTGACACAACTGATTGGACAATTAAACAGCTTACCCGATAAGAACGTGAGCGATGCTGTCCAACAGCTGCTGGAGGAAGCTGACGTTGAATATCTTCAGGAAGAGGTGCCGATAGCGATCGCTCAATGCCTTGAGGGCATTGAGCGCGTGTCAAAAATTGTTCACGCGATGAAAAACTTTTCCAATCAAACAAAAGATAAAACAGCAGTAGACCTGAATCAGGCTATTCAAAGTACCATTACCGTGGCCACCAACGAATGGAAGTATACCGCTGATTTAGTCACGGATTTCGACCCGGACATGCCCCCGATCTATTGCGAACCTGGAGAGATCAATCAGGTAGTGCTGAACATGATCGTTAATGCGGCCCATGCGATTAACGACGCCCGGCATGAGAACAAAGGACTGATTGAAGTTGCAACCCACTACCGGGAAGGGTTAGCGGAAATCCATATTGTGGATAATGGCACCGGTATGAGTCAGTCAGTCAAAGAACAGATATTTGATCCGTTTTTTACTACCAAGGAAGTCGGCAAAGGTACCGGACAGGGACTGAGTATTGCCCACTCCGTTATTGTTAAGAATCACGGTGGTAGTATCACTTTAGATACGCAGCCCGGCAAAGGCAGTCACTTTATCATCCGCCTGCCAATATCCGAGGCCACTCAACCCTCACACCAAGAGGCGGCGCTGGCCAGCCGGTCAGCCTGAACAAGGGGGGATGGGCCCAAGTGAAGCCGACTACCGTAAATATTAACCACGTCATCTCTAGCCGATGGCCTTTGTAATGAGCGATATGCAACCTCAATCAACACAAGCCACAGGCGACAACCCTAAAAGAGCTAATACCGGCCAGTACGGGTTACAAAATTCTCTGGCGATTACCGCTCTGCGCAGCCTTGTGCTGCCGATAACAATTGCCATTCTAGCGATCACTTTATTTGCCTATGCCTACTTTTATGGACTGGTAAAACAACAAAATCTGGACAATATCGTATTGTTCTCGAAAGAGCGCGTTAAATACGAACTGGAAATATTCAAACTCGCTGAAGACAACCTGGTAACAGCACGAAATCAGCTGACGGCTGAACTCGCCATCAGCCAACCAGAGCAAGCGCTCAGACGCTTTGGCACACTCACCCGACAACTTGCGGACGGCACCTACAGAAGCCCCCCCGAAAAGCTGGACAGGGATTACGGCACACAGACCTTTGTCGCAAAAAACAGTACCATTTCGGATCGCATGGCTCAGGTGATATCGGCATCATCAACGGTCTTGAGTCATGCCGGGCCCGCATGGCGAAACCGCTTCCCCAATCTCTATTTTGTCGGCAAGGAGGACTATGCCGTTATTTACTGGGCTGGTGAGTATATCATCGGTAATTTAAGTGGGGACTTCACCCATTTGAACAAAGGGTTTTATTTGATTGGCACACCTGAGCAGAATCCGGAAGCCGTGAACAAGTGGACATCGGCTTATCTCTCAGTATCCGGACTCAACAAATGGATGGTCAGCAGTATCACTCCCGTTTACGATGGCCCGGATTTTCTCGGTATCCTTGGTCAGGACATCTATCTGGATAATTTGATGACAAGAACCATCAAAGACCATCCTGACGGTGCCAAGAATATGCTGATCACGCAAGATGGCAAGCTGATCGCTCACCCCGATTTCATGTCGCAAATCACACAAAGTAAAGATGGCCTCGACGTGGCGAATCAAGATGACGCCAGCCTCAGGCATCTCTATCAGCTGATCGTCCAATCCATTCCCGGTGCCATTGGTACTAAAGGTCAGACCAGACTCAGCGGTGCCCCCGTCGTCATTGAGGATAAACAGTTCCAGCGATATCTGGTCGTCACACCAATGGCAGAGATGGGCTGGCTCCTGATTACAGAGTACCCAAAAACGCTCATTTCCCAGTTGGCGTTTCGCTCCTCTCGAACTGTTCTTATTCTGGGAGCTGTATTGCTCATCATCGAGCTGTTCGTTTTATTTATGGTCATTCGCCGGCAGATCTCTACACCATTGGAGAATCTCGGGGTTGCAGCAAATCAATGGGACAGTGAAAATCCCCAATTCACATTCGAGCAGTATCAGCATCGAAAAGATGAAATTGGCTATCTCACTCGTAAATTTCTGGATTTAAAAAATACAGTTAATGAACAGTTTGCGCGACTAAGGGCCGAAATAGAAAGAAGAAAGTCAGTTGAACGCGATCTTGAAAACCAGGGTAACAAACTGCTTACCTTGAATGAAAACCTGGACTTTCAGGTTAAGGAACGGACCAAGGATCTTGAACAGGAGGTTAAGGAACACAATCTGTTAAGCGCTGCGATAGATCATGCAGCCGAATCCATCATGATCACCAACTGCAAATTTGAAATTGAGTATGTCAATCAGGCGTTCAAGTATTTTTCCGGGTACGGGTCTGAGGAAGTGATCGGTCAAACACCCATGTCCCTGAATAGAATGCGGGGCGACCCGGCCACACAACAACAGATTCTGAGCACACTCAGAAAAGGCGAAGTATGGAGTGGACAGATCAGCAATATCAATAAGCAGGGGGAGATTCGCCATGAGGAAGCAACGATGTCCCCGATTCGAAACGCTGCAGGCGAAATTACTCACTATATCGAGGTCAAAAGGGATATCACTGAAAAAATCGAACTGGAACAACAGCTTAACAATGCACACAAACTTGAAGCTATCGGCCAATTGGCGGCCGGAATCGCACACGAGATCAACACCCCTACTCAGTTTATAGGTGATAACACCCGCTTCTTGAAAGAGGCCTACGATGACTTTGATACCGTCATCCAACGAGTTAAGCAGTTACCTGAAAGCGGCCACAAGGAGTACATCAATCAAGCCATTAAAGAAGCAGACATTGAGTACCTGGTTCAGGAAATCCCCAATGCCATTGAACAGTCCCAGGAAGGGATCGAACGGGTATCAGGCATCGTACGTGCAATGAAAGATTTCGCACACCCCTCCAGAGAGAAAGCGCCTACAGACATTAACCGGGCTATTCAAAACACCATCACCGTAACCATGAACGAATGGCGCTATGTGGCCGATCTGCAAACAGATTTTGCCGATGATCTGCCTAACGTTAACTGTGAACAGGGTGAAATCAATCAGGTACTGCTTAATATCATTACAAATGCTGCACACGCTATCGAAGAAGCCCATGGTGATGGTAACAAGGGAACTATTTTAATCAGCACCGCCAATCAAAATGGCTTTGTATCGATCAAGATCAAGGATAACGGCACAGGCATGTCAGCGCAGGTAAGAGAGCGGATATTTGATCCATTTTTTACTACCAGAGAAGTAGGAAAAGGTATTGGTCAGGGGCTCAATATGGCCTACAAGGTAATCGTTACCGATCACGGTGGACAGATCCATGTTGATAGCGAACCGGGAAACGGAACATGCTTTACCATCAACCTACCCACTGAAAGCGAAGCGCCCGACATCGCCATATAACTCTAATTTCCGTGTAATCAAAGCTGTCCGAAAATGGTTGTCACTCTTCAGCCTACTTAAAGGTATTTTTGCAGCCGTAGGTTGCCAGCATCAACGCTGGATAGTGCGCGCCCAGGTAAACCGGCAACGCCACGACCGGCACGCTTCCCAAATCATAACCAAACAGCACCCAGGCCAGGCAGGCCAATATCGTTATCGACCAACGTAAATGCCCATACCATACAATTACTCTGCCCGGCAGTACGTACTCCAGTTTTTGTTCAGCCACAATCAGCCCCATTTTTATATTCCCCGACGGCTATCCCTAAAAACACAAATGAGGCTCTAATTTAACCTGTCTATCCTTAACCCAAGCTGAACAATTCGGCTAACCTGTAGTCCTTTGTACGACAAAAGCAATTTACATTTTCAGGAAGTTACCGCAATATTTACCTGTATTCGAAGTTGCTCTCTTAAAGCACCATCAGTTCAAGCGGCAGACTTGCCCGACTCAAGTGACCCGCGCTCGCCTGACAAAGGAGTATTGTGTGAATAAAACTACCCGAGCGATTTTCCTAACACTATTTTCATTTTTGTGGGTTGCCTGCAGTGTCAATCCCGTTACCGGGAAAAATGAACTGTCCCTCATATCAGGTGCCCAGGAGATTGCCATAGGTGAAAAAAACTATGCGCCTTCGCAACAGGCTCAGGGCGGACGCTACTATATTGATCCACAGGTGGAGGATTATGTGGCAGAAGTAGGGAATAGGCTGGCGGCAGTAAGTGACCGTCCTGATCTGCCTTATGAATTTGTGGTACTTAACAACTCTGTACCCAATGCCTGGGCATTGCCAGGAGGAAAAATTGCGATCAACAGGGGTCTGCTCACACAACTGGAGGACGAAGCAGAACTGGCAGCAGTTCTGGGCCATGAAATTGTGCATGCCGCTGCCAGACACAGCGCCGCACAAATGACTCGAGGTACACTAATAGGTGCCGGTGCACAAATTCTGGCCATATCTCTCGCCGATAGCGAATACAACCAGCTAGCCAATACAGCCATTCAAATCGGATCCGCAGCATGGATGGCCCGATACGGTCGTTCAGCTGAACTGGAGTCCGATAACTACGGCATGGAATACATGTCCCGAGCGGGTTACGATCCCCAGGGTGCCGTCAAGCTACAACAGACCTTCGTCAAGTTAAGCGAGGGAAAGCGAACCGACTTTCTCAGTGGCCTGTTCGCAAGTCATCCGCCTTCTCAGGATCGAGTTCAGGCCAACCGTGAAAAAGCCAAGACTCTCCCACCCGGGGAAAGATTCGAGAAGCGCTTTCAATCCAAAATCAGTCAGATAAAAAGGGATGAACCGGCCTATAAATCACAGCAAGCCGCAGTCAAAGCGCTGAAGAATAAAAATCCGGCAGCAGCAATTGGGCACCTGGACAAAGCAATCAAAATCCAACCGGCAGAGGGTTACTTCTGGGAGTTACGCGGACATGCTAACCAGATGCAAAAAAATTATCGACAAGCCGAGCAGGATTTTTCCAGCGCTATTGAGAAAAACCCCAATCTTTTTAGCCACTACCTTGCGCGAGGCATGCTCCGCTACAAGCATGGCAGCAAAAGCGATGCCCGACAGGATTTACTGGCCAGCTACCAGCTTTTACCCACCCAGGCCTCCAGCTTTCTTCTAGGAGAAATATCTTTAGCCGATGAAAACCCAACCCAGGCGATTCACTACTATCAGAATGCCGTGCAGGGCGGCGGCGAACTCGGTCAACAGGCATTAGTCAAAATCACGCGGCTGGAACTACCCCAGGCTCCTCACAAGTACATTGTCAGTAAGGCCTACCTGAACGAAAAGGGCTATCTGATGGTCGCGGTAAAAAACCGCTCGACCATATCGGTCACTGGAGTACAGATAAGAATAGATCAGATGTCCGGCCCTTATTCTGTAAGTGCCTCAGCAACCTTGTCGCTCCCACGCCATCTGGACCCGGGTGAGCAGCGTGCTATTAAAACCGGTGTAGGCCCTTTTGAATCAAATGACCAAATAACCCCGTACCGAACGACGGTCATAAAAGCGGTGCCGCGTAACTAGCCATTTGTTTATTGCTTTATAACTCATCGACCTCCACAGGTAATCGATGATCGCTGCTTTTTAGTTTACATTTGTTTACGTGACATAAATACCATTCAGCGCCATTCTAGTGGTTCTAAACAGGCCGACTCAAAGGCCGGGTAGTATCGACCAGTCGCGGTGATTGGTAGGCGATCTGCCACATTCTTATTAATGAACCTATTCAGGAGGTGGTATATGGACCTGTTAGCCCTCGCAACAGAGCTGCTGCAGAAAAAACTAAGTGGCAATATCGATAAAGAGTCTATTTCACAGGCGCTTTCGGGATTACTGGGTATAAATGGCGGAGGTCTTGAAGTTTCAGGTCTGGTCAGTTCGATGATGCAAAATGACTCTCTAAAAAATCTTGCGCTTTCCTGGCTGGGTGATGGTGTAAACCAGTCAATCTCCAGCACACAAATCAGCTCGCTATTTGGCGACAGCAAGCTTTCAAAATTTGCATCGCAACTGGGTGTCAGCCAACCGGAAGCTGAACAGAGCCTGGCGGAAGTACTTCCTAAAATTGTGGACACTTCCAGCAGCGGTGGATCTTTACTGGACAGCGTTGGCGGTGTTGGTGGGCTGATGGGTGCCGCCAGAAAACTCTTTTAGTAGCGTCGCTGTCGCCGCGCCCTTAAGGGCACATTAAACAACCGGTAGTGCAGCGCGCCCACTCAGAATCACCTGCAGACTACCGGTTATCTGGAACGCTCTGGGTGGGCAACCTTACCCTGATACACCGGCTTACATTCGACCACCAATGCACCACTGCGTTTTGCCAGTGATAACATTGGATTTACGATCGAATTAATGGCGAAATTTGCCGCTTGCAGCTGAGGCTTATTAACTGTGCCCTCTATTTTTTGATGGAACTGGTGACAGCCCTTTTTGTTCAACAGGTAAATGTTAACCGGATCAAATTTTTGTTCCGCGACCTTTATCCCACCGGTCGCTGCAATTCGGTTGTTATCAGTGGTAAAAGCGACATCATTAAAAGAAAGGCGTTGATTTACCAAATGCCAATATCCATAGAGATCATTGATACGCGTGCGTCCACCTAATGCACTGTTAATTAAACTGCCGTAAGAGCCACCTTTAGTCAGTGCGAGCCCCAGAGGTCCGGCCAACGCCAATCCGCCCATATCTTTCAGATTCAGTTGTTGAGACTCAAGCAACTTATTCACAAGCCGATCAAGATCTAAGCCCTCCAGTGTAAGATCCTTGCCATCCAGAACAATGTCTGCCTTTAGGGTTTGCAACGGATCAAAAGCCGGATCAAGTTCCGCAGTTGCATCAACCACCAGATTCACATGGCCTTGTCCTTTTGGTTCCAGCTCCAGTGCCCGCAAAACATCGTCAATTTCCAAACCAGCCCCTTTGATCAAAGCCGATCCTGATAGCTGTTTTGGCAGCCAGTCAATACGCGTCGTGACCTCGGCTGTCCCGCCATAGCCATTTGTTGTCAATACGCTATCGATCTGTTGCTGCTGGTTGGAAACTCTTAACTGCAACTCTTCAAAACGATGTTTGCCGTAAACCAGTTGCCCCGCTTCAACCTCTAATTCAAGGTGGGCATAATTCAGGTATTCGGGCCATTGATTGATGAGCAACCTGTCCTTCTTGGCGATTAACAGGTTTTTTAAATTGAGATTAAGATTGTCTGCCAGTAATTGGGTTGGCTCTATGCCCACCACCTGTTGAAGGCTAAAAGTCAGGTTGTTAACAGTAATATTCTCAATCAGCACTGTTGCTAACGGTACTCCAGGAGCACTCGATTCTGCAGCTCCTTTTTCGACAGAACGCTGGGGCATCTGAACCTTGCCCGACTGATCCACAATCAATGCCAGTACAGGATTATCCAGCACTATCTGCGTGACAACAAGCTCGCGTTTCAGCAGCGGCCGCCACTCAGCACTAAGCTGCAGTTTCGAAAAGCGCATCAGCTCGTGTTGATCAGCGAAAAACTTAGCCTCTTTAACTGTGATCACTGGAGTTGGTGCCAATTCCAGTGTTAGTCCGCCATCAAGTTTCGCAGTAAGACCTGTTTGTTGATGAATTACAGCCTCAATATCGGCTCTGTAATTATCGATATCCAACCGCCACAAAAACAATAATGAGAGTAGTAAAAGCAATACAACCAGGGTAATAAAGGCAAACAACAGTTTTTTCATCATAAAGCGTACATCTGTGTGAATCGAACGAAAAGCTAAACCATCAAAGGTGTGGCAAAGCCTGTTAGTAGACCCTTACATTTATCCAGCGTTCACTAACCTGGGACAAGAAAATTTTAGTCCGTATTTTTGGATACCCAATCTTCTACTCAAGGGTAATGCCGGGCAGTCTGATCGTGAAGCAGCTCCCCTCCCCAGGGGTACTTACCACAGAAATAGACCCCGCATGATTGGTTACAACCACTTCCACAAAACGCAATCCCAACCCGGCACCCGATCGTCTTTTTGCGCTAGTGATAGTTCCCTGCCTAAAGCGTTGAAAAATATTTTCAGCCTCCTCTTTCGGAATTCCAATACCCTGATCCACCACCTTGCAAACCAAATCATTGCCTTCGACATTAAGGTGGATCGACACTTCATCCCCCCGATCACTAAATTTTATTGCGTTACTCAACAGGTTAATGATGGCTCGCTCCAACAGATCGCTATGCCCCATTAACCATGCTTCTTCATCACAGTATTCCTGAGTCAATTTGATGCCGCGAAGCTCAGCCAATTTGAAGGTCTGACCAATTGCATTTTCCAGCACAGCATGCATATCCACAGGCTCAAATACATAAGACTGTGTCGCCTCAGCACGAGCCAACTGCAAGAAACTGTCCGCAAACTGCAGATTTTTAGTCGCATACTGCTCAATCGCGCTAAGCAATTCATCGTCACGTTCATGACTACCACTGACCCGTGCATTTTCGATTAAAGCCAAAATTGACACCAACGGTGAGCGCAGATCGTGCGATAGAAAATTCAGGGTTTCTGTTCGAGCACGCTCATATTCCTTTAATACACTGATATCAGTGATCACATAAATAACAAAGGTTTCATTATCACCCACTGGCAACGACTGGATCTGGCAGAGGACGCTGAATCCTGCCGCTGTCACAGCTTCACAACGGGCCGTATACCCCTCCAAATAGACACCTTTGACAATTTCCTGCCAACTTTCATCCGAGACAGGTTTCAGCTGGCGCATCAGATCCAGAACATGCCCCTGATTAAACTCATCCTCTATCTGCAGCAACCCTTTAAACTGCAGATTTTCAAAGAGTACCCGCCCACTTCTATCAGTAATTGCCACACCATCAGCCATATCGGAAAGGCTACGTTGTAACAGATGATTAACTTCTCGAAACGCCTGATTGGCACGATTCAATCTTAAAATCGCATTGGTAACCGCCTCTGGTCCGCGGGGCAACTGGCGGACATCAGGCTGCAGCACTTCAGCAACCAAAGCACTGAGCAGTGCACAGCACTCTGATTCAGGTACGCCTTCTTTTTGCCACGCTACAGTGAGCAAATACCGATCTTCCCCTCGCTTGAAACAGATACTCGAGCCGGATGACAAATGCTCCCATTTTCCCGGACCCGGCGCTACATCAGATATTTTTTCAAGAACTTCCCCCTGGTCATAAATGACATTACCATTCTGCGATATTTGCCAGCCATTGATCGGCAATATGCCCGATAAAAACTTCAATCCGGTATCGAGAGCCTTGATATCCGCCGGTCTATGCAGGAAAGAGCCTTCTTGAGCCAGTTGTTGTAACTCGTTACGCAGATAGTAAAGCGCCTGCTGCAAACGCCTTAAGCTCCATAACACATAGCTCAGAATGAACGACAGGCTGATTGAACTGGGAGGCACCCAAAGACCAGCATAATTCGGCAAAATCATTGCCAACAGATTGGTTAAAAACAGCCCGGTGACGACAAAAACAAGCAATGGCTTTGGTGCCATAAAGGCCGTGGCCAAAACCACTAGAAATGCAATTATGGCTGACAGCGCCGCACTCCATACAACCGGCAGTTCGCGAATAAATCCGTCGTTCCTTAGCGCCTGATAAATGGTCGCGTTTAACTCAACACCACTCAATAAGTAACTTGCTGTACTGGTTGGAGTAACGATATTATCTCCCAGACCCACCGCCGTTGCCCCAACATAGATAATCTTGTCTTTCAGCAGATCTTTCGGAATTTTTCCTTTTAGAATATCCAGGTAGGATACTCGGCTAAAATGCTGGTCAGGTGGCAGAAAAGGAATTAGATTTCGGTAATCACGAACGATCTGATCAACCTGCAGCATGCCAGCTTGCGTGATTCTGCTGCCCGGCAAAGGTTCAGGAATGTGGTCCCCAATCAGATTTGCCAGGGCTACACTCTGATGCACCCAATAGGCTTCCCTTACTCCCTCTTTAAGAAATACGGAACGGCAAACACCATCGACATCACTCTCAAAATGGACATGTCCGAGTGTCGCTGCGGCCCGACTCAATGCCGGGAAAGGCATCACCTCCAATAATTGGCCACCTTCGTAGATCTGGCTTATGTGTACGGGCAGGACCACATTTCCCTGCTTTTGAATTGCCTCAGCCAACACCTGGTCTGCTTCGGGATGCAACTGATCCGGATCAGAAAACACCACATCCAGCACCACCGCCTTGACTTGCGCACCTGTCAGATAATCTAACAGTTGCGCATGGATATCTCTCGGCCATGGCCAACGGCCCAGTTCCAGAATACTGGCTTCATCTATGCTGACAATAAGAATGTCCGAAGCAGGGGTTCGGTCAGAAAAACGGTGACTTAAGTCGTAGACCAACAGATTAAATGGCGCCAATACTGAACGAAAAGAGATAACCATAATTAGCACGCTGGCCAAAGCGGCGGCACTAAAAATGTAAAACGCTGAAGAGCCTTTTTTATTATTCCTGGTTTGCCACATATTTATTCGCTGATCAGATTAGCTCCCTGCAACAATCATTTCAAACAGCTAAAACAATATCACAGCTAAAACCACGGTAGCGATTCCTATCCACGGCTTCCAGTTATCAGGTGGTGGATCAACCCAAATCGCTTCACTGAAATCACTTTCCCTTCGATCAGAATAGAGTGCACTGACACGCGTATAAACACCTGTTCTCTGTTTAAAGCGGTACTCGGGATTTATCGACTCCTCCGCAATCACTATCTTCTTAAACTGAGGATCCAATGCCACCTCGATGCGATACCCGGTTGCCGACGCCAGGCGAGGCCACTGTATATGCACTCTACCTTTATCCTCTTGACCAATACCCGCAGACGTTAACTGCGGTACCGGCAGGGGCGTCACCACGGTAAACTCCCGCTCCGCATCAAACCCCTGAAGTCCCAACTGATCAATGGCCCTAACCAAAAGCCGGTATTTACCATCGGCAAGCACCTGATCTTGCCAATAATTTTCCTCCGTTCGCCAGGACTCCACCAAGCCCTTTTGGTCATACAGATCAATCCGGTAGCTTTGCGCACCCACCAGCCGCTGCCATTGAATCTGAACAGGTCGCGAAAGGGTTGGCTGACCATCGTCTTGCCACTCGATCCTTGGCAACAACTGCTGCGGGATTGGTATTGGCTTGTTTGGCTCACTTCTTACCCCATAGCCTTTAGGGACCTGTTGAGCCGATTTGCCCTGGTTATCACTAACCCTGACCGCCCCCTCCAACACTTCACTGCGCATGATGACCAATTGTTCGGTGTCCAGGTTAACGCGAAACTCAGTACCTCTGACCGCTGCCACACCGGCTGGCGTGCGGACCTTATACCGGGAGACACCGCCACTGCCTTTAACCTGATACCGCGTGGCACCTTTTTTTAATACCAGCAAAGTATCAACAAAACCTTGCCCGTCCTTTACCGAAATGCGGTCAAAGGTAATATCAGTATTCGCTCGAATGAGCATCTGTGTTCCATCGGCGAACAGTATACTGGCATTACCCTGGCCGGTAATCAGCCTGTCACCCATATAAATTTTACCGTCCGTTGGTATTGACTGCAGCGATACGCCCGCAGCCCTCATAGATGAGGCATTTTTTATACCACTGATACCTTTCCAGGCAACTTTCGCTGATGCCACCGCTGGAATATATGCCACCTCACCACGACTCTCCACAACTATTGCCGGCAGTGGCGGTGATATTAACCAGGCATAGGGGATTTTAAGAATAAGTCCAGGCGCTATTAAATTGCCATTTTGGAGTCCATTATATTGACCAAGCTTAATCCAGCAGAGCGGTTTTGCCACATGAGCCTGACAGATTTTCCAAAGACTGTCCTGATCACGAACAGTATAAAGCCAGTCCTGCGCATGCACCCTGGCAACGTTAGCTACGACCAGATAAATAACTATCAGAAACCCCAATCTGACAATGCCCATATTTCACTCTCTGGCTACAATTTTTCTAGCCGGTATCCATGTTGATAGATGGTTTTCAAACAAAGACCAACGCTTGAATTAATACCAAGCTTTCGTCGTATTCTGCTGATATGAACATCCACAGTGCGGGTACTGATGTCAGCACTTAACCCCCATACTGACTTCAGCAAATATTCACGAGACAGGATTTTACCCACGTTAGACAGTACAAATGTGGCCAACTCAAAATCCTTGTTTGTCAGCTTCACCTCTTCACCATTAACCATCGCTCGGTGTTGCGAAAGATCGAGCTCTATGGGACCAAGTGTCACAATATTTTGCTCTTCTTCTGTACCAACCCGGCGCAATATTGCCTTCATACGGGCAACCAATTCAGCCTTGCGCAACGGCTTCACCAGGTAATCATCTGCACCAGCCTCCAATGCAGAAACAATATCCTCTTCCTGATCACGTTGCGTGGTAAATAGCACAGGCGTATCGAGCGTTAACAGTTTCCGTAACTGTTTGAGAATTTCAAAACCTGTTGTATCCGGCAGTTCCCAGTCCAGAATGATGGCGTCAAAAGGCTGGTTTTTGACCAGCGGAATGAACTGCGCACCAGTGGTCGCCGCTTTTACTGCATAACCCTCCTCCTGCAACCACTCGCTGACCATGGCGGCCTGAGGTTCATCATCTTCCAACAATCCGATTTCCAAAGCCAAACCCTCTCGCTAGATACAACTAAAGACATCAGTATACCTTGATGCACTGTTTAATGACCATTCTATCCACTCCAGCGAGCGGCTCAATAGAGCTACTGCCAGGTTTACAATTGTTTACCTAAACCGGGTTTCTGATTGCAAAGTCAGGCGTTATTATTTGAGGTGTGTAGCGATCCAATGAGCGAAATAACAATGACCTTAACAAAAACCCACACTGGCGAAGAGAGTCAAACTACGCAGCAAAACCGCGCCTACTGCAGAGTGTCTGTCACGCTGAAAGCCATGATTAAAAAGGAAGACGGGCATTTTATTCCAACTCAGACCCTGAACATATCAGAAGGCGGTGTGTTACTTAAACACCCGGCTGGGGTTGAGCTGTCTACCGATGGCAGTATTCAGGTCCACATTTCAGGTATTATCAGTGATTTAAACCCTCAGCAAATCGGGAATAAAAGCATCTACACGATGAAACTTATCCGCCAAACTGCTGAATATCTTGGTCTTCAATTCCTATAATCATCGAGTCTGCCCAAACTACACCTAGCGCCCACCAAGCAACGAACCCAATAGCCCCCGCACCAGTCTTCTTCCAATACCACTACCGATACTGCGAGCAACACTTTTCAAAAAAGCCTCTCCGGCAGACTGCCTGGAACGTGTTCGCCGCTTTGGCTTTTTGACCTGTTCTGCTTCACGCTGCTGCTGCGCCACCCTGTCCTTCGCTCTGCGCTGCAGTTCTTCATGGGCAGAATCACGATCTATGGCCTCCCGATAATGACCAAACAACAGATCCTGTTTTACCAGACGCTCACAGTCAGTGTCCGATATTGGTCCAATGCGTGAACAGGGCGGCCTGATCAGCGTACGTTGCACAATAGAAGGTACGCCCTTATCCTGTAATACCGATACCAGCGCTTCACCGACACCCAGCTCGCTTATCACCTTTACCGTGTCTAGCTCAGGATTAGGTCGAAAGGACTGTGCTGCGACTTTCACAGCTTTACGATCCTTTGGTGTGTAGGCTCGCAAAGCATGTTGAATACGGTTACCCAGTTGCGACAGCACTGTATCGGGTATATCTCCCGGACTCTGAGAGATAAAATAGATACCCACTCCCTTTGAGCGAATAAGTCTGACCACCTGCTCAATCTTTTCCAGAAAAACTTTAGGCGCGTTACGAAACAGAAGATGCGATTCATCAAAGAAAAAGACCATTTTTGGCTTATCCTGGTCACCCACTTCCGGTAAGTTTTCAAACAGCTCCGAAAGCAGCCATAACAGGAAAGAGGTGTACGTTCTCGGGTGCCGGATCAGCTTTTGTGCCTGCAAAATATTAATAACGCCCCGGCCGTTTGAATCAATCTGCATTAGATCACTCAACTTTAGAGCTGGCTCGCCGAAGTAGGTTTCTCCACCATCTCTTTCCAGCATCAACAAGCGCCTGAGAATTGCATTAATTGAGGCTTTCGATAACGTTCCATACTCAGCTTTCAGGTCTGCCGTATTTTCGGCCAGATGTTCGAGCGTTGATTGAAGGTCCTTCATATCCAACATCAGCATGCCTTCATCATCAGCAAACTCGAACGCGAGAGTGAGGATACTTTCCTGGGTTTCATTGAGATCAAGAAGGCGCGTCAGTAATTGTGGCCCCATCTCAGAAATAGTCGACCGTATAGGCACACCTTTCTCGCCCAACACATCCCAGAAACGAACCGTGCAGGCCGCAAAGGCAAAATCCTGGATTCCAATACTCTCAACCCTTTGCTCCACTTTTGGATGAGGTTGACCAGCCTCTGCCATCCCGGACAGATCACCTTTCACATCCGCAAGAAAAACCGGTACGCCGGCTTTGGCAAAGCCTTCCGCGAGTACCTGCATCGTCACCGTCTTGCCGGTACCGGTTGCGCCGGCAATCAACCCATGTCGGTTTGCGTACTTCAAATTGAGGGTAACCCGGTTGACGGCTCCGCCTATTAACAACCCCGTATCCATAACCTTCCCCTTATTTTGACCGATCCCAAAAAGAGTATCTTAACCACTATCACATTAACCCACGCGGGGACATATGAAAAGAGGAGCACGAATACTCCTCTTTTCGAGTGCTCCTTGAGTTGCCGCGGAGCTATACTGGCTTTCAACGGGTAGCTATTTGCGCATGCGATCAATCAATAGTTCTACTTCCCGCCCGGCAATCTCTTTGCTACCAAACCCTATCGCGATTGCGGCCGCGACCGCCAGGGCTCCGAGTAGTATGCCAAACGCCAGATTAATAATATCCTCGGCAAGTCCAACCTGTCTCAGTGCCATCGCCGTAGCCAGCACCAGAATTGCTATGCGCGCCAGACTGCCAGTCACCGCTGCAGCGCCTGACTCACAAATCAATTGATTCACTTTATTGCCCAGCGCGACACCAATAGCCAGAATAATCGCACCCAAAACTACCTGCACAGTAAAATGGATCATATTGGTAACAATATTGCTTAGGGGAGCGAATCCCAGCAGCTCCGTCGCACCCAGTACCGCAAACAGAATCACCGCAAACAGAATGATTGAACCGACATATTCACTGGGCGTACGCTGCATGGACACCGTTATACCAAGCTTATCTGTGATTCCGTTAAAACCGGCCGCCGCTAACAGGTCGCTGACCAGTCCAGCGAGCAGCTTTCCGACATAATACGAGATACCCAACACCAGCACCGCCGAGATAATGCCGGGCACTGCAGAGAAGATCATATCAATCATCCTCTGGGCTGGCGCGGATATCGCCGCCACCTGCAAAGCATCCAGGGATTGTACGATGACCAACAGCAAAATAAAGGTAAACGCCAATGTGCCTACCAATGCCGACAATGGCTGAGACAACCCTACTTTTTCGCTCAGATGGTCGGCACCGGCAGCTGCCAGCAAGCTGGTCAGTATCTGCCTGACCACCCGCGCCACGAAATTACCGATAATAAAGATCAAAGCCGCCGACAACAGATTGGGCAGATAGGTAAAAAGCTTGCTAAACATATTTTGCAGAGGACTTACCAGGCTTTGCATCTCCAGAGCACCAAGAACCATCGGCAAGAATAGCAGGAATACCAGCCAATAGCCGGCAGTAGCCAGCGAGTCACCCACAGTCATTTGCTTGCTGGCATCTTCATCAAGGCTATTCAACCGTTGATCAATCTGAAAAAGACCGGCCCCTTTTTGCACAACCATTTTGACAAGACTTGCCAGCACCCAGGCCAGCACCAACAAACCTATTGCTGCACCAATTTTTGGTAGATAGGCAAAAATTACCGTGAGCAACGTGTTCACTGGTTGAGCCACAATCTCTAAATTTAACTTTTCAAGAAAGGTTACAAATCCAAAGATTAATATAATCCAGTAGGCAAATCCTGCAACAACACTTTCTATCGGAAACGCCTCTTTAAGGCCAACAGCCTGCGTGAACCGGTTATCTATTTCAGTCCGATGCAAAGCTTTGCGAATTAGCGCCTTTACAATCTTTGCCGCTATGTAAAAGCCGATGAGATAAAGCAGCGCAATACCAAAACCCAGTACCGAACCGCTGTAGTCATTCCAAAGTTGGTTTAAATAATCCATAATCATTACCTCAAGGTGATGTATCTGACCGCAGGTTCAATCGATCTGACACTTTTCCTGCCAAGCATCGATCTTCAGTGACACCCAAACCGCTTATCAAGGACTGACAACACACACCTCGAACAAAGAGCGCCGGACCCTTCCGTCATTAGTAATTGATTTTTCGCCCCAGCGTTTTCGCAGACGAAACCCAGTTCGCGACTGTTACCGCTGATGGCAGCTTTCTCACCAGATTTTTTTCATCATTGAGCTGGCTCATCTTCAAATGGAGATTGTTCGCGTTGCGGTTGGCCAGTTCCGGTACGGTATCCACACCAGCACATTCCAGTAAATCCGCATATTCACTACCAACACCTTTTACACGCGCCAAATCTGCACGATTAGCCCACTTCAATATCAGCGTTCCAGAAATTCCAGTGGAATCGGCCAGTCTTTTGCGGTCACCCGGTTTAGCGCAAGATTCCAAAAGTTGTTCCTGGGTCGCGATTCCGGCACTCACCAGCTTCTCGGCATAAACTTTTCCAATTCCTTCCACTTCAGTTACTCTAGTCATTTTCATTCTCCTCGAATGCATAGTTGTCTGTTCATCTCTGCATACACAAACCAAACAATACAGCCGTATGCGATACAGCCTAATCTATCAGGAACAATCGGAAATGTTTGTAAAAGGTTGTAAACAGTCACCCCCAGGGAAGGCGCTGATTTGATGCGGAAAGTTGCGATGAAAGTGGAAGCGCTTGAACAGATCCCGGCGCGCAGTAACGCTCTTGTGGATTTACCCCCTCATGTCAGGCGGTTCAAATTAAAGGTATTTTTTTGAACCATTTCATTCGGCAAGGAAACCACGAACTGATTGGATTTTTTCTTCCACCTGCTCTTTTGTTTCCGTCTGGTCCGTCTCTGGCACTGCTTTACCCCTGATCACAGCAGGTCTCTCGCCAACAGCAGCTAACCATCGTTTTAGATGGTCCAGCCCCTCCACGGATAAACCTGCCCACTCGTAACCCTGAACCCATGGCCAGGTCGCCATATCAGCAATAGAATAATCACCCGCGAGATATTCGTTTTCCGCCAGCTGCCGGTTCAGCACTTCGTATAAACGTCTGCATTCGTGCTGGTAGCGGTGAATCGCGTAATCAATTTTCTCCGGAGCGTAACGATAAAAGACGTTTGCCTGACCCTGCATCGGGCCAACACCACCCATTTGAAACATCAGCCACTGAATGACATTGGATCGAGCCTTGACTTCCGTTGGCAGGAACTGTCCGGATTGCTCAGCCAGGTAAATCAATATTGCTCCCGACTCAAAGACGGTAAAACCACCCTCATCCCGATCAACAATCGCCGGTATACGGCCATTTGGATTAATCTTCAGGAACCAGTCCTGCTTTTGCTCCAACTCTGTCAGGTCAAGATGAGTGACCTCATAGGGTATACCCATCTCTTCCAACGCAATTGATGCTTTCCATCCGTTGGGGGTTGCCGCCGTATACAATTCTATCATCGATTATCGCTCCTCAAGGAGAAGTGTCGGATACCATAAAAGCTATCTTATTCAATTCAAACAGACAACTGTAAATTACCACAGGCCAGCGCCTCATAAAAAGCCCCGACCAATATCTTTGTCCGCATCACCGATCCGCTATTGACTTGAATAATGGTAGTAATAGAATGGATTTCGATCAGATAACAACTAAACTAATAGAATACCCATACCAGCCAGCATTCGGCTGATGGTTCACAAAACTCAAAAGGAGAGATAAAGATGGCTAAAAATGGATTATTGATAAGGCTTCTTGTCTGTATATTAAGTATTTCAATGCTTTCCGGCTTTGGCCTTTTTAAGGGTAAAACAAAGAAAGGTGAGGGTAGCACTGAAGTAACCGGCTCTGCCGGTCAGGGTGGCGCGCAAGGCCAGGCCGGCGACCTGATGCGCTGTGCCAAACCAATCGGTACTGCAGCGCTGCTTGAGGCCGATCACCCAGGATATGCTCAATATGGTCTCACCAGCCCAATTCCATTGGTCAAACTGTTGATGGCACAAAGCGGCTGCTTTCGCGTCGTTGACCGGGGTGCTTCTTCCGCAGCCTTGAAACAGGAGAGAGCACTCGCCCGCGAAGGCGAAATGCAAAAGGGCAGTAATATGGGCGGCGGCCAGATGGTTGCGGCAGATTATATTATTACACCTCAGATAGTGCACAAAGACTCCAACGCCGGCGGTGGTGCTGGAGGTTTGGGTAGTCTGCTCCCCGGCAAGATAGGCGCAATTGCTGGAGGTTTGCGAGTGAAGAAACTGGAATCTCAGGTTATGCTGACGGTCACCAATGTACGAACCAGTGTACAGGAAGCCATAGCGACCGGTAGCGCCAGAAAATCGGATATCGGATTCGGTGGTTTCTTGTGGGTCGGTGGTGCCGCTGGAGGTGGTGGTGTATATGAAAGCACTGATATTGGTAAAATTACAGCAGCGGCTTTTCTCGATGCTCATAATAAACTGGTAAATCAGTTGGGCGCCATTCCGGCAGGCTCGGCAAACACTGACAACGCCGGGTATGTTACCGCAGCGCAAGTTAACTTCAGATCAGGTCCATCATCAAAAGCGCCGTCAATGGGCCCGCTTTACGAAGGAACCAACATCTCCCCAACGGGCACCAAAAACGGTCCCTGGTGGGAAGTTGAAGCCATGGGTAAAACCGGTTGGGTTCATTCGGATTACATAACCCGATAAACCGATTGAAGTTCGCAAAAAAGCCGCTCTCCCCGAGCGGTTTTTTTATAGATAGCGAAGCGCTTTTTCATGTATCAACGCAACAAACTGTTGCAAATAACCATCACCTTTACCGCAACTTCGATCAATGGTGAGCATCAATAGTCCATCCTCCCCGCGCAATGGTCGATGGGGCAAAGATCTCGCAATTAACCCATCTTCCGTTTTATAGACACGGTAGGTTTTGCTTTCATCAAGATCCATATATACGGACGCTCCGTAGCGTACACCGATCCAAACCGTCTCACTTTCCATCCCCGCTGAAAACCAATCAAAATAGCTTTGTGCGGCAATGTCATAACTTGTCCTCGGTGATTCTATCTCCTCAAACGTTGTTCGATAACGCCCCGATAGCCGTTGCATGCTATACAAAGAGGGAATCCCTAGCACCTCAAACCAGGCATTCCACTTAAGGAATCGCGCATCCAGCTGCCACTGATCACCGGCCACAGCATACTGTTTGAAATGGCACAGATTACCCGTCGCGATAAACACCAGGAAACGCTGTTTTTCCAGCTTCTGGAAATACAGCTCGGCAACAGGCAGCTCCTTATTTAACCGGTTATAGATAAAAAACGGGGACAGCAGGAAAAGCGTCAGGGAAAATACTGCAACAGCAGAGATCAGCCATTTAAGAGGTTTTAGCAACCAGACAATCAAGAGTCATTCATTCACTGAGTAACGGTAAACACATCATAGGACAAGCCGGCAGCACGTTAAAGGCAGGTTGTTACCTGCTAAACTACAGACACGCGCACACCATACGACAGCAAGCGGGCACTTCGCTGCAACGAGTTAAGCCTGCCGCCTCTACTGATAGTAAGCAGTGCTTGCTAGTTATAGCCTTTAACGAAGTGTATATTTTCTTCATCCAATCCCGTGACATGTCGCATCGAAGAGAAATTGTTATAGCCCATCAACAATCTCTTTTCTTTGGTTCGACGATAGAAGGTCGGATGAGGATCTTCGGTATTACTTTTGGTATTTCTTTTAACCTGGTGACTTAAGTGCATGACAGCTCCCCTTACACTCGATAATAGTAAACCTGACACCTATAAATAGTATTAGACTAATTCTGGTGATATTCCAGAAAAATAAGCAGTTAGCTCATTTTTTTTAACTATTTATTCTAAATACCCTATAACACACTGTAATAGTAAGTTATTTATAGGTTATTCGTCACCTTTTAATTAAGCAATTTTTAAATCATAGATTGTTGGTAATTCTCTATTCCGACCTTATCAATCAAGCCCAGTTGCGTTTCCAGCCAATCAATATGCTCTTCCTCGCTTTCAAGGATCTCTTCAAACAACTCCCTGGAAACGTATTCAGATATTGATTCGCAATATTCAATCGCTTCACGCAATAGAGGAACGGCCTCCATTTCCAGCTTAAGATCACAACTCAGCATCTCCTTGGTATTCTGCCCAACATAGAGTTTGCCCAAATCCTGGAGATTGGGTAAACCTTCCAGAAAAAGAATGCGCTTAATCAGCGCATCAGCGTGCTTCATCTCATCAATGGATTCGTGATATTCATGCTCATTCAGTTTTTCAAGACCCCAATCCTGATACATTCGTGCATGTAAAAAATATTGGTTGATCGCCGTTAACTCGTTTCTTAGCGCCTTGTTCAGGTACTCAATAACTTTTTTATCACCTTTCATAACAATCCCCTTAACACTGAACTCGTTTGTCACACATAAAAGTGTACCGCCAGTCTGCCGTAAATAGAACAGCTACCGGTATCATTTAACTATTGCGAGGTAGGTCGTTTAAGCGATGATTATGCCGCTTGGTAGGCCAGAGAGAAGTTCTCAGCAGTTTGGTGATAGTCTTCGATCAGTTCCTTTGCCGCCCCACAACAAGTGCCGCATTGCGAACCAACACCCAATCTTTTATTGATGTCTTTCAGGTTGCAAGCACCCTGATTCAGCTCCTGAACAATATCCTGATCAGTAATGCCCTTACAAAGACAAACGTACATCTTCTTCCCTCTATCGTTAAAAGCAATTAACCATAAAGAGAATGATAACGATTCTTATTTAGATTGTAAACCCCTATTTTAACTTGGGCAGGCATATCTCGACCTGCAATCCTGCGCCTGAAATGTTTTCTGCCGTTATTTGTCCACCGTGCAACTGAACAGCCCTTTTGGCTATGGCCAACCCCAATCCATAACCACCTGAGGTTCGATCGCGAGCTTCAGCCTCACGATAAAATGGTTCAAACAAATGCTCCAATGCCTTCTCTGAAACACCCTTGCCAAAATCCAAAACACTAATAAGGACTGCGCCTTCCTGTCCTTCAGATAAACTAACCTCAACAGTCGTTTCTTTTGCTGTGTACAGCACAGCGTTTCTGATCACATTTTCCAACGCACTGTGCAGCAGCTCCATGTCTGCGGTCATCGTTTTTTCATAACTGTTGACCAACGCCACCCTTTTGCCCATGGGTGCCGCTTCAAAATCCGCATCTTCCACTATCTGCTGTATCAGTTGTTCAATGTCGACATCCTGCATTGAAAGCTTGGAACCACTCGCGCTCAAACGAACAAGCGACATAACCTGTCCAATCAGTTCATTCAGACGATTCGCTTCCTTTTCGATACGGTCGTGTTCTGCCACACCGGAACTGCCAGCTGCTTTGCGCGCCAACTCCAATGCCACCTGCAATCGGGCGAGCGGAGACCTTAATTCATGTGAGACATCACGCAACATCCTTTTTTGTGCCGATATAAGGTCCTCAATATGCTCAGCCATGCGATCAAACTCTCGCCCCAGATCACCAATCTCATCACGCCTAAGCGCGACTTCCGGCGCCACCCTGGTACTCAAGTCTCCTCGGGATATCTGCTGTGTCGTTCTCTGTAACTGTCTAATCGGAGAAGTAATATTACGCGCAAGCCAAAAACTGATTAATCCTGTCACCAGCAGGGCTGTTAAGAAAATGATCGCTCGTAACGATCCTCGCCCCGCATGCCAGAATCCTGAACGGCCTCCCGGCTTTGGGTGCGCCGCCATTCTGACATACCAATAGCGTCGACCATCGCGCGCCGTCACGGGCAGTACAACACCATGGCGATGCCTCTCTATTTCAGATCCATCTTTTCCCTGGCGCAACATTGATACTACGGGCGGAGGTAATGGTCGACCCAAAACATCCTTTCCCCGACTGTCGACCAGAAATGTAAAGCGCCCGATAGGTCGGTGCCGATCCCGCAGCCAACTTCTGAAAGCCGACGCCCCTCCCGTTTCATAAAGTGACATAGCAGAGGTAGCCTGATAGTTATCAATCAACTCACGACGGCTCTTGATATGGTCGCGATCCATCAACAAGCTCACCGTCACGGTAGTAACTGCCGTGATGGCTATCATCGATACCCAGATGGACAGAAATATCTTCCAGAAAATAGTGTTCATCTTAAACCGTTGCAGGAAGCGAAACATTCTTAACCACCCTGATAGGTTTTATGACGCTGGTAGAACATAGATAAAGCCTACCCCTCGAATCGCCCTTATACGAGGCTCTCCCTCACTATTCGGCCCAAGTTTTTTACGAATATTACTGACATGCATATCCATGCTTCTGTCATATTGCGTCAGTTTGCGCTCCAGGGTAATCTCTGTAAGCTCTTTTTTGCTGACCACCTCCCCTGCACGCAGCAGCAACTCCCTGAGCACATTAAATTCAGTGCCTGTGAGGTTAATTTTCTTGCCACTACATATCACATTGCGTGAGGCCGGTTGCAGTTCCACATCCGCCACCTTTATTGGTGCCTCTGTGCCAGCATCCATATTTTGTGCCTTTGAGCGACGCAACACCGCTCGAATTCGCGCAACCAGTTCTCTCGGATTGCAGGGTTTTGCCAGATAATCATCAGCGCCCATCTCCAGGCCGACAATTCGATCGATATCATCCCCGCGCGCCGTAAGCATGAGCACAGGAGTCTGACGCCCCTTTCTCACCTCTCTAAGAGCATCAAAGCCGGTCATTTTTGGCATCATCACATCGAAAATAGCGAGCTCATAATCACCCGTCAGAATGCCCTGCACCGCAGCCTCACCATCATGAACAGCGTCCACAGTGAACCCCTCCGAAGTAAGGTATTCGGTTAATAAATCGCAGAGTTCCATGTCGTCGTCTGCTAAAAGTAGTGCCGTCATATTCTCTAACCGGAAAACTATTGCATTTGATTTAAGCGTCTATTACCACCATTGAAAAGCCAATTTACACAACTTTACACTGCCTTGACCCAACTTTGCATTGCCATCATTAAACTGTCCCTACGTTATGGTTCAATTTTTCATCACTCAATGGAGTACATTAACATGAACAAAACAGGTTTATTCAACACTATCTCGCTACTGACTATCAGCTTGCTGTTTACCAATCCAGTCTTTGCCCACGGCGGCATGGGCTTTGATTCCGAACGACCACATCAAAAAAGCATGTTTCGAGAAAAACACCATAAAGGCGGTCCACTCGGATATGTAAAGCACGTCATGAGGTCACTGGAACTGTCCGATCAGCAAAGAGATGAGATCGAGCAGATTGTTGAAGAGGCTGGTCCGGGGTTTAAGGAAATCATGAACGCCATGCGCTCCCAGCGCCAGGAAATTCATGGACTGGTTACTGCTGACAGTACCGACATGGCCGCCATTGAAGCCGCTGCAGAGGCCCAGAGCCAGTTGATGAAGCAGATGATTATCGAAGGCGCTCAAACCAAAACGGCCATTTTTCAAATCCTCACCGAGGATCAACGCAACCAGCTTCGGGAAAGAATGGAAAAACGAAGAGGACTATAGCAACCAAGGGCACTTCCTGATGGAAGTGCCCTTTTCCTCCTATTTACAAACGCCAATAGGATCGACACATGACCAGCCAATCTTTCTGCCGTAAAAACATCTGCTTAGTTGCCACTCTATTGTTTTTAGCTATGGCGCTGGGCTGCTCAACTCCCCCTCAAAAGCAATACCACAAACCAGGTTTTAGCGAATCGTTTGATACCGAAATCACCAAGGATGGTGCCAAGTTTTTCACTTATCAGATCGAAATTGCTGGTCCAAACGCTCTCAGCAAATCACCAAAGACAAAAAAGAAGAGGAAATCTAACGGTTACCAAAGAAATAAGCCGGGTGCCATGAATAATGGGCAAAAGAGAACAAACAGACTTGAGGACCAACTGGAAGCAGCGTTAAAGAATAAACTTGAACATTCAGGATTTTGCCTCCAGGGCTATCTTGTTCTGGATCGTTATACCGGTCATAACCGAGCCCGAATCAAGGGTGAATGTCGTGAAGGGGCATATGATAATAACGTCGATGAGGTATCGCAGTAGCCGCAGTAGATTGATGTGCGGGTCATTCACTATTTGCTAGAATGCGACAATATTAATCACTATTGTTGACAACACCTTAGACTGCAAATGAAACAACTCACGCTTATTCGCCACGCAGAAGCAGACCAGATCATTGGACAAAGTGATTTCGAACGTACCTTGAGCGCTAAAGGCCAGCTGGAAGCGCAATCCATGGGTCTTTGGCTAAGGGCTCAACAATGCCCATTTGACCGGATATTTTGCAGTACCGCAAAACGCGCCAGGCAGACAGCCCATCTACTATTTGCTGAACAGGGCTATCACAAAAACGAATTGACCCACGACCCCCTCCTTTACGATTTTGATATAAACTCCGTTTTTCATTTCATTGAATGTCTGGATGATGATTTTGAACACGTCGTACTTGTCGGGCACAATCCGGCATTCAGTGATTTATCTGCCTCGCTATGCAAATCATTGGTCACCTCCCTGCCAACCTGCGCCATCGTGCAACTCAGACTCTACATCTCGGAGTGGGTAGAAGTTAAACCCGATTGCGCCGATCTTATAGCGTTCGAATACCCTGGAAAACAACTAACAAACGGTTAGTTTGCATTACGCTAAAAACCAAAACAAGCACCCCTATTGATCCAAAACAACTAAAAGCAGGCAAACCATCAATCTATATTGATAATCATTATCATTTGCATTAACATCCCAATCCTGTTTTTACCGTGGGCAATAGACAAGCCTGCGGCGGTTAATTTAATACTGGGGTATCTAGCAATGATCAACAAACTGATGGTGGCTGTAGCCGTTATTACAGCAAACCATGCATTAGCCAACAGCGAACGGCTGGAGGAAGTGACAATTATCGGTAGTCCGGAGGATGCCAAAGAACTTCCGGGCTCGGCGTACGTCGTGAGTGAAGCCGAGCTGGAGAAATTTGAATACACCGACATCAACCGCATGGTACGCCAGGTTCCGGGTATCTATTTGCAGGAGGAGGATGGCTTTGGTCTTCGCCCAAATATCGGCATTCGGGGCACCGGTTCAGAACGCTCAGACAAAATTACACTCCTTGAAGACGGCGTTCTGATTGCACCGGCACCCTACGCAGCACCGGCCGCTTATTACTTTCCGACTGCCGGCCGCATGAGCAGCGTGGAAGTATTAAAAGGCGCAAGCATTTTACACCAGGGACCGGCAACTGTGGGCGGCATTGTCAATTTGATTTCCACTCGGATTCCCGATCATTCCGGCGGAACAGTCAGCCTGGAGGCGGGTGAGTACGGAACGTATCGTGTCAGCGCCAACTATGGCAGCAGCGCCGAGAACTGGGGCTGGCTGGTCGAAACACATCAACAGGAAAGCGATGGTTTTAAGGATATTGATAACAGCAACCAGGATAGCGGGTTTGATATTGAAGACTATGTTGTTAAAGCTCGCATCAATACGGACGCTAGTGCCAGGGTCTATCAACAGCTCGACTTCAAATTTCAATATTCCGAAGAGCTGTCTGATGAAACCTACGTCGGACTGACCGATGCAGACTTTAAACGGGACAAAAACCGCCGCTACGCTTTAACCGAACTGGATCAGATGCAGACACGACATACCGGCGCCAATCTGAGGCATACAGCCCGTTTTAATGAAACCCTGAGCTTGACCACTACGGCTTATTACAACCGCTTCAAAAGAGACTGGTTCAAAGTCGACAAGGTGAACGGCACAAGCTTTGGCAATGTTATCAATGCCGCGAATGGAGGCGACAACCTCGCACAATCAATTCTGGACGGATTAACCGATACTGAGATTAAGATTAAGCACAATAATCGTGAATACCTGAGCAAAGGGATACAGGTTAACGCTGACTGGCTATTAAATGATCATCAACTGGAAGCAGGGATTCGTTATCACGAAGATGATGTTGATCGTTTTCAGCCATCGGAAGTGTTCCAACAGACAAGTGGCAACCTGGTCTTTGATAGCATAAGCGCACCCAGCTCAAGCAACAATCGTGTAGAGCAAGCGGAGGCGCTATCGCTGCACCTGATGGATCAGTGGCAGGTTAATGACTCACTTGAGCTCACTCTGGGCTTGCGGTATGAGGATATCGAAACACAGCAAAAAAGATATTCTGACACAGACCGAAGCTCAAGCACTGTCACCGCCAAAAACCAGGTGGATGAAACTCTGTGGAGTTTAGGTGCCACCTATGACCTGAATGACCAGTGGCAACTGCTGGCAGGTGTGCACTCCGGTTTTGCACCCGCTTCTGCAGGCTCAAAGGAAAATGTCGACCCCGAGAAAAGCACCAATTACGAAGCGGGTTTTCGCTTTCAGAATGATCGGCTCAGCGCAACAGTGATCGCCTTTTACAGCGACTACGAAAGTACGGTTCTCAATTGTTCGGCGGCTTTCCCTTGCGGTGACCAGACCAGCGGCTCTCAAAGTCTTGGGCAATCCGAGATTAAAGGCCTGGAAATGACTTTGAATACCGACCTTTATACCGGTAACCGCTTCATTATGCCGTTGTCGTTAAGCTACACTTATACCGACGCTGAAATTACCGATGCGGAAGATAACAGCTCATTACAAGATGGCGATGTACTTCGTTATGTCCCTGAAAATGTGCTCAATGCACAGATCGGTGTTGAAATGAATTCAGGGTGGAACACCTATCTCAATGCCAGTTATATAGACCAAATGTGCCACAACAACAGCTGTGACCGATCCGGGGTTAGTAGCACTTTTATAGAAACCGACGCGTTACTCGTTTTCGACCTGGTAAGCCAATACCCCCTGCATGAAATGGCGAGCCTCTATTTTAAAGTAGACAACCTGCTCGATAATCAGGAGGTTGTCGCTCGCAGCCCGGGAGGAGTACGCCCCAACAAGCCAAGGACAGCGACAGTAGGTGTTAAACTGAACTTCTAATACCAGCAGCCATATCAATCAAAGCCCGGAAATCACCGGGCTTTTCTTTTGCCATAAAAAAACGACCGGCTTTGCCGATCGTAAATTTCGAGGAGGGGAGGAAAACCCTTAGCAGCAGCGTTAATCAGACACGTACGTCCAGCAAAGTCCCCAACACCTCTTCTGCTGTGGCCACGACTTTGGCCGAAGCCTGGGTAGCCAATTTTTGCTGCTGTAGATCAACCATAGACTGAGTTAAGTCAACGGTCGTATTTAGCTCTTCCGCGTCAGCGGTACCCACCTGTGCGATATCTGAGGCTATCTCCTGAAGATTCTCCATGCCTCGACTGACGCCTGAAAGACCGGTTTGTATCACTGACGGTAGCTGCATAAAATCCTTAAATCCCGCTGTTTTTCCTTTGGGGTAAAGTTAAGTCTAGACCAAAATCCGTATTTGGCAATAAATTAGCCGGAAAATATTTATATCCCTTACAGATAACTGATTTCCAGATAAGGCGCCACCTGCGCTGGGTCAAGCTCACTAAAATAGGGCAGATAACCCAGAAAAGGAGCGTTTAACCTGTCCCTCAGCGCCAACAGATTATCCCCCATATTCGGCATCACCTCCTCGCTGACGGTGTTACCCACCCATCCTGCCAACTGCAAGCCATCCGCTCTGATCGCCTCGGCTGTCAACAAAGCATGATTGATACAACCCAGACGCAGCGCAACCACCATTATCACCGGCGCATTGAGTGCTATGGCCAGATCGGCCAGCGTCTCTGTGTCATTGACTGGGACCCGCCAGCCGCCGGCACCTTCAATTAGCAGAACATCAGCAATTTGACCAGCCTGACGACAATGCTCGGCGAGTTCCTCAACATTAATTGATAAACTTTCATCGGCGGCGGCGATATGGGGTGCGATTGCCGGCTGCAATGCCACCGGATTGACCGTTTCGTAATCAAGCTCAACAGACATGGATTCCTGTAAAAACAGCGCATCTTCATTACGCAATCCGTCTTTGGTCTCAATACACCCGGCAGCAACCGGTTTAATCGCGGCACTCTCAAGCCCTGCACTATTGACGGCCTGTAACAGTGCGCTGGTTACCAGCGTTTTACCCACCCCGGTATCGGTTCCTGTAATAAAGTAGGTTCTTGTTTCTCTCTTTTTACTTTTAAAAAACCCCATCGTTTGCCCTCATTTCATCTTGCGCAGCAAAAAGTAGTACGCTTCATAGGTCGCCGGCAGCACGCCCTGCTCATCGCGAAAGTGCTCATAATAGCCCAACATTTTTTGCAGGTTACGCCGCCCGGTCAGCCCTTTGGGGCGGGCCTGATTCATATTATGCGCCCCCAGGGATTTCAATGTCCGTGTCAAATCTTTTACCTGCGAATAACCCACTACAATTTTTTCGTCGTGGTTGTGACAATCAAACCCGGCATCAGTGGCAGCCTCAGCAATCTGCTGTTGATCGACAAATTGATTGACGTGGACATAATCATCCACGTGCTGCCAGGCCTCTTTTAGCTCACAGAGTGTTGCGGGCCCAAGACTGGAAAATACAAAACAGCCGTCCGCCGCTAACACTCTATGCGCCTCAGAGAACACTCGTGGCAGATCGTTACACCACTGCAAAACGAGATTCGAGAATATAAGAGAGCAACTGTTACCTTGAAGCGGCAAGTATTCAGCGTCAGCGCAACACCAGCCGCTCGCTGGTGCACCCTCCCCCTGCCTGGCCACAGCAAGCATCCCTTCTGCCAAATCCATTCCGATCAGTAGATCCGGCGCAAACCTTTCATTCAGGCGCGAACCAAAGTGACCGGTACCACATCCCAGGTCCAGAATCGTCGAATACTCGCCATCTGGTATCTTAGTAAGCAGTTGCCCACCCATTCGTCGCTGTAGATCTGCCACACCATCATAGCTTTTGGCCGCCAGACTAAACGATTGCGATACAGCGCTTTTACTAAACACCAGAATTTGACTCCAACGCGCCATGCGCCCTACAAAAAGCAATCATATAATCCAGGACCTGCGCTGGTCGCGATAACCAGGGGATATGAGAAGCTCCCTCAATCAGCCTTACTTGAAGATGCTCATTTAGCATGGCAGTTTTCTCTGCTACCGCCACTGGCACCAGTGCGTCCCGTTGCGCAAATAGTTTCAGCACTGGCAGGCGAATCCGGGTCAATGCGTCAACGTTGTTTATCTGCTTCAACAACTCCAGACTGGCAATCAGCTGCTCCTTTTGTGGCAAAGCACAATTAGAGGTTAGCGTTCTATAGTGCTTCAAATCCACCCGTTCGTCATCGGATCCTCGTGTTACCAGGGCTGCAAACCGGTCAATTGTTTTACCGGGGTCAGCATTAAGTCCCTGCACAAAGGCATCGAATGTATCCAAATGCATACCACAACTCCATGCCCGGCAACCGACAAATACCGGATTACTGCAAAGAGTAACCAGTGCCCGGACTCTGACCGGATGTGCTGCGGCATAAGCCGTTGCAAGCATACCGCCCAGTGACCACCCGCACCACACAGCCTGCTCCGGAAGTTGTTCTTGAAACGCTGCGTATATAGATGCTGTCGACCAAAGCCTATCTGCCTCCTCCCGGCTACAGGGATAATCGGGTAGATCCACCAAGTGAAGACAAAAGATCTTTTCAAGTTCACCAAGTAGAGGTTGCCACACCGACGAACAGCTCCCCCACCCGTGCACCAATACCAGATCAGGCAGTTCGGGAGAGCCGGTACACTGTATACGCAACACCGGATTGTCTGACGCTGAGTTCACGACGGTTTTACCACCTGTTCCAGAGCTTGCAGCAACCGCTCCACCTGTAACTCGCTGTGAGCGGCGCTGAAAGTCACTCGCAATCTTGCTGTTCCCCTGGGGACCGTTGGAGGACGAATCGCTGTTACCAAAATTCCGCGCTGCTTCAAACCGTCACTGATCCGTAAAGCCTCTTCCGCAGAACCTGTCAATATAGGCTGGATTGGTGTCTGCGAATCCATAAGCTTGATACCCATTTGTTCGGCACCCTGACGAAACTTGGAAACCAGCTGTTTCAAATGCTCACGACGCCAACTCTCCTTCTGAACCAGCTTCAGACTTACCAGGGTAGCAGCTGCGACCGCGGGCGGCATCGCGGTGGTATAAATATAGGTTCTCGCCTTTTGAATCAGCGTCTCAATCAGTGTCTCGCTGCCCGCAACAAACGCACCGGCTGTACCAAAGCCCTTACCCAATGTGCCGACCAGAACCGGCACATCTGCATTTGTTAATTTAAAAACCTCGGTCGATCCTCGCCCGGTATCACCGATACAACCCAGACCATGCGCATCATCGACCATGAGCCATGCCTGCTGCTGACGAGCTACCTGCGCCAGCCGGTCCAAGGGTGCAAAATCGCCATCCATACTGAAAACGCCATCCGTCACAATCAGCCGCTTACCTTTGTTGTCCCGCGCCAGGCGCGCTTCCAGATCGTCGCTATCGCGGTGCCGATACCTATGAAAACGCGCACCGGATAAAATACCCGCGTCAAGAAGTGACGCGTGATTCAAACGATCCTCAAAGACCCCATCACTTTTGCCGAGCAATGCATTTACAACTCCCAGATTAGCCATATAACCGGTCGAGAACAGCAGCGCCCGCGGCCGGCCAGTGAACTCTGCGAGCGCCTCTTCAAGTTGATGGTGGTATTGACTGTGGCCGTTTACCAGATGCGAAGCACCACTGCCTACTCCGAACTGCTGAGCTGCTTTTTGAAAGGCACTGATCAACTCCGGATGGTTGGCCAGACCAAGATAGTCGTTGCTACAGAAATTAAGATAAGGGTTACCCGCGAGTATGATTTCCGGCCCCTGCGGACTATCAACAACCAGACGAGACCGGTAAAGATGCTGTTGTCGACGATCGTTCAAATCATCCTGTAATGATTCAAAATCAGACATTCGCTCAACACTCAACCTGCCGCATCGTAAAACAGTTTATTCTGTTCCTGATTTCGCAACGAAGTAAAAAATTCAGTTTCCCGGGTCTGTTGCTGGCAGGATTGCTCATGCTGCTCAGGATTAATGCCAAGTTTTTGGAACAACATGCGGTCTTTGTCCGCTTCCGGGTTGGTGGTCGTTAACAATTTTTCGCCATAAAAGATGGAGTTGGCTCCCGCCAGAAAGCAGAGCGATTGCATCTGCTCATTCATTTCTTCACGTCCTGCGGACAATCGAACATGTGACTGCGGCATCAGAATACGGGCAACCGCTATGGTGCGCACGAAATCAAAGGGTTCCAACTCCTCGGCATCGTCCAGTGGGGTACCTTCAACCTTTACCAGCTTATTAATGGGCACACTCTCCGGGTGTTGGGGCAGGTTGGCCAGCTGTTTAAGAAGGCCAATACGATCCTTCAGTGCCTCACCCATGCCGACGATTCCTCCAGAGCAGATTTTCATCCCGGCATTGCGCACATTATCAAGCGTATCCAGTCTATCCTGGTAGGTACGGGTGGTGATGATGTCACCGTAAAATTCAGGAGAGGTATCAAGATTATGGTTATAGTAATCAAGTCCTACGTCGGACAGTTGCTGAGCCTGCTTGTCAGTCAGCATGCCGAGGGTCATACAGGTTTCCATGCCCAGCTCTTTGACCTGCCTGATCATCTCCAGTACTGCACACATATCGCGATCACTGGGAGAACGCCAGGCAGCACCCATACAGAATCGCGATGCCCCTTTTTCTTTGGCTTTTTGCGCCTCAGCAACAACCTTCTGTATCTCTAACAGCTTCTCTTTCTCGAGCCCGGTATTGTAATGACCACTTTGCGGACAGTATTTGCAATCCTCAGGACATGCACCGGTCTTAATTGAGAGCAGAGTACTGACCTGAACCTGATTCGGATCAAAATGCTGACGGTGCACCGTTTGCGCCATATAAATCAGGTCATTAAAGGGCATTTCAAAAAAATGTTGAATTTCCGACTCAGTCCAGTCATGCCGCAGAGGTGGCGATTGCTTTGCACTCATTGTTATTCCTCGAGCTTGCAGTGAGTTATGCTAAGGGTGCACAATACTATCAGCACAGCCCCACCTGTCAACCTCCAAGGATGGATATGGTTAACAACTGGTCATTATTTAATCTGTTTGGGCAGTTTTGTCCAATCTGCGGCGAGTCCATTAGCCGCTCAACGAGCGGACTCTGCACGGGCTGCTATCACGAGCTACCCTGGCTTCGTAATGCATGTCGTTATTGCGCCAATCCCCTACCCGGTGGTCAGTATGATCGTTGCGGTACCTGCATGAAGCAGACGCCTCCCTATCAGAGCATCTGCCTCCTTCAATATCAACATCCTGTCGACAAGCTGATCGGCCTGCTCAAATACCACCAGCAGCTCTGCTATGGGCGACTGTTTGGCAATCTACTGGCCGACCATGTTACATCACTTACGCCACCTTTTTCATTGCCGCAAGCGATCATTCCCATACCACTTCACCAAAAACGCCTTAAGCTTCGAGGCTTTAACCAATCCTATGAGATTGCCAACCATTGTAGCGATCAACTCAACCTGCCATTACTGGGCAGTGCCTGCGAACGGATGATCAATAACCCTCCCCAATCCGGACTGGATGCCAAAACCCGAAAAAGAAATCTAAAGGGTGCTTTTCGGTCCTGTGTTCCCCATGATATTAAGTCGGTCGCTATTGTTGACGATGTTATGACAACCGGTGCAACAGCGACTGCATTAACCAATTCCCTGATTCGAGCCGGCGTAAAGGAGATACAAATCTGGTGTATTGCTCGCACAACCATTGAATAGTGCGGGTTTTTCACGATAATAGGGGCGCACCCCTAAAAACCAGACGGAAAAACAACATGAATAGCGAAAAGGTGGTTTTTGCTTTTTTTATTGTGCTCGCCCTCACCCTGAACTTTGGTTTTTTCCTCGGTGATATCGACAACCCTGATCACCATAATGTTTACGAGCTGTATGCCGCCATTGTGGTCAGTCTGATTGCCACTATTATGAAATTCGGTGATCGCACCCACGTCGGTGCGGTATTACTGGCGACAAGCTTTGTTGCGGATCTTCAGCTGGTTATCGCCGCAATTGTCTGGGCATTTGCTAATAATTTCAGTGATATCGGCTTGAACTCGGCTGTCATGGCCAGCATCGTATCGCTTTCTGCGGGTGCGCTTTTGGCCAATATCACTTCCGTTATCCTGCTGATACTGGAAACCATCATGGTGCGTCATTAACAGGAAGGCCACAATGGGGAATCCGGCCTGATGCAACACGTTTTTTATCTTTTGTTACGGCGCCTGCGTGCACCGATTATCACACTGATCGTTGTTTACTCGTTATCGATTCTGGGGTTTGTACTGATCCCGGGACAGGATGATCAGGGCAACCCGTGGCGTATGGATTTCTTCCACGCCACCTATTTTGTCAGTTTTATGGGCTCGACAATTGGTTTTGGAGAGCTACCCTATCCCTTCACTCCAGGTCAGCGCGCCTGGACCATGGTGACTATTTACGCCACCGTCATCTCCTGGCTATACGGAATCGGCACTATCTTCGCCCTGTTTCAGGATTCCAGCTATCACCGGTTAATAAAAAGAACTTCCTTCGCACGAAGAGTTAACCATATTAACGAACCTTTTTATCTGGTCTGCGGTTACGGTGTGACCGGCAATCGTCTGGTGCACCAGCTCGATTCCGCCGGTATTAAAACGGTCGTCATCGATCACAACCAGCGCCTGATTGACGAACTTGCCGCTGATGAAATTACCTTATCCGTACCAGCCCTGTGTGCGGACGCCTCAGACCCTGATATTTTAAATCTGGCCGGCATACAGAGTCCGCTTTGCGTTGGCGTTTTGGCCCTAACCAATGATGATCATGCCAACCTGCAAATCGCTATAGACAGCAAGCTGGTCAAACCGGAACGCACAGTGATCAGCCGGACACAGTCAAAAGAGACTACCGCCAATCTGGACTCATTTGGCACAGATTATATCATCGACCCGTTCAGTACCTTTGCCGACCATCTGATCGTAACACTCAAAGACCCCTACAAACATCTCATCCATGACCTGATCGTCAATCCTCACCATAAGGTATTAACCGTTCCCAACCAACATACCGATGGCAGCTGGGTGATCTGCGGCTATGGCCGATTTGGTAGAGCGTTGGAAGCGATGTTTCGCGAACACAAGATTGATATGACATTTATCGACGTCAATCCGGATCAAAGAAATATACCCGAAGGCACCATACTGGGAGTGGGGACAGAGGCCGATACGCTGCGGGAGGCTGGTATTGAGTCGGCTGTGGGCATCATCGCCGGAACATCCGATGACGCGGACAATCTGTCTATCATTATCACTGCACGCAATATCAAGCCAGACCTGATCACCATTGCCCGCCAGAACAGCGGAGCCAACAAGCCCATCTTCAGGGCCGCCGACGTCAATATGATCATGGAACCCGGTCATATTATCGCCAATGAGATCTTTATGCTGATTTTGACTCCATTACTCATGGAGTTTTTTAATCTGGCACGCGATTATGACGAAGAGTGGGCCAGAACGCTGTTCTTACGTATTGCCAATACTCTCGATGGTCAGCAAATGGACGCTTGGACGTTCAAAATGGTGCTCGATGAAAGCCCCGCCCCCTTTGAACTCCTGGCACAAGGCCAAGCCATGAAAGTTGCCTATCTGTGCCGGGATCCACGTGAGCGGGAAGATGCTTTACCCGTTATTCCCATGCTCATCAAACGAGGCAAGCAATCAATTATGTTGCCCAACCCCAGCACTGAGCTAAAACAGGGCGACGAAATTCTGTTCTGCGGTCGCACACAGGCAAAAACCTTTATGCAATGGACCATCTCTAATCACAATACACTGCGCTACGTGCGCACCGGAAGAGAAGGGCCAGACGGCCTGCTATGGAGATGGCTCAGCAAATTTCGAGCATAATGCCACCACCAGACCAAACATAGTTATTTGCTATCATTGATATTTAAATATTTAATTTAAACAATATATCTATATCTGTAATAGTAACCCCTCTAGCAACTTATTAATGAGGAGTAGCATGATGTTTGAATCAAAAGAAGGGCAATCTGTACCCCAGGTTACTTTCAGAACACGAGCCAACGACGACTGGCTCGATGTTACCAGCGACGAGTTGTTCAAGGGTAAAACCGTGGTGGTATTTTCCCTGCCCGGTGCCTTTACCCCCACCTGCTCAGCGACCCACCTGCCCAGATACAATGAGCTGGCAAAGTGTTTCTACGATAACGGCGTCGATGAAATCGTCTGCATATCGGTAAATGACGGATTTGTTATGGATGCCTGGCAGCAAGATCAGCATGCAGAGAATGTTCGCCTGATCCCTGATGGCAATGGAGAGTTTACTGAAGGCATGGGTATGCTGGTAGCCAAAAATGATCTGGGTTTTGGGAACCGTTCCTGGCGATACTCCATGCTGGTTAAAGACGGCGTGGTTGAAAAAATGTTTATTGAACCCGAAGAACCGGGTGATCCGTTTCATGTGTCAGACGCAGATACAATGCTGGATTACATCAATAGCGACGCAAAGAAACCCGACTTTGTAACCATCTTTACCAAGGTCGGCTGTTCGCACTGCACACGAGCCAAACAGCTGTTGAACGATGCAGGACTGGATTACGAGGAGGTCGAACTTGGCAAACGTATTACCACCAGGACACTGCGTGCTGTATCAGGAAATGCCACCACACCCCAGGTATTTATCGGAGGCCAACTGATTGGCAGTGCTGACGACCTTGAACAATATCTGAGGGGTTGAGTCATAAACTTCGCTCATCAGGGTGCCCTCTGGGCACCCTGATTATTGCCATTAAGTTCGGATAAGGTATCGGATATACCCGATACTGAATAGAATAGACAACATACTGCCAGACAACAGATTAACAACGAGGAGAACCTTTGGCACTGTGCCATAAAAAAATTGATGCGAGCCACCGATAAATACCTCTCCCGCTATGCCGAACCTGAAACTGACTTGTTTGCGCAGTCATTTACCGGTGCGATGAGCTATCAAAAACTAATCGTCATTCCGGTCTACGACGAACCCTGCTTCTTTCTTGATCAAACACTTGGAGCGCTCAATAGCAAGGACTCAGCGCTGGTGATACTGGTTTTAAATATTCCTCAGAGATGTGTCCAGCATAATCAAGAGCTCGCCGCACAGAATACTGTTAATCTACTAAAACGGTTATTGCAGGAACTACCAACCAGTTGGCAAATGCCCGACCAATCGATCAGTCTGTTACGCTTTTCTGAAAAAATTGACCTGCTGGTAATCGACCGATGCACAAGCGGTCGTGAAATCCCCAATCGCCAGGGTGTCGGACTTGCTCGGAAAATCGGCTGCGATATCGGCTACTGGTTAATCACAAACGGGCATATCTGCTCTGACTGGATACACAGTACCGACGCGGACGCTCAACTGCCGACAGATTATCTCGACACACCCCTCGATCCAAGTCATTCAGCAATACTGTTCCCCTATCAACACCAATGCGATCAGCCTGAAACCAAGCTGGCGATGGATCTTTATGAACTGTCACTACACTACTACGTGACCGGCCTGGGTTGGGCAGGCTCCCCCTACGCATTCCATTCGCTGGGAAGCATCATAGCCATCAATGCCCGCTACTATGCTCAGGTTCGAGGGTTTCCAAAACGCAGTGCCGCTGAAGATTTTTACCTGTTAAACAAGCTTGTGAAACTCGCGCCGATATGCCAGCTTGATCAACCAACAATTACCCTTGCAGGTCGCCTCTCGGCACGAGTACCTTTTGGTACCGGACCGGCGTTAAACGGGATTATGACGTACTCTGATCCCCGCTCTCAATTTCTTTATTACAATCCGCTCACCTTCCAGTTACTCAAAAGCTGGATCGGAATTTTCCAAAATTTCTGGCGTGCGCGTGATCAACTCAACGAAAGCTCAATAGAACCCTTCATTCAAGAACAACTTCGGTTGCACATAAAAAACAAAGCTCTGTTGCCGATCGCAAAGGCCGCTATCAGTGACCTGAATCCATCACCAGCCGTGCATAACGCCCTGCGCCACAGCCGCACAGAGGCCTCTTTTTTACGCCATTTACATACCTGGTTTGACGGCCTTCGTACGCTGAAATTAATTCATGCCCTTAGAGATCATGGACTTCGCTCAGGCTCTTTCCATGATATGGTCGAGCAGGCAGATTTTGTTACAGGAGAAAAGCAGAATTTATCCGGCTGGCAAGACAGAAGAATAGCAGCACTGATGAGCGCGATCGGAGAGCAAGCGACACCAAAACAACCAGTACTCACTAACGCCCATCGAAAACACCCGACAGTCTATACGAGAGATGAGTCTCAATGAACTGAGGCGGTAATCAGTCCCAGAATATTCCACGCCTCAATCTGTGCAAACTCAATCGCCTCATCCATGTCATTAAGTTCCAGACCCGTGCGCTCCCAAACCCAGGGATCAATCAACTGGAAGAAATCCAGCTGCTCTTCATCCTTGGTTTCCTGATCCATCCAACTGGCTGCCCGGCTGGCTATGTGCAGCAAAGCTGCAACGGCATCATCCACTTCCGCTTTACTGGGTTCATGTTGCCAGCGCACAGCATCAATCATGGTATTGGGCAATTGCCAGAGTTTGATAAGCTCTGCTCCACATTCAGCAAAGGTGAAACCAAGCACCTCCTGCTCTTTCAACCAGGGTAGCTGGTCGGCAGGCCCTTCAAGAATCAGTTTTACCTTTTCAGGATATTCACTCAGTACCATCAATTTACCAATATTATGCAATAGCCCGATCACGAACAGACGCTCTACGTCCGGTTGTTTGGCCGCCTTGCCCAGCTGTCTCGCGACCAGACCGGTATCAACATTGTGCCGCCAAAAACTGTCCATATCGATCAGTTCCGGTGAAATTCCGCTAAAAGAAGATGCCACAGAAGTAGCCAGCACCAGACTGGCAAGCTCCTCCGAACCAATCAGCATAATAGCCCTGGGAATCGTTTCAATATTGGCGGGAAAATTGTAGAAAGAGCTGTTGGCGATCTTTAACAGTCTTGCCGAAAGCGCTGCATCCAGCGCAATTAATTCGGCCATCTGGTCCACGGTTGAATTCTCATCATTGAGCAATCTGGATAACCTGAGGTAGATATCCGGCAACGAAAACAAACGACTGGTTTTGTTGGCGAGTTCAGCAGCACTGTTCATTTACAATTCCTTAAAAACACTCTAATTCATATTAGCGGCAAAGGCTTGGTGAGCTTTAGAATAGCCCTAATCAATTCCGTTTTTCAAAGCATATAAAAAGCATAGCAGAAGAAGTCAAACATGGTAGCACCGAGGCACTCTTTGTGTAATATTACAAAGTAATTCATAGGAGATAGTATTCGCCTTTGCAGCTACTTCTTCAATAGGCAAACCTTTACCCCATAAAACGACCGTATCACCCAGGCAGACTTGTGGTAACCCGGAGACGTCAATAGCCAGACTATCCATCGACACCCGCCCCACAACCGGCGCCAGCTGTCCATTAATCAGTACTCTGGCTTTGCCTCCCAAACTGCGCGGATAACCATCACCATATCCAATCGCTACCAACGCAATCTTGCGGGCGGACGAGGCAACCCAGGTTGCACCATAGCCAACAGCATCTCCCTGATTGAGCTGTTTGACCGCAATCACGCTGGAGGTCAATGTCATCACCGGCTTAAGGCCACCAGCTTCCGCGGTTGAATCTAACAGTGGCGAGGCTCCATACAACATAATTCCCGGACGAACCCAGTCTTGGTGCGTATCCGGTCTGGTCATAATGGCAGCTGAATTTGCCAGACTGCAAATATCTCCGAAATCCTTCGTACTCTTTTGAAACAGCACAAGCTGATCTGAAGTCATGGGATTGTTCGGCTGGTCAGCACATGCAAAATGGGTCATATAACAGACCTTTCCAACCGCTTTCATGCGCCGCAACCGCGCATCAAGTACCTGGAACTGAGTACTAGGAATACCCGCCCGGTGCATACCGGTTTCCAGCTTTAACCAGACTGTAAGCTGACCCTCCTTATAATGCTCCAGCAGATCAACCTGAGCTACCTGATGAATTACTATCTGGAGTGATAAATTAACCGCCAGAACCAGTTCCTGCTGGCTATATACACCTTGCAGGACAATAATCGGCTGCTGAATACCTGCTTCTCTCAGCGCAACGGCTTCATCAATAAATGCGACCGCGAAACCATCCGCTTCTGGCAGCGCCTCTGCTATTTTCAGCGCTCCGTGTCCATAGGCATCTGCCTTGATAACCGGCATCACCTTACTATCAGGTGCATAGCTTTTAACCCGGCCAAAATTATGATGGAGCGCACCCAGATCGATCTGCGCTATCGTGGATCGTGTCACGGTTTGGCATTCCAAAGGTTATAGGTTCGTACAGGAATAATGACCGGGCCCACCATGGGTCAGAGGGATTCCGGCACACTGCAAAGACTAGAAGTCCTCATAGTTTTCATGGGCCAGATCTTCAAACCGAGTGTATTTGCCGACAAACGCCAGGCGCCTGGTGCCAATCGGGCCATTTCTTTGCTTACCGATAATAATCTCGGCTATACCTTTATCCGGACTATCCTCGTTATAAACTTCGTCTCGGTAGATGAAGGCAATCACGTCCGCATCCTGCTCAATCGATCCGGATTCCCTCAAATCTGACATCACCGGACGTTTATTGGGGCGTTGCTCCAAGCTGCGATTCAACTGAGAGAGTGCAATAACAGGAACATCCAGCTCCTTCGCCAGCGCTTTAAGCGAGCGGGAAATCTCTGAAATTTCTCCTACCCTGTTCTCACTCTTTTCTTTAATCTGCATTAGCTGTAGATAGTCAATCATGATCAATGCAGGCTGGCCATGTTCGCGAACAACACGGCGGGCCCTTGAGCGTACTTCAGTGGGCGACAAAGAGGGAGAGTCGTCAATAAAGAGTTTATTATCCTTAAGCAGGCTGACCGCTGAAGTGAGCCGTGGCCAATCATCATCACCCAACTGCCCGGTACGTATTTTAGTCTGATCGATGCGTCCCAAAGAGGAGAGCATACGCATCACCAGAGATTCGCCGGGCATCTCCATGCTGAACACAATCACCGGCCGGTCATCCTGAATAACCGCATGTTCCACGATATTCATCGCAAAGGTGGTTTTACCCATCGAAGGGCGTCCCGCAATAATGACCAAATCCGAAGGCTGCAGCCCCGCTGTCATTGCATCAATATCGGTATATCCGGTACTTAATCCGGTAATCGCATTGTCAGAATGAAAAAGTTCATCGATGCGCTCGATGGTGGTAGTAAGTAACTGATTAACATCTTTTGGACCGGTCACATTAGGTCGGTTTTCCGCAATCTGAAAAACCAGTCGTTCAGCATTATCCAGCACCTCACCACTACTGCGGCCTCCGGTCTCAAAGGCATCATCCGCAATTTCGTTGGCAACACCGATCAGCTGTCGCAACAGTGAGCGCTCTCGAACTATTTCCGCATAGGCTCCCAAATTCGACACGCTGGGTGTATTTTTGGCCAGCTCTCCCAGATAAGCCAAACCGCCTACCACTTCGAGTTCATTGACCTTGGTTAACTCTTCGGACAGCGTGATGACATCCAGCGGATTCCCGGAAGCAACCAGCTTGGCCATCATTTTATAAATCAAACGATGTTCTTGGCGATAAAAATCAGCATCAATGATAGTTTCTGAAACCGTATCCCATGCCTGGTTATCAAGCATCAGGCCGCCCAGCACCGACTGCTCAGCCTCAACGGAGTGGGGCGGGACTTTTAGTGCAGAAGTTTCCTGGTCAATCAGAGCAGCTTGAATCATTATTCTACGCAAAATTTAAGAGAAAACAGGGCATCACCAAACTAATCCCTGCGCAGCATCAGCGGGTTATTTTCCATTAATGTATGCCCGGACGCAATCTTTTGCCAGCAAATTGAGCAGACAGCGGTAGATCAAGCGGATATAAGCGGGATGAATCGAAGATAGAACAGCGCATGAACCACAAAATGCGCAATGGCCTAACGATTACCCCCGGCGATTAACCGAGGATAATCCTAAGCTCTAAAGAGTACGGAAATCTATTATTCCGGCTGAACCAGCAACTTGATGGTGGCCATAACTTCACTATGGAACTGCAGTGAAATTTCATATTCGCCTACCTGACGAATTGCACCTTCCGGCAGCTTAACTTCACTTTTCGAAATTTCAGTTCCCGAAGCAGAAATCAATTCCTCAATTTCACGAGTGCCCACAGATCCAAAAAGTTTGCCTTCATCACCTGCTTTAGCGGTGAATATAAACTCTTTTCCTTCCAGAGCAGCGGCTCTGGCATCTGCTGTAGCTTTGGCATCAGCTGCCGCTTTCTCCAATTCCGCACGGCGCGACTCAAACTCAGCCAGGCTCTGTTCCGTTGCAAAAACAGCCTTCCCGTAAGGAATGAGATAATTGCGACCATAACCTGGCTTCACAGAAACCTTGTCACCCAGGTTACCCAATTTACCGATATTTTCTAACAATATAACTTCCATCTTTCTTTCCTCTATAAGCCTGTTTCTCCAGTCATCCACCAATCGATTGTGGATAACCGGCAACGCTATTCAATTTGTGCCCGAATCCTGCCTCGGAAATCCAGCACACTGTCCAGAATGGCCATCACGATTAACAATATGTAAAAGTACGGACCCAATAAAAAAACCATTAAATAGAAAGCGAACAGCCACTGTACTGCCAACTTCCTCAAAGCAACCATGCCATGCACCAGCGCAATTGCCGCAACCACAAAAGGTACTGTCAGCACCGGGATCCAACCCAGTAAAAGCGGGTGTACACCGCCTCCCAAAAGCATAAACAGCATGAGCGGCAACGCTAACGTCCTGGGCAGTATTAACCGATGAAACTCCTCCCTGAATCCACCCGGATTATACAGCGCTGATTGCCACCAACGAGCCAAAACCACACAACCCACCACCGCAAACAGGTGGACACTGCCGAGCACTCCTGCAAACAGGCTGTACAACCACTCTTCCAGCTGTCTTCCTGTTTTCTGGCTGATTTCAGCTGTCATTTCAGCCAAAACCTGCTTGCTGATCCGAATGGTCTCAGCCACTACTTCAGGTAGCAGCAGTGGCATCACCCAGGTTAGCATTATGCCCAGCAAAACCCCTGCGACCAGCGTGTGCACCCAGGATACGCTTATCCGTAACACAACGCCCAATATCCCGCTGCCAACGATCACCACCAAAGGCGTTGGATCGTTGCGCATCACCAGCCAGATCACAGCCGGGAGGCTTGCCCAGAGCAACAGACCTAAACCCTCTGCCGCACCTTTTCTTAATGTGGCCAGCGCAACTGTAGCTGCGCTTAGCCAAAACAGCAGTGGCAATGCCGAAGTGAGCATCACCACAGTAACGGCCTGCGTTCGACCGCGCATCGCATATTCAGCTAGTGCGCGCACTCCCCTGCCGTCTCTCTAAAAATTATTTATGCGCGTCCGTATATGGCAACAATGCCAGATAACGTGCGCGTTTGATTGCTGTTGCCAACTGACGCTGGTAACGAGCATTGGTACCGGTGATACGGCTGGGTACAATCTTACCTGTTTCGGTAACAAACGCCTTCAGCGTATCCAAATCTTTGTAATCAATCTCTTTAATGCCTTCCGCGGTAAAGCGGCAGTACTTGCGGCGACGAAAATAACGGGCCATCTGTATTCTCCTGAAACTTAATCTATCTGATTTAAACTGAGCACTGGTCTTTCAAAAACCGAAACCTGACTAGCTCTTCTCTTCTTCGGCAACTTCTGGCTCAGCGGCTTCAACGACCTTTTCCTCAGCCTTAACTGCTTCCGCTTCTCCAGCCTCTGGCTGTGCTTCACTGTCAGCTTTCGGCTCGGCTGGCGTTTCTGTACGGGCTTCAGACTTGCGATCTTCATTTCGCGCAGGACGATCGTCCCGTGAAGGACGCTCTTCCCTACCTTCATTTGCCTTAATCGGAGATACGCTGGAAACAGCTTCCTTACAAGTGATGACCAGGTTACGAATAACGGCATCATTAAACCTGAATGAGTAGTTGAGCTCATCCAATGCTTCAGTATTACATTCGATATTCATCAGCACATAGTGCGCTTTATGAATCTTGTTGATAGGGTAAGCCAGATGACGTCGACCCCAGTCTTCAAGACGATGGATCTGACCGCCGCTGTCTTTTACGATCGCGGTGTAACGTTCGATCATTGCCGGGACCTGATCGCTTTGATCAGGATGCACGAGAAATACTACTTCGTAGTGTCGCATTGCTTCTCCTTACGGGTTAAGCAGCCCCCCGCATCATTTAAGCGGTGAGGCAAGGAGTTAATAGAGTATATTTTTTGGAACGGCGCATTCTAGTCAACAGTACAACCAGATGCAAGTCCTTGAAACAATTTATCTTCAACCGGATTTCGCGGGCCTGTTCGTATACTAACGGTTAAGCCCCGGACTAATCCTCCTTATCTTTCAAAACCGACCTTTGCCGTACTGCCTCAAACAGGCACACACCGGTCGCTACAGAGACATTCAAGCTACTCACTTCACCGGCCATCGGGATGTAGAGTAACTCATCACAATGCTCTTTGGTTAGCCTGCGCATCCCCTTCCCCTCGGAACCCATAATAATGACCCGGGCACCTGTCAGATCAGCCTTATGCAGCGGGCTGGCGCTCTCATCGACTGCCGCCCCACTGACCCACAGCCCTCGACCCTGCAACCAACGCAGCGTTCGCGCCAAATTCGTCACCTGCACAAAGGGCAGAGTTTCAGCTGCACCGGAGGACACTTTGCTCACCGTTGGTGTAATCGCTGCACTGTTATCGCGGGGGACAATGACCGCATCCACGCCTGCCGCATCAGCCGTACGCAAACAGGCACCCAGATTGTGGGGATCAGTAACCCCGTCCAGCACCAACAACAGTGGCGTCTGCTCAAGCCTGTCCAACAACTCTTCAAGATCGCCTTCATCCAAAGCTTTATGCGGCGAACAGCGCGCAACCACACCCTGGTGGTTACCGGAAACCAACCGCTCGATCTCATCGCGGTCAACCTGATGAATCTTTATTTTTCGACGGCCCGCATCTTTTAACAGCTGGCGGATACGGGCATTCATTTTGTCCCTTTGAATCAACAGCAGCTCTATACGCTGCGGATTTCGTCTCAACAAAGACTGTACTGAATGAATACCAAAAACCAGATTGTCCGTTTCACCACTCGTCATATTTAACGTTATCGCCTTTTTTTGCGGCCCTGATGACGCTGTCCTTTGGCGGGACGTTTGCCACCCTTTTTAGACTTTTTGTTCTTGCCAGCCTTGGCTGACTGATCACGCTGACCTGGCGGCAGTTCAAAATCAATTTTCCGCTCATCCAGATCAACCCGGGCAACTCGAATTTCAATACTGTCCCCCAAACGATAACTGAAGTGGGTCCGCTCTCCGGTCAAGCGATGCTTCACCGCGTCAAAATGGTAGTAATCATTATCCAGCGCACTGACATGCAGCAGGCCCTCAACATAGATATCTTTCAACTCGATAAACAATCCAAATGCAGTGACGCCACTGATCACACCCGTAAAGCTGTCACCCACGTGATCCAGCATGTACTCACATTTAAGCCAAAGCACCACATCCCGCACCGCATCATCAGCACGGCGCTCAGCCATGGAGCAATGTTCGCCCAACTGCACTATCTCTTCCGATTGATAGGGATAAATACGTGACCGCTGCATCGCTTTGGCGCCATCAACCCTGCGCACGAACCCCGACGCTTTCCTGCTTCTAATCACCGACCGAATCGCCCGGTGCACCAGCAAATCAGGATAACGCCTGATCGGCGACGTAAAATGCGCATACGCTTCATAGGCCAAGCCAAAATGACCCACATTATTAGGACTGTATACGGCCTGCATCATGGAACGCAGCATCACCGTCTGAATCAGGTGCACATCGGGACGATCCGCTATCTGAAGAGTTAGCTGCTGGTAATCTTTGGCACTGGGTTTTTCCGCCCCTGTAAGACTCAGACCCAACTCACCGAGAAACTCCCTCAAATTCGCCAACTTTTCCACGCTGGGAGTTTCATGAATTCGATACAACCCGGGCAAATCATGCTGCTGTAAAAAATCTGCCGCAGCAACATTTGCAGAAAGCATACACTCTTCGATCAGCTTATGGGCATCATTTCTTTCAACCGGCACAATCCGCTCGATCTTGCGGTCTTCGCCAAAAACAATACGTTGCTCAATACTCTCAAAGTCGATCGCACCACGCTTCTCACGCGCTTTACGCAACGCTTTGTATAAGCGATACAAAGACTCCAGATGGGACACCACAGAATCATACTTGGCATGCAGCTGCTGACCTGTCTTACTGCGTTTCTTTTGCAACATCCCGCTCACCTTGGTGTAGGTCAGGCGCGCCTGAGAGCAGATCAATCCTTCAAAAAAACGGTAATCGAGCATCTCGCCTTGTCGACTGATGTTCATCTCACAAACCATTACCGGGCGATCTACTTTCGGATTCAGCGAGCACAGGTCATTGGATAGCAACTCCGGCAGCATCGGAATCACCTGCTCCGGAAAATACACCGACGTACCTCGCTGATGTGCTTCCGCATCCAGTGCGGAGCCAATCGTCACATAGTGCGAAACATCGGCAATTGCCACATATAATGTCCAGCCATCACCACGCTCCTCGCAGTACACTGCATCATCAAAATCCCGGGCATCTTCACCATCAATTGTTACAAAGGGCAGCGCCCGCAAATCAATGCGTTGTGCAATCTCCGAATCAGACAGCTTTCCGGGGACTTTTTTCAGCGAGGCTTCAACCGCATCCGGCCACTCGAAAGGAATGGCATGACTGCGCAACGCCACATCAATTTCCATCCCCGGCGCCATATGCTCACCGAGTATCTCAACCACGCGACCAACCGCATTATTACGACGACTCGGATACACCACAATCTCGATACTGACCATCTGACCGCGTCGCGCCCGGCAGGGCGAATCCTCCGCGACCAGAATATCCTGATTGATGCGCGGGTTCTCGGGCACCACAAAGCCCACCCCGCTTTCATCAAAATATCTTCCGACCAAATGGGTATAGGCCCGCTCCAGCACCTCGACAATCACGGCCTCTTTCTTGCCACGATGCTCGTGCTCAGAAGGGCGTATCAACACACGATCCCCGTCCAGTACTTTGCTCATTTGCCGACTGCTGATATAAAGGTCCTCACCCCCACCTTCCGGAATGAAAAAACCATAGCCATCCTTCATGCCTTGCACCCGGCCTTTCATCAGGTTCATCTTGTCGATCAAACCAAAGGCACCACGACGATTCTGCATCAACTGCCCGTCACGCTGCATCGCACGCAAGCGACGTCGCAAGGCATCAACCGACTCATCGTCAGTCAACCCTAGTTCGGCGCAAAGCAACTCATGGGGTGCAGGGCCAGCCCGCCCCTTGAGGTGCTCCAGAATAAACTCCCGACTGGGGATCGGTTTGTCGTACATCATCGCTTCACGGGCAGCAAACGGATCCGATGAGGATTTTTTTGATCTGGGCATAGTCAGCTCAATTGAATAAAGGCAATCATTGTAACGGGATTACCCCACCAACAGTAGCAAAACTGATTGACAATTTGTCTTCCCGGCAGTAAAGTGCGCGCCTCTATCTGCAGGTCGAAATACCCAGATGGGAAAATTGCTAGATCATGGGTTCAAGCCCGATATAGAATAGCAATCACTGTAGCAGCAGATATTCCAACCGGAGGTGCTTCTGTGGTAAAACTGGCAGCAACGGGCGCAAGCCCAGACGTTACTGCCGGTCGACACCGAAAGGTCGTCACTGAAAATCTGGTATACCGCCGTTAATATGCCCAGGTGGTGAAATTGGTAGACACGCTAGCTTCAGGTGCTAGTGATCGCAAGGTCGTGGAGGTTCAAGTCCTCTCCTGGGCACCATTTTCTTAGACACTCATAGACTACCACAACCAACACAAGACTTTGATATTTATGTGGTTTTTATGAATATCCGCTTCAAATCCGTAGTCCCTTATAGTTTCCGTTAGTCTCAAAAATGGAGCCCGTATGGAGCGTGAATGGAACGCGTTTTCAGGCTCTACCTCATTAACGGGGGATGGATATTCATCTATTAACCTAGCTTGGACACTTACTTCCGACAGTTGAACTATATTCTACTCTATAGATAATCCAGGTATGGATTTCAAAACCTTTAAAAAACTAGTCGCCCAAACTAAAGTCGGCAAACAACTGCCTGACTCCATTTATGTGCACGCTAGTGCGCTTTCCGCTGTTCCAGAAGAAGCCACAGCACTTGTACTAAAAATAGCCGATGCCTTGAAAATTCCAGACAATAGCTGGAATATCCTAAAACTCTATAAGCGAGACTATAAAGTAGCCTTTCTCAGCTACCCTAAATTTGAGACTCATAGCTATCCCGCTTTAAAGCACAGCTACACCGTAGATTTATCTAAGCTGTCTATGCGTAAGGCTTCCTACGAAAAATCTGACAACCCTCCCATTCTTCATCGAAAAGAAACTTTCGAAAACCAGATTTTCGGCTACGACCATATTTCGAGGAAATTACCGCTGAAGGAAAAAAATAGGCCTTTATGAAAACACCCGTTCTAAGACCTATTCACTGGTGAACTGTATGCGGCCTTGCATCATAGCCACCGCAAAGCCATCAAATTAGCACCTATAGTTATCTTTTTTAGAAAAAATGGTAACTATAGCTATCATATTAGAGCTTTACTTTTCTTGTTTTGGTCACTATAGTTACCAAAAATAGCCGCAATAGGTAACTATAGTGACCTCTAAAGAACCCATTCAAAAGCGCAGCGCTGTGGTATTCCCTAAAAACCAGCGAATACTGGCGCAGCTGGGTGAGAATATAAAGCTCGCCTGTAAACGCCGGAACTACAGCCAAACCCTGATCTCCGAGCGGACCGGGCTCAGCCGCCTAACCATCCGCAAGATCGAGCAGGGCGACCCCAAAGTTTCGATGGGACATTATGTCGCTGTACTTAGTGTACTGGGGCTAATGGAGGATTTTGCCAAGGTCGCCAGCGACGATGAACTGGGGCGCAAGCTGCAAGACATCAAACTGATGGGTAAACAGAAAGGAAAATAACCATGAGCACGGAAGTCTATGTCTTTGCTGACTGGGAAGATTTTGACGAACCTATATTAGTGGGCACGCTACGATCCTCTGTCATCAAAAATAAAGAGCATTTCAGCTTCAGCTATGACGAGGCTTGGTTACAGTCCTCCGTTGCCCAGAAAATAGACCCGGATCTGGATCTATACAGCGGCGAGCAGCATAGTGCCGACTCCAGGAACTTCAGAACCTTTCTGGATTCGTGCCCGGATCGCTGGGGCCGGTTGCTGATGAAACGCCGAGAGGCAATTGTCGCCCGCCAGGAAGAACGCCGTCCCAAGGTGCTCAACGAAATCGACTACCTGTTGGGCGTGCATGATCTCTATCGTCTGGGAGCCTTGCGATTCAAACGAGACATGGATGGCCCATTCCTCGACGACGACGAGAAGCTGGCAGCGCCGCCAATCTCTTCGCTCAGAGACCTGGAGTACGCGGCTCGGCAAGTGGAAGAGAACGGCGATGCTGATGACCCGGAATACCTGAAATGGCTATATATGCTGATGTCTCCCGGCTCCTCACTGGGTGGCGGACGGCCAAAAGCCAGCGTCGTGGATGAACATGACAATTTGTGGATCGCGAAATTTCCCAGTCGCCACGACGACTATGATATTGCCGCTTGGGAGTTCGTCGCCTATCAATTGGCGCTGGATGCAGGCATTCAAATGGCAGAATGCCGAATTGATAAATTCAACAGCCATCACCATACTTTCCTGACCAAGCGCTTTGATCGTAAGCCAGAAAGTCGGCTGCACTTTACTTCGGCCATGACACAGTTGGGCTATTACGACGGGGATTACGAGGCAAGCTATCTGGAACTGGCGCAATTCCTCACTGAACATGGCAGCAACACCAAGGCAGACTTAGCCCAGCTTTGGCGGCGTATCGTGTTTAACATTGCAGTCTCGAATACCGATGACCACTTGAGAAACCATGGTTTTATATATCGGGATGGCGGCTGGATACTTTCTCCAGCTTATGATATTAACCCCGTGACACCCGCGAACGGCTTGCACCTGAATATCAGCGATGAGGACAATAGCCTGAACTATGACCTCGCAATGGAAGTGATTGATTTTTTTCAGCTGAGCACTTCAGACGCACAAAAAATTAAAGACGAAGTATTGGCCAGTGTTAGTCACTGGGAAGACGCAGCAACAAAGATTGGTATCAGCCGCAGTGAACAGCAATTAATGGCTCCTGCTTTTAATATTTGATTACGCATCTTCGCTGAATTGGTGCGTACTTGTCGATGGCATCGACATATCGAGAGGTTATGTCGATATTTTAGGAAAATTTCGACACATAAAACCAACCAGCATCAACGGGCCAAACCTATTAATATGTATAGATATTGGAGTTTTCTATACACGTTTTTCCTATGTGTATAGATCGGGCAATTTCTTACAAAGATTAATGCTGACCAAAAGCTTTGTCGCCCCAACCATGCAACACTATGGAGCCCCTGTGGAGCGTAGGATTTTTGAAAAACCATAGCTCTTTGATTTAATTAAGAAAAGTAACCCGAGCCATAGGGGTTCAAGTCCTCTCCTGGCACCATTTTCATAGACATTTACAGACCACAAAAAACCACTTAACATATTGATTACAAAGAAATTAACCCTCTTTCAATGGAAGTTTTATAGAATGGCTTACTTCTATCTTAACGATAGTTAGTTTGGTTCCCCAATGGAGTGGCAACCCACTTAATGCTCGACCCAAGAGATAAAGTGCCGGTATATATTGTAGATACGGGCTTCCAGCAGCCTACCATCCCTCCTGCCGCATAATCAGCTGAACTGACGGCTCATTAATATCGTAGTTATTTCTTCCTACTCTGTGCTTTGTTACAAACTCCTTTTCAGTCAACACCTCGAGATACTTGGCAGCTGTTATACGGCCTGCCTCGAGGGCAGAATTCTAGTCTTTAATGCTCCGGGCCCACTACCTGTTTACCGACTGCCGATATCTATTTCAAGCGCGATGTAGAATCATCATCTAGGCTGTCGGATGATCGATGGCATTGCCATCAGGTCATATAGGGTGGACTTGGCGGCCAGTCGGTTTTCCGTAGCGCCTTGCGCTACTTGCTTTGCAAACTGGGAAAACTGGCTGGGGGCTTTTAGGGGTTTGATATTCGGCTCGCCTTAAAGTAAGCACAATAAGCGAACAACAACACATATTAAGCTCCTATAAAAGCAACATATATGCTTCTTTTTATAACTAAATCGATCTGCATACCAAAAAGCATCTTATATGTTGCTAATAACCAAAAAAGAAACTAATATGTTTCTTACAGATAAATAGCAACATATATGTTTCATCATGAACTCACTACTCGAACAGATCAAAAAACGCCGTATCGCATTGGAACTCAAGCAGCACGATATGATGCTGCGCGTTGGTATTTCGCGTCAGCAATATCAGCGATTGGAATCCAAGGGTAACCCACGCCTTGATACCCTTGAACTTGTTGCCAAGGGGCTTAAAAGTGAATTACTGCTGATACCTCAGGAAAAATTGAACGCTGTGCTGTCGATACTAGCCGACGATGATTTGTCATCAACCAGGGCACCAACTAAGCAAAGCCAATCAGGTAAAGAAAAAAGTAACCCACTGGCCGATGATCCATGGCAGGGATTGCTGGGAGAAAATGAATGAGCACAGCCAGCAATGATGAAGTAAACGTATTACAGGTCTCCATCCACGGTGTATTGGTCGGCTATCTTGCTGGCTTTAGGAATGGCCGCAATGTATTGAGCATTGCAGACTCATTTAAAAATGATCCCAAGCGCCCGACATTCAGCATTATCACTCACCCCTCGTTCCCGAATGCCGTCAAGCTCATGGCAGAACCATGGGCACGGAACCAACGGCTGCATCCTGTGCTTTCAAACTTGTTGCCAGAGGGATCATTACGTGAGCTGATCGCACAAAGCTTGAAGGTGAACGTTGATAACGAATTTCACATTCTCTCGCACCTTGGCGAAGATTTACCGGGGGCAATCGAAGCCACGCCAATGGAGCCTGAAGATGTTCCCGATTACGTGCTGAACACGCACGGAAAGGCTAAGGCAGTTAAGTTCGATAAAGTCACCCAAGAAAACAAGTTTTCCCTGGCTGGCGTACAAATGAAGTTTTCCATGAAGGAAAAGGATGGGCGCTATAACTTATCCAAAGGTGACGTGCTAGGCGATTGGATCATCAAAACACCCTCAACCAAGCACAAGTTTGTGCCACTGAACGAATACACCGCCATGTCGCTGGCGGGGCTCGTTGGCGTTGACATCCCTGAGATCAAATTGGTTGAGCTGGATAAGCTCGACAATCTGCCACAAATTAACTTGCCCGATGAGAAGCAAGCCTTTGCCATCAAGCGATTTGATCGTGACGATGACTTACGCATTCATATGGAAGACTTTGCGCAAATTCTGGTGAAGTACCCGCACGAAAAATACACCTCAGCCAATTACGAGAACATCGGAAAAGTCATCTATGGCTTTTCTGGCGACGGCCTAGCCGACGCACAGCAGTTCGCAAGGCGATTGCTGGTTAATATTCTCTTGGCAAACGGCGATGCGCATCTAAAGAATTGGAGCTTCTTGTATCCCGATAAAACTACGCCAAGACTTTCGCCCGCATATGACATCGTAACAACGAATGTATATATCGAAAATGAAACGCAATATGCACTCAATCTCGGCAAAACCAAAGAATGGTATACCGTCACCATGGCGCATATTCAGTCGTGGGCAGATAAATCTGGCATTCCGTGGAGGGCAATAAAGCCGCACTTGGAGGACACCATGGCAAAAGCTAGGGAGCTTTGGCCTGAAGCTCTTAAAACTCTACCAATGGACGAAGCACACAAAGAAAAGCTTAGATCGCATTGGGTTAAACTTCAGGACGATTTTAAGATCGAGGCCAATAAGTAAGTTAACGAATAATTAAGATACACAGCGACGTATAATATTGATAAATACGTGGCTTAATTCTGAGAAAGCGATTACCTGTGACCAACAGGCGCGTAGCTAATATTCAAACATGGGTGCAAGGAAGCGATGCAGCATTTGCTGTTACCGCTTCCTATAAAAAAGAAAGCCCTATGAATGAGTTATTAAATGCGGTAGTTCCGGGGGGAGAGATTTCATAATCCTTCAAAACTGACTATCCTTCTTCTTGCTTCATAATTAACCGAACCAACGGCTCATTAATATAGTAATTATTACGCCCCACCTTATGCTTATTTACAAAGCCTTTTTCTGTCAGAGCTTCAAGGTATTTAGTGGCGGTGATGCGGGTAACACCCAATTGATCAATCACGAATTGTACTTTGGTGTACGGATGGAAGAATAAGTTATTCAGCAATTCCTGGCTGTATATTTTAGGAAGCTCTGTACGCATACGTTGCTTGGTGACCAATATCAGATCATGCATCTGATATATAAACTCAATCGTTTCCTTCGCGGTTACTTCAATACCTTTGACTATATAGCTTACCCAACCAGCCCAATCGCCCTTCTCTCTGACCGATTGCAACAGGCTATAGTAGTCACTTTTGGTCTCGACGATATAGCGACTCAGGTAGAGTATCGGCAAATCCAGAAGCTGGTTTTTTACCAGGTACAGGATATTCAGAATACGCCCCGTTCGCCCATTACCATCATAAAACGGATGGATGCTCTCAAACTGGTGATGAATGATCGCCATTTTGACCAATGGGTCAAGCTCTGAGAGCGATTCATCGTTGATATATTCAACCAGATTGGCCATCAACAACTGTATATCGTCAGGATGCTGGGGTGGCCTATAAATAACCTGCCCGGTATTAGCATTGCCAATCACTGTACCAGGAATTTTTCTTAGCCCCGGCTTGTTAGGCTCAACAATTTCCTGGGTAGCCAGTATATCGTTCAAGCGAATCAGCCCAGACATTTTGGTTTGCTGGTAGCTTTCCCACAAAGCGCGCTGATAATTCTCGACTTCCTTTGTGGCCTGACTGACCTGCTGACCACCCAGCACTTGTGACTGGAACAACTGGTCATGTGTGGTGAAGATGTTCTCAATGGCAGAACTGTCCTTGGCTTCCTGCATGCTCAAGGTAGAAATCAAAATCGCCTCATTGGGAATAGTCTTGGCGACCCCTTTCAGCTCTGCCAGATAGCGATGCGCCTGCGCTACTTGCTTGAGCAGCGCGACTGATTCCAAACTGCTTTCACCCGCTAAGGGCAAGGGGGCTAGATTGGTATCATCTGAATTGAGGCTAACTGCCATGTTAATTTCCGGCCGTTTCTATGCACATGAAGCAGTATATGTATATTTATTCTTATTTTCTATGCATATTTTTATTGCATGCATAGAAAATCATTATTTCTTATGCAAATTGCAGCTAGCAGATTGATTACTGGTTAAGCGGCTGGCTCAATATGCAACACTACTCGTAACTCGGAAAAATTCAGAACATCTATAATTTATGCAAAATCAATTGGTTATAAAAATAGTAGGAGTCCTCTCCTGGCACCATCTCAGAACTTCAATTTTTTATATGCTGTGCTGTTCAAGTCAAAGCCGGTAAAAATCCGCCTGTTTTCCACCCAGAGTAACTACTAAGAGACAAGAAAGAGGCAGAAAACCGAGATCAGTGTTTGCATTGTTAATGCCCAACAGGGTGTTTTTTCTTCCTATTCCCCTTCTTGAAACGGATAGATACAAAATCCACTGGCAGTGAAAGATCTCTCTTAACCGAAAGCACCTCATCAAGTGCCGAATAGGGATAATACCTGTCCGGGACTCTGGAGGAAAAAGAATAGCCATGTCGTTTTTACTTTGGATAATCCCGAAGTCTTTGCGGATCAACAAGGCATTGGCACAGGAATAAAGGGGTGCGAGTCCAATGGCACTCACCCAACCCCAAGCACCCGACGCAGATAGAAAAAACTGGGGGCTGACAACCCTGGTCGTTCGTCCAAATTGATTGCAAATTTGCGAGAAAAATATAAAATTAGGGCGTACGAAAAAAATTACAAGGGAGGAGCTAAGAAAATGCGCTTTCCATCTTTATTCCTGCCAACAGGATTGATCTTGGCGATAGGTATGGTCGCTCAGGCCCAGGGCCAAGGCCTGCTCTACGGTTCCGACGACCTCAATAGCTTACGACTTCTCACCATCAACACGAGTACCGGGGCCGCCTCCGATGTCGCGCCGCTTAGCGATACCGTGAATGCGATGGCGTTCGACCCCAACACCAACACACTGTACGCGGTGTTCGAGGAGCCGGCCTCGGAGGTGCTGGTGACCATAAATCGGTCAACTGGCGCATCTACCGTCATCGGCCCCCTGGGCTACACCAATGTCGAGGGCCTGGCATTCGACCCCAACACTAATACCCTTTACGCGGCGGAGGCCGACAACGGGAACGACAGGCTCCTGACCGTCAACACGACGACCGGTGCCGGTACCGACATCGGTGCTGTGGGCGGCGATTCTTTTATACGGTCGCTGGCGTTCGATCCGAATACCAATACGCTGTATGGCCTGAGAGAGGACGTTCCCGACCAACTGGTAAGGTTCAACACGACAACCGGGGCGGGAACGGACATCGGCCCGCTGGGCTTCAACGCAAACGAGAGCCTGGCGTTTGACGCAAACACCAACACGCTGTACGCGGTAGATTCAACCGACACATTGTACGTCATCAACACCAGTACCGGGGCGGGCACGGCGGTGGGTCCTGTCGGAGGGGGGGATCGGGTTATCTATGGATTGGCCTTCGATCCCGATGCCGCGGCGGCAGCAGTGGCAGCGGCAAGCGTCCCTGCGCTTTCCCAATGGGGCTTGATTTTGCTGGCATTTGCATTTATGTCCCTGACAGGCCGGCGATTGACTAAGCGATCCGGGTAACGACCCCACAAATCGAAGCAGGTATTCTCAAGTGACCCCGACCTTCTGATTTTGGAGTGGATTTGATTTTGAGCGTAAACCGATAACTTCTTTGCCTTTAAATTTCTAATAGGGTCTTGGTGTGTCCGCTGACATTCGGGGCCAAGACCTGAATGCCGCATCCGTCCGAATTAACTGTGCGTGAAACTCGCAATCAGATAACCACTTTTTTCGAAGGTTTGCTATTGCACTCAGTGCGTTGTGCAGGGAACGGATAACGATTTTTCGGGTAGCGCCGCCCGAACCACCGGCCTCCTGAGGCAAATCCCGAAACCCGGGCAACCCATCACCTATGTTACCGACTTTATTAAAAATAGAAAAACTCTAGACTCGCTCACCTTATTAGACCTCAAACAGGCAATATACCTATGTCATCGACACGTGCGGTTTTTATGTCGGTATTCCCCGGAAATACCGACACATTTGTGCTTTACTCTTAATAACCAGGGGTTTTGAGCACATAAAATCCTAGAGGCCGATCCGACAAACTGACTATTTAAGCCCCCGACTACCGAGATGAATGGCAATCAGTTGCTCAAGTCCGCCAATCAGTCCATGAATATCAACTGTCCTGAGTCTCGGAGCTAACTCGATAAGGTAGTCCCTGCGTTTCCCCCACTCCAGCAACAGCTCATCCTCAAGATGCGCGCCGAGAATCTTCTGCTCGATGGTACTGACATCACTGTTTATAAGGTCGTCTGCGGTCAACACACCTTTTCCGAGGGCCACGGCAAAGATCCCGCTGGTGAAGTCCCGGTCTTTTATCTCCCGTTGCCAGGTGGTGACGGCATTACCTATCCGCCCCATCACCTGGGCGTTCCATATAATCTCTCGAAGAGTACCCGTTTCCCGGGAATCAAACTCCGGTGATGCCATCAGGTCTATGGTAGCATTTACCATCATGTGCATATTATGCGGCTGATAGAGATCATGCTCAGCCAGATTCATGCAGCGCGGGTCATTATTCACCACCAGTGCATAGCGCATGCAATTAAGCAGTTGTCGATAGTCGAAGATAAGCAGTTTCTCGAACTCTGAAAATCGCGGCAACCCCCTGGTGCTATGCTCGATCTCCTGCCACAGACCTACGGTGAATTCCAGGTACCCCAGATACTCGGACGGCACCCTTCGCTTATCGATAAACCCGCTCTCGAACGGGATCAACAGCATCTGCTCCACCAGGTCTTCATCCTGAATCTGATCGGCAGCATCATCGAGCATCACATCAAACATCACGCCCAGAAGTTTGGTGGACTGGACTTTCTGCCACAATCCCTCATTCACAGAGTTCAGAGCGGTGAGGCGGAGTCCCTGATAGACCCATTTCCAAATAAACTCATCCCTTTGACCCTGTTCACCATAAGCCTTGATAAAGCGCTGTATCTCATCGGACAGTTCAATACGCTGAATGGTTGAAATATCCTCAATCAGCCGGGGAGAACCTAACAACTCTTGTAGAAACCCAAGGGTCTTATCTCGCTGAAAGGCCGAGAATATAACTGATTCAATCTCATGTTGACTCCTTAGGACAGCCTCGGTAAATGCACCGCCAACTCCCCTTGGGCACTCTTCAGTACCCTCCAGTAATTGCCAGCAGACCAGGATCTCACCACGAATGACAACCTCCCCCGCAAGAGACAGGATCTCCACCCCGATACGCTCACCCAATTCCGGAGAGACTTCTGTAGCTATAAACAATCCACCTTCTGAAATATTGACTGACACAGAGTCTGAGACCGTACCATCAGAAAGCAGCAGTCGAGCCGGCATAGAAAGTCCGATACGTGGTTTTTTCCGTTGCTCAGAGCCCCCTCCGGATCTCTGCTCACCCTTGCGGTTGTTCGTGTTCATCAGTTCTCCTGGTGGTGTTCTGCAATTGAAAATACCTTGCCCGGAACAGTTCATCTCCATTCCTGAAACTGTTCTCACAGGGCACTAAGGAGAATAATCGCCCTGTTGATGATTCGCAAGCTGAGGCTAACAGGTAACGGAGGGATTTATTTTTATCCCTCCGTTACCTATGTTAAAAAGGAATTGATATTGAATGCCATTCAGAGCCAGGAGGATGCTATGAGAATATGTACATTCCCCAATTGTGCCTATCTATCTGAGACGTCAAGGATGATCGCGCTTTACGAAGAAATGAAAAAGCGTGGTGAAGATGTCATCATGGCGACTCACGGTGGGCCTTATGAATGGCTACTCGATGATAAAGGTATTGCATACACCAGAGTGGAACCATACTTCACGGACCAGAGAGCAAAAGAGTTCGTGCTGACCAACACAGGTGAGAAAGGTCTTTCGGAGTTCTATTCAGTAGAGGAGCTTGATCAGCACGTTGCCCACGAGATGGCGTTCTTCAAAGAGGAGAAGATCGCAAAAGTGATTACAGGCTTCACGTTATCCTGCGCTATTTCATCTAGAGCATCAGGAATTACCTATTATGTGACCCATTTGGGGTCTTTTGTTCCACCGGTTTTTGAAAGAAAGATGCTTGTTCCGACCCTGGTTTTGAATCTCAAAATCTTTAAACTGATTCCAGAATCCTGGCTGGTGACCATGATCAATAACCTCATGTTCAAATCAAAGTTAAACACCAAATCTTTCAATAAAGTCGCTTTGAAATATGGACTTAAACCATTTATGAGCATGGAAGAAATCATGATGGGTGATGTGGCCGTTGTCACGGATGTACCTGAAATTCTGACCATACCAAAAGAAGAACTGGAAGCCTGGAAACCTGCTGAGAAACATAAGAAGTACTATAATCATCCTGAAAAACTCAGATATGGCGGGGCGCTTTATGCCAAATTGTTCGGGGAAGTCAGCGAGGAAATCAAAACTTTTCTAGATACGGATAAACCGAAAATCTACGTAGCCCTGACTTCCGGCCAATCCAATGTCATCAGCAAAGTCTTTGAAGGGTTGAAGGATATGGATGCGAGAATCATCATCCTGACGACGGTTCATCATATAAAAGAAACCAGTCAGGACAATATCCTGGTTGTCGACCACCTGCCATCCCACAAGGTCATGCCAATGGTTGATGTCGCAGTTATACATGGTGGACAGGGCAGTGTGCAGACTGCCATCGCATCAGGAACACCTTTAGTTGGTATTCCACTGCATGTTGAGCAAGGCCTGAATGTGGCCATGATGGAAAGACACGGTGCAGGCATCATGCTGATAAAGCATGATATAGATCCCCATGATATCAGGGCAAAAGTAGAAACCATATTGAATGACAACTCATATAAGAAGAATATGATGCAGCTTTCTGAGTATCAAAACCGTGTCGATGGCGTTGCCAGGACAGTTGACGTGATTTTGAGCCAATAATCGATGAAGCGGCAGCCGAAAAAGCGCTGGAGGGAGTCTCGACAGTCAGCGGCATTATCATAAGTGATAGCCTGCGTGCATGATTGAAAAAGGTAATAAAAGCGGACATAATTTCTAAAAAATGCACCACGAAAAGAACCTCTTCTTATCAGGCACTTCGTATGGCCAATAAAGGATGGTCAAGACAACAGTTGCTTATTGCGTTTGCTCTGTATTGTCAGATGCCGTTCGGAAAATTACACTCACGAAACCCTGAGATAATTAAATATGCAGCGCTGATAGGTAGAACCCCCTCTGCATTAGCAATGAAATTAAGCAATATTGCCAGCCTTGATCCCGCAATTATTTCTACAGGCCGCAAAGGCCTTTCTGGTGCGTCTACTACCGATAAAAAAATGTGGGCAGAAATGCAAGATGATTGGGGAAATTTTGTGCTCGAATCAGCGTCTGTGATGACTAAGATCGCAACAAGTGAGTATGAATATGGCACCATCGACCCTAGCCGCAAAGATGAAGACAATTACACCGGTCTGGACAAAGAAACCGAAACTAAAGTGCGTGTAGGGCAGAGTTTTTTAGGCGTTCAGTTTTAAGCGCATATAACTATAGATGCTGCATAACAGGTCTTTCTATACCAAGGCTTTTGGTCGCCAGTCATATTGTCCCATGGAGGTCAGATCCATCAAACAGACTTAATCCAAGAAACGGTCTATCACTTTCTATGCTGCATGATAAGGCTTTTGATCTTGGCATTATCACTATAAACGATGATATGACGATTAGGGTGTCGGATATTGAAAATTCCGAAACCGACTTCTTCTTTCAGTCATCGCTTAAAAGCTATCACAACAAGTTAATTGCATTGCCAGGAAAATTTGCTCCGCATCAGGAGTTCCTTGCTTATCACAGAGATAACATTTTTCAAGGATAGCCTGTATGAGCATATTGGAAGCAATAAAACGTATTTATTTCTACTCTGGCATAAAAAAAGATGCACCTTTTTTGTGCTCAAACAATCTAAATGGACACCCACCCTCACACCTGCTCAGGGCCTGACCTCATAAAACGAATTTACCGGATTACCGAAGTCATGAACTGAGAATCGCGTGAAACCGGCTTCGTGGGTCATTTTTCTGGCTACGGGTTCTGGAAATCCCAATGTCCCCATTGCTTCACCGTCCTTCTCGCAGGTACTGCAGGCAAGACAATCCAGTACTGAAATGGCATAGAGGAATCCACCCAGTGGGTGCTCATAGTTCTCCTCCGGCGTCGGCATGCCGTTTATATCGACGATCAGCCAGGAACCGTCCGGCTTTACTGCCTTTCGGATAGCCCGCATTACGGCCAGAGGGTCAAGCATATCGTGGAGGCAATCCCAGGTGAGAATAAAATCATAGGAGGCATCTGCCGTAATCGACTCAGCCGTGGCGTGATAAAAGGTGACGTTAGTCAAGCCCGATTCGGTAAGGCGTTGATTGGCCATGGCAATCGCTACTTCAGCGCTGTCATATCCGTGGAATTGTGAATGCGGATACGCTCGGGCTATCTCGAGAAGCGCTGTTCCGGAACCACAGCCCAGATCCGCAACTTTTGCACCCTTTGTCAGCTTGCCTGTAACACCTTCCAGTCCTGGAAGGATCACCGGAACAAGGTTCGACTTTAACCAGGGAGCGCTGAACCGGCTTTCCCCAACAGCGTGATCAATACCAAGACCATTGTAGGGCACACCGAGGCCGGTACGGAAAGAACTGATGAGCCTTTCATGCTGCTGCAAAAGGGGAAAAACCAAAGCAAATCCACCGGTCATAAAATTAGGATCCTCCTCATCCGCAAGTACCGCTGCCTGTTCCGCGGTCAACTCATAAAGCCCATCACCATGATAGTCAACCAAACCGGCGGCGGCCTGGCTGTGCAGCCATTCACGCACCCATCGCTCATCAAGCCCGGCTTGAGCCGCTAGCTCCACACTATTTACTTTTCCCGCTTTACGTAAGGTACGATAGAGGCCAAGCTGATCCCCCAGAAAAACCATGGCGGAGACGGCCGCCCCGGATAAATAGCCGATAGCCTTGTCGGCCGTTTCCTCAATCTTTTGCGCATCAAGTGTCATAAATATCCCGTTATCTTATCCTGTATAAATTAATTATCAGGGTGACTCCTGACCCAAGGGCCACCCATTTATGCCCATTATCGCTGGCACCAACTACATATCAATATTGAAATATTCAGCATCTCTTAAAAGGTATCCAACCATTATGTTCATCTAATTATCTCTGCATATCCAGCTTATGAAAAATAAAACTTTTTTCGTCAACCAATAAAACCGCCGTGCGTTATAAGCATTGAACATGGAGCATTATGTTTAATCTTTTAACTGAAATGGAGAAAAAAAATGAAGTTGAATCAACTCATTGGTTTAACCATGGCAACGCTTTTTGCCACCGGCATCAGTGCTGCGCCTGGCGGACATCGAGGTGTTAGTATCGAACTTGTGGTAGATCGACTCTTTGAAAAGCTGGATTCTGATCAAAGCGATACGATCTCCTTTGACGAGTTTGTCACGCCGAAGCTTGAGAAAGCGGAAGAAAAATTTGCTGCACTCGATAGCGATGGCGATGAATTATTAACCTTCGATGAAATACTGGCAGGCCACACGCCACCGCAAGACCCGATTGACCGCGATGCGATGCGTGAGTGTTTGGAAGATAAACTGGGTATTGATTTACCCGAGCACATGACCGCTGAAGAAAAATTTGCAGCGGCAGACACTAATGGCGACGGCTATCTCGACTGGAGTGAATACAGCGCTGGCAAAATTGCCGGAGTCGAGGTCAAATTCGCTCATATCGACAGTAGTGCCGATGGCGAAGTTGACAAAGCCGAACTGACTGAGGCACTGGAATCACGCAAACCGGTGCGAATAGCCCGAAAAGAATGCCGTGAGGAGCTAGGTACTTTGAATGATCTGATCGCTGACGAATAGGATTGGCAAAAAAGGGGGCGTATTTAAAAACACCGCCCCCGACACCAAACCGTTAAGCCCGCCTAGCGGTGACTCGGCGGAGGGGGTGGTGGATTGGTGGGCGGCCCCTTACGGCCCTTGGTGCAGGCCTTGGCTCCCGGCGTTCCCTCCCAGGCATGCTGGGGTATGGCCCGACATCTATCCAGTGTCATAAAAGGTGGTTGTTTAACCCAGCTGCCTTTCGGGACATTACAGCAACGACGCTCGTTGGCAACAGCCGGGCCGCCAGCGAATATAAACACCATCAGAGCAGCGGTGATACAGAATGAACTTGTTGTTTTCATCTTTACCTCCTCCTTTAACATGCGGTGTGGGTTGCAAATGGTATTGTCAGTGGACAATCCATGAGCAAAAAGTATAGGCGGGTATCGGAAGAATTAACACCTCTTTGTATATAGACAAACATTAAATAATGTTTGGTTTATTAATGAATCTTGGGAACCGCTGAATAACTCCTTGATCCCTCTGGCATATAGAGCTTTTGTAGATCAAGGCGGCTTTGTGCAGTAATGTCCAGACCTGGCAAACAAAGCTAACACTGAGCTGCGAATGATCTGTATGCCCCGCAGGGCGAGGTCTGAAAGATTCATCTGCGGCGTTAGAAACTTTGCTAAGGCAATGAGCATTAGCGGCAGTTCCTGCCTTGCAGCTATAGCTTTGAGGTCTCGCAGAGGCATTAAGGAGTTATTCAGAAGTTCCCTTGAAGACCGAGTCAGTGAAACACAGCCTTCCTTATCCCGCCCAACGAAGCAGATCTCCCATCAGCCAGAAAATGATGCTGATCGTGAAGAAAGAAAGCCAGGTAGTGATCAGCACGGCGGCAGCACAGAATCCTTCAAGCTGATACTTTTGGGCGAGAATCGGATAAATGCTCAACATAGGCATACAGGCGAAACCCAGGGCCGCCGCTCGATAGACCGGATCGATAGGCGGAAGCCACCACAACATCAATCCCACAACCAACGGATGGAGAAGCAGTTTGCCCGCCGCTACGACGACGACATCCCGCATCATTCCCCTTATCTTCAGGCCAACCAACGACCCGCCAATAACAAAAAGTGCAACGGGAACAGAGGCTGCGGCGAGCAGTTCAATCGGGCGCGAAACCGGTTCCGGCAACCGCATTCCAACGAAGGAAAAACCAAAGCCCACTGCAATCGCAATAATGAGCGGGTTTTTTGTCAGGTTGCGAAGCGAGCGAAGTGCAACACGCCATCGCTGGACACCTGTGTCCTGACCCCTTTCCGCCAACACCAGCATTAACGGCAATAACAGCAGATTCTCAATCAACATGCACAGCGCCAGGGCGACCGCAGCCTTCGGTCCGAGCCACTGGGAGAGGATCGGATATCCGATAAACGCGGTATTGGAAAATGCCATTCCCATACCAAATAAGGCATGAAAAGGATTTTCCCCTTTGCGGTGTACACGGGCAAAAAAATACGCTGCGAAAAACACCAGGAGTGAACCAACGCCATAAGCGGCCAGATAACCCAGATCAAAGACCTCTGCAAAGGGCCGCTGAGAAAGGGTTTTAAACAGCAGCGCGGGTAAGGCAAAATTGAGGACAAACTTTCCGAGCCTGGTCGAATCCTCTTTTGTAAACACGCCCCACCGGACAGCCAGGAATCCAACAGCAATTAAAATATAGATCGGGGTGGTGATAGACAGTATGTTTAGCATTAAAGGTATCCCTTACACTTCTTATACAGGGTGCCCGATTCTCCACACACTGTGTATTCGCTGGTTAGAACTGAAATCCGGATCATAAATAGGTAACGTAGTGATTAAAAATAAACCAATCAGCAACTGATCAAAAAAATAATCCCTCGGTCACCTTTCATCCATCAGCCAAATCACTTCGCATTCCCAAGATTTTCAGACAACCCCTTTTTTAGCAGTGTGATTGCCCGGTCAGAACGCCCGGTTTCCTTAAGCGTATCACTCATCAGCATATAGGCGGCGTTACGAATCGTCGGATTACTGGTTTTGTTTAAGGTGTCTTCAAATATCTCCACCGCTCGTGCTTTCTCGCCACGCTCTTCATAAATCTCCTGGATTTTTTGCATCTGCAATATGGCTGACTTTTCCGGATCGGAGGCCACTTCATGAGCGGAACCGATTATATGGAAGTAATCCTGCATCAGACTTAGAAACACCTGCATTCGGTTCAGGTCGTCAGGTGTTGGACCTTGTGCGTGCAACACCAAAGGTTGCGCCAGAGTTACCACTACCAACAGTTGTTTAAAAGTCTTCTTAATATTACTCATATCACTATTCCTCATATTGAACTATCAGCTCTTAGTTGAACTTATTGACGGGATCCGCACCGACATCGGCGGGGCACTAACAGACTTGATCCTTGAAAAACCCGGGACGCTTATTTCAGGTTTGGCAGGCAGTGCTGCTGACATCCGCCCTAACGACAACAAACCTTCACGCCCCGAATCCATTGCTGGTTCCTGGTCACCCGAGGGTAGCCATAACGCAACCACTACCAGTAAAACAGCGCTCACAAAAACCGGCTTCCAACTACGGGATTCGGAACTACCAGCCTCCAGATTGGCAACCACTCGGGATGCTAAAAAAGGCGGCGCTTCAATTTTTCGGTACTGCTCTCTTAGCGCTTGACCCTTACGCGTATTCTCCTGATCTTTCTGATCGGTCATCGGTAGTCACTCAATAATTTCTGGTTTAATTTAAGTTTGCCCATCGCCTTATTCAATAAGGCTTTGACCGTACCCTCACGGCATTTCATTAAACGTGCGGTATCAGTAACGGAAAACTGCTCAAACAGACGCAAAACAACCACCTCCTGTTGACGTTGCGGTAACCGGGAAACCAATCCCCTGATTTGGCGGGCGCTTTGCTCGATACTCACCTGTCGCTCTATACTGGGCCCGTCACTTATGGGCTCTTCCGTTAGCTGCTCCGCCACTTTCTTGCGATTACATTCACGGCAAATATTAAAGGTAGTGCGGTATAACCAGGTAAAAGGTGTAGCACGGAAACGAAATTTGCCGAGCCCCTTATAGGCCCTGATAAAAACCTCCTGCGTCACATCTGCCGCCTGGTGTTCATCCTTTAGCCATATCAAAGACAGCCTGTAAACCCTGTCCTGAAACCGCATCATAAAAAGCTCAAAGGCCCGCAGGTCTCCACCCTGGAATTGCTTTACCAATTCTGCATCGCTTTGCTCTATCCCGGCCATTTCATCCGTTGCTTTTAGTTAGTGCGATTAAAACCCGTTCGGTTTACCCAATTAGACCCTTTAGATCCGGTGCAGCATATCCAAAGGTGCAGCACCTGATTCCGGCGAATGGAAGCGCCGTATATTTGGTAATACCAGATCCAGGTCACTTGCAGAAACACCGTACCACAGGGCCAGATCAGCAAAGTATTCGTCAACCGAAGTTGTGGGTGCATATACCCCGCGCCCTACGTCCAACGGACTTCCTGAATAGAGTAGCGGGTACTTTCCATATATTTGTCCACCCTTGACCGCACCGCCCATCACCAGATGGTGCCCACCCCAGCCATGATCCGAGCCCTTTCCATTTGAGGTTAAGGTGCGGCCAAAATCCGATATGGTAAAGGTCGTCACCTGATCAAATAAACCCAGTTCTGCGAGTGCATTCCTGAATTCCTGAAGGCCTTTACTCACCATCGGCAACATTCTTGCCTGGTTACTAATCAGGTCATCGTGGTGATCCCAGCCCCCTATCGTTACAAAGAACACCTGCCTTGCCTGTCCCAATAATTCCCGCGCTGCCATTACCCTTGCGATCTGACGCAAACTCTGGGACATGTGATTACCAGAAAATTCCGTTACCAAAGGTTGGGACGAAGCGAGGGCCTGGGCAAATACCTGCTGGTTGCCTATTGCATCTCTCAGGATCGCACCATACTCCCGCCGCAGCTGATGGCTCTGCTGAACCGCCAGCAATTGATCAATCATTTGCTTTCTAAACTCACCAAACTCTGTACCGTCATCATAGGCATAGATTCCCGAAACACCTTCTCCCGATGCTTCAACACTATAGGGTGAAGCCCTTTCACCACTTTGAAACAGGTTATTCCCGGATAGGGAAATATTGGTAAAAACCCCCTCTTCAGGGCTTATGCGCTGCTCTAAATCAGCGATACGCCCTGCCCAGCCGCGCCGAACCCGGTTATCGGTGACGGCCGTTTGCCACTGGGCAATTTGATCGGCATGAGAGAATAGCCCCAACGGGGTTTTTGCTGTACCGGCCTGCAAAAGATGTGTATCCAGAGGTTCTACCAAGGTCCCCACATTGGCCACCAGCCCCAGTTCGCCATCATCAAAAAGAGCCTGTACTTCTGGCATTCCAGGGTGCAAAGCAAAACCTCTACCATCATCAGTGGTTCCGGAAAGAGGCAATAATTCCTGAATCGGAAGTGCCAGATCTGACCTTAGGTTTTGGTATTCACCATACTGATCCTGATCCGTTGGAATCAACATATTGTAGGAATCATTGCCTCCGGCCAGCAAAATACAGACCAGAGCACGATACTCTCCGGCAGACTGAGCTGCGATTGTTCGGGCTGCCCCGAGCGACAGGAGGGAAGATGAAAATGCAGCGGTTGCCGCTCCCAAAGTACAGCTATGACTTAAAAATTTTCGCCTGGAAATCATTGTTTCACTCCTTGGTAGTCGCACCTCAGGACGCTATGTTCGAATCGCGTAGTCCGGTGAAGTAAAAATCAAATAGATGGCGATTTTAACCTTCACCTCAGAATCAGGGATCTGTTCTATCACGCCCTCAATCACAGACCGGGTGGCCTTCGATAGCTGACCGAAAGTCATGACCAGATCCAACCGGTCAAGTAGCTGCCCGGCATCTTCTGCAATCATTAAATACTCATTTAAATCCAGCTCCGCTGCCGCAAATGGCGGTTCCTGGAAGTCATTGACCTTTTCACCGAGCAGCACAATATCCGCCAGGTTGGAGATGCCAACAATGCTGCTACTGTTAGTCACCTGAAACTCCGGGGCAACCAACCCGCTTTCCGAAACAGTGCCCGGCGGCGAGTAACCCGGCTGATAAAAATTGAATACGCTGGGCGCAGAAAGAGGATGCTGGCGCGCCAACTCCTGAACATACAACCCCAGATTAGCAAAAAAGCCATCCGCACTTGACGCATTAAATTGCCTGAGCAGTGAGGTATAACGCAACAGAGGTTCGCGTAGTTTTCCAAAGTAGTTATCAGGAACCTCACTTGTATTTGCCTCAGGATCCAGCAATATCGCTTTAATCACAGCCTGCATATCACCCCGCACACCACTGGGGTCACCAGTGCTACCCGGCTCTCCGTTAAAGACTTTGGCCACCCTTGCTACATATTCCGGTGAAGGGTTTGAAGTAACCAGCCTCTGGATTAACTGCTTTCCGATAAAGGGCCCAACATTCGGATGGTAAAAAAGATTATCAATGGCATCCTCTATATCCATATCACCACTTTGCCCGGCATCGACCACCTGATTATGGAGTAGATATTTCTCCCCCGGCTCATGATGTTGGTCAAACATCTGCATCGGTTCTACAAAATTGGGATGAGGATTCCCAAAAAAGGCACCTTCACCGCCAAAGGAAAGCCCGGTAAAAATTTTGGCAAACTCACGAATCTCGCGATTGCTATAGGTTGCAATTGGGGCTCCCTGCTCATCCAATATCAGCGAACCGTCTTCGTTTAATTCAAACAGCCCAATGGAAAAAAGCTGCATAACCTCTCGCGCATAGTTTTCGTCCGGAAAAGTATTTTTCTCCGGAATGGCCTTGCGATTATTCACATGACTCAGATAGATACCCATTGCCGGATGCAGGGTGACGGCTTTAAGCAGATCCCTGAAATTTCCAAACGAATGGATGAGCAGGGTGTCGTAATAATGGCTCAATGCCCTGGGGTGAATAAATAACGCATCCACCTGGTCGGATACGACAAAAATCTCACTGAGTGCGAAGGCAATCCGTTGCCGCAAAACATCTGGAGCATTCATTAGCTGCTGCCAGAGTGCCAGCCTGCGAAAAAAGAACTCGAAATTTTCAATATCGGTTTCTATCTGCTCGAACTGCCCCTTTTCCTGAAGTCTTAACAACTCCTCTACTATTGGTGTGTGCAGCCCGACCGGCATTAAGAACTGTCCTGCTAACCAGTTTTCCTGGCCCAATGTCGCAATCTGTTCAATAGCGCCATAGTTCAATCCAAAAGTGGCTCGCGCTGCCAGCCGCGAAGCCTTCTCCATCTGCTCTGTTTGAGGCTGGGATTGAGGCACATTATCGATAGCGGGAGGAAGAGGAATCGGTCCGGCACCCGCACCACTCGTCCCGTCCGTTTCGAAACAGCCTTGCAATAGCAAAAATACCAGCCCGATAAGAAAGCAACCGACCCCATTGCCATAGTTTGCCCGGAACAAAGAGCGCATAAAAATCTCCTTTTTTGTATCGCCGACGAGATAGGAATTAATGATATTCTGATTCGCAGAAAATATCAGGTTCGTCCGTTAGTGCAATCCAAAGGATTTTGGTTTACCAGAAATGAAAAAACTTGTGAAGCCTGCCAAACGCAGGCTTTGTAAGATGGGTTGAACACAGAACAAAAGGATAGCTGAAATCTAGCGACTACAGTTTCAGGACACCTGGAAAACCGTTGATCCGGCCTGGATGGGTCCCGACTACAATATGATAATCAGATGCAATTATCTCTTTTTCGCCGATTTCGGGCGGAACGCTACAACAATCTCTTCATTTGTCTCAATATAGGGTCCATCCATTAATTCGATACAGTAGGGTATAGCTTCAAACAGCTCATCCATGGTTTCTTTAATAGCTTTAGGCTGGCCAGGAAAATTGATAATCAAACTGTCGCCACGTAACACACCTACCTGCCTGGATAGTATCGCTGTTGGAACGTATTTCAGACTGATGCCCCGCATTCTTTCTCCAAAGCCATCCATCACCTTATCGGCAACGGCCAGGGTAGCCTCAGGGGTGACATCTCTCTTTGCGGGACCGGTACCACCCGTTGTTAAAATTAAGTGACATTTTTCCTGGTCCGAAAATTCGATCAGCTTTTTCTCAATCTCCTGCTGTTCATCCGGAACAATCGTTTCCAGCGCATCCCAGGGGGATTTTACAGCTGCTGTTAACCACTCCCTGATGGCAGGTCCACCCTTGTCCTCATACGTGCCCTGATAGGCGCGGTCACTTACGGTGATAATACCTACTTTCAATTTGTCTTCCGCCATATTCCACTATTCCTCTAAAATAGTACTGCGCTTGCATCAGCAAGCCTCAAAACAGGTGACATCCTGTTTTCCACGGGTTTAAACCACTTGCCCTGGAAAACCCTCTTTTTAAAGGTTTAATCGATTAAGCCATATTGCTGATCAAGAATTTCAATCACCTCAGCCTTGGGGTTATCCGATAAGACTAATGGTTCTCCGGTGATTTTTTGTGCGATATCTCGATAGGTTTCAGAGACCTGCATTAATACCGATTCGGGAAGCGCATTATCTCTCGCCAGCGCAGTTCGCTCGGTCATACGATCCTTGTTAAGCAAAATATCGGGATCGGGAAAATGTTTGAGCAATAATTGCCTGAAGGCTTCTTTGGAATTCTCAACCACTTTACCCTCGCGATAGGCTGGGCCATCCCAGATTCTGGAGGAGTCCGGGGTACCAACTTCATCCATGTATATCAGCTTTTCATTACCCGACTTATCGGTCACATAGCCAAATTCAAACTTGGTATCGACAAAGATCTGATCCAGTTCAGCGAGTCTGTTGCTGATCACCTCAAAACCCTCTTTTAGCAGCTTTTCATATAATGTGATATCCGCGACATTCTGGAAGTTAAACGCCTGGTAATTGTCTTCAATATTTTTACGTGTGATATTCACATCATCCTGGGCAGGAACGCCGGGAATGTCCTCCAGAATACCTTTGGTTGAAGGTGTTATGAGCAGTTCAGGTAGTTTCTGATCCTTGCTTAACCCGTCCGCAATGTTAATTCCACAGAACTCCCGCTCTCCCCTGCTATACGCACGCCACATGGAGCCCGTTATATATTGACGGCAAATTGCCTCAATCATCACCGGCCGTGCTTTTTGCACTATCCATACAAATGGGTGAGGAATATCAAGGATATGACTGTCAGCCAGCCCCTTTTCGCGGAACAACTTGAACCAGTGATTGGAAATAGCGTTGAGCGCTGCCCCCTTTCCTGGCACACCATTCATTCCACCTTCGCCATGCCACACACATTCAAATGCAGAAATACGGTCGCTGATCACCATAATCGCCAAAGGCGCATCGGCGGCCACGTCATAGCCTTTCTGCTCAATCAAACGCCGACTATCGGCTTCGGAGAGCCAGTAAACCGAGCGGACTTTACCACTGTGAACGGGTTGGTTAGTACGAATAGGCAGGTCATTATTCACTGCCAATACTTTATCTGCGAGACTCATAGTAAGTGCCCATTAAGCTTGCTGTTATCGAAAATTTTTAAGAATTGAAGAAAGTAACTTACCGCTGCTATGTATAGGCAGAAGGCTTAAAATTCCAGACCGGAGATTCTATCAAATACAGTTATTATTGCCAGAATTCTAACAGTTTGTTGATGAATGGCGCGTGCTAATCCGACAGTCGCTAGCAGGCTCGTACTGAATATGTCCCATCACTCCAGCGGCTTGATCGCTGGATATCAGTCCCTCCCTTCTGCACACCCCTACTCCGGATCGCAAAGCCCGTCGTTCCCGGAACAGAGTGATTCGAGAGAATAATCCGGAAAATGCGCTCTAAATTCCGTGAGCACAGCTTTCGCTTCTTTGAGATCACCGCGCTGCCACAGCAAACTGATACGCGCCAGCCAATCCTCTACCTCAAAAGGTTGCTGTTCAGCTTCCTCCGTTTTACTGTCATCTTCTATTTTAAACAGCTGCGGCTTATCCACGGGTTCACCTGAAAAACCAGACACCATCTCTTTTTTCTTTTCCGGTTTCTCGTACTGATTCAGTAATGCCGGCTGTTGCAAGGATGATTTGGCTTGCTGCCGTGCTTCTTCATGGACTTTCGACCGTCCCCCGGTTGCTTGACTGTCAGGGGCAGGCGGCACTTTCATCATAGCCGCCGGCGCACCCAATTTGCGTTTCGCTGCACCTTCACGCATGCTTCGATCAGAAGAGATCGCTCTCTGTTTGGCTTTTAATTCGTCAGCACTCGTTAAATTTTTAGAAGAAGCATCTGTGTAAGGCCTCCGGCCTATTGATTCCTCATTGTTAGTCTTCGGCACACCGATGCCCAGCACACCCGGCAGATCATCCTTGTTATTGATATATAGAAAGGTGACCAACACAAAACTGGCTGCAATTGAGAGCGGAATCTCCCAGCGCCTGTGCAGCGGAACAACTTTTCTATTGTCGCTCTCCTCGCTACCGGCATCATCGCTTTTCCCGTCAACCGCTTGCCTGGCCTGCGCCAAAATGACTTCATCAAGAGCTTTGGGCACCTGCATTGATTCTTCATCCCGGGAAGCACGATAGAGCTCTGAGACAAACTCATCGTCCTCCGATCGGTTATGATGCGGATCTTTAGTGTCGACCATAACGCGCCTCCAAACCACTGCGCAGTTTATTCACCGCGTAGCGAATACGACTCTTGACCGTTTCCGGACCAGTTTCAGTCGTAATCGCAATCTCTTCGATGGTTAATCCCGCCTCTTCCTTAAGCAAAAAAGTTTCTCGTTGATCCTGTGGCAAACAGTCCAGCAGTTCCAACAGCGTTCGCACCTGGTTCTGTCCACTAACCAGACGCTCCGGATTTTCGATCGGATCTGCAATCTGCTCAAGGTTTTCGTTCATCGGTTCTGCTCTTGCGGACTCTGGCTTTTGCTTTCGATAGCAATCAATCAGCACATTGTGCGCGATGTGGTAAAGGTAGGTTCGAAAACTGGCAGAGCTACGATAACGCTCACGGGCGTTAATCACTTTGAGCCAGACCTCCTGATACAGTTCCTCGGCTACCGCCCGATCACTTAGTTGCCGCGTCAAGTAACGCAGCAATGAGCCGCGATGGCGCTGATACAACGTTTCAAATGCGTTGTAATCTCCACCACCGTAGCGCATCATCAGTTCTTCGTCCGTAGGTTCCTGCATCGCACAGGAGAGCATACTGAATCCTTTTACTTAATGCACCCTGTGTATCGGCTGTTGCTGGGCTGCATTTCCGGCTAACTGCAATGTGTCCGCCATCTTCACCAGACGTATGAATTCGTTACGGTAGCCAAATTCATCCTTACCCTGAGCACCTTTGGCCAACGCAGCGATATCCGAGTAGTTCATGCTACCGACATAATCACCAGCACGAAGTTTCTGCGCAAACGCTGCGACCGCCGCACTGAACCGAAAACTATCACTGGCAACACCTCCCTCTGATTGAATATCCCGAATATAGATCGGTTTTTCGATCAACCGGCTTTTGGACTCCGCAGGAAGCTTGTAACGTAACTTGAGAAAAGCGAGTTCATCGCCGAGAGTCACTGAAGGGCGCTGGAATTTTTTGTGCGGGTAGCGCAGCGGATCAACACTGGCCGCATCACTACCAACGAGAGTGATTTCATAAAGAGCTGTCACGGTATGACCGGCTCCAATCTCTCCTGCGTCTTTAGCATCATTATTAAAATCTTCACGGTTTAGCATGCGGCTCTCATATCCAACCAACCGGTATTCCTGAACCCGCGGAGAAAATTCAATTTGAATTTTTACATCCTTTGCGATGGTAAACAGAGTTGAGCTGACCTCATCAACCAGCACCTTACGCGCCTCCAGCGCAGTATCAACATAGGCAGCGTTGCCGTTACCAATTTCTGCCAGTTCATTCATCAGCGCATCATTGTAATTACCCATACCAAAACCCAGGGTCGTCAGGGAGATACCAGATCTCCTTTTCTGCTCAATGAGACGCTTGAGCGCATCCACACTCGATGTACCCACGTTAAAATCACCGTCCGTCGCGAGAATAATTCGATTGATACCGTCTTTAACGAAACCCTGTTGTGCAACAGAATAAGCCAACTGAATTCCCGCCTCGCCGTTAGTAGAGCCACCCGCACGCAAGCGGTTAAGCGCCGCATTAATGGACAGACTGTCATTACCGGGTGTGGGTTTGAGCACAACCCCGGCAGCTCCGGCATAGGCCACTATGCTGACCTTGTCCCTGGCGTTAAGCTGTTTGGTAAGCAGATTCAGGGAGGTTTTTAACAGCGGCAGTTTGTTTGGCTGATTCATAGAGCCCGACACATCTACCAGAAACACCAGATTGGCCGGCGGCAACTGTTCAGGTGACACATCAAAACCCTGCAGGCCGACATGCAACAAATGCTTGCCTTTCGCCCAGGGACTCGGTGCAATTTCCGTATAAACACTGAAGGGCGCATCACGGGATTCTGCTTGAGGATAGGAATAGCTGAAATAGTTGATAAACTCCTCCGTTCGAATGGAATCGATATGGGGTACGCGTCCATTGCGTAAAAAGCGGCGCGCATTCGTATAGGAACCGGTGTCTACATCAATACTGAAAGTACTGACCGGATCATCCACCACCAAACGCAAGGGGTTTTCATCGCGGGCACGGTAGTTTTCATCATCCTGCGGCAATACTTCCCAATGCTCCTGCTCAATAACACCAGCAGGCATGAAGGGCTGCATCTTCACTTTCTTCGTGGCCAATCGACTACCGCCCTGAGCCGTATGCCTGACCAGCGGCGCTGACTGCGCGCTATCTGATCTGTTTTCCTTAACCGTTGCTGGTTGCGGCTCCTGCTTTACTTCAACTACCGATGGTTGCTGCCGGACTGCCTGATCATTCACTATAGGCTGATGTTCCTGAACCTGTGTCGTTTCATCGATATCATGCGCACAACCTCCTATGACAGCGGAGATGGCAATTACCAGTATCTGTTTAATTGGGTACTTCATCGTGAACTCCTTATATTGAGTGTTTTCAGGTTCTGCTTTTCACAGCGCCTAATGATGTAAACGGGAGTGGCACGAAATCGGGTTAAATAGAAGTAAATAAATTTAACCGGGAAGGTAGAAGGAAAAGGGTACTTTCAGTTTCAGGGGATTTGACCAGGAAGCCTTTGAATAAGCATGACTTGCTCAGAGGCTCCCTGACTTTTATGGATGCTCAATTTTCCACACATTGTGAATCCGCTGGTTTCTTTGAAAATCCGGATCAAAAGTCTGCTCAGTGATATTGTTGACCGCAAACTCCTTGCTGATGTTCGGGTCCATCTTGAATTTTCGGAAATTATTGGAGAACAGCAGCGTACCTTCAGGCGAAAGCTTCGCCATAGCGCCGCGTATCAGTTCTACATGGTCCCGCTGAACATCGAGCACCGCCTGCATTTTTTTTGAGTTGGAGAAGGTTGGCGGATCCAGAAATATCAGGTCGAACTCACCAACCCCGCGTTTCAACCATTCAAGACAATCTGCACGCATCAGTGGGTTTTGCTTGTCACTCAGACCATTAAGTTCAAAATTTCGCCGCGCCCAATCCAGATAGGTATTGGACAGATCAATGCTCAGTGTTTTGGCTGCGCCCCCATGTGCGGCATAAATCGATGCCGCCGCGGTATAACAAAACAGGTTGAGAAAGCGCTTATCCTGCGCCATCTCGCGAATCATTTTACGCACTGGCCTGTGATCCAGAAACAGCCCCGTGTCCAGGTAATCCGATAGATTCACTTCCAGGTTCGCCGGCCCCTCGTGGACGGTAAAGACGTGTGATTTTGGAGCCACCTGCTTACTGTACTGATTGCTTCCCTTTTGTCTGCGACGCTCCTTGAAAAAGATCTGGGCAGTAGGCCGATAGGCTTTTAGCGCCTGCCTGACCTCCATAAAACGTTGTCGTGCCTGATATTCAGGAATCGACGGTGGTGCGGCGTATTCCTGTACATGTACCGCTTCCCCATAAAAATCAATGGCAACGGCATACTCGGGAATATCGGCATCATACAGCCGATAACAACTGGTACCAGACTGTTTGAGCCAGTTACTCAGCCTGCGGTTATTTTTCTTTAGCCGATTGAGTAACATTTGCGCGCCTTCGCTCAGCTCGCGCTCTGGCGGCGCAGTTTTTAAGCGCTGTTCGATCAAAGCCGACTTGGAGCGCAGGTCATCAAAGCACAGCAGTTTGCAGGGAATAACGCCATTAAACAGCTTATACTGCTTGCTTGGCGAGAGATCCATGGCACGTGCCATATCAGTGTTGCCGGTAAAGACTGCCGCTCGCCAACCGCCAAAATTCTTCTGCAATACCTGACCCAGTTTGGTGTATATCGGTTTAAGACGTTTCTGCTCACCGGGTCGCTCAAAGTAGGGAGGGCTGGTCAACAACAAACCCTTCTCCGCAGTTGGTTTACCAAACTGCTGCAAGGGTTTGTGAGCGATTCGAATATGCGCATCCAGACCCGCAAGCTTTACATTCTGCAGCGCAAGCTGAACAGTATGAGGGTTACTTTTGTAGCCGCAAATATCCAGGCTCAGACGATGCAGACCATCGCTTTTTCTTTGTTGTGCTTCACGACTCAACCTGTTCCACAAACACGGATCGTGATGCTTCCAGGCCAAAAAGCCATAATGATGGCCAATACGTAACGCTCCGGGAGCGATATCCGCAGCCATCATGGCACCCTCAATTAACAAGGTTGCATCACCACACAACGGATCAAGCAGTGCGGCTTGCTGATTGACCCACTCTGGCCAGCCCGATCTCAATAAAAGCGCTGCCGCCAAATTTTCCTTGATGGATGTACGGCTTTGCTCACTGCGATAACTGCGCCGGTGCAAACTCTCTCCTGATAGATCCAGAGAGACAGTCACAACCCCCTTGTGTAACCGTGCCTGAAACCTCAGGTCAGGATTTTGCAGATCCACACTGGGGCGTTCGCCCTCTGCTTTGCGTATTCGGTCTACAATTGCATCTTTTACGCGTTGCGCGCCAAATGTAGTGTGGTCGACAAACCGTGAAGTACCTATAAAATCGACCATAATACTATCACTGGCTGACAGATGGTCTTCCCAGGAAACTTCCAGACAGTGGGTATAAATATCATCAGCACTATGCAGTTCAAACCGGGTTAGCGGCAATAAAACACGATTTGCCAGCCGCGACCAAAGGCAGGCTTTATAAGCGGTCTCCAGCGGACCACAAAAGTGTACAGCAGCAACCGTTTGTTTGACCTGCTCTGCACCCAGCGCAGAGAGCTCATCAGCAAGCAACGCTTCCAGACCTTTAGGGCAGGTGGCCAGCCACGCCTGTTGTTGGCTCATTGTATTGGACATGAGATGCCCCCTGATTAAAAGCGCCTATCATATAGCTCTTTTGATCATTGTGCAGTGGAAATGCAGCACGAATGGTATAGGTCGTTTAAAGGCAACATCTGGCAATCAATTGGACCAATTGATTAAACTGTCCTGTTTTGACCTCGTTAAGTCACTGTTCATCTTTAACCACTATACTTTATTTTCGCTGGCGAACAGGCTAGGCTTGCAATCGCTAAAAAATAGCATAATCAGTATTTGAGGGAATGAATAATGACGTTGGTAGACAGGGACCGTTTTTATTGGCAACTTTTGCACTTGACCACCCTATGCGTATTAGCCATAGCACAACCCACTCTGGAGTTACTCGGCCAGAATGCTGACTTTTTTATCGGCCGGGACATTGAGCTAATCGACCTGCTGTTACTTCCCGCCCTTTTAAGCTGGATCTTGCCACTGTTAGTCGCGTTGACCACATTAGCCTTACATCGAATGCATAAGGTTTCCGGTGTATTCCTACACCGCACAATACTCGCTATCCTGACAAGTCTGCTTTTGTTGCCGGTCCTCAAAAATGCCGGTCTGGATAAGTATCCCGTTACCTGTATTGCTATTGCATTGTTGCTTGGAACCGCCCTAACCATCGCTTATCATCGCCTACTTTTCATACAACGATTTGCCTCTTTTTTATCAGTTTCCCTGATTGCTGTGCCATTAATATTTGTTTGGCGTAGCCCACTGGGGGATATGAGCAACCCGGACGTCAACCATCACCAAAAAACTGATCTCTCTCATACTCTAGACAATTCACCACCGGTAGTTTTCCTGCTTTTCGACGAATTGGCACTCACTGGCCTTATGGATAGCAATCACCTGGTTGACGGGAATCTTTTTCCCCATTTCAAGGCTTTTAGCGAAAATGCATTCTGGTTTCGCAATAGCACTACCGTCGCCACCAGCACCAAACTTGCGGTCCCGGCGATTTTATCCGGCAACTATCCGAAAAAATTTCAATCACCTTCCCTGAAAAACTATCCTCAAAATTTATTTACCCTTCTGGGGCAAAAATACGCTATGAATGTCTATGAGGGGCCCACTCGATTATGTCCCAAAGATCAGTGTGCGATTTCACCAGAGCGCCTTAAGTCACTCAATGAACGATTGCAAATGCTACTGTCGGACGCCTCTCTGGTTTATCTACATTTACTATTGCCATCTAAGATGAGCGAAAGTCTACCCAGCATCAACCAATCCTGGGGCGACTTTTGGCAGTCTGACGCACCGCAAACTGGAAACAAAACACAACGTCACGCCTATGGTGGTCGATGGCAACAGATTCAGGCTTTTATCAATTCGATCAAGCCCACCAGAAAACCCAGCCTGAACTTTATTCACATGAACTTCCCACATGTGCCCTATCAATATCTACCTTCTGGCAAGAGCTACCAAGGCGGCTGGGATATTCCCGGACTTAATTTCCGTAACGAGCGCTGGAACAACGACGAAGAGCTTGTCACCCAAGCCTATCAGCGGTTTCTTCTTCAGTTGATGGCCGCTGATACTCTACTGGGAAACCTGGTAAACCAGTTAAAGAAAGAGGGCCTCTATGATCAATCGCTGATCGTGATTACCGCCGATCATGGTGTCAGTTTCCGCACCGATAGCGCTCGGCGAGGGCCTCCCCCTGCGGACAATTTGAATCGCGATATATTACCTGTACCACTTTTCATTAAAAAGCCGTTTCAGAAAGAGAGTGTTATCTCTGACCAAAACACTGAAACCATTGATATATTACCCACAATCCTTCAAGAAACCGGCATAAAAACCAAATATACATTTGATGGCCAACCACTAATCAGTGATTGGCTGGTAGCCGATACTCATCGCCCAATGAAAACTGCTTACTATGGCTACCGTCACTTTAGGAAACACCAGACCCAAACAGAATTTTCAGAGATGTATAAGACATTGGGCTGGAAGCTTGATCATTTTTCGAACAGCAAAGATCCAACCACTGTTTATAGATTTGGAAAGAACAACCAGTTTTTCGGGCAGGATATTAGTCTATTCAAGGTTACCAGCATGCCTGATTTCAAAGCCACATTGAAAGATGGCTCTTTGTATCAAAATGTAGATTTGGATAGCGGATTCATTCCCGCACGGGTTCGTGGCACACTTGTTTCTGCACCCGAACAAAAGCAGCAGTGGCGCATTGCAATTGCAATTAACGATAAGATCGGAGCTGTTACCCGCGTATATCGTGACGAAAATGGAGCTAACCGGTTTTCAGCAATGCTTCCTGAACAGTTCTTCATACAGGGAAAAAACAGAATGCAGCTGTATTTAATCAAAGAAGATTCAAACCGGAAAACCCAACTCCTTGCTCAAGAAGCTTCGCTTCACACGATACCCAGTTACAGGCTTGAGAATTCCGGTGATAAAGCATTATTACAGCAATTAAACCCGGACCAACAGTTCCCTATCGTAAAAAACCGACTCAAAGGTAAGCTGGAATTATTTCAGCAGGGTGACGGTTCAGTTGAACTATTCGGCTGGGCGCTGGACATTGCGAACAAGACAGCCGTAAAAGAGTTGGTGGTGTTTCATAACAACCGTTTCATCCATGTCGGTAACACTCACATGCGCAGAGGTCAATCTACTAAATATCAGGCCAAAGGGGCACTTGCGGGATTTCATTTCGTGCTGCCAACAACACTTTTTCAGAACCTCGAGCAACACAATCCTCGAGTTTTTGCTATCAGCAACGATGGCTACGCAGCTGAACTAGAATACTAAAACCCAAACATTTTGGCGGCATGAATTTTCAGGAAAATATATGTCTGCTGTGGATCAGTCAACGACCTTTCCACGTAATGATTTGGTGCGGCCACGCCTGGTTTTACTATCCATCCGCTTTTTCTGTGATGACTTGCTGGGCTTGGTTGCGCGACGTTTTTTTTGAGTGACCGTGGCTGCCAGCAAAATACCCTTTAGTCGCTGTAGTGCATCTTCGCGATTCTTTTCCTGTGTGCGAAAGCGCTGCGCTTTTATAACAATGACACCATCGCTGTTAATGCGCTGGTCCCGTACCTGCAATAATTTTTGCTTGATACTGTCCGGAAGAGAAGATGCGTGTATATCAAAGCGCAGATGGATGGCCGACGAGACTTTATTAACGTTCTGCCCACCCGCCCCCTGAGCACGAATCGCAACCAGTTCAATCTCATCGTCGGAGAGAACCAGCCCCGGTTTTACCGTAAACACGTCAAGCCTCTGCGGAGTCCACCAGAAACCACACTAATCCAGTTCCACACTCTCTTCCATGCACTGAAAGACAAAACCACAGGGCACCTCCAGTCCTTTGGCAATATTCCTGATAACATTTATTTCCGCCTCAGAGGTATCACTATCCGCCTTTGCTACCAGACAAAGGTCTCTCAGCACCTGCATGCGTTGTGTCATACTGGCGTGTTCCCGAGTGGCTTCGATCCGATTTGGCAATTCTCTGTGTATTTTGCGAATGTTTAGATTATCGACCGAAAACCCATCACCAAAGAAACTTTTCAACACCGACAGCTCATTTTCACTGATACCATCCAGTTCATCCGCAACAGCCACTGCACCGGCAAACAGCAGCCGCCGCATCGTTTCTGCAGTCTCGGTCCGTGCATCCATGTAGTTGGGCTCCATCAAACTCATGATGCCCTGCACCTTCATCTCCAGCTCTACTTTCCCCGCGTCACCGTCACGCAGCATATCGCTCTCATCAAAGAGTTTAAGCGCTTTAACGCGCAACGGACTAAAGGGGTGGGTTGAAAACCAGTCCTGCATAGGTGCTCCCTGACCGGGTTCTGCGTCCTCTGCCATCATATCGTCAAGCTGCTGTAGAAAATCATTCAAGCTGAATGAAACCACCTTATCGCTGGTCAACCCAGATGCCAGCTTAAACAACGCCCGCGCGATAGCATCAAGGTCTTCGGAACAGAAAGCGCCCGCTCGATCGGCGGAAATCTCTGCATAGCGTGACCAGGCAAACAGCTCCAGTGCCAAACTTGCTCTGGGGCGTTCCTTACCTCGAAGCAAATAGCCAACCGGAATATCATGGTGCTGATATACATGATGTCCCAGCTCATGGCCCATTACAAACAGCAACTCCTTTTCTGAAAAGGCTTCCAGCAAACTGGAGGAAAACATAATAAACAGTCTACCCTCCTCCGGCTTAAAACAAGCGGCATTAAACTGCGGACTTGAATAGGCATAGAGCTCCAGAGGAATACTCAGGCCAAGTCTTTCACCACAGTGATCAGCCATTTGATGGAGCCCGGGAGCCATGCTGCGACTTAAACGAACAGAGGTGGAAAGCAGATGTCTGCGAGTACCGAGCGGCCCTTTCTCCTCCTTTCGCCCTATCCACTCCCTGACCTGCTTAACTTCCTGCTCCTCAAGCAGACGGTTGTAAAGCTTCAGATCATTGGCACAACGGATCATTTCTGCATTCATAAAGCTTCTCCACATTCACCCACTTGGTTTGATCGTAGTAATCTTTCAACAAACTCCGGTACCCGCTCGCCTGCTGGCCCGTAAACATGATCCTGAAACGCCGACTGTACTGAGGAGGGTTCCAGGTTAATCTCCAGGGTATGCGCACCCGACCGTGCCGCCACCGATACAAATCCTGCTGCAGGGTAAACGTTGCCCGAGGTTCCGATAGCGACAAACAGATCCGCTTCTGACAGGGCTTGATTAATTCGCTCCATCTCCAGCGGCATCTCACCAAACCAGACCACATGAGGTCGCAATTGCCCCTGTTTTCCACAACAATCACATTGCTCCTGTACGGTCAAATCTTCCCGCCACGGGTAAACCTTGCCACTGATCTGACAACGGATTTTTAACAGCTCTCCGTGCATATGGAGCACTTTTTCGGATCCCGCTCGCTCATGGAGATCATCAATATTCTGCGTAACCAGCAGGTAACTTCCGTTAAAACGGTTCTCCAGTTCAGCCAGTGCCAGATGAGCTGAATTGGGTTCTACATCGTTAACCAATTGCCGGCGACGCAGGTTATAAAAGTTATGAACCAACTCGGGGTTTGCCGCGAAACCTTCAGGAGACGCTACATCCTCAATTCGATGCTGCTCCCAAAGACCATCGGCATCCCGAAAGGTCTTGATGCCGGATTCAGCAGACACCCCGGCTCCTGTCAGCACGACAATGGATTGAATGCTACGCACTCATCACCTTCACTGATGCCCAACGGATTCCGATGTTAATAACCATCGCAAATATTGCGATCCTTAAAATCCTCTTCGCTGGTGGGGTATTTCATATCGGGCATGCTACCGCGCATCATTTCACCACACTCCCTGGCCATTTTCACATTCTCATCGTTCGAGATTTCCAGACCAAAAGCGATCGCCGTCTTTTCAGCCTGCCTTCGCTTGCCAGCCTGGCAAAGCGCCTTCACTTCAGACTCCATCCCTTTGGCTCGCTGACCGATCTCCATCAAGGCCTGCTGGTTAACCCGGGACATACACTCCTGCATACGCTGGGCGTTTTGCATCATCTGCATCATCTGTTCCTGACTCATTCCAGTCGGTTGCTGGGCAATACCAAGCGCTGGCATTAATGGCAGCAGGGCAATTAACAAAAACAGTTTTTTCATTTGAATTCATCCTTTTTATTCATATTTACTTTCGATATCAGCGATTGCTGAATTTGACACATTTGCCGAAACAGTCAGGTTACCCTGCCGTATCTGCTTCCGCAACTTGCTTAAGGTTACTCAAGCCCGCTTCATAATCGGGCCCCACCATACCATCCATCATCAGCCCGAAAATTCGGCCTAACAGGTCCCACCCATGATCCATATCCAATGACCAGGTTATTTTGGTTCCGCTACTGACCTGTTCCAATTGGTAGCTTGCCTGCGCCTCCCCTTTTCCCCCGAAATCGAGAAAAACCTGGACAGATTGATAGGGCCTTGAGGCAATAATTTTTTGCGACCCGATCCCCACCTCAGGGTGCTCACTCTGCCAACTCATCTCACTGTTAACACCCGACTCGGGGCCAGAAAATTCATAGGTCGTATTGGGATCCTTGCGGGCCCAGGGGGACCATTTGTTAAATTGGCTAAAGTTATTGATATAAGGAAAAACAGCGTTCGCTGGCGCCTGAATTATCACTGACCGCTCTACGTGGGTATGTGACGGCAGCAGTAAACCAATTACCACAACAACAGTGATAATCGAGAACAGATACTTAAGAAATTTCATTGCAACTCCCTTGTTGTTGCGCTTCAACAGGCCCATGTTTCCTTGCCTCTCAGCCTGAGACAGTCTTCAACCACTAATGTTCAGTCTACTTCAACCGCTCAGCAGGGGACTCAAAGCCGATCTAGAACGACAAAGCTATAGTCATAGGGATTTTCATCTTCGGCATAAAAAGTCTCACGCCCTACCTCCTGCCAATCGCCACGATCAAAAGCGGGGAAATAGCTATCACCATGCACCTCGGCATGCACTTCCGTCAGGTAAATTCGATCCACCAGAGGCAGCGACAGTTCATAAATCTGGGCGCCGCCAATCACAATCGCTTCGCTGGCGCCGTCAATCAAACCGATATTTTCGGAGAGCTCTACCGCTTCCTCTAAAGTCGGAACAACACTGCAGCCGTCTAACTCAGTACCGGGATTACGACTGACCACGATATTGGTTCTTCCCGGTAACGGCTTGCCAATGGAATCAAAGGTTTTACGCCCCATAATAATGGGCTTGCCCATGGTGATTGACTTGAAATATTTGAGGTCTTCAGGCAAATACCAGGGTAAATTATTGTTCACGCCGATTACCCGATTTTCAGACATTGCCACAATTAGAGCCAATCTCACTTCTTCTATTCTCCCAAAAGCTGAACACTTAACAGCGCACAAGTTAAAAGCAATCCCAACAGGGGTACGACGAAAGGATAGCGAATTACCACAGTATCGTCATCTGATGTCGATTTCCTGTCCCTAATTTTAATTCGCAGCAACGACAGGTTAACCATCGCAAAAACACAGATAATAATAAAACTGGTCACCTTGGCCAGTTGTTCCAGCGGCAACAGCCATGCAAATAGCAATACAATCATCGCGACCACAGCGGTTGCATTGACCGGTGTTCGTGTTTGCCTGTTGATTCGGCTCAGCCAGTGGGGCATTAAACGCTGACAGGCCATACCGTAAAGCACTCTGGCCCCCATAATCACCTGTATCAGCGCACCATTGCTAATCGCCAGCAGACTTATCAAGGTAATACCCCACACCGGCATCCACTGACTATCCGCAACCAGGTCCGCAAACGGCGCTTCAGATTGCATCAACTTATCCATGGGAAGTGCGCGCACCGCTGCCCAGGCTACCAGCATATAGAGTATCGTAGTAACCACCAGTGCCAGAATAATTGCTTTTGGAAGGGTGCTACGTACCTCTTTGACCTCCTCCGCCATATTGACCATGTCTTCAAAACCGATAAACGCAAAAAAAGCTAAAAATGCTCCCAGACCAATCGGCGTCCAGGTCGACAGGTTAAATTCCGGAATATAGAGTGCCCAGTCTGATGGCGGAGTTGTCCAATGCTGCTGGGTGGAGGCCAATACAATAAAAATACCAGCCACCTCAATACAGGTAATGATTGCAGCGGCTCTCAACGATTCCGCAACGCCCCATATAGCCAACAATGCAATTCCGGTCACCAGCATCAACATGATCAGCCAACCATCCATGGCCACAAAAAGACTAAAGTAGCCAACAAACCCCCGCGTGATAGTCGCTGCCGAGACAATCCCCGTCGCTACAACTGCCAGACCGACAAATTGGGATAACCAACTTAGGGAAAACGCTTCACTGACATAAAAAGCTTCTCCAGCACTGCGCGGAAACCGGCTGGATAGTTCTGCGTAGGAGAGCGCGGTAAAGGCAACCACAATGGCAGATACCAGAAAAGAGATTGGCGCATGATAGCCGCTGGTTGCCGCCACCTTGCTGATCAGCACATAGATCCCCGCACCAACAATGGTACCGATACCATAGAGCGTGATCAGCGGGAGTCCAATAACACGTTTGAGAGATTGTTGTTCAGACATGTGACCGGCCAGAATTCAGAGATGACTCACACTCTAGCGGTTCTACAGCCATTATAAAAGAGTTTCACCCACGGATTTTTGCCCGGATTGCCGACAGGCATTTCAGTTGCAGCCCTGGCTATTTCAGCCGATTTGGCAACCGTGCCAGCGCCTTACTGTGACTGGAGCCCAACAATAGCTGCGCAGCCATGGCTCCCAGCAGTGCGAGGAACATATCCCACTGCGTATCCCAGACATCACCCTGGGTGCCCAGAAATTCTATCGATGCCTCGCCAGCAATAACGGCTGCCCACCACTCAATCATTTCATAGAAAGCACTGAATGCCAGACAAATGGAGGTAACGATTAGGAACAACCATTTTCCAGTGACCAAAGGTGAGCATCGCAACAGTATTTCACGGGCCAGTATTGCCGGAACAAACCCCTGAGCGATATGTCCAATGCGGTCATAGTGGTTGCGCGTGAACTCAAAGAGATCCTGAATCCAGAACCCGAAGGGCACGCGGGCATAGGTATAATGCGCTCCCAGGATAAGGATCAGCGCATGAACAAACAGCAATCGATAACAGAGTGGCGTTAACGGAAAACGGCGATAGGTCAGAATAACCATCGGCAACCCGATCAACACTGGGAAGGTTTCCAGATACCAGGTCAACCGATCATAGGGATTGATATAAGAAACGATCAGAGCAGTCAGCAGACCGGCCAGTAATATCACTTTTTCAAGTGCCGATATCATCTAGGGAATCTCTGAATAATTCCTTAATGCCTCTGCGAGACCTGAAAGCTTTAGCTGCAAGGCAGGAACTGCCGCTAATGCTGACTTCCTTAGCAAAGTTTCTAACGCCACAGATTATACTGCATCCTCTAGGCGAGCTGCCTTAAAATTACCTGTTCCATTCCAGCCAGCACACTTTTCGGCGCACTACAGGGAACCGGATCGAGCCTTTCCTCTTCCAGGAACTGCAAACCCAGTATGCTTTCACCCCGCTGTCGACGCATATAACAGACCACGGCCTGAACATCTGAAACACGCTCGGTTGCCGATTGAATAGAGAGATTCAGTCTTTCGCCCACCTTGTATTTCTGGTCACAACAAAGGCCAATTCCATGACGATTAAAGTCCAGCACCGCGGCCTCTTTTCTAAAACCAACTTTTCCCAGCCAGCCATGTCTTTTTATATAGGCTGTGTACTGGTAGGCGTGATACCGTTCACTGGCTCGTCTTTCCTGCGTCGTTGGCTCTATCATCATTATTGCCCAAGCTTGATCAATTTAACTTCCATTATAGTAGAAATTCAGAAAATGTGATCAAACCGCTACGGGTGCTTTAATAACCGGATGAGGATCATACCCCTGAATATCAAAATCCTCGTAACAATAATCAAATAATGTGTCAGGTTTGCGCTTAATCACCAACCGGGGTAATGCCCGTGGTTCACGTCGTAGTTGCTCATAGACGATATCTTCAGTCAGGTGATTGCGATAAAGATGACAGTCACCAAAGGTATGAATAAATTCGCCAACATCCAGGTTGGTCTGCTGAGCCAGCATATGTGTTAACAGCGCGTAGGAAGCGATATTAAAAGGCACGCCCAGAAACAGATCCGCGGAACGCTGGTAAAGCTGGCAGGAAAGCCGCCCTTTAGCGACATAAAACTGAAACAATGAATGACAGGGAGGCAATGCCATTTTGTCTGCTACGCCCGGATTGTAGGCAACCACCATAATGCGCCGGCTATCAGGATTATGCTGCAGTTGCTCAATGACATTACTTATCTGGTCAACCGTTTCACCGTCCGGCGTTTTCCAGGAGCGCCATTGCTCACCATAGACAGGCCCCAGATTGCCCTGTTCATCAGCCCACTCATCCCAGATGGTCACACCGTTTTCCTGAAGATACTGAATATTTGTATCTCCGCGCAAAAACCATAACAACTCATAAATAATGGAGCGAAGATGACATTTCTTGGTAGTCACAAGAGGAAAACCCTGCGCCAGATCAAAGCGTATTTGCCGACCAAAAACTGATCGGGTACCGGTACCGGTACGGTCCTCTTTATCAACGCCATTGTCCAGCACATCTTTCATTAAAGACAGGTACTGCTGCATAACTCTCCGAACTTATCTTTTTTTAATCTTGGCTTGTTTTAAGTTAACCGGGTGAGCCCGATACCCCCAGCTCATCAAAACCAGCCCCGCCAGCACCATTGGCAGTGTAAGTAACTGGCCCATCGTGAGCCAGCCAAACGCGATATACCCCAAGTGTGCATCCGGCTGTCGAACAAACTCAACCAAAAAGCGGAACACACCATAGCATATTAAAAACAGGCCGGACACAGCCATACGTGGCCTTGGTTTCGCCGAATACCACCAGAGTATCAGGAATAGAAGCAGTCCTTCCAGAGCAAATTGATAGAGCTGGGACGGATGACGAGGCAGCTCGCCAGCACGCGGAAAAACCATCCCCCAGGGAAGATCGGTTACCCGCCCCCACAATTCACCTCCAATAAAATTACCCAGACGTCCTGCGCCCAGTCCAATAGGCACCATGGGTGCAATAAAATCAGTTAACTCAAAGAGGTTCAGGTTGAGTTTTTTACCATAAAAAAATAGCGCAGCAATAACACCGAGCATGCCTCCGTGGAAAGACATGCCCCCTTCCCATATGGCAAAAATCCACAGCGGGTCCTGTAGGAATTGATCGAAATGGTAAAAAAGTACGTAACCGACCCTTCCACCCAAAACAACGCCCAACGCACCGTAGAAAATCAGATCTGATACCTGAACAGCGTTCAACGGAGTATCCTCGCGCCTAGAGCGATATTGCGCCAACCACCACGCCCCTGCGAATCCCACCAGGTACATGAGGCCATACCAATGGATTTTCAGCGGTCCCAATGAAACTGCGACCGGGTCAATATTAGGGTAACTAATCACAAATCCCTGTTCTCCGTCAAAAAATGAATTTGATACCGATCACAAAAAGCGCCAGCGCAAATACCTGCTTGAGCTGGGCCGCCGGAATTTTGCTGGCCAAATTGGCGCCGAGCCTGGCAAACGGCATGCTGGTTAGTACTATCGCCAGCAAAGCAGGCAGATAGACATGTCCAAGACTCATGGGTGGCAGCTCAGGTCTTCCCCAGCCTTCAAAAATATTCACCAAAGTGCCGGCCAGGGCAATCGGTAATCCACAGGCCGCCGCCAAGCCGATCGCCTGCTGCATACGCAAATTGCACCAACTAAAAAAGGGTACGCTGAGGGTGCCGCCACCAATACCCAATAACGCAGAAAACCAGCCAATCACTGCCCCGGCGATGACTCTTCCGGTTGTTCCGGGCATGGTTCGGCCAGGATTGGGCGCAACATTCAAGGTTATCATCAACGCGACCACCAACAAAAAGCCGCCGAAGATTTTCAGTAGCAACTGAGCGGGCAGATTAATCGCCGTTTCCACCCCGACTACTGCTCCTAGCATAATACCAATCGCAATAGCGCCAAACATCTCCCAGCGAATGGCCTGGTTCTGGTGATGCGTATAGATAGAGGTCAAAGATGTCAGCAGAATAGTCGCCAGTGAGGTTGCGATAGCCATATGAATAATCAAGGAACTGTCAACACCCTGAATCTCTAGCGCTATCACCAGTGCCGGAACAATGACGATGCCACCACCAAGCCCAAGCAAACCCGCAATCGTTCCGGAAAAAGCGCCTAGCAGAAGATAGGACAGATATAGGCTCATTATCAGGATTCGGCGTTCACTGCCTGGTGCTGGATGAATCTTGAATGGAGGTATCGATGGTTTCCAGGCCAAACTCTGAAAGCGCCTGTTTCATCGTATTCTGGATTGTATCGGCGCAATCAATCTTCAGAACCTCTTCCAACAGTTCCTTCGCACGTTTCAGGGATACTGAACGAATGGCTGCTTTGACCCGCAGTATATTGGAAGCATTCATTGACAGCTCATCATAACCCATCGCCAGCAGCAGAATAGCGCCACTGGGATCACCAGCCAATTCACCGCAAATACTGACCGGCTTGTTTTCCAGATGGGCCTGATTAACCACCGATCGAAGCGCCTTTAGCACCGCCGGATGATAACTATGATAAAGATCGGCCACATAGCTGTTGTTACGATCAACCGCCAGAATGTACTGTGTCAGATCGTTACTGCCCACAGATAAAAAGTCCACTCGCTGCGCCATCTCCCTGGCCTGATAAACAGCAGCCGGTACCTCCACCATCACACCAACCGAAGGCATAATGACATCAAAGCCCTCCTCCCTCACTTCATAGTAGGCTTGATGTATGTGATGCAATGCCTCCTCGACCTCTGTCACATTGGAGATCATCGGCAGCATGATGCGCAGATTATCCAGTCCCTCGCTTGCCTGCAGCATGGCGCGCACCTGCACCAGAAAAATTTCAGGATGGTCCAGGGTAATGCGTATCCCGCGCCACCCCAGAAATGGGTTGGCGTCGGAAATTGGAAAATAGGGTAACTCTTTATCGCCGCCAACATCCAGCGTACGCATGGTCACCGGGTGAGGAGCAAAAGCTTCCAAATGCCCCCGGTAAAACTCGCGCTGCTGCTTTTCGCTGGGAAAATGGTCGGTCATCATAAAGGGCACTTCTGTACGATACAGACCAACGCCCTCGGCACCACGTTCCAAAGAGCGTGCCACATCAGACAGCAAACCGGTATTGACACGTATGGGAATTTTAAACTTGTCCTGAGTCTCGGCAGAAAGCCCTGCAAGTGCTTCCAGCCCCTTCTCCATGGCCTTTTCTTCTTTGATGACCGCCGCAAAATGTTGCTTGAGCTCCGGATTGGGATTGGGGAATACCTTTCCCTGATATCCGTCAACGATCACTTCCAGGCCATCCATCTGCTTATAGGGCAGATCAGCACCCACAATGGTCGGGACCTCCATCGCCCTCGCCAAAATAGCAATATGCGAGTTACGCGACCCTCTTAAAGAAACCATACCGGCCAGTTTACCCTTTGGCACGAGACCCAGGTCAGCCGGTGTCAACTCCTCCCCCATCAAGATACTATTATTGGGAAACTCTCTTTTTTGCAGCTGTTTTTCCTGTAGATAACCCAGGATTCTTCGTCCCAAATCCCGAATATCGGTCGACCTTTCCCGCAGATAGGGATCATCCATTAACTCAAAGGCTTTGACGTGCTGGTTGATAACATCACGCAGGGCACCCTGTGCCCATTGGCCCTGTTTAATCAGCTCAGCCACTTCGCCTACCAGCGCATTATCATCAAGAATCTTTATATAGACATTGAACAGCGCTCGCTCCTCAACACCCAGGTTTGACGACAGTTTAATACTGACCGCCCGCACATCCCGCTTTACGTTTCGAACGGATTGATTAAACAGGCTCAACTCTTCTTCAATATCCTTAACCTGTTTATCCGGCACAGCATCTAAATCTGCCGGCGGGTAGGTAACAACCACCTTTCCGATAGCGACCCCCGGAGCACCCGCACCACCTTCAAATACAACATATTTTTTACGACCGGTCCGGTTAACCTGCTTAATAGCGCCGGTAACATAAGCATGAGCCAGAACCACCGCCAACTGCGATGCCAGCGTGACCAGGAATGATTCCGTATCTTCGTCAAACTTGTGCTGTTCTTCATCCTGAACAATCAGTACGCCCAGAACATTTCGATGATGGATAATCGGAACACCCAGAAAAGAGTGAAACTGCTCTTCTCCGGTCTCCGGAAAATATTGAAAACTGGGATGCGTTGAAGCCTCTTCCAGATTGAGCGGTTCCGCCCGTGTACCAACCAGCCCAACCAGGCCTTCGGAAAGCTTTAACCGAACTTTCCCGACTGCGTCCTCTTTTAAACCACGTGCTGCGCAAAGCACGAAATGGCTATGACTGGAATCAAGCTGATACATTGCGCAGGCATTGGCACCCAATGCTCTCTGCACACGATCCACCACAATATCCAGCGCAGACTTAAGATCCGTGGCTGTATTTACTTCCTGTACAATACTGCGTAACGTGCTAAGCATTCATTCTCCTGACGGCAGGTTGCCAACTATCCCGGCCCTCAATCTAAACGTACACCCGGCGCCAGCTCTTTAAGCGCCCTGCGGTAGACATCTCTTTTAAACAAGACCACCTGGCTGACCGGATACCAATAACTCACCCAGCGCCAGTGATCAAACTCGGGGGTTTCAAACAGATCAAATTTAACTTTGTCATCCGGACAAAGCATCTGCAGTAAAAACCATTTCTGCTTTTGGCCGACACATAGCGGGGCCGACTTTTTTCGTAATAGTTGCTTGGGAATACGATAACGCAACCATCCCTGAGTCTGCGCCAACACTTTAACATCGGATTGCTGTAATCCAACCTCCTCTTCCAGTTCACGGAAAAGCGCCTCCTCAGGGTGCTCGTGTGTCTTGATACCCCCCTGTGGAAACTGCCATGCATTCTGTCCTATACGGCGCGCCCAAAGCACTTGTCCCCTGGTGTTGGCCAATACAATACCAACGTTGGGACGAAACCCGTCTGAATCTATCACTGCATCTGCCCTGACTATTTATGGTTTCTAAATGAATTTACCCGTATATCAGTGCAACTGCAATTGCAGCGCCTAATTAATCCGTTATTATTTTTCTCTTTGTAACCGCCAAAGACACCCTCGTTGGCATAAATATACCCAACACACCGACAATAGCGGTATCGTTTATCTAACCGGGCAAAGCGTAACGAAGTGTAGATAGATGGCGATCAATGACCGAACTCGACCGTCAAGATTATCCAACAAGAGTTCACCGCCTTTCGAATAAAGTCGTTATAATAAGGCCGCTTTTTATGATTATCATGAGGTTTATTGATGGCGCTGGCTATTTTTGATCTGGACAACACACTGATTGCGGGTGACAGCGATCACGCCTGGGGAGAGTTTCTTATAGAGAAAGGCCTGGTTGATTCGGTCGAGTACAAGGAGCGGAACGACTATTTCTATCAGCAATACCAGCAGGGCGGACTGGATATAATGGAATACCTTAACTTTTCACTAGCACCGCTCGCAGCCCATGACCGTGACAGTCTGAAGCAGTTTCATGATGAGTTTATGGCACTTAAGATACAGCCCATGCTGCTGGACAGTGCAAGTGCTTTATTGGCGGAACACCGTCAACGGGGTGACTATCTTCTGATTATCACCTCCACCAACAGTTTCATTACCGGCCCCATTTGCCAGTTGCTTGGCGTTGATGATTTCATTGCCACGGATCCTGAAGTGAGCGAAGACCGTTTTACCGGGAAGGTGGCCGGGACCCCTGCTTACCAGGATGGGAAAATTACCCGTCTCAAGGAGTGGCTGGCCACTCACCGGCAATCATTACAAGACAGTTACGGATACAGTGACTCGATAAATGATCTCCCCCTGTTGCAGCATGTCGATCACCCCTTCGTGGTCGATGGCGACCCGGCATTACGGGCCCACGCCAACGCCCAGGGCTGGCCCTGTATCAGCTTGCGCAACTGAATGTCGATCGCTCGATTCCTGTCTGTTCTGTTGATTGTCGCGTCGACCAGTCAGGCGCTGGCACAAACCCTTACAAATACGGAACAGCAACAGGTCATCGGTTATTTTTCAACCGGCAAGCCGGAGCAGATTTTCCGGGACTGGCAACCCTATCGTTTTAAAAGCGTCAAAAAGGAAACCCGCTACAGCCTGGTAAAGGATAACGACAGCAACGTAATCCGAGCTAACAGCAATGCCAGCGCATCAGGTTTGGTTAAAACAGTCACTATAGATACTGCAAAATACCCTATTTTAAAATGGCGCTGGAAGGTTATCCGAAGGCCGAGTGCGAATCAGGATGACCGTCGTGCAGATGATGATCACGCCGCTCGACTTTATATTATCTTTAATGCCCCGCAACCGGACGAAAGCCGCTGGTCCCGGTTTTGGCGACAACTTTCAGCAGACAATAAAGAACACACCCACGCCATTAATTATATCTGGGCCAACAATAGCCCCATTGGCAGCCGGCTGAAAAACCCCTATAGCAGCGATGTCATGATGATCAGCGTTAATAACAATAACCAGGATATCGGCGACTGGGTAGAGCACCAAAGGAACATCAGAGACGACTATCAGGCCAGCTTTGGCCGGTCTCCACCACCCGTTTCTGCGGTTGCGATAATGACGGACAGTGATAACAGTAGCTCTCAGGCAACCGCTTTTTATGGAGACATACGGTTCTCTGCCGAAAAGGAAATGGAATAGCGGAGCGCTTGCAAGTCACCAATGCAGACTCTAGAGTATGGCTATGGGCAAAACAGTTCTTAAAAAGACCAGCATAAGTACTTTGTGTTTCGCATTAGCCTGCCTGTTTTTAACTGTTACAGCTCAGGGCAGCTCTACCCTGGAAAACGTCCGTCAAAGAGGTTTTCTCAACTGTGGAGTACACGCCAGTCTGCCCGGATTCTCGATCCGCTCACCACAGGGCTGGAACGGTTTTGAGGTAGACTTCTGCCGCGCGGTCGCAGCTGCCACGCTGGGTGATGCCCGCCAGGTTCGGTTTATTCCACTGCCTCTCACGCAAGGCTATACCGAACTGCAATCAGGCGATGTGGATCTGTTGGTGCGTCACAATCGCTGGACCATGAAACTGGATACTGTACTGGGCTTAACCTATGTCGCACCCTGGTTTTATGAACAACAGGGTTTTCTGGTTCAGAGCGCCAGCCAGATACACCAGCTGAAAGACCTGAAAGGTATTCGTATTTGTGTAAGCCCGGGTAACGATAAGCTGGGTAAATCACTCGGTTTTTTTATTCAGGAGAATCACTTTCCATCTTTCGGTATAGCGGCAAAAGCGTTTGAGAATGGTCAGTGTGACGCACTCAGTGGCCCGGTTTCACAACTCTATATCACGCGAAAAGGTTTCAACGCCAGTCCGGCCATGCTGATCATTGCAAATCCGGCAAGCACTCGCGCCCTGGGGCCGATCATAAGACAGCAAGACGCTCAGTGGTTTAAGATTATACGCTGGACCACATACCTGCTAATCAACGCCGAATCTGCTGGCATTACTAAACTGACTGCTAGTGCTACGGCAGATAAACAGGAGCCGGCAACGCTGCTCGCCGCGGCCGGACTCAGTGGTATCAGCCTGGGACTGGAGGAGAACTGGGCCACCCGGGTGATATCACAACTCGGACATTACGGCGAAATATTTGAACGCAATCTCGGTCCATATCAGATAGAACGCGACCTCAACACTACTCACTCCGACGGTGGGCTGCACCTGCTTCCGGCAATACAATAAATAAAAAGGGGACGTTGATGAATCTGACCACTCGCATTTTACTCGGTATGGGTCTGGGACTGATACTGGGCATTATCATCAATCTGCTCAACCAAAGCAGCTGGGTGCCGGTCGCTGTTAATGAGTGGATTGCCTGGGCCTTTGTGGATGGCGTTCTTGACGTGATTGGCGCCATTTTCCTCAACTCACTCAAGCTGTTGGTTGTACCTCTGGTATTCGTTTCGCTGGTATGCGGTTGCAGTGCGCTCGGTGATAACACACGCATGGGTGCCATGGCTATCAAGACCCTGTCGCTTTACCTGTTAACGACTGCGATCGCAATCAGCCTTGCGTTGCTGGTTGCCAACCTGATACAGCCCGGGGTCGGCATGAATATGGGCGAGCAAATCACCTTTGTACCCAAAGAAGCGCCCTCAATCAAAGATGTCTTTATCAATATATTCCCAAGCAACCCGATTAAGGCGATGGCTGAAGGCAATATGCTCCAGGTTATTGTTTTTTCAATATTAATGGGCGTTGCGGTTTCGAAAAGCGGGGAACCCGGGCGACAGGTACAATCATTTTTCATACAGTTTAACGAAGTGGTCATGAAGATGGTGGTCATTCTGATGCACCTGGCACCCTATGGTGTGTTCTGCATGATCGCCAAATTGTTCGCCAACCTGGGCTATGGTGCAATTGCTGACCTGATTAAATACTTTTTAACCGTGGTGCTGGTGTTGGTGCTGCACGGTATCGGTGTCTATTCACTAATATTGGTCAGTCTGACCCGGCTGAGCCCGCTCACCTTTTATACCAATATTCGACCTGCCATGTTATTTGCATTCAGCACATCCTCCAGCAGTGCAACCTTGCCGGTCACGTTAAATGTCGCAGAACATCGCCTGGGTGTTGACAACTCTGTGGCCTCTTTCACGCTGCCACTTGGAGCCACTGTCAATATGGATGGCACCGCCATTATGCAAGGTGTAGCCACGGTTTTCATTGCGCAGGCTTTTAATGTGGATATTGGTCTGGGCGGTTATCTCATGGTCATTGCCACCGCCACCCTGGCTTCAGTCGGCGCAGCAGGTGTGCCGGGCGTAGGGCTAATCACGCTGGCAATGGTTCTACAGCAGGTAGGCCTGCCGGTGGAAGGAATCGCTGTGATTATTGGTGTCGATCGTCTGCTTGACATGATGCGTACGGTTGTCAACGTCAGTGGTGATTCCATGGTCTCCACTGTGATTGCCAACAGCGAAACCCTGTTAGACCGGGATCAGTTCAATGACCTTTCCGATTTGGATGAATACAATAAAGATACGGACTCATGACCAACATCTGTCATATTGACGACGTCCCTGAACAAAATGCCAGAGGTTTTGAATTGAACGGGCAAAAGTTGATTGTTGTTAAAAAGGATGGCCGTATATTCGTATACCAGAACCGTTGCCCTCATACCGGTATAAATCTGGACTGGCAGCCAAATGATTTTTTAAGCTTTGATCAGCAATATCTGCAATGCTCAACCCATGGTGCGCTGTTCACAATGGAGAATGGCTATTGCATCATGGGGCCGTGTAAAGGCCGCAATCTTACTCCGGTTCCCTTTACAATAATGGACGGCAGTATTGCTCTGGATGATGCCACTACCCGCAAAACCGAGTAAGTTTGTCTCCAATCAGCTTCCATCCTTTTCCCGCAACATCTGCTTTAAGTCCAGAATTTCCCTGTGTAAATGCTCCAGTGACACAGGCTGTTCACCAGTATTCTCGGCCTCCATGCGCCGGCTTTCCTGCTCCAGCACCTGCACAACAATTCCGATCACCATGTTAAGAAAGGCAAAGGCCGTAAAGAAGATAAACGAGAGATAGTAAGTCCAGCTGAGCGGATAAACTTCCATGGTTTCATACATCACATCGGTCCAGTCCTCAAAGGTCATGACGCGGAACAGGGTCAACATCGCATGAGCAATATCCCCCCAGAGCACCGGATTAATCTTATCGAAAAACATGCTACCGACCGCCGCATAGATGTAAAAAATAATAAACATCAACGCGATTACATAGCCCAGCTGCGGCAGCGCCTTGATCAGGGAGTTAATCAGCAAACGCAGCTCGGGAATGATGGATACCATTCTCAACACGCGGAACACCCGCACCAAACGTCCAAGCAGCGCCATATCCGAATTATCGATAGGGATCACGCTGACCAGAACAATCAATGTATCAAACAGATTCCAGGGTCTCAGCAAAAAACGGGTTTTTTGTTCCTCACCTAGAAAACGGATTATTATCTCGATCAAAAAAATGGCTGTAATACCGCTATCCATCCAGAACAAAAGCGTCTGCGCCGGCGGGGATAGCTCATAGGTCTTGGCTCCGATCAGCAAGGCTGAGCTGATAATCACGAAAACAACGAATAGCTCAAACGATTTGTTACTGCGAAACTGGTAAAAAACTGCCTGTAGGGATTTATTGTCCATTTACATACTTTCTTTTAATAGGTGACTATTTCGAAAACCAGCTCCTATCAATGGGGTTGTTCACGGCTTTTTCAATGATACTTTATCGATCCGCCACAAACTTGATCGCCTCCGTCAGCTTTATCACTGACGGCGAAATATCTGTGCCATAGGCCAGCACCTCGACTCCTGCAGCGAGTGCTTTTCGTAATGTCTCGCCGTAAACGGGATCAATTTTATCTGCTGCTGCAACATGATCTATACCAGTGTGTTGAACACAGTAGAAAAGTACTGCTCTGGCCCCTCTCCTTTTAATTTCAATCAGCTCCCGAAGATGTTTGGTGCCTCTTGCGCTCACCGCATCGGGAAATAAGCCCAACCCCCCTCCCATAGCCAGGGTGACGCTTTTTATTTCTACAAAGCACTGCTCATCGGGCTTTTCGAGCAGCAAATCTATACGGCTTTTTTCCTGTCCGTACCTGACCTCCGTTTTAATTTCATCATATCCAGCCAATTCAGGAATTCTTTGCTCTTCCAGAGCATTTTTAACCAGCCCGTTAGCCAGCGCAGAATGGATACAAGCCAGCTCACCGGGAGTTGTTTCCACCAGTTGCCAACTGTAGCGGTATTTTCGTTTCGGATTCTTCGAATCAGCCAGCCAAACCCGACTACCCGGTTCAGCACAATTTTTCATACTGCCTGTATTGGGACAATGCACAGTTATTTGCCTGCCATCCGGGAATTTCACATCGGCAAGAAAACGCTTGTAGCGCTTGATGAGTTTCGCTTCAATCAAAGGTGCTTCAAACTGCAATTCTTTTCTCCTTTACGTTCTGCGTGTTCCACATCCGGCAACCTTACTTTACAATGCCACCTGAACAGCATTGGCACTGATTGAGAAGGACTACAATGGCAGACCCTCAAGATTCATTATCCCTGATTATCGAACCGGAAACCCTGCGAACTCATCTGAATGATGAAAAACTGTTGGTGATCGATCTTGGCAAAGAAGCGGATTACCTGCAAGCCCATGTTCCGGGGGCGCTGTTTTTGCCTTATCAGGCATTGCTGCTAGGTACGCCACCGGCGCCCGGCAAGTTGCCGGATCTCGAACAACTGAATAAAACCTTTGGTTATCTGGGTTTGACGCCCGACACCCATGTAGTGGCTTATGATGATGAAGGCGGCGGCTGGGCCGGAAGGTTAATCTGGACACTGGATGTTATTGGTCACCGAAAATACTCTTATCTGAACGGTGGCATTCATGCCTGGAAAGACGCAAACCTTACAATTGAATCCGGCCAAAATCAGCCCCGTTCGCGGTCGGTTGAGCTGAGTATCCATAACGGACCGATGGCGGATATTGATTACATTAAATCACGCCTGGAATCGAAAGATTTCATTATCTGGGATGCCCGCGGTCCACTTGAGTATAGCGGACAAAAATCCGGTTCAACCCGAGCCGGACATATTCCAGGCGCTGCAAATTACGAATGGACCAACGCCATGGATAGTGAGCGCGCCCTGCGTATTCGAGATCTGGAAACTGTGCGCGAAGAATTGGCCAGACTGGGAATCACCGGCGACAAGGAAATCGTAACCCACTGCCAGACACACCATCGATCCGGTTTCACCTACCTACTTGGTAAAGCGCTGGGGTTTGAGCGGATCAAAGCCTACCCCGGATCCTGGTCCGAGTGGGGCAACGACCCACACACACCGATCGAAACCTGAATCATCACGCTCACCAACCCAGGTAATTATTTTGACCGTTATCAAAGAATTTCTATTTACGATTGCCCAGTTCATTTTGCCGCATCACCTGCTGTCCCGCCTGATCGGTTTTATCGCCGAATGCCGGTGGCCGTTGATTAAAAACGTGCTAATCAGGCAGTTCATTAGCTCATACAAGGTTAATATGGCGGAAGCTGCTGATCCTGTGCCTGAAAATTATGCATGTTTTAATGACTTTTTTACCCGCGCGCTAAAGCCTGATGCCCGCAAATTCCCCGAGCATGAAAACGAAATCGCCTGCCCCGCCGATGGCGCGATCAGTCAGATAGGCAATATTGAGCAGGGCCAAATATTCCAGGCGAAAGGCCACGATTTCTCCACCCGCGAGCTACTTGGCGGCTCACAGGAAATGGCCGATCTGTTTGAAGACGGAAAATTTGCCACTATCTACCTTTCCCCCAAAGACTATCACCGCGTGCATATGCCATTGACCGGCGAGCTTAGGCAGATGATTTACGTACCAGGCCGACTGTTTTCCGTGAGCCCGTTAACAGCAAACCAGATTCCCCGCCTGTTTGCCCGCAACGAGCGGATGGTAGCGCTGTTTGAAACCGAACAGGGGCCAATGGCTATGGTGATGGTGGGTGCGATGATCGTCGCCAGTATTGAAACAACCTGGGCAGGGCTGGTCACTCCACCAAAAAGGAAACTGCAACAGTTCAATTATGGACATCCTGTAAAACTCGGCAAGAGCGAGGAAATGGGTCAATTCAAGCTCGGCTCTACCGTGATCCTGCTATTTGGCAAGGATATGATTTCCTGGGACAAAGCGCTGCAAGCCGAAGAGGTTGTCCGTTTAGGTCAGCAAATCGGCCAACTCAAAGACTAAAAAGCAACCGTATCAATATGATCAGTACCAAGCATCAGCATCAATAACCGATCCAACCCCAGGGCTACACCTGAACACTGGGGCAGTCCGTGCTGCAACGCACTCACCAAAAGGTTATCTGGTACAATTTCCGGCAAGCCTTTTGTCTTTCGTTTTCGGTTTTCTTCGGTAAAACGCTTCTGCTGCTCCTGCCAGTCCGTTAACTCCTGATATCCGTTAGCGAGCTCGAATCCGCCACTGTATAGCTCGAAACGTCGTGCGATAGCATTACCTTCATCATCATCGTCAACTTCTGCCAATGCACACTGACTGGCGGGATAATCATGTATAAAAACCAATACAGCTGGATCCATTTTTGGCTCGACCAAATGGGTCATCAGCAACTCCAACAGCAGATCCCTGCTATCGTTTTCAGCCACCTGGTAATCCACTTCACGCTGCACCAGTTTTACCAGATCAGAACGATCAACCAAATGCGGGTTGATATGCAAATGTTCTTCAAACAGCGCTTTATAGCTAATTTTTTTTACCGATTTGTTACCCAGTAAGACACTCAACAGCGCAGCAACATCCGCCATCAACTGATGATAGTCAAAACCGACCCTGTACCATTCCAGCATTGTGAATTCGATGCGATGCCGGCGCCCTGATTCTCCATTTCTAAATGCCTTACAGATCTGGTAGATTGATCCGGATCCGCTCGCCAACAAACGCTTCATGGCAAACTCGGGTGATGTTTGCAAATAACAATTGGGATTTGATGTTGTCAGGCTTTCAATATTCGGATCGGTGTTGCCGGCAGGCGATAACAGAGGTGTTTCCACCTCTGTCACCTTCCGGGAATCAAAATAGTTGCGTATTTGCCTGTAAACTTTTGCACGAAGCTCAATCGCCTCAGGCGAAACAGATGGTTTCCAGTCTGAGTTAATCAAGATACGTATAACACCTTGGTTTTAGTTTCCGGATACTCTCTGATTTACTATTTGGTAACCCGGTTCTGGTACTCACCCGAACGCGTATCAATACGCAACACGTCACCAATGTTGACAAATAAAGGCACGCGAACAACCGCACCTGTTGTAAGAGTTGCCGGTTTACTTCCACCCTGCGCCGTATCGCCCTTTAAACCGGGATCTGTTTCAACAACCTCCAGTTCGACAAAATTAGGGGGCGTTACCGATAGCACTGCACCGTTATAGAGCGTGACGCTAAACTTATCCTGCTCTTTTAGCCAGTCAATCGCATCGGCTACGGCATTTTTGTCAGCCGCATGCTGCTCAAAGGATCCATCGGTCATCATGAAGTGCCAGAATTCTCCATCCGAGTAGAGATATTCCATGTCAAGGTCGACAACATCTGCTCCCTCCAGGCTTTCACCCGACTTGAAAGTACGCTCCCATACACGGCCGTTTTTCAAATTGCGCAATTTGACGCGATTAAACGCCTGCCCCTTGCCGGGCTTAACAAACTCATTTTCCAGTATGCTACAGGGTTCGCCTTCCAGCATTACTTTAAGACCGGAGCGAAATTCATTGGTAGAATAGCTAGCCATATTGCCTCACTGTTGATAATAGCTATGAATAAAATGGACGTAATGATACCCCGAACCGCAACTGGAGTACATGCGCCAAGTTGGCAGAAAGCACTGTCCGGCGCCATCTCCAGTGTGCCGGAACTGCTGGCAGCAACCGGGAACTGCCCTGAAGCTGTCAAGCAACACTACTGCATACCGGAACAGTTCCCGATTCGGGTACCTCAATGCTATGTTGAAAGAATCGCTCCAGGAGATATTGATGATCCGCTATTGCGTCAAGTACTCTCTTACAGCGAAGAAATAATCACTACGCCCGGCTACACCAATGATCCGTTAAATGAAGCTGACAGCAATATACTTCCCGGCATCATCCACAAATACCATGGACGTGTGCTGCTGATCCTCGGTGCTGCCTGCGCCATACATTGCCGCTACTGTTTTCGCCGCCATTTTGACTATCAGAACAACCAGAACAGCAGCCTGCAATGGTTACCGGCACTGGACTACATCCGCAATAATCCAACGATCACCGAGGTGATATACAGCGGTGGAGATCCACTGGTTAACAGCGACAAAAAACTGGCAAGGCTAACCCGGCAGATTGCGGATATAGCCCATGTCAAACGATTGCGTATTCATACCAGAGTACCTGTAGTGATCCCTCAGCGTGTCACCGAAGAGTTGGTCGATTGGATGACCGAATCGCGCCTAAAAATATCACTGGTTTTGCATATCAACCACGCCAATGAAATAGACAAGGAAGTCATGCAGGTACTTTCTCTACTCAGCAGCAATCAGATCATGCTGTTGAATCAAAGCGTATTGTTAAAGGGTGTCAATGACCGACCCGAAACATTGCTTCAATTAAGTGAAAAACTGTTTGAAGCCGGCGTCCTGCCCTACTACCTGCATTTGATGGACAAGGTACAGCATGCAGCTCACTACGATACTGAACTCCAGGTTGCACGAGATCTGCACCGCGAAATGCTGATAAGGCTGCCTGGCTATTTGGTCCCGAAGCTGGTCGTGGAAGAGCCGGGCAAAGACTCGAAAACCCCTATCAGGACAACCGTTTAAATTAAACCGGCTATAAACGATTAATTCCTGAAATAATTAGCCGGTCAACTGGCTAAAACCCCAAGTTATGCCTATATTCTAAAGGAACGAACGGAAATTGTTGATTTAAAAAGGATAGCTGCATTAGATACCTTTTAATAAACAAAGGAAAGAGACGCTGTCATCTGTTTGCTTCTTGCATCATGAAAGGATAAGGCAGAGAGTGGAAAAAATAGCGGATAACTTACAAACATTATCAACATGATGCCCTATAATTGTGCTCCCGTAATACCGATTTATTAACCTGGAAGTAACTGAATGTCCCGTGAGCAAGCCCCTGAAAATTTTGTAATCCCGGATCGTACGCTACATACGCTCTCGTTCTGCGAACCAACCCCACGACATCTCGGCGAATGGATCGAACAGCTACCGATGGTGAACCTGGGCGAAGCCTCCAGGCAGCTTTACCATGCCATCATTGAATTGAACCAACTCGTTGTAGAGCCTGATGTGCGGATCAAACTTCTGGAGCTATTGCGCACTCCAATCAACTTTATCGGCAGTGCACTCAGTAAATACTACCTGAACCAGCCGATTCTGTTGCCGGAAAAAGCCAAAAAAGTATCACGCCTGGCAATGGCTCTCGATCACCATTTGGCAACCGGTTATAAAATCGTAGTATCAGACAATAGCAAACTGGATCACTCCCTTACTTCAAGAAAAACGAAGAAAGTATCCACACTGGCGATTCACAGGGCTATCTCCATACTGACCAAATCCATTGTTCGAGCCTGCCAACTGTATATACCTGCTCCGGAACGTGCCTGGAAAGAGATCCACCAGCTTTACCTGATCGCTGAGGCAAACAGCATCCTTGATACAGCGATCGAGGATCGCGAAAACCAGTTCTTAACAAAATCCTGTATTGCTGATGCATATAAAAGAGCCCTGATGCTGGGTTGCTGCAGAGCCAACCAGATCAGGCAGCGCGATATCATGAGTATCTATGAAGCGACAGAGATGTGGAGCAAGCAGGTTAATATCATCTCTGCTGAGAGTGATTCGGTGTTTGTCGTTAACCTTGGCAATGACGCCCCTCCCATTCATCGAGATCTGGCCAGGCGAAAACTCACCCCCTTCTATCGTGGCGTAGATCTTAAACAGCTGTTGTCACTGCTCAATGAATATCTGTCACAAAGTGATTCCGACCATGACGCTTTTGTTAAAGGGATTACAGTGCCACAAACAGTTTCCCAGGATTTAGTGAGATTTCTAGTCAGCGCATGGGAATCTCTTACGGAGAGAGCCTTCTCCCGTGTACCGAGCAATAAGCCCATTAAACTCTGTATCGGGTTTAGTGCCACCCACTATTTTGTTTCCGGTGGTGTCGATTTTATCGCGCAGTTAGAGAGCGGTAAAAAAGAAGAGCTGAAGGAGCATTACGCAGCAAAAGAGGTCCACTCGGAAAGCGAGCAGATTGACCAATGGGCTGCAGGCTTTGATGTAGACCGGCACAGCTATACTGATTCGGCAAATGGCGGGTATGACACCATCAACTATGAAGCGGTCACCAAGGAAAAAAATAGCACGCCACAGCCCTCCCCCTCAAAATTGTCTCACGAGGCAACCACTTTTGAGGCTCAGCTGGTAGATACCAGCCCCAATGGCTACTGTATTAACTGGCGGGACAGTGTGCCCCCTGAGGTTAAAACAGGAGAGTTGGTGGGCATTAACGAAGGAACCAGTCATACCTGGAGCATAGGGGTCGTGCGCTGGTTGAGCCAGAACAATCCGGCCGAGACTTTAATGGGCATCGAGCTGATCGCGCCTGGTGCAATCCCCTGTGGCGCGAAGGTGGTAACCAAAGCGAAGCGCAGGTCTGACTATATGAGAGCACTTCTGCTGCCCGCGCTACAGTCCATGAATCAACCCGCTTCAATTTTTACACCCAACCTGCCATTTAAGTCAGGCGTAAAGATTATCATTAATCAATACGGTGAAGTATCACATGGCTATTTGAGGGAAAGGCTTACCTCCACAGGGAGTTTTAGTCAATTCGTATATGAGCCGGATACTGAATCTGATCTTAGGGATGAATCGGATGATAATATTGAAGATCTTTGGCCAGACATATAACGGCTCTGATCTATCCAACTGTACAAGATATGGGTGCGGAGTAAGAGCCAGGACGAAATATTGGTTTAAATAACAGCAGTCTTAGGTATTTTAAAAACTTTGGGTATTAGCAGTAGATCAATGCAGAATAATAAAGAGGCCGTCCGATTACTTATACTGGAAACTTCGCAGAATGATGCTGAAGACCTGGTAAACCTGTTACGTAATGCTGGACGCGCTACGCAGGCCCAAATGATCGAGTCTCCCGAGCAATTCGCAGAACTGCTACATAACAAAACCTGGGATCTTTGTCTCGCACATACCAAGTGCACTGAGCCCAGTGCTTTTGAAATACAGAATGAGATAAAAAATGTAGAGCAGGATATCCCACTCATTCTGCTAAGCGACAACCTGGAAGCACAGTTGGTCATTGACGCTCTGGAAGCGGGCATGAAGGATGCCGTTCTTCTGGAAGATAAAGCCAGACTTAAACTGATTATTCTGCGTGAGCTGGATAATCTGCAGCAAAGGAGATCCCGACGAAAAGCAGAAATTCGGTTACGCGAAGTGGAGAAGCGCTGCCATCTATTACTCGACAGCTCCCGAGATGCCATTGCTTACGTCCATGACGGCATGCACATCTATGCCAACCACACCTACATCGAAATGTTTGGCTATGCTGATTTTGAAGACCTGGAAGGCATGCCACTAATGGATATGGTAGTCAGCGATGAGCAGAATGAATTCAAGACGTTCCTGAAGAGCTACTCCGAGGGCAAAACGGATACCGATGAATTCAGTTTTATGGGTGTGCGAGACGACAGTTCTAAATTTGCCGCAAAAATGCACTTTTCTCCGGCTCGTTACGATGGCGAGAATTGTACGCAAATCATCATACGCACGGGTGGCGAATCATCTGAAACGGCAGAAACAGACAGTCAGGATATTATTACCGGCTTACAAAACCAGTTTTCCTTTAAAAACTATGTCGATAAGGCCATCGAAAAAGCTGCACAGAGCAAAGAGGAAAGCAGGGTTCTCTATATTCAGCTTGATGAATTTATACCTATTAAAAACCGGGTTGGTGCCTCAGCAACAAACTTGATTCTGGTAGATATCGCACGAGTTCTGCAGCAAGTCGTGGTCGCCCCCAACATGCTTGCCCGTATCGGAGATTACAGCTTTGCCGCCCTGGTGTATGGCCTGGATACTCAATCAGTGCTGGCATTGGGCGATAGAATCTGTAAAGAGGTCGCTGCAAACCGTTCCGAAATCTCCGGTGAAACAGTAAACATCACTGTCAGTGTGGGAATTTCCAACGTCAATGAAAGCACACACGACTCGGCTGAAATTATCAATAAGGCCAAAGAAGCCGCTGCCTTTATCACAGCCCATACCGGAAAGGGTAACGCGGTGCAGTTACACAGCACTCAGGAGCAGAGTGCTGCACATGACCAACAAATCATGGCACGACTGGAAGATGCCATTAAGAACGAACTGTTTAAGCTGGTGTTTCAGCCTATCGTCAGTTTACGGGGTGATTCCGGAGAGCATTATGAAATTTTGCTGAGAATGAGCGGAGACACCGGTGAAGATATCTCTCCTGCAGAGTTTCTGCAAACAGCTTCAAATCAGGGCTTATCAAAAGAGATTGACCGCTGGGTGATAGAACAATCCATCAGCAAGCTCGGAGCTCATCTGTCCAAGGGTCACAAAACCCATCTGTTCATTAATCTCACCTGTGAAACAATTCTGGACAGTACACTGCTACCCTGGGTCAGCCAGCTGCTTAGTGACGCACGCTTACCCGGCGATAGCGTCATTTTCCAGATAAGCGAAACAGATGCCACTGCACATCTCAAAGAAGCAAAAGAATTTATAAAAGGGGCTAATGAACTGCAGTGTAAGGCAGCCATCACCCATTTTGGCAGAGCGCTTAACCCCTTTAACACGCTTAAACATCTGCCTGCGAGCTTTGTCAAAATAGATGGTTCGTACGTAACAGAACTGGGTAACAGCGAAGAAACCAAAGAGGAATTGAAGACACTGGTCAGTTCTCTCCATACTCAGGGCATACTAACGGTTGCACCGCTCGTGGATTCAGCAAGCCTTCTCCCTACCCTTTGGCAGGCGGGTATTAACTATATTCAGGGTTACTATATTCAACAACCCAGCACAGCGATGGATTATGATTTCTCAACAGAAGATGACGATGAATAAAAACCACTGTGGCGAGATAAAAAGGGGCATTAAGCCCCTTTTTTACTATGACACCTACGCTACGAGGAGGTGGGCACCTGGTGCATATAAACATCTTGCTGCGGAAATGGGATACTGATCCCTTCCTGATCGAAACGTTTTTTTACGGCTTCCTGCATATCGAAGTAAACACCCCAGTAATCCGAAGCATTGACCCACACCCTGACATTGAAATTAACCGAGCTATCCGCCAATTCGGCACACAATATCGCGGATGCCGGCTCCTTGAGAATCCTGTCATCCTGATCAATTAGCTGTTGCAGCAAACCCTTTGCCTGATCGATGTCATCACCATATCCAATACCAAACACCATATCGACCCTGCGGTTTTCCTCCGTTGAGTAATTGATCAGACTGCTATTGGCAATCGGGCCATTGGGTATGATGATCGTTTTATTATCACCTGTTTTCAGGATAGTATTAAAAATCTGTATGGCATTTACCGTCCCCGAATGCCCCTGTGTTTCAATAAAATCCCCTACTTTATAGGGTTTAAACAGCAGCAGTAACACCCCACCGGCAAAATTGGAAAGACTGCCCTGTAACGCCAGACCCACAGCCAGGCCGGCAGCACCCAGCACTGCAATAAATGAAGTGGTCTCAATGCCCACCATAGATGCTACGCTGATGAACAGTAGTGCCTTTAATAGAATCGAAACCAGGTTCATCAGGAATAGTTTAAGCGTTACCTCGACCTCTTTTTTGGTCATCGCCAGGTCCATTAACACCGTCACCTTCTTGATAACCCAAAAGCCGACAAAGAGAACGACAATCGCCCACAACAGTTTTGGTCCGTATAACAACACCAGTTCAATAAGTTTTTGTGAATTTGACTCCAGCATTTCCATTATCTTTTCTCCCGCAAATTTTCTTATTCAGGTAGAGCCCTTTAACTGTCTGATCAGCCAACACTCTCTAAATGCTATAGACTGATCTTACAGGACTACAGATTACAGAATACCACACAGATTTGGTAGCCAAACCAAAGGTTTACGAGAGTTTACAATTGGGGCCTGCCCTTCACCCCATTCAAGGCAGCAATGCGTAAATACTGAAGCAGTATCCCGTTTCACCCGGGCTTTTCCCCGGTATCGCATTTTTATCAGGGGGTTGAATGATATCAGAGGCGCTATTGATTAGCGCGGTGCCTGCTCATTCCATCCATTTTGGCAAACATAAGCCTGCGTTAGGTGCCGTCAAACCAGTCACGGTCCCGAAAACCGATCAAATATAAAATACCATCCAGACCCAAATTTGAAATCGCCTGCTTGGCCGTCTGGCGAACCACAGGTTTGGCACGAAAGGCAATCCCCAGCCCGGCCAGGCTGAGCATCGGCAAATCATTTGCCCCATCCCCCACAGCGATCACCTGCTCCAGGGTGATATTTTCCTGGCATGCTATCTGTTTTAACAGTTCGGCTTTATGCTGACCGTCAACAATCTGCCCGGAGACCTCACCCGTAACTTTTCCGTTTTCAATTTCCAGTTCATTGGCGTGAATATAGTCAATCCCCAGTCGCTTCTGAAGACGCTCCGCAAAATAGCTGAAGCCACCGGAAAGAATCCCTGTTTTATAACCCAAAGAGCTAAGCGTCGAAATCAGCAGCTCTGCGCCCTCAGTCATTTTGATGCGTTGTGCCACCCGCTCCAGCACCGATTCATCCAGCCCCTTAAGCAGCGCCACACGCCTTCGAAAACTCTCTTTAAAGTCGATTTCACCGCGCATTGCCTGTTCAGTGATTTTGGATACTTCCTCACCGACACCTGCTTCTTTTGCCAACTCGTCAATCACCTCTGCCTCAATCAGGGTCGAGTCCATATCGAATACAACCAGACGGCGATAACGACGGTAAATATTATCTTCCTGATAGGCGATATCGATATCAAACTCAGTCGCGATACTCAGAAAGTCAGCTCGCAGTGCCTGAATATCCGCCGGCTCACCACGCAACGAGAACTCGACACAGGCTTTACTCTTATTCTGGTCTGTATGCAGCGCAACCCGACCGGACAACCGGTTAATCTTATCGATATTGAGATCATGCCTGGCCACTTCCTGACTGATACGCGCAATATGCTCTGCCGCGATAACTCTTCCCAATACCGTGACAATATGGCGCGGTTTTTCCTGCTCATCCACCCAATGATCATAGTCGCTCTCCGCGATAGGCTGAACTCCAACCTCGATATCCAATTGCGCGGCAAGCTGCTCTATATTGTGGACCATTTTATCCGCATCGCATCCATTCCCAGCCAACACCAGTATTCCCAACGAAAGACTGTCATGGATAACAGCCTGACCAATATCCAATACCTGAGCCTGGTCTGTTGATAATATTTTGGTCAATGATGCCGTCACTCCAGGACGATCCTGACCACTGACATTGATAAGATAAAGCTTGTTCAAACTTCAGACTCCTGACTCATTTTTTTCTCAACCTCTACTCTGTCAACTTTCTGGAACCCTCTGGGTAGTTTATTTCCTCTTCTACCACGTTCACCGCAATAGTTTTCCAGTTCAGAGAACTTGATCTTGATATAGCGCTTACCTGCATGTACTACCAGACTGTCTTTCTCTGAAAGCACCGCAGTCGCGATCATAAATTCCTCTCGTTCGGCAACACGCTTGGGAGGAATCTGCATAATTTTATTACCCTTGCCTCTGGCCAACATAGGTAAATCCTTCACCGGAAACACCAATAGTCTACCCTCATTGCTCACAGCTGCCAGCCACTGCTGTTCAAGATTATCAATGCCGGCCGGCATTAATACGTGCGCGCCCTTTGGTAGACTGATTGCCGCCTTTCCGGAGCGGTTCTTGGAAACCAGGCTATCCAGCTGCGTAACAAAACCATAACCGGCATCTGATGCCATCAACAGCAACCCGTCATGATCACCTGTGGCAACACCTTCAAACATTGCACCGCTGGGTACATTCAGACGCCCGGTTAACGGCTCGCCCTGCCCCCTCGCCGATGGCAGGGTATGACCTGCCACGGTGTAGGCCCTGCCTGTGGAATCCAGAAACACAACGTTTTGATTGCTCCTCCCTTTAGCATGGGCCAGATAAGTATCACCCGATTTATAGGTTAATCCACTGGCATCAATATCATGACCTTTTGCCGCTCTCGCCCAGCCCTGTTTGGACAGTACCACGGTAATCGGTTCTGAAGTCAGCAGGTCTGTTTCCCGGTAGGCCTGGGCTTCTGTGCGCGCGACTATAGGAGAACGGCGTTCGTCACCATAATTTTCAGCATCCGCAATAATCTCCTTTTTAATCAGCGTCTTGAGCCGTGTCTTTGAACCCAGTATTTTCTCAAGCTCAATACGTTCCAGATCAAGTTCTGACTGCTCACCCCGGATTTTCATCTCTTCCAGTTTCGCCAAATGGCGTAACTTGAGATCCAGTATTGCTTCCGCCTGTACAGATGACAGATCAAAACGCTCCATCAGCACCGGCTTTGGCTTATCCTCATGGCGTATAATGGCGATCACTTCATCAATATTCAGATACGCAATCAACAAGCCATCCAGCACATGCAGGCGATCCAGAACCAGGTCCAGCCGATGTTGCAGTCTCCGCCTGACCACTTCCGTACGATAGGTCAGCCATTCTCTCAGCACACCCACTAAACTGCGAACCCTGGGCCGACCATCCAGACCAATCATGTTCAGGTTAACCCGATAGGTACGTTCCAAATCAGTTGTGGCAAACAGATGTGCCATCAACCCTTCGATATCGACACGGTTAGACCGCGGTGTAATAATCAGCCGTGTTGGATTTTCGTGATCCGATTCATCACGCAAATCGGAAACCATAGGCAGCTTTTTTGACTGCATCTGCCCGGCAATCTGTTCCAGCACCTTCGCGCCGGACACTTGATAAGGCAGTGCTGTAACAACAATATCGCTGCTCTCCATGTCGTAGGTTGCACGCATTCGCAAAGAACCACGACCGGTTTCATACATTTTGATAATGTCTTCACGTGGCGTAATAATTTCCGCCTGTGTCGGAAAATCCGGGCCCTGTATTTGCTCGCACAGTTGTACCACGGTTGCCTTCGGGTTATCCAGCATCTGAATACAGGCACTGGCTACTTCCTTTAGATTATGAGGAGGAATATCGGTCGCCATACCCACCGCAATTCCAGTACTTCCGTTGAGCAGCACGTTGGGCAATCGCGCAGGCAATGTCACCGGTTCTCGCAATGTCCCATCAAAATTAAGCGTCCAGTCCACCGTACCCTGACCCAGCTCTGCCAGCAGCACTTCCGCATATGGTGCGAGTCTTGATTCCGTATAACGCATCGCCGCGAAAGATTTGGGGTCATCGGGCGACCCCCAGTTACCCTGACCGTCTACCAGTGGATAACGATAGGAAAATGACTGCGCCATCAGTACCATCGCTTCATAGCAGGCACTGTCACCATGGGGGTGGAACTTACCCAACACATCCCCCACAGTTCTGGCTGATTTTTTAAATTTTGCCGTAGCTTTAAGCCCCAGTTCTGACATCGCATAAACAATTCGTCGCTGCACCGGCTTTAGTCCATCACCGATATGGGGCAATGCGCGATCAAGAATCACATACATGGAATAGTTCAGGTAAGCATCCTCTGTATATTTTTTCAGAGAGAGTCGCTCTACCCCTTCTTCCGATATTTCAATGACGTCCGTCATATTGGTTACCAGTACACTCTAGTTATTCTGTTTAGCTTCAACATCTGCATTCTACCCGCCGATTCCCGGCTACCTGCAATTTTCCAACAGTCAATACGGCTAGGCCAGGTCAGCCAGATTACCACTGCTTTCCAACCAGGATTTCCGATCCTGGGAACGTTTTTTTGCCAGCAGCTTATCCATCAGCTCAAAGGTGCCGTCGCCCGGCTCCAGGGTAAGCTGCACCAGTCGCCGCGTATCCGGTGTCATAGTCGTTTCTCTCAATTGCATGGGGTTCATCTCACCCAGCCCTTTAAAGCGCTGCACATTGACTTTACCCCTTTTCTTTTCCGCCGCAATCATATCCAGATATCCCTGCTTTTCGTGATCGCTGAGCGCATAGTAAACCTCTTTGCCAACATCAATTCGATACAACGGTGGCATAGCCACATAGACATGGCCTTCAGCAACCAGCGGCTTAAAATGCCGAACAAACAGGGCGCACAACAGTGTGGCAATATGCAGTCCATCAGAATCAGCGTCTGCAAGGATACAGACTTTACCGTAACGCAGCCCTTTCAGGTCATCCGAACCCGGATCAACACCCAGCGCTACCGAGATATCATGCACCTCTTGTGACGCCAGAATCTCACTGGAATCCACTTCCCAGGTATTCAGGATTTTACCTCTGAGCGGTAGCACCGCCTGAAACTCTCGCTCTCTTGCCTGTTTGGCAGACCCCCCGGCTGAATCCCCTTCAACCAGGAAAAGCTCGGTCATACTCATATCCTGACTACTGCAGTCAGACAGCTTTCCAGGTAACGCCGGCCCACTGGTGACCTTTTTGCGCACCACCTTTTTGCTGGCCCGCAATCGACGCTGGGCATTATTAATAGCCATATCAGCCAGCTGTTCCGCAGCAGCGGTGTGACTATTGAGCCACAGACTAAATGCGTCTTTGACAATACCGGAAACAAAGGGCGCACACTGTCGCGACGAGAGCCGCTCTTTGGTTTGTCCGGAAAACTGCGGGTCGGACATTTTGATCGACAAAATGTAAGCGCATCGATCCCAGATATCATCTGCCGATAGCTTGACCCCTCTGGGTAAAAGATTACGGAATTCGCAAAATTCACGCATCGCTTCCAGCAGCCCGGTTCTGAATCCATTAACATGGGTACCACCCTGACTGGTTGGAATCAGATTGACATAGCTCTCGGTAATCAACTCTCCGCCTTCAGGCAACCACTGTACAGCCCAGTCAGCGGCTTCGTCTTCACCTGCAAGCGAACCAGAAAAAGGCTCACCGGGAACGGTTTCATATAGGTTGGTTGCTCCGGTCAAATAGTCTTTGAGCCCATCCTCGTAATACCAGGTTTCCTGTTCCCCGGCGATATGATCAACAAAGTTAACCTCTAATCCGGGGCACAGCACAGCTTTTGCCCTCAAACTGTGCTTGAGTCGAGGCACCGAAAATTTAGCGGAGTCGAAATAGGACGCATTCGGCCAGAAGTGCACTCTGGTGCCCGTATTACGCTGCCCAACTGTACCCACCTCTTTCAAATCTGATGTTTTCTCACCATCAGCGAAAGCAATCTGATATTTTTTGCCGTCTCTTCGAATCTCTACTTCCAGACGAAAGGAGAGCGCATTGACAACGGATACACCCACACCGTGCAGGCCACCCGAAAACTGGTAGTTTTTGTTGGAAAACTTTCCGCCAGCGTGCAGCCGGGTCAGAATCAGCTCGACACCACTCACGCCCTCTTCGGGGTGAACATCAACCGGCATGCCCCGCCCATCATCTTCCACCGACAGGGAGCTATCCGGGTGTAACTCTACATTAATTCGGCGGGAAAAACCGGCGATTGCCTCATCGACACTATTATCCACCACCTCCTGCGCCAAGTGATTCGGGCGCGTTGTATCCGTGTACATTCCCGGCCTTTTTTTTACCGGATCAAGGCCACTTAGAACTTCTATTGATTCCGCTGTATAGGTTGCAGTCGTCATACGTCAAGGGCTTAAGTTATGCGTTATTAGTCAGACCGGCAAAAGCCAGAATTTCCGGCACTACCGTATCAAAATCATCAAATCCATGAGAGCCTCCCCGCTGAATATCCTGGCTACAGGCCTCATATTTGCTGGCAGCTTCTCTATAATCCAAAGTTTCATCACCGGTTTGCAGTAACACCCGGTATAGCGCCGGATTTCTCAAACCCTGCGTCTCGATCTCGCGCAATTGCTGCACTTCATTCGGAGTGATCTCATAAGATTCACCCGTATAAAAGTTCTCGTGCCTGCCCAGGTTTTCAGCGAACATCCTGTAAGGAGCAACGGCCGGATTAATGAGTACCGAGGAGACACCAAATTTCTCCGTCAGAAAGGTTGCATAGTAGCCGCCAAGCGAGCTCCCTATCAAGGTTATATTGCAATCATTCTGCCGCTGTTTAATGATTTTCTCTAGTGACTCAATGGCCTGCGCCGGGCGATAGTCCAGGGCCGGCACCAGATAGTGATCTACCCGGCCTCTACTGGCCAGATACTCCTCAAGATAACGTGCTTTGTGAGATGCCGGGGAACTATTAAATCCATGAAGGTAAATCAGGAGTGGTCTACCCTGCTTCAACATTAATCAAATCCTTAATGGCTGTAGCGCGCTTTTCCCGGCATATTTCAGGAAACATCTGCAAAGTTGTGATCCGCCAGTTCATGACCATAAAGCATGCAGTGCTTAAGCCATTCACCCAGGTAGAGATTTACCTGCACCTTTTCATCACTTTGGTACATCTTGTGATTAGGATACCGGTAACGTCCTTTGAGCTGACGCTTGGAATAGTTTTCCACAACCTCAGCCATCTGCGCATCATGATAGATTCGCACCAGAAAATCCGAGCCTTGCAGCCATTGGCTTGCGCAGAAACTGATTGATACTCTCAAAGTGGCGGTGTACTTAAAGCACTCCACCACTGCAAATTGAATCTCCACATTGTGTTTTTTCAGGCTTACGCCGATTCTTCGCTGGCATTGGTCCGACATGTCCGGCATCAATTTGGTAAGGCGCGCATAATTAGCCTCGCATTCAGCCATCATCAGGGTCAGGTCAGGGACGTATCGACTTTTCTTCATTCAATCAAATCTTTATCGCTGTAATTATTGCCATTTGGAGTTCAGGTCGTCTTTGTTTAATTGTAGCCATTGCAGCGCCATTATAGTAGCGGCGTTATCAATAAAACCGCGCTCGACCGCTGAAAACGCCCAATCGCAGGGAACGACTTTAACACAAATATCCTCATGCTCATGCTTCAAGCCATGAATACCACCGATATCGGCAGCATTCACACGGCCACAGTAAATAATCACCCTCTCATTGGAGCCACCGGGGCTGGTCCAGTAGTCATACAATTTGATCAGCTCCCCGATTTCACAGCCAGCCTCTTCCATCGCCTCCCTGTGCGCTACCTGCTCCGGTTCCTCTCCAGGCTCTACAATTCCGGCCACCATCTCCGTTAACCAGGGGCTGCGTTTATCTTCAATCGCTCCGACACGAAACTGCTCAATCAAAACCAGCTCATCTCTGGCCGGATCAAAAAGCATCACTACCACGGCCAACCCGCGAACAAAAAGCTCTCTATTGAAGGGCTCAGACCAGCCACCCTCGTATAGCCGGTGCCGAAGGGTCAACTGCTGAATCTCAAAGAACCCCCGGTACTCCGACTGACGCGCCAGCACCTCCATATCCTGCCCCGTAAAACTGACATTTCCCGATTCAGAAAGGGATTCCAGTTCCGCCACAAATCGAACGACCTGCTCACGGATCAAATCCCTTACCTCTCTAAAAACAACCACATCTCCGCCAGGGTTGGTTTCATTGCAAGCAGGATCCTTCAATCCCCAGTGACGCTGGTCTACGCTATTCGGAATCGACAAACAATGCCCTTGCAGCTGGTCACAAAGCGTAATCACCCAGTCAGCATTGGCCAACAGCCCTTTGGTCAACAGCTTGGAATTCTTACCCGAAATATCAATCCCTCGCTCGGCCATGACAGCAATGGCCTTAGCGTTAACCGGTTGAGTGTCAGTCCCGGCTGATCTAACCTGAATATCAAACTGCCCGGCTAACTCTGACTCAGCAAGCAATTTTTCAGCCCAACCCTCAGCCATCTGAGAGCGGCACGAGTTCCCGACACACAAAAATAAAATTGAGATTCGATCCATACCTGACAAAACACCATAGAATTTTCAATGCTAGGAACCTCTGAATAATTCCTTGATCCCTCTGGCGTACAGAGCATTAAGGAATTATTCAGTGGTTCCCTAGTTTAGGGAGGCAATACTTTATTGTCCATTTAAGATTGGCCGCATCGCGGCAGTTACCCTATAATTTGCCGGAATGAAATTACTGTGATACCTGAGCCATGCTAATAAGGACGATACGCCGCATTACCCTATTAACCATCCTCACTCTGACGAGCACGCATAGCAATGCCGCTAATCTGATGGATATCTTCCTGGAGGCACAACAGGAAGATGCCGAGTTACGCGCGGCTAACGCGCTGCTACAGGCCGAACTGGAAGCTGTCCCCCAAAGCAGAGCCCTGCTAATGCCCAACATCAGTGTCAGCGCCAATACTGCGACTGTAGACCGCGAGTTTTCAGGTGGTCAAAACGATACCGAAGAGCGATTTAACTCAAACGGCTATTCGGCACGACTGACGCAACCCCTGTTTCGTGCCGACCGCTGGTATCAATTGCTGTCGGCCAAGGCAAGCAGCAAGCGCGCTCTGGCGGAATATAAACTGGCAGAGCAGGAGTTAATCATTCGTGTTGCGGAAGCTTACTTTAATGTGCTGCGGGCTGAAGATAATCTGAGCTCTGCCATCGCTGCTGAAACAGCCTTTCGGCGACAACTTGACCAAACCCAGGAGCGGTTCGATGTGGGCCTGATCGCGATCACTGACGTGCATGAGGCACAAGCTGTTTATGATCTGTCCCGAGTAACCCGGATTACACAGGAAGAGGAACGGGACAACAGTTTCACTGCGCTGGAGTCCATTACCAATCAGGCCTATGGAAAAATAGACGAACTGGATAAAGCGATGCCGATTACCAGCCCACAACCGGCGATCGCAGATGACTGGGTAAGTATGGCCATAGCAAACAATACCGCCCTGGCAGCCAGCAAGCATCAAATTGAAGCTGCCAGACAAGAGGTGAAGCGGCAGAAATCGGGACACCTACCCACCCTTGATGCCGTCGCCAGTTACTCCCACGCCGAAGAGGGCGGCATTTCGTTTTTCGGCAATGAGTCAGATATTGAAAACTATGCTCTGGAGCTCAATATTCCTATTTTTCAGGGTGGAGGAACACGCTCAAAAGTAAGAGAAGCTCATCACCGCCTAACTCAGGCAAAAGAAAACTATGAAAGCCAGTATCGTAGTGTAAAACAGGATATCCGAAGGCAACTACGCACTACCAATTCAGATGTGCTGCGTGTCGCCGCGAGAAAGCTTGCCCTGAAATCCAACCAAAGTGCTCTTGAGGCTACAGAGGGCGGATATGAAGTGGGTACTCGAAATATTGTCGATGTGCTGCAGGCCCGGAACAGTCTTTTTGAATCACAGCGCGATTACCATAACGCCATCTATGATTACATTCTCAACTATCTACGGCTCAAGCGCATTGCAGGCACCATCAGCCCGGACGATCTGGGCACTTTCAACCAGTGGCTGAAGGAGACCGCCTCAGGAACACCTTAACTTGATCGAGCACGCGTTGTTGTGCACCACGGTTTTCCGCAACAACCTTTTGCCCTGCAGCTGCCATTTTCGCTTTTAAATCAGGATTACCCAAAATAGGCTGGACCGCCTCCGCCAGCTGATCGCCCTGATCAACCGTGATCATCGCACCAGCGGTAATCAGCAAACGACTGATTTCAGAGAAATTGAACCGATAGGGACCGCTTACAATCGGGACGCCAATCGCCGCTGGCTCCAGAAAGTTATGGCCTCCCGTTTCTACCAACGTCCCCCCGACAAAAGCAACATCTGATGCCGCATAGAACAGCAGCAATTCACCCATGGTATCGCAAAGCATGACCGACACACCCGCCGCTACCGATTCAGCCAGGCTGCGACGCACCGACGAAAAACCCTCGCCTTTAACAAGCCGCGCTACCTGATCAAAGCGCTCAGGATGCCTGGGGACCAGTAACAGCAGTAGCGACGGATTGTCCTTCAACAACTGCTTATGGGCGGCCAGGATCTGGCCATCCTCACCCTCATGGGTGCTGGCCGCGACCCACACTGGACGATGATCACCCCATTCGTTACGCAATGCCTCGGCGCTCTGTATAACCGGCTGAGGAATCTCTATATCAAACTTTATACTACCCGTAACCACCAGCCGCTTCTGAGCCAAACCCAGTCCGACAAAACGCTCGCCATCCCCTGCAGTTTGCGCTGCGATCAAATCAATCTTGCCCAGCATCTCCTTTGATAAGGATGGAAACTTTCGATAACCACGCGCTGATCGCTCAGACAAGCGCGCATTAACAACCACCAATGGTATATCCTTTTGATGACAGCAATGCACCAGATTAGGCCAGAGTTCTGTTTCCATAATCAGCGTCAGTCTTGGCTTAACGCGCTCCAAAAAGCGGTTAACCGCGCCGGGGATATCGTAAGGCACATAAACATGGAAAACAGAATCACCAAATAACGTCTTTACCCTTTCTGACCCCGTAGGCGTCATAGTGGTGATCACCACCGGAAGCTCAGGAAAATCCTTCCGGATCTGCCTGATCAGTGGGGCAGCAGCAACCGTCTCTCCAACAGAGACGGAATGCAACCATAACCCACCTAAATCATCAGGTGCTCTGAAAAACCCGAGTCGTTCCGGCCACCGTCGCGCATATTGAGGTGCCTTTATCGACCGCCAGAGCAGCCGAAAGAATATGAAAGGTAACAACAGATAATAGAGTACCGTATAAACACACCTGTTCATGGGTGTTCTTTGATTTTGTCCACGATCGCGGTGGTTGAAAGTTCATCAATAAAGCTCAGCACCTGCACCTGCCCTCCAGCCGCTTTCACACCGTCAGCACCAACAATCTCTTCAACCTGATAATCCCCTCCCTTGACCAACACATCAGGTCGAACCTTTTCCAAAAGTGCTTCCGGTGTATCTTCATCAAAGGACACCACCCAATCGACTGACTCAAGTCCCGCCAGAACCGCCATTCGCCGCTCCAGTGGGTTAATAGGCCGCCCAGAGCCTTTCAACCTGGAAACTGAAGCATCACTGTTAACCGCAACAATTAAACGATCACCAAGACTACCCGCTTCAGCCAGATAGCCGACATGTCCGGCATGGATAATATCGAAACAACCGTTGGTAAAGACCACTTTTTCGCCATGCGCCCGTGCATCTTCAATAACCATAAGCAATTGTTCCTCACTCACCACACCCCGTTCAGAGCCCTGATCACGCTGCACTGCCCTGCGTAACTCCGGCACACTGACCGTTGCTGTTCCCAGTTTGGCGACAACAAGCCCGGCTGCGATATTCGCCAGGGCAACAGCCTGCGGTAGATTTCCACCGGCGGCCAGAGTCGTCGCAATTACCGATATCACCGTATCCCCTGCACCGGTAACATCATAGACCTCACGCGCTCTGGCCGGCAGATGGAGCTCAGGCTCTCCGTCGCGCAATAGCGTCATGCCCTGCTCGCTACGGGTTATTAACAGCGCCTCCAGCTTCAAATCACGAAGTAATTCAATGCCCTTGTCGACCAGCGCCTGCTCACTTTCGCAGTGCCCTACAACGGCCTCAAACTCTTTTAAATTGGGAGTAATCAATGTTGCGCCACGATACTTTGAAAAATCAGTCCCTTTGGGATCTACCAATACCGGAACCCTGGCAGCACGCGCCAAAGAGATAATCTTTTGCGGCTCCTGAAGCGCGCCTTTTCCATAGTCTGACAAGACCAATGCACCCGAGCCACCCAAATGACTCTTTGCTTTTGCAGGGAACTGGTCGACATCATCAACTCCAAACTTCTCCTCAAAATCGAGCCTTAAAAGCTGTTGATTTTGACTGATAACGCGCAGTTTCGAAATGGTTGGGCAGGCCCCGGATTTCTGGAAATCACAACGGACATCCACCGCCGACAGAGCAGTTGCCAGCGTTTGTGCAGCTTCATCCTCACCCACCACACCCACCAATGTGGTTTCCGCTCCAAGTGCGGCTATATTTAACGAGACATTAGCAGCACCGCCAGGTCGCTCATCTCTTTGCGTCACACCCACCACAGGCACAGGTGCCTCCGGCGAAATACGCGACGTTCCCCCATACCAATAGCTGTCCAGCATCACATCGCCGATAACAGTCACTTGCGCCTGGTTAAAACGGGGGATTTCTAGCTTCATAAAAAAGGTATCCGGAACAGGGTTAATTTTTAACTGGAGTATAGCAAAGCATTAGACAGCCCTAAACCTGAGTAAGCCGGTGTTTTCACGCTTTAATCTATACCCGTTGAATCAGCGGGCAATGCGATTTTTTATCCTTCGCGGGGATGGTTTAGCCGTTTTTGTTAACTGCCGAGCTGCTGCCAGCTTCGCTAAACTGTATGCTATGCAACTGCGCATAAGCACCCTGCTTCGCCAATAGTTGCTCATGGGTACCCGTCTCAACGACCTGCCCCTTCTCCATCACAACAATTCGGTCGGCGCTTTCGATGGTCGACAGACGGTGCGCAATTACCAGGGTGGTTCGCCCCTTGACCAGTGTGTTTAGCGCTTCCTGTATATAACGTTCCGACTCGGAATCAAGCGCAGATGTGGCTTCATCCAGAATCAGAATCGGAGCATCCTTAAGAATAGCTCGCGCCAGCGCCAGACGCTGTCTCTGGCCTCCAGACAACATAACTCCATCTTCGCCAATCTGGGTATCCATTCCCTCAGGCAGTTCATCGATAAATTCCTTCGCGTGCGCCGCCCTGGCTGCATCGACCACTTCCTGGATACTTTTCTCCGCCAGATCACCATAGGCAATATTACGGGCAACGGTATCCTGAAACAGCACGATATGCTGATTAACCAAAGCAATCTGTTTTCGTAGATCGGTTAGCCGATAATCTGTGATCGGCAAACCATCCAGCAAAACCTGCCCATGCTCAGCCTCATTAAAACGCGGCAACAGGTTAACCAGCGTCGACTTTCCGCTTCCTGACCGCCCGACAAACGCTACCGTCTGTCCTGGCTCCACAGTTAGATTTATATTATTTAAAACCGGCTCTTGCTCAGGGTCATACGAAAAATTCAGATTCCGGAACTCAATACGCCCCTCTACATTCTCGAGCGCCTTGCTGCCGCTATCAGACTCCTGATGCTGATCCATAATGGAAAAAATACTCTGCGAGGCAGCGATCCCTTTCTGGATTTTTTCGTTAACTGAAGTTAATTGGCGCAGCGGCTTGGCCACCAGACTGGCGGCGGTGATATAGGCCAGGAATTCACCCAAATCCATTTCACCCCTAAACTCAGGGCTAAGTCCAAACCAGAATAACAGGGCAATAGCGGAGAACATCAGCATTTGAATAACCGGTGTGCTGATCTCATTCACCCGTGACAACTTCAGACTTTGTTTACGATTATTCTCACTGGCACTCTTAAAGCGCCCTTTTTCATATTTTAAACCGCCAAACGCCCTGACAACCTGGAAACCTTTGATCGCCTCCGATGCAACATGGGTCACCCCACCCATAGAATCCTGAATGCGACGGCTATACTTGCGAAACAGCTTAGATGCAAAACCAACAACGAGACCAATTAAGGGACCCAACAAAAGAAATATCAGCGACAACTTCCAGTTCAACCAGAATATATAGGCCAGCAGCCCAATCACCGTCAGGCCTTCCCGCACAATCACTTTTAGTGCGCCGGTTGCGGCACCGGAGACCTGCTCAACATTGAAAGTGAGTGTCGAAATCAAATGGCCGGAGGAATTATTGTTAAAAAAGCTTCCCGGTAACGTGAGCAGATGATCGAACAGATCAATACGAAGACGATTAATAACACTACGCGCCACCATGACCAGATAATAACCGCCAAGATACGAGCCGATGCCACGTATCAAGGTAATAATCATCACAATGGCAGGTAGTAGAAACCGAGCATCTTCCGGTCCCTGCATGCCCTGCATAACATAGTCCGGTATGAACCAGATACTGGGCGCCTGATTCCGGCCTGGCTCAAGGGCAAAGGGGACAAACTCCATCAGCCCCGCATAGGCAGCCTGTGTCGCAGCAAAGATGCCAAACCCGATGATACTGATGAGGAATGCCAGCCAATAGTGCCCGACATAGCGTAGCAGCCTTTTATAGGCCTTCCATCCGGAAAGCTCGTTTTCAGGTGCAGCTGGATTGCTCATAGAAAGATCGGTTTAGCGGGCGACTGACGCTCAACACCCACCGGTTACCCTAACGTTTTTTGATGTGCGGATAATAGAGACTGGCATAGTGCATTGCAATAGCCAGCTATGCATAACTTAATACTGAATAAAATCTGCTTCGGTACTCTTTCAGGTTATTCGCTCTGGCGCGCGCTGCCCAATTGACTCGACTGACGACGCACGATGTGCTGAATCAACTGCTCCTGAACGCTCGAGTCGATGCTATCAAAGTCTACCCGCAAGAAAAAATGCCCTTCTTCGGTTCTGGTGCAATCCAAAACCCTACCCATCGTTTTCACATGGGTATTAGCGGGCTTTAACAGGATATCCAATTGGAGCGATTGCCCCACATTGAAGCTATCTTTGCACTCAAAGGCGATACCGCAGGCACTGATACTGACGTGCTGGGTCTTCATCTCCAACCCTTTAATCTGTGCATAATCCAGATCCATCTCTGCAGCTAACACATCCATTTTTTTATTTAATAAGCCAATCGCATTGGCTGCCGTTGGATTGGATTGCCACATAGCATTCAAAGCATTAGTCAGCTCCCGGTCAATTGAACGCAAGATTTCCGCAGCGGCGATTTGGACATTCTCTGCCTCATCTTGTACATCCAGCTCACCCGGCTCAACCAGCCTGTAGCTCAATCCAACAATATCGTTTATACGAAAATAACGCCTTCTGTCCGTTCTATCCATTTGCGGTGTGCCTCAATGCGTGCGCCTTGTTTAAAAGACTTCGTCCGGTGCCAGGACAAATGGTGTATCCAGGTTTAAGTCCCGAACTAACCCGGGGTCAATCTGTTGCAGTTTCTTCAGCTCTTCACTGGTTTCCTGGTCGACCCCCTGATGAATGACAATTTCAACTCTTCTGTTACGGGCGCGGTTTTCAGCGGTATCGTTAGCAGCAATGGGCTTAGTGTTCGCAAATCCGGTCACCATGAAACGATTATTATCCAGTGTACTACCACGAAACAACTCATGCGCAACCGATAGAGCCCGAGCTGAAGACAGGTCCCAGTTAGATCTGAATACCGATGTGGTAATGGGAACACTATCGGTATGGCCTTCGACCGATATTTTCCCGGGAACACCCTTGAGCACATCCCTGACTGACGCCATTACCGGAATAAAACGTCGCTTTAACTTGGCTGACCCTGAGGGGAAAGAACCCTGCTCCCGCACTCGAATGATAATACGCCTTCCACGCGTTTCAACATCCACCTTGCCTGTGCTTATCTCCTTTTTCAACGAGAAAGCCAGTGCTTTAGCATCTTCCTGGGTTGCCTTTACCAGGTTCTGCAATTTCTCCAGGATGATCTGTTTAGCCAACTCCTCATCCACAGAAATACCCTGTGGCCGTTCATTGCTATCTTCCTCACTTTTCTTTTGTGTTCCGGAATCATCGACATTGATATCCAGCGTGTTTTTTGAAATATCGGTTGTGGATTGGCGTACTTCATTAATCGGGGTTGGCTCCGGTCTGCCCGGACTGAACTCCTGGGCAATCACGCTGGTGCCCTTGGGAATATCCTTGACGTTGATCTGATTTTGCACGCCAAACGCATCTCGCATGGAACCGGCCAATTGCTTGTACTTAAGCACATCCATCTCTGAAAAGGCTAGCAGCAGTACAAAAAAGCACATCAGCAGCGACATGAGATCGGCAAATGTCGCCATCCACGCGGGAATTCCCGCAGGACATTCAGGACATTCTTCTATCACTTCCGACATAATTGATTCCGCCTCTACCGACCAGTTATCACTTATCTTTGGTCGCGCGTTGCGCCGGTGCCAGATAGGTTTTTAACATCGACTCGATCACGCGCGGATTCTGTCCCGCCTGAATTCCCATCAATGCATCAATACACATGGCCTTGAGTCGCCCCTCCTCTGTTTTTCTCAAATCCAGCTTATCCGCTATCGGGAGTGCAACCATATTAGCCAGCATCGCGCCATACAGCGTCGTTAATAGCGCAACAGCCATCGCTGGACCAATTGCTTTGGGGTCATCCATGCTGGATAGCATCGCCACCAACCCGATCAGCGTACCAATCATTCCCATGGCAGGAGCCACATCTCCCATCGCTTTAAAAACCTTGGCTCCCCATCCGTGACGATCTTCAGTCTGTTTCATCTCTTTGGTTAAGACATCTTTCACGATATCGCCATCATGTCCGTCTACCAGCATTTTTACCCCTTCCTGTAAAAACTCATTGCTGATTTCCTGACCTTCAAGCGCTAGCAAACCCCCTTTGCGTGCAACATCCGCCATTTCTACCACTTTGGGAATTAGCTCATCAATTTTATCCAGTTTAAAGATAAAGGCTTTAGCTGCTACTTTAACCGCCCCTAGAAACTGGCCCATGGTAAATTTCATCAAAACGACCATTAACGTTCCGACGAGAACAATCAGCAACGAGGGGACATTGACAAATATAATCACAGAACCACCCAGCACCATCGCCATGATCACGATGCCAAATGCTCCCAGTAGCCCTATTAAGGTTGCTAAATCCACACTTTACTCCCACTAATGTTTGGTTCACTGCAGCCAGCCACAGTGACACTGTCTTCAGGTGTTTTTCTTTATATCGGTCAAAATCTATTGAGCTGAAGTAACTCGACGCATCTTAATTGAGCTTATCCGCATATTTCAACTGAAATCATCTCTCTCTTTCACCGGAATCAGGACCCAGATCATTTCCAACCATTGATTCTTTGGCACAAGTTGGTTAACAATGCAGCCTATCCTGGATTTAAGGAAACCGCTTATGCCAAAAAAAAAGCAGGGTTATGATTTTGAGAAGTCGATCAGCGAACTGGAACAGTTGGTCGAACAGATGGAAAGCGGAAAACTATCGCTGGAAGATTCGCTGGCCGCTTTTGAAAAGGGCATTAAACTGACCCGAGAATGCCAGACAATGCTTGTTAAAGCCGAGCAAAAAGTACAGCTGTTAACGCAAAAAAATGATGGCTGCGAGCTGGAAAGCTACGAAGAAAAGGATGAATAACCTGTTAGGAATTGCCATTGATTAAAGTGGAGCTATTTTGATTAATGCGATTTTCAACCTGAGCACCAGATAACAGGATAGTAACCATAATTACCAAGAGTCGTTAAAATTCATGTCGGTTAAACCTTTCATACAAGCATGCCAGGAACGTGTAAACCTGGCACTTCAGGACAGACTGCCCAGATGCGAGGGTGTTGCAAAAAGGCTCTACGAAGCGATGCACTACGGCGTCTTGAACGGTGGCAAAAGGCTGCGTCCGGCGCTGGTCTACGCGACGATAGAAGCACTTGGCAGCGAGATGGCAGAGGGCGATGATGCCGCCTGCGCAATTGAAATGACCCACTGCTACTCGCTTATCCACGATGATTTACCCGCAATGGACGACGATGATCTGCGCCGCGGCAAACCCACCTGCCATATCGTCTACGACGAAGCGACAGCGATCCTTGCCGGCGACGCACTGCAGGCACAGGCCTTTGAAGTGATCGCCAACAGCCCGCGCAGCGGCACCAGCAACGAAAACAAACTCAAAATGATCGCATTTTTAAGTAAATGCAGCGGTAGTCTGGGAATGGTGGGCGGACAGGCCATCGATCTGGCTAGTGTCGGACGCTCTTTGAGCCTGTCGGAGCTCAAGCAGATGCATACCTGCAAAACCGGCGCCCTGATCAACGCCTGCGTCACACTCGGCGCACTGGCAACCAACCGCTCCACACAGCAGCAACTTGATGCATTATCCACCTTTGCCATCAGCATCGGCCTGGCATTTCAGATCAAGGATGACATTCTGGATGTTGAAGGTGACACCCAGACACTGGGTAAAAAACAGGGTGCCGATCTGGACCTGGACAAACCCACCTACACCTCGCTACTGGGGCTTGAAAAAGCCAAAGAGGAAGCCCAGCGGCAGCATCAGAAGGCGATTGCCGCACTGGATCTGTTTGACCACCGGGCTGACACGCTCAGGGAGCTTGCCACTTATATTATCGAGCGCAACCATTGATGGCTGTTCGCGCTGCGCTCTAGGGTTAGGTGGCTAGCTGGTTATGGATGCCAAGAAAATCGAAACACTGGTAATGCTGCTTGTCGTGGCTTTAATACTCCAGTTTCTCGGAAGCAAGGGAGCATATTTTTTCTTTCTGAATACTAGTGATGCCGCAATAAGCGGTGACATGGAAATCCACGACTTCTCATCAGCATTAAAATATCAGCAGTTTGTTAGTAGCTTCCTGGCTCTGCTCGTCAACTTCGTCATTGCGTATTGGCTTTATGTTAGCTCCGCCTCTCGCAAACTCCTTTGGGCAACACTAGGCCTCTTTGCATAATAGTGGGCATTACCATTATTCGCGTATTACATTTACACACAAAGCAATGAGTCATAACAACCTGATAATGGACACCCACTAACATGGCTACGAAGTCAGATCTTTGATTTATGATTACCACACTCCTGCCATCAGCCCCCCATACACCGCTCACCGAACTTGGACAACACCCCATCAGCCATTCACCTCTGTTTATGATCAGCGACTTTGCCCAGTTAAAATAACTATCAACAGGGTATGCCAAGTTAGTGTAGAATAGAGTGCTTGTTTTCGAAATTTGATTGATTTTTATGCATGTTTGACCAGATTCCCAGAACTGTTCCCAGCACACCGTTACTCGATAGTTTGGATGTACCCTCCGATCTCAAGCAACTCACTGTGCAACAACTTCCTCAACTCGCACAGGAGCTCAGGGAGTACCTGCTTTATTGTGTAGGTCAGTCCGGTGGGCATTTTGGCGCAGGGCTCGGTGTTGTGGAATTGACCATTGCATTGCATTATCTTTACGACACCCCTGAAGACAGATTGGTCTGGGATGTGGGCCACCAGGCCTACCCACATAAAATTCTGACCGGCAGGCGCGAACAGATGACCAGCATGCGTCAGAAAGATGGTCTGACGGCATTCCCGAAAAGAGAGGAAAGCCCTTACGATAACTTTGGTGTCGGCCACTCCAGCACCTCCATCAGCGCGGCGCTGGGAATGGCTTTGGCGGCACGTCAGTTTGGCATCAAGCGCAAAACAGTCGCGGTAATCGGAGACGGTGCGCTCACCGCTGGCATGGCTTTTGAAGCCCTCAATCATGCGGCGCACACCAAAGCCGACATGTTGGTAATATTAAATGATAACGATATGTCGATATCACGCAATGTCGGGGGACTTTCCAATTATCTGGCCAAAATACTCACCAGCAAGATGTACCATAACGTCAGAGAAGGCGGCAAAAAGGTCTTAAGCAATTTACCCGGTGCTTTGGAAATCGCTCGCCGCACAGAAGAACATATGAAAGGGATGGTCGCCCCTCCCGGCACGCTGTTCGAAGAGATGGGTTTCAATTATATCGGCCCAATAGACGGACATGACCTGGACATACTGGTTCAAACGATTGGCAAGATGATGGAACTGCAAGGGCCACAGTTTCTGCACATTGTGACGCAAAAGGGCAAGGACTTTAAACCTGCCGAGGCAGATCCGGTTGGCTACCATGCAATCAATAAGCTGGAGCCAAAACCTACCCTGGAATTGGCCACTGCAAAAACTGAAGGCACCAAGTACGCTACCGTGTTTGGCAACTGGATATGCGACATGGCTGCTGAGGATGATCGCCTGGTCGCCATCACTCCGGCTATGGAAGAAGGTTCCGGGTTAACCGAATACGCACAAAAATACCCTGATCGCTACTATGATGTGGCGATTGCAGAGCAGCACGCAGTAACGCTTGCCGCAGGATTGTCCTGCGACGGCATTAAGCCGGTCGTAGCTATCTATTCCACCTTTTTACAGCGCGCTTATGACCAGCTGATCCATGATGTAGCCATTCAAAACCTGGATGTGTTGTTTGCAATTGATCGAGCGGGTTTGGTCGGCCAAGATGGTCCCACCCATGCCGGAAGCTTTGATCTGAGTTTTCTTCGCTGCATTCCCAACATGGTAATCATGGCTCCGGCCGATGAAAATGAAGCACGGCAGATGCTTTACACCGGTTTCCAGTATAAAGGCCCGGCCGCAGTACGATACCCTCGGGGAACCGGGCCAGGCGTTCCGGTTTCACAGACCATGGAAGAGCTCCCGCTAGGCAAGGCGCACGTGCTAAGAGAGGGTAAAAATGTCGCTATACTCTCATTTGGCAGTTTACTGAACTGCGCTAATGAAGTGGCTGAAAAACTTGATGCAACGCTGGTAAACATGCGCTTTATCAAACCTTTGGATGAACAGTTAATTATTGATGCTGCTGGCCGCTATGAGCTGATTGTTACTCTGGAGGAGAATACTACTCAAGGTGGTGCAGGGTCCGCAGTCAATGAGTTGATTGCCAGCAAAGGACTCAGCAAACAGATCCTCAATTTGGGGCTTCCGGACCGATTTGTTGAGCATGGCCGACCTGATGAAATGCTGAAAGAATGTAACTTATCTGCGGAAGGGATACTTGCCTCGATTAAAGCCAGGCTTGACACCCAATGCAATACGCTCAAACCAGTCGCTAAACCAGCCGGCTAAGGATGATTCAGCGGAGCCTAGAAAAGGTGTCCCAGTTTCCCTGCTTTGGTTTGCAGATACTTCTCATTATGCGGATTCTGACCGGTTTGCAGGGGTAGTCGCTCAACGACCTCTATTCCAAACTGCTCCAATGCGTCCACCTTTACCGGATTATTGGTCATCAACTTGATCTTCTTGATGTTCAGGTGGTCCAGCATCGTCTTGCAAATACTGTAATCACGCATATCGGCACCAAAACCAAGTTGTTCATTTGCCTCTACAGTGTCTGCACCTTCATCCTGAAGTTTGTATGCTTTTATTTTATTAGCCAAACCAATACCCCGCCCCTCCTGGCGCAGATAAAGAATGATGCCTCGCCCCTCCTTGGAAATCCTTTTAAGGGCCTCTTGCAGCTGATGACCGCAATCACAACGCAAACTGAATAGCGCATCCCCCGTCAAACACTCAGAGTGAATACGCCCCAGTACTGGCTGACCATCGCCCACATCACCCAGAGTCAATGCAATATGCTCTTTACCCGACTCACTGTCCTCAAAACCGTGGATCGTAAATTGAGCCCATTCTGTGGGTAATTCGGAAGATGCGACATATTGAATTGACACTTAAAACCTCTCATCGATTAGCAGGGCGGGGATTTTACCAAGAGTTGCACCTCAAAAGCGAATCAAAAAAACAATGTATTGACCTGCAACAGCATATCCAAGCAGCTACGACCTGCTCATCAGTACTTTTTTATCAGGGTCATAATGCCCTCATTTTCCTTTAACTCCACATGTTTCAGGAATGTCATACCCAGCAACACATTGGTGGGATAAATGCCTTCCAGTACCGCCGCCCGCACCTGCTTAACCTCTATTGAACCCAGCTTTACACTAGCCAACGTGACCGAATAGGATTTTACGATACCTCCCGCTGTGCGCGACGATCCAACCCGACCACTCGCAAAATCAATCCCCAGCGCGCGCGCCTGGACAGTGTTCATTGCAACCGATGTGGCTCCGGTATCCACCAACATTGTGACTGACTGGCCATTAATACTGCCAGCAGTAAGATACTGGCCTCGAGTATTAATTGAAATTCTCTCAATCGCCGTCTCTGGTTTTTGATAACCTCCACCGAGCACCCTGCCTAAAGCGATCTCGCGCTGTTGATTATCCAGCATCAACACTGCCGTCTGGCCGCTAATCGCAATTAACGCCAAACCCTCTTCACTATCCTGACCCACTCTAAGCACACGACGATCACCCCGAATCTCAATAGCAGCTGCATTGCCAAACAACCCGACAACTTTTATATCGCTCCAATCCAAGGCCACCGAGTGACAGGAACATCCCAAAAGTATCAGCAGCACCAATATTCGCAAGACCTTTACTCCATCAAAGCAATACAGCGATCAGTTGCAGGCAAATCGCTGCGTACACCGCCGCCAGTAAATCATCGAGCATGATACCCATACCCCCGGAAACACCCTTGTCAATCGCCCTGATGGGCCAGGGTTTAAAAATATCAAAGATCCTGAACAGGACAAAACCGGTCACGATCCAAAACCAGCCTTCGGGTGCTGCAATCATTGTCACCCAATAGCCCACCATTTCATCCCACACAATACCCGGATGATCGTGAACACCAATATCATTAGCCGTTCTTCCACAAATTTGAATACCAACTAAAAAGGCGACCACCACTACCAACAGATAACTTGCCCAGTGCAGATGTTGAAAAGGCAGATAGAAAAGAACTCCGACCATTGTGCCAAACGTACCCGGCGCAACAGGAGCTGTTCCACTACCAAAGCCGAATGCAACCAGATGCAGTGGATTGCTCCATATGTTTTTGGCTTCAGGACTCATATTCACCGCAACCTTTTAAAAATGCTGATAACCTTTTTCTCTGGATACCGGCACCACACTTCCTTCGTCATCATAGAGATTTGCCCCCACGCCGATCTGCATTCGTCCAATACAGTTAATGGGCAACTTGAGTTGGGCGGCAATCATCGCTATGCGTTCAGCCTCATCAGGCGGAGCGCAGAAACAGAGCTCATAGTCATCACCGCCGGTCAGGGCAAGATCAAGTGCCTCAGATTCTCCAAACCCGGCCACCAGTGCCTGCGAAAGAGGCACCCGTTGCCGATCAATTCTGGCAGCCAAGCCACTACACTCGGCAATATGCCCTACATCGGCCAGCAAACCATCAGAGACATCTATAGCCGCACTAGCCACTCCGTGCAAATGCTCACCCAGAGATAATCGTGGCTGCGGTCTTAAGAAACAACTTTGCAAACTTCCCGTCTGGCCGGTTTGTTTTCCAGCCTGAATCAGCCTCAAACCGCCCGCTGATTCACCAGGATTTCCTGAAACAAAGATCAGGTCTCCCGGTCTGGCCCCGCTTCTGCGCAACGCTTTTCCTTTTGGCACATAACCCTGTATCTGAATGGTGATACTCAAGGGCCCTCGCGTGGTGTCGCCACCAATCAGCGCTACCTTGTGTTGTTCGGCAAGATCAAACAATCCTTTACTGAATTGCTTTAACCAATGACTGTCACTGACCGGCAAAGTAAGCGCTAACGTAAACCAGGCCGGCTTTGCACCCATTGCCGCCAGGTCACTTAGATTAACGGCCAGACAGCGATATCCGATATCATAAGGTTCTGTTTCGGGAGGAAAATGGATACCGGCAATCAGGGTATCCATGGTTATCGCCAGATCATGCCCATCGTCTGGTGCAACCAGCGCACAATCATCACCTATGCCGAGTATCAAATCGTCGCGCTGAACCCGTTGAGCACCTTCCGCAAAGAAGCGCTTAATCAAGCCAAATTCAGACAATGCCATAGAGGAGCCGAATCCATCCGCTCAGCATTCGCTTTCACGCAGGTTATGCGCCAGCTTATCGAGAATGCCATTCACATACTTATGGCCATCCGTTGCGCCGAATGCCTTGGCCAGATTCACCCCTTCGTTGATGATCACCCGGTAGGGCACATCTTTTCTCTCTGCCAGCTCAAACGCACCTATTCTGAGTATAATCAGCTCTATCGGTGTCAACTCCTGTAGCGGACGATCCAGAAAAGGTGTTACCAGTTTATCCAGGCGACTGATCTGCATGGGTATACGATGCAGGAGTTCGCTAAAATACTCCTTATCCACTTTTCGCATATCGTTGTCTTCACAAAACTCGGCTTCCACAGAGACCAAAGACGAGCCCGCCATCTGCCATTGATATAGCGCCTGTAATGCCAGCTTTCGAGCCTTCTTCCTAGCAGCCGGGCTCATTTTCTTTTGCTGCTCATCAGTTTTTTGGGGTTCCACCAGTTTTCAATTCCACTACTTAACATAACCAGATACGTCTGAATGAGACCATTCCCACGCAACACTGTCGAACAGATCACCAACCCCTGCCGGGGCCAATAAAAAGCCGGCTTATTTTTTACTACCTACACAGAACTGTATTATCAGGCGCTCATATTGCGTAACAGGCTGACCATTTCCAAAGCAGTCAAAGCCGCCTCTTCACCCTTGTTACCTGCTTTGGTGCCTGATCGCTCAATCGCCTGTTCGATGCTATCCACCGTTAAAATTCCAAAAGCAATCGGTAAACCCGTGCTCAGTGAAATTTGACCAAGCCCTTTGGTACACTCGCCAGCCACATAATCAAAGTGTGGCGTTCCACCACGGATTACCGCACCCAAAGCAACCACAGCATCGTACTGCCCGCTGTTTGCCGCCACTTGCGCGGCCAGTGGAATTTCAAATGCGCCCGGCACTCGCACTACCGTCAGGTTATCCTCAGAAATACCATGGCGCTTGAGCGTATCCAGTGCTCCTTCCAGCAAACTTTCCACCACAAAACTGTTAAAGCGTCCTACCACAATCGCAAAACGTGCCGTGCTCGCTGAAAAATCACCCTCAATTGTTTTAATCATAATTTCTTCCATATTTTGTTATTAAACAGAAAAACGTTCGCATACCAGAATTTCTATATGTGCATTTACCCAATAGCACAATATCTCCGATAGCTTCATGCAAAACCGTTATCACGCAGCATTCCCAGATCAATACCCGTGGCAGCATTGGCATCAGCCGCATTTTCACCAAGCATCAGCCGTTCTAGGTAACGCGCGATAATATCCACTTCCAAATTAACATTTGTGCCAACATGATACCCATCTATCACGGTTTCTTTTACCGTATGTGGAATAATATTGATATCAAAATTCGCCCCCGACACCGAGTTTACAGTGAGGCTGGTACCATCGATACAGATTGAACCCTTTTCGGCGATATATTTTGCCAGATTGGACGGTGCCTTGATGGTAAACTGAACAGAACGCGCGTCATCATGGCGATTAAGCACCTCCCCAAGACCATCGACATGCCCGGTCACGAGATGCCCCCCCATTCGGGTTTCCGGAGTTAAAGATTTTTCCAGATTCACTGCAGCTCCGGTTTTTAAAAACCGAAAACAGGTACGATCGATCGACTCCCGTGACACATCCGCCCAAAAGCCATCGCCAGGTAACTCAATAACCGTCAAACAAACACCATTGGTCGCAATACTGTCACCTAACGCGACATCACCCAGATCCAGCGCACCGGTTTTCACATAAAGCCGGACATCGCCACCTTTTGGCTCCATCGCGCCTATTTGACCAACAGCCTGAATTATTCCCGTAAACATAAAGACTCTCTTCCTATTTTACACTTCGATTCAACATTGCACTCACCAGCTTAACGGACGGTTGCCTGTATTCGAAGATCTTCACCAACATGGCGCACCTCCTGAATCGTGAGCGATATCTGCTCAGACATCCTCTCAAGACCAGGGAGTTTAAATAATCCTCTGGCATCATCCCCCAGTAATTTGGGTGCCATGTAGATAACCAGTTCATCCAGCAACCCCTGTTTTAAGAAAGCACCACTCAGGGTTGCACCAGCCTCCACCAATACTTCATTACACTCTTTTAACGCCAAATGTTCCAATACCGCCACCAGATTTACCTGCTGCCTCAGACCTGCCAGCAGCAATGTCTCAATCCCCTGCTTCTCCAACTGCTGCCGTGCTGCATTATCCTCTTCACCAATCACCAGTATTGCACCCGGCTGATTAAACAGCTGAGCATCATGCGGAACTCGAAACCGGGAATCAAGGACCACTCTCAGTGGCGCATGCTCTACAACCTCCGCCGCATTGCTCAAACCCAACTCATCTTCCCGTAATGTAAAAGAGGGGTCATCGTATAATACCGTACCAACTCCGGTGACGATAGCGGAGCTTCTGGCCCTCAGGCGCTGCACATCCGAGCGTGCAGCAGACCCGGTAATCCATTGACTTTCGCCAGATGCCATTGCTGTTCTTCCATCCAGACTCATCGCCAGCTTGCACCGAACCAGTGGTCTGCCGCTTTCCATACGCTTTATGAATCCGCCATTCAATGCTCTGGCCTGTAACTCTAATACCCCTGACTGAACATCAATTCCCGCATCATGCAATCTTTCAAATCCCTGACCGGAGACTAATGGATTAGGATCGGTCATCGCACAAACAACCCGCCTTATTCCTGCTTTAATAAGCTGATCACAACAGGGCGGTGTTTTACCGGTATGGCTACAGGGCTCAAGCGTCACATATGCTGTCGCCCCTTCTGCTTCGGTACCCGCAATATTCAGAGCTTCGACCTCTGCATGCGCGGCCCCGGCTCTGGTGTGCCAACCTTCGGCGATAATGCTGCCCTCCTTGACCAGCACACAGCCTACACGTGGGTTAGGGTCAGTGGTATAGAGCCCCTTCTCAGCCAACTGTAACGCGCGCGCCATATAGTTTTCATCAAATACTGGCTGACTCATAGTCTATTCACTTTTTGAAAGCCGCTCAATTTCTTCACGAAACTGCTGTAGATCCTGAAAATGGCGATAGACCGAGGCAAACCGGATATAGGCTATCTCATCAAGCTCCTTAAGTTGATCCATCACCATCTCTCCGACCTGAAGCGATTCTATCTCCCGCTCCCCGAGACTTTGCAACTTGTGTTTAATCTGGCTGATCGCCATTTCAACGCGCTCGACACTGACCGGTCTTTTCTCCAATGCCCGCAACATACCATTACGCAGTTTTTCTTCATCAAAAGGAACCCGGCTGCCATCACGTTTGACCAGCCTCGGCATCCAGAGCTCCGCCGTTTCAAAAGTGGTGAATCGCTCACCACATTTTGCACACTCCCGGCGCCTGCGCACTTGCCCACCATCGGCGACAAGACGCGAGTCGATCACTTTTGTATCATCCGCCTTGCAAAAAGGACAGTGCATATTCAATTCCTGCTTGCTCAAAACCCGCTATTGTAGCAGCACCAGTGGCCGCAACAAACCAGCGCGCGTGTATTTGCATGCTCCATGCGGTCTCTTATCCCTGCCGATTGAGTTATAACTGCTTTTGCATTACTCTAGCGGCCTTCTCATTTTTTAGGACACAGATCAGTATGGCGCAGTATGCATACACTTTAAATCGTCTCTCAAAGATCGTCCCACCCAAGCGGGAAATCCTTAAAGATATCTCATTATCTTTTTTTCCCGGCGCCAAAATAGGTGTACTGGGTTTGAATGGTGCCGGCAAATCGAGTTTGCTGCGCATTATGGCTGGAGTTGATACGGAGTTTGACGGGGAAGCCCGACCATCTCCCGAGCTCAAGGTGGGCTATCTTCCCCAGGAACCTGAGCTGAACGCGGAAAAAGATGTTCGTGGCAATGTTGAGGAAGGCCTACAGGAAGCTCTCGGCGCACTGGCAGAACTGGAGAAAGTTTACGCGGCTTATGCCGAACCGGATGCCGACTTCGACCAACTGGCCAAGGAACAGGCACGATTAGAGGATATCATTCAGGCGACTGATGCTCATAATCTTGAACACAAAATGGAAATAGCCGCTGATGCACTGCGCCTACCAGAGTGGGATGCCGATGTCTCAACACTGTCCGGTGGCGAACGTCGCCGGGTTGCGTTGTGTCGCTTATTACTTTCCAACCCCGATATGCTGTTACTGGATGAACCGACCAACCACCTGGACGCAGAAAGTGTCGCATGGCTGGAACGCTTTCTACACGAATTTCCGGGAACCGTGGTGGCGATTACTCACGACCGTTATTTTCTCGATAACGCTGCTGGCTGGATTCTCGAGCTTGACCGGGGTCGCGGCATTCCTTACGAGGGGAATTATACCAGTTGGCTGGAACAGAAGGAGAAGCGCCTGGAGATGGAAGAGAAGCAGGAGGCGGCTCATCAAAAAACCATCAAGGCTGAACTGGAGTGGGTTCGCGCAAACCCCAAGGGTCGGCAGGCGAAAAGCAAAGCACGCATGGCCCGCTTTGATGAACTGAACTCACAGGACTTTCAAAAACGCAGCGAAACCCAGGAGATCTATATTCCCCCTGGCCCAAGACTGGGCGACAACGTGATCAAACTGGATCATGTCAGCAAAGGCTTTGGCGACAAAGTATTGATTGATGATCTTAGCTTCGATATCAATCCCGGAAGCATTGTCGGAGTCATCGGAGGAAACGGGGCCGGCAAATCCACGCTCTTTAAAATGATTGCGGGTTTGGAGCAGCCGGATTCAGGAGAGATTGCTTTGGGCGACACTGTCAAACTGGCCTATATCGGCCAGATGCGTGATCTGGAGGGCAGCAAAACGGTCTGGGAAGAACTGTCTGACGGTCAGGACATTCTACAGATTGGTAATTATCAGATACCCTCCCGAGCCTATGTTGGCCGCTTCAACTTTAAGGGTGGTGATCAGCAGAAGCACGTAAAAGATCTGTCAGGTGGTGAACGCAATAGACTGCATCTGGCCAAAATATTAAAGGAAGGGGCTAATGTGCTATTGCTTGATGAGCCCACCAATGACCTGGATGTTGAAACACTGCGTGCCCTGGAGGAAGCCCTGCTAGCATTTCCTGGCTGCGCAATCGTGATCTCTCACGATCGCTGGTTCCTGGATCGTATCGCCACCCATATTCTGGCTTTCGAGGGAGACAGCCAGGCAGTATTTTTCGAGGGTAACTATAGCGAATATGAAGAGGATCACCGGGCAAGAACCGGCGGTGATGACCAACCGAAGCGGGTGAAGTATAGAAAGCTGGCTTAGTTGTTAACAGGACAAGGATCTGGCAGACCAGAGCCTTGTCTCCTGATTAATCACGAAAAAGCCGGGGAGTGCAGGCCTGTTGCCCACACTTTTAACACAATCAGGGATATTTGAGTGATCACTGAACTATCCCTGACCTTACCACCCATCTGACCAGCAGTAGCCACCAACCAGGCCGTTAAATTACTGACAAGGCTTCACTGAGCTTGGATACGCCCACCACTTCCATACCCTGAACGCCATCTTTGGGCACATTGTTTTTCGGTACGATGGCACGCTTAAAACCGTGCTTGACCGCTTCCTGCAATCGCTCCTGACCACTCGGGACAGGACGGATTTCACCGGACAAACCCACCTCGCCAAACACTATCAGGTCTCGTGGCAGGGTACGATCCCGAAAACTGGAAACCACCGCCAGCAGCAGCGCCAGATCAGCACTGGTCTCTAGCACTTTGACGCCACCCACCACGTTCACAAACACATCCTGATCTCCGGTATGCAGACCACCATGGCGATGCAGAACCGCAAGCAGCATCGACAAGCGATTCTGATCCAGCCCTACTGCAACACGGCGCGGATGACCAAAGCTGCTCTCGTCGACCAGCGCCTGAATTTCAACCAACAGCGGCCGGGTACCTTCCCATACCACCATGACCAGGCTCCCGGCCGCAAGCTCTTCCGCTCTGGAAAGAAAGATCGCACTGGGATTTTTTACCTCCTTGAGACCAGTCTCAAGCATGGCGAAAACCCCCAACTCATTAACCGCTCCAAACCTATTCTTAATGCCACGCAGAGTTCTGAAGCGACTGTCGTTCCCGCCCTCCAGCATAATTGAACAGTCGATCATATGCTCCAACACTTTGGGACCGGCCAAGCTGCCGTCTTTAGTGACATGCCCCACCATGATCACAGCAGTGTTGGTCTGCTTTGCAAACCGTGTCAAATAGGCTGCGCTCTCGCGAACCTGGGACACGCTTCCCGGCGCAGAACTGATCTCAGCCAAATGCATCACCTGAATACTGTCGATAACCAGCAGCTTGGGTTTATGCTGCTGCGCCACGGCGCAAAGCGCTTCAACACTGGTTTCAGATAGCAACTGGAGACGATCGGTAGGCAGTTGCAGACGCTTTGCGCGCAGTGCTACCTGTTGAATAGATTCTTCACCCGTTACATAAAGCGCATCGAGCTGCTTAGCCAGACTGCATAGGGTTTGAAGCAACAATGTGCTTTTGCCGGCACCGGGATGGCCGCCAATTAATATAACCGAACCCGGCACGAGGCCACCGCCAAGCACTCGATCAAATTCATCAATGCCAGTCTGGATTCTTGGTACACTGGAAAGATCTATCTGGTCCAGCCGCTGAACTTCTGAGTGTGTCCCGCTGTAACCTTCAAACCTCACCTGCGCCGGGCTCGATGCCGGCATACGGAATTCTGTGATGGTATTCCAGCCGTTGCAGTCAACGCACTGCCCCTGCCATTTGGAATACTCTGACCCGCAATCGGAGCAAACGTAGGCGGTTTTATTTTTGCCTTTGGCCATCGTGGCTACGACTCATGATAGGGCCGACTCAACTCATGCACCGCATCGATAAACGCACGAGCATGTTCGGGATCAGCAAATTGTGATATGCCATGCCCCAGATTAAAAACATGGCCAGATCCCTTGCCATAACTGGCAAGAATCGATGCAACCTCCTGACGGATTCGTTCCGGCTGGGCAAACAGCATGAAGGGATCCATATTACCCTGAAGCGCCACCCGGTCTCCGACTTGCTGACGTGCCTGACCAATATCGGTCGTCCAATCCAACCCCAGACAACTCGCTCCTGTCTGCGCCATGGACTCAAGCCACTGTCCGCCGCCCTTGGTGAATAGAATCACCGGCACAGAACGCCCCTCATTTTCCTTAATTAAGCCATCTACGATCTGGCGCATATAGCGCAATGAAAACTCTTCATAGCAGGGCCCGCTCAATACGCCACCCCATGTATCAAATACCTGAACCGCCTGTGCTCCGGCACGAATCTGGGCGTTCAGGTAAGAAATTACTGACTGAGCGAGTATATCGAGCATTTGGTGCATCGCTTCCGGCTGCTGAACCATAAATTCCTTAACCCAACGAAAGTCGCGTGTAGAGCTTCCTTCCACCATATAGGTCGCGAGTGTCCACGGACTGCCTGAAAAACCGATCAGTGGCACCCGGCCATTGAGCTCCCGGCGGATGGTACGGACCGCGTTCATCACATAATCCAGGTCCTTGTCACCATCGGTTACCTTTAATGAAGCAACATCAGCAGCACTGCGTACCACCTTTTTAAATTTAGGCCCTTCACCGGTTTCAAAATAGAGGCCAAGCCCCATCGCGTCGGGGATGGTCAATATGTCTGAGAACAGGATTGCCGCATCCAACTCAAAACGCTCCAATGGCTGCAAAGTGACTTCGCACGCCAACTCATCGTTACGACACAGGTCCATAAAGCTGCCCGCACGTTCTCGCGTCGCTTTGTACTCAGGAAGATATCGGCCGGCCTGGCGCATCATCCAAACGGGTGTATAGTCAACCGGCTCTCTAGCCAGTGCACGTAAAAATTGATCGTTCTTTAGTTCAGACATATATTTACTCTACTACTTGGGTTTCTCTAGGCAATCACTGAGTGTCGGTTATTGCAACTTATCACGACAGACCGATGGGCAATATACTGGAAAAGTGCAATTGAGTATATTAAGGCTTACCCCTATTCACCAGTATATCCTGAATACCGCCAATCTTTCTTATCCAGGCGGATTGTGGCTTTAATCTTTTTGGTAAAGTACGGCTCGCTGCGAGTGCTGCTTCCCTGCTTTCAAAATTGCCATACGCAAGCACATAAAGCGGACTGCCCTGATGATCCTTACTAAAGTAATGATACCTCTCAGACTCCGGTAGTTCCGCAACTATCTTTTTGATAGCAAGCTCAGACCTCAACCCCAAAAGCTGGACGGTGTAATTGGTCGGCTTATACTCCAGTATTATGCGCTCATGCTCGCTGAATTGTGGCCGGAGATCCTCCTGCGGCATTGGGGGTTGCAACCGCATATTGTCATCAGTGTTATCTGATATGGAAATGGGCGGTAAAGCCACTACCTCCTTCTGCTTTAAAGCGACATCCGCTGCCTCCAACTGCACCTCTTCCACCTGCAGATCATCGTACCCGGGCATCTCTTCACTCTTATCTGCCAGCTCCATTTCAAGCTGTGCAGAATCCGGTGGCGCTGGCGGCAGTATTGCCGGAACATTTTCCGGACCCGGACCCGGCTCCGATACCCCTTTCGACGATTCGGCTAAACCGGATTCTTGCAAAGGCATTGCCACCTCACTCTCCACCTGTTTAGGCATTCGCTGAATTCGCTTGATCTTTCCGGTATTAACTGACTGCCCCGCACCTTTACTCTTTGCTTCGGAAATCACTAACGGCGGCTTCTCATCCATTCCCCAAAACGCCACCACCAGTACTATCGAGGAAATTAATATGAGCGCCCCCGATACCCACATCCATTTTGGTTTACTCTCTTTCATTAGCAACCGGTCAACAGCCAGACGCATTTGCTGGCTGGCGCTCTGCCTAATCTGCCCTGGCAACCCCTCCGACCTTTGGTGAATCTCCAGATAATCCTGCTCGGTAAAAGGGTTTTTATCCGCATCACCAACAGAAGCAAACAGTTCACCGAGACACTGCTTTATTTCCTCAATTGAAAAGGGTTCTAACCGATGCGTGTAGAGTAATTGTTCGTTATGTTTTAGCGTGTCGATACTCTGGAGTTTTTTCACCAGTGCATCCTGGCCAAACAAAACGATATGCAATGCACCACTGGCGTTAGCCGCCAACTCACAAAGCGCTTCCAACACCGGCTTTTTAAACAGGTGCGCATTATCAACCAAAATCAAACAGGTCGTCGAATCAGCCTCCAGATCCAGCAGATAATCCTTCAGATGCTCTGCCAACTGGGTGTGATCCTTGGTATCTTCGTTTTCCACACCCAGCTGGCTATTTATCTCCCTTAACACCTGGGTCGCTGTATCCAGCGCCAGAGCTTCTATACGGCAACAGCTATCCGTCTCATCCAAGCGCCCGACAAAATAATCCAGCACCCTGGTTTTACCAGATCCAGGAGGCCCATATACAACTACCAGTTTCTGGCTAAAATGCGTAATATAATCCAGTAAACCCAGCAGTTTTTCTATCTTCGCGGTAACAAAAAATTTATCCTCTTGCAGAGCAAAAGGATCTTCACTCAGGCCGTAATAGGTGACATAGTTGTCATCGGCTGGTTCCGTTTGAGGACTTTCTGCATTAGAAGACATGATTTGAGGCCTTAGTCTACTCCATTAGCAGCACAGTTCAGCACCCGCTTCCAGGGTTTGATGCAATTGCGCAACTGGAAATTTGCTGGTTACTATCGCATGACCAATTTCCTCGAGCAACACCAATCTTAAATTCCCATCAAGGACCTTTTTGTCCAGCGACATTAACTGCACAAATTTGTCCCCTGTCAGCTCCTTTGGGGGGGCCACAGGCAAACCCGCTCGACGAATCAAATCCAGCCCCCGTTGCGCATCATGCTTGTCCAGCCAACCCGCGCGACATGACAGATCCATAGCCATGACCATACCTGCGGCTACCGCTTCACCATGTAGCCAGTCACCATACCCCTGAAAGGTCTCTATCGCGTGACCAAAGGTATGCCCCAGATTCAGGGTCGCCCTTAATCCGGCCTCACGCTCGTCGCCCTCTACAATCTTTGCCTTGTTGCGGCAGGATCTCTCAATCGCATAACCAAGCGCCTGCTCATCCAGATCAAGCACCTTCTGATAGTTTTTCTCCAGCCAGACAAAAAATTCCCGATCACATAACAATCCATACTTGATCACTTCTGCAAAACCGGCACGTAGCTCTCTTAGCGGCAAACTGGTCAAAGTATGCGTGTCGATAAACACCGCTTTCGGCTGGTGAAACGCGCCAATCATATTTTTTCCCAGAGGATGATTCACGCCTGTTTTTCCACCCACCGACGAGTCAACCTGCGCTAAAAGCGTGGTTGGAATCTGAACAAAATCAATACCTCTCTGGTAACAGGCTGCGGCAAATCCCGTCATATCGCCAACCACACCTCCGCCCAGGGCAATCAGGGTGGTCGTCCGGTTATGCTTATCTTCGAGAAGCTGGTTAAAAATGCCGTTCAAATATTCCAGGCTCTTATATTGCTCTCCATCAGGCAGGATAATACTACTCACCTGATAGTTATTTAGCGCCGCGCGCACGAGGTCCAAATACAAGGGAGCAACGGTCTCATTGGTTACAATCGCGACCTGTCCGGCGGTCAGGTGTTTGCGGATCAGCTCCTGCTGCTTTAGCAGATCATTGCCGATATAGATCGGATAGCTTCTGTCTGCCAGATCAAGGTTCAGGATTTGCATGTTATGCCCGATAATTATTATGAAACAAGCAGGCTATTATAAAGAAAGGCGGGTGGGTTTTGTTACCTATAGGTTAAATAAATCATCCTGTATGGAACAGGTGAACCCTAATCATTATAACGTTCCCGCTAACTTTAGAAAGACTTGAGGTAATGCTTGATTTCTCGAATCACACTCTTCGGATTACCCCGATTTGTTGATACGATATAGTCAGCCGTCTCCCTATAAAGAGGGTCACGTTCCTCGGTCAAATTTGACAGTTTATTTCTGGGATTGTCCTGCTGGAGCAAGGGCCTGTTCCGATCTTTGCGCGTTCTCTCTACCTGCTGATCCACGGAAGTCTCGAGGTAAATTACTGTGCCCCTGGATTTGAGCATACGCCTGTTTTCATCCCTCAGAACCACCCCTCCACCAGTCGCCATCACCAGCTCGGGCAGTTGTGTAAGCTCATCGATGATGCGCGATTCGCGCTGTCGAAACCCCTCTTCACCTTCAATATCAAATATCCAGGGTATATTGGCTCCCGAGCGCTCCTCAATGACTCGGTCAGAGTCATGAAAGGGCAGTCCTAGCTCAACAGAAAGCAAACGCCCGATGGTGCTTTTGCCAGCTCCCATCGGGCCTATAAGAAATACTTTTTTTCGATATTTCACTAGCGGACAGAAAGCGTGTCTTTCACCAATCTAGGTGTAATAAAAATGAGCAGTTCAGTTTTATCTTCAGCTTTGGTCGTTCGCTTGAACAGTTTTCCCACATAAGGCAAGTCGCCCAAAAATGGAGTTTTTGCAACTCTATCTACAGTCTCAACCTCATATACACCACCCAAAACGATTGTTTCTCCGTTCTCTACCAATACCTGAGTCTGAATCTCGTTTGTATCAATTGCGGGAATCAGCGCTCCTCCGGCTCCCTCAAAAAACTGTCCCACGGCATCTTTATTAACCTTCAAGTCCATGATAATTCGATCATCAGGTGTGATTTGCGGGGTAACCTCTAGTGCCAACACCGCATCTTTGAAAGATACTGACGTTGCCCCACTGGATGATGCCTCCTGGTAGGGAATCTCTACACCCGATTCTATGCGTGCTTTTTGTCCGTCTGCAGTGACCAGTTTTGGCTGAGAAACAACCTCACTCTTGCCATCACTTTCTAGCGCCGACAGCTCCAGGTCTAATAAACCCTCATCCGTGAGAAGCCCTAAAGCAAAAGAGCTTGTTGGGTTCGCAACCCCCATATCGACAACCAGGCCACCAGGAAAATTGATAGTTCTTCCTGTTATTTCGTTAAGCCGTGCACTACCAGTCGGGTTTAAATCAGATAGTGTTGATTGACTACCACCAGCCGAGAATTGCGTATCTCCTCTGGAATACGAAGTACCACCACCCCATTTGACACCCAGATTTTTTTCAAGATCGGTTGAGGCAATGACAATTCGGGCTTCAATAATCACCTGTCTAATTGGAATATCCAGATATGCCAGTGCACCACGAATTGCGTCCAGCTTGGCAGCTGTATCCTGAACCAGCAGCGTATTGGTGCGCTCATCAACGGTGACACTGCCACGCGAGGAGAGTAACCCCTGCTCCGCTGACAACAACTCAGAAACATCGGCAGCTTTTGCATAATTAACCTGTATAAATTCTGTCTGCAGGGGCGCAAGCTCAGCCACCTGCCGGTTGTTTTCCAACTCCAGGCGTTCGCGATTGGCAATTTCATCCGCCGGTGCAACCATTAATACGTTACCCACCTGACGTTTATCCAGCCCTTTGGTTTTAAGAATCAGATCAAGTGCCTGATCCCAGGGTACGTTTTGCAGGCGCAGCGTGATCCTTCCGTCAACTGTATCACTGGCAACCAGATTTAAATTGGTAAAATCAGCTATCAACTGAAGAACCGAGCGCACTTCGATATCCTGGAAATTAAGCGACAGTTTTTCGCCACTATATGGGAACTTCGCTTTGCGGCGCTTTTCCGCGTCATCTTCAGTAATTGGTTTAAAATCCAACACCAATTTATCGTCTGCCTGATAGGCCAGATAATCATAGGTCCCTGCTGCCTCAATGTACACTATGCTGCCTTCGCCTTCCGGTAACGCATCCACAATATGAACAGGTGTCGCAAAATCGATCACGTCCAACCTGCGCTGCAAAGCCTCCGGGATCTCAGCATTTACCAGTGCGACACGCACATTGGTCCCCTGTTGGGAAATATCTATCTCCACGTCAGGCTTGGATAAGGAAATTTCTACTCGCCCTTCACCCTGCTCTCCACGTCGGAAATCAATATTCGTCACCGCTCGTTTAGACGGATCTGCAACTTCACTGGCAGAGGTCTGTGTTGCTGATTGCGATGCCTCAGCAACTTCAGATTGCGCAAACCCGGTACCACCATCACCCAGCATGACGTAGAGGAGGTCACCCTGCACCTGCGTTGAATAATTAACCAACTCTGTAAGGCTCACAATAACACGCGTTCGATCACCTGCCTCCATAACAGTCACGCTACGTGCATTACCTACGCCCAGACTGTGGTACTTGGATTCAAGGCCGCTGGTAACCCCAGCCAGATCAAGCGTTATACGTGCGGGCTCATCAATCGTAAAGCTTCTCGGGTCGGGAGGAGTACCATCAAACTGCAATCGCATCTCCACACGATCACCTGACAGCGATGCGAAATCTATTTTTTGCAACATGACGCTTGCAGCTGCAGACAGATTAGCCACACCAGCAGCTACCAGAGCAATAAGAAATTTCGCCCATATGTTAGTCATTTTCTGCAAGCGATTCCCACCCATCAATTTGCCCGCGTGTATCTTCATTAGTAGCATCTCCACTGATACCTTCTATCTAATCCTGTAACTTAAGCGTTCTAGGTCTTTCCAGCCAACCGCCATGGCCATCCGGAACAATCTCTATCACATCTATCTGGCCACCGTTAACATCGGCTACTTTCCCATGATTACGTCCTAAATAATTACCCGGTCTAACTCTATGAACACCACCTGCTGAATCATCGACCAACGCCCAAAGCTCATTCTCAGTCATAGCGATCGAACCAACCATCTTCAATGAATCAATATTAAATCCTTCCAGGTACTCTTTGGGTCTATCAAAATCCGGTTTTACATCACTTTTTGCTTTACCATCCTGATACTTGATCAATTTAACCTCGACCGGCGGCGAAAAGGGTGACCTAAGCCCGGCGGCACTATACTGAAAGCTTTCATAGGGCTTAAACTCCGGAAGCGGTTCAATGGTACCCTTTGGACGCGCATTTACTTCGACCACATAATCCTGCAGGTCTTCAAACTCCTTACCCCCTGAACAGGCGGCAACAAGCACGCTAAACACACCAACGAGAACGTATTTCTGCCAGTTCAGCATTATTCGTCCTCCTTATCGTTATAGCGAAATGTTTTTGCAGTGATGGTCATATTGAGCAATCCGGAACCGGAAGGCGCAATTGAGAAATCATGTAGTGTTACAATCCGTGGCAAACTCGCCACACCACTGACAAATGATCCGAAATCATGAAAAGTACCCTGCACCTGAATCTGGATCGGTAGCTCAACATAAAATTCGGCTGCAAGCTCTGCCTGAAGATTGATCGACTTAATCTCCAAACCGCTACCAAGACCGGTGTGCGTAATATCCTCAAGCAATCCTGGAACTTCAGTGTCACTGGGAAGCTGCTTAACAAGCGCCCCAAAAGATTTCTCCATGTCCAGCATCTGCTGCCTGTAGGTATCGAGATTTGCTGCCTTGAATGCTTTTTGCTTGTAATCCTGTTTAAGCGTTTTTTCCTGGGCAACTACTTTCTCCAGTTTGGCGTTCATGTCATTGAGCTTCAGATAATAGCCCAGAAAAATGACTAGCGATAAAACAATTGCCCAAACAATTATTTTTATGATTAATGGCCAGGATCCTGCACTGTTAATATCCAGGTCATTTATATCAAAATCCTTAAGCCCCTCAGTTAATTCCGATACATTCACGAATTAACCCTCCTGTCCTTCAGTGATGCTGCTCCGTTTAACGGTGAGGTCAAAGCTATTGGCATTGCTACCCTCTTCCTCGTTGGCTTTCACCGAGGTTAAATTTGGCGCGTCCAGCCACTCGGACTGATCCAGTCTGCGCATTAAACTCGATATACGATTATTCGATTCCGCATTGCCTTCAATAGAAAGGATCTCTCCCTTGCGGCTTAGAGAAGAATAATACACACCATCAGGTATCGTTCTTACAAGCTCATCAAACAGGTGTACAATCACAGGACGATTGCCCTGAAGCTCTTGTATCACACGCATACGCTCAATGAGTTGATCACGCTTCTCCCGCAGTTTCTCAATTTCCTTGATGCGATCATCCAGCTTGGCAATCTCATTTTCCAAAAACTTGTTACGCGCATTCTGGTGGTTAATATCTCCATTTATCATCCATGCTTTTAACATCACAAACAGCACCCCGATAACGGCAAAACCAACGATCGCCACGACAAACTGACGCTGTCTTTCAGCACGAAGCTCTTCTCGCCACGGTCTTAAATTAATTCGAGCCATTAATCGAAACTCCTCATCGCCAGGCCGCAGGCAATCATCAATGAAGGCGCATCATTACTCAGGGCCGTGGTATTAACCTTTGGCGCTATCGACATACCCACAAAAGGATTGGCAACCACAGTCGGGGTTTCTGTTCTTTCCCTGACCAATTGATCCAACCCGTCAACACTCGCAGACCCCCCAGCCATCACGATGTAGTCCACCGTATTGTACTGACTGGAGGAGTAAAAAAACTGGAGAGATCTTGTAATCTGCTGTACGGCTGCCTCTCGAAAGGGTTGCAACACTTCAGTTTCGTAGTCATCAGGCAGGCCACCCTGTTTTTTTGCCAGCCCTGCTTCTTCAGCAGATAGCCCGTACCGTCGCTGAATCTCTTCTGTTAGTTGTTGACCACCGAACAACTGTTCGCGAGTATAGATGGTTTTACCTTCGCTCAATACGCTCAAGGTAGTCATCGTTGCACCGATATCCACAACTGCGACCGTTAACTCCCCGGCATCACCTTTTAATTGACTAGTGACAAGCTCAAAAGCACGCTCCATTGCATAGGCTTCGACATCAACTATTTTGCAATCCAATCCGGCAACTTCACAGACATCCTCTCGAAGCTCAACATTTTCACTTCGACAGGCCGCCAACAGCACTTCTGCCATCTCGGGGTTATTCTTGGCCAGCCCCTGCACCTCAAAGTCCAAAGCGACCTCATCGAGGGAATAGGGAATATATTGATCCGCTTCAACACTAATTTGGCTTTCCATCTCATCTTCCGAGAGTGCCGCATTCATTTCGATGGTTTTAGTAATCACGGCTGAACCGGCAACCGCGACCGCAGATTGACGCGCTTTGGTTCCGGATCGGGCAATCGCTCTTTTTAGAGCATCACCCACAGCCTCAACATCCTGGACATTGTTTTCTACAACAGCGGAAGCAGGTAGCGGCTCGACACCGTAACACTCAACCCGGTAGCGCCCTCCGGCCCTACTCAACTCAAGTATTTTGACCGATGTTGAACTGATATCGATACCCAAAACGGGGTTGTTTTTCTTCTGTAATATTGACAGCACAGCTAATTTCCTAGCAGCATCCGATACTTACGGGGTTATTATGTTAACTAACATTAAAGTCCATAATTACTACAAGCGCAAATAGATATAGAACAAATATTCCGCTTATAATAGCCAGCATCATTTGATTCTAGACCTATCCTTTAATTTTGCCAGTATAAACATGCCTATAGTGAGATTTATTAGCAAAATATTTTTTTGGGGTTCGATAACGGTAATTTGCCTGGCGCTCATTACGATCGCCGGGTTATCGCTTTACCTCAACCCCAAGCTGCCTTCGGTTGAATCTCTAAGATCCATTCAACTGCAGACACCCCTGCAAATTTACTCGGCCGATCACAAGCTTATTGCCGAATTTGGAGAAAAGCGACGCAAGCCTATCATTATCGAGAAAGTACCACCACTATTCATCAAGGCGATCCTGGCGGCTGAAGATGACCGCTTTGAGAAACACCATGGAGTTGATATCAAGGGGCTGATGCGCGCCTCCTTGCAACTGGTAACAACAGGAAGCATTCAGACGGGTGGCAGCACAATCACCATGCAGGTTGCCAAGAACTACTTTCTGAGCCGGGAAAGAACCTTCAGTCGAAAATTCAATGAAATACTACTGGCATTGCAGATAGAACAGGAATTGAGCAAGCAGGAGATTCTGGAGCTCTACGTCAACAAGATCTATCTGGGTAACCGCGCTTACGGTATTCAAGCCGCAGCCCTCGTTTATTACGGAAAGGATATAAACGAATTGAATGTGGCACAACTTGCGATGATTGCCGGACTTCCCAAAGCACCATCCAGTTACAACCCGCTAGCCAATGCTGAAAGAGCGTTAGTGCGAAGGAACTGGATTCTGCAGCGAATGCTCAAACTGGGCTATATTGATCAGCCAGTCTACCAGGAAGCTAAAGCACAACCATTGACAGCAGCCTATCACGGATTGGTCCCCGAGTTGGAAGCGCCCTATGTTGCAGAGATGGTTCGCTCCGAACTACTTGAAAGCTATTCTGCTGAAGACCTGTACACATCAGGTCTGAGAGTTTTTACCACGATCAACAGCCAGCTCCAGCAAAGCGCCAACGCAGCCGTCATCAAGGGTCTGCTCGCCTATGACCGCCGCCATGGCTATCGGGGAGCGGAACAGAGCATTCTGCTTGATATCGATAATCCACTGCAATCCGCCCATCAGGCTATCGACAAACTAGCGCCAGTTGGTCCTCTGTTACCCGCAGTGGTACTGGAAGTTTTCCCCGACCGTGTAGTGGCACTCATTGAACCGGATCAGCAGATCGAAATACCATGGTCCGGGTTAAAGTGGGCCCGCCCCTACCTTTCAAATAACGCCAGAGGGCCCACACCGGAGAACGCGTACGATATTGTGAAAATGGGTGATATTATTCGCGTCAACAAGGCCGGCGATGATCAGTGGGTGCTGGCACAGATTCCTCGAATTCAAAGCGCATTTGTTTCGATCTCCCCAAGTAATGGCGCATTGCTCGCGCTGGTTGGCGGTTTCGACTTTCAGCACAGTAAATTTAATAGAGCGACCCAGGCAGCCAGACAGCCTGGCTCAAATTTTAAACCGTTTATCTATGCAGCTGCTTTGGAAAACGGCTTTACTGCTGCCAGCATGATCAACGATGCACCGGTGGTCTTCAATGACGAACTGCTTGAAAGCTCTTGGCGACCGGAAAATTACAGCGGTAAATTTTTTGGCCCTACACGACTGCGCAAAGCTCTATACAAATCGCGCAACCTGGTATCCATTCGCCTACTAAATGCCGTAGGCATAAAAAAAGCCGTGAATTATGTACAACGATTTGGTTTTACCGCATCCCAGCTACCCAAGGACCTGTCATTAGCATTGGGCAGCGCTGAGTTTACGCCCTATGAAATCGCAACAGGCTATGCTGTTTTCGCAAATGGCGGATATAAAATTGAACCCTATGTTGTAGACCGCATTGAGAATCATCATGGAGAACAACTATTTCGCGCTAACCCAAAAACGGTTTGTATGACATGCAACAGGGCTGAAGATGATCTGACCAACCAACGAAATGACAGAGAACGATTGCTGGAAGAGGCACTTCAGCAGGAACTGGGGGGTCTCACTCAACAGACCGCAACAGACGAAGAGCATCCGCACTCAACAAATACCTCAATTGATCTTGATCTGCCAACCAGTCAACCGGTATCAGCAGAGCAGCGCCCTTCGGCAGAACAGATTGTAGAGCCGCGTATTGCTTACATCATCAACTCGATTCTAAAGGATGTTATTCGGGTTGGAACCGGAAGACGGGCGAGAGTATTGGGAAGAACGGACCTGGCTGGGAAAACAGGCACCACAAATGATCAAAAAGATGCTTGGTTTTCCGGCTTCAATCAAAACATTGTAGCCACCGTTTGGGTCGGTTTTGATCAACCCCAAACATTGGGGAAAAGAGAGGTGGGTGGATACGCAGCGCTACCGGTTTGGATAGATTTTATGAGCAAAGCGCTCGCCGGAACCGCCGAAACGGAACTGAATCGCCCTGACAGACTCGTCACAGTGCGCATTGATCCTAAAACAGGACTCTTGGCTCGCCCTGGTCAGTCAGACGCAATTTTTGAAATTTTCAGGCAAGAGCACGCTCCAACGCAATCTTCTCGCATACCCGGTTCTGTCTCAAATCTCGAGGAAGAGCAGGAAAAAATACCCGAACAGCTCTTTTAAACAAGAGCTGCAAATAAAAAGCCCTTCGCGTCGGGAATAAACGCGAAGGGCTTTGTTTTTTGCGAATCCAGTACGTACCGTACCCGCTTAATACTCGATAGCGTCGAATATTATGCTTTCGAACGACCACCAAAACGTTTGTTAAATCGATCAATACGACCACCCGCGCTGACTGCTTTCTGCTTACCGGTATAAAAAGGGTGGCACTGCGAACATACATCCAGGTGTATATCCTTGCAAAGCGTTGAACGTGTTTGAACCTTGTTACCACAACTGCAGGTTGCAGTGATGTCTTGGTACTCAGGATGTATACCCTGTTTCATATGACTAACCTCAATATTTTACATGCCGCCACCTGATGCTTTATCAGGTACCGCATGAACTAAGTTCGGAGCTGAGAAACCAAAATCCTCTCAAGCCCTTCGTTTGGGACGCGCAATGATACCAGAAAAGCATCGATAATCAACTCCCTATCCACCCATGCAGGCCCCAGTCACCAACTACCAGGGTTATCCACCTGCAACATCAATCAATCCCAGCTCTCAACAGCCTCTTCTTGATTCAGCTGTGAACGATAATCCAGCCAGTCCAGGTGATAACGCGCAAAGTCTGCCACTATTTTATCAAACGGTACATCCACAAAATGACCGCGCTGTTCGAGATACTCCATATGTTGTCTACCGCTTCGATCAAACTCCTGCAATAGTGAATCCTCTCGTCCATCAAATTCCAATGTATGCACACCAAAGCGCTCGCATAAACTCTGATTGAAGGCCGGTGTTGCCTTAACCCATTTGCCATCCAGGTAGAGCTCACAATAGCTATGCCAGCGATAGACATTGGAGCCAACCAACCTGTCCAGCTTTTCCGTACTTAGATGATTACGAACATCCGCATAGCCTACGCGCGCAGGAATATTGATTGCTCTTGCACCCGCCGCCATCAAAGCAGCCTTCGGTATACAAAACCCTCGCGCTGCGCTGAGGCAGTCACTGGCCCGGTAATATTTTTCGTCTCTTCCGACATAATAGGGGTCATAACTGACCTCATCCCGAACCGCCAGATAAAGCGCGACAGCTTTATCGATTGCGCCCTGATGACCTTGCACACTGTTCTTCGCAAACTCAATCACCGCCGGGTGGTCACTATCAATAAACTGTCCGGCACACCGATACACAGCCAGATCCTCTGACCCACTCAACTGCTCAATTGCCTCACTCAACCGCCACCTCCTGACTCAGGACACAAATTCTTTATTCCACAACCGCACGGAAGATATAACCACTCTACCAGACGATGCGACACTCCACGCGCGCTGAAATAAAAATCAATTCGGTCAACGCGTCGTGCAAAGGCGTCATTTTACTAGAATATGTGCGTACCGGCACGCCCTACAATGCTAACTGCTTTAAAAAACACACCACAAACAGTCTGATCATCCTCTCCTCCCTAAACATTAGAGACGCAACACGTTTCCGGCAATCAACCTTTCGCTACCCCTTTTGCATAGGGTAGACTTGATTTTTTTCCACTCGAGTCGCCACGTGCCCGAATGCCCGGTTTTAAAAATCGCACTCCCTACTCCACTCAGGCGTCTGTTTGAATATCTGCCTCCGAACGGGAATTTCGATGTCGAGCCAATGCCAGGAATGAGAGTGTCTGTACCTTTTGGCAGCCGCACGCTAATCGGGTTTATTATTTCAACCAACCATCAGTCGAGCCTGCCTGTCAACCGATTAAAACGAATCAAGCAATTCATTGATAAAGAACCGGTCATTCCGGAAAGCATGATCAAGCTCTATCTATGGAGTGCCCGTTACTATCACCATCCAGTTGGCGAAGCTTTTTCCACAGCGATACCGACCGCTTTGCGCAAAGGTCACTTGGACCTCAGAAGGAAGGAGCTATATTACCGTTTAACAGACAGCGGCAAAGCCCTTTCCGCAGAGCAGCTAAAGCGTGCACCCAGACAACGTGAAATTGTAAAAATTGCGGCAGAACATGCGGATGGTGCCAGTCAACATGCGCTAAGAACTCTTGGCCTGCTGGGAGCTCCGTTAAAAAGCCTCCTTGATAAAGGGCTGCTAGAAAGCAAATCAATTATTCATCAGGCACACCCCAAGAAAGGAACTCATATACTGGCAGAAGCTCCACTGACCCTCAATCCTGAACAACAGCACGCGGTCGATGCAATTGGAAAGACCATTAATCGCTTCTGCTGTTTTCTGCTGGAGGGAGTGACCGGAAGTGGTAAAACCGAAATCTACCTTCAGGTTATTGAGCGGGTACTGCAGGACCAGAAGTCCGCTCTGGTTCTGGTCCCGGAGATAGGACTCACTCCACAGACCGTCAATCGCTTTAAACAACGTTTTAATGCCCCGATTGCGCTTTTGCATTCAGGGCGCTCGGACAACGATCGAATGCATGACTGGATGGCTGCGGCGCAAGAATCAGGATTTATAGTTATTGGCACCCGCTCTTCTGTGTTCACTCCCATCAAAGACCTCGGTGTAATCATCATTGACGAGGAACACGACCTTTCCTTTAAACAACAAGACGGCATGCACTATAGCGCCCGTGATCTGGGTATAACTCGAGCACACCAAACGGATATACCCATAATTTTGGGATCCGCAACGCCGTCACTGGAAAGCCTGCACAACTGCTTCACCAAGCGATACCGGCATCTATCGCTCAGCTCACGGGCCGGTAACGCGGTTCCACCAGCACTTAAACTGATCGATATTCGCAGCCGCCCCCTACAGGGCGGATTGTCACAACCGGTTATCGAAGCGGTTTCAGAGCAACTCGACGAGGGCAACCAGGTTCTGATCTTTATTAATCAGCGGGGGTTTGCACCGGTATTAATGTGCCACCAGTGCAGCTGGATCGCACAATGCTCGCGGTGTGACACCCGACTTACGCTGCATTCGAACCCCACTCAACTGCGCTGCCACCATTGTGGCGTGCAGCGCTCGGTTCCCAGGCATTGCCCTGAATGCACGGGGGACGAATTGAAAACACTGGGCGTAGGAACTGAATGTAGTGAGCAGGCCATAGGCCAGCTCTTTCCTAATGTACCGGTCCTGCGAATTGACCGGGACTCCACCAGCAGTAAATATGCCATGAAAACCATGCTCGCCCAAATTAATTCTGGTGAGCCGTGCGTTATGGTAGGTACGCAGATGCTGGCTAAAGGCCACCATTTTCCCAAGGTCACTTTGGTTGCTATTCTCGAAGCTGACTATGGCTTATTCAGCTCAGACTTCAGAGGTTTGGAGAGAATGGGCCAACTGATTACTCAGGTATCTGGCCGAGCAGGTCGTGAAGAACAGCCGGGGGAAGTACTGATTCAAACGCATCAACCGGAACACCCCTTGTTAAACCAACTGATTAAGGAGGGCTATTCCAGTTATTCGCGTGCATTGCTGGAGGAACGCAGGCTTGCCCAGCTCCCACCCTTCTGCCACACGGTGTTGTTTCGTGCTGAATCGGTACAGGCACATCACCCCATGGAATTCCTTGAACAGGTCAAGGGTATTTTCAAGGCTCTGACAGCTACAAAATCAAGCAGCATAGAGGTTTACGGGCCTATTCCGGCAACCATGCATAAACGGGCAGGCCGTTTTCGTTCGCAACTGTTACTTCAGGCAAATGATCGCAAGACACTGCATGAACCTTTGACAAAGCTGTGCCTGGAAATAGAGAAACTCAAGTCAACTCGCAAGGTACGCTGGTCAATTGACGTTGATCCGTTGGATTGTTTTTAAGATAACGGTTAACGCAATCGTTAATTACCACTACAATAGCCTCACCTAGCCACACGAGCCAAACAACGATATCTCATAACCCGGTTAACTGAATTTATCTATGCCTCAGGACTTTGTAAAAAGAGCCGCCCAACACAAGCGCCAGATAGCACAAAAAGAACCGTCAAAGGTTCCAACAGGATTGATAATTATCACGCTGATCACAGTAACCGGTCTTGCCGGCTTTCTCTATTACCTGACCATACTGAAACCTGAAGCCGAATCTCCACCAGGAAAACCGGAACAACAAGCTACTGTTCACCAACAGAAGCAAAAGCAAGCGAAGCAACAAACCAAGGCATCAGAAGAGAGTTACGATTTTTATACGCTGCTCCCGGACAGTGAAGTGATCGCGCCAAAAGTGGAAGAGTACTCATCCACCCTAAAACAGACATCTACTGAAAAGGCTTATCTATTACAAGCTGGCTCATTCAGGAACCCCAAGGATGCTGACAGGTTGCGGGCAAAGCTTATTATGCGTGGCCTGGAGCCCCGTGTTCAGCAGGTAAGCGCGAAGGATGGCAGCACCTGGCATCGATTATTATTGGGGCCTTTCGAGTCGCGCTCCAAGCTGAATCACGCGCAGGATATACTGGCGGACGCCAATACAGAATCCATGCTGATCAAAATAAATCCCGGGAAAAATAACCGCTGATCTTGAAATTACCCGCTTCACCTCCATATTCCTAGACTCTTAACCAAGCATCTGATTGATAAGGCACCCCTATGACAACCATTGTATCGGTTCGCAAAGATAACCAGGTCGTACTCGGCGGAGATGGACAGGTATCTCTGGGCAACACGGTAATGAAGGGCAATGCGCGCAAAGTACGTCGGCTCTATCGTGACCAGGTAATCGCCGGATTCGCCGGCGCAACAGCCGATGCGTTTACCCTGTTCGAGCGTTTCGAAGCACAACTGGAAAAACATCAGGGCCACCTGATGCGCGCAGCCGTAGAGCTGGCAAAGGATTGGCGAACAGACCGTATGCTGCAAAAGCTGGAGGCTTTGCTCGCCGTGGCCGACAAAAAGCACTCGTTGATCATCTCCGGCAACGGCGATGTAATTGAACCCGAACAGGGATTGATCGCAATCGGATCAGGAGGCCCCTTTGCGCAATCGGCCGCCAGGGCACTTGTTGAAAACACTGAATTGGATGCCCGAACCATTGTCGAAAAGAGTTTGGAAATCGCTGCCGACATTTGCGTCTACACCAACCACAATCGCACCATCGAAGAGCTGGAATCCGTTAGCTAGATCCGGCACAGCCCATAGAGTTAGAAATTATGTCAAACATGACTCCAAGAGAGATCGTCCATGAGCTGGACAAACACATTATTGGCCAGTCCGATGCCAAACGCGCCGTTGCTATAGCACTGAGAAACCGGTGGCGAAGAATGCAACTCGACGAAGAGTTGCGCAACGAAATCACACCCAAAAATATTCTGATGATTGGCCCCACCGGTGTTGGTAAAACAGAGATTGCAAGGCGTCTGGCCAAGCTGGCTAACGCGCCCTTTATCAAAATAGAGGCAACCAAATTTACCGAAGTGGGTTATGTTGGGCGTGATGTCGAATCGATTGTACGTGATCTTGTCGACATGGCCGTCAAAATGGTCCGCGAACAGGAGATGGCCAAGGTTAAACATCGGGCTGAGGATGCCGCTGAAGAACGCATTCTGGATGCACTGTTGCCGCCACCCCGAGGAGAGCAGCCAGACAGCCAGAACGCTGCCGAAAGCTCTTCAACCCGCCAGGTTTTTCGCAAAAAACTAAGAGAGGGAAAGCTGGATGACAAGGAGATTGAGATAGAACTCAGCGCGGTCCCGGTGGGCATTGAAATCATGGCGCCACCCGGCATGGAAGAGATGTCCAACCAGCTGCAAAGTATGTTTTCCAATATGTCCGGTGACCGGAAAAAATCAAAGAAACTCAAGATCAAGGATGCCTACAACCAGTTATGCGATGAAGAAGCTTCGAAGCTGATTAATGAGGAAGATTTAAAGAGTCGCGCGATCGAAGCAGTCGAACAGAACGGTATCGTCTTCCTTGATGAGATCGACAAGGTCACCAAGCGCGCGAATGCCAGTGGCGCAGATGTGTCAAGAGAAGGCGTACAACGAGACCTGTTACCCTTAATCGAAGGCTGTACCATCAGCACCAAGTTTGGCATGATCAAAACGGACCATATTCTGTTTATTGCGTCGGGTGCATTTCACCTGGCCAAGCCTTCTGACCTTATTCCCGAACTCCAGGGCCGACTGCCGATTCGCGTTGAACTCAATGCGCTTTCACCCAACGATTTTGAGCGTATTCTTACCGAACCGGATGCCAGCCTGACCAAACAATATCAGGCATTACTGGGCACAGAAGGTGCGGAAATCAACTTCGATGAAGAGGGTATCAAACGGATTGCTGAAATTGCGTGGCAGGTTAACGAACAAACCGAAAACATTGGTGCACGAAGACTGCATACTGTGATGGAAAGACTGCTCGAACCCGCCTCTTTTGCTGCTTCCGACTGGAGCGAAGGCGACCCGGCAGCAAAAGTGTCTGTCGATACCGCTTATGTCAACGAACATCTTGGAGAACTGGTCGAGGACGAAGACCTGTCCAGGTACATTCTCTGACTCCTGCTTCTCCGGCATCCTGTCACACACAGGATGCCTTCCACTCTGATGCGACTACGGCTCCTGAACACGTGTCAGGTAGCTGTCGATCTCTTTTTCCACCTTTTCTTTAAAGGGAGAAAGTAACAACCCCAGCTTCAAATCAAGAGCAATGCTGCCATCACATACCTGACAAGTGCCATTTATGCCGGGCCCCTGAATGCGGGCATCATGGCCAGACCAGTTAAACTGCACACCATACTGCCGCTCGAGCTTTTCCCCCACCCGTTCAGCAAGCTGCTGAATCTGCTCCTGCTCCATATTGAGCTTTCGCTGTATTACTATATTCGCCATGCGCTACCCTGTATTACCCGATAAATAAACCTGTTCCCGATTTGTGCACTCACATGTTACCTAAATCTGCGCACCACAGACATCCCGAAATCAAATTCTGATACCAATCATTGCTCATTTTAAAATGGTTAAATGGAAAACATCACTTTTTATGATACACTTAATTTACTTATTGTATTTTTTTGGTATCATATAGTGACTTAAATCAAATCTGGATAAGCGGTATTTTGTTAATCTGGCAAAACTGGTTAACAGGCACACAACAAAAAAACCAAAGCGCCGTTTTCAGACGGATTGTGAGACTTTAATTAACTACCAAACTATGCCCATAACCCAAATCTGCGGGAAGATTGCTTAACTGCTGGAGATATCCAGTCGCCAAGTAACTTTCGTCAGTTAACAGAAACGCCATATTTGGCAGGTGGAACAGATGACAGAAACGCGATACGTACCGAGTTATTGCTATAACTGTGTAGCGGGCCCGGACCCGATGAAGATCAAGGTGGAGGATGGTGTGGCCTGTGAGGTGGTGCCGAACTTTGATCTTGAAGAGGCGCATCCGGGCAATGGTCGAGTGTGTGTGAAGGCACTGGGCCTGGTGCAAAAGACCTACAACCCGCACCGCATTACCACCCCGATGAAGCGCACCAATCCGGTGAAGGGTCGTGATCAGGATCCGGGCTTTGAGCCGATCAGCTGGGATGAAGCCTTTGACCTGATCAGTGAGAAGCTGCTGGCGGTGCGTGATAAGGGCCTGACCGACGATCGTGGTCTGCCCCGTTTTGCGGCCACCTTTGGTCATGGCGGCACACCCTCAGCCTACATGGGCACCCTGCCGGCCTTTCTGGCCTCCTGGGGGCCGATCGATTTCAGTTTTGGCTCGGGTCAGGGTGTGAAGTGTGTGCACTCCGAGCATTTGTATGGCGAATACTGGCATCGGGCCTTTACCGTCTGTTCCGATACCCCGAACACCCGTTATATCCTTTCCTTTGGTTTTAATGCCGAGTCTTCCGGTGGTCCGGCGGCGGCCCGCCGTCATGCCGATGCCCGGGCACGGGGTGTGAAGCGGGTTCAGGTAGAACCGCATCTGTCCATTACCGGCGGCGCGTCATCGGAATGGGTACCGATCAAGCCCAAGACCGACCTGGCCTTTATGTTTGGGCTGATCCACGTGATGTTGCATCAGCAATCACGTGACCGTCTGGATATCCCCTATCTGCGTGACAGTACCTCCTCCCCCTATCTGGTAGGGCCGGAAGGCTACTACCTGCGTGATGTGGAAAACGGTGAGCCGCTGGTCTGGGATGAAGCGAAGGGCTGCGCGGTGCCGCACAATACCCCCGGTGTGGTTCCGGCACTGGAGGGCACCTTTACGGTGGCCAGCGCGGTAGAACACGGACCGGATGAGGACCGTTACGAATACACCGATGTCAAAGGCACCACCGCATTCTCGATGATGGTCGAGAGCATGGCACCCTACACCCCCGAATGGGCCGAAGCCTTGTGTGATGTGCCAGCCGAGACCATGGTGCGCATTGCCAATGAGTATCTGGATCATGCCTGTGTCGGTGAAACGATTGAAGTTGATGGTGAAACCCTGCCATTCCGCCCCGTCTCGGTGGTGCTGGGTAAAACCGTGAACAACGGCTGGGGTGCTTACCACTGCGTATGGGCCCGTACCGTATTGGCGGTATTAGTGGGTGCCCTGGAAGTGCCGGGCGGTACCATTGGTACCACGGTACGCCTGAACCGTCCCTTTGGTAATCGTCTGGGCAGTGTCCAGCCCGGTGAGGACGGCTTTATGGTCAGCGCCATGAATGCCACCGACAAGGAGGGCTGGGAATCCAGTCCTACCGGACGTAATGCCCACAAGGCGCTGGTACCGATCGTGAACAGCGGTGCCTGGAGTCAGGCGCTGGGGCCGACCCAGCTGGCCTGGATGTTTCTGAACGATGCCCCCTCGGACTGGATGCGCTCCACGTTCCCGGAAGTGTGGTTTTTATACCGCAGTAATCCGGCGATCAGTTTCTGGGACAGCAAGCAGATGGTCGATATCATGGCCAAGATGCCCTTTACCGTGGCCTTTGCCTATACCGCCGATGAAAGTAACCACATGGCGGATATATTACTGCCCGATGCCACGGACCTGGAAAGCCTGCAGCTGATCCATGCCGGCGGCACCAAGTTTGTGGAACAGATCTGGGAGCACGAAGGGGTGATGTTGCGTCAGCCGGCGGTGGAACCGCAGGGCGAGGCACGGGACATGACCTGGATTGCCACGCAGCTGGCCAAGCGTACCGGTCTGCAGGAGAAGTATTATAACGCCATTAACCGGGGAGCCGGCGGTATGCCGCTCAAGGGCGAAGGGTTTGATTACTCACTGGACCCGAGCCGGGAGCACAGCGTTGAGGAAGTCTGGGATGCGGCCTGTAAAGCGGCCAGCAGCAGCTACTCCGAAGGCAAAGAGGTGCGTGACCTGGAGTGGTTCAAAGAGCAGGGCCATTACATGGTGCCCTACGCGCGTGAAGACTGGTACCTGTACCCGACACTGAAGAGCAAGGGGTTACGCTTTGAACTGCCCTATCAGGAGCGTCTGAAGCGGGTGGGTGAAGAACTCAAGCGTCGTCTGCATGAACAGGATGTCCACTGGTGGGATGACCAGCTGGAAGAGTATGAAGCACTGCCCCAGTGGGATGATGTGCAGGCCCGCTATCGCGATGCACTGAAGAACATGGGCGGTGACCCGGAGCAATACCCGCTGTGGGGGGTCACCACCAAGAGCGCCCAGTACGCGGCCGGTAATAACGCCAGCATCCAGATGATGGATGATGTGGGCAATAACGTGCGCGGTCACGGCTCGATCATCATCAACACCCAAACGGCCCAACAGCTGGGGATTGGCCAGGGCGAGCGCATTGAGGTGCGTTCGATTGTCGGCTCGACCCAGGGTCGGGCGGAACTGGTGCAGGGCATACGCCCGGACACGGTCTGTATACCGGGGCAGTTTGATTACTGGAAGACCCCCTTTGCCAAGGATCTGAAATACCCGAGTTTGAACACGGTGATCCCGATGTCACTGGATCTGACCGACTCCACGGGGTCAGGAGCGGATCTGGTACGGGTATCGATACATCGTTTGGGAGGTGAGGCATGACACGTTATGTAATGGTTGCGGATCTGCGCCGCTGTATTGGCTGTCAGACCTGTACGGCTGCGTGCAAGCAGGCGAACAGCACGCCACCGGGTGTGCAATGGCGCCGGGTGGTGGATATTGAAGTGGGTGAATACCCGAATGTGAACCGGGTGTTCTTGCCGACCGGCTGTCAGCACTGCGCCAACCCGCCCTGTGAAGAGGTGTGTCCGACCAAGGCGACCTTTACGAAGGAGGACGGTACGGTACAGATCGATTATGACCTGTGTATTGGTTGTGCGTACTGTGCGGTGGCCTGTCCTTACGATGCCCGGTTTAAGGTGGAGAAGCCGAACTACGCCTATGGGGATGAACCGATGCCCCATGAAGCGAAGCGGGCCAATGAGGCGACCATTGGTGTGGCGCAGAAGTGTACCTTCTGTAATGACGTGGTGGAAGCGGGTGTGGCGAACGGCCATAAGGCCGGTGAACATCCGGAGGCCACACCGGCCTGTGTGAACTCCTGCATTACCGGGGCACTGACCTTTGGTGATAAAGAGGATCCGGACAGTCAGGTCAGTCAGTTGCTGGACAATTCCGAGCATTTTCGGATGCATGAGGAGCTGGGTACCGAGCCGGGGTTTTATTATATCTGGGATAAGAAGTCGATGGAGGATTTGCTATGACGGGTGCATTTAAGGGTAAGGGTCCCTTGCCCCGCTTACAGACCTCCTGGGATCTGCGGGCGGCGTGTAACTTTATTGGTGGTGGTACGGGTACCGGGTTGTTGATCGCGACAGCACTGCTGGTGCTGGCGGGTGCGCCGTATGCGACGGGTCTGTTGCTGGGTCTGGGCTTTGTGGCCTTTGGCCTGTTTATGGTGTGGCTGGAGATTGGCCGGCCATGGCGTTCGATGAATCTGTTTTTTCATCCGGAGACCTCCTGGATGACACGCGAGGGGATATTGGCGATTCCGCTGTTTACCCTGGGCGCCTTGTTGCTGTTTTACCCGCCGGCGGCCAAGGGTGCACTGGTGAGCAGTGCGATTGGTGTGATTGCGGCGGGTTATCTGTACTGTCAGGCGCGAATGTTACGGGCGGCGAAGGGGATTCCTTCGTGGGCAAGTCCGGCGTTGACGCCTTATATTCTGAGCACGGGGTTGGTGGAAGGCACCGGGTTGGCGTTGTGTGTACCGGGGCTGGTCAATGAGGGCACGATGCTGGGCTTTGCGCTGCTGCTAATCGTAAGAGCCCTGGCGTGGCTACGTTATCAGCAGCAGCTGGTGCAGACCAATGCACCCACGGCGACGCTGGCGGTACTGAAGAAATTGCGGGGACCTCTGATGCTGGTGGGTCATCTGATACCGATTGTGCTACTCGTTCTGGTCTCGTGGCAGCCGAACCTAAAATCCCTGGCGATTCCGGCAGCGGGATTACTGGCAGCCGCGATGGGCTGGTTGTCGAAGGCGGCGATCATTACCAGGGCGGCGCAGACCCGGGGTTTTGCGATACCGCGCACCCCGATTCGGGGTAAAGGCGATAGCCGACTGACCAATCAGGGTTGGTAATCAACAGGTGAAATAAGTACTATGGGAAGATCGGCGTCTTCCCATAGATATTTTTGATCAGTTTTCGCGCCGTCTCCCGGCGCAGCAGGATGTATACGAATGACGCAGCCAAGTAATCAGATGTTATTAAGCGGCAACCACGCCGTAGCCTGGGGCGCCCGGTTGGCTCGCCCGGACGTAATTCCGGTCTACCCGATCACCCCCCAAACGCCTATTCTCGAAAAAATTACCGACTTCCAGGCGTCCGGCGAGATGAATGCTGAACTGCTGACACCAGAATCCGAGCACTCGGCAATGTCCGCCTGTATCAGCGCCTCTCTGACCGGCGCCCGCGTATTTACAGCGACTTCCTCTCAGGGATTGCTGCTGATGCACGAATTGCTGCACTGGGCAGCAGGGGCCAGCACACCGATAGTGGTTTTCAATGTAAACCGAACTGTTGCCTCGCCCTGGGGGTTTTGGCCGGATCAGACCGACAGCCTGGCGCAGCGTGATACAGGCTGGATTCAGCTGTACTGCGAATCACCGCAGGAATCGATAGACACCACCATTCTCGCTTACCGAATTGCTGAAGCGGTCAGCTTGCCTGCTATGGTCAATCATGAAGCTTTTTATGTATCCCATGCAATGGAGCCCATCGAGGTCCCTAGTCAGGAGATCGTCGATTCGTTTTTACCACCCTACAACCCAAAGCACATGCTTGATCCCGGAAAGGTTGAATCCTTTGGCTATGTACTGGACCAGAACACCCATTACCAGTCACGCCGCGATATGGATAATGCAATGCAACAGGTGTACGGCATAGCCGAACAGGCAAGTCAGGAGTGGCAGTCACTGACCGGCCGGGAATATCCTATGATTGAAGGCTACCGGATGGAAGGTGCCGAAACGGTAATCGTCACCATGGGTAGCATGTGCGGTACTGCTAAAGTCGCCATTGACGCGATGCGTGAAAAAGGAATATCTGTGGGATTACTCAAAGTTCGCCTTTTCAGGCCTTTCCCCTACCAGCAGATTCGTGAAGCACTAAAAGACACACCCTGCATTCTGGCCATGGACCGCAACTTCTCCCCAGGTCTTGGCGGCGTGTTACATCAGGAGTTAAAAGCAGCTCTTTTCGGTATGGAGCGAACACCCAAGCTGCACGGTTTACTTGCCGGTGTAAGCGGACTAAACGTAACCCCTGAAAAAATTGAGGAATGGGTTGCTGCCTATTCCAATGCAGACCCAGTCGTGCAATCGGTCTGGGCGGAGTAAAATTATGAGTTTCCCAGAATATCAAGATGACGGTTTTTTCACTTCGGGTCATGTCGCCTGTGCCGGTTGCAGCGAAGCACTGGCAATGCGCGTCATTCTCAACACCATCGGTTCAGATGCCATTGCAGTAGTGCCTCCTTCCTGTGGAGCGGTGATCTGCGGTATGCATCCGCACAGTGCGATGGGAATCCCGGTCTGCCAGACCACACTTGAATCAACTGCCGCTACAGCAAGCGGCGTAAAACGGGCGCTCAACGCCCGGGGTAAAAAAGATACCACCGTTATCTGTCTTGCCGGAGATGGCGGCACCTACGATATTGGTTTCCAAGCACTTTCATCGGCTGTCGAGCGCAATGAAGACCTGCTCTACATCTGCTTCGACAATGAAGGCTACATGAATACCGGTGGCCAAAAAAGCTCCTCGACGCCACTTATGGCGGTCACCGGCTCCACGCCTGAAGGTAAGTCATCACGCAAGAAAAACATGATTGAAATTCTTGCCGCACACGATACGCCTTATGTCGCGACCACCTCCCCAAGCAATATCAAGGATATGGTAGCCAAGGTAAATAAGGCAAAAAATATCCGTGGCTTCAAGTTTATCAGCGTGCTTATTCCTTGTATTGCCGGTTGGGGGCTAGCGGATGATGCGGGTATTCGTCTTGCGAGGCTGGCCGTGGAAGCGGGCGTTTGGCCACTCTATGAAATTGAGAATGGCCAACACTATCGCCTGAACCACACCAGCAAAACAGCCACCGTGGAACAATATCTGGTGGGGCAAAAGCGTTACCGCCATGTCAGTGAACAGGAGGTGGCCAGGATGCAGGCTAATATTGACGCTGATTGGCAACGACTACAACAGAAAGTAGCTGCATCCGGCGAGTCTATTGGAGTACAAAACCTTTAACGTAAAAGCCTTGCTGACGCCGGCAGACGCTTTATTCAGCGCCTGCCTTGGCGTACTCCAGATAATCCCGATAAGCGCGCACCAGATTAAGCAGCATAACGCAAAAGTGCGCGGTCCACGCCAAGCCCGCCGGAATACTGAGCCACTGCGGCCAAACGATAAGCAGAGGTGTTATCATCATAGCCGGATATAGCACTCTGAGCTGCCCCTTCACCTGTTTCTCGGCAATAACCGCTTTCATATGCGGCACTTTAATGGCTGGCTTACCAGCCATCATGCGGTCCGTATTCAGCCCCTGTAGATGAAACCAGATTAGAAACGCTACTATTTTGTAGAGCATTCCGGTTACCACGGGCATCACAAAGCACGCTATAAACAGCACCGTACTGATAAACAGCACCAACTCTTTCAGCGCGGGATCCGACATTCCGTACGCTCCCCACCAACCGAGCACAGCCGCAATCAGCCCGTAACAGGCGACTCGCCAAAACTGCTGATGGCTGTCTTTGACTTTGCGCTTCCGCTTCTTTTGCAACTGTAGTGTAATACATGCAAAAGCCACCAGCCCGGCTGAGACCAGCAGGTCGACCAGCACAATCGCATATTGAGTGAGTTGCTGAGCAGCAGATTCAAAATGTTGCTGCGCCAGCACAAGAATCATCCTCAACAGCAACAACACAAAAGCACCTGGGGCAAAATTGCCGGTTAACCATTTTGGATAAGCTTCGGTAATCTGAAACAGAGGTACCACCTGGTAAGCAACCGAGACAATCAGCAATCCTACCCAACCCAACAACCCCCACATGAGATGAATATTGGTCCCCGCCGGGCGCTGCAAAACCAGCAATCCACTATGACCAAGTCCCAAATAAACACCCCACGCTATAGTCACCAGTAACGCGATCAAAGCCAGCTTCATGCCCGGGACCGACGCGATATTGGAAGTCGCCCGATACAATGCAGCGCCAGATGAACCTATAAACACCAGCACCGCGCCACCGAGTAATACCACCGCTAGTTGAAACAGCCACGCACCCCCTTTGACAAACGCCAGCTGCAACAGCAATACCCCAGCAATCCAGGCTACCTGAATTATCCAGCTCAACTGCCTCGGATTACTGACAACAGCGCCCGCCAATACCGGTAGCATCTGCATCTGGGCACCAAACATGATGCTGGTCAAAAAACCGAGCAGCAATCCATGGGTTATCGCCAGTGTCCCCGGAGTCCAGCGGGAGATCAGCGACTCATCACCGATCCAAATAATGGACAGAGCCGCGAGAATACCGAACAAAGGCGCAGCCAGGAAAAAACGAAAGGGTACCGAAATGGGTGGCGCTTGTTGTAAAGAGAGTCCTTCGAGCTTCATTCGTTTCGTAAACGCTCAAGATGTTGTTGCGCGGCACTGGCAGCCCGGGCATCAGACTGCCGCCAGATGATAATATGAAACCGTTGCTGCTTGTCCTGACAGGAATCCGAAAGAAAACCTCTCGGCTCTAGCTCCGGGAACAGCATGACCGGCAATCGTGTATGCAGCAGATGGAGATACTGCCCCTCCTGCAACTGCTGCAGCGCTTCAATCGAACGCACGAAAGGGTCTGGAGGCTCCAGGCCTTGCAGGTCTACAAACAGTTCATCAGGATGACTCTCCATTCGCTAGACCACAGCCTTCATTTGCTCCAGAACTTCCGCATTTTCTTCCGTGAGTTGCTCATCACTCATCGGGTAAACAATGCCCTCTTCCTTCATATTGTGTTGCTGCATGGTAATCAGCAATGTTTCGCTCGATCCCAGAAATTCATCCTCATCCTGAGAATCAAGTGCGTAGCGCATTTGATCAAACAGAACCCGCATCTGATCGTGCTCCTGTCGCATCACCTGAGTGGGACCCATGGTCATACCGGTTTTATTCTCAAGTGCAGGAAACAGCACCTGCTCTTCCATTCTGAAATGGGCCTCCATTGAATCCAGAAAATCATTGGTAATTTTCGCGGCTTCTTCCCAGTTACCCTGATCTACTTCTGCTTCAGCACTGGCAAAAACTTCGTCACAACGACGATGATCCTGGGTCATAAATTCATTAATCGTGGTCATACATATCTCCTATACAAACTGTGAGTGCTGCGATACACCCCTATGATTCTGTCGAGTTCACCGGTCGATAGATCTCAACTCTATCGCCTTCTTTAACTTTCTGTTCTTTCGCTTTTCGCGCAATCTTGCCATACACGCCGATGGCCTGATTCTCTAAATCGATGCTTGGTACTTTCTCCAGTATGCCGGATAGCTCCACCGCTTCCCAAACACTGGTACCCTCGGGTACTTTAACAGGGATAATGATATGCTTTCCCGGTTCAGCAAAAGCAACCTCTATCGCAAACGTATTCTTTTCGTCCATCACACTTAACCTGCCGATTCCGAAGCATTGGCAGCGGCCACGTTGCGCTTGGCCATCCGCCGGGAGATAATATTTTTTCCGGCAATCAGCAATCCGGTTGCCAGAAAAGCCCCCGGCGGTAATATGGCAAACAGGAAGCCATTATACTGATCGATTAAATGCCAGGTCCAATTTTCTGCCACCGGCCCAAACAACAAATGCATGTTTGAAAACAGCGTCCCGGCTCCCAGCACCTCACGGATTGAGCCCAACGCCACCAACACCAAGGTAAAACCTAATCCCATCATTAAGCCATCAAATACCGCCGGCAACAGGGAAACCTTGCTGGCACAGGCATCGGCACGGCCCAAAATAACGCAGTTGGTCACAATCAAAGGAATAAATAGACCGAGAATCTCATAAAGCTCGTAGGTAAAAGCATTCATCAGCAGTTCAATACAGGTCGTGAAAGATGCAATAATGATGACGAAAATAGGTAAACGGATAGCGTCTGGAATATAGTTACGCGCGAGCGATATCGAGACATTCGCACCAGTCAATACGGCAATCGTTGCCATCCCCAACCCCAGCGCGTTCACTACAGACCCGGTCACCGCTAACAGAGGACATAGTCCCAAGCCCTGAACCAGGACAGGGTTGTTGCTCCACAATCCATTGACCGCTATTTCACTAAAATTTTCATCGGCCATGGCTCGCCTCCTCCAGCTGTTTTTCAGGTGCCGACAGGGGGGCGAGCAGGTACTGTCGGTTACTATCAAAGTAGGACAGCGCTCTGGCTACGCCCTTAACCACAGCCCTTGGTGTGATAGTCGCGCCGGTAAACTGGTCAAAAACCCCGCCATCTTTCTTAACAGTCCACTGTTCGGCTTCAGGGTTACCGATTGAGCGCCCGACAAACCCCTCTATCCAGTCACTTTTACGTATATCAATCTTGTCGCCCAGACCCGGCGTTTCATTGTGTTTAAGCACCCGCACACCACTGATGCTGCCATTAGCTTTGACTCCGACAATCATATTCATGTCGCCACCATAACCGTCGCTCACTATAACCGGCAAAATAACAACAACAGCATCACTGTCATGTCTTGCAATATAGGCGGGCTCATCATCGATAGCGCCCAACAGTCCCGTTTGTTGCAATATCAGCTGATCATCCAGCAACTGGTTGTTATACACACCTTCATCAACCAGTTGTGTAAGCGCCTTCGCCTTGGCTATGCGCTGCTGCTCAACGATAGTATCTTTCGTTGAGATGAAAATCCCAACGGTCAGTAGCGCTGCAACGACGCCGTACAGGCCCAGGACCAGCGCCGAACCACCCATGGATCGTGTTACATTAGTCATCCTGTCTCTACCCCTTATCCTTTCTGGATAAAAGTGCTTCTTTTCCGAATGATCGTGGTTGTGTGTAGTAGTCGAGGAAAGGCACTGCAAAGTTCATCAACAACACAGAAAAAGCAACGGCATCGGGGTAATTACCCCAGGTGCGAATCACGAAGATAAGACTGCCGATGGCAAAACCATATATCAGCCTACCCTTCAAACTGACCGCCGAAGTCACCGGATCGGTAATGATAAAAAATGCCCCCAGCATGGTTGCACCACTGAAAAGATGCAATAAAGGCGGCGCAGCAGACGTCATGCCAAATAATTCACCGCATAGCACTGACCAAAGCACAATTGCACCCAACATGCCTACCGGTGCATGCCAGGTGAATACTCTTCTGTAGATGAGCAACAAACCACCGACCAGATATGCCAGGTTTACCCATTCCGAGCCTTTGGCACCAAATACTCCGAAGGCGGACTGGACTGCGGACGACTGCTCGTGAATCGCTCCCTGATGTTGTTTGTACAGGTCCAGCGCCGTCGCCATGGTATAGCCATCGATCTGCTGGCCGAACCAGGGGAATATCTGCGCCAGTGCTTCAAAGAAACCAGGCAATCCCGGCCCGCCAGCAAGCGCTTCCCGCGGAGCAACCCAGGAGGTCATTTCAACCGGAAATGAGATCAGCAACACTAAATATCCCACCATTGCCGGGTTAAACGGATTGTGCCCAAGACCGCCAAAAAAATGTTTCGCAATCACGATAGCAAAACCAACACCAACCAGTGTTACCCACCAGGGAGCAAGCGGTGGCAGCGCCAGCCCCAACAAAACACCTGTTAAAACTGCGCTGTAGTCTTTTAAGTAAAAAGTAACTTTCCGCCCACGTACGCATAATGAGATCGCTTCAAATAACAGCGCCAGCAGGGATGCCCATATCACATTGATCAGACTCCCCCAGCCAAACCAGTAGGTCAGAGCAGCCAGCCCCGGTATTGTGGCCAGCAACACCAGCCGCATCATTGAACCGGCATCGCCCGGTTGACTCAGGTGTGGAGAACTAACGTTGACTAAACTCATGGCAGTTGTTCCATCAGGACTCTATTGGTTCAGCTTTAGCCTTGGCGGCCGATGCGTTTTTACTGCGGGATTTTCGTTTGGCATCACGTTCGGCTTTTAATGCTTCCATTCTGGCCATGCGCTTTTCGTGCCTCATTTTTGCACCAGCCGCTGCCTGTTGCTGCTGCTGACGGGCTCGAATCTCACCTTTCGCAGCTCGAAAATAATGGACCAGAGGTATATTACTGGTGCAGACATAGGCACAACTGCCACATTCGATACAGTCAAACAGGTTGTAACGTTGTAATTTATCCGCATCACGGCTTTGCGAATACCAATAAAGCTGTTGCGGCAATAGCTGCATAGGGCAGACCTGCGCACACCGCCCGCAACGAATACAGGCTTGCGGGGTAGCCGGCTCTCCAAACTCCTGTTCCGTGGGGGCCAGCACACAATTGCTGGTCTTGATGATCGGAATTTCAGTATCAGTAATGGTAAAGCCCATCATGGGGCCACCCATAATTACACGAGAGGAGATCTCTTTCTGGTATCCGGTTTCTTTCAACACATGAGAAACAGGGGTTCCCATTAACACTTTATAGTTACCCGGTTTTGCGATAGCGCCACCAGTAACCGTGGTGACTCGAGCACCCATTGGTTTACCCTGGATAATAGCCCTGAAAACACCACCTGTGGTGGTAATATTTTGTACCATCACACCAATATCTGACGGTAATCGCCCAGTCGGCAGCTTTTTACCGGTAACCAATTGAATCAGCTGTTTTTCACTTCCCGAAGGATACTTGGTCGGCAACTCCATAATTTCAACACAGGTTCCAGCAGCCGCCTCGCGCAGGGCCGCGATGGCCTCCGGCTTGTTATCTTCCACCGCAATCACACAGCGCGCCGGATTATCCAGCAGATGGGCTAAAATTCTGGCACCCATGACCTGGTCGTTCGGAAGCTCGCGCATCAGACGATCATCAGCCGTAATATAAGGTTCGCACTCCATGCCGTTAATAATCAGTGTTTCTATGGCCTGACCATCCCGAGGCTTGAGTTTGGCGTCCGTTGGAAAACCGGCACCGCCCATTCCCGCAATACCACAGGCCCGGATCTTCGCCAGCAGCTCGGCTCTGGGTACTTTTTCAAAGTCTTCAAAGCCTTCCTGTTCCAGCGCTTTATGGTCTCCATCGACCTCCAGCACCAAACAGGGTGCCGTCAGGTTTGAAGGGTGCGGCACCCTTCGATCCTCAAAACCAATCACTTTTCCTGATGTGGGAGAATGAACCGGAAGGCTGAAATGGCCGTCCGCCTCTGCCAATAGCTGTCCGCCAAGAACTTTTTCCCCAACCTTGACTATTGGATGTGCGGGCGTCCCAATATGCTGGGATAACGGCAGTATCAGTCTGTCCGCAAACGGCATCAATTTAATGGGGTGTTCAGCTGACATCTGCTTTTGGTCAGGAGGGTGAATTCCACCCTTTAACCGTTTAAATAGATTTATCATTCTTTCTCACCTGCTCGCGCCATTACCACCGGGTACTCCGGAAGCTCCCAACACCAGTTTTTCGTGGTAACCGGTACCGGATACATTTCGATACAGTTTTTTGAGCAGGTGTCTACACACAAACCACAACCGGTACAATCAGTATCGATCACCGTATGCATCTGCTTGGTCGCACCAATAATGGCATCGACCGGACAGGTCCTCAGACACTTGGTGCAGCCATAACAATCGGTTTCATCGATGTAAGCAATTACCGGCCCGGACGAAGAACCCTCTTGCTCCGATGTGGGCGCCTCAACGCCAAGAAGTTCTGCGATGGCATCAACAGTTGACTGACCACCGGGTGGGCATTTGTTGATCACCTCTTCATTATTTACAATTGCTTCCGCATAGTTAACACAGCCTGGATAACCACACTGACCGCACTGACTCTGCGGTAACAGTTCATCTACCTGGTTGACGATTGGATTACTCTCCACCCGGAAACGTACCGCAGCAAAACCCAGTACTCCTCCAAACAGCAAAGCGAGACTGCCCAGCGCAACCAGTGCTGACAACAACGGATAGGAAATCAAGAGTGCGTACATATTGGAAGCTCCTATTTAGCGCGGGGTTTAGACTAACCCGGCGAATCCCATAAAAGCCAAGGAGATTAAACTGGCAGTCACCATGCCAATCGCTGTACCTTGAAGGGCAACTGGTACATCTGCCGCTGCTATACGCTCACGCATCGAGGAAAACAGCACCAGAACCAGAGAAAAACCCAACGCCCCACCGAACCCCCAGATTAACGACTGGAGAAAGGTATGCTCTTTTGCCGTATTCTGCAAAACCACGCCAAGTACGGCACAGTTGCTGGTAATCAAAGGCAAAAACACGCCAAGCACCCGATAAAGAATCGGGCTGGTTTTTTCTATAATCATCTTGGTTAATTGCACCACAGACGCAATCATCAAGATGAAGAAAATAGTTTTCAGGTACTCCAGGCTGAGTGGAACCAGTACCAGGTGGTAAACCAGATAGCCGCAGGCAGAGGCAAGCGTCAGCACAAAGGTCGTTGCCGCCGCCATACCGATCGCAGTCTCTACCTTGTTTGAAACCCCCATAAAAGGGCACAAACCAAGAAACTGGGACAGTACAAAATTATTAACCAAGATCGCGCTAAGCAATAGCGCTGCATCGCTAAACACCGTCCATATTCCTCTCGAGAAATGTATAATTCCCTAATATTATTGGTATCATAATGTCAGTGTTACTTATTAATAGCCTATCATACAATACTGGAGGCTGGTCAATATTATTTAACCCAATAATTGACACCGCTCAAATCCAGACACCTTACAACCAGCCACTAGCACTCACTTAACCGGGGCAAAAATTCCACCTCCTCCCAATGAAACAGGGAAAAGGTTGCCCGGACCAGGCTAAGCGCAGTATCGATAAATTCATCCCACACACAGACACTGATCTCCATATTCTTCGAGCTCAGCATCAAGCCACTCATCTTCGCAATCAACGAGATGATTACCTCTCTCTGTTTCAACAACCTTTGTGAAGCAACACTACTGCTCTGCTTGCTTAGCATTGGGAGTAAATACTCACCCTCAAATTTCAGATGCCGATCAATCAAGTTCTTCACTTGGCGAAACATGCTATCAATCTCCTGATGGCCAGGGCGCTCTTTACTACGCAAATCAGCATTCAAAAGCACATCTTCAAACAGTTCAAGAATCTCTATCATCTCTAACTGCTGCTCATGAAAAACTTTTAAAAAACGATCATCCACTCTCATTAGGTCGAACCCCATAATCCCGTCGTTCTATGTCCCGCGCATCGTAACCAAAAAACCGGCTCACTTGAGGACAAAAAACGGCACAAAAACCTACCCGCAACAACATCCAAAAACTGCGAGATTGTAGCATTTATTTAATGTAAGTATACCTTATTATAAGGGTTGCTTCAACATGTAAATACTGACAACCCTGTCGATCAAACAGCTTTCACTGCCCGCCTCAGAAGCTCCTCACCGGGCTGACCGATTTTCATGATTGTTAATACTAAACCCGAAACAAGCTGGCAGAACAGGCAACTATATGCGTTGCTCAAGTAGTTTTGTACATCAACAGAGGGGCGGGCAGTATTTAGGGAAACAGTGATTTTGGAATGCAGCCGAGTTGCTGACTGGATTAATAACGATGATTTGTGACAGGTAAGTTACTGGTGCGACTGGAGCTCCGCATCACACCAGCAACATTTGAATATGGCTAGCTGGCACTCTGGTCTGCCAGCATTTTGAGCAGCCGAACCAGCTCCTTCTTCTCTTGCGCTGTAAAATTCTCCAGCATGTCGGCATCGTTCTCAAAGACCAGCGGTATGATTTCCTCGAGAAAGGCCTGCCCTTCATCTGTGAGATGCAGCGCATACGCTCTGCGATCAACGGCATGCTTGCGACGCTCAACAAGGCGGCGCTCTTCAAACCGGTCGATAATCTCGCCCAATGTTGATCGCTCAATACCATCGGCTCTTGCAAGCCCAGTCTGACTGATTCCAGGGTTATTCTTGATTTTTACCAACAGACCAAATTGCCCCGGCGTAATATTTTTTAATCCCTCTTTTTTTGCAAAATTCTGGAATAATGCCGTTTGCGCCCTGCGCAATTGATACCCTATTATATTTTCCAGAATCCCCAGACTGATCGCATTATCTTTGGATTTCTTAGAAGCTGCCTTCACACCTTATAGCCCTTACGGTTGGTTTATCGAATTAATTCCCGGTTTTCAAACCGGACGGGCAACATTGCACATCGATAGCAACACCCATCACAGGTGGCTATAATGTATGGTTATGCGACATTTTGTCAACCGAAACTAATTGCACCCCCGCACTGGAGAAACAGGAAATCTGTCCTCAGTCACAATACAAACACACAGCCTATCGCAGAACAGTGATTATCCTTTATATTCAAGCCATAGTTATGTGGTTGGCTCTGCGCTACAATAGCGCTCCTTTTTAACGAAGCTAGCAAGCGATATGGCAGATAAAGATACCACGCATTTCGGCTACCAGGATGTACCTGTAGAGGAAAAAGCGAACAAAGTGGCAGAGGTTTTCCACTCCGTCGCCAACAAATATGACGTAATGAATGACTTAATGTCCTTCGGCATCCACCGGATCTGGAAGCGATTGACGATTGAGCTCAGTGGTGTGCGTAAAGGACACAAGGTACTGGACGTCGCAGGTGGCACCGGTGATCTGACGCGGCATTTCTCACGACTGGTCGGTGATCAGGGACAAGTGATACTCTCAGATATTAATAGTTCAATGCTGTCGGTCGGCCGCGACCGGTTACTTGACCAGGGCATCAGTAACAATATCGATTTTGTGCAAGCCAACGCGGAGTGCCTGCCCTTTGCCGATAACAGTTTCGACTGCATCACCATGGCCTTTGGGTTGCGTAATGTTACAGATAAAGATGCCGCACTGCATTCGCTGACCCGCGTCCTTAAACCTGGCGGGCGATTGCTGGTTCTCGAGTTCTCCAAACCAACGAACCCTCTGTTCAGCAAAATTTACGATGCCTATTCATTTTCACTGCTACCCGGCATCGGCCAGCTGGTGACTGGCGACAAGGATAGCTACCGCTATCTCGCAGAATCGATACGGATGCACCCGGACCAGCAGACGCTCAAGGGTATGATGGAAGCCGCCGGACTGGAGCGCTGTGAATTTTACAACCTGACTGGTGGTGTGGTCGCTATTCATAAGGGCATTAAGCCCTGAACATTCGAAACACATGCCTGATCAACCGATAAAAAGCGCCAGCCTTGCTATTCTGGAATCGGCAGTTAACCGTGCGCTGCGCCTGGACCCTGCCTCGCTCAATAAATTAAGCGCACTCGAAGGCACGATATTCAGGATCAACTGTACATCGCCGGCTATCTCAATATTGTTAATCCCCGAAGATCAGCATCTAGATTTAAGGCCGGATAACAGGAACGATGCGGATGTAACAATTGAGGGGGACGCACGTGAACTCCTGCAATTATTGATCGCAACCGATAAGTCTGCCGCATTGCGCACGCAACAGGTCAAGCTTAGCGGAGACACCCAGGCTGCCAGCCGGTTACAGGAGATTCTTGCCAGCCTGGAGATCGACTGGGAGGCTCAGCTTGCGAGCTGGATTGGCGACATTGCCGCTCATCAGATCGGTGTACAGGCACGCTCGCTCTATCGCTGGGGACAACAAACCATGCAAGGCCTGCTGCAAAATACCGAAGAATACCTGCATGAAGAGGCTCGTTCCATGCCACCACGGCTCGAAGTGGAAGCTTTTTACAGCGATCTTGAGGCACTGTCGACCGCCACAGACAGGCTGTCAGCGCGCATCGAAAAATTGAATATCCGATTGCAGAAGACAAACCGCACTCATTGCACAGAGGAAACCCAACCGTGACCCGGTTTTTCAGGCTTATTCGAATCGCCTATATTTTCAGCAAATACCGACTCGACGTTTACTTCGATCTGGCTCCACTGCCCGGGCCATTGCGCTGGTTATTCTTAATCGCACCCTGGCGACTGTTTCCCGCATCAAAACTGTCCCGCGCCGAATGTCTGCGTCTGGCCCTTGAAGAACTTGGCCCGGTATTTATTAAATTCGGACAAATGCTGTCTACTCGAAGGGACCTGTTACCCGACGATATCGCCGACGAGCTTAAACGTCTGCAGGATCAGGTGCCGCCGTTTTCCGGAGAGCAGGCTACCGCTATTATCGAAAAGGCTCTTGGCCAGACAGTGCAGGAGCTATTCTCAGAGTTTGACTCACAACCACTGGCATCGGCATCAGTTGCCCAGGTGCATAGCGCAAAACTCCATAGCGGAGAGGAAGTTGTTGTTAAAGTCATACGTCCGGGCATACACAAGACCATTCGTGATGATCTGGACCTGCTGTTCACCCTGGCCCAGGTATTGGAAAGATATTCCGAAGATGGCCGAAGGTTGCGTCCGGTGGAGGTCGTCACTGACTATGAACGTACTATTTTCAATGAACTCAACCTGCTGATTGAGGCGGGCAATACCTCTCAGCTAAAACGTAATTTCCAGGATTCTGCGTTGATCTATCTACCGCAGGTTTACTGGGATTACACACGCAACAATGTTTTGGTAATGGAACGCATACATGGCATTCCCGTAGCCGACATCCCAGCTCTGCATCGCCAGCATACCGACATGAAAAAACTGGCCGAAAGAGGCGTTGAGATCTTTTTCACACAGGTTTTCCGTGACAGTTTTTTTCACGCTGATATGCACCCGGGTAATATTTTTGTTTCCACAGAAGATCCGGCTGAACCACAGTATATTGCAATTGACTGCGGCATCGTCGGCAGCCTGACACAGGAAGACAAGAATTACCTGGCACGAATATTACTGGCCTTTTTTAAGCGCGATTACCGGCAGGTTGCGGCATTACATATTGAGTCCGGCTGGGTACCCGAAGACACTCCCCTGTCGGAATTTGAAACTTCCATTCGTAGCGTTTGCGAACCCATTTTCGAAAAACCGCTAAAAGATATCTCCTTTGGCCAGGTGCTGTTGAGACTATTTCAAACCGCCAGACAGTTCAATATGGAGATTCAGCCTCAACTGGTTTTGCTGCAGAAAACGCTACTGAATATCGAAGGGCTGGGCAGACAGATCTACCCTGATCTCGACCTCTGGAATACGGCCAAGCCATTTCTTGAGGAGTGGATGAAAGAGCGCACCGGCCCCCCAGGGCTGCTGAAGGCAGTGCGCGAACAGGGCCCCAACTGGCTTGAACAAACCTCTGAGATGCCCCATCTGATTCTCGACATTGTACAGCAGGTTAAACGATTCAAAGACAATAACGACCAGCAAAGGCAAACGCTAAAACTATTGAACGAGCAGATAGAACAGGGGCGGCAACGCCAAACAAGAGCCTGGTGGGGTATTGCTGCACTGGCCCTCGCCACCATCACAGCAACGACGGGCTATGAGGTACTTCATCAAATCCCTCCCCTTAGCTGGGTGGCAGGAATCGCTGGAATATATTTGCTAGTGAGCAAAGGTGCCTAGAACGTATAATAGATATCTACCTAATCAAGACGAACCTTACACTATGAAAGATAACTGGATTGAACAACTGAAGTGGACCGAAGACGGTCTGATACCCGCAATTGCCCAGGACCACAAATCAGGCCGCGTACTGATGATGGCCTGGATGAATCGCGAAGCCCTGGAGAAGACTATTCAGGAGGGCCGCGCCATCTACTGGTCAAGATCACGAAAAAAATTGTGGCGCAAAGGTGAAGAATCCGGCCATGTACAAAAACTCTATGATATAAGAATTGATTGTGACCAGGATGTGGTGCTGATGCAGGTCGAGCAGCTAGGTGGTATTGCCTGCCACACTGGTAGGGAAAGCTGCTTTTATCTGCGCTTTGATGACCAACAGTGGCAACCTGCCGATCCGGTACTGAAACAACCGGAAGACATATACAAAAGTTAGGAAATGGACGATGAGCAATCTTTTACTAGAGCTTACCGAGATCATTGAGCAACGTAAGCAAGCATCACCTGACAGTTCCTATGTAGCCAGTCTGCACCAGAAAGGGCTGAACAAAATACTGGAAAAAGTAGGCGAAGAAGCAACCGAGACTATACTGGCAGCAAAAGACGCTGCTCAAAACGGTGATACAACGCATCTGATCTACGAAACAGCAGACCTGTGGTTTCACACCCTGGTGATGCTGAGCCATCTGGATGAATCACCGGAAGCGGTCCTTCAGGAATTACAGCGCCGATTTAATATTTCAGGCCTTGACGAAAAGGCCTCGCGCAACTGAATTGATCTCTTTTTATCAGCATCTTTCTAAGTTACTATTTGTCAGGGCCCGTTAACAGGCCCTGGCATATAACCTGACTAAACCCCCCCGGAGGATACGCATGGGCTTAGGTGGCATTAGCATTTGGCAGTTACTAATTATTTTGGCAATCGTGATTTTATTGTTTGGTACAAAACGCTTGCGTAACTTTGGCGGTGATCTGGGAAACGCGGTGAAAGGTTTTCGCAAGGCGATGGATAACAACGATCAGGAAAATGAGGATCCGGCAAAGCTTGAAGAGCAGGATAGCGATGTTATCGAAGGTAAAGCCGAGAAAACCAATCAAAAGGAATCGCAAAAGTAGAGCCGCGCCATGTTTGACATCGGCTTTGCCGAACTATTACTGATTGCTCTGGTCGGCCTGATCGTTATCGGGCCCACTCGCCTTCCTGAAACGATTCGCACTCTGGCACTCTGGCTGGGACGCGCAAGACGCACCTATTCGCAATTCCGTAAAGATCTGGAACAGGAGATTGGTGCTGACGAGATCCGCCAGGAACTGCGCAATGAAGAAATCATGGCTCAGCTTAAAGAAACACAGCAGCAGTTGCATGAGTCGCTGGATATTGACGTGACAAAGACCGGTAGCCCAACGGCTGAAACAGAGAAAACATCACCCCCCGAACAAAAACCTCTAAAAAACAATACAGCGCCTGATCAAAACAATGAATGACAACAATACCCAAGAGCAGGAGGATGAGAAGCTGCCCCTGGTAGCTCATCTGATTGAATTAAGGTCGCGTATTCTTAATTCCGTTGTCGCCGTGCTCCTGCTGTTTCTGGGATTGTTCTATTTTGCCAATGACATCTATGCTTTTGTATCGGAACCACTGAGAGCATTGCTGCCGGAAGGCACTACCATGATTGCCACCGAAGTGGCATCGCCATTTTTTACACCCTTTAAGCTCACGCTGGTGCTGTCCGTATTCCTGGCAATACCCTATATTCTCCACCAGGCCTGGAGCTTCATTGCGCCCGGCATGTATGCACATGAAAAACGTATCGCTTTTCCGCTACTGTTTTCCAGCGTCATGCTGTTCTACATTGGCATTGCCTTTGCCTATTACATTGTGTTTCCTTTGGTATTCGGTTTCTTTACCAGCGTCGGGCCCGAAGGGGTCAGCATAATGACCGATATCAATAAGTATCTGGATTTCGTGCTTAAACTGTTTTTTGCTTTCGGCATCGCCTTTGAGATCCCTATCGCCACCTTTTTGCTTATTATGTCGGGCGCCGTTTCGATACCAAGCCTGACCAGCAAACGACCCTATATTCTGGTCTGCTGTTTTGTCTTTGGCATGCTCCTGACACCACCAGACATCATCTCTCAAACTTTACTGGCGCTGCCCATGTGGCTGTTGTTTGAAACAGGTATTGTTTTTGCGAGGATGGCACAGCGGCGCAAAAAAACAACTGAAGGCGAGATGCCCGAAGATTAGTTAATTCCCGCCAGCACGCAAATTCGATTGACCGGACGGATTTGGATAATAAGAGCCGCGCTATTTGAATGGCACTTACTTAAGCCAAAAAGCACGCGTGTTCAGCGCCCTCTCCCACGGACAAGGAAAGAGGGCTAGGGGTAGAATAAAAACTATATATTTCTGGATGTTACATGATTTCCCCTCACCTCTATCCTCTCCCAGAGGGAGAGGAGGCATTTCTGTCTGGTCCTTCGTGACACCCTTATTGTCTTATCCTTGGTGACAGCCTGATAAAGCGCGCGCTCCTTTCTTACCTTTCGCGAAAGCCTCCAGCGGAGAAGAAAACTCATGTTTTTTGGTCCCGTCTCCCCGCCGGGGAGAAGGTTAGGATGAGGGGATGAGGCCGCGGAGCCGCTTCATGAAATGGTCCATCGTGACACCCACATAGAGCCCACGTTCCTCTCTTACCTTTCGCAAAAGCCTCTAGCGGAGGAGAAAACTCGTGTTTTTTGGTCCCGTCTCCCCGTCGGGGAGAAGGTTAGGATGAGGGGGAAGCCGCGGAGCCGCTTCATGAAATGGTCCTTCGTGACACCCACATAGAAGCCCACGTTCCTCTCTTACCTTTCGCAAAAGCCTCCAGCGGAGGAGAAAACTCGTGTTTTTTGGTCCCTTCTCCCCGCCGGGGAGAAGGTTAGGATGAGGGGGAAGTCGCGGAGCCGCTTCATAAAAAAACTCCTCTCTTCACATTTGTCCTCCCAAAGTAGAGGGACGATAAAACTACTTAAGTACTATCCCGATCATACTTCCAATAAGAAAGTGACTGGGCCATCATTAACCAGGTGAACTCGCATATTGGCTGCAAACTCACCAGTTGCCACCGGGCTATACTGGGCGCGGGCTCTGGATACCATATAGTCGTAAAGCGCTTCTGCGTCCGCCGGATCCGCCGCCAAAGAGAACCCTGGACGCAACCCTTTCTTTGTTTCAGCAGCCAATGTAAATTGCGAAACAATCAGCAGCCCCCCTTCCACCTGCTGCACATTCAGATTCATTTTCCCTTCGGGATCGGAGAAAACACGATAATTAAGCAACTTATTTAACAGCTTATCGGCCGACTGTTGATCATCACCCTTTTGCACCCCCAGAAGCACCAGTAAACCCTGGTCTATTGCTCCTGTAATTTTGTCACCCACCTGCACGTGCGCCGCGCTGACCCTTTGAATCAATGCGCGCATATTAAAGGCCGCCAATCAGGTGCTGAAAGCGATTAGCCATATCACGGGTTGCGCGAACCAGCGCATCTACAATACCGGGCTCTAGCGCGGAATGCCCGGCATCACGCACGATCTCCAGGTGCGAATCAAGCCAGGCACGGTGCAGTTCCACTGCGTTATCCAGCGGACACACCATATCGTAACGGCCATGCACAATGGTACCGGGAAGACCCGATAATTTACCGGCATCCCTCAACAGCTGATTCGGCTCCAAAAAAATATGATTCACAAAGTAGTGAGCCTCGATACGCGCCAGTGACATGGCAACATGGGGGTCAGCGAAATGCTCCACCACATCGTGGTTTGGCCTCAAGGTCGCACAGCGTGCCTCCCATACCGACCACGCTTTGGCCGCAGCCATGCGCAGCACATCATCAGAACCCACCAGGCGCCGATGATAAGCGGCTATATAATCATCACGTTCAATGACGGGAATGAGCCGCTGATAGTCTTCCCAATAATCCGGAAAAACATGACTGGCCCCATCCTGATAAAACCAGTGCAAATCCTGGTCGCGGCACAAGAAAATACCTCTTAGAATCAGCCCCAAAACCCGTCGCGAGTGCTTTTGTGCGTAAGCCAGACTCAAAGTCGATCCCCAGGAGCCACCAAACAAAACCCACTGTTCAATACCTAAACGGGTTCTAATGGCCTCCATGTCGTCAATTAGATCGCCAGTGGTATTCTGCTCCAATTCAGCATGGGGCGAGGAACGCCCTGCGCCCCTTTGATCAAACAACACAATGCGATAGTGGGTGGTATCAAAAAACCGTCGCATATTCGCATCACAGCCCGCTCCAGGCCCGCCATGCACGACAATAACCGGTATACCCTGCGGGTTACCACACTCCTCCACATAAATTTCATGTAGATCACTCACCTTTAACCGGAACTTATTATAGGGTTTCACTTCCGGGTAGAGCATCAGCATAATCAATCCCCACTATTTAAAGTAAATTGACCGTAAACCCAAGAGCTTATATTAAAACGCATTGAATAACACCTTACCCAGGCTGTTCACATGAGCCAAACGTCCATGAACGGCATCCAGTTGTTGGTCAACGAAAAACCAAACAGATGCTATTTGGAGTCAATCCGTCCCAGCCTTTGGAATGAATCAGCAACAAATAGAGCCCGACCCCTGATAACGACGAAGCATTTCATCTTTTCCGCCAAAAATTCCTGCTTTTTCTGCCCGAATACTTAGCACAGGCCCCGCCTGGACAGGAAACCCTGACAATAGAGAATGGAGCGCTGTTCGCGTCACGACAGGTAAGCTACAATCGAAGTTGGCACCGTTGCAACCAACAATCAGGATTTATCCAGCATGACCGAAACAAGCCCCGCCCCGCTAGCCAAAGAGATCGCACAAATCATCCTTGACGGTTTTCATGATTATTTCGCTGAGTTTGAACGTTACACGCTCGGGGCAAGACAGCGCTTTATCAACGCTGACTGGAAAGCCTGTCAGCAGGCCTCCAAGGATCGCATCAATATGTACCTGGATAAGATTCTCGCGGTAAAACAGCAGGTACTCAGCATTGCCGATGACAGCGTGATGCAACCAGCTTTTTGGTCTGACGCCAAACAAGCATATTCAATGATTATTCGCGACCTGACTAATTTCGAAATCGCTGAAACCTTCTTTAATTCAATCTACTGTAAATTTTTCGATCACGAACACATTTCAAACAAAAATCTTTTTGTATTTCCCTCTGACGACCAGTTCTCAAGAACTATTGGCCAGGACACCAATATATTCAACTATTACCACTCCAAGGGAAACCTTCGGGATCTGCTCGCCAATATTATTGGCGACTTCGATCTTGGCCTGCCCTATGAAAATGTTGAACGCGATATAGAAAATATGCGCAGCGTGATACTGAAGGAGTTACCGGCGGATATTATCCGTAACAAAGACGCCTATACGATCATCCACAAATCGGTTTTCTATCGAAGTAAAGCCGCGTACCTGATCGGCAAGGTGATTAGCGAAGAGCTCTCCGTTCCCTTTGTGCTCCCTATATTACAAAATGAGCAGAGAAAACTCTACGTCGACACGCTTATATTCGATCCGGACGAGCTGAGTATTATCTTCAGTTTCACCCGCGCATACTTTAAAGTGGAGGCACCGGTACCCTCAGAAATTGTGCGTTTTTTGAAAGACCTGATGCCCTGGAAACCCTACTCGGAACTCTATAATTCAATCGGTTTTAATCGCCACAGCAAGACCGAATTTAACCGGGAATTTCTCGATCATCTCAAAAAATCAGATGATAAGTTTATCATCGCACCCGGTATTAAAGGGATGGTAATGAGCGTGTTCACACTACCCTCCTATGAACGCGTATTCAAAATCATCAAGGATCGCTTCACTCCACCCAAAGAGATGACCAGGCAAACGGTAAAAGATAAGTACATGCTCGTTTCCCGTCATGAACGCGCCGGACGCATGGCAGACACACAGGAGTTCAGTAATGCACTATTCCCCAAAGACCGCTTTTCCCAGGAGTTGATTGATGAACTGCTGGAAGTGGCACCGTCGGTGGTGGAAATTCGAGGAGACAAGGTGCTGATCCGGCACCTTTACGTTGAGCGGCGCATGACACCGCTGAACATTTACCTGGATAACGCAACTGAAAAAGAGGCTAAAGCGGCTATCGTCGGATACGGCAACGCCATCAAGGAACTGGCCGCTGCCAACATCTTTCCTGGCGACATGTTGTTCAAAAACTTCGGCGTTACCCGCCACAACCGAGTAGTATTTTACGATTACGATGAGATCTGCCCGCTCACAGAGTGTAACTTCAGGAAAATTCCTGAACCACGAACTCCGGAACAGGAGATGGCCGCCGAACCCTGGTATTCAGTGGGGCCAAATGATGTTTTTCCTGAAGAGTTTCGTACTTTTTTGCTGGCTAAACCGATGGTGCGCAAGATCTTTGACGAGAACCACCGTGAGATATTTGACGCAGAATACTGGAAAGGACTACAGCAAGCTCTGCTTGACGGCAAAGTAATGGACGTACTGCCCTATTCAAACACGCGCCGATTTAACTGGCAGGCTCAGCAGAAAAACTGATTCAAGCTGAACCCGCCGGTAAGCTCCTACAGACTCTAGCTTGCGCTGCGCGAAGCTTTCTTACGCTCATGTTCGAGCAGCAGTTTTTTGCGTAATCGAATATGGTGAGGGGTCACCTCTACCAGTTCATCGTCTTCGATAAACTCAAGGGCCTGCTCCAGGGTATGGCGAACAGGGGGCGTTAAGATAATATTCTCATCAGAGCCTGAGGCACGAATATTGGTCAATTGCTTCGCTTTGGTTGGGTTAACGGTCAAATCGTTCCCGCGAGAATGCAGGCCGACTATCTGACCCTCATAGACATCGATACCATGCCCGACAAACAACCGCCCGCGTTCTTGAAGATTAAAGAGCGAATAACCCAGCGTTTTTCCCTTAACCATTGAGATCAATACACCATTCTGACGATGCACAACCTCGCCCTGTTTAACCGGTCCGTAATGATCAAAGATACTGGTCATAATACCCGACCCGGAAGTTAAGGTCAGAAACTGCGACCGAAAACCAATCAGACCTCGGGACGGAACGATAAACTCCAGTTTAACCCGCCCTTTGCCATCTGGCTCCATATTGGTCAGCTCAGCCTTACGCAAGCCCAACTCTTCCATAATGGCCCCCTGGTGCGTATCTTCAATATCAATCACCACCTGCTCAAAGGGCTCGTGAATCTCTCCGTCAACTTCCCGCTGAATCACTTCAGGACGCGAAACACCTAACTCGTAACCCTCACGCCGCATCGTTTCAATTAATACCGAAAGGTGCAGTTCTCCGCGCCCCGATACTTTAAATTTGTCAGGACTATCGCCCTGCTTTACACGTAATGCCACATTGTGAATCAGCTCCTGATCAAGGCGGTCTTTGATGTTGCGCGACGTCACATATTTACCATCCTGGCCGGCAAACGGGGAATCATTGACCTGAAAAGTCATGCTGACCGTTGGCTCATCGACCGTTAAGGGAGGCAATGCTTCCGGGTGATCCGGGTCACACAATGTATCTGAAATTTTTAGCCCATCTATGCCGGTGATACAGACAATATCTCCTGCCTGAGCCTGCTCCACCTCGACTCTTTCCAGCCCAAGATGGCCCATTACCTGTAATACACGGCCCTTTTTCTGACCACCTTCTGCATCAACAATGAGCACTGGCGCATTGCCGGCCAATTTACCCCGCGTTATGCGCCCCACACCGATTACACCCACGTAACTGTTGTAGTCCAGAGCACTGATCTGCATCTGCAACGGACCATCGGCATCCACTTTCGGGGAAGGCACGCGATCAACAATCATTTCAAACAGCGGCTCCATATCGCTGGCCAACTGATCCGCTTCCGGACCCGCCACACCGTTGAGCGCCGAGGCATAGATAATCGGAAAATCAAGCTGTTCGTCGGTAGCACCAAGACGATCAAACAGATCAAATACCTGGTCTATTACCCAGTCCGGTCGGGCACCGGGGCGATCCACCTTGTTAACCACCAGAATCGGATTCAATCCTCTATCAAACGCCTTCTGGGTTACAAAACGGGTTTGAGGCATCGGCCCATCTACTGCATCAACCAGCAGCAATACCGAATCAACCATCGACAGAACACGCTCAACTTCACCACCAAAGTCAGCATGGCCTGGAGTATCTACAATGTTAATGTGAAATCCCTTCCACTCAATGGCGGTGTTTTTCGCCAAAATAGTAATGCCGCGCTCTCTTTCCTGATCGTTGGAGTCCATGATGCGCTCGGCACCCTGGTCTTTGCGATCCAACGTTCCTGACTGCTGCAACAGTTTATCCACCAGGGTAGTCTTTCCGTGGTCAACGTGCGCTATGATTGCGATATTTCTGAGCTTTTCGATCACTGTTCAATCCGGTTTGGTTTGTGAGGCGCGGATTATATACCCGTATACCCCGAGATAGCACCAAATTTCTCACTTGAAAGGCCGAATCAGAGCAGGTGAAATCCCTTTTTGATACGGGTATAATCAGCAACCCTTTCAGCCGTTTATCAGGTCATACCCAAGATTTAACCATGTCATCAAGTGAAATCAACCAGCGCAAAGCCGTAGCGCTTATCTCCGGCGGCCTCGACTCTATGCTTGCCGCCAAAGTCATAAAAGATCAGGGTATACATGTAGAGGGTATAAATTTTTATACCGGTTTCTGCGTGGAGGGGCATACCCATGCTATTCGCAAAAAAGACAAGAAAAAAGAGAAACGTAACAATGCCCTTTGGACCGCCGAGCAGTTGGGCATCAAACTGCATATCATCGATATCTCCGAACAGTACAAGGATATCGTGATTAATCCGAAACACGGTTATGGCCAGAATCTTAACCCCTGCCTGGACTGTAAAATTTTTATGGTGAATCAGGCACAGGCCTGGGCCTGGATGGATGAAAACGATTTTGACTTTATTATTACCGGCGAAGTTATCGGACAACGCCCCAAGTCACAGCGCGCAGATACAATGCCGGTAATAGCCAAAGAGTCCGGCGCCGAAGACAGGCTTTTAAGACCGCTTTGCGCAAAGAACCTGCCTCCCACGTTACCCGAAAGAGAGGGCTGGGTGGATCGCGAAAAGCTTTATGACTTTCACGGTCGCAACCGCAAACCACAAATTGAATTGGCCCACCAGCTTGGCTTCGATGACTTTGCCCAGCCCGCAGGTGGCTGCTGCTTTTTGACGGATGAAAGCTATTCCAGAAAACTGGCTGACTTATGGAAAGCGCGGGGCGAAAGAAGATATGAGCTGGATGACATCCTGCTACTTAAAATCGGCAGGCATATTCGGCCAAACGAACGTTTTAAAATAATGATCAGCCGCGAAGAGGGCGAAAACAATTTCCTGGAGGGCTACCGCAAAGAGTTCACCCACCTGCGTGTTCTCAACCACCCCGGCCCACTGGCACTTATCGACGGCATTCCGACTGATCAGGATCTGGCTCTGGCTGCCCGTATCGTCGCTCGCTACAGCAAAGGCCGTTCTGAAAACCTGGTCGAGGTTCGAATAGAGAATTCGGACGGAGTCGTTAAGGTATTACCAATAGCACCGATGCTCCCTGACGAAATCCCTGCGGCCTGGTTTATATGAGCACGGAAAACAAACCAGTGCATAAACTGGATGCACAACGATTATTGTGCCCGATACCCGTGATTCGGACCCAGGACATAATTAAAACCCTGCAAACCGGTGATCTTTTGGAAGTACTGTGTACCGACCCGGGTACCTTACAGGACATACCAGCCTGGTGCCGTATCAATGGTCACCAGATTATCGACACCGAGCAGGAGGATATGCTGATCAAAATCCGAATCCAGGTAGGCTAAAACGCACCACTACAGTGCGCCAAAATAAAATTGCACTGCAATGGTGCGCAACACAAAGGTATAACTTATTTTTGCTACACAGAAACAACAGGTTACACGAAATTCAGAATGGCATATAATTTGCAGAAGTTTTGCCACTTGATAGTCAGGCCTTGGTAAGTCGCGGTTCGGTAACCCACTGCCGTAACCCAGGGATTCCATCAACTCAATCGAATTATCATTAACGGAGACACAAAAGATGTCAGAAAACACACTTAAAATGATTGAAGAAAATGACGTAAAGTGGGTAGACCTTCGCTTTACCGACACTCGAGGCAAAGAGCAGCACGTTTCTATGCCAATTTCCGAAATCGACAGTGAATTTTTTGAAATAGGAAAAATGTTTGACGGTTCTTCCATTTCAGGATGGAAGGGCATTAATGAGTCCGACATGATTCTTATGCCAGACGATAACAGCGCTGTACTCGACCCTTTTACCGAAGAGGTTACCCTAAACCTGCGCTGTAATATCATTGAGCCTACAACAATGCAGGGCTACGAAAGAGACCCTCGCTCTGTCGCTATTCGCGCGGAAGAGTATCTGAAATCAACCGGTATTGGTGATATCGCTTTCTTTGGCCCGGAGCCCGAGTTCTTTGTATTTGACGATGTGAAATGGCATTCTGACATCCATGGCGCAGGCTACAGCGTTAATTCAGAAGAAGCAGCATGGTCCTCCTCTTCCGAAATTGAGGGCGGCAACATGGGTCACCGCCCAGGCGTTAAAGGCGGCTACTTCCCGGTACCTCCTGTTGATTCATTACACGATCTGCGTGCAGCAATGTGTAGCGCGATGGAGCAAATGGGTGTTGATGTTGAAGTACACCACCATGAAGTAGGTACCGCGGGACAATGTGAAATCGGCACACGATTTAGCACTCTGGTTCGCAAAGCTGACGAAGTACAAATTCTGAAATATTGCGTACAGAATGTCGCTCACGCCTATGGCAAAACGGCAACCTTTATGCCCAAACCTCTGGTCGGTGACAACGGCAGCGGTATGCACGTACACCAGTCTATTGGCAAGGATGGCGACAACACCTTCTCCGGAGACGGTTATGCCGGGCTTTCTGAAACCGCGCTTTACTACATCGGCGGCATCATCAAGCACGCACGCGCCCTGAACGCCTTTACCAATTCATCCACCAACTCCTACAAGCGTCTGGTTCCCGGATTCGAAGCACCGGTAATGCTGGCGTACTCCGCGCGCAACCGCTCGGCGTCTATCCGTATACCTCACGTAAGCAGCCCGAAAGCACGCCGTGTTGAGGTCCGTTTCCCGGATCCCACCGCCAACCCCTATCTGGCGTTTTCTGCCATGCTGATGGCCGGCCTCGACGGCATCCAGAACAAAATACACCCTGGCGATGCCATGGACAAAGACCTCTATGACCTGCCTGCCGAAGAAGCCGCCGACATCCCAACGGTTGCCTCTTCCCTTAGCCAGGCGTTAGATGCACTGGACCAGGATCGCGAGTTCCTGAAAGCAGGCGGCGTATTCACCGATGATATGATCGACGGCTTTATTGACCTCAAAGCAGAAGAGGTTGAACAGCTGAACATGACCACTCATCCGGTTGAATTTGATATGTACTACAGCCTGTAAGCATGAACTGATCAAAACTTAATTTGATCAATTTCAGCTATTTGCTGTCAAAAACCCCGCGCACGTAAGTACGCGGGGTTTTTTTATACTTGCACATAAGCATGGGGGCTACTATGGTTAGCATAGCTCGATTTGGAAAACAGACGGCCAGGATTGCAATGCGCAGTATATCCATCACTTTTGCCCTAATTTTAACCACACCGGTTATGACCGTAGCTATCGCTGACGTCTACCGCTCGGTGGACGACCAGGGCAACGTCACTTTTTCCGATCATGCCTCATCCGATGCCAAAAAGGTCGAGGTGGAAGCCCCAAACATATTGCGGCCGGTCAAACCAATACCGGTGACAACAACACCAGATAGCAGGGAAACACCCTTCAAATACGAGCTGTTGCAGATTACCACCCCCGAAAACGGCACCTCACTGCGCAATATTACAGGCCTGGCCATTGCTGCCCAACTGGTACCAAACCTAAGGGATCAACATAGAATCCGCTTTGTCGATAACGGAACTCCGCTAAAAGAACCAACCCGCAGCCTTGCCATTAAGCTAAACAACGTAGATCGCGGCACACATCAATACCAGGCGCAGGTTCTGGATGAGAAAGGTACTGTGCTAATCAGCAGCGAGCCGGTCAGCGTTCACATTCACAAAACTTCGATTTTGCATAATAAGCCAAGAGCAGCCGCCCCTTAGCACTGCAACACCACAGCCCAACACGGCACATCTGCCTGATCGACAAAGATTTTGCCATACGCACCAAATTGGTGCATTATGACTACATCGCTGGCTGTCGGTGAAGTGGTTCACCCACCCTCCGGTTTTTAAATGGGCTTTAGAGGACCTTGAAATAGCGCTGAACAAAGTCAGGTAAAGGCAGCTAAATTCCATTAATTTCAACATATTAGGGAATAGGCAACCAAATAGTGACGTGCCGGATGCATTTATTACCGAGCACTCGGTATTAGCGCCCCATACTGGTTTGTTTATTGCATATCCTACTCAGGCACAATGTCCTGAAAACGATTGATCGCAAATACAAATGACCCTGTACCCACAATGAGCAACGCATTTTATCAGAAACTGCTAGACACACAGACCACGGCGATTGTGTTGCTGAGTGGGGAGTTGCGGGTCAGGTATATGAATAGCGCTGCCGAAGCGCTGCTGGCGACGAGCGGCAAGCGCACAAGAGGGCAACACCTGAACAAACTGTTTACCGAAACCAAAAGCTCTACAAAAGAGCTAGCTGGAGCCATCGACTCCGGCCAATCCTATACCAAGAGAGAAACCCAGTTAAAACTGCACCATAACGGTAACCTAACCGTCGACTATACGGTGACACCCTTCTTTGATAATGAGCACTATCTTATCATCGAGATCTTTCCCAGGGACCGATGGCTGAGAATTTCCCGTGAAGAGAGCCTGCTGGGGCAACAGGAGGCCTCTCGCCTGCTTATCAAAGGGCTGGCTCATGAGATAAAAAACCCTCTGGGTGGAATTCGTGGTGCCGCACAACTACTGGCGCGCGAGCTGGATAGCACGCAACAGCAGGACTATACCGATATTATTATTGCCGAAGCCGACCGGTTACGTAATCTGGTAGATCAAATGCTGGGCCCAAACCGGCAAACCAGATTTGACGCACTGAACATCCACGAAGTACTTGAATACGTAGCCCAACTGGTAGAACGGGAAAGCAAAGGCAACGCCACCATTATCCGCGACTACGACCCCAGCATACCGGAGATTCGCGGCAACAAGGAACAGCTGATTCAGGCACTTCTAAATATCGTGCGCAATGCTATGCAGGCGATCAATGAGGCCGATGGCGTAATCCGCATCAGCTCACGTACTGCCCGACAAATCACCCTGGCCAATAAAAGACACCGCATGGTCTGTCGCATTGACATCGTGGATAACGGGCCGGGCATTCCGGACGAACTCAAAGATACTATCTTCTATCCGATGATAAGCGGTAGTGCCAGCGGTAGCGGACTGGGGCTAACCATCGCACAACACATCATTAATCAGCACAACGGATTAATCCAGTATCAGAGCGAACCCGGCACCACCTGCTTCACCATTTTTATTCCCCTTGAAACGGATATCGAATAATGAACAATCAGGTCTGGATTGTTGACGACGACAGCTCCATACGCTGGGTTCTGGAAAAAGCCCTGGCACAGGAGGATATAAACACCGAGAGTTTTGAAAGCGGCGACTCGCTGATGAACAGACTGGAATTCACCCAACCCGATGCTATTATCTGCGATATTCGCATGCCAGGCATCCAGGGGCTGGACCTGCTCGAGTTGATCCACAATCAGCATCCCGGTATTCCCGTCATAATCATGACTGCACATTCGGATCTGGACAGTGCGGTAGCCTCCTATCAGGGAGGTGCCTTTGAGTACCTACCCAAACCTTTTGATATCGATGAGGCAACCAGTGTGGTACAAAGAGCGATAGCCCACGCCCAGGAAAAAAAGAACCTTGCTCCACAGACACCCACACCTTCCGAGAGTGAAATTATCGGAGAAGCGCCCGCCATGCAGGAGGTGTTTCGAGCTATTGGGCGGCTGTCACACTCCAACGTAACGGTATTGATCAACGGTGCATCCGGTACCGGCAAAGAGTTGGTCGCCGCCGCGCTACATCAACACAGCCCAAGGGCCAACCAGCCCTTTATCGCCCTGAACATGGCAGCTATTCCCAGAGATCTGATCGAGTCCGAACTGTTTGGTCACGAAAAAGGTGCCTTTACCGGCGCCGCCAATCTTCGAAAAGGCCGCTTTGAGCAAGCTGATGGCGGCACGCTGTTTCTGGATGAGATCGGCGATATGCCAGCCGAAACCCAAACCCGCCTGCTGCGCGTATTGGCAGATGGTGAGTTCTATCGGGTCGGCGGTCACATACCGGTTAAGGTAGATGTACGAATCATCGCTGCCACCCACCAGGATCTAGAACAACTGGTTCAATCCGGCCAGTTTCGTGAAGATCTGTTCCACCGGCTCAATGTGATTCGTATTCACCTGCCCAGACTAAGTGAACGGCGGGAGGATATCGCCCGGCTGGCACACCATTTCCTGCTAAATTCCGCTCAGGAGTTGAATGTCGAACCCAAAACCCTGAAGCCTGATACCGAGCATTACCTCAGCCTGTTGGCGTGGCCCGGCAACGTAAGACAACTAGAGAACACCTGCCGCTGGCTGACTGTAATGGCCAGCGGCCGGGAAATTCATATTGAAGATCTGCCACCCGAATTACAGGAACAACCCCTGCAACAGGAGTCCGGTCCGGGTGACTGGGAAACAGCGCTGCAGCGATGGGCGGAAAGAGCACTGGGCAGCAATCAGTCCTCCATACTCAAACAGGCTTCCCCGCGATTTGAGCGCATCATGATCGAAGCGGCACTGAAAAAAACCGGTGGCCGTAAACGCGATGCGTCGCTGTTGCTCGGCTGGGGGCGTAATACCCTGACCCGAAAAATTAAGGAATTGGGGATTTAGGAGTTAAACAGGTAGACCCCGCTATTGCTACCCGCCTGCAAAATGCCCCAGGCAGGATTTCAACGGAATCGCCGTGCGCTGTCACAGTGGCCCAGATCCTAAAGACTGCTTCAAAAAAGGCGCTGATCCTTATATGGTTAATTGCATCTATAAACCGATGATCGATGTGCAACTTTAACAACATGAACGATCAACGCCTTGTCACGTATTTCGTAAATAATTCGATATAGCCCATGCCTGACTCTGTAACGCTCCTGGGCGGATAGTTTTATACAGCCTTCACCTCTAGGGTTCTCCGCCAGCGAGTCGATTTTATTTAAGATGCGCTTCACCTCCGTCGAGGGTATATTACGTAAGTCTTTAGTTACAGACTCCTTGAAGGTTATTTTATATTTTCCCATGCTTCTTCAGGTCATCAAGTAGCGCTTCATAGCTGACCTCTTCCTCGTTTTTTCTCTCTGAGAAAGCCGCTAAATCCTCCTGATCTTCACTCATAAGCAGGCGTACAGCCTCATCTATGAGTTCAGATACAGAAATGTTAGATGAAGCTGCCCTTATCTTTAGAGCCTGATGGACGCTGGGCTCAAAGTAGATGGTGGAGCGCTTGGATAGACTGCTCATAATGACCTCCCAAATAACATTATGACATTTTAACGCTATAACATCGTAACGCTCAAGGGGAAATTAGCCCCTATATTACAAGCAACCAAAATTAAATTAGAAGATCATGGGTTATTTTGGCCAACCGCTATTTAGGCGTATCCTAGTGGGCTTGGTATTTACGGCTCTTATAGTAATTTAGGGTCAGTGTAAAAACTCAAAAGCCCGTCCTTTCAAAGCTTCCTTAAATCCACAATTTAATCACCTTTAGTTGCTTCTTCACCATGTGGCGAGATGGTCAATTCGGGGTACGTTTAATATGACCCCACTTATTCTTTATCACCTTTGAATTTACTAATTAAACTTCCAATTAAAGCCGCCCCGGCAAACGAAGCAACAACCGCTATATACAATATCCAAAGCATGGGTTTTTTAAACATAACAAGATAAAACTCCAACTCAAAATAGATATGTACGTTCTTATTAGAGCTCAAAATCACTATAACAATCCCCGCTATAAACGCCAAAGCAAGGAATACATGAGCTCTAATTATTGTATTTAACAACTTTCGGCTGTAGTTTTCGCTCATTCACATTTCTCGGACCATACTTACATCCAAAACAACCACTCTTAGCACGTTATTTACCATTCCCTGATGACGTGACTGCGGAAGTAATTTGCGTCGCAGTCTCTTGTGCCCCAATAGTAATGATTTCAACAGTAAATTTTCCACCTGTGATTGCACCAACTGGAAGTTTAAGGTCAGTGTAAAAACTCATCGTCCACCCTATATTTTAGGGGAGGGCCCTCGTTTTAAAGGCCTAACCCGGCGACCAATCAACACCTCTATCTCCTCCTTGAATTTGTCATTCCCCAAAGCCATCCCTTTGTTGGTTAGTTCTCTAATCTCCATTACTAAATTATCGTCCAGATGGCCGCTAAAGAGTTGCCGATATGATGACGTTCTCTCCTTAACTGAATTTCCCAAAGCAGAGTAAACCGGGTGTGGGGTCCACAGTTTCGCAGGTCTGCCCAACCCGTTGGAGCAGTAACTGGACCAACGATATTCCCCCGGTACAGAGACCATTCCGGCCCTGACCGGATTTAGCTCGATATAGCGTTGACAGATCAGTAAATACTCTTCCGCGCTCACCAGCGAAGACTTAAAACGTCCTTCCCAAAGAGTGCCGGTTCTGCAGTAAGTCCGGTTAAAATACCTCACATAATAGCGCCCCAAAGTTTGCATCATGCGGGAGGTACTCTGCTTGTCTTGGGGTGTTACCAGTAAGTGTACATGGTTGGTCATAAATACCCAGGCATGAACGGCAACATGGTACTTCACTGCGCATTCACGCAGCCAATGTGCGTAGGCAGCGAAATCCTCCTCGGCAGCAAAGCACACCTGCCGGTTGACGCCTCTTTGAATAATATGTTGGGGGATACCTGGAATACACAAGCGTGGTAAGCGGGCCATATCTCTTCCTTGAAATAGGGTGAATTTAGCAAAAGTATAGCTGAGACTACCTGGCATTTGCTATGGCAAATTTTGAGAGTTTTTACACTGACCCTAAACTTGCTATGGCAAATTTTGAGAGTTTTTACACTGACCCTAAACTTGCTATCGGGTCGGCGGCCACATACCGGTCAAGGTAGATGTACGTATCATCGCAGCCACCCACCAGGATCTCGAACAACTGGTTCAATCCGGCCAGTTTCGTGAAGATCTGTTCCACCGGCTCAATGTGATTCGTATTCACCTGCCCAGACTAAGTGAGCGGCGCGAGGATATCGCCCGGCTGGCACACCATTTCCTGCTAAATTCCGCTCAGGAGTTGAATGTCGAACCCAAAACCCTGAAGCCTGATACCGAGCATTACCTCAGCCTGTTGGCGTGGCCCGGCAACGTAAGACAACTAGAGAACACCTGCCGCTGGCTGACTGTAATGGCCAGCGGCAGGGAAATTCATATTGAAGATCTACCACCCGAATTACAGGAACAAACCCTGCAACAGGAGTCCGGTCCGGGCGACTGGGAAACAGCACTGCAGCGATGGGCGGAAAGAGCACTGGGCAGCAATCAGTCCGCCATACTCAAACAGGCTTCCCCGCGATTTGAGCGCATCATGATCGAAGCCGCACTAAAAAAAACCGGCGGCCGCAAACGCGATGCGTCGCTGTTGCTCGGCTGGGGGCGTAATACGCTTACGCGGAAGATGAAGGAGTTGGGGATTTAGGCGTTAAACAGGTAGACCTCGCTATTGCTGTCTACCAACAAATGCACCAGGCATGGACTTCAACGGAATCGCCGTGCGCTGTCACGGTGACCCTGCACCTTCAGACTGTTTAAGGAAATTTAGGGCCATATATGACCCCAAACTTTCCATCACCCTGCACACATTCAAAAATTATAGCAAATTAAACTGTGCGAAAAGGTAGCTCAGTTTCACAACTATCAATTAAATACCTCGCGCCAGTAAATCACTCGGTCATTACCACGAAACTGACCAAAAGTTGCCAGCCCTGAAGGATCGTCATCGGTGCTATCACCGTCAAAATCAAATTTCAGCCAGCCCGGAACGGCAAGCTCGACCGTCACAGTACCATCATTTCCAGCACCGGGAGCACTCAGGGTCAACGCAGAAATTCTGGGGCTGCGTCCTTTAATCAACTGGGCAGAGACGGTCGGCAGGATCACTGCGGTTTCTCCGCTACTGAGATTGCCACCAAAATTGGAGAGCGATGCATCGGTATTAATGTAAAGACTGCAGTTATCGTCGGTGTTGAGTACAAAGCTGCCCCCGGAGTAGTATTCGCTCTGCAGGCCCACATCCAGATCAATCAATTCCGGCCCAAAGGCGTTATTGACGATCATTCGTCCATAGCGCATATCCAGTAAGGGTGCGATTCCAAGGGAGGTACAGCTGGTGGCTGCCACACAGTCACCGCTGTCGTCAGGGTCCTGATCAAAATCCAGAAAATCGCGATCATCCTGTTCGGTGTCGATTCTCAAACTGAGCTGCAAAAAATGGAATGCGCCATCCGGTGCCGTATCCCGATTAAACAGCGCGGCATCAGTCTCAACAATATACTCCCCTCCTTCCCAGAGATTGAATACATCGGCAACCCGGCCACCCAGATCTGTCCCATCATCCTGATCTTCCCCATGCACCGTCAATTGCGCTGTTCCGACATAGCCCAGGGCTTCATCGTAATTCTGGGTTAATCCACCACCTAACGCTTGCGCTTGCAGGGTGTATTCAAGATCGAAGGTTTGCCCCATATAGCTAAACAACCCGCAGGCGGGCGTGGCATCACTGCTGACCAGTATAAAATGATCAGGGTAAAAGCGCCCGATTTTGGGGCTGACGCCACGAATATCGGCAGCGAAGTCACCGAGGTAGTCATCACTTCTGGCCTCTATCTGAATACTGCCGACTTCGCTATACGCCAGATCGGTCTCCGCCAGACCGCGTCCGCCACCATTCAGTACGCTGGCAAAATCCAGCTCCGGCACCGGAACGCTACCGCTCAATACACCTACCACACTGGCACCACCGAAAGGAGTGGCATCTCCCACCAGCAAGTTCATATCGGCACGAAAATTGGGGGTTATACCGTTATTGGTCACATTAACTGAGGGGTCAGGATGCCCATCCTGATTGCTGTCATCCACAGCCTGCCACCGATAGGCGGCCACTGTCACATCAAAATCTTCTCCAGCGGCCGTGAATCCGTCGCCGCTGGTTTCGTCACCGCCGGTGTTATCATCACCGGCGCTGTTGGTAATTTCCGGAAAGCCAAAGGCAAAAGGACGCACCACAAAGGTGTTGGAGGCACCTTCCAGTGTAAAAGCCGGGTCTTCCGTGGTTTCCGGTATCTCTTTTTTGGCATGCAGGGAGATCAGTCCCGCATCGGAGTAATCAAAGCTGAATTCGGCAATACCATCGATATTAAAGATCAGGTTTACAGTGCTATAGGCGGTCACACCCGAAACCGGATTGCTGGCTATTGCAGTTGAATTGTTGATTGTGACCTGTTGCCCCAGCAAACAGGCGCCCGGATTGATGCACTGGGATGCCATCTCCACCGTCTGAAGTCCGGTTAGGGCGACTTCACAAGCACCGGTATCACTATCTTTTATGATCGATCTTATCTGAACCACCTGATTGCCAGGCAATAAGTTATTCTCTTTCCCTGAAATTTGCGTACCGATGCTGTTGGCCGTCTGGGTAGTACCATCGCCGGCATAAAAGCGAAAGGCCGCATCGGCAAACTCCAGACGGGCATCTTCCGTTGCGCTCCCGTCATCATCGGTTACCAGGTTGCTGTCAATCACATCAATATCCATATGCGGCGCAACCGTTTCGAATGAATGCTTCAGCACCAGCTCCACGAACTCCTCTCCCGTACCAAAACGGTAAGTTGCGACCCCGTCATCGCTGACACCATTATTAAACACACCAGTCGCCGCAGCGCTTACACTCCAGTCACCCACACCGGTATTGGTATTTATGGTAATGGTCACGCTGTCGCCCGGCTCTACAGGATGATGATCGACATCATGTGCGGTAATAATGACCGGCTCACCCTCACAGGTAACCGCCGCTCCGCCTCCGGTTCCGACATGTGTGATTTGATAATGGTCCACATCGGGACAAACCCGTGTGCTACCATCCCAGTTGTCACCCGCCAGAATATTGCTGCGAATCGTCTGAATCTGCAAAGGTGTCATCGCATAATCAAATACCAGCACTTCATCCAGCAACCCTTCCCAGTCCTGTGAAGCATCGAAACTGCCACCGATGGAATCCTGATCCTGTCCCAGAATCAGACCGTTGGCAGAAATACTTAATGGGTCGTCATCATCAGAGGCGGGATTGGTAATACAGCCCCGCAATACACCATCAAGGTAAAAACAGCTTTGCCGCGAGGCCGCAACCCGGGTCCATACAAATTGATGCCAGATATTATTGTCTGGCGCCGGCGATACCGAAATATCGGCGGTATCGTTAAAAAAGGCGGCCGAAATAACCGGCGTAAACCGAGTCGCTGTATCAAACAGCATGACCAGTTCATTGGCCGCAGCGCCACTGCCATTTGCACCGGAAACGATGGTCTGAAAGCCACCGAGCGAAGTGGTTTTTCCCCAGACGACCAGTGTAAAATCACCCAGGCCGTTCATGGCACGATAGTTCATCGACAGATAATCACTGTTGCTGCTGCCGCTCAGATTACCCGCACTACAGAGCAACCCTTGATCTTCGGTCAGTGCATTGTTTGCGCGGCCATGGTAGTTATTTCCACTCGAATCCTCTATCTCGTTGGGCGTGCCGTCCCATAGCAACTCATCGAAACGCCAATCGGCCACCGGAGGATTGAACGATGGCGGCGCTTCTTCGGTCACCTCCAGGCTGTCCACATGCCAGTAGTCCCAATCCACACCACTGCCCCTTAAAAACCGAAACCGCACACGCAAACCATTATGCAGTCCGTCCGGAGGAAGGTTGTAGATTCGGTTAAATATCTCTCCCGGTGTTTCACTGCCGGGGAAGGTTTCCAATGCCACCCAGATACTGGAGGCATTCAGGTATTCAAGGACCAGATCTTCGTTGCCGTCAGGGTCTTCGCTGAAACTGTCCGAGCCGCGCCGAATCCAGACGGCCACATCGACCGCCGGTACATTGCCGGCTATCGCGCCGTTACTGGTGACGGTCACGGTGTTGTGTCGCAGACGCAACGACTGCCCCTCATCAGCGGTTTCATTACCAATACTCGCGTCACCAATACCGGAGACACTCCATTTATTCAAGTTGCTGTTAAAGTTGTCCCAAAACAGCACATCCCCCGGTGCTGCTGACAATGACCCCAGCGGGAGCAGCAGAACGAACAGCGCAATGAGCAGCGCACTAGGGTTCATTTTTAGCTCCGATTTCAATGGTCCGTATGCCTTGCACCTGCCCCGTTCCACACACACCCCTGCTGGTGATTCTGTAATAGTTGGTTAATCCGATCGCTTGCGCCGAACAGCTGGCCAACCCCGGACAACTGCAGCTCAGCGACACTGTACAGGTTGCCAGCCCCTGTGAAGCGAATACCGGCGGACCTCCGAGCGCATCACAGGCGGCATCCGAGAATGCCCGCGTCGCGGGACCCAGGGTATTAAAAAACAATCTGGACATCGCCCAAGACGCTCCACTTTCAGCGGCATAAAAGGCACGATTGGCGAGCTCCTCCTGCGTGGCAGAGATATTGCTGCGTGACGAAAGCTGCACAATACCTACTGCGAGCAAAGCCATAATCACGATCACGAACACCGCTACCGGCAGACTGAAACCACGCTGAAAATGCGGTTTATTAAGGTACATTTCGGATCTGCACCTCATGGAATATACGCACCGGATCCCCGCTCTTTAAGAAATTCAGGGTCACAGCAACGATTGCGTTTCGTTTCAGGGTACCCGGCGTGTATTGAAAATTGAGATCCGGCAGACTGATATCCACATCTTCAGCAATCAGACTGACCAGTGCTCCAGCAGGAGGCAGATCACTTAAGGACGCCAGTATCCCATAACCACTGTAGTGAGTCAGCGCATTGACACTGGCACAAAAACGTTGCGGCTGCCCCACCAGATAAACACGTTCGGTGGGTGATGTTCGCAGAAAGTTTACCGGTGCACCCAGATCGATGCTGGAGTACGTGCCCGCACTGGAAATGGCGGTCTGCCGAATCACCCGATCTCCCGGCGGAGGATTATAAAGCTCTCCCGGCGTTAAGGGTGCGATCACCGCATAGTTAGCAGGGGCGCTGGCCAGCGTAAAAGTGGCCGTAGCCAGAGGGTTTACTGGCCGAGGTATCACGCCTACGGAAGCCGTGCCGGCCAAAATCGGGAAAAATTCTACACAGCGCCCGGATGCGCTGACACGTACGCTATTAGGCAAGGCATTGCGCAGGCGTCTGACAATTTTCTCGACCGCCACACGACCACTACCAATTAACTTTGTTCGATCGGCGGAAGCTGTATATTGCTCGGTGGTCTGCACGATATAACGAGTAGTCCCCAAGGCCAGAATACTCATCACCACAATCACTATAATCAACTCAACCAGGGTAAATCCGGCACACCCGCTCACCACTCTTTTTGGTGAAGTAGGCACACATTTTGGTGCCAATGCGATGCTCATCGCATTTGGTATGCTGTATATGGGACCGAAATTGCACCTTCGGCTCCGTTGTGTAATTTCCGGCATCATGGCGGCATAGCCTAAAAATTGGCCCGGTAAGCACTGAGATTAACCGGCTCTCCCACTGGAGGGGTCACCTGCACCGCCACCAGTTTAGCCGGCTGCCCCGTCAAGGTAACCGCTGTAACCTGAACGTTCACCGTATAGCCACCATAGATAGTCGGTACCGCATTAAATCCATCATAGTCATCAATATCGTCAAGGGCGGCTTTATCTCCCGCGGCAAACGAGTTGCAGGCCAAGGCTCCGGCCTCACCGCTGTTACAGGGCGGAAAACCTCCATTAGGGCTGTTCTGGTCGTAGCGCTTTCCAACAATCTCATCAAGCTGCGCCTGCGCCAATTCCAATGCGCGTACCTGATAAATCGGATCCACGCTGGACAGGTTGTGTTGATTCAACGCAGAAAACAATCCCACCGTGGCAATGCCAATAATGATAATGAACACGATCAATTCAATAAGCGTAAAGCCCTTGCTGACAGTCGGCTGCCGATGTTGCACTGAAGGCTTTAAAATTTTAACAGGCATGGGCATACCCTGAATTTTCCAGACAGACACCGGCTGAACCCCCGGCTGCCGCACTGACAGTAAAACTGACAGGGGCGTTGGGTCGACCTAAGTTGCTGTAGGTGATTACTACTGGAGAAGGAGAAATAACCACATCCCGATGCGCCACTTGTGGATACTTGATACTGCCGACGCTGTAGTACGCTAGCGGAGAGCCCAAGCGGATCGCTACACTCTGCGGAGATCCAGCAATGACCGAAAACTCTACAGACTGACCGGACATTGCCAGTTGCTGTGCCTGGTTGAGTATGGAGATCAGGTTCTCCTGCTCTATTTTAACTGCAAAAGCACTCTCTTCCCCGAAACGGGAAACCGCACTCACAGCCAGAATGCCCACCAGAATCAGCGTGACGATCAGCTCTAATAGTGTGAACCCCTGATTCTTGGAAATGTTCATCTGGTCCTTAATGTACCCCGACTTTTCGGGGTTAAAGCGTCCACTGGCGGGCGGGCTTCACTTTCTCACCTGGCACCACTCAGCGTCAGGCTAGCCAGAATAGTGGGTGTGGACTTCACCCTGAAATCACAGCTTTTCTCTGCTCCCAAAGCCAGATTATTGCTGCCGGAATCAGCTGCACCGGTACCGCTCACCACCACTTCATACTTGGTGGTATCAAAAGACTCCTGCAACAGCGCCTGCGCGACCGCATCGGTACAACCGTCGGTGGTGTCCTTGACTGGCGCACCTACGGAAGCCGTTGGGCTGCTGCGTCGTGCCAGCCAGGTGGCAAAATTGATATTATTGCCACCATTGACCGCTTCCGCGAAACCTCTTACAGTTGAACGTTCCGCATCACCTGTCAGATCAACAAAGCGCGGTGCTACGGTGGCGGCCAGTATACCCAGCAACACCACCACTACGACCAGTTCGACCAGGGTAAACCCCTGCTCGACACAAGCTAAATTCCGCACCGGCCCTCGATTAATTAACTGTCGACCCATAATTCAGTTACCGTTAGCAGTCGGTAATCTCATAGGTGATTACCGGAAGCTGCGAAGCACCGGTTGATTCGGTGTAGATGACATGACAATCATCATCAGTAACATTACCATCCCCATCAAAATCATAGCCAACATTGATTCTTCCACCCGCCACCTGAAAAGCGATCGCATTACTGCTGTTTAACCCTGATCCATCCTCGACCTGCAATAGCGACTGCATCGCTGTGCTACCAGCTCCAGTATCACGCAGATAGCCAAAGCGTGTAGGCACCGTGTCATCATTACCATCATTATTTGCATCAATACCCGGCACAGTTGTCGTGGTGTTACCCAGTGTTTGCTTACCCTGTATTAATGCCTGCGCATAAACCTGCGTATTAGCGCTGGTAATCGAGCCCGAAATCCCTGCCAAAACCGCCTGGCGTGAGCTTCCGGTAAAATCGGTGAAACGGGGAATCGCCACCGCCGCCAGAATACCCAGCACTACGATCACAATAACCAATTCTATAATGGTGAAACCTGTTTGCTTTCTGTTCATGTTGCGTCCAATTCATTCATAGGGTTGATAAATTTTACTTTCTTAATTTATAGCCGAAATTCTCGAATATACAAGTTGAACAGGGTAATTTAAAAATAGTTCAACAACACCAACATCAACACGGAAAAACCGTATATTGTTTTATATATTAAACAGTTACCTTAAATCAGGAACGGTGGTGATGACCTGCCCTGTAGCCACGTTATAGTCAATTCTGTGGGTCGGCGGATTTGCCGCCGGCACCCGCGCCAACTCATAACGACACACATCCGGATTCGCATTAATAACGGTGATATGAAAACGTGCTTTACCCCTGTCCCCGGTAACAATTGAGGTTGAAGGAGGACTCTGTAACAGAGTATTCCAGATCTCCTGGCACTCCTCTTCCGTCTGATCGTCAAGACCGGCGCCCACAGTACCGGTATTGGCCGGCCAGCCCCTTTCATTCATATTGACATTGCTGCCCTCAAGGGTAATCAATATATCCGCCGTGCCGCGACTATGTCCGTCCGCCACCCAGCGTGCATGTGCGAGCGATATACCCGTTGCAAATCCACCACCCACCGCTTCTGTGGCGGCCGCCTCGGCATCATCCGTCACATTCAAAAACCTGGGTAGCGCGGTCGCAGCCAACAGCCCCAGAATTACAATCACAATCACGAGTTCAATAATGGTAAACCCCGTTTGCTTTTTCATATCCGCTCCGTAGTATCTTTTCGTTCTAATTGACCCACTCATACCTTGCCTGTGGCTCCAGCCTCAAGCTTTGCACCACATCAACCCCTCGATCAAACCGCCCGTTATTATTGTTATCGGTAAAAATGAGATTAAGTTTAAATGCTGCCTCATCTGTCAACGTGCCCCGACTGCGAAAAGAGCGGGTGTGAATTACACGATAGATCAAAACCTGCCGATCATAATTGTAATACCAGTAACCCGCTGGTGGCCGCTCATCCAGGTCACCTCGCTCCCCGATATAGTTATCCGGGTTCGACCTTAACAACAGCACCGGATTGCTTCCCTGTAGTCGCTGTAGTTCGAAGAGATCCGATTCAACCAAATGCTCCCCTACTGTGACCAGAATTGACTGCTTCAGGTTATGCAACACCTGCTCCATATCCATTTTTTCCGACTCAGCGGAAAAACCAATCAACACTTTTAAAGCTCCACTGATAAAAATCAGTATCAGTGTCAGCGCGAGCATCAGTTCCAGATGAGAATATCCTCTCTCACCAGCCAAGCTGCTACCCTCCTTTTACAGCACTGGATAGATCCCACATCGGCAGGAATACACCCAACGCCAGAATCATCACCATACCGGCCACCACAAGCAGCAGGATTGGCTCGATCTTGTCGCCAAGGCTCTTCAGATCGTAATCAACCTCCTGCTCATAGAAATCCGCCACCTCATCGAGCAGGTCATCCATCGACCCGGTCTCCTCTCCCACCGAGATCATCTGCATCACCAGGGGTGAAAACAGGCCTGTATTGTTTGCTGTACGGCTAAAACTCTCACCACGCTCAATACCATTACTCATGGAAGCGATACGTTGCGCCACATAGCTATTGCCAACCGCCTTGCCCACTACCGCCAGCGCCTGAACCACTGGCACACCTGCACGGACCACCATCGCGTAAGTACGCGCAAAACGACCCAGGTTAATTCGCTCATAGATCGGACCAATCAAAGGAATCTTTAACTTATAGCGATCCCAGACCAGGCGCCCATTTTTGGTATTAATATAGTAGCGGACGGAGAAAAACAGTCCGACAATCACCAGCAATATCCAGTACCAGTTATTTATCGTGAAATCCGAGCACCAGATCAGAAAACGTGTTTGCCAGGGCAATTCCGCATTAAAACTCTCAAACAGCTTGGAAAAAGCGGGCACCACCAGTACGTTAATCACACCAACAGCGACCACAATCGCCAGAATCACAAACATTGGATACCGTGTTGCCGCGCTAACGCGTTTTTTAGTATCCCGTTCCAACTCGAGGTACCCCGCCACCTGCTTAAAAGCAAGATCCAGCCGCCCGGTGTTTTCTCCCACGTGAACAACGCTGACGTATAGCTCCGAAAACAGTTTGGGATGCCGATTTAGCGATGACGCCAGATCAATACCCGATTCAAGGGATTCCGCAACATCAAACAGGGTTTCCTTCAGTACCAGATTTCTTGCTGAGCCTGCCAGCCCCCTTAATGCGCGAATAATCGGCACCCCTGCTTTTGCGAGGCTAAACATTTGCCGACTGAAAATAATCAACTCATCCAGGCTTATTCGGCGTCGCTGAAGCAGCGGTTTGTTGCTACCCGTTTTAGCAGTACTGGCTGCTGCCGCTTCCTGAATATTCAGCGGAATCATACCCCGATTACCCAACAGCGAAGCAACCGCTTCGGCATTAGCACCCTCCAGTCTGCCGGTGACCAGCTCACCCTGTTGATTGCGTACCTGGTATTGATAGGTTGGCATGTTTAATCAATTCCTGTTTAACTGAAAAATCGACCCGACCTCGAGCAAGCCCTTTATAAGGGGGGCTCGACTACTCCCGCATCGACATTCTCTTCCGATTCGTCCACCTGCTCGGCGACCCGGAACACCTCCTCCAGCGAAATAATACCTTTTGAGGCATACTCCATTGCAGAAGTAATCAACGGCTTAAAGCTGGGGCTGGCAATGGCTGCCTTGGTAAAACCAGAGGCGTCATTCCTTCGCAGGGCATCTGCCATTAACGGGTTCACCTCCAGCAACTCAAAGATACCAATCCGCCCTTTGTAGCCAGTGTGATTACAGGACTGACAACCAGTCCCCTTTTTAAAGCGAGTACGCTCCAATTCATCTGCATCCAGAATAGATTCCAGCAGCACCATCTCCTGTTCATCCGGTGCACAATCCTGCTTGCAGTTTTCACAAACCCGGCGCACCAGCCGCTGAGATACCACAGCACGCAAAGACGATGCGACAAGATAACCTGGCGCGCCAATATCAATCAGGCGCATGGCGCTGGCCAAAGCATCGTTGGTATGCAAGGTCGACAAAACCAAGTGCCCGGTCATGGATGCACGCAAGGCAATTTCTGCGGTTTCATGATCCCGAATCTCACCGACCAGCAATATTTCGGGGTCCTGGCGCAGGGTAGCGCGCAACACCGAACCGAAGGTCAATCCAATTTTCGGGTTTACCTGCACCTGCGTAATACGTTCAAGCTGATACTCTACCGGATCTTCCACCGTTATAATTTTCTTTTCCGGGCAGTTCAGTTCACTCAATGCGCCATAAAGTGTTGTGGTTTTACCGCTACCGGTAGGCCCCGTAACCAGAATCAAGCCGTGCGGCCGATGAATCAGTTGTCTGAAACGTTCCAGCATCTGCGCCGGCATTCCAGAGTGATCAAGGTCAATCGCACCCGCAGACTGATCCAGCAACCTCATCACCACGGATTCACCATGTTGTGTTGGAATGGTCGATAAACGCACATCGATAGTGTGATGTTTTACACGAATTGAAAAGCGGCCATCCTGGGGAATACGCTTTTCTGAAATATCCAGCCCGGACATCAACTTGAGGCGCAACACCATCGCTGATGTAATACGCTTCTCTTTCATGACGTGTTCCTGTAATACGCCATCAATACGCTGTCGAACCCTGACCACCGTAGCATCCGGTTCAATATGGATATCCGAAGCTTTAACCTGCAAGGCATCCTCAAAAATTGATTGCAGCAGTTTGACGACCGGAGCCTCACTTTCATCATCTGCGGTGGAAAGCTGGCCCAGATCAAACTGCTCATCACCCAACTCATCCTGCAACTCTTCAGCCAGAGTGGAAATTTCACTGGTACGCCGATAGACCATATCCATTGCGTTGAGCAGATCGGATTCACGGACTACCGCCTGATCGATCTCCTGACCCAGTACTCTGGATATTTCATCAAAAGCAAAGATATCCATCGGATCGGCCATACCGACCAGCAACGCACCATTCTGCTCTTTCAGCACAATGGCTCGAAAACGGCGAGCCAGTGTCTCCGGTATCCTGCGTATTAACTCTTCGTTGAAGTCAAAGTTTGTGATATCGATATAGGGGATATGCAGCTGTTGCGAAAGAAACTGCAGCAGTTGCTCCTCATCAACAAATTTTAGATGAACCAGGGTCTTACCAAGCCTCAGGCCCAGTTTTTTCTGTTCATCCAGTGCCTGCACCAGCTGCTCCTCTGTGAGCACGCCGTTTTGCACCAACAGATCGCCCAGGCGAATTTTTTTGTTGGGTTGTGTCATAAACTATCTCATCTCTCTTAACTGAGCTATGCGATTACTCGCGTATTCCCTAAGCCTAGCATCGATTTGCGGAATGCGCCTGGCGCGAAGATAAGCCTGAAGCGCTTGCTGCCTCTTACCTAGCGCTTCAAGTGAAATAGCCTGACCTATCCACCATTGCGCATTACTCTCGTCATGGCGTAAAAGTGCACCAAAGACACTGACCGCCTCGGAATGCGAAGCCTCTCTTTGCAGCAGAGGTGCCAACAGGGACAGGAACCCGATATCAGTCTTGAGGTTACTTTCATGCTTCTTCAGCAACGCCAGTGCATCGCTGTTTTTTCTCTGCTCCATCAAAACCCGCGCCATCGATATCACAAACGGGCCATAGCCTGGTCTTGCGTCCAAACCGGCCGTCAACAATGTTTCAACCGCTGAATAATTGCCCTGCTGTAGGTAGAGCCGAGCCAGGAGAACTCTCGTTTTAAGCGCACCGGGTGTCTCAGCCAAAAACCCCTGTAACTGTTTGACAGCGTTATCATACTGCCCCTCTCTGATCAACCCGGCTGCCTGTTGAGCCACAATCCGGTCTTTCTCCTCTACAGATAACACCGCTGTGGTTTTACTGAAACTGGCCGGTGGCGCGCTATTCTTTGGCGCAGCTGACACAGGACTATCATCAGTAAGCGGCTCCTGACTCTTATCCAACTCCTTATCAGGCGCCGGTTGATCACTCGTTTCAGGTGGCGTTGGCACAGCACTACTGACCGGCTCACCAGTATCTTTCACAGCCGGCTGCCCGCCCGGCACCTTCGTATTCTCGAGAATAAAATCAACGATGAGACGTACCGAGTCTTCCTGATTTAGCAGGTAGGTTTGAAAAGTGGCACTCTGAGCCAGACGAATATTCAATTTCAACCCCTGCTCTCTACTGGCCACATCGATCGCGCTAATCAACCCATTGTCGGTAACGCTGGGTAACAACTGGGTAAGTTGTGCTCCCGGCAGCTCAATAGCGATCTCCTGCTCATCAATTGCCAGTACCCGATGCTGCAAAGCCTGCGACAGTCCAATTTCAATACGCGCTCCCTTTTCCGTTTCACTGACAGCTAACTGCTCTATTCGAACGGGTTCTTGCGATTTTTCCTGCGCAACCAGAGTTGCAGGTTTGGACTCGACATCCCTGGGTACCAGCAGTGCCTGCGCCTCGTCATTAAGCACCTGCTGGCGTTCAAGTTGCTGCTGGTATTTGCTATACAAACCATAAAAGAAATAACCGCCGGCAAACAGAATAAGCAGACCAGCAGCCAAGAGTAATCGCGAAGCCGTCAGTATCGTTTTGGAATCAGGAGGCGCTACCGCCAGACCGGAACCATCTTCACGCAACGTCGGTTGATCTGAGGACTTTCGTCGATCCAGATCACGCAACATGTCATTCACCAGACTCACAATCGCCACCCAATGTTATATCCCGCAAGCAGCGCCGCCAACAGACACGAGCCAAGCAATAGCATCTGCCGGAAACTGACCAGCGGGACAGGAAAAGCACTTTCGGTATCGGCCACGGCACGACGAATAAAAGCCGGTTGTATCAATCTTTCACCCTTACCAAAAGCAACCATCAGGGCTTTGTGACACAGGATATTCACCAGCCGCGGTATACCTCGGGATGCTCGATAAAGCAACTTTAAGGAAGGCGCGCTAAAAAGAGCAGCTCCGTTGTAGCCCGAAGCGGACAGGCGGTGCGATATGTAGCGTTCAACCGAATCCATATCAAGCGGTTTTAGATCATAGGAGAAGGTGATACGCTGCTTCAGCTGTCTCAGCGAAGGTCGGCTCAACAGCTCATCCAGTTCCGGTTGACCAAACAATACCACCTGCAGTAGCTTTTGTGTCTCGGTTTCCAGGTTCGTCAGTAAACGCAGCGCTTCGATAGTGTCTTCCGGCATTGCCTGCGCCTCATCAATTAACAGCACGACCAGTTTATCCTGTTGCGCCAACTCAATAAGCCGCTCATTAATCTTCGCCAATACCCGGTGCTGTCCCTGATTTCGATGCACCGCCACACCTAACTCCTCAGCAAAGGCAATACGCATACCTGCCGGTGTCAAATGAGGGTTGGGAATGTAAGCCGTCACGTATCGGTCATCTAGACTGTTTAATAGCTGGCGACAGAGTATCGTTTTACCCGTGCCAACCTCGCCGATAATTTTAATAAATCCGGCGGCATTCTCCAGACTGACCAGCAGCAGGTTCATTGCCTCCTGATGGCTACCAATATTGAGGAAAAACTGTGTGTTAGGAGTCAAGGAAAATGGCATTTCATTGAGCCCGAAATGCTTCAGGTACATGCCAGCGTCATCGCCTACTTGAACCAACCCGGCTGTAGTGCCTGCCGAAGTTCGGTCATATTATCTTTACTGTTTTGAATGGCATTCCGCCAGGCAGCATCATCGGCAATAATCGGTTTCAGCAGGATAACCAGCTCACTCTTTCCGGAACGTTGCTGTTTTTGTCTGAACAAATGCCCGAATAAGGGCACATTACCCACACCCGGTGTTTTAGCGGTATCATCAATCGCAGTATTCTGCATCAAACCACCAATGACCACTACCTGACCTGAGCGTGCTCGTACAATGCTATCCGATTCACGAATGGTGCTTAATGCCAAAGGCAGCGTTAGCTGACCGGTAGGCGATGCAACCGTTTTTGCCTGATCCACAACTTCACTGACAGTAGGATGCACATGCAAAATAATCTCACCCGACTCGCTTATCTGTGGTGTTACATCCAATGCGATACCCGAGAAAAACGGCGTCAGCTCTACATCCACAGTCGGCGTACTTGAGGTGGTAGTGGTGGTGGTTTGAGAGGAAACCTCCGTCACAAAGAACTCGTCTGTACCAACTTTGATGACCGCCTTCTGGTTATTGACCGTTGAAACCCTGGGGCTGGACAATACCTGCACTGTGCCCTGGGTTGCCAACAGATCAATCAGTCCATTGAAATCCTTAAGATTTAACGCCGCACTGAATGCCCCGCCAATATCGGCACCCAGCTGTTCGGTATCGCCGCCACCGGGTAGATTGAGTAAGGTGCTGCTCAGCGTAGTGGTGCCATCAGGTGACACCAGACGGGGACCCTGAGTCAGCCCCGTGCCATAGATCACATTCTTGCCATCACTGACCTTATTGATAGCTGTCCAGTTTATACCTGCCTGGAATCCATCATTCAACTGGACCTCCAGAATTTTAGCCTCCAGAATAACCTGTCGGCGCAATGACAGTTCCGCCTTATCCAGAAACTCCTGCACCGCATGGAGCTGTTTCGGATAGGCCCTGACCACCGCCAGCCCGGCTTGCGGTGAAACCACAACTTTATGCCCTTCTCCGGGGCCAATAATCATGGTCAAGGTGCTGGCTAGCGAGCTCCAGAAGTCGGCGCTGGTTTGAGTCCTGACTCGTGTGCCAATGACGGACGTTGTACCACCGGTATCACTCTGATTTCCGGCATCCAGATCATTCTCTCCTGAGGATTGCGCAGTATCCGCGTTGGTCACCTGGCCCGCACTCACCTGGGTTTCTGAGGAGCCAAACCGCTGCACATTGAGGTAATCAATTTTAAACATTTGTGTGCGCAAGTCAGTTGGCAATACGCGATACAGCCGGCCTGATTTAACATAGTCAAAGCCATAAACGTCACGTACAATTTTCATCACCTCATCAACAGTGACGTTCTTCAGCTCCAGGCTTATTTCGCCCATCACATTCGGGTGCACCGCCATGTTGTAGGCTGTATCTTTAACCAGGCCAATGAAAAAATCTTTTGCAGGAAGCGCCTCCACCGATATATCAAAGCGCTCCGCCAGAGGATCCGACAATTCTGAGCCCACGGTCAGCGGGGGCAATAACGCATCGCTGATGCTTTCGGGTGTTTGTGCTGAATGATCATCACCTCGCGCTTCCAGACTATCTTCCAACTCCTTCTCAATTTGGCGGGCCGAGGAAACATCATAGCTGGGGCCGGTCTGCACCACCTGACAGCCAACCAACCAGATCCCGACTAAAACTATCCACCCTTTGGCCAACCCACGCATAGGTATCTCCACTTATCTCTTAACTTGACGTTTCTTAAAATTATTATCAGAAAGCGCTATAGTAAATCGCGCACCCTGTGCCTCAATGGTCACACCCAATCGGTCTATTTTACGAACAACTCCCTCCCCAACCGGCTCTCCTTCCTTTACATAAGACCCATTTACAACCGCTGTACGACGTTGGTCACTCACGATAATCGAGCTGAGCTTATAGCCCTTTTTCAATTGCTGGATAAATGCGCTATCCGCACCGGTGTAGTAATCCGGTCGCGTCGGATCCACCAGACGACCACTCGCATGTACCGTTGACAGTGCGACAGTCAGCAGCAACGCCACAACACCGGAAACTTTTAAAGAACGGAAACCCAGCGCCGGATTTTTGCAGTTCATTACGCTCATACGCCTATCCATCCTGCGTCAGTACTGAGTGTATTAATCTCCAGCCGCACAGATGCCTTGGGGTATTCCTGAACTTCATATTGCAAAGTGCTCCAAAGCACTTGCCAGGGCAATGCTTCCAGTTTTTGCAGATAGTCCAGGGTATCAAAATAGCTTCCCTCCAGCTCCAGCCTGACACCATGCCGGTAAAGCACTTCAGTTTCTGCAGAAGTGACTATTTCAACACCCGATTCGTTTTTCACCCCGGTCAGTTTCTGGGATGGCAGGCTGGTGACCTTTACCAACCGTAAACTGCTATTCTGTCTCAACACCTGCTCCAGCACCTTAGCCATCTGTCTGGGGGGAATCAGGTTTGAAGTTAAATCCTTTAGTCGCTGATCCATTTCAGCGACCGCATCAGACAGTTGATCCCTGCGCTGCTTTAATTCGCTGTTTGGATCCTGATTAGCCGCCGCCATCAATTCGGCGAGCTGCGCTTCCTGTTTCTTGATTTTACTATTCAGTGCATTCAGCTGCTGCTTCATCTGCTTGGTATCACGCTGCACCGGCGCAAACAACAGGGCATCCCAGATAAACACCGCAACGGCCAGCACCAATATCAATACGATATTGCGCTCCCGTGTATTAAGAGCCTTAAATCTGTCTATCAGAACTGTTTTGGCAGAACTCATCAGGGAGCCTCCTGCTGCGCTCTGACATCAAAAGACATTAGCCTTCCTGAGGATGCGTTGGTTAAGTTGAAAATATCAAATTTGGTTCCGGCAAACGCCTCCTCTTCACCCAGGCGCTGTATTAACTGGGGTACGGTTTCCGGTTTACTGGTCTGACCCTGTAGACCAATTTTACCGCCCCCTTCATCGAGGCTGATTCTGGTCAGCCAGAGCCCTTTCATATGGCGCCTGGCGAGACCCTCCATAAAGCTGGAGAAACCGCCAACATTGCCTATGCGCTGCAGATTCAGTGCCTCAAGTAACTGCCGCGTAGCCTTCTCTTTTTTATTCAATTCCGCTACTTCCGCCTCAAGATTCTGGTCGAGCGCGCCCTCTGGTAACTGCTGCCTTATCGCTTCAATATTTTGGGCACCCATCTCTTCGCGACCCTGAACTATCTCGAGCTGCCCCTGCAGCCCCCAATAGCTTTTTAAGCTAAAGCCGTAGATCAGCACCATCAGCAGACCCAAGCCGACTGCAACCTGGGGAAAGGGCGAGTACTCTCGCCAAACATTAACCTCAGGTGGTGCTTCATAAAGATTAATCTGCTGATTCATTTCGATTCAGGCCTCATCGCACCTGCCACCGCCAATACACAGTTTTGTTGCATTTCCAGAGGCATGTCCTCAACGCCCTCGAGAATGGAAGGCAGATCGAGCAAATCCACCCTGACACCCAAATTTGCATCCAACGCCTCACTGAGATGAACAATGCCTCCCGCCAACGGTGTAAGAAACAGATGCGTCGCCGGTGCCTGTCCCAATTGACTCTCGTAATAGTCTAACGACCGCTGGATTTCCAACACCAGATGGTTAAATGCATCGGACTCGGACAATACAGAGTTCTCAAGATCAGCAATGTTCGCTCTGATCCCTCTACTCAAGTATAGGCTATTATTTCTGATCAGGTTGACCATGCCCTGCCTGGGTTGCAGATACATCAAAGCCGTGCCCTGATGCTTCAGATCATCATTGCGTAATAAATTATTCAGTGCGGTTTCAGCGACATCAACATACTTCAATTCCAGTCCTGCACCCTCTGCCAGATGCCGCGCAGAGTCAATCACCGCCGGCTTGGCAGCAACCACATAAACCATTTGCCGACCGCTGGGGAATGCATCTTCCGGCAACTGAATCACATCAATAGCGGCGGTACCAACATCGAAATCCACCAGATCCTTGATGCGCCAGCGTACCGCCTGCTTTAGCTCTTCTTCAGCAACATCCGGGGATTCTATTAAAAGTAATTGATATTGTCCGGGAGACAGCAGAACCGAGGCGGACGCCCCTTGCAGCTTTAGTTTGCTGACCGCTTTCTTTAGCAGTGACTCGTGTTGAGCATTTTTTTCGCTGGCACTGAACTCATAGGCGCAGAGTTTCGGTTTATCAGTACCATTGGCCTTTATATGACAGACAGCTACGCCATCCGCCTGCGTACTGACGCCGACCAGCCCTTCAACATTTTTTTTCGACTTCAAAAAACTAAGCAGAGCCCACCCCCTTATGCTGCTCTTACCCGGCCAGCTATTCCAGATTTTCCACTGGTTAATTATTATTAGCTAAAACAGTCACCCCTGTACTGCCGGCCTGAATTCTAGAGAAATATTTTAATAAAATCAAAAAGAATTAAGAAAAACTTAAATTAAATTGTAGCAAAGGAATTTGATTATTCCTGCTTTTCGCTTTATTTAATATCGGCCACTGATTATATTCCTTTATCCTGTAGATCGGACTCAGTAACCACTATGCTCAATATCGTTTTGTTTGAACCTGAAATACCACCCAATACGGGTAATATCATTCGCTTATGTGCAAACAGCGGATGCCAATTACACCTGATCAAACCACTGGGCTTTGAATTTGACGACAAACGGTTGCGTCGGGCCGGGCTGGATTATCACGAGTGGGCCAGGGTAAAACTTTACGAATGCCTGGATGATTATTATCAAAGCCATCCACAATCAAAGACATATGCACTGACCACCAAAGCCAGTCAGTGCTTCAGCGCTGTCGAGTTTAGCGAGGGGGATACAGTTGTTTTCGGCCCCGAGACCAGAGGGCTTCCAGATTACGAAAGGGCGAGGATACCCCAGCAACAGCAGTTGCGTATTCCTATGCTGGAAAACAGCCGGAGCTTGAACCTGTCAAACTCCGTAGCTGTGGTAGTTTATGAAGCCTGGCGACAAAAGGGTTTTCCTGGCGGTCTCTAGTGAGTAACCTCGGAGTCACCTGCCTCACCAGCCTGCTCTGCCTGACGCTTTTTCGCCTCAGCAAAAATCGCATCAAAATTGACTGGCGCCAGATGCATCGGAGGAAAGCTACCGCGCATCATCAGGCTGTCAACCGTTTCACGGGCATAGGGAAATAAAATGTTCGGGCAAAAAGCACCTATCGTGTGCTGCAAATTCGCCTCATCAAGCCCTTTAATTGCAAACACACCCGCTTGCTGTATCTCTGCCAGATAGGCAGCCTCATCATTGTTTTCAACCGTGATGGTCAGGGTCAAAACAACCTCGTAAATATCATCTTTAACCTTTTTGGCACTGGTATTCACGTCCATCTTAACCTGGGGCGCCCATTTTTCCTGAAACACGAGCGGTGCACGAGGAGACTCAAAAGAGAGGTCTTTTACATAAATTCTCTGTAACGCAAACTGAGGCTGATCGGCCTGATTATCTGCGGCCGCCTGTGGGTTTGACTGTTCGTTGTCTGCCATAACTTTTCCTTTCTCTATATATTGCTTTAATTCAATAACTGATCCAGCTCACCCGCTGCCTCTAGCATACTTAATTCGCTATAGCCGCCAATATGCTGTTCACCAATCCAGATTTGCGGCACCGTGTGACGCCCGCTGAGTGTTTGCATCTCTTGTCTTAACGCTAGATCGTAATCAACACGAAACTCCTGGTAATCAACACCCTTTTCATTGAGTAACATACGCGCCCTGATACAGTAGGTACAGAACTGCGTAGTATAGATGCGCACCTTTTCCATTTCGACTGTCGTTAATCGTATCAGGATTTAACCACTGGCAGATTGGCATTACCCCACTCTGCCATACCTCCTGACATACGCTTAACCTGCGTAAAACCGGCCTTCATCAGCACCTTACCAGCTGCACTTGAATGCTGCCCCATTTTACAAACCAGTATCACCGGCTTTTCCTTATACTTTTCCAGATCACCCAAATGTGACGACAGACTGGTATAGGGAATATTCAGCGCATCGACAATGTGTCCGGCGTTAAATTCCGACTGCGCGCGCAAGTCCACAATAACCGCCTGCTCACGATTCACCAGCTGTGTCGCCTGCTGCGTAGAAACAGACTGTCCACCACGCTTGTTTTCAGTTACCAGCAACGCCACCAACAGCACTGCAAATGCTCCGGCCAAGGCAAGATGGTTGCCAATAAATTCGAATACCTGATCCAATGTCCAGCTCCGTATCAAAAACGATGCGAGAGTATACACCGCATTGCAATTTGACTAAACAACTGGCTGTAAATTTATGAGGGGTATACACATCGACAAGACAATCATTGGCCACAGAACCAATCCGGCCACCGCGAAGATTACTCTTATCTTTTGGCGTGGTTATTAATCGCCAGTCCAGTTAGAATTCAATCTTTGATCTTCCAGAGAGTGATTGAACCCGCATGACAACAGCACCAAAACCCACCGCACTGATTATTCTGGATGGATGGGGTCACAGTGATACATCTGACTCAAACGCGATTGCCGCCGCACAGACTCCAGTATGGGACAAGTTGTGGCAGGAAGCGCCGCACACGCTTATTTCAGCTTCCGGACTGGATGTCGGGTTGCCGGCAGAGCAAATGGGCAACTCAGAAGTCGGACATATGGTTATGGGCGCAGGCCGAGTGGTCTATCAAAGCTACACGCGCATTACCAAAGCAATTGAGGAGGGCGACTTTTTTCAGAACTCGAAGCTCTGCTCAGCCGTCGACAAAGCGATTAGGAACCAGAAAGCCGTACACATTTTTGGCCTGTTATCTCCTGGAGGAGTGCATAGTCACGAAGAGCATATAGCTGCCATGATCAAGATGGCGGCGCAACGTGGTGCAAATGCCATTTACGTACATGCGTTTCTTGATGGCAGAGACACCCCGCCACGCAGTGCCGAAGACTCTCTTATTAAAATTGAAACCCAGCTTTCGCAACTGGGATGCGGCCGCATCGCCAGCATCATCGGTCGCTATTATGCAATGGACAGGGATAACCGGTGGGACAGAATTGAGCAGGCGTACAACATGCTGGTCCTGGGAGAAGCCGAGTATAACGCCGACAGTGCAATCGACGCATTACAGCAGGCTTATGCGCGCGGCGAGGACGACGAGTTTGTCAAAGCAACAATCGTAGCGCCACCCGACGCCATGGCTGCCACTATTCAAGACGGGGATGCCATCATATGCATGAACTTTCGGGCAGACCGGGCAAGGGAAATTACCCGAGCATTTGTAGAGCAGACTTTTGACGGTTTCACCCGAAAAGCAAGACCTCAACTGGCCGACTACGTCATGCTCACAGAGTATGCCGCCGACATAAACACAAGCTGCGCGTTTCCTCCTGACCAGCTCGATAACAGTATTGGTGAATATCTGGCCAAACTGGGCAAGCGCCAGCTGCGTATTGCAGAGACGGAAAAATACGCTCACGTTACTTTCTTTTTCAGCGGCGGACAGGAGCAGCCGCAAAAGGGGGAAGACCGGGAACTCATCCCATCACCTCAGGTTGCAACCTACGACTTAAAGCCGGAAATGAGCGCTTTGGAGGTCACGGACAAACTGGTTGAAGCTATATTGAAGGGTGATTACGACCTGATTGTGTGTAATTACGCTAATGGTGACATGGTCGGTCATACCGGGAATTTCGATGCTGCCGTCAAAGCGGTGGAAACCGTTGATCAATGCCTGGGAAGAGTTCTGGAGGCACTGGAACAAGCGGATGGTGCATGCCTTATTACCGCAGACCACGGCAATGTGGAGCAGATGAGTGACAGCAAAACCGGGCAACCCCATACTGCACACACCTGCGAGCTGGTACCTCTGGTTTATGTCAGCAAACAACAGCGCGCAATGAGATCGGGACAAGGCGGACTATCTGATATTGCGCCAACGCTGCTTGATATCATGAACCTGGATCCTCCACAGGAAATGACCGGACAATCCATGATTGAGCATCTTTAAATCAGTTTCGATGCATTAGTCGATTATGGACAACAATTAACCAACGAGCAGGAAGCCATGGCCTCCGGCATAAAGCAATTTAACATAATGGCGTGGCTGTTCAGCGGCTTGTTGCTGGCAGCCCCTCTGTGCACGGCGCCCTTTGCCGACGACGCCCAGGCAACCGAGCAGCAGTTAAAGCAACTTAAGAACAGCATCCAAAAACTGGAACACTGGCTCAAGGACGCAAAGGGACAGCGCACCCGCCTGTCAGAAGAGCTGAAACAGTCAGAACTGGAAATAGGCAGGATCTCCAAAAAGATATTTTCAGTAACCCGGGAAATTAAAAAAACACAATCAAAACTCCATGAGCTGTCTGTCGAACACAAACAACTGAACCAGGCCCGCGCACAACAGGAACAACAGCTTGCCAACCAGATTCGCGCGGCATACAGAATTGGCCGCCAGGAATATGTAAAGGTATTGCTGAACCAGGAGCAACCGGAACAATTAGCCAGGGCGCTACGCTATTACGATTATTTTAACCGTGCCCGAACAGAGCAGATTAACAACTACAACCAACTGATAGACCGTATCCAGCAAAACGAAACTGCCACCCACGAGCAAAAGCTTGCACTTGATAGATCGAAAGAGCAACTTGAACTAAAAAACAAAACGCTTACAAACAGTAAAACCAGGCGGCAACAGGTATTACTGAAACTGGAAAGCAGCATTAAAAATAACGACCAGCAACTCCAAACCATGGTGGCTGACCGTAAAAATCTGGAGCGACTGCTGAACGAGGTAGAGAAAACCATTGCCGAACTGGAGCTACCGGACAATGCTGCACCCATTAAACAACTCAAGGGTAAGCTCCCCTGGCCCACAAGCGGACGAATTGTCAGGCGATTCGGACGGATTGATCCGATCTCTCATACCCGGTGGAACGGCATCATTATTGATGCTGTAGAGGGTGACGAGGTGAAAGCCATTCACCGGGGCAGAGTGGTATTTGCAGACTGGCTGAGAGGTTTCGGCCTGCTGGTGATTCTCGACCATGGCAACGGCTACATGAGCCTTTACGGTCATAATCAGACACTTTACAAGGACCTTGGAGACTGGGTTGACCCCAACGAAGTTATTGCCAGAGTCGGCAGCAGCGGGGGCCGCTCAAACAGCGGCCTATACTTTGAAATTCGCCACCAGGGACGCCCACAAAACCCCCAGCGATGGATGCTGGCCAAACGCTGATTAGCTTTTGTACATGCACTTAACTGATTCTGCCAGCGAGTTCTCGCAAACCGGGCCTTCAACCCCATTAATACCGAAAACATAGGCTTAATAACATCGCCCATCCACGCACCCGCTAATCTCCGGTTCCCGGATAAATTAAATGACTGGATTGTATCGCTTCGGTAAGATAACCTGATTCAATTTCCAACCAGGCCTCGCAAACTAAAATGCAGTTAATCGCACCTGCTCTCAAAGCACTTTTCAAATTCATACTATTGATTTCCCTTAGCACTCCTGTCTTTGCAGATGATGCTCCGGCGACCGATGAGAAAACCATTCCGGACACTTTGCTACCCCTCAAGGACCTGCGCACCTTCACCGAAATTTTTGATCGCATTCGCAGTGCCTATGTGGAACCCGTTGATGATCAGACGCTGTTTGAGAATGCGATCCGCGGCATGCTGGAAGGTCTTGACCCACACTCGGTCTACCTTGAGAAAGATGCCTTTGACAACCTGCAGATAAGCACCAAAGGCGAGTTCGGCGGGCTGGGCATCGAGGTGGAAATGGAAGACGGTTTTGTCCGCATCGTGACCCCCATTGACGACACACCGGCAATCAAAGCGGGCATTCAACCCCAGGATCTGATCATCCGGATTGACGAAACCCCTGTTAAAGGCTTATCGCTGCAGGAAGCGGTAAAACTGATGCGCGGCAAACCAGGTACCGAGATCACCTTAACCATTGTGCGCGAAGGTGAAGGCAAGCCACTGGTAATCACCATGACAAGGGATATTATCAAAGTCGCGAGCGTTAAAAGCAGAATTCTGGAATCCGGATTTGGTTATATCCGCATAACCCAGTTTCAGGTTGAGACAGGAAACGATGTGATAAAGGCAATCTCTGAATTCCGCAGCGAGCCGACTCCCTTAAAGGGGATAGTACTGGATCTGCGTAATAATCCGGGAGGCGTGCTCAATGCCGCAGTCGACGTCAGCGATGCTTTTCTAAGCGAAGGCTTAATTGTCTACACCAAAGGTCGCCTGCCCGACTCCGAACTTCGCTACAACGCCACAGAAAAAGATCCCAGCCAGAATATTCCGCTGGTAGTACTCATTAACGGTGGCTCCGCATCCGCATCGGAAATTGTTGCCGGTGCACTGCAGGATCATCAAAGAGCAGTTGTTATGGGTACCGAAAGCTTTGGCAAAGGCTCGGTGCAAACAGTGCTGCCACTAAACAACGAACGCGCGCTAAAACTCACCACCGCCATGTACTATACCCCGAGCGGAAGATCCATTCAGGCGGAAGGGATCGCCCCGGATATCAGAATAGACAACGCCCGTTTAACTACCGTGAAACGGCAACCTCTGCGCTTCAAGGAAGCGGATCTGAAGGGACACCTTTCCAATGCAAATGGTAAAGGGAAGACCCCAAAAAAGAAGAGCAAAAAGTCCGAAAGCGCAGCAGAACAGACTTTAGCAGAATCCGATTTTCAGCTTTATGAGGCTCTAAACCTGCTCAAAGGGATTCATATCATTTCCAATCGAACAACGCCGAAAGAGGGAGACTAGATAAACTGCGGGTAGCTCTATGCAGCGGCCGACAGACGGCCGTACTGCCTGAAAACAACCACTAATAATGAAAAAGAAAATTGTTACAATCGCGGGGGCTCTATTGCTTCATCTACTGCTAACGGGCAGCTCGATGGCAGACTCCGTGCAACAAGCCTCAATCACGCTAATTATCGATGATATGGGCAACAGTCTGGATATGGGGATGCGGGCCATTAAGCTGCCCGGGCCGGTGACTTACGCTATATTGCCCTATAGCCCCCACAGCGAAAATCTGGCTAAGGCCGCGCACGCAAACAACAAGGAAGTGATGCTACATATGCCGATGGCTAATATTGATGGGCGACCGTTAGGGCCCGGAGCATTGACCGGCAATCTTGATCGCGCCACGTTCAAGATGACTTTCGAAAAAGCGATCCGCGCAATCCCCTATTTGCAGGGAGTCAACAACCATATGGGAAGCCGGTTAACCCAATATCCTGAGCAAATGGCCTGGATCATGGAAACGCTGAATCAACACTCATTATATTTTGTGGATAGCCGAACCAGCCACGCTTCAGTTGCTGGAAACATAGCCAGACGCGATGAGATTCCAAACCTCGATCGCGACGTATTTCTCGATCATGATCCTGACCCGCAGGCTATCGATGAACAGTTCAAGCGTCTGCTTCAGCTGGCGAAACTGCAGGGCAGCGCAGTCGCCATAGGACATCCCTACCCCAGCACGCTGGGCTATCTGGAAAATGTCATTCCAAAGCTGGATGCTATGGGTTTTCGCCTGGTATCACCGAAAGGACTACTGGTGTTGCGCCGTGCAGCTTCAATGAAAAGGCAGCAGACTGAAGAGTCACCACGCTTACTCACGGCAATGCCAAACCCGGGCCAATGTGTTATCACCGAGCAACTGGAGAGAAGACGGGTTACCTGTAGCTAGCTAGATCCCGCTGCGCTATCGCTTAAACTTCTGGTGAATATTGTTCTTTTTATAATTCAGTTGTGGGTGCAGCTCGATCATCTCAAAAGAGATGCCTAGATATCCGGCGTCAAAGATGGGCTGCAAATGATCGGTAAGAATCTCAAAAAACTGGTCAGCCACCTGTTTGCGCACCTCCAGCTCTCGGCCGTGACCCACTTTCGCTGTCAAATGGACAAAGCCCATAGATTGGTCCCCGTCCGCAATTCGGTACTCATCACAACAGATCGCACGACTGCGGATACCGCCCAAAGGGAAAACGCCTGTCGCCACAGCGGCATTATGTAATTTTTCAAACAGCTTATCGAGCTGCAGCGGTTTTGCTTTCAGATTTGCCGAATACTCCAGCACAAAATGCGGCATTTTATTCTCCTACCGGAAATTCAGCATTGAGTTGTCCGGTACCGGAGCTTGCAAAATACTCTCCCAGCACTTCGACCTTACCCCGGTACTGATCCCAGCCAAGCATACCCAACAGCATCACCGTATCATGCATACCTCCCTCACCATGGCACGCTTCAGCATATTCCGGCAGCATCGCAGTAAACACATCCCACTGGCCGCTCTCCCACAACTGCAGCACCCGAATATCAACCTGCTTATAAAACTCCCTGCTGATCTCATGTATTCCGGCGGCAGCATCCTTGTTATCCTGAAACCGGTGGGACAGCGAACCACTTGCCAACACCATCACCTTGCTATCACTCGCCTCGATGGCCTCCTTCACCGCTTCGCCAAAAGCGCGAGACTCCTGTTGTGTATGCCAGGCACACCAGGCAGCAATAGACAACACCTTAAAGTGCTTATCCTCGTTCATATACCGGCAGGGCACCAGCGTGCCATACTCCAGCTCCAACGAATCAATTTCATGAGCGCGTGTTTCCACGCCTCTTTTTGTTGCATACTCGGCGATCAGACGCCCCAACTGCGGATTGCCCTCATAAGCATAACTCATATCCTTTATAAAATGGGGCAGCTCGTTACTGGTATAGGTACCCTGAAATCCGGAGTTACAGTTGACGTGATAACCGCTATTGACCAGCCAGTGCACATCAAACACCAGAATTGTGTCGACACCTCTTTCCCGCGCACGACGGCTGAGTTCACGATGCCCCTCAATCGCCTGCTCCCGACAGCCCTGATGCGGCCCAGGCTGCTCGGATAGATACATGGATGGTACATGGGTAATCTTCGCCGCAAGCGCTATCTCTCCCATACTGCTCTCCTTTATATACTTGATTCAATAATACCGCTAACGACCCAGAACCGGTACTTTATGGGTGCCATGCGCGATACAGACATTTTTTGTTTCCATATAAAACTCAAAACTGTAGTCACCACCATCGCGACCAATACCGCTGCTTTTTACTCCACCAAAAGGTGACGGCAGGTTGCGGTTATTCTCGGAATTTACCCACACCATGCCCGCATCCAGCTGATCTGCCATACGCAGCGCACGCCCCGAATCATTGGTCCAGATATAACCGCTCAAACCATATGGGGTATCATTGGCAATCTGAACTGCCTCCTCCTCCGTCTCAAAAGAGATAGCCGTCAATACCGGCCCGAATATCTCCTCACGAGCAATTTTCATCTGGTTGTTTGCTCCGGTAAACAGGGTTGGCGCCACGTAGTTGCCGCTACCCAAATCTTCTCTGGCGACACCACCGACGGCAATACTGGCTCCATCATCTTTCGCTGCGGCCATATAGCTCAATACTTTCTCGTAATGACTGCGGTGAATAAGTGGGCCTACTTCAGTTTCAGGATCAAGCGGATGTCCCACCTTCAAATTTCTAACTCGCTGCTCAAGGGCAGCAATAAACGGTTCCTGAATATTTTTTTGGATCAGCAAGCGACTACTGGAAGTACAACGCTGTCCATTCAGGCTGTAGATCATAAAAACCACGGCATCCAATGCCCGCTCAAAATCAGCATCATCAAACACCATCACCGGATTTTTTCCACCCAGCTCAAAATGAACTCTTTTTAATGTGGGCGCACCCTGCTGCATGATATGACTACCTGTAACCGTCTCACCTACAAAGGCCACTGCTTTAATGGCCGGGTGTTCGGTAATGCGTTTGCCGACCACTTCCCCAAAACCATTAACCGTATTCCACACACCGGGCGGCATACCTGCCTCATCGCTGATCTCAGCCAACAACATCGCTGACAAAGGGCTAAACTCTGCAGGCTTATGCACCACCGTGCACCCCGCCGCCAGCGCCGGAGCAATTTTCCAGGTAGCCAGCATAAAAGGCGTATTCCAGGGTGTAATGACACCCACCGGACCAATCGGGTTGCGCACCGTAAAGTTAGTGTGCTCGTCCTGATGTAATGACTGTCCATTGCGGGCTTCCGGCGCCTTATCAGCAAAGAAACGAAAATTGTCAGCGCCACGCACAGCTGCTGCTTTCATAAACCGAACTGGCTGACCGCAATCCATACTCTCAACTAACGCGATCTCATCCGCTCTCTCAACAATCTTGTCAGCAAAATGATTGAGCAGTTTTTTACGCTCTTTGCCCGACATCGCACGCCAGTCACTGAAGGCTGCCTGCGCTGCCGCGCAAGCTTGATCAACATCCGCTACAGTTCCTTCTACCACCTTGCCCAATGAGCTATTATCAACCGGTGTTACGTTTTCAAAACTGCTTTCAGCAACTCCGGGGGTCATGGCTCCATCAATATAGTGCCCAGTCGTTTCCGTTTTGAATCGAGACAAGTAACCTTTTGCCCGCTCTAAATTTTCTTCATATATAGACATAGTTATTTCCAATTAATCGAATTACATGAATTTCGGGATACTGTTCTTTGCGAAACTCAACGAAGCGCATATCTCCTCAACTTCAACCGTTAGCGCCAGTGGGTGGGACGCCTGAAACTCTTCCAAAAAGCCACTCAGCACATCAAAGAAACCTGCACCAATTCGTTTTTTTTCGTCATTGCTTCGACCTTCCTTAATGCGTACCAAAAGATGTGCGAAACTATAATCACCTGCCAAATCCGCGATGAGATAATCATCTCGTCTTGCTGTCCTGGTGCGTATCGCAGCAACCGGAAATACATCCATCTCCAAGGCACAGCGATGAACCGCATGTAATGTCGCAGCGATATCAATAGAACGCTCCAGGTTAGCGGAATACTCAAGAACCAAATGCGGCATTCGGGCAACATCTCCTGCTGTAGCTATAAATACAAATTAAACATAACATGTTATATTTAATTCTGCAACACCACACCAAACAAAACCAACTTAAGCCAGAGACTAAAACACCTATATCTCCTGCATAAAGTCATCCAAAAGATAACAGTTTGCAAATCTCACAAAAATTATTTAATATAGCTTTTTAATTAACCTGTTATGTATTTAATTTAATATTCTATGGGAGACCACAATGGCTTTTTCACTCGCCGATATCAAAGGCTCGATCCCGCCAGTTATTACGCCATTAACAAACGGCGAGGTGGATTACGATACCTACGCAAACCTGATCAATTACCAAATTGAAAATGGCACTCATGGTATCCTCGTTAACGGCACGACGGCGGAGCCTTCCACACTGACCACCGAAGAGAGAAACAAGCTGGTCGACGTTGCAGTAAAAACAGTTAATGGTAGAGTGCCAATCGTAGCTGCCACAGGCTCTCAATCACTCTGGGAATCAAAACTGCTCACTGCCCATGCTGCCAATGCCGGCGTCGACGCCCTACTCATCGTGACTCCCTATTACATCAAGCCTCCGCAACGTGGACTGGTTAGCTATTACGAGGAGGTTACTCGCGACATCAGCCTGCCCTGGATGATCTACCATATTCCCGGACGCACAGGGGTAGTCATGGCCATGGATTCACTTAAGGAAATTCGATCTCGCTGCCCAAACTTTGTGGGCCTAAAGCAGGCCTACAACGATCTCGGCATGGTTACCGAATGCCTCGACGCCTTCGGCCCGGAATTCAAAATCTTCGTTGGCCTGGAAGAGCTAAGCTTCCCCATGATGGCCGTTGGTGCCTGCGGTCTGATGAATGCCGTTGGTAACATCTGTCCCAGGCCTCTCAGCGAAATGTGTGAAGCTGTTTGGCAGAATGATCTGCATAAAGGTCGCGAACTGCACCAGCAGCTACTGACCATCAACCAGTCCATTTTTTATGAGACCAACCCGATCCCCATGAAGTACATGATGAAGCGCATGGGCCTGCTAACGCACAACGAGCACCGCTTACCCATGTCACCGGCCACTCCGGAACTGGAACACCGACTGGATAACGTACTGAAATCAACCGGGCTTTTATAATATGAAATTTATAACCTATTCACACCAGGGGGAAACGTCCTACGGCACCATCAAAGGAAGCGGCATCGTTGATCTCGGACAACGCATGGGCGGCGACCTCAAACAACTGATCGCCAGCAACCAGATCAACAAGGCGATGGAACTTGCGGACTCACAATCTGGCGACCTCCCTCTTTCAGAAGTCAGCTATCTCCCAACCATTGCCAACCCTGAAAAAATTATCTGTATTGGTGTCAACTATGCCAACAGAAATGCCGAATATAAAGACAACTCAGATGACCCGGAATACCCCAGCGTTTTTATGCGCACACCTGACTCTCTCACCGGCCACGATCAGCCACTGATACGACCACCGGAATCGATACAGCTGGACTATGAGGGCGAGATCGTCATTGTGATTGGCAAGAGCGGTCACAGAATCCCGGAAGAACAGGCGCTGAGCCATATTGCCGGTTTGACCATCATGAACGAAGGCACATTGCGCGACTGGGTACGCCATGCAAAATTCAACGTTACCCAGGGCAAGAATTTCGTACACTCCGGATCACTTGGCCCCTGGATGGTAAGCGCCGATGAATTTTCAGACTACAATGACCTTTGGGTCACCACTCGAGTCAATGGCGAAGTAAGGCAACATGATACAACCGCCAACCTGATGTTCCCCTTCCGCTATCTAATCAGCTACCTTTCGACCTTTTTTATTCTCAAGCCAGGCGATATCATATCGACCGGCACACCCAACGGCGCCGGCGCTCGCTTTGACCCACCCAAATACCTCGCACCTGGCGATCTGGTAGAGGTAGAGGTTTCCGGCATCGGCCAATTAGATAACAGCATTGCTGACGAGCAATAGATTTTGGATAACCTGAATATGCGCAAATTTCACCGATCACTACCCATGTCTTTGCTCAAGGCTCGCGAAGCGGTGATGAGAAAGTTTACGCCTTCGCTGAGAGAACACAATCTGTCGGCCCAGCAATGGCGTGTACTGCGCATCCTCATGGAAGCACAGAAACTCGATATCACAGAGCTATCCGCACGCTGCCACCTGCTCGCGCCCAGCGTATCGCGCATTATTCAGAACCTTGAAAAGCGAGAGCTGGTGAAGCGCGAAGCCGTGCCCAGCGACCAACGCAGCTCGGCTATCTCGATTACAGCCAGTGGGCGCGATCTGTTTGAATTGATCGCGCCCATGTCCGAAGAGCGCTACGACTATATCACCGAGCGATTCGGATATGGAAAACTTGAACTGCTTTACGAACTGCTGGACGAACTGATAGAAAAGCTGGATGAGCCAGCGGAACATAGCTGAGACACAAAACCACCCACATCATAAATCACTGCTCGCTTTATCATCAGCTAAACCGTCAATAAAGTTACCGAAGGTGTATTCAACTCCTGCTCTGAATTAAAACCTCTTACCAGAACAATATAATCCCCCGATTCTGCAGCACCGGATGTTTTGGCAATTTCACGTGCTAAACGATTAGGGTGCTCGCTACCCAGCGCATCTGCCAGCAGGGGAGCCGTACCCCACTGCAAATTCAGCCGCCTGTAAGTTGCGGGGTCGGCAGAAATGGCAAGCAGCGGAACGGATGGTCGCGCCGAACTGATAGTAACCGCGGACATGCCGGTCTTCGAAAGACTCACAATAGCTTTAACATTAAGCTGTTGCGCAAGACTCAACGCGGCATCTGCTACCGCGTGACCAAAAGGAATCTGTTCGTAGTCCGCCAAATGCCGGGCCAGTTCTTGAAAGTTATGCTCCTCAAACATATAGGCTTCAGTCTGGTGAATAATGCGCGACATCATCTCTACTGTCTGCACCGGATATCCACCCGCCGCCGTTTCTCCCGACAGCATTACCGCATCAGCACCTTCCGTGACTGCCTGGGAAATATCAGAAACCTCGGCTCGTGAGGGTTGCGTTGACTCCATCATCGACTCAAGCATCTGCGTTGCAACAATCACCGGTCGATTATGCTCGCGCGCCATATCAATCAGTTTACGCTGGGCTACAGGCACCTCTTCGGGCTTTAACTCCACGCCAAGGTCTCCACGAGCCACCATAATCGCATCGCAAGCACATATAATCCCAGTCGCGTTCACCAGGGCCTCCGGCTTTTCAATTTTTGAGATAATACCGGCGCTGTGACCACTCTGCTCAATGATTTGACGCAACTCCCTAACATCCTCCTCACGACGAACAAATGAGAGCGCCAGAAAATCAACACCCAAACCCAGTGCAAATTCAGCGTCCTTATGATCTTTTTCCGTCACCGACGGCGCAGAAACATCTACTCCAGGCAGATTAATGCCCTTATGGTTTTTCAGCATCCCGCCATGCACAACCCTACACTGAAGCTCAGTATCCGTTATAGACTCGACGTTCAGCTCCATCTTGCCGTCATCGAGCAAAATTCGATCCCCCAGGGTCACATCTTTGGCCAACGCTGCATACTGCGACGGGATCAAACCATCGTCCCCAACCACATCGCGCGTGGTAACAGTCACCTCAGCTCCCGACACCAGCTCTATCTGACCACCCTCAAACAATCCCGTCCTGATTTTCGGTCCACAAAGATCAGCGAACACCGCCACCGGGTTATCTTTTTCTGCAGCAATCGTTCGCACCCGCTCGTAAGTCGCCTGGTGATCCTCATGCGTACCATGAGACATATTCAGGCGAAAGACATTAACACCAGCGTCGATCAGATCTGCAATAGTTTCTGCATCGGCACTGGCAGGTCCCAAAGTTGCTACTATTTTTGTTCTTCTGCTATGCAGCAGATCCAGTTGTGTTTTGATTACCATATAGTTCTTCCTGATCAGTTCGTGTGCGGCTCTATTCCTACAACAGCCAGAGGTCCCCTATTGTAGTTATAGCAGCAATCAGCAGATCCTGCGCTGAATAACGGCCGGCCTGCCTGCACCAAAGACAAGCACGCTTGTCTGATATCGAAAACAGAAAGACCGAAAACCTTAAAAAGAGTCGCATTTGACCGGGCCACACAACCAGCGTTGGCACCACGGGAACAGGGCACGCAGACAAAATAGTGGAAGATTTTCGAGCGCGCGCTTAAGTGATTAAAATAACGCCAAAGGCCGGCGAGGCCCAATCCGGAGCCTGCCGGTTAGAAAGAAATTTACTGAAAAGTGGCGAAGAAACTGGTTTTCGCCACTAATAAAGGTCTCGTACCTCTACTCCTCTTGAGGCCATAAAATCCTTGGCTTCCTGCACGCTGTATTCACCAAAATGGAAAATGCTGGCAGCCAGCACCGCATCCGCTTTACCCTGCAATACACCATCCGCCAGATGCTCCAGATTACCTACGCCACCTGATGCAATCACCGGCACCGTAACCGCTTCACTAATGCTCCGGGTCAATTCCAGATCAAAACCGATCTTGGTGCCGTCACGATCCATACTGGTCAGCAGAATCTCTCCGGCACCCAGACTGACCATTTTTTTAGCCCATTCAATCGCATCCAGCCCTGTTTCCTTGCGTCCACCGTGGGTAAATATCTCCCACCGATCCGGCTCGCCTGGCTGGCTGACTTTCTTGGCATCAATCGCTACCACAATACACTGTGAACCGAACTTTTCTGCAGCCTCCCTGACGAGCTCCGGATTATGGACTGCCGCGGTATTGATGGTGACCTTATCCGCGCCGGCATTGAGCATGCGCCTTATATCCTCCAGCGCCCGAATACCGCCACCGACCGTTAGTGGTATGAACACCTGACTGGCGATATCTTCAACCACATGCACCATCGTTTCTCGATCTTCATGACTGGCGGTGATGTCGAGAAAAGTGATCTCGTCCGCACCCTGCTGGTCATAGCGCTTGGCGATCTCGACCGGATCACCGGCATCGCGAATCTCTACAAACTTAACACCTTTGACCACTCGGCCATTATCCACATCCAGACAGGGAATAATTCGCTTCGCCAAACCCATATTGCTTACCTAGTTACTTATCAATTTATCGCAAAGTTGCTGCGCTTCAGCAAGATCGAGCGTGCCCTCATAAATTGCCCGACCGGTGATCGCACCGCAAATTCCGTCCCCGGCAACTTCTGCAAGCGCCCGGATATCGTCTATATTGGTCACTCCGCCCGAAGCAACAACATCAATACCGCAGGATCTTGCCAAACGAGCCGTCGCCTCGACATTAACTCCCTGCATCATGCCGTCACGACTGATATCGGTGTACACAATGGCACTGACACCGGCCTCTTTGAACTGCTGCGCCAGATCAATCACATCCACTTCGGACACTTCAGCCCAGCCATCCGTCGCGACTTTTCCGTCTTTTGCATCCAGCCCCACAATAATATGCCCCGGAAACTCTCGACAGGCTTCAAATACAAACTCGGGTTCCTTGACCGCTTTGGTACCAATGATGGCATAGTCTACGCCCGCATCGAGATAGGCTTTTATGGTATCCAGCGAACGAATACCGCCACCAATCTGAATCGGCAACTCGGGAAATGCTGCGGCGATCGCCTTCACAATCTCTCCATTCACCGGCTCACCGGCAAAAGCACCATTGAGATCAACAAGGTGTAAACGCCGGGCGCCCTGTTCCACCCAGCGTCTCGCCATCGCCACGGGGTCATCGGAAAATACTGTGGAGTCATCCATCAACCCCTGCCGCAGCCTTACGCATTCTCCATCTTTTAAATCAATTGCCGGTATTACTAGCATTAACTCTCTCCATCCCATTTTACAAAATTGGCCAACAACTGAAGACCCGCCTTCTGGCTTTTCTCGGGGTGAAACTGCACGGCGAACAGGTTTTCTTTATGCAGCGCGGCTGCAAATGGCACACCATAGATGCAGTCGCCCGCCACCTGCTCTGGCGATTCCGCCTCAACATAATAACTATGCACAAAATAAAAACGTGCACCATCTGGGATATCAGACCAAAGCGGGTGATCAACACGCTGGGTGACACGATTCCAGCCCATGTGAGGAACTTTCAGACGCTCACCATCCTCATCTTTCAATGCGTTTCCAAAAAACCGGACTTTACCGGGAAACAAACCCAGGCAATCCACACCATCATTCTCTTCGCTGAAATCCATCAGCGCCTGAATGCCGACACAAATTGCAAGCACGGGCTTCTCCTGTACCGCTTCTTGTACCAGCGCATCAAACCCCAACCGTCTGATTTCCGACATACAATCCCTGATTGCACCGACACCCGGTAACAGAATGCGATCACATCCGGCAATCACTTCCGGATCGGAACTAACCACCACTTCAGCACCATCAGCCACATGTTCCAGTGCCTTGGCTGCCGAATGAAGATTACCCATGCCATAGTCAATAACGCCTATACGGCCTATAGCCATTTGCTTCATACCCTCAATGAATTAAACAGCCCGCCACCCAGCGGCGACGGGAAAGGAATGTCTATTAAAGCGTTCCCTTAGTCGAAGGCGTGATACCAGCCATTCGATCATCAGCCGTCAGCGCCATTCGCAATGCCCGGCCAAACGCCTTAAACACGGTTTCAGCCTGGTGGTGCGCATTGTGCCCACGGATATTATCGACGTGCAATGTCACCAGCGCGTGGTTCACGAAGCCCTGAAAGAACTCATAAAAGAGATCCACGTCAAATCCGCCAACCATAGCCCGCACAAATGGCACATCGTACTCAACGCCCGGTCTGCCGGAGAAATCTATCACCACCCTGGAAAGAGCCTCATCCAGAGGGACATAAGCATGCCCGTAACGACATAGGCCCTTCTTATCTCCGACCGCTTCCTTGAAAGCCTGACCCAATGTAATGCCGATATCCTCTACCGTATGATGCGCGTCAATCTCCAGATCTCCGGTCGCTTCAATAGTCAGATCAATCATGCCGTGTCTTGCGACCTGATCCAGCATGTGATCCAGAAACGGCAGGCCGGTTTTAAATTCTCCCACGCCAGTGCCGTCAAGATTCACCGAAATCTTAATCTGTGTTTCAAGAGTGTTGCGCTCAATGCAGGCCTTACGTTCAGCCATGCTCTTTTCTCCCATGTTTTGTTGGCCGCTATTATACGGCCTGGCTTGGCTCTCGGAAACCTGTAGCGCATTATTAATGTGTCAAGACTGGCTGCTAACCGGCACTCAACATTTATTTTGCAGTGCAGAATAAATGTTGACATACCGCCACTGAAGTCTTACTATAGAACAATATATTTTGCACTGCACAATTTTATTGGAGGATCATTATGAACAACTTTCAAGATCAACTGGGCAAGCTACTTAACCTTGAACAACTGCAGGATGCGGTTAAAGATCTGTATGATAGTGACGCGCTGACCAAGAAAATCCAGGAAAACGTGCAACTGGCCTCTAAATTAATTGAAGCCAATACTGCCGCCGCTAGCGATGCCATGATCATGCAGTCAGTAAAACTGCGCGACGGCGTTGAAAGTGCACTTAAGCAAGCAGACTCATTAGCTGGCTGCAAGGATCTGAACACCGCGTTGGAGTCACAGAAAGAGTTCAGTCAAAAATCCAAAGATGCACTGCTTGAGCAGGCCTGGATGAATATTGGTATGGCAGTTAATGCACTCGAAACCAATATAGAACTGATCAAAGAAGCAACAACGCCGGGGAAAACCACCAAGAAGTAGTATTTCGCTGGCGATGCTTGTCAAATAGCACGATTGCTACCAGCAAAACAGTTCCCCGGAGCCATCTATGTTCAGACTTGGGTGGCTTCTTTTAGCAGGGAATGCGACCCGGACTTCGGTCCGGGTTTTTTTATTGAAACAACCTTTTAGTCATTCTTCCTATCAGAAACCAACGAGTTACCCGGTCGCGCCAATACAGGGAGATCGCCGCTAACACCCATTGCCCTAGCGGCGATATGGTTTTTCATTGGTGCAAACCGATTCACCAGGGTCATTCCGACATTACGCGCCCAGCGAACGGGAAGCGCTTTCTGCTCAAAGAGCCGCTTAAAGCCAGTCATTAAATTCATCATAATCAGGTTATCCGCCACCCTTCGCCGCTGATAGCGTGATAAAAGCGTCGAATCTGTCAATGGCAAGCCACGTTCCAAAGCGCGCAAAATCTCCTCCGCCAATACAGCAACATCCAGAAAACCCAAATTCACTCCCTGACCAGCAAGTGGGTGAATGGTGTGCGCCGCATCACCCACCAGCACAACGCCCTCTTTGGTGTAGCACTTTGCATGCCTTTGAATCAAAGGAAACCGGAAACGCCTGGCGACAGTTTCAATATTACCCAGCTTATACTCAAATGCCCGGCCCAATGCTTGCGCAAATGTCGCGTCGTTCAGACCCAGAATCGGGTCAACCTGATCGGTGTCCAGCGACCAGACAATGGAACAGTAATGGTCATCGCCGTCATGTCGCAGAAGTGGTAAAAAAGCCAATGGTCCGGTGGGTAAAAAACGCTGCCAGGCAGTCATCTGGTGGGACCGCTCTGTTTTTACCGTTGTCACAATCGCACTTTGTTGGTAGTCCCGCTGTGCAATGGCAATCCCTGTTAGCTCGCGCACCCCGGATTGTGCTCCATCAGCGCCGACCAGCAGTGCTGCCGTTAATTCACGGCCCCCTTCCAGCACAATCCGGTTTTTCCCCTGGTCGGTCCTGGCCCATGCTTTCAGACGGGCAGGTGCAATCAATTCAACATTATCAAGCTGAGCCATACGACGATAAAGCCCTTCATTGATGGCCGCATTTTCTATAATGTACCCCAACGCCAGCTGCCCGATCTCAGCCGCATTAAATGCGATTGAGCCGGTCCCCTCCGCATCCCACACCTGCATGCGCTCGAACGGACAATGGCGATGAGCGGAAACAAACTCCCAGGCACCGATATTATTGAGAAAATTCCTGGATGCCTGGGTCAAGGCACTCACGCGTGGCTCAAAATCCGACCTGTCTCGATCATCTTCCCGCCCAGCCATCACTTGCGCCTCGACAACCGCAACCCGAATTTCCTTCTCCCCCAGCGCGCAGGCCAGTGCAGCACCGACCATACCGCCACCAACCACCACCACATCAAAATCTGTCCGTTTTTGTTTCGCAGCAACCTCACTCATGGCGTATTCTCCAAGCGGGAATATGCCGACCGACTTTGCTTAAAACCCATCGCCTGATGAGCGAAGAGCATTTTGCTCACCGGCAACAGATCCATGGCCACCAGCCCAAAATCACGCAAACGGCTCAATAACCAATCATTATTGGAGAACAGGCGAACAGTAAGATCCGTAAAACGAATTGTCTGCATCTGGTCCTTGTGCCTCAATTCCGCATACTGCTTTAACAGCGCCGCGTCGCCTGGAGACACGCCATCAGCTAACGCTCCAATGAGCAGGTTGGCCAACTCATCTACACCTCGCAAAGCCAGATTAAAGCCCTGTCCCGCCACTGGATGCAGGGTATGCGCAGCGTTACCTACCATCACCACTCCCGGTCGATAGGGCTGCTTTGCCCACTGCAGTGACAATGGATAGGAAAAGCGTTCACCCACCTTTTCGAATCGTCCCAGCCGATACCCGAAACGCTGCTGTAAATGGTCAAGAAACACACCGTCGTTCATTGCCATGACAGCATCGACCCTGGTTTTATCAACACTGAGCACTAATGAACAACGTCGCTGATCGTGCACAGGAACCCCCTCTTCCAGAAGAGGCAGTAACGCAATCGGCCCATCGCTGGTAAAACGCTCATAGGCAATGTTCTTGTGGGTCTGCTGAACGGTGACATTGGCAATGATCGCCTGTTGATGATATTCATGTTGATCGAACTGCACGGCCAGTTTTTCAGTCAAACCAGAGCGACCTCCATCCGCTATTACAGCCAGGCGAGCCTTGATTTTCCGCTGCTTACCCTGCTCCTCAATCACCACCAGCGCACCATCGTCACCGGGTTGCAGGTCCACAACCCTAGCCGGACAGTAATAGTTCAGGTTGGCCTGACTCTCAATCCGCCGCAAAAGCACCTGACCCAACCAGGAGTTTTCCACCACATACCCAAGAGCCTCAACACCGTATTCGTCCGCTGCCATGCGCACGCTGCCGAAATGCCCTTTATCCGAGACATGAATCCGTTCTATTGGTGTGACCCGGGAGCGCAACTGATCCCATACCCCAATTTTTCGAAGAATATTACTGCTGCCCCAGGACAGGGCAGTTGAGCGGGCATCATAGCTGGGCTGAGACAAATCACCTGATCGATCGGGCAACGGAAAAGCCTCGATGACCGCCACCTTAAGCCCCTGTTTGCGTATCGCTGGCTGCAGCGCGCAGAGCAAACTGGCGCCAACCATTCCGGCACCGACAATGAGCAGGTCTACATGTTTTATTCCAGCCACAACCGAGCCCTTTATTTCGACATCAGTTGTTCGATATCCTCGATATCACGCGGTGCTTTATCCGTCATCAACTCACACCCCTCTTTGGTAACCAATGCGTTATCCTCGATACGAATACCAATTCCCTGCCATTTTTTGGCCACATTTTTGGCACCAGGTGGAATATAGATACCCGGCTCTATCGTCAACGTCATGCCTGGCTCCAGCATCCGCCACTCATCACCAACCTTATACTCGCCCACATCATGCACATCGATACCCAGCCAGTGTCCGGTTTTATGCATGTAAAAGGGTTTGTAGGCCTCTTTTTTGATCAAGGTACTCAAGCGCCCTTTCAATATGCCCAGATCCAGCAAACCCTGAGTTACTACCTCGACCGCTGCCTGATGGGGTTGATCCCAGTTATTACCTGGCACAACCTGTTCAATCGCGGCAAACTGCGCCTCCAGCACAATCTCGTATAAAGCACGCTGCTCTTTCGAATAGCGGCCATTCACCGGGTAGGTGCGAGTGATATCCCCCGCGTAGTACTGATACTCACAACCGGCATCCACCAACACCAGATCACCAGACAGCAGTTCCTTGTCGTTATCTATATAGTGCAGGGTACAGGCATTCGCACCGCCACCAACGATACTCGGGTAAGCGGGAGATCGGCATCCATTCTGGATAAAATGCTGTAGATAAACACCCTCCAGCTGGTACTCCATCATACCGGCAGCACAGCTCTTCATTGCAGCAACGTGCGCCTCGGCGCTGATACGACCTGCTTTTTTCATTATCTGAATCTCTTTCTTGCTTTTGTAGAGACGCAAATCATGAAGAAAATGGTCGAGCACAATAAACTCGTTGGGTGGCTGAGCGCCATTACGAACTTTGGAGCGTATTACATTGATCCACCCCATCACACGTTTATCAAAATCCGGGTTTGAACCCATTGAATAATAGAGTTTGTCACAGCCCTCTATCAGCCCGGGCAGGATTTCATCGATATCACTGATCGGAAATGCATCATCAGCGTCAAAATCTTCACAGACACCCTCGGGACCAACGATACCACCATCCCACATCTCTTTTTCAGGATCGCGTTCTCTGCAAAACATGATGAACTCACCGTGCGTCCTGCCCGGTTTGAGCACCATCACAGCCTCTGGCTCAATAAACCCGCTCATATAATAGAAATCGCTATCCTGCCGGTAAGGATACTCAACATCACGATTTCGAGTACGGGTGGGGGCCGCCGGTAAAATGGCAATACTTCCCTCGCCCATCAGCGCCATCAGGTTTTTTCGACGCTGCTGAAACTCCTTCGCGGTAATCTGCATGAACGACTTCTCTTGGATTGAATTAGGTTGTCTTTACGATTAGTGAACGGAAGGGGGTGCCTGGTGAGTCAACGCATCAGCCTTCCCATCCTGTACCTCGCTGTAAACCAGAATGGTCGCCATTCGAACATACTCGATAATCTGCATCAGATCCTGCTCATTATCCTCACATGCTTCAAGCTGCTCACTTCCGATGCGCACTATTTCAGAAAAATCTCCCACGGTCTCCCGGGCTTCCTCAGAGAGCTTACTCAAGCTCTCTGGACCAAAGCCTGCCAAAAAGCCCTGACACCATAGCCCAATACTCTCCGCACGCAAACTGAGTTCTGCATCATCATCCGGCAACACAAGATCGAGGTCAAAACCGGTCCCCTCCATCTGGTGCCTGGTCGACTGATACAGTTTGTGGAGCGCATCGCGCCCCGATTTGACATCAATCTGCTCGCGCTCCAGGTAGTTTGCCACCTGGCTCAACCACTGCTGCTCACCGTCAACAACACCACCTGCGAGTTGCCCGCATAGCAAACCATGCAGTTCTGAAGGCGACGCAAACACACCCAGCTCAACAAACAGATTAGCAAGCTGTTCGAACCCGACAGACTCGAATTCTTTGTTTTCTAACTCCGACATACCACCATCACACCCTGGTCCCAAATACCTTGATTAAAATAACCATGCCCTTTTCCTTTGATTTTAAAGACTAATTGAGCGTTCGAGCGCACATCTGATCAGGTCTTAAAAATCACCGCTGGACATTGACCACTACAAAGGACCCAACTATAGTACTATAGGACACTCAAATGAAGAAAAACAATGCTATGAGCGAGTTAGATTTCAAAGCCCTGGAGCTTAAAGTTAATCAGCTGATTGAAGTGTGCAAACTGCTTGACGCAAAGAATAAAGCGTTAACAAAGGAAAACCAAACCTTCAAGCGTGAACGCACACAGGCCATCCAACAAAAAGATCTGGCACGAAGTAAAGTGGAAAGCATGATTACCAGCCTTAAAGCAATGGAACTGAACAATGGCTGAATCACGTGATACCGTCAGCGTATCGATCCTCGACAAAGAGTATTTGATTGCCTGCCCCCCGGAAGAACAAAGCGCACTGCTGCAATCAGCACGCTACCTCGATGAACAAATGCGGGAGATAAGATCCTCTGGCAAGATTCACGGACTGGAGCGAATTGCGGTGATGGCCGCGCTGAATATCACCCACTCACTACTGCAAAAAGACCATGCCCACAACGCCGGGCAGGAAACCGCTCTTCGCCTTGCCACCAAGGTAGATCAGTTTCTGCAAGAAATTTCTTAAAACATTTTCTTGTCAACACTGCCCTGCGTAAAGCTAATTATTCTAAAAAACCCCGCCTAAAGAACTGACAAATGGCAGGACTGCTATATACTTAATTACAAGCTCTCTGTTTCGTTCGCAAGTTAGTTTAGTCCTCGAGCCTATAATTTATATTTTGGGGGCAACTTCAGAGTGATGGTGTGCATGTCCGCTCGTCCGGAAAGCCTTTTTCACTCAAGCGGCCACCGCCTTGGACCAATGGTTCAAGGGCCTCACTAACAGCGGCGTAATGGAGAGCATTCCCATTCAAGCACGACAAACGACCTCCATTCGTATTAAACTCAACCCTGCGTCAAACTAATAAAATTGACTCTCAATATGAGCGCAAACACGCAACTTAGAAACAGAATACGCAAGCAACGGCTGGCACTTGACGCCGACCAGCAATCACAAACCGCGCAAAAACTGCTCAACCTGATCAGTCAATCAGCGCTGTTTCAGCAAAGCAGTAAAATCGCTTTTTATCAGGCCAACGGCGGCGAAATAGACCCGGCACCGCTTCTCAAGTGCGCCTGGCAACAAGATAAAGCCTGCTATCTACCTGTGGTAGATGGCGCCGGCATGAACCAACTCTATTTTGCCCCGGTAGAGAGCAACAGCGAGTTTATTCGAAACCGCTATCAAATTGACGAACCCGTACATCAAGCCGAACAGCTATGTCCAGCGCAACAACTTGATCTGGTGCTGGTTCCATTGGTCGCGGCTGATTCATCCGGTAATCGGCTGGGTATGGGTAAAGGCTACTATGACCGCACATTCGCCTTTATGCTAAACCGTGAAGCAACGGAAAAACCCTTCCTTTTGGGGTTAGCCCATAACTTCCAGGTCGTCGACCATATAGAGTGTAACCACTGGGATGTACCCCTGAACGGCTTAGCCACGGGTGATCGATTGATCTTATTCTAGCCACAGACCATTGAGCATACGCCTCACTGAAGAAACATCTGATAGGCATCATTTTCTGTTTCTTCATGATAGGGGTAGCCAATCTTATCGAAATAAGCACGTGCGAGTTTCTTCTCTTTCGGCGGCACCTGCAAACCCACCATAACTCTACCGTATGCAGCACCATGATTACGGTAATGAAATAGACTGATATTCCAGCGTTGCCCCAGCGTTTGCAAAAACTTCATCAGCGCACCAGGCCGTTCGGGAAACTCAAAACGAAAGACCACCTCATTCTCTATACCAGGCGCGTGGCCGCCTACCTGATGGCGTACATGAAGCTTGGCCATCTCATTGTCCGTCATATCCAGCACGCGATACTTTTTGCCTTTTAGTTCTCGAATCAGGTCACGCCGTGCCGACTCGGAATCACTCAACTGCACGCCAACAAACACCTGCGCCTCACCGGCATCAGAGTAACGATAATTGAATTCGGTAATATTGCGCTTGCCCAATGCCTCGCAAAAAGCCTTAAAGCTACCGGTCTGCTCAGGAATCACCACAGCCACAATCGCCTCACGCCGCTCACCCAGCTCGGAACGCTCGGAAATGTGCCGCAATCGATCAAAATTAACATTGGCACCGCTATCGATCGCTAACAGGGTTTTATTCTTCAGCCGGCGCTGCTCAACATACTTTTTCAGGCCAGCCACAGCCAAAGCTCCCGCAGGCTCGGCGATAGAGCGGGTATCATTAAAGATATCCTTAATCGCACCGCAAATCTCATCTGTGCTGACCGTAACAATCTCATCAACACAGTGCTGCACAATACGAAATGTCTCCTTGCCAGCCTGAGCGACAGCAACACCATCCGCAAAAATTCCCACCTCGGGTAACACCACGCGCCGCCCCTTTTCCAGGGCCGCTTTCATGCAGGCCGAATCGTCCGCCTCAACGCCGATCACTTTTACTTCAGGACGTACATACTTGATATACGCTGCAACACCGGCAATCAGGCCTCCACCACCGACGGGCACAAATACCACATCCAAAGGCCCCGTCACCTGCCGAAGTATTTCCATACCAATGGTTCCCTGACCGGCAATAACATCCGGATCATCAAAGGGATGGACGTAGATATAGTTTTTCTCCTTGGCCAGCTTCTTCGAGTGTGCAGAAGCCTCGTCATAGGTGTCACCATGCAACACCACCCTTGCACCTCTGGCCCGGACCGATTCAACCTTAATTTCTGGCGTCGTTTTAGGCATCACAATGACTGTGCGAATGCCCAACTGCTTACCCGATAACGCCAGACCTTGTGCATGATTGCCCGCCGAAGCTGCAATTACACCCCGTTTTCTTTGTGCCGGTGAAAGTCGTGACATCTTGTTGTAGGCACCACGCAACTTAAATGAAAAAACCGGTTGCAGGTCTTCACGTTTTAACAGAATCCGGTTGTGGTATCGCTGCGAGAGAAAACCGGCCTCATCAACCGGAGTCTCAATTGCCACGTCATAAACCTGCGCTTCCAGTATTTTTTTTACATATTTTTCAGGCATCTTTTCGGCCATCGAATCCTTTGATAAAGCCGGTATGATAAAGAGTTATCACGCATGAAGTCCAGAATCGCACAGGCCATGAGAACAAATAAACAGGCCCACCCCGATAATGCCATGAATAGCTCTGGGATAAGAGCACCGATCATCTTATAATCGGTGCTCGCCCTGTTAACCACCGCATATACATATTACCTATGAACCAAGACGACCTAAAAAAAGCAGTTGCACTGGCCGCCGTTGAGCATATCTCTGCGCGCCTCGACAACGAAACCATTGTCGGAGTCGGTACCGGATCGACCACCAATTTGTTTATCGATGAGCTGGCGAAAGTTAAGCATCTCTTTGACGGCGCTGTTTCCAGCTCAGTAGCCAGCACAGAACGACTCAAGGCCCACGGCATCCCTGTTTATGAACTGAACGTGGTCGATACCATCTCCGTGTATGTAGACGGAGCAGACGAAACCAACGCGCACCTGGAGCTCATCAAAGGTGGAGGTGGCGCACTGACGCGCGAAAAAATTGTGGCAGCGGTGGCCGAATATTTTGTCTGTATCGTGGACCAAAGCAAGCAGGTTGATCTGCTGGGTGAATTTCCCCTGCCAATAGAGGTTATTCCCATGGCGCGCAGCCATGTAGCTCGGGAGATGGTTCAGCTCGGTGGTACGCCCGAATACCGCCAGGGTTTTGTCACGGATAATGGCAACATCATTCTCGATGTATACAACCTGGATATCAGCCAACCAGCAAAACTCGAGAGTCAAATCAACGATATCGTCGGCGTGGTCTGTAATGGCTTATTTGCACGGAGACCGGCAGATCTGTTGTTGGTTGGCGGAACACATGGCGTCGAAACCATCAGCAGACCCGGACTGCGTTAAAGTATCGCGCACCAATTTTTGCGGTTTCAGCGGTAGATCCCGGTGTCCGGTTTTAACTTCAGTCAGGCACTTCTGGACTGGTTTGATCAACACGGACGTAAAGACCTGCCCTGGCAAAACGATATCTCTCCCTACCGGGTTTGGGTTTCAGAAATTATGCTTCAGCAAACCCAGGTGAACACCGCCATCCCCTATTTTGAGCGGTTTCTGACCACTTTCCCGACCATTGAAACACTGGCACAGGCAGACCAGGATCGCGTACTCAACCTTTGGGCCGGACTGGGTTACTACGCACGTGCCCGCAACCTGCACAAAACCGCACAAATCATTCACCGCGAACTGAACGGCGCATTTCCCGACACACTGGACCAACTTACCCAACTTCCGGGAATCGGTCGCTCGACAGCCGGAGCTATTATCAGCATCGCAATGCAACAACGCGCACCTATCCTGGATGGCAACGTCAAAAGAGTCCTGACCCGCTTTTTGGCAATCGACGGCTGGCCGGGACAAAGTGCCGTCCAGAAAAAGCTTTGGCATTATGCAGAGCAGTTTACACCCACGCAAAGAGTCGCTGATTACACCCAGGCCATTATGGATCTCGGAGCAACGCTGTGCACCAGATCCAGGCCGGCCTGCAACCTTTGCCCATTAAACTCAAAATGCAGTGCACTAAAGTCAACACAGCAGGATAAATTCCCTGCATCAAAGCCAAAAAAGGATATCCCGACTCGCGATCTCTATTTCCTGATACTGGAAGATACACAAGGCAACATACTGCTGGAAAAAAGACCGCCCAACGGAATCTGGGGCGGACTATGGAGCCTCCCGGAGCACCCGGACCGATCAATCCTGCTACAGCAAATTGAACAGCAGCACCAATGTTCCATAAAATCAGTAAAACCAGGCAAAAAAATTCGCCATACCTTTTCCCACTACCGGCTTAATATCCAACCAATCCATGCCACAACAACGCTAAAACCAAACCACATTCAGGAACCCGGACGATGGTGCTGGTTTAGCCGAAACGAACTCAAGCACAAGGGTTTACCTGCGCCGGTTAACAAGCTGTTAAATTCGCCATAGCACAGAATAAACAGCTACAGTACAATACTTGCTTATTCAGAAATTCTATTAGGAAGATCAATGAGTCGTACCGTATTCTGCAAAAAACTTCAAAAGGAACTGGAAGGGCTGGACGCTCCCCCCTATCCCGGCCCCAAGGGACAGGAGATCTACGAAAATATTTCAAAACAGGCCTGGCAGGAATGGCAGCAACAACAAACCATGATCATCAACGAACGACAGTTGAACCTGATGGAGCCCGACGCACGAAAGTACCTGGCAGAGCAGATGGAAAAGTTCTTCGCAAACGAAGCATTTGACCGTGCTGAGGGCTATGTGCCACCCAGTAAGCCAGAATAGGGAAAATTTGCCTGATTTACACTTGACTACAAATCCCTAGAACGGTTTAATAGCCGCCCTGTCTGATTGGACCTACCGGCTTCCATTGAAAATAGACAGACAATAAAGCTAATGGCTTTATTACACCTCAAAATGCCCAGATAGCTCAGTCGGTAGAGCAGTGGACTGAAAATCCTCGTGTCGATGGTTCGATTCCGTCTCTGGGCACCATTTTTCAAGTTTTAAATCAGCAAGTTACGGAATTCCATTCTACACCCACACACCTGCAATTGAACACAATTTGTCCACATTTGGGGCTCTACCCCATAAACGGGGGATAGCACTCATCAAACCCTGTTGATAATACCATCCCACCCGCAGTGGGCCAGCACTCTTAGTCGGTAATTCTCAAAGTTTCTAAAACCAACAAAACAGCTGAACATACCGCAAATTGCAAACGGGGGAAATCCATCCCTCTGATAATCCAATGCGAATATCGCAACAAAGGGAGCAATGTTGCCAGCAAAATCAACAGTGTGAGAATTGCAAGTATGGGTAACATGCTGTCATTAGCTTTGCATAGTTAATATAAACATCCTGCTTCGCGAAGTTATGGAGCTTGAGCTTTTCGCCTGACACTCTGCAGTTGCTGTGCGGACACAGGCCACTTTCATCTGATACTTAAAGGGCCTTAACGTCCCGGTCCTGGCAGGGCAAACTGGTCACATTTAGTGATCATATCTCACCTGAATACCTTTTTCTGTGATAGTCGCTACGACTCCGGTACCTCCGGTAAAATATATTTCATCACTATTGATTTCTCGACCATCGGGAAACCGGCCCATAAACTTCATCGCGGCTTCATCATTTATACGAAATACATAGGTGGTCGAAGGCTGGATAGCTCCAAGCTCCCTGTTTTTATTCCGCCAATGGGCGATCACATGCACAACTTGCTGTGACTGGTTAACGACCTCGAACTGTGGATCTTTCAGAAACGGCGCTACCATATAGGCTAAGAAACCCACCGACACGACCAACACTATACTGGTAATTCCTGCTAACGGGTTCTTCATAATACCCGGCACACATAACCCCTAATGAATCTGCGCTATTACGGAGAGAACTTCACCGACGTGCTATGTGTCCTCGCTCGCCTGGTTTCATTCGACCGGCTGCTCGAGTTCCTGAATTAGATAACCCAATTCTTCTGATTTTTCTGTAACCAGAGTGTGTGCATCTGAAAGCCCGCGATTGTAAAAATATGAACCAATCTCCTTAGCGAAGAAATCTATGAGAAATTCCGCCTCAAAACCGCCAATATCCTGGTCTAATTCATCATTAAAGTAAGCTTTTACTTTACCTACAATTTTGTCTGTTTCATCTTTAGAAAATTTAATTTCACACATCTTCTTTCTCTGCCAGCTCCGCCAGCACAGGCCGAGCCACTAAAGCATAATATATCCGGTTTATGGTCGAAGCGTATTTCACAAAAGGATCGGTTGATATATCGGTTTGATGGAAAATCCATTTATATCTTCGCAATTGGTGGGCACTACGATAAGCCCTAACCCCCCCTTTAAAATACGGCGTTTTTTGCCGTCATTTTTGAACGGTTTATTATAAATCTATTTCATTTTCTTTATTGTGCCACACTCTTAACACGTAGATGGTATTCTCGGCTATTAAATACCGAACCGTATAACTCCCAACATAAAGGTCACGTATCTTTTCCGAATCCGTGGCCTTTAAAACAGGCAGACCAATTTTGGGAAATTGCTTAAGCCTATACACGCCTTCTTGAATATCAATTGCTATTCTACGGGCAGCAAACTGGTTTTTATTTTCTACGAATTCCACTACTCGTTGTAGGTCTTTAATGGACTCGGGGGAATATTTAACCCTCATAACTTAGGTGGTGGTGTTCGATTACCTGTACCCCAGCTATTAAGCCAAGAATTGACATCTTCTTCATCGAAAGATTTTCCAGCCTTGATAGATTCAAGAGCTTCCAAGGTATCTTGCCACCTCGAATCTTCTAGTGACTGTTTAACTAAAAATTCTTTAATTGCTTGATTTATAAGATAATTTTTACTTCTGTCAAGTTTTTTGGCCAAAGATTCTAAAGGTTGATCCAACTCATCAGCAAGTCGAATACTTGTAATACTCATAAATGTAGCCACATGTAGTTGTTTGTATTACATGGTAGTACAAAAGGCGTACAAGAGCTAGAGGAATTTATACGCCCATAGCACGGGCAGACTTTACGTAGCACCGGATCAACTCCCGGTGGAGGTGTGATACACGACGGCGTTAGGCAGGCAGTTATTTTCGGATAACTGATCCTCGAGCATAGACTGAAAGACAGACACCTCGACGAAAAAAGTAAGGTCGGATAGGTCGCTTCAAATAAAGCGATAACCCACGGATACCAGCATGACAACCGACGAGATTACTGACTTCATCTGGTGCGTTAACTCACCCTTAAATGAAAAAACGGCTCCGAGTACGGGAGCAGAAATACGCTAGTGCCTATTGACAATTGGGGGCATACCAACGCCCAAATCAGCGGACAAATTGAGCGCAGCAAAATTTGTTCCGATGCAGTTGCTTGTTATGCTGCATGATCAATATCCCATCCCGGGAAGACTAGTACAGCAGGATGACAATTAAGCGCAATAGCAAGTTGCTTCGCCCGTTCTACGCCAAGATTTATACGGTCATTCTCTATGGCCGAAATAGTGGATTGAGGAATACCAGTTATTTGGGCAAGTTCATTCTGACTCATCTCTTGAAGCTCGCGAATGATCCGAACTGACTCACCCACACTGACCTCAATTTGCTTTTTAGCAGGTTTGTAATCTTTCATGTCATTTCTTCCTATAGTCGTGAGCGGTTATGTTTACCACCTGAACAAGAATCTGATCTCTTTCTATTTGATAGATGACTAGGAACTGCTTTCCAAGCCTTGACGATCGGTGGCCCTTCCATTCTCCGCGCAAAGATTCATCATGGAAGCCTTTAATCAATCTGAGCCCTTCAGGGCCTGAAATTGCCACAATATCCTTCCACTTTTCATATCGCTTCAGAATGTCTTTCGGCAAGCCTTTAATCTGGCGCGAAACTCTACGATGCTCGTATACAGGCCACATACCATAAAGAGTATATATATTATATTTGGTATGTCAATGTTGCGGCATAACGCCCGGGCTCACAGGAGAGCGAGCGACAGCGAGCGAATCCTGTGCAGCCTTTTGTTATGTGGTTATTGTGACTTAAATAGAGCACTTCATAACTCTTACTTTTGATTTTCTCTAATTGAGGCCAACCATTTTTTAGCCAATGCTTGAATGAAAGAATTTGCCTCATCTATTGTCATAGGATTATTAGTTTTTGGCTTGTCCTCGTAGGCATGTCGGGCTAGGTCTCCAGATACTAATGGGTTATGCACAGCATCACTAAATCTCTGGAAATCATTTTTTAAAACGTTGAATTGCCTTTGGAAATCTTTTCGTTTTGATGGGTGAAATTCCATCATTTCATATGTTTTGTAAAGTGACTCTCCTGTATGTTTCTCCGTAGCGAGCAACGATAGGACCTTTTCTGCTCTAGGTTCTAGAAAAACAGGTTCCAATTTTGCCCTCTGATCTTCAAGCATCCTTTGATACTCTTGCTCAGCACGCTCCTCTTCCCATTTTTTAAGCTCCTCTGGTGATAAATTAGAAGGAGGCGATACTGTTATCGTTGCTGAACCAACAGACATTTTCATATGAAGAGAGTTTACTTCTAGGAAAGCATGGCGCTTTTTTTCCTTAGTCGAATAATCAATAACCGAGCCCAAAACAAGATCAGGATCGATTGATGCAGCCCCTTTAAATGAGTCTCGAACTTTCTTGGCTTCTTCCCATACTGCGTTTGCTGATTCCAGCTCATCAAAGAAAGGAGAGTACATTGCGTTAAAATCTACACCCTCAACAAGTTGGAATCCTAACCCATCAAGTAAATCCTCAAGATTTCGGTGATCTAATCCTGTTTTTTGAATTTCAACTGCCCATTTCATATTTGTAAAGCTCGTAGCGTATACCCTTAATTAGTAAATGACGGCTTGGTTTACCACATAACGAGACTGTAGAAAAACCCGAATCAAATCGGATTTTTCCCAGCCCTTATTGTATGTATTAGTCGATAACATTCTTCTGCTTACCTTCTTCGATTTGCTTTGAACCTCCATGACACCCGCGTCAGATTCCGCGTTGCTTCACGATGCCATTTCTCCGTATCTCATCAGCTTCTCAATATTGTGAACCATGCAGTACAGCTGCCATTGACCCTGCACCTTCCGCTTGCCACGTAAGCTGAACCGGTTTAAACCCTTATTCGTGCCAATATTCGCAAACACTGGCTCCACCGTCGACATCCGGTGACCATAAACTTGCTTGCCAAAGCCACTGTCCACCCGGTGCTTCATCCAGTCCGTGCAAGTAGGACGACGCTTGTTGTCCAAAGCAAAAGATACCTGCCTACCATTACCTTTACGATGATCCGCTGACGCTGGCCGGTGCATGCATTTTGTTTTTATTTCGCAGTGCCGACACTGCAATAAACGCCCTTCAAAGTAAGCCGTCGGTTGCCCACTGCCATTCGCCCTCACACCTCTTGAACTCAGGGTGTTTCCATTTGGGCAGATGCAGGTCAGCTTCACCGGATCAAAATCAAACTCACTGGCCGGGATGACATGGCGTTTTGTCGATTTGGGTTTATCCTGGTGACGCTTCCCATATTTGACCTTCTGATCCTGGAACTTAGGATCTCGGGAGCGAAACTGGTTATCCGGAATATAAGCATTGATCTGCTGTTGATGCAGATACTGCATATTAGCTTCATTTGCAAAACCGGTATCGGCGGTAATCAGGGTTTCTTTCCTATAGATATCACGACTAATCTTCAGCCGTCGAAAACGGGCTTTGATGGTTGCCAGTACCGGCTTGAGGGTATGGTGTTCCTGGCCATGACCAAAGGCTTGGGCATCAATAATGATTTGGTGCTTTTTATCCACCGTAGCAACACCGTTATAGCCCTGGATTGTGCCTTTGCTGGTGGACATCTTCGCTGATTCGTTATCGGTGATATTACTTTTTACTTCCTTGCTTCTCTTCCCCTGGCCCATCCGTGGGCTGGAGTGCTTTAGGAATCGATCAATCTTGTCATGGGCCCGGTTGAGCGTATCAATGGTCTGTTCTGCTCGTTTCCCCCGCTCCTCATCCCGTGTTTCATTTTTATCCTGCTGCTGGTGCTCTTTGAGATGGTAGCGTATTTGGCGTTTGAGTTTGGCCCGCTTGGCTTCCAGCTCTTTAAAGGTGCCTGACCATTCCTTGGCCGCATTCGAGGACATTTTACAACCATCAATGGCAAACAGCTCATTACCTAACAGCCCCTGCTCATGACAAATCAATAGAATCTGTTCGAACAAGGCTTCAATCTCGCAGGAATGATCACTGACAAAAGCGGCTATCGTGGTGAAGTGCGGCACGCTATCACAGGATAAGGCTTTAAAGAGGATATTGGTTTCGCAGCACCACTGTATCTCCCGACTGGACGTAATACCCTTGGAGTAGGCAAACAGGATAATGCTTAATAAAACCGCTGGATCATAGGCGGGTCTTCCACCTTCTGTATTCCGGTAATTCGGATAGAAAACGGAAAGGTCCAGCTTCTTCATCATCAGGTGATGGATGGCATGCTCGAAGGTGCCCGGCTGTAACTGATCCTGATAGTTGATCACCACCATTGAGCTTTGGTTGTGGTCATAAGGGATAAAGTTGGGCATATGCAGCGCTCCTTGTGCAAAAACCTATTCTAACAAAAATAACCCTAAATTCAGGGTTTTTCTACAGGCTCAACGCCTTGCTAAGGTGCAGCCGAAACGCAGTGTAGGCTGTCCCGCGGAGGCCGCGTTTTTTGCGGCCGGAGTGAACTTGAGCAACTTGTTAAGTGTTGTCACTTGCCAAGATCCACCATAACTATCGGGTAAAAGTTTGCAATTAGAAATAGTATGCAAATAATACCCGTTATTGTATTTGTACCCACGAATATTGCTTTCGGAATCGTAGCCCTTATTTGAAATACTGAGCCGGATGCAACAAGCCAGAATGGTATGGATAGCATTACTGCCATTGCGACACCTTGTAGATACTCGTGCCGTAACGAGTTACCAGGCTCGGTAAAGTATGAAAACAAATATTTTAAACTGACACCCACAAAGAACAATCCACCAAGTGCGGTTAAACCAGCTAAGATCATCCATATTCTTTGCTTCATGCTACGACTCATTCTGACACTTAACGCTCTACTCAGCTGACGCGTAAGCGGTCGGCTGGAGTTGCTTGTTAAGTGTTGTGTTCAATTTGGCATCCATCCATTATCCATTTGCCTGCGTCTCAGACCTTTTTCGATTTTCTCTCTTTCAGCTTTTGTCTTACCGGGTGAACGATAAGATAATTTTTGAACATTGATTGGTTGGTTTCGAATTTCCAACCAATATTCCTCTCTTGCATCTTCATCTATTTCTATCTGAGCAGAAAAAAGCGAATCTGAGCCATTTTTCTTAGGGCCAGATACCCAAAAATCTTCAAGCGTACTTTCATCATAGAAATTGGCTTTTAACGGAAAACCTGTAGCTGGTACCAGCTTCCTTTCTCCATAGTAAATCGTTTTGCCGGATTTTGAGGTTCTCACGCGACCAATCCGGCCTTCACCTCTTAAGCCATCAGACTTTATTTCAATGTACATTATTTTCGTATTCATGATGACACTTAACGCCCAGAATATGGGGCGGCGCAGCGCAGCGAAGCCGTCCCAGCCTGCGCCTTTTGCAGGCGACATAATTTACTTGTTAGAAGATTTATTTGCATAGTAGCTCCAAGTTAAACTTAGCATACCCAATATGACTAATATTAGCGTAACGATTTTTGAGCCTAGAGGATCAGGGTTTTGTAAATTGAAATGAGCGAAATCAAACCAAAATGGCGTGCCTGAAAGAACTAATAAAATTACCCCAATTGCCGCCCTAAATGTTCCAGGCCACCAATTTTTAGCTTTTATAAAAAATGCCAAAGTAACTATACAAAATAGAAATATGGTAATGATTTGGGCGCCTAAAGGAATAAGACCGTCATCATGAAATAATAATGTGACTTGAAGTATTGTAAGGATGATCATTCCTATACAAATGACCCAATATATTCCGGTCAAAATTCTTCTAATTAATGACTTATTATTCATCCTTGTTTTTTCTTCTAACGAGACTGTAGAAAAACCGGAATCAAAACCGCTTGATCCCGGCCATTGTTGCTCGTGGTCGTTAATAACATTTTTCTGTTTTCCCGCAGCAATATGCTGTGATACTTCTTGGCATCTACGTTGAGGCTCTTCTGTGTCCTCAAGTCGCCATTTCTCCGTACCTCATCAGCTTCTCTATATTGTGGATCATACAATACAGCTGCCATTGCCCCTGCACCTTGCGTTTACCACGTAAACTAAACCGGTTTAGCCCCTTATTTGTCCCCATATTCGCAAACACTGGCTCCACCGTCGACATCCGGTGACCATAAACTTGCTTGCCAAAGTCACTGTCCACCCGGTGCTTCATCCAGTCCGTGTAAGTAGGACGACGCTTGTTGTCCAAAGCAAAAGATACCTGCCTACCATTACCTTTACGATGATCCGCTGACGCTGGCCGGTGCATGCATTTTGTTTTTATTTCGCAGTGCCGACACTGCAATAAACGCCCTTCAAAGTAAGCCGTCGGTTGCCCACTGTCATTCGCCCTCACACCTCTTGAACTCAGGGTGTTTCCATTTGGGCAGATGCAGGTCAGCTTCACCGGATCAAAATCAAACTCACTGGCCGGGATGACATGGCGTTTTGTCGATTTGGGTTTATCCTGATGACGCTTCCCATATTTGACCTTCTGATCCTGGAACTTAGGATCTCGGGAGCGAAACTGGTTATCCGGAATATAAGCATTGATCTGCTGTTGATGCAGATACTGCATATTGGCTTCGTTAGCAAAACCCGTATCGGCGGTAATCAGGGTTTCTTTCCTATAGATATCACGACTAATCTTCAGCCGTCGAAAACGGGCTTTGATGGTTGCCAGTACCGGCTTGAGGGTATGGTGTTCCTGGCCATGACCAAAGGCTTGGGCATCAATAATGATTTGGTGCTTTTTATCCACCGTAGCAACACCGTTATAGCCCTGGATTGTGCCTTTGCTGGTGGACATCTTCGCTGATTCGTTATCGGTGATATTACTTTTTACTTCCTTTACCCTTTTCCCCTGGCCCATCCGTGGGCTGGAGTGCTTTAGGAATCGGTCAATCTTGTCATGGGCCCGGTTGAGCGTATCAATGGTCTGTTCTGCTCGTTTCCCCCGCTCCTCATCCCGTGTTTCATTTTTATCCTGCTGCTGGTGCTCTTTGAGATGGTAGCGTATTTGGCGTTTGAGTTTGGCCCGCTTGGCTTCCAGCTCTTTAAAGGTGCCTGACCATTCCTTGGCCGCATTCGAGGACATTTTACAACCATCAATGGCAAACAGCTCATTACCTAACAGCCCCTGCTCATGACAAATCAATAGAATCTGTTCGAACAAGGCTTCAATCTCGCAGGAATGATCACTGACAAAAGCGGCTATCGTGGTGAAGTGCGGCACGCTATCACAGGATAAGGCTTTAAAGAGGATATTGGTTTCGCAGCACCACTATATCTCCCGACTGGACGTAATACCCTTGGAGTAGGCAAACAGGATAATGCTTAATAAAACCGCTGGATCATAGGCGGGTCTTCCACCTTCTGTATTCCGGTAATTCGGATAGAAAACGGAAAGGTCCAGCTTCTTCATCATCAGGTGATGGATGGCATGCTCGAAGGTGCCCGGCTGTAACTGATCCTGATAGTTGATCACCACCATTGAGCTTTGGTTGTGGTCATAAGGGATAAAGTTGGGCATATGCAGCGCTCCTTGTGCAAAAACCTATTCTAACAAAAATAACCCTAAATTCAGGGTTTTTCTACAGGCTCAACGCCCACATAAAAGGCGAGCGGTAGCGAGTCCAGCCCACGCTTTTTGTGGGCGAATTTTAATGTGCTTGTTATAAGGCTTTTTCTAATGACCAAAGCTCATGCTCCTTTTCTACACCAAAAGACTGGTTTGCAGTCAAGTATGTTAACTTTGTTTGGCCAATATTTTTTATTCCATGTGCCGAATTTGATGGGATAAATATAGCATCTCCTTCTTTAACATGAGCCGACTCGCTATCTATTGTCATTAAACCATGCCCAGAAATAATAAAGTAGCACTGTTCTTGCTTATGGGAGTGCATGAATTGTTCTCCATTAATTTCTACATCTGTGATTTGTATAGAAACTTCTTTAGAGCCAGTATTATCTTCACCTATTAATAAGCAGGTTGAAAAATCTTCAAACTGCGCGCGTCTTGTATTGCTACGGTTTGTAATCATCATGTTGGAATAGCTTCCGTGGCCTTATAACATTTGTATACTGCGCATGCGCGTTTTGCCGCTAGCGCATATTTCGGCAGTATCTGTAATTGGCTGAATCGAAAGGAATTTTCAGGATTTTTCCAGATTCCCTTCCGAACAAAGCGAGCGTGTCTCATATGTACTCCTTAGGGGGGTCCGCATATCTACCCTCCGAACATCGCTAACACCTTGATTCTGCACCATATTCAAAAATAAAGCCAGTGCAAAGCGAGCAATTGTGCAGGCGCAAAACGAGCACGTTTTGTTGACTTTCTATTGTTATACTGTATATATATACAGTATTTGTTAACGAAAGGATCTCGTATGGCTAGCCCATTTTTAGAAACAGTTCGTGGTGAAATTCGTCTTCGTGGCTATAGCTTAAGAACGGAAAAGAGTTATATCACCTGGATTAAACGTTTCATTATATTCATAGGTAAGCGCCACCCAGCGTCAGCAGGGCACCAGGAAGTAAAGGATTTCTTATCCTGGCTAGCAACAGACCGGCATGTTGCGATTAACACACAAAAAGTCGCCTTAAATGCATTGGTGTTTCTCTATCACAAAGTACTTAAACGTGATCTTGGAGATTTGGGTTTTACATTAGCAAGCCGTCAACGCCATTTACCCTCGGTACTCGACCCTAACGAAGTTCAGCGAATTCTCAACGTGTGCAACGACCGCAACCGTTTAGTGTTTCAGCTGATGTATGGCAGCGGGTTACGAGTTTCCGAATGTTTAAGATTACGAATACAGGATATAGATTTAGGCAGACTCGCTTTAACCATAAAGGATGGTAAAGGGAGAAAGGATAGGCAAACGTTAATTAGCCCTTCGATCAAAGAAAAGCTTAATGAAACGATGATTCATGCCATTAATATTCAAGCGGCTGACAAAGAGCAAGGTGTTGGTAGTGCAATGCCAGCGGCACTGGGAAGAAAATATCCAAACGCACACATTACACCAGCCTGGGCTTTTTTGTTCCCCTCAACTACTTGGTGCAAGCACCCAATTACGGGTGTGACTTGCCGCTACCATTTGCACCCCAGCGTTGTGAGGAAAGCACTAAAGCGAGCGACTGCAAAAGCCGGGATCGTTAATAAGCGCGTAACTTGTCATACCTTCAGGCATTCATTTGCTACTCAACTATTAGCAACGGGCACCGATATCAGGACAGTACAGGAGTTGCTGGGACACAATGACGTGAAAACCACACAGATCTATACACACGTCATTGGTCAGCACTATGCAGGTACAGTCAGCCCTTTGGACTGTTTATCCAATTAGAGAGATTTACCGTACCCGATATCGAAAGTGTGCCAAACAGCAACATTCTTGATTACGGTTAAGTCACATTACCGCAATTACATTCACACAAAAAGTGACTTTATCTCCAGATACTCTTCGATACCCTGCTCCCCTCTTTCCCGTCCGTTCCCGGACATCTTGTATCCACCGAAGGGCATACTCAACCCTGCCTGCGCTTCGTTGACATGCACCATTCCGGCACGTAATTGCGCAGCAACTTCAGCCCCCTTCTCCCTGGTTTCTGCATAAACGTAGGCGGTCAAACCATATTCTGTATCATTGGCAATCTCGATCGCTTCCTCTTCATCGGAATAGGTCAATATCGACAATACCGGTCCAAAAATCTCCTCCCGTGCAATGCGCATATCGCTATCGACCCGGCCAAATACGGTGGGCTGGACATAGTAACCTTTTTCCAAACCCTCTGGTTTGTCGGCACCACCAACCAGCAACTCAGCACCCTCTTCTATTCCGGTATGAATATAGGCGGTTACCCGCTCATACTGTTTATCGTTAACCAGCGGCCCCATACTGGTCCCTTCATCAAAAGGGTTACCGACCCGTTCTTTGGAGGCTACCTCCACCGCACGGGCAGCGGCCTCTTCATACTGACTTTCATGCACCAGCAGCCTGGTCGGAGCGTTGCAGGATTGACCGCTATTGAGCATTACGCGCTTTACACAGCCTTTGACGGCACGTTGCAGATCCGCTCCGGGCAACACCAGGTAGGGTGATTTTCCACCCAACTCCTGGGTGACTCTTTTAACGGTCGGCGCAGCGGCAATGGCGACGGCAATACCTGCACGCGTGGAACCGGTGATAGAGATAAGATCAACATCGGGATGTTTTGACAGCGCCTCTCCTGCGACCAGATCACCCTGTATCAGATTAAACACTCCGGGTGGCACCTGTGCCTCATCAACTATTTCTGCAAACAGCGCGGCACTGTATGGGGAATATTCACTCGGCTTCAACACCATGGTACAGCCGGCCGCCAATGCCGCCGCCACTTTGGAAACCACCTGATTCATCGGCCAGTTCCAGGGGGTAATCATACCCGCCACCCCAATTGGTTCCCGGCAGATGCTGGCATCTCCGTGCGCTTCCGTAAAGCGGTAGCCTTCCAGTGTTTTGCGCGTGGACTTTAACAATCCCAGCCCCACTGCAGCCTGCGCATTACGCGATAAAGTGATTGGCGCACCCATTTCGGAACTCATGGCGAACACCATCTCATCGTAACGCTGTTGATAGGCCTCAATGAGGCGGCCAAGGATATCCAGGCGATCCTCTTTACTGCTTCTACCAAAGCTTCTGAATGCCTGCTTTGCCGCGATAACGGCTTTATCTACCGCCGTTTCATCACTCAGCGCCAATTCTCCAAGCACCGATTCATCGGATGGTTGGATTACTTTAAATCCCGGCCAACCCAAAGTACTCGTCGCAACCCATTCACCATTAATGTAATTCCTGTCTACCGCCACCAACTGCATCTTCAACTCCTCGAAAAAAGGGCTCTGGCCCGTTAACTGCTTACTTAAGTGGTTTGACTCCCCTCTTTATTATGCCCCGTGGGTGTTCCACCGCGAGCCAGACGCGAAAGCCTGATCACTTGTTATCCCCTCTCCCTTCGGGAGAGCGTAGGGTGAGGGAAAAAGCCATGCACATAAATAGCCTGTAAACTTCTCCCTCACCTCAATCCTTGTATGTTAACGGATAAGGATAAATTATAGATTCAATGGCACGCATAGTGTTACTGTAATTGTTGGTGTCCCGGATGTAATAGACCGTTTCAGTCCTAGGTGTTAAGACCGTGGGAGAGCTTGGGTCGTTACATCCGTTTTCTTCTAACCCGAACAGTTGCTTGGGCCCAGAGCCCGCATTTAGCAAGGCTGGGGAGTCGAAAATCATGAATACAAAATCGTTTGTAGTTGCAGGCGTCGATGTCGCCAAAGCCACATTGGATGTTGCCGATTCCATATCAGACACGGTTTGGCAGTCCACTAATGATTTGACAGGCATCGGCAAGGTGGTTACCCCACTCCAGAAATTGAAACCAGATCTCATCATTGTAGAGGCCACCGGACGTTTTGAGGCTAAGCTGGTGAGTGCACTGGTTGCCGTCAATCTGCCAGTTGTGGTGGTCAACCCTCGCCAAGTCCGGGCCTTTGCCAGGGCAAAAGGCGTTTTGGCTAAAACCGATCGCATCGATGCTCGCGTGTTAGTGAGCTTTGGTGAGGCCGTACGTCCAGAGGTCAGAGCGCTCAAGGACGAAGATGCTCTTGAATTACAGGGATTAGTGGCACGCCGCCACCAGTTGGTCACTATGCTGACGGCCGAGAAGAACCGGGTAACAGGGGCGCCTGTGGCCGTGCGTAAGGATATTAAAGAGCATATTCGTTGGTTAGAGAAGCGCTTGGCTGATACGGACCACCAGACGCGCGTCAAACTCGAGAGTAATCCAAACTGGCGAGCAAAAGACGACCTGCTCCAGGGTGTGCCAGGTGTGGGTCGAGTTACGTCTACTTCACTCATGTCAGGATTACCGGAGTTAGGTGCGCTGAACCGGCGCCAAATAGCGGCGTTGGTTGGTTTAGCCCCCTTTAACCGGGACAGCGGCCAGTATCGTGGCAGACGCACGATATGGGGTGGCAGAGCCCAGGTACGTTGTTCATTATATATGGCAACCATTAGCGCAATCCGATGTAATCCTGTAATCAAGCCGTTCTACCAGCGCTTGCGCGCTGCGGGGAAGCCACCAAAAGTGGCCATTACGGCTTGTATGCGAAAACTATTAACCATTTTAAATGCCATGGTCAAAAACCAAGCCTCGTGGAACCCAAATTATCAAACAAACACTTGACTCTAAACACAGTTGCTCTCCCAGAGGGAGAGGAGGCTTTCTGTCTTATACCTCTCCCAGAGGGAGAGGAGGCTTTCTGTCTTGTACCTCTCCCGGAGGGAGAGGAGGTATCTTGTCTTTCACTACATCCTAAGGCGTTTCTTTCTTAGCTTTCACGACACCCTGCATAGAGGCTGCCACATAAGCTTCATTACTGTCCCATCGCCCCTTTTAAGGGGATAGGGTGGGGTGAGGGGAAAAATAGAAGTCATTTCCATTCCCGTTATTCCTATTCCTTTATACCGCACATGCACGCGTTCCTGCCAGTACATATTCCGGCAGTATCGACATCCACACTCAGCACTGCATAAGCAATTTAAGCCTGGGTACTGCTAACTCACTGGTGCTCGATCAGAGGTCCCTTTAATCGGTTCGATAGCCTGCCTTGGTATGGCTCCCACAAATTTTCGATTAAACTGTGTTGACCCGACTACAGGATCAGGGTCCACACTGGCAACTCGATGAATAACAGAGGCTCACCATGTTAACGGTTTCCCAATTGGCCAGGAAGTTTGGTATTTCACGCGCAACGGTGCTTTATTACGAAAAGAAGGGACTGCTCAAGCCCGCCGCGCGGTCTGAAAACGGCTATCGCTGGTATGGTCCTGCAGAGGCACAAGTGCTTGAAAATATTCTCGCTTACCGCTCCTTTGGTATACCGGTAGCAAAACTGGCCGACCTTGTTCATCGAAAAAAGGGTGTTGAACAAACACGTATTTTGCGGGATCAGTTTTATGCTCTCGACAAAGAGATCGAGACTTTGCGCCAGCAGCAAAAGGCGATTGTTCAACTTCTGAAACAACCGGACTTACTGGAGAAACAAATGGTTACTAAAGAGAGATGGGTCGAAATTATGCGCGCAGCGGGTTTAAGCGAGCAGGATATGACCAACTGGCACCGCAAGTTTGAAACAATGGAGCCTGATGAACATCAAAAATTTCTGGAGTCGCTCGGGATCAATGCCAGGGAGATTGATAGAATTCGCAAACTGTAATGAACTTTGCAATAGCGGCTCTTGTTAACGGGTCGCTATTGCTATGCCACGCTCCCTTACATGCCAGCCGTTATCCACCAAACCATCTGGAGGATTTGTAGCGCAAAGTCTGGAATCATTGTCTACAATTAACTCAAGGGGCCAACCGGCATAATGACACCGTTGCTAACAGGGATGAACAGATGAAATTACTCATTAAAGTTCTCATGATCGTACTGATCTTGTTCATGTCGAACCTTTTCCTGTTCAAGACCATGCAGGGTGACGCCTCACTGGAAGTCAGAAACCCCATCCCCGACTTCATCTCCGACCTGTTTGATTTCAAAAAGTGGGGGAGAGATATCACCAAAGCTTCCGGCAAAGCAATTGGCGATGAACATGCCGGACAGACGAAGATCTACCGCTGGAAGTCCGCCGAAGGTACTATGCAATTTTCCAATGTGCCACCACCCGGAGTAGAGTTCGAAACTGTTTGGGTTGATCCTGACGCTAACGTTATCGAGGCACTTAAACCACCCCCGCCCGAACAAGCCGCTGCAACCGCCGATAGCAAAGCACCTCAGGTTAAAATGCCGTCACTACTGACCGTTTCGCCGGATAAGGTAAAACAACTGGTGCAGGATGCAAAGGACGTACAGAAATTGGCAGATGAGCGCGCCAAGGCTCTGGAAAAGCTGTAGCCTTAATCCATTAACCATCCCCCTTTTCTTATATACTTGAGCGACTTCGGTCAGACGCTATCCGTAGATTTATTGTTTTCTAAAGCGTATATTTGTAGCAATCCACATCCTTTTGGTAAACGGCTTGCCGAGCAGCACCTCAAAAAAAGCTGCCGCCTGTCGTTTAAAACCGGCAAATCGCATTCTGCACGCCTGCAGTGCGCCAGCGAGAAAAGGGGGAATGATGAACAGGTCGTCTGGTAAACATCTACTCTGGTTAATACCTCTTCTTTTGACCAGCAATCTGGCGCTTGGCGCCCGCTATAAACCGATTAATGAAATTCCCGAATCCGTCCCGGAAACCGAAGAAGAGAAACAGATCTGGGAGATTGGCAAGGCTCATCAAAAGAAAGTAAGGGAGACCGGCGAAGCAATTGATGACCCGGAGATGGAAAAGAGCCTGGAGAAAATTGCAGCCAGGTTATTGGGTGACATGGTTCAGACCATCGGCATGGAAGTAAACGTTATTATTTTCAAAGATCCTACCGTGAATGCATGGGTTTACCCCGATGGCACCATTGCGGTACAAACAGGACTCCTGGCCGAGTTGGAAAATGAAGCACAGCTGGCCGCTATTCTGGGTCATGAAATCTCGCATTTTCTGAACCGTCACGCCTACATCCAGATTAAATCCAAGCAGAAGCAGTCCAGCATTGGTAAGGGCCTTGGGCTGATAGCGACGGCTGCTCTGGCAGCAAAAACCGGCACTCTCAATACCGGGCTGATGGGTGCAGGACAGGTCTGGACTGATCTGGTTACCAGTGGTTACTCCAGAAAACTGGAAACCAAAGCTGATGAGCAGGGCCTGCAATTGCTGAATGCCGCCGGTTACGCACCGGAACAGGCACTACCCGCTTTTAACGCATTGCGTATCAAGGAGGATGACCAGGTTAATATCGGTAAAATCTGGAGCAGTCACCCTGATATTGACTCCCGACTAAAGAACCTGAAACGGCAGATAAAAAAGATCAAGAACAAGGCTTCCTCGGTACCGCCCGAGCGGGAGTATGTGCAGGCCTACGGTAAGGCGATGCTGGTGGATGCCCAGCTTGATCTGCAACGTCAACGTTATCAACGGGCCCACAAGACTCTGAAGCGCTATACCGATGTAATTTCCGATGAACCGATCGGGCATTATTTTACCGGTGAGGCGTATCGCAAACAGTTTCCGGAAGGGCCTGATTATAGCCCCAGGATCAAAGCCTATCAGGCAGCGATAGCGGCAGATAACAGCTTTGCAATGGCTCATAAAGAGCTCGGGATGACTTATCGCCAGATGCAGAATAAGGAGCAGGCGATCAGTGCTTATCAAACTTACCTGGAGCTCACTCCGGATTCGGCAGACGCACCCATTATTCGTTGGTACCTCGAAGACCTTCAGAACGGCGGCTCACCCGCTTCACAGTAACAGGGACCGATACCATGAAATTATTAATACAGATCTTCATTATCAGTTTGGCTTTGGTTGCACAAAACGGTTTTGCCGCATCAACCAAGGATGCCTTTATCGGCATCAAGAAAAAGACCCTTAAGAAAGAGTATCGCTATCTCGCGGTCGCCCCTCTGGACGCTTCACCCGCCCTGAAAATGCCGGATGCAGTAAGACGGCGCATGGAAGAAGATATTGTCGCACGCCTGAAAAAGGAGGGATTTAAGGTATTGCCACCTGAGGTAATGCGTAATATTCGCCAGCATATGCGAAACCTGGTCGCTGTTGGTGACAACCCTGGCAAAGAGGATGCTGCAAAAGTTGCCGCCGTGCGTGATCACAGCTATCGGGAGCTGATGTATCGCCACCCGATTAACGGCATTGTCTCAGTGCGGGTCCATCCGGTTAGCGCCCCGTTTATGGACGATAAGGCTCAGTGGCACGGCACTTCGCAAAAGATCAAGCATCGCGGTGATGGTTTGATGAAGTTTATTACCGGCAAAAATTACGGGGGTAACATCGCCGCCTCTACACTGAAGATTGCAATCTGGGACCGCCAGGAAACGCTACTGTACTCCTGGTTTGGTGGTATCGAAGTGCTGATGCAGCGTAACGCCAAGTCACTTGAGCAGATTCCTCCCGATCAATATTGGCGGGATGAGAAGCGAATCAGGAATGCCGTCAAGCTTGCTTTGAAGCCATTGTAATCCAGGCAATCATCAGACGAATTACGCCAAAAACTGCTGCTGAAGGTATGAGTCTGTGCTTCCGCCGATCAGACTCAAGCATACTGTTTTTAACCACTGCAAAAATTCACAATAAACCATCATATTTGATGCGTTATCTAAAATAATCACAAACATAACATCACTTATGATACTTTATATAAAGATAAATATCGCATCTCTTTTGATTCTTTAGGCTATTTTGTTATAATTTAAATATCATTTTTGATACCTTATCATTATGACCGAAAAGATAGCACTTCAACAGTTGGGACAGCGCATTGCCCGCTACCGGCTCAATCAGAATATCTCGCAACAAACACTGGCCGATGAAGCCGGGGTTTCAAAACCCACCCTGCAACGTATTGAGAAAGGCCACTCCAGTCAGACCGCTAACCTGATACGAATTCTCCGCGCGCTGGATCTGCTCGAAAATTTTAATGATCTTGTGCCTGAACCTGCTCCCAGCCCAATTCAGCAGGCCAAGATGCGCGGCAAAATTCGACAACGCGCCTCCTCTCGCGATGAACAGGAAAACCCGGCCCTGTGGTCATGGGGAGAGGGCGAATGACCGTTGCCGAAGTACAGCTCTGGGGCAAGACAATCGGTGCTGTCTCCTGGAACAAACAGAAAAATCTGGCCTACTTTGAGTACGACCCGCTATTCAGGCGCAGCGGTATTGAATTGGCGCCTCTGACCATGCCTTTATCGGACACAATTTACGCATTCCCGACACTTCCCCGCGAAACATTTCACGGATTACCGGGAATGCTGGCCGACTCTCTTCCGGATAAATTTGGTAATGCACTGATTAACGCCTGGCTGACAAGAAGCGGACGCGAGCCTGAAAGCTTTAACCCGGTAGAACGACTTTGCTACATCGGCAAACGGGGCATGGGAGCTCTTGAGTTTTCTCCCGCACAGGGGCCATCCTTCAGCCAGTCCGGCAATATCGAACTGGAAGCTCTTGTAAACCTGGCGAGTGAAATTCTGACCAAGCGCTCACTTCTTGAGAGTTCGTTTTCAACAGGTCGGCGCGAACAGGCTCTCAGGGATATTCTTCGAGTAGGGACCTCTGCCGGCGGCGCTCGCGCCAAAGCAATTATCGCCTGGAACGAACAAACAAATGAGGTACGCTCCGGCCAGGTAGCGGCGAACCAGGGGTTTGACTACTGGCTGCTAAAATTTGATGGGGTCAGGGGCAATCGTGACAAAGAACTGGCGGACCCCAGGGGGTATGGCGTTATCGAATACGCCTACCACAAAATGGCTCAGGCTGCCGGGATAGAGATGAGCGAATGTCGCTTACTTGTTGAGAACGGGCGACAACATTTTATGACGCGCCGCTTTGATCGTAGCAACGAGGGCAAAAAGATTCATATGCAAACCCTGTGCGCGATCGCCCATTATGACTTCAACCAGGCTGGCGCCTATTCCTACGAGCAGGCGCTTCAGGTTATTCGCAAACTGGGCCTGCCCATGAGCAGCATCGAACAACAGTTTCGTCGCATGACGTTTAATATTCTGGCAAGGAATCAGGACGATCATTGTAAAAATATCGCCTTCCTTATGGATCAGTCCGGCAAGTGGACACTCTCCCCCGCTTACGACATCACCTTCAGCTACAACCCCTCAGGCGTCTGGACCGGCCGCCACCAAATGACACTTAACGGCAAACGCAATCACTTTACTGTCGATGATTTTATTGCATGTGCCGATAACAGCGGCATGAAGCGCGGTATCGCCCTGGAGATTCTCAACCAGGTTCAGCAGACTCTGGAGAATTGGAATGAGTTTGCAGAAATAGCAGGCATACCAAGTCAGACGTCCAAAGAGATAGGTGCACATCACCGTCTGCACATTCTGGACGGCACAAGCCAGACTCGCTTTTAATCGGACAAAATGGCTGAGACGCACTATATTTCTCCACGCACATTGACTTGTCCTCTAAATTCACTACAATCAGCGCCCGATAAAACAAATTATGCTGATAAAAACAATAACACCCCCAGCTCACCTGCAATAATCAAAAATAATTTAAAAGGATTTAACGGTGAACCTTAAAGCACTATTGACAGTTCCCGCCATCTTTATGATCTCGGGTTGCGCACCGGATGAACTGAAAAGTTTTGATCACTACCTGCTCAATCCGGATGAATTGGCAGATGCCGTGGACTTTTGTACCGACTCTGCTGATCGACAGGCCTATGCCGACTATTGCAAAACCATTGATGAATTCAATACGCGATACAACGATATCGAAGATGAGTTCAACACCCAGGAGACGCTGTACATGCAGTACCGTGGTTTCTACCCCGAGATTGACAAGAAAGCTGAAATCGCGCTTGCCGAGGCAAAGCGCCAGCTGAACCTGAAAAGGGAAGGTCTAAAACGCTGATAACACATACAGCCATCTAATAACCGAAAAAAGCACCCTTTCTATTGGCCTGCCGCATATAGCAGGCAGGCCAAGCACATCATCTAAGCGCGCTCTTTGTAGCGCTGAATATCAACCGCCGTATAAGCACTCATATTTAAAATTCCCCTGGGCGTCACCGAAGGAATAACAATATGAGCCGGCTTTTCCAGTCCGGACAACAACGGCCCGATCAACAATGCATTAGTCAGCGAGCGTATCAGACCCAGTGCAATATTAGCAGTATCCAGATTTGGCATTACCAGCAGATTCGCCTTCCCTTTCAACACCGAATCCTGGAATACTGTTTTCAGCAAATCAGGCCGCATCGCAGACATCGCATGCATCTCCCCATCAATTTCCACTTCGGGCATTGACTCTCTCAGCATCTGCGAGGCTTTGCGCATTTTAATCGCTGAGGCTGCGTTGGAGGTGCCAAAGTTTGAATGAGACAACAGAGCCACCTTGGGCTCCACACCAAAATGTCGCGCCACCTCAATACTTGCCTTGGCGGTTTCGACAATCTGCTCGGCAGTCGGATCAACATTAATAAATGAATCAGCAATAAAAAGAGGCTCCCCCTTGGGCAATAACAAGGTCGAAGTTGTGGATACATGCTGACCGGCTGATCGGGGACCGATCACACCCATGATATCGCGCAGATGGTAATCAAAGCGCCCCACTTTACCACATACCAAACCATCAGCTTCCCCTCGCGCGACCATTACCGCCGCCAGCACGGTGCTGTTGGTATGAATAATGGTTTTCGCCGCCTCCAGCGACACGCCGTTACGACCAACCAGCGAGTGATAGTACTCCCAGTACTCCTGGTGCCGATCACCCTGCTCAGGATTAAACAGCTCAAAATCCTCGTCAGCACGCAAACGCAATCCCATCTGGTCAATCTTCTGACGAATAACATCGGGCCTGCCAATCAACACGGGGCGGACAATTTGCTCATCGGAAACCGCCTGAACGGCGCGCAGCACATCATCATTTTCGCCTTCCGCATAAACCAGACGTTCTTGCTTGGGAATGCGACGAGCCGCTTCGAAAATAGGCTGCATAAACAGACCACTGCGATGCACCGAACTGTGTAATTGCTGCCGATAGACTTCAAGATCTTCAATGGGCCTTGTTGCTACACCACTGGCCATCGCCGCCTCCACAACGGCTACCGGCAACTCCTCGATCAACCGCGTATCAAACGGCTTGGGAATAATATAATCAGGTCCAAACTTCAGCTCTTCATCCGCATATGCCTCGGCTACCGCCTCATTGGACTCCATCTGAGCCAGTGCTGCGATCGCTTTTACACAGGCCAGCTTCATCTCCTCGTTAATTGTGGTAGCACCGCAATCCAGCGCACCACGAAAGATGAACGGAAAGCAGAGCACATTATTTACCTGGTTGGGATAATCGGAGCGCCCGGTAGCTATAATCGCGTCAGGACGCGCTTCTCTTGCCAGTTCCGGCAGGATTTCAGGTATCGGGTTGGCCATTGCCAGAATTAACGGCTGATCCGCCATCTTGCGCACCATATCCTGACTGAGCACCCCTGGCCCGGACAGCCCCATAAAAATATCCGCACCGTCAATCGCCTCGTCCAATGTGCGAAGCCCGGTATCCTGCGCATACTTCTCCTTGTATTCGTTCATCCCTTCCGTACGCCCTTTATAGACCACACCACGGCTGTCACAGACATACACCCGATCCCGTTTCAGTCCCATGCTGACCAGCAGATCGATACAGGCAATACTGGCTGCGCCACCGCCCGAAGCAACCAGATTCACATCTTCAATCGCTTTACCGACAATACGCAATCCGTTATAAACTGCTGCTGCAGCGACAATGGCCGTGCCATGCTGATCATCATGAAACACCGGAATACTCATACGCTCGCGCAGTTTTTTCTCTATGTAGAAACATTCCGGAGCTTTGATATCCTCGAGATTGATGCCACCAAAGGTGGGCTCCAGCGACGCGATGGTATCAACCAGCTTGTCCGGATCACTCTCTTCAATCTCAATATCAAACACATCAATATTGGCAAATTTCTTAAAGAGAACCGCCTTACCCTCCATCACCGGTTTTGAGGCCAGCGGGCCAATCGCCCCCAATCCCAGCACCGCCGTTCCATTGGTAATCACTCCCACCAGATTACCACGCGCGGTCATCGACGCCGCTTCTTTACTATCTTCAACAATGGCCTCACAGGCGTATGCAACGCCGGGAGAATAGGCTCGCGCCAGATCGCGCTTATTGGCAAGCGGTGTGGTTGGTTCGATCGCCAGTTTCCCCGGCTTTGGCAACCGGTGGTAACGTAATGATTCCTCTTTAAAACTCTCTGCCATTACTCTCTTCCTCAAAAAACTTTCGAATACCCTTATTTCGTTTGGGCTTCGTTTTATAATAGAAACTCCCGGCGCTGAATGCCGGCCCTCCTCTCGTGAGGCCAAGCATTGTAACCAATCACCGGTCAAACAAGAACAAATGGCGCCAAATAAAAGCGGTCGCGCTCATTCGACTATTGCGCCAGTGCTAAACTGTTATAGCTTTCAGGCAACGCACTGTGATCTTGTTAAGAATCGCAGCACCCCTTGAGCCACGAACGCTACTGCTCATTTTAAGGCGCACTGGTATAACATTCGGGCTAGTTCAACCTGACGTTCCCTGCTAGAATGGTGCCCCTTTTTACTGAGGGTGCTTTCGAAACATTCCGAACGGAGTGGCGGAGGGCTCCCCAGGCTCCTTAACATACCGGGTGTTGTTATCATGGAACCCATGTTGAATATTGCGCTGCGCGCGGCACGTAGCGCTGGAAAACTGATTGTTGATGCGCTAGACCGCGTTAATCTGCTCGCTATTGAAGAAAAAGGGCGCAACGATTTTGTGACCGAAATCGACCGCGCCTCTGAGAAAGAGATAATATACCACCTGCGTAAAGCCTACCCTGACCACACTTTTCTGGGAGAGGAGAGTGGCGTCGAACAGGGCAGCAACGATCATTATGAGTGGGTAATCGATCCACTCGATGGCACAACAAACTTTATTCACGGCATCCCCCACTTCGCCATCTCTATCGCCTGCAAACACAAGGGGCGCGTGCAACATGCGGTGGTTTTGGACCCGATCAAGCAAGAGGAATTCTCCGCCAGCAGAGGCTCTGGAGCCACGCTGAACGGCAAGCGCATCAGAGTATCCGGAAGAAAAGGAATGGAAGGAGCCCTCATTGGCACCGGAATTCCCTTTAGCGGATTTGCTTTTAACCATATGCCGCCCTTTCTCGAGTGCATGAAAGAGATTGCCGGACAAACTGCCGGTATTCGCCGCCCCGGAGCAGCTGCGCTCGATCTGGCCTATGTCGCAGCAGGCCGATTCGATGGCTTTTGGGAAATGAACCTCAAGCAGTGGGATATCGCCGCAGGATCACTTCTGGTTCAGGAAGCCGGGGGACTGGTCAGCGACTTTAAGGGCGGTAACAATTACCTGGAAAGCGGCCATATTCTGTGTGCTACACCTAAAGTGTTCAAGCCATTGGTACAAATCGTGGGCAAGCATCTCGGACATCTAAACTAGCGGGGCAATTGCGCTTCATTTGCAGGTTGCCATTATTCCCTCAAAAGCTTATTGTTTTGTACAAGCCGTTACCGGATGACTGACTAAATAACAAGGCCGGGAAAGCCTATGGCATTGCTACCCAAAGACATCTCCAAAAAATTCACTGAATCTGTGTGGCTAACAGAGCTCACAGATTCACCGCGCTGGCGCTGCACCCTGATTCGATGCGTACGCGTACTGTTCGCCGTCATTCGGGATATTACCGATGGACAGCTGACCCTGCGCGCGATGAGTCTGGTCTATACAACACTGCTATCTTTGGTCCCCTTGTTGGCGGTGAGCTTTTCTGTCCTGAAAGCTTTTGGTGTCCACAACCAAATAGAGCCTTTACTTCTCAACCTGCTCGCTCCTTTGGGTGAACAGGGTCTGAAGATTTCCGGCAACATCATTGGCTTTGTTGAAAACATGAAGGTTGGCGTACTCGGTTTTCTTGGTGTCGCATTGCTATTTTATACTGTTGTCGCTTTGATGCAGAAGATTGAAACCGCTTTTAATCACATCTGGCGCGTTTCCCAGGCCCGCGCATTATCGCAGCGATTCAGTGATTACCTTTCCGTTCTTATGATCGGCCCGGTATTGGTGATCGCGGCACTGGGGCTAACCAGCACCATGTTAAACACCTCTGTGGTACAGTGGCTGTCGGGGTTTGAGCCCTTTGGCAGCCTGATCAAACTGGCGACCAGTCTGATTCCCTACCTGCTCATTATCTGCGCCTTTGTTTTTATCTACATATTCATACCAAACACCAAGGTCAGACTGAAACCGGCCTGTATCGGTGCATTGGTGGCCGGAGTCCTCTGGCAGACGGCCGGTTGGGGATTTGCCACTTTTGTTGCCTCCTCGGCCAAAACTGCGGCCATATATTCGGCTTTTGCGTCTCTGATTTTTTTCCTCATCTGGCTTTATGTGGGTTGGTTAATTCTACTGGTAGGTGCCAGCATCAGTTTTTACACACAAAATCCTGATTATGTTACCTCCCCGCAAAGGGAGTTGAGACTGAGTAACAACCTGAAAGAACGCATTGCTCTGCTACTGATAAGCAAAATTGCGCACCACTATTACCACGACCTGCCACCCTGCTCGACCAAAGAGTTGGCGCTGTTCGCAAATATCCCTTCAGATATCGCTGCCAAAGTGCTGGACGCGCTGGAATGGCAGCATCTGGTTAAACAGTCTAATGACACAATACCGGTATATCTGCCGGCAAAACCTCTTGAAGAGATGTCGGTCAAGCAGGTGCTGGATGCCATCAGAGCAGCCGATGAAGGCCGCCACCTGAACAGCAGGCAGTTACCAGGCAGCCCGAATATCGACAAAATTTTTGAGCAGCTGGATGACAGTCTGGAACAGGCTTTTGCTCACCAGATTATAAAGAATCTGGTTACAGCAGATGACACCACAGAATCGAAAGAGATTCGTTAAACAATGGGTCAAAGTTATGCTATCGTGATCACTTCCTGGCCCGCAGAAGAACCGAAAAGAGACAATTTGGCCAATGAACAGCGACGACAACTGGCTGGTACATGATCACTCACTTTACGAAGATATCCTGTTTAAATGTCAGGATTTCGTTGAGAGTGGCGAATGGGAAGAAGCCAGACAGGCTTTCAATGAGCTGGTTGATCACCTGAAAGGTCATATGGCAATGGAGGAAGAAGTACTGTACCCCGCCTATGAAGATCGCGTCAAAAGCCGCACCAGTCCCACAGAAACACTACGCGAAGACCACGACCAGCTAGTCAGACTGGTCAGAGATATGATCCAGGTATTCCGAAGCAGGGACTCAGGGCATGTGCTGGATTGTCTTAGCCATCTTGAACGGCAAATGATTACACATCACGAAAAAGAGGAAGACATTTTTCTCCCTATGGCCAGCGTCATACTTGATGAGAACAAGGAGGAGATCATTGCACAGCTGAACCGCTTTGACGCATCCAAGGCAAAACGCAAATGGGATATTTAATCCTTCCTAATCAAGCTCTTCCCGGTAATTAACTGTTACTAACTGATAAATCTTCGACCCTGCCGGCGTCTTAACCTCCACCTGTTCGCCACCCTGTTTTTTCATCAGCGCCCTGGCAAGCGGCGAATCCATGCTGATATAGCCCGGCTCCATGTCAAATTCATCCGGCCCTACAATCCGGTACTCAGCCTCTTCACCCTGCTCATTTACCAGTCGAACCCAGGCGCCAAAATATACACGCTGCCTGTCTGCCGGCAACTGATCGACCACTTTCAGCACTTCCAGGCGCTTGGAGAGAAACCTAATTCGCGCATCAATCTCGCGCAGCTGTTTCTTGCCATAGATATATTCCGCATTTTCGGACCGGTCTCCCTGAGCTGCCGCCTCAGAAACCGCCTGCGTCACCTGCGGACGTTTTTCTTTCCAGAGATAATGAAACTCCTCCTTCAAGCGACTCTTGCCTGCCGGCGTAATATAGCCCGAACCCGGTTTGCGCGGCGGACGATAGCGACCCACGACTTTCCGCCTGCAACCCTGTCTATTTCACGTGGACCCTGATTTTCTCAGACACCACCGGCGGATTATGCGGCACATGTGCCTCATCTCCGAGCAGCAGCTGCAACGTATGCTCGCCCGGTGAGAGTTCCAGCGATACTTCGGTTTGCCCCCCTCCAAAATGACGGTGGTTTTGGTCCGCTGGAACCGGTCTGGTTAATTCGGGCAACGTATCTACGTCAATCAGCAAGTGATGGTGACCGGTGTTATGCCTGGCAACACCTGCCGGTGCCACCCCCATGCCTCGCAGGCCAAATTTCACCAAAACCGGGCTGCTGACCACTTCACCATTGGCGGGCGATATAATATAAACACTTGCTTCTTCAGCCTGCACCTGTTTGGCCACTGCAAGCAGGCCAAGCACTAACCAAAACAACGGAATTTGCCTGATAATTTTCATACCACTATCTCCAACAGTGCAATTTATCGCTATCATAGCGAAAATACTTTAGTCTGCGGTAACCCTTTTTGGTTTCATTAAACCAAAACCGATGGAAGGCCTTATAACATGAGCAAAGCACTGAAAACACTGGTACACAACCTTCGCCTGGAACAGCTTGAAGTCAATCTGTTCAGGGGTGTTTCATTGGATCAGACCCGGTTTCGTGTCTATGGCGGACAGGTATTGGGACAGGCGATGGCTGCCGCGAGCCAAACCGTAGACAACGGCCTCAAAGTACACTCGTTTGCCAGCTACTTTCTGCGCCCGGGCGATACTGCCATCCCGATTGTTTACGACGTGGACCGGGTGCGCGATGGTCGCAGCATTGTGACCCGACACGTGACCGCCATACAAAAAGGCAGGCCCATATTTGAAGCAATTCTCTCTTTTCACAAAAAGGAACAGGGCTTTGAGCACCAGTCAACCATGCCTGAGGTACCTGGCCCGGAATCACTGGTCTCGGAGGAACAACGCCATCTCCAGTACTTTCAGGAGACCGGGAAAGAACCCGAACATCACTATCAATGGCCCATTGAATTTCGCCACGTCGACCCTATCGATTTCAGAGAACCGCAAATCAAATCCGCTACCGCGTTTGTCTGGTTTAAAGCAAGCGGCCGGTTAGCTGAAGACGAAGCGCTTCATCAGGCCATTTTAGCGTATGCATCTGATTCACCTATTCTGGTGACCGCCTGCCGGCCACACCCGGAAATTACCGCCAGTAATGCGTTACTGGCGACCATTAATCACTCCATGTGGTATCACCAGCCTTTTCGAGCAGATGAATGGCTGCTCTATGCACTGGAAAGTACCAGCGCCTCAAATGGCAGAGGCTTTGTAAGGGGTAGTATATTCAATCGGCAAGGTGTGCTGGTCGCATCAGCAACGCAGGAAGGTGTTCTGAGAGTACGTGAGCAGACACATCAAATGGATCTGATAGGCGACCCAACAGGTTTCAGGACCTGAGTAATGTGCGCTGCAGTTGTTCGACCTGATCCTTATCTATCTCCAGGATTGATTCGAAATAGCGTTCCAAGCTGCCCATTTCGGTTTTAATGGCTGAAAAAGCGGTTTCCAGATACTCTTTTTCAACACGCACCAGAGGGCGGAGCGCATCAATCCGCGAGTCAATATCATCCACTTTACGCCGAAATTTGTCTGCAATATGGGCCAGCTTCTGTTCCGCACCAAATCCCTGGTTGCTGAGCAGATAATCCTCAAGCACCCTGCCCCAGGATACACCAAGCAATGACAGTATCAGGGCAGCCGCACAACCGGTCCTGTCTTTCCCTGCGGTGCAGTGAATAACCAATGTCCCGCGTTCCGGCTCGAGCAAACGCTGAATGATATCTTGCAGCATAGGAGCGAATTCAAACGGCATCCGCGCATAATCTTCTATCATGTGCTCAATGACTTCAGCACGGGAAATACGACCCTCCATAATCTGGTCAAACAGATCTACTGCGGGATTAACATCGCGGGGATGCAAGTCAATGGTGAATATTTTTGGTGCTCGCTTATTGTGCCAGCGAGTCGGAAAAGTTTCTCTCTCCTTGGGGGTGCGCAAATCGAAAAGCGCGGTAATATTGAGAGAGGCCAGTTGTTCGCAATCAAATTTACTCAGATTGTTCATGTGCCCTGAGCGGAACAGGCGCCCCCACTTTACCTTCGTACCATTCCCTGTCGAGTAGCCCCCTAAATCCCTAAAATTCTCAACGCCCTGTAGTTCCAGAATATGAGCATTCTGCATCGCGAATCGCACCTTTTGGTCGCCTGAGCATACCTATTAAGCACCTATTAACCAGCTTTTACAAGCTTTACGGCCGGGCAAGCTCTCTTTCGGCATAAGCTCTTAGAAGCAGAATAATAAAATAGGTTCCGACTGCGGCAGCAAGATGCTTCAGTGTATGTCCGCTTACCCATTCCAGCGCCACCCAAACAGCAAGATCAAAATGCTCCAACAGCTTCGCCAGACCATAACTGAGTAATAATCCGATATAGCATCTGAGCTCACTCTTTCCACAGGGAAACAGAAAAAGCACGAGGGGCATCAGCGCGATCGGCAGAAACTGAACCAGCCCGTATAAACGCAGGTCTCCCGCCGCCATTGTTTCGGTCCACGCCCAGTACCAGACACTGACTACACCCAATATCAGCAACGGCCACAGCAACCGTCTTAATGCCGGCCCGATACAATCCGTCAACAAATAGGTAAAAAAACCCATAATCGCGATCGTCATGGGTAACCGATCCCAAATCAGTGTCTGATTGTCGGGAGCCAAATGGTAGTAGGCCGAACCAAAAGCCGTTAGAAAAACACCTATGAATACGACCACAAATAGGGGCGTGTAGGGGAGCATTCTGTAACGATAGCAAAGATACAAACCAAATATGCCAACTACAGCAAAAGGCAAATTCGATAATACGTTCAACAGGTTTGGCACACCCATAACCATTCGCTGATCGGCGAACAGGTGATAACTCTGTGGCTGGGCAAACGGCGGTTGCAGCAGGGTGACAATCAATAGCAATAGCGTAACCAGCACTATAACGGCCAGCTTTATCCCCCTTATACTAGCGGGTCGCATAATCTGCGTTGCGCTTGCTCAGGGCCGATGCAAGTGCCTGCTTAATATCAGCGGAAAATGCGCAAAGATAAACTTTCTGCGGCAGCGCATGACTTTCCAGGAAATGGATAATAGTATCCACAGCTACAGTCGCCGCCCGATCAATCGGGTAACCGTAAACGCCACAACTGATTGCCGGAAATGCGATACTTTCCAGAGAGTGCTGACCAGCAAGCTGCAACGCCTGTCGATAGCAGGAGGCCAGCAAATCTGCCTCACCCGCCTGCCCACCCCGCCAGACAGGCCCCACCGCATGAAGCACATACCGGGCCGGCAATTGGAAGCCTGGTGTCATTTTAACCTGTCCGGTGGCACAACCCTGCAAAGCTCTGCAAGCCTCTAGCAGTTCTCGTCCGGCCGCCCGATGGATCGCACCGTCCACTCCCCCGCCACCCAACAACGACTTATTGGCGGCATTCACTATGGCATCCACCTCAAGTCTTGTAATATCGGCCTCTATCAGGATTATTCCACTATCCATGAACTTTCCTATTTACAGCGCTATCAACCGTTCAGATAATTCACATACAGCAGCGCCGCAAACACGGCCACCAGCACCAGTGCGCTGAGCATTCTTATTCGCTGACAGGTTTCACAACCTTTGCGCATGACAATCACTCATCCATTATTTGCTTTAATTATCTACCTTTTGAGTAGATAACAATTCTATTTTTATGTCGACCTGCAATGAAGTCAAAGCACATTATAACGTGAATAATCGAGCATTTATGCCGTTTCGCAACAGCATAACACCTGCCATCCGTAATCAGCGCCCCGTTTAATAGGTGATTCCAGAAGCGGGATACCGTCATTCAGTGGCTTCTTTCAAGTCGAAAACTTTATCTGCACCCGTCAGCGGACAGCGAAAGGCCAGATGATTGCAACATAGCTGCAGGTTTTCAGCATTCCGGTTTTGTCCATTTGTACCGCCAAACCCGTATAACCGGTCACCCACAACAGGGTAGCCAAATTCAGCCAGATGTCTGCGAATCTGATGTTTGCGGCCAGTCTCGATTCTAACCTGCAGCTTTGTTTGCTGGCGGCCCGAGTCATATTCCGCTCTAAGAATCTGAGTAACCGCATCACGCCCCTCAATGAGCCCATCCAGGCGCAGCGGTAAAGCCAGGTCCGGAAAGCAGCCCTCAACCACCACCCGGTAGCGCTTTTCAATCTGTCGCCGCTGAAACAGCGCTGACAAGGCCGATGCTACCTTTTTGCCATGGGCAATCAGCATCAGACCGGTAGCTGCCCGATCCAGTCGATGCACCACGAATGCTGGTCGTTGCGGCTGCAGATGGCCCTCGACCCAACGATTAATTGCGCAATGATCGCCCCACTTTGAACCGTGCGACAGCATACCATAGGGTTTATTCCAAACGCTGTATTGCCCTTCATCTGCGATCAGCAGCGCCGCAGGCGGTTGCTTCTCCAGTATTTTAGGGTCGTAATACATGTGCAGTTCATCACCAGGCTCCAACCGCTTTGACGCCCGTCGAACTCTATCCGCGCGAGCACCACGGGTTAACCAAACAGCCCCGCCATTCATTAACTGCTTTACTTTTTGCCGCGACAACCCGCTCTCCTGGGCAAGCAGATCGGTTGCCCGCTGCTTAGCATTAGCTACCCGGCAATGATATTCAAATCTGTGTTTTTCAGCATTCATAGCTACAACTTATAAAAACGGTATACCGCTGGACAAGTCCTGGTTTTCGGTAGTAGCCTATTGATATTAAAATTTACTCTGCAATCTAGTATCCCCGCGTTACGGAGGTCAGCAAAATGTCCAAACTATACGAAGACAACAGCCAATCCATAGGCAACACGCCCCTGGTAAAACTCAATCGCATCACTGACGCCAATATTTATGCGAAAATCGAAAGCCGTAACCCCGCCAACTCTGTTAAATGCCGCATCGGTGCCAGCATGATCTGGGCCGCCGAGCGGGACGGACTGCTCGCGCCGGGCAAAGAACTGATCGAACCGACCAGCGGCAATACCGGCATCGCACTGGCCTTTGTTGCCTCAGCAAGGGGTTATCCAATTACGCTGACCATGCCCCATACCATGAGTCTGGAACGCCGCCAATTGATGAAAGCGCTAGGCGCGAAAGTGATCCTGACCGATGGCGCACTGGGTATGACCGGCGCAATTAATAAAGCCAAAGAGATCATAGCGGGCGATCCAAGTCGGTATCTGATGTTACAGCAGTTTGAGAACCCGGCCAACCCGCAGATTCATGAGCAGACAACCGGCCCTGAAATCTGGAACGATACAGATGGGCAGGTAGACGTACTGGTTTCCGGCGTAGGCACGGGAGGAACTATTACCGGCATATCCCGCTACATTAAGAATACCAAGGGTAAGGCAATTACATCGGTAGCTGTCGAACCAACCTCAACCACGATGATTACCGCTGCGCTGGCCGGCGAAGAACCTACCCACGGACCCCACAAAATTCAGGGAATCGGGGCGGGCTTTGTTCCAAAGAACCTGGATCTGAGCATGGTCGATCAGGTCGAACGTGTCGATGACGATATCGCCATGCAATATGCTCACCACCTGATGTCGCAAGAGGGTATTCTCGCTGGAATTTCATCAGGTGCGGCCGTCGCCGCAGCCATTCAGGTGGCCAAGCAAGAGCAGCACCAGGGAAAAATGATTGTCGTTGTGCTCCCGGATTCCGGTGAGCGATATCTGACAAGCGCGCTGTTCCAGGGCTTCTTTGGCGATAATGAAACTGTCCAGGCCATTAGCTAGAGAAGGCTGCCGGGCAAACTGAGAGGTCAATTAGAACGTTAACGAGGGCAATAAACAGCCTGTTTCAGGGTGAACCCTTAAACGCTGCGAATAGTTTACACATTCTGTTAGTGACAGGGTGACGCGCTATCGACAATGTTTAAAGGGTTCAGTCTGCGACCATCATCAGGATTTGCGTTAATCATGGTCAACTGGCACCAAATAGAAACCGTTTTTCTGGACATGGATGGCACGCTGCTGGATCTTCATTTTGATAACTATTTCTGGCTAACACTGGTACCTCAACGATACGCAGAGCATCACGAATTAGATACCGATCTTGCCACCAGAGATCTGTTCGAGCAGTTCAAACAACATGAAGGCAGCTTGAATTGGTATTGTCTTGATTTCTGGTCGGAAACACTAAACCTGGATATTCCGAAACTGAAACAGGAGGTCAAACACAAAATACAGTTTCGCCCCCAGGTAGAAAATTTTTTGCAGCAGCTCCAGGAGAGTGATAAAGAAACCCTGATCGTAACCAATGCACATTGGGACAGCATCCGTTTAAAACTGCAACAAACAGGTCTTGAGCGCTGGGTTGATCGGGTGCTGTGTTCGCACGACTTCGATGTTCCAAAAGAAAACCCGGCATTCTGGCCTCGTTTGCAAAAACACCACCCGTTCGACAAAAAATCAACACTGCTCATTGATGATAGCTTTGCGGTCTTGAGGTCTGCCAGAGAGTACGGCATTGCCCATCTGCTCACGATCACCCAGCCGGACTTACAGCAACCACATCGAAAAACCGATGAATTTAACAGTATCGACCGTTTTTCGGATATCCAGCCAAAGGACTGTTCTGCGGATGAGTGACCATTCAATTCGCCTGGACAAATGGCTTTGGGCAGCACGATTTTTCAAAACGCGCGCCCTTGCAAAAAAGGCTATTGAGGGTGGCAAGGTTCACTATCAGGGTGCACGCAGTAAACCAAGCCGCACAGTGGAGCCAGGTGCATCACTGGCGATTCGGCAAGGCTGGAGCACCAAGACAGTGATAGTAAGAGGTCTGTCAGAGCAGCGCAGAGGCGCAAATGAAGCGATGCAGCTTTATGAAGAGACGCAGGAAAGTATCGCCAAACGAACTCTTGAGGTGGAGCAGCGAAAACTGCAGAGGGCAGCTTTACCGCAGTCAGAACAGCGGCCAACGAAAAAGCAACGCCGCCAGATCATACGTTTTAAAAATATTCATGACAATGACAACCACTCTGAGTAACGGGAGCTCCTGATGAGCACATTAGACCAAGTTCAGCATTTTCTGTTTACCAACGCTGACATACGTGGCCAACTGGTAGGCCTGCAACAGAGCTACCAAAAAGCAGTTGAAGACCACCATTACCCGGAACCGATCAAGCAACTGGTCGGCGAGTTTATGGCCGCCGCCGTGCTGCTAGCCAGCGCCTTAAAAATTGATGGCACCATTAGTATACAGGCACAGGGGACGGAATCACTTAGCCTGATCATGGCGGAATGCAGAAGCGACAGGGAGGTGCGTGCCGTTGCCCGATATAAGGGTGAATGCCCAGCCACTCAGTTCAATGAGCTGTTAGGGCACGGCCAATTGGCCATCACCATCGATCCTGAAGAGGGACAGCGCTACCAGGGTATTGTGCCGCTTGAAGGTGCCACTCTGGCGCGCTGCCTGGAACACTATTTCGACCAATCTGAACAACTGAAAACCCGAATCTGGTTGTCCGGAGAACCAGGGCAACATGTAGCAGGACTGTTACTACAGGCGATGCCCTCTGACAACAATCTGCCTGATCAGGACGCCTGGACCAGAATCTGCACCCTCACCGACACACTGAGCGCGCAAGAACTGTCTACCCTGCAAAATGTGCAACTGCTTTATCGTCTTTACCATGAAGAAGATGTGGAGCTTTATCCTCCCCGGGACATTGCTTTTAAGTGCCACTGCACTCGCGACAGAATAATCAATGCACTGGTTTCTCTGGGCAGCGAAGAAGTGGAGCAAATGCTAAGCGAAACGCCAGAGGTGGAGATAAACTGTGAATTCTGTAATCGCGCTTACAGTGTAACACGGGAGGAAATTGAGCCCTATTTGATGGAGCTTGATATTTCAGAAATAGCCAGCGATTTGTCACCCTCTCGAACGCTTCACTGACCTAAATTTATGGCGTGAATATCCAATATTAAAGCCGTTTACCAAAATTTAGCCAATTTTAGCTTAGCGTTGGGTCTTTTTTTTGTCATAATTACGCGCCCAAATTTGATCCGCCGGTTATAAAAGAGAGTCCGGCAAAAAGTCGGCCATTGCCGGGAGAAAATTAAATGAATAATGTCGCTGAAAAGCAGCAACTTAACACCAGCTTAACGGACCTGAGCACTGCCGAGTTGGTGGAACTGGCAGTACGTCGCGGAGAGGGCACGCTGGCGGACAATGGTTCTCTTGTGGTAAATACAGGCAAAAGGACCGGCCGATCTCCTATGGATCGTTTTATCGTACAGGAGCCCAGCACGGAAAATGAGATCCACTGGGGACCGATAAATCGTCCTTTTCCGGCTGACAAGTTCGACTCACTGTGGGATCGTGTTGAAGATTACCTGCGTGCCAAGGAGTTTTTTGTATCCAACCTGCATGTAGGGTCTGATCCGGAACACTATATTCCGACCACCGTTTCAACCGAAACCGCCTGGCACAACTTGTTTGGCCGTACACTTTTTGTCCGACCCGAAAAGTTTAATCCTCGCGACAAAGGACAGTGGCAGATCATTAACGCACCCAACTTCGTTTGTGAGCCCGAAAGAGATGGCACCAACAGTGACGGCGTAGTCATTATCAATTTTGCCAAAAGACGCGTTCTTCTTGCCGGCATGCAGTATGCCGGCGAAATGAAGAAAGCGATGTTTTCCGTACAGAATTTTCTGCTTCCTGAAAAAGATGTATTGCCCATGCACTGCTCGGCCAACACAGACGGCGAAGGCGATGTAACGCTCTTTTTCGGATTATCAGGCACAGGTAAAACCACACTGAGCGCCGACCCTCATCGTTATTTGATCGGCGATGACGAGCACGGCTGGGGCAAAGGCACTGTCTTTAACATCGAGGGCGGATGCTACGCCAAATGTATTGATCTGAGCCAGAAAAACGAGCCTGTCATTTGGGATGCCATTAAATTTGGTGCGATTGTAGAAAATGTGGTCGTGAGCGAACATTCTCGAGCCCCGGATTACAAAGACTCCTCACTCACTCAAAATACGCGTGCCGCCTATCCTCGCGAACACATCAAACTGCGCGTAGAGGAAAACAGGGCCGGCGAACCCAGTGCGATCATCTTTTTAACCTGTGACCTGACAGGTGTACTGCCTCCGGTTTCCATTTTGAGCAAAGAAAGCGCTGCTTACCATTTCCTCAGCGGCTATACCGCGCTGGTAGGCTCAACAGAAATGGGCTCAACAGCCGGCATCAAATCGACCTTTTCAACCTGTTTCGGGGCACCGTTTTTCCCGCGGCCAGCCGGTGAATATGCCGAATTGTTGATGAGACGTATGGAAGATTTTGGAAGCCAGGTTTACCTGGTCAACACCGGATGGACCGGCGGAGCCTATGGAGATGGCGGCGAACGTTTCAGCATCCCTACCACACGAGCCGTTATTGCCGCGATTCAAAGTGGTGCCTTAAGAGATGCGCAAACACAACATCTCGACACCCTCAATCTAGACATTCCAACTCAGGTTCCAGGTGTGGACACACAACTTCTAAATCCCCGGGACACCTGGCAGGATCCGGAAGCTTACGACCGCAAAGCAAAAGAGCTGGCTACCAAGTTTATCGAGAACTTTGAGAAATTCGATGTTTCCGAAGCTATCGTATCAGCCGGGCCAAACGCCTGAGCTAGCCATCAATAGTTGTTGATCTTGCAAAAACGGGGTTCCTGTAAGGCCCCGTTTTCTTTATTATGGGTTATGATTTTTAGTTGGAGCGCAGGTATTGGTTAATCGCATTGAGCATCGTCTTAACCTGATTTCATCGGCTGATTATTTATCGCAGCTCTCCCAAATAAACCGCGGCATAGAAAAAGAAGGGTTACGCACCACACGCGGCGGACTACTAGCTCAAACTCCACATCCGGCCCGGCTGGGCTCGACATTAACGCATCCCAGCATCACCACCGACTACTCGGAAGCGCTGCTTGAGTTTATTACGCCTGTTTTTACAACCCCCGAAGACACCATTAACAAACTGTGCGACATACACCGGTTTTGCTATAGCCAGCTAGAGGATGAGCTCATCTGGGCAACCAGCATGCCCTGTTTTCTGGGCGGCGAGGATGCCATACCCATTGCAAATTATGGTCACTCAAACATTGGTAAACTGAAACATGTCTACCGTGTTGGCCTTGCCTATCGCTACGGCAAAATGATGCAAACCATTGCCGGCATTCATTATAATTTTTCGTTACCGGAAAGCTTCTGGCCTAATTACCAGCAGAGCCTGAAGCAAGAGGGCAATCTGACACAGTTCCAGACTGATCAGTATTTTTCATTGATCAGGAACTTTCGACGCTACTCCTGGCTGATTCTGTATCTTTTTGGCGCATCACCTGCGCTATGCCCCTCTTTTTTGCAAGGACGAACACATAAACTGGAAACGATGAAGAACCACACGCTATATGCCCCCCATGGCACTTCTCTGCGCATGGGTGATCTGGGCTACCAGAATAGCGCGCAACAACAACTCAATATCTGCTACAACACGCTGGACAACTACACCGCAACACTGGGTCAGGCAATTCAGACTCCCCACCAGCCCTATGAGACGATTGGTATCAAAGATAACGGTGAGTATCGACAGCTCAACACCAACCTGCTGCAGATTGAGAATGAGTATTACAGTGATATTCGCCCCAAGCGGGTTACACCATCAGGTAAAAAACCGCTTGGCGAGCTTGCCGAAAAAGGTGTGCAGTATATTGAGCTGCGAAACATTGATATCAACCCCTTCCTGCCTGTCGGTATAAATGCCGAACAATCACGTTTCCTGGACTGTTTCCTGTTTTATTGTTTGCTGGAGGATAGCCCCTTCGCCAGCGACGAAGAGTGCAAGGCACTCAACCATAACAAGGACCTGGTGGTTAATCGGGGGCGCGAGCCCGGACTGGAGTTGGCAAGACACGGAGAAATGCCCAGCACCCTGAACAAATGGGCTTTTGAGATCTTCGAGAAACTGGAGAGCATCGCCAGCATGTTGGACGATGCACACGGATATGACGATTTTTCAGCCGCTATTAAAGCGCAGAAAGAGAAACTAGATGATCCAGAGGCCACGCCATCCGCACAAGTCATCAGCCAACTGGAAAAAGATAACATCTCCTTTTTTGACTTCGCACTTCAACAATCAGCCAGTCATGCCGATTACTTCAAAGGGCACCCTTTAGCGGACCAGGATCTTGCCAACTACCAGCTCATTGCCGAGGAATCCTTGAAACAACAACAGGATATTGAGGCAAGTGATCGTATCAGCTTTGATCAATTCCTCAGCGAATACATGGCTGTTAGCGCCCACTCGCCCGCAAATACTGAACATTAAACAGATTTGTACGAAACGGTTTATCGGGAATTCTTGGCAATAATTGCAAAGTCGTGCAGTGTTCGGCCTGCAGGTCTATCATAGCCACTACCTCAGCAATACCTCCCTGCCAATCTACGTTATTCGGGTGATGAAAACGCGAATCTGAAACCCCGGCAATACTCAACTTCCATAGTTTGCTGCCGCGATCATAAATCTTGCCCAATAAAGGCATAGCCGTTTGTGCATCCACATAAAAAGCGCGCCTGGACAGCGGATGATTATTATCTCGCGGCATCGCATCCAGCATATAGACTTTACGCAACTGCCAGATCACCTCGGGAAAGCAGCTCCCCTGCCCCGAGAACCCGACCAGTTGGAATTCGTCACCAGCCTGACCGGCAGATGGTAATTCGTTGTGGCGATACATCGGCATCAACAGCCATTTGCTACCCCTGTAGCGCCATTCCATATCCATGATACGGCCATTAAAGCCCAGAAAATCCTCAATCATGATATCGCTACCAAGGAAAGCATCGGTGGTCTGCCCGGCCGCCAGACGTCTTACCCTGCGTTGTGCGGCGTGATACATCCACACCTGCTCCTTGCGCGTATCATCTTCCAGACGATGAATCAGCAATTGCGTATTGGCAATATCAGGCGGTTTATTTACGCGCAGATACAACGCATTATAGATACCGGAAGGATTACGTGGCAGATCGGGTACGATATCGGTGGTGTGACGATGTTTATAACGCAGCATCCTGCCATACATTGCAAGATTCCGCTCCACTTTACCGGTTCTCATGTTGCGGTACTGCCAATAGAATTTTTCTACTTCATTTTCATCCGGCGCATAGGAATAGCGCATATTCCAGGCAATCTTATCCCCGGCTCGCGGATCACTATCATCAATAAACGGAAACGGCCGCCCGGCAATATAGTTATTTATTACACCCGGCTCATCATCTAGCGAAACATTTGCCCAATGCTGCCGGGTTGCTTCTACATAGGCAGGGTGCGTTGGAAAACCGGCTGACTCACCCACCTGCATTTTTAACTTACCGGCACTGACCAGCTCGACCAGCACAGGATCCATAACACCCTGATACTGAACCACATTTTCCGCATCAATGATGGTTCCCGGTTGCGGTTGATCAACACCGACTGCCTGGCCAGCGTCATGCGCAAAGCTTGCGTTAACCGGATCGGATTCCGGATTCGCTTTTACCGTCAGACAAGGGCCTGATAATAGCGCACCAATGGATAAAAACCTGATAATCCAGGTAACAGCAAAATGACGAGGAGAACGCATGTCTGTTAGCAGCCTTTTTTGTAATTAAACGATTCCCTTACCTGCGGAGCAGTACAACCGATTCAAACCTGCTCTATCCGTGGCAAAACATACGACGGGTTCCTGACCGAAAGACTAACGGCTTACTGTGAAGAAGGCAATGGGAAAATAATCCGGGTACAGGCCGGGTGCAGGGTTTAGCATACCTGGCTAGCCATCAACAGGCGGACCCTTCTATACTGAGAACTCAATCACCGCAGCACCGGCACCATATACCGGTCCATAGGCATGCACTTTCCCTCCAGCCAACCGACTGCCAAGCGCACCTTTGATAAAGGCCATATGCTTAAAGCCCATATCCACTTTGGCTTGTTGTGCATAATCCGGGCATTCCGCCAACATTGCGCTGGCATCGCCGCCCTCTATTAGCTGCAAAATCCTGCGATTCCAATCATCATCCTGCTGACTGACAATACTGTCCTCTGCGATATCAATCTTTTGCCGATAAAATGCCCCGGATAACCCTCCAACCGCAACCACAGCTATCTTTTTATCCAGCTTACCTGCCTCTTCAGCCACAATCGCACCAAGCCTGTCCGTCATTTCCCAGTCATGGTAGAGGTTGTTTGAGGTATTCAGCACCGGCAACTTATGGTCGGCATTAAGAAAATTGGAAGCAACAATAGTCCCTGTATCAATGGGGAACTGATCATAATCAACACCTTTGGACTTAATGCCCTGCGCATTGGCATTATCAATTGCCGCCTGCGTTAGCCGAGTATCGATATGGATATCAAATGGTAGCTCACCATACTCATGCCAGTTGTGATCCACATGCACACCCTGCAGGTGTGGCCGCATCTGCCACAGCTGGTCCAGCACTGCAAACCATCCGGTCGAATAGATCACTATAGTATCCGGCGAAGACTCCATCAATGAGGCTCCCGCCGCTTTCATCCCTTCTGCCAAACGGCCCCAGGGCGGGTTATTCGGCTGCACATAGGGCAACGGGGACGCCGGTACCAAGAATGCCGATACAATAGCCATAGTTGCTCTCCTATACCCGCTCAGCCTGGGGTGAACCCGCCAGACCAGCTTCCACGAGATTCCATTCCATCACCGCATTACCTGTGCCAATCACAGTACCATATCCATGCAACTCCCCTGGAATCTCGGGATAACCCATCGCGGCAAACATCCAGGTAAAAGCGCCTGACTTGATTTCAGCAAAAGACTCTTCAATGAATTGCGGCAATATTTGAAAGGTTTCTTTTACCTGACCCTGCCGTAACAACTCGATGATACGCATATCCCAAAGATACCCTTCATAGGTTTGCGGGTGCTCTTTGGTCATATCCTCGGGGATTTCCGGCTCCTCGCTAAAGTGGTAATGGCAGAGAGTGTTGGAAGCCAGAAGCACCGCCCGGCGACCGGTTTTCTCAATCGCTTCGCGCGTTGCCTTACCCAAACGATCCATCTCCTCCAGCCCCTCCTCCATTTTCAGATAATAGGGGGAGTTGTTGGCCGAGATGCCCACTACCGGAATATCCCATTGCGGACGCATCATGTGCAGCGTGGTAATGGTACCGTAATCCACACGAAATTTGGGGTTACGCATCATTTTAGCGTTAAGTCCTTGCGCCAAAGCCTCTTCACAACACGCTTCCGCAAGCTCCACATCCACATTGAGATCAAAAGAGTAGCGGAATAGGTTGGGGAAGATCGGATCGACGGACTTGCCACTGAGTTGCTCAACTCCTAAAAAATGGTGGCCCTGCTCGGTAATCCAATGAGGTGAATGCACCAACAAAACATCCGGCTTTAGTGTCTCCAAAGTGGCCCTGGCACGCTCATAGGCCCAGCGCAGCTGCTCCCACCCTCCTTTCGATTTCGGCTCGTTCTGTGGCGGGTTTTCACCATAAACCAAATGCGGTGGGTGGGGCGCCAGATATCCGGCTACAATCTCTCCTTTACTCACGAGCAGATCCTCCAGGACTAGTTATCGGCCAACGGCTTATAAGCCACTGCCTTCATCTCAATGGCCAAATGCGGATGAGGTAGCTGCGCGACCGCGACTGTGGTTCGTGTTGGCCCGGACTCATCAAAATACTCTGCATAAGTCTGATTAAAGCCATCAAAATGATCCATATTTACCAGAAAACAGCTGAGCTCAAGCAGGTCCTCCAATGTCGCTCCCATGGATGCCAGAATATCCCTGATATTTTCGATCACCGCCCGGGTCTGTGCTTCGATATCCATATGCAGTTGGCCTTCAGCATCCACGATTGCTCCCTCAATGCTATTATCGGGACGACGCGAGCTGGTCCCCGACACGTAAATAAAATCTCCCGCTCGCTTCACATGCGGAAAACTGCCGCGAGGTACAGCTTTGTGCGCCAATACTTTACTTTCTGCAATTGTCACAGCGTATATTCCGTTGCCTTAAGTTGGTTTGTAAAAACTGAATTCGATCTCAACAGATGCCGACAAAGGTAAAGCGCTCACACCCACAGCGGTTCTGGCCGGCAACCTCATCGTCTCGACAAAGACCTCTTCCCAGGCCCGGTTGATATCGGGGAAATCATTGAAACAAGTAGTGAAAATCCGGGCACTCACCAAGTCTTGAAGAACCAGCCCGAAATCAGGAAGCGCCTCCATTAAATTGGCCAGTATTTTTTTGGTTTCTGCATATACGCCACCAGCCACCAACATGCCACTTGTTGCATCCAGTGCAATCATCCCGGCAGTTTTATAGTGTGGCCCCGCCTTAACAAGAGGACTATAGCGAAATTTTGGTTTTGGTAATTTTGCTGAACTCAATGCATCAATCATGCGTTTCGCTCCAGGCAGACGAAAAACACCTGCTTTGCTTACCCTGTGTAATGGCGGACATTTCACCCGTAACCCTGATCTACGCATTTTTTAAATGCACCAGATACAAGCATTGTCTCATGAACCATTCTACTTTTATTTTCTTAATTATCAATATTTCATTATTAATATTTCAGATTTACCATACTTTTATCGTTAAAAAAAAGATAGCGACGTTGTATTTTGGTTAAAATAAAGGTGGCTTATCAATATGTAAGATATTACAAAATTAGACTCCGACCAAGCGCATCGCGTGCCTCAAACGATGCACATACCCACAACGCTATCGATGCTATTGATTGGAGGGCACGGGTTTATAGGCCATTGCCTTTAGCATCAGCATCTGATGCGGATGAGGTAATTCGCTAACCGCAACTGTTGTTCGAGTAGGACCTGAATAATCGAAATACTCACCATAAACCTCATTGAATACTTCGTAATCTTTCATGCTGACTAAAAATGCCTGTATTTCGACGATATCTTCGCGCCCGGCACCAAAACTCTCGACAATATCAAACAGGTTTTGCAGCGCAGCGTGCGCCTGGCGACGCATATCGACCACTGCTTTCCCGCCGGAGCCCTGCACAACACCCGGAAAACTATCATCCTGCTGCCGCGCGCTCGTTCCGGACACAAGTATGAAATCACCGATCCGTTTGGCATGAGGGAAACTGCCCCGGGGTTTCGCCTTATAGGGCAATACCCGATTCTCCATGTAGAGCTCACGCCGAATCTGCTCCGCGTGATAAGCCAGCGTACTACGGTAGTTTTCAATCTGTTCGGCATTGATTTCAGGCTTGCTTACTGAAACAGAAAGCGCGGCCACCACTTCGTTATGATCATCACAGATAGGCACAGCGAGACAGGAAACCTGTTCAGCCAGCTCACCAAAATTCAGCGCATAACCCTGAGCTTTTACACGCTGCAACTCGGAAACCAGCTCCTCCCGGGAACTCAAAGAATTATCCGTGTAAGACTCGAACTCGATATCATTCAACAGATAATCCAGAAGCTTTGATCGAAGACCAGCCAATAGCACTCGGCCAGCCGCCGTGCAGTAAACAGGAAGTACATTCCCATCAAGCATACCCAGCTGCAACGAACGGGCATCCTGGCCAACAGCAATCTGGATAACCTTTTTTCCGCTGAGCAAAGCCACATTGACACGCTCACCAAATTGCTCGGCAAGCGAATCTACGTGTGGCTCCACCACATGAGTCATCACCTTGTTATGCTCTACACGACCGCCCAGCTCCGCCAACAAGGTACCGAGCTGAAATCGGTTATCGCCAGTACGTGAAACCACTCCCAGGTTCTCCAGCGTCAGCAGAAAACGGTGCGCCGTCGCCACCGTCATTTGAGTACGTTTTGCGACCTCAGTCGCTGAAAGCTGGCAACCGTTGGGGGAAAAAGCCTCCAAAATTTGAAACGCTTTTTGAACAGAGGTATTCCTGGGTGTGGCCATAGGTCAATTCAGATATTTAGCGGAGCCTCGATAATAACGGAATTCGACCCAAATGGAAGGGCAAGTCAATCCGAATTTGGGGCAAACGAAACCGGAACCACGGCAAAGCCTGCCACTAACCACACAACTGCGATAAGTGTTTCCGTTTTATAAAAATGCCGGGGAACTGCGTTATCAGATTGTTTAGCGCTGCACAAAGAAGCTGCTAAACAGCAAATCCTCAATCATCTTTCCACCCTCCTCCTTGCTCATAATCTCCTGCAGTTCGGACAACGCCTGCAAGCGAATCTGCTCTTTGCCCTCCATGGTGGTGACGGTATCATCGGTTTGCTGACTCAGAACCATAATAATAGTATGGCGCAAAGAAGGGATATGGCTGTTCACCGCTCGAAAAGCCTCCTGCGAATCAACACGCAAAGAAACCTCTGCCTTAACATACTTGAGCTTACCCGGGCCGCCATAGTTTGTAACAAAGGGCGGCTTGAGCTCGACATACCTCACCTCTTCCGCAAGCTTCTCACCCTCTTCATCTTCAGCCATCGCAGGGAGACTAAAAAAGGGCATCAGACACACCAGCATTAACCATCTATATTTCATTGCTTTGATACTCCACAGCCTAATTTTACAAACTACCACCCAAAGCCGGCGAATCAGCCTGACCTCAAGATTATTTAACGTCCCTTGCGATACCTGAAAACCATTGGATTCACCGGTAAAACGGAACACACCCAATCAGCACCACCGCCCTGCACCCGAGAAACTTGAACAATTAGGTTTCAATTTCCAAAGGTGTTTTTATAATAAGACTCAAATTAATTATAGATGGCAAAGCTACTCTGTCTAGGAAGCCGGACCATCATCCAAAGAAATTTTATGAAAAAATATTTATCACCGAGATATCTCAATTTATTCGGCTTTATCTGCTGCGCCGGACTACTGCTCACCGCCTTTTATTTTCAATATGTAAAAGGTCTTGAACCCTGTCCACTCTGCATGGCGCAAAGAATCGCGTTTTACGGAGCGGCACTGTTTTTCCTACTTTCAGCAATTCACAACCCTGCCCTGACCGTGCGACGTATCTATGCCGGCCTCACCCTGTTTTTCAGCTTTTTCGGTATCGGGCTGGCTAGCCGCCAATTGTGGCTGCAAAGCCTGCCGGAAGATCAGGTGCCTGCCTGCGGTCCTGGGCTTGAATATATGATGGATGTACTGCCCTGGACCGAGGTGGTCAGCGTTATGCTTAGGGGCACAGGCGATTGCGCAGAGGTCCAGTGGACCTTTCTCTCACTAAGCATTCCCGGATGGTCCTTTGTCGCTTTTTGTGGTTTTGCACTGATCAGCCTTATGCTATTGCGCCGCCAGCCGATATAAAGGGAAACCGGAATAATCGCCCATGCCAAAAATACCACTCTCCTGTCATCCCGTTGTCCGCTGCCTGACCGGCCTGTGCCTGCTAATTGGACTAGCGGGCTGCGACGACGCCACACCACCAAAAAGCAGCTGGGAAAACGCGGTCCAGGGCCTGTACACGGCAACTCTGTCAAACGATGGCAAATATGGTATTTCCGGCTCAATCAATCACGGCGGCGCCCTTTGGGACATGGAAAGCAAGGAGCGACTGTTTAACTGGAATCACACCAAAGGCGAATATACCGGTATCGTTGCTGCGGCCACCTCCCCGGAGAATCGTTACGCCGCTACCGCATCACATCGCACCATTGTACTTTGGGAAGTAGATACCGGAGCCCCCGTCTGGTTTTGGACCGCTCCCGGCAATATTCTCAGTATGGCGCTGACACCCAACGGAGATTACGCCCTGCTGGGCCTCGACAATCATACCGCTGTTGTCTTTGACATAAAAAACGGAGGCGTCAAAAGAACGCTACATCACAACGGCAAAGTTCGCAGCGTCGCACTAAGTAATGATGCCAAATACGCAATGACCGGTTCGGACGACCGTACAGCCAAACTCTGGGAGCTGCAATCAGGCGAAATGTTGCATACCTGGAAGCATGGCAACCAAGTCATCAGCGTAAGGCTTTCCGGCTCCGGTCAGTACGCCTTCAGTGCCGCACAGGGTGACAAGGCGGTAATATGGAACACAGGCAATGGTAGCGTCAAAAAGGAACTGCCCATTAAAAAAGGCCCCTATATTGCGAGCGCGGCCTACACTGCAGCAACTTTTTCGGCAGATGAGTCCGAGCTTTTGACAGGCACCAACAGCCAGCTGGTACAGCTTTGGAAAGTACAAAACGGCCAGGAACTAAAACGCTGGAAGATCGGCAAAAAGGACAAATGGAAACCCGTTTCCGCTACATTGCTAGCCGTCAGTTTTAGCAATAAAAGGGGGCGCTATTTCGCAATCGCATCCAACGGCATGAGTTACGAACTGGAATAACCCCCGACCTCTTGCTCAGGGGCCTCCTAACTATCCGCACAGGTCATAAAGACGTTATCGCCTTTATCCTCCAGCACCAGATCAATCAATTTTTGCAGCTCATCACGCCACTCATCCAAATCGACGTTAGCCGATTGCAGGTAGCTTTCCAGATTCATTTTCGCCAGGTGGCGTGCTGGCCGATTGGATTCAGGCATTTCAGGAGCCAGTCGATACAACAGATTTTGCTCGACTCTTTCCACTTCCAATTCCGCCTCCTTCAGCTTTACATAGAGTTTGGGCTGACCAATGCTCATGCCAATCCGCTTCATTCCATAACGGGCACTGCGCAATGGCAGCAGCACCTGCTCACTGCACTGGCGAAGCGCATCGCTCTGCAACAAAGCATCCATTTCCAACAGTCGCCCCCGCTTTCCCAGCCATAAACAGTAGAGCAACACATTCACTCTCAGATTACATTTATCCTGAAAATTCAGACAACTACTGGCGACGCCAGGAGTATCATAATGAACAATCGAGAAGTCCCAGAAAGGGTTATCTTTCGCACGAGTTACCATAAAAAATCCGTCATATACCTATCAAATTCAATCACAGCCCAACGGCCACATATCATTTGCACATTAAACCTGCCAAACCAAATAGCAGAGCGATCCTCACTTTGGATAATATCGATCCGGTATCGTGTGCAACCAGTCAAAATTATCAGTCAAACGGCTCTCCTGTATACCCAGCATCGAGTCACGCAGCTTTAATGAAAGATCACCGTCTGCTTTAGCCAGTTCATAGCAAGTGCCATCATACTCCCCCAGGGTGCTGATCGGGCTGATAATTGCGCCGGTACCACAGCAAAAAACCTCATCACACTCCCCTGATTTAATCTGCGCAATCAATTCATCGATATTGATTGCACGCTGATGGATACCGATACCCATATATTCAGCAAGACCTAAAATAGAATCACGTGTCACACCATCCAGTAAAGAACCTGTCAGACGTGGTGTGTGTAGCTCCCCGCTAATCACAGCAAAAAAATTCATCACCGAGAGCTCTTCGATATTCTTCTGATTCCTGGGGTCCAGCCACAACGACTGATCAAAGCCCATCGACTGCGCATGCTGGCGCGATGCAAAAGAGGACGCATAATTACCGCCCGTTTTCGCGGCACCGGTACCACCCAGAGCCGCTCGTGTATACTCGCGCTCAATCAACACTCTCATGGTTCCGGGATGCATCGCCTCCGACGGGCTGGATACAACCATATAGGTGAACTGGTTTGCTCCCGACACCCCAAGATTGGTCTCTGACGCAAACATGAAGGGACGCAGATAGAGAGACTTCCCAGAACTCCCTGGAATCACGTTTTCGCTATAGGCCGTCACCAGATAGACGCCCTCCATAAAAAGCTCCTCAGGAATTTCAGGCATCGCCATACGTAGCGCTGACTGATTAAAACGCGCCCAATTTCGCTCCGGGCGAAACAGCGTGGCCCGATCGCTATTAATCCGATACGCCTTCATCCCCTCAAATATTTCCTGACCATAGTGCAAAACCTTTGCACTTGGCTGCATCAGCAGGGGCTTGTTGGCTTCCAGCACGCCATCGCCCCAGGCACCATCAACATACTCAGCCGAATACATAATGGGCCCCGGCACCAAACCAAAACCCAGTTGGTCGGGCACCACATAGCCATTCAAAGCTGTAGCAATATCGTCATGAATCTTATAATTTGACACCTTAAAACAAACTCCTTAATACCTCAGCGCCTGATATATCGCGCTTTTACGCTCTTGTAATGATTCTGTCATATTGAATTGCTCTAATGTAACATCAGTGCCGGGCAAAGGAAATCCGGCCGGCCAATGTGCAGCCAGTATATTAGGTGCTGATTGGCTTACCAATATAGAGAAAGGGGCAACTCCGGATTAACCATGACAAATAAAACCATATTAATTGTTGATGATGAAGCGTCCATCCGCGACATGGTAGCCATGGCACTTGAGCTAAACGGTTACCAATGCTTGCAGGCCGGTAATGCAATGGCTGCGCATTCAATCATCATGGATAACCAACCGGATTTGATACTTCTGGATTGGATGATGCCCGGCATCAGTGGCCTGGAGCTTTCACGACGACTGCGCCGTGAAAACAGCACCAGACAGATTCCCATCATTATGATTACCGCAAAGGGCGAAGAGCAGGATAAAGTGGTGGGGCTCGATACCGGCGCCGATGATTATATCACCAAGCCTTTTTCAACCAGGGAACTTATGGCACGTATCAAGGCGCTGCTAAGAAGGACCGACGGCGATACAAATCAGCAGATGATCCGCTACGATGGACTGATGCTGGATCAGGATGCACACCGAGTCAGCGCCGATAACCATGAGATCAAACTGGGGCCAACAGAGTATAAACTGCTGCAGTTTTTTATGAGTCATCCCGACCGTGCCTATTCACGGGAACAGTTGCTTGATCTGGTCTGGGGAGGTAATGTGTATATCGATGATAGAACGGTCGACGTGCATATCCGGCGGCTGCGCAAAGCACTGGCAGACTTTGGCTATGATAAGTACATACAGACCGTCAGAGGCACCGGCTATCGCTTTTCATCAACGCTACCATAGAAACCCAAGTGAAATTTAACCCCGAATCAGAATTACGCCACCTGCTCATATTTGCGTTTGTCGCGCTCTTCGCAGGTTGGTTGCTAGATGCGACAACCATCGTTCTGCTCCTGGCGCTGACCGGTTATATTGGCTGGAACCTGCGCCAGCAATTCCGCCTCTATAAGTGGTTAAAGCAGCCCAACACTATCGACCCGCCAACCAGTCACGGGCTCTGGGGTGAAATTTTCGATGACATCTACAAACTGCAGCAACGTCAGCTAAAGTACCGCGCCCGGCTGAAACGCGTAATCAAACGTTTTCGCGACTCCACCTATGCGCTACGTGATGGCTTTGTCATGCTGGATCACGAAGGGAATATTGAATGGTGGAACCCTGCTGCCGAAAGACTGCTTGGACTGGTACAAAAAACCGATGTGGGCCAACTACTGACCAATCTGATTCGTGACCCGGCTTTCAAAACCTATTTTGAAAAAAATGATTACGAAAAGCCACTGGAACTCACGTCACCAGTTAACGATCAGGTAAAATTACAATACCAGATCGCACTGTTCGGTAGACAGGATCGGCTCATGATCGTGCGCGATATTACAGAAATGAAAAAGCTGGAGCAGGTTCGCACCGACTTTGTCGCCAACATGTCTCATGAGATTCGCACGCCCATTACCGTCCTCAACGGCTATCTGGAAACACTGGCAGAAGCCAATGAACCCGCACCACCACTATGGCAACGTGCCCTGAGCAACATGCAGCACCAGACAGAACGGATGACAATGCTCATTCAGGACCTGCTTACACTATCAAAACTGGAAACTAGCCATGCGGCAGCAGCTCCGAAATTGGTGAAAGTGGACAAAATGATTGTCCGCGTCAATAGTGATCTGGGCTCAATGCTGGCAGCTAAAAAACAGACCCTGACGGTAGCTTGCCAGTCCGGCAGCGCTATATCCGGAATCGAATCTGAACTCTACAGTCTACTATCCAACCTGATCTCCAACGCCAGCAAATATTCCCCCGAAGCGAGTGAAATAAAGGTGTCCTGGACCAGCGACGCCACCGGTGGACAACTGACCGTAGAAGATCAGGGGGTCGGCATCGACTACAAAGATATTCCAAGGTTGACTGAACGCTTCTACCGCGTGGATAAAGGCAGATCCTCAAATACCGGCGGTACCGGACTGGGGCTGGCTATTGTGAAGCACATACTAATCAATCATGATGCTGGTCTCGATATCAGCAGCACACCGGGTAAAGGCAGCATCTTTACCTGTAGGTTTCCTGTACAGAGGTTACACAACGCAAGCCAAACGGCTGCAAACGAATAGACTCTATAATCCCATCGAGGTCTATACCTGTCTTGTATTTCAACCCCGACCTAGTGAAATTAAACCTTAATCTGTACATTAATTTGAACAATTCATAATTTTAGCTAGGATTTAACCTGTTAGGTGTCACCTATGACATTCGCTTACCAATAGGACAACATACAGGAATTTGAATGAGCACATTGACAATAAAAACAGGGACTATCGCCACGCTTTGTTTGGCAAGCGTAATTCTAACACCCGCTAAAGTCTGGGCCGTAAATGCCAAAGCGCAAGAACTGTTGCTGAAGGGGTATTCGGAATGTCAATCCGCCCTTTTACTGCGCCGCAAAGATTTGTCCAAGGCGAAGTCTGCCTACAAAAACTACCAGAGCCTTAAATCACAGGCGATAGCTATTGATCTCAAAGTACTAGAATCTAAAGCTCCCGAGGTGGAGCGCGTCATTACCTATTGCAATGCAGTAGGTGCAGATATATCGCGAACAGAGGCGCTACCCATTATTGCCAAGGGAACAGAAGCTTGCGGAGAGGCCGCAAACCACCTCAGAAACAACGAGTTTGATCGTGCGAAAAAAGCCTATTCCCGTTACCTGCAATACAAAGATGAAGCAGTTTCCACCAGTGATGTAATACTGGAGGTCTTTTCCGTAAAAACAGAGGTACGCCGATGCGAAAGAATCGCGCAGGATATCGAAGTTGCCTATCGTCGCTCCAAAGAAACAAAACAACAGCTACAACAGTCCTTGGCGTACTTGAAGAAAACACTGGGCATTTGCCAGTCGCTGGCCATCGATGATCAACCTCTGGACAAGCGTCACATTAGCCAACTGAAGCAAGATATCGGTAAAGTCCGGGCACGAGACAAAGACACTCCCAACCGCTCACTACTGGAATCAAACCGCTCTCTCAGCCCGGAACAGACAAAAAAGGTGGCTGGACTAAAGAAAGAGATCAAAGCATGTATCGCATCCAATCAACTGGCGGCCGATACCAAAGAGCAGCAACTTATAGCTATGATCAAAGCAGAGGAAGAGCGCCAGCAAAAGGCTTTGGAAGAGAAAAAGACAGCGGAGCATTTAGCAAAACCGCAGGAAACAGAAGAGCAGCGTGTTGTCAGACTATCCGATAATTTTAAATACTACAGGTTGGTTAACAAAGTGGTGCCCAAGTATCCTGATTCGATCAGTTACAACCGTGTTGGCTACGTGGTGGTGGAATACAATATCGATACCGATGGAGTAGTGGTCGACCCTAAAGTTATCAGCGCGATGCCAGAACACATTTTTGACAAAGCTGCTCTCGAAACAATAAAGAAATGGAAATATAGCGCCGAATTTGGCGATGCCAAACCGGATATCGCGTTAGCACGCACCCGAATTCGCTTCGCTCCCTGACGGGCAAGCATCCTGAAAGTCGGGGGAGTCAAATGAAAAGCCTTAGCTGCTCCTCTTTTGCTTATCAGGCGCAAGTGATTTCAATAATGCGGCGGCACCTCATGCTTGTCTTTGTCACCAGGCACCGTTTCAGCTAATTCACCCATTTTTTCTGACAGCAATTTTACCTTGGCTTCCAGTTGGTCAATCATGCGCTGCTGCTGACAAAGCGCATCATTAAGCGCCTGTACCGTATCCTCCTGATAGGCAACCTTGGTTTCTATATCGACTAAACGTTCTTCATCCATTATCGCTGCCTTTTCAAGATATTACATATAGCGCATCAGCATGGCATGCCCGCCATCTTCTGCCAGGTCCATCGCGACAGGCAGAGGCATACGCACGATATGACCCGAACCCGGCGCCGCACTGACAGCTTCACCTTTCTGGTTTTCGAGGTGTTCCAGGTTAAAGGTATGGTTACCTTGAGGTGTTATCAATTCCAGCGTATCTCCTTTTTCAAAACGGTTTTTCACTGTTATCGTCAACCACCCCTGATCGGTATCAACTTCCGATACCTCGCCCACAAACTGCTGATTCGGGTTGACCGATGCACCCTGTTTGTAGTTCTGGTAATCCTGGGGCACATGCCGTCGATAAAAGCCTTCGGTATAACCACGGTTGGCCAGATGGTCGAGTTCGGCCATCAGATTCATATCAAAGGGTTTGCCCGCCACGGCACTATCAATGGCATGACGATAGACCTGTGCAGTCCTCGCGACATAGTAGTGTGACTTGGTTCGCCCTTCTATTTTTAATGAGGCCACACCCATCTCCACAAAACGCGGCACATGCTGTACGGCTCTTAGATCTTTGGAGTTCATAATATAGGTGCCGTGCTCATCTTCAAAAGCCGGCATCAGTTCGCCAGGACGCCCCTGCTCTTCAAGCAGCATCACCGGTGTTTCCTCGACGGTACTGTCAACAGTTTCCGGAACAGCTTGCTGAACACTACCATTGACGGGCATCAGGTCTCCCGTTTCCGTTTCCGTCGCCTCATGCGCATCATATTTCCAGCGACAGGCATTGGTGCAGGCACCCTGATTGGGATCACGATGATTCATATAGCCGGACAGCAGGCAGCGCCCGGAGTAAGCGATGCAGAGAGCACCGTGGACGAACACTTCCAGCTCCATCTCAGGACACTCTGCTCGTATTTCCGCAACCTCATCCAAAGACAGTTCACGGGACAGGATCACCCGACTCACGCCCTGCTGATACCAGAATTTAACCGTTGCGTAGTTCACGGCATTTGCCTGAACCGAAAGATGAATCGGCATTTCCGGCCATTTCTCCCGCACCAGCATGATCAGACCGGGATCAGACATAATCAGCGCATCCGGCTGCATGGCGATCACCGGCTCCATATCTCGCAGATAGGTTTTCACTTTATTGTTATGGGGTGAGATGTTACTGGCAATATAGAACTGTTTACCCTGTTGATGCGCCTCGGCAACGGCTTCGGCCATAATATCCAGGTGATTAAACTCGTTGTTTCTGACCCTGAGGCTATAACGAGGCTGACCTGCATAGACCGCGTCAGCGCCATAGGCAAACGCATAGCGCATGCTTTTGTAGGTGCCTGCAGGAGATAACAATTCGGGTTTCATCTTTTACCACTCAGTTGAAAAACGGGCACACATTGTACATCAACTGCACAAATTTTATACAGCCCAAGACAGGAATCTCAATTGATCAAACACTTGGCTTTTTTCAGTGATGTTGAGCGTCAACACTCTTTTTATCCGCGTGAGCACGCGCTATCACGTAAGCCTGTATTGCCTCGGAATCCGTTAGAGAGAGCACCGCATCAAAGGCAACCATACCTCTGGATTCGAGCGAGCCTTCCAAAACGACCTGATTCCAGACCGAATGCATCTGCGTGTATCTCAGGTCAGGCAAGATACCACCACTGATAGCACTGTTACCATGACAGGCGCCACAGTACTTGTGGTACTGGGCCTTACCCCATTCTATGGTTTCCGGGGACGCTGTTTGCTGAGGAGGATCCAGTGTTTTCAAGGTTGTTTTTAACTCGGGCAACCTCCGCTCACCATCCAGCTTAAACACCAGCAGCCGACTGACATTTTGATTGGCAGCTTGATTTAGCATACCACCGATAATGAGCGGCACCCCGCCTCCCCAGCCGGCGCTTACAGCAATATACTGTTCACCTTCGACCTCATAGCTGATCGGTGCTGCCATCACACCTGTTTGCGTAAAAAAGGTCCAGATCTGCTGCCCCTCGTCTGCGGTATAGGCATTGAAATAGCCAGCTCCATTACCTTGAAATACCAGGTTAGTTGCGGTTGACAGCACACCTCCATTCCAGATATTCGGCTGCTTCACCTGCCACCTGGGTTTTTGCTGAATTGGATCCCAGGCTACAAGATAGCCGGTTAACATCGCTTTCAATGCTTTGCGTTGCGCTTCATCTTCCGGCATCGCGGCCACCAGATCATTAATCCCGGTATTCCAGCCAAAGGTACTGTACTGGAAGTCATTCTCCAATTGATAGGGATAAGCTGTATTCATGGCAGGCAGATACACCAGTCCGGCATCAGGATTGTAGCTCATCGGCTGCCAGGTATGCCCACCCGCAGGCCCAGGCATCGCCAGGAATGGTTTATCCTTGCCATAGTAGGCGTCACTTTTAATTTCCGGCCTACCCGTTTTGCGGTCGACGTGAGTGGCCCAATTGACCTCAACAAACGCCTCAGCTGAAATAAATTCACCAGTCTTACGATCCAGCACGTAGAAGAATCCGTTCTTAGGCGCCTGCATAATCACTTTGCGCTGCCGACCATTAATTTGTAGTTCCGCCAAAATCATATGCTGCGTGGCCGTGTAATCCCAGCTGTCTCCCGGTGTGGTCTGATAGTGCCAGACATACTCACCGGTGTCCGGCCGCACCGCCACTATGGAAGAGAGAAAAAGGTTATCACCACCTCCGGGGCTTCTGAGCTTTCGACTCCACGGCGAACCATTACCGACACCAAAATATAATAAATCCAATTCAGGGTCATAAGCGATTGAGTCCCATGCCGTGCCGCCTCCGCCAACCTTCCACCATTCACCGCCTTTCCAGGTTTTAGCGGCCTGCGCCAGTTCCGGTTGCTCGAAAGGCTCTTTGGGATTGCCCGGCACCGTATAAAAACGCCATACAAGTTCGCCGGTTTGTGCATCATAGGCTGAAACAAAACCACGCACTCCCAATTCAGCTCCGCCATTACCAATAATGACTTTACCCTTCACTATCCTGGGCGCACCGGTGATGGAATAGGGTTTATCGGTAGGTGTGGTTTGCACCGACCAGTCTACCGTTCCGGTTTGTGCATTCAACGCCACCAGCCGCCCATCCAGTGTGCCAACATAAATCCTACCCTGCCACGCAGCAACACCGCGGTTAACCACATCACAACAGAGATTCACCGCCCAGCTTGGCGGCACTTTGGGGTCATACTGCCACAACAGCTCACCGGTCTTTGCATTCAACGCATATACTTGGCTCCAACTGCCGGATACATATAATATGCCATCCACCACCAATGGCGTGGCTTCCATTCCTCTTCGCGTCTCAAAATCGAAAAACCAGTCCAAACCCATTCTATGAATGTTACTTTCATTAATCTGCCGAAGCGGGCTATAGCGTTGCTCATCATAGGTGCGACCATGAGACAACCAGTTTTGCGGCTCCTGATCAGCATTGATAATGCGTGATGCAGTCACCTGTGCCGGTGTACTTTTTTTTGTTTGAATATTATCTGCCTGCCAGCTACAGGAGATGGCTGCCGATAGCAGGAACACCGAGGCAGCGCGCGCAAATAATGCTCCACCTTGTTGACGCAAAATTTTCATTCGCTGCATTTGTTCTCCGTAACCCAAACAACCAACATGGATGTCGTAACCGGGACCGATCGCATTATTATAAAGAAGCAAGCGACTGCTCAATATTCATTAGGCGCAACGGCTATCCCTTTCAGGAAAACTTAAGAAATCCCTGATTCGACACACCAAGCCGCATTTGGATTCATCTGCAAAATAGTTGTACTATGGTTACCGATGATTCATTAGAGGTCGAATCACCGCTACGATATCGGTAAGAGGACATACACTTGACTCTGGTTGTTAGCGAAAAAAAGCGGGTAAGGATCAACGAGCACACCCTCGAATCCCATGATATAGAGGAAACGGTGGACATGGTGGGCAATCATCTGTGGCCCCACCGAATGAAAGTGGCTCAGGCGAAGCATACGGTCAACACCCATATATTGGGACACCTGCTGGGCGACTTTTCCGTACTGGATCTGGCTTATGGGGCAACGGTTGAGGTCAGACCCGATGCCGCTCCAGATTTTTATCTGGTGCACATCCCGGTATCCGGCTATGCGGAACTGCATTATGGCAAAGTCCAGACCAGGAGCACCCCGGAGACTATCTCAATCTCTTCCCCTTCCGCGCTCTCCTATGTCTATATGGAACAGGACACCCGACATCTGAATATTCGTTTTGACCGGGAAACACTGGAAGCACATCTGCAAAGGCTGATTGGACATGATATCCACGCACCACTGGTTTTTCAGACCGAGACAGCAAGCCAGTCGGCCGCGGGAGCGGCACTGATTCAAACACTCGACAGCCTGTTTTTACAAGCCCGAACCGTACCACAGATGTTTGCCCACAAGCAGATTGTTGAGCAATATAAGAACCTGCTGATGTCGATTCTGATCTCGATGTTTCAACACAGCTATACCGAGCTGTTACGCAATGGAGCGCACAATCCGGTTCCCTGGCACGTGCGTCAGGCAAAGGATTTTATAGAAGAGAATCTTACCGACTTTATCAGCCTGGCCAGTGTTGCCGAATTTGTCGGCGTAAGCGCTCGCACGTTGCAAAACGGATTTCGTCAGTTTGAAGGCATATCACCCGCCGAATACATTCGTGGACGCCGCCTGCAAAGGCTGCATCAGGCACTGATGCTGGCCGACCCCACCAGTAAAACCACCGACATCATGCTGGAACAGGGAATCACCAGTTTCGGACGTTATGCGCACTATTATCAACAGCGGTATCACTGCCTGCCCTCTGAGACATTGAAAAAATAGCCAAACTCAAACCCCCCAACAATCAGCGCCCTTTTTTCTGAGTAAAAAAAAAGGGAATGACTTTAACAGCCATCCCCTTTGAGTGGGCAGAATAGGTTTAAGAGCTGCTAAAACTCATAGGTTGCTTCCACATACCACTGGCGACCACGATTAAAGATCTCCGCGGTAAATCCAAATGCATCCTGCTGGTTACCGAACTCCTTGTACTCCTCATCACCAATATTTTCTACACCAGCCGTAACCGACATATCGGAATTAGCCGCATCCCAGCGAATACTGGCATTGAAAATATCATAATCGTCCTGAAACTGTGCCGGGCTTGGAATACCGATATCAAAGGGAGCCAACACCGCCTTGGGGCCATCATAGGGTACGTTATTGGCATTGGTGCCAAACTCTGAACGATAGGACCATTCAATCCGGGGCATCAGGGTTCCACGATCACCGAGATCAATCTCTTTGGTGATCTGGATATTCGCGTTCAAATCTGAGACATATTCAAACCGGCTGCTTTTGGTTAACCCTTGCACACCGGTACCAACCTTGGTTCGTTCCGGATCAAGATAACCCAAACTTGCGCTAATCAACCAGCTTTCTGCGGGGGCCAGCAACAACTCCAGCTCAATACCTTTAATTTCAGCATCTCCCGCATTAGTCACAAAAGGCCCGACACGGGTCGGGTCTGCCACCAACAGTTGAATATCCGTGTAATCGGTGAAGAATACCGCACCGTTCAGACGCAATCTGTTATCCCAGCCATCATATTTAAAGCCAATCTCATAGGACTTCACAAACTCCGGATCAAAATCGGGCAGACTGGCTTCCGGCGGGAATATTCGCTGGGTAAAACCACCACCTTTGAAACCTTCAGAGTAGGTCAGGTAGGTCATAAAGCTGTCGTTCCAGCGATAGGCCAGGTTTACCATCGGCGTCACTTCTTCAGCGCTGGTGGTTTCTTCTACGTAGGGCAATACCCGGTCACCAACACCGCAGGGAAGGCCCGTTCCCGGACAAGGTGGCAGGGGTAACGGTCCAATCGGGAAGAATTCAAAAAACTGGTCCGGCAGGTAGCGTTTGGTGTCTTCGGTATAACGCAGGCCGATGGTCACACTCAGCTTGTCCGTAACCTCGTAGGTTCCCTGACCAAAAACCGCCCAGGAATCGCTGTCAAAAAACCCTCCCGACTGAATATGAACCTGAGAGAAACGTACCGGGTTAATGTTTTTTCCATCTTCCTCAAAATAGTAGGCACCGACAATCCACTCCAGGCGGTCATCAAAGGCTGTACCCAGCAATTGAAACTCCTGGCTGAACTGGTCTTGCTCGAAAATATCAATCAACTCGGAGACTTTCTGTGGAGCGCCGTCATTGTCATTAAAAAATTCTCCATCAAAGGTACGAAATGCGGTAATGGATTTGAAAGTTAGATTATCGTTGATCTCCCAATCTACCGTGACCGATGCCCCCCAAACCTCAAGTTCTGATTTGGTCGGATCGGTACCGAAGTTTTTGGTACCCTCCTCAGGCTGAATATAGCGCTGATTAAAACAGGCTGGATTATTCAGATTGGCCGGCTCAAAGCACGCGCCAAAATTAAAGGGGAACGGCGCAACCGGATCAAAGAAGGTACCTCCCGGTGCAATTCCTCCAGGCTCCGCCAACTGAGCGGCTATGGTATTCTGGGCCAACGTCATTGAGGGTGCGCCTCCGGGGCCGAAAAAGCCTGAGTTGATAGGCTCTATACCTGTAGTCACCAGGGCAGGGCCATTTTCATCATCCTCTGAGTAATCAAAGGAAAAAGTGACCTCCAGGTTATCACTGGCAATCCAAAGCGCAGATAATCTTGCCGCGATGGTGTCATCATCACCCAGGTCCGTACCATCAAAAACCCGCTCGACATGACCATCCTGATTAAAGGAAGCGATCGATACTCGCGTTAACAGGTTTTCACTGATCGGCATATTCAAACTGCCCTGCACATTGAGGCGATCATCGGTTCCAACCTTCACACTTACCTTACCGCCAAACTCCTCACCTGGGCGCTTGGTGGTCAAACTGACCGCCCCACCAATAGTGTTTTTACCAAACAGTGTTCCCTGCGGACCACGCAAAACCTCAACTCGCTCCAGATCCACCAGATCCAGCACACCGCCGACAGAACGACCCAGGTACACACCATCAACATAGATACCCACCCCCGGATCGATCACCGGTGTAAAGTCATTCTGGCCGATACCACGTATGTAAACCGCAGCGTTGGTTACACCGGAATTACTCGGCGAACGATTTAACACCAGGTTAGGCGAAAAATTGTCCAGACTGGATAGATCAGTGACACCGCGAATTTCCAGCCCCTCTCCGGTGAAAGCCGATACTGCTATTGGCGTATCCTGCAAACTCTCCTCGCGTTTTCGAGCGGTGACCACGACCTCCTCTATGGTCAGTCTCGACTTTTCATCCGCCACCACAGGCTCAACTCCAATAGCCACGCTCACCGCGGCAATGCATACAGACAACTGCCCAAGGGGGGTTCGTTTTCTATTCTTCAGTTCAACCACCATATTCCCTCCAATTACTTATACATATTTTTTTAGCGCATAACTCGAGATAAAAGTACGCTCGATTTACAGGTGTCATATTTATACTCAGCGAATCTGGCTTATAAGCCGCCACCTGCCCACTTTAATGTACCTCTATTTGCAACAACCAGGTATGCGAATTGCGCAGAAATTATACGAATCAGGCATATATTTCATGGCCAGATATCCGCGCACCCTGAATCCACCCCTTTCAATCTTCATTTGCTTAGTCCCGCCCGACACTTTATACTTCGCACCCTGTTGAAAATCGTGAAATTATTTCAGGAATTTAGAGGCCAGTATGAGTAAGTTTGAATTTCTTCCCATGCCTGATGAGCGGGGCTATTTTGGCGAGTATGGCGGTCAGGAAAATATCCCCCCGGAGCTAAAGCAGGTGATGGATAACATCTACCAGGCCTACTGCGATATACGTAATACCGAAGGGTTCCAGTCAGAACTGCGCAGCCTGTTTCAACACTACGTGGGAAGGCCCAGCCCGGTCTATTTTGCAAAACGGCTATCGCAACAACTCGGTGGCGCCCAGATCTATCTGAAAAGAGAGGATCTCAACCATACCGGCGCGCATAAAATCAATCATTGCCTTGGCGAGGCATTACTGGCCAAGCATATGGGGAAAACCAAGGTTCTGGCTGAAACTGGCGCCGGACAGCATGGTGTCGCCCTGGCAACCGCCTGTGCACTATTGGACATACCTTGCGAAATTCACATGGGCGAAGTCGACGTACTCAAAGAACATCCCAATGTGACGCGCATGAAGATTCTAGGCGCTAAAGTCATTTCGGTGACCCGTGGCACCCGAACCCTAAAGGATGCAGTGGACAGCGCTTTTGAGGCCTACCTGGCAGATCCGGAAAACTTCTTCTACGCCATTGGATCGGTAGTTGGCCCTCACCCTTTCCCGCAGATGGTCAGGGATTTTCAGCGCATTGTCGGTGACGAGGCGCGAGTTCAGTTTCCGGAGATGACCGGGCAATTGCCTGATCAGATTATTGCCTGTGTTGGTGGTGGCAGTAATGCCATCGGTATTTTTACCGCTTTTCTGGAAGATGATGAGGTTAAAATTACCGGTGTGGAACCCAGCGGTCACGGCCTGAACACCCCGGACCATGCGGCAACACTCACCAAAGGCAGACCTGGCAGTCTGCACGGTTACAAATCTTACGTACTGATGGATGAGCAGGGTGAAGCACTACCCGTCTACTCCATTGCATCAGGCCTGGACTATCCATCGGTTGGCCCTCAACACAGTTATCTGCATGATATCGAACGAGTGGAATATGTCTCCGCCGATGACAAGGAGTGTCTGGACGCCTTTATGAAACTGTCCCAGATAGAGGGCATTATACCGGCGCTTGAAAGCGCACACGCGCTGGCCCATGCCATTAAAATTGCACCCGACTTAAGTCCGGATTATAGAATTCTGGTCAATTTAAGCGGTCGTGGCGACAAAGACGTGGACTTTGTCGCAGAGAAGCTAGGACTGTAAGCACGCAAACAATCAATCCTCTACCGCCGAATAAAGAGGTGACTACCTCGCCCCTTTATTTGGCGGATTGTTCTCATTCAGGCACCCTGACTTAATTACTTAAGTAGAATAGATATCATGCTATACTTGCGCCCTTGTTAAAATAAGGCGCAAGAGGCAAATTTGATCCGCAAGCTGTTTCAAAAACGAGCACAGGCTGAAAACACCACCCCGGTCTCACCACCCTCCCCCAAAACAAACACCAGCAAGGGGGGCAAAAGTGCAGGTAATCATAGCGCAAAGCGTCAGGGTCAAAACCGCAAAAAGTCTCAAGCAAAAAAAGCTCCTCCACCATGGACCCTTGCTCAGTTCGATGTGCCTGCCCAGGAAGGCAAAACCCGTTTTCACGACCTGGATCTCAACATCAACCTAATGCATGGCATCGCCGATCTTGGCTTTGAGTACTGCTCGCCCATTCAGGCTCAATCCTTACCTCAAACGCTGACCGGACATGACCTGATCGGTAAGGCCCAAACAGGGACCGGTAAAACCGCAGCTTTTCTGATCACAATTATTGATGATCTGTTGAAACACAAACCTGAAGGTCAGCGCTATGCGCACGAGCCTCGCGCCCTGATCATTGCGCCCACCCGCGAACTGGCACTACAGATTGCAGAGGACTCTGAGTCACTGAACCGTTATACCGGACTTAAAACACATGTCCTGGTAGGCGGCATGGATTATGGCAAACAACAAAAAAGATTAAATAACGAGATTGTAGATATTCTGGTTGCAACCCCGGGGCGATTATTGGACTTTAGCAGTAACAAGGACATCTACCTCGACCAGGTTGAAATCATGGTGATTGACGAAGCGGACCGAATGCTTGATATGGGTTTTATCCCCCAGGTCAGGCGAATTATTCGTCAAACACCGCAAAAGATTCACCGGCAAACTTTACTTTTTTCTGCAACCTTCACCGCAGATGTACTGGCACTCTCTGACCAGTGGACCATCGACCCACAGAGGGTTGAGATTGAGCCGGAAAGTATTGCAACGGATACGGTTAAGCAGCATGTTTATATGTGTGCAACCGATGAAAAATATACGTTGCTATACAATCTGCTGAAACAGTCTGACGTGGAAAACGTCATCGTCTTCGCCAATCGTAGAGACCAGTGTCGCAACCTGCAGGAAAAACTAATGCGTCATGATTTTAAAGCCGGCCTGCTTTCTGGCGAAATCGCGCAGAACAAGCGGGTGAGGACCCTGGATGACTTTAAGTCTGACAAACTGGATGTGCTGGTAGCAACCGATGTTGCTGGCCGTGGTATTCACATTGATGGCATCAGTCACGTAGTCAACTACACGCTACCGGAAGAACCTGAGGATTACGTCCATCGCATCGGTCGTACCGGTCGCGCAGGAAAGAGCGGAACCTCTATTAGCTTTGCCTGCGAAGAGGATGCATTTCATCTGATACCGATCGAACAGCTGCTGGGCAACAAAATTGAATGCGAACATCCTCCCCAGCACCTGCTGGTTGCTACACCTCCGCTTGGCAAGCCTGTTTCTTCGAATTCCCGAAAACCCGACCGCTCAAATAATCAGGCAAAGTCAGGGCGCTCCCGCCAAAGAAACAGACGACACTAATTACTTGGTCAAGCTGTTCTTCAGACGGCGCAATAATACCTCTGTTGCCTCCCAGCCAATACATTCATCGGTGACGGAGACACCGTAATCCAGCTGCGCAAGGTCAGCCTGCAGCTTTTGACTGCCCGGGTTCAGATGACTTTCCAGCATAAGGCCCGCAATTGATCTCTCGCCATTGCTTATTTGTTCCAACAGACTGTCCACCACCCGCTGCTGGTTCACTGCCTTTTTGCCACTGTTTGCATGGCTACAATCTACAACAATGCGGGTTTCTGCTTTTGCCTTGGCAAGAGCATCTTTGCACAGGCCAATCGCTGCCGCATCATAGTTTGGCCCACCATGACCTCCGCGAAGAATGATATGGCTACTTTTATTACCGGTTGTTTGAATCGCGCTCATACGCCCACGCTGATCAATTCCTGCAAAACAATGCTCGGAGCGAACCGCCAGCAGCGCATTAATAGCCGTATCAATACAACCGTTAGTTGCGTTCTTTATTCCGACCGGTGAAGAGAGTCCACTGGCAAACTGACGGTGCAGCTGTGATTCTGCAGTTCGCGCACCAATTGCTGTCCAGCTAACCAAATCCTGATAGTAATTTGCCAAATTGGGTTCCAAAGCCTCAGTCGCAACCGGCACACCAAGAGCCGTAATATCGAGAAGAATTCGTCTGACCAATGCGATACCAGCGGCAATATCACAACTACCATCCAGGGAGGGGTCATTGATCAAACCCTTCCAGCCTAACGCTGTGCGTGGCTTTTCAAAATAGCAACGCATGACCAGGCAGATTCGATCAGAAACTGCCAAAGACAATTTCCTGAGACGCTGCGCATACTCCAAAGCAGAATCATAGTCATGAATAGAACAGGGGCCCACTATCACCAGCAACCGGTCATCCTTCCCCTCAAGGATGGCCTTAATATCGTTTCGCCCCGCCGATACACAGGCCCGGTTTTGTTCGTTCGCCGGCATTTTCTCAAGCAACTCAAAGGGAGCCAAAAGCGATTGCGTCTCTGTTACCGGCTCATTGCTGCCTGCCAGCATTTGAGCTGTATTAAACAATGCCTGACTACTGTTATCCATTGATGAATTGCTTTCCATAATCATTTCACTCATAAAAAAACCCTCGGATTGCGATCTGCCCTCCGAGGGTTTCTATTCCTTGGTAAGGCAGCTTGTTTAAACCTGCCTTACTTGTATTGGGGTTAGGCGAGCTTAAACATGGTTTCCAAAATAAAAACCAAAAAAGCTACGCCACTGAAAGCTCGCTTCCAGTGTAACTGCTGCCTGTTGATTTACCCAATTTCTATTCATGCTCTGCATCTTATTGAATTTGACAAAAAACGCAAGGGTTTTCTGCCTTGCAACAAAAACACAAAGGGCGCGTTAGATAACGCCCCTTTTAATTTGATCCAATTCGATAGACTCAAACAGCGCTTTGAAATTTCCCTCACCAAACCCCTCATTGCCTTTGCGCTGAATAAATTCAAAAAAGATCGGCCCGATCACATTGGTTGAAAAAATCTGTAGCAACAGCCCTTGACCATCCGTTGGAGCACCGTCAATCAGAATTCGTCGTGAACGCATCGCCTCAATATCTTCGCCATGCCCGGGTAGGCGCTGATCGATCATGTCGTAGTAGGTGTCGGGTGTGTCCTGCATGACAACGCCGCTTGCTTTTAACACATCCACGGTCTGGTAAAGGTCATCCGAACCCAGCGCGATATGCTGAATACCCTCGCCATTGTATTCGTTCAAGTACTCAACTATCTGCGATTTGTCGTCGCTCGACTCATTAATTGGAATACGTATTTTTCCACATGGGCTGGTCATCGCCCGACTAACCAATCCCGTCCGTTGCCCTTCGATATCAAAATAGCGAATCTCACGAAAATTGAAAATGCGCTCATAAAATCCTGACCACTTATCCATATTGCCACGCCGCACATTATGTGTCAGATGATCAATATAGGTCAGACCCGCATCGCTGGGTGAACTGCCCTGATCATACTCTATGGGCTCAAAGTCTATATCATAAATAGTGTTCTCACCGTACCGGTCGACCAGATACAATCGACTACCGCCAATACCTTCAATCGCAGGAATACTGAGCTCCATTGGCCCAACGCGAGTCTCAACCGGCTTGGCGCCCAATTCAATGGCCCTTTCGTAGGCTTTGGCAGCATCCTTGACCCTGAATGCCATTGCACAGGCCGATGGCCCGTGTTTTTTTGCAAAATCCCGGGCAAAGGAGTTAGCCTCAGCATTGATTATAAAATTGATATCACCCTGTTTGTGCAATGTAACATTTTTAGAACGATGCCTGGCGACCGCTGGAAAGCCCAGCTTGTGGAAAAGTTCTCGTAACAGGTTTGGATCTGGTGCAGTGTACTCTACAAACTCGAATCCATCCGTCCCTGCCGGATTATCAAACAAATCATTCATTATAATAGGCTCTTTATAAAAATTACTTTAGAGCTAAAATAGTACGCCTAATTGACTGAATTGTTTTTCCTGAAATCACCGTAATTGACTGAAAATCGGAATAGATTTCCAGTCAAAAACCATTTCAGGACAGAAACCCCGCTATTGCAGTTTATTCGGGAATTAACAGATCAGAATGACGGTCAGCCGGCTATGCCCGATTTCAGGGTGCAGTAAGGCGGGTACTATATTTCACTTCACGTAGAGTAAAGCTGGAGGATGCCGCATCAACCAGTGGGTGATTGAGTACCTGCCGGGTCAATAATCGTTCAAATGCGGCGACATCCTCAACAACTACTTTAAGAATATAATCATGGCTACCGGACACGGCATAACATTCTGTAATCTCAGACAGCGAAGCAACAAATCCCTCAAACTCCAGTCGGGTCTCATCGCTGTGATGGCTCAGTTTGACATTACAGATCACACATACATCAAGACCGATAGCGTGGCGGTCAACCAGCGCCACACGCGCACTAATAACCCCTTTACTCTCCAGATTCTGAATACGTCGCCAAACGGAAGTAGGCGAACTACCGATGCGATCGGCAATCTCCTGATGGGTAAGGCGCGCATCTTTTTGCAGCAAATCCAGTATATTTCTGTCGATTCGATCCAGCTTTAGACTCATTACGACTTCCCAGGTTAACTATTATTAGTGATCCGGCTTACACGCGTATCCAGATGGTTGAGCAAGTCATAAAGCGTCTGTTGCTGTTCGGAATCCAACTCCTTTAACAACGCCTTTTCCCATTCCAGAGCTTTGGCAGCGATCTCCTTATAAAGCAGAATACCCGTCTCGTTCAGCATGAGCCGGATTGCCCGACTATCACTGCTATCTTTTTGCTTGATCAGGCAACCCTTTTGATCCAGCGCACTGACTGCCCTGGACACCTTAACCTTATCCATATGGGTTTGCAGACCAATCTCTTTGGCCAGCAACTTCGGATACTCGGCCAATGTCGCCAGAATACGCCATTCTGCAACACTCACATCAAACTGGTCTGAATAGATGCGCGACAAGGCAACACTGACGCGCTCGGACAAATTATTCAGCCGATAGGGCATGAAATTCTTTAGTTTAACTTTCGGGCTCTTCTCATTACGCACGTTAACATCCAATTCGGCTTTTTTTGAATCTTAAACCTGAGTTTAAGCGCAAAACAAACCGGTTGCAAAAGAGACTAGTTTACATTAATATAGTTTCATATGTAACTATATAATTTATCAGCCGCATTAACAGGACAAGAATCATGAGCGCCAGAAAGTGGGTAAATTTTCCGATTCAGGAAGGCAAAACATCACGTCAGGCCCATTGCGATTTTCCGGAAAACACCTATGAGCGGGAATTAGGCCGCGAAGGTTTCTTTGGGCCGGCTTCGCACATGCACCACCAGAACCCGCCGACCGGCTGGGTAGACTGGGAGGGTCCATTACAACCCAGAGCCTTTGACTTTAATCAGATTGATTCAACGAGCACATCCCCCTATGACGCTCCAGTAACGCTTGAGAACAACAACCTGGCGGTGCGTTTGTGGAAGAACGAACACGACATGGAATACCTGGTACGTAACAGTGATGGCGACGAACTGTTATTTATCCATTACGGTAGTGGCGAGCTATTTTGCGATTACGGCCACCTGAGCTTTCGTGACGGCGACTATATAATGATACCAAGAGGTACCGCCTGGCGCGTGGAAGTCAGTGAGCCGATAACCGTGCTGATGATGGAAAACAAGGATGGTGCCTACACAATGCCGGACAGGGGCATTCTTGGCCCCAACGCCATTTACGATCCGGCAATTCTTGATCACCCCAGAATCAATGAGTTATTTAAAGCACAACAGGGAAATGATACCTGGCAGGTACATATCAAAAGGCTGAATCAAATCAGCAAAGTTACCTTCCCGTTCAATCCGCTGGATGCGGTTGGCTGGCACGGCGACAATACCGTAGTACGCCTGAACTGGCGTGATATCCGGCCACTCATGAGCCACCGTTACCATTTACCCCCGTCTGCACACAGCACCTTTGTCGGCAACGGCTTTATCGTTTGTACTTTTTGCCCACGCCCCATCGAGTCAGACCCCGGGGCCCTGAAGGTACCCTTCTTTCACAATAACGATGATTACGATGAAGTACTTTTCTACCATCGCGGCAATTTTTTCAGTCGTGATAATATCGAGGAGGGCATGGTGACTTTTCACCCCTGCGGGTTTGCACACGGACCGCACCCGAAGGCGCTGAAGAAAGCGCTCACAAACCCTAACAAAGAAACCGATGAGGTCGCCGTGATGATTGACACACGATTTTCGCTTCACGTCACAGAGGCCGCAGAAAAAACTGAAAACCTGGATTACATTAACTCCTGGAAATCACCCGGAAAGGATTTATAGCCGTGAAATTAGCATCTTTGAAAAATGGCCGTGATGGCCAATTGATTGTCGTCTCACGAGATCTTAAGCGTGCCATTGCTGTGCCTGAAATCGCTGACACATTGCAACATGCTCTGGACCAGTGGGCAGACCTTGAACCTCGATTACAGATTGTTTCCGATCAGCTCAATGCAAACCAGATTGAGGGTTTCGATTTTAGTCCGGAGAAGTGTGATGCACCATTACCTCGTGCTTATCACTGGGCAGACGGCAGCGCTTATGTCACCCATGTTGAACTGGTCCGCAAAGCTCGGGGCGCGGAACTTCCGGAATCATTTTGGAATGACCCACTCATCTATATGGGCGCATCAGACGCCTTTATTGGTGCACAGGATGACATCCCTGTGGAGTCTGAGGAATGGGGCATTGATTTTGAATCGGAAGTTGTGGTCTTTACAGACGACGTACCAGCAGGCACCAAGCCGGATCGGGCTAGCAGCCATATCAAGTTAATTGCACTGGTCAATGACGTTTCCCTAAGGAATCTGATCCCTGCGGAACTCGGCAAACAGTTCGGATTTTATCAATCCAAACCCTGGACCAGCTTCACTCCGGTCGCTGTCACACCCGATGAACTGGGGGATAGCTGGGATGGTTCGAGGATCCACCTGCCCCTAATCAGCGTCCTGAATGGTGAAACCGTTGGCACACCCAATGCTGGTCAGGATATGGTGTTCGACTTCGCACAGTTGATAGCTCATGCTGCCAAGTCCCGTTCTCTGATGGCCGGCACCGTGATCGGTTCCGGTACCATTGCCAATGTAGGCAGTCCGACCGGCTCCTCCTGCCTTGCAGAGATCAGATGCCTGGAGACGATTGCTGACGGCAAACCGAGCACACCGTTTATGCAGTTCGGCGACAGGATTCGCATTGAGATGAAAGATGCTCAGGGCGAGTCTATCTTTGGCGCCATCGACCAACAGGTCGTTCAATATCATCCACCTGAATAACCCGGATTCTGTATGGAACTCTTTACCTATTATCGGTCATCAGCAGCCTATCGTGTGCGCATTGCGCTCAACTACAAAGGAGTGCAATATGAGCCGGTCTCCGTGAACCTGCTCACCGGTGAGCATAGAGAAAAAGAGTACCGCCAGATTAACCCACAGGGGTTGGTGCCCGCGTTACGCCTGCAGGACGGAAAGATCCTGATCCAATCGCCGGCCATTCTGGAATGGCTGGAAGAAAACCACCCGACACCAGCATTGCTACCCACAGATTCTTATCAAAGGAACCTGGTTCGCTCCTGGGCCAGTATCATCGCCTGCGACATCCACCCCGTTGATAATTTGCGGGTTCTGAATTACCTGACTGGCGAGCTTGGCATCAACAATGAACAGAAGATGGCCTGGTATCATCACTGGATAAAGCTGGGATTTGATGCGCTGGAACCGCAGATTGGACCGACACCCTATTGCAATGGTGCCGAGATCAGTATGGCCGATATCTATTTGATTCCACAAGTTTATAACGCCCTGCGTTTTGAATTTGACATGACCCACCACCCGAAAATTCTGGAAGTTTACGAAAACTGTAACCGGTTGGATGCGTTTATTGATGCCGCGCCTGAAAATCAACCGGACGCGCTTTGAAAACCAGGGGCAATCCGCTTCCTGAACCGCCCCTCAAATGTCTTTTAATCGGGGTAGGTTTACACTGACCCCAAACCTCTTTCTGAAGCCCCCCACTTTTCAAAACCTCAACCCAAACGACATCATTAAACTAAGGGATTTCGCCTTCCAATTTATGGGTGTCTAGTTTTATTTTTGTTTTTTCTCTGTTTTTCTTCCCAAACTTTATACAACTCTTATAAATACCTTGAACGATAATACGAATGATACCACTAAAAGGGTTATATAAAGAAAAAGTGGGGTCAGATGACACTTTCCAGCAAAAAGTCTGTTCTGACCCTACTTTTAAAAAGTCTGTTCTGACCCTACTTTTATGTTCTGACCCTACTTTTACAGTGAACAGGACATTAAGGAACTGCAGGCCAAGACCAGACAGTTGGCCATGGAAAATGATTTTTTAGCCAAAGTACTCGGTCAATAAATATCCCCCGGCAATGCCGGGGGATATTTATTTTTCACCTCAGTCCTTCATTAATACTGTTCAAAAACCGGTTGCCTGGACATAATTCATCCTCACGCAGCGCGTTAAGCGGCTTAGGCACGGTATCCAATACTTCGTGTAGATCTTCAGAATCATGTGACATATAGAGTAAGCCGGTCAACATTCGGCCCTCTTTCTTATGATCGTAAACCGCCTCCATTGCAGCCTGTCGATCATGAATATCGAAATCCGCTGCGGTTTTATGCAGGTGAATCGCTGACCCGTCGTGCATACAAACCTGCTGCGTGGTGCCGGCCTGGTAGCTGGTGCAAATCTCTTCACGCATCGGCACAAAGTCCACCGCCATATTATCTGCATGACTGCGAATATACTCATACCCCTTGGTTGAGGTCGCTGTATTGTTAAAGGTGACGCATGGTGAAATCACATCAATCAAAGCAAAGCCTTTGTGGGTAACTGCTGCTTTAATCAGCGGCTCCAACTGTTTTTTATCACCTGAAAAACTACGCGCCACAAAGGTCGCTCCGAGGCGCAACGCCAGCGCCACCAGGTCAATAGGCTCATAAAGATTGGGCTGGCCTTTTTTTGTTGCCGACCCCAAGTCAGCCGTTGCTGAATCCTGCCCTTTAGTCAGCCCATAACAGCCGTTATTCTCGACCATATAGAGCATATTCAGATTACGTCGGACAACATGCATAAACTGTCCGACACCGATCGACGCTGAATCACCATCACCTGATATTCCAATATAGATCAGGTCACGATTGGCCAGGTTAGCGCCGGTTGCAACAGAGGGCATCCGCCCGTGTACCGAGTTGAATCCGTGGGATTTCCCTAAAAAATAAGCCGGGCTCTTTGAAGAACAGCCAATACCCGACAGCTTCGCAACGCGGTGTGGCTCGATGGCCATTTCAAAGCAGGCGTTCAGAATGGCGGCGCTGATAGAATCATGCCCACAACCGGCACATAGTGTCGAGATCGCACCTTCATAATCGGTCTTACTTAAACCCAACTCATTTGTTGGCAGATCCGGGTGTCTGAATTTAGGCTTTGAATAGCTCATGACTTGACCTTTTTGGCTGTTTTGCGACGTATCGGAGTTACTTTACTGGCCGCAAGTGAATCTCTCATGCTCATTGCGATACTACGGGCTGTAATCGGCAAACCATCATAATGCAAAATGGATATCAGCTTGTTCGGTGGCAATTCGCACTCGTTAATCAGCAAACGACGCAGCTGGCCATCGCGGTTTTGCTCAATCACAAACACCGTATCGTGCTCTGCGATAAACGTCTCCACCTCGTTATTAAACGGAAATGCCCTGATGCGAATGGTATCAATAGCATGCCCTTCGTCGGCAAGCATCTCCACCGCTTCATAACAAGGTGAGGCAGTGGTACCAAAAAACAGTGCGCCCACCGATGTTTTCTTATCGGCCGGCTTAATTTTCGGCTCAGGTACATATTGCTTGGCCGTCTCAAATTTTTGCAACAAACGCTCCATATTGTGCACGTAAGCCTCGCCATCCTCCGTGTAGGTAGCATACACATCACGTGATGAGCCGCGCGTAAAGAATGCACCCTTTTCCGGGTGAGTACCCGGATAGGTACGATAGGGAATACCATCTTCGTCGGTATCCAGATAACGGCCAAAGCGTTCATCCATATTATCCAGATCTTCTGCGCTGAGCACTTTGCCGCGGTCAAACTCACGCTCATCGTCCCACTCTAACGGGGGCGACATATGATCATTCATACCTAAATCGAGATCCGACATCAGAATAATGGGAGTCTGCAACCGGTCAGCCAGATCAAAAGACTGGGCCGTCATATCAAAGCACTCTTTAGGTGTCGACGGGAACAGCAGCACATGCTTTGTGTCACCATGCGATGCATAAGCCGCCGCCAGTATATCCGGCTGCTGTGTTCGGGTTGGCATGCCCGTTGAAGGACCTGCCCGCTGCACGTTAACCAACACCACCGGAACTTCCGCAAAATACGCCAGCCCCAGAAACTCTGACATCAGCGACAATCCCGGACCACTGGTTGCCGTAAAAGATCGTGCACCGTTCCAGGCCGCACCAATACAAATACCCATGGCCGAAAGTTCATCCTCAGCCTGAACAATCGCAAAATTATTCTTGCCAGTACCCGGGTCAATTCGCAGCCGGCGGGCATATCTCTCGAAAGCTTCAATGACTGAGGTAGACGGTGTAATGGGGTACCAGCCTGTGACCGTTGCACCACCATAAATGGCACCCAAACCGGCTGCAGTATTACCATCCATCAGAATATGTTTTGTGTAGGATATGTGTTCGCCAATCTCACTGGCATGTTCAACGCGAATACTCAAGGGACAGTCAAAATTTTCAGTCGCATACTGATACCCCAACTCCATAGCATGCACGTTAGGCGTAATCAGTTTTTCCTTACCCCTGAACTGATCACCGACCAGATCTTTTAAAACTGCAAAGTCGATATTTAACAGTGCCGCCAGTGCACCAACATAAATCATATTTTTAAACAGCAGCCGCTGTCGTGCATCATCGTATTCACTGAGGCACATCTGAGTGAACGGGATACCGATAAATTCTACATCTTTACGCATCAGTCGCCGATCAAGGGGCTTGGTTGAGTCATAAATAAAATAACCACCAGGCTCAACACTTTGAATGTCATCCGCCATGCTTTGTGGGTTGACACACAGCATGATATCGACACCTCCACGACGTCCGAGATAACCCTTTTGGCTGACTCTCACTTCATACCAGGTGGGTAGCCCCTGGATATTGGAAGGGAATATATTGCGCGGGCTGACCGGAATACCCATTCGAAATATTGACTTGGCAAACATGTGGTTGGCACTGGCCGAGCCGGTGCCGTTCACATTCGCAAACTTGATAACAAAATCGTTGACTGCTTCTATTCTGCGCATGTTCGGCCAGCCTTAGTTACGGTGTATAAAAATTTCTGCATATCCCAGGCGCCTGTCGGACATCGCTCGGCACACAGGCCACAGTGCAGACAAACATTTTCATCTTTAATCATGATGCGGCTGGTCTGCTTGAGTTTGCTCGATGCATAAAGGTCCTGGGCACGATTATTGGCTGGAGCCCTAAGCTCCTCGCGAAGTTTCTTCTCACTAGCGTTCTCTAAAAAGTTGATGCAGACGGTAGGGCAGATATCAACACAGGCATCACATTCAATGCACTTATCCTCTGTAAATACCGTTTGCGCATCACAGTTCAGGCAACGCTCAGCCTCTTTAAAGCCAAGCTCTATATCAAAGCCAAGCTCTACTTCAACTTTACGATCTGAAAGCGCTTTCTCTTTATCCGCGTGCGGTACGTGAACCCGCCCATCGGTGGAAATCTGGTTATCGTAGCTCCATTCATGGACACCCATTTTCTGACTGGTGAGTGACACACCTGGCCCGGGCCGATCTGCAATTACATTTTTTCCTCGGCAAAACAGGTCGATAGATATCGCCGCCTGCTGCGCCTGGGCAACCGCTGTAATGATATTTTCAGGACCGAATGCTGCATCACCGCCAAAGAACACTCGCTGACAAGTGGATTGAAATGATACTTTATCCACAACCGGCATGCCGCGCCGGTTAAATTCCAGACCAATATCCCTTTCTATCCAGGGGAATGTATTATCCTGACCAATAGCGATTAAGACGTCATCACATTCAATATATACCAGGTCTTCTCCGGTAGGAACTAACGAACGCCGCCCCTGATCGTCATAAACCGCTTCGACTTTTTCAAAACGCATTCCTTTCAGTTGTCCATCTTCATGAACAAACTCTTTTGGCACGTGGCAGTTCAAAAACTCCACATACTCAGCCATTGCATCCTCTTTTTCCCAGGGCGAAGCTTTCATTTTTTCAAATTCAGAACGCACCACAATTTTGACGTCCTCTCCACCCAGCCTCTTGGCGGTACGACAACAATCCATTGCTGTGTTACCACCACCCAACACCAGCACACGCTTGCCAATTGAATTGGTGTGCTCGAAAGCAACACTGGCCAACCACTCAATGCCGACATGAATATTGGCATCCGCTTCCTGGCGCCCCGGAATATCAAGGTTTTTACCGCTGGGTGCTCCGGTACCTACAAATACCGCATCATAGCCTTTATCCAGCACATCCTTCAGACTATCCACGTAGGTATTAAATGTCGCGTTGACACCCATATCAAGAATGTAATTGACCTCTTCATCAATCACCTCCGGGGGCAGACGAAAGGTGGGAATCTGACTGCGCATCATCCCGCCTGCTTTAGCCTGATCATCGTAAAGGTCTATAGAATAACCCAGAGGCATGAGATCTCTGGCAACGGTCAAAGAGGCAGGACCGCCGCCTATCAAGGCAATTTTCTTTCCATTTTTACGACTTGGTATTGCTGGCAAGCGCTCTTTAATATCGCCCTTATTATCCGCTGCCACCCGTTTTAAACGGCAAATGGCAACCGGCTTTTCTTCCACTCGCCCTCGACGGCAAACCGGTTCACAGGGCCGGTCGCAGGTACGCCCCAGTATTCCCGGAAATACATTGGAATCCCAGTTCACCATATATGCATCCGCGTACTGCTTCGCAGCAATAAGGCGTATGTACTCTGGCACCGGCGTATGTGCCGGACAACCATATTGGCAATCCACCACTTTATGGAAATATTCCGGGTTACTAATATCTGTCGCTTTCAACGCTAGTTATCTCCACTAAAGGAAAGATGAATGTGATCCGTCAGGTTTAACCGAAACAGTTGCTCAATCAGCTTTTCAACTGGCCCACAGCCTAATAGTTTGAATCATAATCAAGCCGTTCAACTCTGTCTTGTCTGCCAGTGCGCAAAGGGTTGACTGTCAATGTATCAGTTTTTTGCCGATTCTAATTAGCTGCCACCACAATTATAGCCAAGGGACCAATTCTGCTCTATGCCAATTGGCAATGCTGTCCTTAAGTGTAATAGTTCAGGCCCGATCTGACACTTCTTAGTTAAAGAATAGAGGGTTACCAATTTTGAACAATACGCCGACCACCCTGCATATGAAAAGTAAACTCTGGCTACAGAGGAATCCTATGTATTGTAATTACCCATAACATAGTCATTGATAATAGTTTGGAACTCCTCTGCAATACGATCGCCCTTCAGCGTCACCATACGCTGGCCGTCCACATAGACCGGAGCCACAGGCGTTTCACCCGTCCCCGGCAGGCTGATTCCAATATTGGCGTGCTTGCTCTCACCCGGACCATTCACCACGCAACCCATAACCGCTACGGTCATATCCTCTACACCGGGATGCGTCTGCTTCCAGACAGGCATTTGTTCGCGCAGATAACTCTGTATCTTCTCTGCCAGCTCCTGAAAAAAGGTGCTGGTGGTGCGACCACAACCCGGACAGGAAACCACCATTGGTGTGAAGGACCGCAGCCCCATTGTCTGCAGAATCTCCTGGGCAACCACCACCTCTTTGGCGCGGTCTCCGCCAGGCTCCGGAGTCAGTGAAATTCGAATCGTATCACCGATTCCCTCCTGAAGAAGCACCGCCAAGGCTGCGGTAGAAGCAACAATGCCTTTTGAGCCCATACCGGCTTCGGTCAACCCCAAATGAAGCGCGTAATCACAGCATTGCGCCAGATCCCGATAGATCTGGATAAGCTCCTGAACAGAGCTTGTTTTGCAGGATATTACTATTTTATCATGCCCCAAGCCCATCGCTTCTGCAGCTTCGGCACTTTGCAGAGCCGAAGCGATCAGCGCCTCGCGCTGCACCTGAACTAGCTCCCTGGGTTCCTTTAACTGCGCATTCTGATCTAACATTTTTGCCAGAAGTTGCTGATCCAGACTGCCCCAATTAACGCCAATTCGAACCGGTTTATCATAGCGGCAGGCCACTTCGATCATCGTAGCAAACTGCTCATCTTTCTTCTTACCGCGACCAACATTTCCCGGGTTGATACGATATTTCGCTAAAGCTTCTGCACATTCGGGAAAACGGGTGAGCAATTTGTGTCCGTTATAATGGAAATCGCCAATTAACGGCACACTAATATTTTGCGCCAGTAATTTATCCCGTATAACCGGTATTGCTTTCGCAGCTTCTTCATTATTGACCGTGAGACGAACCAACTCCGACCCGGCCAATGCCAGTGACTTGACCTGCGCAACTGTTGCCGCAATATCCGCTGTGTCAGTATTAGTCATCGACTGCACGACGACCGGAGCTCCGCCACCCAGCAGGATATCTCCCACCCTCACGCCAGTCGACTTGGGGTGAAGCGCTTTGGCCAACATAACATTTCCTTCCACAACAAATTTCCAGCAAACTCAATTGTATTGACGAGATAAATCTGTTTGATTATATCAGGCTGAGATTACAGCGGTAACATCCTTTGGAACTTATCTTCGGTCTTTGGTTTCTTGATCTTTACAACTTTATGGTCTAAATATTTAAAGAGCGAGATATGGGTCATAGAATCACTCAACAGTTCGGACGTTAGCTCACCAGATACCCATTAACTGATAGAGAAGATTAACAAAAAGAGCCTATGTTTGAACGAAATCTGCACAAGATACAGGTGCCCGTGCAACAGATCACGATCGGAATGTTTGTTTCCGACCTGGACCGCCCCTGGTTGGGGACCCCATTTCCTGTGCAGGGCTTTGAAGTAACATCCCCCGAAGATATACAGCTGATCTCCGATGTCTGTGAATTTGTTTTTATCGACGTTAAAAAATCCAAGCTAAATCAGCACCTTGAAGAGCTTGAGACCATCCCTACCCCCATCCCGAGCAAACGCAAAAATATTTTTAAGCGGATTTTTAAGCGATCAAATGGTGCCTCGACCGATAACCAGCAATCCCTAAGCTATGAAGACAAGCGTTCCGTTGAGGAAGAGCTTGAAAACGCCGGCAAGGCCTACCAAAACACCAAAGCAACGGTGAATGAAATTCTCGCCAGTTTTAAAGTTGGCCGGGATATCGACATTAATCAGGCTCGTGAAGTTGTCAACGAATGTGTGGAAAGCATCTTTAATAATAAAGACTCGCTGCTGTGGTTCACGCTCATTAAAAACCGTGACCTGTATACATCCGAACACTGTCTGAATGTTGCCATCCTATCGATCGCTTTCGGCCGACATCTAGGCCTCTCGGAGGACACTCTGAGGGTCATCGGCCTATGCGGATTACTACATGATATCGGCAAGGTAAAGATCCCGCTGGAAGTGCTCAACAAAGAGGGTACTTTTACCCAGGAAGAGTTTGAGATAATGAAACAGCATCCGGAGCATGGTCGCGACTATTTGCTGGAGCAGGGCGGCATTATTCCAGAAGCGATCGACGTCACTTACGGGCATCATGAAAAGATAGACGGCTCCGGATACCCTCTGGGGCTCAAGGGTTCACAGATCCCCTTCTTCGCAAAGCTGGTTGCCATTACCGATGCCTACGATGCCATTACCAGCGACCGCAGTTATCAGAATGCACGCTCCACATTGCAGGCGCAAAAAATACTCTATGAGGCTGCAGGCAGCCATTTTGACGAAGATCTGATCAAAAGCTTTATTCAATGGCTGGGTATTTATCCACCCGGAAGCATTGTCGAAATGAGCAACGGGCAAGCCGGTATCGTGCTGTCGGTAAACCCAAAAGCCAAATTGAAGCCGCGAGTGGTGCTCTTGACCGATGAAGCCAAAAAACCGCAGCCGCAGCGTGTGGTAGATCTTTCAAAAATCGATCTGGACCGACAGGGTAACGAATATAAAATTAAAACATCACACCCGAACAATACCTTCGGCATTGATCTGAAAGAGTATCAACAAAAAGGCCTGTTAATCGGAAATGTCGAGCAGCAGGATAAAGCTATCGCTGCCGGCGAATAGTGCAAAGTATCGCCTCATTGTGCAAACGGGTGTTTAAGAATAATCGTCTCTTCCCGATCCGGGCCTGTTGAAACAATATCAACCGGCACGTTAAGGCCGCGCTCAATATATCCGATATAGTCCCGTGCCGCCTGAGGCAGCTGATCCAGTGATTTTGCGCCGACGGTTGATTCCTGCCAACCAGGAACCTCTTCATAAACGGGTGTTAAACCCGCGACGGCATCAGAGCTGAATACGCCAAAATTATCTGCTTCACCCTCATAACCGACACAGACTTTAATCGTGTCCAGGCCATCCAGCACATCCAGCTTGGTCAAACAGATTCCGCTGACGCTGTTAATCTGCATCGAGTGCTTGAGTGCCACCAGATCAAGATAACCACAGCGCCGCGCGCGTCCGGTCGTCGCGCCAAACTCATGGCCTTTTTCGGCCATATGATGCCCGGTTTCATCAAACAGCTCGGTAGGGAACGGTCCGGAGCCTACGCGGGTTGTATAGGCCTTGGTAATACCCAATACATAATCCAGATAGAGTGGCCCAAAGCCACTACCGGTACTCGCCCCTCCCGCCGTGGTATTTGATGAGGTTACGTAGGGATAAGTGCCATGATCGATATCCAGCAGCGAGCCTTGCGCTCCTTCGAACATGATATTCCTGCCTGCCTCGCGATATTGATGCAATGTGCCGGTCACATCAGCAATAAGGGGCTTAAGCTGTTCAGCCTGAAGCAGGGCCTGATCCAACAGCTGCTGGTAATCCAGTGCCTGTGCTTTGTAGTAGTTCACCAATGAGAAGTTGTGGTATTCCAGCACCTCTTTCAATTGCCCGGCGAACCGCTCTGTGTCCAGCATGTCACCCAGGCGTAATCCGCGCCGCGCAACTTTATCTTCATAGGCGGGACCAATGCCACGCCCGGTTGTACCAATTTTTGATTCTCCGCGGGCAGCCTCTCGCGCATTATCCAGGGCAATATGATAGGGCAGGATTAATGGGCATGCCGCGCTGAGCGCGAGACGTTCTTTGGCTGGCACGCCGGTCGCCTCCAAACCGGCTATTTCCTCAAGCAGTGCCTCAGGCGACAGCACTACACCATTGCCGATCAGGCACAACACATCGTCTCTCAAAATACCGGAGGGTATCAGGTGCAATACGGTTTTTTTGCCTTCTATTACCAGGGTGTGTCCCGCATTATGTCCACCCTGAAAACGCGCAACAACCTCTGCCTGATCTGTTAACAGATCAACAATTTTACCCTTACCCTCATCACCCCACTGGGTGCCCAATATGACAACACTTTTACCCATAAATAAACTCGAACTCAATTTAAACTGTATGCTTATCTAATGGTCGGCTAAAAACTATCCGTAGCCATCAGATAGATTCAACCACCCATTCCCCATCACGTTCCACTAGCTGGCGGTCACAAGCCAGTTGTCTGACCGATACGTCATCGGGCAACTGGTATACGACCACTTGCCCCTGTCCGCGCAGGCGCTTAACCTGTTCAGCTAAACGTCTGTCGCTACTGCGTGGCGACAAAATCGCCAGCGGCGCTGTTTGATTAGCCGGATTTATCTTGACCAGAGCCTTAAGGTCCGCGCTAAAGCCAGTAGCCGCCCTGGCCCGGCCAAAACCCTTTCCAATATCATCATAGCGTCCGCCCTTGGCGACAGCCTGGCCAAAACCAGCCACATAGAGCGAGTACACCAGACTGGTGTGGTATTGGTAACCCCTAAGCTCCGCCAGATCAAAATACAGGTCCACTTCCGGATAAGTGTTTTGTAACTCCTCACCCAACTGTTGCAAAAGCTGCAGCGCTTTTTCGACAGACTCCGGCGCGTCGGCCAACAGACTTCTGGCCTCGGATAGCACCTCTATATTTCCATTCAAACTGACTAACGCTGACACCATCCCGGCCAGCACCGGATCAGAAATATTGCGCTCCACAAACTGTTCTATGTCCGCTTTGGCTTTACTTTGTAATAACCCGAAGAGTTCCGACTGCTGGTCCGCATCCAGGTCTGCATGAGCGACCAGGCCACGATAAATCCCCACATGACCAAGATCGAGATGTAGCTGTTTTGAACCCGCCGCCTTTGCAGTCTCTATCATCAAACTGATGATTTCGCTATCTGCAGCCAAATGGGAGCAACCGTAGAGTTCGGCACCCATCTGAATTGGACTGCGCGATGACAACATATTGGGTGACCGAGTATGCAACACACTGCCCCCGTAGCAGAACCTTGCTGGCCCTTCATGCTTTAAACTATGAGCGTCAATTCGAGCAACCTGAGGTGTCATATCTGCGCGCACGCCCATCATCCGCCCCGTCAACTGATCCGTAATCCGATAGGTCTGCAGATCAAGATCCGAACCAATGCCTGTCAATAATGATTCGATATACTCAACATATGGCGGAATAACCAACTCATAACCCCAGCTTCGGTAGAGATCCAAAAGCTCTCGACGCAAAGCCTCTGCACAGCGCGCCTGGGGAGGGAGCACCTCTTCGATACCATCCGGTAGCAGCCAACGATTTGAATCTGTCATCTTAATCTCTATCTCTACACACTATACGGCAGGCAGTAGCAGCTAATTGATCAGGTATAGTACTGCTGTACCTGCCAACATACTAATCAGACCCATAATGCGCATACTTCGGTCATCAATTTCTGCCAAAAACTGAACCATTGTTCGCCAGCGTTTAGGTGCCACAAAGGGTACGATCCCTTCGATCACCATCATCAAACAAAATGCCACGGCCAGTTCATGCCAGAAATCCAATCCAAACCCACCTTTCACAAAAAAGCCGGATGTACACCGTACCTCCGGCCAGCGGCTGATTAAACCGCGCAATTATAACAAACCCGGCCCCTTAAATAACCAAAGAACTCCAGATTAGTAGTGAGATTCTCACTACTTTTTATCAAAACCTTATTTTTTCTTATTTAAATACTTAAAAAACTCGCTATCGGGCTCCAGAACAAGCAGATCACCTTTGTTACCAAAGGTCTCCTTATAGGCATTCAAACTTCGGTAAAAGGCATAAAACTCAGGGTCCTGCTGATATGCCTGCGCATAAATAGACGCTGCTTTTGCATCCCCGTCACCTCTGATTTTTTCAGAATCCCGAAAGGCTTCGGCTTCTATGACCGTTTTTTGTCGATCTGCATCTGCGGCAATCCCCTCCGCGAGCTCCTTACCTTTGGCGCGGTGATCCCGTGCTTCCTTTTCCCGCTCGGTCGCCATTCTGCTAAACACCGAATTACTCACTTCCGATGGCAGATCAATTCCCTTAACCCGAACATCCAGCACCTCAATCCCCAACTCCTGCTGCGCAATTTTGTTCAGGTCATTGGTCAACTCCTGCATCAATTCATCGCGCTCGCCAGACACCACCTCATGCATCGAACGTTCGCCAAATTGATTTCGCAGACCCGTATCTACACGGGAAGAAAGCAACCGTGCAGCAACAAACTCATCACCTGATGTGGCTGTATAGTATTTTTCAACCGATGAAATTCGCCACTTCACAAATGAGTCGACGATGACCGCTTTTTTCTCCAGCGTCAAATACCGCTGAGGCCTGGAGTCCATGGTTAGCAACCGACCATCAAACTTTCTGACTTTATTAACAATTGGAATCTTAAAGTGAGGGCCAGGCTGAACATCGGTTTCAACCACTTCACCAAATTTGAGCAATACCGCACGCTCACGTTCGCTGACGATATAGATACATTGAGAGGCAATATAGATAGCGAGTATAAAAATAGCTAGTGTGAATGTAGATTTAGAACTCATGTTAGCGGCCCTCCCTTAGTCGGCCACCGGCCTGTCTGTCTCTCATCCGGTCCAGGACCTTATTGGTCAGCTCTTCTAGCTGGCGCTGATTCACGGTTGTACTGGAACTCGACCCCGCGCCGCCTGCTCCTATAATTTTATCCAGCGGCAGGTACATCATATTGTTCCCGCCTTCAACATCCACCAGAATTTTTGAACTGTTGGATAATACAGACTGCATGGCATCCAGATAAATACGCTCGCGAGTCACTTCAGGTGCTTTTTCGTATTCGGCCAGCAACTTGAGAAAACGGTTCGCCTCACCTTCTGCCCTGGCTACAACCTGGTCACGATAGGCGCTTGCCTCTTCTCTAACCCTTTGCGCAAAACCTCTGGCCACGGGAATAATGCCATTAGCATAGGCTTCAGCTTCGTTCCTGACCCGCTGCTCATCCTCTCGCGCTTTGATCACGTCATCAAACGCGGCCTGAACCTCTTTCGGCGCCTGCGCATTCTCAATATTGACTTTGCTTATCTGTAGCCCTGCCCCATATCGATCCAGGTAATCCTGCAAACGGATCTGTACATCCTGGGCCAGCAGTTCACGACCTTCAGTGAGCACCTGATGCATTTCCGAGCTGCCCACCACATGACGCAGCGCACTCTCATTGGCATGCACCAGGCTCAATTCCGGGTCTCGCACATTGAGATAAAATTTTTGCGGATCCGAAATGACATATTGAACTGACAGATTGATCTCAACAATGTTTTCATCTTCTGTCAGCATTGTTCCACGCGAGCTGTGCGAACGCACTTTGGTCACGTTGATTTTTTCAACCCGGTCAATCAGCGGCGGATTCCACTGCAGGCCAGGCTGTACTGTTTCCAGATATTTCCCCAGCCGCAGCACAACGCCCCGCTCCTGCTGGTCGATGGTGTAGAAACCCATCAGCGCCCAGACAACCAATGCTCCGACCAGAATCATGACGAACGCACCGCCACTCAGCCTGCCAGAACCGGAGCCAGACCCGGAACCACCTTTGCCGCCAAAGATTTTGCCCAACTGCCCCTGCAGTTTGCGCATCACTTCATCAAGGTCAGGCGGCCCCTGATTGCCACCGCTGTTTTTTCCGCCCCACGGGTCTTTGTCATTCTGATTACCCGGCTCATTCCAGGCCATAATTTTCTCCGTCATTAAACTGCCGGCTGATCAACCAAGCACAGCAAGTTTTTTAATTAATGGGAATGTCTCGCATTCTAGAGTCCAGAATCGACCCCTGCAAGCTCAATCGAAACAGGTGACCACCTAATTTCGCGCCATGATCCTGTCTAAATCCCGTTTTGGCAATCGTACCTGCATCAGGTAATCGCCCTCTTCGCTCACCGCCTCATTCAACACTGCTCCCTGCTGGTAAAATTCAGCACGCAAACGCCCGTTGCCCGCAGGGATTCTAAGCTCTTTTCTAACCATGTTCTGCTCCAGGTTTTCAGTAATCGCCTGTAGCAACAAATCCAATCCCTGCCCGGTCTGTGCGGACAACCACACCCGCCAGGGTATGCCACCCTCATCACGATCGATACGCGGCTCAATTTCATCCATCAGATCAATTTTGTTATACACCAACAGCCTTGGCACATGCTCCGCTTCAATTTCATTGAGCACAAAGTTAACCTGTTCCATATTCAGATCACGGTTAATATCCGCAGCATCCACCACATGCAACAACAGATTCGCATCACTGGTTTCCTGTAAGGTTGCTCTGAAAGCCTCAACCAGCTTATGTGGCAAATGGCGGATAAAACCCACTGTATCCGCCAGAACTATCGCGCCTAAACCGTCAACTTCTATGCGACGAAGCGTAGGGTCCAGCGTTGCAAACAACTGATCCTGCGCATAAACATTAGCATCGGTAATTCGGTTAAACAGCGTGGACTTGCCCGCATTCGTATAGCCTACCAAAGCGGCTGTAGCAAGATCCGCCCGCTTACGTGCCTGCCTCCCCTGACTACGTTGCTGACGTACTTTGGTCAGCTTGGCGCCAATCGTTTTGATCCTCGCCCTCAACAATCGCCGGTCCGTTTCAAGCTGCGTTTCACCCGGTCCGCGCAAGCCGATTCCACCTTTTTGACGCTCAAGGTGAGTCCAGCCGCGTATCAACCGCGTGGAAATATACTGCAACTGGGCCAATTCGACCTGCAGTTTCCCCTCATGGGTTCGCGCACGCTGCGCAAAGATATCAAGGATCAGGCCCGTTCTGTCAAGCACCCTGCACTCCAGTGCCTGCTCCAGATTACGCTCCTGACTAGGCGTCAAGGCGTGATTAAACAGCACCAGTTCTGCGTTATTCGCCCGAGCAATCTGGCGTATCTCGTCAACCTTACCCGCACCAACAAAATATTTGGGATTCGGATGGGACAGCCGTGCAGTCAGAATAGCAGCTGCATCAGCACCTGCCGACCTTACCAGCTCCTGGAACTCCAGACAGTCTTCCTGCTCCGATTCATCATTCAGTTCCAGATGAACCAGGACAGCTTGTTCACTACTTTGCGGACGCTCAAAAAACAAAAATACTGCCCAACCTCTCAGTTTTTGCTACTTATTCATTTCCGCCGCTGGAATCTGCACGTTTCGCGCCGGTACCACGGTGGAGATCGCGTGCTTATAAACCATTTGGCTGACTGAATTCTTTAGCAATATAACAAATTGATCAAAAGACTCTATCTGCCCTTGTAATTTGATCCCGTTAACGAGAAAAATAGAGACCTGTACCCGCTCTTTCCGTAAAGCGTTTAAAAAAGGGTCTTGTAATGTATGCCCCTTTGACATTGATATTGCTCCTGTATTACTTCAGTATCGCTACCGAATTTTTAGCTTATTGTTCTGCTGGCGATTATAACAACAAAAGCCAACCCTTTGCCTTTGGATATAGCTTCTGAAACCAAACTATCCCCTGATAACCAACATAATTCAACTAAATTATTGTTTCAGATTAATTATTTAGCCGAAAGTAGAAGGCTATCAGTGCATCAACAGCCAAATGTCGCTATATGTCAGCTGTTACTTTTTAGCCTGGCCCTAATCTTAGAGACAGGATTAAAGATTTTTAATTCCAGTAATTTAGGGCCAGCATACTCTTTGAATTGCAAAAACCCATGCCAGCTCCTTTAATATGGTGTCAACCCCAGTATTTTCAAGACACTATTCGGCAAATCTTCCGCACCCATCCGCAGCCAATGCAACTGTGGCCAGCTGCGCAACCAGGTGAGCTGTCGTTTTGCCAGCTGGCGGGTTGCGATGATTGCCCTTTCAACCATCTCATCGTAAGTCAAACTTCCCTCCAGATATTGCCATACCTGGCGATATCCAACTGCACGCAATGCCGGTAGCTGCGCACTTAAGTCACCGCGCCGATACAGCACTTCAACCTCTTCCAAAAAACCCTGGTCCAACATCAATCTGAATCGCTCTTCAATACGCTGATGCAATTCATTTCGCTGCTGCGGCGCAATAGCAAAATGCTCAAACCGAAATGCCGGCAAATGCTGATCACTTTGCGCCTGTTTCCGCCAATGCTCTCCCAGCGGAATACCTGTCAGTTCGTACACTTCCAGTGCGCGCATAAGCCTTTGAGGATTATTGGGATGTATCTTTTCGGCAGCTTCGGGGTCAATGCTTTGCAGTTTGCGGTGAAGCTCCTGCCAACCACTCTGCTCGGCCTCCGCCTGAATCCGGTTACGCACTTGAGTATCGGCACCAGGCATTGGTGCAATACCTTCACACAACACTTTAAAGTAAAGCATGGTACCGCCTACCAGCAAAGGTATTCTGTCTGCCTGAACAATATCCTCCATTTCGCGCAACGCGTCCTTACGAAAATCTGCAGCGGAGTATGGCTCGGCCGGATCACGAATGTCGATCAGTCGGTGAGGCGCTTTCGCCAATAATTCAGGATCAGGCTTAGCAGTACCTATATCCATCCCCCGGTATACCAGACTCGAATCGACACTTACGATATCGCAGGGCAGGCTTCTTGTTAATTCTACAGCCAGGTCCGTTTTACCGGTGGCCGTCGGCCCCATCAAACAGATGGCTAGCGGTTTGTCCATCAACGGCCTCTCAGGAACAGCTTGTCCAACTCAGAAAGACTCAGACTGGTCCAGGTAGGTCGGCCATGATTACATTGTCCACTTCTCTCCGTATTTTCCATCTCCCGGAGCAACGCGTTCATTTCCGGCAGCGTTAACTGACGATTAGCCCGCACTGAGCCATGACAGGCCATCGTGCCTAACAGCTCATTGATATGCTGCTGAACCCGATCACTTTGGCCATGCTCCAGCATATCCGCCAGCACATCCCTTACCAGCACCTCCACATTGGACTCGCACAGCAGCATGGGCACCTGCCTTATCAGTAGTGTTTCGGGGCCGGCACGCTCAATTACAAACCCCAGCTCCTTAAATATGGACTGGCATTCCTCGACATAACCCGCCTCGGTTTCACTTACCGCCAGCGAAACAGGCACCAGCAAGGGCTGCGCCTGCACGCCCTGCTGCGCATAACTCAATTTCATTCGCTCATAGGTGATGCGCTCGTGGGCCGCGTGCATGTCGACAATCACAAGTCCCTGCGCATTCTGTGCCAGAATATAGATACCCTGGAGCTGTGCCAGCGCAAATCCCAACGGCGGCACATCGCTCCCCGATTCTCTCGCGCTCGCCGAAGAGTCCGATGTCTGATGACCCGACTCAGCCAACCCATCAACGGATTGCATTAAACTCTGATAACCGGCCAATCGCTCTTTTACCTGGGCTGACGAATTTTGAAAATTAAATGCTTCCGAATGGGACGTGCCGGATCGATAATCTGTGGCAGCATTATCCACAGGCGCACCACTGGAGCCGACTTCCTGGATTGCAGTTTCGGCCTCAGGTCGAACATCAGCTAACGCCCTGTGAATAGTGCTGAAAATAAAGTCATGCACCAATCTGCCGTCACGAAAACGTACCTCATGCTTGGTGGGGTGCACATTCACATCCACCAAAGCCGGATCAAGTTGCAGATAAAGAATGTAGGTCGGATGGCGGCCATGATAAAGCACATCCGCATAGGCTTGCCTTACTGCATGAGTGACCAGTTTGTCTCGCACTACTCGTCCGTTTACAAAGAAATACTGAAGATCAGCCTGACTGCGCGAAAAGGTAGGTGAACCGATCCAGCCAGTGATTTTAACACCTGCGCGCTCAACATCGAGGTGCACCGCCTGCTCCATAAACGCCGACCCACAGAGTGACATCACTCGCCTCTCCTGAGCCTGAACATCATCGGCTGGGCGTAACGCATGAATAACGCGCTGGTTATGCCGTAGCTGAATACCGACATCAAACCGGCTCAACGCTATACGTTTGACCACCTCCTCCAGATGACGGAACTCGGTCTTTTCGGTGCGCAGAAACTTTCGTCTTGCCGGGGTGTTAAAAAACAGATCCCTGACTTCCACGGTGCAACCCACCGGATGAGCCGCCGGGCTAACGCGAGCCTCCATCTCCTGCCCCGCACACTCAACCTGCCACGCCTGTTCCTGATGCTCTGCTCCAGAGACCAGGTTAACTCTTGCAACGGAGGCGATGCTGGCCAATGCCTCGCCACGAAAACCCAGACTGGAGACACACTCTAGATCTTCCAATTGTGCAATTTTACTGGTTGCATGCCGGCTTAACGCCAGAGGCAGATCATCGCTGACCATCCCGTGTCCGTTATCCCTGACACGGATCAGCCGCACCCCGCCCTGCTCAATATCCAGATCAATCTGGGTAGCACCAGCATCCAGAGCATTTTCCAGCAGCTCTTTAACCACCGATGAAGGACGTTCTACAACTTCTCCGGCAGCAATCTGGTTAGCGAGGCGGGTCGATAGGTGTTTAATACGTGACATGCGCGGCGGTACTTTTTTGCTCGGTCATTGACAAGGACATCATGTTAATAGAAGCCATCGACTATTAACAGTGATTGACCAGGCAATTTTCCACCCGGTAATACGATGCAGAAAAATGAACGCTAGGAGGCGGGTATCTGAATCACCTGACCCACTTTTATTTGATCAGACTTCAGGCCATTCACCGACTTGAGACGACCGGTGGATACCCGGTTTCGAATAGCAATTTCTGACAGGGTGTCACCACGAGCAATTCGGTATTCCCGAGTATTCATCTTTTGTTCCTGCTGCCAGGCAAGATAGGTACCCGGGGGAGGACTCTCAGAGAAAAACGATTGAATGCCCCGATAAATTGCTCTGGCAACGGCTCTCTGGTGCTTTCGGCTATTCAGACGCTTGGCTTCCTGTGGGTTTGATATAAATCCTGTTTCAACCAGAATTGATGGGATATCTGGAGATTTGAGCACCACAAAGCCTGCCTGCTCAAGCTGCTTTTTGTGCAACCGTGTTACTTTGCCAAGCTCCTTCACCACCTGGCTACCCGCTGCCACACTCGCTCGCAAGCTGGCAGTCATCGACAGGTCAAGAAGCACACCGGCAAGCACATCATCCTTATCATCAAGGCTGACGCCACCCACACCACCAATCAGGTCGGAACTGTTTTCAGATTCTGCCAGCCACCTTGCTGCCTCACTGGTCGCTCCCCGCTTGGAAAGGCTGTAAACTGAAGCACCATGGGCCTGCGGACTTTTAAAAGCATCTGCATGAATAGAAATCATCATATCCGCTTTGCTATCTCGCGCCAGTTTTGTCCGGTGCCGCAAACCAACATAATAATCACTTTTACGAATCATCACCGGACGATAACCCTTATGAGACTGAAACAGCTTTTCCAACTCTCGCGCTATTGAAAGCACGACCACTTTTTCACGTATTCCATGAGCACCTATCGCACCCGGATCATCACCTCCATGACCCGCATCAATAGCAATAATCACATCCCGCTTATCGGTTAACTTCTTGGTCACAGCCAATGGCTGCGCGGTTTTCGCCGTCGGATAGAGATCCACCACCAAGCGATTGCCATATTGCTGGTTCGGCGGCAGAACAAAGCTGCGTGGTTTTATCTTCGCTTTCAAGTCAAGAACAACGCGAAGATCTGAGCCATTACGTGCTGCATATCTGACCCCCTTAATAAGCTCGGGGGGCAACTTCATCGACTTAAGGTCAGTTCTGGCGTTGGTATTTTCAATATCAATCACTAACCGCTGGGGATTAGCCATCATGAACAGTTTGTGTTCGACCGGATTGGACACATCAAACACAATACGCGTGTGATCCGGTGCCGGCCAGATACGCACGCCACTGATACTGGTAGCTGCCACAACAGACTCGACAGCCAGCAATAAACCGATACCTAAAACGCTGATAAGCCGCATAAATGCATTCATGGTTTCTTGTTTGATGTTAAAAATGTAGTATAAATCAACTCATTAAACAAAATTAAATTGCCCTCGCCTGTTTAGAGAGAAACAATCCTGCCTCGCTAAAGGCCCGCAAATCCAATACTCGCCCCTCTTCCTCCAGCTTCATTTGAATCTCTAAATCCGGTTGTCCCAGCAGGCCACCCGCCATTTCGGGCCACTCAACCAAACAGATAGCCCTTTGTTCAAAATAGTCCCGGTAGCCCATATACTCCAGCTCAGACGGTTCTGCCAGCCGGTAAAGATCAAAATGATAGAGCGTGGCAATCTCCAGCGGATAGGATTCCACCAATGTATAAGTCGGGCTCTTCACTCTGCCCCGATATCCCAGCGCTTCAATGATATATCGACAAAGCGTCGTTTTACCGGCACCTAAATCCCCTGACAGATGAACAACCAGACCCGGAACAAGCGCTTCAGATAGTTTTACAGCAAGCTTTCTGGTTGTTTCCTCGTCAGCAACAGAAAGTGAATAGTTACCCATCAGCATCATTGATTCCCCGTTAATGCGGGTTTGCCAGATTCCGCAAATGCGGCAACAAATCGGTTGCCAGCAGACCTCGCTGACCACTTTGCGAGGCTCTGTCTGCAGCAGCAGCATGTAAACTGACACTCAGCTCAGCCGCTTCAAACAATTCAAAGCCCTGTGCCAGTATACCCGCCAGCACACCGCTGAGGACATCCCCCATGCCACCACTGGCCATACCGGGATTACCATCTGAACAAATTGCCAACTCGGAATGCCCACCACCACAGATCAAGCTCCCCGAGCCCTTTAATATCGCCACTCCCCCACAACATCTTTGCAACTGCCGAACGGCCGCAAAACGGTCAGTTTGTATCTCAGCGGTAGTGCAACCCAATAACCGCGCCGCTTCGCCAGGATGAGGCGTTACAATCCAGTTCTCATGATTACTCTCAGGCGCTTGCCCGGACGCGATAAGATTCAGCGCGTCAGCATCGATCACCAGCTTTTTGTCACTCGATATCACTACTCTCAGCAGCTGCTCAGACCAGGCATTTTGTCCCAATCCGGGGCCAATAACGATGACATCAGCCCCGTCGAGCAAAGGCTCCAGATCCTGTCCAGACTCGATGCCATGCGCCATAACCTCCGGGCATCTTGCCAAAGCACCCGCCAGATGCTCAGGCCGGGTCGCCAGCGAAACCAACCCCGCCCCAACACGACAAGCCGCTTGCGACGCCATGAGCGCAGCCCCCCCAGTCCCGAGATTACCACCCACCACCAGCACACGCCCAAAATCTCCCTTGTGGGCATCCTGTTTTCGTCGCGGTAATAATTCTTGCAGAACCACAGCATCAACGCGTCGAGCGCTTTCCTGTACCTCCTCAAAAACCTTTTTCGGAACTTGCAAATCGTTGTAGTAAAGAACACCGCAGCGTGCCGGCCCACTACCGGTCAGCAGGCCCTGCTTTAAGCCTATAAAAGAGATTGTGGCGTTTGCCGTGACGGATTTACCCAACACAGCACCTGTATCGCTGGATAAGCCGGATGGAATATCGACCGCCAGCACCCGCCTTCCCGCCTCAGTGATGACATCGATGGCTTTTCCGTAGACACCACCAACCTCTCCGGTAAGCCCTGTACCCAACATGGCGTCCACAATCACATCACCGTTAATCGCCGTTTTCGGGCAAAAAGGCTCACAGGAAACACCCTGCTGCAAGGCCCAGTCATGGGCAAGTCTGGCATCCCCATGTAACTTTTCCGCCGCACCCACCTGCACCAGCTGGACCGCCATACCGCTGCGAACAGCCAGTCCGGCAATAATATAACCATCACCACCATTGTTGCCTGAACCGCACCAGACGCTTATCGATTGGGTTTGCGGCCATAATTGCCGCAATAAATCAAAAGCGGCCTCACCCGCACGACGCATTAATCTGATACCGGGAATCCTAAAATCCCGGATCGCAATCTGGTCCAGTTTTCGTGTCTGTTCGGCGAGAAAAAGCAGGGTGGGCAGCTGCTGTTGATCAGTCATCGTTTATTCTGCTCATCGGTTTGTTATCGAGTGTCAGTGCGCTATTATGGCACAACCACCGCATATTTTAAGCAATTCAGATGGTCCTCAATGCCGACAACAACCCCGGAAAAACCAAATTTGCCTCATCTGGCCAAAGAGATTAAATCCTGGGGTGCCGAGCTTGGTTTTCAGCAAGTGGGCATTACTGACATTGACCTCAAGGAGCATGAGCAGCGTTTGAATCGCTGGCTATCCGAGGGGCTTCACGGTGATCTTGATTACATGGCACAACACGGCAGCAAAAGAAGTCATCCCGAACAACTGCTTCCCGGAACACTGCGCGTTATTTCGGTGCGTCTCGATTATCTGACTATCGCACCGCGGGCTACCGAGCATCACCAACAGAACGAAAACGCAGCCATTTCACGATACGCGATGGGTCGCGACTACCATAAAATGATGCGCAAACGGCTTGCCAAACTGGCCACTAAAATTGATGAAAAAGCAGCCATGCACGGCTGTCGCGCGTTCGTTGACAGCGCTCCCGTTCTGGAGCGCGCGCTGGCAGAAAAATCCGGGCTGGGCTGGATCGGCAAAAACACCATGCTACTTAATCGCCGCGCTGGCTCCTATTTTTTTCTGGGAGAGATCTTCACCAATCTGGCGCTTCCTATCGACCAACCCGACACCAGGAACCACTGTGGCCATTGCACCGCCTGCCTCGACGCCTGCCCCACCCGGGCGTTTGTAAAGCCCTACGTGCTCGACGCAAGAAAGTGTATTTCCTACCTCACTATCGAACTGAAAGGGCCCATTCCGGAGCATTTCAGACCACTTATCGGCAATCGTATTTTCGGCTGCGATGACTGTCAAACCGTTTGCCCCTGGAATCGATTTGCACAGTTTTCCACTGAGGACGATTTTAAGCCTCGACATGGCCTCGATAGCGCACAATTGATAGCGCTGTTTCACTGGACAGAACAGGAATTCCTCGACAAAACCGCCGGATCAGCTATAAGGCGTGCCGGCTACCAGGGATGGCTGCGTAACATTGCCGTCGCACTGGGTAATGCAGCTGCCAGCAACAATATCCTTAAGGCCCTTGAGTCCCGGCTTACGGATACCACTGAAATGGTGCAGGAGCACATAACGTGGGCTATCAGCCGTCAACAGGCGGCGCTGACGACTGACACTGAAGATTAGCTACATTTAAAAAAGTGTTTTTGGTAATGCGCCAGCTCGGCAATTGAGTCCTTGATATCATCCAGGGCCAGATGAGCTCCTTTCTTCTTAACACCTTTGAGCACAGAGGGGTGCCAGCGCTTTGCCAACTCTTTGACGGAACTGACATCGAGGTTTCGATAGTGAAAGAAAGCCTCCAACTCAGGCATGTAGCGCGCTAAAAAACGGCGATCCTGACAAATACTGTTACCGCACATGGGCGAGGCACCGGACAAAACATACTTCTCCAGAAAAGTAATCGTTTCCTGTTCCGCATGAGACATACTGACACCACTTTTCAGAACACGGTCTGTCAAACCGGATTGACCATGCTGTGTGGTATTCCAATCGTCCATCGCGGCCATAACCGTCTCTGTTTGAGTAATCGCAAACACAGGTCCCTCTGCCAGAATTTTTAAATCTGAGTCCGTCACTATGGTCGCTATCTCGATTATGGTATCTTGCTCCGGAATGAGACCGGTCATCTCAAGATCGATCCAAATTAAATTTGCTTTGCTCGGCATTGCTGATTCCCAGTCTGGATTAAAATGAATTCTATACCAACTGTCTGTACATTACTCAATATTGGTTTTCGAATCTACCGTTATGAGTAAACGTCGCTTAACACGACGCCAGCAGTGGCGCATCAATAAAATACAGGAAGAACGTCTGCAACGTGCAAAAAAACGTGAGCAGCAGGTGGCCAATACGCTTGATGAAAGCACGCTTGGACCTGAACAGCAGGGCCTGGTCATCGCGCATTACGGCATGCAAGTGGAGGTTGAAGCAGGCGAGGATTCACTAAAAGGGCGAACTTACCGTTGCCACATGCGAACCAATCTAAGCGGGATTGTTACTGGTGACCGGGTGTGCTGGCGATTATCACCGGATCAAAGCGGCGTAGTGGTCGCTGTAGACAAACGCCAATCGGAGCTGTCCCGCCCGGACAGCAGTGGTGAGTTGCGTCCCGTTGCCGCCAATATTGATAGAATTTTTATTGTCATTGCCCCGCAACCCCTGACCCCTAGCGGATTGATTGACCGCTACCTGGTAGCCGCAGAAGCCGCTCAGATAAAACCAATACTGCTGATCAACAAATCAGACCTGCTTGGTGAACAGGGCGATCCGAAAATTACAGAAATCAGGTCGCTTTATTCTCAAATTCCCTATCAAATCCTGGTCACCTCAAGTAAAGATGACCAACAGTTATCGGATTTACGAAAAATGCTGAGTCAGCATACCAGTGTTTTTGTAGGTCAATCAGGCGTTGGCAAATCTTCGCTGATTAACACACTGTTACCGGGAGTCGATCTGCGCACCCGGGAATTATCAAGCGCGACTGGCAAGGGTGTACATACGACAACCACCGCGCGCCTTTTTCATTTACCAGGTGGCGGTGACATTATCGATTCCCCCGGTATTCGTGAATTTGGTTTGGAGCACATTGATCTGCGCACCCTCGAACAGGGGTTTATGGAGTTTCGACCCTTTCTGGGACACTGCAAATTTAGAGACTGCAAACACCAAAGTGAACCGAACTGCAGGCTACGAGAAGCTGTTCAGGAGGGCCATATCGATGAAAGGCGCCTTTTAAGCTATCTGCGGATCGCCGACTCACTCGTAGAAAACTAAACATCGGGTCAATAGTTGCAACCTGGCAAATGAGCACTGTTTAACGGACCGCAACCTTTACACTGACCGCTAAAACTAAAATTTTGTTCGCGCATTGCCTACAATTGCGCTATATAATAGCGGCTTTACAATAATCGACGAACAAATGCTTGTACTCGAACAGATCTAATTCTAAAATTTCGTCGCTTTCATAGTCAGTACGCAAATTAACTTATCGTACGATAAAGATACAGATGGTAAGAGACAGCAACTATGCCAAAAAACAGCAGCAAGCCCAGCGGGCCCACTCTTAAAAATTTCACCCCTTACAAGGAGAAAAAGGGTGAGGAATATATGTGTAGTGCGCAACGCGAACACTTCAAAATCATTCTTAACGCCTGGAAAGACGAACTTGCCGAGGAGGCAAGCCGCACCATGCACCATCTGCAGGAGGAGGCCAACAACTTTGCCGACCCGAACGATCGTGCCAGCCAGGAAGAGGAGTTCAGCCTGGAGCTTCGAACGCGCGATCGCGAACGCAAACTGACCAAAAAGATTAATGAAACTCTGGAACGAATTGAAATCGACGATTATGGTTTTTGCGATTCTTGTGGCGTGGAAATTGGTATTCGCCGCCTGGAAGCCAGACCAACCGCAACACTTTGTGTCGACTGTAAAACGCTGGATGAAATTAAAGAGCGAACCGTGGGTGGCTAGTGCTACAGCACAACAGCCATCCGGTTTTAGACCAACCAAATTGATCTGTTAAAAGTAAATATAGAACTGCTGAAAGCTTAGGCGGTTCTTCATACCACCCTAACTATGAACGATTCAATACCGGCTGTCGTTCCCTACATTGGTCGCTTTGCCCCCTCCCCAACCGGACCACTCCACTTTGGCTCACTGGTTGCAGCTCTTGCCAGCTTCCTTGACGCAAAAGCCAACCAGGGCCGATGGCTGGTAAGAATAGAGGATATTGATCCACCCAGAATTCAGCCTGGTGCAACAAAAGAAATTCTTCAGGCACTGGAAAACCACGGCCTCCACTGGAACGATGAAGTGCTCTATCAAAGCGATCGCGTGTCGCTATACAAAGAAGCCCTTACAGAACTGTTACAAAAAAAGCAGGCCTACTACTGCGACTGTTCGCGACAATCACTAAAGGATTATCCAAAATATCCCGGATTTTGCTCCCAGAACATCACAAAATCAGACAATAGCGCTATTCGAGTCCGTACCGGCGATGAACCGGTAACTTTTGAGGATGGCGTTCAAGGAATCCAAAAACAGCAACTCAGCAAGGATATCGGCGATTTTGTTATATTTCGCAAAGACGGATTGGTCGCATACCAACTGGCAGTGGCAATTGACGACGCCCAACAAAAAATCACCAAAGTAGTTCGGGGCTGCGATTTACTGGATTCCACCTTTCGCCAGATACACCTGCAGCGACTACTTAAGCTGCGCACACCAGCTTACGCGCATGTACCGGTCATATTGGGCACTGACGGCCAAAAACTCAGCAAACAAAATTACGCAAAACCTCTAAATCAGAACAGCAACAGTGACAACTTGATTCGTGCCCTGAAAGCGCTGGCATTAGATCCCCCCTCAGAGCTGCTCAATGCACCTCCGAGCGAACTGGTGCAATGGGGAGTGGTTAACTGGAATATCAACAGGCTACCCAGGAAATTTGCTATCAACGTCGACCTTCCATAGAGATTTGTTGTTGCTGAAAACAATCTAATGTGACCATAACCTTTACTTTGTATCGATACCTTATTTATTATAGGGCTTAAATTTTTTGTGTATTTTTTACGCTTTTTGTTACAAATCGTAATGATGCAGCCCTATATGCGTAGTTAACTGATGCAGAAAGAAGCACCAAAACAAACCGTGAAGGACACCTCCAATATCAAAGATATCATGGGGGAGTGCGATGCAATAAAGACCATCTGCCGACAAATTCGGCAGATCGCCCCTACCACCTGCACAGTGTTGGTAGTGGGAGAAACCGGAACAGGCAAGAGCCTGTTTGCGCAAAGAATCTTTGAACTTAGCGACCGTACAGAAAAACCGCTCATTTATATTAATTGCGCTACACCGCCCGAAACCAAAGTAGAAGCCGAGATTCTCGGCTATCATAAGAAAACGCTGACCGGGCACAGCGAACCAAACCTGGAACACCTGACCGCCGTAAACGGTGCTACCTTACTGATCGATGAAATCAGCGAACTATCCAATGACGCACAGGCAAACCTGCTGGAAGTACTGGAATTGGTCGAGAAAATTAACGCCTCAGGAGACCAGACGCCTATTGACACCCGCTTGATCGTGACAACCCAGGATGATTTGCGAAGCCTGGTACACAACAATAAATTTAATAAACGACTGTTTTACCACCTCAACGTCTTCACCATTGATATTCCACCGCTAAGAGACAGAGGCAGCGACAAGATTAGAATTGCCGAGACATTACTGGAGCAGGCTTGTAAAAAATACAACAAAGCAGCCGGCGTCTTTACCACCGATGCAATTAGGCAAATCAACGACTATCATTGGCCCGGAAATTATCGAGAGTTAAGCAATATCATCGAGCGCGCCGTATTGCTGTCGGAAGATAACAAAATATCTGCCGAGCAAATGAATTTGGAGAAAGAGATCGGCACATCTGGGGAGCAACCCCAGGACAATAGCGGACTGGCTGAGCCGGTAAGGCCGGAAAATAACCAGGACCTGTCCATGGAAGACTATTTTAAGCATTTTGTGCTCGAGCATCAGGACCAGATGACCGAAACGGAATTAGCCCAAAAATTGGGAATTAGCCGAAAATGTCTGTGGGAAAGGCGTCAAAGACTCGGCATTCCGAAACGTAAAGCAGCGGCGCGCGGCTAAAATCTGTTACGTTTAAGCACAACTTTTTCGCTATCAAGCCTTTTTGTTACCTTTTTTCTCAGCATCTGTAACCGCACGAACCAAAGCTTAACTTATTGTTTATAAACATATTTTAAGCACGTTGTTGTTGCATTCAAGCCAGCTAATGATTATTATGTCGCCAGCTTGTTGCCGCAACAACAAAAACATAACCCGCAACAAAAACAGAATAAGGTGGGAGGAAAACTGGCGAACGCCCTTGGCCATAATAACTCAAAAATAACCAGAGGGTCGGCAAGCAACTTGATGAATACGTGGTTTTTTTATGTGGCCCGTAGGATATCCAAATAAAATTGCTATGGGGAAACCCATCATAACAATAGCAACAATAAGCGAAGGATATTTGATATTGCCACACCCGTGTTCATTGTTTCCAGACCCAGCTGAGTCCCACATCCACGGGATTCAGCTGACACCTTCTCCTCGCGTCAGCTACCCATTTACGCTCCACCCCTATACAATAGCTCCTTCGCTGCTGCCTGAATCGTTTTATTGTCACTATCTGTTAAATTAAGGAGTGACCATCGTAGTAATTATCGCCAGCCAGCAATACGTAAGTTTAATGAACCCGCTTCCCCATATGTGAGTCACTCCAGATAGCCTGCACCTAATGACACCGAACTACATAAGCGCCCAAGAACACCAGATATCTTCTGACAAGATCAGCAAAAACGCTATTACTGTGATCAAGACTTTAACCCAACATGGCTTCCTCGCCTACCTGGTCGGCGGAGGTATACGTGATCTTTTGTCGGGTATGCACCCCAAGGATTTTGACATCTCTACGAATGCGCGCCCAGAAGAGGTCGTCAGGCTGTTCAAGCGTGCACGGGTGATCGGGCGCCGCTTTAAAATTGCACATGTCTATTTTGGCAAAGAGGTCATTGAAGTTACCACTTTTCGTGGCAACCACCCCGAAGAACTGGACAACCACCCTCACGCAAAGAAAAGTACTTCAGGGCAGCTATTACGCGACAATATATACGGCTCTCTGGAAGAGGATGCGATACGCCGGGACTTTACGGTCAACTCCCTTTATTACGACTTTGATTCCAACCAGTTGATAGACTACACAGGCGCATTTGATGATCTGAAATCCAAGACACTCAGAATTATCGGTGACCCTGAAAAACGCTACCGGGAAGATCCGGTCAGAATGCTAAGGGCTATACGTTTTGCCGCAAAACTGGGGTTTACCATAGAAGCCCGGTCTGCCGATCCGATTTTCAAACTGGCAGAGTTGCTACTTAACATCCCTCCCGCCAGGTTATTTGATGAGTGTCTAAAACTCTTTCTGTCCGGCACCGGGGAAAGGGCTTTTGAGTTAGCCAATCACTATCAGCTCTTTAGCTACCTTTTCCCGGACACCAGTCGATGTCTCAACGAACACGGTAACCAACAACTGGTTGAACTGGCACTACGCAATACCGACAAAAGAATTGCAGCAGGCAAAGGAACCACACCAGCCTTTCTTTTTGCGGTCATGCTATGGTCACCCCTGCAGCAATGTTTGGCTCAACACACCAATAAGGGAATGCGCACATTAGAGGCACTACATAAAGCCAAGCATCAGGTAGTGGCAACGCAAATGAAACATACATCCATTCCACGACGTTTCAGTTTACCCATGCGCGATATCTGGGACCTGCAATACAGGCTCGACCGAAGAGGTGGAAGCCGGGCATACAAACTGCTGGCACACCCGCGCTTTCGTGCTGCCTACGACTTTTTGCTGCTCAGAGAACAAAGTCTGGATAAATCGGTCATCTCCCTACCCAACGGACTGGGACAATGGTGGACTGAATTTCAGGACGCAACAACAGACCAGCGTAGCCAGATGATCAGCATATTAGGTAAAGGGAAAGGAAAGGGAAGACGAAAGCGCACACGCAAAAACACACGTCTTCCGCAAACACGAGACTAAATGGCATGCGCTCGAATTATGAAGCTGCCTATATTGGTCTGGGCAGCAACCTCGAGAATCCGGAAGTACAAATTCGACAGGCCGTCATTGCACTCAGGAAGCTACCCCAAACAAACTTACAAGCCCTTTCAAATATTTACAAAAGCAATCCGCTTGGCCCTCAGGACCAGCCGGATTTTTTGAATGCCGTGGCGCTGCTTTCAACAGCATTGCCTCCCGAAACACTACTCGACCAGCTTCAACAGATAGAACAGCAGCAAAAAAGGGTGCGTAACAGGCATTGGGGACCACGTACCATTGACCTTGATATATTGCTGTACGGAGAACTTATTCTGAAGAGCGCGCGCCTTACAATCCCACACCCGGAGATGACACACCGCGACTTTGTGTTAGCCCCACTGTCCGATATCTCTCCCGATCTATTGCTACCCAATGGCAAGCACCTTGGCCAACTGACACAGGACAGGAGCAACCTTCAGGTCAGTTTTTTTAAGTCGGGCAATGCCCTTCTTGCAGAAATCTAGCGCCAATGCAAACATACAACCTGACGCATGGACCTGCTATGTATGATGCTTGTAGTTAAACCGGCGAATCATTACAATGAGCCCCTTACTATCCCGCCCAGAGCTGAGCGCCCATTACAGTGAAGTCCATTTCCCGGCCATATTTTTTGCCCCTTAGGTAAATCACCCTGATACCAGCGAGGAGTTGAGTTATTCATGAGCAAAGTATCACTATCCACTTTAAACAAACTGAAAGCCAAGAGCGAAAAATTTGCCGTACTCACCGCTTATGACGCTACTTTTGCACAGTTAATCAGTCAGGCCGGGGTAGAGGTACTGCTGGTCGGTGATTCACTGGGCATGGTCGTTCAGGGACAACAAAGCACCGTCCCGGTAACGATGGATGATATGGTTTACCATGTCAAATCGGTAAGCCAGGGCAACCAGGGGGCGTTGATCATGGCTGATCTTCCTTACATGTCCTACGCGACCACCGAAAGTGCACTAAACAACTCGGCAAGACTGATGCAGGCGGGCGCCAACATGGTCAAACTAGAAGGTGGTGCCTGGCTTACAGATACCCTTTCCCGACTCAACGATTGCGGAATTCCGGTGTGTGCGCACATTGGGCTAACGCCTCAATCGGTCGATAAAATTGGTGGTTATCGAGTACAGGGGCGACAACAGGAGGACGCTTCCAGGTTGATCCGGGATGCGCAGGCTCTCGAGGAATCAGGAGCCGATATCCTGTTGATGGAATGCATTCCAAGCGCACTGGCAAAGGAAATTTCGCAACAACTCAGCATTCCCACTATTGGTATTGGTGCGGGGCCTGGCACTGATGCCCAGGTTTTGGTGTTACACGATATGCTTGGCATCGCGACTGATTACGCTCCCAAGTTCGTCAAAAACTTTCTTGAAGAAGCCTCGTCAGTTCAGGAGGCGATCTCAAATTACGCCACAGCGGTCAAAGAGGGCCATTTTCCCGGCCCTGAACACTGCTACGAAAATTAGACCAACAAATTAAGGCAAGCTATCGATTATGCAAACCTTCACCCGCATTGATGAAATTCGAGAGGCACTTAGCTACGAAAAACGCCATGGGCGAACCATTGGTTTTGTCCCGACACTGGGCAATTTGCATAAGGGCCATATGGCTCTTATCAAAGCTGCAAAAGCACAAGCGGATATTGTGGTCGCCAGTGTTTTCGTCAACCCGATGCAATTCGCGGCAAACGAAGATCTGGATGCGTACCCAAGAACGCTGGAGGCTGACCAACAAAAACTGGTCCAGGAGGGAGCGGACTATCTGTTTGCACCAACCGCCAGGGAAATGTATCCCGAGGGGGTAAGCACCCAGATAATCATCCCTGTACTGTCAAATATTCTCTGTGGTGCCAGTCGTCCAGGCCACTTTACTGGCGTTGCCACTATCTGCACCAAACTGTTTAATATTGTTCAGCCCGACGTTTCCATGTTTGGTGAAAAAGACTTTCAGCAGCTGACAATTATCCGCCATATGGTTGAGGATTTATGTATTCCAGTGAAGATAGTAGGCATCCAGACTGGCCGGGCCGAAGATGGCCTGGCTCTGAGTTCGCGCAACACCTATCTCACGGCCGAAGAAAGACAATCTGCCCCTGTCCTTTATCAGTGCCTGAAGGAAACCAGAGAGGCGATAGAAGGTGGCGAACGTGATTTCTATCAGCTGGAGCAACAAGCCAATACCCGGCTGGAGCAGGCCGGTTTTAAACCCGACTATTATCATGTCATGAATCGCGAAACGCTTGAGCCCCCGAACTCATCCGATAAGCAACTGATTGTGCTAGCTGCGGCCCAATTAGGGAAATCACGGCTGATTGATAATTTACAAATAGACCTGTAAGTCACTCTTCCTATAACCCACGAATGAAATGCAAACAGCGTTGTCCCTGGGTAGACCTTAACAAGCCTGATTATGTAGCTTACCATGATCAGGAGTGGGGTGTGCCTGTCTACGATGATCAAAAAATGTTTGAACTGCTCACTCTGGAGTCGGCTCAGGCAGGGTTAAGCTGGTATACCGTACTTAAGAAACGTGAACACTACCGCCGCGCATTTGATCAGTTTAATCCATTAAAAATATCGGCTTATGATGCAAAAGATATCGAGCGACTGTTGCAGGACCCGGGCATCATTCGCAATCGTCTGAAGATCAGCGCAGCGATTACGAACGCCCGCTGTTTTCTTGAAATTCAGGCCAAACAGGGAAGCTTTGCGGAGTTCCTGTGGCAGTTTGTTGAGGGAAAACCAAAGATTAACCGATTCAACAAATTAACAGATTATCCCGCAACCACCATTGAATCTGAAACGATGAGCAAAGAATTAAAGCGTCTGGGTTTTAAGTTTGTGGGACCAACCATCTGTTATGCTCATATGCAGGCCGCAGGGCTGGTAAACGATCATACGCTGGACTGTTTCAGACACAGCGAAGTCCTAAAAATCTACTAGCAGATTGATACCGCAAAATAACACGATAGTTCTGTCTAAATACAATAATGAAAAGGTAGGAGCAGGCTACACTTGCAGCCCGCTCCAGTCTTAATGCTACTCGGAAGCGCCCTGCTCTTCCGATGATCCTTCCGCCTCTTCGGCTAAAGCTTTCATGCTCAGTTTGATGCGGCCACGGCCGTCAACGTCCAGCACCTTAACCTTAACCTGCTGGCCTTCCTGCAGATAGTCCGTTACTTTTTCAACTCGCTCTTTGGCAATCTGTGAAATATGCAGCAATCCATCGGTACCGGGCAATACGGTGACAAAGGCTCCAAAATCAACAATGCGCGCAACGGTTCCTTCATATACCACACCGACCTCAACCTCAGCGGTTATCTCATCGATCCGCGCCTGTGCCGCATCGGCTGCATCCTTATCATCAGCATAAATCCGTACGGATCCATCGTCCTCGATATCCACCTGAGCACCGGTATCTTCACAGATGGAGCGAATGGTCGCACCACCTTTTCCGATAATATCGCGAATCTTATCTGGTGCCACCTTAAGATTCAGCATAGTCGGTGCATTGTCTGACAACGTTTCCCTCGATTGAGAGATCACCTTCGCCATTTCACCTAAAATATGCTGACGCGCCTCATGCGCCTGATCCAGCGCCACCTCCATGATTTCTTCGGTGATACCCTGAATTTTGATATCCATTTGCAAAGCTGTAATTCCTTTACTGGTACCGGCAACCTTGAAATCCATATCGCCCAGATGATCCTCATCACCCAATATATCCGTCAACACGACGTGCCTGTCACCCTCTTTAACCAACCCCATCGCAATACCAGCGACCGGCTCCTTAAGCGGCACACCGGCATCCATTAATGCCAGACTGCTACCACACACGCTGGCCATGGAGCTGGAACCATTTGACTCAGTAATTTCAGATACAACCCGAATGGTGTAGGGGAACTCTTCGTCGTTGGGTAATACCGCAGCAATACCACGACGTGCTAACCGGCCGTGACCAATTTCACGACGCTTGGGCCCGCTCATAAAACCGGTCTCGCCCACACAAAAGGGAGGGAAGTTATAGTGCAACATGAAGTTATCATGCGCGGTTCCCTGCAGTGATTCGATCATCTGTGCATCGCGCATTGTACCCAAAGTGGAAACCACCAGCGCTTGAGTTTCACCACGAGTAAACAGAGCAGAGCCGTGCGTTTTTGGTAACACACCAATTTCAACCTGAATAGGGCGAACCGTACGCGAATCTCTTCCATCGATTCGTGGCTGACCACTTACTACTCGATCACGTACCAGATTTTTCTCGACACTGGCAAATGCTCCGGAGACCACTTTGGCATCCACGCCAGACTCTTCGTCAACAAACTGCTCAGTAGCTGCACTGCGCAATTCATCAATTTTTGCATAACGCTGCATCTTGTCGCTGATCTGATACGCGTCGCCAATAGCTGCGCCAAACTGGCTTTTAATACCATCCAATAACGCCGTATTCTCTTCAACGGGCGCCCACTGCCAAGGTTCGTTGCCTGTTTCCTGAGCCAGTTCCTTGATGGTATTAATGACAACCTGCATCTCCTGGTGTGCAAACAACACCGCACCCAGCATCATATCTTCATTTAATTCCTGAGCTTCTGATTCAACCATCAGCACCGCATCCTGAGTACCCGCGACCACCATATCAAGTCGCGAGCTCTCCAGTTGTGACTGACTGGGATTTAGCAGATATCCCTGCTCATCATCGTACCCAACTCGTGCCGCGCCAATCGGACCACTAAAGGGAATACCGGAGATCGACAGCGCCGCAGACGCACCAATCATGGCTGCGATATCGGGATCCTGATTCTTATCCGCCGACATCACGGTACAGATCACCTGAACTTCATTCATAAAGCCCTTTGGGAACAAAGGACGAATGGGCCGATCAATCAGACGGGAAGTGAGTGTTTCCTTTTCCGTTGGCCGACCTTCACGTTTGAAAAAGCCTCCGGGTATCTTACCGGCAGCATAGGTTTTTTCTTGGTAGTTGACCGTCAACGGGAAAAAACTAGCCCCTTCATTGGCTTCCTTTCGGCCTACAACCGTTGCCAGCACAGCGGTATCGTCCACTGTTACAAGGACTGCTGCGGTGGCCTGACGGGCGATCCGGCCCGTTTCGAGAGTGACGGTGTGACCGCCGTACTGAAATGTTTTCTTTACCGGGTTCACGGTATTACCTCAATTTTTTGAGCGAAAACACCGACAACTGACATATCACGTCATCGGTGCCCTCTGAGTTTATTAACGACGCAAGCCAAGTCGGCCAATTAATTGCGTATATCGGTCAACGTCCTTACGCTTCAAGTAATCCAGCAGCTTACGTCGCTGGTTAACCATACGAATCAGACCACGACGTGAATGGTGATCTTTTTTATGATCTTTAAAATGTGATTGCAAACTTTCTATATTTGCGGTCAACAGTGCTACCTGTACTTCCGGAGAACCAGTGTCCCCTTTTGCCTGTTGATAATCTTTAACCACTGCCTCTTTCTGTTGTGCTGATAAAGCCATCTTTATTACTCCTGATAATATGCCTGTTTACATTCACTATAACCCCCGTGCATATTTACAGAGGTATAGCCATTTATAATCAGTGTGAACATAATACGTTCACCCCGTCGTTACCAGACGCCTTGGCGCAACGCGCCCGTCGTCCAGAATTTCACCAACGCCGAGAAAACGTTCCTCATCGCCAGCTTCTTTATTAAACAGTATCACCTTGCCCTGCACCTTTGTGTTCGGCACAAAAACAGGCTGCCCCTGCTTAACGTAATGCGTCATTAGTTCGGATAGAGCGACCTGTGGCAGGCTCTCTACCGTCGCCTCTATCGGCAACAGCAACTCATCCAGTTGCTGATTTCGTTCAGCAAACTGCTCCGAATTTGCCACAATTCGCTCCAGTTCCTCCAATGTGTGCATTGTCGACTGTCCCAGGTTAGCCACCCCGGTACGCCGCAAAACAGACACATGGGCACCACAGCCCAGCACCTCACCGATATCTTCCACCAGCGTACGGACATAGGTCCCCTTACTGCAATGAACCTCGAGATCCATTTCATCCGGACGCAATGCCAGCAATCGCAGGCTGAAAATCTTAACAACCCTCGGTTTGCGTTCAACTTCAACGCCCTGTCGGGCTAACTTGTATAACGGCTGCCCCTGATGCTTCAATGCCGAATACATGGAGGGTATCTGATCGATCTCTCCACGAAAACCCTCCAGCACCTGCTCCACACGATTCTGCGACAGTTCTCCAACAGGCCTGGTTTCCAACACTTCGCTATCGGAATCACCACTGGCCGTTCGTTGCCCAAGTTTAGCCGTGGTGCGATAAACCTTGTCTGCATCAAGCATAAATTGCGAAAACTTGGTTGCTTCGCCAAAACAGATTGGCAGCATCCCGGTAGCCAACGGATCAAGGCTCCCCGTATGACCAGCCTTCGCTGCACCAAACAGTCGCTTGACCTGCTGCAACGCATCATTTGAAGTAATCCCTGCAGGCTTATCCAGCAAGAAAACCCCGTTTACTGCACGACCACGCTGACGCTTTCGATACCTCTTTACCAACTACTCACCCTCAACCGAACTTCCTGAGCGTTTTTGATCTTCATTAACAGCCTGATCGATCAACGCCGAAAGCCGCTGCCCCCGCGCAATACTCTCATCATAATGAAAGCGCAGGTGCGGCACTGATCGAAGCTGTATTACTTTTGCCAATCGAGTCCGTAAAAAACCGGCTGCACGCGACAACACCTTAAGGGTTACCTCACGCTCTGGTCCATCCGTCTGTTCAAGAACTGTAATATAGACTTCAGCGTAAGACATATCACGACTCACTTCGACAGCGCTAACCGTTACCATCCCGAGCCTGGGATCTTTCATTTCAAGTTGAATCAGACTCGCCAGTTCACGCTGAATCTGATCTGCTACTCTTTGAGTGCGGCTATACTCTGACATCTATACCTGGGTATTCCGAATACCAATATCTACAAGCTTCGCTCTACAGCAATCAGATCAAAAACCTCGATCTTATCGCCAACCCTGACGTCCGTGTAATTTTTCACACCGATACCACACTCCATGCCATTACGCACTTCATTGGTATCATCTTTAAATCGACGTAACGACTCGAGCTCTCCCTCATAAATTACCACGTCATCGCGCAACACCCTTATCGGCTTATTACGGTAAACAGTGCCTTCAATGACCATTGACCCGGCAATCGACCCGAATTTCGGTGATTTGAAAATATCCCGTACTTCAGCCACACCGACAATCGTTTCTTTATACTCTGGCGCCAGCATACCGGAAAGCGCATTCTTCACGTCATCTACAATGTCATAGATAACACTGTAATAGCGCAAATCTATACCATTATCTTCAATCACCTTACGTGCAGTAGCGTCAGCACGTACATTAAAACCAATGACAACCGTACCTGTTGAAACCGCCAGGTTAGCATCGGTCTCAGAGATTCCGCCAACACCACTTGAAACAATAGCAACCTTCACTTCTTCATTGCCTATTTTTTCCAGTGCCGAAGTAAGCGCCTCCAGGCTGCCTCTAACATCCGTTTTCAGAACGATATTGAGCACCTGCACCTGTCCTTCCCCCATATTGGCAAACAGATTCTCCAGATGCACTGCCTGTTGCTTGGCCTGCGCAGCCTCTTTATGCTGCTGTTTTCTGAAATCGGCGACTTCACGGGCCTGTTTCTCACTCTTCAGCACTACAAAATCATCGCCGGCATTGGGCGTACCGGTCAGTCCCAGAACTTCGACCGGTATTGACGGCCCAGCATTTTTAACTGGTTTTCCGTTTTCATCCATTAGCGCACGAGCTCTTCCATACACCTGGCCCGCCAACACTATTGCGCCCTGCTTTAAGGTGCCATTTTGAACTAACAACGTCGCAATGGTGCCGCGCCCTTTATCCAGACGCGCCTCAACCACCACGCCTTTGGCAGGTGCATCGGGCACAGCTTTTAGCTCTAATATCTCAGCCTGAAGTAATATCGCTTCAAGCAAGTCGTCCACGCCTTGGCCGGAATGAGCGGAAACCGGAATGAACTGGATATCACCACCCCACTCCTCGGGTATGACATCTTTTGCTGCGAGTTCATTCTTGACTCGCTCCACATCTGCTTCTTCCTTGTCGATTTTGTTAATCGCAACAACCAGTGGCACACCAGCGGAACGTGAATGCTGAATCGCTTCTTCCGTTTGCGGCATCACGCCATCATCAGCCGCCACAACCAGGATAACGATATCCGTAGCCTGCGCTCCACGTGCCCGCATTGCGGTAAAAGCCGCGTGACCTGGCGTATCCAGAAAACAGACCATTCCCTTATCCGTTTCCACATGATAGGCGCCGATATGCTGTGTAATGCCTCCGGACTCACGTGCTGTTACTTTGGTTTCCCGAATGTAATCCAGCAGCGAGGTCTTACCATGGTCAACATGCCCCATCACCGTTACAACGGGTGCGCGTGTCACTTCATCACCCTCATAACTGACATCACCCAGGATTTCCTGTTCCATATTCTTGGGTTCTTCCAGCTTATAGTTACGGCCCATCTCCTCTGCGACCAGCACTGCGGTCTCCTGATCAATCGCCTGATTGATGGTTACCATGACATCCATTTTCATCAGACACTTAATCACGTCTGTTGCTTTAACAGACATGCGCTGCGCTAATTCAGATACTACAATGTTTTCCGGGATAGATACCTCCTTAAGGACCGGTGCAGCTGGCTTTGAAAAACTATGCTGCTGCAGGAACTTTGTGGGTTTAGCCAGTTTCGGTTGAACATAGGCCCTTTTTTGAGCTGGCTTGGCAATAATCTCCTCGGCAAACTCTTCTTCGACCTCTTCTATCCATTTTTTCTTAGGTGCTTTGGACCGGGCTCCTTTCTTTGCTTTCTTGTCGGGGGCTTTAAATGCCTCCCTTTCCTCGCGCTCCAAACGCAACCTTTCCTGCTCGGAAAGCTCCTTAACCTGAACTTCTTCTACAGTTTCTTCCGCTACAGGCGGCTCCGCCTGTTTTTCAACAGATTCTTCCGGCACCGTCTCCTCGGTAGTGTCCGCCACAACTTCTTCCGCAGCAGACTGCTCCTCCCTGGCCTTCTCTTCCTCCAGACGAGCCTGTTTTTCCGCCTCTTCTGCCGCTTGACGGGCAGCCTCTTCAGCCTCATGTTTCGCAGCCTCCTCTGCCGCCAAACGCTCTTCCTCCTCCTGGCGCAACACCTCAGCCTCAAGCATCTCGGCGCTCTTCTTCGCCTCAAGCGAACTGCGTTTCACATAGGTTCGCTTTTTCCTTACTTCCACATTAACCGTCTTTGCATTACGCCCCTGACTGGACGATGACTTTAGTTGCGTGGTGACTTTACGTTTGAGCGTAATCTTTTTCGGCGCTTCACTACTTTCGCCATGACTGCGCTTTAAAAAGGCCAACAGCGTTTGCTTCTCTTCATCAGATACCACATCATTCGCCGCACTCTGCCCAAGGCCAGCTTCTTTCATCTGCGTTAGCAAACGATCAACGGGAGCGCCTACTATTTCGGCCAACTTTGCTACCGTTACTTCTGCCATTCTCAGCTCTCCTGTACCTTTAATACTTGTATCATAATTAAAAGGTTTGCTTAGTTTTCTTCGTTTTGATCTGCAAACCAAGGCTCTCTCGCCTTCATTATCAGCTCTCCGGCACGCGTTTCATCCATGCCTTCAATTTCAAGCAATTCATCAATAGACTGTTCAGCCAGATCTTCCATGGTGACAATGCCTTTGCTTGCCATAAGGTAAGCGAGGTGCTTGTCCATGCCTTCCATTTCCAGCAGATCCTGAGCCGGCTCTTCACCTTCCAGCTCCTCTTCCGAGGCTATGGCCTGGGTCAACAACACGTCTTTGGCCCGCGCTCTCAATTCTTCAACCACCTCTTCTTCAAATCCTTCAATCGCGAGCATCTCCTCAATCGGCACATAGGCAATCTCCTCTAACGAAGTGAAGCCCTCCTCAACCAGTACCGCAGCCAGATCCTCATCCACATCCAGACGCTCCATAAAGCGCTCAATAATGGAACCCATCTCCTGCTCCTGCTTGGCGCCCGCATCCTCCTCGGTCATAACATTGATAGTCCACCCGGTCAGCTCGCTAGCCAGCCGAACGTTTTGCCCGCTGCGGCCAATGGCAACTGCCAAGTTATCGTCGGCGACCGCCACATCCATAGAGTGCGCTTCCTCATCCATGATAATGGATTCAATTTCCGCAGGTGCCAGCGCATTAATCACTAACTGTGCGGGATTGTCATCCCAAAGAACAATATCGATTCGCTCTCCCGCCAATTCATTTGATACCGCCTGAACCCGGGAGCCGCGCATACCTACACAAGCACCCACCGGATCAATTCGACCATCATTGGTTTTTACCGCTATCTTGGCTCTAATACCTGCGTCACGAGCGGCAGACCTGATTTCAACGACCTGCTCTGATACTTCAGGCACTTCAATTTTAAAAAGTTCAAGCAACAACTCCGGAGCTGTTCGGCTAACTATAAGCTGAGGGCCACGAACTTCCGGATCCACCTCAACCAGTAGCGCTCGAATACGATCATTCATACGAAACACTTCTTTGGAAATCATATGCTCACGAGGCAGTTGTGCTTCCGCGTTATTTCCCAAATCAACAATGATCTGATCCCGCCCAACTTTCTTTACAGTACCATTAATCACCTGCCCAACCTGGTCACGGTACGCATCAACCACTTTTGCCCGTTCCGCATCGCGCACCTTTTGCACGATCACCTGCTTGGCCGTTTGCGCAGCAATTCGACCAAACTCAATATTTTCAATCGGCTCTTCCCAAACGGCCCCTTCCTTTAGCGAAGGGTCTTTTTGCTGTGCCTGTTCCAGCGTCAGGTGCATCGATGGATTAAACTCAAGCTCTTCATCCTGCTGATCTTCTTCACCCCACACAGTCCAGCGCCTGAAGCTCTGGTAGTCTCCCGTGTCACGATCAATAGCGACACGAATATCAACCTGCTCCTCTTCTCCATACCGCTTGCGCGTGGCCGTTGCCAGAGCCAGCTCAATCGCCTCAAAAATAATGGTCTCTGGAACACCTTTCTCGTTTGAAACGGCTTCTACTACTAATAGAACCTCTTTACTCATCTCAATCTGCCTCTTCAGAAACCCAGCTAAATCCTTTAATCAAACCGGGGTACGATATTTGCTTTTTCGATACTCTCTATGGGTAAAAAATACTCATGCTGGTCCACCAGTAATCTTAATTCATTGTTTTCGACACCACTGATAACACCTTTAAAATTTCGCCTTCCTTCAAAGGAATGCCTTAACTTCACCTTTGCATTCTGCCCAACATATGCCAGGTATTGCTCGCCATTAAACAAAGGGCGATCCATTCCAGGTGAAGACACCTCCAGAACGTAATCGCCTGCAACTGGTTCTTCAACATCAAATACACCGCTTAACTGCCGACTAACCTCTTCACAATTCAATAACGTTACGCCATCTTCATGATCAATATATATACGTATTACCTTCCTGTTATTGTGCGTCAGGTATTCAATACCCCATAACTGCAAATCCAATGCTTTAACGACCGGCTCAACCAGAGCCGCCAACTTTGCATCTATACGCACGAACTACTCACCTCGATATTAGCCAGCCGAAGCAAAAAAAATGGGCGTAACCGCCCAGATCATTCACCTCTCAGCAACTTATTTCCTTATCCGCTGAGAAACAAAAAGCCCCTAAAAAGGGGCTTCTTAAAAAAAGTAATGGCGATTCCAGGGAACGCCCATTTCCATCAATAAGCTCAGCCGCGGATTGTAAACGCTTTTTCTAACAAATTCAATGGCGTTTTAGTACCGCTTCAGCCCCTTTATTAAATAGCTTCACCTCCTGGCACCCGGGTTATTTTTCTTTCCATATTAGCAACCCGGTCTATACTTAAATGACTGGACGTACCAACGCCGGAAAGAGGGGCGATCTGCGGGGCGCCGATCACATGAAATTAATGGAATTATTCAAGCGCTATCTACCCATCGCTGTCGTATTTGTTATTGGAGCATCCTTATCATTGCTGGCGCAAAAAAATATAGCTTCAAAGGTGCGACAGCAACAAATGACCACCTTTACCACCCTGACATCAACCTTTACGGCCAAACTGCAGGGTGAAAAGAACCGGCACATTGCTATTCTCAATACACTTGAAACCTTACTAAGCAACATAAGCACTACAAGCCAGCCCCGGCTACTGAACGAATTATCCGAGCAAATCATGAATGATATTCCAGCGATTGAGCAGGTGCTAATCATTCAGGCTGAGGAAAATAGCACGAATAATACCATCAGCCTTAGGGCCGTAGACCTGCCCGACATACCTTATCAAGTGTTATATAGCTACACTGATCCAATAAGCATACCTAACAACGAGACGAAAAGAGTCTACGATTACCGACCGCTTTTTCTGACCGAAGACCAGCGACCTACCTATATTGTTCTGGCAATCGACGTAGATTCAGCTTTTGCCAGTGTTCTGGATAAAACTGCGCCCGACTGGCTTGATATTTTTGTTTATCGGGTAAGCGAGACTGGAAAGCACCTGCCTTTTTATCGCTACCCACCATCGAGCTCCGGTATTTCAAATACATCAATGCCCGAAAGCCCCCATAATATAAATACCACCTACTCCGTTTTTGATGAAAATGCTTTAACTACGGATCGCAGCCGTCTCTCCGTATTATATACGCCCAGGGAAGACAGCTTCTTTGCACTATCTGAAATAGCTGACTGGAGTGCGCTTTTAGCAGGAATGCTGCTTACGCTGATTGCAGGTTTTTACTTTCATACTCTGCTGAAAAGACATCAGGTTATCAACAGACTGGTGGAAACCCGCACTCAGGAACTATCGGAAACAGCGAAAACTCTAAGCGAAGAATCCCGGCAACGAAACGAGCTAGTCACACAGCTGAGCGCATCTGAAGCTCGCTTGAGAGGCCTAATACATTCGATAGACGGTATGTTTTGGGAAAAAGACCTCATTCAAAACCGGTTTACCTTTGTCAGCGATCAGGTGACCGATATTTTCGGTTTCTCCGTCGATGACGTCATGGACGATCCCGACTTACTATCATCTAATTTGCTACCAGATTCGCGCAAAAAGTACAAACAGGCGCTACAGCAAGCTAAAGGAAACCAAGGGGTCAAACAGATTGAGCTACAATCACTGCACAAGGATGGCCATCAAATCTGGATCCGTTTAATCTATACCCTTTCTTTTGAAAACGGAACTCCTGCCAAACTTCGTGGCGTAACCATGGACGTCACCCGCTTTAAAAGAATGGGAGCAGAACGCGCCAAACTGCACGATGACCTGGTGCGCTCACAGGAGGAACTCACGTCTTTGGTAAACTCCATCGACGGCGTACTATGGGAATTTGATAAATCCGCCAACAGGTACACCTATGTTAGCGCGCAGGTCGCACATATACTGGGCTGCGACAAAAAGGATGTACTACAAAACTCCAACTACATCTACGATCGCATCGTTGAGGAAGATAAAAACCGCGTCCGGCAGGAAGTTCTCGAAATATTGGAAAGAGACGCTAAAAGCCATCCTGTCGAGTTCCGCATGATTAATGATCAGGGTAAAGCCATCGATATCCGCAGCATCTACACCCCGATTGTGGAAAATGGGCGGGTCACCAAATTTCGCGGTGTGATGCTGGACGTGACTAAAGAGAAGAAGATGCAGGAAGAACACGACTTTCTCTCAATACAGCTCAAGCAAGCACAAAAGCTTGAAGCCATTGGGCAACTTGCCGCGGGTGTCGCTCATGAAATCAACACACCAACTCAATTTGTCGGCGACAATATTCACTATCTGCAAGGGGCATTTTCAGAACTCAAAGAGTTATGCCAGCTTTATAACCAGTTGATTGATGAAACGACACAGGGCAATGACACACTACATTGCATTGATAAAATCCGGAATTTTGAAAAAGAGATCGACCTTGAGTTTCTGTTCGATGATATCCCTGCTTCTATCGGCCAATCCCTGGACGGCACAAACCGGATCCGGGATATAGTAAAGGCGATGAAGGAATTTTCTCACCCCGGATCTACAAGTAAGGAAAAAATTGACCTTAACCACGCCATAGAGAGCACCATCACCGTCGCCAGAAATGAGTGGAAATACGTGGCGGAAATAGAAACGCAGTTTGATAAAAATTTACCGATGGTCGAAGTACTGCCTGGTGAATTTAATCAGGTGATACTGAATATTTTGGTGAACGCCGCACACGCCATTACGGAAAAATCAGAATCTGACAGTCAGCAGATGGGCAAAATTAGAATCAGAACCGAGCAGCAAGGTAGATTTGCTCATATCAGTATTAGCGATACCGGCAAAGGTATCCCTGAACAGATGCGGGAGAAAATTTTCGATCCCTTTTACACCACAAAGGAGGTTGGAAAAGGTACGGGCCAGGGGCTGGCTATCGCCTTTTCAGTCATCGTAGAAAAGCACCAGGGTCAGATAAGTTTTGAAAGCGAAGCTGGTGTTGGCACCACTTTTCACATTAAAATCCCAATTGAAAGTGCCGATAACAAAGAGCATGAAAAGATTGAATCAGGAGCAACGGAAACGGTTGCACAAACCGCATCGTAGAACAGTTAACAAGGGAGTGTTACATATGAAGCGAGTGTTATTTGTGGACGATGAGCCCAGTATTTTGAGCGGATTAAGGCGAATGTTAAGGCCCTACCGAAAAGAGTGGGACATGGCATTTGCGGAAAGCGGTGATGCGGCGCTTAAACTCATTTCTGAAAACCCCTTTGATGTTGTTGTCAGCGATATGAAAATGCCGGGAATAAATGGTGTAGAGCTGTTAACAAGGGTAAAAGAAGAGAATCCGGACTCTATTCGTATTGCACTATCCGGGCACGCCGAAATGGAGATGCTCCTGGAAAGCGTTCAGGTAACACATCAGTTCCTCGCTAAACCATCGGACGCAGAACATATCAGAACGGTTATTTCTCAGGCATTGGCGCTCAGGGAAATGCTTAACGATGACAAACTTCGGGCCTGCATTTCCAACATAGAAATGCTACCCAGTCTACCCGACCTTTACACCCGCGTAACAGCCATTGCGGCCTCACCGGAGGGTACATTGCGCGATATCGGTCAGGTCGTCGCTGAAGACATTAGCATGAGCGCCAAGATTCTACAGATGGTAAATTCTGCATTTTTTGGCATTGCCAGAGAAATTTCTTCCCCGGAAGAAGCCACCACCATTTTGGGACTGGATGTGGTTCGCAGTCTGATTCTCTCCGTTAAAATTTTTAGCAGTTACGATCAAGCATCGACGATTCTGGATCTTAAAAAACTCAATGATCACTGTCATCGCGTAAGTATCCTGGCAAGGGAAATCGCAAAACAGGAGGGACTACCCAAAAAAGCATGCGACTTTTCGTTAATGGCCGGCATGATGCACGATATTGGTAAACTGATTCTGGCCACAGCCTATCCCGACCAATCAAAAAATATATATCAGCAGCAGGAATCTGGTTCAGTCTGGCAGCGCGAAACTGATGCCTTTGGCATCTCTCATGCGCAGATTGGCGCCTATCTGCTAGGCGTATGGAATCTGCCCAACCCGGTGGTGGAAGCGGTTGCATACCACCACATGCCGGAGAAAGCGATAGACCACCCATTCTCACCTCTTTCTGCAACCCATATAGCAAACCTGCTAATCAATGAATATGAGGACAACCCGAAAGAAGCGCACAACCAGTCAATTGAGGTTGACTACATCAGTCGCTTCGCGGACGAACACAAACTGAAACAATGGAGGAAGCTTGCCAGTGAGATCTTTGAACAAGCAGAGTAAATAACCATGTCTGAAAAGATACTATTGGTTGATGATGAGAGCAATGTACTGGATGCCTATCGACGCAACCTTCGTAAGCAGTTCAACATAAGTACTGCCGAAGGCGGAGAAGAAGCCCTGGAAACTATTAAAAATGAGGGCCCATTTGCGGTTATTGTCTCTGATATGCGAATGCCTGGAATGGACGGCGTAACCTTCCTATCAAAAGCCAAAAAGGTCACCCCCGACAGCATACGTATTATGTTGACTGGTAACGCCGACCAACAAACCGCCATCGATGCCGTGAACAAGGGTGACGTTTTCAAATTCCTGAATAAGCCCTGTTCGCCGGAAGATATGACCATAATCCTTCAGGTAGCTCTTCGGCAATACCAGCTTATCAAAGCCGAAAAAAACTTGTTAGAGAATACACTCAAGGGAAGCATTGAAACTCTCGCAGAAGTTCTCTCCTTAGTCAGCCCTCATGCATTTGGTCGCACAACACGCCTGAAGAGGAAAATGACAGAGGTTGCCCAACTAATAGGGCAACCTAATAGTTGGGAGCTGGAATCAGCAGCATTACTAAGCCTTATGGGCTGTGTGACTTTACCGGAAGAATTAACCAAGAAGGTAACTTCCCTCACTTCACTGAATGAAAAAGAGAAGGCGATATACCAAAAACACCCGGAGCTGGGCGCTCAGCTAATTGAAAAAATTCCACGCATGAAAAACGTTGCCGACAGCATCCGGTATCAGCACAAATACTTTGATGGCTCAGGATTTCCTGATGACCAATTGAAAGGCGAGCTGATACCCCTTGGCGGGAGAATTCTTCGAGTACTTCTGGATTTTGATTTGCTCGAAGCCGCAGGCCTACATCCGGCTGCCGCAATAGAAAAGCTTGAGCACCGTCTGGAGAAATATGACCCAAAGGTCATTGCCGCCCTCAAATCACACTTCAATGAAGCTGAGGCCGTCCGGGAGATAGAAGTGAGCATGCATCAGCTTAAAGATTCGATGGTCTTAGCACAGGATATAGTTACGAAAGGCGGGGCACTGTTGATGTGTAAAGGCCAGCACATAACCCCATCAGTCATTGCACGTCTAGCCAACTTTTGGCAAAACCGCACCATTGATTCAAAAATAAGGGTTTTGATCACCGATGATCCGCAGGCATGAGCCTGCGGTGGTGAGAAAAATAACGCTAACGGGAAATCAGAGAAATATTGCCCATTCCATAATTTGGAATATTCATCTTTAGATCCACCCTACCTGGCGAACTCGCTATTAACTCCCTAATTTCATCCGTCATATCATTGTGCATATAGCGCTGATCATAACGCAGATGCGGAGTATTTTCCCGGATGAACAGTCGGCTGATAATATTCAATACTTCTGCCAGATTATCCAATAGCGGCTCAGTTGGCTCCTTACTGAGCACTATATCCTCTGCAACCCCCTTGGGCAGCATCGTAAGTGACGATCCTGCATAAGACGCAAATTCAATATCACAAACGCAGATGGCTGCGAGCTTATCATCTGAATCAATATAAGTGCCGGCAATATTACCGGCCCCTTCACCACTGACAGGTGTTCCTGGTTCAACCGTTAAACCTTCGAAAAGCAGGCCCATCATGCCTCGTACTTCGACTTCATCAGGTATATGAAATTCTGCCATGTTTTTCCTCTCTTAGTTTTTATAATAGAACAGGGCTGACACCCTGTAATCAATCGCTCTTAACAACAGAAAAGCACTGTTAAGCTAGATAAATCGTACAATGGCTTAGATGTAATCCCCAAGCGCCTCTTCAAACGACGATTCAGTAAAAGGCTTGGATATTAAAAACTCTGCGCCGGCAGCCATCGCCTGGCTCTTCATCTCAGCGGACGCTTCTGTGGTAATAAAACCAAAATTTGGCTTAATATCCTCTTCATTCAGGGCTTCCAAAAACTCCATACCAGTCATATTTGGCATATTCCAATCACTGAGCACCAGATCAGGATCTTCATTCCTGACCATCTCCAACCCTTCGGCACCATCACTTGCCTCAACGATATCACTGACATCCATACCAACCATTCGCAACATCCTCTTCACCATCATGCGCATCGCTGCACTGTCATCAACAACCAAAATTCTCATAACTTCCCCTATCTACTTCAAAATTTATGTTCATCACCGTAAATCCGGTGACCATATTTAATACTACATTAACTGATGGAGTGATCTTCACACCAACTCCATCAACCGCGTATGAATCCTATTCAATGGCTCAACCATGGTCGCCGCGCCAATCTCAACGGCTGATTTTGGCATCCCCCACACAACGCAACTCGCTTCGTCCTGTGCGATGGTTTTTGCTCCTGCGTTCTTCATCTCCTTAAGACCCTGCGCTCCGTCCTTTCCCATCCCGGTTAGTAAAACTCCGATAGCACGGGTTCCGGCATTTTCTGCAACCGAGCGAAATAGGACATCCACCGAAGGTCTATGCCTGTTGACCGGCAAACCACCGTCCAATTGGCACCGATAGCTGTTACCATCGCGAACAATCTTTAAATGCTTGTCTCCAGGCGCCACATAAACATGGCCGGCCAAAACCGGCTCATCATGTTTCGCCTCGCGAACGTCCATATTCGTAATTTTATTAATCCTGGCGGCAAACTGCTCACTAAAAGCCTCCGGAATATGTTGTGCTATAACAATGGCGGGTGATGTGTTCGGAAGCCTTTTTAACACATCCGCAATTGCCACTGTACCACCGGTAGAGGCCCCTATAGCAATCAATTGCTGCCTGGCGGCTCGATTTAATTTAACCAATGGTTCTGTTTCAGCAATATCCCCGGAGCTTTCTGTACAGGACCTATGCGATAACTGAAAACGCCGCAGCTTCTCTTTTACACTGGCCGCGCTCACCACTTTTCCGATAATCTCTTCAACATAATCCAGGTCATGTATCAGATCGAGCTTGGGTTTTGCAATAAAATCGACCGCTCCCATCTCCATCGCTTCCAGCGCCACGCTGGCTCTTTCTTCAACCAGTGAAGAGACCATCACTACCGGGGTTGGTTTTAAACGCATAATTTTATCCAAAAATGTCAATCCATCCATTTTTGGCATAACCACATCCAAGGTCACCACATCCGGATCTAAGCGCTTGATCAATTGTCTCGCTTCATAAGGATCGGAAGCCGTACCCACGACCTCCAATTTATCGCTACTGTTAAATATCTCGGTTAGCAGACGCTGCATCAGCCTGTCATCATCAACAATTAACACACGAGCAGTCATAGTTCTCTACTCAAAAAATTCATTACACTCATCAAACTGCCCCGCTAAAAAAGCTCTATCGCACCAGCTATCGGCTTTTCTTCAATTTCGTGCAAGTAATTCAATTCTCGCTCGACAATTGTATTATTGCGTAAGGATTTCAGTTTTTTCATCTTTACTTTGCCCGTTTTCGGGAAAAAATTAATTTTCCTCGGGTAAATATCCCCTGTGTTTTCCGCACCAATCAGATAACCTTCTCTTGCTAAAAACTCCTTCACAAACTGGATGTTCTTGGCCCCGACATTGGTCATATCGGAAACAATCTGACCACCACCAAACACTTTGATTTTCAGATGCTTACGCCTGCCACCTTTACCCAAAATATCATTTACCAGCTTTTCCATAGCGAAATTCCCATAACGTGTCGCACAACTTAGCTTAGAGGCACCCCAGCCTCCCTTTGACTCACCCGCTTCAGGCAACATAAAATGATTCATTCCCCCGACACAGAACACCGGATCATAAATACATACAGAAATGCAGGAACCCAAAACCGTAGTGATCATTTCGTTCTGTGAGGTCACGTAATATTCTCCCGGCAAAATTTTTGCGGCGATAATATTATTATTGGTGGTATCCCGATAACGCCTTATATGCTTGAATTCGTCATAGCATGGCGGCAGATTCTCCTCATTTTGCCTTAACATCTTATTAGGCATAACGTAACTGCTGTGCCCCATTGACTCTGCGATAAATAGTATGTCCAATCAAATCGTATCGGTTAGTCACTCTGTACAAACTCTCCGAGTGCCCTAGAAATAGATGGCTTCCCTCGGCCTGCAAATCACAAAAACGCTCGATTAGCCTTTTTTGTGTCTGATCATCAAAATAGATCATGACATTACGACAAAAAATGATATCGAACTGCTTTTTTAACGGCCAGGCACTCATCAGATTAAGTTGTTTAAACCAAATCATCTCCTGAAGCCTGGAATTCACTTTTACCGATGACGCATTTTCCCCTCGCCCCCTGGAAAACCATCCTTTGGATCTTTCCTGTGGCACGCCCTCGATGCGTTCTGCATCATAGATTCCTTGCCGGGCATGCGCCAATATATTGGTATCAATATCGGTAGCCAGAATTTTGATATCCCATAGCTGGATGTTAGGTATTGCCCGCTGCAAACTAATGGCAATAGAGTATGCTTCCTCTCCAGTTGAACAGCCAGCCGACCAGATTCGCAGCTTTCTATCTGTTCCTTTGCGCTCTACTAATGCCGGCAACAATTGTTTTTCGAGGTAATCAAAATGATGTGGCTCACGAAAAAAGGAGGTTAAATTTGTAGTAATTGCATTAACGAAATGCGTCAGCTCTTCATTTGCCCCCGCATCAATCAATTCACAGTAATCACCGAAATCTGCTAACCCAAGCTCTTTGAGCCTTGGACTAAACCGGCGACGCACCAACTCCTTCTTTGATTCAGAGAGACTTATCCCGGTATGGTCATACACTAAACGCCTCAGTTCATTAAAGTGGCGCTCATGTAAACTCACTTTTTTACCTACTGTCATCTCTAGAACAGCTCTATATCCGGCTGCGACAGAGCATCCTCTTGCAGCCTTTTGTTATCTTTATTTTCCCCCCCGGCCTGCCCTTGCATTGCGCTTTGTAACTCCTCAATCTGTTGCTTTGAATATAATGAACCGTGATCTTTTATAAGCTTTTGCGAAGAAATCCGGTTTTCAGCCCCCCCCTCCACATAAAAAGCCAAATCCGACAATCCCTCACTAACCGCCTTTAGCCTCTGACACATTCTGTCATAGAACTGAAAGGCAACAATAGCTTTGGCATGCAGCTGCTCTATATTCTCTCTGGCTTGATGGTCATCCTCTCTTACAGTGCATTGCACTGGTAATTGAGTAAGCGTCGCAAATAGCTCTGCTAATTCATTGTAGGGTGACTCGGCATCCTTTAAAGAAACCTGTATCTGGGCTGCAAACAAGCGCAATAGCTGTTCCAGTTCATTCGACGATGAATTCAGATCAGTTAACGGTTCAGCTTTAATGGTTTCTCTTGAGCTCATTGATAATTACTCAAATAAATTCTACCTATTCGAACAGGTCGCTGTCACAGCAACAGCTTCAACCTGATCAAGTTGTATTGCATCAGACAAATCCAGCATGGTCGCAGTTTCTAACAATGCCCCGGAAACCGATGACCAACAGCAATTAATGTTCATGGACTTTGCCCAACTTACCAGACTACAAATCAGTTGCAATGAGGCTGTATCGGCAGAGCTAATGTCTGCGCCATCAATTTTGAGTGTCTCAACGTCTTTGCTTAACAGCTTTTGAGAAAGCTCCTTTTTAAGCTGGCAAACGGAGGCTATGCTCAACGGCGACTCCAGCCGCAATGCTGCAGATTTATTTCTTATTCTGATATGGCATTTGTGCTCTAACTTTGCCTTGTTTTTGACCGCAGAATTGGCCACACCTTTACTCCTGTTCTAACAGTTTTATTGTACACAGGTACTCGCATCACGAGACGCTCTCATATGCAGATCACTAAATACTATTGGACGTTAAAACTCTTCCCAGTCGTCATCATTCCCCACCATATCAGGGGCATTAACGGCTTTCTGAACCACGGCGGGAGTGCTTTTCACCATTCCAGGATCAGACCAGGGACGGTCACCACTACGACGCTCCTCTTCAACAGCGCCGCTGTGTGCCATCTCAATCGACTCACCCACATCATGGTTCATCGTAAAAAAACCTACACGCCGATCCAGCTCTGATGCCTGTTCACCCATAGTTTCACTTGCCGCAGCAACCTCTTCCACTAGCGCCGCATTCTGCTGGGTCATCTCATCCAACTGTGTCACTGCTTTATTGACCTCTTCAACACCTGCTGACTGCTCAACACTCGCTGCCGTAATTTCTGAGACAATATCCGATACTTTTTTCACTGAATCGACAATTTCATCCAGCGTTTCACCTGATTTATTCACCAGACGTGATCCTTCATCGATCTTTTGCACGCTATCCTCAATTAGCTCCTTGATCTCCTTGGCAGCCGTAGCACTACGACCGGCAAGATTTCTAACTTCACCGGCCACAACAGCAAACCCTCGACCCTGTTCTCCGGCCCTAGCCGCTTCCACCGACGCATTCAACGCTAACAGGTTAGTCTGGAACGCTATCTCATCGATCACACCGATAATGTCAGAAATTTTCTTGCTGGCATCATTAATATCACCCATCGCGGTAATCGCACTACTCAGCACTTGACCACCGGTTTCAGCAATATCACTTGCGCTACTGGAAAGGTCATTCGCTTGCCTTGCATTTTCGGTGTTTTGAATAATGGTGCTGGTCATCTGTTCCATACTTGAGGCTGTTTGCTGCAATCCGGCTGCCTGCTCTTCGGTACGCTGACTCAGATTCAAATTACCCTGGGATATCTCATCTGAAGCGCTTTTCACCGTCACGGCGCTTTGTTTTATACTGCCAACCACATCACGTAAGCGAACAACCACCTCATTTGTATGCTGTTTTAGAAGATCAAACTGTCCGCTGTACTCCGAACTAATCTCCTTATTTAAATCCCCAGCAGCGGTAGCGGCCAGCACTTCACCAACATCATTGACCACCCCTTCTATGATCTCCAGCATTCGATTAACGCCTTGGCTCAAGCGCAGATAGAATCCCTCTTTGCCTTCCAGGTGTATACGCTCACTGATGTCTCCAGAAAGTGATTTCTCAACAATTGTCTGCACTTCATCTTCAATTTGCAGTTCCTGGGTCAAATCCATCCATTCCACAACAGACCCCAACCGGTTGCCTTCCTCATCACTGACCGGATTCATTGTCACTTTAAAGGTTCGCGGCCCCAACTCGACGGTTTCTGTATGAGAACCAGTTAATTCATCAATCAGTTTCTTTTTACGCTCGGGATCACTGTGAATATCACCAATATGCGTACCCAGCAGCCCTGCCGCATTAAACGACTGTATATCCTGCCTGATATCTGCTTCGGCATTCCGGAACAGTTCTTCCGCCGCCTCATTGATGTAGACCACCTCATGCTCGGTATTGGAGATCATGACCGAAGCATCAACATTATCCAACCCTTGGCGAATACGAGTATTTTCTTCGTATAAATCGCTCTCTTCCTGCTGGCGCCGCAAGGTTTGCTGCATCACCTTTAGCGCACTCAACAGTTGACCCATTTCATCATTGGACAAAACACTGATTTCTGTATGGTAGTCACCTTTCTCAATACTACCGAAGATACCAATCGCTTTAGCAAGCGGGTTGGTAATTGACCGAATAATGAAAAATGCAGTCCCCAGCGCAAGCAACAGGCAAACCAGAACAATACCCAGATTGGCATAAAGCGTTCCTGATAAATTGCCAATACGCTCCTCTAACAGAGAAACTGCCAATGGTGGTGTCTTCTTTAGCAACATCCGCCATGCACTGATCAGTTCATTACTGCGGTTATAGACATCCACAGGAGTAGTCGCCCCGCGATTTTCGCCCAGCACATCAGAACGTACTAATGCGACAAAAGCATCACCCGCAGAGACAAAATCACTGACATCTGACCCAATCTGTTTTTTGATCGCTGCGTTATAGGATCCGGCCACATCAAAAACACGCTTGGTCTCGGTCAGTTTGCCTTCGATACGATCCAGCAAAATCTTGTAATCCAGCTTTTGATCAACAGTCAGTTGACGATAAGTCGACACCCCCACCAATTGCGCACGCAGATTTTCAACATCATCGATGAATGAAGGCATTTTGAGAACGATGGCATCCATAAGGTAATAGCTGTCCAGGTCAGGATCCATTACCATATTGGAACTGTCACCGATTTTCGTAATCAAATCACGAATCAGGTAGATTACATCCTGGTGCCCATAAAAGCTCTCCTCGGGACCCTGATCAACGTGACTGTTTTTTACCGCATTCCACTCCGTCTTAATTTCAGCCCATAGCTTACTCGTACCCAACACTTCACCGTACAACTCATCCATCGCATTAACTGCTGCGATATCCTGTTTGACTTCGTTCTGTTTCGGAGCAATATTGTTCCAGAACATAGGGTCGCTGTTTGAACCGGATGCCAGCGTGTTGTGTGCAGCCACGTTTGCGAGGAAACTTTCTAAAGGCACCAAGTACTCAGTTCCCGATATCTCTTTTTGCGCGAAGTTAATACCTTCACTTTTTGCGCCTAGAAATAACGTCCCAAGTACCGCAATCGGGATTGATATCAATCCCAGTATCAACAGAAACTTATAGGTTAATTTCAGGTTTTGTAAGAATTTCATCTCTTCTCCCCTATTGCTCTTGCACAGCTATTAAGCATGTTCTCAATACTCATACATTTCATTACTGAATCAGTTGATCGGGAACCAACCCTAGCACCCCTTCGTTAACCAAACTATCTACTTCCAGAAGGATTAACATTTTGTCCTGAACTGTTACCAGACCCTTAATATAGTCGGTACTAATGGTACCGCCAAAATTAGGCGCTGGTTTCAACTCATGATAATCCACGTTGTAGACCTCAGAAACCGCATCAACAACCAGGCCTACCGCTCGCTCCTTATCATGCTCAACCACTTTGACAACAATGATGACTGTTGTTGGACCATAAGAAACATCGCTCAAACCAAACCTTTTGCGCAAATCAATAATCGGCATTACAGCACCCCGCAGATTGATGACACCCAGTACAAAGTTTGGTGTATTCGGTATCGGAGTTACTTTAGTCCAACCCTGAATACCCTGCACCTTGAGAATCTCAACACCATACTCCTCTTCGTTGAGCAAGAAAGTCAGATACTGCTCGCTGTCAGCACCTTGATTGATCTCTGCACTCAGATTTTCTGTTTGAACCACCGTCATTTCGCTCTCCGATCTCTCATATCATCTCTAGGACGCAATTGTCGCCATACGATCAATTGCTTCATTTTGAAAGTAAAGGCGCATCAGACTTGGAATATCCAGAATCAATGCAACCGCACCGTCTCCCAGGATAGTTGAGCCTGATAAACCATTAACATTCTTGTAATTGGTCTCCAACGCTTTAATCACCACCTGCTGTTGATCACAAAGCTCATCAACCACCAATCCATATCGCTTACGATCTGCTTCAACAACCACCAGCAGCTTATTCGCCAAACTGTCTTCTTTTGTTACTTCTACCGCCTCAGTTTCTTCAGTTGCTGCGTCAACAACATTTTCCATTTCCTGGCACCAGGTTTTTTTCAGGTCCAGTACAGGAATAAACTCTTCACGTAACCGATATATCGTCGAATCATTGGCTATATAGCTCAAACGCTCCGGATTGATGAGAACGGATTCCACAATGGATAGCAGTGGAATCACGTAGGTTTCATCTCCTACCCGCACCAATTGCCCATCCAGTATCGCCAATGTAAGCGGCAATCGGATGGTAAATACGCTGCCCACACCAGGTGTTGAATGAACATCAACACGACCACCGAGATCCTGTATGTTTCTGCGTACCACATCCATGCCCACACCTCGACCCGACACATCACTTACCTGCTCGGCAGTTGAGAAGCCTGGCTGGAAAATAAGATTATCAATGGCGTCGTTGGTAAGCGGCTCATCCTCATTCACTATCCCCCGCTCAATCGCTTTTTCCAAAATACGCTCACGATTTAGTCCGGCACCGTCATCCTCGACCTTAATGACAATATTACCCGCCTCATGAGAGGCACTCAGGTGTAACACTCCTGTTTCCGGCTTACCCGCCGCTTTCCGCTTTTCTACTGTTTCAATACCGTGATCGAGTGAATTCCTAACCAGGTGGACCAGCGGGTCACCAATTTTCTCAAGCACGGTTTTATCCAGCTCTGTCTGATCGCCACTAATCTTGAGTTCAATTTTCTTTTCCATTTTTATACCCAGATCACGGACCAATCTGGGAAAGCGGCTAAAAGTTACTTTAATGGGCAGCATTCGAATCTGCATCGCACTTTCCTGCAGTTCTCTTGCATTACGCTCCAACTGTTCAAGGCCATCGCGCAGATCCCCCAGGATACTGTCGTCACAGTCTTTGCTGTAACGAACCAGCATCGATTGCGTAATCACCAGCTCGCCAACAAGATTTAACAGACTATCAATCTTCTCGATATCAACCCGAATAGAACTGGATTCTTTATTACCCACCGCTTTTTTATTGGCCTCCGGCTCGGGCTTAACTGGTTTTTTCTTCGCAGCTGGTTTGACTTTGTCCGCTGCCTTCTCTTGTGCCACCGGTTGTTCTGCTTTTTCTTGTGGAACGTTATCCGTTTGATTGATTGGCACAACATTGGGAACCTGTGGTTCAAGCTCCTCATCAGCGGACAGGCTAGTGATGCTCAGTTCGCACTCATCCACAACCCACTCAAAAATTTCTCTGATTTTGCTTTCTGGCTGCTGCGTGGTCAGCTGCAAAGTCCAACCAATGTAGCAGCAGTCCGGATCAATCTGATCTATGCTCGGTATTTTTGAAGTGTCAGAGGAAACCTGCAGTTCACCAAGCTCCTTCAGCGCCTTAAAAATCCTGCCTGGCTCATTTCCACTTTTCAACATATCGAGATGGGGCTTAAAAAGAATCTCCCATACCAACTCGCCGGACTCTTCAGACACATGCCTCTGGCTAACCGGTAATTCCTCTTCAACACGCTCTTCAACGTTTTCTGCAGGTTGGCTATCAACGCCCGCATCATCTGCGGATAACAATAATTCGATACGTTCTTTCAAAGCATTAATTCGTGGCTCATCATAAGGGCCGCTATCCCTGATCGCATCCATCATCGCTCTTAAGCAATCGACCGACTCCAGTAATAACTGAACCGCATCATTAGTAACCGAGCGTTTACCATCGCGCATCTGATCCAGAATTGTCTCAACGCCATGCGTAAACTCGGACACCTCCATAAAACCGAAAGTACCTCCACCACCCTTGATCGAGTGTGCAGCACGAAATATATCATTTACCACTTCCAGGTCAGCTTCACCCAAATTAAGGTTTAGCAAACCTGTCTCCATGATATCCAGACCTTCCCCGCTTTCTTCCAGGAAGATCTGCTTTATTTCCTCCATACCTTCATCGTCAAACATGATGCTATTCTGCTCTCGTAGTTTTTTAACTATCTACACAATGTCCAAGTACAACTTGTTCTGTTTAGTCTCTCTAACCCAGCACTCGAGAAACGACATTCAAAAGCTGATCTGGATCAAAAGGTTTAACTATCCACCCGGTCGCACCCGCCGCCTTACCCAGTGCTTTTTTATCGTCACCCGATTCCGTAGTTAGCACCAATACTGGTGTAAACTTGTATTCCTCTATGCGCCTTAATTCCGAAACAAGCGAAAGTCCATCCATCTCGGGCATGTTGACATCCGTTATCACAAGATCAAATGACTGTTTTTTTGCCGCCTCCAAGCCAGTGACACCGTTATCTGCTTCCACGGTGTTGTAGCCTGCTCTTTTTAATGCAAAAGAGAGCATGGACCTCATTGACGGCGAATCATCTACTGTAAGAATGGTCTGCATTATTATGTCTCTGATTTATTACAAACATTTAAGCCCTTGGGGACTTATTTAATCTGGCATAGATAAAGACTAGTACGGGATTATCGGAAATCAAATTTCTACAAAGCAGAATTACTCAAAAATGTAATTTTATGCCGAATTGGCGGGTTAATCGGCAACAAAACACATAACAGTGCGGCCAAGGGAATAGATTCGTGAATTTAATTGATTGCTATTGGATTTAAGAAAAAATCTTCAAACAACCCAAATGAGATGTATTAAATCGACGGCTCAGTATAAGAACCGGTTTGATGAGTGCCCATTCCTCCATTCATGGGGTAGAGGCCATAAAAAAGGCTTACGCCGAAACGCAAGCCTTTGATTTTATTGGTAGCGGGGGCTGGTTACCAACGCTGTCTAAGCTGCTGGTAAATGCCCTTGATATTGCCTCTAAGCCACCACATATCAGCGCGTTACTATCTAGCTTAGAGGGAGCCCACGCTTCACAGAGCGCGGAGTATAACGGCGAAAGCCCCATTTTGACAAGTGGAGGGGCTTAAAATGGACGATAAAACGCCAAAAACCAAATATCCCCCTCCATTTTCAATGCGATTTACCGAGGAAGAGCGCAAGGCGCTGGAGATGGCTGCGGCAGGCAGACCACTGGCGGCGTACATTCGCTGGCTGATCTTCAAAGAAGATATGCCCGAAATGCCCAAAAAGCGCACCCGTGGCGAAACTGCTGATATTGATCAAAAGGCCATCGCCAAGCTCATTGGGGCGCTCGGCCAATCCCGTATTAGTGCCAATATCAATCAACTGGCCAAGGCGGCTAATTCTGGCTCTCTCCCCGTCAATCATGACGTTGTGGAATCGCTCAATGAGTCCGTAACGGCCATTCAGTGGATGCGTGACACTCTGATTAAGGCATTAGGGCTCAAGCCTCAAAGTGAGCCAGAAAAGGAGGATGAAGATGATCCTCAAGGGTAATCAACGCGCTGGTGGTCGCCAAATGGCGCTTCACCTGCTCAACGGGGAGCAAAATGAGCACGTCAATGTGCATGAGGTGAGCGGCTTTATGGCACAGGATGTTCTTGGCGCATTGAATGAAGCCTATGCGCTATCCAAGGGAACCAAGTGTAAGCAATTCATGTATTCCCTGAGCCTGAACCCGCCTCAAGATGAAAAGGTCGATATTGAGACCTTTGAAAAAACACTGGAGCGCGTGGAGCAAAAGCTGGGGCTGGAAGGCCAGCCTCGCGTGGTGGTCTTCCATGAAAAGGAAGGCCGCCGCCATGCGCACTGCGTTTGGAGCCGCATCAATACGGACGAGATGAAGGCGGTCAATATCTCGCACCCAAAACTAAAGCTCAATGATATTTCAAAATCACTCTATCTCGAACATGGCTGGAAGATGCCTGAAGGCTTCAAAGACAAAACCAAGAAAAACCCGCTAAACTTCACCCGCGCCGAATGGCAGCAAGCGCAGCGGGTTGGCCGTAAAGCTTCTGATATCAAAAACGAACTTCAGGAATGCTGGGCAATATCCGACACCAAAACCAGTTTTGAGCATGCGCTTCACGAAAAAGGCTACTTTTTAGCCAAAGGCGATAAACGCGGTTTTGTGGCGCTAGATGTATATGGCGAGGTGTACTCACTCACGCGCCAGCTTGGGCAAAAAAACAAAGCCCTAGAAGCGCGCCTTGGTAGTGCCAAGGAACTGCCATCAGTGCAGGAAGTGAAAAACGGCATACAAGGCCAGCTTTCAAAGCTGTTTGATTCTTACAAAGAAGAATTGCGCAGCGTACACAATGAAAAGCTCAAGCCTCTGCTGGCCGATAAGGCCAAGCTGACCAATGAACACCGCTCGGTACGCGCCAGCCTTAAGGAATACCAGCAAAAACGTTGGCAGGCTGAAGAACTGAAGCGATCTGCCAGAATCCGCAAAGGCTTTAAGGGCATTTGGGACAAGCTCAATGGCCGCTATTGGAAAACCCGAAAACGCAATGAGCAAGAAGCGTGGCAGGCACATTTGCGTGATCGTAAACAGCAAGAAGAACTGATTCAAAAGCAGTTAACCGAGCGCCAGAACTTACAAACGCAAATCCAACTGCTGCGCGACACCCAAGAAAAAGAGCGCCAAGCACTCGTGCGTGATCTTTCTCATGCTGCCAAACATGACGAAAAATCAAAACACGCTCATCACTCGAAAACCAATACGCGAGCCAAAAGCGCTCAAAACACCAATGCACAAAACCGTCAGAACAGGCGTGATGATGACAAAGGCATGGATTTTGAGCCTGAGATATAAGAAAGGACAATGGCATGGCCTGTGATAAATGCGAACATTGCGGAAACCGCTACCACTGGAGCCATGCCTTTTCAAAATTCGGCTACGATGACGGCGACGGAAAAATTGAAACGCCTGAAATCGCCGAACTACTTGAAAGCGAAGGTTATGATGTGTGTTACGGGCGCTGGCTTGCGCACAACACGCTCATTTTTTCTATCAAAAAAGACGGCATGGAATTCATGCCGCGCAATAATTCTGAAATTCGGATCGGCTATGACGATCCGACGATTTATTTGCCTGAAGATATTCAGGCGATATTAAACAGCAAAATGCCATTCACTGGCGTTTTTCCTTATTAGCGCGGGCAAAATTATGAGCTATCAATTTAAAACGGCGGAGATCATAAAAGAATCTGAGCGCCTTATGGGTTTGAGTGAGGAATCAGGGCTTCTGGGCTGTCAAATGGCACAAGCTTTAAGCAACCAGTACAACTACGAGCCGCAAACCTCAGAATTTTACAGCGCCGTTTCTGCATATTGCTATGCGATGGAATGCTGCTCTAATGACATCGCTCAGCGCTATAAACGCGCTACCGCCTCAGGTGAATATTATAACTGGCCTCATCCAGATTTTTTACCGCTGGATGAGGCGCATATTTAAGGCAACTCGCTAGAACAGATCATATTGCCGCGCTTTTTCTTCCTGCTCTTGCCATGATTTATTGCGCGCGGCGTCATCAAGATAATCTTTAATCATGGCCTTAACACCACCCAGATTTTCTATTTCAGGCAAGGTTATAAAAATAGAGCGATAACCTGTATCACTAACAGGCAATGGTGCTAAATCTGGCTCTACCGTTCTGATCTCAACATGAGACATCGGATAGCCGTAAACCTCCTCAAATGCCCTCGAATAACTTCTTGTAAAAGCAATCTGAATATTATAGCTCCGCCACTTCAAAATAAGTATTTCTTTGCCTTCCATGGCTACCCCCTATCTGTTCCAGAAAACATGCACTTCCTGATAACCCGTCTCGATTGTAAAAATATCGCCGCTCATTTCCATGTCACGCCCCATGCGGTCATAATCGATATAAAATTCTAAATGGCTCGGCACTTCGCTTGTTTCTTCCGTGATTTCTTGCGCGTAATCTGAGAGGCTTGCATACTCGCCTTGATAATCTTCCTCCATGGCTTTCTGTGCTTCTTCAAGCGTTGAAAAATGGCTGATCAATTCGGCAGCTATCTCGCCATGCTCTTCAATAAAACAGGCTACTTCGTGGGCACTTTGTATGCCTTCATACTCTGATAGGCGATAACTGCCGTAACCTTCAAAGTCATGAATGGCGTATTCTTCTGCATCCTCTACAGGGCTGGATTCCAACATGCTGTTTATTTGGTCTTGAATGTCGTCAATGTCTGCCGTTGCATCAATCCAAACACCGTGCAAATAGCCGCTGTTATACGCTGCCAAACATGCCACATAAATTCTGATTTCTTCGCTCATTGCTTTTCTCCTTAATCTTAAAAACACATCCCCTTTTGGGGTTGAAAACCCCAGACAAAGGAGCGAGAGAAGCGAGCGTAAGATCACATGTTTTGGCGTAATCCAGACAGGGGGAACCGCCCGTCCTGCACAAGCCCAGTCTTTTCGGGCGCGGAAGGAAGGGGGATGTCTTGATGGAGACAAGTTGTGTGATATTTTGACGTTTACCCAAAAGGGGCACGTAATTATTGAATCAAGCGAACACGATCAGTGTTCATACCTTATTGAGCTTTCTGCCTAGCGCAGCGGAAAACTTCAACGTCTTTCAAAGCAGTCGTGCTTTAGCACTACCAGCAATTTTTAATCAATCAGCACCACCTGATTGAGCCCTTAACCAACACTGCCTTTTAGCATTACCACTAGCGCAAAGTGACGATGGATCAGCAAGCGTAACGCTTCTTCATAATATTGCGACCTAAGGTGCAGATCAGTCACTTTGCACAAACACGCGGCCATACAAAGGCCGTGGCAGTCACGGCCTCCAAAACAGGAGGTAACAATGAAATTGATTACAAGATTTGAACTGGCAGCCAAAAACACGAACGAGCTTTATGGCCTACATAGAAAGGTTTTTAACGAACTGGCAAAAAGTAAGCCGCAAACACTGGAACGCGTGAACGCATTGGCTTCACTTGAAAATATCGAAAACGAACTTTCGTCAAGGGCTCCATGCCCTTGATTTTAGTTATAGTTGAAAGCCAAGTATTAAAATCAATGTATCTCCGATTCTATCGGACGATCTCATGTCTCTTTATCCAGATTTTCGCATACAGCAAGAAGTCTAGATGCGTAACTATAAGCCGCATCTTTAACCCAAGCATCTTTGACAATAAATAACCACCAGAGCAACATAATCGTAGAAAAAGCAACCACCCCATACTCCAAGGCATGCTTATTTAAGTCGAGATATTCGCCACTAGAATATAAATACATTAAGACCAATGAAAGCGAAAGCAACGAAACCAAAACTCCAAGCCATTTAATTCCGCGAGAATTCCTTCTAAATCCGTACGAAATATTTTCTTTGAATAACAACCGATAGGTTTTTGTGTCTCTGGTTTTTTCAAGCAACCACCGTATGGCGGAATCGTAATACCCATTTGCTTCATCTGGATTATTCCGCTCATCATCGCTTGTTGGAGCATGCCAATCTATAATATTTTGCGAAATACATTTGTGATACCTGATCTTTGTATGCTTATCCAACGTGCTATCTTCATGTCGCAGCATGATGGTTGTTGGTCTCCCGCCCCAAATTCGATATAACCGTTTTTCTGTTTTTCTACCTTCAAATCTCGAATAATGAGCCAATGCGGTGATAAATCCACATGACACAATAATACTGAACAACGTAGCAACAACATTGTATAGAGATGGGAAAACAATATACGAAGTTATTATAAAAGGCAGTAAGGCAAGAAGTGAGGGTCTTACTCGTGCGCCTAAGCTATATTCATCAAAAATATCTGATAACATTTAAAATTCGTCCGTTTTTTTGCAGGGTTCGCTAGCAGGAAAATCTAAAACAACACCTTGCTCTCCAAGATAAAGACCAAATGAAGAATAAGAAACTATCAGCATAAGAGCGGGCATTCCTTCGTTTTTCAAAGCACTGGTTAAAAATCGAAGCTGCCCTATATCATCTTGGCTAGGTAGGGCTTCACACCCTTGAGGATGGGAATGCCATTCGCCAACGTATGTAACAACCCCTCCCGAACGCTCTCGATAATCATCCAGAATATCAGTTGAATCATAAGCTCCGCGCTCAAAACTTGTAGGCGTAGATTCACTATTATCTGGAGCGCTACAGGCTTTAACTAACGTTATTGTTTTATCCTTTTGGTCAATTATTCCAAACAACAGGCCACCTGTTTCATTAGGAAGAGCTTCCTTACGATATTTTTTGGCTTCGCTCAAAAAACCGTCATCCCAGCACACTTCCCAGCCAAAAATCATGGCAGACTGTGTTTGGAACACCTCTATATCGTGAGAAACAACACCACCAACATCATCCTGACAGTCCCAAATGCAGATTCTGGCAGTCGGAAGAGCTGATTTTTTTCTAATCTGCCTAGATAAAATCGCGGCATGAAGATGAATCAGTTCGTCGGACATCGCAATCGTAACTTCTCTGCATCCCGCACCAACCCATAATTTCCCCAAATGTCCTGTCAGATGCGTTTCACCCCAGTCGCTATTTAATATTGCCCTATAGTATTGAGCCTCCAAGCTGTTACAACGAATATTTCGCTCGTTATCCTCTAGGAGCATTACGGATGACATACCAGAAGGAGTGACAAATGCACTTACTGTTCTAGGACAATTTTCTTTTCTTGAGAGTTCTCTCGGAACATATAACGTAGTAGTCACATCAACGAGAAGATCAGCCTCTCCAATTCGCTTAACTATTTCTGGATTATCAGAAACGACACTATCGACAAAATTTTTGGGCGAGCTATTATCTTCGAAATCGTGTACATCATTTACGATTGAATCAACCACTATCGATTTTGAAAATCCCACACCATGGCGAGTCGAAATATGGCGAGCAATATTATGAGGCTTGAGAATATCGTCATCTATAATTGTCCATTCACCCCAACATTCCCGACTCCATATCTTGGCAATTAAACCACCAAGAGCACCTGCTCCGGCTATAATCCCATTCGGAACGATATCCTCTTTTGATATCCCTGAATATTGCCTGATTTGCTCACGGGTCGGGTAGGTCGTCACACTTACTGGAAATATAGGAACCTCTCTCCAATCATCACAATCAGAGTTCCCCAGTGCGTCCCGATACCATTTATTTTGATCAGGCGCCCGAAATAAAACACCAAGTTTCTCACCAAGGGCACCGAAGGACAGATCAACCATAAAGCCTTGAGTTTCAATTTTTTCGATTACTTCGTTTCGAATTCTAGGCATTCCGATTAACAGGATCACAAACTCTCTTTCCTGATTTTGGACACCAATTCCATTTTCGGAAACCCGATCTAACACAGCATTCTTTAATCGATCAACAATCTCAACCTTCCTTTTCTCAAGAAGAACTTGGAGATTACCTAACGTATATGGATACTCTTCTACAGGCCCATTTTCAACAGGTTCTAAAACTATTGGAATAGCAACACAAAAAGGGTTATTACCAGCGTTTTTACTTACATAATCGCCAATCAATGTTTTCGAGGTGCTATCGCCATCCCCAATCATAGTGAACGATATTTTTTCCTGCTTTGAGGCATCATCGAAGAAATAGTTTTCAGGTAAAACTACGTTGTAAGGACTAGAAAAAAATAGCTGCTCTATCGGCTGATCATCGCCATGAATAGTTCCATTCGCTGTTTCCCTCAGCCACCAAAAAATTCGCTTTAAGAACAACTCTGGAGTCCATGACCTTTCTATAGAAAACCAAGGTTCAACATAGAGGCATAAAGATCGAGGCTCACCCTCAAGAACGTGGTTTTGATGAATTGTGACAGGAAAGTCTTTTCTTAAAGCCCTAACGTCCCAACAGAAATCACTTTCGGGAGCATAGGTTATGGATAGCCGTTCAACTCTGCCAATACCTCCCGAGTTATTTATATCGAAAGAGCCATCAGCAAATTCCGCCAAAATTGATTGTGTCTTTTTTTCAGCATCTAACCTTAACTCAAGCACTTCGCATGACGAGTCATTCAAACAAGCCTGATACACCTTCTGAACAACTGGATCAAGTTTGCCAGAATTAACACACAATCCCCCCCAATCAAAATAATCTACTTCCATGCGCCTGCCCGTGGTGGAGAACAGGACGTAACAGATGCGGCGGCAGAAATTGCAACCGCCAGCTTGAAGCCACTACTCGTAGTTTCAAACTCAAGCGGCGCGGGTTTTGATTTAGTTGGCTCTTCTCCCGTACATTTGAATACACCAGACGAACCAAGAATATCTCGGTACTCACGTTTTGCACGAATACAAGGCGGATCATTATTATCATCAAGAATTGGTTTGCTACTCGAAACAATAAATGCTCCATAGCGTGAGTTTCCAAGCGCTGTCCGCGCCTTTTGAGAAACTTTGGCGTCCTCACCATTTTCCGACCAACTATCATGAGACAGCGTTCTCCATGAGCAATGATGTGGAGCCAACAATAAATCGTACTCTAACTCATCTGAGGTAAATTCGTCGGAAACGCGTTCCCAAATATTTACGTCCGCATCACCACCGACAAGAAATTTACAAACACTTTGCCCAAAGGCAGAGTGTCTAATTTTAAATCCAATAATTACACTGGAATTGTTTTTTGACAGCAACTCTTCAGAATCGTCATCCTGCTTTCCAATCGGCGCTATTAAAAATGATGTAATGTAATCAGTAGCGGCTTGACTAATTCCTTTAAACTCTTCACCTTTCTTTATTAAGATTGGCTGCAAGTCATCCGTTTTCCCATTTTCATCCTCACCCATAATCAGAATTTTATCGCCATTACGCACGGAAAAATTTGAATCCCTATTTGCCTGAATTCTGCGCTTTGCTTCGGCATTAAATGCTTTTGCATCTTCACAAAGCACATGGTTTTTCGAGGCTCTTCGGAAAACCATAGGGGACGACCACAATTCACGGATAATTATGCGTTTTTCATTTTGTGGTTTCTTATCATCTGAATAATCGGCAACGCTTCCTAACCAGAAATGATTTCGCAACCCTAAGCAATGATCTTCATCTGGGTGAGATAGAAGCATGGCATCAACATATGGCCTATTTTTGTCATCAGTTTTGATTTTATCCCGAAGCGCCTTTCCAGCATCATGAGTAGAATCTTGAGGATCATCCGCAGATGATCTGATTTTGCAGTCGATTAATAAACTTGTAGCATTGTCATCGGCAAGCCTGATCAATGTCATATCACCGTTATCGACGGGGAAAAAAGTTACTTTTGCGGCCATAAGTTCTATCCTTCCAAATTTCGTTGGCTTATATTTTTCCTAATAGCGGCAATGATCGAGGGGTAATTCCATCAAGCACTAAATGGGAGATATAACCAACCCCGGCACAAAGTGCCAATGCCCGCCAAAATTCCCCAGTACTATCCTTCGGCTTCCACTCATATGCTTTTTTAATACCATAACCAACAGCGGTGAGCATAGCCACGCTATGACAAAACTGACGATGATGGGGATGTATCGCAGGTTCCAATATATCAGGCAGCTTAGCAAAAGCTAACCCTGTTCCAATCGCAAGCACAGGGTTTATAGGAGATTCTTTATCCTGCTCAGATATAGCGACACCAAGACCGCATAAGCCGCCAGTTATGCTATGAGTAATACCATTAGCCATGCTACTTCTCCTTACGAACGCCTTTGAACGGCGTCTTATCAGTTGTTTTTACATCCATAAATCGTCCTGTAGAAGCATCACGCTTTACGTAATGCCCTGAAGGCGTTTGTGTTTGAGAGCGTCCTTTAACCGCCCCTTTGCGGTGTCCGTCTCCAATAGGTGGATTTTTAGCCATAAGTATCTCTTCCATTTCTGTTAAAGTTAATCTGTTTTATCAGACCCCAATAAAAAAGGCTTGTAAGCCCATTGATCAAAGAATACCCGATTCATTCTGCTAAAGTCAACCTGTTTTACCAGAATTATTTGATCGCTTTATAAACAAATTCTAGACCGCCAGACTCGGCAACGGCCTTACTGCCTAAAATCAGGCCTGTAGCATAGAGTTTTTTGAGCTTAGCGCTCGCATTCTGGGCTGAGCCACCAAATTTCTGGACGACCTTAGAGGTAGTAACCTCACCCTCCCTCATAATAAAGTCGAGCAGCTCTTTTGCCCCTTTGCTAAGAGCGGGGCCGATAACTGAGTAACCATCATCGGTTTTGAGGATCAAAGGTTGCTCTTTGGCTATTGCAGCATAGTGCCAGTTATCAAGAAGGTCTTTGGTGAATGAACCGCTAAGATAAAATCCCTTCTCACCCTTACAAAGTTTGGCTAATGAGATAACACTCTCTCTCGGGAAAGAAGCATCAGTTGCTTCAATCCCTTCTATAGAAATCTCGTAGATATCCGAAGGATTATCATCGACATAATCAGAGAGTAGTGAAAGCGTTTCTCTCCCTTGTTTGTTTCCAAAGGGATGATCATTCTTAGTAAAATCGCGAAGGCGCATAGTAATCACTTTCTGGTTCATCTTCTTAATTTAACCAGATCTTCTAGCTTTTCGCAAGAATGAAGTCAAAACAAATATGCGTTCCCATCAACTTTGGAAGACCTAATTCATAATCTGTCTTGAATATTTTTCCAGACTTGTAGGTGAGCTTAAGCTCAAAATTACCTTCCCTAACTGATATAATCGCATCATATGAAGCAGCAACTTCTCCACTTCGCTTTAGCCCTAGTCCACGACCTTCATCGCTAGATTGAGAGATACGACCTCTTTTGAAAACCTCACTCACAAGTAAGGGATAAGACTTTGGATCAGAGAAATCGAACATGCTAAAAATCTCTGGATATCGCGCCTGAAGTACAGGCTTTAGTGTTCCTGTGATTCCGCGCCCGCTATCAGAAACAATAGTTTGAATATGGGGTTTAACGCCACCATAGCCGCTTCGCCTCTGAAACCCCTTATAGTATTGGAGCGCTATATATCCAGGAATAGGAGATTCAGAGTGGTCACGAACATTGCCGAATAATTCAGATAAAACGGTAAAGGCTGGCTGCGAATATTGCTCGCCAGCATAGTTCACAAAACTATGCTTTAATCTCTGAGGAATATCTTCATCGAGATCAAGTGGGTCAACTTCACCAAACTCATAAACGGCTTCGCTATTGCCCTTAAACAACTCAGCGCTAGAAAACGTAGGGCGATTAGGCTTAACCACAACATCTTTGTGTAGCATTTGAAAAAAACCATTCCTATCGAACCAGCTTAGTGTTTCCATGCAATCATTAAAATCGATTACAACATTCTTTCCGACATAAATGCATTGATTTGAATATGCGAGCAATCGTGCTTCCGCATCTAGAAATATTTTACAGCCCTCTGGCACAACAAAATGAATAGAAGAGCACTCTGACTCCAATGGCGATCCAGCACTGGCAACGGAACGATCCAAGGACAACCCATCGACCCATGTCTCCCCATCAAGATGGATTTCCATGAGATCGTTTTGAACAACAAACCAGCAATGATTTTCATCTTTGACGAAATCACCTTCCTGCTTACTCAGGTAAGAATTGACATCCCTTTTGTCCAAGCCCAATTTATTGGCTATTTGACGACCTTTTAATCCGGGGGTTTCACTTAGTACCTGCTGAATCTTTTGTTTCATTGCATAGCCGCACGTTAAAAATTCTACATATCCACAATACGCTGAATACTCTGCTTCCACGAAGACTTAAACGCATCGTCACCAGCAAACAGCTTATACAGTTCAAGTTCATCTTTCCTGCGCTGTAGCATGATCTCTTTAAGTATCTTCTCGAAGGCCAGCTCACGGTTATGTGGGTCTGCGTTGTTTTTGTATTTATCTTCGTAATCAGGGTGTGCTTTCACGCTTTCAGCGATGTTTACGAACTTAATACGCTGCTCTTCTGGTGTGGCACTCCAGCCTTGGAACCATCGCTCATTGAAGGTGTTAACGATCTCATCAAGCGGATTAGTTTCTTTATCTGTTCCGTGCGCACCACGAGGGTTAGGGTTCTGCGGGTCTAGCTCAGTTTCTTCACTATCAAGTCCGATTGAGTGGCTAAGCTTCACTCGCTGAAGCCCGTAAGAACTTAGATCGACAGATTCCAGCAATTCATCAAGTAACTCAGCATCTGGGTCTTCTACTTTTAACTTCGGAATTAGGAACTTCAAGAACCAGAATAGCTTTTCCCATACGACCATCTCATACGGCATGATAGAGGCCATCTGCCCATAGATTTTAACGAACTGCTTTGCCTTAATTTTAAAGTCGATTTTGGCATCGTTTTCTAACCCCAATTCGACATTGAAACGTGCTGCGGCTATATCAATAATCGGGCTGAGTTTTTGCGCATCCTCATTGTTAAAATAGCGCTTAACAAACTCTTCGACCTCAAACCACTCATAAACGCCCACATCTCCCAGCTCATCTTTTAGCTCATGGAGTACATTGATATCTGTAGCCTCAGACAAAGACGTTGCAGTATAAAAGGGATCAAACGCTGCCTTGATGTCATCTACAGAGTTAAAGAAATCCAGCACAAACAAATCTTCCGTCTTCTTACCCCATTTAGGTGCGGAGCGGTTCAGACGAGAAAGCGTTTGTACGCAAAGAACGCTGGCAAGCTTCTTATCAACGTACATAGAACAGAGTTTGGGCTGGTCAAAGCCTGTTAGATATTTGTTCGCCACGACGAGAAGACGATATTCGTCTTTATCGAATTTATCCTTGGTTTCATTCTCAGTAAAGCCATTCATTTCAGCTTCACTGTATTTGATACCATCCACTTCCTTCTCGCCCGAGAAAGCAATCACGGCCTTAAATGGGTTGCCTTGCTCATCAAGCAAACGCGTTATGGCTTTATAGTAGCGAATAGCGGTTTCAATATTCTGCGTTACTACCATGCCTTTACCTTTGCCTTTCAGCTTCTTGGCATTCACGACATGGGTAATGAAGTGATCGAGCATGATCTCTGCTTTGGTATTAATTGTTTGCTGGCTTCGCTCTACATAACCTCTGAGTTTCTTCTGCGCTTTTTTGGTATCAAACTCAGGGTTATCTTCGATGGATTTTTGAATTTCGTAATAGCTTTTGTACGTCGTGTAATTGGCCAGCACATCAAGAATAAATCCTTCCTCAATTGCCTGCTTCATTGAGTAAAGGTGAAATGGTACAAAGCTGCCATCTGGTTGACGGTGCCCAAACTTTTCCAGAGTCGAATTTTTGGGGGTAGCGGTAAAAGCCAGATAAGAGGCGTTTCCTCTAATCTTGCGAGACTTCATTGCCTGTAGGATTTTATCTTGAGCGTCTTCCGAGTCTGGGTCAGTTGAGTCACCCAATGCTTGGTTCATTTTGTCGGCAGCAGAGCCACTCTGAGAGCTGTGCGCCTCATCAATGATTACAGCAAAACGCTTATCACTTAAATCAGCAATACCATCGATGATGAAAGGAAACTTCTGAATGGTCGTAATGATAATCTTCTTACCATTCTCTAGCGCTGACTTAAGCTCAGAAGACTTATATGCAGGCGCAACGATATTCTTAACCTCAGAGAATTCCTTGATGTTATCGCGTAGCTGTTTATCAAGGAGCCTTCTATCAGTCACCACAATCACGGAATCGAAAAGTGGCTCATCAACGCCTTTCGAGCCCTGAATCGTATCGGACTCTGGATAACACTCTATCAGTTGATACGCCGCCCAAGTGATGGAGTTAGACTTACCGGAACCCGCTGAGTGCTGAATTAAGTAGGTTTGCCCAACACCGTTGACTGAGGCGTGGTTAATGAGCTTTCGCACAACATCCATCTGGTGATAACGCGGAAAGAACAAGGTGCGCTTATTCAGCGGGTCTTTGCTAGAACCGTCCAGCCTGACAAAGTGCTGAATGATATTGGCTAAGCTTTCTTTGGTGAAAACCTCTTCCCATAGATAAGCCGTTTTATGGCCTGTTGGGTTTGGCGGATTACCTTGACCAAGATTATGACCTTTGTTGAACGGCAAAAAGAATGTTGCCTTGCCTGCCAGCTTGGTCGTCATATAGACTTCATCGGTATCAACCGCCATATGCACAAGGCAACGACCAAAATTCAAAAGTGGCTGATTGGTATCTCTGTCTTCACGATACTGTTTCTGGCCGTGGTAACGGGCTGTCTGGTTTGTCCAAGCATTTTTAAGCTCTAGGTTTATCAATGGAATACCATTGATAAACAGCACCATATCTATTTCTTGTAGCGGATTAGCCTGCGAATAGCGTAACTGGCGGGTGCAGCTAAACAGGTTATCAGCGAAGTTCTGTTTAACTTTCTCGCTGGAGCTTGCCAATGGCGCGGGATACATCAAATTGAAATGCGCATCATCAACACTCAAACCTTTCTTAAGTAGATGCAAAATGCCATGCTTCTTGATGAGTCGGTCAAAACGCTCGTATATTTTACGCTGCCAATCGTTAGGGTTGTTACGCTTTATTTTCTCAAGCTCATCCTCTTGTGTCTTTTCCAGGAACGACCAGAAGAAACGCTCATCGAGCGCATACTGCATATTAAAGTCAGAGGGATAGCCAACTTTATAAAGCGTGTTACTATAATCAGGCGCAACCTCTCGAACTTGGCCTTTCAACTCTTCCAAGCAAGTGCCTGTTAAAGCTTTCTCGATTGCTGATTCTAGCGCTTGTTCGTTTGTTTGACTTACCATGCTTATCCCTGCTCCAGATTCTTATTCTTAAGTGCTTCAGACGCTTTCTGTAGCGGTGTTTTTAACGCCTTTTCCAGCTTGGTCATGTGGGCAAGGTGCCATTGCACCCACTCATTCCATAATTCACGATTAAATCCGTCGGCAGGCTTTGTATACTGAATACGGCAGGATTTTTTATTTTCTAATGGGAGCCACTCTAAGTGATCACCAAAGGCAGCATCAATCTTTTCACGCTGCTTGCTTAATTGCTCAAATAGAAAAGTGTTGTCCTCTTGATTGGCTCGACTCAGCCATAACTCAACACGTATTTCTTTTTGGTTAAAAATCAAACTAAAGGGGCAGCCAGTTACACCCGAACCAGCATTCAGCCAGTGATCCTTTTTGCTTGGGCTTACACTATTGTATAAAGTGCATGAGCTATTTCGGAACGCTTCTAGTAACAGCTCCCAGTAATCATGCCTTACTGTATGACGATGCTTTCGAACAACCTCAGTGCTCTTTTCCTCTGCTTCTTTCGCGTTAATACCAATCATCAATTCTTTTGCTTCAGGCGTTGGAATGATTTGATCAATATTGATAAGGAGCTGATCGCCAAGGGAATGTGGCGTTACTTTGAAACATTGGATATTGATGCTTTGGCCTAACAGCCACAGTGCGGTGCTAGTCACTTCTTTTCGGAAGTTAGCTGCCACCATCATGATGCGTTGGCTATTACCGAGATTGATCTTTACCTCATCAAGATCAGGTGCATCAAGAAACTCACAGAGTTGCGTTGAGGCATCCGCAACAGTCCCGTCTGATGATTGCTTCTCATACCGATTGATGTATTGCTGAAATATCTCAACGATTTGCAGCTTGGTTAAGCTGGCGCAGTACGAGGCGTATTTAAGGGACTGCCAAACCACATCTCGACCACTGTCATCCAGCTTGTTCTCGATAATGACCAAGTTTCCGTCTTTATCAAGCGCCAACAGGTCAAGGCGTTCGCGAGTATCATCAAAACCATCAAATTCCTTTTGGATTATCAAAAGTTCTTCACCCAGAGCTGAAGGCTCATGTGCAAGCCATTCCTGAAGGTGTTTACGCTCTGTGAAACCAAGCTCACTGAATGTCTTGGTTTTCACTGCTTTTATTCGATTTGCTTGATGATCTACCGTAAACACTTTGCCTCCTTGCTACGCTACTTTGATTCTGCCCGTTACGGCGTTATTGATCATTGTTTCTTTATATTCTTTGAGCCTTTTTATTTGTTCAGATTGCGCTTCAATTCCTTCTTCAATGTGGGAGAGCTCTACTTCGAGATAATTAACAATTCTTTTCTGCTCATTTTTATCAGGCAGCGCGAAAAAATGATTGAGCAAATCCGATTGCGTCATACTCGGTAGTGCTGTGGCTGTGGAATAAAACGAAAATGGAATTGTAGTTGCACAATAATAAATATATTTAGCGACGACATTTTTATCGCAAAGGCAGTAAAACATAGTATCAACTGTCCAAAATTTTTCGTTTACGTAAAGAGGCTTATCAATGGTTCCCTTTCTGCCCAAAAGAACCGCTTCTCCATCATGAAGGTAACTAGATGCATAGGTGAATTGGCCTCCTGATCCGTAAACTGGATATCCGTCTTCGACCTCAACGTGCTTGTAATCAACGCCGTTCTTAATTCGACAGTGAAATTTAATTTTCTTAACAAACCAGTGTTCTGGTACAAATCCCAACCAGTCTACGCCCGAATCTTTCATTTTAACGTTTGCATCAATGCCTTGGGTAACTGCCTTGTGAATAATTATTTTCTTGCTTTCAACAAGCAAAGCAATTTGCCGTTCTTTAATTGATATAGCCTCATCGATTTGACCGGATTTGCTAGAAACAAAATTAATAATTCTACTTTGCTCTTCCAAAGGAGGGATAGGTATCAGAAAGTTATTGAAATTATCTGCTGGAAAACGCCAACGCCCTAAAGATGAAACGCCTTGTCCATATTTGTAGAATATGCGCTGCGTATAGCCCATTTGAAAAATCAGTAGAAGATAAGCATCAAGAACTTCTGAGCTGCGGTTTTTAAAAACTCTGTAGTCAGGACTAACAACTCCGTCGTATTGCGATATATCAACGTACCCAGTAAGCAAGTCCATATGGTTCATGGCAAACTCGCCTTTGTAGAGAAACTGGTATTTGGAGTAGTCCATGGCCAATTGGCCTTCGCCGCTCTCCACATCCTTGACCTTTATCCCTTTCTGAGTGATTGAGAGTACATCAAAGCCTTCTTTCCCTGCGATACGCTTTGCAATATCAACAACAAATTTCAGTTTCTTCAGTTGCCAGTGCGCCGGAATACGTCCAAGCCATTCAATTCCGCTGTCTTGCGTGTCATCGTATTGTTCTATAGCTCTTAGTGCAGTCATTTTATGCTCCCTGCACCTCAGCTAAATCAATGTCTAATATTTTTGCTATTAGACCCTCTGCCTTTTGCTCTAGTGCGACAATATCGTCTGCCACTTCCTTCAGTGAGCGCAATGATTTATGACTGAAGAAATATTTCGTAAAGCTGATTTCATACCCAATTTTTGTACTATCGAGATTAATCCAAGCTTCCTCAACATGAGGTTTTACCTCTGCGAGGAAATATCGGTAGATTTCATCATCCATTGGCACTGATTCCGCGTTGCGGAGATCGCTACTCGGTTCATAGGTGATAAATTCCCCTGCTTTTTCAGAAGGGTAATAGCCAAAGTCTTGTAATTGATCTTGAGAGCAGTTCCATTTTTCGAGTAAAGCTGAAAGTTTATCTCCAGTAAGTTTTACAACCTTCTTAATTACTTTGACTGCGCTCTCGTCATACCAGCTTACGGCATTAAGAATGGCATTCTTCTCTGGAGCGGAAAGCTTAATCTTCTTTGTTTTGAGCACGTCGTCGACTTTATTTTTGAAAATATTGAAGTCGTCAAATTCGTCGCTGCCGATCTCATGCATCAGGACATTGGCCACTGCAAGATTATCGCGCAGCTTCTTCCAGTATTTATCGTCGAGCAGTTTGGCTTTTGCCTTTGCGTTTACATTAATGTCTTTATCTTCGCACCATTCCAAAACATCTTTGCTTATGGCCTTCAAAAAGCCCTTCTCGTAGACTTCATCGCCATGCTCCTCGAATAAATGCTCCATCACTTCCGATAGAGATTTATCGAAACGTAAAGGTGCTATAGCTTCAGGGCTGAACTTAGCTTTGCGGCGATCTGGGCGCTCTATGTTGACCTTGTAATACCCGAAATCATTGTTGCTAAAAATCTTACTAGCAATGCCAGTAGGGTCGTCGCTTTGATCGAGTTTTCTTTCAACTTCCGAGCATTCGAGATATGCCTTTGTGATCTCTTCGATATGCTCTGGCGAGAACTCGCAGTTTTTGTCACCTAGGTTCTTTCGAATTTTCTTATAAAGCAGGTTTGCGTCAATTAACTGGACGATACCTTGGCGTGACTCCGGCTTATTGTTGTTTAGTAGCCAAATATAAGTCGTGATACCTGTATTATAAAAAAGGTTGTTGGGAAGCTGAACGATGGCTTCGAGCATGTCATTTTCGATGATAAATCTGCGAATGTTGCTCTCGCCACTACCTGCATCACCTGTGAATAAGCTTGAGCCGTTATGAATAGATGCTACACGGCTACCTAGTGGGCTGACATCTGGTGATTTCATTTTGCTCACCATCTCCATGAGGAACAGAAGCTGCCCATCACTTGAGCGTGGTGTTGCATCGACGGTTTCTTTATTACCCCAGTAATCGGTTAGCTCTACCTTGAAGCGGGAGTCAATAACTTCGCCGCCATCTTTGATGTTTTTCTGTTCTGAAGCCCAGCTTTTGCCGTATGGAGGGTTCGATAGCATGAAGTCAAAACGGTCAGAGGCAAATTCATCGGTTGAGAGTGTCGAGCCTACTTTGATGTTTTCAGGGTTATTACCCTTGATCATCATGTCCGACTTACAGATAGCGTAGGTCTCATCGTTGATTTCTTTACCGTAGAGGTAAATATCACGATTGGCGGCTGGATATCTTTCTTCGATGAAGTTCTGAGATTCAGTCAGCATCCCGCCACTACCGCAAGCAGGGTCATAGACTGTAATAGTTAGTGGCAAGTCATCTTTGATTGGGTCAAAGACAAGGTGTGTCATTAGTTCGATTACTTCACGCGGGGTAAAGTGCTCTCCAGCTTCTTCGTTATTCTCTTCATTAAACTTACGGATCAGCTCTTCAAAGACATACCCCATGCCCAAATTGGTAAGGGCTGGTAGCTTGTTGCCATCAAGGTCTTCTGCTGGATTGGGCGTAAGGTTGATGTAGGGCGAAACAAACTTCTCCAACACATCGAGCAAAACGTCTTTGCCTGCCATGTGGCGAATTTTTGAAAATAGCTCGAAGCGTTCAATAATTTCTTTTACGTTGTCGCTATAGCCATTCAAGTATTCTTCGAAGTTAGCCAGCAAGATTTGCTGATTGTTCGTGGCGGTGCTGAACAGGCTTTTGAGCGTCCACTTTGAGACGTTGTAGAAAACCTGACCCGACGCAGCTTTTAGCGGCTCATCGTCAAGCTCGGTGGCATTCATATCTTCTTTCTGGAACTTTACCTCATCCAATACGGCCTGTTTGCTCGGCTCAAGTAATGTATCTAAACGGCGTAGAACAACCATTGGCAGGATGACATCACGGTACTTACCGCGCACGTAAACATCGCGCAAACAGTCGTCAGCAATGTTCCAGATAAATGAAACCAGTTTATTGTGTACGGAATGATCCATTAGTTGCCCTTAGTGTTTTTCTTTTCTTCAATCCAGCGGTCTATATCTTCGGTCTTAAAACGCCAACTCCCCCCGACCTTGAAACCGGGTAGCTTACCTTCAGCGGCTAGCTTGTAAGCCGTTTTCTCGGCGAGCTTTAGATATGCCGCCACCTCTTTCAAGGTTAATATTTGATCAGTCATAGCATTTTCTGCCCTCATAACTATAGGGGAGAATATGGGAAAATAGAGGAATTCACAACCAAAGATATTTATGCTGGTGCAGTTATATACACACGCATCCAAGGTCGCACCTTGGTCGTCCTCCACAGGCGAAACAGTGGTCGTGGTTAAGCGTCGAAACGCTTACGGCATCCAATCCGCGCAGGGTTGGTCGAGGGAGTTCATGAGGGGCTATGACATGCCCCTTTGATTGATGGGAAGTCCATGAAGGGAGAGCTAACTTCTCCTTTCTGGTTGATGGGGATGCAAGGGGAGAGCAAAATCTCACCCTTGCCTATGGGGTTCTTAGGGGTAGCTCGGAGGCTCCCATAAGTGGTGATCGAACGGCCAATCGTTCGCTGGTGCAGCATACCAATCGCTATGGATTGCGCACCTGATAAGCTCTTGTCAGAGAATGATAATTCGATGCTTAGAGCGCCGCCTGAGGATAGAACGGACGGGGCAACGTCCTTCTCAAGATAGGTGCGGGGAGGGAAAAATCTTCGATTTTGTACTACACGCACACATCTTGCGGTCATCGTAAAGCCGCGCCAATAGCGGAACTATGCAGCATTGCAGCAATTTATTCCTAGCGACTCTTGTCTTATCTTCACGATGACGGTGGTGCTAAGGCCTGCCCCAAGGGCAGAAGTTTACTCTTTAATGCTCCGCGTCCACTACCTGTTTACCGACTGCCGATATCTTTATCAAGCGCGATGTTGAATCATCATCGAGGCAGTCGGATGATCGATGGCATTGCCATCAGGTCATATAGGGTGGGCTTGGCGGCCAGTCAGTTTTCCGTAGCGCTCTGCGCTACTTGCTCTGCAAATTGAGAAAACTGGCTGGGGGCTTATAACCTTGGAGCGGATTGCAAAACAGCCGTGTAGATTGTTTCACCATCCGCATTGATTGAACAAAACCCTTCCAGCCTCATTCCACGATCAGGTGGGTTAAGCTCTTTTTGCTCATCTGTTGCCTGCTCGCAAAATGACCATGCATCTTTAAACCACTCAGGGGTTTCTGCGGTCGGAATTAGGAAATAATTGCGTTCAAGCCTTTCGTCTGGAATATCGACAACGATTGCGCGGGTTCCGGCTTTTGAAACCATGACCCATGCTCCATCAGGCATATCTGGGAGAGTATGCAAGCCGAGTCTAAAGTATTCGTATATGCCCCAAGAGACGATGCCGATCAAAACGAACAAACCAATTTTCTTATAGCTGGGCTTCATTCTTCCTCACTTTCTCATCTATCAGTAGCAAGAAAAGCGTTCTTGTAAAGAACTTTTATGAAGAGAAAATCAGGCGATTGATAGCCATGTTATCGCCCGAATAGCAACTTATATGTTGCCCAAGCCTAAAAAAGAAACCAATATGCTTCTTAATCAAGAAATAGCAACATATGAGTTTCAATATGAATTCACTACTCAAACAAATCAAAAAACGCCGATTAGAGCTGGCGCTCAAACAGCACGATATGATGATGCGCGTTGGAATGTCGCGCCAGCAATATCAGCGACTGGAATCCAAAGGCAATCCAAGGCTAGATACCCTTGAGTTGATCGCAAAGGGGCTCAAGAGCGAACTGCTGTTCATTCCACAAGAGAAACTGGCCACCGTATTGGCAGTATTAGACGACAACACAACGACCTCCGCCGATACTCAAAACAAGAAGCCTCTGGATGAAGACCCATGGCAAGGCTTACTAGGGGACACCGAATAATGGGCAAATGTAGCTTCTAAAACCTCAACTGCTTACACCATTTATGCACAATAAGCGAATTATCGCTCGACACAATAAGCGAATAATGGTACAACACAATAAGCGAATAATGGATACGCACGATAAGCGAGAAGAACCACCATGGCGACCCCTTCCGAAAAACTGGCTGATGCATTAGAAGCCCTTCACGACCTTCAGACAAATGGCTCAGTTGCCATACGCTCTGCCGATCTCTCGCGCACTCATCGTGAACGCCTCGTTCAAAATGGCTTCCTTGAGGAAGTTATCAAGGGCTGGTATGTACCAGCACGCCCCGATGAAACACGTGGGGAAAGTACGGCTTGGTATGCGTCCTTCTGGCAGTTTTGTGCAGCCTACCTTAATCACCTAAAAGGCGACGACTGGTGCTTATCACCTGAGCAATCTATCGCGCTCCATACCGAGAATATGACCGTACCCAGACAGCTATTAGTTCGAGCCACCAAGGCACGGAACAATGTAACAGAATTACCTCATGGCACGTCACTATTAGATATTCGCGCTGCGCTCCCTGAACCTGCTCAGGTGACAACCAAAAACGGTCTGCGCATATACAACCTTCCTGCTGCTTTGATTGCCTGTAGCAAGCAAAGCTTTACTCAAAACCCAACCGATATGCGCGCGGCATTATCCATGGTCAGTGATGCCTCTGAAGTCTTGGAGCAATTGCTAGAGGGAGGGCATAGCTCTATTGCTGGCCGCTTGGCGGGGGCATTCAGGAATATTGGCCGCGCTCAAATTGCTGACGATATTATGGGCACAATGCGCGCGGCTGGGTATGACTTGCGCGAAACTGACCCGTTTGAGCAACAATCCAGCCTAAGCTTCTCACGACGCGAGCAATTCCCATACGTCAATCGTATTCGGCTTATGTGGCAGGATATGAGGGAAACCGTGATAACGCACTTTCCTGCATCACCTTCGCAAACAGTCGATAAAACCGCATACATGCAGCATGTTGAAGATGTGTATGTGACCGATGCCTATCACTCGCTTTCAATTGAGGGATATCGTGTAACGCCTGAGTTGATCAATCGCGTTCGCACTGGAGACTGGAACCCAGAACAAAATGCCGATGATAAAGAGCGGCTGAATGCCCTAGCGGCTAGGGGCTATTGGCAGGCTTACCAAGCCGTGCGCAAGAGCATCGAGCAAATACTTGATGGGCATAATGCAGGGGAAGTCGTCGATAACGATCATCGCGTATGGTATCGCGAAATGTTTGCGCCGGGAGTGACGGCTGGTATTCACAAGCCTGCTGACCTTGCTGGTTATCGGAATGCGCCCGTTTTTATCCGTCGCTCCATGCACACGCCGCCAAGCAGAGAGGCTGTGCGCGATGCTATGCCAGCGTTTTTTGAGTTGCTGCAAGCCGAAGAAAATGCCGCGGTGCGCGTTGTGCTGGGGCATTTTATCTTTGTTTATATTCATCCCTATATGGATGGTAATGGTCGTACAGGGCGTTTTTTGATGAATGCCATGCTGGCAAGCGGCGGCTACCCTTGGACGATTGTGCCGCTGGAAAAGCGCAATGACTACATGGCTGCTTTGGAAGAAGCGAGCACAAATCAAAACATAGAGCCTTTTACAAAATTCTTGGGTTCACTTGTTCAAGCTGCACTGGACGGTAAAGCAGAGCCTTCAATTCCGAGCGATTAACGAATAATTAAGATACACCACGTATGATATTAATAGATACGTGGCTTAATTCTGAGAAAGCGATTACCTGTTACCAACAGGCGCGTAGCTAATTTTCAAACATGGGTGCAAGGAAGCGATGCAGCATATGGCTGTTACCGCTTCCTTTGAAAAGGAAAGCCCCATGGATGAGTTATTAAATGGCAAAAGCATTAAAGCAGACTTTGAAGCGCAGGTAACAGCGGCGCTTATGATCCAGAGCAATGCGCTTATCCCGCTCAAGCTTGCCGCTCGCTTATGCGGCATACCGAAACACGAAATACTAAGACGCATTGATTGCGGCACCTTCCCTAAACCCAGAACATTATCTTCAACAGGTAAGCGTATTCGCGAGGCGTTTTACCTGAAAGATTTACATGAGTGGATTAAGTGCCCACACCTCTATCACCAGAGGGGGCTGCATGAGTGATCAATTAAGCTTGGCACAAATTAAAAGAGCGTATCATCAGGCTGCAAAAATTGTGGCACGATATGGCGATAAATACCTGCCGATATTCGAGCGCCTTGAAAAAGAATACCAGAGCAGAAAAGATAAAGTTAAAACCTTAAACCGTGCTATAAAAATTGCAGAAAAGCACACGGGATTCGAACCTACAGACCGCTAAAAACTGGGACACAAAATGGTACACATACTGGGACACAAATTTTTATAGTAGTAATTTCTAATAGATATCTAAAGCACTGAAATAGAATAATAATTAGAGATCAAAATTTTCAAATCGAATCCTGCCCCCTCCACCATTTCATTTACATAACCTTAACTATTTTCCCGCTAACATGTTGTATTGATTGAAATTTGTTTTTCAATTGACCAAGGCACATTTTTGCTTTACCTAAAAATGGTACACAAAGTGGGCTACAAATTGGGACACATGGATGGCGAACTATGTATTTTGCAGAGGGAAGAATTTTTATTATCGCAGGCGCGTTCCTGAATACGTCTCCGACTACGATAAGCGCGCCATCATCAAAATATCTTTGAGCACCAAAGATGAAAAAGAGGCCATCCGAAAAGCTGCTATCTATAACGACTATATCGAAGATTATTGGCGCAGCCTGATTAAAGGTAATGGAAAAGCTGATCCTGAAGCTGAATATCGCACCGCTATCAAGCTCGCAAAAGCCCATGGCTTTGCCTATAAGAATGCCGTTGAAATTGCCAAAGAGCCGTTAGAAGAAATTGTTGAGCGCCTGAAGACGGCAAACAAGGCCATAGAACAACCTGAAACGGTATCTTCCGTGCTTGGCGGCACGGATGTGCCAGAGCTTCCTTTAAGCACTTGCGCGGATAAATACTGGCCGCTATGCCGCGACAGGCTCACTAATAAGTCCGAGCATCAAATCCGCAAATGGAAAAATCCGCGCCTTGCTGCCATCAATTACTTTATCAGCGCTATCGGTGATAAGCCTCTTAAAGCCATTGCCCGATCTGATATTTTACAGTTCCGGCAATGGTGGATGGATCGCATTGAAAAAGGCGAAGTCGTGGCCGCGACTGCCAATAAAAATATGATGTATGTGAAAGACATGCTTCAGGTGGTCGGGCTTCAATATGAAGTGGCGACCGACTTTGATGTGCTGTTTTCAAAAATACGCCTTAAGGAACTGGAGCAATCAAGGCCTCCTTTTGAAGCCAGCTATGTTCAAGATGTCCTACTTTTCAAGCACGGTCTGAATGGATTGAATGATGAAGCGAGGCTTTTAGTATTTGCCATGGCCGATACTGGCGCGCGTGAATCTGAGCTTATCGGCCTGACTGAAGAAGATATCGTTCTGGAAGAGCCTATCCCCTATATCTGGATTCGCGCGCGTGAAAACAAAGCGCTCAAAACGCTTACCTCTGAGCGAAAAATTCCGCTCGTAGGCGCAGCGCTTCATGCCTTCCAGCAACTACCGAATGGATTTAACCATTACCGCACTGCCGATACCGCCTCCACGACCATCAATAAATATTTGCGTGAAAACGATTTAAAGCCAACACCAAATCACTCCCTCTATTCGTTGCGCCATACCTTTAAAGACCGCCTCCGCGACGCAGGCGCGCCAGAGGAAGTCATCGACGAACTTATGGGGCACAAGAAATCGGGGCCGAAATATGGCCGTGGCCATATGCTTGAGAAAAAGCATGAATGGCTTAGGAAAATCGCTTTTAGCGTCTAATTACGATTTTTATTGAAAATTTTAAAGTTTTTCTGATATCCATAGTTTAGGAAGGCAGGCTATGGATGACCGACAATAAAAACAACACCCCAGAAGTGGGCATGACATTTCAAAATGTTACTGCTGATGAATTAGAAGAGCAAATAAACGCCTCTGATGATATAGCGCCCCCTCAGGAGCCTTTTGATAAGGTTTTGAAAGAACAACTCTCTCAAACAGACATACCAGAAAAAGATATTCGGAAAGCGTTGTTTGATAACGATACACCGACCAGTGATGACGTACCACCAAGCTGGTTAAATGACTTACCTGATCTTGATATATAGGCTCAGGTAGTATTTTCTTTGTTTTGTAGATATTTGTGAATGCGCTCATTTACCTCAAGAAAGTCAGCCTTGTTGGGCTTGAAAAAATCCCAATAGGTGTTTCTCTTTGAACTCTGCTTTCGCTCCACCACCCACTTTAAGTTCTCAAGCATGGTCGAAAACCAAAATTTAGCATCCGTGTGATAATCATGCTGATCTCTGATGGCTTCCCACACATCACTTGAAAATTGTGCTGCTTTATCTCCGCCTCTTATCCAGTCTAACCATGCCGTCACGGTCAGCTTCATGATCGGGACTTCATTTTGCATTTGAATGGCGAGTTCAAAGTTCCAGTCTTCCTCAACCAAGCCGTGGTTCTCAGAATAGTGCTTGAGAAAGTACATTCTTAAACCTTGAAACCAAAAGTAATAGGTCTCTGCAATTGACCATTTTCGAAGCGAGTGACAAATAAGCACATTACCAATCGCGTGATAAATTAGATTTTCTCTACCTTTAATGCTTGGGTTTGTATGCTTAAACCTTTTGGCTAGCTTGTCTACATCGGGAGGTGCACCCAAAGTTAAAAGCATTCCAGCCCCAAAGAACAATTGCGGATAATTCAGGGCTCCATCGATAAGATCAAGCCGTATTAAATCGTAGTACTTATAGGCGGAGGCTTCACTGATGGCTAATTTCTTAGCAATATCTTTTACAGGTATATCACACAAAAAGGCGGCGAAAAGTGTCTCGACTTGGGCATTTGATAGTTTGGAATGCTTGTAGTATTTATTTTTAGGCTTACGAGTTTTCCTTGCGCCACGCAGGCTGGGGAGTAGTTTGGCTTTCCATTTGGAGAAAGAAGATTCTGATAACTTGTTTTGTATACAGTACTCAGATTGAGTTAGCTTGCCACGCTTCCAAGCAAGAACATGAGCTTCCCAGAACTCAGATTTTGCCGAACGTTTTTTGGTATTTGCCATTTATACGCCTCGAACTCCCAGCTTTTGAATTTCCATTATACGGATAATAATTCCATATCATTCAACGGGTTACGGACTTCACCGCAGTTATTATTCTTTCGTCCTCCTTTTGCTCAAATTAACTGGATCACATAAGGTTTTCACAAGCTTTGCGCAAAGCCTCTTAGAACCCATGTTCATTGATTACCCCTTCTTAAAGGGGCTGGAGGCTTTACATGTCTGATGATATCCAAATATCCATTGAGATCACAATTGAGGCGGATCACCCCGTCCAATCCGATTTATCTGTACCCCCGAGCCAAGACGATCTGCTGCGCTGTGAGATGTGGGCAAGGTGCGAATGTGCCTATTGTCACTCTTTTGGCTGTGTGAACGCGCTTAGCCGTAAGAATTCGGAGGTGCACTAATGAACTTCGACAAACCATCCCCGTTTGACGGTGTGAAAGCCGTTAGCCCTTCAGGAGTCGTCAAAGTCCTCTTTGCCGTTTCACTTGAAGCGGCCATGTTCGTTATGTTCTATGCGGTCTACACCGAAACGATAGGCTTGATGAACGAAACGTACCTTTCAGAGCTTCCTGTGCTCGGCGGGATGTTTGGCATGCTTGATCCCGATGCCAATGCCTCTCACATCATCTCAATACTGCTGGCCACGTTTTCGGTGGCAACGCCGCTCTTCATCTGGGCGGAAGTGCATCGTCAAAATATCTTGGATGATCCTCAAGAATGGTTTTCTCACCCGCAAAATCAGATTTTGGCGAGCATCGCTGGCTTGGTCTTAATCATGGTCATTGGCCTTGAGGTCGTAAATTTATACACCCTCGTTGCACGAGAAAGCACTCAAGGTGGTTTTGTGGTGCAGCAAGAAAGCGGCGTGATGGCATTTCTTGCACAAAACAAAGGGCTGGCGATTGGCGTGAGCGCCGTGATTGCCGTCATCAACATCATCCTCGCGCTGTTCACTACACGCGCCTTTCAAAGCCTTAAGTCAGAGGAGAAATAGTCATGAAATATTTAACCGCTCTTATCCTTACTCTTTGCATTACCGCTTGCGGCGAACAAGCGCAGGCTCCCAAAACTAAAACTCATGAAGATATTTTTGTGCTCATCGAGAATGGCGGAACCATTGCCAGCGAAGATCAAGGGGAAGCGCTGAATACCGCGCTTCACTTACTTCAGCAATTAACCTCACTCTCCCGAAGGAAAGCCACGAGTGACACTCAGATTCACATTATTCTGAGCGCATTACCTAACCGTATTGCGTGGTCGGGAACGGCTGGGCAGCTTCTCTCACAAGCGAAAGAAGTTACGAATCTGATTGTGTTTAAACCGACCTTTTCGGATTTGGTTATGGCGTTTGGTCAGATTGAAACAACCGTGAATCTAACGCAGCCTGATTCCATCCGCTTGTACTGGATTGGCTCTACGGTTCATGTGCCGTTTCAGCAAGGTAATGACCCGATTGACGTTGTAGTGCCTCAAGAAGTACCAAGCGAGTTAGCGCTGGCAAATCTCGCCAGCAAACTCACCACTCTCAAAATCATGCGCGTTCACCCCGATCAAGACAAGGTGCTACAAGCCTATCTTGGCTCACTCGGGATTTTGAAACGTGCGCGCAGTGGCGACATTGATTTTGAGTTGCTTGGTGAGGCGCAAACGAAGTCTCGACTTAATACGTTGCTTTAGGTGGAGGGTAAACAATGAAAACTTTCATTAGAAACCTAGCAGTTGCAGTTGGCCTATCGGCCTTCTGCAACACCGACTTGCTGGCAAATGAGCCTGTTATCACCGTTAAATCAAAAAGTGAGTATTCAGCGCCAATCATTGTTATTCGGTCAAAATATGATTTTGAGAAATCCATTTCTTTGAAGTTAAAAACTGACCCGTCGCTAGATGTATCGGACATTCTCATAAGAACAATTTCCAAGTTCGGAATGGTCGATGCCAATGGCATTAAGATCGTATCGGGGTTCGATATCGATCAGTCGAACAATATTATTGTCGCCTTTAGCGGTGGAACCTCCGAGATTATTCAAACATCGGGAAACCCTTCACAGCTCAATATCGTTGCCAGCTTTCGAGATGCCAGTGGTCAGTTTGTTTCACCACCTCCTGATAGCGTCGCGGTTTATTCTATGAGTGGTGAAAAGTTATGCTTTGACTACAAAACCGTTCAGCAAGCACCACCCAACATCGGCATTGCATTGCTGCTTGATCGTTCTGGCTCTATGGCTGGCAACATAGACGCGGTGAAAAGCACGGCGAATAACTTCCTTAATTCATTGCCGTCGCATGCGCTATGTGCCGTTGGTAGCTTTAACTCCGATTTAACTTACGGCCATAAAAACTACCAGCAATGTAATGGCGGTGGATTTGGCTTTGAAAATATTGAAGCCAGTGGCGGCACAGATATATTTAAAGCGCTGAGCAGTGCCTATTCAGGCCTTTCTGGCAGTTACTTCAATGGGTATCAGAAGGCGGCCATTGTCATCACTGACGGTTACACCGTGAATGATGCAAAAGTAAAAGCTGAATTACTCGCCAATAAAAATGGCATTCTGACCTTTGTATATTTCATTGGCGGAAACCATAAAGACGACCTTGAAGGAATTACCGATCACTTTATTTCACAAGGCGGCAATGTAAAGCAGTCGCTATCGCATTACTTCAGTGCTATCGGACTTGCTTATAAAAGCCAGAAGGTTCTGAGCGTTAAGCCTTGCTCTGGAGGTGCGCATGCAACTCCGTAGCCAAGGCACGCAGCATCCGTCGCGGATATATAGCCGCGACCCCGACTTGCATGGCTCAAGTAAATGGGCGACGAAAAACCACCTTCACCAAAAAGGTTATGGCGAAGGTGGGCGCATATTCCTTGGCTACGGCATGGCCGAAGCGAACAAAGGCCGTGCTTATTGCATTACCACAAATACTCAAAAGCACCTGCTAACTGTAGCACCCACACGAAGCGGAAAGCTTCTAACCGCTAGTATGCCGCGATGCTTGGAGCATCGTGGCTCGCTGGTTGCGCTTGATGTGAAAGATGGTGAGCTGTCTTTAATTGCTGCTCGATATCGGCGGGATGTGCTTGGCCATAAAGTCATCATTATCGACCCATGGGATTTAGCGTGCTCAAAGCTAGGCATGCCTCAATCAAGGTTTAACATTATGGATTGGCTTGATCCTGACAATGATGACTTTGTTGAGGATGCCATGACCATTGCCGATAGCCTTGTCACTGACCGAGGAGGCAAAGACCCGTTTTGGACGGATGAGGCTCGCGCGCTCGTTATGGGGCTAATTCTCTATGTTGCGGCCACGCCTTTGGTGTTAATGCCGACCGCCAAACGCTCACGAGACATTCCGCAAGTGAGAAGATTATTAAGCCTATCTTCCGATGATTTTAAAAAAATCGTTGGTGGAGAGTATGCTGAAGACGAAGAAGGCAATGCCGTGTTAATAAAGCCCGGCATGATGCAAAGCTCCAACGAATATGTTCGCGCTTCAGCCGCACGTATTCTCAATAAAGCGTCGAAGGAATTTTCTAGCATTTTATCAACGGCGCAACAAAATACGCATTTCTTAGAAAGCCCGAAAATACAGCGCACCTTATCGGAATCAGATTTCACCTTTGAAGAGCTGGAAAATGGCAAAACGGATATTTTTGTTGTTTTACCTGCGGGGAGATTGTTTACCTATAACCGCTTTTTGCGCATGCTGCTGAGTTCTGCAATCACTTCAGTAACTCGCTTTAAGACAAAACCAAACCCTCCCGTGTACTTTCTTATGGAAGAAGCCGCTGCCTTGGGACGTATGGAGGTCATTGAAACCGCCTTTGGGCTTATGGCGGGGTATGGCATGCAGCTTCATATGATCGTGCAGGACTTAAATCAGCTCGTCTCGCTTTACGGCGAGAGGTGGCAAACCTTCATTGCCAATAGCGGCGTTATACAAATCTTCGGCACCCGAGATTTGATGACCTCTGAATACACATCAAGGCTGTGCGGCATCACAACGATTGAATCGTTGAGTGAGTATAGCGCTGAGATGCGGGCTCGCCTTTTTAGTGATCCCAATTTTTTAAGCCGAGAGGATGCGCTCACATCGCGTTCGCTTATCACCCCCGACGAGGTAATGACGATGAGCCCAGTTGCTCAAATTCTTATCTTGTCTCATGCCAATCCAGTCGCGTGTTTTAAAACCGCCTATTTTTTGGATCAGAGATATAGAAATAAAAATGGTTCACCCATTTATGACATTCATCCAAACTTTGCCGACGACCCAATAAGCAGGCCTGTTAATTTCACCAAACAGGGGCTCAACATTGCTGCGCCTCTATCTTCGATATTTGATGGAGGGTGAGCACATGATATTTAGAGCATGGGTTTCAATTATTGTAATAGGCGTATGTGCATGGAGCGTGTGGGTTGGGCTTGATGGAAAAATCCCCTCTTATGATTACGCGCCTTTTAGTTTTGTCTTTCATCGCGTAACACCATGGCTGTTACTAATTTTGTCGGCAAAGTCGTGGTATCGCGTTTTTATTTGGGAACGCATGCTTCAGGCGAAGCAAACACCGCCAATTCTTAGTCGAGGTCTCTCAACACAGGCGCATAAGCAAACAAATACAGTTTTATTGAAACTGACTTTACAGGCGCTATTTATTTTCGCCTTAGCTGGTGTGTTAAATCAGTTCTCAATTAATCACATCGAATGGTGGATCGCATCAATCGTTGCCTGTTTTTATCTTCTTAAAAAATCATCAAAGACGGGGTGATAAGTATGATTAATTTATTCTCCGCAAAAACAGAAAGTAAAAAAACGGCAGAAACATGCGGTTTACAGAGTGCTTATTTACGATTTATTAACGATTTCAGGCGTATCATTATAAGTATGAGAGATTGTCGGGACGCCAGAGCGTTCCATGCAACTCTCTTTTTTTGTGGTCAGGTGGGTGTATGTGCATGTTCCGCACCCAGAACGTGCCATCTCTCAGATATACGCGGCTGGCGCAAAGAATACGGCAGTGAGAGCAGTAATTCGCTTTCACTGCTTTTTTATGGGGGGATATATGGATAACCCTCTCATAAAACAGAATAAAAATGAGTCAAATGAGGCTCAGATTTGTTTGAAGACTCCGCTGAAAGCGAGTCATAATCGGGGTTCCGACGATGAAGCGATAATCGCTCTCGTGAAGTTTCTCGCAAGACGCGCCGCCGAAGAAGATTACGAATTTTACCGCAGCGCACTTAGCAATCCCGATATAGAAGATGGTGGATAGGAATATGACGCAACGTGCTTGCATATATGCTCGATATAGCTCTGACCTTCAAAGTGACGCATCTATTGAAGATCAAATTCGCCTGTGCAGTGACAAAGCAAGCGCTGAAGGCTGGAAGCTTGGCAATTGTTATACGGATGCAGGAATTTCAGGGGCATCACTCATGCGCCCTGGCATTCAATCTCTGCTCAGCGCCGCAATGAATGGTGAGTTTGACATACTCATTGCAGAAGCCTTGGATCGCCTCTCCCGTGATCAGGAGGATATCGCAGGCATTTTTAAACGCATGGAGTTTGCTGGCGTCAAAATCATCACCCTTTCAGAAGGTGAAATATCTACGCTTCACATAGGCCTGAAAGGCACAATGAACGCGATGTTCTTGAAGGACTTGGCCGATAAGACCCGCCGTGGCCTTCGTGGTCGCGTAGAGAAAGGCAAATCAGGTGGCGGTCTGGCCTATGGCTATCAGGTGGTGAAGCAGTTAGACGCCAACGGTGAAGCCATCAAGGGTGATCGTGAAATTGATGAAGTGCAGGCCGATATCATCCGCCGCATCTTCCGAGAATATGGCCTTGAGAACAAATCGCCCAAAGCGATTGCTGCTCAGCTCAACGAGGAAGGTATACCTTGCCCATCTGGCAAAAGCTGGGGGCAATCCACTATTAACGGCAACCGCAAGCGCGGTACGGGCATCCTGAATAACGAACTGTATATCGGTCGCCTGATTTGGAACAGGCAGCGCTTTATCAAAGACCCTGCCACAGGAAAGCGTGTAACGCGCCTGAATGATCCGTCTGAATGGATTATTCAGGATGTGCCAGAGCAACGCATCGTTGATCCTGAGCTATGGGAAGCGGTTAAGGCGCGCCAGAAAACACTGGATCGTAAATCTACCGCGCTTTGGCAAACGAACCGCCCCCAATATCTGTTATCAGGACTGACCAAGTGTGGCGTTTGTGGTGGCGGGTATTCCAAGATCAACTCTACCCAATATGGCTGTTCTGCGGCCAAGAACAAAGGGGATAGCGTTTGTGACAACCGCCGCACCATCAAACGAGAAACGCTTGAGGGCTATGTTTTGGATGGCTTGCAAGGCCACCTCATGCGTGAAGAGCTGGTCAATGTGTTCTGCAAGGAATACACCAAGCATTTGAGCACCTTGCATGCGCAGGCCAATGCGCAGCGTAAATCGCTTGAATCTCAACGTGACAGCCTTCTCAAAGAGCGCGAGCGCCTGATACAGGCCATCAAAGACGGTATTCCCGCCAGTATGGTCAAGGATGATCTGGAAAGCGTTTCAGAGCGCATTGAGAAAGCGGAACAAGCTCTGACGGTACAACCCGCACTCAAACCCCTGATTCATCCGGCCATGGTTTCACGTTACCACCAAGCCATTAAAGACTTAAAGGCATCATTGAATGCGGATGGCGCGCGCGCCGAAGCATCACAGCATTTGAGGGGGCTTATCGAGAAAGTAGTGCTAACGCCAGAAGAAGGCGAGAAAGGACTTCGTGTTGACCTATACGGTGATTTAGCTGGAATCTTGAATATGTCTTTGGAGACAAAAGATATGAAAATCTTGGACAAACTATGCTTGAACGCATCGAATGATAATAAGGCTATCAATGGGGCCGAAGCCCACATAGATAGAATTGGTAGCGGGGGCCAGATTTGAACTGACGACCTTCGGGTTATGAGCCCGACGAGCTACCAGGCTGCTCCACCCCGCAACAATATGTAAGAAGCGCACTATTAAGGTCCTGGTAAACCTTGCTTCTGTAAGGGCAACCCGGCTAAGGACTGGCCCCGAAAAGGAGAACGAATTATAGGGAGCATGATTCAGGCGGTCAAGTACAAGCTACCCTGTTTTTAATATAATTCGATATTTGGTGCCGAAGGCGGGACTTGAACCCGCACGACCATAGGCCACTACCCCCTCAAGATAGCGTGTCTACCAATTCCACCACTTCGGCAATATACAAGTATTCCTTACAAGCTAATTTTTACGCAATGGCTGAACATGGTACCGACACGCTACGCGTGGCCGTTACCGGCACTTGGGCTCCCGCCCATCGTCTACCAATTCCACCACTTCGGCTTTAATCTATCAATCAACCTTTGGCAGGTCCGTGCCACCGGATTCAACCGCCGGCAAATCTCCCTGCGGCAATGATCGGTCATCCTCATCCAGGGGTAATTCTGGCTCAACAATTTTTTGCTGTTCTTCGACCAATACTGAATCAGGGAGGCCAACATCAGCCTGCTCCGTCGCTTTCTGTTTAGCGTATATAGCCAGAGCAAAACTGGTAACAAAAAACGCGGTTGCCAAAATCGCTGTAGTACGGGTCAGAAAGTTCCCTGAACCCTGACTACCAAAGACAGTTTGCGAGGCACCTCCACCAAAGGAAGCCCCTGCATCAGCGCCTTTACCCTGCTGCAACAACACCAGACCAATAACTGCCAGCGCTAATAATACATGCACAATTAATATAATATTTTCCATTTCCTAACCTGCTGCGTTACAAATCGCAGTAAATGCCTGAAGATCCAGGGACGCTCCCCCGATCAGGCCACCATCTATATCCGGCATAGCAAACAATTCTGCCGCATTACCTGCATTGACACTGCCACCGTAAAGCAATGGTAGTTCAGCTGCCACTTTTTCACTTCGCTGAGCAAGCTGCTGTCTAATGTGCAGATGCACCGCCTGCGCCTGCTGCGGAGTCGCTGTATTACCGGTACCAATAGCCCATACGGGCTCGTAGGCGATAATCGTTTTAGCCAGCGCCTCTATACCAATAACCTCTATTGCAGCTGCAAGCTGGAGGCTAATAACTTGCTCGGTTTCACCCGAAGCCCGCTCTGACTCACTCTCTCCGACACAAAGTACAGGGGTTAAATCCTGCTCAAGCAGGGCCGCCATTTTTTTCGCAACCACGGCATCTGTTTCACCATAGAGGCTGCGTCTTTCAGAGTGTCCGACCAGCACATAATGACACCCTATCTCGGCCAGCATTGATGCCGCTATCTCACCCGTATAAGCACCCTTTACAAATTCGCTGACATTTTGCGCACCCAGACTAATCCGGGAATCAGTGAGCAGCTTTTGTGCTTGATCCAAATAAACGGCCGGAGGGCAAATAACAACGCCTGCGCTTAACCCCGTTGTCTGTGACGCCAATCCGGTCAGCAAATGATTGACCATGGCTCGGTCGCCATTCATCTTCCAGTTTGCAATTACCCATTTACGTCGCATACACAGTGACACCCTTTCGCGAAGGGCGCCAATACTATCTAAGTTGAAGCGAAGTTACAAGCCGGATAAGACTTGTCACAGATAACAATTGTATTAATGGTGTAACACTGCTCCAAACGGGGTCTAAGCCATTGCCTGCTCGACTGATTGGGCCAGCTCATTAGCCAGCTGACTGACCAGGGATTCATCCATCCCCTCAACCATCACGCGCACCAACGGCTCTGTCCCTGACAACCTCAACAATACCCGCCCCTGATCGCCAAGCTTCTGTTCGGTATCAGCAACTGCCTGCTGCACGGCCTTATCCTGAGTGGGATCACAGCGCTCAGCCATACGCACATTGACCATGGTTTGCGGCAGCATTGTCATACCCTGTTTCAACTCCTGCAACGATTTGCCACTTCTTGTGACAGCGCCCAATACCTGAAGGGCTGCAACAATGCCATCACCGGTAGTCGCTTTATCAAGACAGATAATATGTCCTGATGATTCACCGCCCAGCAACCATCCGTATTTCACCAGCTGCTCGAGCACATACCGATCACCTACTTTGGCTCGATCAAACGGAATACCCAGGTCCTTAAGTGCCAGCTCAAGCCCCAAATTACTCATTAACGTGCCAACCACGCCACCCCACATCGCATTATCACGATGCAACTGGCGGGCGATGATATAGACCAGCTGGTCTCCATCCAGAATTTCACCCTGGTGATCAACCATTAACAATCGATCACCATCACCATCCAGCGCAACTCCCAGATCACAACCCTGCTCAACCACCGTTTTCTGCAGCAGCTCTGGCTTGGTTGAACCGCAATCCTCATTGATATTTAAACCGTCCGGCTTAACGCCGATCGCCGTCACTTCTGCACCGAGTTCCTCAAAAACAGCCGGTGCAACCTGATAGGTCGCGCCATTGGCGCAATCAACCGCAATCTTCAAGCCATCCAGATCAATCCCGGTAGGTGCTGTACTTTTGCAAAATTCAATATACCGGCCACCAGCATCAATCACTCTGGTTGCCTTACCCAGCGAGCTTGATTCAACCGTATGCAGCGGTTTTTCCAGCTCCGCTTCAATGGCATACTCTAAATGGTCCGGCAGTTTTTTACCCTCACCAGAAAAGAACTTAATACCATTATCGTGGTAGGGGTTATGGGATGCGCTGATGACAATACCGGCCTGCGCATGGAAGGTTCGCGTTAAATAGGCAATCGCTGGCGTGGGCATAGGCCCCAGCATACTGACATTTACACCCGCGGAGATGATGCCCGCCTCCAATGCGGATTCAAACATATAGCCTGATATTCGCGTATCCTTACCAATCAATATATGGCTGTAGCCCTGCTCAGCAAAAACTCTCCCTGCGGCCCACCCCAGCCTAAGCATGAATTCAGCAGTAATCGGCGACTCCCCGACACGTCCCCGAATACCGTCAGTACCAAAAAACTTCTTCCCCATAGCTAAAAGCACCTACTTAACTTTAGATTCAATTAACCCACCCTCTTTAACAACAGCAGAGGCAATACGAACGGCATCATAGGTCGCCGCGACGTCATGGCAGCGAACTATATCCGCCCCGTTGGCCACTGCCAGCGTCGCGAGTGCAATGCTGCCAAAAAGCCGCTCCTGCGTTTTATGACCTAACAATTGCCCAATCATTGATTTTCGCGACATTCCTACCAGGATGGGTACGCCTAATTCTTTAAAAGCCTGTAAATTGTTAAGTAACTGTAGATTATGATGAAGCGTTTTACCAAACCCAAATCCCGGATCCACCAGAATTTTATGTTGTGGCAACCCTGACTCAATACAACTGCTTATGCGCATGCCCAGGTAGTCAATAATCTCCTCAACCACATTGCCATAAACGGGTTTTCGCTGCATAGTATCGGGCTCTCCCTGCATATGCATCAGACAGACAGGCAAACCCGTATTGACTGCGGCCTGCATTGCCCCGGGCCGCGCAAGCGCTCTCACATCGTTAATCATACCGGCACCTGCAGCATGTGCCTCAACCATCACCTCTGGAGTACTGGTATCTACTGAGATTACGGCTGGCAGCCTGGCGGTGATCGCTTCAACCGCAGTAACAACGCGCTCCAGTTCCTGCTGCAGTGACACCGAAGCCGCACCAGGGCGGGTTGATTCCCCACCAATATCGATAATGGCAGCACCCTCATCAAGCATCGCTTCTGCTCTTTTCAGGACTTTATCAATATCCGGCTTATTGCCACTAAAGTAACTGCCACCATCGGAAAATGAGTCAGGCGTGACATTGAGCACGCCCATTAATTGCGGAACGGCTAGATTAAGTTCACGCGTACCGCATTGCAGCAGCCGCGGCCTGTTTTCCAGCTCTGAATCGGCCATGACGATGGCTTAATACTAAATCTGATTTATCAGTGCTCACCAGCCGGACGACCCGGCGGCTCTTTATTGCTGTCGCTGTTCTCATCAGGCGCAGCATTAATCTCTTCAGAATCTGGTGCTCCCGGTGAACCGCCATCCCAATCAGCAGGCGGACGAGGCTCTTTTCCTGACATGATGTCATCGATCTGATCAGAATCGATCGTCTCATACTGCATCAACGCATCGGCCATGGTATGTAACTTGTCCAGGTTGTCCTCGAGAATCTGCTTGGCACTCTCATAACAATTGTCGATGATATTGCGCACCTCTTCATCGATCAACCGCTTGGTTTCAGAAGAAACATGGCTTTGATTGGATGCCGCAGACCTGCCAAGAAATACCTCGCCATCATCCTCTTCATACATCAAAGGACCCATCTTTTCAGAGAGCCCCCACTTGGTGACCATGCTGCGCACCATGGAGGTTGCACGCTGAATATCGTTGGCAGCGCCAGTCGTCACGCCCTCACTGCCCAGGATTATCTCCTCGGCAATACGACCGCCAAAAAGACTGCAAACCTGACTGATCAGCGAACGCTTACTGTGGCTATACCGGTCTTCTTCCGGCAAAAACATAGTAACGCCCAACGCCCTGCCGCGCGGAATAATACTAACCTTATAAACCGGATCATGCTCTGGCACCATTCGGCCAACAATTGCGTGCCCTGCTTCATGATAAGCTGTATTACGTTTTTCATCTTCCGACATCACCATTGAGCGCCGTTCCGCACCCATCATGATTTTGTCTTTTGCAAGCTCAAACTCCTGCATGCTTACAGTTCGTTTGTTAGCCCGCGCTGCAAACAAGGAAGCCTCATTCACCAGGTTAGCCAGATCGGCCCCTGAAAATCCGGGCGTACCACGAGCAATCACACCGGCTTTTACATCCTCATCGAGCGGTACTTTGCGCATATGTACTTTGATAATCTGTTCGCGACCGCGAATATCGGGAAGACCGACCACCACCTGACGATCAAAACGGCCCGGACGCAGCAGTGCTGGGTCGAGTACGTCCGGCCGGTTGGTCGCGGCGATTACAATCACGCCCTCTTTGCCCTCAAAGCCATCCATTTCGACCAGTAGCTGGTTAAGTGTCTGCTCCCTCTCATCATGTCCGCCACCCAGGCCCGCGCCCCGATGACGTCCAACCGCATCAATCTCATCAATGAAGATAATACAGGGTGCGTGTTTTTTCGCCTGCTCAAACATATCCCTGACCCGGGATGCGCCCACTCCGACAAACATCTCCACAAAATCGGAACCGGAAATGGTAAAGAAGGGGACTTTTGCTTCGCCTGCGATCGCTTTGGCCAGCAGCGTCTTACCAGTACCGGGAGGACCAACTAAAAGTACGCCGCGCGGAATATGTCCGCCCAAACGCTGAAACTTACCGGGCTCACGCAGAAACTCTACCAGCTCCTGCACATCCTCCTTTGCCTCCTCAACCCCGGCCACATCAGCAAAAGTGGTATTAACCTGGTCTTCACCTAGCAATCTTGCCTTACTTTTACCAAAGGCCATCGGGCCTTTTCCACCGCCGCCGCCACCCTGCATCTGGCGCATAAAAAACATAAAGACCGCCAAAATGACCAGAATGGGAAAGGCTGCGACCAGCAACTGCGCCCAGATACTTTGTTGCTCCGGTTGCTTACCCACCACGGTAACCTGGTGTTCCAGCAAGTCATCAATCAGCTTGGGGTCCTGCAGTGCAGGGCGAATAGTTTCAAAGCGAGTACCATCGGTACGCAATCCGGATATCACATAACCATCAATGGTAACCTGGGTTACCTGATCCGCCTGAACCTGGCGTACAAACTCTGAATAGTTGAGCGGCTGATTGGTAGTTTCAACATTAAAATTGTTGAACACCACCAACAGTATCGCGGCGATCACCAGCCATAAAACCAAATTCTTTGCCATATCATTCAAGGCAATATCCTCGTCATAAACGCGCTTTCAGCGTGATGCGGTCAGCTTCGTTAAATTATCATTCAGGCCTTAAAGCCTCTTGCTACTATATATTGTTCCCGTGAACGTGATCGGGAGGCATCAGGTTTACGGGACTGCACCTTGTTAAACTTTGACCGCATCTGCGCCAATAATTCATCAAATCCAGTACCTTGGAATATTTTCGTTAAAAAACAACCGCCTGGAACCAGAACCTGGCTGGCCATATCCAGCGCCAACTCTACCAGATAGATCGAACGTGGCTGATCAACAGCACTTATACCACTCATATTGGGGGCCATATCGGAAATTACAAGGTCTACCCTCTGTCCGTTTAATGCGGCAATGATCTCGTCATAGGCTTGTGTTTCAGTAAAATCACCTTTAATAAACTGCACATTCTCAATGGCATCCATCGGTAATATATCCGATGCGATCACGGTCCCTTTTTTACCAACCAGTTCGGCTGCCACCTGACTCCAGCCACCCGGCGCTGCTCCTAGATCAAGCACAGTCATACCCGGTTTGATCAGATGATCCTTACCCTGAATCTCCAGCAACTTGTAGCTGGCACGCGACCGGTAGCCCGCCTGCTGCGACTTTTTTACATAGGGGTCCCTGAAGTGCTCCTCAAGCCATTTACCGCTGGATTTACTTCTCGCCATAAATTTGCATACCTCTATCCCGCGACCCAGCGATTGGTTATAATGCCGCCCCCTCAACTAAAGTAACGGGTCTATTGCTTCATCATGGCGCTAAGCAGCGAAAAAATCAAAAAATATCGCTCCATCGGTCACGGCTTAAAGCCGGTGGTTATGATATCCGATCAGGGCCTGTCAGAGGGCGTAATGCTCGAACTCAATCGCGCACTCAATGATCATGAGCTGATCAAAATAAAGCTGAGCTGTGGTGACCGTGAAGCCAAGAAGGCACTGACACTCAAGCTCTGTGAAGATTGTGGCTGCGAATTGGTTCAGGCTATCGGTAATGTAGCGCTGGTGTTCCGTGCCGCCGCGAAGCCAAACCCCCGGTTATCCAATATCCTGCGTGCAAACGGATAAACCAGCGCGCCAGCATTCAGCCTATCAGCCCGAACACCCTGTTTTCGCTAAATGTGCTGAACCTCTATAATTTCATACTCGACAATACCATCCGGAATCTGCACCTGCACCAGGTCACCTTCCATTTTACCAATTAATGCTCTTGCGATTGGCGAGGTTATTGAAATCTTCATCACCTTCAAATCAGCCTCATCTTCACCTACAATGCGATAGGTGGTGGCTTTACCGGTATCGATATTTTCGATTTCAACTGTCACACCAAAGATCACCTTGCCGGTATTATCAATTTGCGTAACATCAATCACCTGCGAATTGGACAGCTTGGCCTCAATCTCCTTGATACGGCCCTCGGCAAAGCCCTGCTCCTCTCTGGCCGCATGATATTCGGCGTTCTCCTTCAAATCACCATGCTCACGAGCTTCAGCGATAGCAGCGATAATACGAGGTCTATCGACTGTTTTCAGCTTTTCCAGCTCTTCACGTAATTTTAAAGCACCCTCTTTTGTCATCGGCACCTTGCTCATGCGTTACTCCCATCCCCTGACTTTTCTTCCAAACGGAGGTGCAGCTCCTGTAATCGACGCACCTTGCGTTCATGCCCAAAGGCCAACGCTTGACAGAAGGCATTAGCCGCCGCCATCGTGGTGCTGTAATAAACCTTATGCTGAAGCGCCGATCGGCGAATACTGGCCGAGTCTGCAATTGCCTGCTTACCTTCCGTCGTATTAAGAATGTAACTGATCTCATCATTTTTCAGCATATCGACAATATGCGGACGCCCTTCAACCACCTTATTAACCAGGGCTACTTCAATGCCAAGCTCTTTCAATACCTGCGCGGTTCCACGCGTTGCCACCAATTCGAAATTCAGTTCGATCAGTTCTCTCGCCACTTCTGGTAACGCAGCCTTGTCTGCATCCCTTACACTCAGAAACGCTCTTCCTGATTTTGGCAGCGTCTCTCCCGCCGCCGCCTGCGCCTTGGCAAAGGCCTCGGCGAAACTGTCACCAACTCCCATGACCTCACCGGTCGACTTCATTTCTGGCCCGAGAATCGGATCAACACCCTGAAATTTATTAAAGGGGAATACCGCCTCTTTCACACTGACATAAGGAGGAACAATCTCTTCGGTTAAACCCTGTTCACGCAATGAGGTTCCCACCATGCATCTGGCCGCCACCTGCGCCAGCGATACGCCTATACACTTCGATACGAATGGTACTGTGCGTGATGCTCGCGGGTTCACCTCAATGACATAGATAACACCATCCTGAATCGCCAGCTGCACATTCATCAGGCCGATAACACCGATTTCGAGCGCCATACTTTTAACCTGGTCGCGAATCGCTGCCAGAATATCACCTTCAATATTGTACGGTGGCAGAGAACAGGCTGAATCGCCTGAATGCACGCCGGCTTGCTCAATATGCTGCATGACCGCGCCGATTACTACGTCGGTACCATCACTGACCGCATCCACATCAACCTCAACAGCAGCACTCAAAAAGTGGTCCAGAAGCACCGGGCTCTCATTGGAAACCGCCACCGCTTCGTTCATGTAGCGCTTTAACTCATCGTCGGAATACACGATTTCCATAGCACGTCCACCCAACACATAGGAGGGCCTGACCACCAGCGGATAACCAATTTCCTGGGCCTTGTTCAGCCCCTCTTCCAGACTTCTGACAGTACCATTGGGCGGCTGAATCAACTCCAGCTTCTCAATGAGTTGCTGGAAACGCTCCCGATCTTCAGCACGATCAATGGCATCGGGTGTAGTGCCGATAATAGGCGCCCCAGCCGCTTCAAGGCCTCTTGCCAATTTCAGTGGCGTCTGACCACCATACTGGACAATTACACCTTTTGGTTTCTCTTTCTCAATGATTTCCAGAACATCTTCCAGCGTGACCGGCTCAAAATACAGGCGGTCCGAAGTGTCATAATCCGTTGAAACGGTTTCCGGATTGCAGTTCACCATAATGGTTTCATAACCATCATCGCGCATTGCCAGCGCTGCATGGACGCAGCAATAGTCAAATTCGATACCCTGGCCAATACGATTTGGCCCACCACCAAGCACCATAATCTTGTCGCGATCAGAGGGGTCAGCTTCGCACTCTTCTTCATAAGTCGAATACATGTAAGCTGTGGATGCCGAGAATTCAGCCGCACAGGTATCCACCCTCTTGTAGACCGGTCGAATACCATGCTGCCAGCGCAACTCCCGAACCTGGGATTCAGACACCTCAAGCAACTGTGACAGTCGCAAATCGGAAAACCCTTTGCGCTTAAGTCCATACAAACGATCTTTGTCCAACTGCGCCAGAGGAACACCTTTTAGTGCCTGCTCCTCCAGAACAAGATCCTCCACCTGAACCAGGTACCAGGGATCGATACCACTTAAACTGTAGATCGCTTCAGTATCAAAACCATTGCGGTACGCGTCCGCTACATAACGCAACCGATCAGCGCCGGGCGTTTGCAATTCATGCGTAATAGTCGCTCTCAGTGAATCATCCTGCTCTTGCACTACCGGCTCAAATCCACTGATACCTGTTTCCATACCCCGTAGCGCCTTTTGCACTGACTCCTGAAAAGTACGACCAATAGCCATCACCTCACCGACCGACTTCATCTGGGTGGTCAATCGAGGGTCAGCCTGGGAAAACTTTTCAAAGGTAAAACGCGGAATTTTGGTAACTACATAATCAATGCTTGGCTCAAAAGATGCCGGCGTGATGCCACCGGTAATCTCATTTTCCAGCTCATCCAGGGTATAGCCAACCGCCAACTTGGCAGCCACTTTGGCAATCGGAAAGCCGGTCGCCTTGGAAGCCAGCGCGGATGACCGGGACACCCTTGGGTTCATCTCAATAATGACCAGGCGTCCGGTCTCAGGGTGCATGCCGAACTGTACGTTAGAGCCCCCTGTTTCCACTCCAATCTCGCGCAATACTGCAATCGAGGCATTACGAAGGATCTGATATTCTTTGTCAGTCAGCGTTTGTGCTGGCGCAACGGTTATTGAATCTCCGGTATGAACACCCATGGCATCGACATTTTCAATCGAACACACGATGATGCAGTTATCATTTTTATCCCGCACCACCTCCATCTCATACTCTTTCCAACCAATCAGCGACTCATCAATCAGCAACTCATTAGTTGGCGATAGCTCGAGCCCGCGCTTGCATATTTCCGCAAACTCTTCTTTGTTGTAAGCAATACCGCCACCACTCCCGCCCATGGTGAAGGAGGGACGAATAATACAGGGAAAACCGAGCCTCGCCTGCACCTGAATTGCTTCTTCCATGCTGTGGGCAATGGCAGATCGAGGGGTATCCAGGCCGATCGCTTTCATCGCCCGGTCAAATCGTTCGCGATCCTCCGCTTTATCAATTGCATCCTGAGTAGCGCCAATCATTTCTACGCCATACTCAGCCAACACACCTTCTCTATCCAGATCCAGCGCACAGTTCAATGCGGTCTGACCACCCATTGTTGGCAGCAACGCATCGGGGCGCTCTTTCTCGATAATTTTTGCTACCGTCTGCCAACGTACCGGCTCAATATAGGTGGCATCAGCCATCACCGGATCGGTCATAATGGTGGCCGGATTTGAGTTGACCAGGATTACCCGGTAGCCCTCTTCACGCAGTGCTTTACAGGCTTGCGCTCCTGAGTAGTCAAACTCACAGGCCTGACCAATCACAATAGGCCCTGCGCCGAGAATTAATATCGATTGTATATCTAAACGTTTAGGCATCTATTCTTACTACTCTGTTTGTGCTTCAGGTACGTTGGCTCTTGCAACTCTCATCAACTCGATGAACCGGTCAAATAATGGCGCCACATCATGTGGGCCCGGACTCGCTTCCGGGTGCCCCTGGAATCCAAATGCAGGGCGATCCTTATGCTTAATTCCCTGCACCGTACCATCAAACAGGGATTTGTGAGTAATCTGTAACGATTCCGGCAACCCGGTTTCATCAACAGCGAAGCCGTGATTTTGACTGGTAATCATCACCTCTTCGGTTGCCAAATCCTGAACCGGATGATTTGCCCCATGATGTCCGCACTTCATTTTCATGGTCTGCGCACCACTGGCCAACGCCAACAACTGGTGACCGAGACAGATACCAAAACAGGGCACATTGGTTTCCAGAATCTCCTGTATGGCGGAGATAGCATAATCACAAGGCTCCGGATCTCCCGGGCCGTTCGATAAAAATACGCCATCCGGCTTCATCGCCAGCACATCAGCGGCAGGAGTTTTAGCCGGCACCACGGTCAGCTCACAACCCCGCTCAGCCAGCATTCTCAAAATATTACGTTTAACACCAAAATCATAAGCAACCACTTTGTATGTTTTTTGTCCGGATTCCCGGTAGCCCTCTGACCATTGCCAGACGCCTTCGCCCCAGGGATACGCACTTTGGGTGGTTACCTCTTTTGCCAGATCCAACCCTTTAAGACCGGCAAACTGTTGCGCATGGGCTATCGCCTGGCCAATTGCGTTTTCTCTGTCATCGCCATCAGCGATTACTTTGATACAACCATTTTGCGCTCCCTTATCGCGCAATATTCGGGTTAAACGGCGCGTATCTATATCAGCTATACCGACAATATTTCGCTGCTTAAGATAATCCGCGAGGGTCATGGTTTTGCGCCAGTTGCTGGCCAATAGCGGCAAATCCCTGATTACCAGCCCGGCCGCCCAGATGCGCTCGGATTCTTCATCCTCCGGAGTCACTCCGGTATTACCAATATGTGGATAGGTTAGCGTCACAATCTGGCTGGCGTAGGAGGGATCCGTCAGAATCTCCTGATAGCCAGTCATAGCGGTATTAAATACAACTTCACCGATAGCCTCACCATCGGCGCCTATTGCGCTGCCAAGAAAGACACTGCCATCGGCCAGTGCCAGAATCGCCTGCTTTGTCAAATTATGCTCCCAAACTACGCGTGCAAGGCTTGCAAAAAAGCGAGACAAGACAACGCCTCATCCCGCTTCAAATAGATGTGATTTACTGAATTCACTGAGTTGGCAATTTTACGTGAAGAGCAGCCCAAGTGTCTATTGCTGTAGGCGAATCAATGCACTAATTTTTCTTGCAGCGCACAACAACAAACAATTTGGGAGAAAAAACGGTGACGCAGCAGCGCTACGCCTTTAAACCGAGCACATCCTGCATATCAAACAAACCACAATCTTTGTCCGCCAGCCAGCAAGCCGCACGAACTGCTCCTCTGGCAAATGACATACGACTCGATGCTTTATGGGTAATCTCAACCCGCTCACCTTCAGCGGCAAACATCACCGTATGATCACCCACAATATCGCCAGCTCTCACAGTTGCAAATCCAATGGTCTTGTCGTCCCGGGCACCGGTCTGCCCTTCTCGACCATAGACAGCTACCTCATTCAGATCCCGACCCAGCGTTTTTGCGACCACCCCGCCCATACTCAATGCCGTACCGGACGGTGCATCAACCTTGTGCCGGTGATGCGCTTCATACACCTCAATATCCGAATCATCTCCCAGCACCTCAGCAGCCAACTCCAGCAACTTGAAACAAAGATTAACGCCGGTACTGAAATTAGAGGCCATACACACGGCTGTCTTGTCCGCAGCAGCGAGAACCGTATCCTTTTGTGCGGGAGTGAAGCCAGTGGTGCCAATAACCATTTTATTACCCGCTTCAGCACAGGCCCGGGCATTCAGCTCCGTGGCAACTGGCGCAGTAAAATCAATCAACACATCGAATTGGTCAAGAACCGAACTGATGTCACCGACCAGCAAAACACCATTTTTACCAACCCCTGCCAATTCGCCGGCATCAGCACCTATCAGTGAACTATCCGGCCGCTCAATTGCCGCAGATAACTCTGCACCGTCGGTATTGGCCACCGCTTCGATCAGTGTTTTTCCCATCCGTCCGGCCGCGCCGGTTACTGCAATTCTGATGCTCATAAAGGTCTCTTCAATCTTTGCAGGCAATCCCCTGCTTTCAACAACGCGGGTGCGGCCGATAGCTCATCAATTTCACCCTACGTTATCGATCAATTTGTTTTCTGTATACGAATCACAGCTTCATATCGTCAAAAAAGCTCTTTACACCCTCAAACCAATTGGACTTTTTAGGGGATTGCTTATTACCACCCTTCTCTAAAGTCTGCTGGAACTGGCGTAACAGATCTTTCTGCTCACCGGTAAGCTTCACAGGTGTCTCAACATACACTCGGCATAACAGGTCACCCACCGAACCACCTCTTACCGGCGCGACACCTTTACCGCGCATTCTGAACAGCTTACCAGACTGCGTTTCCGGCGGCACCTTGAGCTTCACCCGACCATCGAGTGTCGGCACCTCAAGCTCGCCACCCAGAGCGGCATCCGCGAAGCTGATCGGCACTTCACAATAGAGATTAGCATCTTCGCGAGTGAATATTTTATGAGGACGCACCGCGATTTGCACATACAGGTCCCCCGTTGGGCCACCATGCATGCCAGCTTCACCTTCACCCGACAAACGTATTCGATCACCGTTATCAACTCCGGCTGACACCTTCACAGACAGGTTCTTGTACTCTTCAGTACGCCCCGCACCATGACATACATGACAGGGATCTTTGATCATCTTGCCCTGACCGTGACAACGCGGACAGGTTTGTTGCACCGAGAAAAAACCCTGCTGCATTCTGACCTGACCTGCTCCACCACAGGTTGTGCAGTCAGTTGGTGCTGTTCCTTTTTTCGCACCTGAACCACCGCACTCCTTACAGCCTATTTGCGTCGGCACTCGAATTTTAACGGACGCACCCTTTACCGCATCCTCCAGATCCAGTTCCAGGTTATAGCGCAGATCCGCGCCTCGCTGAACATGACTGCGACCGCCACGGCCGCTACCACCAAAGATATCCCCGAATACGTCTCCGAAGATGTCACTAAAATTACCTGACCCGCCTTGAAAACCTCCGCCTCCGGCACTGTTATCAACGCCGGCATGTCCAAACTGGTCATACGCGGCTCTCTTTTCAGCATCCGAGAGCACTTCGTAGGCCTCACTGACCTCCTTAAACTTCGCCTCAGCACTGCTATCATCAGGATTCCTGTCCGGATGATACTTCATAGCCAATCGGCGATAAGCTTTCTTAATGTCTTTTTCGCTGACGTCACGTGATACGCCGAGCACTTCATAGTAATCGCGTTTTGACATGGGGGGTTTATCTACCTTTTTATCGTGCAAAAGCGCGGAGCCCCAATAAGCGGACGCCGCGCTTTAATCTGTATTACCTGACTACCTGAAATCAGGCACTCAGGCTTGTGAATTGACGATTATTTATCGTCTTTCACTTCCTCAAACTCTGCATCAACAGCGTCATCTTCCGCGGGCGATTCTTCTCCTGTCGCGCCAGTTTCCTGGGCCTGCGCCTCTGCCTGCGCCTGCTCTGCATAAAGCTTTTGTGCCAAATTACCGGAAGCCTCAGTCAGCGCTTTCGTCTTCGCTTCTATTTCATCCTTGTCATCAGATTTCAGCGCAGCCTCGACCTCTTCTATAGCTTTTTCTATAGCCTCTTTCTCTTCAGCGCTTGCTTTATCACCAGCTTCCTCAAGCGTTTTACGGGTCGCATGGACCAAACCATCCGCCTGATTACGCGCTGACACCAGCTCTTCAAACTTGCGATCTTCCTCAGCATTAGCCTCGGCATCCTGAACCATTGCATCAATTTCATCATCTGACAAACCACTGGAGGCTTTGATTACAATGGATTGCTCCTTGCCGGTCGCCTTGTCTTTGGCGCTTACGTTCAAAATACCATTTGCATCCAGATCAAATGCAACCTCAATCTGAGGCAAACCACGGGGCGCTGGTGGAATATCAGCAAGGTCAAAGCGACCCAGCGACTTGTTCTGCGTAGCCTGCTTACGTTCGCCCTGCAGGACATGGATAGTCACTGCCGACTGATTATCATCCGCTGTAGAAAACACCTGTGTTTTCTTGGTCGGAATGGTGGTGTTCTTTTCAATCAGGGGTGTCATCACACCACCCAAAGTTTCAATACCCAGCGACAGCGGGGTGACATCAAGCAACAACACGTCTTTCACATCACCCGACAATACCGCCGCCTGAATAGCAGCACCCACAGCAACCGCCTCATCCGGGTTCACATCTTTACGCGCTTCCTTGCCGAAGAAGTTTTTCACTTTATCCTGCACCAGCGGCATGCGGGTTTGCCCGCCCACCAAAATCACATCTGTAATATCGGATGCACCCAAGCCGGCATCTTTCAGTGCTGTCTGCACTGGCGCGAGCGTGCGCTCGACCAGATCCTCCACCAGCGACTCAAATTTTGCGCGGGTGATCTTGACGTTCAAGTGCTTCGGACCACTGGCATCTGCCGTTACGTATGGCAGATTCACATCTGTCTGCTGACTGCTGGACAGCTCTATTTTTGCCTTCTCGGCAGCATCTTTCAAACGTTGCAATGCCAACGGGTCATTATGCAGATCAATGCCGTTTTCTTTCTTGAACTCATCGGCCAGATAATCAATCAGACGTAAATCAAAATCTTCACCACCGAGGAAGGTGTCACCATTGGTCGAGAGCACTTCAAACTGATGCTCCCCATCCACTTCTGCAATCTCGATAATAGAGATGTCGAAGGTACCACCACCAAGGTCAAACACTGCCACCGTGGAATCACCGCGCTGCTTATCCATTCCATAAGCCAGCGCTGCCGCTGTAGGCTCGTTAATAATGCGTTTAACTTCCAGACCGGCAATGCGCCCTGCATCTTTGGTCGCCTGACGCTGTGAATCATTAAAATAGGCAGGCACGGTAATGACCGCTTCGGTAACCGCTTCACCCAGATAATCCTCAGCCGTTTTCTTCATCTTCTTCAGAACTTCGGCAGAAATCTGTGGCGGCGCTTTTTGTTCTCCCTTCACTTCCACCCAGGCATCACCATTATCGGCAGCCGAAATGGTGTAAGGAACCATTTTGATATCCTTTTGCACCACATCGTCATCAAAGCGACGGCCTATCAAACGTTTGATGGCGAACAAGGTATTTGTCGGATTGGTAACCGCCTGACGTTTTGCTGGCTGGCCGACCAGAATCTCACCCTCTTCAGTAAAGGCGACAATTGAAGGTGTAGTTCGATCACCCTCTGCATTCTCTATAACCTTAGGTTTGTCGGTCTCCATAACCGCCACACATGAGTTGGTGGTACCCAAGTCAATTCCGATAATCTTACCCATTATCTTTACTCCGCATTCAATTCAACTTTCTATGATCCGCACCGGTTTGGTTTGACCTAATGCGCGAACCTCTCAACATTCTCGATTAACCACTAATATTGGCACTAATTGCTTGTTTTCAAGCCTGTTCATCTATTTTTGGCGTATCTTTTGGCACATTTTTTTCTCCCGCCTTGGAAACCACCACCATCGCCGGCCTCACAATTCGGCCGTGCAGGGTGTATCCCTTTTGCATAACACTGACCACGGTATTCGGCTCCATCTGATCCTGCTCCACCATTGATACCGCTTGATGAAGTGCCGGATCAAAAGGCTCGCCCTCCGGACTGACTGCTTCCACCTTAAATTGGGACAACGCTTTAACGAACATACCCAGCGTCAGTTCTACCCCTTCACGCAACGCTTTTACAAATTCGTTATCGTCACCGGATACCTCCAGCGCACGCTCCAGATTGTCCACCACCGGCAACAGTTCCTGGACCATTTTTTCCAAACCAAACTTGTGCGCATGCTCCACATCACGCTCGGCGCGCCGTCTTATATTCTGCAGCTCGGCTTGAGACCTGAGCGCCATATCTTTTTGCTCTTCCACCTGTTGCAGCGCCTTCTCCAGTTCCGCCGCGAGATCCTGATTTTCGCCGCCAGCTGATTCCCCATCAGACTCTTCCAACAAATCCGATTTCTGGACCTCTTCCACTGAAGCCTGCTCTTGCTGCTCTGTTTTGCTGTCCTGCTCAGGCATCGTATCTTTTTCCGCCATTGTTGATTAACCTCCGGTATAACGTGCTCTGTTAACGTGAAGATGCGCCTTGCTATATGGGGGTCAGCTGGCCTTGATTCAAGATATGCTGCAAAATAATTCGCAGACAACCCGCCACATGCATACTTCTGCTGTTTATAGCAAAACTCCTACAACTTTAGTATTAGCAACCCGACTGGTCCTTCACCCATCAGGACTATATCGAACACACTTTTAAATGAGTATATTTAAATCTGCGTCATTACAGAAAAATAGAGGGCTCCAAGCGCTATCCCATTCTCCCCAGAACAGGTAGCCTTGATATACAGACGAATCACTGACAGGGATGTCAATGACAAGGAAGTTTCCCTCTATTTTTCTGTTTTTTTATGGCTACCAGACACTGCTCAATTTGAACCCAACGCGCCACTGTATTTTTAAAACTGCGATTCTTTTGGCACCCACCCCTACTTCAGCTATTGCCAACTATAGGACAATTAACTTATAAAGTTACCTGTGCGCCTGCTAATCGCCGTTATTGGCAGCGGGCTTTTATTCGCTATCTGAATTTTAATTTGAAAATAACCGGAATCCAGTGCTTACACAGCTGTTAATCAACAACTTTGCCGTCGTCAACTCACTCGACATCGAGCTGGACAGTGGTCTCACCGCTATAACCGGTGAAACAGGTGCCGGGAAATCGATCATGGTTGACGCATTAAGCCTGATACTAGGTGATCGAGCAGACAACAGCGTCATAAGGGACGGAGAGGATAGAGCTGAAATTTGTGCAGCTTTTGATATCAGCCAAAATAGTGAAGCCTGCCAATGGCTCAAAGAACGCGACCTGGCGACGGAGGAGTGTATCATCAGACGCTCGCTCGCAACTGATGGCCGCTCCAGGGCTTTTATTAATGATCGACCGGTAACGTTATCGCAGATGCGGGAGCTGGGTGAATCGCTGCTCGACATTCACAGTCAGCACGAACATCAGTCATTGATGAGCAAACAGGCTCACCGCCACTTGCTGGATGCCTACGCCGAAGCCACAGAGCTGGCACAGGAGGTGGCGACCTGCCACCAGGACTGGCAATCGCTGCTGACGCAATACAATCATTTAATTAGCAGCGCTCAACAGCGGAGGGATCAACAGGAGTTGATTCGCTTCCAGCTCGAAGAGCTTCACTGTCTCAATCTAATGGAAAATGAGCTCGAGGCACTGGAACAGGAGCAGGTAACGCTGGCCAACGCCGAGCAGATTTTGAGTACCGGTCAAAAAGTGATGGCCCTGTGCGGTGACGATAGTTCACACGATCTATCCGGCGGCTGCCTATCGCAACTTTCATCGGCCATTAATCAGGCGCAACAGCTAAGCATTCCACAGAACCAGCAGGGCAGCAGCATAGAGCTACTGCAAAGCGCGCACATTCAGATCCAGGAAGCCTGCGATAACCTGCGCCAATACCTAGAGCATATAGAGATCAATCCGGAACGTCAGTTGCAGGTAGAGCAGCGATTAAGTGACGCACACCAGCTTGCCCGCAAGCATCGCATACAACCTTCCGAGCTTCCCGCGCTCTGCCAGCAACTGGAAAAAGAACAGGGAGGTATGGCAGATTTTGATGACACAGTGGCGCAGCTTGAACGGGATATCGAAACCACCAGAAATGCCTACCAGGAGAAAGCAGGTCAACTGTCGACAGCACGGGAGAAAGCTGCCAAATCACTGAACCCGAAGATTATTGCACACCTCGAAGCCATGGGGATGAAAGGCAGCAATTTTGTTGCCCAATTAACTCCGCTCTCCGAGAATGAAGCAAATGCCCAGGGTGCAGAGAGTGTCGAGTTTCTGGTCAGCGCCAACCCGGGCCAGGCACCTAAACCATTGCAAAAAGTGGCGTCGGGCGGTGAGTTATCAAGAATCAGTCTGGCTATACAGGTAGTTCTGGCGGACAAAACCAACGCGGCAACCCTGATTTTTGACGAAGTGGACGTAGGTATTGGTGGCGCAACCGCTGAGGTTGTTGGTCGATTATTACGAAAGCTGGGAGCCAGAGGGCAAGTTATTTGCGTTACCCACCAGCCTCAGGTGGCCGCCCAGGCACATCACCATCTCGCGGCGACCAAACAAACCGTAAACGATTTTACGGATTCTCGCGTTGCCACGCTCTCGGCAGATGAAAAGGTTATGGAGGTTGCGCGCATGCTGGGCGGTTTGAAATTAACGGATCAAACTATCGCACATGCCACAGAGATGATCGCAAACACTCAAGCGAATTAATGCCCGCTATTTGTCGCTACCGACAAAACACCCCTGAATAAAGCTTTACTGACAGTTAGCACAAAGCCCGTATATGTAGTGGCTATGATCGGTGACCTGAAATTTCGCATCATCGGCAATCTGCTGCTGCCTCTCCTCGATAAGCGGATCATAGAACTCCTGCACCTTACCGCATTTCACACAGACCATATGATCGTGGTGATGGCTTGAACTCAACTCAAATACAGACCGCCCACCTTCAAAATGATGGCGTTTTACCAATCCGGCAGTCTCAAACTGAGTTAACACGCGATAAACCGTCGCCAAACCCACATCGTCTCCCGCCTCCAGGAGCATCTTGTACACGTCCTCTGCAGTCAGATGGTGAACCTTGGACTCCTCAAGTAGCTGTAAAATCTTGACTCGGGGAACCGTTACTTTCAGTCCTACATTGCGTAACTCTTGATTTTCTTCCGACATACTCTCAAACTATCTCCCTTCGCGCTTAGGTCGAGAACAGCATTATCCTATTAAGTAGCTATTAAATGGAACCATTATCGTGAGATTACCCGCTAAATTCGCTATTCTATTTTTAACCCTGACCACGGTCAGCATCTCGGCATGCTCATACATTCCCAAAGTGCCAAAACCCAAGATGCCCAAACTGAGCATGCTTCGGTTAGACAAATTCCCCGGTGTTTACAAAATTGACATCCAGCAGGGCAACGTCATTACGCAGGACATGGTTGATCAGCTAAAACCGGGGATGACCAAACGGCAGGTGCAATTTGTGATGGGTTCGCCATTGATCAAAGACAGCTTTCAACAAAACCGCTGGGATTATGTATACAGCTTCCAGCCTGGCGGCAAGGTTCGCCAACAGGAGAGCCTATCGCTCTATTTTGAAAATGAACTGCTGAGTCATTTTGAGGGCGATTTCATGCCGAGCAACACGGCACTATAACCTGAGAGCGTGGGTGGCGCCGCTCAGCCTGCGTTTTTCTTCTCCCGTTTCGCCTTGTCAGCCCGTGCTGCACGCGAAGCCTTCGGATCTACAATCAGCGGCCTATAAATTTCCACTCGATCTCCTGCCTTAAGCGGCTCCTTCCTGGGGTCCTTAAGCATTTTCCCAAAAATGCCCATCTTATCCTGCTCCAGATCAATCTGATTAAACTGCTCCGTGATACCCGATTGCACCGCCGCATCATAGGCGGTTGTGCCTTCATCAACTTTAACAGGAATAATTATCTGTTTATCGGGCAGCGCGTAAGCCAGCTCGACCATTATCTGTTGTATCTTATCCATAAATATCATTCGCTCGTCGGCAAAAAGCATCAACCATGGTATTAGCCGCTTCGTTAAAAATAGACCCCAGCGCCATAGCCGTCAGTCTACCGGAAAACTCAAAATCCAGATCCAGAGTAACCTTGCAGGCATGGTCATGCAAAGGTTTAAACTGCCAAATACCCCGCAAGTGCCTGAAAGGCCCTTCAACCAACTCCATATCAATTCGCTCATGCGCACTCAGTTGATTCCTGGTGGTAAACTTATGTCCCAGTTTTCCCTTGGCGATATCGACCCTCGCCACCATCTCCGAAGGGCTTTGACTGATCAAATGGGTGCTCTTGCACCAGGGCAAAAACTTTGGATAAGCACTTACGTCATTAACAATATCAAACATAGCCTTGGCTGAATGCATAACCAGCGCACTGCGATGAATTTTTGCCACACTCTCTCCCGATTAGATACTCTCACAGGTTACGGATTGTAGTGCTTCGACCGGATCAAGCCAACCTTTCAGCCATCAAATACGGCGCTATTATTAGCAAAGACAGCATCAGATAAAATTGGTACTATCACTTTGTTAAAAATAGAAAAACACTAATAAAAAGTTCATTTATGGGGGAAATATGTCTGCCAATCGCGAACAGTTTGGCTCAAAGCTAGGCTTCATTCTTGCAGCAGCCGGATCCGCCGTTGGTATAGGGAATCTCGTCGGATTCCCTGTCAACGCCACAAAAAATGGCGGCGCAGCTTTTCTCATTCTGTATGCCATATTTGTCGTTCTGATCTGTCTTCCGGTTATGCTGGCAGAGTTATCACTCGGACGGCACACCCAGCGCAACCCGATTGGCGCCTATAAACGACTGGCCCCCAGCAACCCGATCTGGCGAGCCGGTGGCTGGCTTTCCGTAATCACCCCTTTCATGATTGCGGTTTTTTATATGGTCATCACTGTTTGGATACTGGGTTATTTTGTCGGCACACTAACGGGCAACCTCGACAAACTCGCACAAGCAGATTATTTTGGACAATTCATCACCAGCAATCAGGTCTACCTCTATCTCGTGGTACTGGCCAGCCTGATCGTATTTATTCTCTTTCGGGGAGTCGCCGACGGCATCGAGCGGGGCGCCAAGCTAATGATGCCCGCGCTTTTATTCATGCTCATCGGATTAGTGATCTTCGTTCTTACGCTCGACAATGCATTCTCGGGGGTCAAATACTACCTGGTCCCGGACATCGACAAACTCACTCCCTCCGTAGTCAGCGGCGCATTAAGTCAGGCCTTTTTCTCCCTATCGCTAGGCATGGGCATCCTCATCACCTACGGTTCCTATATGAAAAAGGGTGACAGCATCGCTTCATCCGGGAAAATGGTCGCGCTAGCCGATACCGGTGTCGCGTTCTGCGCCGGACTGCTTATTATCCCCGCTATTTTCTCGTTTAACCCGGACACCAATACCGCCGAACTTTCCGACTCTTCGATCTCCTTGATATTTAGCTTTCTACCCAAGATATTCCTCGCCCTGCAAGCCTCGATTGGCTATTTTGGAGCCAGCCTGGTCGCCGGCGCGTTCTTCCTGCTGGTCTTTTTTGCCGCACTGACATCCCAGGTATCCATTATGCAGGTACCGCTGGCAACGCTACAGGACGAACTTTGTTACAGTCGCAGCAAGAGCCTCATAATATTGTGTGTCAGCGCCGGATTGCTGACGTTATGCTGCATTCTCTCATTCGGCAAGGTTGGTTTTCTCTCGGAATTCATGAGCTATGCCGGGCAAAATAAATCGTTCTTCGATGTCACTATCGACATTTTCTACGAGACGATTCTGCCACTAAACGGATTGATCGTTTGCCTCTTCGTTACCTACAAATGGAAAAAGGCCAATTTTGATAAAGAGCTGGAAATCGGCGACCCCAATTACAAAGGCTCACTACTGGAACGATATGTCAATCTATCCCTGAGCACTATTATCCCGCTAATCCTGTCCCTTATTTTCGTAAACACCGTTTCACTAAAATATTTCGGTGTGAGTTTGGTAGGCTAGCGCGCGTTATGCCGATATAATGCCGCGCCATGGCTAAGAAGAAAAAACTTTCACCCGGAACCATTGCGCAGAATAAAAAAGCGCGGCACGATTACCACATCGAAGAAAAATTCGAGGCCGGGCTGGTTCTGGCCGGCTGGGAAGTAAAAAGCCTGCGCGCCGGCAAAGCACAACTGACTGAAAGCTACGTACTGCTAAAAGATGGCGAGGCCTGGTTATTAGGCGCCCACATCACGCCACTTAACACCGCCTCCACCCATGTGGTTGCCGACCCAACGCGCACGCGAAAACTACTGCTCAATAGAAGAGAGCTCAGCAGACTGTTTCGGGCCAAAGAGCAACAAGGTCGCACCTGCGTGCCACTGGCACTTTACTGGAAAAAGAACTTAATCAAATGTGAAATCGCCCTGGTAACCGGTAAGAAACAACACGACAAACGAGCCACCGAAAAAGAGCGCGACTGGAACCGCGACAAACAACGCATCATGCAGCATTCTACGAAGGGTTAACCTCAAAATTTTACTGATAAACTGTCCTATTCGAACTTAGCAGCAAAAATTTAGTCCAACACCAAGCCTAACTAGCCTATAATAGGCGCAGTGACACGCTCTTTAAAAATTTAGATTTAACAGGAAATTAAACTCAAGTATCCAAAGCAGCGGTTATGCATTGTTTTGCAAACCACTAGTCTGGACTTCTCTGAGTACTTTATATGCCTACCAACAATGGCGAGCGAAGCAAAGCCATTGTGACTGATTTTGCCAACGAACAAAGTGTTTCACTCAATAAACAGAGCTTCTCTGAGCACTTTAGGCAAGGCAAACGTTAGCGAACCAAGCGGAGCGTATGCCAATACGTGAGCATTTGCGAGACCGGCGTTTAACGCCGCATAAAGTACCCAGAGAAGTTCAGGGGGCGATTCTGGATTCGACGTGGGTTACAAAACTCCTGGTGCATGCCGAGATGACAGCCAATCTCGTTAATCCAAAGCTGTAATAGTTATAGTCGCAAACGACGAAAACTACGCTCTAGCAGCTTAAACCCTGCTAGCGGTCATTAGCAAGGTGCCAGTACCGCGTTAATAACCGTCATACAGAACTGGATCGCAGCAAAGCTTGCCTGGCGCGGCGCTGTTAAACATTTACAGGCTCGCTGCTATCGTCCTGCCCGTCGGGCTGATAGTGGTTAACTCAATTGACGGACCTAAGCATGTAGATCCATGAGCAGCGGACTGACGGACGCGGGTTCGATTAACATAATACGGTCGCCACGGGGAGTGATCCCCGTAGGAAAAAGAGGGCTCATACGGTGAACGCTAAGGGATATTGTCCTATGCCAACGCCGTCCGGTGAATGGGAAACCAGTAAGCCGGCTAGAGACTCATAGGCTCCTAAAGTTGAAAGTCTAAACTATGGAGTACTAGGGTGGGCTATTGCCCACAACACGCCCTCCCCTGCATGATCTTATGAATATGCAGGTGAAGGAATAGTCCAGCCCATATCGAAAGGTATGGATAAGCTGTCCCGCCGCCTCCACCATCATAAAGCCCTAATTTAATTAGGGCTTTTTTTTCACCTTGAGGCCGAAGCACGCAGATGCTTAGGTCTGAATGACGATGAATCTGGAGGGGACTCGGACACCTAGAGAATAGATCGAGCTCTCATTTCCTAACCTAGGTCATGATCAATACAGCGAATTCCTCGTAAAGAGCTATTGGTCATGACCCCCAATCAAAAAAACTGAGCCACAACTTTCTAATATGAATTTTCGATCAGGCAGTGGCAAAAGATGCCTGGCACATGGCTAAGCGCCAGACATAGTCGATGTTTATTCCTCTACCCGATTACGATTGAATATCAACATATACTCCTCAAAAATAAACAAGCGGTTACGCCGCTGTCCAGTGATTTCTTGCAGCACCCCATATTTAACAAAATCATTGATCAAGGCTGAGGCTGTATTGGGTTTTACTTTTAGCAGTGTGGTGACACTTTTTACACTGACTACCGGTGTGCGGTATAGATGCTTGATCAGCGTTTGCGCATTGTTTTGCCGGCGAACACTAAAGTGGGGCAATACCTGCTCTTCCAAACGCAACTTGAGCTGTAGAATATCCTTAAACACCTGTATGGAGTTCTGGGCAGTTTCGACTACCCCATGCAGAAAAAAGATCAGCCATTGCTTTAGTTGACCGGCCTCACGCACTGCCATCAGGTGATCTACATACTGAGTTTTGTGACGCTCAAAATAATCGGATAAGTACAGCGCAGGTTTATGTAGCAATCCGAAGTTGGCCAGGTAAAGGGCAATCATTAACCGTCCCAGACGACCGTTTCCATCCAGGAAGGGGTGGATAGTTTCAAACTGGTAATGAGCGATAGCAATTTTAATCAGGTGAGGCGTTTGCAATGCATCGTTATGCAGAAACTTTTCCAAGTCACTCATTAGTTCAATAACTTCTTCGTGATGCGGTGGAACAAAAACGGCATTTTTTAAGCTGACGCCAATCCAGTTTTGGCTGACACGAAATTCCCCCGGTTGTTTGCCCTCACCGCGCACATCCTGCATCAGAATACGGTGGGTATCTTTTAACAGACGATTTGACAAGGGAATGTGTTCAAGCTGCGAGATAGCCTCATTAATTGCCTTAATATAGTTTTGTACTTCCTGCCAGTCATCGCGTTTTTCAGGCTCAATATCCTGGGCCTCCAACAAGGCCTCTTCCATATTGGTGCGTGTGCCTTCAATACGGCTGGATTGGGTAGCTTCTTTGATAATGTGCATGCGAATAAAGAAGTCGATATCCGGGATAAGCTGAGAAAAGGCGTTGAGCTCACCCAAAGTACGGTCAGCATCGCTGAGTAGTTGTTGGGTCTGGCCGTCAGCAAGATACCATGCGTGGTTTATAGTAGTAGGCGAGAAACTTTTATACTGATACTGCTCTCTATACTGGCCGGGCTTGAAGTTATTAACATCCATCGTTATGTCAAATTACCTATTAGATTTTGATATATAAAAAGTACTATGTCGAAATCTAGTGTAATTTAAACTTATGTCAATTTATAGCTTTGTTTTTGACATAAGAAATCCCTTATATCAAAAACTCCGTACCGCCCATTGAATATAGGCAACAATACTAACAGCCAAACTACCCTATCACTAACAAGTAGATTGCCCACCCATTAAGCAAATGAAACAAGCGCTGCACAAAGACAATTATGACGCTGTTCTTTCTTTTCAGATCGGCGGGTTTGATTCCCTATCAGCGGTCAAACGGTACCTAATACCTTTAGTACGGCCCAATGTAATACTCTGACATTTCGGGAAACAACATCTTTTATTAAATCAACTAGATAAAATACAGGTTCAATCCCCGCCGCCCCACCAACCTATAAAAGGCCACCCTTGTGGTGGCCTTTTTTCTACTGAATTAATGGTATTCCTTGCAGTTCTTACCCTGACCCCAAATACTCATGTTTCAGTCTTTAAGCACTTCAAGTCCCGCAAAAAGTCTGGTACCACGCTGTAAATTCCGGGTCGGCGGGTTCCGCAAATTTATCGTATTTCGCATCTTCATCGTAGGGTCGTTCCAGAGCGGACAGGAGCTTCTCAAACGGTTCGAGATCGCCTTTATCTGATGCCGCTGAAAGTGCCTCTTCTACATGATGATTGCGAGGAATCAGCCGGGGGTTAATAGCCCGCATCGCTTCTGCTCTTTGTTTTCCTGGCCGCTCGCTTTCGACTGCGGCTTCATTGCAATCCTGTTCGTCACAACGTAATTGCCATCCTTCTAACCAATTATCCAACGCGCCCACATCGGAAAACAATTTTCTCAGCTCTGTCGTTTGATCTTCAGCCGCACCGGCCAACAATCTCCAAGCCAGGGTAAAATCAACTTTTTGGGCTTGCAACAATTCTAACCATGATTCAATTAACGCTTTGTCACTCTCCCTACTCCGCTCATTTGCTTCCAGCCCTAACTTGGCACACATACGTACCAACCAATATTGTTGGTACGTATCGGGAAAAGACTGAACTACCTGATTCGCCATATCAACGGCTTCCTGTTGATCTTCCGAGAACAATGGCAATAGTGTTTCCGCAAACCTCGCCAGGTTCCACTGTGCTATTTTAGGTTGATTTTGATAGGCATAACGGCCATGTTCATCGATAGAGCTGAAAACCGCGTTGGGATCATAACTTTCCATAAATGCGCATGGGCCGTAGTCTATGGTTTCACCGGCGATGCTTACATTATCAGTGTTCATCACCCCATGGATAAAACCCAAACTCATCCATTGCGCCACTAATTCGGCTTGTCTTTGGGCAACAGCTCGTAGAAATTCGAGATAGGGGTTTTGCGCTGCAGCAAGTTCTGGATCGTGCCGAGCAATACTATAATCGGCCAAGCGTTTAACTTCATCGTGCTTGCCCTGCGCAGAAAAATATTGAAAAGTACCAATACGAATATGGCTCGCGGCAACTCGGGTTAGCACTGCACCGGGTTGTTGCTGCTCTCGAAAAATCCGCTCTCCAGTACCCGTTACAGCAAGGGAGCGCGTGGTGGCGACACCCAGGGCGTGCATCGCTTCGCCAATTAATACTTCGCGCAGCATAGGTCCTAATGCCGCCTTGCCATCGCCACCCCTGGAAAAAGGCGTTCGGCCAGAACCCTTAAAGCCAATATCAAAGCGCTTACCTTGTCGGTCAATAACTTCACCAAGAATCAGTGCACGACCATCACCCAGTTGTGGATTAAAGTGGCCGAATTGATGTCCCGCATAGGCCTGAGCAATAGGCTCGGCACCCTCGGGCAGTTGTTTTCCCGTAAAAATGTCGGCCAGCTCGGCTTCACTAAATGCGGCTAAATCCAGACCGAGTTGCTCGACTAACGCCAGGTTGAGATACAGTAGTTCCGGGTTTTCTCTTGGCTCGGGCTGCCAGGCAGTATAAAAACCAGATAAGTCACGTACATAGGTATTATCAAACGAAAAATTTAGCATTGGTTTGCTTTAATCTCACCTCACAAAGCGGGCTTGCCCTCGCTATATCAGCATTGTACTCCAGAGTCGGGATTGGATCACTCAAGGTTTCGGGTTTGAACCATGACTCTGTTCATGGGAAGTTGTATATGAGGGCAGACTCAACCCCCATATTATCGCCGCACTCCTTAAGCTGAGCGCCGCCAGGAAACCACCAATAGCAGCAAAGTCCTCATGGATGCCAAGCCAATGCAACACTAGATAAATAGTGGCTCCGGAAACGGCCACTGTTACATACAGTTCTCTTGAACCTAGAACCAGATCATAGCCACACAACACATCGCGCATAATACCGCCAAAACTCGCTGTAATAACCCCCATACATACGCAGATCAGCGGCGAAACACCAAGGGTAACGGCAATCTGTGCACCAAGAACGCAGAATAAAGACAACCCCAAAGCATCCATCCAGATTAGTGCCTTAGCTCTAGACGAGACGGCAGGGACAATAAAATAGGTCAGCGCGGAGAGCAGCAAACATAGGCCAACATAAGTTGGTTCTTGCACCCAATAGACGGGGAATTTGCCAAGCAATATATCTCTGGCAGTTCCACCACCAAGACCAGTTAATGTGCCAATCAGCATAAAACCGAGAATATCCATATTTTTACGTGCGGCATCCAATGCCCCGGATATTGCAAATACGGCTATTCCAAATAAGCCGAGCCAATTAGCGACAGATTTTAAATCCAACAATTCGAACATTTGATTTCTATCCCTGTATAAAATTTTAGTTACCCAAACCGATAAAAGTTACGGTCACTATCTCTAAATCCAGCAAAAATTGATCAATGGTTTTAAATTCATTGGCATTATATCCGGTCTATTTTTCTGCGTAATTGTTCGACATCCACAAACCAGAAAGGCTCCTACGGGAGTACAACGGCTATTTTATTTGTGGGTGCCCAGAAAGAAGTGCTTTAAAGTGATTTTCGAGAGTACTACCCCTAATGGTAGTCCTGTTTCCTCCGAAGGAGCTATCGAGCCAGGAGTGTCAGAGCTAATTGTGCAATCACCCGTAATACCCGGTGTAAAAAACAATCATACATACTCTGTTTCTTTAACCCTCTATACAGGCAGTGAGCCGCTTACAACTCATCAAGATCAAGTTAGGTTTTCATCGCCATTAAATGTGCTGGCTCAGTTTGGGATCATGGAGCATTGAACCATATAACAAGCAAAGGCAGCATCGCCCTGCGGGCTGGACGCGCTAACGCGCGCCGCTGCTTTGGGCGTTAGCACCACTAAGATCGGCGGCTCTCCTTCACATCATCAGAGAGCCAAACTTTGATTAAAGATTGATAAGGCATATCACGCTTATTTGCTTCAATCTTGATGCTGTCCAATAAACTTTCAGGCAGTCTTAATGAAATCGTTTTAGTGGAGGGCTTAAGATTGGGCATCGAAACTGGTTGTGCATTTTTCCAGTCTACATATTCACTAGAATCATGTGTTTCCCAAAACTCACGCTCTTCTGCTTCAGTTTTAAATTTGGGTAGTTTTTTAACTTTGCTCATAAACGTTTTTCTCCTTTCGGTGCATATCACGCGCCGAAATAACACGTATCAACGTATTGGCTGAACGCAAGGTAAAAGTAATATGCAAAAGGCGGGCATTATCTGTTTTACCCAATGCGTGAAATCTAGCTTCTTTCTGGCTATGTTTTACATCATCCAAAACCAGCAGAGGCTTATTAAAAAACACCTGCTCCGCCTCAAATTGGGTAACGCCATGTTTTTTAACGCTTTTTCTTGCGTTTCCTGCGTCCCAATCAAAGCCGGTTATTTGCGTCCAATCAATCATTTTTGTATATTATCATCATATACATTAAGTGCAAGCATCCGTTGTGCTAACAAGTGCTTCATGTCGCCTGCGGCTGGAACCTCCTGTAATCCCCCCATTAATAATCGAGTTTTTCAGTGGCGCGTTATGACGCTTTCATTAACTCTCTTGGCGGCACACCGCCAATAGCTGGGCATGGGGAATGCTCACAAACTGGTGTATATCTTTAGTCGCTCCACAGGACTCCGTAAACTTGCACGCCTTTTAAGTTAATCCCGGGGGCTACAAAAATTCCCTGAGCAAAATGACCCCCGGATGTGTTGCAGTTCTATTACCGGGAATCATACGGCACCTTTGAAACTTAAGTGATACTCCACATTTTGAACATCTGTCCCATCCTGCCACAACCTTCAAATATTCTTTCAGGGGAATAAAACACAAACGCTAATGCGCTGACCCAACCTCCAGCTGCTCGAGCCATTCGAGAAACAGCGGCACATTATCGCCGGATATTACGGAGCCATGCTGGGGGCAAATCATATCCACCTCTAACTCTCTTACTCTTCCAACCCAACCCTGAAGCGCTTTCTGTGAAGGCATCCACCTTTTGTGAAATGGTTCCATATATTGAATGTGCGCCTCAATACTCTCCACCTCCAGCCCGTTGACCTCAGGTGGCATGATGGCTGCGCCAATATCACCGGAAAACAAGATTCGGGCACTGGGATCATAGAGCGAAAAGTTACCGCTGCTATGACAATAATGCGCAGGAATCAGTTGAAGATCGGCCATTTCATTGGCTAACGGGATAGTCCCACCTTCATCCGGCACAGACACAAAATTATCAACATATTCATGCCCGAAATGTGCGAGAAAGCCTGACCAGATGGCGGGAAGATAAATTTTGGCTTTCGGGCATAGCCCCATCCACAAGGGAAGCGAAGACATAACATCGGGGTCCTGATGGGAGCAGAAAAAAGTTCTAATCCGACCCACATCCACGACCTCTGAAACGGCTGAAACCACGTTTGGAAAAATTTCTGTCCCCCCCGGATCCAGCAACAGGTAATGATCATTACTGACGATCAGGTACTCGTTGGTGTCTACCACTGTTTCATATTTTTCGCGCTCTCTCCCAAACACATACCAGGCGTGGCCATCCTTTTCATAAATCGGCTTTTTAATCATTGATAAACTCCTACACCCATCTGTTTAATGCGATTGAGCGCGTCCGTGGTAATACCATGGACACTGACAATGACACGCTTCAATTCTTCGTTAAGCGATAGCAGGTCGGTAGCATTGGCTGTAAAAGTATCCCGAAAATCGCTATCGCGGTTGGCTTCTATTTTCATCAGGGTGGCAATCACCGGCAGCCGATGATGCAGGTGTTCCATGTCATCCATCATGCGATTGGAATTCACCAAAGCGCTGAACACGCTGCCCAATGCCTGCATAATCGCTTCACCGATCATTCCCTGGCGCCCTATAATCTCTTCGCGTGTCGGTGAGGTGACTCCGATAGACAACGCTTGCTGATACTTTTCACAAAGACGTGCTCTTCCCGCGCATTCGATGGCGCTGGCGGATATGGAATCCACACTTTCGAGCAGTTGCTGAACGACGCCAGTGATGTCGTGTGATAGTTGATTGGTTTCTTTTGACAGACTCTGAAACACACGACCTTTAACACCGGCCTGTACGGCAAATATTTCAGAGTTGAGGGCCAAACGCTTGAGACGACTTGCCTCCTGCAATAACACCTCGCCATCCCGGCTCAATCTCATACAGGTACGATAAAGGTCGATCATTTCCTGCAGGTTTGGTAGTTCTATTTGTTGCTCTTGCACCCTGGTAACTCCGCAATACCCCAATACCGGCAGTATTCTTAACTAGCTGAGGAGGAATACATCAGCGCCTGTTATCTCTGCACCATTCGCCTGCGCCTGCTTAGCCCAAGACCAATTGCGTAAAGCATCGTTGCTATGAAGATGGCCAGCGCAATCGCATTGAACAGCACGCCCAATGTATAGATCTCCGGTTTTTTTAGAAAAACACCCGATACGCGCACCACCAAAGTCGCATGAAGCACGATCAGAGGCAAGTAAAAAACCGGCGAATATGGAATTTTCAGGCGTGTCACGGCGGGGAAGATTATCAGGGCATGCCCCAATACCATCGAAAATACGAACCCAAGAAACAGGGCGTGGTAGGGCGCATCACGTGTAAGATTCACCATCTCCAGGTTAACGAGCATCAGCAGTAACGCGCAGGTAATCAGCCAGACATAACCCGAAAGCATGCAAATCGCAGTGAATCTGGGGAGCGCTTTTTGATAAATCGTACGCCGGGCAATGTCGTAGCTAATCAACCAAAGCGCAATCGCCAACACGCCAAATGCCACCAGCAGCTCTCCCGGATTGAACTTGACCACACTCAGTATGGCGCCGGCAAAAGTGGCTACACACAAAATCGCCAGCATCTGACGCTTTGTATCGCTGCGAATCGCCAGCCGGCTCAGTTCAAGTCGCTCTCCGGCGATGGTTAATACCAGAAAAACGATCCACCACAGGACCGACAACTTCAACTCAAGCCCCAGTACCAATAGCAAATTGCCCGCGACCAGGCCTAGCGAACCGATAAATAGAATCCAGTTATGCAATGCATTTTGAATGGTCAAAACAGTAATCGATGCTGCAACAAAAATCAGGCTGCCCAGGGTGAGCATCAGCAGCGGCAGGCCTGGTTCAGCTGAACTGATTAACAGCACACCACCCAACCCGGAAAATAACGGTGCTGCATAAGCCCACAACCGGCCAATGGCGACCGCTCTTTCCAAACCGATCACCGCCCCGAAAAATGCCGGAATCATCAGCACACCGTGGTGAGGAATGAGCGGCAAAGCAATTTCCGGAACCGACCAGCCAAGGCGCGCCACACCCGCCAACGTTCCAAAGACCAGCGAAAGCATACCCAGAATTAGCAGCGGTATTCGCAGGTGATTTGTAACTTCCGGTTTCACGTCCGCAGCACCCTACGCGCAGGCACTCCGGCCTTTCCGGTTTCTTTCACCTGTCGAAAAAGCAGCGCCGTGATTGGAGTGGGGATGACCCTGCGCAAAGATCACCAGCCCAATATTTTCTTGGCATCTTCAGACATCATGTCCGGCCGCCAGAATGGCTCCCAGACCAGCTCAACGTGAGCATGCCGGCCTTCAGCAACTGAGTCCACAGCCTGCTTCGCCTCCTCTACAATCTGGTCCCCCATGGGGCAGCCGGCTGATGTTAGTGTTATGGTTACGGCTATTCTGTCTTTTTCGCAAAGCACCTCATAAACCAACCCTAAATCGACAATATTGACGCCTACTTCCGGATCAAGAACACTGGATAACGCTTTATAAACTTCCTTAACGACCGGGCTTTCTTCACTCTCACTGTTGTTCATCGATAATACACTCGCTCAAAGAAATACCGTTCAGTTATATCATGGCCTCGAAACAGGTTAAACCCAATACTCATGCTTTTGCTGCCGACTTGACCAAAATGGCATCGCAACAGGATATATACAGCGCGGTTTGTATTTGAGCAGCAATAAAACAGGGTTATTTAATAAACCGAATACAAAGCGGATAACGATAATAAACACCCTGACTGGTTTTGACGATGGCCATAATGGTAACGATAAGCACGAACACGCCAACCACCGCCAGCAGCAGAAAACCAATGACAACAAAGATGAGCAGCCAGCTAACCAACACAGCAATGAGCGTGGTCAGCTGGAAATTAATGACTTCTTTTCCGTGATAATCGACAAAGGGCATTTCATCCTTTTTCATTAACCACAACACCAGCGGCGCAATAAGATTGCCAAAAGGGATGATGAAACCGACAAAAACGCCGATATGGCAAAACATCGCCCAGTTTTTTTCATCCTGACTGAGATCTCGTGCGTCATGCTTTGTCGATTCAAGTATGTCTTCGCCCATTTAAACCACCTCTAATTCGCTCACGACCCATTACCCTCTGATGTATCGATACGATCCTTCACCTGATTGATACAAAAAGAGGTTTGGACAGGTACCTATTTTGATCCGGCAGCGCTATCCGCCGCCTCAGCACTCATGGAAGCGGCTTCAACGTCCTGCTGTTGCGCTGACTCAATCTGCTTTTTCATATCTTTCGGCATCGACTCCGACAGCCCCTTGAAAAACTCACCCAGCGCTTTTCCGGCCTCTTCGGGCGTCATATCTTCGGCGTTTTCGGAGATCTTTTCGAATGCTTTATTCATCTCCTCTGCACCCTGCTGCCATTCCTGCGTGGATTCCTCAATCTGTGCCTGGATATTGCGTGCCGTATATTCCCCGGACAACTGCATAAAGATCAGAATGGCAGCGATCACACCGATCACCAGCTGTGCAGTCTGCTGTTTTATCTGATGCACCTCCAGCGTCGCGATATACATCAGGAACATTCCCCAGCCGACACCCACGATCGTGCCAAGATAAGGCATCCAGCCAAGCAGTGGCATAACAGGGTAAATCACACTGGCATAAGCGATACAGCGGTAAGCGGTTTCGTAGTCTTTTTCCGATCCCATCAGTTTCCAGATCACAAACATGATAAGCGCACCGACAAAGCTGCCAATCAGAGCCATCACCGGAATAATGATGATCGAGCCGAGCCCTATCGCCACTGCGCCAATTTTACCAAGACCGAAAAATGACAATAACGCGGCCATTGCTCCCATAATCACGGCCATGACGACCAGAAAAATACAGGGTTCGGCAAACCCACCGCTTTGCTGCATCGATTTATAAAAAGCGACCGGTTGCGTAACCACCTGCCGCGCATCTTCAATGACCTTCCCCAGATTGAAATTATTCTCTGACATGACCAACCCCCTTATTGTTAGCAATTAAAAGACTGTAGCTCGTGCGACTTCCCCTGACAGGCTCTGCACGCTGCACCCGTTAAATTCCCAGAACCTCTAACTCACCCGACGCTATGTTAATATCGAAAGAAGCTGATGCTGCTTTTCCCGATAGCTTGACACGATAACGGCCCGGAGGAAGTTCTATGGCCTCTCCGCCGACTTCACCCGCACCCAACAGCTCTCCCTGAGGCCCGATCACCTCATAGAACTCCTGCATTGACTGTTTTAAACTGTCCTCCAGTTGCTGCGCATCCTGGGCATCAAAATACCGACCATTTCCAAGCCTTGCCCATTGCTGGAACGCTTCGCGCAACATCAGCTCATCAATGGCAAAGCCAACAATATTAACCTGTATCTGTGCGCCGCTATCGCTTATTTCCTGTATCGCAGCCGCCGGATCACCGTCACAGGTTTCCTCTCCATCCGTAATCAGGAGGATAATTTTCTCCCCTTTTGCTGATGCCAGATCAGAGAGTGTCATCCGTAACGAATCAGCAATCGGCGTTCTCGCCAGATTCATCGCATTAATCCCGGCGATGTTCAGCTTGGCCGCCGCTTTATTCAGCGGGCGCAGCGGGATCTCCAGATCGGTCCGGCAACTGTCTTTCTCCTTATGCCCGAACACACGAAGTGCGAAAGGGGTGCGCTCCGGCACCACCTGGTCAATCAGTTTTAACAGCGCTTCCCGTGCCACCTCGATGCGGCGTCTGCCCTCCATGCGCTGGAGCATGCTGCCGGAGGCATCCAAAATGACAGCCATCGCCGGCAGGGCACTGTTGTGAATATGGGATCGATCATTCCGCACGACACGCAATGTGCCCGGCTGCATTGATGGGGTTACCTGCAGATTGACACTGGCCAGCGTTCGCTTTAGACCTCCCGTAACATAACGGACCTCATATTCACCCGATTCCGGTGGCGAAGCAATGCGCAAATGTTTTCCACGCCGCACATAGGCGTAGGGGCCATCCCGATTATGCTCACTTCCCCTTGCCACAATAATCAGGTAATCCTGATCATTTCCTGGCCCCTGCCAGGAAACCGGTACGACCTGGCCCAACTCAATGCTTTCAGGTGCCTGAAGGCTGGCGGATGCCGGCAGTATGTGGATCGGGCGACTAGCCAGCGTCAGGTGCGATTCTCCGGTGATATAGCGCAGCTCATAATCACCAGGGCGTTCAGGCATCGCCAGCACCACCGGATTGCCACGATGGGTATAACTGTAGGTATCATAGGCCCCTTCTCGCGCCCCCTGTTTAACCACGGAAACAAAGTCCTGCTGATTATTCGGCCCCTTCCAGTGAATCTCGATCATTGCGCCTGCCATTGCCTCATCCGGCGCTTCAAGATCTGCATTGGTGGCGGTTACTGTAAGATCATAACTCGCCAGCGTGTAATGCCTGCCTCCCGTCAAATAGCGCACCTGATAGTCGCCAGGTTCATCCGGTGCTTTGAGCTTGACGGGATTGCCGGTATTGGTATATCGGTATTTCGCATAGCTCTTGGGCGCGGCATCCCGCTTGACCAGCGTAATAAAATCCTGCTGATTATCAGGCCCCTCCCAGGAGACACTGAACCTGGTTCCGGCTCGCACCTGATTCGGCCCTGCGACTTTTGCGCTGGTAGCAAGCACTTTGACCGGAGATCGCGCCAGAGTTCTCAGAGAGCCACCCATCAAATAACGTAACTCGTAGTCTCCCGGCTCATCAGGCGCATTAAGCCGAAGCGAAGCCCCCTTTCTGGTGTACTGGTATTTTCGGTATTTTCGCTCTGGAGCTTCTTTTTCAACCAGCGTGATAAAGTCTTTGTCATTATCAGGACCACGCCAGCTAAAGTTAAGCGTTGCTCCAGCCTGGACCTCTCGCGGGGCTTGAATTTCTGCAGTTACCTGCGTGACCGACAAATGGCTGCGGGCGATCGTTTCATAGGGTTTGGTGGCACCCAAATAGCGAATTTCATAGTCCCCGGGAACATCAGGGGCTCTCAATTTGACGGGGCCTCGCTTGCGGGCGTATTGGTATTTATTGTACTTGCCTTCAGCGGTGCCGATGGCAACAATCGTGATGAAATCACTATCGCTGCCCTTCCCCTGCCAGGTGATACTCACCATACCACCGGCACCAATCGCTTCGGGTGCCTGTAATTGAATTTCAGCACGAGTCAGCACGCTATTGAACAATAGCGCGAAGAGGAACAACTGATACAGCCGAATTACCTTCATATGACAGCACTCCATGCTGCATGGATGGTTCAGGTTATCATTTGAAACAGCGAATAGTGTTTTAGCAAACTTACCATTCCATTGCAAGAACTCGTACCAGCGACTATTCATTTACCGATCCATGATGCATTCCGGTCTATTCCGGATATAATCGCAGCTGAAACAACCAAACTGCCAATTAGCTTCGTTTAACAGGGAACCAAGAGTTACCCGATGGTCAGACCAGAAAAAATCTACCGGGAAATGGACTCCTATCGGGTATTCTTTTTTGCGGCGGCGATGGAGGCGATGATCGCCCCTCTGCTGTTACTCTGTATACGCTACGGATACATACCCGGTCCCGATGGTCTTCCGCCCGGACTCTGGCATGCGCAGGAGATGATTTTCGGCTATACCTTTGCTGTCATTGGTGGCTACCTGATCACCCGCATATCCCTGTTAAAGCTAGTGTTACTGACACTATTGTGGCTGGCAGGGCGAGTCGTCTGGTTTATCGATAGCGGATTGCCCGCTTTCGTTATTTTTCTATTGGTATCTTTATTTCCATTTGCGCTGGGCCTGTTAACCAGCCAGAAATTTAAAGCCGCAAAAAGATTGCGCAACCGCATGTTTTCCTATGTGCTGATTTGCCTGGCCGTATTATCCGGCGCGTTCTACCTGTTCTGTTATATGCGGCACTATGCACAAGCCTACACCACCCTCTACGTCACGCTTTACCTGATCGCCCTGCTCATCATCACGATGGGCGGTCGCCTGATACCGCCGGCAACAATCGGTGCACTGCGCGAGCGCGGCCAGGAAGTCCGCATTCCCTTTCAGCCAACCTGCGAGACGCTCTGCATGGCTCTGACGGCCTCGCTGATGCTGATTGAGGTATTACCGGTTGCGAAAACATGGACGGCTTTGCCGGCCTCGGGACTGGCGATCATTCTGTTGGTACGGATATCCGCCTGGCGAAGTATCGGTATCATGAATAACATGGCAGTTCTGCCACTTCACCTGGGCTATATCTGGATGGCCATTGGTTTTGGTCTGCTCGCGGCAGCGCGACTGGGCGCTTTACTGACTCAGCAGGAAGCGGTTCACGTCATTACGCTGGGGGGTATTGGAACCATTACGCTGACCATGCTCATCAGAATTACCGGCGTTCGCAGCAAACGCCCGCCACCCGGCCAAAAACAGCTGCTGCTTATTCACTCGCTGCTGATTGGCGCACTGGCGATTCGGTTAATGGCGCACTCAGAAAGCCCTTTCAGCCAGCATCTGCTCTGGATTTCAGCTCTTTTGTGGGGGGCAGCCTTCGCACTATTCATCTGGCAGTTACGCCCGTTTGCCAGACCTCTTAAAACAGAACGATAACCCCTGCTCAACCGGACAGAACGATTTTACCCATATGGTCACTCGACTCCATACGCTCATGGGCTTTACTCGCCTCTGACAGCGGGAATACGGAATCAATCACCGGTTTGATTGCTCCGGACTCAAGCAGCGGCCAAACCTGCTGCTCAAGCTCGCTGGCAATAACCGCTTTACTGGCAACCGACTGTGTCCTTAACGTGGACCCCATCAAGGTCAGCCGTTTGAGTAACATTGGATTGAAATTAACCTCGACTTTGGCTCCTGAGAGAAAGGCTATCGATACAATGCGCCCCTCCAACGCAGCAACCTTCATATTTCGCTGTATATAATCCCCACCCACCATATCCAGTATGACGTTCATGCCATCCGTTTGCTCTCTCAGCACCTCGACGAAATCCTGTTCCCGATAGTTGATCGCCAGCACTGCCCCCAGATCCTCACAGAAAGCACATTTCTCTTCACTGCCCGCTGTTGTATAAACAGATACACCCATCTGGCGGGCCACCTGAATTGCCGTTGAACCGATGCCACTGCTTCCCCCGTGCACCAGACAGTTCTCTCCGGACTTTAAGCGGGCACGCTGAAACAGGTTATGCCAGACAGTAAAAAAAGTTTCTGGTAAAGCCGCCGCCTCGACATAGCCAAGCCCTTCCGGTATCGGCAGCACCAGTTGTTCATTTGCATTCACATAGTCCGCATAACCTCCGCCCGTCACCAATGCGCAGACACGATCACCAATTGCATAACGGTGGCAATCCGGCCCCAAAGCGACCACCTCGCCGGCCACCTCCAGTCCCGGAATATCGCTGGCTCCCTGTGGTGGCGGATAGTGGCCCATTCGTTGCACCACATCCGGCCGGTTCACGCCTGCCGCCTGTACGCGAATCATCAGCTGGGTTCGTTCCAGTTCCGGTAATGGCCTGGTCCCCTCTTTCAACACCTCAGGGCCGCCGGGCTCTTCAATTTCAATAACTCTCATATATCCAACATCCAGATAGCTCTCACTCCGAAATATACACGCTTCAACACATTAGTAAAAATGTTGCTTATTACTATTAATGCCAGAATAGCCTATCGATATATTAACCGATTATTTGCAGTATTTATTAATCTGTCGCTCCAATGCCAGCACCCGCTGTTCCCGCTCTTTCTCGGTAACCTTGACCTCCTTGTTATCCTTATCATAAAAAATCACACGGCCCCTGATGATTTTAAGGCGCTGCTGTGCCTCTTCGCAATCCCGCTTCACGGCATCTCGATTCCCTGCCGACAGCTCAACCTGTTGACGCGCTTCCGCCTGCCTCGCCGCCCTGGTTCGCTCTATTTGCTGTAACTGCTTCTTTGCAGACTGACTGCCATAGTCGGTATTTTGTCGTTTAACGGTGTCCGATATATCGTCCGCCTCAATTTCCGGCGGTTTTTTATCGCTAAAATGGGTGTTCCCCTGGTCATCAACCCAACGATACATCTCTGCCTGTACGGCCAGACAATTGAAGAGCAAAAAGACAAACAAAGCTGATCGGCGCATAATGAATCCTGTCATTTCTGTTAGATATAAGATTCATTATAGAAGGTCGCCGGGAATTCCGGGCGACCAATTGGAGGTTACGATGCGGATCCTCATTACCGGCGGTACCGGCTTTATCGGCCACGCGCTTGTCAAAGTGCTTCTGGAGCAGGGGCACCAGCTGACTTTGCTGACGCGCAAACCGAATGCTCCCGAACTACAGAGCTATCGCCATACCCTGATCATTGACACACTTGAGCAACTCTCGCCGGATACCCGGGTAGATGCCATCATTAACCTTGCCGGCGAAGGGATTGCAGACAAACGCTGGTCCGATAAGCGGAAACAGGTTCTGCTGGACAGTCGCCTCGAGACCACCCGGTCTGTTCTGGATTTTATCGCGCGAGCGGAGCACAAGCCACAATGCCTGATCAGCGGCTCAGCCGTAGGATACTACGGCGACCAGGGTGATGTAGAGGTGGATGAAAGCAGCACACCCGCCAGCGACTTTGGACAGCACCTTTGTGATCAATGGGAAACGCTGGCACAAACTGCAGAGCAGTCAGGTGTTCGAGTTTGCCGACTGCGTATCGGATTGGTGATTGGCCGCAACGGCGGTTTTCTCAAACGGATGCTATTACCCTTTAAGTCAGGGCTTGGTGGTCCGCTCGGGAATGGCCGGCAGTGGATGTCCTGGATACACCGTGATGATCTGGTTCGGCTCATAGTGTGGCTGATGACCAATGATCAGTGCAGCGGGCCTTATAACGGTGTTGCCCCCAATCCGGTCACCAACAGGAAGTTCACACAAACGCTGGCACGCTGCCTGCATCGTCCGGCATTGCTACCGGCACCAGCGCCGATACTTAAGCTGGTTCTGGGTGAGATGTCAGCCCTGCTGTTAACCGGGCAAAAGGTACGCCCTCGCAGAGCGCTTAAAGCCGGCTTTGAATTTCGCTTTAACGATTTGCAGGAAGCCTTGTCAGATGTACTGTAGTACACCGTAAATAGCCCCTGTGGATCAGAAAAGCACCCGTGTTCGAATAGTCCCCTCGATGGCACGCAACGCGCGCAATGCCTTTTCACTGTGGTCAGCATGAATATCCATCACCACGTAACCCAGCTTTTCATTGGTTTGAAGGTACTGGCCACTGATATTGATTCCGTTATCGGAAAAAATGCTGTTTATTTGCGACAGAATACCGGGAATATTGCGGTGCACATTGAGCAACCGGTGTTCGCCGGGATGCGCGGGCAACGCGACCTCCGGGAAGTTGACGCTTGATAGGCTGGTACCGTTGTCGCTGTATTTAACCATTTTCTGAGCGACCTCTTCACCGATATTCTCCTGTGCTTCAACAGTACTCCCGCCCACATGCGGCGACAGAATGACATTATCGAATGCTCGCAGGGGTGAGGTGAAATCCTCCTCATTCGACTTGGGCTCTACCGGAAATACATCAATCGCAGCCCCGAGGATCGCTTCTCTTTTCAATGCATCTTCCAATGCCGCGATATCAACCACTGTACCTCTGGATGCGTTGATGAGTACGCTCTCGCGCTTCATCCTGCCAAGCTCCGCAGGCCCGATCATATTTTTGGTGGTGGCGGTTTCCGGTACATGCAGGCTCACCACATCCGATCGTTCCAACAACTCATTTAGGCTGCCTGCCTGCACAGCATTACCCAAAGGCAGCTTGTTGATAATGTCACAAAAAATCACCCGCATACCCAGCGACTCGGCCATTACGCTGAGCTGCGCACCAATACTGCCATAGCCGACGATTCCCAGGGTTTTTCCGCGAATCTCATATGCGTTTTTAGCCGATTTTTGCCACTCGCCACGGTGTGCCCGGGCATTTTTTTCAGGAATACCGCGCATCAGCAGTATCGCCTCGGCAAGGACCAGTTCCGCTACGCTACGGGTATTGGAAAAGGGCGCATTGAATACCACCACTCCGTTTTCGCTTGCTGCGTTCAGGTCGACCTGATTGGTACCAATACAAAAACACCCGACGCCGATCAGTTTTTTGGCAGCGGCAAACACGGCTGGTGTCAATTGCGTACGTGACCGAATACCCAGAAAATGTACGTCAGCAATCCTCTCTATTAACTCAGCTTCACCCAAAGACGTGGCCAGATGCTCAACCTGGTGATATCCCGCCTGGTTAAAGGTATCCACTGCTCGCTGATGAACACCTTCCAATAGCAGGACTTTAATCTTTTGTTTCTCTAACGATAACCCGATCTCAGACATAGGAATTTTTGGCTCAGAACCTCTCATTCGAAGGCGCGCTATGGTACCATACTCGCCCCGAAAAACGATCCATTTTTATCCCAAGAGCCAGCTAACACGCAATGTCCAATGATCATACTTTGCCGGAAACCGTTCTTTCCCATTTAGCCAAAATCTTTACTGCCAAGGATATGATCACCGATGGTGACGAGTTATCACATTATGGCAAAGACTGGACCCGCGTCTACGAACCAAATCCTCTCGCTATAGTCTTCCCCCGCACAACCGAACAGGTTCAGGCTCTGGTTAATGCTGCAAATCAGGAGCTCTTTGCCCTGGTACCTTCGGGTGGCCGAACCGGTCTGAGCGGCGGCGCCATGTCGACCGATCAGGAGGTCGTGGTCTCTTTTGAGCGCATGAACAACATTCACAGTTTTAATGAAATTGACCGCACGCTGGTCTGCGAGGCCGGTGTCATCACCGAACAGCTGCAACAATTCGCAGAACAGCAGGGCCTTTTTTATCCAGTGGATTTTGCATCTTCCGGTTCCAGCCAGATTGGCGGCAACATAGCCACCAACGCCGGAGGCATCAAGGTCATACGCTATGGCCTCACCAGAGATTGGATATTGGGACTGAAAGTGGTTACCGGTAAAGGCGATGTGCTCGAGCTGAATAGCGGATTGGTAAAAAATGCTACCGGGTATGATCTTCGCCACCTCTTTATCGGCTCGGAAGGCACCTTGGGCTTTATCACAGAAGCCACCATTCAACTGATGCGGCCTCCCACCAATTTATCCGTACTGGTATTGGGTGTGCCGGAATTCGATGCGCTGATGAACGTATCCCGGACCTTTCAGGATCAGATCGATCTGACAGCCTTTGAATTTTTCTCCGACCGGGCGCTTCACCATGTCACCGGCAAAGGCGGCATTGCAAAGCCTTTCGACTACGACGCACCTTACTACGCATTGCTCGAGTTTGAGCTGCTTTCAGAGCAAACCGAAGAACAGGTGATGGGCCTGTTTGAACAATGCGTTGAGCAAGGCTGGGTGCTGGATGGCGTGATGAGCCAGAATGAAACACAGGCCGCCAGCCTTTGGCGGCTGCGAGAGGATATCTCCGAGACGATCGCGGAGTTTACGCCTTACAAAAATGATCTATCAGTAACCGTGAGCAAAGTCCCTGAATTCCTCAATCGCGTCAACCAGGCAGTCACCCAAGGCTACCCGGACTTTGAGATCGTCTGGTATGGCCATATTGGCGATGGGAATTTGCACCTGAATATCCTGAAACCCGAGCATCTCGACAAAGCGACTTTCTTCACAAAATGCGGACAGGTCAACGAGGCTGTTTTTGATATCGTCGCAGACCTGGGGGGCAGCATCTCAGCGGAACATGGCGTCGGACTGTTAAAGAAGCCCTATTTGCCCTACAGCCGCAGCAAGGAAGAGATCGCCTATATGGGGGCCATCAAGCAGGTGTTTGATCCAAACGGAGTCATGAACCCCGGCAAGTTGCTGGAGCAACACACTTAATTACACCGAGCACGTCAACCATAACCAGCCGACGAAAGCCCGGCTCAGTGGCGCCGCATCAGCGATCTCGTTTTACGCTCTACCTCTTCTCTGATCTGCCCAGCTCGCTCAACAATCTGGTCCCGAACACGAAAGATTAACTGCAATAGATCCCCGGAAATATCTGCCGGCAGCTCGTGCTCATCCAAAACCTGACACGATCCATCAGATTTAACCAATAGATCCACAACGAGGTCACGCCAATAGATCTGTTCATCGCTGATACGCGTTGCGTCACTGATATTAAAATAGAGACCAAGGGTCTCCCCGTTTACATCGACAAAATGGTAGACGTTGTAGTTTCGTTGCTCCCAAAAATACCCGTAACTGGTGGTACCACACGGCATTGTAATACCCTCAATCACCGTTTCTCGTGGCAACCTGTAGATCACTACCGCCTGCCCTGCTGATCTCTCCAATAGCTGGCAATTAAAGATTCTGGGCGCACCCACCAGAACATCTTTGTACTCTTGAATGATTGGATACGATGCAACAGTCATCTTTATTCATTTCGCATCAAAATTTTAATTTATTAATTCCTAATTATTATAAAAGAAAACTAAACATCTATTGCTTTTTAGCCAAAATGTGTAATAGTTACACGTATGTTACGTTATGTAACGTTTTAGGTAACAAATTTATTTTAATCACGATGTTTATATAAGGAGATCGTAGCATGAAAAAGTTAACCGCTATACTGATCGCACTTGGCGCCTCAGCTGGATTAGCGTTTGGCAAGATTGTCTATGACGACGCTCTATTGAGTGCTGCGAACCCCGATCATTTCGATCAGCCCCTGCATTCCGGCTCCCAGCGCATTAGCGCCGACAGCCCGGCAATCGCTGACGACGTGCTCGTGGAGCAGCTCAATCACCGAGTAGCGCATCAATTAGATCAAATTGCCCAGGAGCTGGACCTTAAGATTGATCTAAAAATGTCGGCAGGCGCCCTCTAGCACAGCAAGCGCGAAACGATATCGCTTCGCGCTTTTTCACCCATTCAACATCACCTTTTATACTTCACCTTTTATACTTCTATACTTCACCTTTCAGGTAAGCCTTTCTGAGCGTGCTCGGAAACTTTTCAATCGCATAGCGTAGCATGGTGCGCGGCATTTTCTGGTAATACAACTTGAGGAACCCCTCTTCCAGTGACTGATCCCGCTTCCCCACTTCCCTCAGCATCCACCCGACCGCCTTATGAATCAAATCTTCAGGATCATTGAGCAGTAATCTGGACAAATTAAGCGTATTCTCAAACTCGTTGCGCTTAATAAAATAAAAGGTCGCCATGATTGCGATACGGCGCTCCCAAAGACTTACTGAGTTCGCCAGCCGATAAAGGGGCGTTTTATCCTGATCAAAAAGCTGGCCGCCAACAATCCGGGGGGCGGACCCATCCACCAAATCCCAATTATTAATGTATCGGGTATGCGTAAGGTATTGATGATATATAGACTGCCGAAGCTCTGACTCTGCAGTTTCATAAAGGGACACCAGACCAACCAGCGCCGCCAGACGCTCTTCATGATAACGGGACTGCAAAAGCTCGAATAACGCTTTGGGCGCCAACGGCATATGTTTTTTGACCAGCTTTCGAATCACCGGCACACGCACACCGATAAAGCAATCGGACTCACCATACTCGCCCGGCCCGGTTTTGAAAAACCCTGCCGAATGCCTGGCTATTTGAGGGTCTGCGGCAGCGCGAATATCCTCTCTAAGGTTCTTGATGCTCATGACTTTTCAGAGAATGGCTTAGGTGGTTGAAAGCCTCATCGTTGCTCCCCAACTTATATTATGTCCATTGCGCACTCTCTGGCGGGTGGGAAAGCAACTGAAAATGCACGCTTTCGGCTTAAGCCACCATCATGCTACCCAGACCTCTTAAACACTCACCCTGAATACGCTGGAGTTTCGTTGCAGATTATATAACGCCTGCTTACCTTGCGGGAGCGCAGCAACCCCTGCTTTCTCAAACCCCCGTTCCAGAAACCAGTGTGCCGTTTGTGTCGTTAACACGACAAGCGTATCAAGACCAAGTGATTTTGCCTGCTTCTTCATATGGGCAAGCAACTGATCTCCACGCGCTGCAGCACGATATTCAGGAGCCACAACAAAACAGGCCAATTCACCCGTCCTGCCATCATCCAGCGGGTAGAGAGCCGCGCATCCAATGATGGCACCATCACGCTCAATAACACAAAACTGCTCTATCTCCTTTTCCAGCAGCTCTCGCGAACGACGCACCAATACCCCTTGCTGTTCAAGCGGCCTGATTAGCTCGATGATACCGCCCACATCGGCAATGGTAGCCTGTCTCAACTGTTCGTAATTTTTCAGTGTTACCAGGGTTCCCGCTCCGTCACGCGTATAGAGCTCGGTAATCAGCGCCCCATCATCCTGATAGCTGACCAGATGGGCTCGCGGTACACCCGCATCGCAGGCGCGACAGGCAGCGGCTAAATGACGACTTACTTCACCACTCTGGGAGGTATCGGCAAGCAGCTGCTCTGCTTCCTGGGTGTTGAGCTCACAGACCAACTCACCATTATGGGACGCTCCCTGTTCCGCACACATCAAAATCAGCTTGTCGGCCGACAGGGCAATAGCCGTGTCGGTCGCCAGATCTTCAGCAGAAAGATTGAATACTTCTCCGGTTGGCGAATATCCGATTGGCGGAAGTAACACGATACCACCCAGATCAAGCTGCTGCCTGATTGCAGCACAATCAACCCGCCTTACCTCTCCGGTATGACTAAAATCCACGCCATCGCGAACGCCTAAAGGTTTTGCCAGAATATAGTTTCCGCTGCAGACCCTCAGGCGCGCTCCGTGCATCGGAGAATTTGCCAGCCCCATTGAAAGCGCTGCCTCTATTTCAGATCGCAACCCGCCTACCGCACGCTTAACACATTCGAGCGATGGGGAATCGGTAATCCTCAAATTCTGATGCAGCTGGCTTTTTATGCCATGCTCGTCCAGCAATTGATCGACCTGCTTGCGTGCTCCGTAAACAATCACCAGCCTGACACCCAGACTATTGAGCAGTGCAATATCATGAACGATACTTTTAAACTGCGCATGGGCTACCGCTTCACCACTCAACATCAACACCACGGTTTTGTCCCGATTGGCATTGATATAGGGGGCCGAATTACGAAACCACGCTACATAGGGTTTAGATTGATCGTTCATTACTATTTGCACTCAGGTCCATTCAGCCTAATTATAGACAATAGATCTTTATCAGCTTTTCCAAAAGGTCAATTGTAGGCTGAATACGATCGATTGATAAGTACTCATCCGGCTGATGCGCCTGATCAATATCACCGGGACCAAGCACCACCGTCTCCATACCCATCTGCGACAGAAAAGGCGCTTCTGTTGCGAAATTTACGCTCGCGGCAGTTTGCCCGCTCAAACGCTCCAGCTGCATGACAATGTCAGATGATGCCGCCGTTTCATGCGCCGGGATACCTTCAAAAAGCGAATCCACACTGATAACAACCTGATGCCTTGCTGCAAGCGGCTGCACAGCATTGGACAGCGCTTCGCGCACCAGATCCAGATCCATTCCTGGCAAGGGGCGAATATCGATCTGCAACTCACAATGACCGCAGATACGGTTCGGGTTATCGCCGCCATGAATACATCCCAGATTCAACGTTGGGAACGTGATATCAAAATGGCTGTTTTGGTACTGCTGTTTGAGCTGCTGCTGAAAACCAATCACTTCTCCCAGCACATCATGCATAGCCACCAAAGCGCTATGCCCCAGCGCCGGATTGGAAGAGTGCCCGGATTGCCCGCGGATTCGAATCGCTTCCATCATCATGCCCTTGTGCAGCCGAATCGGTCGCATGCCTGTTGGCTCACCAATCACCGCATACCGGGCCAACGGTTTACCAAGTGCCGCCAAGGCCTTGGCACCCGCCATGGAGCTTTCCTCATCAGCGGTGGCCAGCACAATCAAAGGTTGTTTGAGTGTTGCATTCAGGTATTTCTTAGCAGCCTCAATCACGATAGGAAAAAAACCCTTCATGTCGCTGGTACCCAACCCGTAGAGACGATTATCCTTCTCTGTTAAAGCCAGCGGGTTGTGGCTCCATAACTGCTCATCATAGGGAACCGTGTCGGTGTGGCCAGCTAATACCAAGCCTCCGGGACCACTACCCAGTGTCGCAACAAGATTGGCTTTGTTTTGCTGGCCAGGCAGTGTCAGTATTTGTACTGAGAATCCAAGCTGCTCCAGCCAACCAGCCAACAGGTGTATCACCGGCAAATTGGATTGATCGATATCGGGACTGGTGCAACTGACCGAAGGACAGGAGACAAGCTGATCCAGTAATTTTGTCAGTGGCGGAAAATTCGAGCGGGTCATAACATCTCCGCAGGGAAGGGTCGGGAATCGCAGCCCCTAACCAAACATCCCTTTAAACATAAAGAAGAACATAATGGACAACCCTGCCCCCGCCGGCAATGTGACAATCCAGGAGAGCACAATAGTACGTATCATACGCAAATTTAACGCCGCCATTCCCCGAGCCAATCCAACACCCAGCACGGCGCCCACCAACGTGTGCGTTGTAGAGATCGGCAATCCGGTGCCAGAAGCAATCACCACCGTCGTTGCTGCGCCAAGCTCAGCTGCAAACCCGCGACTGGGGGTCAAGTGGGTAATTTTTCGACCGATGGTTGCAATCACTTTAAAACCGTAGGTTGCCAGGCCAAAAACAATACCACCGCCACCGATGACCAGAATCCACCAGGGTACCGCTGATTTCTGTAAAATTTCACCGCCCGATGATGCCACACTGACAACCGCCGCAACAGGTCCAATCGCATTCGCCACATCGTTTGAGCCGTGAGCAAATGCCATGGCGCAGGCTGTAAATACCATTAACACTGCAAAGACTTTTTCAACATTGGCAAACCGATCAACATTTTCGTAACCGGCTGTCCGTTCAGTTTGGTCAACCATCTTAACTCTGGACAACAGGAATTTGCCCAAAATCATCACCACCAGGCCACCCACCAGAGAAAGACCAAGGCACTCCATATAACTCAGAGAAAGGCCAATATGCTTTAGTCCTTTAGTGAGTGTCACCATGCTAATCATCATGCCAACATAAAAGATATAATAAGGGATGTATTTTTTGGCATTTTCGTAAGGGTTTTCTGTACTTAACACCAATCGCTGAACACTTTTAAACAGCATGTAGGAAATGGTGCCGGCTATTACCGGAGAAACCACCCAGCTCGCGACAATTTTACTGACCTTACCCCAGTTAACCGCGTCAACCGAAATACCCACCATGACAAACCCGACAATCGCACCAACAATAGAGTGCGTGTAGAGACAGGCCAGCCCAATAAACTGGCAATCATCAACCAGAATCCGGCTGCCAGCAAAGCCGACAACATGCCATAAACCAACAGTTCGGGCTGCCCGGACAACACATCAGAGTCAATAATCCCTTTACGAATGGTCGAGGTTACTTCACCTCCCGCCAGGTAGGCACCTGCAAACTCAAACACCATAGCAATCAGAATCGCCTGCTTAATGGTAATTGCCTTGGAACCTACCGAGGTTCCCATTGCGTTGGCAACATCATTAGCACCAACACCCCAAGCCATAAAAAGCCCGAAAAAACAGGCCATCCAGACAAACGTATTTGCATGTTCAACAATTATGCTCATAAGATTTTTTTCTTAAGGTTTTATTGAAAGAAGCTAGGAAGAAATATCCCTACCGCGCGATCAGTAACTGCAGCCGGCTTCCTACCTTTTGTGCACAATCTGCCAAATCACCTATCCATTCGATTATTTTGTAAAGAAACATCACATCAATCGGAGCCAGCTCTTTTTCGATAGAAAACAGCTGGGCTCGAATGGTAATTTCTATTTTGTCAGTCTGATGCTCCAATTCGTTGAGCTTGGTAATCATTTTTTCGACCAACTTGATCTCCCGCCCACCAAAAGCGGTTTCCACTAACTCGTCAAGTTCATTAATGGCCGTCACCGCCTGCTCGGAAGCTGACAGTGAACGCTTCAAATATTCAAAGACCGACTCATGCAACTGCTCCGGAATCGACATCTGCCGACCAAGCATTAAACCCGCAATATCCTTGGCGCGATTTGCAATCTGGTCCTGTTTGACTAATAGCGCCACCAAATCCGAACGCGGCACCGGTAAGAAAAGACTTTTGGGCAGATGCAGCCGAATCGATTTCTGAATTTCATCGGCTTCATTTTCCAGTTTAGCGATTCGACGTTGAACCTGCTCTGCCTGCTCCCAATCATTATGAAAGACTGCCTGAAAAAAAGGGATGAGCTCGGCAGCACACTGGTGAGAGGTTGCAATATGTCGTTGCAACGGCTCTACTGGAGAGCGTCCAAAAAGGTCAGCAAAAAATCTGCCCGTAGCCATAATCATTCTCATTAGTTATAGAATAAGGGAGAAGATTATAAAAGCATCTGCGCACCGGGCCAACAGCAGGGAGCCAATTCAACAATAAAATATTTATCCTTTATCTATTCAATTGATCTATATCGTTGACTTTACACCACCGTTAAATAAGAATAATTCTTATTTACCAAAATTAGTCTAAGAGGATTGCCTTTTATGTTCAGTTTTAATGGAATAAAGCGACTCGGCTTTATAACTTTTATGCTGCTGGCGACGGTAGCAAATTCACACGCATCTGAGGAAGTGAATATTTACTCTGCCCGCCAGGCGTTCCTGATAAAACCCATGCTGGACGCATTTACCCAGGAAACTGGCATAAAAACCAATGTTATATTTTCAAAGAAAGGGTTGATTGAGCGTATCGCGAACGAGGGGCGCAACACACATGCCGACCTGTTTTTAACACCGGATATCGGCCCGCTCTATGACATAGTCAATCGCGGCTTAACGCAACCAGTCGACAGTCAATTGCTGACAAAGAATATTCCCGCCCAGTTTCGAGACCCGAACGGCCACTGGTTCGGACTCACCACGCGCTCACGAATCATCTATCTGGCAAAGGACCGTGTAAAAGAGGGAGAACTGCAGCGCTATGAAGAGTTAGCCGACCCAAAATGGAAAGGGAAAATTTGCACGCGAAGCGGTAAGCACAGTTACAATCTTTCACTGATTGGCAGTATGATTGCTATCCATGGCGAAGCGGAGACTGAACGGTGGCTCAAGGGCGTCAAGGCCAATCTCGCCAGAAAACCTCAGGGTAACGATCGTGCACAGGTTAAGGCCGTCAAAGAGGGGGTTTGTGATATCGCTTTGGGTAACAGCTACTACTTTGGCAACATGATTACAAACTCAGCAAAACCTGAACAAATCGAATGGGCCAAATCGGTAAACCTGATATTTCCAAATCAGGCTGACCGCGGCGCACATATGAACATTAGCGGGATTGTACTTACCAAGCACGCCAAAAACAGGAACAACGCTGTTAAATTAATGGAGTTTTTGAGTGGCCCCATGGCGCAGTACATGTACGCCCAGGAGAACTTTGAGTTTCCGGTAAGGCCCGGCACACCAAAATCCTCTTTGATTCAACAGTACATGGGCGATTTTAAAGCCGATGATCTTAGCCTGGCAATAATTGCCGCTAATCGAAGCAAAGCTTCTAAACTGGTTGATAAGGTGGGTTTTGATAACTGATAATAGCCGCAACTACTCATTGCAATAATCAAACGGTGGTCTATTGACCACCGTTTTCTTTTCGCGGAAAGGCAAACCTGGCATTCATGAGCACCGGTAACAGCGGTATTATCACTCCCGAAACCCTGCCTTTAAAAAAAGCAGGCTCACACAACCGCTGGTTTGTTGGCGCACTTCTCATAGCTCTGCTGGTGGCCTTGCCTGTCGCTTCAGTATTTTATTTGGCACTCTTTCCCAGCGAGAATATCTGGGCCCATCTCGCAGCAACTGTGCTGCCTACCTATATATGGACAACGCTGGCTTTGATGCTGGGTGTCGGGGCAATTTCAGTATTTATCGGCGTCAGCACAGCCTGGCTGGTCACCATGTGTCAGTTTCCGGGCCGGCGATTCTTTGAGTGGGCATTGCTGCTACCTTTCGCGGTACCCGCCTATGTGATTGCCTATGTCTATACCGACCTGCTGGAATATGCCGGGCCGGTACAGATAGCGTTGCGCTCTCTGTTTGGCTGGACCAGCTATCAGGACTATTGGTTCCCCGACATTCGTACCATTGGTGGCGCCATACTGATGCTGGCATTAGTGCTTTATCCCTACGTGTATATGATGGCTCGCGCCTCTTTTCTGGAGCATTCATCCAATATCAGCGCTGCAAGTCGCACTCTCGGCTGTACCCCGCTGCAAAGTTTTATTCGCATTTCCCTGCCCATGGCGCGTCCGGCGATTGCGGTCGGACTATCACTGGTGTCGATGGAAACTATTAACGACTTTGGAACAGTCGATTATTTTGCCGTAAAAAGCCTAAGTGCGGGCATCTACGATACCTGGCTGAATATGAACAATCTCGGCGGTGCAGCACAGATTGCCAGCATGATGCTGATATTTGTCGTGGTACTGATTTCGCTGGAGCGTATCGGGCGCGCCAGACAAAAACAGTTTGATAGCGCCGACCGCTATCGATCACAGGACTCCTACCACTTAACGGGCTGGCGTGGTATAGCCGCAACATCGGCCTGTTCGCTGATATTTATAACCGGATTTGCAATTCCATTCGCCGTACTCGGCTCTTATGCGATCGATAACTTCAGCAGCAGCTGGAACGAACAGTTTATCAGTATCGCAAGCAACAGCTTCATACTATCCCTGAGCGCCGCATTGATCGCCTGCCTGATTGGTCTGGTACTCGCGTACAGCAAGCGCCTCAGCCCCGGCAAGGGATTACAGGGCGTGGTGCGCATCGCCAATCTGGGGTATGCGCTGCCTGGCGCTGTATTAGCCATCGGTGTAATGATTCCCTTTGCCGCCTTCGACAACACACTCGATGCTTTTTTAAGGAAACATTTTGATATTTCGACCGGATTGCTATTAAGCGGTACTGTAACCGCCATCATTTTTGCCTACGTGGTTCGCTTTCTCACCGTAGCACACGGCTCAATTGAATCCAGTCTGGCGAAAGTCACGCCAACCATGGATATGGCGTCCCGCTCACTGGGTCTCAACACACTGCAAACACTGTTTAAAGTTCATCTGCCACTGATTCGTGGCGGTATGCTGACCGGTGCGCTGGTGGTTTTTGTCGATTGCATGAAAGAACTTCCCGCAACACTGATTCTCAGGCCTTTCAATTTCGACACACTGGCCACCTATGTCTACCAGTTTGCCTCTGATGAGATGATTGAAGAATCAGCCTTGGGGGCTTTACTGATCGTATTGGTCGGACTGGCACCAGTGATCCTATTAAGCAGATCAATCAGGAGCTCAAGGAAAGTATGATTAATATTGGCGAAAAATAAAAACAGGCGTTACTATGCCAACTATTGATCTACTCCACAACGAATGACCATGAGTTCCGAAACCCAAACCCTGACCACAACGCTAAACCAACGGATTACGGTCTTCACCCATGACCATATAGGCGACAAGATTGCAAAAACCGGGCTTTATGAGAAGGAAAACCTTGAGCTAATCAATAACATCCTAAAATCCATGAAGGATGCAGTGGTTCTGGATATCGGAGCAAATATTGGCAACCATTCACTTGCTTTTTCTACTCAAGCCCAAGCCGTCTACGCATTTGAACCTTTGCCTGAGGTATTCTCGGTACTGAGCCAAAATATTGCGCAAAACGACCTCACCAATGTTTTTGCGAACAACCTGGCCCTCTCAGATACCAATGACGAGGACGACATCTACATGGTGCTGGAGGGAAACGTCGGGGCTTCCAGCTTTGACAAGCGCGAAGCCGAACATAATGTAGCCAAGGTAAAAGTCAGCAAGCGCATTGGAGATGAACTGGTCGCCGAATTGGGCATCAACAAAATTGACATGATTAAAATCGATGTCGAAGCGCACGAAGTTTTTGTATTACAGGGCCTAAAGAACAGTATTGAAAAGTTTAAGCCCTATATCGTCATGGAGTGGAACGACCCTCTCACCATTGAGCGACTCAACAAATCAAAATTGCTGGAAGAATTATTTAAGATTTATGATGTGTATGTGCTGGGCAGCAATTATGACAGGGCCTACTGGGAAAGATCCCACTTTGCTTTTATCAGACGCAAGCTTACTCGTCTGTTTAAAGCGAGGACCGCACGGCTTTACCCCTTTGACCCCGGCAAACTTTATAAAAACCTACTGCTAGTACCAAAGGGTAAAGATAAATACCTGCCGCGATAGATAAAAGGGAATGTCTTCATTACACCTGCCAGATCAGGATGACAACCCAGAACTGAAAACGACCAGTTCGCTGGCTTCTAACCTTAGTCCTACCATATCACCCACCTGGCAATCCTCATTGGTCTGAAAAGAGGATTCAACCAAAGCGCCGCTATCGAGCCTCAGTGTACAAACGGTGGAAGTTCCCAAGAACTCTTTTTTAACCACCTGCGCAATGGCAGCATTTCCATTGCTCTCGGGAACCAGCTCATGTGGTCGTACAAAAATTTCTACCCGATCACCAGTCCGGCCCTGAAAATTGGGGGCATGTATCTTACCCAGATCCGTTTCGATATTGCCATCATCCAGCAACTGACCATCAAGAAACTTACCCTCGCCGACAAAATTGGCTACCACCTTGTTTTGTGGATGATGATAAATTTCAAAAGGGCTGTCCCACTGTTGTAGTTTACCTTCGGCCAGAACACCAATCTTGTCACTGACGATAAAGGCTTCATTCTGATCATGTGTCACCACGATCGCGGATATTTTCTCCTCTTTCAATATATCCCGAACATCAACGGCCAGTTGGCGGCGCAACTCCGTGTCCAGGTTGGAAAAAGGTTCGTCCATCAGCAATAACCGCGGTCGCGGTGCCAGCGCGCGCGCTAAAGCAACACGCTGCTGCTGCCCACCGGACAGTTCATGTGGATAACGGTCAGCCATTCCCTGCAGCTCAACCAATTCCAGCAGGTGATCAATGATTTGTTGCCTCTGCCGGGCATCAGTCGTCTTCAATCCAAAGGCTATGTTCTTTCTGACACTCAGATGGGGAAACAGCGCGTAATCCTGAAACACCATGCCCACATTACGCCGCTCGGGTGGAAGTGCATGGCTCGGCGTGGAGATCAGTGTTCCCGATAAAGAGATAGCTCCGCTATAGATTGGATTAAAACCCGCCACGGCCCTGAGTACCGTGGTTTTCCCACAGCCGCTGGGACCAAGCAGGCAGGCAATTTCCCCCTGCTCAACTTCGAATGAAAGCTGACTTACTATCGTCTGTGTTTGGTAACGGCATTCTATGCCCTCTACCTGAAGCAGCGCTGCCATAAAAGTAATCAATCCTATGTTACGGCTATTTGCCGGGCCAGGGATCACAGAGACCCACAAAGCCACGAAAGTAGAGGATTATAAAAGCATCTATCGAACACGGCCAACAAAAGCCTCGAATAAGCAGCAATATATAATGTTAATGGTCAGGATAGGTCTATAATGTGCTTAGCAAACAAGGCAAATTTAACATCACGGCCAGATACCATGTCATCGACAGAAGCGGTCAAGGAACAACCGGCAATAAATGGAAAAATTGAGCTGAACAGTCTGCTTTCTGATCTGGTAGCAGGCGGTCTGTTGCTTGAGGAAGATAAAAATCGTGTTTTTATTTCGCAAAGAAAGAAGGGACACCTTACCAAGCATCCTATCGAGCAGATTGCTGCACATGAATTCACTGACCAGCAGAATCCCGATCAGCACCTGACGCAATACCGGATTTGCCAATGGCTGGCCGAAAAAGCGGGGCTGGATTACTACCATATTGACCCATTAAAAATTGCCGTGCGTGACATCGCGGAAGTGATGTCCTATGCATTCGCCGAGCGGCATAAAATATTAGCGGTGGAGGTTAAAGAGCAGGAGGTGATCATCGCCTGCTCAGAGCCATTCATCACCTCGTGGGAAGCCGATCTTAAACACGTACTTCGCAAAAACATTAAACGCGTCGTCGCAGCACCGGCAGATATTCAACGCTATACAGTGGAATTTTATGCCCTTGCCAAATCGGTGATTAGCGCAGTGGGTACGACGGGCTCCAGCTCGGAGATCACCAATTTTGAGCAGCTGTTAGAACTGGGCAATCTAAAAGCACCAGACGCCAATGACCAGCATGTCGTCAACATAGTGGACTGGTTGCTGCAATACGCATTCTCCCAACGCGCCTCGGACATTCATATAGAACCTCGTCGCGAACAGGGTAATGTGCGGTTTAGAATTGATGGTGTACTGCACATGGTATACCAGCTTCCGGCACAGGTGATGACGGCGGTGACCAGTCGCCTTAAAATTCTGGGCCGCATGAATGTCGCTGAAAAAAGACATCCGCAGGATGGCCGCCTGAAGACCAAAAGCCCCAAGGGTAATGAAGTTGAGTTGCGACTTTCAACTCTACCGACTGCATTTGGCGAGAAAATGGTCATGCGAATTTTCGACCCCGACGTACTGCTTAAGGGGTTCCATGAACTGGGCCTGGCGGAACAGGACTATGATCGCTGGCATGAGATGACCACAAGTCCCAACGGTATCGTGCTGGTAACAGGTCCCACCGGTTCTGGAAAAACGACCACACTTTATTCAACACTCAAACAACTGGCTACGCCGGAAGTCAATGTCAGCACCATCGAGGATCCGATCGAAATGGTTGAGCCCAGCTTCAACCAGATGCAGGTGCAATCCAATATCGACCTGCATTTTGCCGATGGTGTGCGAGCGCTACTCCGCCAGGATCCTGATATTATTATGGTAGGAGAGATTCGTGATCTTGAAACCGCAGAAATGGCCATTCAGGCGGCTCTCACCGGGCACCTGGTGCTCTCAACCCTGCACACCAACGATGCACCTTCAGCCATTACCCGAATGCTGGAGTTGGGTGTCCCTTCCTATCTGATCAAAGCTACCGTGCTTGGAGTGATGGCACAACGGTTGGTACGCACGCTCTGCCCCAACTGCAAACAACAACACACAATAGATCCCGACGCATGGGCGGAACTGACCAAACCCTGGCGCTCAAAAATTCCAACCAAAAGTTGTCAGCCTGCGGGCTGCCTTGAATGTCGAGATACCGGCTATAAAGGGCGTTCCGGTTTGTACGAAGTGATGCCCTTAAGCAATGAGCTCAAAAAACTCATCGGTCCGCAATCTGATATAAACCAGATCAGGCAACAGGCACTTAAAGAGGGCATGCAGACCCTGAGACTAAGCGGTGCCAAGAAAATTGCCAGCGGACATACCACGGTAGAAGAGGTTCTGCGGGTCACCCCGGTAGTACAGGACTGAAAACCCCGCTAGAATAGTATCGAAATGCCCATACTGCGTCGCGCACGGGGCGAGACTACCAATTTACCCGGTTGCCCCGAATAATGATTGATTTGCCCAACACAGAACTACTCATTCCAGAACCACTTTTAGCCCAGCTACAAAACCGGTGGCACAAATTGATCTCAGCAATGGATCAACAGCAACATCAGGTTTTCTGCGGACTACTGGAATCCCAGCAATCGGCCGATTCTCTTTTGCGCTGCCTGACAGGTAGCGAATTCGTTTCTGACCAGTTCACCCGAAACCCTCTGCTGCTGATTGAAATGCTGGAAAGCGGTGATTTTAAGCGACATTATCCCGATTCACACTACCATCAACAGCTCAGTCAACAGCTCCAATCGGTCGATAATGAAGAATCCCTGATAAGAACTTTACGCCTGTTTCGACAAAGAGAACAGGTACGTATCATCTGGCGTGATCTGCAACCCGACAGCGATATGCAGGAAACCACCCGCGACCAATCACTGCTGGCTGACGCCTGTATTGGAAACGCGCTTGAGTGGCTGTATCAACAGGCCTGCGAGAAATGGGGGACACCCTTCTCCAATCAGAGTGGCCGTGAAGTTCAACAACGCCTGGTCGTTCTGGGAATGGGCAAACTAGGTGCCTATGAACTCAATTTATCCTCTGATATTGACCTGATATTTACCTACGAAGGGAAAGGAGAAACGCAGGGTACCGAAAAGCCTCTCGATAATCAGGAGTTCTTTACACGCGTAGGACAACGGTTAATTCACGCCCTCGACTCACGCAACGCGGATGGCTTTGTCTATCGTGTGGATATGCGTCTGCGCCCTTATGGACAAAGTGGCGCACTGGTACTGAACTTTGATGCCATGTCTGAATACTACCAATCCCAGGGCCGCGATTGGGAGAGGTACGCCATGATCAAGGCACGCATAGTCGCAGGAGACCAGGCTGCCGGCGCTCGACTAATGGAAGAATTAAAGCCCTTTGTTTATCGGCGCTATATCGATTTCAGCGTAATTGACTCTTTGCGCTCAATGAAAGAACTCATTCGTCGCGAAGAACAGCGAAGAGGCCTCGAAAATGATGTCAAGCTGGGTACCGGCGGGATTCGGGAGATTGAATTTATTGCCCAGGTATTTCAGCTGATCCGTGGAGGCCGTGATACACGCCTGCAGCAGAGAGGATTGCTGGTGACGTTACAAACCATCTCCGAATTAGGCTTATTACCCCAAGAGATCAGTACCGGACTGGCCAATGCCTATTGCTTTTTAAGAGATGTGGAGCATGCCCTACAGGCATTTCGTGACGAGCAGACACAGCAATTGCCGGCCAATGATGAGGAACAGCTTCGACTTGCCTTCGCTCTTGGCTTTCAGGATCGAGAGTCTTTTTTCAGTGTATTATCCCGGCACCGCGATTTTGTACACGCACAATTTCACGAACTGATCGCACCCGATGAAGAGCAGGGCACCGAACAAACACCGGATGAATACTCTGCCTGGCAGGCACTTTGGCGACAAGAGATGGAAGAGAGTGCAGCGCTTGCACTACTGACCCAAGAGGGTTTCGGACAACCCGAGTCGGTACTGGAAAGCTTGCGTCAATTGCACGAAAGCCGCAAAGTTCAGGCCCTGCAACCCATCCCCTTTCAGCGGCTGGATGATTTTATGCCGCTGGTGTTGAACGCCATCATTAAAGAAGCGCAGCCACACATCACCCTAAAACGTATTTTATTGCTGGTCGAGGCGGTATTGCGACGCACCGCTTATCTGGTGCTGTTAGTGGAAAACCGAACCGCGCTAAACCAGCTCATCAAACTCTGCTCGGCAAGCCCATGGATCGCTGAAGAACTGGCCAAACACCCGATTTTGCTGGACGAGCTACTAGACGTGCGAGAACTCTATCATCCCGCAGACCCAGCGCAGCTGCGCGACGAGCTTAGACAGCAGTTGCTGCGCATCCACCCTGACGATGTTGAGCAACAGATGGAATGCCTCCGTTATTTCAAGCGTGCGCATGTGCTGCGAGTCGCCGCTTCGGAGGTCAGCGACGTCCTGCCACTGATGAAAGTGAGCGATTATCTCACCTATATCGCTGAAGCCGTGCTCAACGAGGTACTACAACTGGCCTGGTCACATCTGGAACAAAAATACGGGACACCGCAAATGGCTCCAGGTGTTGCCTGTGATCCAAACTTCATTATTGTTGCATATGGCAAACTGGGTGGCCTGGAATTAAGCTATGGCTCGGATCTGGATTTGGTGTTTTTGGATAATTCACCCTCGAATATGTCCACGGATGGCGAAAAACCCGTGGAAAACTCCGTTTTCTTTACTCGGCTGGCACAAAGGATTATTCATCTACTGACCACCTTTACTGCTTCCGGGCAGCTCTATGAGGTCGATATGCGCCTTCGCCCTTCCGGCGCCTCCGGCCTGCTGGTCACATCCCTTCAGGGGTTTGAAAGCTATCAGCGTAAACAGGCCTGGACCTGGGAACATCAGGCCCTGACCCGCGCCCGTGTCATCGCAGGATCCACAGACCTGCAGCAGCAGTTTGAATTGCTTCGCGAACAGATTCTCGCCCAGCCGCGCGAACAGCAGGGACTGTTACAGCAAGTGATCGAGATGCGTGCAAAAATACGTGACACTCATGGTACCAAAGACAGTGTTGAGGCAGAACTCGACCTGTTTGATCTGAAATACGACCCGGGTGGCATCATTGATATTGAGTTTATCGTGCAATTTGCTGTGCTGGCATGGTCACAAAAGCAGTCAAAACTATTACAATACACTGATAACATACGAATTCTGGACACGCTGGAACAACTTGCACTGCTGCAGAGTCAAGACACTGAAACTCTCAGAGAAGCATATAAGTCGTTCAGATCGGTCATTCACCGTTTGACGCTTGATCAAAGACCGGCCCGCTTATCGGCCAGTGAGCTCAAGCAGTTTAACCTGGATCAGCATCGTGAGGCCGTGATGTCTATCTGGCAAAAGGTAATGGCAAACAGCGTTTCAGCGTGATTGTGATGTTAAAAGGCGCCCGACCAAAGGGTGCTTTCCCGTTTTTAATAGGAGTAAAAGTATGACGCCGGCATCAATGGCCGACCGAGAGGGTCTGATTTGGTTCGATGGAGAACTGGTAGATTGGCGAGAAGCCAAAACACATGTTTTAACCCATACACTGCATTACGGTGTGGGTGTGTTCGAGGGCGTGCGTGCCTATAAGGCCGAACAGGGAACCAGTATATTCAGATTACAGGATCACACTAACCGTCTGTTTAATTCCGCACACATCCTGAATATGGATATGCCATTCAGTAAAGATCAACTGAATGAGGCCCAATGCACCGTGGTCAGGGAAAATAATCTTGAATCTGCCTACCTGCGTCCGCTCTGCTTTTTAGGTTCCGAAGGTATGGGGCTAAGAGCGGATCAATTACGTACTCATGTAGTAATCGCTGCCTGGGAATGGCCCTCATACGTCTCACCCGAGTTGATGGAAAACGGCATGAAGGTACGTACCTCTTCCTACACCCGGCATCATGTTAACGTCACTATGTGTAAAGCCAAAGCCGTCGGCAATTACACCAATTCTATTCTTGCCTTGAGAGAAGCCCTGGATAGTGGCGCCGAAGAGGCATTACTACTCGATCCTGAGGGTTATGTAGCCGAAGGTAGCGGTGAAAATGTGTTTGTGATTCGTAATAATCAGGTTCATACCCCTGAACTTACCTCTTGCCTGGATGGCATTACAAGGGACACTATCATTCAGTTTATCGCGGAACTGGGCCTGGAATTAAAAGAACGTCGCATTACCCGGGATGAAGTTTATACCGCAGATGAAGCTTTCTTCACGGGAACAGCGGCCGAGGTTCTCCCGATACAGTCCCTGGATGGTCGTAAAATTGGTAGCGGGCATCGTGGTCCAATAACGGAACAGTTGCAACAGATGTACTTCGATCAGGTAATGGGCCGCAGGGATACCAACCAGAACTGGCTGACTCCGGTCAGCTAGCGTTTGCAAAGGTCTGGATCAGGGAAAGTCTACCCAGTGAAAATCTTAATTATTGGTCCCTCCTGGGTAGGCGACATGGTCATGGCGCAAACGCTTTTTATTGCGCTAAAAGAACGTGATCCCGAACCAAGCATAGACGTGCTCGCTCCAAACTGGAGCGCTCCCATATTGCAGCGTATGCCAGAGGTTAATCAGGCGATTGCCATGCCGGTAGGACACGGTGCGCTGGAGGTCCGCAAAAGATGGGCACTGGCCCAGCAATTAAAACAATCACATTACAACCAGGCGATAGTGCTGCCTAATTCGTTCAAATCCGCTCTAATACCCTGCTTCGCCGGTATTGAAGAACGGACTGGCTGGCGCGGAGAAATGCGCTACGGTCTGCTGAACGATATCCGCTTACTGGACAAGCAAAAATATCCGCTTATGGTAGAGCGCTTTGTCGCACTGGCACTGCCAGCGCACAGTAAATTGCCTTCACCCATCACACCACCCCGACTCCGTGTCGAGCAGGACAACGTACAATCATCCCTCGATGGCTTTAACCTGAAGACCGGGAAACCGATTCTCGCTCTCTGTCCCGGCGCAGAATTTGGAGAAGCCAAACGCTGGCCGGCAAACTATTATGCAACAGTTGCTCAGCAGCGAATTGAGAAAGGCTGGCAAGTATGGATCTTCGGTTCCGCCAACGATCACAGCGTTGCACAGCAGATTCGCTCACAACTCTCAACTGAACATCAGGACAATTGTATTAATCTCGCCGGAAAAACAAGCCTTGCGGATGCCGTCGACCTGATGTCGTTAGCGACCGCTGTGGTGACCAATGATTCAGGGCTTATGCATATCGCTGCCGCGTTGGACCGGCCATTGGTGGTGCTTTACGGGTCCTCTTCCCCTGATTTTACGCCGCCACTAAGCAAACAGGTAAAAATACTTCGTACCGGCATTAGCTGTAGCCCCTGTTTTAAAAGGGAATGTCCGCTGGGCCACCTGAAATGCCTCACAGACCTGCCCGCCGAAGAGGTTATTCAAAGCCTGGACCAACTGACTCAACCCACTTCGATTTTGACCGGGTAAGGATCAGCGATTGCGCGTACTTGTCATTAAAACCTCCTCTCTTGGTGATATTATTCATACCCTGCCCGCATTAAGCGACGCAATGAGCCAGCTCAATGTACATTTCGACTGGATTGTGGAAGAGTCCTTTGCTGAGGTACCGCAATGGCATTCGGGCGTCGATCGCGTATTGCCTGTCGCCCTGAGACGCTGGCGCAAATCTCTTCTGACCACCTGGCGTTCTGGAGAATGGGCTGACTTTAAAGCCCGGCTTCGAGAACAGGATTATGACGCCGTCATTGACGCACAGGGCCTGTTGAAAAGCGCCTGGCTAACGCGCTATGTAAACGGCCCCGTTTACGGTTTAGACCGTTTTTCGGCCAGGGAACCCATCGCCAGCCGCTTTTATCATTACCCGTTAGCGGTCGATAAGGGCGATCACGCGGTAGAACGAGTTCGACAGCTATTTGCCGATGCATTGGGCTATACAAAACCGGATAGCAAAGGGGATTATCAAATCGACCGGTCCCGGCTTCCGACCCACAGTATTAAGGAGAAATACCTGGTATTTCTGCACGGCACCACCCGAATCGACAAATACTGGCCCGAGGAGTATTGGCCAATGCTGGCTAACCGGGTTGCTGACACAGGCCATAGAGTATTACTACCCTGGGGTAATGAGGAGGAAAGGCAGAGGGCAAAACTGATAGCGGAAAAGGCCAGCAATGCTGAAGTACTGCCACGATCCAACCTTGGCAACCTGGCTGCTATTTTAGCTGAGGCGCAAGCTGTGGTTTCGGTAGATACAGGGCTGGCACACCTGTCGGCGGCGCTCGGAACACCGAACATCACGCTTTATGGCCCGACTTCACCGGCCCTGGTAGGTACCTACGGCGCTCATCAAACGCACCTGCAAGCCAGTCATTTTTACCAGGGCAATAGTGCTCATCCCTCCTCACAGGACTTGCGCACGCTGACACCGGAAATTGTACTGGAAAGACTAACCCCCTTGCTCGCTGGAGATTATCCCTAATGCAACTCGCATTCTGCCTGTTTAAGTATTTTCCCTATGGTGGTTTACAGCGGGATTTCTTAAAAATTGCACGTGAATGCCACGCAAGAGGACATAGCATTCGTGTATACACTGCCAAATGGGAAGGTGAAAAACCAGAGCAGTTTGAAATTATTCGGGTACCGCAAGCCGGTTTGAGTAGCCCATCAAAAAACCGCTCATTCGTTGATTTTATTAAACAGCATATCAAACAATTCCCCGTCGATTATCTAATCGGTTTTAATAAAATTCCCGGCCTTGACTGCTATTTCGCTGCAGACGGCTGTTTTGTGGCTAAAGCAAAAGAGCAGAAAAACCGGGCATATCGGTTCAGCCGACGCTTCAGACACTTCTGTGAGTATGAAAGAGCTGTGTTCGATAAAGACAGTAAAACTGAAATCCTCATGATTTCCGAACCACAGGTAGCGGTTTATCAAAACGCTTATGAGACGGGCATCAATCGGTTTCATTTATTGCCTCCGGGCATTACAAGAGATAGGGCCGCACCTGATAACGCAACTCAGATACGGCAACGTTTTCGTACGGAATTTGAAATAGCAGAAGATGAATGGCTATGGTTGATGGTCGGTTCCGGCTTTAAAACCAAGGGAGTTGACCGCTCTCTGAAAGCGCTAAAAGCACTGCCTGATCACCTAAAAAGCAAAACCAAGCTCTTTGTTGTTGGCCAGGACAATCCCGCCACTTTTATGAAGATGGCAAAACGCTTCGGGATTCAGCACCAGGTGCGTTTCTTCGAGGGACGGGATGACATTCCAGAGTTTTTACTGGGTGCTGATATACTGATCCACCCGGCCTACCACGAAAATGCCGGTATGATTCTACTTGAAGCAATCGTGTCAGGACTTCCGGTTATTGTCACAGACAACTGTGGTTACGCCAACTACATTGATAAAGCCGGCGCTGGCCTTTTGGTATCCAGCCCTTTTGATCAACAAGAGCTCAATCAAAAGGTACAAAGCATGATGAATCGTGAACGAATTAGTGACTGGCAAAAAAATGCTCTAACATTCTCCGAAAACGCTGATCTTTATAGTATGCCCATCGTGGCAACCGATATCATTGAAGCACTCTGCACACAAAAACAACAAACTGCATGATCTATGAGAGCGGACGGAGTATTGAATGACAGGACAAGAACCCTTGAAAAGCTATAGTGCCATTCAGGCACTTAATTCGGGGTTTAGCCTTCAGCCCCCTTTTCTGCTTACCGGGCTAAAACCAAAGCCCATGAATTGTGACGCCGTGATCCGCATACTACCAGGCAGACGATTGGTGTTGCTGGCTGAAGATCAGGGACAAAAATTCATTCTTAAATTGATGGGGCAGGGTGCCTATGCCCAAAGAGAATATGATCTGGAACTCAAGGGGTACAAAGCAATAACCTCAGCGGGAATTCTCACACCCGCAATCGTAGATCACGCAACTCATTCGGATCAGGGCACCAGCTTTGTTGCTTTTCATTTTATTGACGGTGCGACAACCTTATCGGACGGGTTTCGGGACGCTGGTGATGCAGAAAAGAAGCGGTTATTAGAATCGGTATTTCAAATTATCGCAAATATGCATAACGCCGGAATTTATCAGCAGGACATTCATTTAGATAATTTTCTGCACAAAGGAGAAATGATCTATACCCTCGACTGCGCCAGTGTAAGCACTTCGTCCGGCCAAAGCCTAAGCGATAAATCAGCCATTGCTAACCTCGGGCTGTTTATCGCTCAAATCTACCCCCATCTGGACCACCTTGTTGAAACCTGTTTTCAACACTACCTGGATGCACGTCAAACAACGCGGCTCAGTTTCTCTCAGGTTTATCAGTCAGCATTATCTGCCCGGAAAAAAAGAGCTCGTCGTTACCGAAGGAAAATCTTTAGATCTTCAAGCGCTCACCTGTGCAAACAAAACTGGAACGAGTTCCGAATCTGCCGCCGAGAACACTATGATCAGCAGATGATGAATTTCCTCGATAACCCTGATTCCGCAATTGCTGCAGGCCGAGTAATAAAAGCGGGTAATAGCGCGACGGTTGCCCAAGTGCAAATAGGTTCAACACCCTATTTGGTTAAGCGCTATAACCTGAAGAACTATTGGCATGGCATCAAACGTATGCTCCAAACCTCGCGCGCCTGGCGTTCCTGGCGCGCGGCATATAGTTTGGATCTGGTTGGCATTGATACCCCTCAAGCCATTGCTTTAATGGAAAAGCGTAAAGGTCCGTTTCGCGGAAAATCTTACCTTGTGTGCGAATTTTTAGCGCCTGAGAAAGGCGCTTACCTGGACCAGCTGATTGAAAACGGACTAACTTTTGAGCAGGGACAGGCTCTTTTTCAACCGCTATTTGCAAAGATGGAAACAGCTTCGATCAGCCATGGCGACTTTAAAGCAACCAATTTTTTTATTCAGGTGGATAAAATATTCGTATTGGATCTAGATGCAATGACCCTACACTGCTCAAAAACACGCTGTAATAAAGCACTTAGTAAAGATCGCAACCGCTTTACCCGAAACTGGAATAAAGCATGAATCTCTTCCATCTTGACAACAAACTCTCTAAAGAGTGGCCTCGACAGGATCCTTTTGCCTATGCCATGAATTTGAAGGGCGAGATTTATCGGGATATGCCATCGCGGCGAACGCTTCGCTTTATCAATAACGAAAAACCCTATTTTGCAAAAATCCATACCGGTGTTGGCTGGCGCGAAATATTCAAGAACGGGCTAACCGGTCGAAAACCGATCCTGGATGCCAGTACGGAATGGAAGGCAATCATGCATCTCAATAAATTGGGAATCGACACCATGACAATTTCAGGTTATGGCGTACGCGGGATTAACCCCGCACGAAGAGAATCATTCCTGATTACAGAATCGCTGGAAAACACGGAAAGTCTTGAGGACTTCTGTAGAAACTGGAGCAATTCGCCACCGGACTTTAAGCTTAAATTAGCGTTGATTAACAAGGTGGCCCTGATTTCACGGACCATGCATGAAGGTGGACTGAATCATCGCGATTTCTATATATGTCATTTTTTGCTGGATCTTAAACCGGGAATAGAACACCTCAATCGTGAAAATATACGGCTTCATCTGATTGATCTACATCGTTCACAAATCAGGCAAAAAGTGCCCGAGCGATGGCTGATCAAGGATTTGGGCAGCCTCTATTTTTCCGCACTGGATGCAGGCCTTACCCGTCATGACGTGTTACGTTTTATCAAAGTATACTCAAACCGATCGCTGAAAGAGGACTTCTTACAAAACCGGAAATTCTGGCAGAAAGTATCTGTGCGCGCTATTTCACTCTACAGAAAGATGCATGGCATCGCTCCGCACCTGCCACTTTAACCGGAACGATCTGATATGCCTGAGCTTTAATCCGAGTAACTTTTCAGTTTTCTTATCAGGCCGGCACGCAGCCAGTATTGCTTGTAACATCCCAGCTCATTCGCCTGCTCCCTGTAGGCCTGCCAATAGATCGCAAACCCCTGCTTACCATACATCGCCTGGCGGTCCTGCTGGTATCGGCAGGTATGCTTAAAGTTGCGCAATCTTAACATTACCGACAAAGGCCGCCGATAACTGTGCAGATCTGCAACATCAATCAACCCCAATTGATGCTGAGGTGTGAGCACGACATTACCCAGATGCAGAGAACGAAAAAACACACCCTGCCGATGTAACCGGCCAACGAACGCACCAAACATGCGAATAAGCTCCGGGGAGTAGACACCTTTGCTTTCCTGTATCTCTCTGAGTGTATGCCCGGCAAGTGGCATATAGCAGACTGCGGTACGCTCTATACTCGGAATCTTAAACTCTTCAACCTCCGTAACCGTGCTAACACCAAGCTGTTCAAGTAGTGCGGCATTGGCGATAAATCTACCGGTATAGGGGGAATAGTGCGCAGAGGAAATTATCCGTTTGTGCCTGAATAATTTAAGAATTTTCCCAGAGTCCAGTTCAAGAACTTTATCGCCATGTCCATCTGCAGTCAGCAACTTAGCTTGCTGCCGCAATCCCTGGTACTCCTTTTCCGTGATCACTCTCATTTGTTAACAGCGTTCCCTGCGCCTTGGTATTACTGCGCGCGTTTTTCCAGAATCATGAACGAATGTGAGAAATAGCTTCTGAAGCTTGGTGGCAGTGCTTTCAGCCAGTCCAGCTTGGGTTGCACCCAATATACCGCGTAGGTATCCACTCCTGACATTCGACACAGATTACAGGGCGTAATCGGGTCAAACCAGCTGGTATGCTCTTCATACACCCGCGGACTGTTATAGCGCCATATTTTAAACGACTGTCTGGAGTAGAAGGGATTAGGTGTGTTAATCAGCAGCGTGCTATTTTCAGCCAAATCCCGGTACATGTTTTTCAAAATCTGTCCCCCATTGGGCAGATGCTCAATGATCTTCCCCACGATGATGACATCAAATTGATCGTCAAGATCCATGGTCACAACCTCGGCAGTTCTGACTTTGTAACCAACTTGGCCTGATCCGCTATTCACCGACTTGCAGGATTACAATCTGATCCCCCCGTTCATTACTAAAACGATTGATTACCCGAAAGCCTTTATACCTCTGCAAACTTTTGAGTCTTTTTGCCAACTCTTCATCTCTCTCTTTCATCTCAATCACCAGCAGGTCTCTTCCCGGACAATCCTTTTTAAAATAGGCCCGCGCCGGATTGAGGTTATAAGCACAGGAATCAAATTCCTGCTTACTAAAATAGGCAATATGCGCATTGTTGGTAAGCAGTTTGCGCTCTTTTTTACTGTTTGCATTAAGCCATGTGATCGCTTCCGAAATATGTTGCTTTTTTGTCCCTGTAGAGATTAACGAATCAAAAAGAGAATAGCTTAATAGTAAGCCTAGCAGGATCACCGCCCAGCGTACTCTTTGTTGGTGAAACTGCTCTAAAATGGCATTTGCATAAAATGGCAACCACACCATGAGCACAAGGCAGAAGGGGACCATAAAGCGATCATTAATAAACTGCTTGCTATAAATAGCAAATAGCAAATAAAGAAAAATAACAAAGAGGTGACCGAAAATAACTGACGAAGCACTCGCTGTAAACGGATTTAGTATCAGCCCTCGCCCCCAAATCAGCATTATTAGATTGTTGGGTAGCAACGCATGCATGCCCTGGAAAAACAGAAGCATCAACATACCTGAGACAAAAACAAACCCCACATCCTCATGCAGATAGGGATTCGCCAAAGCACTCCTGATAACCGCTATAGAATTGTCAAGACTCTGATAAGCGTCGTTTAACGACGCTGGTATTTGCTCTACCATTGACACTATGCTACTGGTGGATTGCAAGTCCACAATACCTATCATGACCAGTATCAAGATCACCGAAAAAACAACCGTCACCAGGTAAAGCATTAGAACCTTTTTAAATCTGCTACCTAACTGTGCTTTATCTCCAATTAAGAGCGTTAATGGTACAAGTAGTAATAACGCCAGCGCTTCAATTCGAAACACAAAAGCGGTTACACAGCAGAGCATCCAACCGATTGCATTTCGTAACCCACTATGAGCCTGAAAACGTAATAGAAAAATCAAACTCATAAGCAACAACCCCCAGTATCCGTGATCACGGATAATATAATCACGGTAATCATTCAGGGTAGGGTAGGTCAAAATCACATACGCTGCGAACAGCTGTGTTCGGGCGGAACCACCGAGCTCTTTTATCAGGCTGATAAAAGCACAGTTAATAACAGCATAGAAAAAAATACTTAGCGCATAACCTGACGTTTCAAAGGAAAGGCCAGTAACATGGTGCAACTGCGCGATCAACACCGATAGAAAGGGCCAGGAATACAGATCAAGCGCGCTGGACAGCCCTTCAGCGGAAAAGGCTTCCGCAACACGCAGATAGAGAATAGAATCGCTGCTTAATACCGGATTGGAAACAATTGCCTGTACCGATAACAGAACACTGAGGATCGCGACAATAAAATAAAAAGCAATGGTAGTACTTTGTTTCAATATCCAAACCCTTATCACTTTTATCTGGCTGACAGACTTTCCAATAAGGGCGGTATAATACCTGAATACAAACTCGGTTATAACTACCCGCCATCTAAATTACTTTATAGCTAACGCATATGGTGCCTATACTGGAAACAGGCTCACTACCCTGCTAACGCTTAAAATGCGGCAAAACCTCCTTACCCAACAAATCCAAAGCTTCATTAAAGTCAGGCCCAAGACAATGGCCAAACGCCACATGGGTCACACCCGCCTCAGCCATAGCCTCAATCTGCATCACCACCTCATCGGGCGTACCTGTGACAGAACATTTACTTACCGACAGATCCGATATATACGAAGCACCTTTATTAAAATCACCGGCAGCGGCAGCCTCACGCACCTGATGGACCTCCTGCTCTGAAATACCGGCCACGTCGGTCATGGGTCTCAGATAGGGCAGATATACTGCCAACACCTTGCGTGCTGCTTCTCGTGCTTTTTCCCGGTCACTGGATATGGAACTAAGCGGCCCGGCTATAATTTCAATATCATCCGGATTTCGGTTACTCCTTTTCGCACCGATCTCAATGTTTTCTCGTATAATTTTTACATAGTCCGGATTCCACAGACCATCCGATTTTACACCAGAGGCTATTTCACCTGCCAACTGGCACATTTTTGGCCCCCAAGTCCCAATAAAAATCGGGACTTCATCACGAAAAGTCTTAAACCGAAAGAACAACTCCTCCGTACAGGTAAACACCTCACCATGAAAAGGAGAGCGATCACCACTCATCAAGCGGCGAATGATCTGTATCGCTTCGCGCACCATGGTAATGGGCTTTTTCTGCTTTTCAATTCCCAGAAACTCCCAAAAAGCACCACGTGCTATGCCACAAACGGCGCGCCCTTGGGTGAGTTCATCCAATTCAGCCAGGTTACCCGCATGATAACAGGGGTGTACTATCTGGGGGGTAATAATACCCGGCCCAACATGAATTCGGTTGGTATGTTCTCCGATAAGCGTGAGTAAAGGCCAAGTTGGTTTAAACATCAGGTCGTCATAAACATGAACCTCATCAAAGCCATAATTCTCAATGCGCTGCGCAATATCAATATAATCCCTTACTGGGTAGCTTCCCTGTAAGCCGATACTAAATTTTAATGCCATTGGAAACCTCCTTAAATCTGGATAGGCCTGAATTAATCTAACAGCAAAATTAAATCAGATAAACCAGACTAACCAGAACTCATTGTTGCTTAAATTAAGACAATTAAAGGACGACTCACAATGAGTCTGTACGGTGGTCATTATTGGAAAATCAGGGTAAAGAAAAAATACGGGGCAAAAGGAAAGGGCCTCAAGAGAGGCCCGTCTGCCCTGGGTTTTACCCGGGGAGGTTATGTTGCAGGATCTATTCTATGCCTGTAGTGAGGCCTTGTGAAATGATAATTTCCTCTATAAAAACCGGTTTTTAATGGTCCACGTTATAACAGGGCTAGATAATGATATTGGACTCCAGAATGCCGAAGACCCGGTCACGAATCGCTGTCGATTCATTAACCAGATGGTGCCTTGCCTGAGGCAGAAAGTGTACCTGTGGCTGATTAAATTTTTGATCAATAACCGACAGATTATAAGGCCAGTCGATGGTGGTGTCCCCGCCACCCTGAATAACAACAGGCGACAGAAATGAGGGCTCAACTGTAGCGAATTCATTGGACCAGTCTATTAGCGACGTTACCCAGGTTAAGGGGACTCTACGATATTGCAAAGGGTCCTTATTCTGAAGAAACTCAATGAAGGCTGTATCATGGGAACAGTCCATGAATTTACGCTGTACACTCTTTACCCAATGCTTTGAAGCATTGTACAAAAAAACCAGCTTTTTCCACTGTACAGGCCGCACCAGCGGTGCCAGTAAAAAAACATTTTTGAAAGGCGAATTGTCTGGCGTATAGCCTTGCTCAACCAAATAAGCCATAGCAATGGCCCCGCCGGTACTTTGCCCCAACAGATAGAGTGGATCATCAAAATTACGCTTACACCAGACAATGTAGTGATTCAGAATTTCTACATACCGGTGAAATCCTTCAATTCCCGCCGGCTCACCTGTGGACAACCCATGTCCGGGCAGATCATAAATAACAACAGAAAGATCACGCTCCAGACAAAAGCGTATTAAATGTGTGAACAGCCCTGCGTGGTCAAAATAGCCATGTAATAGTACCAGCGTTCCCTTGGATAACCCGCTACGGGGACGATAGTAGTGGGTCGCCAATCGAAAGCCTGACACTTCGTGATAGCCAAACGCATGAACAAAACGGTCAAATTCATTATCAAAATCCAGCCCGTAAAACCGGCAATACTCCTTTTCGATTGGCGACAAACTCACCGGAGCATCAAAATCGATCGGCTGCCATTGCCTTTGTATACTCTCCTTATCCCAATTGAGCGCCGATGTCACCAAGCTATTCCTCTTCCATTTCGGCAAGGTAGGCACCTCGTTGTGCAGCGCCCGTTAAACGTGCGCGACGATATAACACCTGTTGAGCCTTTTCCCAAAACGCTTCTTTGCCGCACCAGGCCTGCAGGCATTCCTGTTGCAACGCTCTCCCGTAGGAGTAGCTTAACAGCCAGGGGGCATCGTTCTGATTCATCGCATTGAGATAGGCATCTGATCGCTCCGGCGACAAGCCTCCCGATAAGAAAGCGATCATTGGGACCGCCGCCGGCACCACTCGTCGCAGCACTTTCAGTGTATGGTCGGCCACCTGTTCCGGGCTTGCGACGACGCCGCCATCCTTTCCGGGCACCACCATATTCGGTTTGAGAATCGTATGTTCTAAAACCACACCGTGCCGAAATAAAGCCAGAAACAACTCATGGATCGCAGCCTCTGTCGCGACAGCGGATGTTTCAATATCATGGGCTCCATTAATCAGCACTTCCGGCTCAACAATGGGCACAATACCCTGCTCCTGGCACAGAGCTGCATACCGGGCCAGCATCTCGGCATTGATCTGAATCGCACGTAAACTGGGTGTCGTCTCACCAATATGATATACGTTTCGCCATTTCGCGAAACGTGCTCCGGCAGACTTGTAGCTGGCCAGCCTTTCCCGCAGGCCATCCAACCCCTGGGTTACCTGCTCTCCGGGACAATTTGCCAGATCGGTTAATCCCTTATCAACCTTGATGCCCGGCACAATATGTTGTGATTGCGCCAATTGAGGTATGGGCGTGCCATCCACACTTGAACGCTGCTCCAGCGTTTCTTCAAACAGAATGACACCACTGATAAAATCGCCGAGCTCAGGCGTCGAAAGGAGAAGGGAGCGGTAACTGCAACGATGCGCTTCGGTTGATGCCACACCGATATCGGCAAATCGTTTGGCGATGGTATTGGTGCTCTCGTCTGCTGCGAGAATCCCCTTGCCACGAACCGCCATGGCCTGAATGGTATCCTGTAGCTCCTTTAGTACCGTCATGGTCACCTCCGACAATTAACTGTCTGAACACGCGTTGCCTGCTAGTGTATCAGACCGTCTGGCGGAAGGTTAAGATTTGTGAAGCGCGAGGCCTCCGCTATTCACCCAGAGCACGCTGCTCTAGTATGGCCACGGCCGGCAGATTTTTACCTTCCACATACTCCAGAAATGCTCCCCCTCCGGTCGATATGTAGGAAACCTGCTCAGTGATGCCGTATTTATCCACGGCAGCCAGCGTGTCTCCGCCTCCAGCGATGGAAAAGGCTTCGCTGTCTGCAATCGCCTTCGCCACTCTTTCCGTACCCTGGCCAAATTGATCGAACTCAAATACGCCCACCGGGCCATTCCAGATAATGGTTTTAGCCTGTTTCAATAGTTCTGCCAGGTGCGCCGCCGAATCCGGGCCGATATCGAGGATCATGTCATCCTCCTCTACCTCATCAACCGCTTTAATTGTCGCTTGTGCAGATTCGCTCAAGGCTTTGGCTACCACCACATCCGTTGGTATGGGAATTTGAGTTTTTGCCATCAGACTTTTGGCGCTGGCAATCAGCTCATGCTCGCAGAGCGATTTTCCAACCGGATGCCCTGCGGCCGCAAGAAAAGTATTAGCAATTCCGCCACCAATGATAAGCTGATCCACCATGTTCGATAGTGAGTCCAGTACCGTTAACTTGGTGGACACCTTGGAACCTCCGACAATGGCAACCATTGGCCGCTCCGGTTCGGCCAACGCCTGCTCAAGCGCCTCCAGTTCATTCACCAGCAATGGCCCTGCACAGGCGACCGGTGCAAACCGTGCAACACCATGGGTCGATGCTTGAGCGCGGTGAGCTGTGCCGAACGCATCCATCACAAAAACATCACAGAGTGCTGCCATTTTTTTGGCCAATTGCTCATCATCCGCTTTTTCACCCTGATTAAACCGGACATTCTCCACCACCACCAACTCACCCGGCTCGGCCGTTACACCGTCCAACCAGTCCTGCTCAAAACGGACCGGCCTGCCCAGCAACCCAGAAAGGTGTTCCGCCACTGGCTGCAGAGAAAACTGTTGCTGCTGGTCACTCGGAACGCCCTCTTTCGGTCGGCCTAAATGAGACATCACAATGACCCGGGCACCCGCATCAAGTGCAAATTCCAGCGTAGGTAGTGCCGCCCTAATCCTTGCATCACTGGCAACCTTGCCCTCTTTGACCGGAACATTCAGATCTTGTCGAATCAATACCTTTTTATCTGACAGAGCCAGATCCTTCATGCGAATTACAGACATCTCGTTTCCCTTAATCCTTCTCTTAACAGCCTGCTAGGCAAATTGTTTAAGTACCGCTGCCACATCCAGCATGCGGTTGGCAAAGCCCCATTCGTTATCAAACCAGGCCATCACCTTAACCAGCCGGTTGCCAGTCACACAGGTTTGACCACCATCGACGATGGAAGAACGTGCATCATGATTGAAGTCACAGGACGCCAGCAGTTCATCGGTATAGCCTAAAATACCCACCAGCTTCTCTGCAGCCGCTTCTTTCAACAATGCATTGATCTCTGCGACACTGGTGTCACGACTCATCACCATGGTCAGATCCATGATTGATACGTTGACCGTCGGAACACGCATCGCTGAAGCAGTAAATTTTCCTTCAAACTCAGGCAGGACCCTGCCTATTCCTTTGGCCAGTTGCGTTTCCACAGGAATAATCGAACTGCTGGCACTTCGAGTGCGCCTTAAATCAGTATGATGATAAGCATCGATGACCGGCTGATCGTTCATCGCCGAGTGAATGGTGGTGATATGCCCTAGCTCAATACCGATGCCCTGATGCAAACAGTCGATCACCGGCACAATACAGTTGGTGGTGCAGGAAGCGTTTGAAATCACTGCATCGTCCGCACTCAACGTCTGTTCGTTGACTCCATAAACAATAGTTGCGTCAACGCAGGACTCTGCCGGCTGGGAAAAAAGCACCCGCTTGGCACCACAAGCCAAATGCTCTTCAGCAGAACGCCGATCGTTAAAGCTACCGGAACACTCCAGCACCAGGTCCACTGAATAATCGCTCCAGGGTAATCGGTCTCGCTGTTCGAAATGGGTGACGGGAATCCGGTCAGAATTTACCAGTAACGCTTCATCCTCCACTTGCACCTGACCCGAAAACCGTCCGTGGGTTGAATCATATTTGGTCAGGTGGGCAATGGTTTCAATATCCGCCAATTCATTGATGGCGACGATTTCCATTTGCTGTTGATGTGCAGACTCATAAAATGCCCGCAACACACAACGGCCAATTCGACCATACCCGTTAATCGCTATGCGGTAGGCCATCTTTTTTCCGTCACTTAAAGAATCGCCTTAACACTTTGCACAATATTATCCACGGTAAAGCCAAAGTACTCCATTAACTGCCCACCGGGTGCCGATTCACCGAAGCTGTTCATACCAATCACCCGCCCGTTTAACCCGGCGTATTTAAACCAGTAATCCTGATGCGACGCTTCAACAGTAACCCGCGCTGCCACGCTGGCAGGTATTACACTTTCCCGGTACTCATCATCCTGTGCCTCAAAATGATCAACTGATGGCATGGAAACCAGCCTCACCTGGACGCCCTGCTGCTGAAGCTGTTCAACCGCCGCCATGGCAATCTCCACTTCTGACCCGGTCGCAATAACGATTGCCTTGGGTTTCTCTGCACAGTCTTTGAGCACATAGCCACCCTTATATATGTCGCTCAGCACCGATTCACCACGCGGCATTACCGGCAACCCCTGACGCGAGAATATCAGGGCGCTGGGGCCATCCTGTTTTTCGATAGCACGCTGCCAGGCAACGGCAGATTCAACAGTATCACAGGGACGCCAGACTGACATATTGGGTGTCGAGCGCAGCGCTGTAAGCTGCTCTACCGCCTGATGCGTAGGGCCATCTTCGCCCAACCCGATCGAGTCATGGGTATAGACAAAAATACTTCGCTGCTTCATTAACGCCGCCATTCGCACCGCATTACGGGCATATTCCATAAACATCAGGAAGGTACCACCATAGGGTATAAAACCCCCATGCAGGGCAATACCGTTCATAATGGCTGACATACCGAACTCTCTCACCCCATAGTAAATATAGTTTCCTTCGGCATTATCCCGGGTCAGGGGTTGAGAACCCTTCCAGTTGGTCAGATTGGAGCCGGTCAAATCTGCTGAACCGCCAAGCATTTCAGGCAATAATGGCGCAAACGCGTTAAGGCAATTTTGCGATGCTTTGCGCGTCGCAACCTTTTCAGCCTCTGCCTGAACCTCTTTAATATACTGTTGCGCTGATTCCGCAAAATGTTCAGGCAACAAACCCTGACTACGACGCTCAAACTCCGCCGCCTTCTCTGGAAAAGCCTGGCGATACTGATCAAAGCGTGCTCGCCACTCTCCCTCTGCTTCATCACCTTTGGCTACTGCGTTCCAACCCGCGTAGATATCATCAGGCACTTCAAAGGGTGCATAATCCCATCCCAGGTTTTCACGTGTCGCCTGAACCTCATCAACACCCAGTGCCGCGCCATGAACACTCTCGCTGCCCTGTTTATTCGGGGCACCATAACCGATAACGGTCTGACAGCAAATCAGTGTTGGCTGCTGCTGATTGGATCGCGCTGTATTTAAGGCAATCTTGACCTCTTCAGGGTCGTGACCATCAACATGAGCAATCACCTGCCAGCCATACGCCTCAAAGCGTTTGGCAGTATCTTCGGTGAACCAGCCCTGTACCTTGCCATCGATAGAGATGCCATTGTCATCGTAAATGGCGATCAGTTTGCCCAGACCATGTGTACCGGCAAGTGAACAGGCCTCATGAGAAATCCCTTCCATCAGGCAACCGTCACCCAGAAATACATAGGTGTGGTGGTCAACAATCTGATGCTCCGGCTCGTTAAACTGAGCCGCCAGCACTTTTTCCGCCAGCGCCATACCCACCGCATTGGCAATACCCTGACCCAGTGGCCCGGTAGTTGTTTCTACACCTGGAGCATAGCCGTGCTCCGGATGCCCCGGTGTTTTGGAATGTAACTGGCGAAAACTCTTCAGATCCTCAATGCCCAGGTCATAGCCGGCAAGATGTAGCAACGAATAGAGCAGCATTGATCCGTGGCCATTTGAAAGCACAAATCGATCTCTATTTGGCCAGTCGGGATTTTTCGGGCTATGGATCAGGAAATCATTCCAGAGTACTTCAGCGATATCAGCCATTCCCATTGGTGCACCAGGGTGCCCGGAGTTGGCTTGTTGCACTGCATCCATGCTCAAGGCACGGACAGCGTTAGCTAATTGATTTCGCGAAGCGGAAGGCGACGACATATTGAACCTCTTGTTGGCAGCAAATTCTGCTCATTTTAAAAGCCGCCTATTTTCACCTAACTGAGTCAAAGCATCAAATCTAACTTTGCAAAACCTGCAACTAATATCGGCTTTATTTTCAATCTGGCTAACCATTCAGCGAAATCCTCATTCTATATCAAAATATTTTGATATAGAATTGATTAATCCCCGTCTCGGTGCTATAACTGCATCACTATGAAAAATAGTTTGCCACAGGACAGTCCGGAGAATCAGCAGCAGGCATACCCCACAGACTTGGGTGAAGCCATTCTTGCCCGTGCCTGCAAAGCTGCATCGGATCCGCTGCGCTTGAAGATTCTTCGAATGATGCGCACCGAATCCTATGGGGTACTTGAGTTGTGCCATATTCTTAATCTGGCGCAATCAAAACTGAGCCACCACCTGAAAGTGCTTGCCCAGGCCGGCTTGGTGGCGACACGACGTGAAGGAAACTCTATCTTTTATCGTCGACCGTTACTCACCGCAGAAAACCTGCTGATCAATTTTCTACGAGCACTCTTTATCAATATTGACCAGTTACCGATCGACCCGGACGCCCTGTTGCGCATGGAAGAGATAAGAGCAGAGCGCGCCCGATCATCGCTGGAGTTTTTTGCGAAAAATGCAGACAAGTTTAAAGAGCATCAGGCACTGATCACGGAAAACTCACAGTATGTCGCAAACATTCGCGAGCTGGTAAAACTAACCGGGCTTGCCAAAACCGCGACTGCTATTGAGATTGGCCCTGGAGAGGGTGACTATTTAACGGAACTGGCATCACGTTTTTCCCAGGTGATTGCTTTGGATAACTCTGCCAGCATGCTGGCGCTGGCAAAAAACAATGCTGCAAACAAACAGCTGACCAATATTCAATTTATAGAAGGTGAACCCGGTGACGCAGCCGATCTGGGACTTAAAGGAAGCCTGGTGGTTTGCAATATGGTGCTACACCACATCGCCTCACCGGCGGTCGTGTTTCAGCATACCAACCAGCTACTGGTGCCCGGTGGATTTATGCTGGTTGCAGAACTCTGTCCCCATGATCAGCAATGGGTAAAGGAAAGCTGTGGCGACCTTTGGTTTGGTTTTGAGCCGGGTGATCTGCAGCACTGGGCAGAATCGGCAGGGCTGGAGGCTCATCAAAGCCTTTATTTAAGCCTGCGCAACGGTTTCCAGGTACAACTACATCTTTTTCAAAAATCCTACGACTAACTCCAACTAATGAACATACGAGCGATAATATGAGCGATTACTCCCTATTTACATCCGAATCTGTCTCCGAAGGTCACCCTGATAAAATGGCTGACCAGATATCCGACGCAGTTTTAGACGCGATCATTGCTGATGACAAGAACGCACGCGTGGCTGTTGAAACCATGGTAAAAACCGGCATGGCCATTATCGCCGGAGAGGTTCGTACCGATACCTATATTGATCTGGAAGATCTGGTAAGAAACGTTATTCTTGATATTGGTTATAACAGTTCTGATGTCGGCTTTGATGGCGCCTCCTGTGCCGTACTCAATGCCATTGGCAAACAATCCGGCGACATTGCGATGGGGGTTGACGAAGGTGAAGCCAAAGAGCAGGGCGCTGGCGATCAAGGCCTGATGTTCGGCTATGCAACCAACGAAACAGAGGTGTTAATGCCCGCTCCCATCTACTATTCGCACCGTTTGGTTGAGCGGCAGGCCTACCTGAGAAAGCATAACGTATTAACCTGGTTGCGCCCGGATGCAAAAAGCCAGGTCACACTCAGATATGAGAACGGTAAACCGGTAGCTGTCGATGCCGTCGTACTATCCACTCAACATGACCCCGACGTCGATCAAAAAGATATTCGTGAAGCCATGATGGAAGAGGTTATTCAACATGTATTGCCAGCCGAATGGCTGCATGCCGACACCAAGTACCATATCAACCCAACTGGCCAGTTTGTTATTGGTGGCCCCGTTGGCGACTGTGGCCTTACCGGACGTAAAATCATTGTCGATACATACGGCGGCATGGCTCGACATGGCGGTGGCGCATTCTCAGGCAAAGACCCATCCAAAGTCGATCGTTCTGCCGCCTATGCGGGACGCTATGTGGCAAAAAACATTGTCGCCGCAGGGTTAGCCGATCGTTGCGAGATTCAGGTGTCCTATGCAATTGGTGTTGCTGAGCCCACCTCGATCAGCGTAAACACTTTCGGAACCGGCAAGATCGATGACGCCATTATTTCTCAACTGGTGAATGAGCACTTTGATCTGCGCCCCGCTGGCCTGGTTGACATGCTGGATTTAAAACGGCCCATCTATCGTGCCACCGCGGCCTATGGCCACTTTGGTCGGGAAGAAGCTGACTTCACCTGGGAAAAAACCGATAAAGCCGCTGCTCTTGCCACCGCTCTTTAAGAAACGGTTAAGACCACCTAATTCACTAATCAGGAATCACAAAAGATGACTCAAACTGCAGCCACACAAGCTACCACCCAGGACTATAAAGTCGCGGACATCAGCCTCGCCGACTGGGGACGCAAAGAGATTGAAATTGCCGAGAACGAGATGCCGGCATTAATGGCTTTAAGAGAAAAATACCGCTCAGAAAAGCCATTGGCCAACGCCCGTATTATCGGCTGTATTCACATGACCATTCAGACCGCAGTGTTGATAGAAACACTGTTGGATTTGGGCGCAGACGTACGCTGGTCCTCCTGTAACATTTTCTCGACACAGGATCACGCCGCCGCTGCGATCGCAGCTGCCGGGGTTCCGGTTTTTGCCTGGAAGGGTGAAACCGAAGAGGAGTATGACTGGTGCATCGAGCAAACAATCCTGAAGGATGGTCAACCCTGGAACGCTAATATGTTACTGGATGATGGCGGCGACCTGACAGCTGTGGTCCATGAAAAATATCCGGAAATGCTCAATCACATTCACGGTATAACTGAAGAAACAACAACTGGCGTGCATCGCTTGCTGGAGATGTTGGAGCAGGGCTCCTTGAAAGTTCCGGCTGTGAACGTCAATGATTCCGTAACCAAATCGAAAAATGACAATAAATACGGTTGTCGGCACAGCCTGAATGACGCCATTAAGAGAGGCACCGATCACCTGCTATCCGGTAAAAAAGCGCTGGTTATTGGCTATGGCGACGTAGGCAAGGGCTCTGCGCAATCACTTCGCCAGGAAGGCATGATCGTCAGGGTGAGCGAAATCGATCCGATCTGTGCCATGCAGGCTTGCATGGACGGTTTTGAACTGGCTTCTCCGTATCTTAATGGCGAGAATAACGGCACTATTGATTCGATTGACCAGACGCTATTAGGCAATACTGACCTGATAGTAACCACCACCGGCAACGTCAACGTTTGCGATAGAAATATGCTGCAAAGCCTGAAGAACGGTGCTGTGGTTTGTAATATTGGTCACTTTGACCACGAGATTGATACCGCTTTCATGCGTGAAAACTGGGAATGGGAAGAGGTTAAGCCTCAGGTTCACCGCATTCATCGTAACAAGGACAATGGCGATCACTTGATTTTGCTATCGGAAGGCCGCCTGGTGAACCTGGGTAACGCAACCGGTCACCCGTCACGCATTATGGACGGCTCCTTTGCCAACCAGGTATTGGCTCAAATGTATCTGTTTGAACAGGCCTTTGCCGACCAGGATGCCAGCACTAAAGCGCAACTGCTGACGGTTGAGGTATTACCCAAGCAGTTGGATGAAGAGGTTGCACGACATATGGTAGCGGGTTTTGACGGGGTTATTACAAAGATGACCAGTGAGCAGTCTGAGTATATCAGCGTGCCGGTCGAAGGGCCCTACAAGCCGGACAGCTATCGATACTGATAGCCTGTAGATTTTATAGCCAGCCAAGGTTTTACCAGGCACCCCCTAGAAGTTGAGAGATTGAAGTGATGAGTAACAAAATCTACAGTTGCGAGTTTTTCCCGCCAAAAAGCGAACAGGGCGATGCCAACCTGGCGGCGACCTGGGAAACCTTGCGTACCAGGAACCCTGCTTTTTTCTCTGTCACCTACGGAGCTGGCGGTTCAACCAAAGAGAAAACCTTCACTACCGTGCAGAGAATTCGCGAGGCTGGCCTCGCGGTTGCGCCGCACCTGTCTTTTGGCGGTGATGGTCAGGAAACCGTTATCGAGCTTCTTGATCATTATCGCGAAATGGGCATTAACCGGCTGGTTGCATTGCGTGGTGACCTGCCCTCAGGAATGGGTGGGAATCACCTGGTCTACGCCAATGAATTAGTTGAGTTTATTCGCAAACACTGTGGTGATTATTTTCACATAGAAGTGGCGGCCTATCCGGAAATTCACCCACAGGCCGAAAGCTTTGACAAGGACCTTTACTATCTTAAAAATAAACTGGATGCAGGTGCCAACAGTGCTATAACGCAATATTTCTACAACCCGGACGCCTATTTTTATTTCATTGAACGGTGTCAGACAATCGGCATAGACAAGCCGATTGTTCCAGGAATCATGCCCATCACCAATTATGCCAATCTGGCACGATTTTCAGACGCTTGCGGTGCAGAGATCCCTCGCTGGGTGCGCAAACGGCTGGAGTCTTACGCCGACGACTCAGAGAGTATACTGGCTTTCGGTGTTGAACTGGTCACAGGTCTTTGTGAAAAACTGTTAGAGGGTGGTGCTCCCGGGCTGCATTTTTATACCATGAATAAGGCCGAACCAACTATCAGCCTGTGGGATAATCTGGGCTTACCCGTTTAACGCATCATACTGCTATGCGAATTCCGCGACTATTTGTTGATCAGGCATTAGCGCCCAACACTACAATCACTCTTGCCCCTGAATCAGGACATTATCTATCGCGTGTACTGCGCCTGCCAAAGGATGCACGGGTAACCCTGTTTAACGGGGCCGGTGGAGAATACGAGGCACGGATAACCGATATTAAGAAAAATCTGGTTACTGCCACTGTCTCGTCATGGCACAAGGGAGACTGTCAGTCTCCACTACACATCCATCTGGCGATTGGTATTTCCCGTGGTGAGCGAATGGATTGGGTCATTCAAAAATCAACTGAACTTGGCGTGACGGGGCTGTTCCCCCTGTTCAGCGAACACTGCGAAGTGAAACTGGACGGAAAACGTCTGCAAAACAAACTAAACCACTGGCGAAAAGTCTCCATCAGTGCCTGCGAACAATCCGGATTGAATATTGTCCCCACAATTCACCCGCCCTCGCAGCTCAGGCAATGGCTGCCTTCCGCCAGCTCTGAATTGAAACTGATCCTGCATCCGGAAAACAGCAAGCCCCTGACTCAGAACAACAAACCAACGTCAGTCACCCTGTTAGTAGGTCCGGAGGGTGGTTTTTCGGACACCGAGCTGAACGAGGCTTTACAGCACGGTTTTCAGGCTATGCAACTGGGTCCTCGTATTTTACGAACCGAAACGGCTCCTGTTACAGCCATCAGCATACTGCAGTATCGGTGGGGGGACTTGGGTGACCCTGCGTTCTAATCCGAATAAGGACAGCTTGGTACCGAACGAGATTCTGATCGTTCAATAATATGCTGTTTTACCCGGCAAACGCGGTCTCGTAGAGTTGCTTTTCAACACGATCCAGGTCAGGTATCCGTAAATGCTCACTTTTAAGCTGAACCGACATAATTTCAGTATCACTAACCTGTTCGTTTAACTCGCAGATCTCTTTCTCATTGACCTTTACTGACCGCGGATTCCCCTGCACCAGCATTCCCCAGAAGGGCAGCTTATCGTTACCGGCGAACGACTTAAATACCGCGATACAGGCTTTCTCTGAGTGCTTTTTCAGGCTCCCGCCGGATAGTGTCTCAAAGCAAACCACGGGAATACGCAGATTGCGCCAATGTTTATGACCGAGCACCCAACGCTGCGAATGCGATTCAACAATTAGTCCCGCCATTGGAGTTACCTCCGCCAGGGTGCAGGCGGGTAAAAGCAGATTCCTGTCTTGTAGCGGTATAATGAGACTGGGTAGAGGTGCTTCAGCCATATTTTAAGCCTTTTATATAAAATCGATTATTTTGAATTTACCGCTTCCGGTGCCTCAGAGAACCTTTCATAGTCCGTCAGTTCAGCAATTGCATCAAGCAGATCTGCTTCCTGGAAAGGTTTACCCATAAACCGGTTCACTCCGATATCCAGCGCACGATTACGGTGCTTATCTCCCGTTCGGGAAGTAATCATCACAATCGGCACTTCTCTTAGACTATCATCGTTTCTCATAAAGGACGCCAGCTCAAAGCCATCCATCCGTGGCATCTCAATATCCAACAGCATAATATCCGGGATAACATCCTGTAGTTTGGTCATCGCCTCAACACCGTCTTTTGCAACAATCACGTCCATACCGTTGCGCTCCAGCAAACGTGAGGCAACCTTACGTACGGTCACCGAGTCATCAACCACCATTACCTGTAAGTTGTCAGAAACACTGGCTTTCGCTTCGATAGTGGTTTCGGTGCCGCCAGGCGTCAGCGCCATGGATCTTGCCATAGCCGCAACATCCAGAATAAGTACCACACGACCATCGCCCAGTATAGTGGCACCAGACATTCCCGAAATTGCTCCCAACTGCGGGCCCAGGGGTTTGACCACGATCTCTCGGCTTCCGTTAATGCTGTCCACCTGTATCGCAATTGCCCGTTCTGCAGTACGTATCAGCACCACAGGCAGGGGTAACGCCTGGTTTTGTAGCAGATAGCTATTGCCATGACCGGTAAACTGGCCGAGATAATGAAGTTCGTACTTCTGCCCGGCATATTCAAACTCCGGACCGTCCTCTTTGTAGTACTCTTCCAACTCATAGGGACTGACTCGTACCACACCCTCAACCGTACTGAGTGGAAGCGCGTAAACTTCATCCGCAACATTCACCATAAGCGCTCGGTTTATTGACACCGTATAGGGTACGCGAACCGTAAAACAGGACCCTTCACCAATGCGGGATGAAATATCAATGCTTCCCCCCAACTGTTTGATTTCACTGCGAACGACATCCATTCCAACGCCTCGTCCGGAAATCTGGGTAACCTCTTTTGCGGTGCTGAAGCCTGCCTGCATGATGAACTGCATCACCTGATGATCTGACATTTCGGTGTCCTCAGTCATCAAGCCCTGCTGTATCGCCTTTTGTTTCACTGTATTTACATCAATACCGGCACCGTCGTCTCGCAAAGTGAGCACAATGTCGCCGCCGTCTCTATGAAGCTCCAGCTCAACAACTCCGCCTTTCTGTTTGCCAGCCCGATCTCTTTGCTCCGGACTTTCTATGCCATGATCCAAAGCATTTCTGATCATATGCTCCAATGGAGCCGTCATGTGCTCCAGTAACGACCGGTCCAGTTCCAGATCAACATTCTTCAATAAGAAATCGACCTGTTTTCCGAGCTCATTACCAACTTGACGCACAATACGTCGCAACCTGGGTACCATCCTTGAAAAAGGTACCATACGTGTCTTCATCAGCCCTTCCTGCAACTCGGTATTGACCCGCGATTGCTGTAACAGAAGGCTTTCCGTATAACGCGACCTATCCTGTAATGTTTCCTTGAGATCGAACAAATCGGATACCGATTCCACGAGCGCTCTAGACAGCTCCTGCATTCGGCTGTAGCGGTCCATCTCCAATGGGTCAAACCCTTTATGCTCTGGCCCTTCCCGCTCCTGCCGGAATAGAATCTGCGCTTCCGTTTCAGTTTCCATACGACGTAGTTGTTCTCGTAAACGCTCTACTGTCGAACCCATTTCATCAATGGCATAACCAAAATTACTGACCTGCTGCTCAACACGGGACCGGGAAACACTCGTCTCTCCCGCCAGGTCAACCAATCGCTCCAGCAAGTCAGAAGATACCCGCACGTTTTCTTTGCCAGCCTGCCTGTCTGGCGCATCGGCCGAAACAGGTTGAGCGGCTTCTTTATCCTGCTGTTCTGGTTCAATGGCGACTTGAGCTTCATTGAAGCTACTCTCTATACGCTCCAACCATTCACCCAGATCCGCTTTCGCCTCTTTACTGGCCAACTCTTTTGGCTCGATATTATTGATCACCTCCAGATAAATCTGGCAAAGATCTCCCACCTCATGAACACCTTGCTCGTAGGCGACATTTTGTAGTGCAACAACAGCCGAGCTGATATTTTTGTGCGCCTTATTCAGATTGCTGTTTTTCCTGACAGGTTTTTTAACGGCCGTGGCCAGTTTCTTCAGGAGTTCACCGCCCAGCCGTACAAAATCTGATAGCTGGTCTGCTGTGCCGGCTTCCTTCGTCTGACTCTCTGGAACAGCTGAAATCGAAGCCTGTTGCACACCTTCCGCCAACTGCTGCGCATGGAACTGCTTGACCTTTTGAATGAGGTCATTAGCAGGTTGATAGCTGAAGTCAGCTTTCAAACTGGCCAGCATATCAACCAGACGATCATCACATTCATGCACCAGATCAAACAGTTCATCCGATACCGATAGCTTGCCTGCATTGATATTCTCGTAGATAGACTCCAACTCATGGCTTAGGTTGCCAATAGCCGTTACACCCGTCATGCGGGAGCTGCCCTTGAGCGTGTGCAATCCACGCTGCAGCTCATCCACAGCATTTAAGTTGTCTGGTGCTTCGATCCAGCGCTGCTTCGCTTCAGCCACCAGATCCATAATCTCTTCAGCTTCACTCAGGAATATTTCCAACAACTCCCGGTCATCATCGGTCTCAATAACCAGGGTTTCCGGCGCGGCAGGCGCTTGCGCAACTTCTTCAGCGATGTCCATATCAGATGGAAACTCATCAGTTGCTGGCGCGTCACTCGCTCCCTGCTCTGATGATTCTGTCTGTAGCTGATCGGCTTGTTGTTGCGACTCCTGAAGGAGGTTGAGTTCATTATCCAACGCAGCTACCCATTGATCCGAGCTATCCAGATCCTGCCCTGCAGCCAGTTGGTCCATCAATATAGCCAACCCTTCATGCGCACCATCCAGCGCCCCTGAGAGGCCTTCAGATACGGACAGTTTTAGTCCGTCAACGGTGCGATAGACATACTCCATCGTTGCCAGAAGTGTCTGTAGTGCCGGCAGCTCGACGGTTTCAACGTTTGCATTAACCTTACTCACGGCGGAGATAATATTGCTAAACGGCTCACTATCAAGACGCAGATCTTTCTGCCATATCTCATATTCATCATTAATTGCGCATAGCGTATCAATGCTGTCCTGCATAAATTTCGCAACAGGTGAAGTCCGCTCGGAATCCGATGCCTCTGACTGAATCACTCTTTGTGATAATTGCAGCGCTAAATCTTCGAGGAACATTTCACTGCCATCAATCTCAGCTATCTGCCCCTCCTGAATTTGCGCGACGCCTGACTGAAGCAGCTCGCGTGCACGATCAAGCAGCTGCTGCAGCTCAGCATCAGCTGGTATATCAAGATTCCTCATCTCTTTGACGAGCGATTCACAGCCGGATGCGATATTTGCAATTGCCGACAGTGACGCCATATGGGCACTGCCTTTCAAGGTATGCAGCGCACGATATAACTGATCAGTAAAGCAAATAGGATCTGATGCGGATTTAGCCTCTTGCAGAAAGGCTTCCAGCACACCAATATGGGTGGCCGACTCTTTAACAAAGATTTCATAAAGCGCAGTGTCGCTTTTTTCTTCCGCCTGCTCAGCTTCTGTAGTTGTAACGCTTTCTGGCTGTTCCTCATCAACACTCAGATTTTCTCCTTTCGCCAGTTTATCAGCGGAGTCCATTAGCGAGGTAACATCCAGCTCCGGATCAGCCTGCACCTTAAACTGCTGAATTAACGCCGGCAGTTCGGAGCGCACCCGATCAACCAGGCTCACCATCGCGGCGCTGGCCGTTATGGTTCCCTCAATGAGATTGTTGAGCATGTTTTCTATGGACCAGGCCAACTCAGCAATGACTGAAGCTTCGACCATTCGGCCACTGCCCTTCAGTGTGTGGAACGACCGGCGAACCTCTTTAAGTGCACCCTCATCAGAGAAATCCCTGGCATATTCTGGCCAGTGCTCATCAATGGTAGCGAGCACCTCTTCGGCCTCTTCAACAAATATTTCGACGATCTCTTCATCAACCATCGGTTGATCAGCAGCATTAGCTTCTGCTGGCTCGGATAGCTCTTCCTGCGCCGATATCTCAATTTCTGCTTCTCCTGACTGCTCGGCCTGAACCGAGGGATCAACAGCCTCTTTTGATTCAGCCGCGTCTTCCTCGTCCGGCGCCTGAGTTTCCGAAACGGTTTCATTTTCAGCGAGATCAATCTCGTCTTCTGCCTGCCAGTGATGATCGCTGACAATCCCCTCTACCTGCTCAATCGGATAACCCAACGCAGTAATACTGCTCTTCGCTCGCTCCAGAATACTCTCGTTCACCGGCTGTTTGGCTGCCAGCCCTTCAAGATAGTACTCTACCGCTGCCGCAACCTCTGCCAAGGTTTCCATAACCGATTGTTCGGGAACCTGCTGCCGGGCAACAATATCATCTTCAATATACTGGGCAATGGAAAAGGTCAGTTGGGCAGGGGTTTTCAAATCCAAAATGGTCAAACCACCATAAGCACCACGCAGCATTTCAGGCACTCCGGTGAGTTGCTCAAAATCTCCGTCATCAATGGCAAAGTCATTGAACGCTTCCTTGGCCTGTTTTAAATTTACCAAACTCTCTGTAATAACGGTCTCAGATGCACTATTTGCATGGACACTGAGACTATTCTGCCCTCGAACCGAGCTAATTCGTTCCGCGATGCATTCCAGTTCCGCTTCAACGTAGAGCAGCGCTTCAGCAATTTGCAATAGTTGCTCGTTGGGTATCTCAACACCACCATTGGAATGTTCTGCCAGTACTTCAAGCTGCTCCTTCACCACCAGGTTTGGAGCCTCCAGATTTAGCAACTCCAGGGTACTGGCGATCTGGGACAAACTCGGCCTCAGTCCACCAAGATCAATATCACCTTTAACCTCATTTCTCACATAAAGATCAATGGTGTCTTTGATACGTTGCAACTCTTCTGTCAGTGCGGCAACCACTGAACCAATCGTTTCCTTATCAGGTGGAGCAATCAGTTCCTGATCTTTTGACTCATTCGACGCCAACGGGTACTGATCCAGGCTGTATTCATCTTTAACAGCACGAATATGGGGCGTCACTGCCTGTGTTTTCGCAATGCTATATAGCAAACCTGTCAACAGCTCAGCCGGTGGCTGATCATCCAAACCTGCAGCACCCTTCGAAGCCAATTGCTTAATTGCCTTATCGATTGAGCGGAGCAAGTCTATGACCTGGGTATTTAGCTCAATTGCCTGCCCAATCAAGCCTTCCATTAACGCAGAAGACACTTCCCAAAGTTGACTGACCCGCGTACCTTTGCAGTCCTGCTGAAGTCTTGCCAAGGCATTTGAGATACGTGCCAGATTGGTTTTTATATCCTCATTACGGATCAGACCCACCAGCGCAAACTGATAAATCTGCCTGACCTTTTTAATACCTTGCTTGCTGTTTTCTTCAAAACCACTCTTTAATGACTCGCTGGCAAGAGGTCTGGCATTCCCCAGTTTCGGTTTAAAAAGCTCTAATTCAGGCAGCCGGGGCTCACCAAGAACACCACGGACTTCATTGATCGCAGAAAGCAGTAACAGGGGCGTCTCTTCACCCTCCGATTTAACACGCAATAGATAGGGCGGCAGGTGAACCAAACCCTGAGCCATAGCCGCATATGCTCCATCCTGGTCCGAAACCTGACCATTGAGAAGTGCACTCAACAACGCTTCAAGCTGCTCGGTTAGCATTACCGCACCGGGCAACCCTACCATCTGCAGCGATCCCTGAACCTGGTGCACAGCATCGTAACAGGACTGCAATAATTCCTGGCTGTTGCCATCCCCTGAGACACAGTTTTCCAGCTGTTGCTGGGCCTGCTGCAGGGTTTGTTCGATATCGGCCTGAACCCACTCGAGGCTCATGACATCCGAGGACTCACCCATGTTGACTCCATCCTTTCCGCTGCTCCTTCATACGAAGGAGCATATATTCTGAAACAGTTGTCTGGCCTACAACCAGATACAACCCTGATCCCGTTTAGATGCTACGCAACTGATACGCTGCGATTATCGTCTTCATCATCTTCCTGGTCTGTATCCTGATCATCCAGCTGTTCCAGGATGGCATCATCTTCCAGCGTATCCGGCTCGATCTCTGTCACCTCAATGCCTGCAACCATTTCACCACCTTCACTCGAATCATCATCTTCGGCATCGGACAGATCAATCTCTTCAGACACGGCTTCCTCATTCGACGCCTCTGTGCCGTCCTCAAACTGCTCTTCTACAATATCTTGAGCTAGAACTGTTCCTTCCGAATCAACATCATTCGAGACTATTTCATTTGAATCAACCGGTTCTTCAGTCGCTGATTCACTGTTTTCAGAATCTGACTCCTCTAATGCTGAACCCGGGTCTTCGGTTCCCTGTACCTGCTCAACATCCGCACTACCCGTATCATTGGCAGCACCGGCCGGTAGTTTGAAGCCCGCCACAGAACTCTGCATATCCTTCGCCATATTGGCCATATTACCAATCGAAGCTGCAGTCGCCATGGTACCTGACGAGGTCTGCGAGGTAATTTCCTGAATCACGTTCATTGTTTCGGAGATCTGGTTTGCCGCTGAAGACTGTTGGATAGCCGCCGATGAAATCTCCTGAATCAATTGCGCAAGGTCATTCGATACCTGCTCGATTTCTTCCAGTGCAACACCCGCATCCTGCGCCAGTCTTGCTCCCTGAACCACCTCGGCAGTGGTCTGTTCCATGGAAATAACCGCATCGTTGGTATCGGCCTGAATCGTCTTGACCAGAACCTCAATCTGCTTGGTCGCAGCCCCTGAACGTTCCGCCAGTCGCTGTACTTCATCAGCAACCACCGCAAAACCACGCCCTGCTTCACCCGCCATCGATGCCTGAATAGCAGCATTGAGAGACAGGATGTTAGTTTGGTCAGCAATGTCATTAATCAGTGAGATGATATCGCCGATCTCCTGCGAACTTTCACCCAGACGCTTGATCTGTTTTGACGTCTTTTGAATCTGTTCACGGATCTTGTCCATTCCGTTAATCGTATTCTGCACCGCTGATGCACCCTTGTTGGCAATAACAACCGACCGCTCCGCCACTTTGGAAGATTCATCGGCACTTCCAGATACTTCGTCCATAGAGCCCGCAATGTGGTTAATCGCTGATGTAGCCTCGGTAATCTCACTCGCCTGGTGCGCTGCGGCTTCGGATAAATGAGACGCTGTTCCCAGTGTCTCTTCGGCCGCCGCAGATACCGAAATGGAGTTTTCATTAATGGTCACAACCAGATTTCGCAGCTGGTCAATCGCAAAGTTAATAGAGTCCGCAATGGCTCCGGTAAAATCTTCTGTCACCGTAACACTGGCTGTTAAATCACCATCCGCCAAATCTGCGATCTCATCAAGCAATCGCAGAATCGCTGATTGGTTACGTTCGTTGGTTGCCGATTGCTCGTGCAATCGAGTACGCGTATCACGGTAAATAATGAAACCCAAAAGAGCGATAATAAACAGGGAAGCCAGACCACATGCATAGCCCATTGTCGGTGTAACAGGACGCTCCCCAGGTAATACCTGAAAGTGTTCGGTCAATCTGGACGTGCTGTTCAGCAACTCCTTGGAGTTGGCCGAAATGGTGTTAGCCGCTTCTCTTACCTGAAATAATTTAGGTGATGACTCGATAATTTTATCAGCACTATCGCGAACAACCTGGAACTGGTCAGTAATGTTTTCCAGAATTTTTACTACCCTGGCATTACGCACCCGGCTGACATTGAGCATTGCATCACCTTTGAGCATGCCCTGATAAACTCTGGCAAATTCATTTGCATCCAACTCAAAAGCATCGGCAGCTAGCACCGCATTTTCACCACCCTCCAGAATAATATTGACGTTACGTGCGATCCGTTCCGCCAACCAGGACTGTCGTTGCGCGACCGCGATCTGATCCGCTTTGGCATTCTTCGTCAACAGGATAGCAATCGCATCATCATATTCTGTTTGTAATCGGGGTACCGTTTCGCTTAACGATTCAGCTACCTGGTGCAAAGCCAAAACAGATTCCTGACTGTCAATAATCTGCCTGGAATCCAACTGAACCTGCTCCCACAGAGCAGACACAGCATCCATATCACTTTGTACAAGTGCCGGACTGCTAGGCAACCCTTCACTGGCATCGCCATTTTTCAGATAGCCCCAACGGCGATCAAACTCGCTGGTCGCTTTCTCCAGACCAGCAAAGGCCTCAGCTTTACCCGACGCAGCTTCGGTAGCGTTTTTTGCAATCTCCTGCGAAAGTACTCTCAACTCACCGGCATGACGAATATACTGTTTATCATGACCGCTCTCTGTGATGGTGATCGCCAAAATACTGATAAATCCAGCAATTGCGAAGACCAAAAGAACAATCAGTCCCAAGATTAACCGGTTACTTCCGACTCCGGTGTTTACGTTTTTTACCTTCATCCCTTAAACTCCCAAAAACAATATTGGAATACCGGCCTTACATCGCGATGACCAGCCTTTATTGGGCTTGAACCGCCCATTCCCCTATAACGCCACCTGCAAAAAATCCGGCGTTTTTACTAACTCAGATAAACTAAATATAGTCCAGCTTGCTCCATTCTGCCGAAATCCTCCGGTAACATAGGGCATCAACTCTTTTTGCAATTTCTTCGGCTCAACCCTGTCATGCTCCTCAAATGTCTGCATTCCCATCACCTGCTCTACAATAAGGCCGGTGTACAGGTCACCCTGCCTGACACTTAGCACTCGACTGGTTTTAGATGAGAGACTTGGCTTTTGACCAAAATAGACGCCCATGTCGATGAGCGATAACAGCTTGCCCCGAACATTGGCAACGCCATTTACCCAGGGTTTTACGCCGGGGAAACTGGTACAACTCGGTACATAAAGCACTTCATCAACCTCTTCCATCAGCGCTACAAATCTGATCCCCGCGAGCCTGAAACCAACACCCCGCCACTGACTTTGAATCGCCTCCTGAGAGGGTAACGATATTGAGTTCTGCTCACTTTGCTGTGCTATAGAAGTTAGCAGCTTATATGCTGAGCGATGGTTAGATTTGGCCATAATCACCTCTTTTCCGGCAGTCTTATGCGGCAAGCACGTTATCAATTGCCGATAACAGCAGTGTTTTTTCGATCGGTTTAACCAGATAACCTTTTGCGCCCTGTCGCATACCCCATACGCGATCAGTCTCCTGATCCTTGGTGGTTACAATAATGACCGGTATGTGTGCTGTTTCATTACCTTTGGAAAGCTGCCGTGTCGCCTGAAAACCATTCAGACCTGGCATTACGATATCCATTAACACAACGTCCGGTTGCTCCTGTCGCGCTAAAGCAACTCCATCCGCTCCATTTTCTGCAGTTAACACCTCATGCCCACTTTCCTTTAATATCGACGCAAATGCGTGGGTTTCTGTTGGGCTGTCATCTACAATTAATACGCGTGTCATATATGTTTCCCCTAATGAATATACTGATTCTAATTGTCAACGGTGCCTGCTTTAATTCAGCCACCTAGTTTGTTTGTAGTTCTCGTTGATCTTCTTCTGCGCCATGCGCATGCTGTTCGATTGCTCCGAGAAGCTCCTCTTTACTAAAGGGTTTGGTCAGATACTGATCGGACCCGACAATACGCCCTTTTGCCCTGTCAAACAGACCGTCCTTACTCGACAGCATGATGACCGGTGTCGACCTGAACTGGGCATTATTCTTGATCAGCGCGCAGGCCTGATAACCATCCAATCGCGGCATCATAATATCGATGAAAATAATATCCGGTTTTCCATCAACGATTTTAGCGAGCGCATCAAACCCATCTATCGCCGTAATCACTTCGCAACCAGCCTTTTTAAGAAGGGTTTCAGCTGTACGTCTGATGGTTTTACTATCGTCAACCACCATGACAGTTAATTCCTTAAACTTTTCACTCATGCACTTAACCTCAAGCACCCACGATTAAATTATTCACTATTAAAAGATAGCCAATACTGCTATGCTGTCCAGTCTGTTCAAGACCGCACATTTGACGACCTGCCTATCAAGCGTAATTCATATTGCTGCAACTTCAAGTTTCTCCCCTATAAAAGCACAAATTTGTTTGCACCTCTTATGTAAAAAATTAACTCGAGCAAAGCTCAAGAAACCCCTGGTTCATTCCTTAAAACTTTTGTTATATATTCTTTAAAAATGTATATGCCTATACAATGGGTGATCTGCCAGGTTGATTGTAAGGCTTGGTGAATAATTACTTCGGAACAAATCAAAGGTAGTGTGATGACAGTAAAACTGGGTGTTGTAATGGACCCGATTGAATCAATCAATTACAAAAAGGACAGCACACTAGCCATGTTGCTTGAGGCTCAGAAAAGAGGCTGGCAACTCTTTTATATGGAGCAACATGATCTGTTTCTGAGTGACGGAGTTGCCAGCGCCAGCATGCACGCTTTAACGGTTGCCGAAGATCCCTCCCGTTGGTTTGAGAGAGAAGCACCTCTGACTCAACCGCTTTCAGAACTTGATGTTATCCTGATGCGCAAAGACCCTCCTTTTGACAACGAGTTCCTTTACTCCACCTATATTCTTGAATGTGCGGAAAAAGAGGGCACGTTAATTGTCAATCGCCCGCAAAGCCTGCGTGATTTTAATGAAAAAATGTTTGCCGCCCAGTTTCCCCAATGTTGCCCACCGCTGTTGGTTAGTCGCAGTATCGAGCAACTAAAGCGATTCCATCAGCTACAAAAGGATGTGATTTACAAGCCGCTTGACGGCATGGGTGGTATGAGCATTTTCCGCGTGCAGCAGGGCGACCCGAACCTCAATGTCATTCTGGAAACCTTAACACTACAGGGTCAACGCCAGATTATGGCCCAAAAGTTCATTCCGGAAATTGTTGACGGAGACAAGCGCATTCTTATGGTTAATGCAGAACCGATGCCCTACGCGCTCGCACGCATACCGGCCCAGGGCGAAACCCGGGGTAATCTCGCCGCCGGTGGCCGCGGACAGGGTGTAGAGCTAAGCGAGCGCGACCTGTGGATTTGCAACCAGGTAGCCCCTAAATTGAAATCGGCCGGACTATTGTTTGTCGGACTGGATGTCATCGGTGACTACTTGACTGAAATTAATGTTACCAGCCCGACCTGTATTCGCGAACTGGACACCCAGTTTGCCCTTAATATTTCACGCAAATTGATGGACGCGATTGAACAAAATCTACAAAAAACAGGATGACCCTTAATTTCGGGTAACAATAGCGTCTCCGTATGCTCTCCAGGCGCCCCCGAATAAACACTGGCAAAATGATTTGCAAATGTGATGACTCAAACTCAATTGGCGACTGATCCGACCCTTTATACCGGCATTAACAGTGGCGATCGGCTGGCCTTTACGATTTTTTTAGCTCTTGTGGTACATGCCACCCTGATTTTAGGTATCGGCTTTGAGCTTTACCAGGAAACTAATCGTTCTCCTATTATTGAGGTGACACTCGCACAAACACCGGATAAGCAGAAACCCGAACAGGCTGATTATATCGCCCAGGACAACCAACTGGGCGGCGGTGATCTCGTTGAGAAAAATATGCCCAGCGTGACCAACCCGACTGATTTTTTTGCAGAACAGGCCAACGAGATAACTCCGGAATCCCCCCCCAAAGCGTCCAGCTCCCCTCAAAAAAAGCAGATAACCAAAATTACGACGGTCACAGAAAGCTTGCATCAGGCACAAACAGAGCAAAAAAATCCAAAAGAAACTGAAGTGTTAAAAGAGATCGAACAGGAAATCTCCCTGTTGGAACGTAGCCTCGAACTCGCCAGTCTGGATGCCAAACTTGACGTGCGAGAACAGTTTGATACCAAAAAAACTCGTGTGAAACGGGTCAGCTCTGTCGCCACACTCAAAACTGCCGATGCCTATTATGTTAAGCAATGGATCAAAAAAATTCATCGTGTGGGAAGGCTGAACTACCCGGAAGAAGCGCGTCGCCGGCGAATTTTCGGAGATCTGAGGCTTACCGTTGCCCTTTATTCAAACGGGAAAATAAAAGATATCCATGTGCTTCGCTCCTCGGGACACAAAATTCTGGATGACGCAGCGATTCGAATTGTCCGCCTGGCCGCGCCATTTGCCCCCTTTCCCAAACAACTAAAAGCAAAATATGATGTCTTAGAGATAACCAGAACCTGGCTTTTTAGTAAGGATGGCCATACACCCGTCCTCTAAACTGCATCATATGAAATGCTGAGCACCAAAAATAAGCCCTTGAACTTTTACGGAAACAGCCTCATATTTAGTGCTATGGACAAAAGCTTTTCACACTCTCTTAAAAATCAGTTTCTAATCGCCATGCCTCACATGCAGGGGTCCGGGTTCGCGAGCACTGTCACCTATCTGTGTGAGCATGACGAACAGGGCGCTATGGGGTTGGTAATAAACAGACCTACCGGACTGCCTCTGGCCGAGATATTTGAGCAACTGAAAATAGGATCCGACACCAGCCCTCACGGATTTGATCCCATATATGCCGGTGGTCCTGTGCAAACAGACCGTGGTTTTATTTTGCACGCCAGCAATAAACACTGGAACTCAACCATTGATATTACCGATCAAATCAGCCTGACCACATCAAAAGATATTCTCGCGTCGATAGCGCAGGATGAAGGGCCGCAAGATTGCCTGGTGGCACTGGGGTACGCCGGCTGGGGCGCAGGCCAACTTGAGAGGGAGATTAGTGACAACTACTGGTTAACAGCTCCGGCTAGTGCCGAAGTCATATTTAAAACTCCAACGGAAGACCGACTCGAGGCGGCAGCAGATATTTTAGGCATCAATCTGGAACAAATCAGTCCTCTTTCCGGGCACGCATAATCTTATTACTGCGCCCATTGTATTCGACCCATTGCCCAACCATTTAATGAATAGTAAGCTGCGACTATGGCACATCGTAGAATAATGGCCTTTGATTTTGGCTCCCGAAAAATTGGTATTGCCATCGGTCAGGAACTAACCGGTACGGCGCAACCCCTGGCACCATTAGCCGCTGATAACGGCATTCCGGATTGGCAGGAACTGGAACGCAGAATAGAGGAGTGGAAACCTGATGCTTTTGTGGTCGGCATGCCCTTAAACATGGATGGTACAGCAAGCAAAATCTCAGTCCGGGCAAACAAGTTCAGAAATCGACTGCATGGCCGCTATCATCGCCAGAGTTACAGCATGGACGAGCGACTTTCAAGCAATGAAGCCAAAGCGAAACTAGCTGAACACTATGATGGCTCGAATAAAAAAGTGAGCCTGGACAGCGTTTCGGCGGCACTTATCCTCGAAAGCTGGTTTCGCGAACAGAAAGAACAACCCGCAGCTTCAGACAAATAAACGGGAGTACATCCGTGACAGAGATTCAGGTTGAACCTTTACTGAAAAAGATCTACCCGGCACTGTTAGAGCACCTTAACAAAAAATGCATCACTCAGCCGCTGGTGGTCGGAATTCATACCGGTGGTGCGTGGGTGGCCAAACGCCTCTATGATCAACTGTCCGACGACGGCCTGATCAACGAGCCACTTGGCACATTGGACATCTCCTTTTATCGGGACGATTTCTCTCAAGCGGGCCTGAATCCAAAGGTCAAAACGTCCAGTCTGCCTGTAGCAACCGAGGGAAGGGACATTATCCTGGTTGATGATGTAATTATGTCCGGACGCACCTGCCGCGCGGCGTTGAACGCACTATTTGAATATGGCAGGCCCGCCTCCGTTACACTGGTTGCCCTGCTCGATTTGACCGCTCGGGAATTGCCTGTTCAGGCAGATATTGTCGGACAGCAACTAGAACTGGAGGCCGACAAGCGAATCAAACTCAGTGGCCCCGAGAATTTACGCCTGGAAGTCCGCTTATTGTCTCCACAAAACAGTTAACAGCCGATCTTAAATTAGTTAAACTAGCCGACCTATGGGCCCCATTGCCGAATCACCACAATTACAACTAACCGATAACGGCCAGCTTCGGCATTTCCTGACTATTGAGGGTTTACCTTCAACGATTCTTCGTGAAATTCTCGATACCGCCGACTCCTTCATCAGCATGGAGCAGCAATCCGTTAAGAAAGTCCCGCTACTGCGCGGCAAAACCATTGTTAATCTGTTTTTTGAACCCAGTACGCGCACCCGCACTACGTTTGAGATCGCGGCGAAAAGACTTTCTGCTGACGTGGTCAATCTCAATATCAGCACTTCGGCTACCACCAAAGGCGAGTCGTTATTGGACACGCTGAAGAATCTGGAAGCAATGGCCAGCGATATGTTCGTTGTCCGACACGCCAATAGTGGCGCAGCACACTTTATCGCAGAACAGGTCACGCCTAAGATCGCTATCATTAACGCTGGTGACGGCCGTCATGCACATCCCACACAAGCGATGCTGGATATGCTGACTATTCGTCGTCATAAGGGTGAATTCGACCAACTTCGCGTTGCTATTGTCGGCGACATTCTGCATTCAAGGGTCGCCCGGTCCCAAATACAGGCACTTAGTATTCTCGGTGTCCCCGATATTCGTGTGATCGCACCCAACACCCTACTTCCCTATGATGTAGAGTCACTGGGCGTAACAATATACAACCGAATGATTGATGGCCTGGCGGATGCTGACGTGGTTATTATGCTGCGCCTGCAGAACGAGCGCATGCAGGGTGCTCTGCTGCCGAGCCAGCATGAGTTTTACCAGCTTTACGGGCTCACTCAAGAGAAGCTCAAGTATGCCAAAGCGGATGCCATCGTTATGCATCCTGGCCCAATTAACAGAGGAGTTGAGATTGCCTCTGATGTCGCCGACAGTCCGCAGTCAGTGATTCTGAACCAGGTCAGCTACGGAATTGCAGTCAGAATGGCGGTCATGTCAATGGCGATGAGCGGTCAGACCACGCAAAACCAGGATAGCAGCGAGCATTACAATGATGAACACCTGGAAGCGGCGGAATCAAATGAGACGGATAAAGACTAGGTCTGCCAAATGAGCATCTATATTAAAAACGGCCGACTGATAGACCCTCGACACCAAGTGGATATGAAGGCAGATCTCTACATTGCCGAAGGCAAGGTCGTCGCTATAGGGGACAATGCCGGCTCCTTTGACGCAGCGCAGATTATTGACGCCTCCGGCCTTGTGGTTTGCCCCGGCTTTGTCGACCTGTCGGTGGGTATTCCTGAACCCGGCTATGAGCAAAAAGGCACCGTCGCTTCGGAAACAAGAGCTGCTGCAGCTGGCGGCATCACCTCACTTTGCTGCCCACCGGACACAGCTCCAGTGATCGACTCTCCATCCGTGGCAACGCTGGTGCAGGATCTTGCGAGGCAAAACAACTATTGTCACCTCTACCCCGTAGGTGCAATGACCGTTAATCTTGAGGGCCGCCAACTAAGTGAAATCTATGCCCTTAAAGAAGCCGGCTGTATCGCTGTTTCAAACCTGCGTTTGCCTTATCAGAACCATGCCGTGTTGCTGCACTGCCTGGAATATGCGGCAACGCATGATATTACCGTTTTCTTTAGCTCTACCGATGTCACTCTGGAGCAGTCAGGGTGCGTCCATGAAGGAGCATATGCAACACGACTCGGCCTGGGGGGGATTCCCGAAACAGCAGAGACGATAGCGCTGTCACGCGACCTGCTACTGGTTGAACAAACGGGTGTCCGTGCGCATTTTGGTCAGTTATCCACAGCGCGATCCGTTGAACTGATTGCCAAAGCGCAGGAAAAAGGTTTTCCGATTACCGCTGACGTCGCGATACAACACTTAGTATCAACCGATGCCTGCATTCAGGATTTTAATGCGCACTATCATATCCAGCCTCCCTTGAGAACAGAGCAGGACCGTCAGGCACTGCTGGAGGGCGTCAGAAAAGGCACGATCAGCGCCATCAGCTCCTACCACCAGCCCCACGAAAGTGCTGCAAAAATGGCGCCTTTCGCCGCCACTGAACCCGGTATATCCGGCGTTGAAACACTTCTTCCTTATGGCCTGGGGTTGGTAAGGGATAATGTACTTGAGCTCACAACGCTGATTAGCCGGTTTACCACTGGGCCTGCTCAGGCAGCCCGCATTAAAGGCGGAACGCTGGGTATCGGTGATATCGCCGATATCTGTATTTTTGATCCGGATGAACGATGGGCGCTTAATGAACAAACACTGTTTTCAAAGGGCCACAATACACCGCAACTTTATACTGAGCTTCAGGGCAGGGTGCGCCACACGCTGGTTGCCGGACAAAAAGTACATCAGTGCCCTGGCTAGCCAGATTATTGCAGCAGCTGACAGGAACAGCGCGCCCGACTCTGTGGCTCTCGCCGGTCAGCCGCTAAAAACCACGCTCATTGGAACTTGCTCCCTCTAATGTCAGTCTGTCAGCGATATCCATAGCATCTTCAATATGTGTTTCTGAGTCGAGCTTGATCATCAGCCTTAGATCATTCATTGAATCGGCATGTCGCAAGGCTGCCTCATAACTGATATCGCCAGCCTTAAAGGATTTAAACAGCGCCTGATCAAAGGTCTGCATTCCCAGTTCTGTTGAACGCGCCATGATATCCTTCAATAGATGAATTTCACCCTTGCGGATATGATCTGCAATGATCGGTGTATTAATCAGCACTTCAACTACCACCTGCCTGCCCTTGCCATCCGGTTTGGTTATCAACTGCTGGGCGACAATGGCCTTCAGGTTTAATGACAGATCCATCCAGACTTGGGGGTGTCTGTCGGCGGGAAAAAAGTTCAGAATACGACCAAACGCCTGATTAGCATTGTTAGCATGCAGGGTGGCAAGACATAAGTGTCCGGTATCCGCGAAAACAATGGATTGCTCCATCGTCTCTCGAGTACGAATCTCACCGACCAGTATCACATCCGGAGCCTGACGCAGTGTATTGCGTAGTGCAATTTCAAAACTTTCCGTATCAATGCCTACTTCGCGCTGGGTGACAATACACCCACGATGCTGGTGCACATACTCAATAGGATCCTCAATACTGATGATATGCCCATTTGAATTTTCGTTACGGTAACCAATCATGGACGCCAGAGAGGTCGACTTACCGGTTCCTGTGGCACCGACGAAGATTACCAGCCCCCGCTTGGTCATTGCCAGCTGGTCAACAATCGGGGGTAACCCCAACTCACCAGACACCGGAATTTGCGTTTGAATACGACGCAGCACCATACCCACCAGATTCCTCTGGTAGAAAGCGCTAACCCGAAAGCGGCCCACACCTCGCGCACTGATAGCAAAATTGCATTCATGGCTGAGCATAAACTCTTTGCGCTGTGCTTCATTCATCGCACCTAACACAGTCTCCCGAGCCTTTTCGGGACTCATCGCATCCTTTGTTACCGGATGGATAACACCATCGACCTTAATACTGGCTGGCAGCCCGGCAGTAATAAAAAGGTCTGATGCCTTTTTATCAACCATAAGCTTTAACATCTTATCCAGATTCACAACATACCTCCTGTACCCCAATTCTTCCGGCTTTTAATCAACCCAGAAAGTTGTCCGCATTTTGCGCCTTTTCCATAGCCGCTTCCTTGGTAATCATCCCTTTAACCAGCAGATCCTTGAGCGTTTGATCGAGGGTCACCATGCCATGCGCTGCTCCGGTCTGAATTGCAGAATACATCTGTGCCACTTTATCTTCACGAATCAGGTTTCGAATAGCTGATGTAGTAATCATAATTTCATGTGCCGCAACCCGGCCACCGCCGCATTTCTTCAACAGGGTTTGTGAAACCACGCCCTGCAGGGACTCGGACAACATTGATCGCACCATCGCCTTTTCCTCTCCGGGAAACACATCAATTACCCGGTCAATGGTTTTTGCCGCAGAGGTGGTATGCAAGGTGCCAAACACCAGGTGCCCTGTTTCAGCAGCGGTCAGCGCCAGGCGAATCGTTTCCAAATCCCGCATCTCACCGACCAGTATCACGTCCGGATCCTCACGCAATGCCGAACGCAGTGCTTCACTGAAACCAAATGTATCCCTATGAACTTCACGCTGGTTAATCAGGCATTTCTTACTCTCATGGACAAATTCTATCGGGTCCTCAATCGTCAGCACATGGTCATAGCGCATGTTGTTGACATAATCGACCATCGCCGCCAGCGTGGTGCTTTTACCAGAGCCGGTCGGTCCTGTCACCAAAACCAGGCCTCTAGGCAACATCGCAAGCTCGCTGAAAACCTTGCCCAACCCGAGATCTTCCATAGTCAGGACTTTTGATGGAATGGTCCTGAAAACAGCACCCGCACCACGGTTGTGATTAAAGGCATTAACACGAAAACGGGCCACACTGGGCACTTCAAAAGAAAAATCCGTTTCCAGGTATTCTTCATAATCTTTACGCTGCTTATCATTCATAATGTCGTAGATAAGCGCATGAACCTCTTTGTGCTCCATCGCCGGCACATTGATTCGACGCACATCACCATCAACACGAATCATCGGCGGAACACCTGCCGACAAGTGCAGGTCAGACGCATTTTGTTTAACGGTAAACGAAAGTAACTCCGTTATATCCATAGCCTTTATTCACCATTCAATTATTTTTCAATTAATGTTAGCCTTCTTTGCTTCAGGCAACTCTTTGAGCATACTCCAGAATTTTTATGAGCACATCTATAAAAGATAATATTACCCAAGTAAAAAAACGTATTCAGCTTGCGGAAAAAAAAGCTGGCCGTACAACGGGTATAGTACAGCTTATAGCGGTTAGCAAGACCAGAACAGCAAATGAAGTAAGAAAAACCTATCAGGCAGGTATAACCCACTTCGGCGAAAATTATCTACAGGAAGCGTTAAGCAAACAACAGGACCTGACTGATCTGAATATTGTCTGGCATTTCATCGGCCCTATTCAGTCAAACAAAACCTCTGATATCGCAAACAACTTTGACTGGGTGCATAGTCTGGATCGAATCAAAATTGCCAGGCGACTGAATGATCAGCGCGATCCAAAGGCCCTCCCGCTTAATGTCTGCATTCAAATCAATATCAGTCACGAGTCCAGCAAATCGGGTATTGCTATTGAGCAACTTGCTGATTTTGCAGCCACTGTCGCACAATTACCGCAGCTTAAGCTTCGCGGTCTTATGGCGATACCGTCTCCGGTTTTATCGGAAGAGGAACTCAATCAACAATACCAGCGCATGCAAATGGCCCATAATCAATTAAAGCAATCCGGTTTTGCCTGCGACACCCTATCGATGGGCATGTCAAATGATTTAGAATGCGCTATTGCAGCGGGTGCCTCCATGGTACGCGTAGGCACCGCCATTTTCGGGCCTCGCGCCTCGCGCGAACCAGATGAATAAGGAATCTGTAATTTATGACCGACAAAACATTGGCTAACCAAAATGCGCAATTGTGCTTTATCGGTGCCGGAAACATGGCCAGCAGCATCATTGGCGGCCTGATCGATCAGGGCTATCCCGCGCGGCTTATTTGTGCTGCAGACCCCGATAACGAGCAACTTGCCAGGCTGCATAATGAAACCGGTATTGTCACCACCACTGATAATCGGCAAGCCGTTGCCAACGCAGATGCGCTGATTCTGGCGGTCAAACCACAGGTTATGAATGCTGTCTGTGCACCTCTGGCGGCAACAGTACAACTAAAAAATCCGTTAATTATATCGATTGCTGCCGGAATCAATGTCCGTAACCTGACTGATTGGCTTGGTTCGGATCTACCCGTCGTCAGGACCATGCCAAACACCCCGGCACTGGTGCAAACCGGCGCAACCGGCCTGTACGCGAATCAGCACGTCACAGCAACACAAAGGGCCCTCGCAACCACTATTTTTACATCGATAGGGCTGACACTATGGTTTGATCAGGAAGCGGATATGGACAAAGTGGTTGCCGTGTCCGGCAGTGGCCCGGCTTACTTTTTCCTGGTGATGGAAGCCATGGAGCAAGCGGGAGTAAAACTGGGGTTGTCTTCAGCGACCGCTCGTGAACTGACACTGCAAACCGCCCTGGGTGCGGCTAAACTGGCGCTGGCAAGCGATGTCGATCCTGCAGAGCTGAGACGAAGAGTCACCTCTCCGGGAGGAACCACCGAAGCAGCATTGAACGTAATGCAAGAGGGTGGCCTGGTCGAACTGTTTGAACAGGCCTTAATCGCAGCATCGGATAGAAGCAGGGAGCTGGCAGGCTGACCTGAACATCGTACTTCGAGTAATAATAACCAAGGGTAATTCACGTGGATTCACTTATTGTAGCCGTTGTCTACCTAGTAAAAACGCTATTCAGCCTCTACATTCTGGCTGTTCTGTTGAGATTCTTATTGCAGATTGCGCGGGCCGACTTTTATAACCCGCTGTCACAGGCAATTGTAAAAATAACAGATCCTGCGCTAAAGCCGCTGCGCCGTTTTATACCGGGTATTGGTGGTATCGATCTGGCCTCACTGGTATTAGCCCTGATTATACAGGTCGCACAGATCTGCCTGGTTTATCTGTTGTTTGGCCAGGCTGTACCCAACTTTCTGATGGTGTTTGCCTGGTCCTGCGTAGGTCTCGTGGCACTGATATTAAACATCTATTTTTTTGCTCTAATCCTCGTCATTATTTTGAGTTGGGTGGCCCCTAACAGCTATAACCCTGGCGCGGTACTGATCCATCAACTAACCGAGCCCATTATGCGTCCCGCTCGTAACCTGATCCCCGCTATTGGAGGTCTTGATCTATCACCTATCTTTATATTTATTGCAATCAATCTGATTGAGATTTTGGTCATCGATCAACTTGCGGCCAGCCTTCGTATTCCGCGACAACTGATATTTGGACTCTGATATTTGAGCCCCTATTATACCTGGCAACAGGGCGCGCTGATTCTCAATTGTTACCTTCAGCCCAAAGCCTCAAGAACCGAGTTTTCAGGCCCCCTCGAGGGTTATTTAAAAATCAGGGTAGCTGCACCACCCGTAGAGGGCAAAGCTAACGCCCATTTACTCAAGTTCATTGCCAAAGCCTTTGCTGTTCGCACCAGCCAGGTGGAACTGCTCAGCGGGAAAACAAGCCGCTATAAAAGGGTGCGTATCGATAGCCCTGTAAAAATTCCCGCCCAGCTTGATATCGCACCTGCACAAGCAGTCCGTTAATCGGCTTCCATTTAACACCGATTGCCAAGGATCCTTGCGTTCACCTTCCCGACTCATTAGACTTCGCGGAATCAATTGCCATAGAAACAATGATGCCAAATTCAATCCCTGATAATTCTGTCGGCCTGGTTACACCACAAACCATGCTATTTGAAGAGCCGCTAAAATTGGCATGTGGCCGCTCGCTGGAAAATTATCAGCTGGTTTACGAAACCTACGGTGAACTGAACACTGATAAAAGCAACGCTGTACTAATATGTCACGCGCTCAGCAGTCATCATCACGCAGCAGGATATTATGATGGTGAGGACAAGCCGGGCTGGTGGGAAGTGTGTATCGGCCCAGGCAAACCGATTGATACCAATCGTTTTTTTGTAGTTTGTCCAAACAATCTGGGGGGCTGCCATGGCAGTACCGGCCCGAGCAGCATCAACCCAGACACCGGTAACAGTTGGGGTCCGGAGTTTCCGCCGCTGAGGGTTAGAGACTGGGTCAAAGCACAAGCAAACTTAAGCGATAAGCTGGGTATCCAGAAGTGGGCTGCCGTGGTAGGAGGCAGTCTTGGCGGCATGCAGGCGATGCGCTGGGCACTCGAGTATCCGGATCGACTTAGACATTGTGTGGTCATTGCATCAGCGATGAAATTAACCGCTCAGAATATCGCTTTCAACGAGATTGCACGAAGCGCTATTCGCTCAGACCCGGATTTTCATGACGGTGATTACCTGGCACATAATACGATACCCAAACTAGGCCTGACACTGGCGCGCATGATAGGGCATGTCACTTATCTGTCAGACGACCTGATGGGTCGTAAATTTGGTCGCCAGTTACGAAGTGGCGACTTTGAACAGGGATCCTATAACCCGGTAGAGTTTCAGGTGGAAAGTTACCTACGCTATCAGGGTGATAAGTTCTCAGAGATCTTTGACGCAAACTCCTACATCCTGATTACTCGCATTTTGGATTATTTTGATCTTGCCCGCGAATACGATAACGATGCCGTTGCCGCGTTCAGTCAGGCACTTTGTAATTTTTTGGTGGTTTCCTTCACCACCGATTGGCGATTTGCACCAGAACGATCCCGCGAAATTACAGACGCACTGATCGCAGCAGGGAAAAATGTCTGTTACGCTGAAGTGGACGCACCGGAAGGACATGATGCTTTTTTACTTCCAATACCTCGCTATTTGGCGCTGTTTAATGCCTATATGAGCAGAATTGCAGACGAGGTGGGTACATGAACAGTTCCTCCCGCGTAGATCTCGACATCATTCAACACTGGATCACACCAGAAAGCCGAATTCTCGATCTCGGTTGTGGTGATGGCACCCTGTTAAAGCAGTTGATGGAGCAAAAACATATAAAGGGATATGGTCTGGAGATCGATCAGCAGCAAATCACGGAATGTATTCGTCGAGGTGTTAACGTCATCGAGCAGGATCTCAATAGTGGACTGACTAATTTCAGCGATAACAGTTTTGACACAGTCATTATGACCCAGGCATTGCAGGTAATGAGACGCCCCGACCTGGTCCTGGACGAAATGTTAAGAGTCGGCAAAGAATGCATCGTCACGTTTCCCAATTTTGGTAATTGGCACGCGCGGCTTTATCTGGCATTACGTGGCCGTATGCCGGTCACCAAACAACTCACCTATCAGTGGTACGACACACCCAATATTCACTTTTGTACAGTTAAGGATTTTGAAGTGTTGTGCCGGGAAAAAGCGATCGACATTAAAGCAAGGAAGCTGGTGTCCAGTCGCTTTCCGGATGTCATAATGAAAGATGTCAGCCCCAATGTGTTTGGTGAAACCGCCGTATACTATCTGCGCCAGGCCAATCAGGCATGAAAATCGTCTTAGCCAGCGCCAATCAAGGCAAACTCAGGGAAATCAACCAGGTTTTAGAACCCCTGGCTATGACACCCGTGCCACAATCTGAGTATTTTGACCAAGAGGCTGAAGAAACCGGGCTAACCTTTATCGAAAACGCGATGATCAAGGCTCGCCACGCCTGCCGATTGTCAGGGCTTCCCGCACTGGCTGATGATTCAGGGCTCGAGGTTGATTTTCTGGACGGTGCTCCCGGAATCTATTCCTCCCGTTTTGCTGGTTCAAATGCAACGGATTCTGATAACAACGATAAATTGCTACAACTGCTAAACACCGTTCCAAAAGAGCAGAGAACCGCCCGTTTTCACTGCCTGATAGTCTATATGCGCCACGAATCGGACCCCACTCCGCTGATTGCACACGGCACTTGGGAAGGTTTTATTCTGGAGCAACCCAGAGGGCGTAACGGTTTTGGTTACGACCCACTGTTTTTCTGCCCGCAACAGGGTTGCAGCTCCGCTGAACTGGATGCAACGATAAAAAACCAGGTGAGCCACCGGGCCAGTGCCCTCGGCCAACTGGTAAAAGTCCTGCAACACGCCCGGCATGCAACATAATATTAGTCAGCTTCCTCCACTCAGCCTCTATTTCCACATACCCTGGTGCGTTAAAAAATGTCCCTATTGCGACTTCAATTCCCATGTGGCGCAGGGTGATATTCCCGAACATGCCTATGTTAATGCATTGCTATCAGATCTTGCTGCCAGCTTGGAGTGGGTACAAAACCGCTCTGTAAAATCCATCTTCTTTGGTGGCGGCACCCCCAGCCTGCTCTCCGCGAAAGGTATTGATCGCTTATTACAAAGCACCGCTCAGGCAATCAGGTTAGACAGCGAGTGTGAAATCACCCTGGAGGCAAATCCAGGAACCTTTGAGCAACGCAAGTTCAAAGATTTTAGGCGGGCCGGCATCAATCGATTATCAATTGGTGTGCAGAGCTTCAATAACCAGCGGTTGAGTGCCCTGGGGAGGATACATTCAGGCCAGGATGCCCGTAACGCAATTATTATGGCAAGAAAAAGCGGATTTGATAATATCAATATTGACCTGATGCACGGTCTTCCCGGACAGCAAATCGGATCGGCGTTAGAGGATATTCGATCTGCAGTTGAGTATGTACCGGAACATATTTCATGGTACCAATTGACTATTGAACGCAACACAGCGTTTTACAAATCTCCGCCCGAGCTACCCGACGAAGAACAGCTTTGGTCCATCTATCGACAGGGGCAGAAATTACTCACTGAAAAGGGTTATCAGCAATACGAAGTATCGGCTTACGCCAGAGATTCTCACCGCTCTGAACACAATTTAAACTATTGGAAGTTCGGTGATTATCTCGGCATTGGCGCCGGGGCCCATGGAAAAATCACCTTCCTTGGGCATCAGGGTATACGCCGCTCCCAGAAAACACGGCTCCCCGTTGACTATATCAATGGCAACGCCAACCAACCAACACCTGGTGTCATAATTGAACATCACGAACTGATAGCAGAATTTATGATGAATGCTCTGCGCCTGAATAGCGGGTTCACGGCTGAGCTGTTTGAAAAACGGACGGGGCTCGATTTTGCGTTACTGCAGGCACCGATAGAAAATGCTGTGGCAAAAGGCTTGCTGCGCTCTGGCAAGCACATAAGGGCAACAGAAAAGGGATGGTTGTTTCTTGACGATCTGGTGAGCTGTTTCCTCTGAACCCTTTCCTATATAAGCCCCCAACCAATTGGCTGAGGGCTGAGTCCGGGTTAGCCCAGATTCTCGTTAACAAATTCCCAATTAACCAGCGCCCAAAAAGCATCCATATAAGCAGGGCGGGCATTGCGATAATCGATGTAATAGGCATGCTCCCAGACATCAACCGTCAGCAAAGGTGTTTGCCCGTCGCGTAATGGACAAGCCGCATTGCTGGTATTGACAATTTTCAGTGCGCCGTCCGCTTCTTTTATCAGCCAGGTCCACCCGGAACCAAAATTATTCACCGCTGAGTCAGTAAATGCTGATTTAAATTCCTCAAATGATCCAAAGGCACTATTAATTGCATCAGCCACCGCACCTTCCGGTTCGCCACCACCATTCGGGCTGAGGCAGTTCCAATAGAAGCTATGGTTCCACACCTGTGCGGCATTGTTAAACAGCCCTCCAGCCGGTGCATTGCTGATAATTTCTTCCAGACTCATATTCTCAAACTCAGAGCCCGGTAGCATTCCGTTTAATTTTGTCACATAGGTATTGTGGTGTTTACCATAGTGATATTCGAGCGTTTCTGCTGACAGGTGCGGTTGAAGCGCATCCTGTGCATAGGGTAATGCGGGTAATTCAATACTCATTTTTTATCCTTTCTCAATCCTGTTTAAATAACGCCAAGCAGCCTTCGGGCCACTCGGGTCATATTATATATGAGGGCGACGTATCCAATTTCAAGCAATCGCAGAGTTCGCAAAACTGGCTATCTTTACTTCAGAATATCCGGTGATTGTGCCCTTCGAAAAAGGCACCTGACGGACTTAATGGTTGCGATTTCTATATGGGAACCTGATCAGCACTAATAGAGGAAAACCTGGCAATATTCAGGCATAAATTTCACGACTGATAGAGCAATCTGGTCTTGAGAATGGTTTTATCGGTATAAAGAGGGAGCGGAAGGTGTTCACCTTCCGCGTTGTCAATCAATGATCAGCGGCGTCTGATATGCCGATACCTGTTTCAGAACGAACATATTGCGCATCAAAAGCTGCTATCTCTCTTTTTGCCTGCTCGCTGTTATCCGTCACTGAGAAAATCCAGCTCACAAAGAACGCTATGGGCATTGAAAATAGCGTTGGGTACAGGTAGGGGAATATTGGCTTATCAAAACCCATGGCACCCACCATGACACTGGGACTTAGCATAATCAGGGTCAACGAAACAACAAGACCGGTGGTCCCGCCAATCACCGCACCTCTGGTGGTCAGCTTTTTCCAGTACATGGACAAAATCAGAATCGGGAAATTAACACTCGCAGCTACTGCCATTGCAATGGTAACCACAAAAACCACATTCTGATGCTCAAAAGCAATACCTAACAGAATCCCTAACACGCCGATACCAAATATTGAGTAACGGGATATTCGAATTTCCTGCTGAGATGTCAGAGTTCCTTCACAAAAAGTTTTGGCAAACAGATCATGTGCAATGGTCGCGGCAGCGGCCAGCGTTAACCCGGAAACTACCGCCAAAATCGTGGCAAATGTGACCGCAGACATAAAGCCCAGCATAATATCGCCACCCATATAATGGGCAACATGCAGCGCCAGCATGTTCTTACCACCGATCATTGCACCGGCGGCGTCGTGGTATTCAGGATTATTATAAATAATGCCGATCGCACCAAATCCGATAAACAAAATCAGGATATAAAAATAACCCATAATGGCAGTGGCATAAAAAACCGATTTCCTGGCTTCACGGGCATTCTTGACCGTAAAAAAGCGCATCAGAATATGCGGCAAACCCATAAAACCAAACAGCATCGTCAGCGCCACGGAAATAACCGAGATCGGATCCTTCAGCCAGCCCCCTGGTGCAACTACTTCCATGCCCATAGGATGAACATCGACGGCCGTTCTAAACATGCTTTCCAGGTTGAAGTCGAAATAAACCAGCACTCCGATACCGATAAAACTACCGCCCATAATCAACAAAACGGCTTTGATAATCTGTACCCATGTGGTCGCCAGCATGCCTCCAAAACTGACGTAACAGATCATCAGAATATTGACCATGATCACTGCATAAAGGTAATCCAGACCAAACAGCAACTCGATCAGCTTGCCAGCCCCAACCATCTGTCCGATCAGATAGAAAACTACAACGGACAGTGAGCCCATTGCCGAAATAATACGAATGGGCTTGCGCGCCAATCGAAAGGACACCACATCAATGAAAGTATAGCGACCCAGATTACGTAATCTTTCAGCAATTAAAAACAGAATCAGCGGCCAGCAGGCCATCACGCCAACCGCCAGTAGCATCCCGTCATATCCACTAAAATAGATGGCGCTGGTCATTCCAAGAAAAGTCGCGGCCGAAAGAAAATCACCGGATATCGCGATACCATTCTGTGCTGCAGAAATACCACCACCTGCCGTATAAAAATCCTGCCGTGACTTGGTCCTTTTTGCGGCCCAATAGGTAATGCCCAGCGTGCTAAACACAAACACACAGAACATCATAATCGCAGTCATATTGAGTGGTTGTTTCTCAATGTCACCTTCCAGCGCGCCAGCGGCCCATGCCATCTGGGCACCACCCAGAATAAAAACCAGTAATATTTTGAACAATTTATTATTCTTCATTTTGGATCTCTTTTAGGAATTCTTCTTTAAGTCGATCCAGCCGGGTATTAGCCCACCACGTATAAATACCGGGTATTACAATCCCTGCCGACAACAGCACCAGAATACAGACTATACCTATATTGGTAGCCGCTCCCTCCCAAAGAGGCAGCGCCAGCAGCTCGGGTGCAAAAGACATAACCAGCACCCAACTTGAAAAACTAACAATTACAATGGCACTGAGCAGATAGCTCAAAGCGACGCGTTTGCCCACCAACTCTTTGAACTTTGGATGGTCTGCATACTGGGCAAGATTTTCCTCTGACATCCCCCTTCCCCTATTTTTGTTTATACTGAAGCTGTCCTGATAGCCGTACGCAGAACAGGTTTGCGTGTTGCGGCAACAGTAGCACGTTTATAGAATCAAAACGACTGACAAACAAAACCCCTCAACGAAGAGGGGTTTATTAGGTTGAATTAAACCGTATCCTTTATTTCCACATTTGGCGGGATCGCTAAATGGGAGGTAGGGGTATTATATACTGGAATTCACGAGAGTGCTTTTTGCAGCACCAGATTTTGTGTCGGCTCAAACCCACAGCTATTCATGAAATTCAGCAGGGTGAAATCATCCCAACTGATCTGGGTCTGTACAGCATTTACCTGTAATACTGCCAGGTTACCCAATAACTGTGATAATAGAGCTTTACCAACGCCCATCTCACCATAAGCAGGATGAACACCAATGGTGTCCAACACCGCAGAGGGCTCTGCCTGACCAAACTCCCCATAATCGAGACGGACCATCGCAAATCCAACAACCGCATCATCCTGCTCCGCCACCAGCGATACACGTATTGCGGAATCATTGAGGACTTCATCCATTTTTGACCGGTAAAATGCTGATCTGTCGGTACCCGACAGTTTACCATCCAGACGTATAATGGCCGCCAGGTCTTTTTCTTCCATAGAGCGCACAGGAACGGTATCACGAAACAGCGCCACGTAATCATTGTTTGCACCGTCCTGATATCTCTCCGCTTCCGGGTCACCACCGTCGAAGGAAGGTTGCACTTCGCAATCCCGACTAACCACGATAGATGGTACTAAACTGAACCCCGCCGATGAAAAGAACCCCGTTAACGCGGTATCAGACCAGTCCATAATGGTTCGAATCTGCTGAATATTATATTTTGCCATGCGCCGCTCAAGCTCTTCCAGCATCAATGTGGCAACACCGCCTTTACGGTAGTGTTTGGATACACTCAGTGCATCAACAACCGCAATTTTTTCATCAATCCCAAAGGCCCCTTCTTCGATTCGTACAAAACTGAATCCTATCAACTCATCACCGTCCACCGCAGCGCAGGTGATCAGTGTTTCCGGCGCAGCCAAAGCCAGCTGCAATCGTTTATTATAAAATTCATTACGCGCGCGCCCAGCGATTTCAGTATCTATCGCTACAACTTTTTCCAGATCCTCAGGATGCAGTGATCTTAGGGTGATATTCGCCATGTTCCTATTCCTCTATAAGCTGTATTTTTCGACTATGCAGCGAGCCCAGTGACGGCAGCTCCCAACTATTAAGCTTCCTTGCGGTTTTTTTGTTCTGTGCCTTACTGTTTTTCTTGCCAACGCATACGGGTATTGTAACGCGTTCCCTACCTGCCCGGAGAAATCCTTAGCAAATTTTAACGGTTTCTACTTCGCTAACTTTTACATCCGTTTTAGCTGAAGGCGGTGTGCAGCTGCCACTGGCGCAGGGTGTAGGGGCAGGTAATGCCGCATTACCAATTTTACGATAGCTATCGCTCCACTCAACGGTGATCAACTCCACATCCACCGATGGGAAAAGCGAGACTAAACCGGTTGTTCCCTGGTTTTCATGCACCTGATAACTTTCCCCTTCAAATAGAAGAATGTCTCCCTTTTCAAAATCATAATTTTGCTCTGTTGCCATGCTCATCATCTCCTGATATTAGCGCTGTATATTACTTCTACAGAATACCCGTAATATAGCAGCCTGCCTTTTTATAAAGGCTTTATTTCAACTCTGGTAATGTCAAGCCAAGCTAACATAATAACGGCATAAATCCGCTGGATACTGACCCGACAAAAATAAATATCACCTCAGTGTAAAGGCAATCTCTTTATTGTAGGTTAACCATACTATAAGGTCAACATAATATTTTATACTGCATAGCAGTATCAGGATGCAGGCGGCAATATCTCGCGAATTTCTTGTGGCAGCGGAATCGAGCTGCCTTTTTCATAATCAACCCAAACCAGCCTTGATGTTCCTTTAGTGTAAATACGATCTGATTGATTTGCATCCTGAAGTTCGTAATAGGTTTCAAAACTTGACCGCCCCGGCGCACCGCCAAACATGGTCAACTTCAGATCAGCCGGATACACGACCGGCAGCAAAAACTGGCAACAGGCATCAACGGCAACGGGGCCCTGTGAAAGACCGTTTAAGGTGATCTGGAAGCCTTGTTTTCTCAACCACTCGGTACGTATATTCTCAAAATAGCGAAAATAGACGGTGTTATTAACATGACCAAGCGCATCCATATCACCCCAGGAAACAGGGAAACAGGTTTCATCAAGCAAATGACGTGGGGGGTTCATACTGACGGGGTACTCCTGAAATACTCAGTTGGTCACAATGAAAATATATGTTATCTGTGCAGAATTGGCCATGGAGATCCATAAAACCTTTTTCCAGGGCCTGCTTTGCTTCTAAAAGCCATCTTAACTATAACTATTTCGTATATTTTTCCTTAACGACAGACTAATAATAAATCCACCACCGGGAATCTCTCCATGATTAGTCAAGTCAGCTCCATTACCGGCCAAAGCTCGTTCTAAAAAGGGCATAAAGAGCTACTATTCAATACGCCCTCTTTCAGTTTCATTCGCTCCCTACTAAAAATAACCTCATCTGACCACAGGTGTTATTCACCGGGATCAGACAACACCCCTGGCAATGAACCTTATCCTGCCCTGCGATTCATCGCTCGCCTGCGTATGCCGATCAGCAATAGCATTACCGCCAGCATGGCCAGGCCGTAATGACTGACCGATGGAACCGTTAAAATATTCCGTATGGTCCTTGTGTAGTCTTCCACCTCTCCATCCGCAGCAGGGCCATTAAACGACAGACCACCGACGCTGCTGCAACGAATGCGAACATAAGTATCGCCCTCAGTTGCCCAGGAAGGGATTTCTACCAGATGGGTTTCTGTGCTGCCTGCAACCTGGAGAGTATCTGTTATGACCTGTTCACCAGCGCCACCGAAGCTACCGTCAAGATCAAAGTCGATCCAGCCATTAAGCATACAATTTCCATCCGGTCCGGTGGTAATGTCGATCCGTGCACTGCTACCCCGGTGGAAGGTATCCACAAAGGCCACACCATCCTCATCCAGGTTTGCCGTACTGCAACTGCCGACAGTAACACCCAGACCGCCAGCGGCGGAAAGATCATCGGCATCAGCGGTGACGCCTTCATTGATCCCGGTATCAGAATCCACACAACTGCCCAGATAAGGTGCATCAGGTATGTTAATTAGATGGCTGGGGCCATTGCTGGCCTCAGTTGTCAGGTAGGAATCGGGGGCATCACCAAAGTCTACTGGCACCAGACTCAGGTTTGGCCGAATCTCTATCAGGTAATCCTCCACCTCACCATCGTTAGCAGCACCGACCGGGCCATCGCCACCGGCAGTGCTACAGCGAAAACGGGCGTAAGCAGGACCAGGATCTACAGATGCAGATATCGTCGGAGTAAGCGTAGCTGTAGCGCCACTGGCAATATTCAGATCCGTAGCAATCTGCTCTCCTGAAGCGCTAAAAATACCGTCCCTGTTGAAATCAATCCAGGCATTCAGCAGACAGGCATTGGTACCACTGCTGGCGGTTACATCAATATTGGCGACCAGATTCTGCGTCAATACAGAGAAGACCACACCATCTTCATCGTCATTGGCACTGCTGCAGGTACCAACAGTTACCGCTGGCGTAACCCCTCCGGCTGCACCCAGGTCATCCGCATTGGCATGGCTGCTTTGCTGGGTGTTGTTGTCAGAATCAACACAGGCACCGAGATAGGGGGCGTTGGCTACGCCAAGCACGTGACTGGCACCATCATCAGAGGGTAGCGTCTGGTAGTTGCCGGCACCCGCACCAGGGCTTGTGTCCGGGGCATCACCATAGTCCACAGGGGTCAGGTTGGCACTGGGATCAGGTTGCAGGGAAACCAGATAATCCTCTACCTCACCGCCCGTGGTTTCTTCAACCGGACTTAACCCGCCTGCGGTGCTGCAACGAAAACGTGAGTAGCTGTCTCCGATGGTCAGATCGGCAGGCACTGTTATTGTTTCAGTGTGGTTGCCCGCTGCCAGTGACAGAGCATTGAATATCTGTTCACCAGCATCGTTGAAGTCACCATCAGCATTATAATCAATCCAGCCATCCAGGGCGCAGTCGCTACCACTGATCGTAATCTCCAGATCGGCATCCTCCCCCGCGATCAATGCAGGAGGAAGACTGATACCGTCCTCATCGTCATCAGCCGCGCAGGTGCCGGCTTGTAGCACCCCGGCATTGACATCATCGTCGTTAGCTGCCGGATTTTGCTGACTGCCATCACCATCACTGTCGACACAGGCTCCCAGCCAGGTACCACCCGGTTGCATATGGCGGGGGCCGCCATTATCAAGGGTAGTAGCATAATCCCCCACTCCGGTACCGGCTGTGGTATCCGGAGCATCCCCGTAGTCACTGGGGAAATAACTATTGATCACGGTAACCGCACCACAAACATCTTCGTTATTGGCAGGCGTAACATCGACACCGGTGGTAGTAGCCGTTGCACAGTTTTGTACGCTGGATGCTGTGAAAGCATCCATCATCACGGGTACGGAAATAATTGCCGTGGCTCCTACTGACATGGTGCCCAGGTTACAGCTCAGATCACTCCCTGCAATATTACAATTACCGCTGGTGGAATCGTTGGCATTAATCCAGCTTGGTACTGCACCGTGAAAAATCATGCCTGCGGGTAGTGTATCACTCAGGTCCGTTTGATCACTTTCCACGGGGCCATTATTTATCACGGTAATGGTCCATATATAAGGTTGATCCAGCTCGACCGAGGTCTCAGCAGAGGTTTTTGTCACTTCAAGATCCACACGGCCACGCACGGAGGTGTTTTCTGCTTCCGAGTTATTTCCGAGAATAGCCTCCGATTCATTGGCGCTGATAACAGCATTAGTGCTGTGTGTGTCACCGGTACCATCAGGCTCGGTCAATACCCGAAAATGCAGATATCGATGACCGGTGCTATTAGCCGTCATTTCGTCGGTTTTACCTGACACCGTGTTGCCTGTACAGGTTAGCTCCAGAGTACCACCACCAGTTACCGGGTTGCTGCCGCCGGTAATGCTACAGGTATCTGTACTGACGCCACAGGCATCCAGCGCCGCGGCTTCATCACAATCAAAGCGAACTGTTTTCCCGACTTTAGGCGTCATAGTATAAACATACTGGACGCCAGTTGCGTAGGAAGGCCCACGGTTAGTGTATTCCACATGGTAGACCACATCATTATTTGAGTTATCACCACTCGATGCCGGATCCCAGGCCACCGGATCGGGGATATCGGAATTATTGATTAACAGATCAATATCGTCCTGTACGATAGTCAGGGTGACCGGGCCGAAGGCATCGTTGAGTGAATCGTCATCGTAGGTTGTGGTGCTGATCGTTACCGAGTTATCCATAGTCCGCGGAGATGGTGGCGAGGCCATATAGTTGGGTCGGATTAACAGGGTGATCGTTGCCGTGTTGTTGTTATTCACGCTCCCCAGGTTACAGGTCAGTGTCGGTGTATCCGCAGCAACATAGGTATTGCCAGGCGTCAACCCGGAGCAACTACCCTGAGACTCAGTCACGGAAATAAAGGTGAATCCGGTATCGCCACCCGCCAGAGAGAAGGTATCCACTACAGACACGTTTTGTGCTGTATCAGGTCCGTTATTACGCACCGTTATCACATAGGTGGCCTCGACACCGGACTTAACCGGATTGGGCGAGACGGATTTGCTTTGCACCTCGACATCCGCTACGGTCTCAACCACCACGGTTGTAGAAGCGCTGTTATTGCTTCTGTCATCATCTCCTACCGTCGAGGAGAAAGCCGTGGCATTGTTCGTTCGGGTACCGCCACGAATGGGTCGAGTAACAGTGATGGTAAAACTGTCGGTTGCCTGATCGGCGAGGGATCCGGAGTCTTGGGTACAAACCACGGTACTACCAATACTACAGCTATAATTCGCCGGTTTGGCGGTAACAGCTACGGTCGTTTGCCCACTGATATAACCCGGGATAGGATCTCTTAATACAATACCATCCACAGCATCAGGCCCGTCATTGAAAATAGTCAGCGTGTAGGTGATTGTAGGCTCCAGATTGGGCCCTGCCGGGTCTGCATCCAGGGTTGTTATATCGCCATCACTGTTATCGGCATCAGCACTTTTACTCAGCTGTAAATCCCCAATCAGGGAAGTAGAGGTGACGGTTTTACTATCGCTGTCATTGGCGTTGTTATAGTCCCCGGGAGAACCGCTGTAGGCCACAGTGACTGTGTTGCTCAATGACCCCGAGGCAGCGGCTGTGGTGGTAATGGTCAGGGTTGAGCTGTTAGCACCATTGTTCAGTGCGACGTTGTATGTACAATCTATATTGGGGGTGTTGTCTGTACAACTCCAGTTTGTGCCACTAAAAGAAACATAGGTTTCACCTGCAACCAGAACATCCTGGATAGTGACGGTTCCAGCCAGCGCATTCCTTGGGCCATTGTTGTGCACGGTAATGACACTGCTGATCGGACTTCCCTGCGCTACGGGCTGAGGACTCTTGGACTTGGATATGGATAGATCCACACCATCAGGATTAACTGTCACATTGACAGAATCCGTATTATTCGCCATACGCTCAGCAGCTTCTGCTGTTGTGGTACTAATGCTAACAGGGTTGGAGTAAACCGTTGGTGCTGCCGGAAACGGTGCCGTCAGGGTAAGACTGATATCATCTGCGGCACCAATCACGTAGCTTGATCGTGAACAGGTGACGGTTGACAATACGACACCACAGCTCCAGCCGGTGCCGCTCGGAGACCCTACTAAAGTAAAGCCTGCCGGAATGGTATAAACCACGTCGACATTCGCGGCATCAAAGGGCCCAAGATTGCGTGGTGCCAGAGTTAGGGTAATGTTGTTACCAGCAATGACCGAGCCGGATGAACTGCTGATCGTTACCGCAACATCGGTACCCTCATTCAGTGTCACATCCGAGGTCACCACATTGTTATTGGGTACCGGATCTCCGGTTGCCGCCGATACCGTAGCAGTAGAGGTAAGTGTGCCGCCTGTGGCACCGGTAACCCGGGCCGTGAACGTAATATCAGGTGCTGAGCTGCTATCTGCCAGACTACTGCGGGTGCAGGTTAACTGCTGACCGGATATAGAGCAACTCCAGCCCGAGCCGGAAGCTGAACCCGATTCATAGCTCAGGTTGGGTGACAGGATAAAAACTACCTGGACGCTTGTCGCATTATTGGGTCCGTTGTTACTGACTGTTGCTGTATAGGTAAGGTCGCCCCCGCCAAGCACTGGGTCAGGTGTTCCAACCAGGGTCGTCGTCAGATCCGCACCATCATTAATGGTGGTATTCTGGGTGAGAGTGTTATTGACCGTATTGGCCTCAGGGGAGTCGGTTGTCACACTGGCAGTAACGTCAAGAGTGTTGCCCGTATCCTGTGTGGATCGAATCACGATATTAGCCGTTTCTATCGGACCAGCAGGTACAGCAGCAGTACCCAACATATCCCCGTAATTACAGGTTACGGTGCCTGGTGTACCGCCATCATGACTACAGGCCCCATTGTCCACGCTGACAAAAACACTGGTGGGGTTAATGCTGGGGCCGGGAAGAGGAAAGCTCAACACCACATTGCTGGCGGTATCACTTTGCTGGTTTTGCACCTCGACGGAGTAGGTGATTTCACCTTCACGCACGGCTGGATCCGGCGCATCAAGCAGGCTGGAAACCAGTACATCCACCGCAAAAGCGGCTACCGGTAAAAATAGTAATACCGCTATAATTATCCATTTTGGCAGTAAAAAACGCATGCTTTATTCTCTCCTGGACCGCGAAAAATTATGGAGCATAATATTAGCAGCGAGAAAGAGATACAAATTTAATATTCTTTCGCCCAGAAAATCTCTTTTTTCGGTTAAACGGGTGTTCTACTGCTTCCCCAAAACATCCATCTCCATAAAAAATGCTGCCGGTATTGTCAAAACCTTTCAAAAAGATATACTGTATATATATACAGTATACGCGATACCTTTTTGCTCATGAATCCCCATAAAGACAAAGCTCTGGCCCCGCTATTAGTCCGTCCAGATCTGTGGCAGGCATCTTCCCTCACACAGAACAAAAACGGGATCAACACCGGTTTTGGCGCGTTGAACGACGTCCTGCATCAGGGGGGCTGGCCGAAGAACGGATTGCTGGAAGTACTCCCCAGCCACTGGGGCAGCGCCGAGTTGATGCTGCTCACTCCCTGCCTGGCACAACTCAGCCAGCTCCCAGGCTTACTGGTGCTGATTGCGCCACCCTATATTCCCTATGCTCCGGCACTCCAGCAACAGGGTGTCAATCTGCAGCGAATCATCATCGTTCATCCTCGCAGCACACCCGATCTGCTCTGGTGTACGGAACAGGCGCTGGTGCACAGCGGCAACAGTGTTATCAGCTGGCTTGGCAGCCCTGATATCAGCTACAGGCAACTACGCAAACTTCAGCTCGCCTCCCGGAAAACACCAGGATTGTCCGCGCTGATTCGTCCTCACTACAGTGCCCGGCAAAATTCTCCCAGCCATTTACGCCTTAGCCTGAGCGCCAGCCAATCCTCTCTACAGGTGCATATTCTGAAACAACAGGGTGGCTGGGCCGGACAGCAGGTGCAGCTCAAAACAACCCTTCCGGGCTGCCATCGGCAGATTAAAGCCAGCCAGCTCCCGGTGCACCGCACCTCCTCGTACAGCCAGCAACAACCGTGTGCATCTAACCCGCTGCCAGAGATGGCCTTGAGCAAACCCAACTCATCTGTTCCACCGGCGAACTTTACCCCCCGGACTATAAACTAGGCGCTATCCGTGCTGTGGCTTTGTCTCTACTTCCCGCTGCTGCCTCTTCAGGTTTTTACCCGGAGTGAAACGAGTCGGTCCGAACATCCCGCCCTGGTCAGTGAACAGGGGAGGGTTATCTGCACCAATACCACTGCAGCAACATCCGGCATCAGGCCAGGCCAGTCATTAGCCACCGCCATGGCGCTGGATGATACGCTGCATGTTCTGGTGCGCGATGCGTCTAAAGAGACCTCTGCGGCGCATCAACTGTCACGCTGGTGCTATCGGTTTTCTCCCATGGCCAGTCTGAAATCACCCGATATCCTGCTGCTGGAAATCAGCAGTAGTCTGCGCCTGTTTAAAGGTCTCCATGCTTTGCTGCAACAGCTTATCCGGGGTCTGAACGTGCAGGGATTCACTGCTCAATGGGGCCTAGGGAATACGCCAAAAGCTGCCGAGTTATTTGCTCGCAGTACCCTGAAACAAACTATCACCAACATCGAATCCAGCCTGTTAACGAGGCAGTTGAGGGAAATCCCCGTCACCCTTCTGGATATTCCTGACAAACAAATCAGCCTTTTACAGGAGATGGGGTTGTCGACCTTTGGTCAATTGCTGGACCTGCCACGAGCCGCCGTTGGCAAGCGTTTTGGCAAGACATTCCTGCATTATCTACAGCAGATCACAGGGGAACGTCCTGATCCGCAATTACCTGTCAGCCTCGAACCCCGCTTCCACAGTGAGCTTTTTTATATTGAGGGCATCCGGAATAAACAGGGACTGCTATTTCCGGTCAAGCGCCTGTTAACCGAGCTCTGTGACTACCTGCGCACACAACAACTCGATTGTCAGGGTTTCGAGTGGCAGTTTGCCGAGATCAAAGGAGAAAAGCGCTCGTTAGCCCTGTCATTCTCACAACCACAGAACGGTTTTTCCATATTTCTCGAGCTGACCCGCATCAAACTGGAAGCATTCCCGCTCAGTACCACTGTCCATAATATCCTGCTAACCAGTAGCTCGCTGACGGCCACTACCCCGGTATCTTTTTCCTTATGGGGTGGGTCGCAGCATTCACCCCTATTATCACCGGGATTACTGCTCGACAAGCTCAGTTCCAGATTAGGTAAGACTGCGCTACATGGTATCACCTGCTGTCAGGAGCAGGTACCTGAACTGGCCTGGCAACCCCTGCCATGGCCACAAACCCAATCCTCTGAAGAACCCTTGCCAGCCGCCAAACAGCTACGCCCCCTCTGGCTATTACCTCAGCCCGCTCCTGTGCAACAGCGACAGAATCACCTGTACTGGCAAGGCCAACTGACCCTGTTACGCGGCCCGGAACGCATCGATAGCCATTGGTGGCAAAACAAGCCTGTACAGCGTGACTATTTTATTGCCGCACATGAAAGCGGTAGCCTCTATTGGCTGTTTCGCGACACCACCACTCGAAAATGGTTTGTTCACGGTCTGTTTTATTAGCGCTCGAGATTATCCTATGGGTTATGCCGAACTGCACTGCATCAGCAACTTCACCTTTCTTCGCGGGGCCTCCCGCCCGGAGGAACTGGTTGAACAGGCTGCCAAACTTGGTTATGCCGCCATTGCTATTACCGATGAGTGCTCACTGGCTGGTATTGTCAAAGCGCATGTCGCTGCCAAAGCGAGCGGCATCAAGCTTATTGTCGGCAGCGAATTCAGCTTATCCGGGCAGTCAAAACTGGTGGCGCTGGCACCGACCCGTACCGCCTATGAAGAGCTGTCTGCTTTTATCACCTTATGTCGTCGACGCAGTACCAAGGGTCAATACCAGCTTGAGGAAAAGGACTTTGAATTCTGTCTCCAGCATTGCCTGCTGATCTGGTTGCCATTGTCCACCACGCCCCCGCAAACTGGGACGCAACTAAAACAGTATTTTGTCCGGCGCCTGTGGTTGGGTGTTGAATGCTATCTGCAACCGGACTATCAGCAACACTATCTCGATTGCTATCAACTGGCCCGACAACTGGATATCCCCATGCTGGCCTGTGGTGATGTACATATGCATGTGCCTGAACGTAAACCTCTACAGGATGTGCTCACTGCGATTCGCCTCAACACCTCAACTCAAAAGCTTGGTCTGCAGCGCCAAAGCAATGCCGAACGACACCTGAGACCCGTTGAGAAGCTGCATCGAGTCTATCCGCCGGCACTATTGGAGGAAACCGTACACATCAGTCGTTGTTGCACCTTCTCTCTGGACGAACTGCGCTACCAGTATCCCAGGGAGCTGATTCCCCCAAAATCCACTCCTGACCAGTACCTGCGACAACTGGTGGTGCAGGGTGCCGAACAACGCTGGCCACAGGGTATTCCCGCCGCTATCAGTGCGCAAATTGACAAGGAACTGCAGCTGATTCATGAACTGAACTATGAGTACTATTTTTTAACGGTATTCGATATTGTCGCTTTTGCCAGAATGCAGGGAATTCTCTGTCAGGGCAGGGGGTCAGCCGCCAACTCGGTGGTCTGCTACTGTCTGCATATTACCGAAGTCAGTCCCGAACAAGCCTCTTTACTGTTTGAGCGATTTATCTCCAAAGAGCGTAATGAACCACCTGATATCGATGTCGATTTCGAGCATGAGCGACGGGAAGAGGTTATACAGTATATCTACAAAAAATACTCCCGTGAACGCACCGCGCTGGCCGCCACAGTGATTACTTACCGACCCCGCAGCGCCATTCGCGATGTCGGCAAGGCGCTGGGGCTGGACCCGCTGTTCATCGGCCAGCTCAGCAAATCCCTGGCCTGGTGGGATCGGCGCAGCGACCTGCAACAACGCTTTACAGATGCCAAGCTGAACAACCCGGAACTGGCCGACCGTTTTCTCTTTCTGATCAACGAAATACTGGGCTTTCCCCGGCACCTGTCTCAACATGTCGGCGGCTTTATTATCTGTGATGGTCCCATCAGTCAGCTGGCTCCCGTGGAAAACGCCAGCATGAAAGACCGTACAGTGCTCCAGTGGGACAAGGAGGATATCGAGGCTCTGGGACTGTTAAAGGTTGATATTCTCGGGCTTGGCATGCTCAGCGCTATTCGAAAATGTCTGGAGCTGATTAATCAATACAGTCCGAACAGACTGACCCTTGATCGTATTCCCGGAGAACAGCCGGAGCCCTACAAAATGCTATCCCGGGGTGACAGTATCGGCGTATTTCAAGTCGAGTCCCGAGCACAGATGTCAATGCTGCCACGACTCCGCCCCAGGAATTACTATGATCTGGTGATCCAGGTTGCCATTGTCAGACCCGGACCGATTCAGGGTGATATGGTGCACCCCTATCTGCGTCGACGCGATGGCACGGAGCCGGTTAGCTACGAAAATAAAGCCATAGAGGCTGTCCTCAAACGTACTCTGGGCGTTCCTATTTTCCAGGAGCAGGTAATCAAGCTGGCCATGGTGGCTGCGGGTTTTAGCGGTGGCGAGGCGGATCAGCTGCGCCGAGCGATGGCCAGCTGGGGACGCAACGGTAATCTACTCAGATTTAAGGAAAAACTGATTTCCGGCATGCGCCAAAGAGGGCATTCTCAGGATTTTGCCGAACGCCTGTTTAATCAGATGAAAGGTTTTGGCAGTTATGGCTTCCCTGAATCCCATGCCGCCAGCTTTGCCCTGCTGGTCTATGTTTCTGCATGGCTGAAATGTCACCATGGCGCCGCCTTTTATGCAGCCCTGCTAAACAGCCAGTCGATGGGCTTTTACTCACCCTCACAACTGATTCAGGATGCACAGCGTCACCAGATTCAAGTGCTGCCGGTTGATGTGGCCCATAGCGATTGGGACTGTACTCTTGAGTCCTGGCAACGAATGCCTGCGCAACAGCCCGCTTTGAGGCTCGGTTTCAGGCTGATCAAGGGCTTCAGTGCTGAAGCCGCCCGGCGTCTGGTCACAGCGCGGCAACAGCAACCCTTCAGCGACCTGCAGGACCTGCAGCAACGTACCCGGCTTAACCAGCAACAGCGCACAGCACTGGTTCAGGCCAATGCGATGCCCGGCTTTGCGGCACACCGGCATCAGGCCCACTGGCAAAACCAGGCCATCAAAACACCTCTGCCGATACTGGACCACTCAAAATCCGGCAAGGCCAGCCTCAGCCAAAGTACCCAGCCCGCACATCGGCTGAATGACGGCGTCATACTGCCACCGCCCAGCGAAGCACAAACGTTATTTGCCGATTACAACAGTCTGGGCCTGACTCTGAACCGGCACCCTATGGCCGTGCTGAGAAACCAGCCCCCTTTTAATGCTTGTCGAACAGCTGCGGCCCTGCAACAGGTCAGCCATGGCCGCTTTGTCCGTATCGCCGGCATTGTCACCGGCAGGCAGCGTCCCGGCACCGCATCAGGGGTCATTTTTCTGACCCTGGAGGATGAAACGGGCAACCTGAATGTTATCGTCTGGCGTGATCTACAGGAGCGTTTCCGTCAGCCACTGCTGACCGGAAAGCTACTGATGGTAAAGGGTATTCTGGAGCGTAAAGGCGCTGTCACGCACGTGATTGCCGGAGAGATTATTGACCAAAGTGAGGCTGTCACCGGTATGCTGTTGCCCTCACGGGACTTTCATTGAAACCGCTCAGCCGATACCCAACTCATGCAACAGTGCCACCAGCGTATCCAGCTTGCTTTCAGCGATCGAAGCAAAACCCTGGCGGGGGTGGGAAGCGCTTTGAAACCAGTACCAGAGCATATCGATATAGATGTAAATGGCGTAGTTACTCAAAAACTGTCTTCGCGTTGCGCTGTCAATCGTTCCGGAATAACACTCCAGCAGATAGTTCATCTGCTTTTCATCAAGCTGGTGATTGTGGACTATCACCGCCACGTCAAACAGTGGATCTCCCATGGCTGCATACTCCCAGTCAAGCAGGAAAAGCCGATCACCGGCGTCAATAATATTGGCGCACACCATGTCATTATGGCAGAAACAACGCTGCGGATAATCCGACAGCGTCGCTAGCATCAGCCGTTCCATTTTTTGTCGTAACGCTTTGAACCGGGGCGGAATAATCACAAATTGATCCTGCACGCCCTTCCAGTAGCGATCGGTCACCATCCTCGGATCCAGCACTTTACCGGTGGCCGGTAACGCATGTACCTGCTTCAGCAAAGCCGCCAGTCGTTCCAGATTAAAACGGGTTTGAACCTGCGCCTGAGTCCATTGCCGTCCTTCAAGGTATGCCGTAACCAAAACCCCCTGTTCCGGGGAGCAGTACACGACCGGCGCACCTAAACCTGCCGTTTCCGCATGTTGCAAAGCAACCGCCTCATTGATACGGTCAAGCCCCATAATACGGCTGTTTTGTGCATTGAGCCTCATCACACAGCGCTTATCACCCGCCTGTACGAGGTAACACTGGTTGGTTAGGCCGGCATCAAAGGGTTCGATGACAACGGGCAGCCGAGTACACTCAACATGTTGCCATTGCGGGTAGGTTTGCAGCGCCTGCTCAAGATTCAGATAGCGCTGTTGAGAGTTTTCTGTCCCTGATTCTGGTAGTGTCGTGTCCATGTCAGCAGCCCAAAAATTACAATCACAATATAGACCATAAACAATAAGGCATACAAATAAAGGCCGCGATCAAGGTATAGAAAAATTGATAAAGAATCAATAACCAGCCAATAAATCCAGTTTTCCAGTACTTTTTTGGCCACCATATAGGTGGTCACAATACTGCCCCAGGTGGTAAAAGAATCCAGATAAGGCCAGGCCGCGCTGGAGTTTTCCGTAAGCAGGAACCCGGATATCGCGGAACAGCCCAGCACCAGCACCAACAGCCGAAGATGGGTCTGCAAAGGCCAGCTCACTATCGGCAACTGCGCTTTATCGCTGGCACCATACTTCCACTGGTACCAGCCATAAACCGCCATCACCAGGTAATAGATCTGCAATGCGGACTCCATAACCAGATCAACATCCCAGAAAATATAGATCGAAAGCGCTGTGCTAATAAGCGCGGCGTACCAGCAGAGAATATTCTCCTTCATCGCCAACAGCAGATAGACCACACCCAGAGAAACTGCGATAGCTTCTATCAAGGACATAGCTGCCAGGGCTGATTGAAGTGTCGCGACAATATCACTCATAACCGTTAGCGCGTGTGTCTCCATGTATAAATTTAGTGGCAAACACCACCTTGTCAAAACGCTCGAACGATTCCTTGATTGAGGCCTGCAACAGCGCCATTACCTGATCGTACTCACCAAACAGCTGTGTACTCATACTATTGGTTTTCACCTCAACCCGCTGATCCTGATTCAGTTGTTCGATAAAGCCGGCGATTACCGGAAGAAACTCATCGCGCAAAGGATACATGCTAATTTCCACAGATACCTTCATTGTTCATCCTCTTATCAGAGACCGGATATCTCAAGCCGAAATTTCCGGTCTTATCAAATGACTCCTATAAATTAATCACAGGAATTCTAATCAAAAGCGATACTTCCCGGTCACACCAAAGACCCTGGGTTCACCCAACTGCTCATAGGTATGCGTGGCATAAAAGTCACGCGGATCATTACCAAAGCGGAACCCTCGCACGCCATAATCTTTATCCAGCAGATTCCGGCTCCACAGTGTCAAATCAAAATTTTCACCCCGGTATCCCAAGGTCAGATTGACCAGTTCAAAACTATCGGATTTTGATTCGTGGCTATTGGAATAGTAAAACTCATCTTTCCCTTCCACTTCCAGTCGCGCATAAAAACTCTGGGCAAATTCGAGCTGCCCACCGACATTGAACTGATAATTCGGTGCGTGTGCCTGTTCGCGGCCTTTCTTGTTAACCAATCCGAGATCCACATCATCGACAAAGAAGTCTTCTTCCAACTCGGTTTCCAGCCAGCCTATATTGGCAAACAGTTGAAGCGCATCCGTCACCTGCCAGCGGGTTTCCAGTTCCAGACCGTAGTTCTCACCCTGATCAACATTATCGGTATAGCCGGCAAACTGCACGCCATCCACCACCCAGGCTTTGAGCTGCATATCGCTGCGATCCATACGGAACAGCGACAGCCGTGTTTGCAGACGGTCATCAAGGTAGCTGCCCTTATAACCCAGCTCAAAATTGAGCAGCGTTTCCGTATCAAACTCCAGATGCCGGGTCAGAAAGTCCACCAGAGTAGGCGGCCAGGCACGCAGCAGCGCCTTGCCCAGCGCATTACCGTTAACCGAGCCGGCTTTGTAGCCCCTCGATACCAGACCGTAGACCATGCTGTTGTCGTTTAGCTGATACTCCAGGCTGATCTGCCCACCCCACATATCATCGTCCGGCTCGGCATCGATACCGATATTATCCCGATACTCATGATCAAACTGCTCGAGTCGCAGCCCCACCTTAAGCGTGAGGTTTTCCGCCAGCTGCGAGTCCAGTTCACCGTAAAGGGCCAGTGTCTGCATTTCCGAATCACTCTCAAATAACGGCACATCACCATAGGTATAGGTGCGTTCAAGCTGTTCTTCCTGATCTTCGAAATAGAGCCCCACAACCCAATGGGTGGTGCCATTAAACAGTTCGCTGCCATCCTGTGAAAGCAGACGCAGATCAACACTCAGCTGTTCCCGGTCACGCACATAGTTATCGACCGATTGGTATTCCCAGGGATGAATTCCCACAAATGCCCAGTCCTCATCGTAGCCGTACTCCAGATCGGACTCCTGATAGACCAGGCTGGCTTCCAGGTTAAAACCGGCCGCTGACTCCCAGGTGGCCCCTAGAGAGACGGCCGTTGATTCCTGACGATCCTGTCCCGGCTCATCGGACAACGTGTTGCGATTTCTGTCCAGCGAAAAGGCATCGTAACCGTTATCAAGATCCGCGTAGAACAGAGAGAAATCAAAGCTCAGATTATCACTTGCCAACCAGCGTAACTTGCCGCGTACTGTCAGCTCATCACGGTCATTGGTGTCTTCTCGATTAAGGTAATCGTTATCAATGAATCCGTCACTTTGATATTGCTGTACCGCAAAACGTCCTAACAGATCAGGCGAAATAGGTCCGCTGAGCACAATACCAGTGCTCCAGGTGTCATAATTCGCGGCACTGGCCTCCAGCGCACCCTCAAAGGTTTCTGTCGGGTTGTTTGAAGTCAGGTAAACCAGCCCGGCCAGCGCGTTATTACCGAATCGTGTACCCTGTGGGCCGCGTAGAATTTCAACCTGATTGATATCAAACAGCGTTCCGGCATTACCGATACCGCTGAAGTCAATCTCATCAACCATCACCCCAACCGATGGGTTAACAGGATCGACAAATTGACTGCGCTCACCAATACCACGAAGCTGGATAAAGCGCCCCCGGGATGCCCCGGCAGCAAAGTTCACATTGGGTGCCGCATTGAGTATCTCATCGAAATGACGCGCATTTCTGGCATCAATCGTGTCACTTGAGACTACGCTCAAGCTGGCCGGCAAGTCCATCAGTTCCTGTGGACGAAAATCAGCATTGACCACAATCTCTTCGATGCGGTTGTCTGCCAGTGTCAGCGCAGGAAGCAGCGCCGCTGACATGATCAAGGGTGTTTTAACTATTGATGTAAGTTTCACCTCAGTGTCTCCTTAAAAATGACAAAAGAGACCCGGAGTGCAAAGCGCAGAATGTATCTATGGAAAAGATCCCTATCCCTACGCCGGCATTAACCGGATCAGGTTCAAAGGGTTTATGTACTGCAAAGTGTTTTATCACTTCACCAGACAAATCTCAGGCCGGAGGCCACCCCTAGGACTGTGCTTACGCGAATAACCAGAGGTTATGCGCAAATAAGCGGGGGCTATACTAACATTATTTAGCGGCCCTGTTAACATTAGGCCGTTCAGTTATTCTGCTGCTGAACTGAAGGGCAGGGCAGCGATTCATAAGAACAAAAAACGCAGCAATCGCCCTTTTCCGGTTTAAGCAGCGTCTGGCAGCCTTTGCATTGTTAAAACCACTGGCAGGCATTCGAGGGCATGGTTTCCTGCTGTTTATATTCGTAGAACGGGCAAGTAATAATTAACTTTCGCGACAATCTCCAACGGAGGGGGGAGTAAAACACTTAAGTAAATGCCTTTCGGTTCTGACTGATTCAGGATTCAACCGGGTCAGCTACTCTTCCAGCTTAATATCCACCATCAACTCATTGGCCAGGTCTTCCAGCTCATTCTGCAGCTTTTCCAGAGACGCTTCTGCCGGAACCAGCACTCTGGCATTTGCAATAAACAGACTTTCACCGGACATGGACGCGTCCTGACATTCGGTTTCCAGCTCTTCTACATTGATATGCTGTCTGGCCAAAATTCCGGTAATATCGCGCACGATACCGGGGCGGTCCTGGCCTACCAGCTCCAACGTAAATTCCCGAGCGCCGGTCGGTCTGGCCTTCGCATCCGAGCGCTCAACCAACACCTGTAATCCGGTAGCCGTCAGCGCCTGTAGATCGCCTATCAGCGCTTCTGACTGCTCATCAGGGACCGTTGCCATCAAAATACCGGCAAACTTACCTGCCAGTGACAGCATACTGCTTTCGACCCAGTTACCACCATGGGCCGCCAATGTTTGCGAGAGTGATTCAACAATGCCGGGGCGGTCATCGCTGATCACTGTAAGTACGATTGAAGTGGCCATAGTTAAAACCTGCTATTCATATTCCGATAGGGAAGGGCATGCGCAGACCAGATTGCGGTCTCCATATACATTATCAACTCGACCTACCGGTGACCAGTACTTATTCGATCGCAGACTCTCTACCGGATAGGCAGCCTGCTCACGACCATAGGCATGGCTCCACTCATCGGCGACCAGCACCTGCGCTGTATGAGGCGCATGCTTCAGAGGATTATCCTGCTCATCCGCTTCACCTCGCTCGACGGCACGAATCTCATCACGAATAGAGATCATCGCTTCACAAAACCGATCCAGCTCCTCTATAGACTCGCTCTCGGTTGGTTCGATCATTAGCGTCCCTGCAACCGGAAACGACATGGTCGGCGCGTGAAAGCCAAAATCAATCAGCCGTTTTGCGACATCATCGACACTGATGCCACTGGACTCTTTGAGCGGTCGCAAATCAATAATACACTCATGGGCTACTCGTCCATTGACGCCCGTATACAATACCGGATAGTGTTCTTCAAGTTTTGCGGCAACATAGTTCGCGTTCAAAATGGCCACCTCTGTCGCCTGTCGCAACCCCTGCGCGCCCATCATTTTAATATACATCCAACTGATCGACAGAATACCGGCACTACCCCAGGCCGCTGCTGAAACCGGCCCAACCTTGAATTGCTCGCCCTGTTGTTGCAACGTTTTGTGACCTGGCAGGAATGGCGCCAAATGTTCGCTGACCGCAACAGGCCCAACACCGGGTCCGCCACCACCATGGGGAATACAAAAGGTTTTGTGTAAATTAAGGTGCGACACATCACCGCCAAATTTGCCAGGGTGACACAATCCGACCATCGCATTCAGGTTGGCGCCGTCCATATAAACCTGCCCGCCATGGTCATGCACGATTGCACACAACTCTTTTATGTTATCCTCAAATACACCGTGGGTGGAGGGATAGGTGACCATAATAGCCGCCAGATTATTACTGTGTAATTCCGCTTTTGCTGTTAAATCTGCCAAATCGACATTACCCTGGTCGTCGCATTTCACAACAACCACTTTCATATCACACATCTGTGCCGATGCCGGATTTGTGCCATGCGCAGAACTGGGTATCAGACAAATATTGCGATGCGCTTCGCCACGGCTTTCATGGTAGGCACGAATAGCCAGCAAACCGGCGTATTCTCCCTGCGATCCTGCATTCGGTTGCAGCGAAACAGCATCATAGCCCGTCACTGCACAAAGCATCTGCTCAAGTTCTGAGGTCAGTTGCAAATAACCTTGCGCCTGATCACGAGGTACAAAGGGATGAATCTGACTGAACTCCGGCCAGGTAACAGGGATCATCTCTGCCACCGCATTGAGCTTCATGGTGCAGGAACCAAGTGGAATCATCGCTCTATCCAGAGCGATATCTTTATCTGCCAACTGCCTCAGATAGCGCATCATTTCCGTTTCTGAATGGTAGCGATTAAAGCACTCATGGCTGAGCACGGAATCAGTCCTTAACATGTTCGATGTAAGAACCTCAGAAATCCGGCCGCTAATCTGGTCAACACTTAAGTCCGTCAACCCCTCGTCGCTGAATATCTGCCAAAGATCCGCTATATCCTGCCCCTGCACTGTTTCATCCAGAGCGATGCCCAAAGTTTGTGCGTCAATTTCACAAAGATTAATCTGTTTTGCTCGAGCCTTCTCATGAATTGCCTGAGTCTGCGCTCCGGTTTGAATGACCAGCGTATCAAAATAGCGCTCGTTCTGTATTGCCCAGCCAAGCTGCCTTAACCCCTCCGCCAATACCCGTGTCTGCAGGTGTACGCGATTGGCGATCTGTTTCAATCCATGTGGGCCATGATAAACGGCATACATGCTGGCCATCACTGCCAATAGCACCTGGGCGGTACAGATATTACTGGTCGCTTTTTCACGGCGAATATGCTGCTCGCGAGTTTGCAATGCCAGCCGATACGCGGGCTGCCCCTGACTATCCACCGACAAACCAACAATACGCCCTGGTAATGCTCGTTTAAACTTCTCCTGCGTTGCCATGTAACCGGCATGGGGCCCGCCAAAACCTAACGGCACACCAAACCGCTGGCTGCTGCCTACAGCAACGTCAGCACCCAGCTCGCCGGGCGATTTTAATAGCATCAGACTCAGCAGATCCGCCGCCATCACTACCAAAGCCTGCTTGGCATGGGCAGTTTCTATGGTCGACTGGTAATCATAAACCTCACCGCTGGCAGCGGGATATTGCAACAGCACACCAAAACAATCCAGATCTTCAAGATCCGTTCGATGGTCGCCAACCACTACCTCTATGCCAATCGGCTCAGCACGGGTTTGCACCACATCGATGGTCTGCTGAAAACACTCATTGGACACAAAAAAGCATTTTGATTTGGATTTGCTGATTCGCTGGCACAGCGTCATTGCTTCCGCCGCTGCCGTCGCCTCATCCAACAAAGAGGAGTTGGCCATATCCATCCCGGTGAGATCGGATATCATGGTCTGGAAATTGAGCAGTGCTTCCAGGCGGCCTTGAGAAATCTCTGGTTGATAGGGCGTATAAGCCGTATACCAGCCGGGATTTTCCAGAATATTACGTAGGATTACGTTTGGTGTATGACAGCTATAATAGCCCTGGCCAATAAAGGAGCGATATATTTTATTTTGCTGCGCAATCGCCTTTAATTCAGACAACGCGCCCTGTTCGGAGCAGCTTTCTCCAAGCGCCAGCGGTTGTTCGCAATAGATGGAGGATGGCACTACCTGTGCCACCAATTCCCCGATATCACCCAAACCCAATTGCTCCAGCATCTTTTGCTGGTCTTCTACGCTCGGGCCGATATGACGCCCGATAAATTCACTGTTGATTTCCAACTGCTGTAGCTCGTTTACGCTCTGCTCTGATCTCATCGCTATCTCTATTAACCCATACTGCCTGATTCAGTTCTATAGGCCGGTTACCTTAACCTGGTTCAACCTGCTAACACTCTTCCTCAACATACGTGTTGTAGGCCTCTTCATCCAGCCACGCATCATTTTCAACATCACCATCTACACGTAACTTGAAAAACCAGCCCGCGCCGGTAGGATCCTGATTCACTGTATCAGGAGCATCTGCCAGCGTTTCATTGATCGCGACCACCGTACCGGCGAGCGGAGCATTAATCTCTCCTGCCGCTTTGACCGATTCAATAACCACTGCTTCTTCTCCTTCAGCAAGCTGACCACCCTCTTCCGGCAGTTCAACAAACACCACGTCACCCAACTGCTCCTGCGCAAAGTTGGTGATACCTACGGTAACCAGATCTCCCTCTACCGACAGCCATTCATGTGCCTTGGTAAATTTAAGTGTGCTCATGTTATTTCCTCATTTTCTTGAAATTGTGTTAAGCGGCATGGCATCTGGGTTACCGAAAATCCCGGCCCAAATACTAGCCTCGATAATACCGTTGCGGTACGAAGGGCATTTTCGCCACTTGAACCGGAATTTGTTTGCCTCTCACTAGCGCGAATAACTGTGTACCCACCGTCGCACTTTCAGTCGCCACATACCCCATTGCTACCGCAGCATTTAAGGTAGGGGCAAAGCCGCCGCTGGTGACCAGACCAACCCGTTGGCCCTGCGCATCTGCCAGCTCCGCTCCCTCTCGCACAGGAACCCGGCCTTCAACTGATAAACCGACACGTTTTCTGGATACACCGTTCGCCATCTGGCCCAGTATAAGGTCAGCACCCGGAAAACCGCCTTCCTTAGCTCCACCAGAACGTCTTGACTTTGAAACAGACCAGTTTAGTGCCGCTTCGACCGGACTGGTTTCGGTATCCAGATCGTGACCGTATAGACACAACCCCGCTTCCAGGCGCAGTGAGTCACGCGCACCCAAGCCAATTGCCTCAACCTGGGCAAAGGATAAGATACGCCGTGCAATTTTATCAGCCTTTGCGGATGGCAGTGAAATTTCAAAGCCATCCTCACCGGTGTAACCGGAACGCGTAATGTAGCATTCAACGCCTTCAATTACAGCCCTGCAACCCGACATAAAAGTCAGCTCACTGGTTTGCGGGGCCAACTCAGCCATCACCTGCTTCGCCGCCGGTCCCTGTAGCGCCATTAAAGCCTGCTCATTTAACAGGTTTAGCTCGACCTGCGTTCCCAAATGCTGCTTTAAGTGCGCCACATCCTGATCCTTACATGCGGCATTAACCACCAGGAAAAATTGTTCTTTTCCCCAGCGGGTAATGATCAGGTCATCGAGAATCCCACCTGACTTTCCGGTAAACAGCGCGTAGGTTTGCTGATTGATATCCAAGGCTTCAATATCGACTGGCACTAACGCCTCGAGCGCCTTGGCCGCGTTCTCACCATCAATCACTAATTGGCCCATATGGGAAACATCAAAAAGCCCGGCTTGCTCCCGTGTATGCTGATGCTCCTTAATGATGCCCATGTCTTTGTACTGTACCGGCATCTGGTAACCGGCAAAAGGCACCATTTTACCACCAAGTTCAAGGTGCAGGTCGTACAGCGGCGTTTTCAGTATATCGTTTTCAGCGCTCATCATTCATCCCGTTAGTTCTATTATCCAGATACCAGCATCATCTCTACTTGACGCAAAAGAGAGTTATCCTATAGGCTTATCGTAAATTTGTTAAATTAATAATAAAAATATTATCATTTAAAGCATTAATGCCCATGAGTGGATTTAAAAATTTACCGATGGATGTGTTGCGCTCTTTCGTGACCGTCGCCGAACTTCGCGGCTTCACGCAGGCGGGAGAGCTGCTGGGCCGATCTCAGCCAGCCATAAGTTTACAAATTAAACGGCTCGAAGACATGGCCGGATCACCGCTACTAAAACGCTCCGGACAACAATTGGATCTCACCCAGTCGGGACGTATTCTTTTCGATTACGCAAAGAAAATTCTGTCCTTGAATGATGAAGCGCTATCCCGGCTTATCAAACCGGCGGTAAGCGGCCGCATTCATTTTGGTATTCCCAGCGAGTTTGCTACGGCACTATTGCCAAAAATAGTTGGCCGTTTTGCCCAGTCTTATCCCAGCGTAACGCTGGAGGTCACCTGTGACTTAAGCAAAAACCTGTTGCGCGGAAAACTCGACAAACCTTTTGATTTGATTCTTGCCCTACATGATGATCCCGACACCCTTCGCAACGACCTCCTTAAAGTAGAGGAACTGGTCTGGGTGACCAGTACCGATCATCAGGCCCATCTGCAGCCCGTGGTTCCTTTAATCGCTGCGCCGGAGGGTTGTATCTATCGAAACAGAGGGGTTCAAGCACTTAACCATGCGAGCCAGCCCTGGCGCATCGTCTATACCATTCCCGATTTAACCGGTATTCAGGCCGCCATTGAAGCCGGGCTGGGTGTTACGGTACTCGCCAAAAGCACGGTTCCGGATAATTTACAGATCATCAAACCATCCGAAAAATTCCCCAAGCTGGGCAAAATAGGTGTTAGCCTCAACTATCAAAACAAAGACACTAACGATGCCATCGCTCGTCTGGTGGAATTTGTAAAAACCAGCCTGAGTTAATGGATTGAAGCACCATGAACAAGCATAACAGTATCATTTTAGTGGGCATGCCCGGCGCGGGAAAAAGCACCATTGGCCTGCTGTTGGCCAAAGAGTTGGGATTGGATTTTCTGGATACTGATGTTGCCATTCAGGTAAGGGAGGGAAAAACCTTACAACAGATCATGGACACCTCAAATTATCTGAAATTAAGACACATTGAAGAACAGGTATTGCTTAATACCGATCCTCGCGGCAAGGTAGTTGCCACAGGCGGTAGCGCCGTGTATAGCGAAGCAGGTATGTCTCACCTGAAACAGTACGGGCAGGTTGTATTTCTCGATGTACCACTTCGTGAACTCACCCGGCGCATCCATAATTACGAGTCGCGAGGCATCGCCCGGCATCCTGACCAGAGCTTTTCCGATCTCTTCGACGAACGCTCCAGACTGTATAAAACCTATGCCGACCTGATTATCGATTGTGATGCGCGCTCAGCACAGGCTGTGACAGAGTTACTGGTTTCCCGTCTTGATTCTCCCGCTTAATCGCTCTGCATAGACCACACTTCGAGCAACTACATTTGACGGAGCAACAGCAGTCCATGGATTAGTTCAACTGCAATTAATAACTGAAACCATCATTACCGCCAACCCTTATTCCGGATTGAGAACGACACCTGATTAATGAAAGGGGGTTCCAGACAAGTGATTACTTACATTATTTTTTCGAATTATTGTTTGATGTTATTGATTTTTACTTCTATATATAGTAAGCGCGGCAGAATACTTGACCAGATTAGTCATCTATTAGGCCGACTTAAAAGGAGCAAAGATTATGAAATCACTTGCTGTAATCACAACCATCGGAATCCTGTCTGTCATTCCCGCAATCGCTGATGACCTGAATGGCAATACCACTCAGGCGGTAACGGACACCCAGGAGTTAACAGACAACAATGGCAAAAATCAATCTGGACCACTGGTGCCGGATAAACAGCTGGCCGAGCAGCGTGCCCAGAAAATGAACCAAAGCATGGAGCTTAAGCTGGATGAAATAAACAATACCATCGAGCAACAGATCGCCATTCGTTTTGATTTTGAACTAAACGAATAGCGCCGGCATCGTTCAGCGCCTAATTTTGCAAAGATTATTCCTGTGCAAAATACTTTTTGGTCATTTTGAATACCAGTGGGCTCAGCAGTATTAACGCAATCAAGTTCGGAATCGCCATCAATGCATTGAGCATATCAGCTAACGCCCAAACGAGGTCCAGTTGGGCGACGGCTCCCAGGGGTATTGCGCTAATCCAAAGAATACGGAATGGCAAAATGACTCTTACGCCAAATAGAAACTCCGCGCAGCGCTCACCATAGACACACCAGCCCAGCATTGTGGTAAAAGCAAAAATCGCCAAACCACAGCTGACCAGATAATCACCACCGGGAATGCCTAAACCAAACGCCATTGAAGTTAAGGGTGCGCCGTTGGTGCCACTACTCCATACCCCGGTGACTACAATCGCAAGACCGGTGATGGTGCAGACACAAATGGTATCAATAAAAGTCCCCAGCATGGCAATCATCCCCTGTCGCACAGGGTCATTTGTTTTCGCTGCCGCATGCGCGATAGGTGCGCTACCCAACCCGGCTTCATTGGAAAAAATACCACGAGCCACACCCTGACGAATGGCCAGCGCTATGGCAGCACCGCTAAACCCGCCCGTTGCGGCATGCCCGTTAAAAGCGCTATCGACGATCAGCAATATTGCACCCGGAATTTGTGGCAGATGAGTCGCCAGCACCAGCAAGCCAGCCGTAATATACGAGATGGCCATAAAGGGCACCAGCTTCCCAGCGACCTGGGCTATACGCTCGATGCCGCCCAAAATAACTGCAGCAACCAGAACCGTTATCACCGCTGCGGTAAGCTCTACCGGTATACTAAAGGTGTTATTGAGCACATTGGCAACAGAGTTTGACTGCACGGTATTGGCCAGACCAAAACCGGCCAGCGCGCCAAAAATAGCAAACGCCGTACCCAACCATTTCCATTTGCTGGAAAGGCCGTTTTTAATATAGTACATGGGTCCGCCCACATACTGACCCCTCTCATCGACTTCGCGAAATTTAACCGCTAACACCGCTTCCGCGTACTTGGTCGACATACCCACCAGCGCGGTACACCACATCCAAAATAGCGCACCCGGACCGCCAATGGCGATCGCGGTCGCAACGCCTGCAATATTTCCGGTACCAATAGTGGAGGAGAGCGCCGTCATTAGCGCATTAAAAGGAGAAATCTGGCCCTCTTCCTTGCTGTGACGGCCTTGCCAGAGCATTCGAAAACCATAGCCAAGTTTACGAATGGGCATCAGACCCAGACCAAAGGTCAGGTAAATACCTGTACCCAGGAGCAACGCTATAAGCGGTACGCCCCAGAGCAAATGATTAATTTGACCTACCAGATGTTGCGCCGCTTCCATTAGCTTGCCCCTATCAGATTTGAGCCGCTACAGTTTTACAGCAATTACACCTTAAAAGTACGAAATGACGGGCAACAGACCGTCATTTCGCACAGCAAAAACTATAGGGCTTTTTATTGTTTTTCATAAACCGGGAAATCACGACACAGTGCAGAGACCTGATTACGCACCTGCTCAATAACGTCCTGATTCCCAATATCATCCAACACATCACACATCCAACCGGTCAGCTTCTCAACCTCTCCTTCCTTAAAGCCGCGCGTGGTAATCGCCGGTGTTCCTACACGCAATCCGCTGGTGACAAAGGGAGACTGCGGATCTTTCGGTACTGCGTTTTTATTGACCGTAATATTTGCGCTACCCAGCACCGCATCAGCCTCTTTACCAGTAATGCCCTTATCAATCAGGTCGACCAGCATCAGATGGTTTTCGGTGCCTCCAGAGACGATTTTATAACCGCGCTCAATAAACACTTTCGCCATCACTTTGGCATTCTTCACTACCTGCGCCTGATAGGTTTTAAACTCTGGCTCCAGCGCTTCTTTAAAAGCAACTGCTTTGGCAGCAATCACATGCATCAGCGGGCCACCCTGTTGTCCCGGAAAAACCGAAGAATTCAGTTTTTTCTCAAGCTCAGGATTGGCACGTGCCAGAATCAAGCCTCCGCGCGGTCCACGCAGTGTTTTGTGCGTGGTGGTAGTGACCACGTCAGCGATGGCAATAGGGTTTGGATAAAGACCCGCCGCAACAAGACCTGCAACATGCGCCATATCAACCACAAAATAGGCACCAACCTTATCAGCAATATCCCGAAATCTTTGCCAATCCACTATTTGTGAATAGGCAGAGAACCCGGCGATAATCATTTTTGGTTTATGTTCATTGGCAAGCGCCTCAACCTGATCATAATCTATTTCGCCAGTATCTTCGTTCAGACCATACTGAATCGAATTATAAATTTTACCCGAAAAATTAACTTTTGCGCCGTGCGTCAGGTGACCACCATCGGCCAGACTCATACCCAACACAGTATCGTGTGGCTGCAGCAATGCCATATAAACTTCTGCGTTGGCTTGTGATCCCGAATGCGGCTGAACATTTGCGTAATCCGCGCCGAAAAGCTGTTTGGCGCGATCTATCGCCAACTGCTCGGCAGTATCCACGTACTCACATCCACCGTAGTATCGCTTTCCAGGATAACCCTCGGCATACTTGTTGGTTAACACCGTGCCCTGTGCTTCCATTACTCTGGGACTGGTATAGTTTTCGGAAGCAATCAGCTCAATATGTTCCTCCTGACGCTCCACTTCATCTTGTATGGCAGCGGATAAATCTGGATCAAAGTCAGCAATGTTGTCGACAGCTTTAAACATCTTTTACTCCTGGTAAATATAGCTAAGGGCTTCTCGGCGGTATCAATCGGCTCGCCTGTTTGCCTTGAAACGAACAGGTAAAGGTCGCTATCCTAGACCCGGCAGACACATTTGTTAAATTAATAATCAAAATCCATTCATTTAGAATACAAATAATATGTATCTGCTCGGCAAAGGCAGATTGACCGGGGTAATACCCCGTTCCTAAAGGGCCGCTATTTTATACGATAATCACCCGCTAATGCCATTGATTCATTAGGGTTTGCACCCCACAGTCGCACGCTTTTATCATCCGCTTCCAACCCGCCTGAATCGCTTAACTGCATACCCCCGGTTCTTGCTGGTGTCTTTGCAGCCAATAGGTTGAAATCATGGCAAACACCAGCGGCAACGCCAGCAACAGAAAATAATCAGCTTGCTCCCAGCCAATGCCGATTAACAGCCCTGCTACATTAGGACCCATAATGGCCCCCAGGCGCCCCACACCAATACCCCAGCCCAGCCCGGTATTACGCAACTGGGTGGGATAAATACCCGCTGCTGCGGAATACAGACCTATCATCCCGCCAATAGCGAAAAACCCTAAACAAAATGCCAGAAACAGAAGCATCATCACAGAAGCATCGATTAAAGCAAAGGCAACCATGCTGGCAGCGCCCATTAGGAAAAACAGCATAATCAACCGGTACAGTCCAAATCGCTCGGAAAGATAACCAAGCAAAAGCATTCCGACCAAGCCTCCCCCGTTCAGGGTTGCTCCTACACGAATTGCCTGATCCTGAGGCAATCCTGCATTCACTATGATTTGTGGCGTCCAGAGCAACAGAAAATAGAGGGTTAACATGCTCATGAAAAAACTGGTCCAGAGCAACAGCGTGGAACTCTTCAGTTCAACTGAAAATACTTTTGTTAAGCCCGCCTGAATCCGGGGCCCATCCGCCTGAGGCAGACTATCTAAAGCGCGGTGCCCCAACTTGTTCAATATTCGATTAACCTGCTGTAGCGCATTTTTAGGTCGGTTTTCCAATAGAAAATGTAGCGACTCCGGCAGCAGAAGCAGCACGATCAATACCATCAGCAGCGTTGCCAACCCGCCTCCCAGAAAAACCACCTGCCAGCCATACGCCGGAATCAACGGGGCAACAATCAGCCCGCCCGCCAAAGCGCCAATGGGGTATCCGCTTTGCAAAAAACTGATTGCAAGATGTCGGCGACGATCCGATGCATACTCGGCCACCATCGTATTCAGACTGGCCAGCAATCCTCCAACACCAAGTCCGGTCACAATACGCACCACAACCAGCAATGTTATTGTCTTCACGAAAGCCGTCATCAGCATCGCGCTACCAATAACAGCCAAGCAGAAAAGAATCACCTTTTTTCGGCCAAACCGGTCTGCCAGCGGTGCGATACTGACAGCGCCCAGCGCCATACCAACCAGTCCTGCACTCAGCACGAGGCCCAATTGTTGTGGCGATAACAGCAGCTCTTTGCTGATTGTTGGTGCGGTATAGGCTATCGCCAGCACATCGAATCCGTCTAGCATATTGATCAGCCAGCAAACCAGAATCACCGCGAACTGCATGGGCTTCATTTTATCCTGACTGATGGTTTTAATTAGTTCTGCCTGCTGCATGGTCGCCCCTCATTCTCGGTTATGGATCGTTGCTCAGACCATTAAGTCCTGATTTATTATTCCCGTATTACCGTTCATTCAACAGTTCAAATAGCTGCTCAAGATCGGTCACCCCCAAGTCCATCTGCGCCGGCCAGGGGAAAGTACCACTGCTATCGACATGTATAGCGCCAACCCCTGCATTTTTGGCACAACGCAAATCATAGAGATAATCACCTACCATGAGCGCCTGATCAGTCTCTGCCCGCCATTGATTGAGAAGCCAATTCACTCCCTCCGGATCAGGTTTTGGCTGCGCCTGCTCTCGCCCAAGCACATGACCGTGTTCAAAAAATTGGCTTAACCCCAACACCTCTAATACCAGATGTGCATTGGCCTTGGAATTACGAGTCAGTATACCCATTCTGACGCCCTTACTGGCAAGCTTCTCCAACAAGGATTTTGCACCGGTTGCCGGTCGCGCCTGCTCAGCCAGGTCCTGCTCTATGTGATCGAGTAACTGGTATTTTTGTTTTGCCCGGGTAGCGGGCAGTGCATTCAAGTGGTTCAGAATATCAGCATCAAGCGGGATGCCCAACGCCTTTTTAATTGCCTGAAAATCATGTTGTGGCTCCGTCAAGGTACCATCCAGGTCAAATATCCAATACCGGCGACCTAACAACCCGCTTTTGTTAACCAGTGTTTTATTGTCCATCACCGCGCATATCACGTGCATTTAATTTATTAAGACGCATTATATTGCACTGGTGTTTTCTTTTTTACCCGCATAAATCTATAATCAGCCAGACTTTTACACAATTGATCAACTTAAGAAAACTAACATGGAAATAGACGACAACCCCACACCCGCCGGCGAGCTTGCCCTCAGTACTTACGCATTGCCCAAAGACACCAATGCCCATGGCAACATATCCGCCGGATGGATTGTATCGCAAATGGATCTGGCGGCAGCAATTATGGGCGAAAAAGCCACACGCAGCCGTGTTGTCACTGTTGATATTGAACAGATGGATTTTGTATCTCCGGTTAAAGTCGGCTCGGTTATTGATATCTACGCCGATATTACTGAAATCGGTCGCAGCTCTCTAAAAATCAAAGTAGAGGTCTGGGCCCATAAATATGATGAAACCGATAGTCATAAAGTAACCGATTCACAATTTGTCGTGGTATCCGTCGACAAACAGGGCCGCGCACAGATTATCAAGCAAGACTGAAATGCAACGCACCCGGCAAACCTTAATACAATCCTTCGTAAAAGGTGTCGACCAGCTTAGCGAATTTCTGGGACGCAGCATCGCATGGTTAACGCTGGCATTGGTTCTGGTTACCTTTGTCATAGTGGTGATGCGCTACCTCTTTAATATCGGATCAGTGGCAATGCAGGAATCCCTGCTTTACCTGCACAGTCTGATATTTTTAATGGGTGCTGCCTATACACTCAAGCATGACGGCCATGTGCGGGTCGATATTTTTTATCGCCCCATGTCCTTGTATAAAAAAGCCTGGATCAATCTGCTGGGCACGTTGCTGTTACTCATCCCATTTTGCCTGTTTATTTTTCTTATCTCCTGGGAGTACGTAGCCAGCGCATGGTCCTACCATGAAGGTTCAAGAGAGGCGGGAGGTATCGATGCGGTCTATGTTTTAAAGAGCCTGCTACTGATCATGCCCGCGACTCTCTTGCTACAAGGCCTGGCGCAGGCAACTAAAAGTCTATTGGTGATCACCGGGCAAAACAATCCTTCCGACGCTCAATCCATGGATTCCCGTTAATGGAATTTATGTCCCTGGCACTGTTTATTGTTGCGATTCTGGTATTGATTGCCGGTTTTCCGGTGGCCTTCTCACTAGCGGGTACCGGGCTGTTTTTTGCTTTGATTGGATTTATCACCGGCTCTTTTGATCTGGTCTTCCTTGAAGCCGTACCCAACCGGATTTACGGTATTATGACCAACGAGGTACTGGTCGCTGTACCCCTGTTTGTATTCATGGGTGTGATGCTGGAGAAATCCAACGTCGCAGAAGAACTGCTGGACACCATGTCCTCGCTGTTCGGCAAACTGCGCGGCGGTCTGGGCTTTTCCGTCACTCTGGTGGGCATGCTGATGGCGGCCAGCACCGGTATCGTCGGCGCAACAGTAGTCACCATGGGTCTGTTGTCACTGCCGACTATGCTCAAACGTGGATACGATATTCCCCTTGCAACCGGGACCATCTGCGCAGCGGGTACGCTGGGACAGATTATTCCACCTTCGATCGTGCTGGTGTTGCTCGGCGATGTGATGTCCTCCGCCTATCAGGAAGCCCAGCTCGAAATGGGCATCTTCTCACCGGAAACCGTATCTGTCGGCGATCTGTTTATGGGCGCACTGATTCCGGGTCTGTTGCTGGTGTGTCTCTATATCCTCTATGTATCCCTGGTTGCGATTTTTAAACCGGCCGCTGCACCCGCACACCCCGAAGATGAACTGGGTAATACTTCAGCACTGCAGATCATCAAAGCACTGGCACCTCCATTGCTACTGGTATCGCTGGTGCTGGGCTCTATCCTGGCCGGTTTGGCCACACCCACCGAAGCCGCTTCAGTAGGAGCCGTCGGCGCAATGATGTTAGCTGCCGCCAAAGGCAGCTTTACGCTGCCAATGTTACGAGACGTGATGCGCGCCACCACTCAGGTCAGCAGCATGGTGTTTATGATCCTGATCGGTGCCGCCGTGTTTTCGCTGGTGTTCAGGGGTTTCGGCGGCGATGACCTGGTAAGGGAATTTCTCAGCGACCTGCCTGGTGGAGTGATCGCCGCTATGATTGTGGTGATGCTGGTGATGTTTTTTCTCGGCTTCTTTCTGGACTTTATCGAGATCACCTTCGTGGTAGTGCCGATCGTCGCACCAATTCTGCTGACCATGGGCCTCGACCCGGTCTGGCTCGGAATTATGATCGCCATCAACCTGCAAACCTCTTTCCTGACACCACCCTTTGGCTTCGCGCTGTTCTACCTGAGAGGCGTCGCCCCCGAATCCGTTGCCACCAGCCAGATATACCGGGGGGTGATTCCGTTTATCGTGATTCAACTGATCATGTTGGCGCTGATATCCTATTGGCCACAACTCGTAACCTGGCTGCCGGGGGAAGTATTTTAGGAAGGGAAGTGCTCGCTTGGTTGGAGCAGACGTTCAATAGAAATAAATGCGCCTCCTTTTTCGTCAGAATTACTTCATCTATTCGTTCGTAGTGCGTCGCAATCCACCCCTTTGTGAAGTCGCCGAGCATCACAGACGGTTAACGGACCAGAGCGAGGACTGTTTGAGCAGCGCGAGTTCCGCAGCGACCGTTAACCGACGAGAAGCACAGGGAACCCGAAGGGCGACGGAATCGGGGTTGTCCTTTCTTTTGGTTCGTTTTCTTTGGGCAAAGCAAAGACAAAAGCGTTTTATGCGTTGAACGACCTTTAGGTCGGGCCGAAGGCCGAGCGTAGCGAGTCAAATGAACTCTCCAAGAGGTGAAACCAAGAATCTCCATATATCAAAAAGACTACGATCCGTATGACCCTACTTTTCGTGCATTTCGGGGACAGGTGCATACCGCATTCCGGGGACAGTTTACTTAACTACAGGCACCCCCACCGATACAAATCAACAATTAAGTAAACTGTCCTCAGAATTCCCATTCATTTAACTAGCCAGGTTTCCGCGCCAAAATGGTCGCAAACTGCAATTGCGCGCCATTGTGCATAGTGCCTACATCTTCATTGTACTTAATCAGCTCCCACCCCTCGTAAGCCTCACGCAACTGCCCTGCATTTAGGGTAAAAGGGAAGCGGACTGGGCAGGGGTGTTCTTCAGTGCTCATAGCGCAAACAATCAAGTTATAACCGCCGGGCAAAGTATGCTCTTGCATATCGGCAATAACAGCATCAACACGAGCTGAATCGAGAAACATTAAGGTTACGGTACAAGCAATAAAGCCATAATCCACACCAAGCCCGGCATTATTGATGTCGTACACCTGCGCTTTAACGTTGGCTATCCCCTGTTCGCTCACAATATGATGCAGCATATCAATAGCGTCGGAGTTGTTGTCTACTGCGATTACGTTAAAGCCAAGCTGGCTCAGGTATAAGGCATTACGCCCATTGGAACAACCCATGTCTAAGGCATTGCATGGCTCAATGATTTTGCACGCCGCTACCACTTCACTATGCGCAGGGTTTAAGCCGTAACGGCTATTTAGGTCAACAGTCATGGTATCCACTTAGTTTTTGAAATGAGGGCCATTATATTACTACGTTTAAGATACAGCTAAACGACAATAGCCAAAGCATTTACGATTGATACTGGACACCCACAAATAAAATAGCCTTTGTAACCGGGTAAGAGCCTCTTCAGTTTGTGGGTGCCCAACAATTACTCTTGTTCTGTACTTTTTCCTACCATAAATTGGGATCATTTAATGCCTCAACACATTGAGTGTTGCCAGCCATAGCCTGGATGTTATTACCATCAAGTGATTGTGCGAGCCACCCAATTGGCTGGCTCAATGGGCATGGCGCTTTTACAATATTTTCACTTATTTGCTCGAAGCCAGTTTTGGAATAGTAAGTGGGGGCACCGTATGTGAAGGCCAAATTTACACTTAAAGACCTGAGATGGTCTAGGCCATAGTGAATTAGTTTTTGCCCTATTCCTGTATTTTGAGCGTCAGTTGAAACCGCAACCGGTGACAAAATATATGCAACTTGACCATTAGGTATAGTAAAACGGCTAAAAAATATGCACCCAACAATACTTTGGTTATCTTCTGCGATACAGCCAATTAAATCTTGTGAACTAGTTGTAGCAATTAGATTGGAAACAAAATCAGCGATAACTTTACCTTCTGATTCTCCCTCTGACGCAGAGAATACAGTTCTAAAAAGATCAATAACCTCTTGGGTCTTCGGCGCGCCAAATAATGAAAACTCCATGCTATTCTTATCCTTTGTCACTGCCGTTAACGGGCACACGCAAACAAATGGGGTTAAGCTTTACATTTTAGCAGAGCCCAGTGAATGCCCTCTTTGGGTCTATAAAAACCCTAACCCTCCATGCAGTCAAACCCATGACAAATCGACCTAATCCTCCTCCCTGGCTTCCAAATACGCCTGCTCGGAAATCCTATGCCATTCCACCACCTGGCTATTAAACGCTTTAAAGGAATCGTAAACCTTCTGGGTAATCGGATCTTTTGCGGCTTCCTCTTCCAGCACCTCGGCAGAAATTTCCCTTAATTTGGAAATGACTTCATCGGGAAACTTGCGGAGCAGCACGCCATGCTCATTGACCAGGGTTTTTAGCGCGCGGTTATTTTCCGCCGTGTAATTGGCCAGCATATCCATATGGGTAGCTTTGGCTGCTTCGCGAACGATGGCTTGCAGATCAGCGGGCAGGGCGTCAAAAGCTTGCTTATTAACCATCGCTTCCAGGATTGGGCCGGGTTCCTGCCAACCGGGGTAGTAGTAATATTTCGCGACTTTGTGCAGGCCAAAGGCGAGGTCGTTATACGGGCCAACCCATTCGGTAGCATCCAGCGCACCGGTTTGCATTGAGGGGAAGATCTCTCCACCCGGCACCAGAACCGATATTCCACCGGCTCTACTGAACACTTCTCCACCAAGGCCGGGAATGCGCATTTTCAAACCCTTGAGATCCTCAATGGAATTAATCTCCTTATTAAACCAGCCGCCCATCTGGGTTCCTGTATTACCGGCTGCCAGTGGCACCAGACCGAACGGTTCATAGACCTCTTCCCATAACTCCATTCCACCACCGTAGTAGAGCCAACCTGCCATCTCCTGGGCATTCATGCCAAAGGGAACTGCCGTGAAAAACTGGGCCGCCGGTGTTTTACCTTTCCAGTAGTACCCGGCGCCGTGACCAATTTCTGCGGTACCACGGGAAACTGCATCAAACACTTCCAGTGCACCTACCAGTTCATTGGCGCCGTAGACCTTGACCTCAAGCCTGCCGCCGCTCATTTCGGTAATGGCTTTGGCCATGTAGTTTGCCCCAGTACCCAGTCCGGGGAAATTCTTCGGCCAGGTGGTCACCATTTTCCATTTGATCACCTGTTGCGCGGCCTGATCGACCATTGTGGACTTCTTACCTGTTGAGGACTCTTTACCTGTTGGGGACTCCTGATTACCCCCGCAGGCGACCAGCACCAGCGAAAGTAGCGCCCAGATAAAGGCTTTTATTGTAGTTGCTTGCATAATTCCCCCTGCAATCTGTTTTTCCTGAAAGTTGATTAACGGCGGTTATTAAATCACCTGCAGTTTGGCAAAGCCAACCACCAACCACTTGCTGCCCTCTCGATCAAAATTAACCTGAATGCGTGCCTGCGAACCCTGACCTTCAAAATTCAGCACGACGCCTTCTCCAAAAATATTGTGCTGCACCCGCTGTCCCAGATGGAACTCGGTATCGGGAATCTGATGCCCGGCAAAAGGACTGCTGCCCCCGGATTGCCGGTTAAAACTGACCGGTTTGCTTATTTTAGTCTTCAAACGGATTTCATTAATACACTCTGTTGGAATCTCACGAATAAAGCGGGAAGGGCGGTTCATTGTTTCACTGCCATGCAATCGACGGCTTTCCGCATAGGTCATATAGAGTTTTTCCATGGCGCGGGTGATGCCGACATAGCATAGCCGGCGCTCCTCTTCGAGGCCGTTCGGATCCTCCATCGACATTTTATGGGGAAACAGTCCCTCTTCCATACCCGCCAAAAAAACCAGTGGAAATTCCAGTCCCTTAGCCGAGTGCAGGGTCATCATCTGCACGCAGTCTTCGTGTTCGTCAGCCTGCGCCTCTCCCGCATCGAGCGCGGCCTGGGCAATGAAAATTCCAAGCTCGGTCATCCCTTCTTCTTCATAGGCGTCAGCGGAAAAGGCGCGTGTAGCGCTGACCAGTTCCTCGAGGTTTTCAACCCGCGCCTGGCCTTTTTCGCCCTTCTCCTGACGATGAAATTCTAACAGGCCACTCTTATCCAGAACATAGTCGGTAAGCTCATATAAAGGTAACTCCTGGGTATCACGATCTAGCTGATCAATCAGGTCGATAAACCCTTGCAGTGCTCCTGCGGCACGCGCCGTGATCGCTTTCGATGAGATCATCTGCACCGCTGCCCTCCATAAGGAAACACCTGTCTGGCGCGCTTCGGCTCGAAGAATATCCATGGTTTTGCCGCCAATACCGCGCGTAGGCACATTGATCACTCGCTCGATAGCCGCATCGTCTTCACGATTCAGTATCAGGCGCAGGTAAGCCAGAGCATTACGAATCTCCAGGCGATCATAAAACCGCTGCCCGCCGTAAACCCGATAGGGTATCCCCGAACGCAGCAACGACTCCTCCAATACTCTGGATTGCGCATTGGAGCGATATAATATCGCGCAGTCACTGTAGGCCCGGCCCTGTTTGAAGGCCTCCTCAATAATGCCTACGATAAAGCGCGATTCGTCGATCTCATTAAATCCTGCATAGAGAGAGATCAGTTCACCTTCATTGCCATCGGTCCACAGCTCTTTCCCAAGCCGCCCCTGGTTATTGGCTATAACCTGGTTTGCGGCGTTCAGAATAGTGCTGGTGGAACGGTAATTCTGTTCAAGTCGAATGGTCTGTGTTTCGGGAAAGTCTCGAGAGAACTTCTGAATATTCTCAATCTTTGCACCGCGCCAGCCATAAATGGACTGATCATCATCACCGACTACCGTGATTCGACTTCCTGCACCCGCCAAAACACGTAACCAGGCATATTGAATGGTATTGGTATCCTGAAACTCATCCACCAGAATGTGTTTAAAGCGATCCTGGTAGTGCGCTAACAGGCGAGGGTTGTTCAGCCACAACTCATGGGCACGCAGTAACAACTCGCCGAAATCAACCATTCCGGAATTGTTACAGGTTTCCTCATAGGCCGCATAAATCGCACGCATGGTTTTGCTGTAGGGATCCAACTGTTCCGGTACAAATGCAGCGCGCAGCCCCTCATCTTTCTGAGCATTGATAAACCATTGCGCCTGCTTGGGCGGCCAGCGACTGTCATCAATATTCAGCGCGCGCATGACCCGTTTAACCACCCGCAATTGATCATCGGAATCCAGGATCTGAAAGTTTTGTGGTAACTTTGCGTCCTGCCAGTGAGCTCTGAGCATGCGGTGCGCCAAGCCATGAAAAGTTCCCACCCACATACCCTGCACGGGCATACCCAGCAATTCCTCTATACGTAGTCGCATCTCTTTGGCGGCTTTGTTGGTAAAGGTTACTGCCAGAATACTGTTTGGAGAGATCGACTCGGTTTGAATCAGCCAGGCAATACGCCGAACCAGTACGCGGGTTTTACCGCTTCCGGCACCTGCCAACACCAGGGCGCTTGAGGCACAGGGCAAACTGACAGCCTGACGCTGCGAGTCGTTTAGAGAATCCAGAATCGGGGTAACATCCATAAAATTAATTTCTGCACAGGCGCAAGATAAGAATAAAGTGCGAAATTATAACAGGGATAGAGAAGGGAGTGGTTCTGGATTTGGATGATTTTAGCAACCGGATGGGCTGCCTGTCGGCACAACCCATCCAGCTTAAATTATTCAGCTCTGGCTTTGATAATGTGCCATTAATATTTTCGCTACTTCCGGGCGAGCGAACTCCTGTGGCAGATCTTCACCCGCCGCCAGCATTTGTCGCACTTTGGTACCTGATAAAATCACAAAATCGTCCATGCTGTGATCCGGCACATCCCGCATCATCACCACCTTGTTCAACTTTTTGGAGTAGGCGGTATGATCCGCTTTAAATATCTCGATACCCAAAGCGCCTTCGGGAACTTGCTGGTCAAAGATCTCCTGCGCCTCAAATGCACCATAATAATCACCGACACCGGCGTGATCTCGACCTACGATAAAGTGCGCACAGCCACTGTTCTGGCGGAAAATCGAGTGCAAAACAGCTTCGCGTGGACCGGCATAGAGCATATCGAACCCGTACCCGGTAATCATGACGCTGTTTTTGGGGAAGTAAAGCTCAACCATTTTTCGAATGGCTGCATCACGCACCGGGGCAGGAATATCGCCAGGCTTGAGTTTACCCAGTAGCATGTGAATTAACACGCCATCTGCGTTAACTGCTTCCATCGCCATTTTGCAAAGTTCTTCGTGAGCACGATGCATCGGGTTACGGGTCTGAAACGCCACGACCTTCTCCCAGCCTCGCTCCTGAATTTCATTACGGATCTCTACCGCTGTGCGAAAGGTATCCGGAAAATCCTGCTGAAAGTAGCTGAAGTTAAGTACCTGAATCGAACCGGATACCAAATATCGACCCAGCCCGGTAAAGGTGGCTACACCAGGATGGTCGGCATCGGTGGTACCAAAAATTTTCTCTGCCATCGCCAGGATCTGGTCGTCAGATACCTCTTCAATCGCTTCCACATCCTGCACTGCGATCACAGGGTTACCTTCTACATTGGGATCCCTGAGCGCAATCCGTCCGGCACCGGAAATCGCTTGCGCATCCTGGGTCAGGTTGACTATAGGTACCGGCCAGAACAAACCCTCGGTGGTGGCCATATTCTCTGCCACACTCAGGGAATCCGCTAAATTCATGTAGCCCGATAGCGGGTTAAAATACCCGGCGCCCAGCATCACGGCATTGGCCGCCGCCGCAGAATTAAGCATCAGCGAAGGCAGTGATTCCGCTTCGCTGGCGAGTTCATGGTGCTTTTCTGAATCGTAAACAAAAAGCGGGGTCAGTTCTTCCGACCCATAAGGTTTAATCATTTTTAACTCCGATAATTTTTAACTGGGTTCTGTTCTGTTGGCGGATTGCTTCAATTGCTCCGCACCTGTTGAATAGCTTCAATTACCTGCCGGTGAATGCCGCCCCCGGTTGCCACCACGCCCTGATTGGCGTCAAGGTATCGTCCGCGACTGAAATCCAGCGGTTGACCATGCATGTCCGTGACCGTTCCTCCAGCCCCTTCAACAATGATTTTTCCGGCCGCGTGATCCCAGATTTTTTCCTGGTATGTAGCATCAGTTGGTAAACGCAGGTAGATGGACGCATCATTACGGGCTACCGCCGCATACTTACATTGACTGTCAATGCGGTAAGGTTCCGCCCCAATACCCAGCCATTGTGCAATTTGCGCGGATTCACTCTGATTTGAATGGCCCGATTCTACCGACTCACAAAAGCGAGCCTGTTTGGTATCAGCTGCCTGGCTTACCTGAATCAACTGACCCTGGTCATTAACATCGTCCAACACATACATGCGACTTGGTTCATCGGCTGCTGCAGTAAATAGCGACCCCTGTTGCTCACCCTGGTTGAGATTGGGACAGCCCAACACACCTAACACCACTTCGCCCTTTTCAATCAAGGCCAGGGCAATGGCATATTGTTGGCCGCGCAAAAACCCTTTGGTGCCATCAATAGGATCCAGGGTCCAAAAACGCTCAGTATTGGCTTCTGCATTACCATGATCAATCCAGTTCATCACCTGGGCGTCGTCCAGATCACCCCCCATCTCTTCTGCAACATGGGTTACTACGGCATGTCGTAAGGGCGCCTGTTCATGGTTTTGCAAATCCAGCGAATCCTCTTCACCAACCACCGGGTCCAATGGCATCGCCTGTTGCAAATAAGCGCACACGATCGCCTGGGCAGCAAAATCGGCGACCGTCACAGGACTCTTATCCTGCTTCTCCAGCGTATCATCACTCACCAGGTTGTTTTGTACCCGGCGACAAACGTTGGCCGCAGCTCGCACCGCCTGTATCGCTACTTCAAGTTCCTTATGATATTTCATCGCGCTGCCACCCACCGAAGTTTAAGCTTTGGAAATAATGCCTTTGCGTTCAAGGTATTCGATTACCTGTTGTACGCACTCGTCAAGAGTATGCTCTGCGGTGTTGACTGTAATTTCAGGCTTTTCAGGTGCCTCATAGGGAGCAGAAATACCTGTGAACTCAGGAATTTTACCGGCACGGGCCTTTTCATATAAACCTTTCACATCACGACTTTCACAAACCTCGAGCGGTGCATCAATGTGAACCTCGACAAACTGTCCTTGCGGATGTTTTTCCCGCACCAGATCGCGATCTGCGCGATAGGGAGAGATAAAGGCTGAAAACACAATCATGCCGGAATCACAGAACAACTTACAAACTTCACCAATACGGCGAATATTTTCGGTTCGATCCTCCGGGGAAAACCCCAGATTACTGTTTAAACCATGACGAACATTATCTCCGTCCAGGATAAACGCGTTAATGCCTCTTTCAATCAGCGCCAGCTCAGTGGCAACTGCCAAAGTTGATTTGCCTGAACCCGACAATCCGGTAAACCAAAGGGTAGCCGGCTTGTTACCCTGTAGCTGCTCCCGCTGCCCTGCTTCAACCTTGCTTTCACTCCATACGATATTTTTACTTTTCGGTTCACTCATGGTTTTTCTCTATCAACTTTAAGTCAGTTACTTTTTAAGGCGCGCCCATACTACATTTTTTATGGTGAAGTGCAACAAATTGCCTGATAAATCATAGAATTATTGGAAATATCCACATAACATTTATGTTTTCAATTCATACAAAATTCTGGTGCGGGCAGCCAGTTCCATCAACTTCGCACAATATTGCAAATACCGTAATAGCGACTATGCTTTATTCATACCTTGAACGAAACGCTAAATAGTCGCAGTGCGTCTATTTTACGGCCTTTGCTCCATCATCAGCGATAGCCTTTAGTTTCCAGATTATAAATACGCCACATTAGACGGGCTGTATGGATATAGAAAACTGCCTTACCGACATTTCTATTGAAAATGTGTCGCTTTATCAGCACGTTTTTGATCTGCTGACGGATCCCATACTGGTAATCGACCAGCATTTCCACTACCTGATTGCCAACCAGGCGTATCTTGATGTGGTTAATTTGCCTCGTGAGAAGGTAGTCGGTGCCTGTATCAGTGAAGTTGAAGGTGTAGATGCTTTCAGTCTAATAAAACCACGCGTGCAGGAATGCCTGGATGGCGCCGAGCTTAACTTTCCCTCTCAGGTCTATTCCGCACACCCGGTTAATGCACTCCTGCATATCAGTTTAATCCCGTTAACGGATGATGTCGGTCAAACTAATCATGCACTGGTTGTTATGCGCCAATCAGACAGCTTCTTTGATGAAGAGAAAGCGGGAAAATACGACCAATATCAATTGTCACGATCTTTGGTGTCCAGCCCGAATCCTATCATCATCACCAGCCTGATCGAAGGGAAAATCCTACAACTCAACACAGCTGGCCTTAAACTGCTCGGCTACGAGGCAGAAGAGCTGATCGGCAAAACCATGCGAGATTATATAGCAGACAGCTCATACCGCGATAATCTGGTAGATAAACTGACCCAGAATAGGCATATAAAAGTGCCAGACCTTCCCATGCGTCGCAAAGACGGCACGATCGTGCACATCGAAGTGGTATTAAACCTGACCACTTTCAACGGTAGTCCGGCGATTCTTGGTTTTTGCCGTGACAAAACCGATGAGCTGGCAGCACTCAAGGCTAACCAGGATAAAGCCGCGACTTTAAGTCTACTCAGAAAAGTAGCCGTTGCCGCTAATGAAGCGGATAGCCTAGAGGTTGCCATCAAGATCTGCATGGAAGAGATCTGTAACTATTGCGCCTGGCCCATCGGCCATGCACTGCTTCCCGACATAAATACCGGTCTGCTGGAAAGCTCCGGGCTCTGGTACTTCAAAAACCCGAAAGAATACCAACATCTAAAATCCTGGTGTAACGGCATTCAATTTGCCGCTGGAGAGGGACTGCCCGGGCAGGTACTTGCCAGTAAAGAGCCTGTGTTATTACCGGATGCGTCGATAGATAGCGGTTTACCGAGAGGCGATATAAAAGAGGGGGTTGGCATACAAAGCGCTTTTGCGTTTCCGGTGCTTGTTGATGGCCAGGTCATGGCAGTTTTGGAGTTTCTTTCACCACTTAAAGACGATATTTCGACAAACCTTGTGGATGTGCTGAAGCCGGTCGGAATGCAATTAGGGCGCGTCATCGAACGACAAAAATCAGAGGCATTCCTCAAAGAAAGCTATGATCATTACCAGCGCCTGGTCAACGATATTGATGCCATTGTCTGGGAAACCAGTGTCTCGGGAGACCATGTCTATTTTGTCAGCGCTTCAGTCTCAAATATTCTGGGCTACCAGCCTGAACAGTTTTACGAGGGCGGCTTTTGGGAACAGTTAATTCATCCGGACGACCGTTTTGAAACCATCAGAAAAGCCACCAGCAAATCAAAAGTACTGGAAAACTATGAGATTGAGTACCGGGTGTTTCACGCGGACGGCTCGATTGTCTGGATTCATGATGTTGTTCATATCAAGCATGACAGTGATCCGGCTAATCGCCGCAAATATGGCGTTATGCTTGATATCACCGAGAAAAAGAATCTAACTGCGGAACTGGAATACCAGGCTGCACATGATTCACTGACTACCCTCTTCAACCGTGATGCATTTGAAAGACGTTTACGAATGTTGTTGGACGATGATTTAACCAACCAGGAGCATGCCCTTTGCTATCTGGATCTTGATCAGTTCAAGGTAATTAATGATGCCTGTGGCCATTTAGCAGGGGACACGCTACTTCGCCAACTCGGCGCCATTTTGAGCACTAAGGTTCGACGTAGCGATATGCTGGCCAGGCTAGGAGGGGATGAGTTCGGCATTATTATGGAAAACTGCTCTCTGGAACGAGCGGGGAAAATTGCTGAAAATCTTAGGCGGGAGATACAGGATTTTCGATTTGTCTGGGAGAATCGCCGGTATAATGTTGGCGTCAGTATCGGCCTGATTCCCATTGACCAGCACAGCGGTACAATCAACGAAGTGATGAGCGCTGCGGATATGGCCTGCTATGCTGCAAAGGATGCAGGGCGAAACCGGATTCGTGTCTATCACCCAAATGATCAGGAACTGACCAACCGGCGCAGAGAAATGGACTGGGTCAGCAATATCCAGATGGCGCTGGAGCAGGATCGCCTGCATTTATACATTCAGCCTATTCAGGCGCTGCAAAAAGAGCAACGAAACCGCCATTTTGAAGTATTAGTACGAATGATTTCTGAAACCGGTGAGACTATTCCTCCGGGAGCTTTTTTACCTGCTGCAGAAAGATATAATCTGTCGACGAAGATTGATCAGTGGGTTGTTAACAAAACGTTATCCTGGCTGAGCAACCACAAACAGCAGTTACCTAAAATCTCTATGGTTTCGATTAACCTTTCAGGGTTGTCGCTGAACAGCAGCTCATTTCTGCGTTTTCTACTGGAGCAACTGGAACGGTCAGCTATACCCTGCGAGAAACTCTGTTTTGAAGTCACCGAAACCGCGGCTATTTCTAACCTGTCCAAGGCCTGTCAATTTATTGAGTCCGTTAAATCCACAGGATGCCTGTTTGCTCTCGATGACTTTGGCAGCGGCTTGTCCTCTTTTAATTATCTGAAGAATTTACCAGTGGATTATCTCAAGATCGATGGTGCATTCGTGCGTGATATGACCTCCGATCCTATTGACTACGAAATGGTCCGATCAATTAATGAAATTGGCCATGTAATGGGCAAGCTGACCATTGCCGAGTTCGTGGAGGATGAAATGACCTTCAATGCGCTGCAACGACTGGGTGTCGACTATGCCCAAGGGTATTATATTGGCAGCCCTGTGCCTCTCTATAGAAAGCCAAATGTGATACCCATCAGTGAATCAAGCGCCAAAAAGGCCATACCAGGGGTGTCAGCAGCACAGCCACCACAGCAACAGCAATCGTAATCGGCAGCCCCATCTTGACAAAATCATTGAAGCGATAGCCTCCAGGACCGTAAAACACTATCGGCACAATACAGCTGCGGCCGCTGATGCATTATACATTGACAGAATATAGCTAGCAGAATCGTGTCGTTCACAAGAGATTAACGGGGAGTTTTCAGCCGCGCAGGCCTTTCATGCGAGCTACTCTACGGTCACAGATTTGGCCAGATTTCTGGGTTGATCCACATCGGTTCCTTTCAATACCGCAACATGATATGAGAGTAGCTGAAGCGGCAGGGTATAGACGATCGGTTCCAGAATATCATCCACAGGAGGGATTACCAGCACACGCGTATCCTCTGCCTCACCAACTGCTGCCTCGCGATCAGCAAAGACATACAATACGCCGCCACGGGCTTTAACTTCCTGCAGATTTGATTTCAACTTATCAAGCAGTTCATTGTTGGGCGCCACCGTAATAACCGGCATATCATTGTCTACCAAAGCCAGAGGCCCATGTTTTAGCTCCCCGGCTGGGTAGGCCTCTGCATGAATATAGGAGATCTCCTTTAACTTTAAAGCGCCCTCCATTGCAACCGGGTACATCGCTCCTCGGCCCAGGAACAACGCATGATGTTTATCCGCAAACTGCTCAGAGATCAGCTGAATCTGACGATCCAATTGCAGCACTTCCTGCAACAATTCAGGAAGTTCGGCCAGCGCCTGAACAATGCGCTGCTCTATGTCAGCAGATAAGGCCTGCCTTCGGCCTAACATCAGCGTAACCAGCAATAACGCCACCAGCTGAGTGGTAAAGGCTTTTGTCGATGCCACCCCAATTTCTGGTCCTGCTTGGGTGAGCATCACCAAATCCGATTCACGTACCAAAGTACTGGTTGCGACATTGCAGATCCCCAGGCTGGCCAGATAACCCATATCCTTTGCCATGCGCAACGCCGCCAGAGTGTCAGCTGTTTCTCCTGACTGAGATATAGTCACAAACAGCGTGTTCGGTGCTACCACCACTTTTCGGTAACGGTATTCGCTCGCTACCTCAACCTGACAGGGAATCCCGACCAGATCCTCTATCCAGTAACGCGCCACCAGTCCCGCATGATAGCTGGTACCACAGGCAATGATCTGTACCGCCTCGACCTTGTCCAGAATCTCCTTGGCCGCAGCACCCAAAGATTGCTCCAGCACCTGTTTCTCTGTCATTCGCCCGGTCAGGGTCGCCGCTACCACTTTTGGCTGCTCAAATATCTCCTTGAGCATAAAGTGCCGGTAACTCCCCTTATCCGCAGCATCAATATGATGCTCGAATCGTGTAATCGCGCGTTGAACCTCATCCCTTTGGGCATCATGTATAGTGACACCCTCTCGGGTTAACTCCACCAGATCCCCTTCATCTAGAAATATAAAACGGTCCGTAACCTGAAGAAGCGCCAGTTGATCGGAAGCTATGAAGTTCTCGCCAATACCCACACCCACAACCAGAGGGCTGCCACTGCGCGCCGCAATTAATCGTCCTGGCTCGTTGCAGTCGACAACGCCCAGCGCAAATGCCCCTTCAAGACGCGCCAGAGTCTGATCCACCGCCTGTCGCAACTCAACACCCTGATTTCGATAATAATGGATAAGGTGCGCAACAACTTCTGTATCTGTGTCAGAGGAAAACTGGTATCCCAGCGCCTTGAGTTCATCCCTTAGCGGTTCGTGATTCTCGATAATGCCATTATGAACCACCGCAATCCGCTCATTGGAAAGGTGCGGGTGTGCATTGCGTTCACTTGGAACGCCATGCGTTGCCCATCGGGTATGGGCGATACCAATGATACCCGCTGATTTTTCACTGGTGATGGCATCTGCCAGCTCCTGCACCTTGCCCTTTCGGCGCACTCTGGCAAACTGATTTTGACCGGAGTCTATTACCGCCATGCCCGCGGAATCATAACCCCGATATTCCAGCCGTCTTAAACCTTCCAGCAAAATTCCGGTAACATCGCGATTCGCTATTGCTCCAACTATTCCACACATAATTCTATAGCCTTGCTTTCATCTGCTATTTTTTCTTAGGTCGCTGCCAGCCTTCAACCACTCTGGCTTTTCCTCGAGCCACAATTAAACAGTTCCCGGGAACATCTTTTGAAAGTGTAGAGCCCGCACCAATGGTTGCATTCCCACCCACCGTGATAGGCGCTACGAGCGCTGTATTGGAGCCAACAAACACTCCGTCCTCGATTGTCGTCTTGAATTTATTGGCCCCGTCATAGTTACAGGTGATAGTACCCGCACCTATATTGACCTGCTTGCCCAACTCGGCATCGCCAACATAGCTGAGGTGATTAACCTTGCTTCCTGGTCCAATATACGCCTTTTTAATCTCTACAAAATTACCGATTCTGGCGCCTTCAGCCAATTTTGATTCTGGACGTAAGCGGGCAAACGGGCCTATCTGACAATTGTCTGCTACTTCCGCTTCCTCAATGACCGAATTGGCATTGATTGTGACACCGTCACCAATACTGGAGTTTTTAATCACCACATTGGGTCCAATACTGACATTGGCACCAATGCTGACTTTACCCTCCAGTAAAACATTCGCGTCGATAAAGGTATCCTGGTCAACGGATACTTCACCGCGAATATCGAGGCGCGCCGGATCGGCCAATGTCACTCCGGAATTCATAAGTTCTTCAGCTTGCTGAAGTTGATGCCAGCGCTCCAGATCCGCCAGTTGTTTGCGGCTGTTGACCCCCAGCACCTCTAGCTCCGTAGCGACAATCTCGGCCTCTACTGTCATCCCTGCCGCCACTGCCATCGCAATAATGTCCGTCAGGTAGTACTCGCCCTGAGCATTACTTGAAGAAAGCTTGGGTAACCAGCTACGCAGCCTATCGCTTCCGACCGCTATAATACCGGTATTTCCCTCTGAGATTTGCCGTTGTTCCGGGGTTGCATCCTTCTCCTCCACAATCGCCTGAACCAAGCCCTGGTTATCCCTGATAATACGTCCATAGCCCGTCGGGTTTTCTAGTTGAACCGTTAGTAACCCAATACTCTGATGATTGACCTTTTGCAATAATCGCTCTAGAGTGGCAAGCGAAGTGAGGGGAACGTCGCCGTATAAAATTAGAACCGTGCTGTCGCTGTTGATGGCCGGTAATGCCTGGGCTACCGCATGGCCTGTACCCAGCTGTTTCTCCTGGTTAACCCAATTTAGCCGGCGCTTCTGCATACACTCCCTGACCAGCTCACCGCCATGACCGACTACAACATGTATCGCTTGTGCGCCCAGGTCTTCAGCAGTATCGACCACATGGGAGAGCAGCGCTTTCCCTGCCAGTCGATGAAGTACTTTTGGTAATTCCGATTTCATTCGAGTTCCCCGCCCGGCGGCAAGGACAACAACCTCAAGACTCATTGGGCTCAACACTCCTTTTATAAAACTCTTACTCAATTGCCAGGAAACTCTTATTTAAAAAGCTTTGATACATTATTGTCCAAATCAACCAAAAAGCCATAAAAAAAGGCAGCTAATGCTGCCTTTTACTGATTATACTTTTTTAACCTGGAACCTATTTTCCCATCTTCTTCCTGATACGTGTCAAGGTTCTTAACTGCGCTGCCGCTTCAGCCAATTGGGCGGAAGCCAATGCATGGTCAATATCCGAACTTTGATCGGTCATCATTTGCTCAGCCTGCTTTTTCGCTTCCAAAGCAGCAGCCTCATTCATGTCATGAGCCCTTAATGCCGTATCGGCCAGAATAGTCACCAGGTGTGGCTGCACCTCAAGAAAACCACCGGATGCGTAGAAAATCTCCTCCTCCCCACTATCCAGAATTAACCTTACTGGACCGGGTTTTAGCTCGGTCAGAAGTGGCGCGTGGCCAGGCGCAATACCAAGATCGCCAAGAGATCCGGCCGCAATTACCATTTCCACCAATCCGGAGAAAATCTTTTCTTCTGCGCTAACAATATCGCAATGGACAGTCATCGCCATGCCTATTAAACCCTTTTATCCTTTGATTGCCCGTTAAACGTTAGGTTCACGGGCAATCAATATTACATTTTTTCAGCTTTCTCGATCACTTCTTCGATGCCGCCAGCCATGTAGAAAGCCTGTTCCGGCAAATGATCATACTCGCCTTCCAGGATCGCTTTAAAGCTGCGGATCGTTTCTTTCAACGGTACATACTTGCCCGGTGAGCCAGTGAAGACTTCCGCCACAGTAAATGGCTGAGAAAGGAAACGTTCAATTTTACGGGCACGTGCTACCGTTAGCTTGTCCTCTTCAGACAGCTCGTCCATACCCAGAATCGCAATAATGTCTTTTAGCTCTTTATAGCGCTGCAATACACCCTGCACGCCTCGGGCAACTTCATAGTGCTCTTGTCCGATGATCAGTGGATCAAGTTGGCGTGAGGTTGAATCCAGCGGGTCAACAGCAGGGTAAATACCTTTTGCCGCGATATCACGAGACAGTACCACCGTAGAATCCAGGTGAGCAAAGGTGGTTGCGGGCGAGGGGTCAGTCAAATCATCCGCCGGTACATATACCGCCTGAATAGAGGTAATGGATCCCGTTTTAGTTGAAGTGATTCGCTCCTGCAGTACACCCATCTCTTCAGCCAGTGTCGGCTGATAGCCCACCGCTGAAGGCATACGACCCAGCAGCGCTGATACTTCGGTACCCGCCAGTGTATAACGATAGATATTATCCACAAACAACAATACATCACGCCCTTCATCACGGAATTTTTCCGCCATGGTCAAACCGGTCAGCGCTACGCGAAGACGGTTTCCGGGGGGCTCATTCATCTGCCCGTAAACCATCGCCACTTTAGACTCTTTGAAGTCTTGTACGTTAACAACACCTGCTTCCTGCATTTCGTGATAGAAATCGTTACCTTCACGAGTACGCTCTCCAACTCCGGCAAAAACCGATAGTCCGGAGTGTTCCGTCGCGATATTATTAATCAGCTCCATCATGTTAACTGTTTTACCAACACCGGCACCACCAAACAGGCCAACCTTACCACCTTTGGCAAACGGGCAAACCAGATCGATCACCTTAATGCCTGTTTCCAACAGCTCCTCGGAAGCAGCCAGCTCTTCATATGTGGGCGCATCACGGTGAATCGGCATGCGCTCTTGCTCGCCAATCGCACCAAGCTCGTCAATTGGATTGCCCAATACATCCATGATTCGGCCAAGTGTTTCCGAACCAACCGGTACTGAAACCGGAGCACCGGTATTATCAACCGCCAGGCCACGGCTTACGCCTTCAGATGAACCCATGGCAATAGTTCTTACTACACCATCTCCCAGCTGCTGCTGTACTTCTAGGGTCAGATCCTTATCCGCCACCTTTAAAGCGTCGTAAACACTGGGCAAAGCATCTCGTGGAAACTCCACGTCAATAACCGCGCCAATGATTTGTACGATACGTCCGCTACTCATTTCCGGTTCCTCTTTTCTTTATGGGGAAAACTGTAGCTTCCCCGGTAAAATTAATTTCTTTAGACCGCTGCCGCGCCACTGACGATTTCAGAAAGTTCCTGAGTGATCGCCGCTTGCCTGGCCTTGTTATAGACCAGCTGCAAATTATCAATCAGATCACCTGCATTATCTGTCGCGCTTTTCATTGCAATCATTCGTGCAGCCTGCTCACAGGCATTATTTTCAACCACACCCTGATAAACCTGCGATTCTATATAGCGGGCTAGCAGGCCTTCAAGCAGCGATGCGTCATCTGGCTCATAAAGATAGTCCCAGTGATGCGTCATCTGTTCGTTCTCTTCAGCTTTAAGTGGTAACAGCTGATCAACGCTCGGATCCTGAGTCATGGTGTTAATAAAACGGTTGTACACCAAAAACAGCTTGTCGATCTTGCCTTCTTCAAAGGAATCAAACATTACCTTGATTGATCCGATCAAATCCGATGCATTGAATTCATCGCCCAAATGCGTCTTCGCCGCTACGACATTTCCACCAACGCTTTTGAAGAAACTTACCGCTTTGGCACCGATCAGACACAGATCTACCTCTGCGCCCTTGTCCTGCCACTCTTTGGTCGAACGCAGTGCTGCTTTGAATAGATTGACGTTCAAGCCACCGCAAAGGCCTCGGTCAGTCGAAATAACAACTACACCGACTCGCTTGACCTCTCGTTCTTCCATATATTGATGACGGAACTCCGAAGTGGCGTTTGCCAGGTGACTGACAACCTGCCGAATACGATCGGAATAGGGCCGCCCCAGGCTCATTCTTTCCTGAGCCTTGCGCATTTTACTTGCCGCCACCAGTTCCATTGCGCTGGTAATTTTCTGCGTACTTTTAATACTCGCTATCTGCGTGCGGATCTCTTTTCCGGCTGCCATGAGTTATCTCAGTAATCCAGAGTTAATAGTTAGCTGTCGTGTTACCCAAACAGGTAACCCGTTACCAGGTTTGTGTTGATTTGAACTTATCGAGACACTCTTTGAATTTAGCCTCGTAATCATCGTTCCAGTCACCACTGGCTACAATTTCGTCCATCAGATCGCCGTATTGGCTTTGCGCATAGGAAAGCAGCGCTTCCTCAAAGTCGCCTATTTGTGCCACCTCGATATCTTTCAGATACCCTTCGTTAGAGGCATAAATCAGCAAGCCCATCTCAGCAATCGTTTGCGGAGAATACTGCTTCTGCTTCATCAACTCGGTAACGCGCTCACCATGATCCAGCTGAGCTTTGGTCGCTTCATCCAGATCAGATGCAAACTGGGCAAACGCTGCCAGTTCACGGTACTGTGCCAGTGAGGTACGAATACCGCCGGACAGTTTTTTCATGATCTTGGTCTGTGCTGCACCACCCACCCTGGATACCGAAATACCGGCATTCATCGCTGGACGGATACCCGCGTTGAACATATCTGATTCCAGGAAGATCTGTCCATCGGTGATAGAGATAACGTTGGTCGGTACAAATGCCGATACGTCACCCGCCTGGGTTTCAATAACCGGTAGCGCTGTTAATGAACCGGTTTGGCCCTTAACTTCACCATTAGTGAATTTTTCCACATACTCTTCATTAACACGTGCGGATCTTTCCAGCAGACGAGAGTGCAGATAGAACACGTCTCCAGGATAAGCTTCACGGCCTGGAGGACGACGCAGCAACAATGAAATCTGGCGATATGCCCAAGCCTGCTTGGTCAGATCATCATAAATGATCAGAGCATCCTGGCCGCGATCCCGGTAGTACTCACCCATGGAACAGCCGGCGAACGGTGCCAAAAACTGCATGGATGCAGGGTCAGAAGCGTTGGCAGCAACCACGATAGTGTGCTCCATCGCGCCATGTTCTTCCAATTTGCGAACTACTGCCGCTACGGAGGAGGCCTTTTGACCGACCGCAACGTAGATACATTTAATGCCAGTACCTTTCTGGTTGATAATGGCATCGATCGCTACCGCGGATTTACCAATCTGACGGTCACCAATGATTAGCTCTCGCTGACCACGCCCGATAGGTACCATGGAGTCAATTACCTTGAGTCCGGTTTGTACCGGCTGGTCAACAGATTTACGGGCAATTACCCCTGGCGCTACTTTTTCAATCGGGTCTGTCAAAGCCGCTTCGATAGGTCCGCGACCATCGATCGGATTACCCAGCGAATCAACAACCCGTCCTTCCAGTTCAGGTCCGACAGGAACTTCAAGGATTCTGCCGGTACAACGACAGGTTTGTCCTTCCGACAATCCTTTGTAATCCCCAAGGACGATTGCACCTACAGAATCGCGCTCCAAGTTAAGCGCCATACCGTAAATACCACCCGTGAACTCAATCATTTCCCCGTACATCACGTCCTCAAGACCGTGAATACGAATTACACCATCCGAAACATTTACGATGGTGCCTTCATTTCGCGCTTCAGATGAGATATCTACCTTATTGATGCGCTGTTTGATAATCTCACTGATCTCTGCAGCATTCAGTTGTTGCATGGTATGCCTCTTAACCTGTAATAATTCTTTCCAAACTTACGTATTCACCGCTTCCGTCAGCCGCATCAATTTACCGCGAACAGAGTCATCAATTACAAGATCCCCTGCACGGATGACAACTCCACCAATAAGACTGTTGTCTACCTGCTGTTTGATACTGACTTCTTTTTGCCACTTGTTCTTGAGCTTCTGGGCCAGCGTGTCCTGCTGTTCAGTGGTCAACTCATACGCACTGATAACTTCAACATCGACTGCCTGCTCTTTTTGTGCCTTCAACACTTCGAACGCCTGACTGATAGCGGGCAATACCGCCAGCCTCTTGTTTTCGGCCAATACAGTAATAAAGTTCTTAACCCCATCACTCGCACTCGCCGCACAAACGTCGATAAAAAGATCAGCCTTCGCATCATTACCCAGAGCAGGACTATCCAGCAAGCGCCCCATATCCGGATCACTGGAAACGACGGCCGCTGTGGCTAGTGCTTCAGACCACTGGGCCAATTCTGACGCCTCTGTGGCATGCTCGAACGCTGCTCTTGCGTAGGGTCGAGCTATGGTACTGACTTCTGCCATGGTAAGGACCTATAGTTCCGCTGCCAGTTTATCGAGTAATGCAGAATGGGCCTGGGCATCAACACTGGAACCTAATACCTTCTCGGCACCGGCAACCGCAATGGTTGCTACCTGTGCTCTCAGCTCTTCCCGAGCGCGGTTGAATTCCTGCTCAATTTCTGCCTGTGCCGCTTTTAGCAGGCGGTCGCCTTCTTCGCGAGCCTGTTCCTTCGCTTCATCGACCAGCTGTCCAGCCCGCTTATGCGCCTGGTCAATGATCTCTGCAGCCTGCTGCTTAGCTTCTTTAAGCTGGTCCGTGGCTTTTTCCTGAGCCAGCTCAAGATCTTTCTCGGCACGATCCGCAGCGCTAAGGCCATCCGCAATTTTCTTGGTTCGTTCAGCCAACACATTAATCAGTGGCGGCCAAATGAACTTCATACAGAACCAGACGAAGACTACAAACGTCAGCATCTGTCCTATGATGGTTGCATTAATATTCACAAAGCACCTCTCGCTTATCGCTAGGGTTTATAAAAAGACCGAGCTTTAAACGACAGCAAACAGAATATAAAGCGCGATACCCACACCGATCATTGGAACCGCGTCAACCAGACCCATTACAATGAACAACTGGGTACGCAGCATAGGGATCATTTCAGGTTGGCGAGCAGCGCCTTCCAGGAATTTTCCGCCCAATACACCAATACCTACAGAAGCACCCAGGGCAGCAAGACCCATTAGTATGCCACCAGCCAAGTACAATAATGCAGTTGCGAGTTCCATTTTTACTCCCGTTTTTCTAACAGTTAATTAATATTAAGTTGTTTCTCTAGTGTGACGATTCGTGTGCCATACTCAGGTACACAATGGTCAACACCATAAAAATAAAAGCCTGAAGCAGAATAATCAGAATATGAAAAACTGCCCATGCCCATTGCAAAACACCACCAAAGGCGCCTATCACTAAACCACCGCTATACATTAAAGCGATTAGAATAAAGATCATTTCACCGGCATACAGGTTTCCGAATAACCGCAAACCCAGCGAAACCGGTTTTGAAATCAGGTTTACACCTTCCAAAAACAGGTTGAAAGGCAGCATCCATTTACCAAAGGGATGCAGCGTCAGCTCCCCAAGAAATCCACCCAACCCTTTGATTTTAATACTGTAATAGAGAATCAGCAAAAACACACCAAACGCCATTCCCAGAGTGGCATTAGGATCAGTAGTGGGAACCACCTTAAGAAAATGTACACCCGCCAGTTGTGCGGTATGTGGGATAAGATCTACCGGAACCAGGTCCATCAGGTTCATCAGGAATATCCAGACAAAAATTGTTAATGCCAGTGGTGCAACGAGCGCGTTGCGACTGTGGAAGATATCGCTAACGCTGGTATCGACGAATTCAATAATCATCTCAACGAAATTCTGTAAACCGGAAGGCGCATCCGCAGTCGCTTTTTTAGCGGCTTTCCAGAATACAAAAGAGAAAATAACGCCCAGCAGAATAGAAAATCCCAGAGTATCAACATTGAAAGCCCAAAAACCCATTTCCCCGGCTTCCTGAGCGCTATGCGCAAATCCCCAGCTGCCGTCAGGGTGCTGACCAAAAGTCAGATTGGTCAAGTGGTGTGTGATATAACCTTTGGTTGTTAGTGCGTCAGTAGCCATTCGTGTTATTTCTGTTCCGTTGGTACGCTTAAATACTTACAAAGTTTGGTTACAACTCTGTTTCAGCATTCTGACCTATTGGTCTTGCCGAAACATCAGGGGAGCAATCCAGTTAATCACTTGCGTTAAAAAAAACGCCGTAATAAAAAACAAAAAATCCAGCCTTTTAAAGGCCACTATGGTGATTACGAACAAAAACAGCGTTAACACCAGTTTGGATAATTCAGCCCTGTATGCTGTTCGAAGGATGTTATGTGGCGACTGTCTTTTCCGGTACCTGTAAAAATAGATCCAGATAAACAATCCGTTACCAGCGCAACCTATCAGACCTCCAAGCAGAATCGACAACGTTGTGTCGATACCGGCTAAAACAAAGCCCATGGCTGTAATCACCAGTGTTACAAAGAGCTGCACTAAGGCAATCTTGTAAACAGGTGGGTTAACCTGCGTTAACGATCGGTAGATCCCGGCTCACCCCAAATATCAAAGTCATTACTAAATGACTTGTCTAACGATAGGTACACATAACCTGCCTTCCAACAGGGCGCGTAGTATATGAGCAAATGCACTGCCAATCAAGCTTTAATGCGCTGCAGGTCAAGTCAGGCTGGATGACCACGACCACCACCTTTCGATCACTGGGTCTATTTATAAAATGACAGGTCATTTATCAGCTGAGAACCAAGTGATACAACGCTTTCAGGAAGGTTCACTACACCGGCTTCAGGGTCCGGATCAACAACATCAATTAATAATGATCCCCTACATTTTGTTAAATTATATCGCCCATAAGCTGGCGTTATTTAATATGGCTCAGGATCCCTTCAAGTTCTTCTGTAGAATTATACTTGATAACCATTTTACCTTTACCTTTAGCACCATGCTGAATAGCCACCGATGAGCCTAACTGATCACTCAGCCGTTGCTGTAATATTTTTATATCCGGGTCTATTTCCGTATCGGGTTTTACTTTCGGCAGCTGTGTTAACAATCTTTTGACCAGCGCCTCGGTTTGCCGGACAGATAATTGCTTACTGGCAACATCCCGCGCAGCTCCGGTCTGCTGGGCACCAGATAATGCTAGTAACGCTCGAGCGTGCCCCATATCCAGCTGCCCTGCCAGCAAAAGAGCTTTCACCTCTTCATTCAATCCATTTAAGCGGATCAAATTAGCAACCGATGCCCTGGATTTCCCGACAGCATCCGCAACTTGCTGCTGAGTCAGCTCAAACTCATCCTGTAGCCGCTGTAACGCTACTGCCTCTTCCATCGGGTTCAGATTTTCCCTTTGAATATTCTCTATTAGAGCCATTGCGATGGCGGTTTCATCCGTCACATCCCGCACAATAGCAGGTATTTCATCAATACCAGCCAACTGGGTTGCACGCCAGCGTCGCTCCCCTGCAATAATTTCATAGCGATTGGCTGCCACCGGTCTAACAACGATTGGCTGCATAACCCCCTGAGCTTTAATAGAGTCTGCCAACTCTTGAAGTGCCTGGGGCTCAATCTCTTTGCGCGGCTGGTACTTGCCTCTCTGAATCAAATCAACGGGCAGGCGGGATAGCTTTTCCTGATCGGTCGGTGTGGACTCAGTCTCAGCCGTCGCTTCATTGATATTTCCAAGCAAGGCATCCAAGCCTCGCCCTAAACCTCGTTTCTGTGTGGTCATCGGTTTGTCTTTTCCTGATTAGCTAAACGGCAACCGCCTGTTGCGTTCTGGATTTTCTTAAAATTTCTCCCGCCAACGCCAGATAAGCCAAAGCTCCCCTGGATTTTCTATCATAAATCAATGCCGGTAAACCATAGCTGGGTGCCTCTGCAAGGCGAACATTTCGGGGAATCACCGTATCGTATACCTGATCGCCAAAATGATTGACCAGTTGGTTTGAAACATCTCGGGTCAAACTGTTACGCGGATCATACATTGTACGCAATAAACCTTCTATTTTAAGGTTGGTATTGGCCCCTGCTGCTATTCCTTTGATAGTTGTAATCAACGCGGTTAAACCTTCCAGCGCATAATATTCACATTGCATGGGGATAATCACGCTTTCAGCAGCCACCAGAGCATTAACCGTCAACATGCTTAATGAGGGGGGACAATCGATAATAATATAATCATAATCATCCTTAACGGCAGCGAGCGCTACTCTAAGGCGGTTTTCTCTGTTATCCAACGACATCAGCTCAACTTCTGCAGCCGTTAAATCGGCATTGGCGGGCAACAAATCAAACCCTGCAGCCGTTTTGTGAACGATTACTGACGATATATCACAACGGTCTGTTATCAGGTCATACACAGAATATTCCAACTGGCTCTTATCCACACCACAACCCATGGTGGCATTGCCCTGTGGATCCAGATCGACCATCAACACCTTGCGTTTTATCGCAAACATCGATGCTGACAAATTTACGGCGGTCGTCGTTTTTCCCACACCACCCTTTTGATTGGTCACCGCAATTATTTTACCCAAGGAGGCCCCCGGTAGTTATCAGTTTGTTTTTTCCAACACGACCAAATGTCGCTGCTCAGACAACATTGGAACATTCAATGGCTGTATCTTCACCAAACGAACACTGGACGGGATCTCTTCGAGTTCTTCAGGTGATAGCTTGCCTTTCATGGCGTAAAACATCCCCTGATTATCGATCAGATGCGCCGTACAGTTCACAAAGTCTGCCAGCGTAGCAAATGCTCTGGATACAATCACCTCAAAAGGTCGATCGACTACCAGCTTTTCCACCCGATGTTGCAACACGTTACAATTTTCCAGGCCCAATTCAAGTTTAGCCTGGGTCATAAATCGGGTCTTTTTGCCATTACTATCGAGCAAAGTAAAGTCTTTATCCGAAAAGACAATACTTAGAGGTATTCCAGGCAAGCCGGCGCCGGATCCTACATCCATAACTGAGAGTTGCCTTTCAAAAAAATAATCCTGTAAAACAATACTATCCAGCAAATGGTAAATGACCATTTTCTCTGGATCTCTTATGGCTGTTAAATTGTAACTTTTATTCCATTTAACCAGTAAATGAATATAGGCTTCGAGTTTGCCGAATTGCTGCTCGGTAAGCGAAACATTCAGCTGCTGACATCCGGCTCGGATCTTTTCTGAAATTACTCCCACGTGAAATCCCGACTATGCGCTTCTACTGTTACTCTCCAACATGTTTTTTTTCTTCAGATGTATCAGAAGCAACGACACCGCGGCAGGTGTAATACCCGGTATACGGGAAGCTGCCGCGATTGTTTCAGGACGCACGTGCTGCAACTTTTGGGTCACTTCATTGGATAAACCCGAGATCTGACTATAATCCAGATCTTTGGGTAAAGGCGTATTCTCCTGTCTTCGCAAACGCTCTATCTCTCCCTTTTGCCGTTTAATGTATCCCTCATACTTGGCCTGAATCTCGATCTGCTCAGCTACTGCTTCATCATCCACACCCTGTCCTTTAATGGACTGGATATCTCGATAGCTTAGTTCGGGCCTGCGCAGCAGCTCCATTAACGCGTGTTCTCGACTAATGGGTTTCTCAAGCTTATCTTTCAGTTGTTCACTTTCGGGAGTTGATGGATGAACCCAGGTATCCTTCAGGCGTTGCTGCTCCAGAGCAATCATCTCCTGCTTTTTACTGAACCGCTGCCATTGCTTTTCACCCACCAAACCCAAAGCATAACCCTGTTCCGTTAACCTCAAGTCTGCGTTATCTTCACGCAGTAATAAACGATATTCAGCCCGACTGGTAAACATACGGTAAGGTTCACTGGTACCCAGGGTTATCAGGTCATCGACCATCACACCGATATAAGCTTCATCCCGAAGTGGGTGCCAGGGTTCCTTGTCCTGGGCTTCCAGAGCCGCATTTAATCCAGCCAGTAATCCCTGTGCAGCAGCTTCCTCATAACCGGTAGTACCATTGATCTGTCCGGCAAAATAAAGTCCCTTCAAGGATTTTACAGCCAGCGTATGACTCAGGTCCTGAGGATTAAAAAAATCATACTCAATGGCATATCCAGGTCGCGTGATATGTGCGTTTTCAAATCCGTTTATGGAGCGTACAAAATCCATTTGAACATCAAATGGCAAGCTGGTTGAAATACCATTCGGGTACAGCTCATGTGTGTTTAAACCTTCCGGTTCAATAAAAATCTGGTGAGATTCCTTGTCGGAAAAACGCTGTATCTTATCCTCTATGGAAGGGCAGTATCGTGGTCCTACACCCTCAATAACACCGGTATACATTGGGGAGCGATCCAGTCCCGCTCGTATATATTCGTGTGTTCGCGAGTTGGTATGGGTAATATAACAACTGACCTGCTGTGGATGCATTTCACGAGAACCCATAAAGGACATTACCGGTAACGGTGTATCCCCTGGTTGCTCCTGTAATTCTGAAAAGTCTACAGATCGCGCATCTATTCGAGGCGGTGTACCGGTTTTTAACCGATCTACACGTAACGGTAATTCTCTGAGCCGTTGAGCTAATGCAATGGAAGGTGGATCACCTGCCCGCCCGCCGGAATGATTCTGCAACCCCACATGGACAACCCCGCCAAGAAAGGTGCCTGCTGCCAGCACAACTGATTTGGCACTGAACTTAACACCCATTTGGGTGACTACGCCTGTTACCCGGTTGCCTTCGACAATCAGATCATCGACCGCCTGTTGAAAAATCTGCAGATTAGGCTGGTTTTCCAGAATATTTCTAATCGCTGCCTTGTAAAGCACCCGGTCCGCTTGCGCGCGGGTAGCCCTAACCGCTGGACCTTTTCTGGAGTTAAGCACGCGAAACTGGATTCCGGCCTGATCTGTGGCCAGTGCCATAGCCCCACCCAATGCATCGACCTCTTTGACCAGATGACTTTTACCAATACCTCCGATTGCGGGATTGCAGGACATCTGCCCAAGAGTTTCAATATTGTGCGTAATCAATAACGTTGAAGCGCCCAGACGCGCAGCGGATAACGCGGCTTCTGTGCCGGCATGACCACCGCCTATTACGAGCACATCATATTGTTTAAGGTACTGCAATTGAACTCTCACGAATACGGGTGAAAAGGGACACCAGTATAATGTTTCAATCTTAAATGAAAAGGACTAAGTATGAATATCATCAGACCCGTTGATGTTGATAAGGATAGTACTAATAGTATTAATATATTATTTAATAACTTTACTGATGTTATTGTTATTAGTGACTTTGAAAATTGTTAATAAGCATTCAAAAAGATTAATTATCATCAGGTTATAGAATTTTAACTCTGTTAGAAACTGTGCGTGAAGTAATGTATTCATTAAAAGAAGCCTGTTGATAAACAGTGATGTTATCCACAGGGTGAATTTGTTCACATGATACCCACTCGGCATTCAGCTGGTATTTAACACTTTATCTACAGCTTTTAGGGTGACAAAAAACTACTTTCCGATACAAAAACTGGAGAATATTCGACCTAAAAGATCGTCCGTAGTGAAGGCACCTGTGATTTCAGAGAGCCTGTTCTGGGCAAGTCGAAGATCTTCTGCCAGTAGTTCACCGGCATTAGCACTTTCTAACTGATGCCTGCCGGTGGAGAGGAAATTCAAGGCATCCTGTAATGCAACCAGGTGTCTTCTTCGAGCACTAAAACAACCCTCTGTGGAACCGGTAATCCCCATACAGGATTTAAGGTGTTCTCTAAGCAGATCGAGGCCATCACCGTGTTTTGCTGAAAGCCTGATGATCGGACAAGGATTATTTTCCCCGGGTTCAACAAAACCAGCAGGCAATTTCGAGCGGTCAATTTTATTTTGAATAAGGGTGATTTTTTCCAGAGTATTAAGCTGATCAATAAACTCTGGCCAGATATCATGGGGATGAGTAGTCTTTAAATCGAAACTGTCGACTACCAGCAAAATACGGTCAGCCTGTTTAATCTCCTGCCAGGCTCTTTTGATTCCCTCTTGCTCAATTGCGTCGCTACTGACTCTTAGCCCGGCAGTATCAATGATATGCAAAGGTATGCCATCGATGTGAATATGTTCGCGCAGTAGATCTCTGGTGGTGCCAGGTATATTGGTTACTATGGCGCTGTCTCTTCCTGAAAGCTGGTTCAGGAGGCTTGATTTTCCTGCATTTGGCAGTCCTGCCATGACCACCCGCATGCCTTCTCTCAATGTAGCGCCGAGATTGGCTTGATCTATTACCTGACGCAATTGATCAATAATCTTATTAAGCTGAGTTAAAATTTTCCCATCGGCCAGGAAGTCAATCTCTTCATCCGGAAAGTCTATCGCTGCCTCGACATAGAGCCTGAGTTGAATAAGATCTTCAACAAGATCATTTATGTGCCTGGAAAATTCTCCCTGAAGAGAGCGCAATGCACTGTGGGCTGCCTGTTCTGAGCTGCTATCGATCAAATCGGCAATCGCTTCGGCTTGAGTCAGGTCCAGTTTGTCATTTAAAAAAGCACGCTCAGAAAATTCACCCGGTCTTGCCATACGGGCGCCAGCGGCCAGGATATTGTGGATTAAAATATCTACCAGGACCTGGCCACCGTGACCTTGTAACTCCAGAACATCTTCCCCGGTAAAAGAGTGAGGAGCCGGAAACCACAAGGCGATCCCCTGGTCGATAATCTCATCAGATTTTGAGCCGATTGTTCCGTAAAATGGTGCGAAAAGAGCGTATCTTGGTGATAACGGTTGCTTTATAAGCTTTTTCGCTATGGATTCTGCTTGTGGTCCGGAAACACGCACGATAGCGACACCAGCACGACCAATAGCGGTGGCCTGTGCTACAATTGTGTCGCTATCTGTTTTAATCGTGCTGTTATCTTTCTGAAACTCTCTCATTTTCGATTTTCAGCCAGCATTTTGACAGCGTTTGAAAACTGTATTAGGTCCCTTTGGCCGCTGCTGATTTCTCAATGTTCTTGGTAATAACCCACTGCTGAGCGATGGACAGGATATTATTGACCACCCAGTAAAGTACCAGCCCTGCCGGGAACCACAGAAAGAAAAAGGTAAACATAATGGGCATCATCTTCATTACCTTGGCTTGCATAGGGTCTGGCGGCTCAGGATTGAGGGTTTGCTGGAAAAACATCGTAGCACCCATCACAATAGGCAGAATGAAGTAGGGATCTTTGACCGAGAGGTCATTGAGCCAGAACATAAAAGGGGCTTGTCGCAGTTCGACACTTTCCAGTAGAACCCAATAAAGTGCAATAAAAACGGGCATTTGTACAAGTATTGGTAAGCAGCCGCCGAGCGGATTGATCTTTTCTTTCTTATACAGTTCCATCATGGCGGTGGACATCTTCTGCCGATCGTCACCGTATCTTTCTTTAAGGCGTTGTAATTCGGGTCCCACACGGCGCATATTAGCCATGGATTTATAACTGGTTGCTGATAACTGAAAGAACAGCAGTTTTACGACCAGGGTAGTGAAAATAATAGCCCAGCCCCAATTACCCAAAAAGCCATGTAGGGTTGATAACAGCCAAAATAGCGGTTGGGCTATAAACCAAAGCCATCCGTAATCTACGGTTAGTTCCAGTGATGGAGAGATCTCTTTTAAGCGGTCCTGTGTTTTAGGGCCCATGTAGAGCTGTGAAGAGGTGGTTGCGCTGGCTCCGGGCTGTACAGTAATAGCCGGGCTTACCAAGCCGGCGATATTTTCACCTTTATTGTTTTTGCGGGTTTGGTAGCTATGCTGAAGATTTTTATCGGGCACCCAGGCACTGACAAAATAGTGCTGTAACATGGCTATCCAGCCACCAGTGTTTTTCAGCTTCAACGGTGACTCAGCAAAATCTTCAAAGTCAATTTTTTCGTAGCGCTGATCCGGGGAGGTGATGGCTGCCCCTACAAAGGACTTCATGCCCATGCTGGTCATTTCACTTGGATCCGGACTGTTGTCCCTTTTAAATTGCGCAAAGAAGTTCGCTTGCCAAGCCTCCGCGGACTGATTATCGATCAGATATTCAACCTTAACCAGATAGTCGCCGCGCAGCAGGGTATAACGTTTTACGATATTAACGCCCCTTTGATCCCTAAAGCTTAATTCGACAACCAGTTGTTGCGCTCCATCGGCCAACGAATAACTGTTCTGAGAAGCCGTATATAATGGCCGTCCACCAGGATTAGCATCCGGGCCGTGGGTGCCAATCAGCCCGCTTTGCGCAATATAGGTTCGCTCGGTATTTTGTTCCAGCAGCACGAATGGATCATCAGGCTGGTTAATGATTCTGGGATAGGCCCTTAACGCCGCATAGCTGACATCACCGCCAACCGGGTCGATCAGCAGTGACAGTACATCGGTTTTAACTGATATCTTCTGAGATGTAGTCAGAGGTTCTTTTATCTTTGCACCAGTACTCGGAATATCCTGCACATCCTGAGTGGCAACAGGTAAATCAGCAGTTACTTCAGGTTGGTTGTTGGCCACTATGTCAGCGGTTGTGGTGTTTTGCTCTATGGAAACGGGTGTAACGGGGACCGGTTGTCCGTAGTCCTCGTTCCAGGCCTGTAGCAATAAGTAACTTACCACAGCAAGTGATAAGATAAGAACTATACGTTGTGCGTCCATGAAGCATCTCTTTTTGTCGATGGAGTAGAGGTGTTTATCTTGGTTTCATTAAGCTCTGGAACAGGGTCCAGGCCCCCTTCGTGCCAAGGGTGGCATTTTGACAGGCGCCTAAGAGACATCCAGAAACCTCGAAAAAAGCCAAATCGAAGAATGGCGGTTTCTGCATAGCAGGAACAGGAAGGGTAGAATCGGCAGTTGTTACCAAGTAACGGACTGATAACAAACCGATACCCTTTAAAAATCAGTTTAGTTAATCTACGCATGAAAGTATTCAACTGCCCTCACTATTGGCCCGCCGCTTTAATTTTTGCCAAAGGTGCTCAAATTCGGATCGAATTTTCCTGTTGCTCTGCTGATCCACGCCTTTGCGAGCCAGCAGAATAACATCATAGGAGAAATCTTCAGAGTCTAAATGGCGGAAGGTTTCGCGAATGACACGTTTGATGCGGTTTCGCTTTACCGCTAAACGAACCTGCTTTTTCGCAATAATGAAGCCAATCCGTGGTTGGCTCAGGTCATTGGGCGCTGCTATTAACAGCATTACCCGCGAAGAGGCTTTCACGCTGGAACGATCGAAAACTCGCTGAAAATCGCGAGCTTTTAATAACCGCTTTTGTTTAGTAAACCCAAATCTGACCATGCAAAATGGGCAGCAGCAGACGCATAAAGGCGATTAAGCAGTAAGTCGTTTTCGACCTTTAGCGCGGCGGCGATTTATCACCAGACGGCCATTTTTGGTTGCCATTCTTGCCCTGAAACCATGAGTGCGTTTACGTTTTAAATTACTGGGTTGAAAAGTTCTTTTCATCGAAATTACTCCACACGAATCTTATATCGGTTAATTACCGGTATTTTGGGAGCGAGGATTCTAGTGAATTCGGAGGCAATCTGCAATTTATTCCTCAATAAAAGCTAATAAATTTTCAATAACTTAGCGTATTTTCGAAACAGGTACGTTTTAAGGCACCTGTTTTATCGAACACTTTAAAAGGGGCGATTGAAAGTAACGCCTTTTCCTTCCTGTTATGATGCATACTCCTGGTTAATCAAAAGTCCTTTCTAAAGGGTAAATTTGAATAGTGACACATACAAAATTTTTTAGCACAAACCCGTCTTAAAATTTTATATAGATTAACAGTTACCTATAAAAATATTTTTTGCAAACCATTGAATTTATTAACATAAATAAAATTTTTATCCTGTGGATAAGTTTACTCGAAAAGGTTAAAATGCTGGGTTCTACTGATCGGGGTACTATTGTTTCGGTTAGCGATTAAAGTTTTATTTGGAAAGCATAATAATTAGAGAAAAATGGTGAATGGCCAAAAAGATATGGGCTAGTTGTGTTGGAAGACTGCAGAAGGAGCTTCCAGAACAACAATTTAATACGTGGATAAGACCGTTACAGTCTGATTTGGTCGATGGCAATCTAACATTGCTGGCACCGAACCGGTTTGTATTGGATTGGGTTTCTCAACGATATCTGAATCGAATAAGTGAAATTGTAAGTGATATTCAGGGAGATGTTGTCAAGGTTGAAGTGGTTATCGGAACTAGCGCGGATGAGCAATCACTCGGGGAGCCGCAGCAAGCTGAAGTACTGAAAAAAGACTCAAAAAAAGGCCCACCAAAATTTGGTAATCGATCGCAAGCGCTTGATAATAGTAAAACAAACGGCAAAGAAAAACCGACCAGCGGTTTGAATAGAGCTTTTACATTTGACACGTTTGTAGAGGGCAAGTCCAACCAGTTGGCAAGAGCGGCAGCTGTCCAGGTGGCGGAAAACCCGGGCGGTGCTTATAACCCCTTGTTTATATATGGCGGTGTGGGTCTTGGTAAAACCCATTTAATGCACGCTGTTGGTGATTATATGCTCAAGCAAAACCCGAATGCTAAAGTGGTTTATTTGCATTCGGAGCGCTTTGTCGCCGATATGGTGAAGGCGCTGCAGATGAACGCTATTAACGAATTTAAGCGGTTTTATCGGTCTGTCGATGCGCTGCTCATTGATGATATTCAGTTTTTCGCAGCGAAGGAGCGTTCCCAGGAAGAGTTCTTCCATACCTTTAATGCGCTTTTGGAAAGTGAACAGCAGATGATATTGACCTGTGATCGGTATCCAAAAGAGATCAAGGGACTGGAAGAGAGGCTTAAATCGCGATTTGGCTGGGGTTTGACGGTAGCTGTAGAGCCGCCGGAACTGGAAACGCGGGTGGCAATATTGCTCAAAAAGGCGGATCAGGCCAACGTTACTTTACCAAAGGATGTAGCCTTTTTTATAGCACAAAAAATAAGGTCAAATGTTCGAGAGCTAGAAGGAGCGCTTAAAAGGGTGATAGCAAGCGCTCACTTCACTGGTAGTGAGATCAGTGTCGAGTTTGTTAGGGATGCCTTGAAAGATCTTTTTGCTGTGCAGGATAAACTGGTTTGCGTTGATAATATACAAAGAACGGTCGCCGAGTATTACAAGATCAAGATGGTTGACATGCTTTCAAAAAGACGAAGCCGTTCAGTAGCCAGGCCGCGGCAAGTTGCAATGGCTTTGGCAAAAGAGCTAACTAATCACAGTCTGCCTGAGATCGGTGATTTTTTTGGTGGGCGCGATCACACTACCGTTCTGCATGCGTGCCGGAAAGTAAAAGAGCTGAGCGAAACCAATAATGATATTCGGGAAGACTATAAGAACCTGATGCGATTATTAACAACATAGTCATCGAAAGGAAGTGATATCCCGATGATAATTGCTGAGAGACCGGATAGTGAGCTTGAAGAATAATATGAAGAACAGAGGATAACAATATGAAATTTGTCATCTCCAGAGAAGAATTGCTAAAGCCTTTGACTTTGGTCGCGGGGGTGGTTGAGCGCCGTCAAACGTTGCCGGTACTATCAAACATACTGATCGTGGTCGACGGCGACAGTCTGTCTCTGACCGGCACTGATCTGGAAGTGGAGCTGGTGGGGCGTGTTCAGTTGGAGCAACCTGGAGAGGCAGGCGAAATCACCGTTCCTGCCAGGAAGATGATGGATATTTGTAAAACATTGCCCGAACAATCCGTTATCAATATTCAGCAGGAAGGCGAAAAGTTGGTCATTAAGGCGGGCCGTAGCCGGTTTTCTCTATCTACCTTACCGGCAACAGATTTTCCTAATGTAGAGGAAAAACCGAAAAGTCTGGAAGTTGAGATTTCCCAGAGTGCATTGCGGCACGTGATTGAGCGAACGGGAGTTGCAATGGCGCAACAGGATGTGCGCTACTATCTCAATGGCATGTTATTTGAAATTAGCCCTGGAATGTTAAAGGCAGTTGCTACAGACGGCCATCGATTAGCGCTATGTCAGGCGCAAGCGGATATTTCGGATATAGACCTGCAGCAGGTTATTATTCCGCGAAAAGGGGTTTTGGAGTTAAGCCGATTGTTGTTGGAGCCGGAAGAAAATACCCGAATTGTAATAAGCAGCAATCATATCAGGGCGGTTACCGCTAATTTCACGTTTACCTCCAAACTTGTTGATGGGAAGTTCCCGGACTATGAGCAGGTTATTCCAAAAGGTGGCACCAAAGAGTTGGTAGCAGAAAGGGAGGAGTTAAAGCAGGTTCTGAACCGGGCAGCGATTCTATCCAATGAAAAATATCGTGGTGTCAGGCTGATCATACAGGATTCTCAGCTACAGGTTTTCGCAAATAATCCAGAGCAGGAGGAAGCTGAAGAGTCGATGCCAATCAATTATACCGGGGATCGGCTCGAAATAGGCTTTAATGTAAGTTATATGCTGGATGTGCTTTCGGTTACAGAGAGTAGTGAAATCAAAATCACCCTGTCAGATGCGAACAGCAGTGCTGTTATAGAGGAAGTCGCTGAGCAAAATGATGCTATTTACGTAGTGATGCCGATGCGGCTATAGAAACGCGGGTGCGCAAAAAGGACCATTAGTTACAGTTGATAGAATTTAGTTTTTGCCAGGCGTAATGATTAATGGCTCTTAAAGAGATAGTGATTACTCACTTTCGAAATCTGACTCGGGTTTCCATTTCGCCCAATAGTGAGATGAATTTGATAATAGGCCCTAATGGCAGTGGTAAAACCAGTGTACTGGAAGGAATCTATTTTTTAGGCAGGGCACGGTCATTTTTGACCAATAAAAGCAGAAGCTTTATACAGTACGGTGAAAAGAGTTGCACCGTTTTTGGCAGTGTCGCTGCTAAAAACGAGGGATTGTCGCTAAGCATCGGCGTTTCCCGGACAGTAGAGGGAATGAACAAGATTAAGGTGGCTAGTGATTATGTGCGGACAAGCGCGCCGCTATTAGAGCTACTGCCGATACAGGTGATTAATCCTGGCGCGTTTTCTCTGCTGAATGGGGGGCCATTAGGTCGGCGACAATTTACAGATTGGGGTGTGTTTCACGTGGAACATGCTTTTCTGGATGTTTGGAGAAAGTTTTCGCGCTGCCTTAAGCAGAGAAATAGTTTGTTGAAAAAAGGAGTTAATAGTCCGGAAGAGTTATCTCCCTGGAACGATGAGTTTGTAGTGTACGCAGAAAAAATAGCGTTTTATAGGGAGCGGTACATAGAGAGCTTCATACCACATTTTTATCAAGCCTTATCTGACATGACTGATTTAGAGGGGGTGACGATCTCTTTCTCTAAGGGGTGGGATAAAAAAACGGATCTTGGCGCCGTGTTAAAGCAAAGCTATGCCAGAGATAGGGCTAGAGGTTTTACTCACTGCGGTCCGCAGCGAGCGGATCTAAGGGTTAGATGTCTGGGTATGGATGCTGCGGAGACATTGTCCCGCGGACAACAAAAGATGGTGATTTGTGCTTTGAAGATAGCGCAAAGTCGCTACTTTACAGAAACAACAGGAAAGACCCCCATTTATTTGGTAGATGATCTCGCTGCAGAGTTAGACGAAGATCATCGGTTAAGATTTTGCCAGATGTTGTCGAATATGGGTTCGCAGGTTTTTGCTACTAGCGTTAACGTTACCCCGTTTGATAATTTCTGGGGCAAAGATTCAAGGGCCTTGTTCCACGTGGAACAAGGGAGCCTGGTTAAAGAATAGTGGGATTTATCCCGAATTATGGAGAAATGAATGAGCGAAGAGAATGTATACGATTCATCCAGTATTAAAGTGCTAAAAGGATTGGATGCGGTACGAAAGCGTCCGGGTATGTATATTGGAGACACCGATGATGGTACTGGACTGCATCACATGGTGTTTGAGCTCGTTGATAACTCTATTGACGAAGCGTTGGCCGGGTTTTGTTCAGAGATTAAAGTGGTGATTCATCCGGATGAATCCGTTACGGTTTCAGATGATGGTCGTGGTATTCCTGTTGATATTCACGAAGAAGAAGGTGTTTCTGCCGCAGAAGTTATTATGACTGTTCTTCATGCTGGGGGTAAGTTCGATGACAACACCTATAAGGTGTCTGGCGGGCTGCATGGGGTTGGTGTTTCGGTGGTAAATGCGCTGTCCAGTGAGTTGACGCTAACCATTCGTAAAGATGGTAAAGTCTATGAGCAGGTATACCATCATGGAGTTCCACAAGCACCATTAACGGTGGTGGGTGAAACGGAAGGAAGTGGTACAGAGGTCCATTTTAAACCTTCTCCTGATACGTTTACTAATATCGAATTCCATTTTGACCAGCTAACGAAAAGGCTGAGAGAGCTCTCTTTCCTAAACTCCGGTGTTGGAATTTCGCTTAAAGATGAACGATCGGGCCAAAAAGAGCTTTTTAAATATGAAGGCGGTTTGAAAGCCTTTGTTGAATACCTCAATCAAAATAAAAAACCCATTAATAAGATTTTTCACTTTAATTGCACGAGAGAAGATGGTGTCGGTGTTGAAGTCGCCTTGCAGTGGAATGATTCTTTCCAGGAAAGTATATTCTGTTTTACCAATAATATTCCGCAACGCGATGGCGGTACGCATTTGGCAGGCTTTAGAGGTTCGCTAACAAGAACGCTAAACACCTATATTGAAAAGGAAAATCTGGCTAAGAAGTTCAAGGTGAGTACCTCTGGTGATGATGCCAGAGAGGGCTTGATAGCTATCGTCTCGGTTAAGGTGCCGGATCCAAAATTTTCATCCCAAACCAAAGACAAACTTGTTTCTTCAGAGGTTAAATCGGCCGTAGAGCAGGAAATGAATGCGGCACTAGCAGATTATCTTGTTGAAAATCCGCAAGATGCTAAGCAGGTTGTCCAAAAAATGCTGGATGCCGCCAGAGCAAGGGAGGCAGCACGAAAGGCGCGCGAAATGACCCGCCGAAAAGGCGCACTTGATATTGCTGGTTTACCGGGAAAACTGGCGGATTGCCAGGAAAAAGATCCGGCTCTTTCTGAGCTTTACCTGGTGGAGGGCGATTCAGCGGGAGGTTCTGCCAAGCAGGGTAGAGACCGGAAAACCCAAGCTATTCTGCCTTTAAAAGGTAAAATTCTTAATGTCGAAAAAGCGCGATATGACAAAATGTTGTCCTCAGCAGAGGTGGGCACGCTTATTACCGCCCTTGGATGCGGTATTGGACGCGAAGAATTTAACCCGGATAAGCTTCGGTATCATCGAATCATCATCATGACGGACGCAGATGTGGATGGATCGCACATCAGAACGCTTTTATTAACATTCTTTTTCAGACAAATGAGCGAGATAGTAGAGCGAGGGCATGTCTACATCGCGCAACCACCCCTTTATAAAGTAAAAAAAGGAAAACAGGAGCAGTATGTAAAGGATGACGATGAGTTAGATGCCTATATGATTCAGGTCGCGTTAGAAAATGCAGCGCTTGTCGTTGATCAGGATGCCCCGGCGATTAGTGGTGAACACCTCGAAAAACTGGTCTCTGAATATCGTGGGGTGATTGCAAATATCGATCGTTTATCACGTGTTTATCCGGCGGCTGTTTTAGAGCAGATGATCTATCTGGGGCCGTTAAACGAAGATTTATTGGCTGACGAATCGACAGTCAGATCATGGGTTGCGGAGTTGGAAAAAGCTATTTCTGAACAAAATCTGCCTAGTGAATATCGGGTAGAAATACATGAAGATTCCGAGCGGAATATCCATTTGCCAACTGTCAACGTTATACAACATGACCTGGTGACAGAATATCCTTTCAACCATGAGTTCTTTGTTTCTAATGACTATAAGCGTATTAAGGCGCTAGGTGAAACTTTACAGGGTTTGATTGGTGAGGGTGCTTATGTGCAGAGAGGTGAGCGTAAACAATCAATTACTGAATTTAGAGATGCCTTGAACTGGCTTATTCACGAAGCAAAACGGGGTTACAACATACAGCGTTACAAAGGATTGGGAGAGATGAATCCGGACCAACTCTGGGAAACAACAATGGATCCTGGTAATCGAAGAATGTTACAGGTGACTATTGAAGATGCCATTATGGCGGACCAGATTTTCACCACACTGATGGGAGATGAGGTAGAGCCAAGAAGAGATTTTATTGAAAAAAATGCCTTATCCGTCGTTAATCTCGACTTTTAAAATATAGTTGCTAAAAGTCGAGGTTTTGTATTTAAAGCACAGTAAAAAAGAGGTTGTTTTTATAGCGCCAGGCTATTACCGGGAATTTATTAATAACTTTTAAGAATAATAAAAAAGCGCTTTAAAATCAAAGCCTTATTTTAAAGCCGTTTTACTGGTTAAAAAACGTACAGACAGGAAAGAAATAAAGCACCTCCTGTAAGGGCGTCAGGTGCAATTAGAGCCGAATTAGCTGGACCCTAACCAATGGGTCACAAAATCAGATAAATCCTCGTAGACACCGGCTGAGAGAGACGTTTTTTTGGCCGATTTTCGCCCATTTCCGGTTTTAACCAAAATGGGTAGACAGCCCCCGGCGACTGCTGCCTCAATATCTCGAATTGAGTCACCAACGAATGGCGCATTTCTAGTGTCAAGATTCAGTTGTTTCCGAATTTGAGTGATTAATCCGGGTTTTGGTTTTCTACAATCGCAATTTTCGTCGGGTCCATGTGGGCAATAAAACACACCATTAATTTCGCCTCCAGCTTGACGAACAGCTTGATGCATTTTTTGATGTATCAGATTCAGGGTTTGTTCATTGAAATAACCCCGAGCAATACCCGATTGGTTGGTTGCAACGACCACTTGAACACCGGCCCGATGTAGTTTGGCGATTGCCTCCAGGCTACCAGGAATGGGAATCCACTCTTCAGGAGCGCGGATATAGTTATCCGAGTCAAAATTAATAACGCCATCTCTATCGAGAATGACCAGCTTTTTGTTGATCGGATTCAACAAGATATCTAGCCCATCTGTAAAAGAGAAATATCAGCCACCTCCAGAAACAAACCCCTCAACTGTTTTAGCAGAGCGAGACGGTTTAGTCGCAGAGAATCATCGTCTACCATGACCATTACGCTGTCAAAAAACTGATCTACTTGTGGCCTCAATTCCGCCAGGGACTCTAGCACCTGCTGGTAATTGCGGTCTTTTAACAGAGGTTGAATAGCTGAATCTTTCGTCGCTATTAGTGCAGCAAGCTCCTTTTCTACGGGCTCTTCAAGTAAGTGAGCGCTTACATCAGGCGAAATTTGGCTATCTTCAATCTTGTTTAGCAGGTTGGTTACTCGCTTATTTGCTGCGGCAAGGGCTGCGGCGTTATCTAACTGCGTAAATGCGCTGACAGCATAGATCCTGCTTTGAAGATCTAAAGGGTTGGTTGGTTTCCTGGCGTGAACGGCCTGAAAAATATCAGCGGAAATGCCCTCCTCCTGATACCATGTTCTAAACCGTTCAAGCATAAAGTCGAAAACATCCTCTGCTAATTGATCGCTAGTCTCAAGGTTTTGATAATTGGCTATAGCCAATTCCAGTGTTTCTAATAGATCCAGATCCAGCTCTTTCTCTAGAATAATGCGCAATACACCCAAAGCTGCGCGGCGCAAACCAAACGGATCCTTGTCTCCGGTCGGAGGCTGCCCGATAGCAAACAAACCGGTTACGGTATCGAGCTTGTCAGCTATAGAAACGGCACAACCTTCTGGCGACTGTGGAATCTCATCGCCAGAAAAACGCGGTAGATAGTGTTCATAAATTGCTTGTGCGGTGGTGTAGCCTTCGCCGTCAAGCAGGGCATAGTTCTGCCCCATCAAACCTTGCAGCTTTGGAAACTCACCAACCATTAATGTTACGAGATCCGCTTTGCTAAGCAGACCGGCTCTTTTCGCCGCTTGTGTATCGGCGCTTATCTGTCCTGCCAGTTGGCCAGCCAATTTGGAGATGCGCTCTGATTTTGCAAATACGGTTCCAAGCTTAGCCTGAAAAACAATGTTATCCAGCGATGATAAACGGTCTGCCAGAGGCGTTTTCTTGTCGGTATCAAAAAAGAAAGCTGCATCGGAAAGTCGAGGGCGGATGACGCGTTCATTGCCAGAAACAACCTGAGCCGGATCAGAGCTCTCTATGTTGCAAAGGGTAATAAAATTAGGAAGCAATTTCCCCTGATCATCAATCATATGAAAGTATTTCTGGTGTTCCTTCATACTACAGATAAGTGCTTGTTCAGGAAGGCGTAAAAAACTCTCATCAAAGTGGCCGACCAAAGCTACCGGCCATTCGACCAGGCCAGTCACTTCATCAAGCAGGTCAGAATCAATGACAGCTTGTCCCTGATTATCTACGGCAATTTTTTTGATCTGATCTTCAATCAGAGCTTTCCTTTCTGACATGTCGGCAATGACGTAGCCCGGATCTTTAAGCTGTTGCAAATAAGATGAGGGTTCCCGAACAACAATAGGTTTATTATGGTGAAAGCGGTGACCAAAGCTTTGCTGCCCCGCAGTCTGGCCAAGAATGTTGCACTCAATAACCTTCTGACCAAATAGCATCAACAACCAATGGGTGGGTCTGACAAATTCAACTCGTTCACTTCCCCAGCGCATACGCTTCGGGATAGGAAGTTGTTCTAGCGAGTTTGTCACCAGCGCAGGTAAAAGCTGTTCTGTTGGCAAACCCTTTTGCACTTGTGTGTAAGCCAGTTTGATACCCTTACCAGTATCAATTTGCGAAAGCTCGTCCAGGGACACTTTACACTTACGGGCAAAACCTACTGCTGCCTTGGTGGGATTTCCGTCGCCATCAAACGCGGCGTTTACAGGTGGACCGAACAGTTGATTTTCGGAATCGGGTTGTTGTGAATCAAGCCCCAATACCAGTACGGCAAGCCGTCGCGGTGAAGCATAGACCGAGGCACCGTGGTAGCCGAGCTGTTTATCCTTAAGTCCGGACTCGATACCGTGCAAAAATGAATGGGCTAATTGCTTGAGGGCTTTGGGTGGAAGTTCCTCGGTCCCGAGTTCCACCAGGAAATCTTGTGTACTCATAGATCAGGACTCCTCCTGTAAGTGGGCGCTTACATACTGTTCTTTCAAGTGCTCTGGCGCCATCGGAAATCCTAATGATTCGCGGGTATTGAAATATCCCTGTGCAACTTTGCGAGCCAGGGTTCTTACTCGAAGGATAAAGCGTTGTCTTTCTGTCACTGAAATGGCCTGTCGCGCATCCAGCAAATTAAAGGTGTGTGATGCCTTAAGCACAAATTCATATGCTGGTAGGGGTAAGTTTGCAACAATCAATTTTTCACACTCAGATTCACAGTAGTCAAACTGAGCGAATAACGCATCCACATTGGCGTGCTCAAAGTTAAAGGTCGACATCTCAACTTCATTTTGATGGAACACGTCACCATAGGTTACTGGTCCGTCCGGACCTTCAGCCCAGATAATATCGTAGACGCTGTTAACTCCCTGCAGGTACATCGCGATACGTTCCAGCCCGTAAGTGATTTCCCCCGATACTGGATGACACTCCAATCCGCCAACTTGTTGAAAGTAAGTAAACTGAGTAACTTCCATGCCATTTAACCATACTTCCCAACCAAGTCCCCATGCGCCAAGAGTTGGTGACTCCCAGTTATCCTCAACGAACCTAATATCATGAATTTTTGAATCTACACCAAGCGTGGTTAAAGAATCCAGATAGAGTTGCTGTATATTGTCCGGTGAAGGTTTAAGCAGTACCTGGAACTGGTAATAGTGTTGCAGGCGGTTGGGGTTCTCCCCATAGCGACCGTCTGTGGGTCTGCGACTTGGCTGAACATAGGCTGTACGCCAGCTTTCAGGGCCGATCGCCCTTAGAAACGTCGCCGGATGAAAAGTCCCGGCCCCTACTTCCATGTCCAATGGTTGCATAATCACACACCCCTGCTCACCCCAATACTGTTCCAGAGCATGGATTAACTGTTGAAAAGTCATTTGTTGCTTGCTTGCCAATTTGCTGCCTATATAGCCGGTTTACAGGTTTATCGGATATCATCCGAAGGACGCGTAAGTATACAGCCTGCATCATAAATTCCAAAAAAATCATCGTAAAAAAGAGTAAGCTAAAGCCTTCGCAGCCGTGACAGGGTAGAATTCACCTGTTTATTTGTCGTCTATAGACCAAGTGGGACTGAGTGGAATCATTAAAAGTAAAAACATTACGTGCGTTTGTTCGCCTGCTATCGGTATTACCCCTTCCGATTGTACAAATGCTCGGGAGTTTTTTGGGTTACTGTTCCTGGTATCTCAATGGCCGATCCGCCAAAGTAACGCGTCGTAACCTGGAGTTATGTTACCCCGTTATGGATGAAACCGAACGATTAAAACTTGCTCGAAAGAGCATGGCTGAAACCGGGAAAACATTTGCTGAAATGGGTAAAGCCTGGTTGGCTTCCCCTAAAGATACGCTAGGTTATATCAAAGGAGTCGAAGAAGAGCTTAATGTTAACGCTGCCTTAGCAAAAGGTAAGGGTGTCATTACTATCGTGCCTCATCTGGGCAATTGGGAGATACTCAATCTCTATGCTGCCAAGCGATTCCCGCTGCATGTATTGTATCAACCGCCGAAGCTTGTAGAACTGGAAGATTATATTCGACAGGCGCGAACGCGCATGGGAACCAAAGTCTACCCTACTGATCGTCGCGGTGTCGCGGCTATGTATCAAGCGTTGCGTGATGGGGAGGTGGTAGGTATTTTGCCGGATCAGGAGCCACCACCATCCGCAGGTGTATTCGCACCATTCTTTGGTGTTGACGCGCTGACAGTAACCTTGATTTCAAAGTTGGCGCAGAAAACCGGGGCCAGAGTAGTCTGTGCCTACGCCAAAAGATTGCCAAAAGGAAAGGGTTTTGAGGTTGTCATAAAAAGAGCGGATCAGGGAATTTATTCGGAAAATATTCAGCAGTCCGTTGCGGCATTAAACAGAACCATTGAAAACTGTGTGTCTGATGCCATTGATCAGTACCAGTGGGAGTACAAGCGCTTCAAAACAGGATGGAATGGAAAAACAGGCTTTTACAGGTTTTAAAATTGCCTGACGTAATGTGATGTATAGAAAGCCGATAGAATCAGATTAACACAGCCCATACTACTTTGATGATAATACAGAATAATAAACCCGGCTATTAGCCGGGTTTATTAAAGCGCCAGGACAGGTTAGAAATTATACTCCGCAGAGAGATACCAGTTTCTAGGCCGATCATAGACTACCAATGAATAGCCAAGCAACCCGTTTGAATCTCCGGCAATGATGTACTCCTCATCAGTGACGTTATTAACACCTAGCGAAAACTTCAGGTTGTCGTTAAATTCATAGGCTACCGATAAGTTTAGACGCTTGTACGAGTCCCCTTCTACGTCTTTATTATTAACCGGCTCATACTGGATCTCTGATTTATATATCCAGTCCATTCGTGGCGTAATGGTGCTGCCATTGTCCAATTCAATGATGTAAGAGGCGGCAAGGTTCCAGGAAAGCTCTGGAGTACGGATAAATTCATCCTGTTCCGTTACTTCGACGATCAAATCTGGATCCAACTCGATATATTCTGCATCTTGAAACCCCAGGCTACCCTCGATCAACAATTCAGGAACTGGGACATAGGTAAATTCAACCTCAAGGCCCTTAATTTCACCTTCAGCTGCGTTTACAGTGACGGTACCAATATCATCGGGAGGGTTAGCAGAAACGTGCATATCCTCATAATCTGAGAAGAATGCGGCAATGTTGACACGCAGCGTATCCGTTAGGTCTGCTTTCATGCCCAACTCATATTGAATAAGGGTTTCCGGCTCATAGGTAGCGGGGTTTGCTCGCGGTGCGGTATGCCGTTGGTCAAAGCCGCCGCTTTTAAAGCCTTTGGATACAGTCGCATAAAGGCTCACCTCGTCAAACAGATCATAGGCCAGCGTGGTGCGCCAGGTAACCTCATCGAATTCCAGTTCGCGATAGCCCCTTGAGATGAAAGGCTGTACGCCGTCGGCAATCAACTGATTTAAGGACGGAGTGGTGGCATAACCCTGGACATTGTACGCAATTGGGTCGTTGCGCTTCGTCTCATCGGTATAACGTAAACCTGCGGTCCAATGAAGTTTCTCGCTTATGTCATAGGTCATTTCACCGTAGACAGCCCAGTTTTCGTTATCGGTAATGGTTCCTATGTATTTTGGAAAGGCAGGCGCAATAATGGCTTCTACCAATTCAGGGCCACTGGCTTCTTCTTCCATGTAGAAAACACCGCCAATCAGGCTCAAGCGATCAAATGTTCCGGACAGCTGAAATTCCTGTGAGAATTGGTCCTGCTCGTAATCATCAGTGGTCTGAAAGATAAGGAACGGGGTGGCGTCAGAATCTCGAGAAAATTGTGCGTCCATGTCTCGATAAGCGGTGGTGGATTTCAGGGTCCAAATATCTGATAAAGCCCACTCTACCTGCAGCGCAACTCCCCATTGGTCTACGTCATTTTGTGACAGAGTTGCCCAGGTATCATAAGGCGCGCCGTTATATTGGTCATTGGCGCAACCGGGATTGGTTAATGGTCCACCGCCGGCACAGCCGGGAGGCGCGCCGTTACCAAACACGTTGGCATTATAGAAATTAGGAAAAACGGCGGTTTCATAAAGGTCCACCATCACTTCAGGTGCACTCTCTTCCCGCTCTTTAGTGTAGTCACCGGACAGCTTAATGGTTAAGTCCTCAGACGGAGTCCAGACGAACTTGGCACGCATTCCGGTTACATCTTCGTCGCCAGCGTCGTTACCGGAACCGGCGTTTCTGTCGACATAGCCATCACGGGTTTTACGCAAAGCGGTAAAAATGGCACCCAGATTATCGCCCATAGGTACTTCAAGGGTACCGTAAATAGAAAAACGTTGGTCTTCGCCAACAGTTGCCCGGATTTTACCAGCCAGTTCTTCTCCCGGATCCCGGGTTGTCAGGCTGATCGCACCACCAATACTGTTGCGACCGAAGAGTGTACCCTGTGGTCCGCGCAATACTTCAAGGCGTTCAAGATCAACCACATCTAGTACAGAGCCCAAAGTTCTGCCCAAATAAACATCATCAACATAGATGCCCACACCCGGGTCGGTAACCGGTGTAAAGTCGTTTTGCCCGACGCCACGTATATAAACAACCGCAGCAGATCCCGATCCCGAGCTGGTACCGCTAAAGCTAAAGTTTACATTGGGCGCGATATCGGCAATAGCTGATATCTGTGTCATATCGCGTTCTTCTAGAGATTGGCCGGTTACCGCAGTCACGGCGAGAGGAGCATCTTGTAAACTCTCCTCCCGTTTACGTGCGGTGACCAGAACCTCCTCAATAGAGAAGCCCGCCTCATTGGCGATGGTTATACCGCCCGTAGGCAGTAGTAAGCTGCCAATAGTTGCAGCAAGTAGATGTTTTCTCATGGTTTCCCCTCCCGGATGATTTATTTATTGATTATTCTGGCGACGATTATATTTATTAATACTTGAAGGTGCAACTAATTAGGTGCGAATGAAAATTAACTATAATGATTGCAACTAATTTATTATTAATTCTACAGGCTGCTGTTTGGTCAGCTTGTTACTCCCACTCATCATCAAGCTCACTTTCAAGGTGTTCAAGATGACGGTCAATTTTGTCTAACATACGAAGCAATGATTTTAGTTCCTGGTTGGTGAGGCCTGCGGCGATCAGTTCTCCGGTTTCAATACGCTTTGGAGTAATCTGGTCATGGTAGCGAGCGCCAGCTTTAGTAAGGAAAATCAACAATCGACGACGATCCCTTTTTGACTGCATGGTATCGACAAAGCCAATGCCCTTTAACGTTTTTACAGCCCTGGAAATGGTAGCGGCATCCAGGCTTGAAATCTTGGCCAGCTGGCCATTGGTCAGGCCACCATAGGAACCTAATAAAGCAATAACGCGCCACTCACGATCACCGATAGGCACATCGGATTCGCGAATGAGTTGGGAAAGCTTGTTACCAGCGTCGGACATTCTTAAACCCATTTGGAAAAAACGAAAAGGCAGGAAGGTCTGTAGGTCAATCGGGAACTTCACCTGCTCGGTTTTTCGTAGAGCGGAAGTGCTTTTGATCTTTGCGGTAGAGTGTGTTTTTTTGCGCTGGGCCATCGCCGTGTATCTCTATTATCAGTAAAGACTCATTATGTTACTGAGGTAAATAATACATACTAATTAGTTGAAGATTCAATAAAATAATTGATATTTCATAAAACAAGATGTAATTTGTTCGGCAAAATGTGGTGTTCTGTACCATCAACAAAATCATTTCAGTAGCCAGATAACAATCAATCACGGTTAATCCAGTTAGAGAAAATGAACAGTTATTTAAAAAGCGTAAGTGAAAAAATGGGGCCCGGGATGCTTTTTGCGGCAGCCTGTGTTGGTACATCGCACCTCGTTCAGTCGACTCGCGCCGGAGCAGATTACGGCCTGCTGCTTTGGTGGGTGATCGTGCTGGCCTGCTTTATCAAATACCCTGCCTTCTATTTCGGATCAGCTTACGCTGCGGCAACGGGAGAGTCGTTGATTGAAAACTACCGGCGACAAGGGCGCTGGGCGGTTGCATTCTTTATGATGGAGCTCTTGGTCAGTATGTTTATCGCCACCTCCGCGGTAGCGTTAATAACCGGTGGCCTGATTAACAATATTCTAGGGTTGGGGTTTAACCCTATACTCATGACCAGTTTGCTTCTGATAGGCAGCAGCCTGTTGCTGGTGTCTGGAAAATACCACCTGTTTGAAAAAGTGACGACCCTGTTTGTGCTGCTGTTCACCCTGCTTATCATCGTTGCGGTTGTGTTAGCGTTGCCCCAAATTCAGTTTCATCGGGCTGTTCAGCAGGATCTACAGATCGGAGATCTGAAAACACTACTGTTTATCATTGCGTTTGCTGGTTGGATGCCTACGGCCATTGGGGCATCGGTTTTTCAATCGCTATGGGTCTGTGCAAAATCAAAGGATATCCAGCGTCCTGTGACACCCGCAGAAGCGCGATTTGACTTTAATGTGGGCTACGTCGGCACCGCATTACTGGCATTTTGTTTTCTTATGCTCGGCGCTGTTTTTATGCATCAGGAAGGGGTCGCCGTTGCGGCATCGGCAGCGGGATTTGCCGGCCAGTTTATGGGGTTGTTTACAGCAGCGATAGGGCCCTGGGCGTACCCCATCATCGCCGTTGCTGCTATCGCAATTATGGTCTCGACACTGCTCACACTAATGGATGCCTGTCCACGAGCTACGGATAACCTGCTGGATACGTTTTTCTCAGGTCGGACAAAGGCGCAACCGGGAAAGAGCCGGTTTAATCTGTTTATTACGATTCAATGTATTGGTGCAATACTGATCGTATTACTGTTTATGCGCTCTTTTAAGAGTTTTATCGATTTTGCAACCAGTGTCGCGTTCCTGGTGGCCCCGCTTATAGCCTTTATCAATCATCGAGCAATGTTCTCGGAGGCTGTGGCAAAAGAGCTTCAGCCGGCTGCCTGGTTGAGGTGGTGGAGTTGGACTGGAATATTTGCGTTAGCAGGATTTGCCGTTTGTTATCTCTATTTTGGAGTCTTTAGTTAGGCGATTAACGCCTGGGAATGATCATGTTTAATACTGGTTTATCGGCCTGTTACAACGTTGCTGACTTGCGCAAAAGAGCCAAGCGACGTTTACCAAAGGCAATGTTTGGTTATCTGGACGGATTTGCGGAGGATGGTGTTGCCGGCAAACGTAATCGAAGTGCCTTTGATCGCATTGAATTGGTTCCGCGCGTACTTGTTGATGTTGCGGATACCGATATTTCAACCACCATACTTGGTCAGCATTCAGCCGCACCGGTGATTTGTGCGCCAGTTGCCCTTCCGCGGCTGTTTCACGATCAGGGAGAGCTGGCATCTGCACGTGCGGCTGGTGAAGCCGGAATAATTTTTACACTTTCCACACTGGCAAGTATTCCAATGGAAACGGTGGCTCAGGAACCGGGGCCCAAATGGTTCCAGCTTTATATGTATCGGGATAAAGGTCTGGTGAAAGAGCTGGTAGATCGCGCCAAAGATTCAGGATATAGCGCGCTGTGTCTCACAGTGGATGCATTTATTGGTGGCAATCGAGAGCAGGATCTGCGTAACGGTTTTAGTGTTCCTCCGCACCCCAGCCTGAAAACTATACTGGAAACAACTTTGCATCCTGCCTGGTGCTGGGATTACCTGACCAAACCTAAAGTCACCACCGCGAACGTCAGCGGTGATCGAATAGCCGGTAGTGAGGGCAAAACAACGCTTTTGGAGTATGTGACCAAGCAACTAACACCTTCGGTAACCTGGAATGATGTGGTTTGGTTGCGCGAACAGTTTGACGGGCCACTGTTAATCAAAGGGGTGCTCTGTGCAGAAGACGCGGAACGGGCTGTTCAATCAGGTGTCGATGGGCTGGTTTTATCAAACCATGGGGGGCGCCAGTTGGATCATACGGTTGCGCCGATTGATATATTGCCGGAAATTGTCGATTGCGTTGGAGATTCCCTGGAAATTGTAATAGATAGTGGAATACGCCGTGGTACTGATGTGATTAAAGCCGTAGCTCTGGGGGCTAAAGCGTGCATGATTGGCAGGCCCTACATTTATGGTTTGAGCGCAGCCGGACAGGCGGGCGTGCAGCGGGCGTTGGGCCTGATATGTGAAGAGGTTGTTCGTGATATGCAATTATTGGGCTGCCGATCAATGGCGGAGTTAAACCGGGACTACGTCAGGGTTGGTAAATGAAAACGTTGATTGATCAGTTCAAGGAGCAGTTTGATAGTAAAACACTGTTACTCGGTGAGCAGATTGGCGACAAATACTGCGCTGACTGGAGTGGTGTCGATCCTGTTACGCCCAAAGCAGTGTTGCGCCCGACAGATACCTCCGAGGTGTCGACCATATTGCGTCTGTGTAACACCCATCAACAGGCCATTGTTACCCAGGGAGGCATGACTGGATTAGCCGGCGCGGCAACACCTGAAGCCGATGAGGTTGCACTGTCCCTGGAGCGCATGACCGGTATCGAGGAGATCGATACGGATTCAATGACCATGACACTTTGGGCCGGGACACCTTTGCAGCAGGCACAGGAGGTGGCGCTGGAAGCAGGCTGTTATCTGCCGCTGGATCTGGGTGCCAGAGGATCCTGCACAATCGGCGGCAATGTCAGCACCAATGCCGGAGGGAATCAGGTGGTACGCTATGGTATGACCCGGGAACTGGTGTTGGGTATGGAGGCGGTATTGGCTGATGGCCGCGTGATCAGCTCTATGAACAAGGTTATAAAAAACAATACCGGTTATGATTTAAAACAACTCTTTATAGGTAGCGAAGGCACTTTAGGAGTGGTGACACGAGTCGTGCTAAAACTGCAAACCCGGCCGCAGGCAACCTACACAGCACTTTGTGCCGCCCCCGATTTTAAATGTCTCGTTCAATTGTTTAAACATGCGCAAACAGAGCTTGCCGGAGGTGTGACCGCTTTTGAAGTGATGTGGTCGAACTACTATGACTATATCCTGGAGAATTCAGATACTCTGGTAAATCCATTTTCACAGCACTATGCATCCTATGCCTTAATTCAATATCAGGGTGCAGATAACACTCAAATGACCGAAATGTTTGAAGGTATGCTGGGTGGGGCGCTGGAAATGGGTTTGTTACAGGATGTGCTGGTGGCTCAATCCAGTCGTGAAGCAGATACCTTCTGGCAGATTAGAGACGGGATTGGCGAAGCACTTGGTCAGTTATCTCCGGCATTGGGGTTTGATGTCAGTATTCCGATACGTGATATCTCTGCGTTTGTGAATGCGGTAGAGCAGCCGTTGAACAAACAGTTTCCGGAAGCGTGTTTATTGCTATTTGGCCATATTGGTGACAGTAATCTGCATCTCGCTATTGGTCTGAAGGATGTGAATGACGGGCCTGCTATCTCGGAGCTTGTTTATCAGAAAGTCGGGCAGTACCAGGGATCGGTATCAGCTGAGCACGGTATCGGCAAACTGAAGAAGAAATATCTGCCGCTTTCTCGCAGTGAGGAGGAACGGAACCTGATGAAACAACTAAAGTTGGCATTGGATCCGCATCAAATACTCAATCCCGGCCGAATTATTGAACTGTAAATGTAAGGCAGTAGAGGGCAGTCTAATCTTTGGATGTAGGCCGCTTAATCACAAACAGACTGCTGCAAAGCGCCATTGCCACGCCCGCAAAGTTGGTCGTTGTCCACTGAAAGTTCTCGTAATAGGTGGATATCAGCAACGCAACGATAGGAAAGAAAATAGTGGTATAGGCCGCTCTGCTAGGGCCAATTCGAGACATCAGCGTTAAATAACAGACGAAAGACAGTACTGTGCCCACCACGACCAGAAAGATCAGCGAAGAGATATAACTGACGCTGGTATCAAAGGTAAAGGAGTTGCCATTCAGTGTAGCGAACAGCGATAAAAATAGCGCCCCATAAAGCATGCCATATGCGTTACAGGTTAATACCGGTAGCGCTACAGCCTGATTTCGAACCGAAACCATATTGCCCAGTGAGAAGGAGATAATAGCGCAAAAACAGAAAAACAGGGACAGTAAAACCTCGTTGCCCAAAGCAAGGTTGGAAAACTCCGGCCAGAAAATCAAGGCTATCCCGCCAGTGCCAAGTAAGGCGCCAAGCAGCATACGCAATTCGATCGGTCGAGCAAAAAATATTCGATCAAAGACAATATTGACCACCGGCGCCAAAGAAAATACGGTGGCGAGCAGGCCGGAAGTAATCGCGCCAGCCGCCCAATAGGTAAGCAGGTAATTCATACCAAACATCAGAAAGCCAAGCATCGCCAAATATCGGTGGTTGGTAGCACCGACACTCAGTTTTTGTCGACGCAGGGCTGCCCAGATAAAGAAAATGATAGAAGCCGCGGCAAAGCGGTACACCAGAGACACCTCTGGTGCGACGCTGGTGAGTTGGAATTTGATGGCGATCCAGGTGGTACCCCAGAACAGCACGGTAATGACAAACAAAAAACCGCTCATTGATGATCCGTTCATAAGATGACGATAAAAAGCGTTATTTAGATCGTAAAAGTCGCGATCTGTTGATAAAAGCTTATTTTCGCCAAAACATAGGAGAGAAAATAACGATTAGCGTGAATACCTCTAGTCGTCCTAACAGCATGGCCAGACAGAGTACCCACTTTGCCGGATCGTTCAGGTCGCCATAGTGGGCAGAAACCCCGCCCAGACCGGGCCCGAGATTATTCAGCGTCGCGCCTACAGCGGACCAGGCGGTCACCTGATCAATACCAGTTGCCAGGAGTGCCATCAGCATAAAGACAAAAACCAGCATATAAACGGAGAAAAATCCCCATACCGCCTCAATGACCCTTTCAGAAACAGGCTGGTTACCCAGTTTGATGGAAAACACGCCGTTCGGATGAATCAGTCGCTTAACCTCGCGAATACCTTGTTTGTACAAAAGCAGGATTCGAATAACCTTCATGCCGCCGCCCGTTGACCCGGCACAGCCACCGGAAAAAGCAGCTAAGAATAGCAGGAAAGGTAACAGGCTGGGCCAGTGTGCGAAATCTGCGGTCGCATATCCGGTGGTTGTTGCCACCGAAACCACCTCAAAAAGGCTGGTGCGCAGCGCCGTTAGCGGCGGGTAGGTATCGCTGTAGATGAGAATGGCGCAGGTGGTTAAGGTCACCACCGCCAGAATGGTCAAGTAGAAGCGAAACTCCGGGTCGGCAAAGTAGTGCCCGATTCGACGGTTTTGCCAGGCGAAGAAATGCAATCCGAAATTAATGCCCGATAGCAGCATGAATACGATGGCAATCCCTTCGATGACCGGGCTGTTAAAGTAACCCAGACTGGCATCATGGGTCGAGAAACCGCCAATGGCCACGGTCGAGAAGCTGTGGCAGATGGCATCGAATGCGGACATTCCGGCATTCCAGTAGGCGAGGAAACAGAGGATGGTGAGCGTGGCATAGATATACCAAAGTGCTTTTGCCGTTTCGGTTATGCGCGGGGTTAGTTTGCTGTCTTTTACCGGCCCTGGTGTTTCAGCCCGATAGAGCTGCATGCCCCCGATGCCCAGCATCGGCAGGATGGCGACAGCCAGCACGATAATGCCCATACCGCCCAGCCACTGCAGTTGCTGACGATAATAGAGCAGAGAGTTGGGTAAATGGTCGATACCTGTAATGACTGTGGCACCAGTGGTGGTCAGGCCAGATACCGATTCAAAAACCGCATCAACAGGACTCAGCGCCAGTCCTTGGGAAAGATAAAAAGGCAGAGCTCCAAATAAGCCAAGTACGGTCCAGAAAAGCGCGGTAATGATAAATCCGTCGCGTGTGCGAAGTTCATGCTGAAAGCGTTGAAAAGGTAACCAGATGAGCAGACCGGTACAAAAAGTGATACCAAATGCCATCAAAAAGGCATCACTTGCAGACTCGCTATAGATCAAACTGACCATCAATGGAATCACCATGGTCAAGCTGAATACCATCAGCAGGATGCCCAGAATGCGTAAAATCACCGTAAAGTGCATGGTTGAGTCTTAGTGATCCCTGTTAAAAGAAACTCAGGCTGACCTGAAATAATCGCTCCACCTCAGGTACCTTGCTTTTGTCAGGCAAAAACAGGATGACATGATCATCTGTTTGTACCACCACATCGTGATGTGCAATCAATACTTCACGATCTCTGACGATGGCGCCGATGCTGGTTCCCTCTGGCAGTTGAATCTGCTCCAGTCGCTTGCCGACAACCTTGGACGAGTCTCTGTCGCCTCTGGCGATAATCTCTATCGACTCGGCAGCTCCCCGTCTGAGTGAATGGACTTTAACAATATCGCCGCGCCTGACATGGCGTAACAATCGGCTGACAGTAATCTGTTGCGGAGAGATGGCAATATCGATATCGCCACCCTGCACCAGATCCACGTATGCCGGGTTATTAATCAGGGTCATCACCTTGCCGGCACCCAGACGCTTGGCCAGCATTGATGCCATGATGTTGATCTCATCATTGTTAGTCAGCGCACAAAAGACGTCGGCCCGATCTATATTTTCCTCTAGCAGCAACTCTTTATTTGAGGCGTCGCCGTGCAATACAATGGACTTGTTCAGTTGTTCGGAGAGAACCTTGCAGCGCTCCATATCCCGTTCCAGAATTTTAACCTGGTAATCATCTTCCAGTTCGCTGGCCAGACGGGCACCGATATTACCGCCGCCAACTATGACCACGCTACGATAGGCGCGATCCACCTTACGCAGTTCGCTCATTACCTGGCGGATATCCCGTTTGGCAGCGATAAAGAAAACCTCATCCTCGTTCTCGATCACGGTATCCGCTTCAGGAACAATGGTTGAGCCACGGCGGTATATGGCCGCTACACGAGTATCGACCGAGGGTAGATGTTCGCGCAGGGTTCTCAGCGCATGACCCACCAGCGGCCCACCCTTGATGGCTCTTACGCCCGCAAGCTGTACTTTACCGCTGGCAAAATTCAAAACCTGAAGTGCACCCGGGTATTTAATCAGGCGGCTGATATAATTTGTAACCTCCTGATGGGGGCTGATAATTTCGTCAACCGGGATGGCCTTGCGATTAAATAACTTTCCGCGAGACAGATAGTCGGGTGAGCGAACACGACTGATTTTGTGGGGTGTGTGATAAAGCGTGTAGGCCACCTGGCAGGCAACCATATTGGTTTCATCGCTACTGGTTAAGGCGATCAGCATATCGGCATCTTCTGCTCCCGCCTGTTGTAGAATATTGGGAAAAGAAGCGCGGCCATGCACGGTGCGGATATCCAGACGATCCTTCAGCTCATCCAGCTTTTTCGCGTCATGGTCTACAACCGTTATGTCATTGGCTTCTCCAGCCAGTGTTTCTGTAACGGTGGTACCAACCTGCCCTGCCCCAAGGATGATTATTTTCATAGGATGTTTTTATGCTTCAGCCAGCCTTTTCTGTCTTACGTAATGTCGCGTAATAAAAGCCATCAGGTCCGTTCACAGTCGGCAACAGATAGCGCCCGACAGTACCTGCTACCCCCCAGTCTGCTTCGATCAGTTCTGCTTCAGCGTTTCCGGTTTTGGCCAGGAATCGGCGAACAACCAACTCGTTTTCCTCCGGTAGCACGGAACAGGTTGCATAAACCAAAAGGCCCTCGTGTTTAAGCAACGGCCAAAGACGGGTCAGCATCTTGTACTGTTGTTCGGCAAGCTTATCAATATCCGCGTTTCGGCGCAGCATTTTTATATCGGGATGACGACGAATTACCCCAGTGGCAGAACAGGGGGCATCGATCAAGATGCGGTCAAACGGTTTTTCATCCCACCAATCGTCCGGTTTGCTCACATCTGCGGTGATCAATTTGGCCTGTAATTGAAGGCGCTCAAGTGTGGCGACGGTTTTTTCCTGCCGTGTGGCATTGAGTTCTACCGCCCAAAGTTCCCCAATCTCCGGCTCCAGTTCAAGTATGTGGCAGCACTTTCCTCCCGGAGCTGAGCAGGCATCAAGCACTCTCTGGCCCGGCAATGCTCGCAATAAACCCGCAGCCAGCTGTGCGGCTTCATCCTGAATACTGACCTCGCCGTCATTAAAAGCAGGTAGATCCATGACCGGACAGGGCTGCGCCAGTGTCAAACCCTGCGAGGACCAACGGCAGCGCTGTGCTGCAATCCCCTTCTGTGTGAGTTTTGCCAAATAGGCTTGCCTGTCAATTTTCCGTTTGTTGGCGCGAACTGTCATCGGACCTTTGGCGTTATTCGCGTTGATAATTTTTTCCCACTGATCCGGCCAGGCAGCCTGTAGCCGGTTTAACAACCAGACCGGATGTGAATGCTGATATGGTGCGGAGGAAGCGGCCTTGTCGATGATCTGCTGTTGCTCTCTTTGAAAGCGCCGTAAAATAGCGTTAATCAGTCCTCGAGCCCAGGGTTTACCGAGTATTTTTACCGCGTTGACGGTTTCGTTAATCGCGGCGTGTGCTGGTGTACGCATAAAGGCCAGTTGGTAGAGCCCAAGTAACAGCAGCATCAGAACATCGCTGTCTTTGTCCTTAATGGGTTTGCTCAATAACGGGCGCACAAGGTGCATCAAACGAATTTGCCAGCGGCAAACGCCATAGCATAGTTGTTGCAGTAGTGCTTCATCGGCTGCTGTCAGGGAACCGTTGCGATAGGGTAACTGTTCATTTAATGAGCGTCCGTTTTGTGAAACTTCCACCAGGATGCCGGCCGCAATCGCTCTGATATTATTCATGCAGGATTTTCAAAAAATTTACCGGCAGCAAACCATTCGCCTTTGGCCTTTAACACCTCTGCAGTTGGCAGGGCTTTCGCGCCGGCCAGCTGAATTATCTCCAGCATTAGCTGTCCTTCGCCACAGGCAATGCAAAGGACGCCCGCTGCGGATTGAACGATGGTTCCTGGTGCGGCTTCAGCGGTTTGGCTCGAGACGCTTGCCTGCCAGATCCTGACTCGCTGTCCGTCGAACAGGCTGTAGGCGACCGGCCAGCTGTTAAAAGCGCGAATCTTTCTCTCCAGTTCGATGGCAGGTAGTGACCAGTCCAGCTGTGCATGCTTTTTTTCCAGTTTGTGTGCGTAATTTGCCAGGCTATTGTCCTGTGCTTGCCGGTTAGCCTGGAAGGTGTCTAAATCACCAAGCGTTTCCAGCAAAGTCTGTGCACCCAGCATAGCTAACTTGTCATGTAAGGAGCTGCCGGTATCCTTTGCACTTATAGGGCAGGGCAGCCGATGCAATATATCCCCGGTATCTAATCCGGCATCCATTTGCATGATGGTGATGCCGCTGTCCTGATCGCCTGCCAGAATAGCATGTTGAATCGGCGCTGCGCCCCGCCATCGAGGCAGTAGCGAGGCGTGCACATTTACACAACCATACCTGGGAATAGCCAGTACCAATGGAGGCAGGATAAGACCATAAGCGGCAACAACCATCAGGTCGGCATCTAACGCCTCAAGTTGCTGCTGTTGGTCACCGTTTTTGAGGCTCACAGGCTGTCGTACAGGAATACCCTGCTCCAGTGCGAGTTTTTTAACCGGGCTGGCGGATAGTTTGCGACCACGACCGGCAGGGCGATCGGGTTGGGTGTAAACGGCGACCACATGGTGATCGCTTTTTAAAAGAGCCTCCAGGCTGGCGGCGGCGAAATCCGGTGTTCCTGCAAAAATAATGCGTAAAGAGCGGGTAGCTGACATAAAGAATTTTACTAAGGGGTGAAAGTTAGGCAATCAAAGTTGCATGCGTTGTTGCTTTTCAAGCTTCTTGCGAATTCGTTGTCTTTTTAATGGAGACAGGTAGTCAACAAATAACTTGCCATCGAGGTGGTCAATTTCATGTTGAATACAGACAGCCAGCAAACCCTGATCTTCAATTTCAAAGGGCTTGCCGTCCTTATCCAGCGCACGAATAACAACGTGGTCCGGCCGTTTTACAGGTTCAAAAAACCCCGGTACGGACAAACATCCTTCATCCATCTCTTCAAAAGAGTCACCGATGACATCAATTTCCGGGTTGATGAAGACCAGCGGTTCATCTTTTTCTTCAGAAATATCCATAACGACCAGGCGTTTTTGTACATTGACCTGTGTGGCGGCCAGCCCAATACCGGGTGCTGCATACATGGTTTCCAGCATATCTTCAGCCAGCTGACGGATGCTGCTGTCAACCGTTTTGACAGGCTGCGCGACTTTCCGTAATTTTGGATCTGGAAATTTAAGGATGTTCAATAAAGCCATGGTGAATCAAAGTACTCCGGTCGTGATTAGTCAGCTGCCAAGATACTATAATGCGCAGTGGTTATAAAATCTATCTCATTCCAAATAGCGGTCCGTTTCCTTGAACGCAGGCATCGTAGATGCTGAGATCACCCGTTGTTTTTAGAGGTTTTAAAGCGAACTGGTTTGGTCAAAGAAACAGTGGCAGCCCCCGTTTCGGTCAGTTCGCATGGCTGTGTGCAGAAATTTATGGCGATAAACAGCTTTAAAAACTATATTTTTCAGGCATAGTTGTAAATTTGTTCTATTATACAGAGTAACTAAACGGTGATTAATTACCCGAAAATTAAGGATTAAAGCCATGAGGAAAGCGCTTTTTGGGTTCCTGAGTGTTGTTTTGATGTCGGTTTTTGCCTATGCAGAACATCATGAAGGCAATAACCCGCTGCGGCTAGACCACCCGGATCGATATGTGGTGAAGAAAGGAGATACGCTGTGGGGAATCTCCGAAACGTTCCTGAGAACACCCTGGATGTGGCCGGAAATCTGGCAGGTTAATCCGCAGATAGAAAATCCGCATCTGATCTATCCGGGCGATGTGATCAGCCTCGTTTACCTCGATGGCAAGCCGCGGCTGGTATTGCAGCGAGGCGATGGCAGCCGTACGGTGAAGCTCACGCCAACCAAACGAATTGAGCCGCTCGATTCGGTAATCCCGGCGATTCCTTTGGACGCAGTTGATGCATTCCTGAATCGCAGTCGCGTGGTAACTAAGAAATTGTTGTCGGATGCCTCTTACGTAATCTCCGGTCATGAAGGGCGAATTGTTTCAGGGAATGGAGACAAGCTCTATGCGCGTGATTATCTTGATGGTGGTGTGCGGCTCTATTCCTCCTATGGCGTCTATCGTCCCAGTACCCGCTATATTGATCCGGATACCGGTGAGTTGCTGGGTGTAGAGGCGCTGGAAATTGGCCTGGGCAAAATCATTGAGAAAGAGGGCGAAATTTCCACCATGCGCCTGGCCTCCAGCAATGAAGAGGTAAGGCTGGAGGATCGTCTGCTTCCCACAGAGGAAGCGAAAGTGATTCCGACCTTCTTCCCGAGTTCACCAGAGCAGGAAATAAACGCAACTATAATAGCTGTGGTCGGGGGGGTCAGTCAGGTCGGACAGTTCGATGTGGTTGCTATCAATCGAGGCGAACGCGAGAATATTGAAGTTGGTAATGTGATGGCTATTTATCATAGAAGCGGCACGGTAAAAGATCGGTTGCGAAAAGATGTGGTACACCTGCCTTCTGAACGAGCCGGTATTTTAATGGTGTTTAGAGTCTTTGAAAAAATGAGCTATGGCCTGGTACTGAAGGCACAACGACCACTTGCCGTCATGGATGAACTGAGAAATCCATAGGCGACTTTGAACAGGATAATACCGGGTTACAGATTCTCTGGAGCCTATTAAACACAAATAAGGATCAAGGATGATCTATGAACAACCTTACGGATAAGCAAATAGGGCCATGGTTGGCCCTTTTTCATACCCCCCAACTGTCCCTGAAACAAAAGCACAGGTTGCTGAGTGCGTTTGGAACGGTCTTTGCGGTTCTGGAGGCATCGGACTCCCAGCTGGAGTCTGCCGGAATACCGCCACCGGCACGCAAAGCGTTGACGGATTACCGGAAACGACCTGATACCAGCGTTATTGGCCGCCAGGTTGAGCAGTCTTTGCATTGGGCGAGCCAGCAGGACTGTAACATCATTACTCTGGAAGATCCGCGCTACCCCGAGCGTTTGAAGCAGTTGGCAGTGCCTCCGCTGTTGCTGTATGTAAAAGGCTATTCTGAAATTTTAAGCAAACCACAGCTGGCGATAGTGGGTAGCCGTAATGCCGGTGTTACAGGTATTGAGACAGCACAGAATTTTGCACGGCAGCTTTCTCGCCGTGGCATGGTGGTTACCAGTGGGCTCGCTTTAGGTGTCGATGGAGCCAGTCATCTGGGCGCTCTGGAAGCTGGTCAGCCGACCATTGCAGTCATGGCGACCGGAATAGACCGTATCTATCCCCGCCGACATGAAGCGCTCGCACAACAGATTGTTGAGAATGGCGCATTGGTGACGGAATTCCCATTGCAAAGCTGCCCAAGGCCGGCTCATTTTCCACAGCGGAACCGCATTATAAGCGGCCTTTGTGTGGGTGTGCTGGTGGTGGAGGCGGCGCTTAAAAGCGGTTCATTAATTACTGCGAGATTCGCCATGGAGCAGGGACGTGAAGTCTTCGCCATTCCCGGATCGATCCATAATCCGCTGGCAAAAGGCTGCCACGCTTTGATTCGTCAGGGGGTAAAGCTGGTGGAAACGGTTGACGATATTCTGGAGGAGATTATGCCGCAGATGGTAGATACGACGATGACCGAGCCCGCAAAGGGAGGTGATGTTGGATTAACAGGCTTCCTTGATGAGGAGGCGGGTAGTGTATTGGCACAGGTGGGCTACGAAGCCACGCCAATGGATCTGTTGGTTGAAAGAACCCAAATGCCGGTGAGTGCCCTCACCCAGGTGTTGGTTCGTTTGGAGTTAGAGCGCTACGTGCAACCGGTTAGTGGTGGATATATACGCCTGTCTTAGTCTCTGGTGTTGTTTACACGGGACTGCAGCAGCATTTCAAGTCTGCCGCCCGGTAACAGTGTGGTGCGGGTCGTATTAAAACTACTGAGCAGTGCTTTCAGCTGGGCTTGAGGATGAGGGTAAATGGCAGGCGCGGAATCGCAGCGCCCACTGACACTCAACACATCAGGCTGAACAATACCGTATTGTTGATAAGCCAGTGGCGTATTCGTTTTTAGTAAGCCGAAGCAATGCGCTTTCGTATCTGGCGTTAAAAACGGCGCCAGCAGTTGGTCAAGTATCTGAATGGCTGGCTTGTCCAGATAATTAAACAGGTCCCAAAACAGGCAGACATCGAAGCGGGTGGAGCCAGGAAACTGCAGCAGTTTGGTAAAGTGAGGAACAAGTTCCTCACTGGTCAGCTGTTGCTGTTCTGTGATTATAGGCTCGGAAAGCAGATCCAGAATATGCAGCTGGCATTTCGTCTGGCCGAAAAATTCAATACTTGAAGCAATGGCCGGCCCCATATCCAAAACTGTCAGGCAGTGACCGGGTTCCATTGATTCAAAGTCAAACAGCGCCTGGAACAGCGTACTTTTGAATGTGGAGCAGGTAACAGCAGGCGCTGCGTTGCCCATACGCTCGGGTCTGGAGAACATCAGAGGTCTATAAGGAAGTATCGGTAATCAGCTACCCTTTTTACCATTGTCCGCCGATTCACTGGACTGGGACCCTGCAGAATTTATTGGTTTTATCGGTGTAACCGGAGTTGATACGGCCGGGTCCATATCAATGCTGCCCTTGAACTTGGCGCCATCTTCCAGCGTAACGCGGGGTGCAATAATATTACCCTGAACATTGCCGGTCTTTGAGATAATAACTTTCTCGTTCCCTGAAATATCGCCCTGCACTTCCCCTTCAATTCGTATGACATTGGCATGCACGTTAGCCGATACCCGGCCACTGCGGCCAATGGTAACCTCTTTTGAGCCCAGCTCTATACTGCCTTCCACTTTCCCGTCGATGACCAGATTTTCATCGCCGCTGACATCACCCTTAATCACGATGGTCGAGCCGATCAGAGCCTGTCGAACCGTTGATGAGGCATTCATGTTGCTGGACTCCTGAGGAGTACTGTAGTCATTTTTTGGTGTTTTATCTTGTCGCTGTTTATCAAACATTGCCTGAATCTCTCCCTTTAAATTGGTTTAAATGGGCTATTGCAGCCGAGTTTGTCGTGTACGATTATGAGTATAGACAAAGGAATCTACCACGAAGGTAGAACGGATGCATTTTTTTGTGTCAGGTATCGACGATGCTGATTGATGAAAGGAGTGTACAGGCAGTACTTGAAACTTAAAGCACTCTGGGGTACCTTTCGCCCTCTTTTTACAGATAGAGGTTGAGTTTCAATGTCCAATTCATTTGTTGCCATATTAATGGGTTCAGATTCAGATCTGCCGGTCATGCAGGCAGCTATAGATGTATTAAAAAAACTGGAACTGGATTTCGAAGTTAAAATCACTTCGGCGCACCGCACACCTGAGGCCACACACACCTATGTAAAGGATGCTGATCAGCGCGGTTGTGTCGCTTTCATTGCTGCGGCTGGCATGGCGGCCCATTTGGCTGGCGCCGTCGCGGCCAATACCCTGAAGCCTGTGATTGGCGTTCCCATCGAATCAGGCGGGCTGGGTGGTATGGATGCACTGCTTTCAACCGTACAGATGCCGGGCGGTATCCCCGTTGCCAGTGTGGCGATTGGTAAGGCTGGCGCAAAAAATGCCGCCTACCTGGCCGCCCAGATCTGGGCAACAAAAGATGAAGCGGTTGCGCAGCGCTTAAAAGACGAGCGACAAGCGAATTGCGATGCGGTTATTGCGAAGGACGCTGCACTGCAACAGCAACTTCAGGGTTAGCCGGCCTAAGATATAGTGGCCCGCCAGGTCTCGAAAGTGAAGTTTCGCAATTGGCCGCTCCAAACTGCCGCCAAAGTAATACGTGCCGGAGGCGTCATCGCTTATCCCACAGAAGCGGTTTGGGGATTGGGCTGTGACCCCTATAACCCGGATGCCGTGCGAAAGCTTCTGGAGATCAAAAACCGACCGGTTGATAAAGGACTAATTCTGATCACCGGGAATTCCTCTGATTTCCAGCCATGGCTCTATACGCTGTCACAAAAGCATATGAAGGAACTGGAGCTCAGTTGGCCCGGCTTTAACACATGGGTGGTGCCGGATTCCGGTGTAACACCCTCCTGGATTATGGGGGTGCATAATGGCGTCGCTTTACGTGTCAGTGCGCACCCGCTCGTCAAAGCGCTTTGCGAAGCTTTTGGTGGCCCCATCGTGTCCACTTCGGCAAATGTTGCGGGTCATGCCGCTGCACGCAACCGCTGTCAGGTAGAACAGTACTTCCATGGCCAGCTGGACTATGTGCTGGCAGGTGCTTTAGGCGGTGAACGTCAGGCATCTGTGATCAGGGATCTGGTAACGGGGCAACCGTTGCGGGGCGCGTGAGCAGGGTGGCATACTTGTGACGCTGAACAGCTTATAATACGCACTGAGCCAAAAAGTTTTCACTAAACAACGTCGATTGGCCCCCTCCACTGAAGAGGCTTTCGCGAAAAGCAAGAAAGAAATGCCTCCTCTCCCTCTGGGAGAGGAATGAGGTGAGGGAGAGGTGTGCTAACTCGGCTTGTACCATAATTAAAGGATGCACTTTTGTCACAACCAGAGATAGAAGCGGTCAAAGACTATCTGCTCGCCCTTCAGGACAGCATTTGCCAGGCCCTGGAGGATGAGGATGGTGTTGCCCGGTTCAAGGAAGAGAGCTGGCAACGGGAACAGGGTGGCGGTGGCCGTACCCGGGTAATCAGCGAAGGTGCGGTGATTGAAAAAGGCGGCGTTAACTTCTCGCATGTTTTTGGAGACAAACTTCCACCCTCGGCATCAGCCTCCCGCCCAGAGTTGGCAGGGCGCGGGTTTCAGGCGATGGGGGTGTCGCTGGTCATTCACCCTAAAAACCCCTATGTACCGACCTCCCATGCCAATTTCCGGTTTTTCGTTGCCGAGAAAGAGGGGGCAGAGCCGGTTTGGTGGTTTGGCGGCGGCTTTGATCTAACCCCCTATTATGGCTTTGAAGAGGACTGCGTGCATTGGCATCAGACTGCTAAACAGGCCTGTGAACCCTTTGGTGAAGCGCTATATTCAAAGTACAAAAACTGGTGTGACGAGTATTTCTATCTTAGACATCGTGATGAACCCCGCGGCGTTGGCGGCTTGTTTTTTGACGATTTAAATGAGCCCGGTTTTGAGCAGTGTTTCGGCTTTGTAAAAAGTGTTGGCGATGCTTATATAAAAGCCTACCGGCCAATTATTGCCCGCCGTAAAAACACACCATACGGCGAATGCGAGCGTAAATTCCAGTGTTATAGACGTGGCCGCTATGTCGAGTTCAACCTGGTCTATGACCGTGGCACACTGTTTGGGCTGCAGTCCGGTGGGCGCACTGAATCGATACTGATGTCGCTGCCGCCGGTGGTGCACTGGGATTACAATTGGCAGCCGGAGCCGGGATCAAAAGAGGCAGAGCTTTATGAATACTATTTGCAGCCAAGGGAGTGGGTATAAAGGGTGACAGATCGTTATGCAGTGGTGGGTAATCCAATTGCGCACAGCAAATCACCACAGATACACAGTGCCTTTGCCATGCAGACGGGACAGGATCTTCACTATGAAGCACTGCTGGTGCCGCTCGAACGGTTCAGTGAGCAGGTGCTCCGTTTTTTTGACCAGGGTGGTAAGGGCCTCAATATCACGGTTCCTTTCAAACTGCAGGCGTGGCAGCTCGCGAAGCAGCGTACCGAAAGAGCGCAACAGGCCGGGTCGGTTAATACGCTGATGCTCAATGAGCAGGGCCAGCTGTTTGGTGAAAATACCGATGGACTGGGGCTGGTAAACGATATCCTGCAGAATCACCAGGGAGAGATCAAAGGTAAGCGTTTACTTATCCTGGGAGCCGGTGGTGCCGTGCGTGGCGTCATGGGGCCGATACTTGAACAGCAACCGGAATCGGTAGTGATCGCCAATCGTACCCTGAGCAAAGCGGAGCAGCTGGTTGAGCTGTTTGAAGGGCCGGTACCCGTACACGCAAGTGGTTTTGAAGCGCTGTCCGGACAACAGTTTGACCTGATCATTAATGGCACCGCAGCCAGTCTTCAGGGCGAGCTTCCGCCGTTGCCGGAACAGCTGCCGGCGGCGGGCGGCTGGTGTTACGATATGATGTACGGCGCGACCGACACCGTGTTCTGCCAATGGGCGAAACAGCAGGGTGCGGCCAAAGCACTGGATGGCCTGGGCATGCTGGTTGAGCAGGCGGCAGAATCGTTTTACCTATGGCGGGGCGTGCGGCCCGACACGCAGCCCGTGATCAAGCAAATCAGGAGTCAGCTTTAATGAAAGTCATGATCGATCTATGTGTGGTCCCCATCGGTGTGGGCCTCTCCGTATCCAAATATGTGGCGGCCTGCCAGAATATTCTTGAAGAAGCCGGCCTCTCCTACCAGATGCACGCCTACGGCACCAACGTTGAAGGTGAATGGGATGAGGTGTTCGCTGCGGTCAAACAGTGTCACGAGAAAGTGCATGAGATGGGAGCGCCGCGTATCACCACCAGCCTGAAAGTGGGTACTCGCATTGACCGTGAGCAAAGTATGCAGGACAAGATTGACAGTGTAGAGGCGAAGCTGAGGGATGACGGATAGTTTGGGAGTCGCATCAACAGACTTAATTTTCAGGCCAGCAACGATGACTTACCCCAATGCGTGAATCGCAAAGAAAGCCAGCACCACAAAAATAGCCAGGCCGATAACAGATGGCCAATTTCGTGCTGCCAGTTCCTGAACCCTCGCGCGCATCATCGACTTTTCTACACTGTCGATATGATCGCCACAGCCTCGGCAATACTGGTCGGTAATGCATAGCCATTCCTGACAATGGACGCAACGGTATCGATCGCGTAGGTTCCAGGGTAGCGCGCCAAACCGGGTGTGTATATGGGCTTCCATATATTCAATATCCTGCTCGGTAAAGGCAATGCCGCAGCGGCGACAGTAGGAATTTCCGCGTGCCGCAGGAGCCTTGCATTTCGGGCAGCGATAAAGATCAGAAATAACGGGGATTTTGGTTTCCATCATGGGGCCGTTTCCTTTTTTGGTTTTGTGCGCCTAGTTTTGTTTCGCCATGTTGGGCGAGTTACTTATTTTTACTTGCCTAAAAATAAGTAACCAACAAAAAGGGCACCCCCGAATCGCGGCAGGTCTGTGACCTGTTCACTGTGCTTCTCACCAAATGACGGCCGTTCGGGAACTCGCCTGCGGCTCAGACACCCCTCTCTTCCTCCGTCATTTGCCTGCGATGCTTGCCCGCTTTAGGGGGAGGTTTTATGCACTTTGCACTGAGCTATGTGGTGATCAACCTCTAAGTTGATCACCAAGGCAGTATTTCACCATCCATATGCCAGAAGGTGCCTGAGTTATCCAGGTTCAGTTGATCAATACGTTCCAGCAGGCCCGTTACCGATTCGTCGGTGTCGATCAAAGCGGACGCTCCGGTCATATCCGTCTTAACCCATCCCGGATGCAACAGGGCCACGGCTATGCCTCTACCGCTTAGATCTTCCGCCAATGAAACGCCCGCCGCGTTCAGCGCCGCTTTGGACATTCGGTAACCGTAGCTGCCGCCCGAATCATTGTCGCCCATCGAACCCATTCGGCTGGTAATCAGCGCAACCTTGGCACCGCGCTTTAACCTGGTAACCAAAGCAGCGGTCACCCGTAGAGGACCGAGAGCATTGACCTCAAACTGGTGGCGTATCGAGTCAATATCCAGCGCGTTAAGCGACATTCCCTGCAACACACCGGCATTATTCACCAAAAGATCGATCGAATCGGCAGCCAGCCTGTTTGCGAAAGCATCAATGGCGGCACCATCAGTGACATCAAATCCCTCGTGTACTTCAACGGGTAAGGCCTCCAGTGCCTTACTGGATCGGCGGCATAGAGCTATCACCCGGTAACCCCGTTCCGATAAGGCTCTGCATATGGCCAACCCTATACCACGGTTGGCGCCTGTGACGATCGCATTTAGCATGGTGGGGAGTTTATCATGGCTAGCGGGTTGGGGGTGGCTGGTAATGTCTGTTTGCGGCCAGAAGCGGAAGTTTAGTTATTCTACATTTAAGACCGAAATTCGCAATTTTTAGTTGATGGGATTATGTTGGTTATCTCAAGGAAAGGAGGACCGACCATGCTGACCTTCTCTCGCCAGCCGGTAAGGCCGCCGCCATGGAACAAGGGTAAACTTGTAGGACAGAAACCACCTCTTAGGCTCCAAGAAGTTTGGGCTATTCGCATACGCTTAGAACTCGCAAACCGAATTCGAGACCTTGCGCTCTTCAATCTCTCCATAGACAGCAATCTACGCAGCTGCGATCTCGTCAAACTTAAGGTCATGGATATAGCTCAGGGGTCGCACATATTAAACCGTGCCATGGTTTTACAACAGAAGACTCAAAGGCCGGTTCAATTCGAGATCACAAAGAAAACTCGTGAGACAGTATGCCAGGATCGTAAAAGGTTGGATTGCTGAGATCGGCTTAAACCCTGATGCTTATGGCACTCACTCACTGAGGCGCACCAAAGCCACCCACATCTACTGACGAACAAAGAATATCAGCGCAGTGCAGCTACTACTAGGTCACACAAAATTGGAAAGCACTGTTCGCTATTTGGGTATTGAAGTGGATGACGCCTTGGAACTAGCCGAGCAAACTGAAGTGTAAAAGATACATCAATCCGCAAGAGTTTCAATAAGGGTGCTCATTTCAAAATTGAGCAAAAACTCTGAATAGTAGCTGTCAAAAATATCTTTGAGGTATTCCGATAGATCGACATCATCGTACGAATCCATGTCCTCAGACGTTGGTTTCGTTATTTGATATTTCCGATTTTTGCTGATCATATAAAGAAACAAAGTATGGAAATAAACCGCAGATACGTAGCGCTTATCGGAGACAATCATTTGCTCCTCTGAGCGCAGCTTGGACTTGTACGACTTTAATACCGAACTATCCATGTTGATGAAAATCGTATCAAGCTTGTCTCCTTCAACAAATGGATGCATGACCGTCGAGTAGTCCATCGCAACAAAGTCTAAGTCACCCCAGCATTTGAAACCCTCCTTGGGAGACTCAAAAACTTCTTGCAGTCTTGGAAGACCAATATTTTCATTATCATTTTGTTGATCTGGAATTTTTTGTGGCTTTTGCTCTTTATCCGTTATTTTTACAATAAATACCTGATCTAAATCCCCGCCTGGAGAGGTTAAAGAGGCGTTGATTTGTATTGCATCTCCGACACCCACTTTATCTGTTGGGTTGATATTTACCCGTATTTTTCCTTTGCTAGGACTTGATACGGAAACATCAATTATTGCACCCGGCTCCTTTGGCTCACCAGCTTCTGTACCGCCTTCCGTTTCATTAGATGAATGAGAAAGGACAGAAATTTTTAACTCGCCGGGTTCCTCTACTCTATCAAAGTACTGATCCTCGACATCGGTGGAAAAGGATAGAGTTTTTTCACCCCCAAGAGGAACCTTAGTAAGTGGAATTTGGTCTTTATCGCTTGATTTGAGGTCAATGTTAAATACTGACGGAAATCTCTTTGGTATGAAAGGAGCTTCCTGTTTCGATGTATCTTTTGGTTTCTTTTGCTCTCGCTTCTTATCCTTTTTATCGTCCTTCAAATCAAGAGAGAACGTATTACCAAGCAGCTTCATGAGATCCTTATTCATTGGAAGATGATTACTAAAATCTTTCAATAGATCTTCGGCACTGTCCGACTGCGTAGTGATAGAGTCTTTCCACTCTTTGTAAATTTCTTTTAGCCTTCCCTTAGTTAGAATATCCGCAACTAATTTTCTTAGTTGTGTGCACTCCTCGCCATTTTTTAAACGGTCTCTGGAGCCCATAAAAAGCTCAGTTCTAAAGGTATTTTTTAAATTCGTGCAATCAACATGAATCAACAAATAGTCTTTTAATAAATTGAATTTGAGAGATCGAGTAATAAATTCTGAAGTAAAGCTTCCGTGGACTTGACCGTTCAATGAAAACATCACGGACATATTGTTTTTGAAGAATTCTCTGCTGATAGTCTCCTTCGTCTCTTTGGCAGATTTTCCATCGATACGCGGATTGAATACATAGACTGTTATCTTTAATGATCCAATATCGCTGTCATTGTGAGATTCAGAAAAGAACGTCCGTATGTATTTGCTACCGTCCTCTTCCAGTCTTCTCTTAAGACCGTATAAATGCCTCTCAAGAGCACGGTCCTTGGAATATCTTTCCTTGATGTCTATCGTGTATACGGGAAGAGCTGGTTCAAATAAAAACTCATTGATGCTTTGATTGAGATCTCGGGAAATAACAGACCTAGAGCCAGAAGGAAGATTGTATGAATAGAGTTTTATGATAGTCCCTGTGGTAAATGCGCGATTGTGTAGACCGAGGTCTAAGCTATCAATTTCAAACTCTGGAATTTGTCCATCAATAAGCAAATACTCATACCAAGTATTTTTTCTGGTAGTTTCCTCCTCTGCGCTTAATGGGTGTTTGCGCATGATGGTAAATCCAAATTTTCCCGTTTTATCAAACCTTTTGGATGCGACGAGCTGATACCTTTTCTTGCCGCAAAATACAACAGCGCCAGCGCCGCCCATATTGTATTTACCTTGGACAAAGGGAATTTCATTTTTGTTTCCGCGTAGTAAAGATAGAAATGTCCTTCCAAAATCCTGCGGATGCTGTCCCTCACCATCATCATAGATAATGAGAGAAGTATCATTTCTTGGCCCTCTCGCAAGTATTTGTATAGATTCGGCCTGAATAGCCCTTTTTCCTGGCAAGTCCCAGCTTTGAGATGATGTAAAGAAGGTTTTTATAGCTTCATTAACGGACCTCGGAGCGGCGGGGTCTTTTGGATCAATGCCTTCTTCATAACAACGACGCATCAAAATTGCGTCAATCGAATTTGTGATTTTTTCTACTAAAGCCGGAACCGGCGAAGCCTGTTGGTTTTCTATAACCCCGAAGAAACTTTCATTGTCGCCATAGGGCGTCCAAGACACTTGGTTATTACCTGATATGGCCTGAACTACACCGTCTAAATCATCTTCTGTATCTGCGCTATAAAGTTGTCCAAAAAGTTTTTCTAAGTCCATTTGATGATCTCGTTACGGATTGGCGACTGTCAGTAATACTCACTCAATTGAAAATTTTGTGTCTCTTTTGGCACTAGCGTTTGCGAACCGCTCTCTACACGCTTTCAACTCTTTGTTTAAAGCCAAGAAAATCTTTTCCGCGTCATCTTGCGTGTAGTCGTAATTAGAACGATTCGACAAATTCCCAATAAGCTCAATGGCTTTAATGGCGCTATTTACGCGCTTATTCGCCAATCTAATAAATTTTTCTCTATCTGTCTCTTTCATATCAATGTCAGCACAATACATATATGTTCGTACATTTGCAATATATACGAACATATATGAAAAATAAAGGCTGTATTTTAATCAAGAAGATGGGATGACTATATCTAGATCGTGAACGAGGTCATTGGGTTAGCGTACTATAGCACTTGTTCTGGAAGTTTAGCGGCATCCACTCCAGTCTCTTTTCTGTATCTTTCCCGTAACTTCTCTTCTTTAAACTTCGACCTTCCAGAAAGCATGTGGAGAAGAACTTCTCGCAAGGTAACCTTATGAGCATTTGAAATAGTTTGCTTTCCTGAGTCCCACATAAGCCCCTCAAAAGGAGGTTCGCTTAATATTCTTGGCAGCAGGGATGCTTGCTTAATAGCCTCTTCAAGGGGCATATCTTTGCTAAGCTGGGCAATAATGCGCATAAACACTTCTAAGCCTATTGGTCTAAATAGCGCGTTACCTCCATGGTTTCCACGATATTTTTCAGCCACTTCCCCAGAATCTTCAGCAGTAAAAAATTCATCTAGCTCTTCAAAATTCTTTTGTAATAAGCCAAAGAGCCTTTTTGCGTATTTGAAATACTCTTCTAATTTTTCATCAGAGGGTCTAGCTCTTTTTAAGTTTCCTCTAGATTGTCTTAAGTCAGAATCTACATCAGAAAAAAGGATCGTCAAAATATCATACAGGTTAGCGATAGTAGTAAGACAAGAAGTATTGCTTACAGGAATATTATTACTAGCCACAAAAGCAATTTTATCGCCCGAGAACATTTTCGTTTCTTCGATGAGGCGTCTAACACAGATAGCCATCACGTCATCTTCATCTAATGCGATAATATCCCCTTTTGATACCGGCTTAGCAGTTTTGTTTAGGGTAGTAAATAATCTACGGGTTTTCTCCAGTCCTTTCTTAGTATCCTTATGACCAACGAAAATGACCGATAACTGATCAGCTGCAGCTTCTTCGCCTCTATCGCGAACAACTTTCTTTATACCCGCAAGTCGATGTTGACCATCAAGCGCGAAAAGCCGCTCATCACCTCTAAGTGTTAGGAAACCTATGGATTCGACAACCTCTTTATCAAGATTTTCAAGCTCTGGGCTATCCGATTTATTACGAATATCACTCATTTCATGCCAGCCAGGCTCGCCTCCATAAGTAGCGACGACTAAGGAATTAAAAAATCTCTCCTCTTGAGTTTTCAAATACGTAGCAATTTCATCGCTTCTACCGCGCTTAAGCTGACGCTGAATCATGTCAGACAATTTTTTGTTGTTATGTATTTCCTCAGCATATTGGATACGTTTTGATATTTCATCCAAACTCATAAGGCACGAATAATATACCCATTTCCCCATAACTCCTCGCAGAGCTGGCAATGCAATTTCCTTTTCCTTATTTTTTTGTGGCATTAAAATGCTTTCCTTTTGTTCTTAGTATCTGCATCTAGATCTCCAATCGAACATGGAGGAAGCAGCGCGGAATTGAGCTGTTTTTCCATCAATTGAAGATCATCCGATGAAATATCATTGTTGATCGGAGCAAAATAAAATCTCAGGACTTGATGCCAAAGCCCTATCATTCGGGCTATTTTTGATCGCCTAATAACCTTATTTTTATTCAAATAGTCTCGATACCTTTCCCTAAGAGAGCGATCAGAATTTCTACCAGCTATTCCAATATAAAGAATATATCCGTGGGGAGGAAACACACTGTTTTCATGATAGACGGCAAAGGCATACAAGCCTCGCCTATTATTTGGAACTCTTTCAATATCTTTGTCGCCATAAGGAATTGAGTCCCATTCTAAATTTTCAATTTGAAACTCATCTGACATCAATTTATCTGGCGCAAGAAATACATCATGCACTTGATATTTGCCTATCTCATCTGTTACCTCATTGGCAAAATCAATAATCTCATCCAGCTCCAAGCTTTATCTCCCCATATATCCTTTCGTGCTTCATACTTTTCCAAGAAACCTCTGTCTTTCCTCGATACCACTAATCACTACTACGCATAACCTACTTATGGCAAGCCAAACACACCTTGGCCTTACCGTACAAATCATCGATATCCAAAGGCTCGACATCTGGGCGTAAAGGATTGGGTAGCACGTTATTCTTCAATCGATGAACTCGCTCAAGGTGATCTTTTTTGATCTGCTCAACGCGCTCTGGCTTCGATAACTCTTCTAGCGACTCTCCCTGACTCCACGTAAAAGGGGAACCATGATCAACCGCGTTTTTCTCATAAGCCTGTGCTTCTTTGAAATCTTCTGGATGCCGCTCCATCAACCTCACCCACTCGATTTTTTGTTGAAAGAAGCAAAAAGTACAGCCACTGCGTGTACGCCATGAATAATATTTTGGTAATCCGAGTCCAGCACCTTCTAGGATCTCAAGTACTCCGGCCTTATCCACACCGGCATCTTTAAAAGGCAGCCGTACGATTAAGCTTTCATGTTTCGAGGAATACCCTTCCCTAAACTCTTCATCAGAACGAATAGCAACATAGCTATATACAGTAGAGCCATCCTCCAACATTGGACGTACCCACGCTTCGAAGGGGCGAAGTTTTAGCTGACGAGTACACCAACGGGTCTGAGCAGAGGGAAGAAAATCATTATATTGCTTTAACCAGAAATCAAAGTCTCTATCTGGATTAAGCCGCAAAATAGGTTGCCCAAGAAAACCTTCCAATCGCCCTAAATATTCATAGACTTCGGGCAATTCCTTACCCGTATCTGTAAAGAAGTACTCAATATTCAGCTCTGGATGGTGCTGGCGCATATAGACCGCTAGTGCGGCGCTATCGCGCCCCCCTGATAATCCGAGGACATGTTTTATATTACTGGACATTAAGAAACAGCTTTTCCTTTTACGTTCTTTGTCTTAGCCGATTGTGGCTGCATATAACGAGCAGACAATTCAGCTAATGCCGCAAGAATAATGCTTCGCCTGCTTGTATCCGCTGTTTCAAGCGCACTCGTAACACGATCTATTAATTCATTAACAGCAGCGCGGTCAGCATCAGCCACGTCGAACTCCTCAAGGAGAGGCGCTGGTCTGCCATCCATGCCGATTACTACGGCCATCGCTTGTCGCTTTTCAGGTCGACCTTTCACACGCGCAAACGTTTCAGCCCGCAAAAACTTTTGCGCCATATCGGTTATTTCAATGGCAGCCTCATCCATATCTGGGTCAACCCAGTCGCGAGGCGGTTTGTTAGCAACCAAGCTTGCAATACCTTCAAACCCTGGGTCACTACCATCAAATAAAGACAATCGACCAACGAATGCATTAAGCCTGAAATCGCCCGCAAGCTCTTTTATATTTTCAGCTCGTTCTCGCAACTCAGCAAGTGATTGAGGAGATAAATTGGGGACCTGCAGCTCTGAAATCATAATATCTCGAAGACGATGAATCATTGAGGGATAGGCTGCGATCAATTCTTGTAGTCCCTCATTGACGATAGACACGACTCTGAGAAGATCTTCTTCATTCTTTGGATCAACTTTACTATCACCCAAGAGCGCGGGAAGATCATCAAATAGGAATTTGTTTGGGTCTCTAGCGCGCTTAAAAATATCCCGAACCATCGCAGCATTGGCAGAAAGACGCATAGTACGTTTTGTCCATTGAGGAAGCTGCTCGTAAATAGCAACAAGTCCTCTGGCAACATCAATGGGCTCTAGATGGATCAGCGTGTTCTTTTCATCTAGGTTGCGCACAATCTCAGCCATATCCGATAGTAGACGGCGTGATACGTCCCCAAGATCCATCCAACGTAGTTGAATGGACTCTGAGTCTTTTGCTAGATATTCAACATCAACATCATCGAAGCGCGCGCGAAAAATTCCTTCCCGGTAAATTGCCAGGTTTTCTCGCTGTGACAAAATGAACGCGACGCCCAGAATTGGCATAAGACCTTCTTTAATACCGAAAGGAGGCTTACGCCATTCAGTGTAAAGTTCCGATACTGAAATACTTCTACTTTCGTGCTTTTTAACGTATTCAATGGCTACTTCCCACGCTGGGAATAAACGGCAACCGCTCTCATCATCTGAAGGAGATACAAACTGCCATTTGTTGTCTACTTCAGCATAAAGGCCCGTAGATTCTAGGATAGAAGCAAACAAGCCGCCTTCTGCCGGATATCCATTTATACCGAGACGAGGCTCACCTTCATTTTGAACCATTCGCCTGAGCAATATATTCTGGCCGGCAATAGCGCTCCCAGACGGCTTAAAACGATTCATCAGTTCATTGTGTAACCTGGGGCATTGAGAAAAACGACGGTCAGCTAGCTTAGAAACCAGGCTGCTCAAATCAGATTGACGAAAAGACTTAGAACTATGATGTTTTCGGAACCATTCTGCTCGATCAAACGATTTACTAAGCTCGGATTCCAACTGGGCTTGCAGGTCGGCGAGCCGAGCCTCTACTTCACGGCGTGCTACCGGATCGCCTTGCAGCTCAGGATGATCGTTACGAACCTTGTCTAGAGCAAGAAGCTCACGAGCCAAGGTAACAATAGCCCATGACCTTTTAGAAAGACCTGCAAGAATATCCCACTCGTCGCTAAGGCGCGCAACATCTCTGCATATATCTTTAACGGCTTCTTCTGTTTCACCTTCGGTAGGTATGGCCAACAATAGCTGCCCGATCACACCGCTTTTAGGCTTAAAGTTGCCCGCCATTTGAACCAAATCACATGCTGGAGCTAAATTAACATCAAACCACCTCATTGCACCTGTCTCATGGTAGTGGCGCTTAGCTAACAATGGCTGAAGCCCTGCAAGGGTCTTTAGGGTAGCAAAATCAATCTCGTCAATTTCTTCCAGAGCTTTCCCAACAGCCTGATCGATATCAAAGTCACTCCCTGCAAAAATGGCGTGAGCATCAAGAAACTTCTTGAAAATCGTCAATGACCATTTATCGAGTTGCGCCAACCCTTGTTTAAGAGATTTCTCTGTTTCATCTGGAAAGCACATTTGCAGCAATTGAAAATTAGCAACTAATCCAGAACGTTCTTTAAAGAGGTCGATAACAGCAATTGTTTTCAAAAGCTTGATGTGAAAATCATCGCCACCGATTGCTTCACATCGCTCTAGTGCCTCAGCAGCTAAAGCCCATCTGTGCCCATCTGGTGAGGCAAGGATCGATGGTTCAAGATTAGTTCGCAGGTAATCCCACAATTTATCCGGCCCATACAAGTATTCGCCTGTAGCAGAACGCAAGTAATCCTGAAAACCATGAGGCTCAGAAGAATTCAGGAAACCGAAAATGCTTCGCTGGTTTTGACCAAAGCGCCTACGCGATATGGGGCCTAACAGGCAGGCCACAACAGGATGGAGAGGCCAGCAACCTTCGAGTATCTCGGCTAAATTTTCTGCATCTGCTGTTCGATCCCGACGCGCAAGCTTTGCTATATTCGTCGATAAGGCTCCCGGCTCTTTTACATTGTGATCGCTCTCGATAGCGCGGGAAATAAGGTCAATTTGCTCCTCGCCGACGGTATTTACTGGAAGATCAATAAACCGACCCTGAATTTTTGCCCACTCATCACGCATTTCATGTGAAAGCCTATGCGCATATTCTTCAAATGCCTGGTGCAATACACCAATTAATATAAGTCTACCGTTGCTCCGAGAAGCAGCCTCCGCTAGTTGTTGAAATATGTAGATATCTGTCCCATCTTGGGCAGCAGCTTCTAGAAACTTACCCATTTCATCCACAAACAGTATGAGCCCGCCATGTGTTTTAGGGTTGCTCGCTGAAATTTCTGTAAGTGTGGAAATCAAGTGATTTTCTGTCCATCCACCACGAGGTTGCTTTGAAACAAGGCCGGCTGATTGTAACGACTCACCGATAACATTAATCGGATCATCCCTTCGGCCGACCACGGGAAGCATTCGCCATCCTTTGGAACCTGTTGGAAGAGCCTTCCATATAGCATTTGTTAGTCTTCTGCCAAAAACTTTTGATGCCTGCTTCTGAAGGTCCGTATTACCATTCAGCAAAGCGCCCATAGCTATTGCCAAACTTGATTTCCCGCTTCCGTAAGGTCCGGTCCAAGTAAATGCACCTTGTTCAGCCTCAGATACGTGCCTAGCCATAGACAGCAATATTTCTGAGGAAGATTTTGGGCATACAAACCCATCTAGCGCAGACTTATCTCCAAGGTCGGTATCAATCCGTATGGACTTTTGAAAGCGCCGAGCAATACGAACACGTTTAGTGAGTACCATTACGCCGCCTCCTTGCGTTTAGGGTTCTCATAATCAAGTTCCAGGAAATTGATGGCTTCTTCGGGCGAAAAGTCTCGATTACGAACGACCTGTTTTAAGCCAGCGGTTTCTGACCATTTTAAAGCTCCGCCAGTAATATCATCGATATTGGATAGTCGTTCTACAACATCATTTTCATCAAGGAGAAACACACGCCCCGGACTGCCGGGCTCATAGGCTATTGCTTCAAATGATAAAGTCGATGCGCTTGAGTATTGTGACCAAAACTCTAGAAGCGCGTAGACGAACATGCCGTCACCTAGAGTAGATTTCGAACCGCGCACAAATCGAAACCCATCTCGTTTCCCAACCGGCTTTATCAAGCCCAACTCTGTCAGCGGAGATTCGAGTGCATCGTCATGACCGGATTTTCCAGAAGATGGTAGGGCTGCATAAGTACGAATAAAACAAGCCACGTCATTCTTTACCGTAGCATGTGCAGCTCGCGGCCAATCTTGGTCTTTTGCCAAGCGCTGCAAATGTTTCACCAATTTTTCTCGCTCAAATGTGACAGCAGGATAATAGTTAAACGCCCAGAACCATGTCGTCTTCTTTTTCCACTCTGTAGCTAATTTCCAGTGAATCAGCCATAGAGATATCGGGTGCTCCATATAAGGATCAAACCCATTATTAGCAAATAGCATCCGCCCAAGGGGGGTTGTTTTTACAGTATTTGTTCCTGAAGTCTCTTCGATTATGCTCGCAACAATTGCCCAATGGCGCATGGATGCGACCATGTTTTTACCGACTCCAAAACGAGCAATGGCATCCTCGCCCCAACAAATAGCCTTGTTGTTTTGCTCAGATTCAGTCTCAAAAACCCGGTCGTATGCTTTTTTCAGCCAACCATAGCGCAACGGAAAAGTCTCGTGCCCTGAAAACTGCGGTCGATAGTCTTGTTTATATATTGGTCCGCGCGCCATTTACTCCCTCTCCTGGATGATACGTCCAGGTCGACTTTAATATATGCGTTGTGCTATGGTCAATCGATAACTGGAGGAATCCCCCAGACGGGAACATTTTTACTTGATTACAGAAATCACACACAAATAAATATAACATATTGATATTTAATGAAAATTAATAATTCTCTATATTTTGACCATCAAGCAACAACTCCGGTTAGTACGCAAGTTTTCGCCAAAATGGCCCCATATTTCCGAGAATCCTTTGGCAACCCTCACTCGTCAGATCATACATTTGGCTGGGAAAGCTCACGAGCCATAGACCAAGCAACACAACAGATTGCCAGCCTCATAGGGGCGGATTCAGATGAGATATTTTTCACCTCTGGAGCAACAGAGTCGAACAATCTAGCACTTCTAGGCCTCGTTAAAGGCTCCTTAAATAACAATAAGGAAAGTCGAATTCTTATTAGCTCAATTGAACACAAGTGCATTCTGGCAATTGGTCGAGAGCTTGAAGAACTGTTTGGACTTCAAGTCGAAGCACTTCCAGTGGAAAAGGATGGGCGCATCTCCATGAGCGAGCTTGAAAATGCCCTCGATAATGATGTGCTTGCAATATCATTCATGGCGGTTAACAACGAAATTGGCACTATTCAAGATATTGAACGCATATCTCGTCTTGCGCGGCAAGCAGGGGCTATTTTTCACTGTGATGCGGCGCAAGCCCCTATTGCCATGGAAATGAAAGGCCTCGCGCAAGATGTTGATCTTCTAAGTCTCTCAGGACATAAGATTTATGGCCCTAAAGGGGTCGGCGCATTGTATATTAACCGTGACTTACAAGACTGCATCCAACCTATTTTCTACGGTGGGGATCAACAAAATGGCATTCGCCCTGGAACTATCCCTACGCCGTTATGCGTAGGGATGGGAGCGGCAGCAGAGTTATTAACTGGAGAGGCAGGTGAAACAAACCGATCTCGGTTACGTGAACTTAGAGATTACTTTGCCCAAAAACTATCTGGCTTGAGTTGGTCAATATTTATAAACGGCCCGATATCAGAGCACCGGCATCCGGGCAATTTGAATATTTGCTTTCCCGGATTTTCAGCGATGGATATTCTTCAGACCCTCCAACCGCACCTAGCCGCATCAACTGGCTCGGCCTGCACCTCGGGTATTCCTGAACCCTCTCATGTTCTTAAAGCAATCGGATTAAGCAGCGATGATGCTGAAGCATCTATACGCTTCAGCTTAGGTTTTGACACTACCTACGAAGATGTTGATGAAGCTGTGACGTTAATAGACAACACTCTGAATGAGCTTTCGATCACACCTACAGCCATCGATCCGCTGCATAAAAATCAGAGCGAAGCTAACACTTATTAATTGCGCTCATTTACTCAAATCCAATGTCCGCTTTGGGTCGGCAACGGTCTTCGGTTTACCGCGAAGGCCTAGTAATACAAAATAGATATTCGGGGAGGGATTTCAGAATTCATCATCAGGCTACCTCCCTATATACCTTGAAAACGATCGCACTATAGTAAGAGAAAAATGCTCGCTTGGCCATCCGCAATGAAAAGTAGATTTGTACTGCTGCCTTGGCTGCCAAAACCGGGGGTCAGAGGGTTTTTCCTGTAATTTCCCTATTGATGCAATTTGCATCATTTGTGGTAAAACGCTTCATTTTGGCCATATTCTGACCTTAGAGGATACGACTATGGCTACAACAAGCATACGATTGGACCAGGATCTTATTGATAAAGCCACCATAATGGCAAAAACGTTGAATAGGACGCCACCTAAACAAATTGAGCACTGGGCTAAAATCGGCGAAATGATGGAGGATAACCCGGGTTTGCCATACGAATTTGTTAAGCAGGCAATAATAGCAAAAGCTGAAAAAGAAGCGGGGAAGCTGGAGGACTATGACTTTGGCTAACGTCGCCAGCGTCTTACAAACCCCGACGTTTAAAAAAGCGGTGAAGAAGCTGAGACCAAACCAAAAAAAGGAATTGGACGCAGCCATTAAAACTCTAATGAAAGACCCCAAAATAGGGAAACAGAAAAAAGGCGACCTGTCTTTTTTGCGTGTCCATAAGTTCAAAAGGAACAAACAGCTGACCTTGCTCGGATATAGCTATAACGAGGGTATTTTCATCTTTTACCCACAAGATTATTTTTGGATTCTACCTCCAATTAGCCGGGGATCATCTTCATATCCCAGTGCTCTCCAGTCCAGCCGACCTGTTTTCGAATGGCAGTCTTTACACTTGAGTGCCTGCTCTTTGGGTACAACCATGTGTGAAATTTGCCAATACATCCTGGTTTGAACAAAACCATATGCACCGCTGTAGGGAAGCCCCGCCGCTTTCATGCCTTCGGTAATTGCCTTGTGCCAGTCAAAATGTGTCCAATAGCCGCCAAATAGCTTCGGTACAACGAGGTAACGATTCTCTGAATCATAAGGTTGTTTTCCTTGCATTATTTTAAACGGATAAATTTTGGCGTTTCTATCTTTAAGACTGCCAATTGGTTTGGTGAGATAGAGGATGATTTCAGGGTTGAATTTGTCTCCCAAAGCATGACGCTCTGACTGACCGTTATACCACGCATACTCCGGAATCAGGTTTTTACCCCATCTGAATTCACCCTTTTTTTTACTATAGGTTTCCATGTTGTATCTATCTAGCGCTGATTTTCGCTCCTCACCGGCTTTGGACCAGTCCCACCAGGTAAGCGTTGGTTTTTCCTTGGCAAAGAATGGGATATGGCAGGTTTGGCAGGCAACCGACTTGCTGTGATCATTTACCACGGCGCTGTCATGCGGAGTTTGCCCGTGGCAACCACCGCACTCAACTCGATTACCTGCCCCGACAGAAACAGACATCGCTTGTCCGGGAATCTCGTGATTCGTCGTCTGATGGCAGAACTGGCAGGCCGCATTTGGCCCATCCGTTCCCATATGCACATCATACGATCTTTTAGGATTGATGAGCGATGTATCGAGATCCCCATGTTTGACATGATCGGCACCGCCGCCAAAAAAATGACAGGAACCACAGGTTTTTCGGCTGCTTCTGCCTACATTCTGCGCAACCTTGAGCAGGTCAACCTCAGTGGCGGGCATACCGGCGCCGTCAGGGTCTTTTCGATAAGTCCCCGTCGTATCATGACAGACAAGGCAATCAATATTTACCCTATCGGTGAAATCAAAGGAGGTGTCCTTCCACCCATATCCGGCATGGCAGCTGGTACATCGCGGCCAATTGGACGGCACCGCAATACAAAAATTGTTGATACTACTTTTCTTTCCAATCTCTACTTGCCCATCATGTCCGATCAAACTCTGCTTGACGGACCAAGTCCAGTGTTCGTTATCCAACAATTCATCCGCTTGCTGTTGGTGGCAGCGAATACAGACTTTGGTGACTTGCGGGCCACTATCAAAAGGCCCTTGAATTCGATGTGAATGCCTATTTTCAGCCAAAATAGTGGTTGTAAACATAGACATCGTACAAAAAACAAACAGAAGGGCTATATATGCTTTCAACTTCAATGTTCCTGTTAATCCCGGATCAACCTGTTTGAAGAAACCGTTCGTGCATAAGTCCGATACATCTCGGCTAGTCACATAGCAGAACTCTATGGTTTTTCGCTCCGGGGCCCATCCGAGATAATCCGAAAGCAGTCGTTGAGTGTCTCCTTTCAGAAACTGGGGCCTCACGGGTTAAATACATCAATTCCCAAATAGTACTATACACGAATACCCGGTGATTATAGCGCACAAAAAAGATCCCCAATCTATGGAGTGCTAGTTTTTAGAGAGCGTCCAGATGTTTGCCCAGAAAGGCACCCCCATTGAACTCGGCGCTGAGCGTTTTTATGAAACTGTATACCCCAATCAGTTTGCGGTTCATAAACATAAATTCCTTGGGGGGTAGTGCGAAGTATTTTGACAGTGAAGCCTGGGAGGCTTTTTTTGCCACACGTTTTGGCAGGTTGCTTTCCGCCCAGCGGTATTCCCCTTTTTCGTTCAACGCGAATTCCGGAACATTTGTGTTGCTGCGCCCTAGCGGTTCGATAATCTCCATCGCCACGTTGGCAAAGTTTTGCAACACTGCCTCAGGATACTCGCTGCGCATGAAATCCAGTTCAATCGCATAATCAATAAAAGTTTGTCGTTGCTCGTGATAGGCGGCGCTGACCATATTTTTAAACGGCTCCAGGAACGAGGTCGGGAATCGTTTCATCGCACCAAAATCGAGTAGCACCAGCCGGTCCGGTTGTTTCGCATCTCCCAGGCGCACCCGGTAGTTACCGAAATTGGGGTCGGTTTGCATCTCCCCCCAAGCAAAGACTTCATTCAGGAAAAGATCCAGCGATGCCTGGGCAATAAGATTACGCCTGTTTAAGGGTAGCGCGAGCACTTGTTTGTCACTCACCACCAACCCGGGCTCATAGCTGGTGGTTAATACCGACCGAGTGGAATATTCAGTGAACACTTCCGGTACGATATAGCGATCATCCCCGGCAAGCATCTGTGCGGCAAATTGGGTGTTGTGCGCCTCCTGCGTATAATCCACTTCCTGATGCATCATCGCGCGCGCCTCTTTAAACCACTGGTCGAAGGCCTGTCTGGAGGTGACCATCTGAGCGAGTGTCAGCAGCTGGATAATGGCGTTAAAATCGGAATCAATCGACTTTGCCACGCCGGGATACTGTACTTTGATGCACAGTTCGCGGCCATCCTTGAGCCGTCGGGCGCGATGCACCTGGCCCAGTGAGGCGGCGGCGAGCGGCTGTTCATCAATGTCCAGTTTTTTCAGCTTGTCCGGACCCAGTTCCGCCTGCAGCTGCTGATAAATGGCCGACCAGGCCAGCTCGGTGGTGTCATCCTCCAGGCTGTGTAATGCGTCAGTCACCTCTCTGGGCAGGAAATAGTCGCCATACATCGCCATCATCTGGCCGACTTTGACCACGCTGCCCTTGAGCTTGCCCAGCTCTGAGACCAGATAGAGCGCCTGCTCCTTCATCATTTTCCGGTTGTTGGCTTCCCGCTGTTCCGGTGTTGCCCAAAGATTTGAAGCTGAATGTGTTAGCATTTTGGAACCGCTGATAAAACCGGCCTTGGCCAATTCCATGCGGCGTTCAAAAAAGCCGGTTTTAATACGATGAATGGGCTTGTCAGTGGGGCGGGCCATAATGCGGCAGACGTCTCTTTTAATGATTATTGGTGACAGGCATTATATCATCAAAACTCTACTAGCCAGTCGAGCATGGGTAAAGAGTCAATGTGGCAACAAAAGCTATTGGTCATCGCCCCCAAAGAGAGGGGATTTCATCTGATCACGGAGGAGCTGCTCGCCCAGTTACCGGAGCTTCAATCGATCGGTGTCGGGTTGGCGCACTTTTTTATTCAGCATACTTCAGCGTCCTTGAGTATCAACGAGAATGCTGATTACACGGTGCGCACCGATATGGAAGCGCATCTGAACCAAATGGTTCCCGAAAATGCGCCCTATTACCGGCATACTCTGGAAGGCTCGGATGATATGCCCGCGCACATCAAAAGCTCGCTGTTGGGTTCGAGTGTCAGTGTACCGATCAGCGATGGTCACCTTTGCCTGGGAACCTGGCAGGGTATCTATCTGGGCGAGCATCGAAATCATGGCGGCAGTCGACGGATTCTGGCGACTTTGCATGGCGAACAGGCAGGTTAAGCGTTTGATTCTAATAGTTAAGTGAGGAACTAAGCGGTGTACGATCCAGCACTTAAGGGAAGAAATGCGTTAGTCACAGGTGCAACAAGCGGTGTGGGCCTTGCCATGGCAAAGGCATTGGCCTCAGGTGGCTGTAATCTGATGCTGAGCGGGCCGGGCGATCTTCGGGTGGTTAATGAGCAGTGTATGCAGCTCGCTAAAGAGCATCAAGCGAAGGTATGTTATCTGGAAGCCGACCTGCGCACCGTAAAGGGCGTGGAGACATTGGTGGCAGGGACATTAAAGCAGCTGGGTAAAATAGATATCCTGATAAACAACGCCAGTCATCATCACTCTGCTCCGTTAATGGATCATACAGAGGAGATCTGGGAGGAAAGCCTGGCGCTTAATCTCTCCTCAGCATTCCATTTAATTAAACTGGTGTTACCAAAAATGCAAAGTGTCGGATGGGGGCGAATCGTGAATGTCGCGCCTGCTCAGGCACTTGAGGCGTCACCATTGAAGGTGGCCTTCAGTTCCGCGAAGTATGGGTTGCTGGGGCTGACCAAGGCGGTTTCTGAAGAACTAAATCATGCTGATATTACCTGCAACATTGTATGCCCCGGAGTTAGTAAAGAGATAGGTGCAGGGTTGCAGCGCCTGAGTGCGATCTCTTTGCCGGACGGGATTGCCGCGCAGCAGGTGGGGATGGCTTGTGACAAAGCGATGGATGATCAAAACCCGCTGGCGCAGTTGATTCTGTTTATCTGTTCAAATGCGGCTAAAGAGCTGAATGGCCAAGTCGTGCCGCTGGCATGGTAACAGTCACCAGCGGAAATGATGTTTGCGGAGAGACTAAAGCAGTCCGGCTATAAAGCGGTTTGTTGAGTACCCTCCTCTCCCGCTAAAAGCTATTCAAATTGGCTAAACACGCGATCATCAGGCGAACACTATTGCGCGTTGTTAAGGTGCCGGTCTTTCAGTTCGACATAGTGATTAGAGCTGTAGGTGAAAAATCCCATCTCCTGTTCAGTGAGAGGGCGTACTTTCTTTGCCGGGCTGCCCATGTAGAGGAAACCGCTTTCCAGCTCTTTGCCCGGTGTGACCATGCTGCCGGCACCGATCACCACGTCAGAGTTGACCAGCGCGCCGTCCATGACGATAGCGCCCATGCCCACCAGAATACGATCTTTCAGCGTGCAACCGTGAAGCGTGACGCTATGACCTACCGTGATGTCGTCGCCCAGGATCAGCGGGTAGCCGTCGGGATTAAATTTTCCGGCATGGGTAATATGCAGCACACAGCCATCCTGTATATTGGTTCGTGCGCCGATTCGAATGTAATTGTCATCGCCACGAATGACCGTGAGCGGCCAAACCGAGGCCTGATCGCCAAGCTCAACGTCACCCAGTACCAGGGCGGTTGGGTCGACGTATACATCTTTTCCTAATTTGGGAGTAATACCTTGATAGGTTCGTAGAGACATGAACTATTTCCAAAAAACTGAACAAATAAAAAACTGTGGGTGACAATTTAGCAAATTGCTGCACAATTAAGAATGAATTTTCGTAGTTGAGTATTAAAAGATGAGCAACCCCCTGTTAGAAACCGCCACCCTGCCCCCCTTTGATCGGATCAATACTGATGATATTCAGCCCGCCATTGAGGAGATTATCGCTGACAACAAATCCCGTATAAAAACGCTGTTGTCCGATAATAAGCATTTTTGCTGGGCTAATCTTGCTGCACCCATCGAGGCGCTGAACGACCGTCTCAATCAGGCCTGGTCGCCGGTCAGTCACATGAACGCCGTGGTCAACACAGAGTCGCTGCGGGAAGCATACAATGCCTGTTTGCCACTGCTTTCAGAGTACTCAACAGAGTTGGCGCAGAGCGAAGCGCTTTACAGTGCTTATCAATCGATAGCCGATAGTCAGGATTTTAAACGGCTCAGTGCAGCTCAGCGCAAGCAGGTTGAAAACACATTACGGGATTTCAGGTTGGCCGGGGTTTCCCTGTCGAAAGATAAAAAGCAGCGTTATGCGGAAATCAAAAAACGCTTATCAGAGCTGTCCAGCAAGTTCTCGGAAAATGTACTGGATGCCACACAAGCCTGGACCAAGCTGATTACTGACACCGAATCACTTGCCGGATTGCCAGACTCAGCCCTGGCGGCGATGCAGCAGGCGGCAGAGCTGAAAGGAGAAAAAGGGTATATGGTTACGCTGGAGTTTCCCAGTTATTTCCCCATTCTGACCTATTGTGAAAACAGTGCCTTGAGGGAAGAGGTGTATTACGCCTATGTAACCCGTGCCTCTGAAATTGGCCCGAACGCCGGCAAGTGGGATAACAGTGGTCTGATTAATGAAAAGCTTGCACTGCGACACGAGTTGGCTCAGTTGTTGGGCTTTGGGAGCTATGCACACTATTCGTTGGCAACTAAAATGGCTGAAACTCCCGAACAGGTGATCGCTTTTCTGAATAACCTGGCTGATCGATCTGTTTCGGCTGCGAAAAGGGAGTTTGCCGATCTTCAGCGCTTTGCCGAGGAGCAGTTTGCGGTGAAAACCCTGAACCCCTGGGATGTCGGGTTTTACTCGGAGAAATTACGACAGAAACAATATGACCTGTCACAGGAGCAGTTGCGCCCTTACTTTCCTGCAGAACAGGTGATTCAGGGTATGTTTGAAGTGGTTGAGCGGTTATATGGCATAGAGATAACGGTGCAATCGGATGTTGTAACCTGGCATCCTGATGTACTTTTTTATCAGATTAGTTTGAAGGGCGAGCCATTAGGGAGTTTTTATCTGGACCTGTATGCTCGAAACGATAAACGTGGTGGTGCTTGGATGGATGAATGCCGGGTCCGCAGGCGACCGGATGATGGGGCTATACAGCTTCCGGTGGCATACCTGACCTGTAACTTCAATGGCCCGGTGGGGAATGATCCGGCGCTTTTGACGCATAATGAAGTCACCACTCTCTTCCATGAATTTGGTCATGGCTTGCATCACCTGATGACGATGGTCGAAGTGGCCGGGGTGTCCGGTATCAACGGTGTTCCCTGGGATGCAGTTGAGCTGCCCAGCCAGTTTCTGGAGAACTGGTGTTGGCAGCCGGAAGGGATTGCGCTGATCTCCGGTCATTATAAGACAGGTGAAAAGCTGCCTCAGATTATGTTGGACAAGCTACTTGCAGCAAAAAACTTCCAGGCTGCGATGCAGATGGTGCGGCAATTAGAGTTTGCGCTTTTTGATTTTAAACTGCACCTTGAATACGATCCTGCATCTCCGCCCGATGTTCAGCGAGTGCTGGATACGGTTCGGGCCCAGGTGTCAGTGGTTCCGGCCGCGGACTTCAACCGGTTTCAACACGGTTTTAGCCATATCTTCGCCGGAGGTTATGCTGCCGGTTACTACAGTTATAAATGGGCTGAGGTTTTGGCGGCGGATGCCTTTTCACGCTTTCAGGAAGAGGGGATCTTTAATCCTGAAACCGGGCGCTCATTTCTCAAGACGATTCTGTCGCAGGGCGGTGTAGAGGAACCGATGGCGCTGTTTATGCGTTTTCGCGGTCGCGAGCCCAACGTTAGTGCGTTGTTAAAGCAATCAGGACTGGGCTAATAGCTAAAGTGAAATGAATCCCGTTTTGGTAAGTCTTTAACCGCTTTTTAGCGAGTGTTGAGATCTGCTGATGTGGGGTTCTGTTAATATATAGTTTACCTTTACGTTAACGTAAACTATAATGTTTCAAAATCTGCGATAAAAGAGACAGATTCATGACCGAAAGCTATTCAATTTCAGATCTGGCAAAAGAGTTTGATGTTACTACCCGCACCATTCGACATTACGAGGATGAAGGCCTGCTTTCGCCTGGCAGGGCGGGGCAAAAGCGTATTTACAGCAAAAGTGACCGTACCCGCTTAAAACTGATATTACGTGGCCGGCGCCTGGGGTTGAGCCTCGATGAGGCGGGCCAGATCGTCAATATGTACACGCCGGGTTCAGACAACATCGACCAGTTGCAGGCGCTGATAGACAAAATCGAAGAGCACCGTCGAAAGCTGTATCAACAAAGAAAAGACATTGAAATGATGCTCAAGGATCTGGGCGAAGTAGAAAAAATCTGCCTGCAGGCGATGGATGATAAACGCGGGCAGTAACCAAATTCAGGAGATGAGACAAATGAGTACCTACCGCTCCCTAAACTTTGATTTAGGGGAAGAGATTAATATGTTGCAGGATATGGTTGCGAGTTTTTCACAGACCGAGTTGGCTCCCATCGCCGCCGAGGTGGATGAGAAAAATGAATTTCCCAATCATATGTGGCAAAAATTTGGAGAGTTGGGCTTACTGGGCATTACCGTTGAGGAGGAGTACGGCGGCAGTAATATGGGTTATCTGGCCCATGTGATTGCAATGGAAGAGATCAGCCGGGCTTCTGCTTCCATTGGTTTGTCATACGGCGCCCACTCCAATCTCTGTGTAAACCAGATACGTAAAAACGGCACCGAAGCTCAGAAGCAAAAATACCTGCCCAGGCTTTGTTCCGGAGAGCATATTGGTGCGCTGGCAATGAGCGAACCCGGTGCGGGATCGGATGTGGTCGGTATGAAACTGCGGGCGGAAAAGAAAGGAGATCGCTACGTACTTAACGGCAACAAGATGTGGATCACCAACGGTCCTGATGCGCATACCTACGTAATTTATGCCAAAACCGATATCAGTGCTGGATCCCGCGGTATTAGCGCCTTTATTGTGGAACGGGATTTCCCCGGTTTTAGTCAGGCGCAAAAACTGGATAAGCTGGGTATGCGCGGCTCTAACACCTGTGAGCTGGTATTTGAAGATTGTGAGGTACCGGAAGAAAACATTCTGGGGCAGGAACATGGCGGTGTTCGAGTATTGATGTCCGGACTTGATTACGAACGCACGGTTCTATCCGGTGGCCCCGTCGGCATTATGCAGGCGTGTATGGATCTGGTGGTTCCCTATGTGCATGATCGTAAACAGTTTGGGCAGAGCATCGGCGAATTCCAGTTGATGCAGGGCAAGCTGGCGGATATGTATACCCGCCTCAACGCCAGCCGAGCGTATCTCTATGCGGTAGCCAAAGCCTGCGACCGTGGTGAAGAAAGTCGCAAGGATGCGGCGGCTGTAATTCTGTACACGGCTGAAGCGGCCACCCAGCAGGCACTGGAAGCGATACAGGCCCTTGGCGGCAATGGCTATATCAATGAATTTCCCACCGGACGTTTTTTGCGCGATGCCAAACTCTATGAGATCGGCGCAGGTACTTCCGAAATTCGACGTATGTTGATCGGCCGAGAGCTGTTTAACGAAACGGCATAATAAAGAGGGTACGTTCGATGGCTGTTATAAAAAGCAAAATAAACACCCGTTCCCAGGAATTTCAGGACAATACTGCTGCCATGCGGGAGTTGGTAAGTGATCTGAAACAGCTGGTGGCGGAGGTTAAGCAGGGCGGTGGTGAGCGTTCCCAGCAACGGCATCTGGCGCGCGGTAAACTGTTGCCACGGGATCGTATTCAAACCCTGCTGGATGAAGGGTCACCTTTTTTGGAGATTGGCCAGTTGGCCGCGCATAAGGTCTATGATGATCCGGTACCTTCAGCCGGGGTGATTGCCGGAATAGGCAGGGTTGCCGGACAGGAATGCATGATAGTGGCTAACGATGCGACCACCAAAGGCGGCAGCTATTTCCCGCTTACGGTAAAAAAGCACTTGCGCGCACAAACAATTGCCGAGCAAAGTCATCTGCCCTGTATTTATCTGGTGGATTCCGGGGGAGCCAATCTGCCGACCCAGGATGAGGTTTTTCCGGACCGTGATCACTTTGGACATATTTTTTACAACCAGGCCAATATGTCCGCAAAGGGCATTCCGCAAATCGCTGCGGTGATGGGTTCCTGTACGGCTGGCGGGGCGTACGTGCCCGCCATGTCCGATGAAAGTATTATTGTCAAAGAGCAGGGTACCATCTTTTTGGGAGGCCCCCCTTTGGTCAAAGCAGCAACCGGAGAGGTAGTCACAGCGGAAGAGTTGGGTGGAGCCGACGTGCACTGTCGTACATCCGGTGTTGCCGACCATTATGCGCAAAACGACCAGCACGCACTGCAATTGGTACGTCAGGCAGTTGGTCGACTTAATCGTAGTAAGCCTGAGAGCCTGGATCTGCGGGAAAGTGTTCCGCCACTTTATGATCCGGAAGAGATATACGGTGTGGTTCCTGCTGATATTCGAACGCCCTATGATGTACGGGAAGTGATCGCACGCATTGTTGATGGCTCTGAGTTTGACGAGTTTAAACAGCTTTACGGTACGACACTGGTGACCGGTTTCGCCAGAATTCATGGTTACCCGGTAGGTATAGTGGCCAACAACGGCATCCTCTTTTCCGAGTCGGCGCTCAAAGGCGCGCATTTTGTTGAGTTGTGTGCGCAGCGCAAGATTCCGTTGATCTTTCTGCAAAACGTTACCGGTTTTATGGTAGGACAAATCTACGAAGCAGGCGGGATTGCTCGAAATGGAGCCAAGATGGTGACAGCGGTAGCCTGCGCCAAGGTACCCAAATTCACGGTTATTATCGGCAGCAGTTTTGGTGCCGGAAACTACGGCATGTGTGGTCGTGGTTATGACCCCAATATGCTGTGGATGTGGCCAAATGGGCGTATCTCGGTAATGGGTGGCGAACAGGCGGCGGGCGTGTTGGCACAAATCAAGCGTGATGCGATGGAGCAGCGTGGTGAGCAGTGGAGCCCGGAAGAGGAGGCTGAATTTAAACAGCCGGTGGTGGCGAAATATGATGAGCAGGGCCATCCCTATTATGCCAGTGCACGTTTATGGGATGACGGTGTTATCGATCCGGCACAGACCAGAGACACACTGGGGTTGGCGATTTCGGCGGCCTTGAATAAACCCATTGAGGAAACCAAATTCGGTGTGTTCAGAATGTAAATTCTGTATTGCTAACAGCTACTGAGGAAACCCGGCAAATGACAGAAAAGAGCCTATTACTAAAAATTGATGACAGGGGGGTCGCAACGCTTAGCCTCAACCGGCCCCGGTTACATAATGCATTTGATGATGTGTTAATCGCCGACCTTACCCGGGGGTTGGAACAACTGGCCGCTAACGATGAGGTTCGTCTGATAATCCTCGCTTCAGAAGGAAAAAGCTTTTCCGCGGGTGCCGACCTTAACTGGATGAAGCGCATGGCACAGTACAGTTATGAGGAGAATCTCGCCGATGCCAATGCCCTGGCGAAGTTGCTGAAAACCCTCAATTTTTTACCCAAACCTACTATAGCCAGAGTACAGGGAGCGGCTTTCGGCGGTGCGGTGGGTTTGGTTAGCTGTTGCGATATGGCGGTTGCGTCAGCTCGTGCGAGCTTCAGCCTGAGTGAAGTTAAGATTGGTATCTTGCCGGCCACTATCAGCCCCTATGTGATCGCCGCCATTGGACAACGCGCGGCGCGGCGCTATTTCACCACAGCAGAACGCTTTAGTGCGCAAACAGCCGCGCAACTGGGCCTGGTTTCCGAAGTGGTAGAGGAAGCGGATTTGGATCAGGCGCTTAACCAGCTGGTGGGAAGCTTGTTGGCCAACAGTCCGGCGGCGATAGCTGCAGCCAAGCAACTGTTATTTAACGTGGCTGAACGGGCAATTGACGATGAACTGATCGCGCAAACCAGCGAAGTGATTGCCAGAATACGTGTGTCTGATGAAGGACAGGAGGGCCTCTCCGCCTTTCTGGAAAAACGAACCCCCGCGTGGAACGAGAATAAATAGGCTGACTATGTTTAAAAAAATCCTTATTGCCAACCGTGGTGAAATCGCTTGTCGTGTGATGCAAACGGCGCATCGCCTGGGTATTCGCGTTGTTGCCGTTTATTCCGAAGCGGACGCCAATGCGCTGCATGTTTCCATGGCGGATGAAGCTTACTGTATCGGCCCGGCGCCCAGCGCAGAAAGCTATCTATGCGGCGATAAAATTCTCCAGGTTGCAAAACAGTCCGGTGCAACTGCGATTCATCCGGGCTATGGTTTCCTGTCAGAAAACGCCGCCTTCGTAAAAGCCTGTGAAGCAGAAGGTATCTCATTTATCGGACCTTCGGCCTCTGCAATTGAGGCGATGGGTTCGAAGAGTGCGGCAAAAACCATTATGGAAAAAGCTGGAGTACCGTTGGTGCCGGGGTATCATGGCGATGATCAGGCGCCTGAAATCCTCCAGCAATCTGCCAATCAAATGGGTTACCCGGTTTTACTTAAAGCGACCGCCGGAGGTGGCGGCAAAGGGATGCGAATCGTCTGGTCGGAGAAGGAGTTTGATGAGGCGCTGGATTCAGCCAAGCGCGAAGCGTTGAAGGGTTTTGGCGATGATCGTATGCTGGTGGAGAAATATCTCACTCAGCCGCGCCACGTTGAAATTCAGGTATTTGCCGACAAACAGGGCAACGCCGTCTATCTGTTCGAAAGGGATTGTTCGGTACAAAGGCGTCACCAAAAAGTGTTGGAAGAAGCGCCGGCTCCGGGCATGACCGAAGCGCTTCGGCAGCAGATGGGTGAAGCGGCGGTAAAAGCGGCTAAGGCGATCGACTATGTGGGTGCCGGTACCGTGGAATTTTTACTTGACCAGGATGGCTCCTTCTACTTTATGGAGATGAACACCCGTCTGCAGGTGGAACACCCGGTTACCGAGCTGATTTCCGGGCAGGATCTGGTGGAGTGGCAGCTACAGGTGGCAGCGGGCGATAGCCTGCCATTGCAACAGCACGAGCTGCGGTTGCAGGGCCATGCTTTGGAAGCACGTATCTACGCGGAAGATCCGGACAATGATTTCTTGCCGGCTACCGGTAACCTGACTTACCTGCGTACACCGTTGGAAAACCGCCATGTCAGAATTGACAGTGGTGTGCGCGAGGGTGATGAGGTAAGTGTTTACTACGACCCGATGATAGCAAAACTGATCGTCTGGGATCAGTCCCGTGACAGGGCGTTGTCGAGAATGTCCCAAGCGTTGCTCGAATTTCGGGTCGCCGGAATGAAAACCAATACCAGCTTTCTAAAACGTCTGGTGGACCACGCTGCCTTTCAGCAGGCGGAGCTGGATACCGGGTTTATCGACAAACATCAGGCGGAGCTGTTTCCGCCCCGGCAAAGCAAAGTACAAGAGCACCGGAATATCGCTATTGCGGCGCTGTTTATTTTGCTTTTACAGCAGCAATCCAGAGTGGTAGCGGCGGCTGCCAGTAACGACCCCCACTCCCCCTGGTTTAGCCTGAGTGGTTGGCGGGTTAATGAATCTAATCTGCAGCGTGTAAAGCTTAGTATTCCAGATAGTGAGCTGCCTAATATAGAAGTGGATGCCGAGCTGACTGGTAATGGCTATGTGCTGCGGCTGGATGGTGAGAAAATTCTCGCCAGCGGCCGCCTGCAAAATGATCAGCTGGTTGTGAATCTGAATGGGCATCAATCGACCGTAGGTGTTGTTGAAGCAGACGGGCATATCACGCTCTTCACCGAACAGGGCGTGTGCGAATACCTTTGGTATAAACCAGGTATTGAGGAGCATCTGTTCGAACAGGATGAGGGCACGCTGACGGCGCCGATGAATGGTACGATTGTCGCTGTACTGGCTAGCCCGGGTGCGCAGGTGGAGGCGGATCAGGGCCTGATCGTGATGGAAGCGATGAAAATGGAATACACTATCAGGGCGCCCGCTAATGGTGTGGTCAGTGACGTGTTTTTTAAGGAGGGTGATCTCGTTGATGAAGGTGTACAGCTGGTTGCCTTTGAAGCGGAAGGAGAGAACGGGGGGTAATGGTGTCGTTACCGACAAAGGTTAAAATGGTGGAGGTCGGACCGAGAGACGGCCTGCAGAATGAGCCTGGACAAATCAGTACCCAGGTCAAGGTCGAGTTGATCAATCGGCTGGCCAAAAGCGGCCTGAAAGCAATTGAGGCGGCCAGTTTTGTTTCGCCAAAATGGGTGCCACAGATGGCAGATTCCGCTGAAGTAATGCAACAGATTGCACGCAAGCCTGGTGTGAGCTATAGCGCTCTGACCCCCAATTTCAAGGGTTTTGAAAATGCGCTGGCCAGCCAGGTAAGCGAGGTGGCCATCTTTGCTGCTGCTTCCGAACAGTTCTCGCAGAAAAATATCAATTGCAGTATTGCCGAAAGCATCGAGCGATTCGCGCCCATTATGCATGCGGCGAAACAGCAGGGTGTGCCGGTGCGAGGTTATATCTCCTGTGTCATTGGCTGCCCCTATCAGGGAAAGGTTGAGCCTGACATCGTGGCAGAGGTGGCGAAGGAGTTAGTGTCAATCGGTTGCTATGAAGTGTCTCTCGGCGACACCATTGGTGTCGGCACACCGGGCCAAACCAGGGATATGCTGGAAGCCGTGGCCAACGTGCTGCCCCTGGAGAAACTAGCAGTACATTGCCATGATACCTATGGCCAGGCATTGGCCAATATCTACGCTGCGCTGGAGATAGGCGTGACCGTGGTGGACAGTTCGATCGCCGGCTTGGGCGGCTGTCCCTATGCAAAAGGTGCTTCCGGAAATGTTGCCAGTGAAGATGTGCTCTATATGCTGAATGGTCTGGGAATAGAGACCGGCGTTGATATGGAGCGGTTGCTGGATGCAGGAAAGTATGTGATGCAGGCTTTGGGGCGAGCATCTAACTCCAGGGCCGCAAAAGCGCTAGCGGGGTATTAACGGCGCTTAAAACAGGTGCAGGAAAAACAATAACTATAAGAAATAGTTTCACAAACTCTTTGTGGAAATGACCAAAACAGAGGTTTATCATCTCAACTCTTTAAAGCGCTACAGCAGCAGGAACAGGACATGCAGCAACCCCTCTGGACCCCATCCGGGCAACGAAAAGAACAGGCTAATATCACTCGGTTTACCCGCTGGCTAAAAGATCTTCCCGGGCTCAAAGCGTTGACTGCCGGGGACTATGAGTCACTGCATCGGTGGAGTGTCAGTCAGCCGGAGGCTTTTTGGGCGGCAGTATGGGATTATTGCGGAGTGGTCGGCGATAAAGGCAGCGAGCGGGTACTGGTGGATGGCGATAAAATGCCGGGAGCACAGTGGTTTCCTGATGCCACGCTGAACTTTGCAGAAAACCTGTTGCGCGATCGCAGTGATAAGACAGCGATTGTTTCCCGTTTGGAAAATGGCGAACGTAAAAGCCTGAGTTTTGCTGAGCTGTACCGGAAGGTTAGCCAACTGGCAGCGGCATTGCGCGACGCCGGTGTGGTCAAAGGTGACCGGGTTGCGGCTTTTATGCCTAATGTTGCGGAAACCGTGATCGGCATGTTGGCGACCACCAGCATTGGTGCCATCTGGTCCTCCTGTTCACCGGATTTTGGTATTAACGGCGTGATGGACCGATTTGGCCAAATCGAACCCAAGGTTTTGATTGCCTGTGATGGTTATTTTTACAATGGTAAAACCATTGATTCGTTACCAAGGGTACGAGAGATCAAAGAAAAAATCACTGCTATTGAAAAGCTTGTGATTGTGCCAGTGGTTAATCGTGGCGCATCACAGAATACTGACCTGGATAGTATCCCTGGTGCAGTGTGGTTCAATGACCTGCTGGTTATCGAAAATACCCCCGAACTACGTTTCGAGCCGGTGCCCTTTAACCATCCGCTCTACATTATGTATTCTTCTGGTACCACTGGCGTGCCCAAATGTATCGTGCACGGGGTGGGTGGCACTTTGTTGCAGCATCTGAAAGAGCATACTTTCCATGTCGATCTGAAAGAAGAGGATGTGATTTTTTACTTCACCACCTGTGGCTGGATGATGTGGAACTGGCTGGTGAGCGGCCTGGCTTGCGGTGCCACTTTGGTGCTTTACGATGGTTCACCGTTTTATCCTGAACCCAAATCCCTGATCGATATGGCAGAAGAAGAGGACGTTTCCGTGTTCGGCACCAGCGCCAAATATATCGCGGCGTTGGAAAAAGCGGGTGTAACCCCCAAACAGAGCCATCAGCTATCGAAACTAAAAGCCATTCTCTCCACTGGCTCGCCACTTTCTCACGAAAGTTTTCATTATGTTTACCGCGATATCAAGGAAGACGTCTGTCTTTCCTCCATCTCCGGCGGCACAGACATTGTTTCCTGCTTTATTCTTGGCTGCCCTACTGTACCGGTCTACGAAGGGCAGTTGCAATGCCGTGGCCTGGGTATGGCCGTAGAGGTCTGGGATGATAATGGCCAACCGGTAGAGCAGGAGAAGGGCGAACTGGTCTGCGTCAACCCCTTTCCCTGCATGCCGATCGGCTTTTGGAACGATCCCGAGGACAAGAAATTTCGGTCAGCCTACTTTGAACAGTACCCCAATATCTGGGCTCATGGTGACTACGCCGAAATTACCGAAGAGGGAGGGCTGATTATTCATGGCCGATCCGATGCGGTGCTCAACCCCGGAGGTGTGCGTATTGGTACCGCAGAGATCTACCGCCAGGTTGAAAAGGTCGAGCAGGTACTGGACAGTATCTGTATTGGCCAGGAGTGGGAAGATGATGTGCGTGTGGTACTCTTCGTTGTGTTGCGCGAAGGGGTGCAATTGGATGATGAGTTGCAGCAGACAATCCGGCAGACTATTCGCGCTGAGACTACCCCGCGCCATGTGCCTGCCAGGATTGTTCAGGTGTCCGATATACCGCGTACCATCAGCGGTAAAATTGTGGAGCTGGCGGTGCGACAGATAGTGCATGGGGAAACCGTGAAGAATACCGATGCGCTGGCTAACCCCGATGCGCTGGAACTGTTTCGGGATTTGGAGGTGCTGAAGAGTTAAGTTGGTCCGTGCGGGTGATCCGGTTTAAGCGCGAAACCAGTCCGGCTTCGCCCCGTTTCAGTTATACCGTCACCGTCCGGCAAACAAAGGCAACGCATGTTGCTGTTGTACCATATCGATCAAATCCGGATAAAGCTTGAGAAACCCGGCTTCTATCACCTCATAATTATCCTCTATCTCGGCAACAGCACCATATAACCTGTTCTCAAAACGGATCCGCCCGGACATTCGGTTGAGTGTCGAGTCAATGCCGGACAGGTGTGCGTAACCATCCAGCCAGTCCTCCCTGATCATGGTCTGCATGGCAAATTGCATTCTGTCTGGCATGTAGTCCATACCCTTCGTCAGGCAATCATAGGAATGTTGAATAAAGGACGTTTTATCCTGATGACAAAAAGTTTGCCAATGTCTGGAAAGAAAATGATCAAATGCGACATCGAGAATAATGCCTGCAAAGCGTCGGCGTTCTGACGAAAAAAGCGGTTTGAGTTCGGCGATCACCGCATGGGAGTCGGTAAAGCGGTCAACACGGCGATGCAGGTGTATGCCGTCGGTTATCCTTGTCGGCAACGGATCATCATTTCGGTATTTGCAAAAATCCCCCAGCAGATTGCCGACGATTGAGTGGGTGTCACGATTGCAAAGGGTTAGGTGTGCGAGATAATTCACTTGTTTTTATTGGTTAAGGGAATGCTATAGCTATCATGGAGAGTATAGTCAGCCTTTGTCAGAGATGCTACATACACGAACTATTGTTTATCGTAACAGATAATGTAGTATCTTTAAGACAATATCACGGAACGCTCGAAGGAATGTCGAAGTGACCTGATATGCGGTAAACAGGAAGGTTTTACAAAATAATCTTAAAGAAACAAGGAATCAAATCATGATGAAGACCATGAGTAGTTGTCTGAGGTTGTTATCTATCATCGCTTTTTTGAGTTCATCCGTATCGTTTGCAGATGGCTATTACAGCGACTTTTCCGATGCACAGCTCTACCAGCGGTTGGCGGCGGCTGAAAGCCGCCTTAATGAGTGTATTGCTGCCGTATCCAGTATAGAAAGAAAAATTTCCGAAGCGGAAAATGGCATATCCATGATGACGGTGCCAGATTACCTGTTCTGGAAAAAAGAGCTGGCACGACAAAAAACCTGTATTCAAAAGGTGAGCGGTGACATTGAGAAACTCAAAAAAGAGATATTCAACCGGCTAAAAATTGCGAGCCAGAGCCGTTTACCGGATCATGATCTCGAGCGTGCGAAAGCCAAGGCGAAGGAAATACGGGGAGCAATCAACAGAGTCAATAACAAGATCAATGATTTATTGAAAAGAATGCACAACCTGGAACAGAATAATTAACATTGGTGAGCGCGCAACCGAAACTGGCTGAACAGGGCCGCCTGATTACACAGTAGGGGGTTGGCATTATGGGTGATTTACAGGATAGACAGGAAAAACCGATCAACCCGGTGAATCCCGATTCTGAGATACAGGATCCTTACACGCTGGAAGATTACAATCGGGACATGTCGGAGGGAATGCAGGGCAATTATCATGCTCTGGCTAGAATAGGGTTGCCAAAGCCTAAATTTGATACCGGCGGGATTTGGTTTTTCCTGATGTTACCCGTACTGTTTGTGTGGTTGTTCTTGGTGGATCCCTTTCATGGTTGGAAACGGTGGCGCGTTGTCGGATTGCTGCTGGGCGCTTTGGTGGCAGCATTGATGTTTGTGCTTCTGGTGTTTGTCGGAGTCCAGCACGAGATTGGTGGTCAATTTGGCATGGCGGAGGATGACGCCACATTTTTAATCATTGAGAATATAGGGGCAGGCGGGTTAGCCGGTGTCATTTTATTTATCTGGCCAAGAACGATTGCGCTTATCCTGATACTGGCGGCTGTAGTCTCTGTAATACGCGTTATCTTTTAACCGGTCTTTTAGTGAGTAGAGGTGAGGGCTGGTGTATTATCGCGATTAACTAAAAATATAGAGGGGCGTTTTGTGGCCTGTGTCAGAATAGCTGAATTGAACAATAAAATGAGAAAAGAATGAGCTTACCCAGCTGTACAAAATGCGGTTCGGAATTTACCTATGAAGATGGACTGCTTTATATCTGTCCTGAATGTGGCCATGAGTGGGGAAAGCAGGATGCGCAAGAAGCGGAGAACCAGGTTTTAACGAAAGATGCGAACGGCAATCCGCTTCAGGATGGTGACATGGTCACAGTAATCAAGGACCTCAAAGTAAAGGGGAGTTCTGCGGTTGTTAAAGTGGGGACTAAGGTCAAAAACATCCGTATCGTTGATGGTGATCACGATATTGATTGTAAGATTGATGGTGTTGGGGCTATGAAGCTGAAATCCCAATTTGTTAAAAAAGCTTGAATTCACAGCTCTTTGAAGGGCTATAACCCCCTTCTATTTTCGGGTTAAAAAATTGTGCGTATACAGCCAGTCCAGTACGGCCGCTCTTTGATGTTGCTGGCAAGGTTGCTCTAACAATCTGGCTTTCACCCAATCCAGAGAATTTTGGCGGTGTCTTTGCATCGCTTTGACAATGGGTGCGATCTCAATACCAGCTACCTGCCATATCCCAAGAGGTTGGTCGGCAGTGACTAAAACTTCTTTGCTAATGATCTCATTTTGCGCAAGTACAGCACTCTCCTTAATTTGTGTTTGTTCGGGGTCAAATTCACGGTGTAACGCTAGTTTGTCGGGCCATTGGCGGCGATCCCGCCAGAATTGTTGTTCTTCCCAGCGTTGCTCCAGCGCATAAAAGTCTCTTCCGGTGCGGCTGAATCGGAGAAAGGTATCGATACATTTGTCCTGGTAGAACTTTTGGGCAAGTGAAGCGCGTTCAGGATGGTTAAGGACGGTATTTATGACCGCCGGTGCGGCAAGGCCCAGGGAGAGCGAAGCGAATATACCGTTACCGGATAATGGGTCTGGCGCAAGCGCGGTATCTCCAACCCTTATCAGTCGGTCATTGACCGGATTTTCTGACAGTATGCTGGTGCTGCCACGGGCAGTGGGGAGGCCGATGGGATGGGAGGAAGCCAGCCATTCTGTGGTTTCTGGTAATTGGCTGAGTTCATCTTCGATGAACTGCTGAAGGGCTGCTTTCTTAGGTATCCTTGGGTCATGGGCGGAAAGGGTGACCTGGGTATAGAGCATCGAGCCGAGTTTTGCCAGCCAGGCCCACCCATTGCGATAACTGGCAGCCATTGAGGCTGTTTCCGGGTGATCGATTTGCCATCGTTGCATGAGAGAAACGGTTTCAGGGCCGCGCATTTGGTTTCGACAAGGTAGTGCACCAGAACGTCCGCGTGCTTCGACCAAATAATCAGCGGTAATGATCTTACTTTGGGATTGCGAATTTTGATAACTAACCTGCCATTGTTGGCTGGAGTCCTCTATGTGCTGTACCCGCCCGGATACAAGAGTCACACCAGATGCATGCAGATCATCAATGAGTTTTTCATCAAAGTCCGGGCGTGGAATTAGGTGCTCGGTATTAAACTGGTTGCGCTCTCCATTCCAGCAAGCAAATTTGGGGGAGGGAGGGGCAACGGTAGTGGCTGCCTGATGGCAACCAGCTGCAACCAACCCCTCCAGAGTGCGCCTGGAGATACCTTCGCAGGCTACGAAGGTTCTGGGTGCATGGATCAGCGAGACGCGATAGCCGATGCGAGCAAGCCCAATGGCTGTTGCCGTGCCAGCTGGACCTCCCCCCATCACTAAAATATGTTTTTCACTCATGGCGGCGCGATGTTGGTGTTCCGCTTCGATGCTCAGGGCCAGAATAGCTGGCTTGAGCTGCAAGGTGAGCCACCAGTTCGGCTCGAGTTAGACAGGGGTTGTTCTGTAATGCAGGGACAAGCGCAGAGCTGACATAAGCGCATCCGATGCTGGCCCCGGCGATCCCTTTCTGTTGAGCGCGTACGTAACCGCCGAAATCTGCCTGTGCGCTATTCAGATAGGAGATCTCATTCTGGCCGCATCGAGCATCGCCGGTGGCGCGGATGATGCCTGAATAGTGTGCCGGATAGACGCTATTACCTCTGGCGGGCGAAGAAGCCACCAGTACCACGCCAGCATGCCGAGCCCGTTTACAGGCTTCACGAAGTGCAGGACGGTCCGCGTGCAACCCAAAGCTCATATTAATGAGTCGCGCCCCCTGAGCTATCTGCCAGTCAAGTGCAGCGGCGATTTGGCCTGCGGTACAGCTTAGCTTGTTAAAAAACACCTTGGCAATGAGCAGCCCGATCCCGGGTGAGTGACGAGTAATGATCTCTGCCACGGCCGAGCCATGTCCCAATTGGTCCTGAAGGTTGGAGTTATCTTGCCGAACGGCTCCATTTGCCTGGCAGAAACCCATAGCGTTAGCCACTTGCGGTTGTGCGCTTGCCGGGATGCCGCTGTCTATTATGCCGACCTTAAGCATAGTCCTTTATCCTTTTTGAGGTGTCGAAAACCGGACGATGGCTTGTGACAATCTGGCTGTCCACAATCGTAAGATAGAGATCGGCGTTACGGATGGGTGCGGTCCTGTGCGTAATAACCAGACGTGTACAGCCTGCGAAAAGCCGGTCTACCTCGGCCATCAGTTTTTGCTCATTGTCCGTATCCACGGCTGATGTTGCTTCATCAAAAATTACCAGCAGTGGTTGTTGCAACAGCGCGCGCGCAATGGCGATACGCTGTCTCTGTCCACCGGACAGATCAACACCCCGCTCACCGATCAGGGTATGCAGACCTTGCGGCAGTGCGGCGACAAATTCCGATAGCCTGGCGCGTTCGACCGCCTGTGTTACTTCAGAATCGGTCGCCCGGGGCTCAGCGTAGCGGATATTATCGGCGATAGTGCCGCGAAAGATGTATATGTCCTGAGCGACCAGGGCAATGCGCCTGCGCCATGCTTTTATATCGAATCGGGCTATATCCTGGCCACCAAGTAAAATGCGGCCATGGTCGGGTGTCAGATGCCTCATCAGCAGATCTGCCATGGTACTTTTGCCGATACCTGAAGGGCCATGTATGCCGACCTTGCTGCCGGTCGGAATCGTAACCGAGGTCAAATGAAACAGTGGGGTCTGTTGATCAGGGTAGCGAAAACTGACGGACTCAAATCGAAGTTCCCCTTTTAGATCGCCGGGGATAGCGATGCCCTGACGTGTCGTTTCCGGTTGATACTGCGTCAGTTGCTGCACCCGCTCAAGACTGATGCCGACACGCTGCCAGGCCATGTAGAGTCCCAACAGGGTTTGTACCGGGCCGACCGCCATACCAAGGTAGGTGGTGAAAGCGATCAGTGATCCCAGCGCCATTTGACCTTTGATCACCCAGTAACCACCAATCACGAAAGCAGTAGCACGGGTAAAGGAGGTCAGTGTAGAAGGAATCGCCGAGGTGGCAAATTCAATCCACTGTAGCTTGAGCAGGTCACCCAGGTAGAACTGGTTAAGCTGGTTCAGATGTTTCAGTTCGCGTGTTTCTGCAGCAGCTGATTGAATATGCTTCATCGCGGGCAGGGTTTCCGCCAGGAAGGAAGACACGTCGGCTGAGCGTTCCCGCATAGTACGAGTCTGGCGCTCTACCTTTGGCCGCATATAGCGCAGGTAGAACCACTGCACGGGAATAATGATCAGTAGCAGCAATGTCAGTTGCCAGCTGAGTAAGAACATCAGTGTCACTGAGCCGACCAATCCAAGCAGGCCGCTGAACGAGGCAAACAACCCGTCGACTGCAAAACGTTGTAGCTCAGCCACATCGGTATCAAGGCGCGAGAGTATGTCTCCGGTTCGTTGTTTGCGGTAGAAGTTGGGTGACAGCGTTTGCAGGTGGCCATAGACCGCTTCGCGCAGATTAAACAGAATGGTGCCGGAAAGCCGGGTATGCAGATAACGGTTTGTCCCGTTTAATACCGTCGACAGGAGGCCCGCAGCGAGCATCGCGATGGCGGCTGAAAGCAGGGTTGGGAAAGACTGTGCAAGCAGACCGTCGTCAATCAGAATCTTGGTGAGATAGGGCTGCAGCAGCACCAGGGAAGAAGCGAGCAAAGACAGCAGAAGCAGTATCAGCACCTGTCTGCGATGTGGTGCAATGAACTGGTATAGCCAGCTCAGCCCCTGTTTTTTTGCGCTTTGCATTTGGATTCCCAGTGTTATTCTGGCCTCTTTATTTGTTGGCTATTGGGAGTAAAGCTGCGCACGCCCCGGCTGGTGGCGTGCAGCAATACCTATATTTTTCGGGAAAATATCTGCGGTGTGGACATCGACATATCGCCGCCGGGAAGCTGGATGTTGCCCAGTTTCTCCAGCGTGTCCGCATCGTAGATAGCAATATCATTAAAGGTTCCGGCAAGGTAAATTTTGCGTCCGTCGGTAGAAAAATTGATGCAATAGTAGGTGTGGTCCAGATCCACGGACATCAGCTCCTGCTGTTTGGCGACATCAAATTTTTTCAGTTGTGTGAGCACTGCGTACATCTGGTTTTTGTCGCCGGGCCGTGTCATGCCAGTGAATAGCACCACTTCAAGAGGCCCGAATTCACGGGATTCTACCTCACCATTGCTGAGGTCAATTCGCTCATAACCCCAAAGCCACTCGGCGGTATCGGGATTTTGGTTATCATCCTGGTACCTGGCAGTTGAATACATGCGAATGAACTCGTTTGAAACAGAGCCAATCGGCCATACGGTGAGCGAGTCACGCTGACTGTATCGGGAATCTTCCAGGCTGCGGCTTTTAATGACGACTCGCGTATCACCTGTCTGGGGGTTCATGGCATAGATATCCGGTGCTCCGAGGTAAAGCGTACCCTGCTGGTCAGTTGCCATAATGGTGACCTGGCGTGGCGCAGGCAGAGTTCTGGCTGGTTGGGCATTGAGACCATCCGCAGTGTTATAGACAGCCACCCGGGTATCCATTACTTCAAAGTGGTCGCTAAGCAGTCGAGTCGGGTTCTGATGAGTGTATATCTCTTTTCCGTCCGGGCTGATGGCAATCGACGCGAGTGACTTCACCCTGATATTGGCGTAGGACTGAAAGGCAGAGAAAACCAGCGAGCAATCATCTAGCTTAATTCCGTAAATATTGGAAAAGTGGTCTGCCAGTACATAAGCGATACGGTTGTCCGGGCTCATGACCAGCGTGCCCGGTGCAGAAGTGCCGGGCAGTGGGCAGCTTTTAACTATCTGATTATTGGACAGATCGATCAGATGCAGGAGATTCGGTCGGTTAACGACAACCATAAAATCCTTGTGAAGCGGTTCGCTGGAGGGTTTGATCGACGAGCAGGCGGTGAGCGCCAGCAAAAACAGCGAAAAAACTGTTAACCCGAATTTGTGAAGGCTGAACTTTGTCATCATCAATGTACCCGTGAATTATTTGTTTTCTTTAGGAAAGACGGTATTGAGGTTACGCCAGTCGCTACCAGCCGATTGCGCGTTTTTATCCCAATCCGGATAGGTGTTCATCAGGTCGGGTACCTGCGCAGGCCACCAGCAGGGATCAGCACACCCGTAAAGGTCTGCTTCCATCGGCTGGCAGAGTCCGGCCACACTGCCAAACATGTCCACCTCCCATCCGGGGTCAGTGGTTGCGGTGCAGCCTGCCACGTTTTGCATGCCGACAACCTCTTCGAGCTGATCATTTTCAACAGCCTGTTCCAGGTGTTCGGCCTTTTTGTTCAGAGGTTTTAAGTGTTTCATGAGAGTGCCCTTCGGGGTGAAATATGTTGTTCAAAAAAGTTCGGGTTACCTGCCAGGATGGTGCTATAGACCTGGATGCCGAAATCCACCCAGTCCCTGAGCAGATCGCAGTAGTGGTAAGTCGGTCTGGTCGGATCGTTATAGCGGGCGTAACTTTCGTGGTAACAACCCCCGGAACAGAGATTGCGAATGCGGCAGCTGTTACAGCCCGTGTCGCTGCGATCCATACGTTGCTCCAGAAAACGGGACAGCTGAGCGTGCTCAAGGCCCTGCGCTACATTGCCAAAAAGCGGCATATCGGAGCCGGTAAAACGGTGGCAGAGGTTAACGCCACCCTCGTTATCGATTGCTACCATTCCGGCACCGGCACCGCAGGGTAACGCCTTTTTAGTTCCTTCATAGATATCGGTTATTAGCTGGTGCATATTAGAAAAACCGATATTTTTACTCTCCAATGCCGCTTTCTGGTATTGAAGGCCAAGTTTTTTCATATCAGAAAACACCTGCTCCAGTTCCTGCTCGGTAAGATTATAGGAGGCGATATCTCCGGAGGTGACGGGTGCGAAGCCGACCTCATGAAAACCCAGATCATTAAACAGGTGATCCCAAATGCCCAGGATATCCGTGACACCGCGTGTCAGCGTGACGCGGGCACCTACCGGGCGAGAGTCATATTGCGCCAATAGCCGCTTCACTTTGTCGGCAACCACGGCATAAGTACCCTGTCCGCCCACGGTAATGCGATTGCGATCATGGTAAGCGCTGGGCCCGTCCATGCTCACCGCGATACCAAAACGATGCTGGTTGAGGTAGGTGATGGTATCGTCCTTGAGGAGTGTGGCATTGGTGGTGAGTGAGAAATCAACCTTCTTGCCCAGTTCCAAAAAACGCTGCTCAGCAAAGGCCACCACCTGTTTGATCAACGGTAGATTTGAAAGTGGCTCGCCACCAAAAAACACCAGGTTATAACGCGCCTGGTCGGGTGATTCTTTCAGTAGCATTTCAATAGATTGCTGCGCGGTCGAAAAATCCATCTTTTTGCCATCGGCTGGCGATGTCAGATCCTCTTTATAACAGTAGGTGCAGCTGAGGTTGCACCCGGTATTCACATTAAGAACCAGGGTCGTCAACGGAAAGTTAGTCAAGCTGAGCGGGGGAATTTCCGGTGTCAGCGGGTGTGGGCTGGTAATGACTTCCAGGCTTTGAAGTTCGCACAGCGCCTCGTTGATATCCTGGTGGTTGAAACGGGGGTGCAGCGCTGCAATGAGATCATTTTGGGAGCAGTCAGTGCGACCCTTTACCAGGTCGAGCAGTTGCACGCTCAGTTCATCGATCGCAAATAAGCTGCTACTCGGAATATGAAACAGCATGTGTTTCCGGTCTACCTGCAACTGGTGGATATTTCCTTCGACCAGACTGAGGCGATCCTCTGCATATATGGCCATAGTCAGTTACCTTATGGGCGGGTTGTTCCAGCGCTGCACAGTGACCAGCAGATGGCCCTGTCCCTCTAGCGAAGAATCACCCGTTTTTATTTTGGCGATGACTGCCAGATTGCCGGCATTATTGGTGCTGTACTTGCGTTTTGGATTGGGACCGGCCAACGCCGGGGTAAATACGCCGGTGTTTTTATCGATCCGGCCGGCAAAACGCACATCCTGATCCTGCTCCGCTTTGGCATCAAAGGGCGCGACGGACCATTCTGCGGGCATGTACCCAATGCGCAGGTCATCCTCGGTACCTGCCTGGCCATCGGGTCCTGGTCCAAGAGCCAGTGCCTGAAATGCGGCAAAGGTCTTGCGCGTAGCTCCGCCGTTTTCGCCCACTCTGGCAACGGCGTAGGGGGGATTCACTGCGATATTCGAAATCCGGTCGTAGACAACCAGACCGTCCGCTAATTCTGAATTGCCGACCTGAAGGCTGCGCTTGCCCGGATCACAATCCTCTGGTGCGGTAACATCGAGCTGTATCTCTTCACTGCCGAGACTGATTACCCGTTCCACTTTCAGGCATTGCCCGAGCTGGATCTCTCCGCTTAAAGCAGTGCCGATCAGGGTTATTCGGCTGCGGGTGCCGGCTTTGATATGGCCGGGGAATGCGGCCATTAAAACCGGCTTTTCGCTCATTTTTACGCCATGCAACTGAACACCGATCTCCTCATGGTCGCGCAGGAACATACGCCCCTTCAACTGTTCGCCGCTTTCAGTTGCGGCCATCACCTGATTGTAGGTCTGGTCACCAATACTGATGGACGCCCGCCATTCGAATCCGGTGTATACCACGGCAGCTCCAGCGCCCTCCATCAGTTCACCATTCTGATAACGACCTTTGAAGGTCAGATTAAACGTATCCTGCTGATCTTCCGTAACCGTCATGATGCCCTCAAAGTCGCCTTTCCCTGGCTGATTGCCGATCAGGCGCCAGCGGCCCTGTAGCTCGGGTTTCGCCTGATTCTGCCACTTGTCCCAGGCCTCGGTATCGAGAGGATAGTGCTTAGTCAAATAGGGGACGGTGTTGTTGAGCGCAACTTCCAGCCAGTTTCTGTCCCGGCCACCTGCGGAGTATTCCGAGGTGGGGAACTGACCCAGATGAAAGTGCACCAGATGCTCCCACTCCTTTTCTGTTCTGCGCTGTAACGCGACACGGGCACCCGAGTGGCAACGTGCACACATCACTGCAAATTCCTCATCATCGTGTTGCTCAACCACATTGAGGCGTCGCTCGAGAATGTAGCGATAACCCTCGGTCTCTGAAGGCGCGAGGCCCTGGCGGTCAGCAAAGTATTTAACCAGCTTGTGGATCACTTCGTCAGTGATGGGTATCTCCTGGTCGCTGATACGAACATGATGCATCAACTGCATTCGGGCAATGGTCATTTCCCAGCCTTCAGGCGTGCGCCGCTGATAGCTGATTCGGCTGAAGCTGTCGTCACTCTCGGGAACATGGCAGCCGACACAGTTATTGCGGATGATCTGCTCCGGCGAGCCAGCCTGCGTTGAAAAAGCGAAGCCTGATAGTGCAGCCAGAATCAGGCCATTAATTAATGAGAGAGAAAAATGATTGCGCAAAGGAATAACCTCCGGTCGTTCTGGTTGTTCTATCGTAAGTTGGCGTGGTTCAAAATAGTACGAATGACCCAAATATATTACAGTCGACCTAATTAGTCAAACAAAACTCAGTCGCTCTGTTTTTGCGTGTTGCTGAACAACTTCCGGGATATGCAATCCATGCCAGGTAATTTCAGGGATGCCCAGAATTGATGCAGATGCACATCATGCATCGATGGACTAAGGGGGTGAGTGCCTGCAGCGGTATGGTTAACCGCTGTATCAGGGTTGCCCCGAAAGCCGCGCTTCAAAGCGATCGTGCTAATCTAAACTGATATTGGCAAAATCAGTATTGCGAGGATCTGAATTATCAGACTGTCGGGGAGACTTTAGCACTCATGAATAGTGCTACGACGGAATTTCACCCTGTTCGATCAACCACAGAAAACTCTGCGTAGCCATGCTGATAATATGATCAGTCTCTTTTTGCCAGGGCTTTTCAAAACCGATAAAGATGGTATGACCCTCTATGGATGAGGAGATAAACAGCGCGATCCGCTTGACCTGCTTTTCGGAAAGCGCCGGATTTATCAGCGCAATGACCTCTTCAAGAATGGCCCGATACTGCCCGTACATGGCGTCCATGTATTCGGTGACATGCTCTTCATGATTGGATAGTGACCAGACTTCAGGGAAGAATACGGTGGTATTTTTATTATTCAGATCCGTAATAATATGCCGGATCAATATCGTGAACTGCTCTTTCGGGTTATCTCCGGCACTTGCGCGGAGCTTCTCGAAACTCTTCAGGTATACCTCAATTACCTGATTCAGCATTGCTTTCACCAATTCGTCTTTGGTGGGAAAGTAATACTGCAGGTTGCCAAGCTTAATCCCCGCCGCTGCTGCCACTTTTCGCAGGGAAAAATTGTGATAGCCCTCTTCGATAAGAATGTTTTCCGCAGCAGCGATGATTGTAGAAACGCGATTCTGTCCTTTGGAATAGATGCCGCTTCTTGGTTTTTTCGGGGGATTTGTTTTTGCCACTATGCTGTACCAATCTGAAAGTTGGAAGATTGTAACGGGGTTGATTTAAAAATGGTATGGGTGAGTGACAATTACAGTCCGGTTGACCATTAATTCAGTAGCTTCGAGATGCCAGCACAATAAAATATTTCAGTTGACCTATAAAATATAATATAGTACGGTTGACAAATAATTAAATCTAGAAGTATCAAAATCAGAAGCAAGGGGGAGTATCACAATGATGAAAAGAACAGGACTGGCAATCGCTATTTGTACTCAAATAGCTTTGTTATCTGGCGGATTAAGTGCCGCGGTGCTGGAAGAGGTTGTTGTAACTGCGCAGAAGCGTGAGCAGAGTATGCAGGACGTCGGAATCGCGGTATCGGCGTTTAACGGCGACCAGATGGATCAACTGGGATGGGATACAGCCGATGACGTGGTTGCCCAGGCTCCGGGTGTTACGTTGGTCCAGCCAAATGGACCGTCCTCTTTTTATATCAATATACGCGGCGTGGCCCAGAATGATTTTTCAGGCGACAACCAGGAATCACCGGTTGCCGTTTATGTGGATGATGTTTACGTGGCATCGCCTACCGGCGCGGGATTTCAACTGTTTGATTTTGAGCGGGTGGAGATTCTCCGCGGCCCGCAGGGAACCCTGTTTGGACGTAATGCGACCGGCGGACTGGTACACTACGTCACCAGGCGACCGGATCAGGAAGCTGAAGGGTACATCAGAGCGACTGTTGGTGATTATGACCAGGTAGACGTGGAGGGCGCCATCGGTGGTGGTTTGACCGATACCATTTCCGGCAGGCTCTCCATTAACTCAAGCAATCATGACGGCTTTATAAAAAATAATATTGGCTCAGATTTAAGCGATAACGATGTCTGGGCCGTTCGAGGACAATTGCTGTTTGACATTAGTGAGTCCACAGAGCTGTTGCTGAATGCGCGAGCCGGCGAGTTGGATAACAGCAATGCCCCTTTTGACCATTCGTCATCCAGACTCAATGCTGACGGGCTTGGTGAAGATTTTGCCGGTGGTGACCTGTCCGATTTTGGAGGTTTTAACGGAACCGGGCCCTATAGCGACCCGGATGGTGGTGATATTCATGAGGGTGAGTACGACGCCAATGGCTACGTAAGGGTTGAAACCCAGGGCTATACAGCCACATTCAGAACAGAACTGGGTAATGGTATGGAGTTTGTGAGCATCACGGACTACAACGAGCTAGAGCGGGACTATCTTGAAGACTCGGATGCCAGCCCTAACCCGTTTTTCCATTTCGCCTTAAAATCCGATATGGAGCAGTTTTCGCAGGAATTTCGGCTTAGTGGTGAAACTGACAACATGCGCTGGGTAACGGGTGCCTATTACATGAATTATGAGGGGGACCTGTACACGGGTGGTGTTGCCGGTGGATTTGCGCGTGAGGCATTTCAGGACAGTACAGTCCCCTCCGAGTTTGGCTTTGACAGCCCATTCAGCATGGAAACCGAATCGACAGCCGTTTTTGGTCAGGTGGAATTTGACCTGTCGGAAGCGCTGACCCTGACCGCCGGTTTGCGTTGGTCGAAAGAGGAAAAAAGCACCCAGTTTGACCAACACTACTCGTTGTTTGAATCAACCACGTCAAACGATGTCGCGATAAGGGACTTGTTCGGTCTGGGTGACCCGGTCTGGAGCTATGGCGGCGGCCAGTTTTCCAACCAGGGTTCTGTAACCCTGTTCGGTGCTTTTGGCATTGATCTGCCGCTGCTGGAAGGGCCGACAAATACAGAGATTGATGATGATTTCTTTACCTGGAAGCTCGGTCTGGATTGGCGGGCCAGCGAAGACACCCTGATTTATGTCAGTTACAACAGGGGCATCAAGGCCGGTGGATTTAATGCGCCCCTGGATGCCACTTTGTACATTGTAGGGGCACTGACGCCCGAAGAAATGGCGTTCGACAAGGAGACACTGGATGCCTACGAGATCGGTTTTAAAACGGAACTCTGGGATGGTCGGGCACGCTTGAATGGTGCGGCCTACTACTATGACTACAAGGATTATCAAGCCTTTAACCTGGAAAGCCTGACGCTGTTTGTGTTCAACACAGACGCGGTGAACAAGGGTTTTGAGTTGGAACTTCAAACTTCCCCGGTTGACGGACTGGATATTCTTTTAGGTATGGCCTACACCGATACCAACGTAGAGGATGCCTACAATACGCCAGGTGGCGCTTTGCTTGATCGCGAAATGATCATGACTCCGGAACTGTCCTTTAACGGTATGTTGCGTTATGAGTGGCAGGTGGGAGAAGGATTCCTGGCGGTGCAGTACGACTTCAATTATATGGATGACCATTTCTTCCAGCTTAAGAACTCTCCGGTGGTGGAAGAGGATGCTTTCGCAATCTCCAATGTCCGTTTGACCTATACTTCGCCAGAAGGTGACTGGAACGTGTCGGCATTTGTCAACAACGTGACCGATGAGGAGTATCGTCAGATGGCGCTGGATCTGTCCGGCAATCCTCTGGAAGGCGGGTTTGGCATGACCGAAAGCGCCTATGGCAAGCCTCGCTGGTGGGGTGTTTCCTTCAATTACCGCTGGGGCAGGTAAGCGCAAGTAACTCGGTGCACCACCGTGGGAACAGGGGCCGTTGGTAAAAGGCTCCTGCTCCGTTTTTGAGTCAAATTACCTATAGGTTTGGCCGCTTGCGTTGGTTACACTGCAAGCGTTTGCCACAATGTCGGAGCTGGTCAAAACCATGAGCTACTCGGAACTTTATACCACTTTTCAGTGGCCTCGCCCGGAATACTTTAACTTTGCAACTGATGTGATCGACCGCTGGGCGGAAGACCCAGAAAAGCAGGCGATGCTGTGGGTGGATGATTCGGGAAATGAAATAAAGAAAAGCTTCAGGGATATCAGCATCGCTTCACGCCGGTTGGCCAATGTCCTTCTCGAAGCCGGAGTAACTTGCGGAGATACCGTGGTGGTCATGCTGGGGCGTCAGATTGCCTGGTGGGAAAGCGTGACCGCCTGCTTGAGGATGGGTGCTATTGTGTCACCCGGTACCATGCAGCTGGCGGCCAATGATCTGGCTTATCGCATTAACACCGCTGAAGCGAGCTGTATAATTACGGATAGGGATGGCGCTGAGAAGCTGGAGCAGGTGCTGGGTCAATGTCCAAGCCTGCAGGCTAAACTGGTGATCGACGGGCCTAGAGATGGCTGGATCGATTATACTGCAGCACTCGGTCAGGCTTCATCTGACTTTCCGGCTGAACAGACCAAAGCTGAAGCACCGGCACTTTGCTACTTTACCTCAGGTACAACCGGCTATCCAAAAATGGCGATGCACAGCCACAGTTACGGGCTGGCGCACAGTACCACCGGAAAATACTGGTTAGACCTGAAAGAGGATGATCTGCACTGGAATATCAGTGATACCGGCTGGGCGAAAGCGGCCTGGAGCAGTTATTTTGGTCCCTGGAACTGCGGCGCTGCAATTTTTGTTCATCATACCAGCGGTTTCGACCCGGATAAAACACTCAAGCTGATGGGGAAGTACCCTATTACCACTGTCTGCGGTGCGCCGACCATCTATCGCATGCTGGTGCAGCAGGATTTGAAGCAATATGATTTCGGCAGCCTGCGCCACTGTGTTGCGGCCGGGGAGCCCCTCAACCCGGAAGTGATCAATGTCTGGAAAAAAGCCACCGGAATTACCATTCGTGACGGTTATGGCCAAACGGAAACGGTGATTCTTTGTGGCAACTTCCCGGGCGTAGAGCCACGGTTCGGCTCAATGGGCAAACCCGCTCCCGGTATTGATCTTCAGGTTATCGATCATGATGGGCAAATCGCAGCGGTGAATACAGAGGGCGATATTGCTGTGCGCGTTAACCCGCAACGACCGCAGGGATTGTTTCTCGAATACAAAAACCAGCCGGAAAAAACCGCAGGCTGCTTCAAGGGAGATTGGTATCTGACCGGCGACCGGGCGACCATGGATGAAGATGGCTATTTCTGGTTTGTCAGCCGTTCCGATGATGTCATTCTTTCATCCGGTTATCGTATCGGCCCCTTTGAGGTTGAAAGTGCGCTGCTTGAACATGAGGCGGTGGCGGAATCGGCGGTGGTCTCCAGTCCCGACCCAGACCGGGGTGAGGTGGTGAAAGCCTTTGTTGTGTTAACGCCGGCCCATGAAGCATCCGAAGCCTTGAGTCAGGCTTTGAAGGACCATGTCAAACAGGTTACCGCACCCTACAAGTACCCCCGTAAAATTGAATTTGTCGAGGAACTGCCAAAAACTATCAGCGGCAAGATTCGGCGAGTTGAATTGCGCGAGCGCGAGTGGCAGGGCCAATCATGAATAACTGTAGTTTCAGCACTGGAGTATGCAATACCATGTGCTTCTTGAGTCCTGGAGAATGGCCAAATGATCCAACTTGACAGCAGCTTTGTGCAGGGAGTGACCAGCCCCCCCCTGTTGCAAAAAACGATTGGCGAGCAGCTGGAACTAACGGTTCAGCAGTATCCGGATCATCCTGCCTTGATTTCCCGCCATCAGGATATTCGGTGGAGCTATCGTGAGTATCTCGATGAAATTGACCGGCTGGCCACTGGCATGCTGGCGATAGGGATTGGGAAAGGGGATCGTGTTGGCATCTGGGCACCCAACTGCTACGAGTGGTGTTTGACGCAGTTTGCCACGGCGCGTATTGGCGCCATTATGGTTTGCATTAATCCCGCTTACCGCCTCTATGAACTGGAATATGCGCTGAACAAGGTGGAGTGCAAAGCCATTATCAGTGCCGAACGTTTCAAGAGCAGTGAATATCTGGAGATGTTGCAGACTCTGGCGCCGGAACTGGCAAGCTGTGAGCCGGGGCAGCTCAAGGCAGATAAACTGCCGCATCTGACTACTGTTATTCGTATGGGTTCAGAGGCCACGCCGGGAATGCTGAATCTATGTGAGGTGGTCACACGCGGTGGCAGTCTGGAGTATGAACGTCTGGCAGAACTGCAAAAAACGCTGTCGCCGGAGGACCCCATCAACATCCAGTTTACCAGTGGCACGACCGGAAACCCCAAGGGCGCTACGCTGACCCATATCAATATTCTCAACAATGGCAAGATTGTTGGAGACGGCATGCGCCTGAGTGAGCAGGACAAGCTGTGTATTCCGGTACCGCTTTATCACTGTTTTGGAATGGTCATGGGCAATCTGGCCTGTGTTACCCACGGATCGGCTGCGGTTTTTCCCGGTGACGCTTTTGATCCGCTCACCACCCTGCAGGCGGTTGAAGAGGAGCGTTGTACCGCGCTGCATGGTGTGCCAACGATGTTTATTGCCGAGCTGGAACACCCGCAATTTGATCAGTTTGACCTGAGTAGTTTGCGCACCGGGATCATGGCCGGCTCACCCTGTCCGGTCGAGGTAATGAAGCGAGTGCTAAAGGATATGCATATGTCTGAGGTATTGATTGCCTATGGGCAGACTGAAACCAGCCCGGTTAACCATATGACCGCCGTGGATGATCCGCTTGAGAAGCGGGTCAGTACCGTGGGGCAACCGGGACCACACCTCGAGATCAAACTGATTGATGAGCAGGGAACGGTGGTGCCGACCGGAGAGAAAGGCGAAATCTGTTGCCGGGGTTACTCGGTGATGCAGGGATATTGGAATGATGTGCAAAAAACGGCAGATACCATTGATCCTGAAGGCTGGCTGCACTCCGGCGATATTGGCATTATGGATGCTGAAGGCTATGTGCAGGTGGTGGGGCGGCTGAAGGATATGATTATTCGTGGTGGAGAAAATGTCTATCCTCGTGAAGTGGAGGAGTTTCTGTACACGCACCCCAAAATACAGGAGGTGCAGGTATTCGGAATTAAAGACGAGCGTTTTGGCGAACAGGTCTGCGCATGGGTTCAAGCACATCAAGACGAGTCGCTAGATGTAGAGGAGGTGAAAGCCTTCTGCAAGGACAAGATAGCGCATTTTAAAATACCGCAGTATGTGAAACTGGTTGATGCGTATCCTATGACAGTTACCGGGAAAATCCAGAAATTCAAAATGCGTGAGATGATGGAACAGGAGTTGGGGTTGTAGGTACTGCCAGCGTATACCCTTAATACAGAATGAAACCGACAGGGGAAACAAAATGAGTGAATACCGTTTACTGATTGATGGGCAATTGGTGGCCGGCGCAGAGAGCATGGATGTGATCAATCCGGCGAATGAAACCGTACTGGCACAATGTCCCGTGGCAGATAATGAGCAGCTCGATCAGGCGGTCGCGGCAGCCAATCGTGCATTTCCTGCGTGGAGCCAAACACCCATTGCCGAGCGTCAGGCGCTGCTGATAAATGTAGCCGATGCGATCAATGCCAACGCGGAGCGGGTAACACACGTACTGACTGGTGAGCAGGGCAAACCTCTGGAGCAGGCGGCGGCCGAGGTCGGTTTTGCTGAGATATTCTGCCGTCATTTTGCAGGGCAGGATCTGCCCAGTGAAGTGTTGCTGGAAGATGATGCACAGCGAGTGGAGATTCACCGCAAACCACTGGGAGTGGTGGCGGGCATCATGCCCTGGAATTTTCCCTTCCTGATTGCTGTGTATAAGCTGGCACCAGCGTTGCTAGCGGGTAATTGTCTGATTCTTAAGCCGGCACCCACTACTCCGCTCACCGCGTTGCTGTTGGGAGAGATTGTTAAGGATATCTTCCCTCCGGGTGTACTGAACATCATAGCCGACAATAACAATCTGGGGCCAGCGATCACCACGCATCCAAACATTGCCAAAATCTCCTTTACCGGTTCAACGCCGACCGGCAAGGCGATCATGGCCAGTGCTTCCGGAACGTTAAAGCGGGTAACGCTGGAGCTGGGGGGCAACGATGCGGCAATTGTGCTGGATGATGCGGACCCCGAACAGATTGCGGCCGGCGTTTTCGGGTCGGCTTTTCTGAACAGTGGCCAGGTCTGTATCGCTCTGAAACGGCTCTATGTGCATGACAGTATCTATGATCAAATGTGTGACGAGATTGCTGCTATGGCTGAGCAGGCGGTGGTGGGTGATGGCTCGGAACCCGGTACGCAGTTTGGTCCGGTACAAAACAAAATGCAGTTTGAGAAAGTGTGCCATTATATCGAGAGTGCCAAAAACACCGGGCGTATCATCGCCGGTGGCGAGATACCGGATAAGCCCGGTTACTATGTGCCTCTCACAGTGGTGCGGGATATCGAGGACGGGACTCCGGTGGTGGACGAAGAGCCCTTTGGTCCGGTACTGCCGATTATTCGTTACAGTGATCTGGATGATGTGATCGCCAGAGCCAATAACTCCCCCTATGGCCTGGGAGGTTCGGTCTGGTCCGGTAATCTGGAGCGCGCGCAGCAGGTGGCGTCACGACTGGACAGTGGTACCGTGTGGGTGAACCAGCACTGTGCCTTCGGCCCTCATATTCCATTTCCTCCCGCCAAAGAGTCCGGTATGGGCGTGGAGTGGGGCAAAGAGGGGCTGGAGGAGTTTACCGCTATGCAGGTGGTGAACATTAATAAAGCCTGATTATTCCGTTCAAGGGTTGTGTATCATGACAGGGTGCTGCGATGTGGCACCCTTTTTTGTATATTTAGTTTGTAAATTCAGATGAGTGAAACAATGAAACTGGCAGCAATAGAGGGTAATACCCAGCGCCTGGATGGCGGAGCCATGTTTGGCAACGCGCCCAGGGCTGTTTGGTCGAAATGGGTTGAAGTGGATGAGCAGAATCGAATCAGCCTGGCGGCAAGAGCTTTGCTGGTTCAGTTCGATGACGGTAGGAACGTGCTGTTCGAGACCGGTATCGGAGCCTTCTTTCCGCCGGATCTGCGCGAGCGTTACGGGGTGAATGAAGCGGAGCATCGGTTGCTGGAAAACCTGGCAAAGCAGGGCCTGAGTCACCAGGATATCGATGCGGTAGTTTTGTCCCATCTGCACTTTGATCATGCGGGTGGCCTGCTGACGCCCTGGCGGGAAGATGAGGCGCCTCAGCTGCTGTTTCCCAAAGCACGCTTTTTGGTCTCCGAACGGCACTGGCAACGGGCCCTGCAGCCGCACCCTCGTGATCGGGCATCGTTCATTGAAACGCTAAGTCCGCTGTTGATCGAGTCTAAACGGCTGGAACTGATCGGAGATCAGCAAACCTCGATATTGGAGGGGCGGGTTAAGCTCACTTTCTCAAACGGTCATACGCCGGGGTTAATGCTATCCGAAATTGCCACGGATGAGGGGCCGCTGGTTTTTTGTGCAGATCTGATTCCGGGAGCGCCGTGGGTGCATCTGCCCATCACCATGGGTTATGATCGCTATCCGGAGAAACTTATTGATGAGAAGTCCGCACTGCTTGCCGATCTGGTTGAGCGAGAGGGGCGGCTGTTTTTTACCCATGATATTGAAATGGCCTGCGGCAAACTGATGTGTGATCAACGCGGTCGTTATAGCGTGACGGCTGCGCCGTTGTAATCACAGGCTGTCTGCCTGTAGGTGTTGATAAAGGAATCAAACATGACCCAATCCGAACCATTCAGTACGATTGAATTTTCCATCGAAAATGCACTGGCGACCATCTGCCTGAATCGGCCAGATGCCGCGAATACTGTTAATCTGGCGTTGGCGGAGGAGCTGCAGCGTGCGGTGATCGCCTGTGAGGAGAATGCATCGGTCCGAGCCGTCCTGCTGACCGCCCATGGCAAGCTTTTCTGTGCGGGCGGCGATCTTGCCTCGTTTGCCGAAAAAGGTGAAGGTATATCGGAAGAGCTGAAAAAAGTCACCTTTTACGCCCATGACGCCTTCAGTCGCTTAATGAGAATGTCAGCGCCGGTGGTCACTGCAGTGAACGGTGCTGCGGCTGGAATCGGTCTCGGTCTGGCGCTAGTGGGGGACTATACCCTGGCTTCGGGCAAAGCCTCCTTTACTTCGGCCTACACGGCTGCCGGGCTTTCTCCCGATGGCGGTGCCACCAGCTTGCTGGTGCAACTGGTGGGTGTGAAGAGAGCAAAGGAGCTGATGTTGCTTAACCGCAGGCTGAGTGCCGCAGAAGCGCTTGATTGGGGACTGGTCAACGAGGTTGTAGAACCGGAGGCGTTGCAGGAGCGTGCTCATCAGATTGCACAGCAACTGGCATGCGGTCCGACCAGAGCATTTGCAGCGGTCAAGCGCCTGGTGCTCAGTGCCGAAAAGAATACGATTGAAACGCAGATGATTTCGGAATCACGCATGATTGCCGCCAATGCGAAAACCCGGGATGGACGGGAAGGGATCGCAGCGTTTCTGGAGAAGCGCAAACCGGAGTTTAGCGGCCAGTGATACCAGCCTGGGCAGCTACCGGTGTGGCTCGTTTAGCCGGTAGATCAGGCTGGCGCGGTTGTGCACTCCGGCTTTTTCATAGATGGATCTGAGATGGTTGTTGACCGTGCGCACGCTAATGAAGAGCTTGTCGGCGATCGCCATACTGGTGAGGCCCTGGCTCGATAATTGTGCTACGTCCATTTCGCGGCGTGAAAGCCCCATTTTTTTCATGCGCCGGGTGATTTGGGGGCTGCCCGGAACCTCCTGCAGCGAAGCGTCCAGACGAATCATAAAGCGTGGCGATGAATGGATCGACTCCAGGGCGCTGATCTCGGCCCTAACGGTACGTCTTGCCGCTTTGAAACAGAAGTGGGCAGTTTTCTCAGAGATATCATGTGTACTCAGGCAGTTGCCACAGGCAATTAAAAACTGATCCGGCAACTGGTCGTTACAACTGAGCAACTGTTGTGCGTTTTGACTGATGTAAACCGTTTTAAGATCCTGGTCGATAATCGCAATCCCGTCATTTGCCAGATCATTGGCGAAACGGTCTGCAATCCACTGGCACTCGCTGAGTAGTTCCCTTGCGGCGATGCGCTCAACAGCACCCTTTAAATGCGGTACCAGCAGGTTGGCTTTGGCTACCTCCGCCTTGGAGAATGCGGGCGCACTGATTGAGCGATGAAGGCCAAACACGCCAATCGGGCCACGATCAGATTCTAATCCGATAATCATCACATGGTAGATCGATTGGGGTTTCATAAACTCGTTGTAAAACGAGGTGGAGATGTATTCCTGGTGACTGATCACGTCGCTTGAAACGATAACGTTATTGGAGGGTGTTGACAGTCTGGCCAGATAGCGACGCATAAAAGGGTCGTCAGAATGATAGGTGGAGCACCAACGCGCCATTGCGCCATTTGGCACACCGTGCTCGGCGCCTTCAATCAGTTTGATCTGTTTTTGATTCTTGTTGAAATGGGCGTAAACACTGCTGCGGGCACCCAGTGATCGTTCAATGAGTGTCAACGTATCCTGTTGCAGGCGCTCCATACTCTCACACTCAAGTGCGCAGCGGCCTACTTCAAGCACATCCTTTAAATCCTGGGATTGTAATCGAATCACGGTCTTTGCTCCGAATTATTCGGCCGAGTAATTTTTCGGCCAGCCAGGGAGAAACCACCAGGGGGTCATTATTATAGCTTAAAAGTATAAACAAAGTCCGGTTGCTTTGAAAAGCACTGCTCGGTTCATCAGATCAATTGAGTAATTCTTGCTATTAAGTTTTTTACGCCCGTTGGTAGTCTAGTTTTGGTCCGATGTCAGCAATTGGCCGTGTGTCGAGTTTGGTGTGGAGCCATTGAGAACTGTCGGAACTATTGATAATGAGAAAGTTGGGAGGATATGAGCATGAGGGGTAAACTATGGATTATCGCAGGCGTGATACTCTCCGTCGGTGTTACCGAAACCATGGCCGCGCCGCTGGAAGAGGTTCTGGTAACGGCAACGCGGCGAGAAGTGAGTTCCCAGGATACCGGCATATCGGTGACTGCGATTTCCGGGGAGTCATTAGAACAACTTAATATAACGGATACGGATTTACTGACGCTGGTTACGCCCGGGTTGATGTTTCAAAACGGTGGCGGCAGCCCATTGGTAGGGCTGGTTTCTATTCGGGGCGTGGCGCAGAACGATTTTGCCGGCCATATCGAATCACCCAACGCGCTCTACGTGGATGAGGTCTACCAGTCTTCCATATCAACCAATTCGGTAAAATTGTTTGATATGGAGCGGGCTGAAGTGTTACGTGGCCCACAGGGGACCCTGTTCGGGCGAAATGCGACCGGTGGGCTGGTCCACTTGATTACCAACAAACCCACCGAAGAGCTGGAAGGCTATCTGAAACTGTCCGCCGGCAGTTACGATTCCTGGGGCTTTCAGGGTGCGGTTAGCGGCTCACTGAGTGAGCAGTTTAAAGCCAGACTGGCCTTTTATCGCAACAAGGCCGATGGCTTTATCGATAATGAAATTGGTCCCGATCAGATCGAGGATGATGTGAAGGCGGGCCGATTGCATCTGCAGTTCACCCCCAGCGAAAATCTGGATGTGTTGTTTTCCGCAGATTTTTACGACATGGACATTGATAATGTCGGGGCTGCGTATTCCCAGGCAGCGGCCGTGGATCCGGTAACCGGTCTCGGTTTCAATGTGGGCTCGACCAGCAACCTGTTAACCGGCTACGTCGATGCCGACGGTGATAAATACAGCGGTGCCTATGATCAACCCGGATTCCTTGACCGGGAGTTTCATAACATTACGCTCAGAGTGGCCCTGGATTTGACATCATTTAACCTGGTTTCACTGAGCAATTTCAGCAGTGTCGAAGTCAGTTATCTGGAAGATAATGATCTGAGCCCCTTCCCGTTCACAGAGTTTGGGCAAACTGGCGACAGCGATACGTTCAGCCAGGAACTGCGCATTGAGCAGGTGGAAGGGGCAACGCGCTGGACAGCGGGTATCTATTATCTGAATATTGATGGTGACTACAGCCAGGATTTGCGGGTGGTGCCACCTCCGGCTCTGGACCCCAGCGTTCTGGAATTAGGACAGGAAGCCTTATGGTCCGTTGAAACCACCTCTTACTCGATTTTTGGGCAGATTGAAAGGGACCTTTCCGAGCAGTTAGTGCTGACGGCGGGATTGCGCTGGACCTATGACGAGAAAGATTATCAGTATCTTGCGGTACCCCGATTTATTGCAGGGGGTATGTCGATTCCGGGCATTGCGCCTTTGGGTGTCCCTCCGGGAAGTCTGGTTGAGGCGTCGTTGGCCAGCGGCGGAGTCAGCGACAGTTATGATGAGGATGGTATTTTCGCAAGGCTTCAACTGGACTATAAAATAAGTGATGACTGGCTGATCTACGCCAGTATCAATAAGGGATACAAGGCATTTAATTATAATGCCGGGTTTGCCGGACACGCCCCCTTTGCCGGGGTCCGTTTTGATGGTGAAGATATCTACGCCTATGAGATAGGTAGCAAGCTGGATTTCTGGGATGGGCGCGCGCGCTGGAATGTCAGTACCTACTACTACGACTACAAGGATTATCAGGCGTTTGACCAGCGTGGCATCAACTTCACGCTGTTTAATACGGATGCCACCATCAGCGGCCTGGATACCGAACTGCTGGTGCGACCTTGGGACAATACTACGTTGATGTTGAGTGCGGCGTTTCTGGACACGGATGTAGAGGATGTGCTGATTGGTACTGATCCGCTCAATCCAATCTCCGTTGATCGAGAAGCTCCTCAGTCGCCTTCGTTTACCCTGAGCGGATCGATTGTGCAGGATTTCAATCTGGGTGAAGGCTTGATATCCGTACAGATCACAGGTTACTACAACAGTGGTTACTACTCCCAATTGACCAACGCGCCGAATACCGATATTCCCAGTTATACAGTATTCAACGGCCGAGTGACCTATACCGGAGCCAGTGAAAAATACCAGATAGCGCTGTTTGCCAAGAACATGTTTGACAAAGAGTATATGGCCTACGCCTTTGATATTGCGTCCAATGGTTTTACGGAGCAAAACCTCGGCGTACCGCGCTGGGTGGGTGTGGAAGCACGTTACAACTTCTAATCGTTTAGCCTGCTAGTGGTCCCTGCCGCCAATACCGGTTCTTGATAAATCCCTTGGGGCAACCGGATGGCGCAGGGAGCCACTAGATCTCTCCAATCTTTAAAGAAGGAAATGCCTATGAACAGGCTTGAGGGTAAAGTCGCACTGGTAAGTGGCGCAGCATCGGGTATCGGTCGTGCGGCCAGTGTTCGGCTGGCTGAAGAGGGTGCGCGGGTGCTGGTTGCGGATATCAATGAACCGGGAGGTGCAGAGACCGTGGAGCAGATTGGAGAGGCTGCCCGGTTTCAATCTTTGGATGTCAGCAGAGAACTGAACTGGCAGGCGGCGATGCAAAGTGCACTCAATCTGTTTGGTCGACTGGATATTCTGGTTAACTGTGCGGGGATTGGCTTCAGTTGCCATGCTGAAGATATCGAGCTGGAAGCCTGGAATCAGATCATCGCCGTCAACCTGACCGGGACGATGCTGGGGTGTAAACACGGTATCAGGGCGATCAAGCAGTCCGATGGCGGTGGCTCGATAATCAATATGTCGTCTGTGGGCGGTCTGCTCGGCACCTCTGATCTGGCGGCGTACTGCGCCACCAAAGGGGGGGTGACCGTCATGACCAAAGCGATTGCGCTGGATTGCGCGGAGCTGGGTTACGGAATCCGCTGTAACGCCATTCATCCCACCTATGTGGATACCGAAATGCTGGACCCGGTGGCAGAGATGATCGGCAGTCGAGAACAGATGGTTGCTGCCATGTTGCAGAACGTGCCGTTAAAACGGCTGGCGACCGCACGGGATATTGCTAACTCAATTTTGTTTTTGGCCAGTGACGAGGCGGCCATGATCACCGGAACCACCTTTCTGGTCGATGGTGGCACTACCGCAGGAATGCCCGCCTGTCACTCAGCAAGTGAATAATTATTGAAGAGGATAACAGCATGACTCAACCGGAAAGAACGGTGATGCAGATGGCCTACGTGGTCGAAGATATGGATACAGCGCTGCAGAATTGGCTGCAAAAAATCAAGGTCGGGCCCTTTTTCGTCCTGAAAAGCCTGGCTACGGAAAATCTGCGTTATCGCGGCCAATCTTCAGAGCTGGATATCGATATCGCGCTGGGATTTTCCGGCGACGTGTGTATTGAGCTGATTCAGCAGAACTGTGATTCACCTTCGGTCTACCGGGAGTTGTTAAACAGAAGCGGCCCCGGATTTCATCATTGGGGGTTGTTCTCGGAAGATTTTGACGATGATGTGTCGCGATATCAGCGGCAGGATCATGAACTGGCCTTCAGCGGTAAAGTCTCGGTGGGCGCCCGTTTTGCCTATCTGGATACGTTGGCCGCATTGGGGGGCATGGTAGAACTGATCGAGGTGACTCCCGAGGTGAGAGAACTATTTCTTAACATGGAAAATGCCCACTGGGAATGGGATGGATCAGACCCGATCCGCATTATCGGGCCTCAATAAACAGACACAAATAATCCATACCTGCGTGATGCGCAGTGTGGTGGTTAATCATTGATAAAGAGGTATAGAGATGGAATGTACAGTCAGCGACATGGTGCTTGCAATACTTAAAAAACATGGCGTTAAATATATTTGCGGCCTCCCTGCGGCACAGATCGGCCTGATAATGGATGGTGCATCGCGCGATCCGGAACTGACCTATGTCACCACGCGTCACGAGGAGGCGGCCGGACATATGGCGGCGTCCATCTCCCGTGTGACCGATACCATGGGTGTCTGTTTTGCAACGGTCGGGCCGGGCGCCACCAATATTGTTCCCGGCGTCGCGGCGGCTTTCGCGGACAATATACCGATGCTGGTGATTACCGGCCAAAATCAGGCGCGCACTATTGATCCCAGTATTGACCAGCTGCAATCGGCGGATCAGTTGGGACTCTTTAAGTCCATCACCAAATGGAACGCTTCCATCCACCATGCCGAGCGAGCCCCTGAACTGATTGAAAGGGCAGTGCATATCGCTCGCAGTGGACGTCCGGGACCGGTGCATCTGGATATTCCCTGTGATGTGGGGACTCAGCTTTGCAGCTATGATCTGGATACCATTCCACCTTTTCGGCTGCAGCGGCCGGTACCCGGATCTGAAGAGTTGGCGAGTGTGGTGGCTGCACTCAAAGCCGCGCAGAAACCGCTGTTGGTAGCAGGTGGCGGTATCGCCCGTTCCGGTGGGGTGGCTGCATTCCGGCAGCTGGCGGAACTGACCGATATGTTGACCATGGCAACGGCCAATGGACGGGGCGTGGTTCACCCGGACGCGGCCAACCATATAGGATCTGCCGGACTGGTATCGGGGCAGGTTGCGATTGATGTGGCCCAGGAAGCGGACCTGGTGTTGGCGGTTGGCTGCAAGTTCTCCACCTTTACACCGATTCACAAGCCACCGCATTATCCCAAGCCTAAAGATCAAAAAATCATTCAGATTGATATTCATGCCGAATCGATTGGCAAGGCAGCGCCGGTCGAAATTGGCCTGGTGGGGGATGCTAAAGCAACGCTGGAGTCGCTCGTTGAGCTGCTGGGTAGGGAACCAACCTTTAGTCAGGATCAACAGTGGAAACAGGCGGTGCTGGAGAAAAGAGATCAGGGACGTGAACTGTATCGGGAAACGGCAAAGGAGGCCAAAGTGGTCGGCGGTTCCGGCCTGCTGAATGAATCGGCGGTGGCTAGTGCGATCAGCGAATGGTTGCCCAAGGATGCAATTGTCGCTCATGATGGAGGTCAGGCGATGATGTGGACTTTGTCCCATATCCAGGTCGACAGTCCCGAACGCTCGCTGTTTGTGCCGGGTATGGGACATCTGGGGTTCGGGTTGCCTTATGCCAATGCGGCAAAACTGGCTCATCCTGATCGACCAGTATTTTGTATCACCGGCGATGGTGCCATGGGGATGACCGTTCAGGAGCTGGAAACCGCGGCCCGCTACGGATTGAACGTGATCACCATTGTCTTTAATGACAGCTACTGGGGGATGTACAAACCCTTTGGGGAGATTCTCGATAATCCTGAGTTTGGCACCAGGTTGTCGAAAGTGGATTTTGCCACCATTGCCCGGGGCTTTGGTTGTCATGCTGAAGATGTGGTTGAACTGGATGCGCTACCCGATGCGTTACAGCGTGCCATGGAGTCGGGCAAACCTGCGGTGATTAATATCGGGGTAGATTACACCCCGCACCCGATGGACTTCCTGTGGCCCAATATCATTCTGGACGGTTTTCAGTTTCCCGAAATACCGCAAGCCAAAATACAGGCTGTTGCCTGATCACGAATAAAGGGAGCTAATTGAGTGACTACACATGAAGGTCGAGTCGAAGGGAAGGTAGCGCTGGTCACCGGCGGTGCCAATGGGCTTGGACGAGCCATTGCCGCCTTGCTGGTCAGAGAGGGTGCGAAGACGATCATCACCGATATACAGGAACAGCAGGGGAGAGCTGTGGCAGAAACGATAGGTGCCGTTTTTATGCCACAGGACGTCTCCTCTGAGGAGCAATGGCAGAATCTGATGTCGGCGATAAAAAGTGATTACGGACGGCTCGATATTCTGGTGAACAATGCCGGAATCAGCGGGCCGGTCGAAAACGCTGATCCTGAGACAACATCGCTGGAGGATTGGCAAAAACTGCAGGTAATAAACAGTCAAAGCGTCTTTTTGGGGTGTAAACACGGCATTCCGTTGATGCGTGAAGCGGGTGGTGGTTCGATTATCAATCTATCCTCCATTGCTGCTTTGGTGGCGACGCCATTCATCGCGGCGTATGGTGCCAGCAAGGCAGCGGTCCGGCAGTACACCAAATCGGTTGCCTCGCATTGCGCGACCACCGGCTCCCGAATTCGTTGTAACAGCGTGCATCCCGGGCAGATAAAAACAGCCATGCATGAGAATCTGATTAACGAAACGGTCAGGTTGACGGGTGTCAGCGCTGAGCAGGCAGAGCAGCAGTTCCTGTCACGTATCCCTTATGGTGAATATGGGGAGCCGGAGGATATTGCCTATGCCGTACTGTATCTGGCTTGCGATGAATCCAAACACGTCACCGGGACTCAACTGGTGGTAGATGGAGGCATGGAGCTGAATGGCTGAGCAAAGACCGGGTGGGTTAAGGTGAGCCGGTAAAGATTTTAGCGGCAAAGAGTGGCGCGAATCTCCCTATTCGCGCCCAGGGGTGGATGGATTTACCCTAGAACTGTCTTTTCACGGTTAAAGCCCACTCTCTGGGGCGTCCGAAGTTGGCTTCAGCGATGCTTTGGAAATCCTCGCTGGCAAAGCCCGCCTGAATATAGCGCTCGTTGCTCAGGTTTTTGCCGCTCAGGGTCAGCTGCCAGTTACCCGCCAGATCCTCAAAGGTAATGCTGGCATTGACCAAATCGTAACTTCCCTGATGCAGCGCCGCCGTGTTGAGTGCATCGTTGTGGTAATCATCTTTATAGAACCAGTCAATGCGTGGAGCAATCGTGCCAATATCCTTCAACTCAAATAGATAGGAGAGGCTGAAATTGACCGACAGCTCGGGCGTGTTGACCAAGGCTTTAGAGAGGCTGATTTCGGTCGCCGCTGGATCGATTTCGGTGTATTCAGCATCCAGGTAGCCTATGCCAAACTCAATGGTAAGGTTTTCCGTGGGAACAGCCAACAGCTCGAGTTCAAACCCGTCGATTTCAGCCGCAGCCGCATTTTGCGTGACCGGCGCGATACCGTCGAATACAGCAACCTGTAGATCGGTGTAGTCGGTAAAGAATGCAGCGCCGTTCAAACGTACCCGGCCGTCGAATCCGGTCCATTTAAAGCCGAGTTCGTAAACCTCGACAAACTCCGGGTCGAATGATGGGACATCCGAGCGGGGCGGAAATACCCGCTGGGTAAATCCCCCGCTTTTAAATCCTTCCGAATAGGAGAAGTAAGTCATCAATGCTTCGCTCCATTGATAGGAGATATTGATCATGGGCAACACCTCCTTGATATCTTCCTCCTGCTCGCCATTTGGTAGTAACGGGGTGCCGGGCCCAAAGGGGGTAAGTGCAGAGCTGATCACATACTGGCAGCAGTCCGGTTTGAATCGCTTAGTATCTTTGGTCCAACGCAAGCCAGCGGTCAGGCTCAGCCGGTCTGTCAGGTCATAGCTGGCCTGCGCAAAAGCGGCTAAGCTCTCATTATCCACTTCTCCACCACTGGTCAGATGGACCAGCGCGCCAAAGTTAACATCATCAACATTAAGGCCCTCTTCGGCAAAATAGTAGAGTCCGGTTATCCACTTTAAGCGGTCTTCCATTGCCACGCCCTGTAGCTGTAACTCCTGGCTAAACTGTTCGTGATCAAAAATATCAAAGGTATGACCGATCAGCACTGGGGAGTGGTCTTCATCACGGCCGTTGACGCTATCGAGGTCTCGAAATGCAGTAATCGATTTGAAATTTAAACTATCTGAGACGGCCCATTCTGCAGTAAGGCCTATGCCCCAAAGGTCCAGGTCGGAGGGCACATCGAAAGTGGAGTTGTCCTCATAATCACCAGAGGGTAACTGGCGGTCATCAAAAAACAAAGGGTCGTCGGGAGTTCTCCCGAAATTGTTGATCCCGGCAAGTACTGCAGGATAGGTAGCGACCAATTCGCCGCAACAGGAGGTTTCTCGCTCACGGGTTGCTTCGATATTCAGATTAAACTCCAGAGTGTCTGACGCTAGCCATCGAAAGGCGGCTCGTGCTGCCCATGAGTCATCCTCTCCCGTTTCATCACCCAGCAGGGGCCGGTCAATATGTCCTTCACGATCAAATCGTGCAATTGAAAATGCCGAATAGAGCGTATTGCCTAGAGGGATGTTCACCCCCGCTTTGAAATCAAGACGATCGTAGCGGCCAAAGGTCACGCTGGCATGGCCATTAAACGCTTCCTCTGGCTTTTTCGAAGTTAAACTGATTGCTCCGCCAATCGTATTACGCCCGAATAACGTACCTTGTGGCCCGCGTAAAATTTCGACGCGTTCCACGTCGACGATATCCAGCACTGCGCCGATCGACCGTGACAGATAAACACCGTCGAGATAGAGGCCTACCCCTGCATCGGTGTTCAGGGTGAAGTCCGTTTGCCCGATACCACGAATAAAAATGGATGCGGATGATTTTGTGCCAGAGATAGCCGATCCGGTATCAAAAATTAGGTTAGGCGTAAACCCGGCAACCTGAGCGATATTATCGACTTGTCGTTGCTCAAGCCCGTTGGCGGTAAAAGCGGAAATGGAGATGGGAGTTTGCTGTAAATTTTCTGCCCGTTTTCTGGCTGTGACGGTAATCTCTTCGAGAAAACCGCTACTCGATCCGTCAGCGCAGGTGACGGGGCTGGTAATAGCCAGCGCTGAGAGCGCGGCTATCAGTTTCTTTGGATGCTTAAAGTACAACATCATTCCCTCCTAGTAGTTATCTTGAGGCCCTCGTCCGGTTCTGTCGGTGCTCGCACAGGACAGGCAACGGCCTTATTCTTCGGGTTTGCGCGGGTAGGTCTATGAGGGGGCTCGTAGGAGCTTTGTCCCAGATCAAAGACTTCTCTAATAAGGTGGTTCTTTGTGATAGTCCGCATCAGCTACTTTTTCTTCAATGTTCGTGAATTGCATGTGTGCGACCGCTCTGTACGCGGCGCTTCCTTGCGTTCACGAAAAATCAAAAATTATAGAAGGCTCTATATCCAAACAGACGAGCGCGATTTATTGTGGTGGGAAAAGTCTATGAAGATATCGGGGGATGAGCTATCCAAAACTCGCAATGGGCATCCATAGTATGCAAAAAAGCGTTCTACAGGGGAACCTTGCGCAGTGTGGCGCTGGGTAGTTCGCCAAAAGCCTTTCGATAGCTGGCTGCAAAATTTCCAAAATGGGAAAAACCGTAGTTCATTGCAATTTCTGAGACTGACGCCTGATAGGGTTCAAGACGCTTCAACTCCTCATGAACTCGGCACAATTTTGCATGTTTGATATAAGCCATGGGGGTGGTGTTCAGATAGCTTTGAAAACCGGAATAGATGGAACGCAGGCTGATACAGGCCTCACGGGCTACATCTTCCGGTGTGATAGGGTTTTGAATATTTGCCTCGATGTAGGCCTGGGCCTTTTTGATATAGTAAGGTTTTGGCGCCTGGGCCTCATTAGTCAGCTCGGCGTGATAGTTATGTTCCAGGCCTATCAGCATGGTACTTAATAGCAGGGATTCTGCCTGTTGACGTACCATGGGGTGGTGAAAACTGGAGCTGTTGAGATTAAGTTGATTGGCAATATGGGTGATCAGATTGACCAGTTCCCGGTTGCTGCTCTCCGCTAGCGCCAATTGCGGCGTAAACTCCAGCGGCGCATTCAGCGAGCGTTGGAGTTGTTGTTCCAGAAAACCTTCCAGCCTCTCCCGCCCCACCTTAAGGCAGATATGTTCACAGTTCTTAAAAAACTTCATCTCCACATCGAAGGTGGGAGACATGATGTAGGCCATGTCCTTGGAAATATCGATCACTGAACTATCTACACGGACTTGACCGTGTCCATTGATCGGTACCTGTAGCAGGAAAAACTGTTCAAGCTTTTCCGGGTAAATATTCACGTCCGCGCCGTGATGCAGATAGATAAAGGTCGTGTTGCCAAAATCGGTCCAGCCCAGTTTTGCGTCTAGCGCCTGGCGTTTGCCGAGCAGATTCAGCTCATGTGGCTTAAAGATAGTGCTGATCTGATGTCTTGCCTCGTCCAGATCATGAGAGGTAAAGGTATCCTTGTAGTCTTCCAGACATCCCGGGTTATTGTATTGGTATCGCATCAGTTTAGCTCCTGGGAGGCTATTCGCACACGGCAAGCTGCTATCTTAAATACCTTCCTACCCGTTGGCCACCAAATATTCCGCCGATTTCATCGCTACTGCATGGGCAGTAAAGGTTGAGTTCACACAGGAGCTGGTAGGGAATACACCGGGTCCGCCGATCACGATATTTGGCACATCATGCAGCTGTGCATGAGCGTTTGTCACTGAGGTTGCCGGATCGTTTCCCATTATCGTGCCACCCATAATATGCTGCCCGCCGGGTGGGCTATGCCAAGCTGCCTTAGCGCCGGCCGCTTTGAAGATAGCAACCCCCTCCTGAGCGGCAAGTTGCCATAACTTGCGTCCGTCCGGTCCGACGCTGTGCACTGTCTTTGCCAAAGGAATACCGAATTTATCTTTATCGGAAGAAAGTTCAATACGGTTTTCTAATATTGGCTGCTCCTCACAAACCCCGACCATGGAGCCCAGGCCCCGGGCTCCCTCAAGCATAAACTTATCCAGTTTTGCACCATAAAGATCCGGCCGGCTCATGGCGATACCTAACAGGTCGTTGGGTTTTAGCGCCAACCCGACTTCCCACTGCCGGCTGCCAAAGGCACCACCGTTGTCAGTCTTGGGAAATCGATCCTGATTCAGCAGTTGCCCCCCGGTGGCACCGAGGTAGTTCTGCATCTCCTCATCGAACATCCCGAAAATCGAAACTGACGGGTGAGACATCAGATATTTACCTAAAAGACCGCTGGAGTTGCCCAGCCCTTCCGGGTGTTTGTCGCTTGAAGAGTTTAGCAGAATTCGAGAGTTCTCAATGGTAAACGCAGCCAGTACCACCCTGTTCGCTGGTTGAAAATGGGCTTGACCCTGGCTATCGAAATACTCGACGCCCAGTGCTTTTTTCCCGCTCGCATCAGTGCGTACCCGGTATACATGGCAGTCTGGCCGCATTTGTGCTCCGGCTGCCTTGGCGCGGGGCAGGTAGACCACCAAAGGGTTTGCCAGCGCACCTGTTGGGCACCCCGCATCACACCATCCGTCCCAGATACAGGCGTCCCGCCCCTTGTAAGGCTGGGTCAGGATCGCCATTGGCACCGGAGAGGTATGCATATCGAGCTGATTAAACCCTTTGGCAATGACCTTGCCGTGGTTGGATACCAGAACTGGCGGTAAGGGGTAGGGGGCCCCTTCCGGGCGCCATATCTCTAGTTTGGCATCGCCTGCAATCCCAACTTCCTCTTGGACTTTATCGTAATAGGGTCGCAGTTTGTTATATTCATAAGGCCAGTCAAGAGCCTTGCCGTAGAGGCTGTGGGTTATCATGTCCTCAGGGTGATAACGTGGCCACACACCATAGTGATGGATTGCAGCGCCGCCGTAGCCATGTCCGGCATTAAAATTGTACCAAATGCTGTCATTACCTTCTTCTGGCACATGGGGTGCACCCCATTTGAGGCGACGTGCCCAGATTTGGGAGCTGTAGAGGTCGGCGAGCTCTCGAGCGGGACCTTTCTCCAGCACTAACACATCAAGTTCTGCTTCCGCCAGAACCGCAGCATACACACTGCCGGCCGCACCTGAGCCGACAATTACGACATCGGTTTTTTCATGGTTAATCATGACCAGGCCTCCGGTGGCATAATGTGGGCCATATATGGTACCGATAATTTATCAAACCCTTCCGGCGTGCCGTACACCACATCCACTGCGTCGCTGCGTACCAGCAGGTAAAACAGGCTGGCAGGCGGTCCTTGCCAACCTGTCACTTTACCTTCAAACATATGCTCTACAAGTGTTTGTTGCTGAGACTTGGGAAGGCGATCATAGGGTTTGTTGTGAAGTTTGTGACACAGATTATCAAGCGCTTTCAGCCCGGTCCGATAAAAATCGAGATAAGGGGGCTGCACTTGAAAATATTTCGCGGTCAACAGGCAGTCGTTCGGGGCGACACTCAACTGATAGTCGATAAAGTGCACAATGCCTGCTTTTTCTGCACCGGTCACCAGGGTTTCCCCAAGGGCGGCAAGGGTTGATTTTTCTGTTGAGCTCAATACTTTGAGTGGCGCTCTTTGCGCATAGGCATCCGCAGCTGTCATCACGCTGCCAAGCGCGGTCGAGCCGACCGCAATCATTGCGCCAGTTTTTATAAAATGTCTTCTGTTGATAGCCATAAATGTTTAGCGTGCGGCAAGCGCCTCTGTTGTTTCGATAAACTGATTTTTACATAAATATTGTATAGTAGGGAGCCATCCGAATAATTCAGAGGTTCCTTAGCTATTCTATTAGGTGTCATGATGAATGATATCCGTATACCGAAATTGATATCCACCAAGTGCATATAATAGTAAGGATTAGTCTGCTGGCAGTAACTCTCGTTTCAGCCAGCCTGGCGAATTTCGATAGGAATGGATGATGGTCTGAAGTGCCCTAAATTCAGTCAATTATAAGCCGTTTCGGTCAATCGGGCCGTCAAAATCCAGGCCAGCCATCTTGATGCCGCGCTCAAAGTCAACCATATGCTTGCGCATCCACTCCTCTGCAATCGCTTTGTCTCCGGTGCAGAGGGCGTCAAACAGACGGGTGTGGCAATCGATAATTCGCCCTCCCGGATGCAGGCGGTCGATAACGGCTTTGAACGCGGGATAAAAAAGCTGATTCAGCGGTTCGCGGGCCATGAGCAGTGCGCTGTTATTGGTGGCTTCGGCGATGAGGTTATGGAATTCAATTTCAACTTCCAGTAATTCATGGGTGTCGGATTTTGCCTCCAGTGTGCGCTGCAGGTTGTCCGCCAGTTTGTCTTTTAGGTCCGCGGAGAGAGATTTACACGCCAGACCGGCGGCAAGTGGTTCAAGACCCATGGCAATCTCCCAGAGTTCGCGAAAGGTCACCTCATGCATCAGCATCGCGGTGCTCAATGATTTGCTGGCCGATTCCTTGCTGGGCAAACAGACCACCAGGCGCTTGCGATCGGCCCGGCCAATAAGTCCCCCGTACTCCAGTAACCGGATCGCTTCGCGAACGGTGGTTCGGGTAACGCCAAACTGTTTGGCAAGATCCGTTTCCGTGGGCAGCAGTTCGCCGGTTTTGAGCTCGCCATTGACGATGGCGTCGCGAATCTGCTGGCTGACGGCCTGGTAAGCGGGTGCACGGTGCAGTTTCTGAAATTTTGCGTTAGCCGGTTTGCCGGACATATCTATTCCCTGGTAGAGGCAGTGGCGAATATCATAATCGATACCGAAAAGAATTGGAACATTATCGTATTGACTTATTGTCGGACAATATGTCAATATCTGTTTTTATTGTGGTTTTTAGTGTGTAGAGAGCGTTAAAATACAAAAGCCACCATCGTTTTTAGACTAAAATTCCGTATGCGCCAATATGAGGAAGGGCTGAATCATGGGCAAAGACAAAACCAGGCCGGTTACTGAAAGTGCAGGCGACTCGACGGTACCGCTGCGATTTGTGACGGCGGCGAGCCTGTTTGACGGCCATGATGCGTCCATCAATATCATGCGCCGGATTTTGCAGTCGTCGGGTGCTGAAGTGATCCATCTTGGCCACAATCGTTCGGTAGCGGAAGTGGTTGCCTCGGCGTTGCAGGAAGATGTTCAGGGCATTGCCATCAGCTCGTACCAGGGTGGCCATGTTGAGTATTTCAAATACATGATTGATCTGTTGCGTGAAGCCGATGCAGCACACATCAAGGTATTTGGGGGCGGTGGCGGTGTGATCGTACCGGATGAGATCCAGGATCTGGAGGCCTATGGGGTCACGCGTATCTACTCCCCGCACGATGGCCAGCAGCTTGGTTTGCAGGGTATGATCAATGATGTGATGGAGCAGTGCAGCCCCAAAGGCGGGGCGATCGAGAGTTTCTCGCCGGATCAGTTAGAGGCGGGGAATACCGGCTATCTGGCGCGCCTGCTCACCGCTATCGAGAGAAACCAGCTGAGTGGACAGAGTATTCAGTTATTGACTGAGCGGGCAGCACAATGCGAAGTCCCGGTGCTGGGCGTGACCGGAACCGGCGGTGCCGGGAAATCCTCACTGACCGATGAGCTGATTCGCCGTTTCCGACTGGACAGCGGTGATCAGATTAAAATAGCGATCCTGGCCATCGATCCGACACGCCGCAAAACCGGAGGCGCGTTGCTGGGTGATCGCATCCGTATGAATTCAATTTACCACCCCAATCTGTTTATGCGCTCGATCGGTACTCGGTCGGCCAGTGGCGAAGTGCCAGGATCATTACGGCAGATGGTGGACGCAACCCGACTGGCGGGCTTTGATCTGGTGGTGGTGGAAACGCCCGGTATCGGGCAAGGGGATGCGGGAATTGTTCCTTACGTGGACGCCTCCATGTACGTGATGACCCCGGAGTTTGGTGCGCAGAGTCAGCTGGAAAAGATCGATATGCTCGATTTTGCGGATCTGGTGGTGATCAACAAGTTTGACCGCAAGGGCAGTGAAGATGCCTACCGCGATGTGGCGAAACAGGTGCAGCGTAATCGGGAAGCGTTCGCTCAGCCACCTGAAGAGATGCCGGTTTTCGGGACCATCGCCTCCCATTTTAATGATGATGGCGTGACCGCCGCTTACCAGGGCTTGCTGGCCGTATTGAGAGAGCATGGCCTGCGCGAATTTGAAAGCCTGCTGCCGACCACGGATGTAAAAACCTCCAGTGAAAAATCGGCGATTGTTCCGGTGCATCGACAACGTTATCTGGCGGAGATCGCTGAAGCGGTGCGGGACTATCATGGCACGGTCGCAACCCAGGTGAAACTCGCCCGGGAACGACAGCAACTGCTTGAAGCCCGGCGCATGCTGGGTGAGTCCGGCGCCCGCCGGGATGATCTGGAAACATTGATCGCCAGGCGTGAAGAGGAGATGGACTACAGGGCAAGGAAGCTGATTGAAAACTGGCCCGCGACCAAAGCGGCCTATAGAGGCGAACAGTATGTCGAACAAAGCGGTGGTCGAGAGCGTTGTTTTGAACTGACCCGCACCACGCTTTCCGGGAATAAAATTTCCCGAGTCGCCGTTCCGGAATATGAGGACCATGGTGAGCTGCTTAAATGGCTGCTCAAGGAGAACCTGCCGGGCCATTTCCCCTATACCGCGGGCGTGTTTCCCTTCAAGCGTGAAGGGGAGGATCCGGCGCGTATGTTTGCAGGTGAGGGCGATGCGTTCCGCACCAACCGGCGCTTTAAAAAACTGTCCGAGCATTCCGAGGCAAAAAGGCTGTCGACGGCGTTTGATTCGGTGACGCTGTACGGATGTGACCCCGCCGAAAGGCCGGATATTTACGGCAAGGTCGGTAACGCCGGTGTCTCGATTGCAACGCTCGATGATATGAAGGTGCTGTATCAGGGGTTTGATCTGTGTGATCCCAAAACCTCGGTGTCGATGACCATTAATGGCCCGGCACCGACCATTCTGGCGATGTTTATTAATACCGCACTCGATCAGCAGATCGAGCAGTTTAAACAGAAGCAGGGGCGGGAGCCGGATAAGGCGGAAGTGGCAGACATCAAGGCCTGGACGCTGAAGAATGTCAGAGGCACGGTGCAGGCCGATATTTTGAAAGAGGACCAGGGTCAGAACACCTGTATCTTTTCCACGGAATTCAGTCTGCGCATGATGGGTGATATTCAGCAGTACTTTACGGATCACCAGGTCAACAACTTCTACTCTGTCTCAATATCGGGCTACCATATCGCCGAAGCCGGCGCGAACCCGATTACCCAACTGGCGCTGACCCTGGCTAACGGATTTACCTACGTGGAAACCTATCTCGCACGGGGTATGTGCATCGATGATTTCGCTGGTAATCTCTCCTTCTTTTTCTCAAACGGCATGGACCCGGAATACACGGTGATGGGGCGGGTTGCACGGCGTATCTGGGCGGTGGCAATGCGATTCAGGTACGGTGCCAACAGTCGCAGCCAGCGCCTGAAGTACCATATTCAGACCTCCGGTCGTTCGCTGCACGCGCAGGAGATGGATTTCAACGATATCCGTACCACGCTGCAGGCGCTGATTGCGATTTACGATAACTGCAACAGCCTGCATACCAACGCCTATGATGAAGCCATTACCACGCCAACCGAAGAGTCCGTGCGCCGTGCGATGGCGATACAGCTGATTATCAACAAGGAGTGGGGGCTGGCCAACAATGAGAATCCCAATCAGGGTGCCTTTATTATTGACGAGCTGACTGATCTGGTTGAAGAGGCGGTGCTCAGGGAGTTTGAGCGAATCTCCGAACGTGGCGGGGTGTTGGGTGCGATGGAAACCGGCTATCAGCGAGGTCGCATTCAGGAAGAGTCGCTCCTTTATGAGCATAAAAAGCATGACGGCAGTTTGCCCATTGTCGGGGTGAACACATTCCTTGGCAAGCCACAGCATGAAAGCCAGACCATCGAGCTGGCGCGTTCCACAGAGGACGAGAAGCAAAGCCAGCTGACGCGACTGGAAGATTTTCATACGCGTAACAGTGAGCAGTCGCAGCAAGCATTGAGTGATTTAAAGCAGGTGCTAATGGATGGCGGAAACGGTTTTGCTGCGCTGGTGGAGGCAGTACGCTATTGTTCGCTCGGACAGATAACCGATATGCTGTTTGAAGTGGGTGGGCAGTATCGGCGTAATATGTAAATTTTAAATTTGGGGTCAGAGTAAAAACTCCAACAAGTTTTAGAGTTTTTACTCTGACCCCAAATTACTACCCCAAATAACACGGGATAATCAGTGTATGAACATCAGGCCACTGGATAGTTTAAAGGTGCTCGATTTTTCGACCCTGCTCCCGGGACCCTGTGCGACCGGGTTGCTGGCGGATATGGGTGCGACAGTGTTGCGCGTTGAAGCGCCGACACGGCATGATCTGGTAAAAAGTCTGCCACCGCTTCTCGATCAAAGTTCGGCCGCCCACCATCGGCTGAACCGAAACAAAAGGTCGATAGCGCTCGATTTGAAACAGCCAGAAGCGGTTGCGATCGTCAATCGGCTGGTCCAGGAATATGACATCCTTGTCGAGCAGTTCCGCCCCGGCGTTATGGACCGCTTGGGACTGGGTTATGCCGACCTTAAAAAGCTCAATCCGCGATTAATCTACTGCTCAATTACGGGTTATGGCCAAAACGGCCCCTATCGCGAGCGGGGAGGCCATGATCTCAACTATATGGCGATTTCCGGGGTTGCCGCGCAATGTGATCAGGAGGGCGCGCCGGGTTTATCAGCGATGCAATGGGGTGACCTGAGCGGAGGGCTGCATGCCGCTTTAGGTATTCTCGCGGCAGAGGTGCAACGGCGCGAATCCGGTATCGGGCAGCATGTTGATATCAGTATGACGGATACGCTTTTTGGATTGAATCTGTTGGCCGGAGCAGGCCCGTTGGCGACCGGCAGGGAGACAAAGCCAGGACAGGACTGGTCTGATGGCGGGAGTTTTTACGGTTACTATCGGACACGGGACGATAAGTACTTGTCGATCGCCGGATTGGAACCCGTGTTTGTTGAAAGATTGGCCAGGCTGCTTGAAGAACCGGACTTGCTGGGTCTTTCAGACCTCCACGAACGTGAATCCCAGCAGCGATTAAAAACCGTTTTGGCCAGGCATATTGCAACACGCGATAGTGCTGAATGGTTGACCGTTTTTGCGGATCAGGACTGTTGCGTCGAGCCGGTTTTGACAACGCTGGAAGCGATGCAACACCCGCAAATCCAGGCGCGCCATATGCTGATTCCCTATGAGATGGAAACGGGGCGCCCGGTAATGCAGACGGCTTGCCCGATTCAGTTTTCAGCCTCGAAGCAGCGGCCTTCGAATCCCGCGCCAGAAACGGGTGATCAGAGTCTGGAAACGCTAAAAGAGCTGGGCTACGGAGAGCAGGAAATAAACCATTTACTGAATATCAAAGCGGTAGCCAGTTCTGCCGGGATGTAACGTATTAAAGGTAATCAAATTATGTCAGATGATTCGATAGTGATAGTTAGCGGGGCACGTACCCCGATCGGTAATTTTCAGGGTGTGTTCGCCAACGTCACCGCTCCACAGCTGGGTGCCATAGCAACACGTGAAGCGGTAAAGCGTGCGGGCCTGAATGCAAAGCAGGTCGAGGAGCTGGTCTTCGGGTGCGTGTTGCCGGCAGGACTGGCGCAGGCACCGGCGCGGCAGGTGGCGCTGGGGGCAGATCTCGACATCGCAACACAATGTACCACGGTCAACAAGATGTGCGGTTCCGGTATGAAAGCGGTAATGCTGGCTCATGATCAGATCAAGGCAGGTAGCTGCGATATTGCGGTTGCCGGTGGCATGGAAAACATGACGCTGGCGCCCTATGTGGTGCCGAAGGTCCGTGCAGGTCTGCGGCTGGGTCACGGCGAACTGAAGGATCACATGTTCTATGATGGTCTGGAAGACGCCTATACCGGACGGCTTATGGGCAGTTTCGCTCAGGAAGTGGCGGATCAAAAGGGACTAACACGAAAGCAGATGGATGATTATGCGGTGGCGTCGTTACAGCGGGCGCAACGGGCGGTCGCCGACGGTTACTTTGCGGATGAGATAGCGCCGGTCACAGTTAAAAACCGGCAGGGTGAGACAGTGGTCAGCGATGATGAGCTGCCCGGGGTTGCCGATATCGACAAAATTCCCAAACTCAAACCGGCCTTTGCCAAAGAGGGTACCGTCACCGCCGCAAACTCGAGTGCTATATCTGATGGGGCTGCCGCGTTAACCCTGATGACCGAATCCCATGCGGCCACGCTTGGCCTCAGCCCGCTTGCCCGGATTGTAGCCCATGCATCCCATGCACAGGCGCCCAGTGAATTTTCGCTGGCACCCTGCGGGGCGATTACCAAAGTGCTGGATAAAGCGGGTTGGGACGCGAAGTCGGTGGACCTCTATGAGATTAACGAAGCGTTTGCCATGGTGGCGCTGCTGGCTATTCAGGCGTTTGATCTGGACCATGCCAGGGTTAACATCCACGGTGGCGCCTGTGCGCTGGGGCATCCGGTCGGGGCCTCCGGTGCGCGAATTCTGGTGACCCTGATGTATGCGTTGAAACGTCTGCAAAAACAAAAAGGTGTGGCCAGCCTTTGCATCGGTGGCGGAGAAGCAACGGCGGTTGCGATTGAGATGCTGTCATGAACCTGAACCTGACGGAGGAACAAAGCCTGATTCAGGAGATGGCGCGCCGTTTTGCGGAAACGGAACTGGCACCTGTGGCCGAACGTATTGATCAGGACGCTGACCGGCCCATCTTTCTGTCGAATCTGAAAAAGCTGGCCGAACTGGGCTTTATGGGCCTCAATATTGAGGCGAAATACGGGGGCGCAGAAGCGGGCGTCATTCCTTTCAGCCTGGCCATTACCGAGATTGCCAGAGCCTGTGCGTCGACCGCCGTAACCATGTCGGTGAGCAATATGGTGGCCGAAGTGATACAGGCCATTGGCAGCGAGCAGCAAAAACAGACCTGCCTGCCAAAGATCTGTAGTGGGGAGTATTCTGCTGCCGCGTTCTGTCTCTCGGAATCGGGTGCCGGTTCCGATCCGGCAGGCATGAAAACCCAAGCAGTTAGCGAGGGAGATGGGTGGCTGCTCAATGGTACAAAAATGTGGATTACCAGTGCTGAATATGCCGGTGTGTTTGTGGTGTGGGCCGTAACGGACCCTGCGCAGCCGAAAGGTAAGGGGATCTCCTGTTTTCTGGTCGAGGCCGATACACCGGGCATTACTATCGGTAAAGCCGAGCAAAAGATGGGGCAACACGGCTCCTCCACCAACAGTGTTATTTTTGAAGATTGTCGCATTCACCGGAGCGCGTTGCTCGGAGAACCGAATGACGGCTACAGAATAGCGATCAGCGAATTGGCCGGGGGGCGCATTGGCATTGGCTCCCTGGCGCTCGGAGTGGCTTCAGCGGCGATGGACTATGCCCGCGGCTACATTGCAGAACGAAAGCAGTTTGGTAAAACCATCAGCGAATTTCAGGGTGTCCAGTGGATGTTGGCGGATAGCTACACCGAACTGGAAGCTGCGCGGCTTTTGTTGATCAACGCCGCCTTTCAAAAACAGGACGGAAAACCCTTTATGAAGCAGGCGGCGATGGCAAAGGTGTATGCGACCGAAGCGGCCAATCGTGCCTGTTATACGGCTTTACAACTCATGGGCGGGGTGGGTTATACCCGGGAATATCCGCTGGAGCGCTACGCACGGGATGCCCGGATCACCACCATTTATGAAGGCACCAGCGAAATACAACGAATTATCATTGCTCGAGAGTTGTTAAACGAGATTTGACCCCGATTGATGAAACAAAAATTCAACAACACAATTTAACCAAGAGGCAATAATGGAGATTAAAGATAAAGTAGCGATTATTACCGGCGGCGCATCCGGGCTCGGCAGAGCGACCGCGGAGCGACTGGCCGAGGAAGGAATGCGCGTTGCAATTTTTGACATGAACCGTGAGGCGGGTGAGCAATTTGTATCAGAACTTGGATCGCAGGCAGCAATCTTTGTCGAGGTGAATGTCACCGATAGTGGCTCGGTACAGCAGGGAATTGATCAGACGATCGAAAAATTTGGTGCAATTCATCTGTGTGTTAACTGCGCCGGGATCGCCCCCGCCAAGAAAATACTGGATCGGGAACAGCAGGCGATGCCGCTTGAAGATTTCAGCAAAGTGATCGAAATTAACCTGATCGGTAGTTTTAACCTGGCGCGTCTGGTTGCACAGCAGTTTGCCAACAATGAACCGATGGGCGAAGCGGGCGAGCGCGGCCTTATAGTAAACACCGCATCGGTAGCGGCCTATGAAGGTCAGATCGGTCAGTGCGCCTATGCGGCCAGTAAGGCCGGTATTGTTGGGCTGGGTTTGCCGATGGCCCGGGATCTGGCTCCCCTCGGTATCCGCGTAAACACCATCGCGCCGGGGATCATGGGCACACCCATGCTGCTGGCGATGCCCGATAAAGTGCAGGAAAGCTTGGTCGCCAATGTGCAATTCCCCAAGCGGTTCGGTATGCCCGATGAGTTCGCCCGTCTGGTGGTTCATATGGCGGAAAACGCTTACCTCAATGGTGAAACCGTTCGTCTTGATGGCGCATTGAGGATGCAACCGAGGTAATCCAGCTTTAAAGCAAATCGGATAGCGGGCTGCGCACGCCATGTGCGCCCCTCTTAAGTACGTGCGTGTAGATTTCAGTTGTCTTGACGTCAGTGTGGCCTAACTGTTCCTGAACCGTACGAATATCAGCACCGGCCTGTAAAAGGTGCGTGGCAAAAGAATGGCGCAATGTGTGGCTGGTGACCTCTTTGGAAATACCAGCGTTTTGTTTTGCCTTGCGAATCATTTTATTAATTGTAGATTCATCGATGTGGTGACGGCGCAAACAGGATGTTCCAGGCTCAAGGCTGAGCCGGGTTGATGGAAAAAGGTATTGCCAGCCCAGCTCTTTATTGGCAGCGGGGTATTTTTTTGCAAGCGCATTGGGCATCCACACACCAGCATAGTCCGGAGTCAGGCAATCCTTTTCCAATAATCTTTTCACTTTAACGATTTGCGTCTTTATCGGACCAACGAGCTCTGGTGCCAAGGTTACCAGACGGTGCTTGCAACCCTTACCGTTCCAAATCTGTAACTGCATATGATCCAGATCGACATCCTTAACTCTCAGTCTTGCCATTTCTATTCGCCGCAGGCCCGAACCGTAAAGTAACGACGCCATCAATAATCGGTTACCCGATAATTGTGCCATTAAGGCACGAACCTCAGCCTTATTCAGAACAACGGGTAATTTGCGCTGCCTGGCGGCTCGACGAAACTGACCCATATCTCCGACCGGCTTTTGAATAATATGATTATAAAGAAATACCAATGCGTTAAGTGCAATTGCCTGAGTGGCGGCTGATACTTTTCGGTGGACTGCGAGATAGGTTAAAAACGCTTCAACATCAGACGCCAAAAGATCATTTGGGTGTTTTTTTCTATGGAAAATGATGTAATACTTTATCCAATATAAATAGGATTTGATGGTTCTGGGGCTATAATTGCGAACCCGCATGTAATCCTGAATTGACCGAAGGAATGGCGAAGATGGCATTAAGAACTCCCTTTCTTAAAATTACTGTACAAACAAACAGTATATTTATTTTTGAAAAAGTCAACGCTTTTCAGGTAAAAAACGGCTCGATAATAGATTCGGTGGTCGATAAGTCTTTTATTAATTTTTATATTTCAATGGGTTGTAGATCTTGAATCAATATCAAGAAAAATTATGTGGCGGCCCGATAATAATTATTATGAGGCCGATGGCCTCATAAACGTACTGTTATGAGGATTAACTAAATGGAATTTTTTGGAAACAAAGAGTATGAGAAGAAAATGAGATTCAACGGAATCTTTATCCTTCTTTGCCCATTTGTATTACTTGGTTATCTAATAATTGAGGGAATACTTACTCCTTCTAATACATTTCCAATTACTTTATTAGTTGTAATTCCTGTTGCAGCGTTAGGCGTTCTTTTTATTAAATCGGTCAACAATTTTTCTATAAAAACCGTCGTCATAGTTGGTGACGAAGAAGTTCAGGTATTTATGCCCTTTCAAAAGAAAAATGTCATCGAATTCAAAGATATTACCTTTATGAAAAGAAAAGGAAATATAGTTTATTTAAACAAGTCCAAACTTCAGTTTTTACGAATCAATTTAGACTTGGTGGCCAATGAATCACAAGAGCAACTATATGAACTATTGTGCCAACGCAATCCGTCATAACAAAAACAAGCAAATCGCCCTACGGGCTGGGACGCCGTCTTCGTCGGCGCCCCTGTTGTAAGCGTTAGATTACCTACAAATTTGAGGATCGAATTGTGAATTGGATAAATGTCATTGCAATGATCTCTTCTGTAGTAAGTGCGATTACAGCCTGTGTGGCCGTACTAATTTCCTACAGAGTTGTATCCAGAGACAACAACATACGACAAATGGATATTCACTCTAAATTTCAAGCTGAGATGCGGGCGATACAAAAAGAATTGCCCTCTAGCGTAAATTCAGAAAATTGGTCGCCACAAACGCCTGATGATGCAAGACTCCTAACAATGTACTGGTACTTGGTTTTTGATGAATGGTTTATGTGTACGAAAGGGGATAAAACGTTACGAACACTGTGGGAAACCAATTACCTAAATGGTGTAAAAAGCGCCTTGAGAATGCCTGCATTTAAAACAGAAATTGAGAATCTTCTATCTGGAGAAAGTACCTTCTTAGGTCACGGAGAAGAATTTAAAATCGCTCTTAATGAGATCTGTCGGGATGTGAATGGTAGAAATCTGCAAGTACAGTAATCTTACAAATAATAGACACCCACCAATTAAAAACTAAAACCCGATATAGCGAAGGTGTCGAGTGGTATTGGGTTTTGAGCTTTGGTTTATCGGGTATCGTTGGTGTGAATGGCTGAAAACACTAGGATTCGCGTTAAAGTTACAATTTCAAGTCGAAGGATATCCTGCACCGAGTCATGCATGTGAATATTGGGGTGGTGTTGAATGAGTGTGGTTTATAGCTACCCGCTGGAAAACAATCGCTCACAGTGTCGAACACCCTGAGCCCAGTGCTGGCCTAATGCTTCACAGGCCTGACGAACATGATGGGCTTGCCCAATCAGTTGCCTGAACGGGCTCTCAAAATGTTGGGTGAGATAAAGCCAGTGCTTTTGGTCGAGCTGTAATCTTGGCAGTATCTCCGGAAGATGTTCTGCAATGGCCCCACGTTTATCCTCACGCAATTGCCTGCCAGTCCAGTCCACCAACTCGAGATAGTCGGTAAGGAGAAAGGGTAAACCCTTGGGCATCTCTGCGTGCGGGTAACCCGCAAAGGGGAGCAGATTACCGGGTTGTGCGGTTGGGTTGTTGGGAGAGTGTGTGCTCCTTGTCTGCTGTATCTGATGGATGCGCTGACGAATTGATGTATAAGCGGATGCCTCAGGCGTTTCTGCCATTTTGGCACGAACAGGATTGAGATCAACATAAGCCATGCAGGCCGCCAGGGCGGCTTCATCCAACAGCGCCTGACTCTTGAAGCGCCCCTCCCAGAATCGCCCGGAAGCCTTATCCTCCCGATTCGCCTGGCGAGCGATCGGCTCATTCAGGCAGCGCATAAACCAGCTGATGGAGGTCAGCCGCTCGCGCCACATCGAGACTTGTGATTGTAGTACCGTCGATTCTGCCTGGCCCAAAGATTGTCCCCGGGCAAAACGTTGTGATAGTGCAGACCCGCGAAACAAGCGGTGCCAGCGCTCCACCACCTCCCGGTCAGACCAGCCATCCGCCGTCTGCCGATCAATATGCAGGACCAGATGGTAATGATTGCTCATGATGGCATAGGCCGCGATATCAATGGCGAACAGCTCGGCCAGCTCCAGCAAGCGTGATTGAATCCAGCCACGACGGTGCTCGTAGTTAGTTCCTGAAATGGAATCTTCCCCGCACAGAAACGCGCGGCGGACACAACGTGAGACACAATGATAGTAGGGGGTGGTATCGAGCGAAATCAACGACTTCCTGGGTCTGGGCATGGTGCAATCCTTTGCAATAGCGAGTGATGTATACCATTTTATTGGGCGAAGTGCACTGCGTCAATCTGATTTATGGGTGTCCAAAATTTACTACTACCTAATGCTGTCAATCTGATTTGTGGGTGTCCAAAATTTATGGTGCAATCCTTTGCATTAGCGAGTGATGTAAACCATTTTATTGAGTGAATCGTAATGGGTCAATTTAATTTATGGGTGTCCAAAATTTACATGGGTGTCCAAAATTTAATGTACACCATTCTATTGAGCGAAGTGCACTGCGTCAATCTGATTTGTGGGTGTCCAAAATTTAGGTGGGTGTCCAAAATTTATGATTCAAAATTTAGAAAAGCCGCTCGTCCCTTAATTAAGCGGCTATAATTAAAGGATGGACAGTGTTCTATTTTCATTTCTTAAAATTTCTCTAGGTAGTTTGCGTGATCTTGCGCCAGTTGTGGCGGTGGTGTTGTTTTTTCAACTGGCCGTTCTACAGCAACCCCTGCCTAACGCTGTGGAACTTGCGATTGGGTTGGTTTTTGTCGTCTTCGGGTTAACATTTTTTATTTTCGGCCTTGAAACCGGCTTGTTTCCGATCGGTGAGTCAATGGCCAATGCGTTTGCGCGAAAAGGCAGCGTATTCTGGTTGATTTGTTTCGCTTTTGCGCTGGGTTTTGGCACCACTGTTGCTGAACCTGCGCTGATAGCAGTTGCTAAGGAGGCTGCTGTTATCGCTGCTGAAGGTGGCGTTATCTCGACTGATGATGCAGCTATTGCTGATTACGCCTTTGGTCTGCGCATGACCGTTGCATTTTCGGTGGGCCTGGCGATTGTATTAGGGGTTATACGTATCCTAAAAGGGTGGCCCATTCACTTTATTATTATTGGCGGCTATATCCTGGTGGTTATTATGACCATGCTGGCACCTAAGGAGATTATCGGTATTGCCTATGACAGCGGCGGGGTCACCACTTCCACTATTACCGTTCCTTTGGTCACAGCCTTGGGGGTGGGTTTAGCCTCTGCCATTAAAGGCCGAAATCCCATGATAGACGGTTTTGGTTTAATTGCTTTTGCGTCGCTAACCCCCATGATCTTCGTCATGGGCTACGGCATGTTGTTCTAGCAGGGCGGCCTTAATGGAACTATTCAGCGCATTTATCAGCACGTTTTTGACCACGATAAAAGATGTCATCCCGATTGCAGCAATTCTTTTCGGCTTTCAGTTTATTATCATTCGTAAACCGATACCTAATATGGGAAAGGTGCTAATCGGCTTTTTCTATGTCTTGGTCGGGTTGGCGTTATTCCTGCTGGGTCTGGAAAAGGCCCTGTTTCCCTTGGGGCGCTTGATGGCGGAACAGCTCACCAACCCAGCATTTATCGCACAGGGGCTCGCGAATGCCGAAGCCGTGTTACGCTGGCAAGACTACAAGTGGGTTTATGTGTTTGCCTTCTCAATAGGATTTAGTACCACTATTGCAGAGCCCTCTCTCATTGCTGTTGCCATTAAGGCCAACGAGGTTTCTGGTGGTGCTATTGGTATATGGGGCTTACGCATTGCCGTTGCGCTTGGCGTAGCTATTGGCATTACATTGGGCACCTATCGAATTATTGTTGGCACACCGATTCACTATTTTATAATTACCGGCTATGTCTTTGTCGTGATACAAACATTCTTTGCACCGAAGCTGATCGTTCCGCTGGCTTACGACTCTGGCGGTGTGACAACATCCACGGTAACTGTGCCTTTAGTAGCTGCACTAGGCCTTGGCTTGGCCGAAACCGTGCCGGGTCGCAGCCCACTTCTCGATGGTTTCGGCTTAATTGCTTTTGCAAGCTTATTTCCAATGATCACTGTAATGGCTTATGCGCAACTTGCGGAATTTCGCTCTTCACGGAAAGAGTCTAAGGTGGCCGATAAAACTGACACAACGAATACCCTACGCTCAAAGAGGGAGAACCCTAATGCACTTTAAATTGATTATTGCGTTTGTCGATGACGCCAAAACGGACGCCATCATGGATGCTGCGAGAGCAGCAGGCGCGACTGGCTCTACTATCATTAATAATGCGCGTGGCGAAGGCCTAAAACAGACTAAGACCTTTTTGGGTTTAACCTTGGAGGGGCAACGCGACGTGGCACTGTTTTTAGTTGAAGAGCATTTATGTAGGCATATTTTGGAAGAGATCGAACGTGCTGGAAATTTCGATCAATCCCCCGGAACCGGTATTGCTATCCAAATAGATGTAGAAGATGCGGTTGGAGTTGCCCACCAGGTGTCTGAACTAGTGACAAAAATAGAGGAGGACGTATGAGTAACAAAAAACGAATTAGTGCGCGGGAAGTCATGAAAGATGACTTTATTGTTATGGACGGGCTTGCCACCGTTAAAGAGGCCATTAGCACCTTGCTAGAAAAGAATGCCCACTTAGTTTTCATTGATAAGCGAAATGAACATGATGAATACGGTATTGTCGTATTACCCGATATTGCACAAAAAATTGTCGCGCCAAATAAATCGCCAGAGCGCGTAAACCTTTACGAAATCATGACCAAACCTATCGTCGGTATCGATCCGGATATGGATATTCGTTATGTCGCCAAACTGTTTTTCCGCTTTGGATTATCAGTCGGTCCAGTCGTTGAAAATAAAAAGATTATCGGTGTGATTAGTTATAACGAGCTGGTACTGCATGGCTTGCTGGAAGAGTAGTTTTCAAAATTACAATTTGTCGGTATCCAGGTTTCGCAATTACCAGGTCAGCCATTTTAATACAAAGCGGTTTTCCCTTCTGACGAACAGACGGCGAATTTCGTCGCCAATCAGTATCGCGATGGCAAAGGGAACACTGAGTAAAAGATGCCAGGGTTCCAGTGGTGCAGTGCCAAAAAAGGTGTTCAATGCTGGTACATAACTGATCAACCCAAGCAAAACCAATTCTGAAGCTATCCCTAGTAATACCAGTTTGTTACTGAGCAGGCCTACGGTAAACAGACTTTGTCGGCGTGTGCGGCAGATGATCACATCGGCGATCTGGCAAATGATAATTGAAGCAAAAAAGGCTGTGATCGCAGTGCGATAAACAGGATCGGATGCGGCCAGCTCCTCGCCCCACTGCCAACCGTTGGAATAGAGCACCGTAAAATAGGAAAAGAACCCGGCAGCAGCCTGTATCATGCCGACAATGCCGTAGCTCATCGCCAGCAGGTTTCGAGTGAGCAGGCGCTCACTTCGTTTTCGTGGTGGCTTTTGCATCACGTCTGTTTCGGGTTTTTCTGCGCCCAATCCCAATGCCGGTAGGATGTCGGTGCCTAAATCGATTGCCAGAATCAGCACCACTGTTAGTGGCAGCGGTATACCTAGCAGAACAAAAGCGATAAAGGGTAAAATTTCCGGAATGTTGCTGGTTAAAATATAAGCGATAAACTTTTTGATGTTCTCAAAGATTGTTCGCCCTTCCTCAACGGCGGCAACAATCGTGGCAAAGTTATCATCCATCAACACCATGTTGCTCGCTTCTTTGGCGACATCGGTGCCCATGATGCCCATTGCGACGCCCATATCGGCGTTTTTCAGCGCCGGAGAATCATTCACGCCGTCACCTGTCACGGTCACCACTTCTCCCTTCGCCTGCAGTGCTTTGACAATTTGCAGTTTTTGCATTGGGGAAATGCGGGCAAATACCAACTCTTTTTGATCCAGAAGCTGGCTTAGACGGATATCATCCATTTGCGCCAGTTCATCACCCTGAATCACCTGCCCCTGCCCGGTGAACAGGCCTATTTTATTGGCAATGGTTTCCGCAGTTAGCCCATAATCCCCGGTCAGCATGAACACGCGGATTCCGGCACCATGACATTTGTTCAGTGCGTCCGGGACTTCGGGGCGCGGCGGATCAAGCATGCCGGCGATTCCGAGAAATACAAATCCGGATTCGGGTAGGTTGTTGTCATCGACCGGTTGAGCTGCCAGACCAAGGCAGCGCTCACCACAGCTGGCCATACTGATAAAACGTTCGGTGATCCTGGCGCGCAATGTTTCGGTCAAAGGTTGCCGCTCTCCCTCGTACCAGATCCAGTCACACATAGCGAGTACCACTTCCGGAGCTCCCTTCACATAGGCTTCGTATCCTCTGCTTTCAGGCAATCGATACAGGCTGATCATGTGTTTGCTGGAGGAGGTAAAGGGTTTTTCTGCCACCTGATTAAAGCCGTCCAACACTTCCAGTTCGCCAATATCTCTGGCGCAGATCAGCAGCGCAGCTTCGGTGGAATCGCCCAGATACCCGGAATCGGTCAGCTGTGCATTGTTACACAGCTGCATCACCCGTCTGAGAGATTTCAATATATTTCCGTTAAGTTGGTCACCCTGACCAAATCGGTAGCACTGGTCGAGTGTTTCAATGCGGCTGACCGTGATCCGGTTTTGCGTGAGCGTGCCGGTTTTGTCAGTACAGATAACCGTAGTGCTTCCCAGCGTTTCCACACTCTCCAAATTCTTGATCAGTGCGTTCTTGCGAGCCATCCGTTTGCTCGCCATGGTCAGGGCAAGGGTGACTGTGGGTAGCAGGCCCTCCGGAACATTGGCCACAATAATGCCGATGGCAAAGATGAGACTGCCGATTGCGCCGTTACCAATAAAGAGGCTGACCAGGAAAAAAGCAGTGCCCAGAGTTATCGCAATGCCGCTGATAATTTTGATAAAGTGTTTAAGTTCTTTGCGAATAGGCGTTTCAACATCGTCGGCCTCCTTGGTGAGTTTGACGATCTTGCCTATCTGGGTGGCCATGGCGGTACGGCATACCAGGACATGAGCTTCTCCGCTTTGTGCCAGAGAGCCGGAAAACACCATGTTGCGGCTTTCCAGAATATTGTCGTGTTGATGTTCAGTATCCAGCAGCACCGGCTCGCTCTCGCCGGTCAGACTGCTCTGGTCGACTTTAAACTGGTTCGCCTTCAGCAGTCTGCCATCTATCGGAATTCGGTCACCTTCCATTAAAACAATAATGTCACCGGGTACCAGCTCAGATGCATCCTGCTCGACCACTGTGCCATCACGATACACCTTTACTTTTGTGGGCAGCATTTTCTGGAAACTTTCCATGATGCGCTCACTCTGGAACTCTTGAATAAAGGTAAATAGCGCATTCAGCACCACGACGACAAAAAGCGCAATGGCGATGTAGAGATTGCCCTGTTCTGGATCCAGGTGGTCTGCCAGTAGCGCCAGACCGCCACCGAAGATCAACAAAACAGCAAAGAAATTTTTGAATTGCCTGAAAAACTTAATAAAAACAGAGGTTTCCTGCTTAACCTGAAGCACATTTCGACCAAATCGCTCACGACGCTTATTGGCCTCTTTGCTTGACAACCCGGCAGGAGAGGAATCCAGGTCAACCATTAGCTCGGCAGAAGAAATCAATTGCGGCTTGTCTGGGCAGGTGGGGTCGTCTTTAGTTAATGCATCCATTAGGTGATGGGATTTCCGCTGGTTTGTATGCTGGTTGGTGCAGCTTAAAGTTAAAAGATTACCATTTTATGAATACGGGTCTTGCATGTTAGTGCCATCGCTGGCGAAGATAACATCATCATCAAGTAGCAGCAACCGTGGCGTAAATAATCCCGGATTGTGGAAAATAAAGGCATTAGTCGAAAAGTGGGTAGTCAAAAAGTGGGTGTCCAGAATTGAAAGGCAATTAGTGCTTTATTTTGCGGGTGTCCAGATATGAAAAAGAGTGGATGAAAAGGTGGGTGTCCAGAAATGAGAAGAAAAATGGCCATTGAGTATGATTAATTTTGTAGCGTGTCGGGCTTTATCGGTGTGCTATTGTTACTGTCAGTTATCCGCCCGTTGTCATTAGCCGCTGCAGTGTGCCCTCGCAGTCACAGCCCTAAAACTGATTGCCCCGCGGCTTCCATTTTTCCGGTAAAGCCCTATTATAGATGCCCTTTGATAACCATAAATCTGTGACTTGGGAAGAGTTAGTATGAAAGCAACAGGGATAAGAGGCGTTTTACTATGTACGCTGGTTTTACCGATCAGCGGTTGTGTTTCGATGAGTGCGTCGGAGTGTCAGATGGCAGATTGGCGAGCGATTGGCTATGAAGATGGTCTCAGGGGGCGAGCCTCTTCGCAAATAAGCGAGCACCGGCAGGCGTGTGCAAAACACGGCGTAGTGCCAAATCAGTCAGCATACAGAACGGGATATCAAGAGGGCGTGCGCGAATATTGCACCCCTGAGAAAGGCTTTGAGCGTGGAAAACGTGGTTCTTCCTATAGTGGTTTTTGTCCTGAGGACCTGCAGCAAGGGTTTTTGGAGGGTTATCAGCATGGCAAAGACCATTACAAGCTGACAAAAGCGATTAATGAACACCGTAATAAAATCAGTCGCAGCAAATCACGGGTTAAAAAACTCGAGAAAAAGGTGCGCGAAAGGGAAGCCGCGCTCATCAGTGATGATACGGATAAAAATCAGCGTTTGACGTTGTTACAAAAGATTAAGGAAGACCAGAAAGAAATTGGTGAACTGGAAGCTGTTATCATTGAACAAGAAAAACTGAAAGCTGTAAAAGAGGCAGAATTCGATGAGTTGCAGAAACCCGGCTATTGAAAAAACCGGTGTCGCAAGGTTTTGATTGTATTGTGTAAAGCTTTGTAAAGATACTTTGGCCTGGTTTCAATTGGGGTAGAATAGCCGCTCGATCACGACACTATTCTATGGCCTTCGGTTCTATATACCGAGAGTAAAGGAAGAGAAAAGGAGCTCCCCATCAATTTTTGGAACCAAAATATCATTCGGTTAGTGCTGGTTTGGCTGCTGCTTCTGTTGCAGGCTTGCGCCCGGACAGGTATTTCTCCCGAGGTTAGTCAGCCCGAGATTCCGAATGCGTGGCAAGCTGTTGATCAGGTTGCCCCGGTGGTTCCCGGATGGGTGGAGCGGCAGGGTGACACTCGCTTGCAGACGCTTACCCGCCATGCTCTCAAACATAACTTTTCCCTGGCCCGGCAGGCCGCGGAATTAGAGGCTGCCAGGCAGCAGGTCATCATTGCGGGTGCTCCGCTCTACCCGGCATTGAATTTGGGTCTGGATGGCTCACGGCAACGTACAGTATTTGAAGATACCAGCAGTCACTCGAGCAACATTGCGGCCGGATTTGATTTTAGCTGGGAACTGGATCTTTGGGGTAAACTGGGAGATGCAAAGCGCGATGCATTGCTATCCTTTAAATCGAGGCAGATGGGCTATGAACAAGCGCGTCAGCAGCTTGCCGCAGATGTAAGTCGTGCCTGGTATGACTTGCTCGAAGCCTCCCAACTCATTCAGTTGTTCGAAGAGCGGCTGTCAAATCTGGACAGTAATCTGACCATCATCGAGTCAGGTTATCGCCAGGGTATTACCCAAGCACTGGATGTGTATCTGGCGCGCAATGAGGTGGAGCAAGAGCGGGCCAAGCTTGCGCAACAGCGACAGCAGCTGCGTGAAGCAGTAAACCGTCTGCAATATTTGCTGGGAGATTATCCTTCCGGCAAATTGCAAGTGGACAGCACGCTGCCCGAATTTAACGAACCCGTCGCTCCGGGCTTGCCCTCAGAGTTGCTTAAAAGACGCCCCGGTCTGGTCGCATCCTGGTTCGAACTGATGGCAGCTGATGCCCGGCTGGCAGTTGCACATAAAGCACGTTTCCCCACCTTATTGCTCAGCGGTAGTCTGGGGGACAGTGATAATGCGTTAAATCGACTACTGGAGGGTGGCCCGTTGGCCTGGTCGCTGATCGGTGGCCTGACACAACCACTGTTTGCGGGTGGTCGCCTTGTGGCGCGGGAAAAGCAGGCACTGGCTGAATTACAGCAGCGTGAGCAACAGTATCTTGACCAGCTATACACCGCATTTGTTGAGGTGGAAAATTCACTGGGACAACAGCAGGTTCTGTTCCAGCGTTATCAGCACTTTCTCAAGGCGCAGGAAAATGCGGTGGCCGCACAAAATCTGGCTTTTGACCAGTATCAGCGTGGTCTGGTGAGTTATACCAGTGTGCTGGAATCGCAACGTCGCGCGTTCGATGCACAAACCACAGTGGTGCAACTGCGCAATCAAATGTTACAAAATCGAGTTTCCCTGCATCTGGCGCTGGGTGGCGATTTTGAATTGGATTCTGGGGAATAACGGTTTATGAGTATGGAAATGAAGAGGAAAGTCCTGATTCCGGTATTGGTGTTGGCGGCCTTTGTGCTCCTGGCGCTGATCATTGTTAATAATCCCCCTAAAGCGAAACGGTTTCATGCGGCAGATAAGCCACAATTGACGGTCAGCACTCAACTGCTCAGCGAGGTCACCTATCAGGTTCGATTACAAAGCTACGGCCGGGTACGACCACGGATTGAAAGCCAGCTGGTGGCTCAGGTGAGTGGTCAGATTATGGAAGTTAGTCCCCAATTCAGAAATGGCGGTTTTTTTGAAAAGGGTGATGTGCTGGTTCAGATTGATGATCGGGATTACCGGGCGGAGGTCAGTATTGCCGAAGCGGCTCTGATTAACGCCAAACAGAATCTGGTTGAGGAGCAGGCCAGAGCTGAGCAGGCACTTGAGGATTGGCGGCGCCTTGGGAATGACCAGGAAGCACCTCCGCTAGTGCTGCGCAAACCCCAACTGAAGGCGGCTGAGGCGCAGGTGATGTCAGCGCAGTCGGCGCTTGATAAGGCACAACTAAATCTTCAGCGAACCCGTATCATGGCGCCTTTTGCTGGCCGCATACTCAATAAAGAGGTGGATGTCGGGGAGGTGGTTTCGGTTAACCGGGCGCTGGCCGAAATATATGCCATCGATTATATCGAAGTACGGCTTCCGATAAAAAACAGCGATCTGAGTTACATGCGTTTACCTGAGGATCTACGGTTTGGTGCTTCGGGTGATCAACAGCGTGTGCCGGTTGTGCTGCGCTCTGAGTTGATCGACTCACAAATCTGGCAGGGCGAAATTGTACGTACGGAAGGTGCAATTGATGGCACCAGCCGGCAACTACATGTCGTGGCACAGGTAGATGACCCTTATGGGCTAAAGGCGAAGGATAAAAAACCGCTGAAAATTGGTGAATATGTTACGGCGGAAATAGAAGGTGCCAGCCTCCCTGCCACCCTGGTTATTCCCAACCGAAGCATTTATCAGGGTAGTTACGTCTATCTGGTTGAAAACGGTCGGCTATTGCGCCGGGAAATAGAGATTGCCTGGCAAAACGATCGTGAAGCGATTGTTCAAAGGGGTTTGCAGGCTGGCGATCAACTCGTCCTCACTCCGTTGGGGCAGGTGACATCGGGTGTTGCGGTGAAAGTTGCGGATCAAGATGTCAGCAGCATCGTTGAGCAACCGGTCAGCCATAGCGAGGTGGAGATCGAGCAATGATTGAATGGTTTGTTAGAAACCATGTTGCAGCAAACCTGCTCATGGTGAGCATCTTTATTGCCGGGGTATTTTCGGTTAATCGTAATATACCTCTGGAGGTTTTTCCCTCCATCGAACTGGATGTGATCAACATCGCAGTGGCACTGCGTGGTGCCACGCCTGAGGATATTGAACAGGGTGTTACCACTCGAATCGAGGAAGCAGTGCAGGATTTGGAGGGAATTGAGCGTCTCACCAGTCGGTCCATGGAGGGCGCAGGGCTGGTCACTATTGAAGTGGAGAAAGACTACAGCGCGCGCGAAATGTTGACCGATGTAAAAAGCCGGGTGGATGCAATCAGCACCTTGCCAGACGAAGCTGAAAATCCGGTGATCAGTCTGGCTCAGCACAAACATGAGGTGATTACGGTCGCGGTGGCAGGTCATTTGAGCGAGCGTGAAATCAGAGAGCTGGGCGAGCAGGTTCGTGATGACCTGTTGCGTCTTCCCCAGATTACTCAAACTGAGCTAAGCTCCGTGCGCGATTATGAAATTAACATCACTATTTCCCAGGACCGGTTGCGTGAGTTCGGGTTAACGCTTGCCGAGCTTTCTTCTGCCATTCAGAATCATTCACTGGATTTTTCCGCAGGAAATATTCGCTCCGATGGTGGTGATGTGTTGATCCGCTCCAAAGGTCAGGCCTATCACCGGGATGATTTTGAATCGATTGTTGTTAAGACCAGCACCGACGGCACAATTCTTACCCTGGGTGATATTGCAAATATTCAGGATGGATTTACTGAAGATGCGATCAAAACCCGGTTTAACGGCAAGCCCGCGGCCCTGATCGAAGTGTTTCGAATTGGCGACCAGAGTGCGTTACAAGTGGCCGCTGCGGTGCGTGACTATATTGATCAGAGACAGCCGGCTTTACCCCAGGGTGTTGAGTTGACCTATTGGGACGATGACTCCGTAGTGGTCAAAAACCGTCTCAGCACGTTGGTACGTAACGCCGCGCAGGGTGGTATTCTGGTCCTCGCGCTGTTGACCCTGTTTCTTCGTCCGGCAATCGCTTTCTGGGTTTTTCTCGGTATCCCGATCAGTTTTATGGGGGCCTTTATTTTTATGCCGGTGTTCGGCGTTTCCCTCAATATCCTCAGCCTGTTCGGTTTCATTCTGGTGCTGGGTATCGTGGTGGATGATGCCATTGTCACCGGAGAAAACGTCTACACTCATCTTCGCACTTCCGAGAGTGGCCTGGAGGCAGCGCTCAAGGGTACCAAGGAGGTCGCGGTACCCGTTACATTCGGCATATTAACAACTATTGTCGCTTTCCTGCCGTTTACCTTCATTGAGGGGCGCCGGGGTGAGTTGTTCGGGCAGCTCGCATTAGTGGTGATACCGGTTCTTTTGTTCTCTCTGGTTGAATCCAAACTGATTCTTCCTGCCCACTTAAAACATATCCGCTTAAACAATGGGCAGGACGGAAAAGGGCAGCGACTAAAACAACTACAGAAACGTTTTGCGGATCGTTTTGAACAATTTATCGTAAATTATTATCGTCCACTGTTGGAGACAGCGATCAAGCATCGCTACACCACGTTGGTCATATTCTGCGGTGTATTGTTAGTGTTGACTACGGCGGTCACCAGCGGCTGGAGCCGTTTTGTATTTTTTCCGAGAATTGCCAGTGAGACAGCCACGGCGACCTTGACCTTTCCCGCCGGAACGCCCTTTGAGGTTACCGATCGCTACATTGAAAAAATGGCCGTCACCGCAGAGCAACTACAGGATAAATATGAAGATCCGCTGTTGGGCAAGCCGCTTATTTCCAATATTCTGGCGAAAACGGGCCAGGCGGGGTTTAGCAAATCAGGCTCGAACGTTGGACGGGTACGATTTGAAACCCTGGCTGCGGAAGTTCGTACCACTTCGGTAACCATAGCGGATCTGGTTCAGGAATGGAGGGAGTTGATTGGTGAGGTGCCTGGCGCTGAATCGCTGGTTTTTCGAGCAGAATTTGGGCGGCCACATGATCCTATTGATATTCAGTTTACCGGAAACTCTCTGGCGACTCTTGGCCAGGTGGCGGATAGCGTTAAGGCCCGATTGGCCACCTACCCCAGCGTATTCGACATCAGTGACAGTCTTTCCGACGGCAAAGAGGAGCTCCAGATTGAGTTAACGGACCAGGGACATGCGTTGGGCCTGACCAGACGCGATGTCATCCTTCAGGTCGGGCGCGCATTTAAGGGATTTGAGGCGCAACGGGTGCAGCGTGGACGGGATGATATTCGCGTGCTTGTTCGATTTCCAATTGAGGAGCGGCGGACCATCGCCACTTTGCAGGATATGCTGATTAGCCTGCCCGCCGGTGGACAGGCACCCCTGTCTCATGTGGCAACCTTGATTCCCGGCCGCGGACCTGCTGCCATTAACCGGATTGATCAATACCGCACGGTCAGCGTAACGGCCGATATCGATAAGCAGACTGCCAACATGACTGTATTGCAGGCTGATCTGAGCCAGTATATTGAGCAATTACTAGCACAGTACCCTGGTATTGATTACAGTTTGGAAGGCGAAGCTCGTGAGCAACAGGAGTCGTTGTCGAGTGTGACCACAGGCGTGTTGATTGTGCTCTTTGTTATCTATTGTCTGTTGGCGATCCCTTTCAAATCCTATAGCCAGCCGTTCATCGTCATGTCGGTTATTCCTTTTGGCGCAATTGGGGCGGTGGTCGGGCATTGGCTGGTGGGTATTGATCTGACCATCATGAGTATTCTGGGTATCATGGCGCTGATTGGTGTGGTGGTGAATGACAGTCTGGTACTGGTTGATTTTGTCAACAAACACCGGCAGCGCGCGATCGAGAAGGGTGGTGAGCAGCTTCAGGACGTGATCAATAGTGCAATATACAGTGCCGGGGTGGCACGATTCAGGCCCATCATGCTGACTTCGCTAACCACCTTCTTTGGGCTGGCTCCGTTGTTGTTCGAAAAGTCCACGCAGGCCAAATTTCTGATGCCGATGGCGGTATCCCTGGGTTTCGGGATTATCTTTGCCACCCTGATTACGCTGATTCTGGTGCCAGTGAACTATCGTATTATGGAGGACCTGAAGAGCTTCTTCAGGTCTGGTTCATCGAGTGCGCAACCGCAGTCTTTATAGCAGTTGGTGGCTAAACAAGCATATACGTGCTGGTGACATGGGAAACCGGTTTTTCAGGGCTTTGAGTGTAGAGTGAAACCTCCCCATACATAAGCGTTCTGCCGGGTTTGATGAGGCGTGCATGGGCAATCAGATCGGCATCGGAAGCTGGGCGCAGGAACGAAGTTGATTGCGAAACGGTGGTCATCGGTACAAATTCACCGACAGCTGATGAGATTGCAAAGACCATCGCGGTATCTGCCAGTGCCATAATGGCCTGACCACAAATGGTGCCGCCCACCCGGTTTAACCGGTCAGATTGGGGCACGCGCAGGATGGCAGCGCCATCGGCAACCTGGTCAAAATGGATGCCTAACTCCTGTATCCAGGGGGCAAATTTTGATTTCAAAATTCGGTTGGCCGCAGCCTCATTAAAGCTCACTTCATTCATAGTATTTAACCATTTTCTGTTCGCCTTCAGTAGCGAAAGTCCATCTTGTCATTACGGTCAGAGAGGATGATTAACGCTCAGCCATTGCCAGTTTTGCACCCAACATAGCAAAAATTACAGCAAATGAGCGCTGTGCTCTGGCTACGATTTTTGGTGAATTGGCCACGTGAGCCCGTACACCATTTGCAAATAAACCGTAAACAATGAATACCAGCAGTGTCATGAGCATGAATATCACGCTCAGTAGCAGCATTTCCGGTAGGGGTGCTTTTGTTTGAGCGGGGACAAATTGTGGAAGAAAAGCCAGGAAAAACAGCGATAATTTGGGGTTCAGAATATTGATGAGAACTGCTTTCAGGGCGATATCGCGCAAACCGCTGCTACTTTTGCGGTCCTCAAGTTTGAGCGTCCCGGTTTGTCGCCACATGGTCCAGGCCAGATAAAAAAGATAGGCGACGCCTATGAATTTGACGGTGTTAAACGCCAGCGCACTCATGTGCAGAATGGCTGCCAGCCCAAGAATGCTGGCCAACAGATGTGGAATAATACCCAGTGTGCAGCCGATGGAGGCTGCAATGGCGGCCTTCCAGCCTGAAAATAGTCCGGTAGAGATCGTGTAAATGACCCCTGTTCCTGGAATCAGTACAACGATCAGGGAGGTAATAATGAATTCCGTGCTGGGCATGTGGGCTCCTTTTTGGCTTTTTTTTGGGTGCCAGGTGTATGCGTCTTCGCTTAGTGATCTTCTTTTACACTAAAACGCTGTCATGTTCATCAGGCATTCGGGTTTTTGATTGTTTTAAATGCGTCCAGTGCCCGTTCTCTTGAGAGTTTTAGATCAACTATTAGTTCCGGATAGCTCTCTCCCAATATAACTCCGGATTCCTGCAATACCAACTTCGGGGCTGTCCAGGGACAGAAAAGGTATTTATCGGGAAGCTTGGCCAACTCAGGAACATAGTGGCGGGTATATTCACCCTGGCTATCAAATTTTTGCCCTTGAGTGACCGGATTAAAAATACGGAAGAAGGGGGCTGCATCGGCACCGCATCCGGCTATCCACTGCCAGCTTGCACTGTTGTTGGCCAGGTCAGCATCGACCAGGCAATCCCAAAACCAGGCGGCTCCGTCACGCCAGTCCAGTAGCAGGTTCTTGACAAGAAATGAGCCGACAATCATGCGTACGCGGTTGTGAATATAGCCGGTTTGCCATAGTTCACGCATGCCTGCGTCGACGATTGGGCATCCGGTTTGCCCTCGTTGCCATCGCGCTAACAGGTCAGAATCATCTCGCCAGGGGAATCGATCGAATTTGGCTTGAAGATTGTTTTTCGGTAATTCAGGGTTGTGGTAAAGCAAAGCATAGGAAAACTCTCGCCAGGCCAGTTCGCTTAAAAAATGCTCGTGATTGGTGTCATCGCCTGCGCGCTGTATTTCATGCCACACCTGATGGGGTGATATTTCGCCAAAGTGCAGGTGGGGTGACAATCTGGATACATTGGCTTTTGCCGGAAAATTGCGGCCCTCTTTATAATCTTCCAGTCCTTCCTGTAGAAAGTCCCGAAGACGGTCGTAGGCCGCAGTTTCACCGATTCGCCAATGGGGTCGCAACTGTTTATCCCAGCCAATAGCGGGTAACAGTTTTAGTTTTGTGAGAGGAATCGCCCCGAAATCGCCTTCTGCCGGCTGTAGGTTTTCAGGTTGTGGCAGAGGAGAGTGTGGAGATTCTGCATTCAGGCAACCCTTGCGGTAAAAGGGGGTAAATACCTTATAAGGTGTCTGATCAGACTTCAGTACCTGCCAGGGCTCCCAAAGCAGCGATCCATTATGTGTTTGTACGTCAATGCCCTGTTCTATAAGGCGTTTCTTGATCCGCCGGTCACGTACTACCCGCCAGGGTTCGTAGCAACGATTCCAGTGTATGCTACTGATTTCATAATGTTCGGTGAGGTGGCCGAGAATCTGCTCTGCATCACCGCAAAACAGTCGTAATTTTCCCTGTAAACTCGCATCCAGGTTAGACAGCGAGTGGTGCAGCCACCAGCGGCTGGCAGCACCTATCGAATACCCCAGCGCGTTATCATCGTCGAGTATGTAGATGGGCAATACGCTTCCCATCCGTGCAGCTGCGCTCAGCGCCGGGTTATCGCCGAGGCGCAGATCCTGGCGGAACCAATGGATGACGATTTGATCTTTCACGGGCTTCCAGGTGTTTAGCTGAAAATGGGTGTTTCAGTTGCCATACTATTATGAATACCCGTTACTTTTTTCGCTTGTCACGCACATAAAGTGCTTTTGAATTGCTGCCCGGGATGGGCCGCTCCTCTATATCAAACAGTTTGGTTGCTGACACCAGTTCACCCAATTTTACATATCCGTAATTGCGTGGGTCGAATTCAGATGATTGCTTTGCGATGTTGCTACCGACGGCGCCCAGGTGAGCCCAGCCGCTGTCGTCGGAAGACACCTCCACGGCATTGCGTAACAAACTGACCAGTTTGGTATCCTGCTTTAAATCACGGGCCGATTTTTTACGGATGGCCGGCGCTTCATCAATTCGTGCCCGCAGCACTTCGGTATAAATAAACTTATCACAGGCGGATACAAAAGCGGACGGGGTTTTCTGCTCTCCAAATCCGTACACAGTTAAACCGGATTCTCTGATTCTGGATGCCAGTTTGGTAAAGTCGCTGTCACTGGTGACAATACAAAAGCCATTGAAGTTGCCGGTGTAGAGTAAGTCCATCGCATCAATGATCATCGCGCTATCGGTTGCATTTTTGCCTCGGGTGTAGGCAAATTGCTGCATCGGTTGAATCGAATGATCAAGCAATACCTCTTTCCAGCCTTTCAGACTGGGTGACGTCCAGTCCCCATAGATCCGCTTGACACTGGCAATGCCATAATTGGCGATCTCTGTGAGCAGTCCGTCGACGATACTTGGTTGTGCGTTATCGGCATCGATCAATACTGCCAGTTTGTCAGTGGTTTCCATAGCAGTTCCCGCTATTGATTAAAGTGTTTAAAAGCTTGTTCCAGCACCTTATTGTGACACAAAAATCAACTCGTCCGTATTAAAACCAAGTGCTCGGGCTTTGTTGATAAAGCGCTGTTTTAATGTATCGCTGATCTCTGGTGTCCTTGCCAGCAGCCAAAGATAGGAGGTGTTGTAGCCGGATATAAAGGCATACTGATACCCGGACTTGTCCAGTTCAAAAATAACGTAGGAACTGTAAAAAGGTCCAAAAAAAGAGACTTTAAGGTGCCCTGTGCTCTGAGTCTTTACGAAATACGCCTTCCCCTCGGCCTCTCGCCATTCGTTATCCCCGGTTGAAAAACCTTTGTTGAGTACCTTGATGCCTCCGTCTTCGCGTAGGCTATAGGTTGCTGATACTTTTTCCAGGCCGCGCTCAAATGAGTGATCAAGGCGAGCAATCTCATACCAGGTTCCCAGGTACTTTTTCAGCTCGAATTCCGTGACCGGTTCAATGTTGTCCGGTGTGCCCAGACACCCGGTCAAAAAAAACAGGGTAAAAAAGATGGTTAGTCGAGCCATTCAGTTCCCTTGTGTTTTTGTCGATATAACAGCAGGTTATCCCTCTTTCCCTCGCTTGTCTATATCCTTCTGTGCGGACCTCTGTCAGCGGTCAACACACTCCTGTCAACCAAATCGCAACAGCGGCGTTCTTTAAAGTATGGGCTCGGTGAATAGGTGTCCAGGGTGTGCAGAATGAGAAATGGCATGAATGAATAACAGAGAGGGCGTTATTATGATGAGTTATTTTATCTGGGTTATATCAAGTTTTGTGGTTGGGTCGATTGCCAAAGTGGTTGCGCCGGGTGAGCCACAAGAGGGATTGATTGTGACCGGAGTCATCGGTTTCTCCGGTATTTTGGTGGCCACCACCGCAGCGCCTTTACTTGGCGTGGCAAGTCCGGAAAGCTTTACTTTGGTGGGTGTTGCCATTGTGGTGTTGTCAGCGGCGCTGGTGCTGGTACTCTGCCGTTTCTTTGTCGATTAATATACCCATTCTGTAGCCACCCAATGAGGAGACGTACAAATTATACCGCTTTAATAGCGTATTCCCGGCATAACCCCTTATAATACGCGACTTTCCCCGAGGCGCTAGTTTGCCGCCCGTATTAATTAACAGTATCTGAGTTTAACCATGACCGTACGCACTCGTATTGCACCTTCCCCGACTGGCGACCCCCATGTGGGGACAGCCTATATTGCACTCTTTAACATGTGCTTTGCCCGAAGCCAGGGTGGGCAATTTATTCTGAGAATTGAAGATACCGATCAGGCACGCAGCACGGCTGAATCGGAACAGGCAATTTTTGACTCCTTAAACTGGCTGGGAATCACCTGGGACGAAGGTCCGGATGTCGGGGGTGATTACGGTCCGTATCGTCAAAGTGAGCGTAGTGAAATTTATCAAGCCCATGCCGATCAATTATTGGAAAAGGGACACGCGTTCCGCTGTTTTTGCACACAGGAACGTTTGCAGGAGTTGCGTGCGCAGCAGATGGCTGACAAGCAAACGCCGGGTTATGACGGGCATTGCATCCATTTGAGCGACCAGGAGGTGGCGCAGCGTTTGGCGGCAGGCGAGGCTTCGGTGGTGCGCATGAAAGTGCCTGAACAGGGGACCTGCACCGTTTGGGATCAGTTGCGTGGTGATATCGAAATTGATTGGCAGCAGGTGGATATGCAAATTCTGATGAAGGCGGACGGCATGCCGACCTATCATCTGGCGAATGTGGTTGACGATCATCTGATGGGTATTACCCATGTGATACGCGGTGAGGAGTGGATCAACTCTGCCCCCAAACACCAATTGCTCTATGAGTATTTTGGCTGGGAAATGCCCAAACTCTGTCATATGCCGCTGTTGCGTAATCCGGATAAAAGCAAATTGAGTAAGCGTAAAAATCCGACCAGCATCAACTATTATCGTCGCATGGGTTTTCTGTCTGAGGCCATGTTGAACTATCTGGGGCGCATGGGTTGGTCAATGCCTGATGAAAGGGAAAAGTTCACGTTGGACGAGATGGTTGAAAATTTTGATATCAGCCGGGTTTCTCTGGGTGGTCCGATCTTTCATCTGGAAAAACTGAGTTGGCTCAACGGTAGCTGGATTCGTGAAGATTTGTCGTTGCCACAATTTGCCGAGCGGCTCCAGCAATGGGCGCTAAATCCGGAATACCTGATGCAAATAGCACCCCTGTTAAAGGAGCGTGTTGAACTGTTTAGCGACGTAGTACCAATGGCCGGCTTTTTCTGTGCGGGCATGCTGGATATTACTGAACAGGAGTTTCAGCATAAATCGCTCAGTGACGAGGATTGTAAGCGCATCCTGCAGTATACCCTTTGGCGACTTGAGGCGGAGCAGAATTGGAGTCGTGACAATCTGGAAGCCATCATCAAGGGCATGGCTGAAACGATGGAACTGAAGATTCGTGACTACCTTTTCCCTTTATTTGTCGCCATTGCAGGTACTTCTGTATCGACTTCTGTGTTTGATTCTATGGCAATTCTGGGTGCCGATATGTCCCGGGCGCGACTGCGTCATGCAGTTAACCTGCTGGGCGGGCTTTCCAAGAAACAGACAAAAAAATGGGAAAAGGATTTTCGGCAGTATCTGTAACCCATGACTGATGCGGGAGAATGCTGCCCACTTTGTAATTCGCCCAGGGCGGATGATTTTCATCGGGACCAACAGAGACCTTACAGACGCTGTTTAACCTGCGAGCTGGTGTATGTGCCAGCCGAGTACTATCTCAGCGCCGAGCAGGAGCGTAAACAGTATGACCTGCACCAGAATGATCCGGCTGATCAAAATTACCGGCGCTTTTTAACGCCGGTATATTCCGCTATTTGCGAACGTATAGCGCTTCCGGCCCATGGCCTTGATTATGGTTCAGGTCCCGGACCGACTCTTTCCGTGATGTTGCAGGAGGCGGGCTATGAGATGTCAATCTTTGATGTTTTTTATGCGAAAGACCGTGCTGCGCTCGATTGCCACTATCAATTTATCACCTGTACGGAAGTCGTCGAGCACCTGCATCAACCGGGAGCGGTCCTGTCACAACTGCATGACCTGCTTGAACCGGGTGGCTGGCTGGCGATTATGACGAAGCGGTACACGGGCAGAGACGTATTTGCCCAGTGGCATTATAAAAATGATCCGACCCATGTCTGTTTCTTCAGTGATACAACCTTTGCCTTTCTTGCCGATCAGCTAAATGCCAAACTTGAAGTTAAATCAAAAGATCTGGTACTAATGCAGAAAACAGTTGATCCGTGATAATTGCGCGTTACTATGAAAGGGATGTTTCCCTGCGTGTGAGCGCTGTGTGAGGTGATATGCTGTTATTCGCAAGACCCGTAGCGGGTTTTGATCGAACTGTTGAATGGCTCACGATTTTCGTTTTTCCAAAACGCTTGTTACTGCACCCCAAAATAAAACCCCTCTCCCCGACAATTAAGCACACTTTTTCCAATATCAGATCCCTTAATACCTCCTATAAATACAGTTTACGGAGTATAAGTTGATGCAGAAAATTTACGTACTTGATACCAACGTACTTTTGCATGACCCGACAGCAGTTTATTCCTTTAACGAGCATAATGTCATGATACCAATGACCGTGCTGGAAGAACTGGATGAGATCAAGGATCGGCGCGACAAGGATGTCAGTAAAGAAGCGCGTATCGCCATTCAGACAATCGATAAACTGCTGGCCAACGCTGACACACGTGAAATTCAGGAAGGGGTTGAGATCGTTACCTCGGTCACAAAAAACAATGCTTCCCCCGGCACGCTATCGATTTTCCCCGACCAATTGTTACAACCATCCGACAGCATTCCGTTTCTGACCAAGGACGCACCGGATAATCAGATCATCAATACCGCAATCTCCCTGCAAAAGCATAACCCTGACAGCTATGTATGCCTGGTAACCAAGGATATCAATATGCGGCTAAAGGCCAAAGGATCAGGGCTGCGTAATGTAGAGGATTATCGTAAAGATCGCATACTGGATGATATTGATCTGCTGGCGAAAGGGCGGGAAGTGATCACTGGCAGTTTCTGGGACGGTGTCGACAAGGTGGACAGTATGACCAGAGATGGTCACACCGTACATGTGATTCGCCGCGATCTACACCCCGAGTATTACCCCAACATGTTCGTGCGTGACAGCCGGGGCTTTATCGGGTTTGTGGAGTCGATCGAAAATGAATCGATTTTTATTCGGGATTTAAACGAAGACCGGCTGATGCACCAAAAAATCTGGGGGCTGCAACCGCGCAACCTGGATCAGGCGATGGCCTGTTATCTGCTGCAGTCACCGGATATTGATCTGTCCATACTGACCGGGCCGGCTGGATCAGGCAAAACTTTGTTGGCCCTGGCATTTGGGCTGCACGCTATTATTGAGCAGAAGCAATATAACAAACTGATTGTGGCCAGATCGACACCGCCCATTGCCGAGGAGATCGGTTTCCTGCCGGGGACAGAAGAGGAAAAGATGGCACCCTGGCTGGCAGCGTTTGATGATAATCTGGAGATTTTGCATGGTGGTGATGAATCCTGTGTAGGCAGCATTTCCTATGTTAAAGAGAAAGCCAATATCCAGTTTAAATCACTTAATTTTATGCGAGGCCGATCCATCAATAATGCCTACATCATTATTGATGAAAGCCAGAGTCTTACCCAGTTTCAGTTAAAATCCATCATTACGCGTGTTGGTAAAAACTCAAAAATTGTCATTCTCGGCAATTTGGCACAGATAGATAACAAGTATGTAACAGCGCTCACGTCCGGACTGACCTACATTGTTGAAAAATTCAAAAGCTTTGATCATAGCGGCGTGATGCATATCGAAAGCATCGAAAGGAGTCGACTGGCGGCCTTCGCCGAGGAAAATTTGTAGCCCTTTGCCGCGCAAATGCTTGACAGGCAAAGGCTCTGTGCTTAATATGCCCTGCTCTTTTTGGGGCTATAGCTCAGCTGGGAGAGCGCAACACTGGCAGTGTTGAGGTCAGCGGTTCGATCCCGCTTAGCTCCACCAATTCAAGAAGGTTTTGTCCCCTTCGTCTAGAGGCCTAGGACACCGCCCTTTCACGGCGGTAACAGGGGTTCGAACCCCCTAGGGGACGCCACCAAAAGAGAAAGGCTCACTCGCAAGAGTGGGCCTTTTTTGTTTGTTTCAGTTATTGTTTTCGTGTGATTGTCGCAAAATGCATTACTTTTGGCGCCATATGTCGGGCGCGTTTTCTCATCACTTTGTTAGTCTGTTTATGCTTGCAGTAGCTAGAAACTTAATCAAACAGACGGGGAAGGTAGAGGGAGATTATTAATGATAAATAATCAGTTTAAGATCGCGTTGAGAGCGATGCAAAATAGTGCTGGTAAAACAGAAAGCAGGTGTTTTTCAAGGAACATAGCGGCACTGGTAATGCTGACAGGGTTACCTGTTGCAAATGCTGCGGTTCTGGAAGAGGTCATTGTGACGGCGCAAAAGAGGGAACAAAGCCTTCAGGATGTGCCGATTTCAGTGTCCGTGACTACCGGTGAAAAACTTAGCCAGTATTCAATGAATGGGCTGGAGGAGCTGTCGGCCTCGATTCCCAACGTGACGATCGCAGAAAACGCCACTCAGGACAGTGTAACGATTCGAGCCATCGGGTCTGGTGCCAACCATGGTTTTGAACAGTCAGTCGGTACTTTTATCGACGGTGTATATTTTGGCCGAGGTCGCTCTTCACGCTCTCCATTTCTTGATGTGGAGAGAGTGGAGGTTCTAAAAGGTCCGCAGGGTGTATTGTTCGGCAAGAACACTATCGCCGGGGCACTGAATATCACCACTAGAAAACCTACCCAGGAGTTTGAAGGGTCTATCGAAGCGGAATATTTTGAGGGTGATGAATCTTACCAGATAACCGGGATACTTTCCGGACCTCTGACGGATGACCTGGCGGGACGCATTGTAGTAAAAAAAGCGGGAGCGGAAGGGTTTGTTGAGAATATTACAACGGGAGACGATGAAGCGGAGGAGGATGAGTCTTTCGTACGTGGTATTTTGTCCTGGGATATTTCGGATCGTTTAAGCCTGGTTGTTAACGCGGAGTCCTCCTCCTTTGATGTGGATGGACGGACCATGCAGTTGGTGGAAGCGGGTCCACGCCTGGCGAACTATCAGTCGGTAGATCCCAACTTCGAGCAAAAATTGGATTACAAACGTTCCGTTAATAACCCCGTGTTTGGTGCCGACTTCGATGATACGGATGCACAAAATCTAACAGCGACGTTTAAGTACGAGTTGGATAGCATCACGTTGGTATCCATTACCTCTTTTGTTGGTTACGAGTATGAAAACAATATTCCGGCAAATTTCGCTGCCAATATTGAAACAGCAGCAAAACGTTATGATGAGGAGCATTCGCAGTTTTCGCAGGAGTTTCGTTTAGAGTCTGCGACCGGTGGTAGCTTTGAATACATCCTGGGTGTCTTCTATCAGACTGAAGAGGTAGACCATCTTCAGTTCTTCGATTTTGATACCACACAGGGCAGAGCTGATGGCTTTCCTTTGCCACCCTTTGTGGGGCGTACCGCCTTTGACCTGGTCCAGGATACCGATAGTATTGCCCTTTTTGCCCAGGGTACCTGGAATATTACCGAGCGCCTAAGGACAACCTTGGGATTACGCTATACCGATGATGAAAAGGACTTGGATTTTACCCAAACAACCACAGGGATGATGCCCTTCCCTAATCGAACTGTTGATGATTCGCGTAGTGATTCGGACGTTACTCCCTCCCTGAATGTTCAGTATGACCTGAACGACGATATTATGATTTATGCGAGCTTCTCGCAGGGCTTTAAATCGGGTGGGTTCGATTTCGAGAGCGGCGCGCAATTTGAGGAGGAGACGGTCGACGCCTGGGAGGTCGGGTTTAAATCCAAATTAGCCGATGGCGCAGTAGAGCTTAATGCAGCGCTGTTCCGCTCTGAGTTTGAGGATCTACAGGTAGCTGCCTGGAATGGTGTTGCCTTCGTGACTGGAAATGCTGCCACCTCAACCACTGAGGGGTTGGAGATTGACGGGCGCTGGCAGATTAACGATAACCTGATGTTGTCCGGCGCAGTAGCGTTCCTGAGTGCAGAGTACGATAGTTTCCCGACGGCCATATGTAATGCGGGGCAGCAGGTTGCGCACGGTATTGCGACGGGTATGAATCCGAATACCTGTACTCAGGACTTATCGGGTAAAGAACTGTCTTTTGCCCCGGACTGGGCGGGAAGCATCAATCTCGAATATATTCATGATTTGAATAACGGTCTTGAGCTAACGGTAGTGGTTGGTGCTAATTTTTCAGATGCGTATTTTACCGCACTGGATCTTGACCCAATTTCTGAGCAGGATTCCTTTACAAAAATTAATGCCCGTATTCAGCTGGCCAGTGAAGACGGGTGGAGTGTTGCCCTGGTAGGGAAAAACCTGACAGAAGAGGAGACAACTACCTGGGTCAACGACGTCCCCTTCTTTAGAGGCGCTTTCTTTGGTGCCATAGATCCACCGAGATCAATTGGCGTGCAGGCCAAGTACGAGTTTTAAGCTGTAACCGGAAAAGCCGGCGCATATTCGATGTGCCCGGCTTTTTTCGCCTCTAATTAATAAGGAGCTCGTTGTGAAATTCCTCCTATACCTGGCGGTAGTCTTCATTGCAAGTGCACAGGCTTCAGAGCGTCAACCTAATCTATTGTTTATTTTGACGGACAACCAGCCAGCCTCGATTCTGGGTGTTTATGGTAATCCCGATGTGCGCACGCCAAATATCGACAGGTTGGCGGGGGAGGGTGTTCGTTTCACAAACGCTTTTGCGGTTAACGGTATGTGCTCGCCTACGCGAGCCACATTAATGACCGGCCTGATGCCATCCCAACACGGGGTTCATAACTGGCTAGATGATGAGATGCTGGATCAGTGGCCACGAGAGTGGTCGGCAGTTGCTGAGTTTCGAACGTTGCCCCTGACCTTGAAAAATCGTGGTTACCAGACTGCGCTGATTGGTAAATGGCACCTGGGGCAACCCTGGAAAGCGTCCATTGGCTATCAACATTGGGTCACCTTTACCGACGGGCATACCGTGGATTTCTGGAACAATCGGGTTATCGATAATGACCAGGTGTATGACGTGAAGGGGCAGCATATCGTTGACTTCTTTACTGACAAAGCAGTGGATTACATTCGCAGTTACGAGGGGGATAAACCCTTTTATCTGCAGTTAAACTATGATGGCCCCTACCTTAATCCCCCGACTAACCTGGGTCCGGCTAAAAACAGACACTACCAGAGCTATGTTGGGCAGGAATTCAAATCTTTTCCACGAGTTGCCTTTAACGAGAATGTACTGGATCAATTGTTGGATCACAACACCAATGGGTTCCTCAAGAAAAAGCACCGAGAAGCGATCGCGATGCATAATGATCCTGAGACCATGGCGAACGTGGCCTCCCAAAATACGGTGGTGGATGATGGTGTGGGACGTGTGTTAAAGGCGTTAAAGGAAAAAGGGCTGGATGAAAATACATTGGTGATATTTTCATCGGATCAGGGGAATTTTTATGGGCAGCACGGGCTATGGCAGCATACGGTGGTAACTTCTCCTGCCAATCTTTACGAGGCGGCTCTGAATATCCCGTTAATTATTCGTCATCCCGGCAAAAAAGGTAGTCGTGACCGGTCGGATTTGCTGATTGGCCAGTATGACCTGCCAGTGACCATTCTGGACTTATTGGGAATCAAGGATGTTGGATTTGATAATAGTCCTGGACGTAGTTTTGCTAATTTATTCAAAGGTAGCACCATCGCCTGGAAAGATGAGATTTATTATGAGCAGGAAGAGTCGCGGGGAGTGCGCACACCGGAATATGCTTATTGGAAGCGACTGCCGGGGACTGGGTTTAACGAACTCTATGATATGAAAAATGATCCGGGACAACTTCGCAATCTTTATGGTGATCCGGATTATCGGAAAATAGCAGCTTCCCTGGATAAAAAGCTGGACAGGTTTTTTGCGAAATACTCAGACATAAAGTATGACTTGTGGCGCGGTGGTGTCGCCAAGGGTTCGGTTATCCGTCCTGGGATGTTTCGCGAACTTTACGGAGATCAGTGGCGGACAAAGACAGAAATAATCCCTGCATTTACCGAGTAGGGCTGCGCAGACAAAAGCACTTTCCCTCTCGCGATCCTCGGTTTGACTTTGGAGCGCGTTTTACGGAGCTTCGCCTATACAGGGAGGCTCCCTATTTTTCTCTGCTACGGTATTCGCTAACGGAGAGCTTGGTCCAGCGTTTAAATGAACGGGTGAAACTGCTGCTGTCATTGAAACCTAACTTAAAAGCGATCTCTGTAGCGCTGGTTTGCGGGTCCTTCATATAATCGAGGGCCAGTTCGTAGCGTACTTTATCCAGAAGGTCATGGTACGAGCTGTTTTCATCAGCTAAGCGGCGCTGTAATGTTCTAACGGTGACATGCAGGTTTTCCGCAACCTTATTTACGCTGACCTCACCGAAGCTTAAAAGTTGGCTTATTTCAGTCTTAACCCGCAACATGTATTCACTGATGAGGCCAAATTCGCTGATGTACTGTTCTGTCAGTTGATCCTGTTTAGCCGCGAGCATGGTGTCGCCGCCTGTCAGTGGTGTATCGAGTTGGTCTTTGGTGAATATTAGCTCGCTGTTTTTGCTATCAAATTCTATCGGTGATCCCATAAAGGCGGTCAGTGCATCGATAGAATGCTTTGGAACTCTGGAAAGCCTGACAGCCATGGGTTTAAAGGATGGCAACATCATCTGTCTCATCAGGCTAATAATAAAGCTGAACAGGGTGTCATGTGTGATGTTGGTTTTAAGGGTGCGTTCATCTGTTGTGGATAATCGATAACAATCTTTTTCCTCTAGCAGCTCGGCGAAAAACATATGGCTGATGACACACCGATATCTTATAAGTCGCTCTAACAGCTCTCTTAGTGAGGGGCTGGCATAAAGGCCGAAACCCAAAGCATGGAAAGAAGCGGGATTTAGAAACTGTGACACAATTACGCCAAAATACTCATCGGTATTATCATAGGCGTATCGCCAAACTTTCTGAACTGATTGAACGGGCAGGCGGGTGTAGGGCGTTTCAATTTTGGTAAAATCAATCCCGGCCTTTTTAAATATAGCTTGGGAATCCAGACCGTAATAATCGAGGCCCTTGGCCAGAGCGAAGGACCAGCCTGCAATGGAAGTTTCGTAGTGAGTGGTTACAGGCATACCTGAAAAATAGAGTTATCCCTTGAAATAGCTGGTTTGGTGAAAGTGACTGCTATTGTACCTGATTCCCTGTAACAGACCCCAGCAAATCGAATTTAGTTTTCCTTCTATTGACTGGGTGGTAGCTAAGCCTGCGTTTAGGGGCGTTGACGGCCAATTATTACGCTTTACGGCTATCCCTTTCGTATATGTGATAGCGGCTTATCGGTATTCTGCTTATGGTTGTATTATTAGCTTCAACTATAGATTGATTCAGAGCGGAATAAGGGGGATCAGGAAAATGAACAGGCGTTTTGTACCAACCGCTGGCTGGCGGATGGCCGCTATTACCGGTTTATGTGCGTTTTCGTTTCATGCAGCTGCACTGGATGCCAATCAGGAAATAATAGCCAGTTGCGTGGCCTGCCATGGGGCAAATGGTATTGGCAAAGCGGATCAATACCCCAATCTGCAAAATCAGAAGACAGCTTATATGGTCAAGCAACTGCGTGATTTCAAATCCGGTGCACGCAAAGACGCAACCATGACCACGATTGCGCAACCGCTATCAGAAGCTGACATACAGATGTTAGCCAAATTTTTTGCCCAGGTTAAATAGGGGGAGCAGGCGATGAATCAGAAGAGAGAATCCCGGCGCAATGTGCTGAAGCAACTGGTATCGATGACTGCTCTGGGAGCGCTGGGAGTACTGCGTGCCGGCCAGCTTTCTGCCGGAGAGGCGAAGGAGAAGTTATACAGTACGGCAATTGCAGGTGTGAAGGGAAAAATTATCAGCCGCAAGGATAGCAACTATGAGTTATGGCGCCGGGCGATGGTCTGGCACCATTCGAAACCGAAGCGTTTTCCCGATTTGATTGTTCAGGCGCAGTCTGAAGAGGATGTCATCAACGCCGTTAAATATGCCGCAAAGAACAAGCTTAAGGTGTCGGTGCGCGCCGGTGGCCACAACTCGACAGGCACTTCTGTGCGCGAGGGGGGAATGGTGATTGACGTCTCAGCGCTGGATGAAGTCGAGATCGATGAGAGCAAACGGATTGCCACCATTCAGCCGGGTGTGCGAAGCCTGCACCTGGTCACGGCTGCTCGTCAAAAGGGTCTCAGCTTTCCGGTACCCCACTGCCCCTCGGTTGGACTCAGCGGTTTCACCATGGGCGGCGGAATCGGCTGGAATTATCCGCAGTGGGGTGGTATGGCGACCCATTCGATCGTGGGTGCGGAGATTATTACCGCAGATGGACAACGGGTAACGGCCAATGCCCAGCAAAATCAGGATCTGTTCTGGGCTGTGCGGGGCGCCGGGCCGGGATTTTTTGGTGTGGTCACCCGACTGCATCTGCAACTGTATCCGGTACCCCAAGGCATTGTCGCCAGTTCCTATATTTTCCCTCTGAGCCAGCTGGAAACAGTCACGCAGACACTGGAGCAGATCAGAAAAGAGCATGACATGTCACGGGTGGAGCTGATTACGGTATTGATGCACCACCCGGAAGTGCCGGAGGACGCTCCTCCAGAACAATCCAAAATCTGTTTTTTTACCGCGTTCGCATTTGAGGATTCTGTGGAAAAAGCAAAGGCTGCATTATTGCCCTTTGCCGAATCAGCATTGGCGAGCAAAAGTGTGGTTCAGGCGGAGTATCAGGAATTCAGTTTTGAAGGGCTGTATGACCGTTTTTTCAGTCTGAAAGATCCCGCCGGGCGCCAGGGGCGTTATATCGTGGATAATGTGCTGACCAATGATGGCAGCGGAACCCTGCATGCACTGGCCAGTCATATGCATAAAGCGCCAACCAAAGACTGTCATATCCTCGCCTCCTACAACATGCAGATTGAGGAAAGGCAGGATTCCTGCTTCTCCTGGGTGGCCGACTGTTTTGTCGGGTGCTATGCGATCTGGGACGATCGGGTGGATGATGATAAAAACTACAACTGGCTGAGTGGCACGCTGCCCCTGATGGACCCGTTTGCGGTGGGACATTATCCGAACGAAGTAGAGCCTCGCCACAAGGACCGCTATCAGAAATGTTTCTCACCAGAGAACTGGCGGCGATTGGGTGAGTTGCGGGGAAAATATGACCCGAATGGTGTGTTTCACCATTATCTGACGCAGGCTGACGTTGCGGGTGGTTTTAGTTGACGTGACCGACTGCCGGGTTGCCGGTGAGTGGCGCTGCGTATTGGGCATAGCCGTACCTTAAACGCCTTCACAAAGGATATATTCGCAGCAGGCTTGCAGTTGTTGCTTTGCGATCATCGTGATCATGCTACTATTTCGGCCATGATACGACACAATAGTCATATCTGGGGCGAAAGAACCTTGCACAAGATGCTCGCTACCTTTCGGGTGAAGGGGGCATCGGGCATCCTCTGGATGATTCTTTTTTTTCCAGGTAGCCAGGCCTTTGCACTGGAAGATGCGCGATCTGCAGCACAACCTGAAGCGAGCTATTCGGGTAGTCAGCAATGCGCGGCCTGTCACCCGAAGCAATTTCAATTATGGCAGCAATCCCATCATGCTCGGGCGATGTTACCTGCCACCGAAGCCAGCGTACGTGCTGATTTTAACGATACAAAGATTTCCCATCAAAACCTGACGGCTCACTTTTGGCAACGTGACGATAACTATTTTGTGACGACTCAGGGCGTTGATGGTCAACTTGAGAAGTATCAGGTCAGATACACCTTCGGTTATGCGCCGCTGCAACAATATCTGGTTGAGTTTCCGGGAGGCCGGTTGCAGGTGTTGCCCTGGGCCTGGGATACACAACATCAACGTTGGTATTATCTGCAGGATCCGATCCCTGAGCCGGATGACTGGTTGCATTGGACGCGTGGCGCCGGGAACTGGAACAGTATGTGTGCGGATTGTCATTCCACTTCGCTGCAAAAGAATTATGATCCTGAAACCAATCGCTATGCCACGCAATGGGCCGAGGTTAATGTCGGATGTGAGGCCTGCCATGGTCCCGGAGCGAAACATATTGCGCTGGCAAAAAGCAAACCTGATCAGTTGGCAGAGAATCCCCAAATAGCAATGGCTGGAGGTTTATCAGCTGTTGAACAGGTGGAGCAGTGTGGGCGTTGTCATTCGCGGCGCAGCCAGGTGACCGACAGGTATGATCACGAAAGTGGTTCCATCATGAATCACTATCTGCCTGAGGTATTGCGTCCGGGGCTGTACCATGCCGATGGTCAGATCAATGATGAAGTCTTTGTTTATGGCTCTTTCACCCAAAGCAAAATGTATCAACAGGGTGTCGCGTGTAACAGTTGCCACAATGTCCATTCCGGCAGTCTGCACAGGAAGGGGAACGCTCTCTGTACCAGCTGTCACCAGCCTGAGCAATACGATAATGCAAAACATCACCATCACCCGGAAGCATCACCGGGTGCCGAGTGTGTCGGTTGCCATATGCCCGGCAAATACTACATGGGCGTGGATTTTCGTCACGACCACAGTTTACGTGTGCCCCGGCCGGATCTGAGCGCACGTTTCGGTACGCCCAATGCCTGCAACCGGTGTCACGAACAGGAAACTGCAGGCTGGGCTGCGAACACAATTGCGCAATGGTTTGGGGCGCAGCGACAGCCACATTTCTCGGACATATTAGCGGCGGCACCAGCGGATCTTGGTGTAGTGCTTCCGGAAATGGTCGGCTTGCTGGAAGACCAAACAAAACCGGCCGTCGCCAGAGCAACGGCAGTCTTCTGGCTTGCCCAGGCAGTGCATCTGGAGCCTGTGCAAAGTGCATTGATTAAGGTGATCGGAGATCAATCAGCGCTGGTCAGGGTTCAGGTTGTTCGAGCGCTTGAAAATTTACCCGCAGTAAACCGGGTTCGCCTGTTGTCGCCCCTGCTAGAAGACTCTGTGCGTTCAGTCAGAATAGCCGCGCTGGCCGCGCTGGCTGATATTCCCGATCACTCGATCCAGCATATTAGCAAGAAAACGATCAGCAGAGCGCGAACAGAACACCGGATTTACATGGAGGAGAACGCCGATTTTGCGTCAGGGCAGGGATACATTGCACTTTACCATGAAAAGCAGCAACGTTTCGCGAAGGCAAAAGCAGCTTATCGTCGAGCGCTTGCTATTGATAACCGTGATACGGCGTCGCGGATTAATCTGGCGCATCTGCACTATCGGCTCAAAGAGTATCGGGAGGCGGAGCAGGCATTTAAAAAAGCGATACATTATGCGCCGGATTTTGGCCCGGCTTACTACTCGCTGGGGCTGCTACTGGCGGAACTAAAAAACTATAATGAGGCTGAAAACTATCTGGAGCAGGCTTTGCGTCTTATGCCTGAAAACCAGCGTGTCGCAAAGAATCTCAAGGCCGTGCGTTTTTATCTCAATCGGTAGATAATGGCAACATGGTGTTTAACGCAAAGGGCTGAGAGCCTAAACAGAGGGGAAGATGATGCCCACAGAGGAGCTGTTGATAAAACAGTCGGGTAGGATTTTGCAGCTGCAGTTTAACCGTCCGGACAAGAAGAATGCACTCACTCAAGCGATGTATCGGGAGATGATGGATGCGTTTTCCCGAGCGGATGAGGATGCCGGCATCCATTGTATTCTGCTGACAGGTACGCAAGAGTGCTTCTGTGCGGGTAATGACCTGAAGGATTTTCTTGAATCTGATGAGCAGGCTGCGGCGGAGTTCGTCAAACAGATCAGCAAGGTGCGCAAACCGATCGTTGCGGCGGTCAATGGTCCGGCGGTGGGCGTCGGAACGACCATGCTATTGCACTGTGATTTGATTGTGGCGGCTGAAGAGGCTTTTTTTGTGATGCCCTTTGCCGATCTGGGGTTATGCCCGGAAGCAGGGGCGTCCTATCTGTTGCCGCTAATGCTGGGTCACTGTCGGGCGGCTGAATTATTGCTGTTGGGCAAAAGAATCAGTGCCAATGAGGCGATGGAACTGGGGTTGATTAATTGTGTCTGTATGGTGGAAGATTACCAGAAGGTGGCCTGGGAGATGGCGGAGAACATAGCGAGCAAGCCGCTGCAAGCAGTCCTGACAAGCAAGGCGTTGATGCGCGCTCATCACGGGCCGGCGCTTGAACGCGCTATTGACGTTGAACTGGAGCAGTTTGAACATCTTCTGAAATCAGAAGCCGCCCGTCAGGTGATCAGCCGGATATTAGGTAAATGACAGAGTTGCAACCAGGGGAGACAGGTCGATGAAACTGGGTTTGGTATTAGGCTATTCGGGTAAGCAGATTCAGATTCCGATGCCGTTAGTCGAACAGGCTGAACAGTTGGGTTTCGATTCGGTATGGACGGCGGAGGCCTATGGCTCGGACGCGGTAACCTGCGCCACCTGGATTCTGGCCCGAACGGAAAAGATCCGCGTGGGTACTTCCATTATGCAGATTCCGGCGAGAACACCGGCAATGTGTGCCATGACGGCCATGTCACTCGCGCAGCTATCAAAAGGGCGATTTATTTTGGGTCTGGGTGCATCAGGGCCTCAAGTGGTGGAGGGTTGGCATGGCCGACCCTATGGCAGTCCGGTTGGCCGTTCGCGCGAATATATTGAAATAGTGCGACGCATCATGGCGCGTGAGGCGCCGGTCAGCTATGACGGCAAGCACTACCAATTGCCCTATCGGGGAGAGGGCAGCGTCGGTCTTGGCAAGCCGTTAAAGAGTATTCTTGAAGCCAACACTGAAATTCCGATCTATACGGCCTCGATCACACCGGCCGGTTTGCGACTGGCCGGTGAGCTGGCCGATGGGGTGTTTCCGGTGTGGATGGACCCGGAACGTTTCGACGCACTTGAGCCACACCTGCAGCAGGGGTTTGAGCGAGCCGGTGGGGGTAAAGGGCTGGATCGCTTTGATGTGGCACCTTTTGTTCAGGTGATGATGGGTGATGATATCGAAGCCTGTCGACAACCGTTGCGTGACTACCTTGCCCTCTATATCGGCGGCATGGGAGCGAAGGGGAAAAACTTCTATTTTGATTACACGGACGCGCTGGGTTACGGCAATGCCGCTGAAGAGATACAGGATCATTACCTCGCGGGGCGCAAGGCCGAGGCAGCGGCTGCGATTCCCGATGACTATATCGATGCGATCGCACTGGTGGGGCCCAAAGAGAGAATCCGTGAAAGGTTGGCGCGCTGGAAATCTGCGGGTGCCAGAGGGCAGGTAGGTTCGATGCTGATCGGTGCCCGCCAGCCGGAGGTGCTGCCATTCATTGCTGAGGAGATGTTGTAGCTAGCACCCTTCGGCAATTCTTAAACACTGAGCGAGTACATCCTCGCGGAATGAGGATTCCTTCTTTTTTAATAGAGGAGAGGTCACCACCATCAGCCCTTCGATGAGTGCCGTGATCATCTCCGCACGATGCTGTATGTCAGCCGGGGAAGTCTCAGGATGGAGGTTCTGAATCAGTTCTTCAAACTGCTTTAACTGAGGTCGATAAAACTGACTCAACAGTTTTCCGGAATAGTCGTCTGCGATGGCGATCAATGGCCAGAACTGGATAAAGAAATGGCGGGTTTTCAGGCAAAAGATGTCGTCGAGGTTGAAATTGATGGCCGCTTCAAATTTTGAGCGGGGGTCTCCACCCGCCTTTTTTAAATGTTCTGAATAGTTTTTGTCATAGAGTTCGCCAACGTAGTGTATCAATGCCAGTATAAGATCCTCTTTTCTTGGAAAGTAATACTGTAGATTTGCCAGTCGTACCCCGGCGGCTTTGGCCACGTTGCGCATCGAAAAATCGGCGTACCCTCCTTCCATCAAAAATTCATGGGTTGTTTTTACCAGCTTTAAAGCGGTGGCTTTGCCTATCGACCTTTGTGCTGTGCCAGATCGGGCGTGCGCGCTAGCGGATTCTGCTAATTGAGTCATTTTTACTCCGGATAACCATGCGTTGCCCAATTATACACAAATTTATCAGTTTGGTTAATCGACCAAAAAATACTTGACTTTTTGGTTGAATGACTAAATAATCATTGGTCATATGACCAAAGTAAAGCTGGTGAATGAGATGAAAAGACGACAATTCATAAAAAACACGATGACTGGTGTGGCCGGTATGTCCGTTTTTGCTGCAGGGCTATCCGGTGCGAATAAAGTGGAGTCGGGCCGTGGAAAGGGAATGTTCGATACCATAGTGATTGGGGGAGGGTTTGCTGGCGTGACAGCAGCCAGAGATGCCAGCCAAAAAGGGCTAAACACACTTCTTCTTGAAGCGAGACCCCGGCTCGGGGGCCGAACGTTCACGACCAAATTTGCTGGTCACGATATAGACATGGGAGGAACCTGGTTTGGTTGGGGGCAACCTCACATCTGGGCTGAACGGATGCGCTATAACCTGCCGATCGAGGAGAGCGCTGCCAGCAGAGCTGAAGAATACGTCTGGTATTCCAAAAACAAGCGGAATCAGGGATCTGCTGAGCAATTCGGTCCGTTTTCGGAGCGTGCGAACGACAAATTTTACGCGCCGGCCAAAGAGATGTTTCCCCGTCCCTATGAACCACTCTATGCGTCAGGAAGCAAAGAATTCCAGGCGCTGGACAGAATTTCAGCGGCTGAGGCTATTGAAAAACTGGACCTAAGCGCGGCAGAGAAAGACCTGGTTAAAAGTTTTGCTGCGATTAATGGACACTCGCTATCGACCAATAGCAGTTACCTGGATCAGCTTCGATGGATCGCTCTTGGTGGTTTTAACCAGGCATTTATGTGGTCAAACCTCGGGCAGTATCGCCTGCAGGGGGGGACGCGGACTTTATTGGAGAAGATGCATGGCGATAGTCAAGCTGAGCTGAAGCTGGGAGAAGCTGTTAAGTCGGTAGAGCAAAAGAACGGTATCGTTGAAGTCATCACATCCCGTGGAAATACCTACTTCGGGAAGACGGTTATTGTGGCCCTGCCTTTGAATACTGTCGGCAATATTGAATTTAAACCCGCGTTGTCGAGCGTCAAGCTTAACGCCAGCCAGCAGGGCCATACCGGTTCAGGCAGCAAGGTCTATATGCGCATCAAAGGCAAGTATCCGATTTTGTTCGGTCAGGGTACAGAGGATATGCCCTTTAACTTCTACTGGACTGAATATGATGATCATGACAGCCAGATTATGGTTGGCTTCAATTCATCCCCGCAGTTTCTTGATGTCAATGATGACGAAGAGATACAAAAAGCAATCCATCTTTTTCAGCCTGGGGCGGAACTGATGGAGTCTTTCAGCTATGACTGGAATCTTGATCCCTACTCAAAGGGTACCTGGTGTATGTACCCCCCCGGAATGCTGACTGGAGCGTTTGAGGAGCTGCAACGACCAGAACAAAATATCTATTTTGCAGGTTCAGATATCGCCAATGGTTGGCGCGGATTTATAGACGGTGCGATTGAAAGTGGCGCGCGGGCCGCGTATCTGGTGACCGAAAAGTTAATCCAAAAAGGAGTAAAAGCATGAAAATGACAACCCTGGTAATGCTAATTGTTTTGTCTGCGCCACTGGTTGCGGCTGAAAAAATGAAGGTCGAATTGATAGGCGGCTTTCATGCAGCAACAGAAAAACTGATCAGTACGGGAAATGAGAAAAGTGCATTTATCTACAGTGTGCGGGGGGCGACTAAGTTAACCGGCAAAAAAGGTAAGCAATGGAAATTTTCCATCGATTGTCTGGGGTTTGATGAGGTGGGGTCAGGGCTGGCCACCTCCGGAATTGGTCGCTGTATTTGGGCGGATGCGGATAACGATAAGCTTTATGTGAGTTTGCACACAGAGGGAGAATCCAACCATATCGACATTAATGGCGGCACTGGCAAATGGGTTGAGGCTAACGGAAAGATCGTCACGACCTTTGTCTACCTGCCGGCACCTTCAGCTGACATATTTCTGGGTATTGAGGAAGGTAAAGGGCATCTGTCGGCACCAGCGCTTAAAAGATAGGGAGGTAAAGAAGCATGAACGTTCAATTTGGCAAGGTACTTGGATTTGTGCTGGTGTTATGGTCAAGCGATTTCTCATACGCCGGTGGTATGGACAAGCAGTGTGACCTGGCTCTTGGAGCCAAAATATTCAGTAAATGTGCGGCCTGCCATACCTTCGACAATTCGGGGGCTCACGGTGCAGGACCCAATTTGTATGCATTGATCGGGAAACCTTCGGCCCGTTCAGACGGATTCCCCTACTCGGAGGCGATGCAGGCCTTTCAGCGGCGTTGGACGGAATCGGAGCTTGATATGTTCCTGAAGCAGCCGATGGTGGCCATTCCTGGTACCACCATGGCATTCGGAGGTATAGCCAAACCGCACCAACGGGCGGCAGTGATCTGTTATCTGGCAAATTATAACTAGAGAAAATGGGAGAAAGAAAATGAGAGAATTAAAATCATATAACGGTAAGGTATTCGGAAAAAGTCTGCTAGTGGTAGCAATTGGTGCTGCTTCTTTGGGTGGTTTGGTTCAGGCGGCGGTACTGGAGGAGGTGATAGTTACCGCACAAAAGCGCGAGCAGAATCTTCAGGAAGTCGGTATTTCCGTGACTGCTTTTTCCGGCATGCAGACCGAGGCGTTGGGCTTGAATACCACTCAGGAAATTATTCAACAGGTGCCGGGGTTGCAAGTACAAGCCTTCACTCCGGGGTTTACAACCTTTAACTTGCGAGGGATTTCGCAGAATAACTTTCAGGACAATCTGGAAGCACCCGTTGCCGTGTATCTGGATGATGTCTATATCGGCAGCATGAATGCGCTGAATATGCAGATGTTCGATATGGATACTACCGAAGTATTGCGCGGTCCGCAGGGAACATTGTTTGGTCGTAATGCGACCGGAGGATTAATACACTTCCGTACCAGGAAAGCTACGGATGAAGAGCTGAACGGCTATCTCCGTGTTTCCCATGCCGAACGGGACAATAATGTGATTGAAGGTGCTGTGGGTGGTGCTTTTGGTGATGCGGTCAGAGGGCGAATCGCCGCCCGCTTTGAAGAGGCAGACGGTTATATAGAGCCTGGATCAATTGCGCCCGGAGTGCTTGGGCCGACAGGCTTTTCCGCGACGGGCAGTGATGCTGCTGGCGCCGATGGCTACGTTGTTCGAGGCAATCTACAGGTGGATTTTAGTGAGAACACCCTGCTGGATGTGACCGCGATTTATACTGAAGATGACAATGTGCCTACCGGTCAGTATGTGGTTCGTTTTGCCGGTGCAGAGCCGGGAACGCTCTTTGGAACCAGCCCGGGAGCCGTAATTACAGGTGATGTGCATAAACATGCTTCCGATGTGTCAAATACCGGTATGGATCGCGACAGTACGGTGATCTCTGCGCATCTGACCCATAGTTTTGATAATGGTATGGAGTTGAATTACATAGGGGCCTTCCTGGACGTGTATAAGCTATACCAGGAAGATGCTGGAGGTGGTTTGGTGTTTTTCCCGTTCTCCACGGAAGCTGACTATGAGCAGTGGTCTCATGAATTGCGTCTATCTGGTGATACTGATGCATTGCGCTGGCAGGTCGGCGCCTATTTTCTTGATATCGATTATGAAGGCCGGGCGATTACCGGTGGTCCGGCAATTATTGGTGACCCTACCGGAGAAGTTATTCAGGATACAGAGCTGAGTTCTGAAAACTGGTCTGTGTTTGGCCAGTTTGAATTTGACCTGTCGGAAACCCTGACGCTGATTGCAGGCCTACGCTGGTCGGTGGATGAAAAGAATATTGGATTTGTAAATACAGCCCGTAATTTCAGTCCAGGTGCGATGATACCGGATGGTGCGGTGTTGTTTGATATCGATGCCGCCATCGCGGCAAGCATTAATCCGGCGCACTCGGATGTTAATGAAATTGATTATGATGACTGGGCGGGGCGCCTTCAGCTCAATTGGCAACTGAATGACGAGGTTATGCTCTACGGAGCCGTGAACAGGGGCATCAAGGGAGGGAACTGGTCACCAAGCTCTGCAGTGACACTCGATGACATTCGGCATGATGAGGAAGTCCTGTTTGCCTATGAGTTAGGTTTGAAATCCACCATTCTGGATGGTAACGGGCGCTTGAATGCAGCGCTTTTTTACTATGATTATGAGGATTATCAGGCCTTCTCACTCGCGGGAGGTACGCCTCAAGTGACAAATTCTGACGCGAGTGCATACGGTGGTGAAATTGAGTTTGTGTATTATCCAACTGATAGGTGGGATGTCAATCTGGGCTTGGCTTATCTGGAGTCAGAGGTGGATATGATTCCGGGGGTTGTTCCTGGTACAGGTAACAGAGATGTTGACTTTCCACAGGCGCCAACACTGAGTGTCAATGCGCTGGTGCGCTATAACATGGACATTGGTGATGGAAATCTGGCTTTGCAGGTCGACGGGAACTGGAATGACGAGCAGTTTATTGAAGGTTCCAACTCTGATGCGTCTTTACAGGATGCCTATACAGTTATTAACTTGCGGGCAACCTATAAGATAAAAGACTGGGATTTTTCTGTCTGGGTGAAGAATGTGGGTGATGAAGAATACCTGCTCTATAACCTCGACCTGGGTTTTGTCGGATTTGTAGAACAGGTCTACGCGCCGCCTCGTCAGGCAGGTGCGACCCTCAAGTATCAATTCTAGCAGGCTGTTGGTTTTCTACTCATACGGTTCGATACTGCGTTAAAAATGACCTCAAAATGCTCATTTATAGCTATAAAATCTGCTTTTTCGGTCATTTTTGCCTTGTCTCGCAGTCGCCTGAGCGAAAATCAACAACCTGCTAGGTACCATATCTCGGAAGCGGTATCGGGCTGCTCAGCCTTCTCGGCAGCCCGGTATCAATTTAGAGGGAAGGGTATGGTTATGCTCAAATTCCGAATGGCCAGCTTTTTTCTACTATTGAGTGGTCTGTTGCTGCAAACGGCTTCATTGTCATGGGCAGAGACGGCGCAGTCTTCGGTACCAGAGCGACCCAATATTTTGTTGATAGTCGTCGATGATATGGGGTTTACCGATCTGGGCAGCTTTGGAGGCGAAATCTCAACGCCAAACCTCGACGCATTGGCTATGGCGGGGATTCGGTTTACTGATTTTCAAACAGCACCCACCTGTTCTCCGACCCGTTCAATGCTATTAACCGGGGTAGATCACCATAAAGCCGGCTTGGGGAATATGCTCGAAGAGCTGTCACCTAACCAGCGAGGGCAGCCGGGCTATGAGGGGTACCTGAACGACCGGGTGGTCACTATCGCCAGCTTGTTGCGGGATGCGGGATATAGCACCTATATGGCAGGTAAGTGGCATTTGGGACTCTCTGACAATACCAGTCCGTATCAGCGTGGATTTGACCGCACGTTTTCGATGCTCTCCGGTGGTGCCAGTCATTTTGGTGACATGAAGCCGGCATACGCACCATCACCGAATGCCAGGGCGCCCTATCGGGAGAATGGTTACAGACTGAATCAGTTGCCCGCGGATTTCGATTATTCGAGCCGTTTCTATGCCCGCCGAATCATTGAATATATCGAGGAGGGAAGGTCGGCCGAAAAACCCTTCTTCGCCTATCTTGCTTATACAGCACCACATTGGCCATTACAGGTGCCGGATGATGTTTTGGATAAATATAAGGGCCGCTACGATCACGGGTATGAGACGCTTCATGAACAACGCTTCGAGAGCCAGAAATCCCTGGGGCTGTTGCCAAAATCTTCAAGGCCAGCACCACGCCCACCAAAAATGCGTGCCTGGAAGCAGTTGACCGGCGAGCAAAGGAAGGTAGAGGCAAGGCAAATGGAAATATATGCGGCCATGATTGATGAAATCGACACAAACACCGGACGTGTAATTGACTATTTGAAAGCGAGCGGTCTGTTAGACAATACCGTCGTACTTTTTATGTCCGATAACGGCGCGGAGGGGCATGACATTGACGCTACTTTCCCGGCGGATGTGTTCCCCAATATACGTAAAGTGATCGATAAATCGAGTGATTTCAGTTACGAGAATATGGGCAGGCCTGATTCTTATGTTTTTGCAGGTGGGGGTTGGGCGAGAGCGAGTTCTCCCGCGATAAAATACTACAAAGGGGTGACCTATGAGGGTGGTACACGGGTATCCGCTTTTGCTTACGGGCCTAAAAAATTCAGATCTGGCGTAATTGAAAACGAACTAGTATCCGTCCTGGATATTACGCCCACCCTGCTTGAACTGGCCGGTGTTATCCACCCCGGTAGAAAGTACAAGGGGCGGAACATAGAGCCTATGACCGGTATCTCGATGGCGTCCCTGTTTCAGAGCGGTAAACTTCCGACCGTTGCCAGGAAGCGGGTTTTGGGCGGTGAGCTGATGGGTAAGCGTGCTATTCGCAAGGGGGACTGGAAGCTGGTGTATATGCCGCAGCCTTACGGTACCGGGGGTTGGCAGCTATACAATTTAAAGGAGGATCTGGCGGAAACTACGGATTTATCGGCCACCTATCCTGAAAAGTTAAGCGAATTAACATCGTTGTGGGATCGTTATTCAAAGGAAAATAACCTGATCCTTCCGGATTGGGTAAGCGGATATTAGTGGTTTATATGTTTATCCAGAAAGATGTATGCGAGGAAAGCGGTTTATAAGGCACCATCGCATTGGTAGCTGGTGATTATCTACCCGGTTGCCAATGTGCCCTTTCCCGGTCACCCAAGTGGTGACCGGGGATTTTTATAGTCCATCTGCGCGTGCGGGTTCATTGTCCAACACCTCCGGGTAGTAGCACATATAGCCGGACTGGCACAGATCCGGTCGTTCTCTGATTTGCTGTGCATCGCCAAGAATGGTGCTATCACAATCCCGCTGGAGTACACGGTCACGGACGTTTCTGACAAGTGCAATGCTTTTGATTTTACGTGGTAACGGCGCTTCACGGCCGGCGATTTTGATGGCGGTCAATCCGGCACGGTGTAACTGTCCGATGGCGCAAATACCGCAGGGTCCGAAGGTGTAGCCGTTTTTTGAAGTGGCAAACCCGCAACTGAATTTGTACCAGATCCACTCGGCGTAGTCTTTTTCATTTTCCGACAGCCGTTGCTGTTCTTTAGCATCAATCTCCCGTCCATCCGAGCGATAAAGGCTGTGGCGGTAGTTGTCCATACAGATGGGGCCGCCATATTGCTGAGGCAAGTGGATAGTGTGGCATACCCCCTCTTCGTAGATGCAACCGTCATTCAGCACGAAGGCTTCATATTCCAGCGTTGGCTCGGCACTGATCATCTCCGCTATTTCACGAAGCTGCATATAGCGTGGGAAAATAATGCGATCGGCCCCCAGGCTTTGAAACAGTCTTGCCGCTTCGGTATTTCGGCAGGCGGCAATCGAACTTAAATGTAGCCTTGCATGGAGATTTAAAGAGCTTAATTCTGCGAGCAGTGGTGCATCGGCCAGAATGATGGCGGTGCCACCTTCGTCAGAAAAACGCTTTGCCAGATCGATCAGACAGTTGGCCTGCTGTTCCGTGTAGTGCTGAGCATTTAACGTCAGCATCGCCTGTTTGCCAGCCTCGCGGGTTAACGCAATAATCTTCCGCATCTCCCCATAATCGGTGATATTGCCAAACATTCGGCGACTGGCGTTGGAGATCCCAAATTTTTTTGTCCAGTCTTCGGGTACCATGCCAAAATAAAGCTCATCGGCACCCGCCTGCAAGACCGGTTCAAGCTCGGCCAACCGGCTAATGGGGGCGACGATTTTCATTCCAGTCTCCCGACAGGATGATTCGGCTGATCCAGCCCTGGTTGACGGCTTGTGTCAGCACCGCTTCCTGCTCTTTCCGGTAACGATAGAAAACGGTATTGCCGCGTAGAAAGGTATCCGGCTCATGGCTGCTTTTTGTGCCCAGACGTTCCATTTTGCTGAAATAGCTGAGGCACTCCTTGCTGCAGGGGTGACCGGGCGTAAACTTTTTCTTTTTGGCAAGATGTGTCGACCCCGGTTTGCAGATTCGCCCCTTCAGCGTGTAACCAAATGGTAAATGTACGCCAAGATCAAGCCCGTTCGGCTGAAAATCGGTGATTTGGGCAAAGGGGCGTACCTCGGTCTCGTGGTGGTTAACACCAAGGCGCTGCATTAGGCGGGGGAAAAAGCCGGATTGTGCGCCGGGTGGTGAGGTGTTTGCCCAGTCTGCGGAGGGCAGGCGCGGATCCTTGATCATTTTACACATCTGCCTTCCCGCTACCGGTATCAGCGAATTGAACTTGTCCGTGATGAGTCGCAGTACGCCGAAATCATTAAAGACTACCTCGCTGCCATCGGGAATACGGGCCAATAGCTCTGTCAGTCGTGAGATGCCTTGATCGGCCAGCATGGGTGTGACCAGCGTGATGCCAAGTTGATTGTGCTGGCACCAGTTTACGGCCTCCTGAAGCAGACTGGTTGAAGGGAGAAGTCGTTCGCAAAACTCATTACCAATGTGAAACCGGGTGATTTTGCAGTATGCCAGATCCTCGGCAAAAGGCATGGCCAGCCAACCCAATTTTGACAAGGTTGGTTTTACCAATAATGGCTGAGCGGTCTTAAGCTGGTTGATCAGCCTCAGGTCGGTCAGCATAACGCCGATTTCCGGAATCTGTGACAGACTACCTCGATTAACACGGTTGGTACTGGTTATGAGCTGCATTACAAACCTGCAAAACTATACGATCGTACTAAAATAGCATAACGAGAATTGAAAAAATTGGAGAATGAACGTTATTTTGATCTGCAGCATGTGTCCGTCATAGAGTGATGGGCGGCGACTTAACGCGGAGGCGGAGTTAATTGGTTGATTGCTAGATAAATCAATTGCTTTGCCAGAACTTGTCATTATGCTATTTTGAGCGCCTGATCAATGAAGATAGTTCGATAAGGAGATCGAGATGAAGCGTACTCGAGCGCCGGGATTTCTCAAAGGAATCATGCTGTTATTGTTGTTGGCCCCCTCGTTTTGGCATGCGCCAGCGCAGGCGATTGCTCTCAGCGCCAGTCATCAGGGAGAAGTTCTGATATTTCCTTTTTACACATCGCAAAAGGGGTGGAGTTCACTCATCACGATCAGTGGTTCGGCAGCTATCATGAAAATACGATTTCGTGATGGTGATCGTGGCACAGCGGTTAACGGCTTCAATATCTACAGCTTTGGAAATGACACGTTTCGTGCAAGCATCCATACCAACGAAGAGGGTCAAACGGTGCTGCGTATCGCTGAAGGTGGCTGTGTGGTTGCCAGGGATGGCGCTTCGGGTGGCCCCGGAACTGAATTCAACCTGGATTCTTCTACTGGTTCGATCGAAGCCTATTCTGTGACTTCAACCTTTGACGCGCCCTTTGAAGAGTTTGAAGATAACTGTCGTGAATTTGGCAAACGCTGGAAACAGGGAGGGGTTTGGTATCCGCACCCCACTGTAGGCTTGGATGAACTTCGGTATGTACCTCAGTTGTCAGGTGATCTGGGCCTGGTGCAGGTTGAAAAGGGATTGGCTTCATCCTTCGCCGCCAAAGCACTCAAAGGGTTTCAACGCAAAATACCGCACACAGCGCCTTTGGATGAATCTCCCAACCTGGCTGAGACAGAGGCAGTTGCCATTATGCCGGATGGTATGGAAATCAGGCCTGAATCATCGGAAGGGATCGATGCGGTGGCGCTGGTGTTGAGTGCGGGGCTGGGCTGGAAAGGTGGAGTGCTTAATGATGTGGTGACACTGGATACCATCCGTGCATCGACAGACTGGGTGATTAGCTATCCGCTGGATGGCTACAAAAATTACCGCGCGCACTCAGCTATCATTGATGGTGAACAGCGTAACTGTGACAGCTTTGGTTTTTCGCCTGAGGAAGGTGAACCCTATGGTGAAACATCTATAGATAGTGCTGGGGGTTCCATAATAAGCTGGGGAGCAGGAAAACTATATCGTAGACATTGGCCGGAGTTTACTCCTGCATTCCCAGTTCCAACATCACTGGATATCTGTCATGCGGTTAATATAGTTCGGTTTGAGGGTCAGCCCTCCATCCTGGCGGAAGAAGGGGCCGTCAATGTGACAAATCTTTCGGGTGTGCTGGCGGACTCGGTGAGTAAGTTGAAATGGACTATTCCCGATTATGTGTTTCCCTATGATAGCAGGATTCCACGACCGGTTATGGGCTTTAGCATCACTGAATTTATCAATAATAGTCTTAATAATGGTGCCGTCAGAGCCAATTATTCGATCCTTAAACCACATATTATGCAATAGCGCCGACTAATCCCCTTTGTGATCGGCTGAGCATGTGTTGTCGGGGTGGGTGAGTGCACTTGTTATTACGATAGTGCTTAATAACCGGAAATTCATCTGGAATCCGTGCAGAACGCACCCGGTCAGGCTAAAATCGCAGTCGCTACTACATTGTGGGAATGAGACGTTTTATCATTCCTTGCCCTGGTTCTGTTCAGACCAGTATGATGTCACACTTCAGATAGCGGGATTGTTTCAGGGTTATGATGAGGTGAACAAGCCCCAGGGCTTTATGTTGGGTAAACGGCTGATCACTGAAAGAATAAAGGCCGATAAAAATAAAACTGGCAGATGAAAGTGTGCCGATGAAAACAATTGTTCAGGTTTGATGGATAGATATTGGAGCAGGCAACATGGCATTGATCAAGTATATAGAGTTTGATGGTAAAACATACGAGGTGCAGGTGGAGAACGGTAGTACCGTAATGCAGGGGGCGGTCGATAATATGATTGACGGTATTGTTGCCGAATGTGGCGGATGTTGCAGCTGCGCGACCTGTCATTGCATTGTTGATGACGCATGGGCAGCGATAGTGGGGAAGCCCGGTGAGACAGAAGATGAGGTGCTAGATTGCGTGGACGACCGTCAGCCAAACAGCCGGCTTAGTTGTCAGATTACCGTGAGCGATGAGTTGGATGGGTTGGTGGTTAGGCTTCCGGAGTCGCAGTTTTAGTCTAGCCTAGATTGGTAGCGTCAAGGGGTTGCCGACATGATTGCCGTAGAGATTTACAAATCGTCTCGGTAGTCAATCCATAAGATCAGCCGAATTGAGCATGTCCGGTGTGATGAGGTGTGCGCCTTCACGTGTAAGGAAGTCCTGTGTTGGACGTTACTGTATAGTGCAGGAATCATTCGTGTATAATCAGGCGCTTATGGAATCGTCGTCACTACCGCAGATGGCTGAAACCGTTAGCCAGTCAGGATAATTCGGGTCAATATTGATGAATAGCAGGAAGAGCTTACTGATATCGTTGATGGTATTGGCGATAGGGATAATCGGTGTTTACGGATTTTATCAATCCGAAAAAAAATATAAACAACAGCAGTTCAGGCTTGAACTGTATCAGAAAGCCGCTGGACATGCTGCTCGACTGGAAAGCCTGATAAGTGCGAATTTGGTGGTGGCGCGTGGGTTGCAGGCGGAGATACTGACGAGCGCCACAACAGATGAAAATAAAATTCGGCAGCTGATTAATCATTATATTGAAAGTGATGTTCATGTTAGGCATGTAGGCATTGCGCCAGACCTGGTGGTAGCGTACGTGTTCCCTCTGAAAAGCAATGAAGAAGCGATCGGTCTTGATTATCGGCAGAACGAGCAGCAGCGCGATGCGGTCATGCTTGCCATTCGAACACGCAAGATTGTGCTGGCCGGACCGGTAGACCTGGTGCAGGGTGGAAGAGCCCTTATTGCCCGGGTCCCGGTATTCCCCAATGGATCATCTAACTCATTATGGGGTTTGATTTCGGTTGTAATACAGATTGAAGCGCTGTTGAAAGATGCGGGAATCTACGAGTTGGCCGGTGATAATCGAGTGGCAATCAGGCGCTTTCTGGAGGAGGAGCCGAATGGGGGCGCTGTTTTCGGAGATCAGAGTATTTTTCAGGAAGATCCGGTAACAATGGATATTTCGCTCCCTTCCGGGCGCTGGGAGATGGCTTTGCTCCCGAAGACAGGATGGCAGATGGCGCGAGGGCCAGCTATCCGTATATGGACTGTTGGGCTGGCGTTGAGTCTATTGGCCAGCTGGGTGGTTTTTTTAACATTGCGCAGCCGGGCGCTGGTTAAATCTCATGTCGCGGAGCTGCACCTGCAGGCCAATCATGATCATCTCACCGGTTTGCCAAACAGGAGTCAGCTAAACCGCTATTTGAGTCGAATCACTTTTTCCGGAAATGGCAAAACGGAGCCTTTCTGTCTGTTATTTGTTGATCTGGATAACTTTAAGGATATTAATGATAGTCTTGGCCACAACATCGGAGATGGCTTGCTTGTCGCTGTTTCCGAACGGCTGGAACAGAATATACGAACGGTCGATTTCCTGTCTCGACTGGGTGGCGATGAGTTCGTTATCGTGCTTCGAGGTATGGATGATCCTGTAAAGGCAGAGCTATGGACGAATAAACTGATAGAGAATCTGAGTGCGCCTTACTCTGTCGAAGGACATGATTTGATTGTCACGGTAAGCGCCGGATTGACCTTTTACCCACAGGATGGTCTCGACGGGTCAACCCTGATGCAGCATGCCGACAGGGCCATGTATGCTGCCAAAGATTCCGGGAAAAATGCCCTGCATTTTTTCAATTATTCACTGCGACAGCAGGCAGATAAGCATGTAGAGATGTATCACAGCCTGATCACTGCTCTGGAGAAGCAACAGTTTGAGGTGCATTATCAACCAATACTCGATTTACGCAGTGGCCGATTCAGCCGTTGTGAGGCGTTGATCAGGTGGCGCCATCCGGATAAAGGCTGGATCTCACCGGTAGATTTTATTCCAATTGCAGAAAAGTCGGGCTTTATTCGGCAGTTGGGCCTATGGGTACTTGATCAGGTATGCCAGGATATGGTGGCGCTTCAACAGGACAACATTGACGTTAAGGTGTCTGTTAACCGCAGTACCGGTGAATTCAAAAGAGATGAAACGCTACAACAGTGGTTACCCATATTGCAGCGCTACCAGTTAACACCGGATCAGTTCATTCTGGAAATTACAGAGTCTTTACTGATGTCAGATGACAACCACTACCTGCATAAAATCCGGTATCTCAAATCGGAAGGTTTCACTGTCGCCATTGATGATTTTGGTACGGGCTACTCCAGCATCAATTATTTGCGTAGCTACCCGGTTGATATTGTCAAAATAGACAAGAGTTTTGTGGCTAACCTTCTTGGATCGGATCAGGATAAAACCCTGTTTGATGTGCTTGTCCAGATGGCGAAAGCGCTGCAGCTGGATATGGTGATCGAAGGCGTGGAGTATGAAGAACAGCTGGCGTTAATGCAGGCCCGTGGGTGTGAGTTCGCGCAGGGGTTTTTAATGGCCAAGCCAATGCCGCTGGACGCATTCAGACATTTTATGAACAGCTCCCCGGAATATCCGCTCACCTGATCTGATATTTGACTTGATGCCGGCCTGCATGCCCGATTAACGCGTTGTCGCCTCATGTTCAAGCAGCCAGGCTTTCCTCTCCACCCCCCACGCATATCCGGTTAACGCGCCATTGCTGCCGATTACCCGGTGGCAGGGCACAATGATTGATATCGGGTTTCTGCCATTGGCCGAACCGACGGCCCGCACGGCCTCTGGGTTTTTCAGGGAAACCGCAATATCACGATAACTGCGGGTTTCTCCGAAAGGTATACTGGTCAACTGATGCCAGACCTGTTGCTGAAACTGCGTGCCGGGGGCGGCCAATGGTAGATCAAAGCTCTTGCGTGTTCCTGAAAAGTACTCAGCAAGCTGGTGTTTGGCGTTTTCCAGGATTGAATGGCGGTGTGCCGGAGTTGAGCAATCCTTGAAAACAAGCGAGATCAGCGCTTTATCGTTTGCGGCCAGTTCAATGGTGCCGATCGGTGACTGAAAATAATCGATGTACATGTCTTGGCCTATAGTGGCTGGTTCCAGTAATGCAGCGTCAGGTAACTGCGCCAGGGTGCGGCCTGTAGCGGGTCCGGGGCCATCTCAAAATGTGATTGTACTCGGGCAATACCGGCATCCTTTTCCAGCCAGACGTCCGGTTCCTGATGTGCGCGCATTTTGACATAGCTGATGGTCCAAGGGCCAATGCCTTTAATGGACGGCCATTGCTGCAGCGTGTCCGGTTGTTCCGCCTGGTCATACCAGAGTGAAAAAAACCGAAGTGTTTCTTTGCGACTGCGGGGCATACCCAAAAAATCCAGATCTGAATTGGCTACCGTTGTTGCTGTAGGGAAAAGTTTTTTACCACGCTCGTATGGTGTTCCCAGATGCCCGACCAGTGTCGATACCAGCCGGGTAGCTTGTGCCACAGTTACCTGTTGTCCCAATATGGCGCGAACCCCGGCCTCGAAGGTGTTCCAGATCCCCGGTAAACGGACGCCCTCCTGATAATGGAAGTTTGCCGGGCACAGGGGTTTGAGCTGTCGGTCGATCTGATCGATAGGGGCGTCCAAATCAAATAGCTTGCGAATGCGGTAAACGATGCGCTTGAGATCGTGCCACTGATTGAGCTGCAGTGTCAGCTGCAGGTGATTATGTGGAGCCTGGTGTGAGATCTCAAATTGACCCATGGTTTGGCCCAGTTCAATGGTTCTTCCATAAGAGTTGTGCTCACACCATTCCAGCTGATCGATATTTCGCTGTGCCAGAAAATTATAGAGGTGAGGCCAGTTGAATGGTGGTCTGAAATTAAGTTCGAGAGACAGTTCGCCAGTATGTTTGTATTCGGACTCCTTGCGCACTTTAGAAGGGGTCAGGCCCATAGTGGATTTAAAGCAGTCGTTGAAACGTCGCTGGCTGTTGAAGCCGGAAGCAATAGCAATATCCATGATCGGCAGAGAGGATTGATGGAGTAGTTTTTTGGCAAACAGACATTGCTGGTAAAGCGCGTAACGCTTCGGTGATATCCCCAGATTGGTTTTAAACAGTTGCCGTAGATAACGATCTGTGATGCCCAGTCGTTTAGCCAGGCTGCCGAGAGAGCCGTCCTGCAATGCCCCTTCCTCTATCAAACGGATAGCACGGTTGAACGTGGTTTTTGTGCCAAGCCAGGCATTTGAGCCTGGAGCGCTGTCCGGCCGACAGCGCAAACAGGGTCTGAATCCGGCGTTTCCCGCAGCAGCGGCATTCTCGAAATACAGAACGTTTTGCTCTTTTGGCGTGGTGGCGGGGCAGATAGGGCGACAGTAGATGCCGGTTGTTTTTACAGCGATAAAGAATAGCCCGTCAAATCGGGGGTCACGGGAAAGATGGGCCTTGCGGAAAACTCTGGGCTGATTGCAGGGGTTCATGGCTGGATTCTAGCGTAAAGACGTAAAAAAACTAGCCATTTTCGGAACAGTAGTGGCCTTTAAAAATGAGCGCCACCCCCGTCCTCCCAGATCAGGTAGACAGAGGCGGCGCACATTGCCTCAACAGGTAGCCTCTATTTAACTAAGCATGTTGCTTGCCAACTCTGTAAAAATGCTTTAATTACAGGTATGTAGAGGGTTTTTTCTTTTTGTCTGGTGAAAGTTCGTAAAGATTCCTGACACTTTCGGGGCAAGATGAAGTGCGAATACAGACTAAAACGGATGGCTAAGGGCGGTTTCTGTTGCATACTGATAAAAGAGAATGGTTAATTTAACATCGAGTGTATTGGATGATGACAATGATGATGAGGTTGATGTAGATATTTTGAAAATAATGGCAGATGAAAACATTAGTGGAGCCAAGCATTTTTTTGGCCATTTGGGGGAGGTGAAAGAATTTCATGGCAGGTCCCTTGGCCGCAAGGAAGTCAAAGATGCCGATATACTGTTAGTGCGCTCAATTACCCGCGTCGATGGTGAGTTACTAGCGGACAGTGCTGTCAGGTTTGTAGGTACCTGTACCATTGGTATGGATCATATCGACCAACATTATTTAAAACAGAAAGGAGTTGGTTTTTCCGCTGCACCGGGCAGTAATGCTAATGCGGTCGTCGATTATGTGTTGGCGGCGATAACGCGTCTTGCTCTTGATAAGGGATTTTCGATACGCGACAAGACCGTGGGAATCGTTGGTGTCGGTAACGTCGGTGCCCGCCTGAAAGCGCGCCTGCAAGCTTATGGTGTGAACTGTCTTTGTTGTGATCCACCATTGCAGCGTCAGGCAGCTGAAGAAGCATTTGTAGAATTGGATGAACTGCTGGGTAAGGCCGATATAGTGAGTTTGCATACGCCGTTAACGCTGAGTGGCGACGACCGGACCCGTCATCTGCTGAATCGGCACCGGTTGAGCAGCCTGAAAACCGGAGCGATCCTTATTAACAGTGGCCGGGGCCCGGTGATAGATAACGCGGCGTTGTCTGATTTGCTGGCATCTCGCGACGATATCAGTACCGTCCTGGATGTCTGGGAGAATGAGCCGGATATTGATAGCGGTTTGTTGGAAAAAGTGACGTTGGCAACACCGCATATCGCCGGATACAGCCTGGAAGGAAAACTGGCAGGCACCGAAATGGTCTATCAGGCAGCATGTGATTTTCTGGGTGTTCCGGCAATACAGTCTTTGTCTGACCTGTTGCCAAAAAATCAGCCGCTTGTACCGCTTGATTCATGCGCAGAAAAGGGTGAGCAACATCTCTATCAGATAATTCAGCAGGCCTATGATATTGGCAAGGATGATCTTAAACTGCGATCGCTTGCGGCAACAGGTGGCGCGTCATTGGTCAGGGGTTTTGATGCGATGAGAAAAAACTACCCGGTGCGGCGTGAGTTCGGTCGAACCTGCGTAGCTATTGGAGCGGCAGATCCATCATTGCGAGCCCAGCTTTGCGCATTGGGATTTAAAGATTACGCCTGATCGTTTTGCTCAGATTCGTCCAGTTCCGCACAGGCTTTTTGGATCATCTCTTCGGTAATGGGGATTTCCCGGCCATTTTCGTCAATGACCGCAGCACCATGAAAATCAACTTCCTGGTTATCATCATCCATCGGCTTTGGGGGTTGGTTTTCGGGACACATAAATTCAATTACTCTGTATAAACGGTTCATAAAAAGTATAGCCTTTTGCAGATAAATTAAAAGCAGCAGTTGGCGGTAGTTTTCTGAAATGTCGAGCTTTATGAAATAACCTTCTGTAATCCAAGGATTTTGTAAATTGAAAAATTTTGAAAATTTAAAGGCGATACTGGTAGTTGAAACAAGAAATCTCTCCACTAATGCCGAAAGAGTATTTCATGGTCGAGGCCATTGTTATCCACCCTATGATTTTATAAACATTGATCTGCTGGGATCTGTTGTGCTGATTACCCTCTATCAAGACTGGGATCAGCGCCATTTGAACAGCCTCGCAGAATTTTTATGTGATCAATACTGCACTGGGAATATGACGGTTGTATTGCAGCGGCGCTATTTAAAGCCCGCTCAAACCGAGTACTTGAGAGGTCCTCAGATAAAGAGCCTGGTCGTGGAAGAAGCGGGGCTCCGCTATAAGGTGCAGTTTGATGCGGGGTTGCATAGCGGGTTGTTCCTGGATATGGCCGTCGCTCGACAGTGGTTGCGCGATCGGGCAGCGGGGCGGAGAGTGCTGAATCTGTTTGCACACAGTTGTGCTTTCTCGGTTGCAGCCTTGGCCGGCGGCGCAGTATCTGTGGTGAATATCGACTTAAACAAAGGTGCGTTGTCGCGTGGTCGGGAAAACCACCGGCTAAACAATCAACCTTTGAATCGAGTGAAATTTTTGGCGCATGATATTTTTAAGTCGTGGAGCAAGTTAAAGCGCCTTGGCCCTTACGACATGGTTATTATTGATCCGCCCTCCTATCAACCGGGCAGCTTCGTGGTTAGCAAGGATTATGCGCGGGCTTTAAAGCGCCTTCCTGAGCTTCTCAGTCCTGGTGCCCAATTGCTTGTTTGTCTCAATGACCCATTAAGTGACAGTCAATATCTACAGACGCTGGTGGCCGAAAACAGTCCGGCGCTGGTATTCCAAAAACGCCTTGATAATCCGCAGGCGTTTAAGGAAATGGATAGCGAGCGGGGCTTGAAGGTGCTGCATTATACAAATGAGTCGGCTACGGTTTGAAAGGCACATTTGTTAGCCTGATTGCGGCTTGCGTATTCTTAAGATGAAGTAATTGCCACCTTGTAGAGATCCTTTTCTATTCGCTATGGTCGAACCCTAAGCAGACTGATATAGTTTTCCTTTGATAGAGGGGGCGAGTGATGGAAAAAATCAATAAGTCCGACCAGCAGTGGGCGCAAGAGCTCACGCCAGAGCAGTATAGTGTATGCCGCCAAAAGGGAACGGAACGGCCATTTACTGGCGAATATTACAATTGTAAAACACCGGGCGTTTACCGCTGTGTTTGCTGTGATGCTGCTTTGTTTGATGCAGCGGCCAAATATGATTCGGGAAGCGGCTGGCCCAGTTTTTGGGAGCCTGTTGATCAGCAAAGTGTCGCCAGCGAATCCGACGACAGCCTGTTTATGAGCCGCACCGAGGTGCTTTGCAGTCGCTGTAATGCGCACCTGGGGCATGTTTTTGAAGACGGCCCCGAACCCACAGGGCTGCGCTATTGCATCAACTCAGTAGCATTGAAGCTCGATGACCAGTGTTCGCAGGATTAGCTGACAGCCTGCTCTGCGTTTTGATAATTAATACCGAGGATTAGTGGATTACTAATGAATAAACCTGAACCGAATGAAGCACATCCGGCCTTTCGCCAGTTACGCTCTCAATACATACACTCCCTTAATCTTGAGGTGCAGGCCTTTGAGCATAAAATAACCGGTGCGCTGCATTATCATATGGCATCGGATAACCCGGAGAATGTTTTTTTGGTGGCGTTGCGTACAGTGCCGACTGATTCAACCGGAGTGGCTCATATTCTCGAGCATACCGCGCTTTGTGGCAGCGAGCGCTATCCGGTGCGAGATCCTTTTTTCATGATGCTCAGGCGCTCGTTGAATACCTTTATGAATGCTTTTACCAGCTCGGACTGGACCGCTTATCCCTTTGCGTCACAAAACCGGAAAGACTATTTTAATTTGCTGGATGTGTACCTGGATGCGGTGTTTTTCTCACGCCTCGATCCGCTTGATTTTGCTCAGGAGGGGCATCGGCTGGAATTTGCCGAGGCTAACAACCCGGAAAGCGACCTGGTCTACAAAGGGGTTGTGTTTAATGAGATGAAAGGGGCGATGAGTGCGCCGGTTTCGGTGTTATGGCAAACACTTTCAAAATACCTTTACCCGACCACCACCTATCATTTCAACAGCGGTGGTGAACCGGATGATATTCCGGATTTGAGTTATGAGGAGCTGAAGGCGTTTTATCAGACCCACTATCACCCCAGCAATGCAGTGTTTATGACCTATGGCGATATTCCTGCGCAACAGTTGCAGCAAAAAATCGAAGATCATGCGCTGGCCCGTTTTGAACGGCTGAATAGACGGATCAGCGTGCAGGATGAGAAGCGCTACCATGCGAGCGTCGCGGTACAGGAGTTCTATGCCAGTGATGAGGGTGGCGAAGCGAAAACACATCATGTGCTGGGATGGCTGCTCGGTGAGAGTACCAGCTTGCAAAAGCAGCTGGAGGCGCATCTGCTGTCTAATGTGTTACTGAATGACAGTGCGTCACCGCTTCGGCAGGCGCTGGAAACAACCGGGCTGGGTAGTGCTCCCTCGCCGTTGTGCGGGCTGGAAGATTCAAATCGGCAGATGTGCTTTGTTTGTGGGCTGGAAGGCAGCGAGCCGGACAAGGCGCAGCAGTTTGAAGCGCTGGTCATCGAGGTGTTGCAACAGGTGGCTGAAGAGGGTATTGCGCAGGATCGGGTGGAGGCAATATTACACCAGTTGGAGTTAACCCAGCGAGAGATTCGCGGTGATGGTTTTCCCTATGGGTTGCAACTGATTCTTTCAGGGTTGCCGTCTGCGGTTCATCGCGGTGATCCGATCGATATTTTAAACCTTGATCCGGTATTGGAGCGATTGCGAGAGTTGATTACGGATCCGGAGTACATAAAGGGGCTGGTCAAAATACTTTTGCTGGACAATGATCATCGGGTACGTTTGTCGCTGTTGCCGGATAGTGAGTTGGATCAGCGTCGTCAGTTGGCTGAAGCCAAACGTTTGGCAAAGGTTAAGGCGCAATTGAGCGAGCAGGAAAAGCAGCAGATTATAGAACAAAGTGCCGATCTGGCTGAGAGACAGGAAAGCGAGGATGATGTAGAGATATTGCCAAAGGTAGGGGTGGCCGATATTCCGGCGGAGCTTAAGATACCGCTTCCCGAGAAAGCGGGGACTATCGGTGGCAGCCCGATACATCGCTATGCCCAGGGTACCAATGGCTTGGTCTATCAGCAGGTTATCCACGAATTGCCGCAGTTACCCTCGAAATGCCTTTCGATACTGCCCTGCTACAGTAGCTGCCTGACCGAATTGGGTTGTGGGGAGATGGACTATCTGCAGGTTCAGGCATGGCAGTCCAGTGTTTCGGGCGGGATCAGTGCGCACAGTCAGATACGGGGTGCGGTTGATGATGAGCAGCGCGCAAAAGGTTACTTCACCTTGTCCGCAAAGGCGTTGGCGCGTAATCACGAAAAATTATCTGAATTGGTTTGCGCTACCTTGACTGAACCGCGTTTTGATGAGTTGGAGAGAATCGCAGATATAGTTGCCCAGAAAAGAGCCGGTGCAGAACAGAGTGTTACCGGCAATGGCCATGTATTGGCAATGAATGCTGCCTGTAGTGGTATGAGCCCGGTGGCGGAATTGAACAGCCGCTTGTCTGGGTTAGTGGGTATCAAAGCGTTAAAAACGCTGGATGACGGAATTAAAAACCCAGCCAGTCGAGCTGAGTCACTGAGTAATCTGGCGGAGCGTATATCACAAACACATGAGGCAATTACCCGCTCACCGAGACAGTTCCTGCTGATCGGTGAGCCCGGCACGGGTGATCAGCTTGGCGCAGATATTGCGCAATATTGGAGTGATAAAATCTCACCGGAACCGATATCAGCAATGTCGCTGGAAAACGTGAGAAAGCAGGTGTTTCAGATTTGGACGACCAGTACTCAGGTTAGCTTTTGTGCCAAAGCCTATCCAACTGTGCCGCCAGAGCATCCGGATGCCGCCGCGTTGACGCTATTGGGCGAATACCTGAAAAACGGGTATCTGCACCGGGCTATCAGGGAGCAGGGCGGTGCCTATGGTTCCAGTGCCAATCAGGACTCGGCGATTGCTGCGTTTCGCTTCTGCTCTTATCGTGATCCGAGGTTGCAGGAAACACTGGATGATATGGATGGGGCGCTGAGCTGGCTGTTGGAAGAATCACATAAACCGCATCTGCATGAAGAAGCAATACTGGGAGTGATCGGCTCTATCGATAAGCCGGGTTCACCGGCTGGAGAGGCGAAAAGGGCTTTTCATAATACACTGTTTGGTCGTACTCCAGAGCAGCGATCAACGTTCCGCCAGCGAATTTTAAACGTATCGCTGGATGATCTGTTGCGTGTGGGTGAAACCTATTTGCAACCGGACAGGGCCAGTGTGGCGGTTGTGACGAGCAGTGCGCAGCTTGACGGGCTGAGTGACCGGGATAAGTACGAAGTATTTCAGCTATAGTATTGTCGCTTTTGCAATAAAAAAGGGCCAGGTATTAGCCGGGCCCTTTTGTTTGCAGCGTTACGGTTACTCAGGATAATCGCGTTTTGCATGGCCCGTATAGAGTTGACGCGGGCGGCCTATGCGATAAGACTCGCTGACCATCTCGTTCCAGTGGCTGATCCAGCCAATGGTACGTGACATAGCAAAGATAACAGTGAACATACTGGTGGGTATCCCGATAGCCTTTAAAATAATGCCGGAGTAAAAATCAACATTCGGGTACAGTTTTTTCTCTACAAAGTAGGGGTCTTCCAGGGCAACTTTTTCCAGTCGGCGTGCAATTTTAAAGAGTGGATCATCATCGATGCCCAGTTCCTGAAGTACTTCGTCACAAGTCTGTTGCATGACAGTAGCGCGTGGGTCGTAATTTTTATAGACGCGGTGACCAAAACCCATCAGGCGGAAGGGGTCTTCCTTATCCTTTGCGCGAGCGACATATTCGTCGACGCGTGATTCATCACCAATTTCCATCAGCATTTGTAAGCACGCTTCATTGGCGCCGCCGTGTGCAGGCCCCCACAATGTTGCAATACCTGCTGCGATACAGGCAAACGGGTTGGCTTGGCTTGATCCGGCCAGCCTGACTGTGGAGGTGGATGCATTCTGTTCATGATCCGCATGCAGCATGAAGATTCGATCCATTGCTTTAGCCAGCGTTGGGCTGACTACGTACTCTTCACAGGGTGTGGCGAACATCATGTGTAGAAAGTTGGAAGCGTAATCGAGATCGTTGCGTGGGAAAATAAAAGGTTGTCCAATGGAGTATTTGTGCGACATAGCGGCCAGTGTTGGCATTTTCGCTACCAGGCGATTGGCAGTGATTTCACGGTGTCGTTCGTTAGTGATATCTGTCGAGTCGTGATAGAACGCAGCCAGGGCGCCCACTACGCCACACATAATGGCCATTGGGTGTGCATCCCGGCGAAAGCCATTGAAGAAGTGACTCAGTTGCTCATGGGCCATGGTGTGCGTGGCGATGGTGCTAATAAACTCCTGCTTTTCTTCCGCAGAGGGCAGTTCACCATAAAAGAGCAGGTAGCAGACTTCCAGAAAGTCAGACTTTTCTGCCAGCTGTTCAATTGGATAGCCGCGATGCAGCAAAACACCCTTTTCACCGTCGATATAGGTAATTGCTGATTCACAGGCTGCGGTTGCAGCAAATCCCGGATCAAAGGTAAAGTGGCCACTTGAGCCCAAATGGCTGACATCTATCACATCGGCGCCCAGAGTGCCGGTATAGATGGGAAGCTCAATCGGATCGTGCCCCTCGATATTTAGGTATGCTTTCTTGTCAGTCATAAATTCATTCTCTCTCTCGTATCAGCAATTGCACGCTTCCATAAACCCCAAAAGCGTTTGCGGAGATGTTTGATATTGATTCGCGGACCAACAACTATATTGCCCCAGAATCATTTGTCAAACACAGAACGCCTTTAAATTGATTGATGGCAAGTCAGCTAGTGTTGTCAACAGGGCCGGGTATAAGGGACAGCTTGTTGTAAGGTACCCTTAATAACCGGAGTGAATGTTTGACATAATTGCTGGTTATTTGTCGGGCGAAATTCCCTGGCACGCCCTTCCTTTAAGGCTTTTCTGGCTGCCGGTCCGCCGTTTTCCCGGGAATGGCCGTGTAAAAGCCCCGTTTGCCCAATAATCCGCTTGAGCATTGTTAAGTGCTTCTCTACAATACATGCCCCGTTTGCATTGACTCACTTGTTTATGTTAGTCAATTCCCTTTAAACCAGTTGGGGTATTAAAAACCGTGAATGACAACAGACCGGTCAATCTTGATCTTTTCACAATTAAACAACCGATCCCGGCCATCGCTTCAATTATACATCGAGTGTCTGGCTTGTTGCTCTTTTTTGGTATAGCGATTCTGATATACATGCTGGATCAATCTTTATCATCTGAGCAGGGTTTTCAAGAACTTCAGGAGTGTTTTTCCGGCTTTTTTGCCAAGCTGGTCCTGTGGGGCTTGCTCTCTTCACTGATTTACCACCTGGTGGCAGGGATCAAACACCTGCTGATGGATTTTGGTATTGGTGAAACATTGGAGGGTGCCCAGCTGGGTGCCAAGCTGACCCTGGGTATTTCTATTTTTCTAATTATTGTTACGGGGGTGGCGATATGGTAACCAATGTTACAAGTTTTGGTCGTAGCGGTCTTGCTGACTGGGTGGTACAGCGTGTCAGCGCGGTCATCCTCGCGGCCTATACACTATTTTTGGTGTTCTGGTTTTTGCAGCAGCCAGAAGTTCAGTACGCGCAGTGGCTTGCTTTGTTTGAGTCAACGGGGATGCGTATTTTCTCCTTGCTGGCGCTACTTTCTTTAATCGCTCATGCCTGGGTAGGGGTATGGACGATTACAACAGATTATCTGACCCCATTATCACTTGGAAAAGCCGCCACGGCAGTACGTTTCGTGGTGCAATGTGCCTGCATGGTTGCATTGTTTGTTTATCTGGTTTGGGGCATCGACATTTTGTGGGGTAACTAATAGATGGCAAACATAAGAACTCTCAGTTATGACGGAGTAATTGTCGGCGGCGGCGGCGCAGGTATGCGCGCTGCATTACAGCTGGCGCAATCAGGTTACAAAACAGCCGTTATTAGTAAAGTATTTCCAACCCGCTCCCATACGGTTTCGGCCCAGGGTGGCATTACCTGTGCCATTGCCAGTGATGATCCCAATGATGATTGGCGTTGGCACATGTACGATACGGTCAAAGGTTCTGACTATATCGGTGACCAGGATGCGATCGAATATATGTGCAGTGTCGGGCCGGAAGCGGTGTTTGAGCTGGAGCATATGGGATTACCCTTTTCCCGTACCGAGTCAGGTCGTATCTACCAGCGACCCTTTGGCGGTCAGTCCAAGGATTATGGTAAAGGCGGGCAGGCAGCCCGAACCTGTGCGGCGGCTGACCGAACCGGTCACGCCCTGTTGCATGCGCTGTACCAAAGCAACCTCAAGAATAAGACCGTCTTTTTGAATGAATGGTATGCCACCGATATCGTGAAGAATCAGGACGGTGCTGTGGTTGGTGTTATTGCCATCTGCATGGAAACCGGTGAGACGGTTTATGTGAAGTCCAAGGCGACAGTATTTGCAACCGGCGGTGCAGGCCGTATTTATGCCTCTACTACCAATGCTCATATCAACACCGGTGACGGTGTCGGTATGGCACTGCGTGCCGGATTCCCGGTTCAGGATATTGAGATGTGGCAGTTCCACCCGACAGGTATTCATGGCGCGGGTGTACTGGTTACCGAAGGATGTCGGGGAGAAGGCGGATACCTTATCAACAAGGATGGCGAGCGCTTTATGGAGCGTTATGCGCCAAACGCCAAAGATCTGGCGGGTCGTGACGTTGTTGCGCGCTCAATGGTACTGGAAATACTCGAAGGTCGCGGTTGTGGGCCCAACGGTGATCATGTTTATCTGAAGCTGGATCACCTGGGTGAAGAGGTTCTGGAGAGCCGGCTTCCGGGTATTTGTGAATTGTCACGCACCTTTGCTCATGCGGATCCGGTTAAAGTTCCGGTTCCTGTGGTGCCTACCTGTCACTACATGATGGGAGGTATCCCTACCAATGTCAGCGGTCAGGCACTCAGGACCGATGCCGAGGGTAATGATGAAGTGATTGATGGCTTGTATGCCTGTGGTGAAGTGGCCTGCGTGTCTGTGCATGGCGCTAACCGGCTGGGTGGTAATTCACTGCTTGATCTGGTGGTATTTGGTCGTGCCTCGGGTCTCTACATTGAGAAAGCGTTGCGTGAAGGTATAGATCATCGTGATGCCAGCGATACCGATCTTGATCAGGCGCTGAGTCGTTTGGATAAGATTAACGGCAGTAATGACGGTGAGAACGCGTCCAGCCTGCGCACCGAGTTGCAAAGTATTATGCAGAATCACTTTGGTGTGTTCCGTAAAGGTGAGTTTATGCAGGAGGGCATCAAGAAGCTGGCGGATCTGCGCCCACGTGTCGAAAATGTGAAGCTGGATGATAAAAGCAACGCCTTTAACACGGCTCGCATTGAAGCGCTGGAACTGCAAAACCTGCTGGAAGTTGCTGAAGCGACCGCTATTACTGCAGAAGAGCGTAAGGAAAGCCGCGGTGCACATGCACGTGACGATTACCAGACTCGCGACGATGAGAACTGGTTGTGTCACTCGATGTACTTCCCTGGTGAGAAGCGGGTTGGCAAACGCTCCGTAAACTTTACACCGAAAACTGTTGAGGCTTTCGAGCCAAAAGAACGTACCTATTGATCGGGACTATACCTATGTTAACAGTCAGTATCTATCGCTATAACCCTGAAACTGATAGTGAGCCTTACATGCAGGATGTCCAACTCGACACCGGCGGCAAGGATCTCATGGTGTTGGATGTGTTGGAATTGCTTAAAGGTCAGGATGAATCATTGGCCTATCGTCGCTCCTGTCGTGAAGGCGTGTGTGGTTCAGACGGCATGAACATGAACGGAAAAAACGGTCTGGCTTGTATTACGCCGTTATCGGAGACGGTTAAAAACAATAAACTCGTATTGCGTCCTCTGCCGGGATTGCCAGTGGTAAGGGATCTGGTGGTCGACATGAGCATTTTTTACAAGCAATACGAAAAAGTGAAGCCCTACCTGATTAATGAAACGCCTGCTCCGGCCATCGAACGATTGCAGTCGCCGGAAGAGCGGGAAAAACTGGATGGCTTGTACGAGTGTATTCTTTGTGCCTGCTGTTCAACTTCCTGCCCGTCTTTCTGGTGGAATCCGGATAAATTTATCGGACCATCGGGTTTGTTGCAGGCCTATCGCTTTTTGGCTGATAGCCGGGATGAAGCAACTCAGGAAAGGTTGGCTGATCTGGATGACCCGTTCAGCGTATTCCGCTGTCGAGGTATTATGAATTGTGTTAGCGTATGCCCTAAAGGATTGAATCCGACACGTGCGATCGGCCACATTCGGGAAATGCTAATCCAGAGAGCAACATAGCAGTATATAAAAGCCGGATGCCAGACTGAAGGGAGTCTGGGTCCGGTTAGTTAAGCCATTATAATTATTAATAGTATTTAAACATTATTAGGGGCGTGGTCATTTCTTTGGCTGCGAGTGGAGAGGAGGGAATACTTGTACTAATCTATGACATACAATAACTAGTTTTTAATCAAAGTATCAGGGGTGATGCGTGCACGATACTAATATGGAACAGATGTGGCAGTCTGCGCACATGCAGGGTGGCAATCTGTCGTATGTTGAAGGTCTTTATGAGGCCTATTTACTAGATCCCCAATCCATTCCAGAAGAGTGGCGCAGTTATTTCGATGTGCTGCCAAAAGTCAACGGTTCGGCCGAACCGGAACCTTCCTACGCAACCATAACGAAACAGTTTCTCGAAATGGGCAAACAGTCCAGTGCGACTGCTGGTGCTATTTCGGATTCAGTCAGTATTGAGCATGAGAAGAAGCAGGTTCGCTTGCTGAGTATGATGCATGCGTATCGATTCCGTGGACACCAAAAAGCCGATCTTGACCCGCTGGGTTTGATGCAGAGGGAAAAGGTACCTGATCTTGATCTTGCCTTTCATGATCTTTCTGAGGACGACTATCAAACCGAATTTCGCCTGGGCTCCCTTGTTTTTGGGCCTAATGTTGCACCGTTGCATCAGATCGTTAGAGACCTGGAGAAGACCTACTGCAGTCATATCGGGTTTGAATATATGCATGCAGTGGATACGCAGGTCAAGCGGTGGTTTCAGCAGCGAATCGAGCCGGTCAGAGGGCAACCTGATTACAGCAAGGCGGTGAAAAGGGATCTTCTGTTATCCCTGACTGCGGCTGAGGGGCTGGAGAAGTACCTCGGTTCGCGTTACCCGGGTACCAAGCGATTTGGTATTGAGGGAGGCGAGGCGCTGGTTCCGATGGTTGAAGAGATGATCAACCGAACGGCTGCTTATGGCGCAAAAGAGATTGTTATCGGAATGGCTCACCGTGGGCGGTTGAATCTTCTGGTGAATATTCTGGGCAAGAAGCCTGCTGAGCTGTTTGAAGAATTTGAGGGTAAATCCCGGTTTGACGGGTCAGGAGATGTGAAGTACCACCAGGGGTTTTCATCAAACTGGATCAGCCCGCATGGTGAGGTGCATCTGGCGATGTCCTTCAACCCTTCACATCTCGAAGTGGTGGCGCCAGTTGTTGAAGGATCGGTGCGTGCACGTCAGGATCGTCGTGAGGATACAGAGAAAAATAATGTCGTACCTATTGTGATTCATGGTGACGCTGCGTTTGCCGGGCAGGGTGTGGTAATGGAAGTCTTCCAGATGTCCCAGACCCGCGGTTTCCATACGGGCGGTACGATTCATGTCATATTGAACAATCAGATCGGCTTTACCACCAGTCGTCCTGAAGATGCCCGCTCCACCGAATATTGTACCGATGTGGCTAAAATGATCGAAGCACCGATCATTCATGTTAATGGTGATGATCCCGAAGCGGCGCTATTTGCGACGCAGCTGGCGGTCGATTACCGAAATGAATTCAAGAAAGATGTAGTGATTGATCTGATCTGCTATCGACGTCGCGGACACAATGAAGCGGACGAGCCTTCATCGACACAGCCGATGATGTACAAAGTGATCAAAAAACACCCAACCACCCGCGAACTATATGCTCAGAAACTGGAGCAGGAAGGGGTACAGACCGCGGAGAAAAGTAATCTGCTGATGGATGAGTACCGTGATGTGCTGGATCGCGGTGGGCATCTGGTGGATCACTGGGTCAGCGAGCCGGATTTCGCCAAGTTTGTGGATTGGACACCCTATTTGAACAAAGAGTGGACCGCAGTCCATGATACCCGGATTGATATCGACCGTTTGCGTGCTTTGGGTAAAGCGATCAATACCGTGCCTGACAATATTAAAGTGCAGCGTCAGGTGGCGAAGATTTATAAAGATCGCATGCTGATGGCGGAAGGCGAAATCCCGGTAGACTGGGGTTGTGCAGAGGCGATGGCTTATGCATCGCTAATTAACAGTGGGCACCCCGTCAGATTGGTTGGCCAGGATGTTGGACGGGGAACTTTCTCTCACCGCCATGCGGTGCTGCACTCCCAAGAGGACGGGGCGGTGCATATACCCCTGCAACATATCTCGCAGGATCAGCCGGAATTTGAAATATATGACTCGCTGCTGTCGGAGATGGCGGTGCTGGGCTTTGAGTATGGTTATGCAACAACTTCGCCCACCAGTCTGGTTATCTGGGAGGCGCAGTTTGGTGATTTTGCCAATAATGCCCAGGTGGTGATTGACCAGTTTATTACCAGTGGCGAGCACAAGTGGAGTCGTTTGTGTGGTTTGACCATGTTTTTGCCGCATGGCTATGAGGGCCAGGGCCCGGAGCACTCATCGGCCAGACTGGAGCGCTTTCTGCAACTCTCAGCGGAACATAATATTCAGGTTTGTCTCCCGACCACACCAGCGCAGGTGTTTCATATGCTGCGCCGCCAGGTGATCAGGCCACTGCGAAAACCACTGATTGTGATGACAGCGAAAAGCCTGTTGCGTCATAAACATGTGATTTCGCCGATGGAGGAGCTAGCCGATGGCACTTTTCATACCGTGTTGCCAGAGTGGGAGACGCTGGATAACAGCAAGGTAAAGCGAGCAATTTTGTGTAGCGGTAAAATTTACTACGAATTGCTGAATCAGCGCCAGGAAGATGAGCGTGATGATCTGGCCATTGTACGGCTTGAGCAAATTTATCCGTTTCCGGAAGATGATCTGGTTGAAGTTTTGTCTGCGTACCCCCATTTGGAAGAGTTGACCTGGGTACAGGAAGAGCCGCTTAACCAGGGCGTTTGGTATAGCTGTAATCACCATATGCGGAATGTCATTGATAAGCTGGATAACAATATTGAGTTGACCAAGGTGGCGCGTGAAGCTTCAGCTTCTCCGGCGGTAGGTCACATGGCACTGCACCAACAACAGCAGCAACAAGTTATTACTGATGCGATCAGATCTTAACCGACACTTAACTGTGGAATAACAAACATGACTATAGAAATTAAAGCACCCGCTTTCCCCGAGTCCATTGCTGAAGGAACCGTGGCTACCTGGCACAAAAAGCCGGGCGAACCGGTGAGCCGTGATGAGCTGATCGTAGATATTGAAACGGATAAAGTGGTGATGGAGGTGGTTGCGCCGGCAGATGGGCAGATTTCAAAAATCATCAAGGATGAGGGAGATACAGTGCTCAGTACAGAGCTGATCGCTGAGTTTACCAAAGGCGACGCGCCGGCGAAGGGCAGCGATGAAACCGCAAAAGATGAGCCCGAGAGTAAGCCGGAAGTGGTCAATGAGCCGGATGCCGCTACTGATATTGATGAGGCGGTTGCAAGCCCCGCTGCACGCAAGCTGATCGCTGAGAACGGTTTGAATCCGCAAGCAATTGCGGCGACCGGAAAAGATGGGCGCATCACAAAAGAGGATGTGCTCAACCATTTGCAGCCTGAAAGTGCGCCTGCATCACAGCCAGCGCCTGCGGCGACGCCGGTTGCTCAACCCATACAGGGCGAGCGTCCGGAAAAACGGGTACCGATGACCCGGCTTCGCGCTACGATTGCCGCTAGGCTGGTGCAGGCACAACAAACGGCCGCCATGCTGACAACCTATAACGAAGTGAACATGCAGCCGGTGATGGATCTGCGTGCGCGCTACAAAGAGCAGTTCCAGAAATCACATGATGGCGTAAAACTCGGTTTTATGTCGTTTTTTGTGAAGGCGGCTGTTGAGGCGCTGAAGCGCTTCCCTGCGGTTAATGCTTCCATTGATGGCAATGATATTGTCTATCACGGTTATCAGGATGTCGGCGTTGCCGTTTCTACCGATAAGGGCTTGGTGGTGCCGGTGTTGCGTGACGCCGAGACGATGGGGTTAGCGGATATTGAAGCGGGAATCGCCGCTTATGGAAAGAAAGCGAGAGAAGGAAAGCTGGGTATTGAAGAGATGACCGGCGGTACTTTTACCATTTCCAATGGAGGTGTTTTTGGTTCACTGTTGTCCACTCCGATACTGAACCCACCGCAAACTGCAATTTTAGGGATGCACAAAATTCAGGAACGACCGATGGCGGTCAATGGTGAAGTGGTTGTTTTGCCAATGATGTATTTGGCACTCTCCTACGATCATCGTATGATAGATGGCCGTGAGGCGGTACAATTCCTGGTGACGATAAAAGAGCTGCTGGAAGATCCGGCGCGCATACTATTGCAGGTCTAGTGAGTAAGGGCGGGCTTTCAGGTTGATGGCACCGCTCTTAACCAATCAATAATTCGAGGAAGATTTTCAATGTCACAAAGCTTTGATGTGATTGTTATTGGCGCCGGGCCGGCAGGATACGTCGCTGCAATTCGTGCTGCACAACTGGGTTTGAATACGGCCTGTATTGATAAATGGTTGAATGAGAAAGGTAAACCATCGCTCGGGGGGACCTGTCTGAACGTCGGCTGCATCCCGTCTAAAGCGCTGCTGGATACCTCTCACAAGTATGAAGAGGCGCAGAAAGGACTCAAGGTGCACGGTATCAGTACCGGCGATGTGGCAATTGATGTGCCGGCGATGATCAAGCGAAAGGAAAAGATCATCAGAACGCTTACCACGGGGATCGGTGGTCTTTTTAAAGCCAATGGCGTTACCAGCCTGTCCGGTACCGGCAAACTGTTGTCCGGGAAACGTGTCGAGTTTACGCCTCACCAGGGCGAGTCAGAAATACTAAAGGCCGAAAATGTTATTATTGCGGCGGGTTCAGTACCGGTAGATATACCTCCAACTCCGGTCAATGGCGATACTATTGTTGATAACGAAGGTGCGCTGGCATTTCAGGAAGTGCCTGAAAAGGTGGGTGTTATAGGTGCCGGGGTAATCGGTCTGGAGTTGGGTAGTGTATGGAAACGGTTAGGCTCGGAAGTGATTGTGCTGGAAGCGCTAGAGGAATTCCTGCCGCTTGCGGATGAGCAGATTGCCAAAGACGCATTGAAAATTTTTAACAAGCAGGGCTTGGATATTCGTCTGGGTGCCCGGGTTACCGGTTCCAAAGTGGCGGATAATAGCGTGACCGTGCAATATACGGACGCCAAAGGGGAGCAGGAGGTGGTGGTCAACAAACTGATTGTTGCCGTGGGCCGCCGACCTTATACAGAAAACCTGTTGGCTGATGATGCAGGAATTGAATTAACCGAGAAGGGTTTTATCGCTGTGGATGGCCAGTGTCGAACTGGTGTGGCCGGTGTCTATGCTATCGGTGATGTGGTCAGAGGGCCCATGCTGGCACACAAAGGTTCAGAAGAAGGTGTCATGGTGGCGGAGCTTATTGCCGACAAGAAAGCCCAGATCAATTATGACCTGATCCCTTCAGTAATTTATACTCACCCTGAAATCGCCTGGGTGGGTAAAACAGAACAGCAGCTCAAACAGGGCGGTGTTCCATATAAGGTGGGCATGTTCCCCTTTGCTGCGAGCGGCCGTGCGTTGGCGGCAAATGATTCAGCTGGAATGGTAAAAATTATTGCGCACGAGGAAACGGATCGGGTGCTGGGATTGCACATCCTGGGGCCGAGTGCCGGTGATCTCGCGCAACAGGGAGTAATTGCTATGGAGTTTGGTTCCAGTGCGGAGGATATCGGGTTAACCGTATTCGCGCATCCGACCTTATCTGAAGCAGTACATGAGGCGGCGTTGGCTGCCAATGGGCACGCAATACATATGCCCAATCGTAAGAAGCGCTAAATAAAAAATAGACAAGGCGCTGGTTTAGAAAGTTTGTTTCGAGGGAGAATGCTTGTTTGCTGGTTATATCAGTAAATACATTCGTTGGTTTAATTAACGTGGTAATTAGATATGAATTTACATGAGTATCAAGGCAAGCAACTGTTTGCCGAATACGGTTTGCCGGTTTCGCAGGGTGTTGCCGCAGAAACAGTGCAGGAAGCTGTCGCAGCTGCCGGCACAATTGGTGGCGACAAATGGGTTGTGAAAGCCCAGGTGCATGCCGGTGGTCGAGGTAAGGCTGGTGGTGTTGCGCTGGTCAGCAGTAAAGAGGAAATCCAGGAATTCGCCAAAAAATGGCTTGGTAATCGTCTGGTAACCTATCAGACAGATGCAAACGGTCAGCCGGTCAGCCGGATTCTGGTCGAGTCTTGTACTGATATTGCGCAGGAACTTTATCTGGGAGCGGTAGTTGATCGGGCCAGTCGCCGTATTGTTTTTATGGCGTCAACGGAAGGTGGTGTAGAGATTGAAAAAGTGGCGCATGAAACGCCCGAGAAAATATTGAAAGCAACAGTAGATCCACTGGTGGGCGCGCAGCCCTATCAGGGCAGAGAGCTGGCTTTCAAACTGGGACTTTCGGGTGTTCAGGTCAAACAGTTTACGCAAATTTTTCTGGGCTTGGCCAAACTCTTTAAAGACAAGGATCTGGCGCTAATTGAGATTAACCCGCTGGTGATTACTGAAGAGGGGAATCTGCACTGCCTGGATGCAAAAATTAATGTTGATGGCAATGCCTTGTACCGTCAGGCCCAGGTCAAGGAGATGCATGATCCCAGCCAGGAAGATGAGCGTGAAGCCAATGCGGCAAAATGGGATCTTAACTACGTGGCGCTAGATGGCAATATCGGGTGCATGGTCAATGGTGCCGGTTTGGCGATGGGCACCATGGATATTGTGAAATTGCATGGTGGTTTTCCGGCAAACTTCCTGGATGTTGGTGGAGGTGCGACTAAAGAGCGTGTCTCTGAAGCTTTTAAAATCATTCTGTCCGACTCTAATGTGAAAGCAGTATTGGTTAATATTTTTGGTGGTATCGTACGTTGCGATTTGATTGCTGAGGGTGTTATAGGTGCAGTTGAAGAGGTGGGTGTTAAAGTGCCGGTTATCGTGCGTTTGGAAGGTAATAATGCCGAAAAGGGCTCACAACTATTGGCAGAAAGCGGGTTGAATATTATTGCTGCAACCAGCTTGGCAGATGCAGCAGAGCAAGCCGTGAACGCAGCGGGGAACAACTAATGAGTATTTTAATAGATAAAAACACCAAAGTTATTTGTCAGGGTTTTACCGGCTCTCAGGGTACTTTTCACTCCGAGCAGGCTATCGAATATGGTACTCAGATGGTAGGTGGTGTAACGCCGGGTAAAGGCGGACAGGAGCACCTGGGTTTGCCAGTGTTCAACACCGTTCAGGATGCGGTGGATGCAACTGGTGCTGACGCCAGCGTGATCTATGTTCCGGCACCTTTCTGTAAAGATTCTATTCTGGAAGCGGCGAACGCCGGTGTTGGTTTGATTGTCTGTATCACGGAGGGCATTCCCACCCTTGATATGCTTGATGCAAAGGTAAAATGTGATGAGTTGGGCGTGCGCCTGATTGGTCCAAACTGCCCCGGGGTGATCACTCCCGGTGAATGCAAAATTGGCATTATGCCCGGACATATTCATCTGCCCGGTAAAGTCGGTATTGTTTCTCGATCAGGTACGTTGACCTATGAAGCGGTGAAACAAACCACCGACCATGGTTATGGCCAGTCAACCTGTGTCGGTATCGGTGGAGATCCGATTCCCGGTTCAAACTTTATCGATATATTGAAATTGTTCCAGGAAGACGAAAAAACCGAGGCCATTGTAATGATCGGTGAAATCGGCGGAACAGCGGAAGAGGAAGCGGCGGCTTACATTAAAGAGCATGTAACCAAGCCGGTTGTATCTTATATTGCAGGTGTTACGGCACCTCCGGGTAAACGCATGGGGCATGCAGGTGCGATTATTTCCGGCGGCAAGGGCACGGCAGATGAAAAATTTGCTGCACTTGAAGATGCTGGCGTAAAGACTGTGAGGAGTCTGGCACAGATCGGAGATGGCCTGGCTGAGATTACTGGCTGGTAAAATTCCGGTTCAAGTAGATAGGAAAAAGGCAGCTTTGGCTGCCTTTTTTTGTTTCCACCTGTAAAGTTACGGTAATATTAATCCAGCATCCTTATTCAAAACAGAAGCCCGGGGTTTGGGGCTGTAATAATAGGACTATCAGGAGAGCAGATGTATGGGCATTCATGAAGATCATATACTCCCCGCGATTATGGACGTTGCATTGGCTGGCCTTAAGGATGAGCGCCAACAAATGGTTGGGCAGGCTGCCGGGAAGGTGCTCGAAGTGGGGATGGGTAACGGAACCAATCTGCCCTTTTATACGCAAGCTGCAGAGAAGGTGATAGGGCTGGAGCCCTGCGACGCAGTGCGGGAGAAAGCAAAAAAGAGGTTGCAAAAAATATCTGATAAGGGCGAGTTGCAAATAGCGATGGACCGCTATGAATTTGTCGGCGGTGGTGGTGAGCGGATGGCATTTGAAGACAATAGTTTCGATACGGCGATCGCCTGTCTGGTTTTCTGTACCATTCCGGATGCAATGGGAGCTGCTAAAGAGGTATTTCGCGTTCTTAGGCCTGGCGGAAAATTATTGTTTCTCGAGCATGTGCGGTATCCGGAAGGTCGCATGCAAAAAGTACAGGAATTTATCAATCCAGCTTGGAAAGTCTTTGGCTGTGGCTGCCATCTGAACCGGGATACGGAGCAGGTGTTTAGTGATGCCGGCTTTGAATTTGCCAGCATCGAGCGTTACCGAAATCCCAAAATGTCGCCGCCGTTTGCGGCGTTTATGATTAAAGGGGAAGCGGTAAAACCGGGATAAAAGGTGAGCAAAAGCTCATTGCCATGCACTAAAGCTAATGGGAGGGTACGTGAGCCGCTCAACGATATCCAGCATCAAAGGGATCTGCAGCATATGATCATCCATCAGGAACATTAACGGGGTATGGCAGTGCTCCAGGCTCTGGGTGGTCTCGGTCTGTTCCTGTTGGGCATGATTATCATGACAGACGGGTTAAAAACGCTGGGTGGCGACAGCATGAGAGCTGCTCTGATGCGATTCACCCACAGCCCGATTACCGGAGCCGCTACCGGTGCTGTCAGCACAGCTATTTTGCAGTCATCAAGTGCGACAACGGTTGCTGCTGTTGGATTTGTCGGAGCAGGGCTGTTAACTTTTCCCCAGTCACTGGGCATTATTTTCGGTGCCAATATAGGCACCACCATCACCGGTTGGTTAGTGGCTTTGCTGGGCCTGAAGTTACAGCTGGGGGAACTGGTGCTGCCACTTGTTTTAGTGGGGGCCATTCTTAAACTCTTTGCCAGGGAACAGTTATCGGCTGTTGGTTATGCGCTGGCTGGTTTTAGTTTGATCTTTATTGGCATTACCCAGATGCAGCTCGGTTTGTCCGGAGTGCAGGGGCTGATAACACCGGATAACCTGCCTGCTGATACCTGGCTGGGACGCATTCAGCTTGTTGGCCTGGGCGTGATCGCGACGGTCATCACCCAGTCATCGAGTGCGGGAGTCGCCGCAACACTGACCTTACTTTACGCAGGGGCTATCCGTTTTGAGCAGGCAGCTGCGCTGGTGATCGGTATGGATATTGGAACCACGGTGACGGCGGCTATGGCGGTAATCGGAGGTACAATTGAGGTGCGCCGAACCGGGTTGTCACATGTCTTTTATAATGTGCTCACCGGAGTGATGGCACTGCTGCTGATTACGCCCTATATCTTGTTGTGGCATTGGCTGGCACCCGGTTCATTGATGAATCAGGCGGAGATAGCGCTGGTCGCATTTCATTCATTCTTTAATTTACTGGGAGTTGCGGCAGTACTGCCGGTAACTAATCGATTTGCGGCTCTGGTAGAGAGGCTGGTACCGGATTACCGGTCGGCGAGGCTGGGCCATTTAGATAATGCGTTACTGGAGCAGCCGGGATTGGCGTTAAGCAGCGTGCAGCAAAAAGTAGTACAGGCGTTTGACCTGCTATCGGAATATCTTGGGTTACTCATTGGTGGGTCGCCGCAAGGCGTAAAGGCTAACCTCAATGAGTTGCAGAACTCTTTGGATGAGCTGCATCAATTTCTGGATCAGATTCATTTACAACCGGACCAGGGTGCTGACTGGGCTCGGTTGATTGCGTTGATGCATGCGCTGGACCACCTGCAGCGATTACATGAACGTTTTGAAGAGGATGAAGATAGAGCAGTAACGGCCAGAACGACACATGAGTTGGCCGACGAGTGTGCACTATTAACGGCTGCGGTTGAGTCTGCCTGGCAGGCTATGTCTGCTCAGAACTGGAAAAAAGCGGAAAAAGTTACAGTACATGCGGAGCGGGTTATAACAACGGAGGTTGAGCGTTATCGGGCAGAAGTGGTTGATCAGATAGGTTGTGGCACGTTAAGCGTTCAAGCGGGTACCGACTGTCTGGAAGCGATACGCTGGTTGGCGCGGGTGAGCCGACATGTGGCACGGATAGTTCATCATCTTGGCGAATCAAGTTTGGCTGCAGGGCATCCACAAAGAGCGGACCGTTAGCTTTTTCTGAGTAGTGCCGATTTTGTCTCTGAAGGAGACTCACCAAAACGCTTTTTATAGTAGTCAGCAAATTTGCTTAAGTGGGTGAAACCATGCGCCAACGCCACTTCAGTAACAGTTTGTCCCTCTGCTTCGGCACTAAGTAACGCTTCCCTGGCGCTCTCAAGTCTCTTTTCGCGCAGATAAGCGGTCAGGGTAGTGTTTCGGTACTGCTGAAAAGCTTTTTGCAGTGATCGCACGCTGGTATTCGCAAATTCCGCCACGTCCGCTACGGTTAGATTTTTATCCATATTGGCGATCAGGTACTCTTCTGCACGCTTTAGAAAATGAGGGGACAAAGAGAAGTGATCGCTCATTACCCGGTCTGAATAGTTATGGCTGAAATCGGTTAGCAGCAGGTTTACCATTGCTTCTTCAAGATATTTGCTGACCTGAGGATGGCTCATGCCTGCCTGATTAAGGCTGTCATCGCAGATCGTATTAATCAAGCGCCCAAAACTGGCCGCTTGTTGCGTAAGGGGATAAGCGCGGGGAGTAAACTCCAGAGGTTGTATCATTTCCCGGTGCGTTAATTGAAGTAATGAGCGCCTGACGGCATCCCCGCAAATTCTAACGGTAAGCTGTTCAAAATCACTGGAAAGATTAATGCGTAACCGGCGATTGGGGTTTAATACACAGAAACTGCCGGGCAGAGCGGTAAACTGGCTGTCACCCTGATCAATTCGTGCAGATCCGGCAAGGGTGAACATAGCCAGAAATATTTCGCCCGTGGGCGGAGCGTCAACCAACGCTTCAATACCATAACGCACCAGATTAATCGAAGTGGAGCCGAACTGTAGGCTGTTATGTCGAAAATCAACCACGGCATCATTACGCTTGATAATGCTCTTGTTGGGACGAAAAGTATTGGACATATAGCCGCTGATGCTTTCGGGATCTGAAATCTCAAAGCCGGGTGTTTTTGCAAGTGTGCTGGAGTTAAGGCTTATAGTCATGTCCAATTCCTCTGTGTTTATTTTCAGAGGCAGGGTTAAAATCATGCCTTAATCCCCGCGAAAACGCAATTATTGGCGCAGCGCGGCTATGGTATGCGCATACCGGATAGCAAACAGCAATATTGCCGGATAATCTTTACTTTTTGCACAATAGAAGGGGGAAGCTATGGATATTGTTGCTGCGGTGGTCAAACAGCCATTCGGAGAGTTTCTGATTGAGGAGCTTGAGTTGGAAACGCCGAGAGAAGACGAGGTGTTGGTCAGGGTGGTTGGCGTTGGTGTCTGTCACACCGATTTAAGTTGCAGAGACCAAATGTACCCGGTGCCGCTGCCAGCGGTTTTAGGCCATGAGGGAGCGGGTATTGTTGAGGCTGTGGGCGGGACTGTGACCAAAGTGCAGCCGGGTGATCATGTGGTGCTCAGCTATCGCGCCTGTGGTGAGTGTCGCAACTGCCAACATGACGACCCCAGTCATTGCTTGAAGATTTTTGAATGTAACTTTTCCGGGGCAAGGGAAGACGGCTCCAGCGCTTTAAGCAAGGATGGTGATCCGGTACACGGTAATTTCTTTGGGCAATCCTCTTTCGCGACCTATGCATTGGCGAATCAGGCCAATACTGTCAAAGTGAATGCTGATGCACCGCTTGAGATGCTGGGCCCGCTGGGTTGCGGCATACAAACGGGGGCGGGAGCGGTGATGAACTCGCTGGCACCGGACATGGGTTCCAGTATTGTGGTTTTTGGTTGTGGGTCTGTTGGGCTATCAGCGGTGATGGCCGCGCGAGTTGTCGGTTGTGAAACAATTATTGCGGTTGATCTGAATGAGGACCGGCTGGAATTGGCAACCAGTTTGGGAGCAACCCATACTCTGGTGCCCGGAGAGGGAGATGTGGTTGAAAAAGTGCATGAGATGACGGGTGGAGGTGCTGATTATTCGCTGGAGTGTACGGCGTTGCCAGCAGTATTTCGACAGGCGGTAGACTGCTTGAGTGTCACCGGCGTATGTGGGCTGGTAGGTGCGGCCCCGATGGGGACGGAAGTGTCACTGGACATGAACAGCATTATGTTCGGGCGGACAGTAAAGGGTATTATTGAAGGTGATAGCATACCTGATCAGTTTATTCCAAGACTGGTTGATCTGTTTACGGCAGGTGAGTTTCCGGTTGATCAATTGATCAGTTTCTACCCTCTGGAGAAGATTGAGCAAGCAGTGCAGGACTCGGAGCAGGGTAAGGTGGTCAAGGCGGTACTCGTTCCTTAACCGCTCCTCTTAAAACGAGGTTAATATTGGTTGCGAGCGCCAATCTGTTCAGTTACGGTTCAGGCGGGGATGCATATGATAGCGGTATATGACTGATTGTCGATAGCAACCACTAAGGTGTTCCTCGATACAAAAGGAGTTGTGATGAATGTTAAATGGAGTTGTTCACTTCTGGTTTCGCTCACTTTTTGTTGGGTATGCAATGCTTCCGCGGCCGGGCAATGGCAGCCGCTGTGTATCGCTCAAGAATCTTGTCTGAATCTTGGCACCAACTCTTTCCAGGGTGGAGAGCCCTTCGTTGATACGGAGGGTATCTGGTTTCATACTGAGTTACAGGAAGATAGAACATTTAAAGTGTTTCGTCTGACAGCACTGGATGAGCCGCCGGATGTGTACTCAGATTATGAAGTTAGAGATGTTGGGTTCATCAACGCGAATTCGTCGGTTTTAACGGAGGATGGGGCTGTTGTGACCTCTTATGCAAGCTCTTGGCTGAAAAGAGTTTACCCTGGATCTGAACCGGAGACGGAGTACGTATATCGTTACGTTGAAGATGCAGGCTATGGGTCATCTTTTTTAACCGCACCGGTAAGAGTAGGTAACGTACTTCTGTATATATGGTTGCGTGAGTTTCAGGGAAAGATAATGGCAGTTAGAAGTATTGATGACGGATTTAACTGGGAAGAGATCGAGACGGATTTTGGACTGCCCTCTAAGCTGCGTTCTTTTCAAAGGGAAAAAATCCTTTCCACCAACCCACAAAAAAATGGTTTTTGGCTGATTCAGGTGGGTAAGATTGAGGATCTGTCCTCTACTGCGCAGAAAGCTTACAGGGAAATTGTTCGGTTGGTCGAATCGAAAGATGGCGGTGAAACCTGGCAGCGAGTCGATGATGGCAGTTTTCCTGACAATGCGTACCGAATTATCCATGATCCCGAAGATACGCAAACCGCCTATGTGCTCACGGATCAAGGCCTTTATGTTAGCCGCAATGAAGGTGTCTCATGGAGTGCAACGTCGCTAAAGGAAAAAATAAGTACGCTGGTCTTTGTACCAAGAAACCCACCTTTGCAGCGGGTGTTGATTGTTGGCACGGAAACGGGTGTGTTGGTGAGCCAGGATGAAGGGCTGACCTGGGAGGTGATGAGTAATGGGCTGACGCAGATTCCCCATATGGTAGTCTATGGTCATGGCATGCTGGTCGCGACCAGTGAGCTGGGGTACTTCACCTGTCAGGCAGTGGATTGTGCAGGCGTGGCGCAGGAAATACCGATTCCGGATGACCAATATCTAGTGACGGTTACCGAGTTTTATAATACCAATCTGGATCACTATTTTATTACATCGGATGAAGATGAAGTGGCTGCCATCGAGGCGGGCAGGGCAGGCAAGGGGTGGCAGCAGACTGGATACAATTTTAATGCGTGGATGCCGCAACGCAATGCGCTGGACCCACCGGGAACCTGTCGCTTTTATGGCTCACAATCGCCTGGTCCGAATAGTCACTTTTACACCATTTCAAAGGAAGAGTGTGCATTCCTGGTAAAACGGAGTAGAGAGGTTACCCCCGATAAACCGCGTTGGAACCTGGAATACCAGAATTTCTTTGCCGCGTTTGAACCAGAGGCAGATGGAACATGTAAATTGGGATTGCTGCCAGTCTATCGAGCCTACAACAACGGGTTTTCCAAAGGGATAGACAGTAACCATCGGTTCGTTACGGATCGAACACTATTGCAACCTCTGATTGCCGAAGGTTGGGTGGATGAGGGGGTCAAATTGTGCACGCCGCCTTAAGTTACCTTAAATAGCAAAGGAGTGGTTTTTCCCTATCCCTGTTTGAACTAACCATCGGTTTCAAATGTAATGGTCCCGCTAATTATTGATGAAAGGAGTTGTCATGAAATCAACATGGAAAAGACTGACTTTATTATTTCTGTACCTGTTATCAGTTTCTAGTGGAGTTGACGCCGGGCACTGGCAGCCGCTCTGTTTACCTCAGAAGTCTTGTGTTAAAACTGGCTATAAAAATAGCTTTAGTGGACGGGAGCCTTTTGTCGATAATACAGGTGTTTGGTTTCATACTTCGTTGCAGGAAAATGACGAGTTTACAGTGTTTCGCGTAAAGAACTTGAATGAGCCGCCGGAAGTGTATCCAGATTATGACACTCATGATGCAGGTTTTATCAACGCGAATAGGTCAGTCTTAACTCAGGATGGGGCGGCAGTGACTGCTTTGGGTGCTTACTGGCTTAACAGAGTTTATCCGGGAAACAGTTCAGAGGTAGAGCACGTATACGGTGGTAGTGCTGGTGTTAACAGCGGATATTTTTTGTTAGCAGCGCCAGAAAGAGTGAGTGATACTCTTTTGTATATGCATACGGCCGGCATACGAGGTACGATCACTGTTAGAAGTATTGATGATGGATTTACATGGGAAGAAATTGATACGGATTTTGGTTTTAGTACGACTATGTCCTATTCTCAGGGTGGCAAAATATTATTAGCTAACCCACGAGAAAATGGTTTTTGGTTGATCCTGTTAGGTTGGCTTAATGATTTGCCTGTTCTTGTACAGGACCCTGATAGGAAAGTGATTTGGTTGGTAGAATCGATGGATGGTGGCGAAAGCTGGCAGAGAGTTGATGATGGCAGTTTTCCAGACAATACACATCGGATTGTGCATGATCCTGAAGATACGCAAACTTCCTACGCGCTCACCGATCAGGGTCTTTATGTTAGCCCTAATGAAGGTCTCTCCTGGAGTGCCACAACGTTAAAAGAAAGAATAAGTACGTTGGTTTTTGTGCCAAGAAATCCACCCTTGAAGCGGGTGCTGATTGTTGGCACGGAAACGGGTGTGTTGGTGAGCCAGGATGAAGGGCTGACCTGGGAGGCGATGAGTAATGGGCTGACAAAAATTCCCCACACCGTGGTCTACGGTCATGGCATGTTAGTCGCGACCAGTGAGTTGGGTTACTTCACCTGCCAGGCGGTGGATTGTGCCGGCGTGGCACAGGAAAAACCGATTCCGGATGACCAGTACAAAATAGAGGTTACTGAGTTCTACAATACCAACCTGGATCACTATTTTATAACACAGGATCGGGATGAGGTGGCTGCAATTGAGGCGGGCAAGGCAGGCAAGGGTTGGCAGCGAACAGGGCATGTCTTCAATGCCTGGCGGCTGCAATCGACTAGTCTGGCTCCCCCGGGTGCCTGTCGTTTCTACGGTTCAATGTCTCCTGGCCCCAATAGTCACTTTTTTACGATTTCAAAGGAAGAGTGTGCCTTTTTAGTAAAAAGAAGCGAAGAGGTCAGTCCTGATAAGCCGCGTTGGAATCTTGAATATTACAGCGTATTTACCGCCTTTGAGCCAGGCGCGGATGGCAGATGCAGAGAGGGCTTGGTGCCAGTCTATCGAGCCTACAACAACGGTTATTCCAAAGGGATAGACAGTAACCACCGATTCGTTACGGATCGAACACTGTTACAACCGCTGATTGCCGAAGGTTGGGTCGATGAAGGGATTAAAATGTGTACTCCTCCATAGGAGTTGGATATCCTTGTTACTCACATCATTGTGAGGATCTTTTATGACAAGTTTACCGCTCTGCTCCAGCAGTGCCTGGACACAAGCTGAAGTTGAATCCTATCTTGAGCGCTCACAAATCCCAATGCGGCTGGCCTGTATTGAAGATAGTGGCTTTCCTCTGGTCTGTTCCCTTTGGTATGTCTATCAGGACGGTTGTATCTGGGGTGCTACCCATGAGACGGCAAAGGTCAGTAAGCTGCTGGCACAGAATCCCAAGTGTGCCTTTGAAGTTGCGCCGAACGAGATGCCCTATCGTGGAGTGCGGGGTCAAGGCCAGGCCAGTCTGCTGAGAGAGGAAGCCGCTGATGTGCTGCCCAGATTGATTAACCGGTTTTTGGGAGATCGCAACAAATCCCTTGCCGATTGGTTAATGAGCCGTATTGATCATGAATTTGCGATTAAAATAGAGCCGCAGTGGATGACTTCCTGGGATTTTAGCCAACGCATGAGTTAGCGCTTTTGCGAAAGTTGATTTCAATCTTTGCCTTTGGTGTAGGCAAAATTTATGTTAGAAAGGGGGTTATGGTTACATTTGCTACTTTCATCTCAGGTAATTCCGTATTTCCCATGCACCGCAAACCTATTTGTTTGACGCTACTTTTCCTGCTGTTTCTTTCTTCGCGGTTATTTGCGTTCAGCGTCGCCGAAGATGCGACCGGCGCTGAGGATTATCAGGGCATTCAAAGATACCCGGATTCAAAAATAGAGCGATACCATATGGAGCCGGAAGTGGACTATCTGGTCGCATTGGGAAATCTAAAAAAAGTAAATCGAACTTTGTCGCCTGAGTATTCATCTCGGTTTAAGGGCCGGTTGACACGTATTACCTATCGTATTCCCGATGGTCATGAATCTGAAAAAGCCTACCGACATTATTTCAGGGCTACTGATGATGCAACACTGTTGTTCGAGTGTCATGGCAGAGAGTGTGGTAGCAGCAGCCATTGGGCGAATCAAATTTTTGGAATTGCGCAGCTTTACGGGCCGGAAGGTAATCAGCATTACGCAGTAAAGCAGATAAATCAGGATGGGCAGAACCTGCTGCTGGTTATCTACGCGATTGAGCGTGGTAATAAGCGTGTCTATGTACATCTGGATCTGCTTGAAATTGACCAACAGGCGGCGCAACAGTTAAGCGTGAACCCCTCCACCTATGTCACAGCCTGGCGAAATCAGGGTAGGGTAATATTGCCGGGACTAAAATTTAACGAACAGGATCAGCTTTTGGATGAGTCAAAGGGGTTGCTTGAAGCGGTCGTCAAAGCGATGGGCAAGGAACTGCGAATGCGCTTTTGGGTGGTCGGACATCTAAACGGGCAGTTTGATCTTGAGTTGTTGCGGGAGCGGTCTCTAATACGCGCACGCAGTGTAAGGGATGCTTTGCGGGAAAAGGGCGTTTCCGAAGAGCGGCTGGTAGCGCAGGGGGTTGGTCCTCTGGCCCCGCTGAACGGAGCCAAAGGGGCAGAAGGGCGAATTGAGTTGGTGCGACAACCTTAGCGGGCAGTTGATACCCGCCAAGGCCTGGTGTATTGCTAACCTTTTCTGTTGTCGATAACCCGCTGGGCCTTACCCTCTGATCTGGGAAGAGAACCGGATTCTTTGACGTCGATCCGTGCCGAGATGCCAATAAAGGTTTTGATTTTGTGCTGTAGATTTTTAGCTACTTCGGAATTATCCGCAGATGCTTCTTTATTACCACTCAGCTCGACCGAAATCTGTACGTTATCCATATTCCCGTCTCTGTCGATCTCGATCAGATAGTGGGGAGATAGTTCATCAATGGATAGTACCTGTTCCTCAATCTGAGTGGGGAACACGTTAACACCGCGAATAATCAGCATATCATCACTTCGGCCGGTAATCTTATCCATGCGGCGCATGGTTCTGGCTGTGCCGGGTAACAGGCGCGTCAAATCGCGTGTGCGGTAACGGATAACCGGCATCGCTTCTTTGGTCAAACTGGTGAACACCAATTCACCTTCTTCGCCATCCGGCAACACTTCCCCGGTAACCGGGTCGATAATTTCAGGATAAAAGTGATCTTCCCAGATGGTCGGGCCATCTTTGCTTTCCAGGCACTCGGAAGCGACACCCGGCCCCATGACCTCTGAAAGGCCATAAATATCAACAGCATCGATCCCGACTCTTGCCTCCAACTCCTGACGCATGGAGCCCGTCCAGGGTTCTGCACCAAATATACCTACGCGCAATGAAAGCTTGTGAGGGTCGAGACCCTGACGTTCAATTTCATCTGCAATATTGAGCATGTAGGAGGGGGTTACCATAATAATGTTGGGGTCGAAATCGCGAATCAGTTGCACCTGTTTTTCGGTTTGTCCGCCAGACATTGGGATGACTGCGCAACCCAGTCTCTCCGCACCGTAATGCGCTCCCAGGCCCCCTGTAAACAGGCCGTAACCATAGGCTACATGTACTTTGTCGCTAGGTCTTCCGCCGGCCGCATAAATCGAACGAGCGACCACCTGTGCCCAGGTGTCGATGTCGTTTTGGCTGTAACCCACCACTGTCGGTTTGCCGGTTGTTCCGCTTGATGCGTGGATACGCACCACCTTTTCCATTGGCAGGGCAAACATACCAAAAGGGTAGTTGTCACGCAGGTCCTGCTTGGTTGTAAAAGGAAATTTTGCCAAGTCCTCCAAAGATGTCAGGTCATCCGGGTGAACGCCGTGATCATCAAACTTTTTCCGGTAAACCGGGCAGTTCTGGTATGAGTGGTTAAGGGATTTCTTGAGTCGCTCCAGTTGTACATTGCGGAGTTCATCTACACTTGCGGTTTCGATTGCTTCTAATGCCATGTCAATTCTCTACCATGCTGGTTACTGATTTATGTTAATTCTGGCTGTTTGAAGGAGGACGCCGGGTTATGGGCTTGAGCGCTGGCCATTGGCAAACGGGCAGCAAGCATAGCTCTTCAGCTGAAAAACCCGAAGACCATAAAGCGTGGATGCTGATAGTGCACTACTCCTCCGATCAAAACTACTTGGCTGCAAAAACCTTTGCTAAGCCGCTTACGTTATTGCAAAAAATCAATTTTAAAGGCATCGCTGATTGAAAGTTAAGAGTGAGAGATGCTGGATTTTTGATTTCCCCCGAGTATTTATAATTATTTTTTTGACGATATACGGGGCCTAAATAAGCGGCGCATATTTTATCATTTGTGGGCAAGCTGAAAACTAATTTTCAACAAATATAATACATTCAATTGACTTATATCAATATTTTTGTATCATATTTTTCATGTCTAAAGCGATTTAGCCTTTCTGAAGCGATTTTCCTGGAGATGTTTAGATGAAAACAAGAAGTTATGTTTGTGGTGCCTGGTTTGAAGGGCAGTCCGCAGGTGCAGAGGTGTTTAATGCTATTACCGGCGAGTTGGTGAGTACGGTAGATAGTAGTGGTATGGATTTCGCGGAGGTGCTGCGGTACGGGCGGGAAGTAGGTGGGCCTGCCTTACGAGAGCTGACCATTCATGAGCGAGCCAATGCATTAAAGGCGCTTGCCAAACATTTGCTTGGCAAAAAAGAGGAACTCTATAAGATTTCCGGCTGGACCGGTGCGACCACGCTAGACAGCTGGGTTGATATTGAAGGTGGTACCGGAACGCTGTTCGCTTACTCGAGCATGGCGCGACGTGAATTTGGTAATGAAAAATTTATTGTGGAAGGCCCGGTAGAGCCATTGTCAGGCAAAGGAACCTTTGTGGGGCGGCATATTCTGGTACCTAAAGAAGGGGTCTCCGTTCACATTAATGCGTTTAACTTCCCGTGCTGGGGTATGTTGGAAAAGATCGCGCCGAGTCTGATTGCCGGTGTGCCGGTATTGGTCAAGCCTGCTACAGCTTCGGCTTACCTGACTGAAGCGATGGTTAAAGAGATTGTTGACTCCGGTATATTGCCTGAGGGTAGCGTTCAACTGATCTGCGGGAGCGTCGGTGATCTGCTGAATCATTTGACCGAACAGGATGTGGTGACATTCACCGGCTCTGCTTCCACGGGTCGGAAATTGCGTGTGCACCCGAATATCGTGGAGAACTCAATCCCCTTTAATATGGAGGCAGATTCCCTCAATTGTGCGATTTTAGGCGAATCTGTTGCTGTCGAGGACCCGGAATTTGATCTCTTTATTAAAGAGGTGGTACGGGAGATGACCGTTAAATCCGGACAGAAGTGTACTGCGATCAGAAGAGTGATAATTCCGGAAGCTCGACTAAAAGATGTCTCAGAGGCGCTAAGTAACCGGTTGGCCAAGGTCACTATTGGTGACCCTTCAGTGGAAGGCGTGAAGATGGGTGCGCTAGTCGGTCTGTCGCAGAGAGAGGATGTCTGGAACAATATTGAACAGCTCAAACAATCCAGCGAAGTGGTTTTTGGCGGAAACAGAGACTTTGAGGTTGTAGGTGGCGATGTCAGTAAAGGTGCATTCTGCCAGCCTACGTTGCTGCACTGCCCCAACCCCTTTGATGTTGAAGAACCCCATGCGGTTGAGGCTTTCGGTCCGGTCAGCACCATGATGACCTATGCCAATCTGGATGAGGCGATTGCTCTGGCCAAGCTGGGCAAGGGTAGTCTGGCGGGGTCGCTGTTTACCTATGATGGCGATGAGGCGGCAGAAGTGATTCTGGGAACTGCGGCTTACCATGGCCGTATGCTGATCAACAACCGGGACTGCGCCAAAGAGTCGACTGGTCATGGTTCGCCACTGCCAATGCTGGTTCACGGTGGTCCTGGTCGTGCCGGTGGTGGTGAGGAATTAGGTGGTGCCCGTGCGGTCAAACACTACATGCAGCGAACTGCACTGCAAAGCTCGCCGACAATTTTAACGGCGATTACCAAAGAGTACACGCAGGGTGCGAAGACCATCACCGATAATGTGCATCCTTTCAGGAAGTACTTTGAGGATCTTCAGGTGGGAGAATCCCTGACCACGCATCGGCGTACTGTGACGGAGGCGGATATTGTCAATTTTGGCGGAGTTTCCGGTGATCACTTTTATGCACATTTTGATGAGATGGCGGCAAAGGATTCCCTGTTTGGCAAGCGGGTTGCGCATGGTTATTTTGTGATTTCTGCTGCGGCTGGAATGTTTGTTGAGCCGTCGCCAGGCCCGGTATTGGCCAATTATGGGCTGGATAATCTGCGATTTGTCGAGCCGGTTGGTATTGGTGATACGATACAGGTGCAGATTACCGTCAAACAAAAGGTCAAAAAGGATAAGCGGCCAGATGAAGATAGAGCCACCGGTGTTGTGGTTTGGGCGGTTCAGGTGACCAACCAGGAGCAGCAAGTGGTTGCGCTATACGATATTTTGACCCTCGTCGAGCGACGCGAGCAGGACTAGTCTGTCACCAAAGCGGGCGCTGCAGTCCCTTAATCGGTGGCTGAGCGTGACGCAGAACAGTATAGATAGAGGTAATTTCCCAATGAGTTATGAAACCATCGAGTATGGTGTAGAGGCCGGCGTCGCTTTGTTAAAGCTGAATCGTCCTAAAACGCTGAACAGCTTTAATACGCAGATGCATGATGAGGTCCGCCAGGCAATGAAAGATGCACGGACTAACAAAGCGGTTCGTTGTCTGGTCATTACCGGTGCCGGTAAGGGCTTTTGTGCGGGCCAGGACCTGAATGACCGGTCAGTCGCCGCTTCTGAAGAAGCACCGGATCTGGGTGAATCTGTCGAGCGTAATTATAATCCCCTGATTCGATCCATTATGACCCTGGAAAAACCGGTGATTTGCGCGGTTAATGGTGTTGCGGCAGGTGCAGGATCAAGCCTCGCACTGGCCTGCGATATTGTGCTGGCGGCGCGTTCGGCCAGCTTTATTCAGTCATTCTGCAAAATCGGTGTGGTGCCGGATTCCGCGGGAACCTGGAACCTCCCTCGTGCACTTGGTCTGCCCCGGGCCAAGGGGCTTGCGCTGCTGGGAGACAAGTTAAGCGCTGAAAAGGCAGAGTCCTGGGGCATGATCTGGCAGTGTCTAGATGATGAGTTGCTGATGGATGAGGCGCTGAAAATGGCGCGACATCTGGCCACCCAGCCGACTCGGGGCCTGGCCGCAATCAAGAAATTACTTAATGCATCCTACTCAAACCCAATGCACCAGCAAATGGAGCTGGAAAAGGAAGCAATGCGTTTGATGGGGCAGTCTGCCGATTATCGGGAGGGTGTGGCCGCGTTCTTTGAAAAGCGGAAACCGGAGTTTACGGGTGAGTAATGCTATGGATCAGGAGGCCAAATCCCCGGAGCAACAATGCGCCGAAGATTGTGCCGATGCAATGGCCAAACACGATGCGGTTTCCAGGAGTCTGGGTATCAAGATTGAATCTCTGGCACCGGGCAAAGCAGTATTGAGTATGAAGGTTCGTCAGGATATGCTCAACGGTCATGGCATTTGTCATGGTGGTATGATCTTTACCTTGGCAGATACAGCCTTTGCCTACGCCTGCAATTCCGAGGACCAGGCTGCCGTTGCATCGGGGTGCACTATAGATTTCCTAAAACCCGGTGCTGAAGGTGAGCAGTTAATCGCCACTGCGGAAAAACACTATCAATCCAGCAGAACAGGTCTTTATGATGTGTCTGTCTGTAATCAGAATAATGAAGTGCTGGCGCAATTTCGTGGCCGGGCTTTTCGAATTAATCGAACTGTAATTTCAGAGGAAACTTAACTATGAGCGCTTTTATTTGCGACGCAATCCGTACCCCGATTGGACGTTATGGTGGCAGTTTGTCATCGGTGCGTACTGATGACCTGGCGTCACTGCCAATCAAGGCATTGATGGAGCGAAATACCCAGGTTGACTGGGAGGCGGTAGAAGATGTGTTTTATGGATGCGCTAACCAGGCTGGTGAAGATAACCGTAATGTTGCACGTATGGCGGCACTGTTATCCGGGCTTCCAATGGCTGTACCGGGTGTGACTATGAATCGACTCTGTGGCTCGGGACTGGATGCTGTCGGTACTGCAGCCAGGGCGATTCGCTCTGGTGAAATGGATCTGGCAATTGCCGGTGGCGTGGAATCCATGTCACGTTCACCTTTTGTGATGGCGAAAGCGGAAACCGCATACAGCAGAAACGCTGAAATCTATGACACAACGATCGGCTGGCGCTTCGTCAATAAAATGATGAAGACGCAGTACGGTATTGATTCGATGCCGGAAACGGCAGAAAACGTGGCTGAGCAATTTGGTATCGAGCGTGAAGCTCAGGATCTGTTTGCCTACAACAGCCAGCAGCGGGCGGTAGCAGCACAGGAAAATGGCACGCTGGCCGAGGAAATCGTTCCGGTCTCCATACCTCGTCGTAAAAAGGATCCGCTGATTGTTGATAAAGATGAACATCCGCGGGCTGACACAACACTGGAGGGTTTGGCCAAACTCAGAACACCCTTTCGGGAGAATGGCACTGTGACAGCGGGTAACGCCTCTGGTGTCAATGACGGAGCCTGTGCATTGCTGATCGCATCGGAAGCCGGAGCCAAAGCGCACGGGCTGACCCCGAAGGCGCGCATAGTGGGCATGGCAACGGCTGGTTTAGAACCGCGGATTATGGGCTTTGGCCCTGCTCCCGCGACGCGCAAGGTACTGGAAAAGACCGGACTGAGTCTGGATCAAATGGATGTGATCGAACTCAATGAAGCCTTTGCCGCGCAAGGGTTGGCAGTAACGCGCGATCTCGGTTTGCCGGATGATGCCCCTCATGTGAATCCCAATGGTGGCGCCATTGCACTGGGTCATCCGCTGGGTATGAGCGGTGCACGGCTTGCCACTACAGCGACCTATCAGTTGCAGCGCACTGGAGGACGCTACGCACTATGCACCATGTGCATCGGTGTGGGACAAGGCATAGCGCTCATTATAGAGCGCGTATAGCGATAGAATCAGATCAACTCTGAAGCGAGGTAGACACAATGACAGAGTTCAAGATGAATGAGGCGGAGCTGGAGAAGGTTTTTCAGCAGCGTATAGATGATGAACAGAAGATCGAACCCAAAGACTGGATGCCGGAAAAGTACCGGAAGAATCTGATCCGTCAGATTTCACAGCATGCCCACTCAGAGGTGATCGGTATGCAGCCTGAAGGCAACTGGATCACACGGGCACCGACATTACGTCGCAAGATGGTGTTGTTGGCCAAGGTGCAGGATGAAGGAGGTCATGGGCTTTACCTATACAGTTCGGCGGAAACGCTTGGTATCTCGCGTGAAGAGATGGTTGAAGCACTGCAGACCGGCGCAGCCAAATACGCCTCCATTTTCAACTATCCCACTCTAACCTGGGCTGATGTGGGTGCGATCGGCTGGCTGGTCGATGGTGCCGCCATTGTAAACCAGATCTCTTTACAGCGAACCTCTTATGGACCCTATGCGAGAGCTATGGTGCGCATCTGTAAAGAGGAGAGCTTTCACCAGCGTCAGGGTTATGAAAGCCTGATGGTGCTCGCTTTTGGCAGTCCCGAACAAAAACAGATGGCCCAGGACGCGCTGGATCGCTGGTGGTGGCCATCGCTGATGATGTTTGGCCCACATGATGCGGATTCGGCTCATAGCAGCCAATCTATGAAGTGGAAAATCAAACGCAAGAGCAATGATGATTTGCGCCAGGCCTTTGTCGATCAGACGGTGCCGCAGGCGGAGTATCTCGGATTGAAAATTCCTGATCCGGATCTGAAATGGAATGAAGAGCGTGGCCATTATGATTTTGGCGAGATTGACTGGGAAGAGTTCATGCGCGTGATTAATGGTGATGGCATGTGTAACCGGGATCGGGTATCCCATCATGTCAAAGTGCATAAAGAAGGCCAATGGGTGCGCGATGCGATGCGCGCCTATGAAGAAAAGAAACGAAACCGTGACATGAAAAAAAGTGCATGACGGTTAAGAGGAGTTGATGATGAATACTGAAAAGAAATTACCCCTGTTTGAAATATTTGTACGTTCAAGACGTGGTCTTGACCATAAGCATGTGGGCAGTTTGCATGCAGAGGATCACACCCAGGCGCTTGAGTATGCGCGAGATTGTTATACCCGGCGTAGTGAAGGTGTCAGCCTGTGGGTTGTTAAATCAAGTGACATTGTGGCATCTCAGGAAGAGGATGCGTCCAGCTTTTATGATCCCATGGATGACAAGCCCTATCGTCATGCAACACATTATGAACTGCCGGAAGAAGTGAACAATATGTAAACCGGTACGCTTTGTTGTTAATTGAATGTGTTGGAACCAGAGGTTATTGAAAGATGAATCAGAATGTAAACAAGCAGGTACTGTTTAATTATGTGCTGGCATTGGGTGATGATGCGCTCACCATGGGCCATCGATTGTCGGAGTGGTGCCGCAATGCACCCTTTCTGGAAGAGGATCTGGCGATTGGTAATGTGGCGCTTGATTTTATCGGGCGTGCCCAGATGTTTTATCAGTATGCGGCTGAGTTGGATGATCAGGGTCGGTCAGAGGATGATCTGGCGTTTCTGCGTGATTGCCGTGAGTTTAGCAATCTGCTGATCTACGAACTGCCTAAAGGTGATTTTGCCTTTACCATGGTGCGACAGCTGATTGTTGACGCATTTAACATGGAGTTTCTGGAGCAGTTGGCTAAGTCTTCAGACGAGCGGTTGGCAGCTATTGCCGGAAAATGTATCAAAGAGAGCCGTTACCACCTGCGCCGAAGCCATGACTGGGTGGTGCGTTTGGGCGATGGTACGCAGGAGAGTCATGATCGGGCGCAAACAGCTTTAAATGAAATTTGGGGTTATATCCCGGAGCTGTTTATGGCGGATGAAGCGGAGCAGTCGTTGGTTCAGGCCGGCATTGCCGTGGATCGCGCGGCGCTTCGCGACGGATGGCAGCGACAGGTGGAGCAGGTTCTCAATGAGGCGACCCTGCAGAAGCCGGAAGACAGCTGGAAAGTCGAGGGTGGTCGGCGAGGGGTGCATACCGAGCACCTGGGACATATGTTGGCAGATTTGCAGTTCATGCAAAGAGCTTATCCCGGCTTGAAGTGGTAAACAGTCATGCAGATGATTCCTTTGGTGTCTGAAGCGCAGCAGCTGCGCGAAAAATATCGTCAGGAGTCCGAGTCCGAACTTAAAGAGGTTTGGGGCGCTCTTGATGAGGTTAAGGATCCGGAGATTCCGGTGCTCTCTATCTGGGATTTGGGTATTTTGCAGGAGGTGGAGCAGCAGGGAGAGTGTATTCGGGTGGTTATTACTCCCACCTACTCAGGCTGTCCTGCCATGCATGAAATTACCCGGGATATCAGACAGGTACTGGAGCAGGCGGGCTATGCTCAGATAAAGGTTGAAAGCCGACTGTCACCCGCCTGGACAACCGACTGGATGAGTGCTGACGGAAGGCAACGGCTGGTTGAGTTTGGCATAGCCGCACCAGTGGGCTGTACTGCGGATGGTGCGGAAACCTCCATTGCCTGTCCCCTGTGTGGTTCGCAAGAGATAACAAAAATTAGTGAGTTTGGCTCCACCGCATGCAAAGCACTGTTCCAGTGCAAGGAATGTCAGGAGCCGTTCGATTACTTTAAATGTATTTAGGCAGAACAATGAGTGATACAAATTTTTATCAGGTAAGCATCGCCGATATACGACCGGAAACGGACCAGGCGCGTTGCGTCAGTTTTGAAATACCGGATCAGTTGAAAGAAAAATTCCAGTTTATTCAGGGGCAATATCTGACCCTGAAAGCGCAGATTAATGGCGAGGAGGTGCGGCGCTCTTATTCGATCTGTTCAGGCGTCGATGACGATACGGTCAGGGTGGCGGTGAAGCGGATTGAAGGTGGTGTTTTTTCAAATTATGTCTGCGATGAGTTAAGTGCTGGCGACCAGATAGAGGTGATGCCTCCGCAGGGAGAGTTTCATACCGAACTGGATGTGAATGCCCGGAAAAACTATATGTGTATCGCTGCCGGAAGCGGTATCACCCCCATTCTTTCAATTGTGAAATCAATCCTGTCCAGAGAACCGCAGAGCCGGGTTACCCTGCTCTATGGCAACAAACGCTCTTCGACTATTATGTTTCGTGAGGAGCTGGGCTTTATCAAGAACCGGTACCTGGAGCGTTTTAACTGGGTCAATGTGCTCAGTCAGGAGGAGCAGGATGCTGAAGTGCTGCATGGCCGAATCAATAACCGCAAGGGTGGCGAGTTGAATTACAAGCGGTTGATCGATATTGCCGGTACCGATGAGTTTTTCCTGTGTGGCCCTGAATCTATGATTTCGGAGGTGTCCCGCGGGTTACGTTCGGAAGGAATAGACGAGGCCCACATCCATTACGAGCTGTTCTATGCCTCTGCCGAAGATGCCGAAGCGGTGATTGAAAAGCACCATGCACGCGCCAAGCAATATGGTGGCAAGGTCAGCAATGTGGTGGTTAATGTGGATGGCCGGGCGATCAGTTTTGACCTGACCGCCGACGGTGAGAATATTCTGGATGGTGCCATTAATAATGGTGCTGATCTGCCCTTTTCCTGCAAAGCAGGCGTCTGTGCGACTTGTAAGGCACGAGTGATCGAAGGGGAAGTGGATATGGATTTGAATCATGCGTTGAGTGATCAGGAGGTAGCTGATGGTGTTGTGTTAACCTGTCAGGCTCACCCGATCAGTGACAAGGTGGTTCTGGATTTCGATCAATGATCAATTCTATCCCGAAATTGTGTTATAAAGCCTGCTGATTTTAAAGGACACCGAACAACAGACAATAAGCATGACCGGGAAAATAAAAGAGATTGATCAACTGATTGACCGTTTCAGGCAGCGTACACCGATTCGCAGTCGCTCGCTGATTTTTACCGTTTTTGGCGACGCCATCTCTCAACATGGCGGATCGGTCTGGCTGGGAAGTTTAATTCGCAGCCTTGAGCCACTGGGCATTAATGAGCGGCTGGTCAGGACCTCGGTCTTCAGACTGGTGCGAGAGGGATGGCTGACATCCAAGCGGGTAGGCCGATGCAGTTATTATCAGTTTACGCGCTATGGTATGCGTGAATATGAACGGGCCGCGAAGCGTATTTACTCTTCCGAGCGACATGGCTGGGATGGCCAGTGGAGCTTGTTATTGCCCGCCGCAGTGCCAGAGGAACATCGTGCCGCGCTGAGACAAAGCCTGAAATGGCAGGGCTTTGGACAGTTGGGTTCGGGCCTGTATCTGCACCCCAGTCTGGATAGGGGTTCGCTTGATGAACTGCTGGTCGAGATGGGTTTGCGTGACAAGGTGATTATCATGGATGCCCATGCTGCCGATGCGCAGTCGCTGGAGGTGCTTCGGGAAGCGGTATACGAGAGTTGGGAACTGGCCAGTCTGGCAGATCAATACCAGGAGTTTTTGGAGTTGTATCGGCCGGTGCTGAAAGCGGTTTCGTTGAAGAAAAGCGTTGATGCCGGCGTCTGTTTTTTAGTGAGAACGCTGCTTATCCACGACTACCGTAAAGTGCTGCTTAATGATATGGATATACCGCATATGCTGTTACCGACGGACTGGCCTGGAGACTCGGCTTTACGGCTGGTGAAGAACCTGTACCGGCATGTGTGCACCGGTGCTGAAAAGTATATTCAGGACTCCATGGAGTCCGCAGAAGGCGCGTTACCCCCACCCATTGCCAGTTATTATGAGCGATTGGGCGGACTCCCCAAAGTGAAGTAAAGGAGGTTGTTTTGATCCGTATTGCAGTTCTGTACCCTCATGCCGAGGGGAAAACATTTGATGCAGCGTATTACAGTGATACCCATTTCGCTCTGGTCAGGGAAAAACTGGTGCCGTTGGGATTGCAGGGGCTGGAGTTTGATCAGGGATTGCAGCAGGCAGACCCGCAACCTTTTGCGGCTATTGGATATCTGCTGTTTGAATCGCTTGCTGCATTTCAGGCAGCCTTTGCGCAGGTTGGAGCCGAGCTGATGGCCGACATTCCAAACTTCACCAATATTGAGCCATTGGTTCAGGTGAGTGAACATCAGCGGTTTACTCTGGGCTAAACGTTTCCTCTTTTAAAACCCCGTGTGTTTTTTTTGCGCACGGCGTCGATATTTACAGGTTGGTACCAAATGACAACACCCGTTTCTTTAACTCGTCAGGGCAAGGTTGGCCTGATTGCCATTAATAACCCCCCGGTCAATGCGCTCTCTCAAGCGGTTCGGCAGGGGATTATCGATTGTGTTGCAGAGGCACAGCTGGACGACCAAATCAAAGCTGTTGTTCTCTATTGTGAAGGGCGTACCTTCGTAGCGGGTGCTGATATATCGGAGTTTGGCAAGGCACCACTGGAACCCCATTTGCCTGATGTTTTGCATCAGGTTGAAACCTGCACCAAACCGCTGGTCGCGGCGCTTCACGGCACAGCGCTAGGCGGAGGTTTTGAATTGGCGCTTTGCAGTCACTACCGGGTTGCTCTGGCGGGCAGCAAGGTAGGGCTTCCGGAAGTGAATCTGGGATTAATTCCGGGCTCGGGTGGTACCCAGCGATTACCGAGGATTGCCGGAGTGGAAAAAGCACTGGAAATGATCACCAGTGGCCGGCCGGTGGCAGTGGAATCGGTGGTTGAGCAAAAGTTGATTGATCAGGTGGTGGATCAGGACCTGGTTGCCGCAGCGACCGGGTTTGCCGAAGCACTAATCGCAGATCAGGCGCAGCCTCGACGAGTCAGTGAGATCCGGTTAAGCAAAGGTGAGGCACATGATCAACTGTTCGCTGATTGGCGGGCAAAGCTAAAGAAAAAGGCTGCCGGACAACAGGCGCCGCAATATGCCATTGATTCGATAGAAAATGCGGTACTTTTGCCCTTTGATCAGGGTTTACAGAAAGAGCGTGAAATGTTTCTGATGTGCCGCAGCTCAGAGCAGTCGCGAGCCATGCGCCATGTGTTTTTTGCCGAGCGGGAAGTGGCGCGGGTGCCGGGATTGGCAAAAGAGACTAAGGTGCAGGACATAGTGTCGGTAGCAATAATTGGTGCCGGAACAATGGGTGGCGGTATTGCGATGTGTTTTGCCAGCGCAGGTATACCTGTCACTCTGGTAGAGATGAATCAGGAAAATCTGGACCGCGGACTGGTGATGATCAACGATCGTTATCAGCAGAATGTAAGCAGAGGCAGGATGAGTGAGCAGCAGATGCAGGGCTGTATTGCGCGTATTGGCGGAACCTGTGATTATGCAGATCTGGCAGACGTTGATCTGGTTGTAGAAGCCGCGTTTGAGAGCATGGAGGTAAAACGGGATATTTTCAGTCGTCTTGATCAGGCCTGCAAGCCGGAGGCCATTTTGGCAAGTAACACCTCTTATCTTGATATCAACCAGATTGCTGCATCCACAGGGCGTCCTGAAAAAGTACTGGGCATGCATTTCTTTAGCCCGGCTAACATTATGAAATTGTTGGAAGTGGTGCGAGCTGACGCTACCAGTGATGAGACGCTGGCTACCGCGATGAAGTTAGGCAAGAGAATCGGTAAGATCTCTGTTGCAGTGGGTGTTTGCTACGGCTTCGTAGGTAATCGCATGTATGCCTGTTATGGTCGGGAAGCGCAGGCACTATTGCTTGAAGGGGCGACCCCGGAACAGATCGATCGGGCGATGCAGGCCTGGGGAATGGCGATGGGGCCGTTGGCCGTGGTTGATTTGTCCGGGCTGGATATTGGCTATAAGGCGCGCCGCGAAAACCCTCACCGACCTGATGATCCGTTGTTTTTTCGCCCGGCGGATATGCTGGTGGAGGCAAACCGGCTGGGACAGAAGACCGGCGCCGGGTTCTATCGTTATGATTCTGAAACCCGTCGCAGGGAAACAGATGAAGAAGTAGTCAGGATGATTCGCGATGAAGCGGAGCGGTTGGGCGTTGAGCAGCGCGAAATCAGCGATCAAGAGATTCAGCAGCGTCTGATTTTTGCCATGATCAATGAGGGCGCGAAAATTCTTGAAGAGGGCGTTGCCGGTCGGTCAGGAGATATCGATGTGATTTGGATCAATGGCTATGGTTTCCCGCGATATCGGGGTGGTCCGATGCAGTACGCGGATGAGATCGGCTTGGAAAAAGTGCTGCAAGGAATTCAGGCATTTCAGGATCGGTTGGGCGATCGCTACTGGAAGCCGGCGGCACTACTTGAGGATCTGGTGAAGCAGGGTAAAAAATTCAGCGAATGGGCGGCGCAGGCATAGATAAAGGTGGTTGCCGGTGTGGTTATCATTCGTATGGTTAGGTAGTAGAGTACTTGTCTGGAGAACCCGCTTGATCGAACACGGCCTGGTCAGTTTTGTCCGGCAAGGCTGCGTTCAAAACCTTCGAGATACTTAATTGTGCGCATTGGCGAGTTGTTGGATTACATTTGATCGATGAACTGACAGCCGATATGATGCTCGGAAAATAAAAACTTGCATAGGAGCAAAAGGAAAAGTGAAAAAGATCATTACCGTTTTATTTCTGTTGCTGCCATTGGTAGCGACCGCCGCTATTCGGGAACATACCTTTACTATTCTGGGTGATCATGGTGAGACCGGTAACGGTTCGTTTACATGGGATGATGCTGTTGTACCTGATGGCACACTTTTAAGCGGGCCGGCAGTGGTCTCTCCAAATGTTTTATCTATTAGTATCACCATATCCGGAGGGAATGTTGTTGGTGATGGTACTTTTTCACTGTCTGATTGCACGGAAGCGTTCCTGGATGCCACTCCTGATTTTGCGATTTGGCTAACGTTTGATTGTGATAATGGTACATATCGTATAAGTGATGCTGCCCCTCATAGATTTGGCTTACACCCGACAGGCTAGAATGACATTTTTTCCATGCTTAGTACTTTAGATACCCAACCCGGAACTACATCACCTGCTCCACCGCCACCTGCACCAGTCTCATCCGCTACTGCAGTGCCATCGCTGTCCGTGTATAGCTTGATCATTCTCGCGGGTTTTTTAGGTTTGGTGGGATTCAGGAAACGTATCAGGTGGAGACTGAGTATTTGAAAACTGTGAAGCCTAATCGATTTGTGAGATCTCATAGGCCTGCTTTTACTCAAAAGCCCCTAGATTTTTTTGGCTCTCAGCCAATAGTCTAATGTTAGCTTTTTGGTGGGTGATTGTTATCGGAAGCACGTAGCCTTGCTGGGAAAATTGGAAAAGGGAAAATAAAGTACCCTGAATAGCAGTCTTAAAGTTGGGGCTCCAGCCTATTTTCCCTTTGGCAGGATAGTCTGTGACTGAGATTACGCTGCGGGCCTTTCATGTACTGGTGGGTGGTGATGCAGGACACTGCTGTTTTTCCTAGTGAATTTAGGCGGTTTCTTTTTGTGCTTTCGCGCACTAATAAATTGAAAATGTGAATATTGACCGAATGGACTTTCTTTCAAAAGAGTTCCTGTTTTTTCTCATATTACTGATTTCAGCGTATTCAGTGGTAAAAAAAGAGCATCGCACGCTATTGCTCCTGGGAGCCAGTTATTTGTTCTACGGGTACCTGGGCATTCCTTATTTGATGCTTCTGGTCATTGTTACTTTTTTAGGGTACCAGGCCGCCTTTCTAATAGACCATTTTGCCTATAGGGCCAGGCTAATACTGATTAGTTATGTTGCGCTCAATGTAGGATTGCCGGTTTGGTTCAAATATGCGGATGCGCTACTGGCGATCCCCGTGCTATGGGATATCAGGGTTCCAAAGGGATTGGAGATTGTTTTGCCGCTAGGGCTCTCCTTTTATATGCTGCAAACGCTGGCTTATGTCTTTGACGTTTATCGTGGAAAAAAAGAGGTGGAGAGGAGTTATTTTACCTTTTCCTGCTTTGTCGCTTTTTTCCCGCAACTGGTGTCCGGGCCAATAGAACGGTCAGGCAAACTCATTCCGCAAATAAAAAGGTTTGAGAGCCTAAGATATAATAACTGTATATCAGGTAGTTACCTGGTTATGCTGGGGGTATTGAAAAAGCTGGTTGTTGCTAACAATCTGGAAATATACAGAGAATTTGTGTTGGCAAACCACGCGTCTCTGCATACCGCTGACGTTATCTTTTTTCCGCTGGCGACCTTGTTTTGGGTTTATTTCGACTTTTCGTCCTATACCGATATAGCCAGAGGGGTTGCAAGGATATTTGGAGTTTCATTAACGGAAAACTTCAATTTACCGCTGGCTGCCAAATCATTCCGAGGATTTTGGGGGCGCTGGCATATTTCACTCAATAAATGGTTATCGGACTATGTCTATGTGCCTCTCGCTAGAAGGAAAAGAGATTATGCCTGGCGCTCGTTCTGCATAATGATTGTGTTTCTGCTAATGGGGCTTTGGCACTCTTATAATTTCATCTTCTTTTTTCTCTTGAATGGAATTTTCCTGGTACTGGAAATTTACCTGCTGCAATTGAAAAAGAGATCAACAGTTCGGATGGTCAAGAGTATCTGTGGTATATACAGCAGCAATGGTTTTGTCATTACGCTTATCTGTCTCACTTCGGTATTCTATGGTGTAGAGTCTCTCAGCCAGTCACTGGCGTTGATAGACAAATTTCTAGAAAGAAGCTGGACTATGGTAATGCCTTTCGGCATGTCAAAATTTCTGTTATTGGGCTTGGGTTTTGCTGTTTTATTTGAAATTGCTTCGAGAACAAAAAAAGGAAACGACCAGTTGATTCGCTATGTGATTGAGCATGATCATTGGAGGTGGGCGTACCCTGTAGTGCTCTTCTATCTGGTTGGACTTTTTGGTGAATTTGAAAATGTAGATTACTTTTATTATGGTTTTTAACCCCACGGGATTGGTTAGTAAGAACAAGGTTCGGGCGATGACTTTATTGATTGTTGTCTATGCGGTCCTGTTCATTTATCACCTTTCCTTCGAGGCAAACACTTATTTTCTGCACGATTACAAGCAGGAACTGCTCGGCATTAAGAAAATTGACCATTTGTTGATCGGTTCTTCGCTTGTTAAAGATGTGTTACCTGAGAATATTTCTGCCGGTAGTTATTCAGTGAATCGTCCCTATGCTGACATTGCCGATGTACAGTTGATGTTGGATGATGTCTTGTCGATCGTTGAGGTGAGTGGACGAATTTATATTCCGTTAGATCTGCTTTTCTTTCAACGAAGCCGGGGGAAAAACTGTTTTGAAAAAATTGCGGTTGAGGGGTTTAGTTGGAGAGGTTTTGGTATAGGTGGACTGGCGGAGTGTTTGATTGAACCGGTAACAGCCCCCAAAAGATATATTAAGTACCTGGTGAAACAGTGGCTCGGCATGACCGGTGCATTCGTCAGGGGGCGGGAGCCCTATGGTAGGCCGCATTCAGGAACATGGGCTGAGACACTTCAGCGTGACAACAGCAAATCTGGTCGGGTTCTAATGGAGTCTGAATACTCTGTTGCAGATGGCCAGCGCAAATACTATGAGCAGACTTGGAACAGGTTGCTGGATACTATCGGACAGCACGATTTGCAGTTGGTTTTGTTTACGCCTCCATTTCATCGATATCATATACTGGATGTGCGCACACGTACCGATTTTAACCATCGGAAAAAAATGATTCAGCATGCTGTTGACAGAGGGGCCAAATACTATGAATTTTCTCAGTTATTTGTTGATAATGAAAAGTCGCGACTGTTTTTTGATGACCGTCATTTAAATGATCAGGGCGCTGACCATTTTACAAGCGTATTAAAGCGAGCGACCAACGGATGAATAGGATGTCAGAGTTGGTGATCGTGGTTTTTTGCAAGGCATAAAATTGTTAAACTGCAGAGCTTTTATCGATAGCTGTCCTCAGCTGAGCAGAATTTAATTCATTTAACGGGTATTACTATGAGTATTCAATCATTTCATCCACCGGTTCGTACATTGATGGGGCCGGGTCCTTCCGATGTTAATCCACGAATTTTGGGCGCTATGGCTCGTCCTACCATTGGCCATTTGGACCCCGCCTTCGTTGCGATGATGGATGAATCCAAGGAACTGCTGCGCTATGCCTTTCAGACCGATTACAGCCTGACTATGCCTGTGTCGGCACCGGGTTCGGCAGGTATGGAGATGTGTTTTGTTAACCTGATTGAGCCGGGTGACAAGGTGGTAGTCTGCCAAAATGGAGTATTCGGCGGGCGTATGAAAGAAAACGTCGAGCGTTGTGGTGCGACGGCAGTGATGGTCGAGGATGATTGGGGTAACGCGGTTGACCCGAACAAAGTGGAAGAAGCCCTGAAAGCTAACCCGGAGGTCAAAATTCTCGCCTTTGTGCACGCAGAAACCTCTACTGGAGCGATGTCGGATGCGCAGGCATTGGCCAAAATAGCGCAATCCCATGACTGCCTGACCATTGTTGATACGGTTACTTCGCTGGGTGGTTCGGAATTGAAAGTCGCTGAATGGGGTTTGGATGCGGTTTATTCCGGTTCACAGAAGTGCTTGTCCTGTACGCCAGGTTTGTCACCGGTCACTTTCAGCGAGCGCGCACTCGATGTGGTAAAAAATCGAACAACGAAAGTACAGAGCTGGTTTCTCGATCTGAATCTGGTGCTGGGCTATTGGAGTGGCGGCGGCAAGCGAGCCTATCACCATACTGCTCCGGTGAATGCTCTTTATGGGCTACATGAGGCGCTGGTTATTCTGCAGGATGAGGGCATAGAAAACGCCTGGGCAAGACACTGGCAAAACCACAATGCGTTGAAAGCCGGATTTGAAGCGATGGGAATATCCTTCGTGGTAAAAGAGGGCGAACGTTTGCCTCAGCTCAATGCAGTCACAATTCCTGAAGGTGCCGATGATGCTATGGTTCGTAGCCGCCTGCTCAATGAGTACAGTCTGGAAATTGGTGCCGGTCTTGGTGCTTTGGCGGGCAAAGTATGGCGTATCGGTTTGATGGGCTATGCCAGTAACCAAAAGAACGTGCTCTTTTGTCTGGGTGCTCTTGAGGCGGTATTGGCTGATATGGGCGCTAAAATTAATACCGGTGTTGCCGTGGATGCTGCGGCGAAAACCTATCCGTCTGCCTGAACATAGTTAAAGCTGATGATTAAAAAGGTTGTGCCAAGGGATACGGCTCCCCAAACACCGGTGACCTCCATTATTCGGCGGCATATCAAGGAGGGCTGTGAAGCCGAATTTGATGCCTGGTCAGATAGCATTGGCCGGGCTTGCAGTCAATTTGCCGGACATTTGGGGACACAGCGCATTCGTCCGCTTGATCCGCGTGGTGAGCATGTCACCATCATCAGTTTTGATAAGTATGAAAACTATCAGACGTGGGAAGAATCCGGTGAACGAAGTCGGCTATTGGATCGGGTTAAGCCGCTCACCGAAGGCCGACCTTCAAGAGAGCAGATTGAGGGCCTGAACCACTGGTTGCTGCCCGGGACGGGCAAGGCGCGCGCCTGGCCGCCGGATTTTCGTATGGTGTTGGTTGCCTTTCTGGCGATCTGGCCGATCGTACATTTTGTTCGACCGGCGTTAGCACCTTATTTACCGGAACACCCACTGCTTGCTTCAATAAGCGCAACCGCGATCATCAGCCTGATTATGGGGTATCTTTCGTTGCCTTTAATGGTTCGAATATTTCGTCGTTGGCTGCGGTGAAGCGAATCGGCGCTATGTTAAACTAGTGTTAACAGGCCCAAGTCATACAAAGAGTTGAGGAATAGAAGAATGATTATTGTAACCGGTGGCGCGGGTTTTATCGGAAGTAACTTGGTAAAAGGTCTGAATGAGCAGGGCCGTAACGACGTCATCGTTGTTGATAATCTTTCAGATGGCACCAAATTCAGCAATCTTGCGGACTGTGCGATTGCCGATTATCTCGACAAGTCGGACTTTCTGGATCAGGTTAAGAGCCGGCAACTACCAGCTGATATCGAAGCAATATTCCATCTGGGGGCCTGTTCGGCCACCACTGAGTGGGATGGCCGATACATGATGGAAAATAACTATGAGTACACTAAACAGGTTTTTCATTACTGTATAGAGCAGCGAATACCGTTGATTTATGCCTCAAGCGCAGCCGTTTACGGCGGCAGCCTAGAGTTTCAGGAGACGCTTGAAAATGAGCGTCCGCTGAATGTGTACGGTTACTCCAAATTCCTTTTTGACCAGTATCTGCGCCGGCATCAGGCTGACATTCAGAGTCAGGTGGTGGGTTTGCGCTATTTTAATGTCTATGGTCCGCGTGAGTCACACAAAGGTTCCATGGCCAGCGTTGCGTTTCATCTGAATAATCAAATTCAGGATAGTGGTGTCGTTAAACTGTTTGAAGGATCGGATGGTTACGCTGATGGTGGTCAGTTAAGGGATTTTATCTATGTCGGTGATGCGATCAAAGCCAAACTCTGGTTTTTGGATAATCCGGATAAATCCGGCATTTTTAACCTGGGGACCGGTAGCGCACAACCCTTCAATGACGTTGCCAACGCAGTATTTGCCTGGCATGGCAAGGGTGAGTTGCAATATATTCCGTTTCCCGAGCATTTGAAAGGGCGTTACCAGAGTTATACTCAGGCAGATATCAGTGCGCTGCGCAAAGCGGGGTATAGCGAGCCCTTTAGGACCGTCGAGCAAGGTGTCAGTGACTACTTGGATTGGCTGCACGGTCGCTAACGATGAGTACTCCCAAGCGTTTCATTGCTGGAGCAGTCTGTCCACGATGTGGTGAGATGGACAAGATCGTCATGTATCAGGAGGAGGGCAGAAGTCTGCGTGAGTGTGTGAAATGCGGATATCAGGATGAAATGCGTGACGATTCTATCAACGAACTGCCAACCAGGGTTTCCGAAAAAACCTCCGCAAAAAAGCAAAGTGGGGATACCCAGCCGATCAAGTTTTATCCGCGCCCTAAATAGTCAGGAAAACAATGCAGAAGGTAATGGTAAGAGGCCAATCCGTCACGCCCTCCAAGATTGTCTGTGTCGGCAGAAATTACGTGGCTCATGTACAAGAGCTGGGCAACGAAATTCCTGAGCAAATGGTGTTCTTCATCAAGCCTAACTCGGCTATTTCCACCACTTTGGTATCGATCCACCAAGAGCCCCTGCACTATGAGAGTGAATTGTCCTTCGTCTACGAAGATGGCAGGTTTGTAGCGGTGGGTTTGGGGTTGGATTTAACAAAAAGGGGGTTGCAGTCAAAGCTGAAATCCAAAGGGTTGCCGTGGGAGCGAGCCAAGTCCTTTGATGGGTCGGCGCTGTTCAGTCCTTTTGTGGCTTTTAAACAGTTGGACCTGCTGACACTTGAGTTGGAGATTAATGGCAAAACCCGTCAATCAGGAGGTGTTGATCTGATGATGCACACCCCGGATGCCATACTGAAAGAGCTGCAGTCTTTTATGACGCTGGAAGATGGTGATATTGTGATGACCGGAACACCAGAGGGAGTAGGTCTGGTGGGTCAGGGTGATCAGTTTTTGGGGCGTGTGCTGGAAAATGGCAGAGAATTGATTGCCGCAGAATGGCTCGCTGAGTGATGGGGCAGCGTTGATGGTGCTGCTGCCCCAGAATAATTGATGGTAATTCAGGCTAGTGAGCAGGTAATAAGTCTTTGAAATGAGAAACTTTAAAAGCGCCTAACACTTCACCGGCTTCGCCTAAAAATTCAACTAAAGTGTCGCTGGTGCCGCGCATGCAGATATAGGCAGTAAAATCGTCACCGATCTGTTCAAGGTGCGTATTGCCGGGCTCTTGATAGAAAAAATCGCCAGTTTCGTATTTGCGCCCCGTTGACAGGTTGGTAATACTGCCGTCAAGAACCAGTAATGATGTTTCGCAAAGGTGGCGGTGCAGGCCAGGCTTCCAGCTAGAATCCTCTTTTAAAAGGTACTCGACGGTATGTCGCTGCTCATCGACGACCAGTGCTTTTACGTGAATCCCCGGGCCGATCTGGCTCCAGCTCTGTTGGCTGGCTTGCGCCTGGATTGCTTTTAATTCCTTTCCTGACATCGCTGTTTCATTCATCTTGAATGACTCCTGTTTTATATTCCGAATAGGTTTTCCTCTCTACCTCTTTATGGCTATCTGAAGAGACACTATTAATCTACTCGTACGATATATCAGGCGCAATTACCTAGTTGGTAATCAGGCAGGAGAGCATTAATCAGGTTTCTGCAACAAATCCACTCGAATGGGAATATGGAACTTAAATCCGCCCGGACCTTCGTTGTTCATAAACAGGCGCTCAACCTGCTGGTGAATGTCCTCGGACGGTTTGTGGTCAGAGTGGGTGACGTTGATGACATTGGCTTCAAACTGTGCAAAGTCTTCGAACACAATCGGTGTATTAAAAAACAGTTCCTCTTTGAGCAGTAGCTTGCCATCATCAACATATGCTTTGATCGCTGCAAAGGCAGCGTCTCTGACCATTTTCTCGTCATGAAACAGTTTTAAAACATCGTTAAAATCCCCTGAGAACAGGGGCTCTGAAATATAAGCAAGGCCACCGGGTTTAAGTACTCGCCGTGTTTCCGATAGTGCCTGCCCCATCAGTTCTATCGGGACATGATGAAAGGATTTGAACATCATCACTACATCAAAGTGATTGTCGGGAAAGGGAATGGCCTGGCTGCCGGCCAGTACAAAATTCACATTAGGTAGATCGTCAATTTTTAAATTCTTTTGATGCTGGATTTCATCGACTTCGGTTGCGGTAATAAATCGATTAATTCCATGGCTGGTAATCTGGCGTGTCAGTTCCGCCTTGCCGCAACCCAATTCCAGTATTTTTTTGCCGTCGAGTGAAAGCAGTGGCTCGTAAACCTGATATTCCGGGCAGGTGATTGTAATGGGTGATTGGCTGATTTTCATTTCAAGCTCCAGTTTTTTCTTTCTGCTGCATCCGCCACAAGTCGGCATACAGACCCTGATTCGCTAACAGTTCCCGGTGGGTACCCTGTTCGGCGACCTCGCCATGGTTGAGAACAACTATCTTATCCGCGTCGATCACAGTTGATAGCCGATGGGCGATCACCAGGCTGGTATGGCCGCGGGAAACCTCCTTTATAGCCTCGAGAATTGCGCGTTCGGATTTGCTGTCCAGTGACGAGGTAGCTTCATCAAATACCAGAATGGGAGGTCGTTTAAGGATAGTTCGTGCAATGGCGACCCGCTGTTTTTCGCCGCCGGAGAGTTTCAGGCCCCGCTCCCCTACCACCGTCTGGACACCTTCTGGTAGTTCGCTGATAAATTGATCTAGATGGGCGAGTCGAATGGCCTCTGAAACCTGTTCATTGCTGGCATCCGGGTTGCCGTATCGTACGTTTTCCAGAATGCTGTCGTTAAATAGAACGGTGTCCTGCGGGACAACACCTATTGCCCGGCGCAAGGAGTCCTGGGTTACGCTGTTTATAGGCTGGCCGTCAATCAGGATGCTGCCTTTATTGATGTCGTAAAAACGGAATAGCAGCTTCATCAGAGTAGATTTCCCCGCACCGCTTGCGCCGACTACGGCCACCTTTTGACCTGCAGCCACGGAAAAGCTAATTCCCTTTAAGATAGGGCGGTCGTCACGATACTGAAAATAAACGTCATTAAATTCGATGCGACCTTTGTCGACGGTTAAAGATGGGGCATTCTCGGTATCGGTTACCTTGGGGGTTTTATCGAGCAGAACAAACATCTGCTCGATATTCGCCATCGATCCCTTAATTTCGCGATATACAAACCCCAGGAAATTGAGCGGTAAAAACAGCTGCATCATAAAAGCGTTGATCAGTACGAAATCACCGATGGTCATCTGATTGTTGATTACGTGGTTGGATGCAAGCATCATCATAGAGGTCATGGCAGAGGCAATAATGAGTGCCTGTCCGCCATTGAGTGCGAATAACGAAAGGCGGTTTTTTCTTCTTGCCTGTTCCCACTTTGCCAGTTCGTAATCGTAGCGATCAGCCTCAAAAGTTTCATTGGTGAAATACTTGACCGTTTCATAATTAAGCAGGCTATCGACAGCGCGGGTGTTACTGGTGGAATCAGCAAGATTGGCTTCACGCACATATTGGGTGCGCCATTCGGTCGCCTTTATGGAATAGAGGACATAGACCAGAACGGAAAAAAGCGTGATAGCGGCGAACTCAAGACCATAGTTATAAAACAGCAGCCCAACCACCATGGCAATTTCAAAAAATGTCGGCGCGATATTGAAAACAAAAAACTTCATCAGGAAGCTGACACCGGTAGTGCCTCGCTCTATATCACGCGCCAGGCCACCGGTGCGCCGTTCCAGGTGAAACTCCAGGTCCATATTATGCAAGTGGCGAAACACTTCCAGGCCAATACGGCGCATAGCGCGTTCTGTAACCCGACCGAAAACGGTATCGCGTAATTCACCAAATAACACGTTGCCGAAACGTGCCAGACCATAGGCAAGCACGAGGGAAACCGGGATAACCGCTATTGCCATCGGGTCAGAGGTGTTTAAATCAAGTGCGTCAACCAGGTGCTTTAGAATAAAGGGGCCGATGACATTGGCGACTTTTGCGCCAATCAGGAATAAAAAAGCAATACCGATACGACGCTTATATTCCAGCAAGTAGGGCCAGATAAGCTTGTATACCTGCCAATTGATTTCGGTATTGGGGTCGTAGGAATAGTGGCGGCCACGCATTCTGGAAAAGCTTTACTCCCTCCTCAAACAGATCAGCCGCGGGAGGCTGAATAAACCAACAGGATACCAGTAATCAACAGGCAAATGACAGGGCTTCACCCAATGAATTTGTGAATTGGTGCCAGTGTGGTTAAATTGGTCTGCATGAGCCACCGTTAGAGACGATTGGCACGGTAACCTGATTTCTCTAACAGATCGATAATGCCCTGTTTGCCAACCAGATGTCCTGCGCCCACTACCACAAAGTAGCTTTTTCCGGTACCCAGGTAGTGCTTTATCTTTTTCACCATTTTGTAATTGCGATCTACGAACATTCGCTCAAATACCGGACGTGAGCCGGGATACTCCCGCAACGGCTTGTCGATCAGTACTTCCGTCAATTGTCCTGTACTTCCGGTCTTCCAGGAGCTGATCAAAGACTGCATGAGTTGCGGATATACGTGAAACTCCTTAATGGTCTGGCTTAGCATCTGGTCACCCTGAGGCATATTCATCAGCATATCCAGCTGCTGCTCCAGAGTTTCCAGTTCCAGTATGTTTTTTTTGCCACGGGCTTTTCGTAAAAAATGCAGATCGATGCCCTGATCAGGAGAAAGCCCATACTTCATCAATTCCATGGATGTCAGTGTCATGACCAGCATTCCGGGTTTGTATTTCTGAAACAGATTGGCAGGGATTCCCTGTTTGTCCAGGTAGTCTAATAGCAGCTGATATGTCTGCCTGGAGAGATGGTCCTTAATTGTCTGGTTTCCCGGATAGGTCCCCTTGGTGAGGAGTAGCGTCTGGGTCGTTGACGGATCGATGTTACCGATATCGACTTCGACCACCAGGTTGTTTGAGGATTCAAAGGCTTTTTCGATTTCGGGACGGAGCGGATAAAAGTCTGCACTGGCAAAATGGATGGAACCCATCAGGTAAACCTGGCTGTTTCCATTGCTGACCTCCCAGATGAAAGCTTTGTCCTGTTGCGCCAGAGCCGGTTGCAGGCACAGCAGTAAAAGCAGTGTTGCCAGTAGTTGTGTTACCTTGTTGAGGAGTGTGCGGTCCATTACTTTAATCCTTAATCCATAACTGTTTTCGACTGTAGTAATAATAGACCATCGCCATTGAAATGGTTCGGGCAGCATGGAAAAAACAGAACGCCAGCCACAAACCATGATTTGCCCATGGGCGAGCCAGGTGCCAGCAGGGCAGAAATATGAGAAAAGAGGCAAACAGCATGCAGTACTGCATCGCTCGTGCTTTACCTGCGCCCAGAAAAATCCCATCCAGCATAAAGTTCCAGCTAGCTACAAAGGGCAGTACCAGTAGCCAGGGCCAATAAATTCGGGTTTCCGAGATGACTGAGTGAATATCGGTTAACAGGCCGATTATCTGAGTTTCCATTGTGAATATAATCAACGCAAACAGCGCGCTGGCTAATAAAAACCAGAGCAAAGTAGCCCGGCACGCTGAATAAAACTGATCCAGCTGTCTGGCGCCGATGGCCCTTCCGGTCAGTACTTCAGCGGCATTGGCGAAGCCGTCTGCACCATAGGCAAATACCATCAGCATGGTCATGATAATGGAGTTGGCACTCAAGGTAGAGGTGGGCTGTTGTGCACTTTGAGCGTAGAAAAAAGAGAGGGAAAAAAGCAGACAGAGGGTTCGCATGAACAGATATCGATTTACCTGCATCAGTTTGATATAGCTGGAAATACGAAACAGCAGTTTTCTATCCATGCTTGCTGACATGTTGCTGGTGACGCCCCACACCAGATAAAGCCCAAGGATTAATCCAATCAGGCTTGATAACAGTGAACCCAATGCGACGCCGTCGGTGAGCATGCCAAGCTCGACCACCAGCCAGTAGTCCAGTGCCAGGTTGGTCAGGTTAGTAATCGCCACGATGAGCAGGACTTTGCGTGGTTTGCCAATGCTCAATAACCAACCGACAATTACAAAATCACAAAGTGCAGCCGGGGCAGAGTAAATTCTTATGTCGCAGTAGAGTCTTGCAAACTGTTCGACTTCAGGGGCCGGGGACATGTACCAGAATGCCAGTTCAAACAGGGGCCTTTGCAGCAGGATTAGTGCGCTGCCAATCACAATGGCCAGGATCAGGGATTTGTAGAGAATTGATCGTGTTTCAGATTGGTCGTTTGCGCCGTAGGCCTGGGCTGTTAAAGCGGTGGTGCCCATGCGCAGGAACCCGAATGCCCAAAACAGCATATCAAAAATAATAGCCGCTAATGCTACAGCACCCAGATAAACCGCGTTTGGTAGATGCCCTAGAATGGCGGTATCGACTATGCCCAATAGTGGAATGGTCAGATTTGACAGAATCATCGGCCAGGCATATTGCAGTATCTTTCGGTGGTAATTTTGGTGCTTCAATATTTTTTGCCCTGGTGTTTTCTGTTTAAAAAGTGATTGTTTGGTTACTCTTGGGCGGCCGCTGATTTGAATAACACAGGCTGGCACGTTGCTTCAAGCTTAAAATAGTTGTACTATTTTTTCGGTCAGCGTTCAGCTGGCTGCTTTAAGGGATAGGTGGGTATGGTAAGCTCCGCAGATTCGATGGCGCTAGTGTATCCTCTGTAATTTTATAATGATAAAAAGTTAGGAGACGTGGGGATGCCGTTAAGAACGATGCCCTGGCTCAGGCTCGCTCTGGGTTCGCTGTTGCTTTCAAGCGCCAGTGCCTGGGCGGAATGGGAAGTCAACATGACGCCTGGTGTGACTGCCATTAGCCGTGAAATCTACGATCTGCACATGATTATTTTCTGGATCTGTGTAGTGATTGGTGTTGTCGTATTTGGTGTGATGTTCTGGTCTGTCTTTGCACACCGAAAATCAAAAGGTGCGCAACCGGCCCAGTTTCATGAAAGTACGCTGGTGGAGCTCATCTGGACCACCATTCCGTTCGTTATTTTGATCGTGATGGCCATCCCGGCCACCAAAGCCTTAATCAAAATTTATGATACCAAGGAATCCGAAATCGATATCAAGATTACCGGTTACCAGTGGAAGTGGCATTATGACTATATCAATGACGGTTTCGGATTTTTCAGTAATCTGAGTACACCCAGTGATGAAATTTACAATAAGGCTCCCAAGGGTGAAAACTATCTTTTAGAGGTTGATGAACCAATGGTGATTCCGATTAATACCAAGGTTCGTTTTCTGGTGACTGCCAGTGATGTCATCCACTCCTGGTGGGTTCCTGCGATAGCGGTTAAGAAGGATGCTATCCCGGGATTCGTCAATGAGGCCTGGACAATCATCGAGGAGCCGGGAACCTATCGGGGCCAGTGTGCGGAATTATGTGGCAAGGACCACGGTTTTATGCCAGTGGTGGTGGTTGCAAAAGAGAAGGCGGACTATGAAGCCTGGGTTGCAGAACGGAAAGCAGCAGCGCAACAGGAAAGCGGCCTGAAGGATAAAGTATGGTCGATGGCAGAGCTGATGGAGCGTGGTGAAAAGACTTACGCCACATACTGCGCAGCATGTCATAACGCCGATGGAACCGGTATCCCCCCCCAATTCCCGGGTCTCAAGGGAAGCGCGATTGCAGTGGGTGATCAGAAGGAACATATCGATATTGTGGTTAATGGACGCGCCGGCACCTACATGGCCGCATTTGGCGAACAATTGAGCGAAGTGGATCTGGCAGCGGTCATTACCTATGAGCGCAATGCCTGGGGCAATGATGTGGGCGATATGGTTCAGCCCGCGGACATTGTTAACTTTAAAGCAGCACAGTAAGGGGGGCGTAAGATGAGTGCAGTTATAGAGACACACGATCACGATCATCATCACGGCCCTGCCAAGGGCTGGCAACGGTGGGTTTATACCACCAACCATAAAGATATAGGAACACTATACCTCTGGTTCAGCTTTATCATGTTCCTGGTAGGCGGCACTATGGCGATGGTTATTCGCGCAGAGCTGTTTCAACCAGGCATGCAGATAGTGGAGCCGGAATTCTTCAACCAGATGACCACCATGCATGGGTTAATCATGGTGTTCGGGGCAGTGATGCCGGCATTTGTCGGGCTTGCCAACTGGATGGTGCCGATGATGGTTGGTGCTCCGGATATGGCATTGCCGCGAATGAATAATCTGAGCTTCTGGATCCTGCCTTTTGCATTTGCATTACTATTGTCGACCCTGCTGATGGAGGGCGGTGCGCCCAACTTTGGCTGGACGTTTTACGCACCCTTGTCCACCACTTATGCGCCGGATACGGTTACGTTCTTCATTTTTGGTGTGCACATCATGGGCGCTTCTTCCATTATGGGTGCGATAAATATTGTCGCCACCATACTGAATATGCGCGCTCCGGGCATGACTCTGATGAAAATGCCGCTGTTTGTCTGGACCTGGTTAATCACGGCCTACCTGCTGATTGCGGTGATGCCGGTGTTGGCGGGTGTGGTCACCATGATGCTGATGGATATTCATTTTGGCACCAGCTTCTTTAGTGCTGCCGGTGGTGGTGATCCTGTGCTGTTCCAGCATGTGTTCTGGTTCTTTGGCCACCCTGAAGTCTATATCATGATCCTGCCAGCATTTGGTGTGGTATCACAGATCATTCCAACATTCAGTCGCAAACGCCTGTTTGGCTATACCTCAATGGTGTATGCCACATCATCCATTGCGTTTTTGTCGTTTATTGTGTGGGCACACCATATGTTCACCGTCGGTATGCCGCTGGCGGGAGAGCTGTTTTTCATGTATGCGACCATGCTGATTGCAGTACCAACAGGCGTTAAGGTGTTCAACTGGGTGACTACCATGTTCAAAGGTTCGCTAACCTTTGAAACCCCGATGTTGTTTGCCACATCCTTCGTTGTACTGTTCACAATTGGTGGATTTTCAGGATTGATGTTGGCGATTGCGCCGGCAGATTTCCAGTATCACGATACCTACTTTGTGGTGGCACATTTTCATTATGTGCTGGTGCCTGGAGCGATCTTTGGCATCATGGCCGGAGTCTATTACTGGCTGCCCAAATGGTGCGGCAACATGTATAACGAGACGCTGGGTAAATGTCACTTTTGGCTATCTTTCGTGGGCATGAATCTGGCGTTTTTCCCAATGCACTTTGTCGGGCTGGCAGGTATGCCGCGACGCATACCGGATTACGCATTGCAATTTGCCGACTTTAACCAGATTTCATCCATTGGTGCCTTTATGTTTGGTGCGACCCAGTTGTTGTTCCTGTACATTGTTATCAATGCAATTCGCAGTGGTAAGCCGGCATCGCAGCAGGTCTGGGAAGGTGCAGAAGGGCTGGAGTGGTCGATACCATCGCCAGCGCCATATCATACCTTTAGCACACCGCCGGAAGTGAAGTAAGGGCGGTGAGAAAGGGATAAAGACATGTCAAACCAGGCAGACAATAGGATTATTACCAGGCTGTTGGCTATTGTGTTTGGCATGTTCTGTTTCGGCTTCGCTCTGGTGCCTATATATGATGTCATTTGTGACATTACCGGCCTAAATGGTAAAACCGGTGGGCGCTATGAGTTGGTTGAAACGCTTGAGGTCGATCAGGATAGGTGGGTGACGGTGCAGTTTACCACCAGCAACAATGCACAGATGCCCTGGGAGTTTCGCGCGAAAGAGGCGGTCATCAAAGTACGCCCCGGTGAAATAAACGAGGCCTTCTTTGTGGCAACCAATAACACTGATCGAGCCATGAGTGCCCAGGCTGTACCCAGCCTTTCCCCTTTCTCGGCAACAGAATATTTTAATAAGACGGAATGTTTTTGTTTTAATCAGCAGACACTGGAGCCAGGCGAATCAATTGATATGCCCCTCAGGTTTTTTGTTGCCAAAGATATTCCGGACCGAATGAGTAAATTGACACTCTCCTATACGCTTTTTAGTTTGCCGGAAGTAGCGGCGAACTAGCGGCATCGGTTGAGTGAACCTATACGAGACGGAGAACAATAATGTCATCAGATAGCTCCTATCAAACCTACTATGTGCCAGAGCAGAGCAAATTGCCCATTGCAATGGCCATCGGGCTGGCGGTTACTGTTTTTGGCGCAGGTTCAATGATTAATGATATGAGTGCCGGACGGGCAGACTCATTGGCGCACTGGATATTCTATGCCGGTGCATTGATCGTTGCCGGGACCATGTTTAACTGGTTTTCAAAGGTGATTAAGGAAAACCATGCGGGGATGTATAGTGACCAACTCAACAGATCCTTTGTCTGGGGTATGGGCTGGTTTATATTTTCTGAAGTGATGTTCTTTGCGGCATTTTTTGGAGCGCTTTACTATGTGCGCAACTTCGCCATTCCCTGGTTGGGCGGTGAAGGAGAAAAGGGTATATCCAATATGCTGTGGCCGCAGTTTCAGGCGACCTGGCCATTGGTGAATATGCCCGATGCCAGTAATTTTGCAACACCCAAAGCGCTGGTAGATCCATGGCATATTCCCCTCTGGAACACCATTCTGCTGCTGAGTTCGAGTGTTACCGTACACTTTGCGCACACAGCATTAAAAAAGGAAAACCGATCGGGACTCAAGCTTTGGCTGTTTGTTACGGTTGCATTAGGGTTTACCTTTCTTGCCTTACAGATCTATGAATATGCGGAAGCATATAATCATTTGGGACTGACCTTGAACTCCGGTATTTACGGTTCCACTTTCTTTATGCTAACCGGTTTTCACGGTGCGCATGTCACTATAGGCGGCATCATGCTGACCATTATGCTGATAAGGGTGCTGAAAGGGCATTTTAAACCCGACGATCACTTCGGTTTTGAAGCGGCATCCTGGTATTGGCACTTTGTTGATGTGGTATGGGTGGGCTTGTTTTTGTTCGTCTATATCCTGTAACAAGCAATAATTTGAGGCCTGAGGTGATGTTGGCGGAATAGTAGCGACCGCGTCTCAGGCCATTTGGAATTATTGATGCCAGGGAGCATGAAGGTTAAGATCTCCCGTCCATAATCCGTAGGTAACACAGGCGAGCAGTAAGATGGCCAGTGTTATTCTGACACCTAGTGCTGTTCTGGTACGATCCGAATTGCCTTTGTCCAGCAGCAGAAAAAAAGCACTGTAGGCCAGGCTGGCAAGAATGGCGATAAACAGTATGATAATGGCAGGTTTTAGCCACATAGTATTCACCTTGGCAATAATTCAGGAGAGGCGTTTTTGAGTATATCCGAAAAGGTGCTGTTAGGCATGGGTAGACTTTAGTGGTCGCGGGTAAGCCAAATGGCCATTAAGTTTGCCGGTCTAAAATTCAGAATTGTAGTAAATTGGAAAATCGCATTGTTTTATGTGTTGTTGATGCCTTTATTGCTGCACTTTGGCTTTTGGCAGATAGAGCGGGCGGAAGAGAAAAAACAGCTTGAGAGAGAATACCAGGATCGTATGTTGGCAGCACCCGTGTCACTGGATCAGGCTATGGCCTTGAATGATCGGGCTTATGTACGTGTTGCGTTGAGTGGGGAATTTGATAACGCGCGTACCGTGTTACTGGATAATAAAATCCATCAGGGGCAGGTGGGCTACGAAGTAATCAGTCCGTTCAAGCTGAACAGCCCTGTATCTGTTCGCGGTGGAATTGAGACCGGACAGGTCATTGATTATGTATGGATTAACCGGGGCTGGATTCCATTGGGAGGCAGTCGTGAACGGTTACCCCAGGTACCCTCGGTATTATCGGAACAGCGGATTGTCGCGGGGGTGGATATTCCTCCCGGGGAAGCTTTTGTGCTGGCTGAAGAGCCATTTCGAGGGGAGTGGCCGGAAGTTGTACAGTCCGTTGATATAGAGCGCATTAGCGCACGTTATCAGCAAGATACCCGGTTGCGTGGCGCGCCCTTTGCCCTGCGTCTGGTTGGCGGTAGTCCGGGAATGCTGCAGCTCATTTGGCGACCAATCAATATGAGTCCGGCTAAGCATCTTGGCTATGCGCTACAATGGTTTTCCATGTCGCTGGCGCTGACCATTCTGTATATTTATGTCACCTTTAAGCGAATTGAAAATGATGATCAATAGCCAGCAAAATCCGATATCTGAACAGTCAAAGACCAAAAGCCGTTTCACAATGCTGTTTATTTTTGGCATTGCCCTGGTGCCTGTGGTTCTGGCTTCCTATATGTATTTAAACCAGGTGCTGGTTCCCTCGGGACGCACAAATCATGGCACCTTGATGCTGCCGCCTTTAGCATTCGGGCAGCTTGGTCTTCGGGATACCAACGGGCAGCCGGTTAACACCAGTACGCTGGAGGGAAAGTGGGCCCTGTTAATCCTTTCCGAGGGGCGCTGTCTGGCCGCCTGCAAGGCTAATTTGTATAAAGCCAGGCAGGTAAACATAGCATTGCATAAAGAATCACACCGGGTGGAGCGTTATTATGTAAGTGTCGGCGCTGAGGGTGGCTCGGGGCTCACTAAGGCCGACCGGCTGGAGTACCCGCAGCTGAAGCTGGTTTCAGCTGATCGAAACCAGCTAAAAACCGAGCTTGGTCAAAAGCTCGATGCGAACACAGCGCTGGAAGAGAGCTACCTTTTAATAGCTGACCCTAACGGTAATGTGATGATGTATTACACGCCTGAGCAAACTGGAAAAGAGCTGCTCGAGGATTTGAAACGATTGCTGAAAGTTTCCCAGATTGGTTGACCTTGCCTTTTGGTTTTCGCTGATCAATCACTGTAGCTGCAATACCCGGTAGTCTGTAAACTTGCTATTGCCGGGTGCTATGGTGATAATAGCGCGTTCGAGCTCCTTCAGGGCTTCGTGGTAACACCTGAGAAGTCGCGTTGGTTTACCTCCGCGACCAGAAAGATAACAACTGAATCAGTATCATCATGTCGGAAATTACAGACTCGCAGCAAACCTGTTCGCCCAGCTGGCGAGATTACCTGGAAATGTGCAAGCCCCGTGTTGTAGCGTTGATGCTGCTGACTTCGGTTATTGGTATGTTTCTGGCCACTCCGGGTATGGTGCCGCTGGATGCATTGATCTTCGGCAATCTTGGAATCGCGCTGGGCGCAGGTTCTGCTGCTGCGATCAATCACATTGTCGATTGGCGGATTGATTCGGTGATGGCGCGCACCCATAATCGACCCATTGCGCAGGGACGGGTCAGCCTGCAACAGGCTATCGTGTTTGCGCTGGTGATTGGCGTGGCGGGAATGACGATTCTGGTGGTGCTGGTAAATCCGCTTACCGCCTGGCTGACGCTTGCATCCCTGATTGGGTACGCGTTTATATACACCGGCTGGTTAAAACGGGCAACCCCGCAGAATATTGTTATCGGGGGAATCTCAGGAGCGGTGCCGCCGCTGCTGGGCTGGACCTCTGTGACCAATAGTCTCGATCCGGATGCGCTGTTGCTGGTGCTTATCATTTTTGCCTGGACACCTCCCCATTTCTGGGCGCTGGCCATTCACAGAAAAGATGAGTATGCGAAGGTCGACATTCCAATGCTGCCGGTAACTCATGGCGAGCGTTACACAACGCTGCACATTCTTCTTTATACACTGATCATGATAGCCGTTACGCTGATGCCCTTTGTGAGTGGTATGAGTGGCATGCTCTATCTGATTAGCGCGGTAGCCCTGGGTCTGGGTTTTCTGTACTGGGCGATTATGTTGATTCGCGGAACCGATCCACATGCGCCTATCAAGACGTTCAAGTATTCAATCTATTACCTGATGGCACTGTTCTTTGCCATGCTGGTAGACCATTATTTATAAGCCGTATTCGTCTGCGGATTGGCGATACAGTGGTGATTCCAGTCCGAATTTTCAAGCCAGCTAAAAACATGTAAGGGGATGGCTATGTCCAATGTAAAACAAACGGTCGTTGTCCTGGTGGGCATCATATTTCTGATGGTCGGCATTATGGTGGCTCGAGTGATGCGTACGCCGGATCTGTCACCTCAACAGCTTTACCAATTAGGTGCGGTGGTAAAACAGGAAAGCAAAAAACTGGCTGATTTCAAATTAACGGATCACCGTGGTGAGCAGTTTGATAATCAACGCCTGGCCGGTAAGTGGAGCCTGTTGTTTTTTGGCTATACCTATTGTCCGGATGTTTGTCCGACGACGATGGCACTGTTAAACCGGTTGCAGCAGGAATTTGAGGGTGATCCGGTGCATGACCAGATTCAGGTTGTACTGGTATCCGTGGATCCGGAGCGGGACACGCCTGAAAAGCTCGCAGAGTACGTAACACACTTTAATCAGGATTTTATCGGTGTCACCGGCCAACTGGACGCGGTTTTCTCCTTTGCACGTGACCTGAATAGCATGTTTGCCAAAGCACCGCTTGATGAGGAGGGTGGTTATCTGGTTGACCATAGCATGAGTATAATGTTGATCAATCCGGATGGAGAGCAGCACGGTTTCCTTCGCAGCCCGCACAAGGTTGAGAGTATGAAGCAGGTGTTGCCTGTGATTATGGAAAGTTACTCGGCAGGACAGTAATTAATGGAGACAGGAATGAGACAGGTGAAATGGTTGCTATTCTTAACCGCCTTGCTAGGCGCAGGGCTGCTATCGGCGGATAATCAGGTTCAATTTCTGAATTCAGGTAAAGTGTCACCTCCCGGGCTACCTTTTTCCGAGGCGGTCAGGGTAGGGGATATGCTTTATCTATCCGGACAGATTGGTGTTGTGCCGGGAACCCTGAAGCTTGCTGAAGGTGGTATCAAGGCAGAAACAGAGCAAACACTTGAAAATATAAAAACCAGTCTTCAAGCTCATGGTTATTCGCTTTCCGATGTCGTCAAATGCACAGTCATGCTGGCCGATATTAGTGAGTGGGGGGCTTTTAATGAGGTCTATACGCGCTACTTTTCGCCACCCTATCCGGCACGTAGCGCCTTTGCTGCAAGCGGGCTGGCTATGGCTGCCCGCGTTGAGCTCGAGTGTATGGCGGCAACCCGGCGATAAGCGGCCTACTCTTTGCTTTCCTGGAATGGTATTGATAAACCCTTAGGCACCAGGTAACTGGCCATAAAAACAACGGCAGAGGCCAGTACAATAGAGGGACCGGTTGCGGTGTCCCATTCCACTGAAGCGAACACACCCAGCATCACCGACAGGCAGCCCAGCGCACTTGCGGTGATGGCCATACTTTCCGGGCTGTTAACCAGCCGTCGTGCAGCGGCAGCCGGGATAATCATCAGGGACGTGATCAGTAAAACGCCGACGATTTTCATGGCAACCGCAATCACAATCGCCATCAGAAGCATTAATAACAGTCTGATGAGTGTGACCGGATAACCCTCTGCCTGCGCCATCTCTTCATCAATCGTAATGGCCAGTAGTGGTCGCCAAAAACCGATTAGCAGTGCAGACACAGTGAGCGTGCCTACAAAAATCCAGATCAGCTCGTTTTGGGTTACTGTCAGTAGGTCGCCAAAGAGGTAGGAAAGAATATCTACGCGTACTTCGAGTAGTCCGATGCAGACTAGCCCTAATGACAGTGTGCTGTGAGCTAAAATGCCAAGTAGTGTGTCCGTGGATATAAAGCGGTGCTGCTGGAGAAAGACCAGTGTAACGGCTATCAGTACACAGCAGATAATGACGGCGATGTTTAAATTCATATCGAAAGCGATGCCCAGTGCTACGCCCAGTAAAGCGGAATGGGCAAGAGTGTCACCGAAATAGGACATGCGTCGCCATACCACAAAGGAGCCAAGTGGGCCGGCAATCAGGGCAACGCCAATGCCGGCCAACAGCGCATACCAGATAAAATCAACCATGTGATCGCTCCGAATGCACAACCACTTTTCCGGCATCATCATGGCTGTGGTCGTGGTGATGTGCGTAGAGTGCAATGGATTCTACCGCCTCAATGCCAAACAGCTCACGATAGGCGGGATCATTGCTAACCAGTTCCGGATGTCCTGAGCAGCAGATGTGGTGGTTCATGCATACTACTCTGTCAGTTGAGGACATTACCAGATGGAGGTCGTGGGATATCATCAGCACAGCGCATTGATAAAGATCCCGTATTTCACGGATCAGGCGATACAATTCAGTCTGACCCTGAAGGTCTACGCCCTGTACTGGCTCATCCAGCACCAGTAACTGGGGATTGCGCAACAGCGCACGGGCCAGCAGCACCCGTTGTAATTCGCCGCCGGAAACTGCCTGCATTGGACGCTTGATTAAATGCCCGGCAGACACATGTTGCAGTGCTGTCTGAATGCTGATGGAGTGGCGGGTTCGCCATACGTTGAGGAATCGCTCAACGTTTAGTGGCATGGTTCTGTCCATTTGCAAACGCTGTGGCATATATCCGATACGCAACCCGTGCGCTTTGCGGACATGCCCGGATGAGGGTCTGATCAGTCCAAGTATTGTCTTTATTAATGTGCTTTTTCCGGCACCATTGGGGCCGATAACAGTAACGATCTCTTCGGCAGTGATGTTCAGGCTAACCCGCTCAATGACGGTATTCCCCGATAGCACAACACTCAGATTATCGATCTCAATCAAGTGGTTTGGTGTAATCACAATTCGGCCACTCCGGTGCAGCGCGAACAGCGCCCGATGATCTCTATGGTTTCGGTATCAATGCTAAATCCATTGTCCATTGCATTGCGCGAGATAGCCTGATTAACCGCTTGTGAAGCAATTTCTATGGCGATACCGCAGTCCCGGCACAATAGAAATTGGCTGATATGGTCTGTGTCATGAATGCTGCAGCCAACAAAGGCGTTGAGAGAGGCAATGCGATGGATAAAACCCCGTTCCTGAAGGAAATCCAAAGCCCGGTAGACGGTCGGTGGAGCAATTGATTTTTGCCTTTTACCCTGCGCGCGCATCCGCTCGCTGAGCTGGTCGATAATGTCGTAAGCACCCAGTGGCTTATGGCTTTGCCAAATGAGTAGCAGCACCTGCTCTCGTGTCGTTGTCAGGCGGGCTCCGCTCTCCTGGCAGGCCCGTTTGGCGGCGGTCATTGCCGTTTCAACGCAGCTGTTGTGATTGTGTGGTCTGCAGGCGATTGGTGTGTTAACAGTTTCAGGCATTGGTTCTATCAATAAGAACTTTGTTATATTATAACGTTTTGTTTAAGAGAATAGAATGTACCATATGTTAAATTACAAGATGATTGTCAGTGCGGTGTTGTGGCTGTTTCTGGCAAGCCAGTCGATCGCAGAGCCTAGAATACTGGCCAGTATCAAGCCCATACAATTGATCGCGCAAGCAGTAGTGGGTAGTGAGCGACAGGTCGAAGTGCTGCTGCCTCCTGGTGCCACGCCACATCACTTTACAATGCGACCGTCGGATATGCGTCGCCTGAATAGTGCTGATATGGTTATTTGGCTTGGAAAAGAGAGTGAACGTTATCTCGCAAAACCAATGGCACGACAGGGGGAAAACGATGTCATGGTTGATCTGGAGAAATTTCTGGAGATACGCGATGATGGCTTTCGAGATCCCCATTTTTGGTTAAGCGGGCGTAAAGCGATCCAGGTGGCAGAGGCGATAGCAAACCGGTTAGTATTGCTGGATGCGCAGGCTGCGGACGATTATAAAAAGAACCTTGCCGCTTTTTCAAGGTTGGTCAAAGAGCAGGAACAGGTGATAAGAGAGGCGCTGGCACCATTTCGTGGTTCGAACTATCTCGTATACCATGATGCGTATCGCTATTTTGAGGAGTCCTATGGTCTTGCTCATCGGGCGGTGGTGGCCTTGAACCCGGAAGTCAATCCGGGTGCAAAACACCTGCTCGAGCTTGAGCGAATTATTAATGAGCAGGGTGTGAATTGCTTGCTAATTGAGCCGGAAAGCAGTTCCAGGGTGGTGAAGCTGCTGACTGAAAATTCGGGAGTACGGGTTCAAATGATTGATCCAATGGCAACCGGAATGAAGGTCAGCGAGCAGGGGTATGTCCTGTTTTTGCAGGCTGTTGCGGAGAAGATTAAACACTGCATTCATTAAAGGGCTTAAAAGATTATGGTAGGTGGGCCTACAGCTGTACTAAAAGGTGTTATATGTGCCGTGCTGGTGGTGCTTTATGCAGCGACAGCATTAACCCCTGTGATGCTGTTGGCTGTTGTGAAATGGGTGGTGCCCGGAGACAGAGCGAAACAGTTCTGCACTAAAATAGCGGTAAATATAAGTAGTGCTCTGGTGCACGCTTATGCTGTGACCTATAAGCTGCTGCACAATCCGCAATGGGATATTGAGGGTTTGGAGGGGCTGTCACCTGAGTACTCATATCTGGTTGTCTGCAATCATCAGTCCTGGTCTGATATACCTATTCTGGTATTCTTACTGATAGGCAGAGTCCCGTTTTTTAAGTTTTTTCTTAAAAGGGTGTTGTTTTGGTTGCCCTTTATTGGAATAGCGTGCTGGGTGCTCGATTTCCCGTTCATGCGCCGATACTCCAAAGAGGAACTTGCCAATAATCCGGAACTGCGCGGCAAGGATCTGGAGGCTACGCGTCGATTGTGTCAAAAGCTTCAGGGAGAGCGTGCGACGGTGGTTAACTTTGCCGAGGGCACACGATTTACCGAGCAGAAAAAACTGAATCAGAAGTCACCCTACCAATACCTGCTAAAACCAAAGTCAGGTGGCCTGTCATATGTGGTCAGTATGCTGGATGACCAGCTGGCTGCGATTGTGGATGTGACTATTATCTACCCCCGGGGCAACAAGGGTTTTTGGTCGTTTCTGTCAGGACAGCTCAAACACGTAGTGATCAGGGTGCGGCAGCGCCCCGTGCCCGATCATTTGGTACGGGGCGATTATCAGGCATCCGAAGCGTTCAGGTTAGCGTTCCAGAACTGGGTGGCGGAGATTTGGCAGGATAAGGACCGGCTTATCAGCACCCATATGGAGTCGCCGGCCGATACTACCAGGTGATCACCTCCCACTTGGGTACGATAAAGCGTGGTTCATCAACGCGCATGAAGTTGTCGCTGCCATCTTCGGCAACCAGATAGTAGGGCTTGCCTTTTTTGGGAACAATTTTAATAGCATAAAGAAAACCGTTGACCCGGTATTCATAGACAGTTTTGTCTTCCATCTGCTTAATCACAATATCCGGTTCGCTGGCATCCTCTTCAGGTGCAGCGTTCAACGTTAGCGGAAGCGCAGCAATCAGCGCGATGCAGAGATTTTGTCTGATGGTCTTTATCATAGGGTCACCTGAGCTGTTAAGCCGATATTTCTCGTGGATTAATATTATTGCATGCGCTAGTGCTTTCTTTCTCGAGTGGCGCAGTTATCATAGACAGCATTCTACCTTCAGAATTTAATGTATATCAAAAAATATCATGGCAAATATGAATAATGCTCCTCTTGTTCTGGTGGACGGATCGTCCTATCTGTTTCGCGCTTACCATGCGCTTCCGGATCTTCGAACCTCCAAAAAACAGCCCACCGGCGCGGTGCGTGGGGTCATCAGTATGGTCCGCAGGTTGCTCGCTGACTATCCTGAATCTCCTGTCGCCGTAATCTTTGATGCCAAGGGAAAAACCTTTCGCCATGAAATGTATCCGGCGTATAAGGCAAACCGACCTCCTATGCCGGATGATTTACGAGAGCAGATTGAACCGATTCACCAGATCATTGAGGCGATGGGCCTGCCGCTGCTAGTGGTGGAAGGTGTTGAAGCAGATGATGTCATCGGAACTTTAGCCCACCAGGCAACGCAACAAAAGATTGATACAGTTATTTCAACAGGTGATAAGGATATGGCCCAACTGGTCAGTGATCATGTGACGCTGGTCAATACCATGGATGGGCGTACCACGGACAAGCAAGGGGTTATTGAGAGGTTTGGTGTCCCGGCAGAGTGCATTATCGATTACCTGGCGCTGGTCGGGGACAGTTCTGACAATATTCCGGGTGTGCCCAAATGTGGACCGAAGACAGCAGTGAAATGGCTGACTGAGTATGGTTCGTTGCAGGGTGTGATTGAGCATGCGGATGAAGTGGGGGGTAAAGTGGGTGAAAACCTGCGTGCGGTGCTTGAGCAAATTCCGTTGTCTTATGATCTGGCGACCATAAAAACAGATCTTGATCTGGCCGAGGGCCCACAATCGATTAGCCATAACGATCCTGATCAGGCGCGTCTGGCAGAACTATTTCAGGAATTGGAGTTTAAAAGCTGGCTCGAAGAGCTGGAGGTCGATTCTGAAGTGGAAAGCAGCGCGTCGGCGGCGCAAATGCAGGAAACGCACTATGAAATTGTGCTTGAGGAAAAAGATTTTAAAAAATGGCTTGAGAGGATCGAACAGGCAGAGCTGGTAGCCTTTGATACAGAAACCACCAGTTTGAATTACATGGAAGCAAGGCTGGTAGGGGTGTCGCTGGCAGTAGATCCCTTTGAGGCAGCTTATATTCCGGTTGGTCATGATTATTTGGGCGCGCCTAAACAGTTGGATATTGATTATGTGCTGAACGCGCTTAAGCCTTTCCTGGAAAATCCGGAAAAGCGAAAGGTGGGCCAGAATTTAAAATATGATATGAATGTGCTGGCGAATCACGGAGTGGTTTTGGCGGGGATTGCGCAGGACACAATGCTGCAGTCCTATGTGCTGGATTCTACTCAGCGCCATGATATGGATAATATGGCACTGCGTGTGCTTAATCAGAAAACCATACATTTTGAAGAGGTGGCGGGAAAGGGTGCCAAGCAACTGACCTTTAATCAGGTGGATCTGCAGCAGGCGGGTGAGTATGCCGCGGAGGATGCGGATATTACCTTGCGGTTGTATCGGGCGATGCAACCCGAACTTGCAGATTCGCCAGCACTTGAGCGCGTATATAGCGAGATAGAGGTGCCACTGGTGCCAGTGTTGTCGCGTATCGAATGCAACGGGGCATTGGTTGATGCGCAGCGCCTGGCAGTACAGAGTCAGGAATTAGAGGTACGGCTCAATGAGATAGAGCGGCAGGCTTTTGATATGGCGGGAGAAGAGTTCAATCTGGGCTCGCCAAAGCAGCTTCAGGCGATCTTTTACGAAAAGCTTGAATTGCCAATACTGAAAAAAACGCCAAAGGGGCAGCCCTCCACGGCGGAACCGGTGCTGCAGGAGCTGGCGCTGGATTACCCTTTGCCAAAGGTGATACTTGAGTATCGAAGCCTTAGTAAGCTCAAATCGACCTATACCGATAAACTGCCACAACAGATATGCGCCAAAACAGGGCGAATCCACACCTCCTATCATCAGGCGGTGACCGCGACCGGACGACTCTCTTCGTCTGATCCGAATTTACAGAATATTCCAATCAGAACAGAGGAGGGGCGAAAGATACGCAAAGCTTTTGTGGCACCAGAAGGATATCAGATTGTTGCGGCGGACTATTCCCAGATTGAGCTGCGCATTATGGCGCACCTGTCTCAGGATCTGGGCTTGCTGGATGCGTTTGCGCAGGGTATGGATGTCCATCGCGCTACGGCTGCAGAGGTGTTTAATGCCGATTTTGAGTCAGTCACCGGAGAGCAGAGACGCAGTGCGAAAGCGATTAACTTCGGTTTGATTTACGGTATGTCAGCATTTGGACTAGCGCGTCAACTGGGTATCGCGAGAAAAGAAGCGCAAGAATATATTAATCGCTATTTCGAACGTTATCCTGGCGTATTGGAATATATGGATAATATTCGCAGTCAGGCGGCAGAGAAGGGCTATGTGGAAACATTGTTTGGTCGCAGGCTGTACTTACCTGAAATCAATTCGCGCAATGGTATGCGCCGCCAGGCCGCGGAGAGAACGGCGATTAATGCGCCGATGCAGGGCACTGCCGCAGATATTATAAAAAAGGCGATGATACAGGTGGACCAGTGGTTGGAAAAAGAGCGGCCTGATGCTCAGGTGATTATGCAGGTTCATGATGAACTGGTGCTGGAGGTTGCGGAAGATCAGCGGGATGCTGTCGCTGAAAAATTACGGGACTTTATGTGTTCGACGGTTGAGCTGGATGTGCCGCTGGTGGTCGATATTGGCTTTGGTGCCAACTGGGATGAGGCGCATTAGCAAAGCAATCAGGCACTTAGGGCGATTGCTTTAGGTTTGAACTTTTGCATTGGTTGACAGTCTGATTTATAACTGCCAAGGCAGTGACTGAGAAGTATGTTTTCCTCCTATCAGTCTAAAATCTCCGGAACGCATCCCCGCAGAGCCGGAGAACTTCGCCCCATACATCTCCCCCAAGGGTGTATGGGGTTTTTTTATACTGTTGGGGCGTGTCGGTTATGTGCCTAATTGTAACCACGAAGCCAACTGCACCCTTGCATCCTCCACGCCCCGCTGGTTAGTGGCGGAGAACAGTTGTGTGGAAACGTGGGGATATTCTTTCAGGGCTTGCTCTACTTTGAGAAGGGTTGCTTTCGCCGGGCCGAATTTCAGCTTATCAGATTTGGTCAGCAGAATGTGTGTGTTCAGTTGGCATTGTTCTGTCCAGTTAAGAATCATGTTATCGAAGTCTGTTAACGGGTGGCGAATATCCATAATCAGAAAGAGCCCTTGTAAGCTATCCCTGTTGCGCAAGTAATCATCAATAAACTGTTCCCACTTTCTTTTTTGCGCAAGAGGCACCTTGGCAAACCCGTAGCCTGGCAGGTCTACAATTCGTGTCTCATCTGATTGTACCTGAAAAAAATTCAGCAGCTGGGTGCGTCCGGGTGTTTTGCTGGTTTTTGCCAGTTTTTTCTGCTGTGCAATGGCGTTGATCGCACTTGATTTGCCCGCGTTGGAGCGTCCGGCGAAAGCGATCTCCCGACCCAGGTCATCAGGGCACTGTTTCAAACCGGCGGCGCTGGTCAGGAATTGGGTTTGCTGAAAAGGGTTTTGTCGCTCAGTAGTCATGAGTTAGCGAGGCGATAGTTCAAGGGAGTCTGACCCTATCATTGTTAAAATGTAATGTATAGCGCGGAACCCGTTTTCAATGTGGGAGTTTGCCTGGATGCGGGTATTAAGGGCTCCCGTTAGATAAAAGAATAGTATATACTGCGCGGTGTTTCGATGTGCGGGTTACCAAAAGTCTGATCATACGGGGGACTGGGTGGACACTCAGCAGGGCTTTTGCGTGACTGTTTTTGGGGTGTAGCGGTCGCGGGGTATGCTTAACAGCCATTGGTTGTTGGTAAGCATAGAAAATGAATTAATGAGAATTAACTTAGGATTATCAATGAAAAAGCAAGTTTTAAGCCTGATTCTGTTGTTCGGTTTGTTCGGTCATGCAATGGCTGATGGTGATGCACAAGCCGGCCAGTCTAAAGCTATTGCCTGTGGTGCATGCCACGGTGCTGACGGTAACAGTCCGGCTGATGCCTTTCCCAAATTGGCGGGGCAAAATGCGAAGTACCTGGTTAAGCAGATGAAAGATATCATGTCTGGAGCGCGTCCTGTGCCCACGATGGCTGGTCAGCTGGATGGTAAATCCGACCAGGATCTGGCGGATATAGCCGCTTACTATGCGAGCCAGTCAATTACCTATGGCGAAGCAGATAAAGATCTGTTGGTGCTTGGAGAGCGACTCTATCGAGCAGGTGATGGCAGTATTGGTGTTGCCGCCTGTACCGCCTGCCATTCGCCTACCGGAAATGGTAATTCCGCCGCCGGTTACCCTTCATTGGGAGGGCAGCATACGGGTTATACAGCCACTCAGCTGAAAGCGTTTCGAGATGGTCAGCGCACCAACGATGGCGATGGAAAAATGATGCGGCAGGTTACCTACCGGCTGAATGATAAAGAGATTGCAGCATTGGCAAGTTATATTGCTGGCCTTCGTTAGCGATTAAATGGATAGTTGCAGATCAAGGGTGGCGATGCCGCCCTTTTTTGTGGGTGTCCGACTGTGTGAGCGCTTTATACTGAAAGAAAGTGAACAAATTAGGTGTGATCGGTGATTTTTTCGCCGAATAGATGGTCATAGATCCATCGATAATGAGAAACGGAGCTATTGAATGATACAAATCATAAAGAAATTTCTGCTGACTTTGTTAATGGTGCCACTGCTGGCCTGTGCTGAATCCCAGGCACCTTATGAAGAAGGTGAGTATTACAAGAAACTTCCGGATCCGGTATCAACAGGGAATTCAGGCAAGATTGAGGTGCTGGAGCTATTCTGGTATGGCTGCCCGCATTGCTATGCATTGGAGCCTCGCTTGGAGGCATGGGCGGCCAAATTGCCACAGGATGTGGAGTTCAAAAAAATGCCGGCTGTGTTGGCGCGGCACTGGGTTGTGCATGCGAGAGCTTTTTATGCGGCTGCGTTGCTGGGCGTTGAAAAGAACGTCCATTCGGCACTTTTTGAAGCACTGCATGAACGAAGAGAGAATATTTCTGATCAGGCCTCTTTAGCCAAGTTCTTTGCCAGGCATGGCGTTTCTGAAAAAGACTTTAACCAGGCATTCAAATCTTTCTCGGTCAGCAGCAAATTGCAAAAAGCACAAATAAACCAAAGAAAATACCGTGCGAGCGGAGTGCCTGCTATTATTGTTAATGGTAAGTATCTTGTTGGTATGGGTATGAAGGGCGGCGACAAGGAGTTGTTTGATGTGGTCGAGTTTTTAATTGACAAGGAAAGGCAGTCAAGGGCCGACTAAGTAGTTTGCAGCAGTTGCGAAAACAAGCCGCACATCTGGAGATGTTGACGGTTTGTTAGCGCGATGTGAGGAGTGATTGACACAAATGCTTCGGCATTTTTCAACGAATTTAAAGCGTGCGGCGGGCTGTGCGCCAGCTACTATCGTGTCCTATGATTCCGGTTTGTCGAGCGAGAATCAAAGTGCACCGCGTACCAATCTGCGGCTACTCAGTTACAATATTCAGGTCGGTATTCATAGTCATGCCTACAGGCATTATGTAACGCGGGGGTGGCAGCATATTTTGCCGCATCAGCGACGATCGCAGAATCTTGATAATATCTCACGGCTGGTATCTGATTACGACATTGTGGCGTTGCAGGAAGTTGATGGCGGCAGCATTCGTACAGGTCACGTCAATCAGGTTCAATATCTGGCAGAAGCTGCAGGTTTTCCCTACTGGTATCAACAGCTCAATCGAAATCTTGGCAGGTTTGCGCAACACAGTAATGGTGTGTTGAGCCGGCCAAAACCGGGTTCCATCGAAGATCACAAATTACCGGGAATGCTGCCGGGTCGTGGTGCAATTTTCATGCAGTTCGGGTCTTTGGCAGAGCCTCTGGTGCTAGTGGTGTTGCATCTTTCTTTGGGCCAAAGAGCCAGGAGAAATCAGCTGGCCTATATTCGGGAATTACTTTCTGATTATCGTCATGTAGTGGTGATGGGTGACCTAAATAGTCGCGCGGATAGAGTGCTGGAGCTGTCACCGCTCAGTGATATGGGTTTGCGCTCTGCTCATGGCCACTACAATACCTACCCCAGCTGGCGACCTATCTACAGCTATGATCATATACTGGTCAGTCCCAGTCTGGAGATCGAGAATGTGGAAGTAATGCACCAGTCGATATCTGATCACCTGCCTATTGCAATGGATATAAGGTTGCCGGACACGATTGCTGTAACGCATTGACCGGTCTGGTCTGTTGCCATTTTTACAGACCATTACCAGTACAGCCTATCGATAGATCAGAATCAATAAACCGTAATTAAAAAAGTAATTAAAGTTGCAAAGTTAAAGTAAATTATTATATAAATGTGCGCACATGATAGGAGATCGGGGCCAGCGGTGCGTAGCTACTTTAATTTACCATTAAAAATAATAAAAAGGCGGGATGGACAATGAGCGCTGATGTTTTTGGGCTAGAGGCTTTACGTGAAGAAAAACGAAAATCCGAGCCAGTCGAATTGGGTGATCTGCTGGTATCCTATTTAGAGCAACTCAATGTTGAGTATGTGTTTGGGATTCCCGGAGGGGCGATCGAGCCACTCTTTAATGCTTTAGCGAGAAGTAAGCGCAAAGGCGGTCCCCGTCCCATTGTTGCGCGACACGAAACCAGTGCGGCCTTTATGGCGGATGCGTATGCGCGAAATGCCGGCAAGCTTGGTGTTTGCTGTTCCACCACCGGTCCGGGCGCGACCAACATGATTACCGGGGTTGCGTCCTCCTATGAAAATAACACTCCCCTGTTGGTGATTACACCGCAAACCTCGCAGGATAAATTTGGCCGAAAGGCAATGCAGGAATCAGGTGACACCGGTGTAAATGTGGTGGGCATGTATCAGTTTTGTACGCGATACAATACTCTGGTCAGTCATGTGGACCAGTTTGAACATAAGCTGATTACCGCAATCATGACGGCGCTTAGCCCACCCTATGGCCCGGTGCACCTCAGTATTCCGGCAGATATATTTTATGCCCAGGTACCAAATGGCCCCTCTTATGATATCTCCAAGGTTATGCGACAACCGGTACTGCAGGATGAGTATGCGGTATCGGAGTTATGCAAAATCCTGGCGACGTCCCGTAAAACGGTTTTTGTGCTGGGTGTTGGTGCTCGGGAGGCAGCCAGCCAGATCGTCGATGTGGCCTGCCTGCTGGACGCCCGAATATTGGCCACGCCAGATGGCAAAAGCTTTATCAGCCCATATCACCCGTTATTTCGTGGAGTAATCGGCTTTGCCGGTCACCAGAGCGCTATTGATGCGCTGAGTGATCCCGAGGTTGATACTGTGGTCGTTGCTGGTGCTTCATTGGGTGAATTTACCTCGAACGCCTGGGACAAGTCTTCGATACTGAACGAACGGCTGGTGCACGTTGATCAGTCAGAAGCAAATTTGATGCGCTCACCAATGGCCAAACTGCATGTCAGAGGGCGAATCGCGTCAATTTTTGAAAAAGTAATCGATAATCTAGCAACGAAGCCGCTGAAAGAGTCTGAAGTTGCAAAAGAGGGTAGTCAGAGGAAGCAAAAGCTTGATGCCGTCAAATCGGATGGAAAGGGCTGTGAAAATGTCATGCATTTTGATCTTGATGAGCCGCGCAAGATATTTGACGATTCGATTCCAATCAAACCTCAATGGCTGATGCATCAGTTGACCAGAATTTTCCCGGTCAATACACGATTTTTAGCCGACACCGGCAATAATCTGGCCTGGGCGATTCATTACCTGAACCCCTTTGATCGAAGAGTGGGCCAGCGACGACAGGTTTCCAGATGGAACAACCCCCAGCACCGTTATGATAACGGGCGAAGGTTACGCAACAATGCGTTGTTTCAGGTTTGTGCAGAGTTTTGCTCGATGGGCTGGTCACCGGGTAGCGCAATTGGCACTGCCCTTGCCAATCCGGGTGAACCGGTGGTTTGTATTGTTGGCGATGGCAGTTTTTTAATGTTTGGTAATGAGATAACTGTTGCTCTGGAAGAGCAATTGCCGATCATCTTTCTGGTTATGAAGGACTCCTCGCTGGGAATGGTGAGGCATGGCCAGATGCTGAACAATTCGGAGAGTATCGCCCATCAGTTAACGCCGATTAATTTTTCAAGACTGGCTGAATCACTTGGCGTGCCCGGATATCGGGTTTCGACTCCTCGGGATATGCAGGAGTTAAATGTTGAAGTGATGTGCACGCGAAAAGGCCCTACATTACTGGAAGTAGTTATCGATCCGAATGAAGTGCCTCCTATAGCCACCCGAATTAAAGGAATGAGTTAGGGTCTACCGGCCCTTGACCAACTTATGTCAGATCAGGAAAAGAAAAAAGAAGTTATCCACTCCAAAATATGGCAGGAAATACCAGAGCCAGACAACCCCTTCGCCGCAGCGACCTGCTATTGCTCGGGTTTTGATGTTTATGGCGACCTGCTTGGCAAGATCAGCTGGATAGAATACCTGTACCTGCTGTTTAAACTTGAACCACCCACCGAAAGCCAGGCCAGGTTGCTCGAGGGGCTGGCGGTTGCTTTGGCTAACCCGGGGCCGAGGGACTTAAGCGTTCGGGCGGCTATGAATGGGGGTGTTGGGGGAATTCCGGCGGGCTCCTGTTTGATGGCTGCGTTATCACCAGGTTCTGGCCAATACGGTGGATCACGAGAGGTGTTTTTGGCGATGAAGATGTGGGTCGCCTGTAAGCATGATCTGAATGAATGGACGGATTGCCTAAAGAACTATCAGAAACCAGAGCAGTTGGAGGTGTGGCCTGAGATAGAGCATGTACCCGGTTTTGACCCATATGGGGCATCCTGTTCAACACCGGTACGTCAAACAATCGACTACTTGTCCGGGATCGAAGGAACTCATTGTCTGGCGTGGTTGGCCAGTAACAGAGAGTCTCTGGAAAAGTATGCTGATGCACCCGTTACAATGGTGTTTGTTGCTGCTGCCGCATTGGTAGACTTGGGGTTTACGGAAGAGCAGGGAGAAATGCTCTTTTTGTTGTTACGATTACCTGGTGCGGCTGTTCATGCGTTAGAGCAGCGAGAGAACGGATGGAGTAAGTACCCGTTTTTTGGAGATGGATTAACTTTAACAAATGACCCGGGACCGGTTGGCGGCAGATGATTGATCAAGAGAATAATAAGAATGGGTGATCCCAAGAAGCTAATTGAAAGAGAGGACAACTGGGAAACCGATATGGGAGCCTGGTTTGCCGGAGAGCGCGTGGTCCTAAGGGGAAAGGATCTATTTACCGATCTTTTTGACAAGTCTTGGGTAGCTATTTGGTTTTATACGGTTACGGGAAGATTTTTCGAGCCTGAGCGGCTTGAGCTGATGACGCGTCTATGGGTTTTGTGCTCTAGCTTCCCAGAACCAAGGATATGGAATAATAGAGTATCGGCACTTACAGGAAGTGCTCGAGCGACAGCATTTCAGGCGCTGGCTTCGGCTACCTCTGCATCAGAAGGAGTTTTTTTTGGCGGGCAAGCGAATTTGACGGCGATTAATCTTATAAAAAGAGTTAAGAGCAAAGTCGTTGATGACAATGAGGATCTAGAGGCAGTTATTGATAATGAAATAAGTGATACAAGGTCGTTTCCGGCAGGATTTGGGCGACCAATTATTAATAGTGATGAAAGAATTCCGCCGGCAATAAGGCTTGCAAAAGAGCTGGGGTTTGATAAAGGAGAGCATCTATCCTTAGCGTTACAAATCGAAAAGCTACTTCTAAGTAAACGATATCGAGTTAAGCTGAATATTGGCGGCTTAACTGCGGCGTTGTGTGCCGATCAGGGCCTTTCAGAACTAGAATACTACTGTTTGACCTCAGTAATATACTCGGCCGGTATTATGGCCTGCTATTTTGACGCCTCTCATAAGCCTGTTGGTACGCTCTTCCCTCTGCGTTGTGAGCGTATCGAATACCAAGGAAAAAACTCCAGAAAGTGGGAAAATTCTAAAAACCGGCTAGACTGATTATTGAATATAGGGATATTCGTTTTAACACAAGGGATTAGTTTCGGTTTTTATTGGGGTTTCTTAATGAATAATAGTGTTCTCAGAGCAGTTGGAATTGCCATATTTCTTTGTGCGCGCATTGGAGCGGCAGAGCTTTCTGACGAAGAAGATTTGATGGCGTTATACGGTGACGAGGATTTTGTCAGCATTGCTACCGGACGCAAACAGCCAATCGCTAAAGCACCAGCGGTGGCCAGCGTTTTGACACAAAAAGATATTAGGGAAATTGGGGCAAGAGATATAACTGATATACTTGAAACTGTACCAGGATTGCATGTTTCCAGAAGAGCTGCGGGATATAGCCCCATCTTTGTTATTCGTGGAATTCACTCTGAGTTTAACCCCCAAGTATTGTTGCTTGTTAATGGCGTGCCGTTGACAAACTTGGTATTTGGCAATCGAGGTGAAGCTTGGGGGGGGATGCCAGTTGAAAGCATCTCCCGTATTGAGGTTATTAGAGGACCTGGGTCGGCCATTTATGGAGCGGATGCTTTTGCCGGTACAATAAACATTGTTACTAATGCACCAAGTGAGAAAGATGGTTTTGAAGTAGGGGGTTCTGCCGGAAGTTTTAATGAAAAAAGGTTGTGGGCTTCATTCAGCAAGCAGCTATTTGGATGGAAGTCTCTAGTTTCAATGGAATTTCTTGATACAGATGGTCATCATAAAAAGATCAACATGGATGCCCAGAGTATATTAGATGGACTACTTGGTACGAATGTATCAAACGCTCCGGGTCGAGTAAATTTAAACAGGGAAAATGCAGATATTCGAGTAGCGTTAGAAAAAGGCAATTGGACAATTCATGCCGGTTACCAGATTAGGCGAGATGGTGGATTGGGCGCGGGAGCTAGTCAAGCGCTGGATGATATAGGTGAGGGTGAAAGTGACCGAATTAATTTTGATGTTTCCTATCGGAACAACGACCTAAGCAAAAATTGGGAACTGGAAGCTAAGCTAAGCTTTTTTGATGTATCAACAAATTTGGATCTTGTTCTTTTTCCGCCGGGAGCATTTAGTACGCTTTTTCCAGGAGGTTTTCCTGAAGGTGTTATTGGGAAGCCTGATGTCCATGAGCGGCACTATCGGTTCGATGCTTCTGGCTTTTATACTGGCTTTGACGGTCATGATATAAGACTAGGGGCTGGCTACCATTACCAAGACCAGTACAGAATCGAAGAAACCAAGAATTTTATGACAGCAATTACTCCAGCGGGCCCATTGCCGATTCCGTTGGGTGGTTTGATAGATGTTTCTGATATTGCCCCTTACAACCGCGAAGAGGTCCGCGAAGTCTCCTACCTGTTTATACAGGACGAATGGAAACTGATACGGGATTGGTCGCTAACCGCCGGAGTGCGTTATGACCACTATTCCGATTTCGGCAACACCGTGAACCCTCGATTAGCGCTGGTCTGGGATACAGCGAATAACCTGACGACCAAATTACTTTATGGGCGTGCTTTTCGGGCTCCGTCTTTTGCAGAGCAGTTTAATATCAACAATCCTATTGCGATCGGTAACGACAACCTCGATCCGGAAATCATCAATACCTATGAATTGGCGTTTGACTATACGCCGTCGGCAAGTCTGCGAATGGGTCTGAATGTATTCTACTATGAAATGCAGGATATCATTCGTTTTACACCGGTGGCAGATAATACCGGCGATCAGACCGGGCATGGTCTGGAGTGGGAGTTTGAGTGGACGGTGAATGATGATCTCACGGTACGCGGTAACTATGCGCTGCAGGACTCGGAGGATGAAGATACTGATGGTGATGCGCCCAATGCGCCGCAACAGCAACTCTATTTGCGGGCGGACTATGATCTGACGCCTGGCTGGAGCTTAAATGCTCAACTGAATCATGTAATGGATAGAGAGCGAGCGGCTGGCGATCTGCGTCCGGAGGTTGATGATTACACCATTGTTGATTTGACGCTGGTTGGCAGAGAACTTTTGAGAGGGGTGGATGTGACCTTTTCAGTGCGCAACCTGACCGATGAGGATGCCTTTGAGCCGTCTTTGGCGCCTGGGCTGATTCCCAATGATTTGCCTTTGGCGGGGCGCAGTGTTTTTGCTGAAATAAGAAAGTCCTGGTAGGGCTGTGATTGATAAGCGAATTGAGATTAGAAATTCGTCCCTATCAAGGAAGAGGCTTAAGTGTTAAACAAAAAGAAAAACGGTTATGCTTGGGTGGTATTTGCGATAGCAGTAGCCCTTTCATGTAGCGCATTCGGCGCGTTTGCAAAGGGTGCAGCCATTGCGGTTCTTTACCCTGATGTGAGAGAACCCTACAGTAGCATATTCAAGGATGTGCTTGGCGGGATCAAAAGAGAGGCAGACGGAAAGGTTAAATCGTACGCGCTTAAAAAGGATGAGAGTGTGGCCAATCTGCAGAAATGGTTAAGGAAACAGGATCCCGAAGCGGTTATTCTGCTCGGCAATCGGGGCAAATCCATCGCCGAAACAGTTCAGCGTGAATACGTGACGCTGACAGGTGCGGCGATCCTTTCAGATCAAAATATCGATGCGGGCGTGGTGGGGATCTCATTGGCGCCGGCACCCGTTCGGCTCTTCAAAAAACTCAAACAGTTGGCGCCAAAGACCAAGCGAGTAGTGGTTATCTACCATCCTCAAACCAATGGCTGGTTAATGGAGCTGGCGCATTCAGCGGCCAGCGAACTTAATATCGAACTAAAACCTCTTGCCGCACAAGATGTACGCGAAGCAGCGGGATTGTATCAACGGGAACTTGAAGGTCTGATTGCCGGTGAGGATGCACTTTGGTTGTTGCAGGGTGATCCAACCATGGATGAGCGCAGCCTGTTGTTGACCATTTTGAATAAGGCCTGGAGCAGTCAGACGGTGGTATTTTCCAGCAACCCCTCCCATGTAAAGCGTGGTGCACTGTTTTCCCTGTTTCCGGATAACTTCAGCATGGGCAAGAGCCTGGCTTTGAAAGCTCGACAAATGAAAGGAGGAGATAGTCGTAATTCGGAACCGTTAAATGATCTGCTAATAGCGGTGAATGTTCGTACAGCCGAGCACTTGAACTTAAACATTGATCGATCACAGCTGCGTGACTTCGATCTCATTTTTCCGAATCGCTAGCTATGGAATTCCTACGTAAATTTGCAATTAACAAGCTGGGCTTCAGGCAGCAGCTGGCGGTAATTTTCAGCATAGGCATTGTCTTGCTGGCGCTGGTTTCCTCTGTTGTAGTTTCCTACCTGCTAAGCAATTCAGCGGAAGAGCGGGTGACCAAGGAGGGCTTGAATCTGGCCAACACATTGTCGGACAGAAGCCGGGTTGCGCTGCTGTATCACAGTGATGTGGATGCAAAGTATGTTGGGGATGCCATGATGGCGTTCCCCGATGTGCTGGCGGTGGGTATTTATGATGATGAGCAGAAGCCGTTATATACCACTGGTGGTGCAGCCGATAAACCGGAAGCTGATTGGCGCTGGCCGGAAAGTTTACAACTTATCTCCGAGTCGAGAGAGGCCTGGCATTTCTCGGCGCCGGTGTATACCGGTTCGCAAAAAGAAGAGAATTCGCTATTTCTGACTGAGGAGTTGAAGCCTGAGCTGGTTGGGTATGTCCGGTTGTTTATGGGGAAAGACTCTCTGAGGAAAAACCAACGGGAGATTTTCAAATACAATCTGGCCGTTTCTTTCTCTCTAGCACTGGTGTTGCTGGCTATATTGTTGGCCATCACCAGCCGTGTAACTAAACCGATACGCAGTCTTGCGACGACGATGCAGCAGGCTCAGTCGGGTTCGAAAAATGCCAAAGCGATCAGATCCGATATTAAAGGCACCCGTGAAGTAACAGAAATGCAGGGTGCGTTCAATGCGATGATGGATGTGCTGGAAGCAAGGGAAGAGGATTTACTGGCGACCCGGGATTTGGCGCTTGAGGCTGCCCGTGTGAAGGGCGAGTTTGCTGCGAATGTGAGTCATGAGCTCCGCACTCCACTTAATGGTGTGCTGGGAATGTTAGAGTTGCTCAGTGATATGGGGCTTAATGATAAGCAGGCAGAATACGTTGAGATTGCCGGTGGCTCCGCAGAGTCGCTGCTGTCGCTCATTGATAATATCCTCGATTTTTCGAAAATCGATTCAGGAAAACTCTCGCTTGAAAATATCGAGTTTGATTTGTCTGAGCTGCTTGAAGAGATTGTTCTGCTGTTGAGTACGCAGGCGCAGCAAAAAGATATTGATCTGGCCTATATCATTAATCCGGAGATACCCGAGAAAATTCTCGGGGATAGTGGACGATTGCGACAGGTATTGATCAATCTGGTGGGCAACGCGCTGAAGTTTACCGAACGCGGCGAAGTAGGGATTGAAGTTAAACTCTCTCAATGTGAGGGATCAAAAGTAAGCTTGCGGTTTGAGGTGGTGGATACCGGTATTGGTATGTCACAGGAGGCACAAGACCGCATCTTTGAAGCTTTTTCCCAGGCGGATGGTTCTACAACCCGCAAATATGGAGGAACGGGCCTGGGTCTGGCTATATCACGTCAGCTGGTTAATCTGATGGGCGGTGAAATAGGGGTCACTAGCAAACTGGGAAGAGGAAGCACCTTCTGGTTCGAATTAGTCGTGAGTTGCTCAGAACAGAAGCTGTCAGCCCCGTTGCCAGCTATTTCGTCAGCTGATTTCAGAGTACTTCTGGTTGATGACAGTCAGCTTAACCGGCGCTATTTGGGGCAGATTCTGGATTCAGTATCGGTTAACTACGATACTGCAAGCGATGGATCATTGGCGTTGGATAAATTGAGGTCGGCGGCTACAGACGGACAACCTTATCAGGTGGTATTACTTGATGAGGTCATGCCGGGGATGAAGGGTAGTGATCTGGCTCGCCTGATTGTCAATGATCCCGCACTGGTCAATTTGAAAGTCATTATGATGGTGAATCGGGCCAACCCCACCTATGAGGCGACCAAGAGCCTTAATGTGGCTGGTTTTCTGTCGAAGCCCGTTAAGAAAAGAGAGCTATCTGAAATGCTGGCCACACGGTTAAGTCGCAAAGTAGAGCAGATTTCTCCAAGCCAGGAGCAGGAAGCTCAGGTTGATAACAGGGTAGCGTCTTTTTCCGGTAAGCGCATATTGGTGGTAGAGGACAATCGGGCAAATCAGCAGGTTGCATTGGGAATGCTGGAGCGCCTGGGATGCAAGATTAACCTGGCCAACAATGGCAAGGAAGCATTGGGCTTGATAACAAGGAAACACTTTGATCTGGTGCTGATGGATTGTCATATGCCCGAAATGGACGGCTATGAGGCAACGGCACAAATCAGGCGGCTCGAAACAGATGAATCCAATGTCACTATTGTGGCTATGACGGCAAATGTTCAGCAGGGAGAGAGCGATAAATGTCTCGCTGTTGGCATGAATGATTACCTGGCAAAACCGCTCAAGATAGAGGTTTTGAAAAATATGCTGATGAAATGGATTCCCGTCACGGAGTATCGTGTAGAGGGCGAACCTGCTGTCATTGAATCAGCAGCGGATGCTGATATGGTAGAAGGTATTCTTGATCAAGGCATATTTAAGGCGCTAGGCGAACAAGTAGGTCCGGCTCTTGCGACCTTGATCACAGTTTTTATTGATGACCTGCCATCTTATGTTCGATCTTTAAAAGACGCCACTTCAGTAAAAGATTCGAGTGCCATTGCTGATATTGCGCACAGTATAAAAGGGAGTGCAGCAAACTTTGGTGCAAGCCGTTTGGTTGAGGTTTGTCAGGAGATTGAAAATCTGGGCCGGGCAGGGAATCTTGAAGATGTGGAGGGTATGGTTGAGCAGGCCGTTGCTGAATGTGGTCTGCTTCAGCAGGCGCTGGAGTCCCAGGCGAAGCAGCTTAAAAGCAGTGAGCCTGAGAGTGACAAAGATTCTAATGAGTTAATTGAACAGGGTGCCAGTGAGCCGATACATGACCAGCGAATACTGATTGTTGATGATGACCGGGGAATGCGCTTTGCGATGCGAAAAGTGCTTGAGGACGATGGTTATCGGGTTGATGAAGTTCAAAATGGTGAGCAGGCATTAATGTATTGTGAGCGATTTATGCCTGATCTTGTGTTGATGGATGCCATCATGCCGGAAATGGATGGCTTTAAAGCCTGCTCGGAAATACAGGCGCTGCCAGGCGGTAAACACCTGCCGGTGCTCATTATTACTGCGCTTAATGATGAAACTTCTATCGGTCGTGCGTTTGCAGCAGGGGCAACCGATTATATTTCAAAACCGGTAAATTTTGCGGTGTTACGAAAGCGTATATCGCGGGTATTACAGGCAAGTCAGGCGGAAAGACATGTGCATCGACTGGCTTATAATGACACCCTGACCGGTCTGCCGAACAGAACCCTGTTTACAGAAAAGCTGAGTCAGGTGTTGGCAGAAAATGATGCTGAGTCGATGGTTGCTATTTTGTTCCTCGATCTCGACCGGTTTAAACTGATTAATGATACTTTTGGGCATGATGCCGGTGATTTGCTGGTCAAGGTAGTAGCAGAGCGGCTGCAGGGGTGTGTGCGTCAAGGGGATGTGGTTTCACGATTTGGTGGCGACGAGTTCACCATTATTCTGGATCGCGTCAAATCCTACAACGTGGTCAAGAATATCGTATCGAAGATTCATGAAACCTTGTCCCGGCCATTTGTGTTCCTGGGCAAGGAGATGCATGTCAGTACCAGTATAGGTATTTCCATGTATCCGAATGATGGCGCCGATATTGGTACGCTATTAAAGAATGCTGATATAGCGATGTACCGCGCCAAGGAGCGTGGTGATTGTTATGAGTTCTATGAGCGAAAAATGGAGGCTGATGTTGCGCGCAGACTGGGAATTGAAAGTGATCTGCGTGGCGCCGTTGAGCGCGGTGAGATGATGGTCTACTACCAACCGCAGGAGAACCTGGAAACAGGTGAACTGATTGGTATGGAGGCGCTGGTCAGGTGGGAGCACCCGAAAAGGGGCATGATGAATCCGCTGGAATTTATCGGTCTTGCGGAAGAGACGGGACAAATTCTGGAGCTGGGGCAATGGGTAATGAAAACTGCCTGTGCGCAGCTAAAGAGCTGGCTGGATAAAGGTTGTCCACCAATTCGAATGGCAGTCAATCTGGCATCGCGACAACTTGAGAATGGCTCTATCGTAGAGCAGGTGGGCGCTACACTCATTGAAACGGGGCTGCCAAGTCAGTATCTCGAGCTGGAGATTACCGAAAGCACTATTATGGCAAATGCTGAAGAGGTGATTGTGACCCTGGACCGTTTGAAAACGATGGGTGTGCAGTTAGCAGTTGATGACTTCGGTACCGGATATTCTTCGTTAAACTACTTGAAACGCTTTCCGATTGATTTGCTTAAAATAGACCGGGCCTTCGTTTCCGATATCACGAGTGACAAAGTTGATGCAGATATTGTCACCACCATTATTACCTTGGCACACAGTCTTGGGGTCAAAGTAATTGCTGAAGGTGTTGAAACGAAACAGCAAAAAGAATACCTGAAGGAAGAGGGTTGTGATTATATTCAGGGTTATTTTCTGGGCAAGCCTATGCCAGCCGAGGAGTTTGAAAAACAGTTCCTGGCCAGCAAAATGTCCTCTGACAACCTGGTTTCCTTCGCATCCTTTCAGAAAAATAAGCCAGCCTGATTCGCAGTTAGCTCACGGTCGGCGTTACTCATTCATTCGTGTGAATGAGCAGCGCCGATTTATGGTCTTTCACTAAAAGCTGGCCGCCGCCGCTTCAAAAATCTCACACAGCTGTTGCTGAATCCAGCGATGCAGCGGGGAGTTAAATGTCCGTCGGTGTTGAATGAGGCACAATGACAGGCGCAGTTCGTTAAGTTTAGAGATTTTGAAGGGCTTTGAGACGAAGTGTCCTTTTGTGAGTCGAAACTCTGCAAGGTACTTGGGGCCCAGCATCAGTGAGTCACTAAGAGTCAGCACCTCAAGGGCAGTAAGTAGTTGGGTGGTTTCCAGGATAGTTTGGCGGCTGATTCCTGCCTCCTGAAAAGTGCGTTCGACACGCAGCAGGTCCCGGTCGGTGATATTAGGCAGATAGAGTGCAACGTGCGGATAGCTAACAATATCTTGCTGGTCCAAAACTTTTTTCTTGGCTAACGGATGGCCTTCGCGCATCCAGCACATAGCGGTATTGGTCCCCAGTGGAAAAAATCTGAAATCGTCTTTGTGTTCCTGTTTTATAAATATTGAAAAGTCCAGCGCACCAGATGCCAGCAATTCCATATGATCATCAAGAATATTCCTTGTTTGCAGGCGAACATTGGGTGCCTTATCGTGGATTCTTTTTAACAGCCTCGGTATTGCTCCGATAGCCACTGTTTCGGGAACTGAGATATGAATGGTTCCTTCCGCTTCAGCCGGATCAAATTCCGGTGTGAAGATCGCACTTTCCATTCGGTCCAGAACATCGGTTAAAGGATTTTGTAGCTGTTCAGCTTTAGGTGTCGGAATCAAACCATGTGCCGTGCGGGTAAACAACTCGTCGTCAAACATGTTACGCAGTCGTTGCAATGCCTTGCTCATGGCTGGCTGGGTAATAAAAAGACGTTCTGCCGCGCGGGTAACATTGCGCTCCTCCAGCAGTACCTGTAAGGCGATTAGAAGGTTTAAATCAACGCGTGCCAATCGGTTTATCATGGGTGGCTACCTATAAGAGTAGATATTACTTGTATTCATACATCATATAAAAACAATACATTTGGATTATGTCACAATCGTCGCTATATTTACACCATCGAGATTGAACAACGCAGGAGATAGCAAAATGATCAGTTCAGCAGTTTTGGCAATTATGGTCCCGGTTACTCTTGGTTTATTGGCGATGATTGCCTACGACGAGTGTCACTAAGGTAGCGTTTCGCAATATGGTGTAAATTTAGTTTCCTCTCCCTTTTCAAACCCAACCCCTTGGGTTCTGAGGAGTTCTTAAGCCCACTCCCCCAGTGGGCTTTTTTTTGCCTTGTGGTTTTACACACGGCCGCAGTAGAACTCCAAAAGCTAAAGTGAGCGACCCGCTGCGGATAGGATGGCATTATTAATAGGTTTTATTGCGTGCCTATCCCCGTTTATGGAGTAGAACCCGAGTTTCCGGTGTTACAGGCCCTTAATGTTTTTTTAAGAAGCTGGCACTATGGCATGCCCCAACGATTACAAACCAACTAGCGTAAAAGACTAGCTCAGAAGTTTTTTACACTCTTTAATACAATCGTCACAAGACTTGGCGCAGTCCAAACAAATTTGGTGTTTCTTATGCTTTTCGCACTCTTCCTTGCAATCTTCACAAACTTTTTGGGTAACGCGCGCTAAATCCTTAAGATGTGCTGATTTATAGGCCGCCATTTGCCCCAAAGCATTACACATGACAATCAGTTCGCTCACCAGGTCGGCGCATTTGGCCAATGAAGTATTACCCTTTTTGAAATCCTCAAAACAGTGGTCAAGACAAATTTGTCCGGTTTTGGCGCAATCCAGCGCCACATCGATTAAAGATTTGTGATTGGAACCTCCATGATCATGGCCACTTTGCGCAGCACCAGCGCCACCGGCATAGGCTGCCGCCAAAGCGACTGTACTGCCCAATAAAGCTCTTCTTGAGATCCCGGGAGCCTCTTTTTCAGGTTTAAGATTATTCGTTTCAGAGAAATTGGACATACAACACTCCTTTTTCAGTTTCTGGTGAGAAGTGCCTGAGCATACCAGCAAATTTAGCCATAAGCACCACAAACTAGAGCATTGCCGTCGCGCCGGAATCATAAGGTAGTGGCCGGTATTCAATCGATTCGTAAAAGCGACTGTACATTAGGTAAGCGTGACCGCTTTAAAGCTATATGTACGCCTCGATGTAAACGTGCTGGTAAGTATGCGCCTTGCGCTTCTAAAACACGTGAAACTGTTGATTGGCGGGCTGGTGCGACAATTTGTCACATTCCCTGTGCCGCGTTCTTTCCTTAGAATCCGTGCGCACATAAAAACACCAGGACTTATAAAATGCATAAATTTGCAGTAGCTGTAGTTTGCGCTACGGCCTCTATCGTTGCCTATTCAGACGATTCTGGATACGTGGAAGAGATTCAGGTAATTGCAGACCCAACGGTCGGAAATACCCCAACGTTTGAACAGCAATTTGAGCGATTTCTTCACCGGCCCGGTGCCGAAACAGTAGTTTCAACTGAACAATTTGATTCAAGCCATTTGGGAACGCTTGAAAACCTGATGTCGGAAACACCAGGAGTGTACTCCGTATCCAGAGGTGACTCAAACGGTGGTCTCTACTCTATTCGGGGTACTGATATCGCGAGTAGTGGTCCTCGTAACGGACGCGGAATTCGTGCTTATATTGATGGCGTTCCCCTTGGTCGCACCGAAGCTGGATTAACGGTTTCTCTGATTGATATATTGGCAGCGGACTACTTAGAAGTGTACCGGGGGCCAAACAGTTTGCGTTTTGGTGCTATTTCGGCAGGTGGGGCCCTTAATTTTGTTTCCCGTACAGGGAAGAATAACCCGGGGTCCAGGTTGAGTTTTGAACGTGGTGCCTATGGTTTCCAACAAATGCAACTGCAGCATGGAGCTATAAAAAATAACGTTGACTACTATGTGTCATTATCTGATCACCGGACAGACGGCTATCGGGATCATACGGAAACAGAGGCGACACGCCTAAGCTCTAATTTGGGGTGGGCGATTGAGGATAATCTGGATACACGCTTTTTCTTTACTGTCGGTAAGGATTATCAAGATCTATCAGGTACGGTTCCATTGAACCTTATTGAAGAAGATGGACGGGATTCAGGTACCTGGGCAATCCCTGCTGATACTGATCGCAATTTTGATTATGTACGTTTGGCTAACCGTACGGACTGGTCGTTAGAGCAATACGGAAAAATTGCCTTTGATACATTTGCTCTAAGAACTGATTTTGATCATTTGCCATCACCTTTCTCCGGTATTGTGGATAACCTATGGGAAGAATACGGTGTAGGTATTCGATACGATCACGTCACAGAAATAGCGGGCATGACCACGGAGATTACCGGTGGTATTCGTGGTAGTTTTACCGAGGGAGAATTTCTTAAATTTAGACATTTAAATGGCGGAAAAGACAAAGGCGATAAGGTAAATGATACCTCGTTTGAGTCAACGCTCATTGAAGCCTATGGTGAAATGGCATTTTCGTTAACAGATAATGTGCGCTTATTTGTTGGCTTGCAGGCGGTTGATATTCAGCGTGAGTTGACAGATAACTTCCGTGAGGATATCGCCAGTATTGCCCCTGTTTTTAGCCGTGGTGTTCTGATGCAGTTACCTCAGCCGGGATCTAGTACGCGAGACCAGGGCTATGATGTTGGCTACGACACAATAAATCCAAAACTGGGTTTAAACTGGCAAATCGCTGACGATTATTTTCTTTTCGCCAGTATCGCTCGAAGTTATGAAGTACCAACTGGCGCGGATGTAGCGGATGTTGTTGCCAACGGTGGCACCGACAGCGCTATTAAGCCGCAAGTGGCCTGGACCTATGAATTTGGTCTGCGCGGAGGAACGGAAAGGTTTTTTATTGACGCGACTTTTTACCACTCGCCTGTTAAAGACGAAATTCTTACACGCAGCTGTTCCGTATCTCAGGGAGATGATATCAGCATCTGTGCCGATAGCATTGCGTTTAACGTGGATAACACTGTCCATCAGGGTGTCGAAATTGGTTTAAGTTACGTGGTTGCCGAAAGTATGGTAAGTGAAGGCGACTCACTTAAGCTTACTACCACCTGGAACTATAGCGATTTCAAATTTGATGACGACCCAATTTACGGAGATAACCGCCTACCGGTTATTCCGCAACATACATTATTCAGTGGTTTAACTTACACCCACTCCAGCGGCTTCTTTGCTGACCTGGAATACCGTTATGCCGATGAACGCGGTGCCACCTATGATGGCAGCGGTGGCAAAGGCTGGACTATTCCAAGTTACTCTACCTGGGGAATGCAGATTGGCTTCAAACCGCAAAGCAAGCCTTACAGCTTCTACATACAAGGTACTAATTTGGGTGATGAAATTTACGCAAGTACTTATACCGCAGAGCCTACCCAACCGGAAACCGTTTCCTACCGAAGAGGTGTCCGCGCTGTAACAGCTCAAGAGTATGCCAATGTGCGTGTGTCAAACGGCCGTGCCTGGTATGCCGGGGTGACTTTTGACTTCTAGGTTTTTTGGCGTCGAAATTATGTTCGATAATGTAATAAAAGAGGTTATCCCCGGGTGGTTGACCAGCATTGCTCCCAATAAAGCTCAGGGTTCGATCCAGTCTTTTTTTCTGGGCGCCATTTTGTTGTTCTGTGCGACCAAGGCACTGTCTCATGTTGACCACGATCAAGACCACAACCAAAGTGTGCCCAGTATTATTATAATGGCGAACTCTCCCACAGAGCCTGCAAAATTAGCCAAGCTTAAACAGTTGGCCGAATTTCGAGGCTTTGTGGCAGACATGCAATTTATCAGTGGTAATGACCCTGATGAGCTAGGCACAAAACTACTGGAATACGATGTGGTTGTTCTGGATTATGTTTACCCTGGCCAGTTTGATGCCCTGATAACAGCTTACGAACCCTACCTTAAAAAACACCAAGGTGTAGTATTTGCGGGCTTGTATTTTTATCGACCGGATATTGTGGGTAAGTTACAGCCGAACCAGTCTAAACATCTATTTGACTATTACTCCAATGGTGGTGAAAAGAACTTTTCCAATTTCTTCCAATACATAAAACACGAGTTGCTTGACCTGGGAGGTGTAGCTCCAGAGCCACCCGTTATTCTGCCTGAAACCGGCATTTATCACCCGGATGCCGATAAGGTCTTTTCTTCTCTGAATGAATTTTATGCCTGGAAAAAACCAAAGCCGGGCCAAAATGTCGTCGGCATTGGTTTTATGAGGAAATCCCTTGAAGAAGAGCTTATGACCCATGTCGATACGCTTGTACGCAGGTTGGAAGAAAAGAATATTGTGGCAGTGCCGTATTTTCATCCTACGGATAAGCCTAATAAGGCGGTGATGTATCTCTCTAGTGAGTCGAACAAGGCCGAGAAACCAAAAGGTAGTTCCGGCGCAGACAGGTTTTCCAGTATCTCTGATAGTAAACCGTCTTATGGGGATGGCACTAAGTCCGGTGGTGCTCGCCGTGGAAAACCTGATGGAAGAACCGGGGCGTCGACCAAAGCCGAAGTGCGGGTGGATGACTCTATGAGGCTGGGGGTAGACCTGTTGGTCACCTACCGTGGTGTAATGAGTTCACCTTCGCTACGACATCGAGAACTGGAGGCTATGGATGTTGTTGTTATCGATGCCATGATAGACGGTACACAAACCTATGAAGAATGGCTGGAAGATGATCAAGGCTGGCCCATGTTTCGTATGGGTCCCTGGTGGACCAACGCCGAATTGGCGGGCTACATTGATCCAACAGTAGTCGGGATTATAGGTAAAAATGAAGCACCGGCGATCATTCCTGAGCAAATGGATGCCCTTGTTACGCGTATCGAAAACTACCTGGTGCTCAGAAAAAAAGATAATGCAGATAAAAGAATTGCATTCCTGGTCTGGAATTCGCCGGATGGGGAGGATAACTTTTCCGCATCCTACCTCAATGTTCCCAAAAGCCTGATTGATGTATTTAAGGCGATGCGCCAGGCCGGGTACAGCATCGATGATATTGATGAAGAAACCCTGATTGCCTCGCTGAAAAAAACCATTAAACCCTATTACCGTACCAAAAATGAAACGGCACTGCGTCAGCTGTTGGCTGAGAATCTGGCGGAAAGAGTTCCTGTAGAAGATTATAAAGCCTGGTATGACCGCTTACACATTAGTATTCGTCAGCAGATGCAGGCGCATTGGCCGGATATAGCGGATAACTATCTCACGATAGAAGAAGACGGCAAGCGGTATTACGTCGTTCCCCGAATCAAGCTTGGCAATATCCAATTATTACCACAACCTCTTCGAGGTGCCCGCAGGGATTTGGAAAGCGACATTATGCATGATAAAAAACACCCGGTTCATCATGCTTATCGCGCGGTATACCACCACCTCACCAAAAAAAAACCGGTGGACGCAATTGTGCATTTCGGGACCCATGGCACCCAGGAATGGCTAAGTGGCAAAGAGCGCGGGCAATGGGTGAAAGACGATACGCAAACGACCATCGGAAATATTCCTGTTGTTTATCCATATAGTGTCGCGAACACAGGTGAAGGTTTAATTGCAAAGCGAAGAGGCCGGGCAGTAGTGGTTTCTCATAATGCGCCGCCTTTTGCGCCCGCAGGTTTGTATGGTGATCTGGTCAAAATACATGAAATTATGCAGCAGCTCGAAAACATGGAGCAGGGCCGGGTATATGAAAATACACAAAAACAGCTGGTTAAAACGGTTAAAGCTTCCGGTTTTGATAAAGACCTGGAGCTAACTGAAGAGCAAATCTGGCAGGACTGGGCGGGTTTCGTGTCTGCCTTGCATACTTATTTGGAAAGTATCGCCTCCGCCGCACAGCCTTTGGGTATGCACACATTTGGTTCCGTGGCCAAGAACGAGCACGTCCTTTTAACTGTGCTGCAGATATTAGGTCCGGAATACATGGAGTTAGCTGACCCCGTACTGGGAATAGAAGCTTTGAACCAGCCTTACGAAAAGCTTGTGGAAGGAGAAGCGTACGGCAAGCTAAAAGCTTTTATTCTGGAAGAGGCACCGCTGGACTCTTTTTCAGAAGATATCCACAGTTACCTGTTGGATGCCAAAAAACACTGGGATAACTTTCAGGCAGAAAAGGAGATTGAACATTTGCTGGAAGCACTGGACGTGAAGTTTATACCCACCGGTACCGGTAATGACCCGCTGAGAAATCCAGAAGCGGTGCCAACGGGCAAAAACACCTACGCATTCGACCCATCAAAAATTCCTACTAAAGCGGCATGGGAAGCCGGCAAGGAGTTAGCCCAAAGCCTGATTGATAACTACCTGGATCAGCATGGGGTATACCCAGATAAATTAACCTTTTCCATGTGGTCGACAGAAACCATAAAACACTTTGGTGTCATCGAAGCTGAAATTTTTTATTTGTTGGGTGTGCAGCCCGTTTGGAACGAAAGAGATCAGGTTGTTGATGTCAAAGTAATTCCTGCATCTGAGCTGGGCAGGCCAAGAGTTGATACCGTACTGTCTCTTACCGGTTTATACCGGGATAACCTGCCTGAGGTGATGCATCGCCTGCAAAGCGCGATTAATAAAGTCGCCGCTTTGAAAGAACAAGATAACCATGTTTACCAACATACCCGGCAAATAGTAGACGCGCTTAAAGGGAAAGGTATCAGCGAAGAGGATGCTGAACAATATGGGCGAGTACGGCTTTTTGGAAGCCAAAGCGGTGTTTACGGCACGAACTTGCCAGAAGCAACGTTGGCTTCAGACACATGGGAAGGGGAAGAAAGCCTGGCAAAACTCTACCTGGCGCGAATGGGTTACATGTTTGGCAACGAAGAACTCACTCGCAATGCCAGGCTGGATGTTGCCGATCTATTTGCTGAGAATCTGAAGGGAACAGATGCCGCTGTATTGTCCAGGTCTACAAACAACCATGGTATTTTGTCCCTGGACCACCCTTTTGAATACCTTGGTGGTATCAGTTTGGCTGTAAGGCACCTTGATGGAGCAAGCCCGGAGTTGCTTATTGCGGATCTAAGAAATACACGAAATTTTGTCAACGAGACAGTTCCAAGGTTTTTAGCAAAGGAGTTGCGTTCCCGTTATTACCACCCTCGCTGGATCAGTGAAATGAAAGATGAGGGTTACAGTGGTGCCACAGAAATGCTCGACATGGTCAATAACTTTTGGGGGTGGAATGTTATGGACCGCAGCGCCGTTCGCGAAGATCAATGGCAGGAACTCTACGATATTTACGTGAACGACAAACTGGATATGCAGTTAGATAAGTTTTTTGAAACTCAGCATCCTGCAGCCTTAGCGCAAATAAGCGAGCGAATGCTCGAAGCTGTTCGCAAGGAATATTGGGATGCGCCGGAAGAAACAGTTAAAGACCTGGTAGAAACCTACCTGAAGCTGGTTTCCAAATACGATATTGATACCCAAAATGAAACCTTTAAAGAGTACGTGGCTGAACGGGCCAAAGGCTTTGGCATCACCGTTCCGGAATATAAATCTGTAACAAACGCAAATGCCTTTGAAAACGCTGCGACGCAAGTCTCCGCTAACGAAAAAGTACAAGGAAAAGTGCTTAAAGAGCAAAAGGTTGCTCGATCACAGGAGCAGCCTCTAGAATGGTGGTTGTCTCTGCTCATTGCGATTTTTGTATTGGGGTTTATCTATGAGTGGTGGAAACACGCCCAAAATAAACCAACCACAACAAAACAAAATTAGGGTTAATTCATGAATGAACTGTTTTATCAGGTAAGTCAGATGCTGCTTTCACCGGTGTTGTGGCTGATTTATACGGCTTTTATTTATTCACTTTTTGAAGCGGGGAGATTCTTTGCCCACAGTATGTTTCGTCGAAGAGGGAGGAAAAAGTTTTCCCGGATTTGCGCCGCGATCCATACAGTTGAGGAAAAAGGCAATATATTGGGTTACCCCATTATTTCACACTATTCTAACCAGGAATCGATGAATCTGAATGATGTTGAAGTTTTTGCATTGAACAAGGTGGAAATGGTGAAACTGATTACTCGTGTTGCTCCCTTGCTTGGTTTAATCGCTACACTGGTGCCTATGGGACCTGCATTGATGGCAATGACAGAAAACAACATTGTGGCGATGTCCGAGCATCTTCGCACCGCCTTCACAGCGGTCATTCTTGCTCTGGCTGCAGCGGCGCTAACCTTTTGTATTGCCAGTACCAAAAGGCGCTGGTTTGCAGAAGAAATAGTTGTTATTGAGAAGCACCTGGCAATGGATCGTGGATAAATCACCATGGGATTAAAAATACTCGCAGAAGATAACGATCTTGATCCTTTGTTATCTGTTGTCAACCTGGTTGATATCTTTGTGGTATTTACGGCTGCGCTACTCATGATTATTGTTCAAAATCCAATGAATCCATTCAGCGCTAAAGAAGTGGTCGTCGTAACAAACCCCAATCAGGATAACATGGAAGTTGTTGTTAAAAAGGGCAAAGAGATCAAGCGCTACACGAACTCAAACGAAATAGGCGAAGGGGAAGGTGAGCGAGCGGGAGTGGCATATCGCCTTAAAGATGGTTCATTTATCTATGTGCCGGAGTGAACTACAAGTTAAAGTGGGCTATCCATAACTGTCAGTGAGTCGACTATTGGGCGAAACAGAGATCTATGGTTTTCTGTAACACCCTGTGTTATATGGCGCCCCCGGAGAGATTTGAACTCCCGACCAACCGGTTCGAAGCCCCGCGCTAAATTTATAACCTATTGATTATATTAACTTTATAGCGGTGACGCTCGTTGCAGTTATCACCGAAAAGCACTACAGAGCATAACTCAGTCCGGCAAAAGTCCGGCACTCTATTTCGTGAATTGGGTTTTCGCCTGACGCAGGTGGATGAGAAGCGCTGCCCCTGTATCCTACTTGAAATATTTCTTTCTATTGATGACTTTGTTGTTCAGTAAATTTTATTGTACATTAATAATGAACGTGCTATTTTTATGAACATGAGTGTGGTTAGTGCAATGAATAAATAGCAAAGTCATGAATAGAATAGCGACAGAATACGACATACTGGATGCAGCCATCGGTGCCGTCCAACGAGAGGCGGGCTTGCAGCTAGAGGTTGTCGGACGTGAGGTTGAGAAAGAGGGAAAGCAGGTAGATGCAGTTATAGCGATGCAGGAGACAGGTAAGCAGTTGCTTGTTGAAATTAAAAAGTGGGCAACTCACGCCAATCTCGGCGCGGTTATTAATCAGATCAACCAGCTAGCAGAACCAGGTCTGTTTGTAGCGGACTATATAAACCCCAACATGGGAGAGCGGTTAAAAGAGGCCGATATCCAGTACTTCGATACGGCGGGTAATGCCTACATCAATCAACCACCTGTTTACATCTATATCAAGGGGAATAAACTGGAACAGGATGTTGCCGGGCAGAAAAAAGTTAAAACGGGTAAAGCTTTTCAGCCAACAGGTATGAAAGTAGTCTTTGCTTTTTTAAGGGATAGAGAGCTCATCAACGCCCCCTACCGGGAAATAGCAGATCAAGCTCAGGTAGCATTGGGAACGGTCGGCGGTGTTATAGGTGATCTGGTGGCACAAGGTTTCCTGCTCGAAGGAGTAGAGAAAAATCAGCGTAAGCTTGTGAATTTTGAACAGCTGTTAGATAAGTGGGTAGAGGCTTATCCTCGCAAGCTTAAGGGAAAACACAAGATAGGTATATTCACCACCGATAACCCTGAATGGTGGAAGGCAATCAATCCTGAAGAGTTTGATGCGCTGTGGGGTGGAGAGATCGCTGCAGCGAAATACACCCACTACCTTAATCCTAAGAACGCAGTGGTATACATCAATAAAGCTAACGCGGCGAAGTTCATTCAAGCCGCTAGACTAAGAAAGCCGGAGCCACATGAGCCACCTGACATTCAAATTGACCTGATCGAGCCATTTTGGAAGGTGATAAAGGATACAGAGGATATTGAAAAAACAGGGTTGGCACACCCCATTATTACCTATGCCGACCTGATAGAAACTGGCGACCCTCGCAACCTGGATACGGCAAATCGACTTCGTGAAAAACAGATCCGTTAACATTGCAGGCAAACTTCCGAAGGGGTTGGTCGATCTATACGAAGAGATTGATACCCTTACAGGAAAGCTAGGTATTGAGTATCTTGTCGTGGGAGCTATGGCACGGGATTTAGTATTGGTGCATGGTTACGGCTCAACAATTGAGCGTGGTACCCGAGATGTGGATTTCGGTATCAATGTGGCAAGTTGGGAAGACTTTAACGCCTTGAAAGATCGGCTGCTGGAAGTGGGTTACCATCCGGACCCAAAGAAAATTTATAAACTAACGTATGAAGATGGTGAGGGGTTGCCCTGGGAGATCGATATTCTGCCCTTTGGGGATATAGCAGATAAAGATGCAAATATCAGCTGGCCGCCAAACCAGGAATTTGTCATGAATATGCTTGGCTTTGCTGAAACCGCAGAGTATGCATTGCAGGTACAAATTAGCACCGATCCGGATATTGTCATCCCCGTTGCCTCTCCTGCTGGTGTCTGTATCCTCAAACTTGTTGCGTGGCTTGATCGTGAACAAGAGCTGAAGAAAAAGGATGCCGCTGATTTTGGATATCTGATTCAAAGCTATACCAAAATACCGGAGATCTTTGATGCAGTTTATGATGAAGGGTATATGGAAGCCCGGGAATGGGATGAAATCAAAGCCGGCGCGATGAAGCTTGGTCGCGACGCCGGTACGATAGCGCTACCTGCGACAAAGGCTTTCTTAGGTAAAGCGTTATTCGGAAAGACTGTCAGCAAAGAGCAATTTGCCAGGGATATGCAAGGACAAAATAAAAGGGATTTGGCTCAATGTATGGAGCTGTTAGATGTCTTTTCAGAGGCTTTTCTTGGCGACAGATGATTGGCAAAACTCCGGCACTCGTGGTTTTGAGAACAGCGGCCATGAAGCGAATTGGTTCTAATTAGCTGTTTTTAAAAGAGAAATTTGGCGCCCCCGGAGAGATTCGAACTCCCGACCAACCGGTTCGAAGCCGGTTACTCTATCCAGCTGAGCTACGGAGGCGTGGTAGAGAGCGGCTATTCTAACAGCCTCTATACCGCAGCTCTAGCGCTTTACGACAGGATTTAAAAAAAAGTACCGTTCATCTATAAAAAGATTGATGCGTAATGGTTGCTTCTACTACAGAGAGCTTTAAAAAGGGAGTAATTTAATCATCAATTGGGCCGAGATTGATCTGGGTTGCTTTTTGCCTGTTTTCCAATATGCCAATAACCGTTATAATCGCTGCAGTAAAAAAGCCTGTGTCTTTTGTTCGTTCATAGAATTCTATAAGGGGTAGTTGCGGTGCATCGATCGATTAAAATTATAAGCAACAAAGCGTTTTTGTTCTTTCTCTCTTTTGGGGTATCTGTTTTTGCAGCTACTTCAGCGCAAGCAAATCAGGAAATTATAGATCGCATCAAACCGGTGGGTGTTGTTTGCGTCAAGGGTGAGGTTTGTGGTGAAGAAGAGTCCGCAGCGACCGACACGAGTGGCGCGGTTCAGGCGAGTGTTGTGCAAGAGGCAGCAGAAGCGGCCGGACGATCTGGTGAGCAGATTTATAACGCATCCTGTTTTGCTTGCCATGGCGCAGGCATTGCCGGAGCACCGGTACTGGGCGATAAAGATGTCTGGGCGGAACGATTGGCGAATGGCTTGGAAACAGTAGTCAGTAACGCAATTAATGGGATTAATGCAATGCCGGCGCGCGGTACCTGCATGGATTGCTCGGACGAAGAGATTCAGGCGACTGTTCAATATATGGTTGATAATAGCAAATAGTAGCTCGTACACCGGATGTTAGTTTGCAGGACGGAATTATCTGCAACAGTTTTACCAGATTAGAATAACAATAGTTTTATCGAAGGCCGATCAGGTTGGCTAATGGCGCGCCTGATCAGGCTTGCTCATAAAGCAAATAGTATCGGTGAACAGAATAATTCTATGAGTCTATTAGAGCAAAGTTTGCGTGGTGAACTCGTCCGTATTCTATTGGTCAATGACCAGCATACGGAGCAGCTTTTTTTAGACTATCATTTGCAGCAGGTTGAAGGCTTGAGTTATGAGTTGACTTGGTGCCGCACAGTGGGCAAGGCGCTCAGGGCTATAGCCAACGATAGTTTCGATATTATTATCACTGAGTACCTTTTTTCCTCAGATACCGATACCGACTTTCTGAGTGAAGCTAAATCGCTGTCCCCTTCTTCGCAGATCATTGTCGTGAGTGCTGAACTGGATAGTTCTTTGGGCGCGTCTTTAATTAAGGCTGGCACCACTGACTATCTGGTAAAGGGAGAGATCAATCGGTTCTCCCTGGAACGTTCGCTACGATATGCGCTGCAGCTTAGAAGCGCCTATATGCAGCTCTCTTACCATGACCACTATGATGTGTTAACCGGTTTGGTGAACCGGACGTTGTTTGTTGATCGTCTGTCACACGCAATACAAAGGGCGGAACGATCAAGGCAGAAGGTGGTGCTTCTGATTGTGAATCTCGATAATTTCAAGAATATTAATAGTTCCTACTGCCGCGAAGCGGGTGATATGGTCATCAAGGCGGTGGCGGATCGTCTTCAATCCTGCGTCCGAAAAAGTGATAGTCTGGCGCGAAACAGCGGGGACGAATTTGCGGTAGTGCTTGAGGGAGTCACTGCGGAATCGGACGTATTGCGAATGGTGCATCAGATTCTTGATGAAATGGCCAAGCCCTATTCCATTCCGGGTGACCAGATCCACATGGCCTGCAGTATCGGGATATCGTTTTATCCGTCGGCCGGCATGAATGCGGAATCTTTGCTAAAGGCGGCTAACCTGGCAATGAGCCAGGCGAAAACAGAGCGTGGTTGTAGCTATTGTTTTTATAACCGGGAGCTGAGTGTTAAGGCATCCAATCAGCTGGCCATGGAAGCGGAGTTTCGCCGCGCGTTACGGCGTAATGAATTCAGGTTATTGTTTCAACCTCGCGTCGATATCACCAATGGGGAAATCGTTGGCATGGAGGGTTTGATTCGATGGCAACATCCATCAAGGGGATTGCTCTCGCCCGATGAATTTATTCCCCTGGCGGAAGAAACCGGATTGATTGTGACCATGGGCTATTGGGTGATTCACCAGGCCTGTCTGGCTTTAAAGCTACTGCAGGAGCAGGGCTCGAAGGTGCATATTGCCGTGAACCTGTCTTTTAGGCAGTTTCAGGATAAAAAGCTCAAAGAGACGGTCGCTCATATCATCAAGAAAACACAGGTTGACGCCCGCTATCTGGAGTTTGAGCTGACGGAAACAGCGGTTATGGCTAATGAAGATGACACGCGCCGCTGTATGGATAGCCTTAGTAAGCTGGGAGTCCATTTTTCGCTGGATGACTTTGGTACCGGTTATTCTTCATTCGCGCATATTCAAGGCTTGCCGATCACTTCATTGAAGGTGGATAAGAGCTTTGTTCAAAATGCGGTGAATAAGAAAGGTGACGCCGTGATTGTTAAGGCCATTATCAATCTGGCGCATAATCTTGGTATGGAAGTGATCGCGGAAGGCGTGGAGAATTTTGAGCAGGTGGTTCTGCTGCGGGATTACCAGTGTGACCAGGTGCAGGGTTATTTTTATAATCAGGCTGTTTCTTTCGATAATATCTGTAACAGTCTGCTGGCTCAAAAAGAGAACCGGGTCAAAAAATCTCGCAAGGCAGATCACCTGGTCGCGGGCTAGCCTGCTCCGCTGCGGATCAAATTGATTTGCGATAGCTCATTGCCTCCATCAGATGAGCAGGTAGAATTGCATCGCTTTGTTCAAGGTCCGCAATGGTACGAGCGACTTTTAGCAGCCGGTGATAAGCGCGGCCGGAAAGTCGGAGTCTTTGAATAGCCTGGGACATGAGATCCAGGCAATCTGCAGTTAATGCGCAGAACTGGTCTGTGTCAGCTGCAACCAAGTCGGCGTTTGTTTTCTTTTGTCGCTGATGCTGTAACTGGCGGCAGTCTGATATGCGTTCCTTTAAAGTGTCCCTGGTAGCTGCAGGCGCTGGTTTCGAACGATAAAGTAAATCCTCTGTATTGGCGGCAACTTCAATTTGCATATCGATTCGGTCGAGTAACGGGCCTGATATCTTTCCGTGATAGCGGTGTATCTGGTCTGGTGTGCAGCGGCAGTTTCCATTGGGCGCGCCGTGATAGCCGCAGGGGCAGGGGTTCATCGCCCTTTTGCCATATGCACATAAGTGTATAAAAATCAAAGCCTTATGGGTGTCCGGAGGAAATTGCTACCCTTGGAGACCATATTAGAGCTAAAAGATTAGATGAGTACCTAACACAAGAAGAAGTGGCTAAATCCATTGGAGTATGTGCTGAAACGCTCTTAAAATGGGAGCTTAACAAGACAAAACCAGAAGTACGACACTACCCCGATATCATGAACTTCCTCACCTACTGCCCTTACCAGGTTGTGAAGACCTTTGGCCAAAAGTTAAAACTTCACCGCACACATCGAGGATATACCGTTAAAACACTAGCTAAACTAATTGGTGTTGATGAACGGACAGTTGCGCGGAAGGAGTTAGTTTTATCTCATCCGAGTCCGGGAAACCATCCACAGCTTAAAGATATTATGAACTACCTCAGCCCCCAGATCTTTGAAAAGTAAAATGTTGCTTAGCAGCGGCGTCCAGTTTTAATGGTGCAGATCATCTATCCCAAAACCATGGTATCGTTGTAGACACTCAAGCTAGTCTTTCAAAGAACAGATGGATGGTTGTCGATTTTCATACTACTCTGGAACGCAAAAAGCGATACCTTCATCAATCCACCCTTGTGTAACAAGCGGCGCTAATAGTGAAAAGTCGGTTACATACCGGTGGTTGCTGTCCTTGCCCTGTCTGAAACCATCATTGTACGCTCTGTATACTGGCTGGGTATCCGCTGGACAAGATTCATCCTCCAATAAAAACGGTATGGCCATAAAATCATACCCTTCAAAATTCCAGCGTGGTTTAGAAGCCGGAGTTGTTTCTTGGCGCTCCTGCAAAAAACCGCATTCATTTGGTGAAAATGTAAAGAAATGGCTATTCGGTCCCGGGGATAAGGAGCCATAAAACCTACAGACCGGATTTGCCTTCTGACTTCCCAACAAACTCCAGGCGGGAAAGGTTTCCCCTGTACGTATCCAGCCAGCCCCAGCAGACCCTTGATCAATCCCTTCGGCTTCTGCTTCAGACGATGTGATAAAATAGTGCTCCAGATCGGTATTAAAAAACTCAATGACAGTGACCAACCCTCGATCTTCAGGACTAGTGACAGGCTGACTAACACCAGCGCAATCAACCGTGTTACAAGTAAAATAACCTGCATCACTGGTTGCCACTAATACACCATTCGCATACGTCACCGTATGGGGAATAGATAGCAATCCCTGACTCATATTCTGCCAGGAGATTCCTTCGTCCACACTAACCTTAACACCAGTATTAGTCCCAACTATCAAGGCACGGTCCAGAGGTTCATTACGTTCTACAAAAACCAGTCCATGTACAGCCTCTGACAAAGTCGTTGCTTCCCAGGACTTTCCCTGATCCCTGCTCACATGAAGTCCACCCGGAGCCAACGCATAGGAGGCACCGCCATTCGGATCGTGTACGATACGTACGGTATGCTCTGGAAACGAACCATCATCAACTCTTTTCCAGTTCTGACCATGATCAAAGGATTCCCATAAGCTAGCGGACAATTCGAAGAATTCCGAATTGATGGCCCATAATGCGGTTTCCTCGGGATTGGCCAACAGATTGAATCTGTCATCACCGATGCGAATTTCGCTGGCATTAGGTATGGCGACCCATGTGTGTCCCCCGTTCACACTTCTATACAGTTTTGAGCCTCCTGCTCCTCTAATGCCAATATATAGACTACCCTCTACATAGATTGGAGGGCCAGTAAGTGCTGCATTATTAGTATTTAGCGCAAATTCGGTTAAATCATTCCACCCTGTCCACACTATTTGTTCAACCAATTCGCCCGCCTCAGATAAAACACTGGCATTTCGCAAGTCCACCGTTACTGCACCTCCATCGGGAAGAGCAACAGTGTTTCCATCGGAGACTATCAAAGCCCTTTCATCAGAAGCAGCGAGAGATCCCGTTTCTGTATCCATGCGAAACAGGGAGCTGACAACAGAATAATCGGGAAGAAGGTATTCCGATGTTGGAAAATATTGAAACCAAATTTCATTGCCAACCACCACAGGTCCGGCTGCATGGCGGTCAACTGGGAAGTACCCACCTGCACCGCCGCCTACCGAATGCTGAAACTCCCCATTGCAAACACCACCCTCGACACAGATACGTTTCCATTGCCCCGCTTTCGTTGGCATGCTAAGTAAAAGAAGTACCCACAAAAAGAAAGATACCTGAAAAGTATGAGTTTTTGAGATCATCCAACACCTCATTATCGTAAGCAGTATGAAAAAATGGCGTTCTGATAAAGTAATAGAATTTCAAAAATGTAACTCGTTTCCTTTATCAGAACTCAATCATTCTTAACTTCGGGACTCTGAATCTGGAGTAATAAGAATGTTTTGACCATCTGCCTCGAGTTTTTTAATTTCCTCATCTGTAACAGGTATTTCATTAATATCGTAAATGCCAGCTTTATTTTGTTTCAGCTCGATTCGATATAAATTACCTTTGGAATCTTCATTAAGATATAAAGGATAGTTCTGTAGGTCTTCTTTCAGCAATACATCAAGCTCTTCTACTAAAGCTTTTCTGCTTTCTTCCGAGGTTGAAGTATTTGAAGCATTACCCTGTGCCAGAGTAGATAGTGGGAATAAGAATATGGTTAAAAAACTGAAAAAAAATATAAAGATGTTGCGAGATGGTCTAAACATAGTTACTTCGTCCGATGATGTATTCTATAGCTCATCCATTTGGTAAAAAGAAAAGCAAGCAATAGCGATGCCGCGTAATGTCTAGCCGATTGCTGCATCATTACTTGTGCTTTCTAAATTAATATACGCACGAAATACCTCATTATAAATTACACCAAACAAACCTAACGATATTGGCAAAAATATGTTAAACAAGTACAAAGCCGTATTCAATTACCCATATGTATTAGTACTGTTGATTTGCATCCAATATTGCCCTATTAACATTTTTGACAATTTCAAGATAAAAAGCTCAAAGAGACGGTCGCTCATATCATCAAGAAAACACAGGTTGACGCCCGCTATCTGGAGTTTGAGCTGACGGAAACAGCGGTTATGGCTAATGAAGATGACACGCGCCGCTGTATGGATAGCCTCAGTATGCTGGGAGTCCATTTTTCGCTGGATGACTTTGGTACCGGTTATTCTTCATTCGCGCATATTCAAGGCTTGCCGATCACTTCATTGAAGGTGGATAAGAGCTTTGTTCAAAATGCGGTGAATAAGAAAGGTGACGCCGTGATTGTTAAGGCCATTATCAATCTGGCGCATAATCTTGGTATGGAAGTGATCGCAGAGGGTGTCGAAAATTTCGAGCAGGTGGTTCTGTTACGGGATTACCAGTGTGACCAGGTGCAGGGTTATTTTTATAATCAGGCTGTTTCATTCGATAATATCTGTAACAGTCTGCTGGCTCAAAAAGAGAACCGGGTCAAAAAATCTCGCAAGGCAGATCACCTGGTCGCGGGCTAGCCTGCTCCGCTGCGGATCAAATTGATTTGCGATAGCTCATTGCCTCCATCAGATGAGCAGGTAGAATTGCATCGCTTTGTTCAAGGTCCGCAATGGTACGAGCGACTTTTAGCAGCCGGTGATAAGCGCGGCCGGAAAGCCGGAGTCTTTGAATAGCCTGGGACATGAGATCCAGGCAATCTGCAGTTAATGCGCAGAACTGGTCTGTGTCAGCTGCAACCAAGTCGGCGTTTGTTTTCTTTTGTCGCTGATGCTGTAACTGGCGGCAGTCTGATATGCGTTCCTTTAAAGTGTCCCTGGTAGCTGCAGGCGCTGGTTTCGAACGATAAAGTAAATCCTCTGTATTGGCGGCAACTTCAATTTGCATATCGATTCGGTCGAGTAACGGGCCTGATATCTTTCCGTGATAGCGGTGTATCTGGTCTGGTGTGCAGCGGCAGTTTCCATTGGGCGCGCCGTGATAGCCGCAGGGGCAGGGGTTCATGGCAGCGATCAATTGAAATTGGGCGGGAAAGCAAACCTGTTGCTGTGCACGCGATATCACAATCTCTCCCGATTCAAGGGGTTCGCGCAAGACTTCCAGGACTTTGCGGTCAAACTCCGGTAATTCGTCCAAAAAAAGTAACCCCCGGTGTGCAAGGGATATCTCGCCAGGCTTGGGATGACTGCCTCCACCGACCAGTGCTACGGCAGAGGCGGTATGGTGTGGTGCACGAAAGGGCGGTCGCTTCCAGTTCATCGGGTCAAAATTGTGGTTTGATATGGATTGAATGGCCGCCACTTCCAGAGCTGCTGATTCGGAGAGGTTAGGTAACAGCGCCGGTAATCTGCTGGCAAGCATGGTTTTCCCGGTTCCCGGTGGGCCGATCAATAACAGATTGTGTCCCCCTGCCGCTGCAATCTCAAGGGCACGTTTAGCCTGATGTTGCCCCTTGATCTCATGCAGTGATGTGCCTTCGGAAGGGGCGGCCCCGCTTTCCAGACGCTGAACATTGGTGAGAACCTGTTGCCCGGTTAAATGGCCCGTTATTTCAAGCAGATGGCTGACAGCCAGTGTCTTGGATTGCTGTGGTAGTGTTGCTTCCTGCGCATTTTCTGTTGGTACTACCAAGGAGCGGTTGCAGTTTGAGCATTGAAGTGCGGCAGGTAACGCCCCTTTTACAGGACGTAGATGCCCAGTAAGAGCCAGTTCTCCCAGGAATTCGAACTTTTTGACAGAAGCCTCAGGGATTTGGCCCGAGGCGACCAGGATACTCAGAGCAATGGCCAGGTCGAATCGCCCGCCTTCTTTTGGTAAATCAGCGGGAGCAAGATTGATAGTGATGCGTCGTGTTGGGAACTCGTAATGAGAATTGATGATCGCGCTGCGAACCCTATCCTTGCTTTCCTTAACGGCGGTTTCCGGCAGGCCGACGATTGACAGGCTGGGTAGCCCATTGGAGATATGCGTTTCAACAGTGACCAGTGGGGCTTCTATCCCCAGTTTGGCGCGCGAGTATACAATCGCTAAATTCATAATTCCTTCCCTGGAATTTCAGTTTCAGGCAGGATGCCCCATTTCGAGTTGTGATTTTATCATGGCTTTGGGGTAGCTGCAGATTCTGCGGATTTTTTATTGCCTGTTGTTTTTTTGGCACGCACAGGTTTTTTCTTAAGTTGTGTTTCGAGATGGGCCAGCGTCTTCTCCATTGCCTCCAGCTTGGCTCGGGTTCTCTTTAGCACGGCCACCTGATTATCAAACTCTTCGCGACTGACAAGGTCCAGTTTATCAATCGTCGTTTGTAGAATGAGGCGAACGTTTTTCTCGATTTCCTGTTGCGTGGTTTTGACCGTTTTGGGCAGTGAGTCAGCAATTTGCTGGCCTATTTGCGTAATGATATCGGGTTTGAGCATCTGTATTCTCGGGTGTGAATCTGTTTTTCTATCTTAACATGCAAGTTTTATCCGCGCTGTTAAGTTGTATCTTTATCACCTTATATAGACCGTTTTTCTTGTGCACCAAATCGGTTATCTCCTTTGATTGGCGCGCACCAATAAAGAGCATGGTCTGGCGTTAAGAATGAATGAGTTTTATAACTGATTGTAATGTAAAGAAATATTATTTTTGGCACGATATGTGCTGTCAGTGAGATATCCAATTAGATTGTTAATTAATTTTACTGCCAAGGGAGTTAATCAAAATGAACAAGCGTATAAAAACTGCAATTGCCGGTTTTTTAATGGGGCCGGCGTTGGTGTTGGCTGAGGATATGACGAATGCGTCTGACGATGCGGGGTTCAGTTTAAGTGGCAATATTGCTTTGACCACTGACTACCTCTATCGAGGCTTGTCCCAAACGACAGGTGATCCTGCCATTCAGGGCGGATTTGACCTTTCACATGATAGCGGATTTTACCTGGGTGTGTGGGGCTCAAATGTAGATTTTGCCGACAGTCTGGAAATTGATTACTACGGCGGTTACAGCGGGTCGATTAATGAGGATGTGGGCTACGATATCGGCATAATTTACTATGACTACCCCTCCGATCCGTCAGACCCTCAAGGAGATTTTGTCGAGTATTACGGCAGCGTTAGCTGGAAGAATCTTACCCTGGGTGTGAACTATTCCGATGACTTTTTTGCTGAGACCGGAGAAGCATACTATTACCACGGTAGTTACGACATCAGTTTGCCGATGGGGTTTACCGCTTCTTTGTCGCTGGCATTACAGGAGTTTGATGAGGCCACATTTGGTGGTTCGGATGATTATACCCATTACGGGCTGTCCATTTCCAAAGAAATACAGGGAGTAGAGTTGGGGCTCAGTTTTAGCGACACCGATATTTCAAAGGCAGACTGCGCCGGTGCTGGTTTTTCCCGCAACGACTGCGATGCAACCGTGGTGTTTTCAATTTCCAAATCCCTCTAAAAAACCGGAATCAAAGACCATGAAACTGATATTGGCAGTGATTAAGCCATTCAAACTGGACGCGGTGAGAGAAGCACTTTCCGATACAGGTATTTCCGGGGTTACCGCTATTGAAGTGCGCGGCTTTGGTCGCCAAAAAGGGCATACGGAACTGTATCGGGGTGCCGAATACAACGTGGATTTTCTGCCCAAGGTTAAGTTGGAAATTGCGGTGGCGAACCATCAACTGGATACGGCTGTGGAAGCAATCATGAAAGCGGCGAATACCGGTAAGATCGGTGATGGAAAGATCTTTGTCGTCGATCTTGAAAAAGCAGTACGGATTCGTACGGGTGAGACAGGTGACGAGGCGGTGTAGTCACTTTTTATAGACACGTTGTAAATATCTAGGGTCGGACGAAACGGCGGAGGCTTTGTGGAAAACAACATTTTTCAACTTCAGTATGCAATTGATACTTTCTATTTTCTGATATGTGGCGCGCTGGTGATGTGGATGGCTGCGGGATTTGCCATGCTCGAAGCAGGACTGGTGCGGTCAAAAAACACTACTGAGATTCTAACCAAGAATGTCGCACTGTATGCGGTATCCTGCATCATGTACCTGGTTTGCGGGTATGCGATTATGTATCAGGGTGGTTACTTTCTGGAGGGCATCGGGGGTGGTGAAAAGCTGGTCGAGGAGGCCTTAGCTGCATCTGCAGAGAACGGTTTTGGCGGCGATTCTGTCTATTCCGGCGCCTCGGACTTTTTCTTTCAGGTGGTCTTTGTGGCAACGGCCATGTCAATCGTATCGGGGGCTGTTGCCGAGCGTATGAAACTATGGGCGTTTCTCCTGTTCGCACTCGTAATGACAGGTGTAATTTATCCATTAGAGGGCAGCTGGACATGGGGTGGCGAAGAGGTCTTCGGCTTGTATAGTCTGTCTGATCTTGGCTTTTCCGACTTCGCCGGATCAGGCATTGTCCACATGGCGGGTGCTTCTGCTGCATTAGCAGGCGTTATCCTGCTTGGACCGCGTAAAGGAAAATATGGCAGTTCCGGCCAGATTAATGCGATTCCGGGTGCGAATCTACCCCTGGCAACATTGGGCACTTTTATCCTGTGGATGGGCTGGTTCGGGTTCAACGGTGGTTCGGTGTTAAAACTGGGTGATATCAGCAATGCCAACTCAGTGGCTATGGTATTTCTAAATACCAATGCAGCGGCTGCAGGTGGACTTGTAGGAGCTATGCTGGTTGCCAGATTGATGTTTGGTAAGGCGGATTTGACCATGGCGCTTAATGGTGCATTGGCTGGATTAGTAGCCATAACGGCTGAACCGTCTACACCCTCACCGATGGCCGCGACAGCGATTGGCTTAGTGGGCGGTATTATCGTGGTCTTCTCCATCCTGGCCCTGGATAAGCTGAAAATTGATGATCCGGTTGGTGCCATCTCGGTACATGGGGTGGTGGGCATCTGGGGATTGTTGGCGGTACCTATCACTAATGGGGATGCGTCATTGTCAGGGCAACTTGCCGGTATGTTGACCATTTTTGTCTGGGTGTTTGCAGCGAGCGCGCTTGTGTGGGTGGTTATTAAAGCGACCATCGGATTGCGAGTGAGTGAAGAAGAGGAGTATGAAGGGGTGGATATCTCTGAATGCGGAATGGAAGCTTACCCGGAATTTACACTCAAGTAGCAAGCCATTACTCAGCAAGCGGATCGTGTTACAATAGCGCCCCTGAAATGAAATGGGCGGGTTAATTAAAGTTGGAGAATATGAATGAAATTGGTCAATGCCATCATTAAACCTTTTAAGCTGGACGATGTAAGAGAGGCTTTATCGGAAATTGGAGTGACCGGTATTACTGTCACAGAGGTGAAAGGTTTTGGTCGTCAAAAGGGGCATACGGAGCTCTATCGAGGCGCAGAATATGTGGTAGATTTCCTACCTAAAGTAAAACTGGAAATAGCCGTAGCCGATGAATTGGTCGACCAGGTTATTGAGGCAGTAAGCAAGGCAGCCAATACCGGCAAGATTGGTGACGGCAAGATTTTTGTATTTGATCTGGAACAGGCGATTCGTATCAGAACGGGAGAGACTGGTACCAGCGCTATTTGATTGTCCGACTACTGATGGTCACACTATAAGGGGGTTAAGCCCCCTTTTTTTGTGCCCGCCTGGTTACAGGCGTTATCAACGATATTTTCAAATTCCTGATGACTGGTTTCCAGTAGCGATTCTGTCAATACTGTCAAAGCGCAATCAAATGCATTAACTAAGCTTGATGGAAGGAGTGCATGTTCCAGGGATGCGGCGAGTTGGTTTTTTCTTTTTCTGGCTAACCCATTAATTAGCGGATGATGGTGGTTAAAGAATATTTTTTGATCTTCCTCCGTTTGTACCGAGTGGTAGTAATCGCTGATCAAATAGGTGAGAAACAGGAACCGGTTTCGAGAACGCTGATGTTCGAGCTCTTCTTCCTCCATTAGGGGAAGCCAGGGCATTGCACTGCGTATCTTGTGCGCATAAACACCATCGCCAAAACGTACGTGCACACCATCGGAAAAGACCGGTGTACTGCCCGCACCACAGCTGGGTGAGCGGCTTTTAAAAATGTAACCGCAGAGACTCTCGTCTTTCCAATCGGCAGTACTTTCCTCAATAATCTGTTCGGCATACTGGCTGAGAGGTTGAGTGAAATTCTTCGCCTGATCCTCCACGTAAACAGCCTCGATCTGTTTGTTATGAAGGTGCAGTTGAATGGGCGGGCGGGGAACCCCCATGCCAATAGCAACCTCCGGGCAAAGTGGTTTTAATGTGAGCAGAGGATCAAGCTGGTTGATAAGATCGGGTTGGATCTTCGATGTTCCGTCATATCTAACCCTTTCCCCGAGCAGGCATGCGCTAATGCCGACACAGGGTTTTCTCTGCATTTCTTTGTTCGTGAAAAAGGGGTATTCTTGCCACATTTTCCGGCGCTCGCTTTAATTTTTATATAAATTCAGCTTTTACAAGTATCAGGCCGACCAAACTCGGACTGAATGTAACGGAGCATTAAACGGCTATTGTGAATAGCATATCATAGCGGAAGTAAATCTATGAAAGGTAATATTTTTAAGGGATTTGGGCATCTATACCAAGGCTTCAGGTTGCTTTCAAAACCGGGTATTTGGCCTTATGTGGTGGTTCCGTTAATCATTAATCTGTTACTTTTTTCGCTTATGATTAGCTATGCGTATCAGCAGTTTAATGAATGGATCATAGCAATTCTGGATTGGTTGCCTGGCTGGCTTAGCTTCGTTGACTGGCTGCTATGGGTTATCTTTGGCCTGTTGATTCTGTTTATTGTCATTTTTAGTTTTAATCTGCTGGCAAACTTGATCGCTGCACCATTCAACGGGTTTTTAGCGGAAGCGGTGGAACGCTACCTGTTACAGGAGCCTTCCACGCAGCAACCCAGAACACTCACTCGGGAAGTGCTGGTGAGTATCGCAAGAGAGTTGCGCAAGATGGCCTACTATCTGCCCAGAGCATTGATGCTTTTTTTGGTTGGCCTGATTCCGTTTATAACACCGGTTGCGCCAGCGCTTTGGTTTTTGTTTGGTGGATGGATGATGGCAATTCAGTATCTGGATTATCCGATGGATAATCACCGCATATCCTTTGCGCGCATGCGGCTGATGTTGCAGGAGTGTCGCTTGACACCTCTGGGTTTTGGGTCCGGTGTGTTGCTGGTATCAATGGTACCGTTATTGAACCTGATTATTATACCGGCTGCGGTAGCCGGCGCTACTCGCTGCTGGGTAGAGGACTTTCGGTAATTTGTGATCATATAATAACGCACTAAACGATAGGTAGTGCTAACGGTCTAATAGGTATTGTTGTAAAAATGGATTTTAATTACCGATAACGAATTGATTGCCGGAGTAGATATGATTCGACTGGGCATTAACGGTTTTGGAAGGGTTGGACGCTGTATTGTACGTGCCCTTCATGAGTATCATCTTGAGCAGGAGTTTGAACTGGTTGCGCTCAATGATCTGTCTGATTTTGGGCTGTTAACGCACCTTCTACGCTATGATTCGACACATGGACATTTTGACGCCGAGATAGTGCTGAATAATGACAGCATGGTGATCAACGGCCAGCCGACACAGTTATTTTCGTCAAAAGATCCGGTCGGACTCCCTTGGCATGACCTGCAGCCGGACCTGGTATTGGAGTGTAGTGGCAAATTCAAGCTGGCGGATCAGGTTAGTGCGCATATTAAGGCAGGTGCACCAAGAGTTTTGGCCAGCCATCCGGTAAAGGGCGCCGATGCAACGGTTGTTTATGGAGTGAATCACCAGCAGCTGACAGCCGATCAGCGGGTTATTTCAAACGCTTCCTGTACCACCAATTGCCTCGCGCCAGTTGCCAAAGTGTTACAGGATAATATTGGTATCGAACATGGTTTCATGACGACCATTCATGCTTATACCAATGCCCAGGCCCTGCTCGATAAAGCTGGCGGAGACTATTACCGTTCGCGGGCCGCTGCTCAGTCAATTGTTCCGACCAAGACCGGTGCGGCCTCTGCTGTCGGTCTGGTGTTGCCGGAACTGTCCGGAAAGCTGGATGGGATGGCGGTTCGCGTACCAACAGCAAATGTCTCGCTGATTGACTGTCAGTTTGAGCTGTCCCGGGAGAGCAGCGCTGAAGAGATAAACCGGTTAATGGCGCAGGCCGCACAGGCTGAGATGAAATCGGTGCTCAGCTACAATGAGTTGCCACTGGTGTCGATCGACTTCAATCACAATACGCATTCCAGTATTTTTGACGCAACCCAAACCAGGGTTAAGGGCAGACATGCCAAAGTGATGAGTTGGTATGACAACGAGTGGGGGTTTGCCAATCGTATGCTGGATACGGCCCGCTATCTTTACGGGATATAGCCGAGATACGTGGATCTATTGATAAGCATAATTGAGCATAATGCACACAAATAAAATAAATCCTACCCAGTGATTATGCAAAAAGGCTTTAAAACACAGGTCGCGGTCGCGATCTTTCATGAGATATTGGTGGTAGATAAAGATTAGCGAAACAACCGTTAATCCCAGATAAAGCCAGTGTCCCATGCCCAGGCGAAAACCGATCACGCAGAAACTGAGAATGACCAGGCATTGGAGTACACCGATGATCATTTTATCGGCCTCGCCAAACAGGATGGCTGTTGATTTAACGCCGATTTTTAAGTCGTCATCACGGTCAACCATCGCGTAAATAGTGTCGTAAACGACTGTCCAAATCACATTGGTTGTATATAGTAACCAGGCGATAAAGGGCACATTATTGGTTTCGGCGGCAAAAGCCATCGGAATAGACATGGAGAACGCGGCACCGAGAACTACCTGCGGAAGATAGGTGTATCGTTTCATGAATGGGTAGGTGACGGCGAGTAAAATAGCGACAAAGGATAGGCCGATGGTTAGCGCATTGGTGAGTAACACCAGATAGAGTGAACTGACTACCAGTATGGTAAATAGCGTGAAAGCCTCCGCGGTGGATACGCGGCCCGTTGTGAGCGGGCGTTCCCTGGTCCGTTTGACCTGATGGTCAATCTTTCGATCGGCATAATCGTTGATAATACAGCCCGCGGCTCTCATAAAGATCACGCCGAGCACAAAGATCACCAGAATACGCTCACTTGGAAATCCTTCCGCAGCTATCCACAAGGCCCAGAGTGTTGGCCAGAGTAAAAGGTAAGTACCGATGGGCTTATCAATGCGCATTAACCGCGCATAATCGGAAATCTGAGCTTGTATGGAATGGAGGAAACTGTTCATTATGGATGAATTCTTCTCTCGTTTTATCGGGATTATAGCTTAACTTTGCTGGCGTGGAGCGCCAGAGGGGGCAAAAAAACTTCTGTCACCAACACGGGGTTCCCACTTATAGCGAACTGTGAGCGCCTGGCCCATAAGGATTGCTTTGTGTGATAGTTTCTTAGCGCACTTAGGTTTTGTTGGAAAAGTTTGGATATCTCAAAAAGGGTTCTTTGCATGCCGGGGTGATTGAACAGGACCGTGCCCAGCGATTGTTCTCCCAGGTTTTTTAGGTATCGTAATTTTCTGCTGAGCGTTTTGAGCGGAAAAATACTACGAGCATAAACCCAGGGTTCACCATGACAAACCAACTCTACCTCCCTGATCAGAGCAACCTGGTTGGGTTTCAGGTTTAACAGGCGTGCTTCAGACAACAGAGGTCTTTGCCAGCTCTGTGAGAGTTTCCGGACAAAAAAATCACCTCTGGATACTTCGATAAGTCTTTTTGTAAGCGACCCTTTATCCAGTAGCCATTGAACGATCTCGGGATTAATCGTTATAAACGGAGCCCTTTTATATTGTTGCCAGTGATTGAGTGCCAGATGTAGCGAATGATCCAAAATGACCCTTAATAGCGATAGTCGGTGAAGGGACCGCATTATAATGTCACTCAGATCAATTGTCTCCTTTGATCTGGTCATGCGGATTGCAGCAAAATCCAATCAGTGTTAACCGGTCCTGGTGAACAGATTGGTCATTTGCTCTATCTCTTCCGAACATTGAAATACCTCATCAATAGTCTGCTCTACCGTATCCGGTGTTAGCCCCAGGCGCTCATAGAGATGCACCGGTATGGTGGAAGTGGGTATTTGACCTATCCCTTTGGCTTTAAGCAGTCGTTTGGCGACCAGGCAGAGGTTGGCGTAATTGTGATGATGGCCAGTGTAGTCCGGTGAATGTTGAAATCTTAGCGCAGAAGAGACTTCCGCGGGGAGTTTCCATGCTTGCAGGAGGTGGCTGCTGATTTGGTCCCTGCAGATTCCCAGCAGGTGCAATTCAATGTAGCAGTAAAGCAGGTGCCGGTTGGCCATTTGTAGTTGGCAGATCTGCTGAAAATAGTCTGGAAAAACGTGAGCGGTGATCAAATAGCCAAAATTATTCAGCAGCCCGGTAAGGTAGCATAGACCGGCGGATCCTCTTTGTTCTTTGTCCATAGCCCGGTTCAGCTTCTCCATCGTGATTGCGCAATAGATGGATTGTTGCCAAAAGGATTTGATGCCGTACGGACAGCGTTCCGGGTAGCTCAGGGTTTTTCCAATAGCCAGGCCCAGCGAGAGATTCATGACTAGTTGAAAGCCCAGAACTCTAACGATGGCATCATGAATAGAGTTAATGTTTCCAGGTGCTGAATAATAGGGCGATGACGCCCAGCCTACTACCTGTGCGGCAAGAGCGGGATCCAGCTGAACAATTTTGGCGAGATCCTCAACATCAGCGGACGGGTTTGATCGCAGGTCTAATATTTGTTGAGCAGTGGTTGGAAGTGGCGGAATGCTCAGGGTATCGGACAGCTCTTTTTTTATCTTCAGTGAGGTGTAACTGCGAATCGCATTTTGTATGTCAGTAATGTCCTGTTGCGGGCGGCCAGCTTCATATTCATCCAGAACTGGCAACCTTGTGTCGGCACTGACAGTGGGGCAATCACTGTAGAGTTTTGCCAGGCTTGAGCCTTCCAGTGCAAAAAACAGACCTTTTACGCCGCTTGGCAGATAGATCTTTTCAGTGCTTAGAATGCCTTCGTCAACCAGTGGGAGTGGAGCATTTCTAACCGGGATGGCGTGTATGGTTTCGCAATCCTCACGCTGATTAATTTGAAGTTCTTCTTCGACCGTTAGTGGGTAGGCTTTTTCCTCTAAACGATCACTGATGGCATCGAGATTGCAAAGTGCGTTCACCGATCCCACAAACTTAACGATCTGATCGCCAACCTTAAGGTAAAAGCAGCGGGCTAATTGCGTGGTATCTGTATTTGCGCGCTGAATGCGCGAGGCCAGTAGCTCTTCGTCTAGTTTTTCTGTTTGATACGGTAAATTTAGTTCCTCTAACCGCATTGTGACACTATTCGGAATTTTCAAAATGCCTATCTCGCTATTTGAAATTACGTCTATCCCGTGACCTTTTTCATAGCAATGGTTCCTTAAATCCAGTAGCAGACTCTCGCTATGATCCCTTCTCATTTCCGGTGGTCTTGCTTTCAGTATACTACCAATTGGCAGATTTCGCAGACTGACAGTGGTTAAACCTAAACCTGGCCATAGGCTTGCTGATTGGCCAGCCATCTATTGATAAGGGGTTTTATGTGACCGGGAGAACAGTTAACGATTGATTTTGCACAATTTTGTGCTTCAGGGATCAGGTGTCGATCACGCTCTAAGTCGGCAATTTTTAATGTTGTAAGCCCCGTTTGACGAGTACCTAAAACTTCTCCGGGACCACGCAACTCCAGATCTTTCTCCGCAATTCTGAAGCCATCATTTGTTTCGCGCATGATGGCTAATCGCTGGCGACTGTTTTCAGACAAAGGTGCAGAATACATGAGTACACAATAGCTTTGTGATTCGCCCCTTCCTACCCGGCCCCTAAGCTGGTGAAGCTGGGCCAAACCGAGTCGTTCCGGGTTTTCAATGATCATGAGCGTTGCGTTGGCCACATCTACGCCCACTTCAATAACAGTGGTGGCTACCAGTAACTGGATCTCTCCGGATTTAAATCGGTTCATTAGATCTGCTTTGACATCACTGGATAAACGTCCGTGGATTAGCCCAATAGAGATGTTCGGCAAAGCAAGTCCAAGTTGTTCTTCTGTCGCTTCCGCCGCCTGGCATTGCAATACTTCAGATTCTTCGATCAGGGTGCAGACCCAATAAACCTGGGTGCCTGTTTCACATGCATTGCGGACTCGCTCTATCACCTGGCTGCGTCGTTGGTCGCTGATCAACACCGTTTCTACAGGTTTACGGCCGGGAGGAAGTTCGTCAATGACCGAGCAATCAAGATCAGCATAGGCACACATCGCCAGCGTGCGTGGAATTGGTGTTGCAGTCATTATGAGCTGGTGTGGCGTTAACCCACTGGAAGAGCCTTTTTCAAGTAGCGCCAGCCGTTGGTGAACGCCAAATCTGTGTTGTTCATCGATGATAATCAAACCCAGGTTACGGAACGAAACACCTTTTTGAAACAATGCATGGGTGCCAATCGCTATCTGTGCTTCGCCACTGTCTAAAAGCTGCTGCTGGGACTGGCGCGTTTTGACAGATTGTTTGCCGGTCAGCCAGGCGATGTTTATATTCAGCGTGGACATCCAAGCTGTAAAGCTTCTCAGGTGCTGCTCAGCGAGGATTTCAGTGGGTGCCATCAGTGCGACTTGTTGATGGCTTGCAATTGCCTGCAGAGCAGCGATCGCTGCGACCACTGTTTTACCAGCGCCAACGTCGCCCTGTATTAACCTGAGCATGGGTGTGCTGTCCGCCAGATCTGTCTTAATCTCAGCCAGTACGCGCTGCTGAGCGTTGGTCAGATCAAACGGCAGTTGTTCTAAAAATTGATGGGTAAGTGTTTTACCTGTTGTCAGGGGCGTTGCCTTTTGTGACCTCACTTTCTGTCTTAATTGCAGCAGGCTTAGCTGATGCGCGGTTAATTCCTCCAGAGCCAACCGTTGTTGAAAGGGGTGACATTGTTGTTCCAGCATGCGAACCTCTTTGTCGGAGATCTGGCGTGCTGGAGGCGCGTGTAAAAAAGCCAGTATGGCGGTAATGTCTGTTTGTTTCTCCCCGGCGACGCAGTTTTCGGGTAATAGATTCGGTAGTGGTTCATTATTTTTCAGCAGGCTGACTGCCTGAGTGATCAGTTGGCGAAGCTTATTCTGGCTAATCCCCTCGGTAAGGGGGTACACCGGTGTGAGATTATCGCTGAGATCAGCATCGCCTTTCTTGTGAATCAGTTGGTATTCAGGGTGATAAAGTTCCAACCCCGATGAGCCTCTCCTGACCTCTCCAAAGCAGCGGATTTTATAGCCTTGCTGTAAATTTTTCTTTTGGGCGTTGCTGAAATAAAAGAAACGTAAGCTGGTGATTCCGGTGTCATCTCCCAACCGGCACAGCAAACTTCGCCTTCTACCCATCACTGTATCGCTGGCTAGAATAGTGCCTTCTATAACGACCTCCAAGCCTGGTTTGAGCGCACCGATGGGTGTGATGGTGGTTCGATTCTGGTAGCGCATAGGGAGATGAAAAAGCAGGTCCTGTATGCTTTGGATATGCAGGCGCGATAATCGCTCAACCGTTTGCGGGCCGGCGCCCTTGAGGTCGCTAACCGGTCTTTGGTTCAGTGGTGGTGATTGACTCACAAGCGGCTTTTAGGTGTGCTGAGCTGACAGGCGCGAATTGCCTGGTTCAATACATCGATTACCTGAGGTCGTGTAAAGCTGGTGCGCCAGGCAAGCGCAACCGTACGGCTCGGTCCGGGTGATTTGAATTGACGTGTGGTCAGCAGTCCCGGGGCATACTGCTGTGTACCGGCCGCCGTTTGTGGTAGGACGGTAATGCCGAATCCTGAGGCCACCATATGGCGCAAGGTCTCCAGAGAACTTCCTTCGGTTACTGACTGGTTGGCGTTATTGTTTTTAACTATTCCGGGGCAGGCTTTAAGCACCTGCTCTCTGAAACAGTGCCCTTCACCGAGCAGTAGCATTTGTTCCGAGGAGATTTTTTTTCTGTCAATTCGATCGTTATTTGACAAGGGGTGGCTTTCGGGCATTACCAGCACAAAGGGCTCATCGTACAGTGCTTTGGTGAGTACTTCGTTCTCGGTGAAGGGTAACGAAATGACGATAACATCAAGCTCGCCCTTAACCAGTTTCTTGCGAAGCACGGCTGTATAGTTTTCTTCCAGATAAAGCGGCATATCGGGTGCCAGATTTTGTAGCTGGGGAATTAAATGCGGAAACAGATAGGGGCCAATAGTGTAGATTGCACCGAGGCGTAGTGTACCCTTAAGTGGATCATTACCGGTTTGTGCGATCTGTTTTATTTGCGACGCTTCGGCCAGTACTTTTTCTGCCTGTTCGACGATCTGCTGCCCGGATGGTGTGAGTCGAAGTGTATGTTTGAATCGCTCAAAAACAGCCAGTCCGAGCTCATCTTCAAGCTTTTTGATGGCGATGCTCAGCGTTGGCTGGCTAATGTGACACTGCTCGGCTGCCCGCCCGAAATGCCTTTCCTTAGCAAGCGCGACTAGATAGCGCAGTTCGGTCAAAGTCATCTTGTCTGACCTGCAGAAGTTTAACCGCCGAGTACCATGATGGCATCCATTTCCACAAGCGAACCCTTGGGCAAGCTATTTATACCAATCGCTGCGCGAGCGGGATAGGGCTCGGAGAAAATACGTGCCATGATGTCGTTGACCAGTGAAAAATGACCGAGATCGGTTAAAAAAATATTCAGTTTGACGATATCTGCCAAGGTTCCGCCGGAAGCCTCCGCAACGGCAGAAAGGTTTTTAAAAACCTGTTCAATCTGAGCTTCAATTCCTTCGACCAATTCCATCGAATCGGGGTCAAGAGGGATTTGCCCGGACAGATAAACGGTATTGCCGGCTTTCACAGCCTGTGAATAGGTGCCAATTGCCTGCGGTGCATTCTCGGTGGAAATGACTGAACGGTTACTCATTTTTGCTCCTTTTTATTGAGAGGTGATTAGGACAACGCCAGCCCGGTTAGCTTTTGGCTCTTGAAATGCGGTTTACGGCGCTGTTATTGCGAATTCTGCGCATTACGCGCGCCAGATGTAAGCGGTCTTTGATAAAGATCTCCATATGGATCAGGCTCATTTTGGCATCCTTTTCCTCGATACTGATTTTCTCAATATTAGCGTCAGCGGCTGTGACCAGTGTCGCGATACTGGCCACGATACCGCGTTGATTGATCACCTCAATTCGCAGGGCCACATTGAATTCACGCTGAATATGTTCATCCCAATTGACCAGCATACACTTCTCAGGATTGGTGCGTATCTCCTTAATGTTGCGGCAGGTCTCCCGGTGAATAACCATTCCCTTGCCGACACTGAGATGACCGATAATCGGCTCTCCGGGAATTGGGTGGCAGCACTTGGCAAAGCTGACAATCATGCCCTCCGTGCCCTTAATGGTGAAGTTTTGGGCGTCACCGGTCTTTGAAGGTTGACTGGCTTCTTTGTCATTTAGCAGACGAGCGATTGCATAAGCCATTCGTTTGCCTAAGCCGATATCAGCGTACACCTCTTCAATGGAGTGAGCACCGATATGCTCGACCGTATGATGTATTTGGCTGGGTTCCAGCTCGTCGAAGGAAACATCCATCTCAAGCAGAGCCTTCTCCAGCAGTCTCCGGCCAAGGGATACGGCTTCCGACTCTTTCTGGTGCTTCAGAAAATGGCGTATCCCACCCCTGGCTTTTCCTGTTGCTACAAAGTTTAACCAGGCCAGATTGGGTCGTGCACTGGGTGCCGAAATGATTTCGACGGTCTGCCCGCTCTGAAGTTTTGTGCTCAGCGGGGCGAGTCTTCTGTCAATACGGCAAGCGACGCAGGTGTTGCCAAGGTCGGTGTGAACTGCATAGGCAAAATCGACAGGGGTGGCACCAACAGGTAGTTCAAGAATAATGCCTTTAGGCGTGAAAACATAAACTTCATGTGGAAATAGTTCGGTTTTAACATTTTCAATAAACTCCAGTGAATTTCCCGCACGTTGCTGCATTTCCAGTAGATCCTTGATCCATTGTCGTGCGCGAGCATGGCTGTGCTTATTGATTTCATTACTTTTGTAGGACCAGTGAGCGGCAATCCCACTGTTGGCCATCTCTTCCATCTCCTCAGTCCTGATCTGGATCTCAATGGGCACCCCGTGCATTCCAAACAACGTGGTATGCAAGGACTGGTAGCCGTTGCTTTTAGGGATCGCGATGTAGTCTTTGAAGCGTCCTTCCACCGGCTTATAGAGATTGTGCACGGCGCCCAATATTCGGTAACAGCTATCGACGCTGTCAGTGACAATCCTGAAAGCGTATACGTCCATGATGTCGATAAAGGACTTACCCCTGATCTTCATTTTCTGATAAATACTGTTCAGGTGTTTTTCGCGGCCTATTACAATGCCCGGCAATTGCTCCTGTTCGAGATAATTGGATAGTGCAAATTGAATCTGGCTGACGATTTCCTTACGGTTTCCCCTGGCTCGTTTTACGGCGCGCTCTATCCGTTCCGAGCGCATCGGGTGCATCGCTTTAAAGCCCAATTCTTCAAGTTCCACACGAACTGTATTCATGCCAAGCCGGTTAGCAATCGGTGCGTAGAGGTCCAGCGTCTCCCGCGCGATGCGGCGCCTCTTCTCTGGACTTAACACGCCCAGCGTTCTCATGTTGTGTAACCGGTCGGCAAGCTTGATCAGGATGACGCGAATATCTTCTGCCATGGCCAGCGCCATTTTTTGAAAGTTCTCAGCCTGCTTTTCTGCGACGGTTTCAAATTCCAGATGCGTTAACTTGCTGACGCCGTCCACCAGATCGGCCACGGTATCATTGAATTGGGTGGTGATTGCGTTCTTGCTGATACCCGTATCTTCAATGACATCATGCAGCATTGCGGCGATCAGGCTTTGGTGGTCCATTTGCATTTCGGCAAGAATGTTGGCCACAGCCAGAGGGTGGGTGATATAGGGATGACCGGTTTGCCGGAATTGGCCATCATGGGCCTGCTCGGCGTAAAAATAGGCCCGTTTGACCAGATTGATCTGATCCGGTTCTAAATAACTGTCTAAACGACAGGAAAAATCATCTAAGGATACCAAGAGCCACTCCAGAAAACACAGGACCTATACCTATCTTCGATATTAAAAACAGGTGTCTTCTGAAACTATCAAAGGGCGACGGGTTTTACCAGAGTTTGTGTAGAAATTTTGTTGTTAAAAAAGCGGGCAGGTGAACTGGCTGCCTGTAAACTAAACAGGCAGCCTGAAGTTGTAAAGCGTTATTCTTCTTCGCTATCTTTAGACAGGCTCTCTTCCGTTGCCTCTTCCGGATTGATCAGTTCCTGTTCGAACTCAATCTCCTCTCCGGCAAGCGCTTGCTCTTCGGTTTCTTCGGTGTCGGGGTCTTCAAACTCGGGAAGGCCCTGCAACAGTGCGTTGGTTACCAGACCTTCGGATATCTCCCGTAAGGCGATGACGGTTGATTTATCGCTGTCCTCGTTAACCAGCGGGTCTTTGCCGCCAGTCGCAAGCTGTCGAGCCCGTTTGGTGGCCAGCATGACCAGCTCAAAACGATTTTCAACATTATCTAAACAATCTTCTACGGTAATTCGCGCCATCTTGTTAGGTCCTGACTTGAAGCTAAAGGCAACACATGCCGCCTTTTAAAAGTGAGCGCGCAAGTTTACTTAATTAGTGGTTGACTCGTCAATTGCTAAAAGATCTTTCAATAGATCGGTCAATACGCGTTGCTGTGACGAAATTCCCAAATGCATCGATAAAAAAATTGATTTCAATTGCTCAAGAGCTTCTTCAAACTGATCATTGATGATCAGATAATCGTACTCAGCGTAGTGTGACATCTCACTGACAGCCTGCGCCATGCGCCTGTCGATAGTGGTTTTGGCGTCCTGGCCGCGACTCTCCAGGCGCTCACGAAGCGCTTTTTTGGATGGCGGGAGTACAAAAATACTGACACAATCGGGCATCAGTTTTCTGACTTGAACAGCGCCCTGCCAGTCGATCTCCAAAATAACATCTTTTCCCTCACTGAGCAGTGTCTCGACAGAGTGGCAGGAGGTACCGTAATAATTACCAAATACATTGGCATGCTCAAGAAAGCCGCCTTCGCCCAACATTTTCTCAAAGTGCGCTTTGCTGATGAAGTTATAATGCACGCCATCCTGCTCACCTGCCCGCTTTTCCCTGGTCGTATAGGATATTGATGCCAGGATGGACTCGTCCTGATCTGTCAGTGCCTTGACCAGACTGGTCTTACCCGCGCCGGAGGGTGCTGAGATGATAAAAAGGATGCCTCTGCGTTTTGTCATAGTGGGAATATTCCGATTATTCTATATTCTGGATCTGCTCGCGCATCTGCTCAATGAGCACTTTAAGCTCTACTGCTGCCTGAGTTACATCTGTGTCGATCGCCTTGGAGGATAGAGTATTGGCTTCGCGGTTAAGTTCCTGCATAAGAAAATCGAGGCGTCGACCAATAGCGCCTTTCTTTTTGAGTGTGCGCTTTACTTCTTTAACATGGGTTTCCAGTCGATCCATCTCCTCATCGACATCGTATTTTTGCAGTAACAGCACTGTCTCCTGCTCTATTCTGGAGGGGTCAAGGTCGAGTTTAATCTCTTCAAAACGGGACAGCAATTTGTCTTTTTGAAGTTCAAGTATCTGTGGAATCGCTTCTCGAACTTCCATGGTTACTTTGCCAATTTTGTTCAAGCGCTGAGTGATCAGTTTTGAGAGCGCCGCACCTTCCTGTGCACGCATCTCACTCAACTGTTCCAGTGCCTGCTGGTATAGCTGAGCTGCAGCAGCTTTGATTTCATCGTACCCTACCTCTTCTGTCTGCAGGACGCCGGGCCACTGCAGCAACGCCAAAGCGCTGACTGGCTGAGTACTGATATCGTGTTGTTCGACCTCTTTTAGTGTGCTGCTTAAGTGATCAAGTAATTCGCTATTCAATTGTAAGGAGTCGCTCTCTTTCTGATTGCTGCGATAGAACAGGCTGGACTCGATTTTCCCCCTGGCGAGTTTTTTTCTTACTCCCTCGCGCAGCACAGGTTCCAAATCTCTAAAGTTCTCGGGGAGTCTGAAATGCATTTCCAGGTAGCGATGGTTAACAGATCGTATTTCCCATATAAGGACACCCCAGTCAGTTTGTACTTCCTGTCTGGCGAAAGCGGTCATGCTTGTGGTCATGCAAATTCTCCTGGCTGACTGGCAAATTTTGCGGTCTAAAATCCAGCAGCATTATACAGGGAATAGGAGGTATAATGCTGCACTTTATGCCAATCAAAATAGGAATAGCTATGCGCCCAAGTGGTAGGTCAGTCGATCAATTAAGACCCGTAAAAATAACCCGGCGTTACACCAAACATGCCGAGGGTTCGGTATTGGTGGAGTTTGGAGACACACAAGTTATATGCACAGCCAGCGTCGATTATGGCGTACCCGGTTTCTTGAAGGGGCGGGGAGAGGGCTGGGTAACTGCAGAGTATGGAATGTTGCCACGTTCAACGGGCTCCAGAATGGGGCGCGAAGCAGCCCGGGGTAAGCAGGGGGGGCGTACTGTAGAAATCCAGCGGCTGATCGGACGTTCTTTGCGAGCGGCAATCGACCTTAAAAAGCTGGGAGAAAATACCGTGGTGCTGGACTGTGATGTGATTCAGGCAGACGGTGGCACGCGCACGGCTTCTATTACCGGAGCCTGTGTAGCGCTAATGGATGCGGTCAATTCGCTAATGGCGAAAGGTAAACTCAAGGAAAACCCAATTAAACATTTAATTGCAGCGGTTTCGGTTGGCGTCTACAAAGGGCAACCGGTTCTGGATCTGGATTATGCGGAAGACTCCAATGCGCAAACCGATATGAATGTCATTATGACCGATTCGGGAGGGTTCGTTGAGCTGCAAGGTACAGCTGAAGATGGCGCATTCAGTGCGGCTGAATTACAGGAAATGCTCGGTCTTGCACAAACCGGCGTTGCACAGTTGGTTGAAATACAAAAAACTGCCTTGGCTGATTAGGAGGGTACATGGTGCAGGATTTTAAACAGGCCTTTATTGAGTTTGCGCTGCAACAGCAGGTGCTGAGATTTGGTGAATTCACATTAAAATCCGGTCGGGTCAGTCCCTATTTTTTCAATGCAGGGCTATTTAACTCGGGTGCGGTGCTGGCCAGGCTGGGTGAATTCTATGCCGCAGCAATTGAGCAGGCCAACCTTGAATATGATGTATTGCTTGGTCCGGCGTATAAGGGGATTCCGTTGGCAGTAACGACAGCAGTTGCGCTGGCGAACCAGCATCAAAAGGATGTGCCTTACGTGTTTAACCGTAAAGAGGTAAAGGTGCACGGTGAGGGTGGTCGCTTGGTGGGCGCCCCGATGAAAGGGCGTGTGCTTATCGTTGATGATGTTATTACTGCGGGAACGGCGGTGCGTGAGGTGATGGCTTTAATCGCGGAAAACAACGCGTCGCCGGCAGGTGTGGTCATTGCCTTTAATCGCCAGGAAAAAGGCAAGGGGGAGTGGTCGGCAATCCAGGAGGTTGAGAGGGATTTTGCTGTTCCCGTTATCAGTATCATCAATCTCGATGACCTGGTTCTCTATCTGCAGGGTCAGGCAGATAAGGCGGGAGTTCTGGATCAGGTTCAGCGCTATCGGGATCGTTATGGTGTGACGGGCTGAACGCCGGGTTTTGCCAGTCTATAGTATTTGAGCTAACCTAATATAAGTGAAGGTGGCGAGGGAACGTTATTGTAGGGAGCAGATTGTTGATTGGTATTAAGGGTGCAGAGACCTAATTCTATGTTCAAGTTTTCGAGTAAACATTTTGGAGTTTTAATATTGGTGATTGGCCTGGGTGCCAGCGCCTGGGCTGCCGGTTTTAGCTATCGCTATCGGGATGATTCAGGGACTTTACATATCGGATATTCGGTGCCACCGGAATTTGTAATTCATGGTTATGAAGTGCTAAACGACCGTGGTCGGGTAGTCGATGTGGTATTGCCAAAAGAAATTCTTGATGAACGTGCCGCGAAAATGTTGAAAGAGGCTGAAGCGCGCCATCAGATTGAGCTGCAGCGCTCCAAGGATGAGGCGTTGTTGCGTTATTACAGCGTGCCGGAAGATATAGAAAGAGTGCGCAAACGCAAGCTGGACGAATTTGACAATTTTATAGAAATACAGAAAGGGAACATTACCACCTATAAAAATAAAGTTGCAGACCTACAAGGCCAGGCCGCGAACCTGGAGCGCACCGGACAAAAGGTGCCGGAGAAAATTTTGCAGACACTCGACACCCTTGAGCTGAAAATAAAGGATGCCGAGCAGGCAATTGCTGCCAAAGAGTCAGAGAAAGAGCAGGTTCGTATGGCCTTTCAGGAGGATATAAAGAGGCTTAAATTTCTCCTTGGTCTAAAAGATTAATCAGAGGTTCCCCTAGTAAGAACGAAATTTTTCTGTTTTAAACAAATTCCCTGATAATAACGACCATTGCTCCTGCCACATATGGTTAGGTGGCCGCTCAAAACCACTTCGTACATATTGAATTATTCGTCCTTCCACCCAGGCCAATAACATATTGGCAGCAGCGCTGATGGACTGATCAACAAACATTTCCTCTTCGAGCTCAGCCTGACGTAATATCTGTTTGAGCTGTGTCTCAATGCGCTCAAATACCTGTGCGGCTCTAATGCGAAGACGTTCGTGCTCTCCGGTGAGGGCATCACCCATTAGTATGCGGCACAGGCCTGGGTTTTTGGTGGCGAAGGTGAGCACCAGATGCAGGATCTTTTCACATCGAACCTGTACTTTAGTCTCTTCTTTAATGATGATGCTGATGCGTGGAAACAGAGTTTCCTCGACAAACTCGATCAGCGCTTCGAACATTTTCGCCTTGCTGGGAAAGTGCCGATAGAGTGCTGCTTCAGACACACCGACACTTTGCGCGAGTGCTGAAGTTGTAATGGGTTGACCTGGGTTGGACTCCAGCATATGCGCCAAAGTTTGCAGAATCACTTCGCGCCGGGTTAATTTCTCTGTCATAAATGATCTTTAATACTCAAAGGAGAAGGGGCTTTTCGTTTCACTAAAAACCAGTCTAGCGAGCTTGTCGCCCGCTGTCAGTAGTGTTGGCGATAAAAAGTTTAAATCAGGACTGCTGGTTAGTAATCAGAGTGCCGATGCCTTTGTCGGTAAAGATTTCCAGCAAGGTCGAGTGGGCGACTCTGCCGTCGATAATATGACTGCTGGAAACACCATTGGCCACGGCCTCCATAGCGCAGCGTATCTTGGGTAGCATGCCGCCATAAATGGTGCCATCTGCAATGAGCCGGTTTACTTGCTCGGTATCCAGTCCGGTGAGAACCTTGTCTGACTTATCCAGCAAGCCGCCAGTGTTGGTTAATAATATCAGTTTCTCCGCTTTCAGCGTTTCCGCTACTTTGCCGGCAACCAGATCAGCATTAATATTGTATGAGAAACCGTCATTGCCGACACCTATGGGCGCAATCACCGGAATAAAATCACTATTAACCAGCATGTCCACTACTCTGGCGTCAATATTGGTTACTTCGCCTACGTGGCCTATATCGACAATTTCAGTGGCTTCCATTTCAGGTGTTTTTCGGGAGACTTTCAGTTTTCTGGCGCTAATAAAGTGGCCGTCTTTGCCGGTTAGCCCGACTGCTTTGCCACCGTTGCTGTTGAGTAGGCTGACAATTTCCTTGTTTACCAGCCCACCGAGAACCATCTCGACCACGTCCATGGTTTCACTGTCGGTAACCCGCATACCATCCACGAAATGGGATTCTATATTTAATTTTTCCAGATAGGCGCCAATCTGTGGACCTCCACCATGAACAACGACCGGATTGATGCCGACGTGTTTTAATAACACAATATCCCGTGCAAAACTGTTCTTTAGCTTGTTGTCGATCATAGCGTTGCCGCCATACTTGATCACGAACGTTTTACCGCTAAAGCGTTGAATGTAGGGCAGTGCCTCAGTGAGCACTTTTGGTATCATGTTAAGGTCTTTACTTTCAGACATCACAGTATCTTTTGGTTGATAAACGGGAATAGAAAACAGCCCTAAGGGCTAAAAGGGCATACTAAGGGTTGGCTCAACCTCTAGCAATACCTGTTTAAAGCGATCTTTGATCGTTTCGAGCGCAGCTTCATCTTCTGCACCGAACCTCAAAACCAGTACTGGTGTGGTATTTGATGCGCGCACCAAACCCCAACCATTCTCAAAATCCGCTCGAACCCCGTCAATGGTGGTGATCTCTGCGTCGTCAAATTTGATATTGTCCTGCAGCTTAGCGACGATGTTGAACTTATTCTGTTCAGTAACTTCGATGTTGATTTCCGGGGTGCTGACATCATCCGGGAAAGATGAAAAAAGTGTTTCCGCATCGCTGTTGGTCAGGCTAAGAATCTCAAGTAACCTGGCTGCACTGTACAGGCCGTCATCAAACCCGAACCAGCGCTCTTTAAAGAAGATGTGACCACTCATTTCCCCCGCTAACAGGGCACCGGTTTCCCGCATTTTGGCTTTGATCAGGGAGTGCCCCGTTTTCCACATGATGGGGCGGCCGCCATAATTGCTTATCAAGCCGGCCAGTCGTCGTGTGCACTTCACATCATAGATGATATCCGCTCCAGGGTTCCGTGATGCTACATCTTTGGCAAATAGCATCATTAAGCGGTCCGGCCAGACGATGTTTCCTTTGTTGGTGACTACGCCGACGCGGTCGCCGTCACCATCGAACGCCAAACCCAGGTCGGCTTGGTGCTCTGCGACGGCAGCGATCAGATCCTGCAGGTTTTCCGGTTTTCCGGGGTCGGGGTGGTGGTTGGGAAAGCGGCCATCAATTTCGCAGTAAAGCGGAACGACTTCGCAGCCCAGCGACTCTATCAGCTTGGGAGCAACCACGCTGGCGACGCCATTGCCACAGTCAATCACCACTTTAAGTGGTTTTGCCATGGCGATGTCACTCACTATGCGTTCAATATAGTGGTTTACTATTTCGATATCCTCAAGCGAGCCACCTCCCGTACAAAAATCTTTTTTCTCTATCCTTGTTCGCAGCGATTGAATCTGTTCATTGGCCAGAGTTTGACCGGCTATTACGATTTTAAAGCCGTTGTAATTTGAAGGGTTATGGCTTCCGGTAACGACAATGCCCGACTTGGCGTCGGTGTTGTGTGTTGCGTAGTACACCAGAGGTGTTGGTACGGTTCCAATGTTAATGACATCTCGTCCGGTATCTCTTAAACCCTGCGCCAGCGCTGCGCACAACTCCGGGCTTGATAGTCGGCCGTCAGCACCGACCACAATAGATTTTTCTCCTTGCGCTGCGGCCTCTGAACCAACCGCCTGACCTATGCGATAAGCAACTTCTGTATTCAGAGTATCGTCAATAATGCCTCTGATATCATAGGCTCGGAATATTTCTGAAGAGATGTTGGCTTTTGGTAGTTCGCCGGTATCCCCGGCTATGCTGGTGTCGTCACTTTTCTGTTTTGATACCGACTCATTCTGCTCAAATTCTTCTATTTCGGGAAGGTCAAGGTCAAGAATATCTTCGTCCTGCAATTCGGCTTCTATCAGGTTGCTGACTTCCATAGAACCGGTTGTGGCGGCCTGATGCGGCTGCTCCTCGCGGGGCTCCTCTTCTTTGGCTGTGGTCGTACCGTTGGTTATCAAGGTTGATTCACGATCAGTATAACCCAGGGTCTTTGCCATACTGTGGAACAGGCTAAGTGCGAAAGCGGGTTCTTTGCCTGCAGCGCCCGAAATCAGTTCACGACAATAATTTACCAATGTTATAGCGTCACTGCGCACATGTTTGCGCAGTTGCAGGTAGGCTACCAGGATGCTGATAATAACGGCAATTAAAGCAAATGCCAGCGGTAACCAAAATCTCCATGCGGATAGCGTGTTTTCCTGGGCAAGCTGGTTGGAAGGCTGAAAGCGAACACGCAGATGTGGCGATTTTAGTTGTGTTTCGAGTATGGGTTGTTCCGCGTTAAACTCAGAGCCGGTTTGTATCAACAATTGAGGGTCACTGCCTCGAAACACCTGCTCAAGTTGCATCGAGCCATATTCGGTATCAAAATTATTGAGCTGGATTTTTAAAGCGTCCAAAGTGAAACTTGCTAAAATCACACCATTGATAGTGTCAGCATTGGATGCTTTGACAGACTGTACCATCCGTATTAGCTGCTGGCCTTTTGATGAATGTGCCTCCGCAGGTACGCGTTCGCTTTTTTCCGCACGATTCACCATATCGATTTCAGGAAAACTAAGCTGTAATTGTTCCTGGTTTAATCTGGCGCTCCCCTGCGTCAGTAATTGAAGACGAAACAGGTGGGGAATGTTGGCCAGCGCGGCCTTTTCAAGTTCGGTAAGCCTGGCTGCATCATTTTCCTGCAGCGCCGCAGAAAGCTGGTCGTTTGCCGCAACATGTGTCAGCTGGCTCTGCAGCTGGCCGAGTTTCAGATTGAAATAGTCGGAATAGGACTTGGCATGAGATTCAAACAGCGTCACCCTTAGTTGCTTGTTGCTTCCGTTTATCACTGTGTTGTATAGCAAAAAAGCAGCGACCGCAAAGGCTGCAAGTGAACCAAGAAGGCTTATCAGGCTAAATTTAAAGAGGCTTTGGTCCGGTTCAATCGCTTTGCGAATATCGGAGGGTACTACCGGTTTTTGTTGTTTTGCCAATTTATCCCCCTGTTGGTATGTTTATGCGCAACGATCCTATCACACTGGCGGTGGTAAACAAATATCAAGCGGACGGTGTGCTTGCTAGCTTGCCCCAGTATGCCCAAAGCCTCCGGCACCCCGTTGGCTGGTTTGGAATTCGTCGACTACTTTAAACTCGGTTTGTATGACCGGAACGATAATCATCTGAGCAATGCGCTCCCCAACCTCAATCAGGTAGTCGCTGTTGCCGCGATTCCAGCAGGATACCATCAGTTGCCCCTGATAATCGGAGTCAATCAATCCAACCAGATTGCCCAATACTATGCCTTTCTTGTGTCCCAGGCCTGAACGGGGCAGCAGCATTGCCGCATAGTTGGGGTTTTCTATATAGATTGAAAGTCCCGTGGGGATGAGTTCGGTTTGTCCGGGGGACAGTAGAATGGCCTGATCAATGCAGGCTCTTAAATCCATGCCGGCAGACCCGTCGGTTGCATACTCCGGCATTGGAATTTGCTGGCCGATTCGGGGGTCGAGAAGTTTTACCTGTAGTTGTTCCATTATGATTGAGTGGTTTCCAGTTGTTGGGCTATAAAATGTATGATCTGACGAGCCAATTGCCGCTTGGAGGCTTTTTCAAGGACTCGCTGATTTTCAGGCCAGAAAAGTGTCACGGCATTGTCATCGCTGTTAAAACCGATATCTGATTTCGATACATCATTGGCAATAATTAAATCCAGGTTTTTCCGGGCCAGTTTTGACTTGGCGTACTCATCCAGGTTGTCCGTTTCGGCGGCAAAACCTGCGGTAAAGGGTTTTTGATCCAGTGCAGCCACTGCAGCAACAATGTCCTTGTTGGGTGTCAGCTCAATGCTAAGCGGCCCTTGTTGTTTTTTGATCTTGCGGGATGCCGCGTCAACTGGCCGATAGTCAGCGACAGCAGCAGAGGCAATAAAAATGTCACACAAGGGTGCTTGTCGCATGGATTGCTGGTACATCTCTTCGGCGCTGACGACGTTGACAAGTTGAACCCGCTCGGGTGCTGCCAGATTAACCGGACCACTGATTAGCGTGACCTTTGCACCAGCTTCAACGGCCGCCTCGGCCAGAGCATACCCCATCTTGCCCGAACTGTAGTTGGAAATATAACGAACCGGGTCGATTGCCTCTCTGGTGGGTCCCGCGTTAATGACGACCTGTTTACCTGTCAGCGCCTTGTTTTCGAATTGATCGCTCGCGAGCCGGACGATTTCAAGTGGCTCGAGCATGCGGCCAGGGCCAACATCGCCACAGGCCTGGGGGCCATCAGCCGGACCCATAATGACTTTACCATCGGTTTGAAGCGATGCCAGGTTACGCTGGGTGTTTGTGTCCTGCCACATGTTTTGATTCATGGCGGGAGCAATAGCAATAGGTGCTTTGCTGGCCAGGCAAACCGTGGTCAGCAGGTCATCACCCTTGCCTAGTGCCAATCGTGCAATAAAATTTGCACTGGCCGGCGCGATTAGAATCAGGTCTGCCCAGCGCGCGAGCTGAATGTGCCCCATTCCTGCTTCGGCCTGTGGGTCTAGTAGTGCGGTGTGCACGGGATTCCCTGTTAGAGCCTGCATGGTCAGGGGAGTGATAAACTCTTGTGCTGCGGCTGTCATCACGACATGCACGGTGGCACCCCTGTCTATTAACAGGCGAGCGAGCTCGGCACTTTTGTAGGCTGCTATTCCGCCGGTAATTCCCAGAACAATCTGTTTGTTTGTTAAGGTCGACATCTGCTTCCAATAATGAACCGGATAAATTAAGCGCTAAGATACCACTGCTTTGATACTGAGAACAGCATCTGAGATTGAATAAAGCTGATCTGTCGCGTTTGTCTTGGAATTTCATCTTGATTGGCTACGTTTTGTATTCTTCGTCGGTCTGGTTGAACGGTACAGATTTACAATCCAGCTGTAGTTCTATAGATTATTAGTCGGGAACATGGATCGGTTTGATTTTAACTTGGACAAGGATGTTGTAATGGGAATAAGTCATTGGCCGGCAGAAGAGCGGCCACGGGAGAAACTGTTAAAGCTGGGTGCTCAGGCGTTATCTGATGCAGAGTTGTTGGCAATCTTTCTGCGTACCGGCGTGCCGGGTGTGACTGCAGTGGACCTGTCGCGAAAATTACTTGAGGCGTTTGGAGGAATTCGCGGCATTCTGGATGCGGACTTTAAACAGTTTAGCGCTCAGCCTGGTCTGGGGCTGGCGAAATACGCACAACTACAGGCAGTGCTGGAAATGGCAAAAAGACACCTGGCGGAACAATTGGTAAAAGGTGTTGAGTTTTGCAGCGCTCAGATTACCCGGGATTTTCTTAAAACCGCAATGCGGCATTATCAGCAGGAGGTTTTTGCCTGTCTCTATATGGACAGTCAGCACAGGTTGATACAGTTTATTCCACATTTTTTCGGAACGATAGACGGAGCCAGCGTTTATCCAAGACAGCTGGTAAAGACGGCGCTCGAACTCAATGCGGCCAGCGTTATTCTGGCACATAATCACCCCTCTGGTGTTGCCGAGCCGAGTAGTGCGGATCAGGCTGTTACAGTGCGTATTCAAAATGCACTGGCGCTCATCGATGTGCGAGTACTGGATCATATGATTGTTGGCGATCAGCAGGTTGTTTCCTTTGCGGAGCGGGGATTGATCTAATTTAGCCCTGTAGCCGGTAAAAAGTGACGCTACCGCTTGCCTTAAAATGGGGGTTCTGGTATAAATGCGTCCCCTTTGTGGCTGGCCCCGAAACGGGCTTGCTCGGTGAACGTCTATAAACGGTTTGAATTAGGTAGGGACAACGTAATGTCTAAGGTTTGTCAGGTTACAGGTAAGCGTCCGGTAACTGGAAATAATGTATCGCACGCGCACAATAAGACGCGTCGCCGCTTTTCTCCAAATTTACATTCGCATCGCTTCTGGGTTGAGTCAGAAAAGCGTTTCGTTAAACTGCGTGTTTCTACGAAAGGTATGCGTATTATTGATAAATTGGGTATCGAGCAGGTATTGGCCGATATTCGTGGTCGTGGCATTAAAGTCTAGCCCGGCATAATACAGAATAAGGAACAGCAATATGCGAGATAAAATCAAATTGGTTTCTTCGGCAGGTACCGGTCATTACTATACAACGACTAAAAACAAGCGAACCATGCCCGATAAAATGGAAATAAAAAAGTATGATCCTGTGGTGCGCAAGCATGTGCTCTATAAAGAGTCCAAGATCAAATAGGAATTTCCTGTTTAAGGTTGATTTAAAAGCCCGGTTTTAGCTGGGCTTTTTTATGTCTGCGATTTAGTGAGAGATGATCTTGTACAGAGAAATGCGGTTGGAAATAACACCTTTACCTGACAATAGCTAAATAGCTACCATAAGAGTATTCAGCGGTTAGCTAAAGAATACGGTCATGCCCGAGTTACCTGAAGTAGAAACCACTCGAAGAGGAATCGCTCCTCATATAGAAGGGCGCACTGTAGAGCGGGTGATTGTCCGCCAGTCACAGCTGCGCTGGCCGGTTTCTGAAGAACTCTGCGAAGGGGTTTGTGGGCAGACTATTCTGTCGGTTGCTCGAAGAGCGAAATATCTGCTGCTTAATACCGCCACCGGAACCGTAATTATTCATCTGGGCATGTCCGGCAGTCTGCGCGTTGCAAAAGATGCGACACCGTTAACCAAACATGACCATGTCGATATTTGTCTCAATTCAGGGCAGCGATTGCGCTACAGAGACCCAAGAAGGTTTGGTGCAATGTTGTGGGCCAGTGGTGATCCGTTGCAGCACCCACTGCTTAGTAGTCTTGGTCCTGAGCCATTGGATCATGTATTCGATGGTGATTATTTGTATCAGCGGGCGCGAAAGCGCGCGATTCCTGTCAAGCAGTTTATTATGGACGGCCACGTGGTAGTGGGTGTCGGTAACATTTATGCCAATGAGGCGCTTTTTTCGGCCGGAATCCACCCGAAACGCGCTGCGGGCCGTATTGGTTTGGCGCGCTATAGACGTTTGGCAGGGCTGATTAAATCGGTGCTTGCGGAGGCGATTAGAGCAGGCGGTACCAGTTTGCGGGATTTCGTTAACAGTGACGGTAATCCAGGCTATTTCAGCCAAGAACTTCAGGTGTATGGCCGTGCCGGGCAAGCCTGCGTCCGCTGCCAGGCAGGTTTGAAAGAGATACGCATGGCGCAGCGTAGTACGGTATATTGCGCTAATTGTCAGCATTAATACGCTGAATTGCGGCCCCACATGCTTGCGTTAAAAACCGGGCACCATCTTCGAAATGCATGCCAGATGCTTCTGGACAAGCCTTTGAGACCGATCTGTAGACCGCTAATGCCTGTTGATAGCGCGCTGTGCCATCATTGCGGCGAGCATTGGGCATGCAAAGATGCCATACAAGACGACAATGTCGAAACCGCCATCGAGCAGCAGACCGGCCAGCCATGGAGAAATAATCGCACCGACACGACCTATGCCTATGGCCCAACCCATGCCGGTGGTTCTTACATCTGCCTGATAAATTGACGGGGCGACAGCATATAGTCCAATCATCGACCCAAACAGGAAAAATCCTAGAAACGCTGCCACAAAAGCGCCAGCCCGAGATCATTACTCAATAACCCGAACAGGAAGGTGAGAGCGGCGCATGCAATCATATAGTTACCAATTAATTTTTGCAGATCCAATCTGCTGGCCAGATAGCCGAGCACCAGCGCCCCTATAACACCGCCCATGTTAATGACCACGGAACCGGATATGCCCTGTTCCCTCGAAAGACCGGCTTCAACCAGCAACTTGGGTGTCCAGCTCAAGGTGAAATAGAAACTGAACATCACCATAAAAAAGGCGGTCCAGATCAGCAGTGTTGATCGCCTGATAGAGGGCTTCAGCAGACTGGTCACATTCTGCGGCAGCTGCTTTTCCGGTGGGATCGGTGCCGGCAGCGCCTCCAACAGGTCATGCCCCATCCTGTAGAGTGCTGAATTGATTTTCTTCAATGCATTGGGTGGCTGTTTGACCGCCAGATAATCAAGCGACTCCGGTAACTGCCATAATATGAAAGGAATAATTGCGGTTGAAACAAGCCCTCCGAAAACAAAAGCGGAGCGCCATCCATAACTGGAGATCAGAAAAACGGTAATAATGCCGCCTATGGTTGCTCCTATTGGATATCCGCCCTGTAGCAGACTGATACAAAATGCGCGGCGTCTTGTCGATGAGTATTCGGCAACTAGCACATTAACACTGGCCAACATGCCTCCGATACCCAGCCCCGTAATGGCGCGTATCAGGGTCAACTGCCATACACTTTGACTGATGGCAGACAAAAACATGCCGACGCTAATAGTGATAAGACACAAAAGAATTACCGAACGGCGCCCGAAACGGTCTCCGTAGGGTGCAATGAATAGCGATCCAGCCGCCATGCCGAATAACCCTGCGCTAAATAATATGCCTAGGCTGCTGTTGGGGACACCCCAATCTTCCGCGATGGAGGATGCGGTAAATGCCATGACTAATACATCAAAGCCATCCAGCATATTGATAAAGACACAAATGCCCACCGCAAAAACCTGAAACGCTGACATCGGACTTTTGTCAACAACATGCTGTATCTGGTTCGTCATAATGATTCTCTTGAAGAATAATCGGTATTTTGGTTTTAGACCTGGTTCCGTGCACGTTCCCGGCTTTTGACGTGTTGGAAGCATATTTTATCGGTTTAATAACGGCCAACAGATCGTGCAGTCCTCAGTATCCATTACATATACAAATCCCTGATTAATGTGTGCTTTTTGTGAAACCTCTGCTGTTAAAAAAGCCCGCAATGAGGAAATAATTAGGTTGCCAAGTTATTTCTCCAGAGCAGTTGTCAGGTCATGCTTCAACAGGGTGCAGGTTACGACCTGCTTTTGGGGTATTCAAAGATAGATGTGGCCGCCGGGTCGGCGGCCACGTTACTTCGTTATCCTGTATTTTAGAAATCATAAGTAAAACTGACGAAGTACTCCCGTTCTCGTGCATAAGCTACTTCGGCGTAACCGGCACCTGACGTTAAAGAAGAGTTACCGGCAATCGGGTACAACTCATCAGTGGCGTTGTTTACGCCAAGCAACAGTTTCCACCTTTCATCGGCGGGCTCGATCGCCACAAGCAGATTCACGATCGTTTCTGCGTCATTTTGAGCAATCTCTTCAGTATTTCCGGCATCAAAGAACTGCTCATCGGTATAGGAGAAATCCACTCGCGGACTGATAACTAAACCGCTATCCAGTGCCAGGATATAGCCAATACCCAGATTAGCAGTGATTTCTGGTGTATACGGCAGGGTATTATCCGTGGTCACCCCGGTGTTAGTACCGACAACCGTTGAAACCTTGTCAATGCTGTCATCGAGATAACCAATGCCACCTTCGATAATCCATGATTCGTTGGGGACGTAGGTAAACTCAAGTTCTGCACCGTCTATAGAGGCTTCACCTGCATTAAACAGCGTTGGTGCCAGGAAAATACGATAAGTGAACTGCAGGTCAGTGTAGTCGGTACTAAAAATGGCACCGTTGACACGCAGGGTATTATCCAGCAGGTCAGCCTTAAAGCCGATCTCCCAGGTTTCTGCTTCCTCCTCTTCAAAACCGTGCCGCTCATCAAGCAACTGTTCGTTCAGCGACCCCGGTGCCGGGAGGAAGTTAAAGTGGCTGTTCCAGCCGCCGCCCTTGAAACCCTGGGAAAAGCTGAGATAGGTCATCAGGTTTTCATTCCATCGGTAACTGAGGTTGGCGGACCCGGTCAGGGAGTTAAATGTCTCTTCGTAAAGTTGAACCGGAATGTACTTAACGGTTGGATTTTCATAATTGAACATATCCGGTGTTGAGCCTTTGGTATCTTCGGTATACCTGGCTCCCAAAGTCAGGGAGAGCGCGTCAGACACATTGTAGGTCCATTGTGTAAAAACAGCCCAGCTATCATTCTCAATCAGGTTGTTATCACTATCAAGGCGACCAGCTGGATAGGGGGGTTCCGATAATCCAACCGTCAGTATGTCATCGACTTCCTCTTCAGAATAGTAGAGCCCTGCCACCCCTTTCAGTTGATCGGTTGCATAAAGCAGTTGCAATTCCTGACTCAACTGCTCGCCTTCACTTTCATAGTCCGTATGCAAAATCTGCAGGGGCGTGTTATCCGCATCTCTTCTGCCCACCCAGTCAATTTCACGATAGGCGGTAACCGATTTAAAAGTCAGCTTTTCGTTTAAGTCATAACTAATGTGAAAAGAAACCCCCCAGTTTTCCATCGAGCTTTCAACGGGGTGGGTACCGTTATTGGAAGAACTGCCCTTATTCTGGAAATCGTTACCGCATCGCTCATCGTCTATCATTGGTACAGCCGGCAGACTCAGAAAATCCGGTAACCCCTGCAGGGAAGGGTCACGGACGAAAGGTAGCGGCCCAACGTCGACAAAGCCTGGGCAACCTGCGGTGGCGCTGGCGACACGTTGTAGCGTCGCACTTTCTGTAGAAGCAGCAAAAACCAGTGGTGCTCCGTTTTCATCATTTTCCGTATAATCGTACTGGAATTTGATTTCCAGATCATCGGATGGGGTCCAGACAAATTTGCCGGTTGTGGTTAAGGTATCCGTGTCACCCAGATCCTCACCGGACCGTATTCTTTTTACATAACCATCCTGCACCTTCTTGCCGATGGTAAATCTGGATTTCAGGTTTTCAGACAGCGGAATATCCACGCCAACAAATGCTTCAACCATATCATCATCACCAAGGCCGAAGCGCAAGGTGCCGCCGAATTCGTCACCCGGTTCCGTGGTGCTGATCAGCACTGCGCCACCGATGGTATTTCTGCCAAACAGCGTACCCTGCGGTCCGCGCAGTACCTGGACGCCAGAAATATCACGAAACTCCATAGTGCCACCCACAGACTGGCTCATGTATACATCGTCGATATAGAGGCCGACACCAGGATCAACCGTGGCGCTGGCATCGGTCTGACCGATACCGCGAATAAAAACCTGTGATGATGAGTTGTTACCTGCCAGAGGTGCATTGTTCGTAAACTGCAAATTAGGTGTTACCTGATCAAGATCGTCCGTGCCGATGATCTGCCTTCTTTCCAGGCCTTCACCGGTAAACGCCGAAACCGACACCGGTGCATCTTGCAGGTTTTCCTCAATTTTTCGAGCCGTGACCACCACCTCTTCAAGCGAGAATCCCGGTTTTCCGCGGTTTTCCGCTGCCAAAGCAGTGCTTACGGCACAGGATAACAGACTAGTGGCCAGACCGGGTATGAGTGCTTTATAAAGCTGGGTATTCATAACTAACTTTCCCCTTAATTTATATTTATACTTGCCGGTGAATCACATCAGCCATTAAGCCGGTGTGAGCGACATTGTGTGTCAGTCAGAAACTGCGTCCTGACTGGGGGACGTTAATCAGATTGTCTGGAAAACAAAACACGTCAGCCAGCTCCAAATTCGCCCCTCTTAAGCTATAACGTAACGAATTGAGACCGGCCGACAAAATTTTGATATAAATCCAGAGATTCCCAGGCAAGCTGTTGATTTTCACTCAGGTGACTGCGAGATAAGTTAAAAATCAACAGCTTGCTAGAAAGCGTATTCCACAGCGAAAGACCACTCCCGTGGTCTGGCGTAAGCGGATTCGGCGTATCCCGAGGCGGTATGAAGTGAAGAGTTTCCGGCAATACGGTAGGTTTCGTTATTCAGATTGCGGCCCGAAAGAACCACTTTCCAGCCCTTATGAATCGATTCCAGCGCCACTGATGCGTTAACTACCGTGTACCCGGGCTGGGAAATTTGAGCCGTATTGGGCGCATCGAAAAAGATCTCGCTTTGATAGGTGATGTCTATGCGAGGCATCAGTCTGCCATATTTGGTAGCGATAGCGTAAGTCGCTCCGAGATTTGCACTTACCTTCGGGGTATAGGCAAATTGATCATCGAGATCAACCGATCCCGGCACATGCGTATCTGCACCTGTGGCCAGCAGTTCCTGTGTAAAACGATCATACTCAGTCCTTATCAGGCCCAGTCCGCCATTTATCAATAGGGAATGAAATGGTATATGCTGCCACTCCAGTTCCATACCATAAATATCGGCTGTGCCGGCATTGAGCAGAACCGGAGCAAAATTCGCTCTGGATACGATCTGAATATCTTCATAGTTGCTATAAAAAAAAGTTACATTCAATTCCAGTCGATCATTCAATAATGCTGACTTAAAGCCCATCTCGTACGTTCGCGCGAATTCCGGATTGTAATCAGGCAGCAGCTCTCTCCCGGTGGGCGCACTTTCACTAATTACGGGGCCATTGATTCTTGTGCTGAATCCGCCGCTTTTAAACCCTTCTGAATAGCTGAGGTAGGTCATTAGCTGCTTCGACCAGCGATAGGAAATATTGACCATGGGGCTGGTTTCATTAATCGTCCTTTTATTAACGACTGAATCGAACAGCAATTCCCCCGGATTAAGACGGATGCAGTCCCCAGGACTGGCACCGACATCGCAGGAAGGGTTTGCGGAAAGCGGGTTAGGCACGTTGTATCCTGAGCCATTCACATCCGCCCCGTTGAAAGGTCGCGCCTTTTTGCTCTCACGGGTGTACCGCAATCCGGCAGAGACCGTAATATGATCATTAAAATCATAGGATATCTGCCCAAACAAGGCCTGGCTTTCGTTATCGATGTCAACCCGGGTGTTGCCTGTACCAATTTGCGGTGCCGGCAGCATGACGGGATAGTCTTCGAAAGCGCTCTCACGAAAATAGTAGATACCTGCTAACCATTGCAAGGGCCTTTGCCGATGGTGATTGCTGAGCTGAAACTCCTGGCTGAACTGTTCTTGGGTTTCATCATTAATCGTGTGCAATATCGTTAATGGAGTGTTGTCAGCGTCACGAGCTGATAACCAGTCGGTTTTACGATAGCCGGTGACGGATCTGAATTGTACCTGTTTGGATATCCACTCGATATTTGCTATACCACCATAGACCTCCAGTTCTGATGTAAGCGGGCCGTTGGAATTCACTTTAAATGGTCCTAGCGACTGATATTGGTTATTGGCGCAGCGCGGATCGCTGATCTCCGGCACACCCTCCAGCCGATTAGCGCCAGGGCAGCCAGCGTTGATACTGGCCCATATGGGAAATTCTGCTTTTGTGTTGATTGCGCTAAATACCTGGGGTGAGCCTCGTTCATCTTCCCGGTGGAAATCGGCCAGCACCCCGATTTCCAGGTCGTTAGTCAATGACCAGTTAAAGCGGGCACGGGCGGCCAGGCTATTATCGTTGCCCAAATCTTCACCGTCAGATATGCGGGTGACATAGCCGTCACGTTTCTTGGCAGCAATGCTATAACGGCTATGAAAATCAGCGCTAAAAGGCAGGTTTAAGGTCATCAGGAGTTCACGACCGTTATCGTTGGCCAATCCAAGCTTTATCTTGCCGCCAAACTCGTTTCCAGGTTTTTGACTGTGAACCAGTAGTGCACCACCAATGGAGTTTTTCCCAAACAATGTGCCCTGTGGGCCTCGGAGCACGTCAATACGCTCGATATCTATGATGTCGAGTGTTGTACCAACTGATCGAGCATAATAGATGCCGTCAACGTAAAGTCCGACTCCGGGATCAGAGGCCGGGATGAAATCCGTCTGTCCTATGCCGCGAATAAATACCGTTGACGAAGCATTATGCCCTGATGATGCGGCGAGAGCACTGAATTGCAAATTGGGTGTAAACTGTCCCAGACGGTCCATTCTACTGATTTGTTGCATCGCCAGTTCGGCCGAAGAGAAACTGGCGACAGACAAGGGAATGTCCTGAAGGTTCTCTGTCCGTTTGCGCACCGTAACCTGCACCTCCTCAATAGTAAAGGGGTCTGCATCTTGAGCAACTTTGGTCCGTTGGGCCTCTGGTTTCTCTTTAGTACGTTCAATGGAGATCTTTTTGATTGCAATAATGTCGGTGCGATCATAAGCGTGTTCCAGCCCGCTTCGTGCCAGTACCAGTTGCAGAACCTCCTGCAAGGTATAGCTGCCCGAAATTGTTGGCGCTTCAATATCCGCTACCGCCCGGGTTGAAAACATGAGCTGTGTATCGGTTGTCTCGGCAATCAGTTTTAATGTATCAGACAAAGGTTGCGCTGCAATATTAAAATCATAGCGCTCAGGCGCTCCCCTGGCGACCACAGTCACAGGCCACGTTCCCAAAAGGAGTATTCCCATGAGTAATAGGCTTCGCAATACCCTTGCCGGATGGTTGATTGCTAATGGCCATAATGCGAGCCGGGTTTTATTGTAGTTATTAAGTTGCATTACCATCAGTCAAGTGAGAACCAAGGGCCAGCCGATGTCAAGAAAACTCTGTAGCTGTCTGGCGCCTATAGTGCATTTTCAATCTAACCATTCTCAAATACGGAATTTATGTCTGCAGCAGAGACAGGTTAGCGTATTATTTTGTCGGTTAACAATGCTCTGACACGTTATTATACGTTGAGAGACAAGATGTAATGGGTAGAAAAGCAGCTAACAATTGATTAGACAACATCTGTTTGAGTGCTATTTTATGACACATAGTCGGCTACGGCTGGTTGGCAAAGATACAAAAAACAGGGGATCGCAGAACTCCGATAGCAGGAGTCATACTGAGACATGTCAATATGTTGAAGTACTGTTTCGTAAGTATCGGGATCCTTTGAAGAATTATCTGACTCGACTATCAGGCAGCCCTGACGATGCTTTGGAATTGCTGCAGGAAACCTATATCCGTTTGTTGGAACAGGAAAACCTGGATCACATTGAAACCAATGCGCGTGCGTATTTATTTAAAATTGCCACAAATTTGGTGCTCGATAAGTCGAGGAAAGATAAAGCTCGACAACGAGATAAGCATCAGCCTTTTTTAGATGGTGTTCACCTGGATGAGGCTCCCTCTGCAGCTGCGCATGTGAACTGGAGTAAGGCGCTGGAGAGCTTGAAGGATGTCCTTAAGGAGTTTTCGCCACGCTGCCGGCGGGTGTTTATTTTACACCATTTTAGAAATATGGCTTATAATGAAATAGCCGATTTGCTGGGGGTTACGACGCGTACAGTCGAGCGGGATATGAGTCTCGCAATGACCCTCTGTAGAGAAAAGCTGAAGGGTATTATATGAGTAGTGACAATGCCGGCGAGACCAACAAAATGGATTTGGCTTCAACTCGTGCTGAAGCCGACTGGTTCTCGAGACTTCGTAAGAAACCAATCGATCGAAACACGGATAGGGAGTTCCAGGCCTGGTTAGCAGAAAACCCCGAGCACGAAAGTGATTACGAGCGTTGTGAATTGATTTGGGAGTTGTGCAAGGATATTGAGGATGACCCGGAAATCGTTGGTTATATCGATGAATGCGACGCGCTGATCGCCAAACGATCGCATAAAAACCGGAGCTTTTTTATTGCCTGGAGTACTCCGATTGCATTGGCAGCCAGTGTTTTGGCGTTTGCATTGGTGACCATGATGTTCCTTCAATTGCCCTCAGAGGAACTTTTCATTTCTGCTGTTGGGGAGCAACGTTCAATTATACTGGAGGACGGATCTAATGTGGTGCTTAACACCAATACCAGGTTGGCAGTACGTTATACCAGTCAGCAGCGCAGCATAGATCTTTACAGTGGAGAGGCGCTTTTTACGGTAACCAAAGATCCGAACCGGCCATTTACCGTGCATGCAGCGAACGGCATGGCAAAGGCTGTCGGGACAAGATTTAACGTTCGTCACGAAGACCGCTTCATCACAGTTTCTGTATTGGAAGGCATCGTGGACGTGTCGCCGGAGAGTGATGGTGCCGATCATGCAATAACAAGGCTTACAGAGGGTCAGGCCGTTAACTATTACGATGGTGTGCTTGCCCAAACCAGCGCTGCAGATCTGGTTCGTATCGAGGCCTGGCGTGCAGGTAAACTGGACTTTGATTCGGCGCGGTTGATGGACGTAATTGCCGAGCATAACCGTTATACCAAAACAAAAATTGTGATTGCAGATGATTCTATCAAGGATCTGCTGGTCAGCGGTATCTTCAGAGTGGGTGAAAATGAGCCGTTACTTTTTGCATTGGAAAACAGTTTTAATATTCGCGCTGTCAACCGGGGCAAGAGCGTGATGCTGGTTGCAGGCAGCCGTTCGGTGACAGCTCCGGAACCTGAGCGGCAATAGGGGGATCATTCAACTAATATCCTATCTGGGTTCCCGGGTATGGTGCTGACAAGTCAGCTTCCTTTGGGCAATAATCCGAAGATGAAATCCTGCGAGCGCGTGCGCTTTTCACCCGCAAACTTCGTTCGTGGGTTTGGGCTAGTGCATCGTTTCAAATTGAGTTATTGCTGTTTTTGATATCTATCTGCGGAACCAGGTATCAGCATCAGTTGCGAGACAATGTCAAAGGAACCTGGCTCGTTGCTGCCAGATTCTATCTCCCGCTATAACGCACTGAAATAAATGCAGGTTGCACCTAGCAGTAACCTGCATTGCAGTAATTATCAGCATTAGTGCGTTGAATTGCGGTATCATGGTGATCACAGTCGTTCGGCTCTCCTAGTCAATTTTAAAATTGCTGCTATATTTGAAATGACTTACCGTAAAATAAAAGGATTGGTGTTATGAAACTGCTTATTTCCAAACTGGGACGTATTGGGTTGCTGGTCTCTTTAACCTTGGCTTTTGTGCTGCCTGGCGGCAGCTATGCAAAAGGTGTCAACGAAGAGCCGACTGCCAGCGCAATGGTCGCGGATGCCGTGGTTGCCAGACCTCTTTTTCTGGCCACAACGGTTCTCGGTGCCGGTCTCTATGTGGTCACCTTGCCGGTTTCTCTGCTTGGTGGCAATGTGGAGCAGGCGGGTGAGACGCTGGTTGTTAAGCCAGCCAGGAATACCTTTGTCCGTTGCCTGGGATGCAAGCATACCGGCTACCAGGAGTGATTCCCGGGCGCATTGTTTGATTCAGCTTATTCCTCGCTGAGTCGCTGGAACTTGAGCAGCAGTTGCTGCTCTGTTTCTATATGTTGCGGATTGGTTGGAATACAGTCTACCGGGCAAACTTCCACACACTGTGGTCTGTCATAGTGTCCCTTGCATTCGGTGCATCGTTCAGGGTCAATGACATAGATATCTGGCCCGGGGTAGATGGCAGCGTTTGGACATTCGGGCTCGCAGACGTCGCAATTGATGCATTCGTCAGTAATCATTAAGGCCATCGGTAGGGCTCACTTTATTCGGGATTACCTGTTGGTCTAAGAACCGACAGGTTATCTCAGTTTATCGCTTTGAATCTCTTCTGCAGTGCCTCTTCCACCAACGGGTGCACAAATTGCGAAACATCTCCGTCCAGTGAGGCAATTTCCCTGATCAGTGTGGAGGATATATAGGAATACTTCTCTGAAGGCGTGAGAAAGACAGTTTCCAGGTCAGGTGATTGAGCACGATTCATGTTGGCCAATTGGAATTCAAACTCAAAATCCGATACTGCTCTCAGTCCACGAATGATGATGTTTGCGTTTTTTTGTTTGGCAAACCGGGTCAGTAGTATGTTGAAGCCACAGACCTCAACATTATCCAGATGAGAAAGTACCTGCTCAGCCAGCTCGACGCGTGTTTCAAGATTTAGTAAAGGCTCTTTTTTGGTACTTGCGGCGATAGCGACTACGACATGGTCAAACAGTTGTGAGGCGCGTTCTACCAGATCTGTGTGGCCTGTAGTAATCGGGTCAAATGTGCCGGGATAAATTGCGGTCTTCAACATAGGCGATAAATCATTCTTCTTTCATAATTTGTAGCTTGGGATGGTACCCAATTCATAAGCGATGCTCAAACAATCCTTGATGATTACTCAACGATAAACAGGCGGCTGGCAACCTGGCCAGCCACTTTTTTTCGGTGGAGTGTCCAGTTGATAGTATCTTCATCCTTCCACTGAACTTCAGTTTCTATATAGATAAAGGTATCTTTTTTAATCAAAACCCTGCTTTCAAGCAGGTCGCAGCAGGGACGAATAATATCCCTGTTAAAGGGGGGGTCCAGGAAGATAATATCGAAGGGCTCCAGATGGCCTGGTATCAAACTTTCAAGCCAATGCAGAGTGTTTGCACGCACCAGTTCGGCTGATTCACATGAGAGGTCGGCCAGATTTTGTTGTAGCTGATGAATAACCTTTGGTGACTGGTCAATGATTGTGGCAGACCGGGCGCCCCTGGAGAGTGCTTCGAAACTCAGCGCACCGCTTCCGCCAAATAGATCGAGACATCGTGCTCCATATAGACTTGGATTTAACCAGTTAAACAGCGTTTCCCGAATTCGATCCGGCGTCGGCCTTAATCCCGGCTCGTCAGGGAAGGCCAATTTGCGCCCACGCCACTGGCCGCCAATGATTCTTAGCCGGTTCTGCTGTGGTGAGCGTTGTGCGGGCTTTCTGTTTCGAGACATTGACCTTAGTTTTGTTGAGTCGGTTGTGCCGGTTGTTCAGATATATCCGTTTCTGAATCAGGCGAATCGCCGGTTCTGGACAACAAGGCGATGGCAATGGCCGTTATAATCATCAGAATGGTCAGGAATTTTCTGCTGAATCTGGGTTCTTTTCCCGTCATGTGCATACTCCATAACAGCGTTGCGGAATCCTTGATCAGTGCGCTGATGCCGGCGGCCACGTAAAGCCTGCTCTTAATCGACAGATACCTGGTTTTGTTTGCGTACAGCAGGTGGTAGGATAGCCCATTTTGACGGACGGCCATAGTCTTGGATTCGCATGATTGCGGTGGATTAATGGTGCCGGTAACGGAAGTTGGAGCTAGTTTTTCTATATGAGCATTTTTTCGGTCGATAGTAGCGCAGAATTATTGGGGTTTGTCCTGTTGGGGGTGCTGTTTATCCTTCTTTTGGTTGATTTGGGGTCAAGGGTAATAAAAGTCAGGGGCGGGCAGCCTTTACGACGGAAATCAGAAAGTACGGCAGGTGAAGCGCCGTTGCAACAGACAGAACCAGAACCAGAACCAGAACCAGAACCAGAACCAGAACCAGAACCAGAACCAGAACCACCAGAACCAGAACCAGAACCAGAACCAGAACCAGAACCAGAACCAGAACCAGAGCCAGAGCCAGAGCCTGAGCCTGAGCCTGAGCCTGAGCCTGAGCCTGAGCCTGAGCCTGAGCCTGAGCCAGAACCGGAGGTGTCGGTTTTCAGTCGTATTAAAAAAGGTCTGAGTCGAACCCATAATAATCTTGTGGAAGGGCTGGCAAGCCTGGTGCGTGGACAAACGTCCATCGATGAGGACCTTGTTGAAGAGATTGAAGCGCAGTTATTGATGGCGGATGTAGGTGTAGAGGCGACCCAACAGATCATTGCAGCGTTGACAGCAGCGATTAAGAAGAACGATCTTGGCGACCCGCAATTGCTTTACCGGGAGTTGCGCGATGAATTGCAACGTATATTGGCGCCCTGTTCTGCACCGTTACAAGTCAATAACCAGAGTGGGCCATTTGTTATTCTTATGGTAGGGGTCAATGGGGCCGGTAAAACTACTACCATTGGCAAATTGGCAAAGCGTTTCCAGAGTGAGGGTGCGTCGGTGATGTTGGCTGCGGGAGATACATTCCGGGCGGCAGCGGTGGAGCAGCTGGAGGAGTGGGGGAGAAGGAACGAGGTTCCCGTAGTAGCCCAGCATACAGGAGCCGATAGTGCCTCGGTTATCTATGATGCACTGGAATCGGCACGCGCACGTGGTATAGATGTGCTGATTGCCGATACGGCGGGACGCTTGCAGAACAAAGATAATTTAATGTCTGAACTTGCCAAGGTTAAGCGGGTCATGGCAAAGCTGGATGCACAGGCACCGCATGAGGTTATGTTGGTATTGGATGCGGGAACAGGGCAGAATGCACTGAGTCAGGCCAAGTTGTTCGATGAGGCAGTTGGTATTACCGGAATTACCATGACTAAATTGGACGGTACAGCAAAAGGCGGTGTCATTTTCGCTGTTGCCAAACAGATGGAGATACCGATTCGCTTTATCGGGGTTGGTGAGAAAATAGAGGATTTGCGGCCCTTTGATGCGCAACAGTTTGTCTCAGCCCTGTTTGACTGAAGTTAAGGATTGTCTCTGGTAGAGACGATTACTGCCGGGTTCTTTATTGGGGACCTGTCCACACTAACAGAATAGACGCGATGATTACCTTTGATAGGGTTAGTAAACGATATGAAAGCGGTCATGATGCGCTGAACCAGGTTACTTTTAATCTGGCTGAAGGTGAAATGGCATTTATGACAGGGCATTCCGGGGCCGGTAAAAGCACCTTGCTGAAACTGATCATGCTAATGGATCGGTGTACAAGAGGGCAGGTGCTGGTGTCGGGGCAGAATCTAAAGCGCATCAAACGCCGCCATATACCCTACTATCGGCGCAATATCGGCCTGGTTTTTCAGGATCACCAATTACTGTTCGATCGCTCTGTGTTCGATAATGTAGCGTTACCGCTGGTTATTGCCGGGGCACAACCGAGGGATATAGGTCGAAGAGTTCGAGCCGCACTGGATAAAGTCGACCTGCTGAAAAAGGAGAAGCTAAACCCGATGGCACTGTCGGGTGGAGAGCAGCAGCGGGTAGGTATCGCCAGAGCAGTCGTAAATAAACCAGCGCTATTGCTGGCCGATGAACCAACCGGGAATCTGGACCCTAAGTTATCTGCCGAAATCATGCAGCTATTTGAGCACTTCAATCAGGTAGGTGTGACAGTGTTGGTGGCGACCCACGATCTGTCTTTAATCGCCAGGCTCAATCACCGAATTCTTACCCTGAGTAAAGGGCGTCTGATCAATGATGGGAATAGGGATGATCAGTAATTCACGTACTGAGCGGCGCAGCAAACCCGGCGACCGTTTGCCAGGGCACCTGGAAAGGCGCAGAAGTGGTCGGAGTACGCAAGCTTATTCCAGTAGCGTATACCAGCGATTCGTCCGTTATATAGCAAATCACAGATCCGTGGCGTGGGTTAGTTTGGTGCGATTGCTTTCTGCCCCAGCGGCCAGTTTAATGACCTGGTCGGTGATAGCCATTGCGCTGGCGCTGCCGGCTGGTCTCTATCTGTTTTTGCAGAATGCGCAGCAGTTGAGTAGTGGCTGGGATAGAACTGCCCAGATTTCTGTATATGTCCAGCTGGGATTGGCGCCGGACAAAAGCCTGGCGCTGAGTGAAAGTCTGAAAAGCAGGCCTGATATTAAAGAGGTAAAGTATATATCGCCTGAAAATGCCTTGTTGGAGTTTAGAAATCTGTCCGGCTTTGGCGAGGCTTTGGAGTATTTGAGTGAGAATCCGCTGCCCGCAGTTATCATTGTATACCCGGATACCGGGCAAGGCTCGATTTCTGAGACTCGAAAATTGCTGGATGATTTACAGGCGCTGCCTGAAGTGGATCAGGCAGAGCTGGATATTAAGTGGGTGCAGCGCCTATATGGTTTAATGGCTTTGGCACAACGTACTGTTGTGATTCTTGGTGCCATGTTGTCTCTTGCCGTTCTCCTGGTTATCGGTAATACCATTCGACTGGCGATTGAGGGGCGGCGTGCAGAGATTGTTGTTGTCAAACTGGTGGGCGGGACTGATGGTTTTGTTCGTCGACCTTTCCTGTATACCGGAATCTGGTATGGTCTGGGTGGCGGTATACTGGCATGGTTGTTGATAAATCTGGTGCTTTATTCGCTTCGTTACCCGGTTGCCGAACTGGTGAGCAGTTATGGTAGCGGATTTGCTCTGGCGGGCCTGGATTTTACTGCTACACTCATACTGCTGTTGTTAAGTGCGGTGCTGGGGTGGCTTGGCGCGTGGCTTGCGGTAGGTCGTCATTTAAGTGATATTGAACCCCGCTAAGTGCACTAACCGTATTTCGGCAGCTTAAAAATGTGTTTCTTTATAACTATAAGCGATAAAAGGAACTTTCCTGATACTTGGCACTCTTACCATTCGATGTTAATATTTCCGTCCCTTGAAATTGGAGTAACTGCATGAACTACTTGCAAACTTTGGATAATGTGACCCCTGGAGGCAATATTGCGGCCTATATTACCAGCGTGTCCGGAATCCCTGTTTTGACGGTAGATCAGGAGCGAGAACTCGCTGAACGTCTGTATTACCAGGATGACCTGGACGCGGCGCGACAATTGATTATGTCGCATCTGCGATTTGTCGTGCATATTGCAAAAAGCTATTCGGGCTATGGGCTTTCGCAGGCAGATCTTATTCAGGAAGGTAATGTCGGCTTGATGAAAGCGGTTAAGCGATTTAATCCGGAAAAGGGAGTGCGTCTGGTGTCCTTTGCTGTGCATTGGATTAAAGCCGAAATGCATGAGTTTATACTGCGTAACTGGCGTATTGTGAAGGTTGCGACAACCAAATCACAGCGTAAGTTATTTTTCAATCTGCGTGGCGCCAAGAAAAAGCTGGCATGGCTGACCAATGAAGAGGTCCAGTCCGTGGCTGAAGACTTGGGCGTTGAACCACGGGTTGTGCGTGAGATGGAAGGGCGACTCAGCGCACACGATACCTCTTTTGATTTGCCTGCAGATGAAGATGATGACTCCGCTTATCAGGCTCCGGTAAATTATCTGGAAAACAAATCGGAGGACCCGGTGTTGCAGCTGGAAGCTCAGGATTGGGCTGAGGATTCACATAAACGATTGACAAAAGCCATGCTTCAGTTGGACGATCGAAGCAAGGATATTCTGAATCAACGCTGGCTATCGGAACAAAAGGCTACTTTGCACGATCTGGCCGGTAAATACGATGTCTCTGCGGAGCGTATTCGTCAGCTGGAAAAGAATGCTATGAAAAAAATCAAGTTGGCTATGGAAAGTTAAACCTAAAAATTATTTGAAGAAGCCGTCGGGTACTTGGCCCGGCGGCTTTTTTATTTGAGTGTAAACTAATGAGTAAATTTTTTCTGGTGTCGGGTTCGGTTGCGGGCGGAACTGCGGTAGTGCTTGGTGCCCTGGGTGCTCATGCCTTGAAAAGCCAACTGGATGAGCATCTGCTCAGTGTCTTTATAACCGCCGTAGAATACCAAATGTATCATGCTATAGCTCTGTTGTTTGTGGGGGTTATTAGCCATCTTTTTTCGGGCCATGCGCTGATCAGGTATGCTGGTGTGCTGATTCTGGCAGGAATAGTACTTTTCTGTGGTGGCCTTTACGGTCTGGTTTTCACACAGTTACAACTTTTTGGTCTTGTTGCACCCTTGGGCGGCTTTGCATTTATTGCCGGATGGATAGTACTGGCCTGGGGTTGCTACAGAGTGGTTTAGGTTAGTATGTCAGAAGAGAGTGCTGCAAACGAACGGGGAAAACGCACAATCCGCAGCTTTGTGCTGCGATCCGGACGTATGACCGAGGGTCAGCAACGCGCCTATCAGGAACAGTGGGGAATCTATGGCCTTGATCGTCAGCAGGGCGCCGTTGATTTTGCGGCGCTGTTTGGTCGGGAAGCACCGGTTGTATTGGAAATCGGTTTTGGAATGGGAGACTCACTGGTTGAGATGGCCCTGCATTCACCGGATCAGAATTTTATCGGCATCGAAGTGCACCGGCCTGGTGTAGGGCGATTATTGAGATTGGCCGCGCAATATGAACTGCAAAACCTCCGTGTATACTGTGATGATGCCGTAGAAGTGCTAAGGCAGTGTGTTCCCGATGCCAGCCTGGACAGGGTTCAGCTATTTTTTCCGGATCCGTGGCATAAGAAAAAGCACCATAAGCGTCGAATTGTGCAATTGCCGTTTATGCAGTTGGTCAGAGAAAAAACCAGGCCCTCGGGGATTTTTCATGCGGCTACAGATTGGCAACACTACGCTGAGCACATAATGGCCGTGCTGAACGAGTCTGAGGGCTGGGAGAATACGCAAGCCCCTGGAGCCTATGCTCAAAGGCCGGATTATCGTCCGGTTACAAAATTTGAGAAGCGTGGAGAGCGACTCGGGCATGGGGTGTGGGATCTGCTGTTCAAAAAGGCAGAATAAAGCCCGGCCAGGATATCAGGTGTTCTCCATATCGAACTAGCCATTCCGGGCAATCAGCGATTTTCGATGGCGGATTCGATTTTCCCGATGGCCTTCGGCAATTCACTTAAACAACTGATCTCTTCATCGGCGGGCGACTGCCCAGCAGGCCAGCATTCTTTGTTTATATTCACCCAGACAGTGTGAAAACCCATTTGTTGTGCGCCAAGAATATCGTGTTCGCTATGATCTCCGACATGTATACATTGGCAAGCTTTCAGGCCCGTGGCCGACAATGCCGCCTGAAACAGTACCGGGTCCGGTTTGCTGCTTAACAGCTGCTCGGCGGAGTAGCAAAAATCGAAATAGGGACCGACAGGAAGACGGCTAATGTCTGCATTGCCATTGGTCAGTGCGCCGAGCTGGTAATATTGGTGCAGTTCTTCCAGCACTTCGATAGCGTGGTCAAACAGGATGACCTCGTGTCGGGCATCCATAAAATGGTCAAACGCCGTTTGCGCGTGTAGCCGGGCATGTTCTTCGGAATAGCCGCTACGCTTAATGGCTTCGCCAAGTGCCAGTTTTCTCAAGCGGCTGACTTGATGATTCAGCGAAGGATCCCGTTTGAGAATGCCGATCATAAGTTGGCGAAGGGAAGTAATATCGTAATGATGTTCGATGCCGGGGCAGTGCTGCTTCAGATAGTTAAAAACCCTCCGTTCCCCTTCAGGAATAGCCTGATTGATGTGCCAGAGGGTGTCATCAAGGTCAAAGGTGACCGCTTTAATCGATCGCATAGGCTAAGTGAGCCGGTCTTTAACTTGATCAGGTGTCGTCTGCTGAATGTTGGGCGATTATTTGTGCCATCACCTGGCCAATATGCTCCAGCAACACAGTGCTCATATTATTTCGGTAATAGCCCTCATCTTTATTGGCGATTGCCAGAATTGCGACCAGCTCTTTGCCATAATAAAGCGGCAATATAGCAGCCGAGCCCACGTTGTCAGCATTATCGGCAAAGAGAAACTCGGATTCCGTTTGTTTTAACACCCCGCAGAAAACATGGCCTTTGCGAGTGAGCCGTGGAATCTGTTCGGTGATTTGTGGCAACGCCTTTGTGTCGGGCTTGCCGTCCTGATTATCGGTGATGAACCATAAGCAGCAGTAATCACTACCAAAATCCTTATGCATGGCTTTTTCCACTATATGCTTAAGTGGATCAAGGCTGCGGGTTGAGATTAACTGCAGGACCAGTGCGCGTGCTTTGTCAAACAGCGCATCGTTAGTCTGTGCATTACCGATCAATTTGTTGAGTTGGTGCTTTAACTGTTTGTTCTCATCACGCAATGACTGAACCTGCCGTTCAATCAATGATACGGTCTGGCCTGTTCCGACGGCCCGTGAGTCTTCAGCATGTGGTATTGACAGATGCTTTAAAATCTCCGTATGTTGCTGAAAGAAATCCGGGTGTTGGCTGAGGTAAGTCGCCACCTGTTCGGCAGATAAAAGTCCGTTGCGCCCTTTCTCTTCCAGCGTGTTATTCGATGACTTGCTCATAAAAATATGCGCCCCTCATAGACTTTTTTACAGGGACCGGTCATTTGTACGGAATGACCTTCCCCCTGCCATTGGATTGTAAGCGTGCCACCGCGTAAATGCACGGTTACTTTTTCGTCAAGTAAACCTCGAAGCTGACCGGCGACTACCGCCGCGCAGGCGCCAGTTCCACACGCGAGAGTCTCTCCCGCACCGCGCTCATAGACCCGTAAGTTGATCTCGCCGCGATTGACGATCTGCATAAAACCCGCATTAACCTTTTGCGGAAATCGCTGGTGTTGTTCGATCAGAGGGCCCAGAATGTCGACCGGTGCAGTTTCTGTGTTTTCTACGATACAAACCGCATGTGGATTGCCCATTGAAATGGCGCTGACCTCTAGAGTTGTACCATTAACCGGTAACGTATAATGGTTCGCACGTTGCGCTGCGTCAAAAGGCACCTGATTTGGCTCTAGTCGCGGCACGCCCATGTCTACCATGACCTGGTTTTTATCAATAACGTGAAGTTCGATCAGTCCACCGCGGGTTTGCACTTTTATATGCCTTTTCTTGGTAAGCTTGTTATCACGTACAAATCGGGCGAAACAGCGGGCACCGTTGCCGCACTGCTCAACTTCCTCGCCATCGGCATTAAAAATGCGGTAGCTAAAATCCGCTTCCGGCTCTTTCGGAGGTTCAACCACCAGAAACTGGTCAAAACCGACACCAAAGCGCCTGTCAGCCCACTTTTTAACTTGCTGTGGCCTGATTTTTATAAATTGACTGACTAGGTCGACAACCATGAAATCGTTGCCGCATCCCTGCATTTTGGTGAATTTCATTAACATGAATCTGTTTTATTCCTCTTTCAGGCATCTGTCCGTGGTTTTTGTGCTTAATTTGGCAGCACTGACTCCAATGCAATCTGATCTTGAATGGTTTCGCGCGCCCTGATGACGTGCACTGTATCCTTATCCACCATTAACTCTACTGCGCGGTTACGTGAGTTGTAATTGGAACTCATGGTAAAACCATATGCGCCAGCGGAGCGAATGGCCAGCAGGTCTCCCGGCTTGATAGCGAGTGAGCGATCCTTGCCCAGGAAGTCCCCGGTTTCGCAAACCGGACCAACTACATCGTAGAGGGTCTCTTCTGTGGTCCGAGGTTTAACAGGAATAATATCCTGCCATGCCTGGTAAAGAGCCGGGCGTAGCAAGTCATTCATGGCCGCATCTACTACCGCAAAGTTTTTAAGCGGGTTTTCCTTAAGCAGTGTCACCTGTGTAACAAGAATGCCTGCATTTGCCGCTATCGAGCGACCGGGCTCAAAGATCAGTTTTAACGGGCGGCCCGCGAGTTTCTGAACAATAGCGGCGGCATACTCACTGGGGTGCGGAGGTGTCTCCTTGTGATAAGGCACGCCAAGTCCACCTCCGAGATCCAGGTGTGCCAATTGAATGCCGGAATCTGCTAATTGATCGATCAGCGCCAACAGGCGATCCAGTGCGTCCAGAAAGGGTTCCAGCTCGGTCAGTTGGCTGCCTATATGACAGTCAACCCCTTTGACGGCCAGGTGGCTCATTGCCGCAGCTCTTTGGTAGACCGAAGGGGCTTCCGAAATATCGATACCAAATTTGTTCTCTTTTAAGCCCGTGGAGATATAGGGGTGAGTTTTTGCATCGACATCCGGATTAACGCGTAAGGAAATTGATGCTGTGCACAGCATCTCTTTTGCTACCGCATTAATCATCTCCAGTTCGGGTTCGGATTCTACATTAAAACAGTAGATGCCAACCTCTAAAGCGCGGCGAATTTCCGAGGGCTGTTTGCCTACGCCTGAAAAAACTATTTTCCCTGCATCGCCTCCTGCCGCCAGTACGCGTTCCAGCTCACCCACTGAGACAATGTCAAACCCAGACCCCATTTTGGCAAGTAGATTTAGCACACCGAGATTAGAGTTGGCTTTTACTGCGTAACAGATCAGTTGGGGGTGATCGCCGCAGGCGTTAACGTAGGCCTGATAATGTCTTTCCAGTGTTGCTCTGGAGTAGATATAGCAAGGCGTACCGTGCTCGGATGCGATGGCAGTTACGGCGGTGTCTTCGGCAAATAACTCACCGTCTCTGTAGTTAAAGTGGTCCATAATGATCAGTTATTGATAGGTGTTAAAAAAGGTCTGGAATATCCACAGTGGATATTCGCATTTTGAAGCAATCCAGGTGGCCTATCCACTAAATTGGGTCTACCTTTTGTACAATGGATCTGGGTTTAAATGCTGGTGAGTCTGGGCCACAGAGTTAGGTGCAGCAAATCCGCCTGATTTGGGTAGGTATAGAGGACCCTTTTGCCCGCAGCCGGATAGAAAGAGAAGGCTTATTAACAGCAGTAAATTAATTCTATTCATGCGTTTTAATTTTCGATTGGTATAAAACCACCAAGTATAGCGCGAAGACCGCCGCATTCCTACGGTTGCGGTTACCTCAAATATTGATTTAGGCTGAAGCACCGCGAGCACATGGTTTTGATGCAGGATAGCTTTTTTGTCAATCGTGGAAACGAATGGGCTGGAAAGCTATCCTATAACAGAGTGATTTGATGAGAATCGATATTGCGATTGGCCTATTCAGTCTGGTGATAGGTGATTACTGATAAGCAGGGTTATAAGAGCCTAATGGATAAAGAGTTATTTGAAGCTGAACTGGAGGGGGTAGAGCCGATTCCCAGTTCGGGTAAAGTGGTGCTGAAGAAGTCAACAACGGATTCACCCGGTATACGGGAAAGACGACGTGCCGCTACAGAGGAAGAACAGCAGCACCAATCGGTGCTCTCTAACGATAATATTGCCCAAGTGGACCCGCATGCGGTGCTGAGTTTTCGGCGCCCCGGCGTCCAACATGGCGTTTTCCGCAAGCTGCGCCTGGGGCATTATCAGTTGGAAGCAAGATTGGATCTGCACCGTTTAACGGTGGATCAGGCAAGGCAATCATTAATCCGCTTCGTGAAGGATAGCATTGCTTATGATGTGCGTTGTGGACTTATCACTCATGGTAAAGGAGAGGGTAGGGCAGAGCCTGCACGACTGAAAAGCTGTATCGCGACCTGGTTGCCAGAAATGGATGAAATATTAGCGTTTCACACAGCGCAAAAGCATCACGGAGGGGCGGGGGCGACCTATGTTTTGATCAGAAAAAGTCAAAAGAAAAAGAGAGAAACCTGGGAACGGCACATCGGCAGACGGGGGTAAAGCAAGGGTTATGGGCGGTAAAAGTGAATTTGTTGATTATCTTCTGGAAAACATGAGCCAGCTGAACGCGGTGCGTGCCAGAGCGATGTTTGGTGGTTTTGGTATTTTTCTCGACGGAGCCATGTTCGGGCTGGTTGCTAATGATGAGCTTTACCTGAAAACAGATGCTGAAATCGATCATTATTTCGACGCGCAGCAGTTAGCACATTTTGAATACCAAAAGCAGGGTAAGCCCTTCAAAATGTCCTATCGACGCTGCCCGGAAAGTGCGCTGGATGACCCGGAAATATTACAGCAATGGGCTATGAGAAGTTACCAGGCAGCAAAGCGAGCCAGCCGTTAAACCGGAATTGCCATTATTTAAAATGTACCTGGATAAAGGCCGCCGTCCACGAGCAGATTCTGCCCGGTAATATAACCGGCGTGTTTACTGCAAAGAAACGCGCAGGTTGCGCCAAACTCATCAGGTGAACCCATTCTGCCAGCGGGAATAGCTGCTAAAAACTGCTTTCGATAGTCGCGCGTGTCTATATTATGCTGCTGCGCCTGTTTGTCGATAATACTGCGCCCTCGATCAGTATCGCAAAATCCCGGCAGTAGATTATTGACTGTAACATTGCTGGATACATGCTGCCGTGCGAGGCCCGCAACAAAACCCGTGAGACCGCATCGTGCACCATTGGAGAGACCCAGTTCGGCAATGGGCGCCTTCACCGAGCTGCTGGTGATATTGATCACGCGCCCAAAGCACTGCTGGATCATGTGGTCGATAGTCAGTCGGGTCATCTCGATTGCGCTGAACATGTTTGCGTTCATGGCATCAAACCAGTCCTGCTGTGACCAGTCACGAAAGTCACCAGGCGGCGGTCCACCTGCATTGTTGACCAGAATATCGGGTGTTGGGCAGGCTTCGAGTACTTTAGTCCGGCCTTCATCGGTGGTGATATCTGCCACGATGTAGTGAGCCTGAATACCTGAAGTCTGAGTGATCAGCTCCGCTGTTTCGGCCAGAACGTCTTGCTGTCGAGCGCAAATGGTAACTTCCACACCTTCACACGCCAGTGCCAGTGCGCACCCTCGGCCCAACCCTTTGCTGGCGGCGCAAATAATCGCCTTTTTACCGGAAATACCCAAATCCATAACACACCTCGTTGATGATTTTCTGTATTGATTAACGGTTTTAAGTCTTGCGCCAGGCCTGTACAAACCCAGGGCCTGGTTCTAAAAGACAGTTCGTTCAACCGCTATTGCTGCTGCTTGATAGTTTTAGTTATTGCGGATAGGATTATCTTCCCCCATCAACAGAACTTTGAAAAGGTAAAGAATCACATGCTTAAAGAAAACCGGTCAAGTATTGTTAAGATGTTTGCGATACCCATTGTAGCGACAGCTGTGCTGATTTCAGGTTGCGGTAAAGAGGAGCCCGCCGCCCCGCAAAGTAAACCGGCCGCAATTGAAGAGGCTGCAAAAAGCACCACTGAAGCACCCGCCGCGGCAGGCGGTGATTTGGCGCAAGGCGAACAGGTGTACGAAAAGGCCTGTAAATTGTGTCACGACATGGGTGTGGCAGGTGCACCGAAGTTAGGTGACAAAGCTGCCTGGGAACCGCGTTTGGCAAAAGGCATGGAAACGCTGAACGGCAGTGCGATCAATGGTCTCAATGCGATGCCGGCAAAAGGTGGTAATGCCGGACTTTCTGACGAGGAGGTAAAGAACTCCGTTGCCTATATGGTTGCCAAAGTACAGTAATCGGTTTTAGCCATTTTCCCGCAGGATCTTCCGGTGAGCGGATCAAACGATCGTTTCACCGGAAATCCGGTTAGCCAGCTAAAAGCAGACGTGCCTGTTTAATCGCTGTCCTTACCTGATTCGGCGCGGTGCCTCCAAGGTGGTCTCTCGCACTAACCGATCCTTCCAGCGTCAGCACCTCAAAAACATCCTGCTCAATAATTGCTGAAAATTGTTGTAACTGCTGTAGAGACAGTTCTGATAAATCCTTGTTGGCAGCAATACCATGTGCCACCGCTTTTCCAACGATTTCATGGGCATCGCGGAATGGTACACCTTTGCGTACAACATAATCGGCCAAATCTGTAGCTGTAGAGTAACCGCGCATTGCTGCTTCGCGCATCTGCTCGTGATTCGCGGTTATCGCCGGCACCATATCGGCATAAGCACGCAGGCAGCCCTTCAAGGTGTCGATAGTGTCAAACAGCGGCTCTTTGTCTTCCTGGTTATCTTTGTTGTATGCCAGCGGTTGTGATTTCATCAGTGTGAGCAGGGAAACAAGGTGACCGTTTACACGACCGGTTTTGCCTCTGACCAGCTCGGGAACATCAGGATTCTTCTTTTGCGGCATGATGGAAGAGCCGGTACAGAAGCGGTCAGGCAGCTTGATAAAATCAAACTGCGCTGATGTCCAGAGCACCAGTTCCTCTGAGAACCGCGACAGATGGGTCATGATCAGACTGGCTGCCGCGCAAAACTCAATGGCAAAATCGCGGTCGCTCACCGAATCCAGAGAGTTGGCGGTAGGTTGGTCAAATCCCAGTAGCTCAGCAGTATAACCACGGTCGATTGGGTAGGTGGTTCCGGCCAGCGCTGCTGCTCCCAGTGGCATCACATTGATTCGCTTCCGACAATCCTGCAATCTGCGGAAATCTCTGTCCAGCATCTCAAACCAGGCCATTAAATGGTGGCCAAAGGTAACCGGTTGTGCCGTCTGCAGATGGGTAAAGCCAGGCATGATCGTATCCGCTTCTCTTTCCGCAAGATCCAGTAGCCCGGTTTGCAATCTGCGAATTTCCTGGGCAATCAGATCCAGTTCTTCGCGCAGATACAGACGCATATCGGTGGCGACCTGGTCGTTCCTGGAGCGGCCGGTATGCAGTTTCTTACCGGTTGCGCCAATGATTTCGGTCAGGCGTGCCTCCACATTCATGTGCACATCCTCAAGGCTGACTGACCAATTAAACTGACCGGATTCTATTTCTTGCTCGACCTGTTTTAACCCGGTCTGGATCTGGCTGGACTCCTCCCTGGTCAATACGCCGACCTTTTCCAGCATCTGTGCGTGAGCCAGTGACCCGGCGATATCATGTTTATAAAGGCGTTGATCAAATGCTACAGACGCCGTGAAAGCTTCTACAAAAGCATCTGTGGCTTCGCTGAACCGCCCGCCCCAGGGCTTATGTTGGGTATCCTGTTGATTTTTTGTCATATCGGTTTGCTGAAAACTGAACTATATTAAAAAGCTAGCGTGCTTAATTCTCTAGCGGATCCTGAATCTGAGCGGGGATTATAGCACTGCCTCCAAATCAGTGTTGGAAAATATCAGGTTGATGGACGATATCGATAGCTTGCAAGCGGGAAAGACAAAGGATGCATTTCTTCCTGATCTGTGTGCCGGCAGGGCAGTGTTTGTTCTTGTGCTGGTTGCTGAGCTGTTTGTGCTAACAATGGTGCTGGCATCATCCGGGATTCGTCAATTTTCATGGCAGTACCTGGCGCTGGTTTCATTGCTGGTACAATGGGTTGTGCTGATCAGCGCACTGTTGCTGTGCCGCTGTCAGGACTGGCTGTCACGGCTATCACTGCCCATGACAGTCTCGGTGGTGTATCTCATCATTATGCTGGTCACTATCCTGGCCACCCTTATAGGCGACTGGGTAATGAGTGGTGCCGATCTCGCCGGGCAGGGCATAGTGATCGATGGTCTGGGATTGCTGCGTAATATTCTGGTGAGTGCCATTATGACCGGGATGGTGTTGCGTTACCTCTATGTGCAGGCGAGTCTGAGGCGTCAGGAGCAGGCGGAACTTGAATCGCGGATTCAGGCTTTGCAATCCCGGATTCGCCCCCATTTTTTATTCAACAGTATGAATATCATTGCCAGTCTTATTGAATCGGATCCAGGTAAGGCGGAGCAGGTTGTTGAGGATCTGGCTGAGCTTTTTCGGGCCAGCCTGAAGACTACGTCGCACCCGGTTAAGCTGAAGGAGGAGTTGGAGTTGTGTCGACGATATGTTGGTATAGAGGGGTTACGGTTAGGTGATCGATTGTCGGTGGAGTGGGAGGTTGGTGCAATATCTGACCGGACGACCATTCCTTTGCTGGCCCTGCAGCCACTTTTAGAAAACGCTATTTATCATGGGATACAGCCGTTGCCGGAGGGCGGGAATATTCGAGTGGTTGTTAATGATCGTGAAGGCGAGGTGCAGATCACAGTTACGAATCCCTACATTGAAGGTGCTAAGGGTAATGTAGAGAGTTCGAATAAGATCGCCCTGGAAAATATTCGTCATCGTCTTCAGGCTTGTTATGGTGACAAAGCGCGCCTGGAAACCCATGGGGGTAGCGGGTTTTTTGTCACGCAAATGAGCTACCTTTGTCCCGCTTCTGTTGAGCGCAGGTCCTAGCACAATGGCTTCTCTTTCAATAATCCTGGTCGATGATGAAAAGCTCGCGCGCGACCGGTTGCGGCGAATGCTTGAGAAGGTACCTGAATATGAGGTAGTCGCAGAGGCCTCCAATGGAAAAGAGGCGATTGAACAGGTGCAGCTGTTAACTCCTGATATTTTGCTGATGGATATACGTATGCCGGGTATGGATGGGCTTGAAGCTGCGCAGCATCTGCTGGAATTTGCGCGGCCTCCCAGTATTATTTTTTGTACAGCCTATGATGAGTACGCACTCAGTGCCTTTGACGTGCAGGCCGTTGACTATTTGTTGAAGCCGGTACGCAAGGAGCGCTTGCTGGCTGCGCTAGAGCGCGCACAACGTATTGGCGCGACGCAAATTGAAGCTATTCGCAGTGGTGAAGCCAGGACACATATTACGATCAAATCGCATGCTGGTATTGAGTTGTTGAATCTGGACGATATCAGCCATTTTATGGCTGATCAAAAATACGTATCGGGTTTCTCACACGGTCGGGAAATGGTAATAGATGACTCCCTCAGGAAGCTTGAACAGGAGTTACCCGGCCGATTTCTTAAAATTCATCGCAATTGTCTGGTGGCGATCAGCTATATAGAAGGGCTGGTGCGTGATAGTGACGGGAAAAGCGCCATTTGCCTGCGTGGGGTGGAGGCGCCATTGTCCGTAAGTCGGCGTCATCTGCCACAAGTAAAAAAAGTCCTTAAAACGCTGTAGGCTGTGCCTTTACATTCCGTTGAGAATGTCCGACCATAGCGACACTATCCATCCTTAAGTATTAATCAGCGGTAGATCATGACGAAAAAGGTAATACGTATTGCCACGCGAGGCAGTGAGCTCGCGCTGTGGCAGACAAATAATGTAAAACAGCAACTGGAAAGTCTCCATCAAGACCTGGTGGTTGAGTTGGTGATTCTCAAAACTCAGGGTGACAAGATTCTTGATGTGCCGCTGGCCAAGGTGGGTGGAAAGGGCTTGTTCGTAAAGGAGTTGGAGTCGGCTATGCTCGAAGGACAGGCTGACATAGCGGTGCACTCCATGAAAGACGTACCAATGGAGTTTCCCGAGGGATTGGGGTTGGCCGTTATTTGCGAACGTGAAGACCCCAGCGATGCTTTTGTGTCAAATAGCCATGCAACGCTGGATGACCTGCCGCACAATGCAGTTGTCGGTACCTCCAGTTTAAGAAGGCAATGCCACATCAAAGCGTTACGTCCTGATGTGGAAATCAGGTTTCTGCGTGGGAACGTAAATACGCGGCTGAGAAAACTGGATGAGGGGCAGTATGATGCCATTATTCTCGCCTCGGCCGGACTGATAAGATTGGGTATGTCGGAAAGGATCGCATCTGGTTTGTCCGTGGAACAGAGCCTTCCGGCTGTCGGTCAGGGTGCCGTTGGTATCGAGTGTCGTACTGATGATACTGAAACCTTGTCTTTACTGCGACCCCTGCATCATACCAATACAGCCTGGTGCGTTGGAGCAGAGCGGGCCATGAATAAAGCCCTTCAGGGCGGGTGCCAGGTTCCAATTGCAGGACATGCAATTTTGGAAGCCAATCGACAAATTTACTTGCGTGGTATCGTAGCGGACCCGTTCGGGGATACCGTACTAAAAGCGGAAGGTCGTGCCGCTTTCACTTCAGCCGAGCAATTGGGTATGGCAATAGGAAGGGATTTGTTAGCACAGGGTGCTGACAGGATTCTCGAAAAGGTTTACGGTCAAAACGGAAACTAGTTATGCTGCCTGAGATTGAGGGCAAATCAATTGTAGTGACGCGACCGGCAATTCAAGCCCGGCAACTGGTAGATTCGATTAACAGGTTGGGTGGTGTGGCGCTTGCCCTGCCGTTGATAGAGATCCAGAGCATAGAGCTGGCGGCGGCTGAAAAGCAGAAAATTATCGATCTGGATCAATATGACGCCATCATTGTGGTAAGCCCTAATGCGGCCAGGATTGGTTTGCAGTGGATTGATCAGTGTTGGCCACAATTACCCGCACACATTCATTGGTATACCGTTGGTGCAGCCACGGCTAGCGCTCTGTCTGAATCCGAGATTACGGCTGAAGTGCCTGACCAGGGTTTTGATAGTGAGGCACTGTTGGCGCTGCCTGGGTTACAGCAGATAACGGGGCAGAGAATTCTGATTCTGAAGGGCACGGGTGGTCGGACTTTGCTGAGGGAGCAACTAAGTGCCCGTGGTGCGAATGTAGAGATGCTGGATTTATATCAGCGAAACACTGTTCAATATCGTAGCGATCAGGTTTTGCAAATATTGGGCACTAACCTGCCAGACCATATTCTTATTACCAGTGCACAGATTCTTGATCATATGCATCGCACGCTCGAGCCTTGCTACGGCAACCTAATGAGCGTAAATTTAGTTACTGCGAGTGAACGAATATCTGATAGAGCCCGTAAGTTGGGCTTTGTCGGTGTGAAGACGGCAACTGGAGCCTCCGATGAAGCGATGCTTTCCGCATTGGCGATAAGGAGCCAATTTAACTAGCACAGGTCAGTTTCTGTACGTTCAGGTGATTTGACGCCAGAGCATAGATCCGACCATAAACAAACACTAATTTTATCAAGTACTAAGATGGCAGATAACGAAGACAAAAAGGCAGACTCAACAGAAACTACATCTGGTCATGCACCGGTGCCGGCAGAGGCAACCTCTGATTCAGAGTTTTCTTCGGGCGACAACAAGGGGCCGGATTCCGCAAAAGAGGACGCGGTTGAATCTGGCAAACAGTCGCCTCCGTTACTAAAGGACCCTGTTGCTGCGCAAGGTAAAGCAAAAAAGACCGGGCGAGCTGTGGCCTGGTTGGCACTGCTGCTGGCATTGGCCGGGTTGGGAGGTGCAGGTTATACCTATTGGCTAATGGAACAATATCAGTTCGCGGACAAGGTTGCCGTAGAGTCGGCAGAGAATAGATTGCTGGCCAATGCACGGCAACAGGCGGAGGCCATCAGTGCGGATTTGCAGGCGTATCAGCGACGCATGGCTGAACAGGAAAAAGCAATCGAAGAGATGATTGTGCGAATTGCAGGTACGCGCCGCCAGATTGGCGAGATTACGCATGTAAGCAGGCGTAGCTGGATGCTGGCGGAGGCTGAATATTTGTTGCGCCTTGCTAACCAGCGTCTGGTGATGGAGCAGGAGAGTGTGAGTGTCATGGCGTTATTGAAGGCAACTGATGAAATTCTGGTCAAGGTTGATGATATCCATCTTCATGAGGTGCGCCGTCAGATAGCGAATGAAATTGCCGCACTGCGGGTAATGGGTAACAGGGATATTCAGGGAACCTTTTTGACATTATCAGCGTTGGCAGACCAGCTCACCAAGCTACCGTTACTTAGCCCGCAGCAGAGCGAAGTAGCTGAAACGAAACAGGAAAGTAATTACAGTCTGGATTCAGTTCTGAAAAAGCTGGGTGATCTGGTAGTGATAAGGCAGCGGGAACAGCCAGTTGCTCCGCTGTTGCCGCCCGAGCAGCATTATTATGTGCAACAGAATTTACGGTTGATGTTGGAGCAGGCTCAGCTGGCGCTATTGCAACGAAAATCGGCACTCTATCAGCAAAGCCTGAAAAAAGCGGAACAGTGGATTACGGATTACTTCCAGCTTAATAATTCCACGACTGCAATGTTGGAAGGAATTGCTGAGTTAAAAAGTGTCGAAATTGCTCCTGAGTTACCTGATATCTCTGGTTCATTGACGTTACTTAAGGCTTATCTTACGAATCCTGAGCAGCCGTTATCAAAGGTTGGCGCATCCAATGACTCGGTTGCCGCGTCCGGAGCAGGAGCGACAGAATGAAGAAACTTTTTCTGTTGGTGTTGCTGGCCTTTCTGGGAAGTGTCTGGGTGGCCGGTAAAATTCAGGAAGATCCGGGGTATCTTCTGCTATCTTTCAAGAATACCACGATTGAGATGAGCCTGTGGATGGGGCTGGCATTCATTATCGGTTGCGTGGTGGTGGTGCTTCTCCTAATCTGGGCGCTCGGAAAGCTGATGGGCAGTGGTAAAACACTTAAGCGCTGGAACAATAATCTGCAGCATCGACGGACACTGAATAAAACTAATGCTGGAGTGATTGCCTATCTTGAAGGCAACTGGACTCAAGCGCAGAAAAAGCTGGATCAGGCATCTGAGAATTCAGAGACTCCTCTGGTCAGCTTTGTGACGGCTGCCAAGGCTGCGGTAAAGAATGGTGATTATTCTGCCAGTGACCGGTATTTAAGAAAGGCTGCTGAGGAGGTGCCCGGTGCCAGGCTTGCGCTTGAACTGGCGAAGACGCAAATCCAGATTGATGCCGGACGACATGAGCAGGCTTTGGCTGCGCTACTGCAAATGAGACAATCGCAGCCGAAGCATAAGGAAGTTTGCCGTCAACTGCAGAAAGTTTATGTGGCGTTAGAGGATTGGGAAGCGCTGAGGCAGTTGATGCCGGTTTTGAGAAAGTTAAAAGTAGCTCCGGCGGCAGAGTTGGACGAAGTGGAGCGCAACACAGCAATATCCTTGCTTGACCGTGCTGTCAGAGAGCTGCCAAAGGGGACTGACAGTGACAAAATTGCTGCGCAACTAGGTCAGGTCTGGAAGAAAATTCAACCCAAAGTAAGACGTCACTCGAGCGTCACTTTGGCTTATTCCGGCCAACTCAGGAAAATTGATAGAGCGGAGCTTGCAGTTACTGCTTTGGCGGAGTCGATAAGTACTGAGTGGGATGATGCGCTGGTAGAAACGTATGGGCTGATTGAGGGAGAGGACACGCAACAGCAGCTGCTGGCGGCAGAACGCTGGATCAAGGAACGTAATAATAATCCGGTACTGATGCTCGCATTGGGTCGGTTAAGCATAAGGAATAAGCTTTGGGGTAAAGCCAAAGAGTACCTGGTAAGCAGTCTTAAGCTGAAAAAGTCCGTTATCGTTTACGCAGAGTTGGCGAGACTGGCAAATTATTTAGGGGATGAGCAGGGCAGTGCGGATCTATTGAAAGAGGGATTCGAGCTGATGACAGAAGATTTGCCTGCTTTGCCAAAACCGTCACCAGCACAAGCTTCAATATCTAAAATTGCAGGTTAGGAGTCACGAGGGGCGTAGCTGAAAACATCAGAGTAAGCATGCTCCTGTTTGAGCCCATGTTTATACAGCTCGTCTATAGTGGCGTACACCATCGCCGGTGATCCGCTGATGCATAGCCGGCAGTCTTCAAGGCTGTCAAAGTCCTGATGAATGGTTTCGTATAACAGACCCTCCCTGCCCAGCCACTGGCAGCTTTCCTGAGCATCGCTTACTACCAGGTGATAGTGAAAATTGCTGTGTTCCTGGTGCCAGGCTTGAAGCAGATCGGTATGGTAGAAGCCTGAGGCCTGCTTGTTACCCCAGTAAAGGTGGACGGGATTGGATAGTTTGCGTGAAAATATTTCATAGAGCATACTTTTCATTTGGGCAAACCCGGTGCCGGCCGCGACCAATATTATGGGAACTTCCGGGGTTATCTCCAGCCGCTCCGGGAGATAGCAATCGCCCATGGGCAATTCGATGGTTACCGGGTTGTTGCTGCGCAAATAATTTAAAATACGCTGTGATGAATTTTGTTCTGTGAGTTCAAGTATGTTGAGCTCAATGAGTTCGGGTGTTCTTGGAGAGCTGGCAATAGAAAAAGCGCTGCTTTCACCGCCGGGTAGAATAATTTGCAGATACTGGCCTGCCATGAATTCGATGGTCTGCGGTTGCTCAGGTTCCAGGAGCACGCAATAGATAGAGTCGTTTGCTGCTTTACATGATTTTACGGTACAAAGGTGCTGCATGGCGTTCCTATAAGCGCTTTCCCGGTAAAGGTAAGATCAACTAATACCCAGATCGTTCCAGATCAGGTCGATACGCTGCTTGACCTCATCTGTCATCTGTATCGGATGACCCCATTCGCGATTGGTTTCAGCCGGAAGTTTGTTGGTGGCATCGAAGCCCATCTTGGAGCCGAGTCCGGCGACGGGAGAGGCGAAGTCGAGGTAATCGATTGGTGTGTTTTCTATCATTACGGTGTCACGTACGGGATCCATGCGCGTGGTCATTGCCCAGATGACATCCTGCCAGTCTCTGACGTTAATGTCGGCGTCGGTGATTATAAGGAACTTGGTGTACATAAATTGTCGTAAAAAAGACCAAATACCCATCATTACTCTTTTTGCATGTCCCGCATATTGCTTATCAATTGAAACGACCGCTAGCCGGTAAGAACAGCCTTCAGGAGGCAAATAAAAATCGACAATTTCGGGAAACTGTTTCTGTAAAATCGGCACAAATACTTCATTAAGAGCGACCCCTAATATCGCTGGCTCATCGGGTGGCCGCCCCGTGTAGGTGCTGTGATAAATCGGGTTGTTTCGGTGGGTCATATGCGTCACGGTAAATACCGGGAACTGCTCCACCTCGTTATAGTAGCCCGTGTGGTCACCAAAGGGGCCCTCGGCAGCTGACTCAGCAGGGTCAATAAAACCTTCCAGTACAATCTCTGAATTGGCCGGGACCATTAAATCGTTACTGACAGATCTGGTTAACTCGGTTTTTTTGCCGCGTAACAGGCCGGCGAAGGCATATTCTGAAATGGTATCTGGAATCGGTGTTACTGCGCCCAGGGTGGTGGCAGGGTCTGTGCCAAGCGCTACCGATACCGGAAAAGGCTGGTTCGGGTTGGCGAGCTTCCATTCCTGATAGTCCAGGGCTCCACCGCGGTGGGACAGCCATCGCATGATCAGTTTGTTTTTACCAATCACCTGTTGTCGGTAGATGCCGAGATTCTGTCTCTCCTTGTGTGGACCCTGAGTAATGACGAGAGGCCAGGTGACTAACGGTGCCGCATCACCAGGCCAACAGGTTTGAACGGGAAGAATTGACAGGTCTACCTGATCTCCGCTCAGGATGTTTTCCTGACAGGCCGCCTGTTCGACCATCTTGGGCGCCATATTCATTACCTGCTTGAATACAGGTAGTTTTTCCCAGGCATCTTTAAGGCCTTTGGGAGGATCCGGATGCTTTAGAAAAGCCAGTAGCTGGCCAACTTCACGAAGTGCTTCGATATCGGTCTGGCCAATCCCGAGGGCGACCCTCTCGGTTGTACCAAACAGGTTGGCTAAAAGTGGTATTTTAGAGCCGGCCGGGTTTTCGAATAGCAGCGCCGGGCCTTGCGCTTGAAGTGTACGGTCGCAGACTTCAGTTATTTCAAGTTCAGGGCTGAGTTCAGCGTTGATCCGCTTGAGCAGCCCCTTTTTTTCGAGAAAACTGATGAACTCGCGCAGGTCTTTGAAGGACATGTTTCAGTCACATGCTGCTTGTAAGGGCCAGAGCGTGAAATCTAGCTGCGCTTCATGGACAGGAAGAACTCATCATTTTTCTTGAAGTCCTTCAGCTTATCCAGTAAAAATTCCATGGCCGGTGTATCTTCCATGGAGTTGAGCAGCTTGCGCAGTATCCACATTTTCTGCAATTCATCTTCCGAGGTGAGCAGTTCTTCCCGTCGAGTACCCGAGCGTCGAATGTTAATGGCCGGATAAACGCGTTTTTCAGCAATTTTTCTGTCCAGATGAATTTCCATGTTGCCGGTACCTTTAAACTCCTCATAAATCACTTCATCCATTTTGGAGCCGGTATCAATCAACGCTGTAGCGATAATGGTTAAGCTGCCGCCTTCCTCGATGTTACGTGCTGCACCAAAAAATCGCTTGGGTCGCTCCAGTGCGTGTGCATCCACACCACCGGTTAATACTTTACCGGATGAGGGTGCTGTGGTGTTGTAAGCACGAGCGAGGCGGGTAATGGAGTCTAGCAATATGACGACGTCTTTTTTGTGTTCTACCAGTCGTTTGGCCTTTTCAATCACCATTTCCGCCACCTGAACATGTCGTGAGGGCGGTTCGTCAAACGTGCTGGCGAGTACTTCGCCACGTACTGACCGCTGCATCTCTGTGACCTCCTCCGGTCGTTCATCGATTAACAGTACGATCAGGTGGCAATCCGGATTGTTGGTGGCGATGGCCTGAGCTATATTTTGCAGCATCAGCGTTTTACCTGCTTTTGGCGGGGATACGATCAGTCCGCGCTGCCCTTTACCGATAGGGGCTACCAAATCTATTACCCGGCTCGACAAATCCTCAGTGCTGCCATTGCCTCTTTCCAATACCAGGCGTTCATCAGGAAACAGCGGCGTGAGGTTTTCAAACAGGATTTTGCTTTTTGCATTTTCCGGTTGGTCGAAATTAATTTCATTTACTTTAAGGAGTGCGAAATAGCGCTCACCATCTTTGGGTGGACGAATCTTGCCAGATACAGTATCCCCGGTTCGTAGATTAAAGCGTCTTATCTGGCTGGGTGAAACATAAATATCATCCGGTCCGGCGAGATAGGAGCTATCCGCTGATCTAAGAAATCCGAATCCATCCTGCAATATTTCCAGAATACCATCGCCAAAAATATCCTCTCCACTTTTGGCATGGCGTTTCAAAATGCTGAAAATAACATCCTGCTTACGAGAGCGAGCCAGATTATCCAGGCCGACTCCGGAAGCGATTTTTAGTAGTTCTGGTACGGATTTTTGCTTTAATTCAGTTAAGTTCATAGGGATTAATAACGCTAATCAAATGCTGTCGATTAAAAATCGAGGCGGGGTTAATAGTTAATTATTTTAATATCTTGGGATTACGGAAAAGAAGAAAGGCCCTCTGGGGGGTGCCTTGGTGCCGAAAGATAGCACTCATTTAGTTGTACGTCTAGTCATTAATAAAAAAATGTTATCTGCTTTAACAATCCATGCTTTAGGACGCTCAGTACAAGCGAATGAAAACGGCGAAGTCGCTAGATGATACCCTTCTCTGTCGTTGTTCATCCGCTCAGCAACTGAGAGGAGTGGCAGGATGTGATCCCAATTACAGATTGCTATCCAGAAAGGCAGCCAGCTGTGATTTGGAAAGTGCCCCGACTTTAGTGGCTTCAACGTTGCCGTTTTTAAATAACATCAGCGTCGGAATGCCTCGAATACCATATTTCGGAGGGGTAGCTTCGTTTTCATCGATATTGATTTTGCAAACCTTTAACCGACCGCTGTATTCCTGTGCGATTTCCTCCAAAACAGGCGCCACCATTTTGCACGGTCCGCACCATTCAGCCCAATAGTCCACTAAAACGGGTACGTCCGCCTGTAAAACATCCTGGTCAAATGAACTATCGCTTACGTTGTTAATGTCACTCATTATTTGGGAATTCCTGCTAATTTAGGGTTGGATACTATAACACCAGTATCCCTGCCTGTTAATACCCTAAGCTTTGTTGTCAATTGCTTATCCGGGTACACAGTTAATACTGACGTTACTTTTTGAAAGTTTTTGCTATGCTTAGATATGGAGATCGCAAATACAAAATTCAAGGGAATACAATGATAAGTGATAATGCGCGGGAAATATGCGGGGTGAATGACGGGCTGTTTGCGGCGCTTGATTTGGGCTCAAACAGTTTTCACTTGCTGATTGCCGAAAAGTCCAATTGTGGCTTTGTCGAAGTGGCGCGATATGGAGAAAAAGTTCAGCTGGCCGCGGGATTGAATGATGCTCAACAACTGACCGATGACGCTATGCGGCGCGGTAGTATGTGTCTTGGCAAATTTGCGACCAAGATGGCGGGTATTCCCTCAAAAAATATTTGTGTGGTGGGGACCGATGCACTGCGCAGGGCAAAAAACAGTGATATTTTCAGAAGCATGGCGGAGGCTCAGTTGGGTGTTCCGTTGCGCATCTTATCCGGTGAGGAGGAGGCAAAGTATATATATCGAGGAGTGATGTCGAATGCAACGAATCCACATATTGCGACGCTGGTCTTTGATATAGGAGGAGGCAGTACAGAATTAGTCCTCGGTCAGGGCCCGGTTTCCCGCGTTCATGCGAGTATGCCGCTCGGCTGCGTGAATTACTCGAGACAGTATTTTCCCCGGCAGCGAACGGACCGTAAACATTTCGAAAGAGCAGTGAGCGCTATTTTGCAGACCTTGACCATGCTGCCGGCAGAGTTTCAAACGGGCAGTTGGCGGCAGGTTGTTGGTGCTTCGGGTACGGTTCTGGCCATTGCGGCAGTGCTTGAAGCACAGGGTTGGAGTAAAACCGGAATCACTATCGAAGGGCTGCAAATGCTGGCAGAACATGTGTGTTGTAATCAGCCGCTCTCTGAACTTGCACTGAGCGGTCTGCCGAAGGAGCGGGAAGATATTTTTCTTGGCGGTCTGGCGATTGTGTATGCGCTCTTTAAAGAACTCGGTTTGGAGCAGATAACGACTTCACAGCAAGCGCTGCGAGAAGGACTGATTCACACGTTGTTACAGAATCGTCAGCCAATCGCCGTTTAAGCGTTCAATATCTCGGCGGCGCGTTTTGCAAAATAGGTCAAAATACCATCGGCCCCGGCCCGCTTAAAGCAGGTAAGCGATTCAATGATGATTGGTTCCTCTTCTAACCAGCCTTTCTCAAACGCGGCCATATGCATTGCGTACTCGCCGCTCACCTGGTACACAAATGTAGGCATGCCAAACTCATCCTTGATGCGCCGGATAATGTCCAGATAGGGCATGCCGGGCTTGATCATTACCATATCCGCACCCTCCGATATATCCAGTTCGGTTTCATGGAGTGCTTCATCGCTATTGCCCGGATCCATCTGGTAGCTTTTTTTGTCACTGGTGCCGAAGTTTTTCTCTGAACCGATCGCTTCTTTGTAGGGTCCGTAGTATTTGGACGCATATTTTGCTGAATAGGCCAGAATTTTGGTGTTCACGTAGTTGTGTTGTTCAAGCGCATCACGAATCTCACCAATGCGACCATCCATCATGTCCGACGGGGCCACGATATCGACTCCGGCTTCAGCATGAGAGAGCGCCTGTTTGATGAGTATGTCGATGGTTTGGTCATTAAGCACATAACCCTGATCATCAGTAATGCCATCATGACCGTCAAGTGTATAGGGGTCGAGCGCTACATCTGTGCTGATCCCGAGTTCCGGGCAAGCATCCTTTATTGCCTTGATAGCGCGTTGCACCAGCCCGTCCGGATTAAAAGCTTCTGCTCCATTCACGCTTTTCTGAGATTGAGGGATGTTCGGAAAAAGCGCAATAGCCGGGATACCCAGAGCTACCAGTTCACGCGCTTCTTTTACCAGTTCATCAACCGAAAAGCGCAGTAAACCGGGCATTGAACCGACCGGTTCACGTTCGCCAGCACCCTCTTTAACGAACATCGGAAATATCAAATCATTAACGGAGAGTTCATTTTCGCGCATTAGGCGGCGGGAAAAATCGCTGCTACGCATACGTCGCATACGGGTTGCAGGATAAGCTTTATTTGAGGTGTTAATAGACACGCTGTTTCCTTGGAATATCGGGTTAAACACACTGTGCAGGGACAAATGATAGTGCTTAGGCTACCATGTTTGCGACCTATTTCAAAAAAGGTTCTGAGGTTGTTGCATGACCGGAACAGTTCAGATCGGAGTATTGGCGCATGTATAGTGATTGGCTGATGCATGAGGGTGTTATTCGCCTGAGTGTGACGCTGTTTCTTGTTATTCTGTTTGTAGCTCTGGAATTTCGGTTTCCGAGGAAAGCGCGATTAGTACCTCGTGCAAAACGCTGGCCGGGCAACGGTGCTATTCCGCTAATCAATGCAATGGTGGTTCGTCTTTTTTTGCCCTGGCTCGCCCCTTTTGTGGTTGCACTTGAAGTGGCGCGAGCTAACAGTGGTTTAATGAGTGCTTTCGCACTGCCTGAGATAGCGCAGTGCTTGTTGGCGCTCCTGATACTGGACCTGGCGATCTATTGGCAGCACCGTTTAATGCATCGAATCGGGTGGCTGTGGCGATTACATCGCATGCATCATGCAGATGTTGACGTTGATGTTACGACAGCACTGCGTTTTCACCCGATGGAGATTGTTTTGTCGTTGATGCTTAAATCGGCGTTGGTTTGGTTGTTGGGACTACCGCCTGAAGGTGTGTTGTTGTTTGTGCTGTGGCTGAACGCGATGGCGATGTTCAATCATGCCAATATATCGCTACCGATTAATCTGGATCGGGTGTTGCGCAGATTGATTGTGACACCGGATATGCATCGCGTACATCACTCGATCAGGCGGAAGGAACACAATCGTAATTTCGGTTTCAGCCTAAGTTGCTGGGATAGATGGTTTCGCTCCTATGAAGCGCAGCCGGAAGGTGGGCATGATGAAATGGTGCTCGGATTAAATGAAACTAAAGGGCAACAATCAGGGTCTGTTGTTTGGATGCTAAAACAACCCTTTGTCTAGGCCTGTTAACAGGCTCTGGTTTTTGTTCGTGATAAGGCCTGCAAAATTCAGGATCAATTGATGAATACAAAAAAAATAATCGCGTTTCTGGTTGTGCTTTGTTTGGTGGTTGGATTTTTCTTTTTTGATCTGGGTAACTACTTAACACTCGACTATTTTAATCAGCAAAAAGCAGCCATTAACGATTTTTACCAGCAAAACCCCTGGCAAACCGCGCTGATCTATTTTTTGATTTATGTCGCAGTGACCGGGCTTTCGTTGCCTGGGGCCGCAGTGATGACACTTGCTGGCGGTGCAGTTTTTGGACTTTGGTGGGGAGTGTTGCTGGTTTCTTTTGCCAGTACCATAGGGGCGACTATAGCGTTTTTAGTTTCCCGGCTGCTGCTAAGGGACTGGGTACAACAGCGGTTCGGAAAGAACCTGAAAACAATCAATCAGGGTATCGAAAAGGATGGGCCTTTCTATCTGTTTACCCTGAGGTTGGTGCCCGTATTTCCGTTTTTTGTGATTAATCTGGTGATGGGGCTCACGCCGATTCGTGTATTGCAGTTCTTCTTCGTGAGCCAGTTGGGGATGTTGCCAGGAACTTTTGTGTATGTGAACGCGGGAACTCAGTTGGCTCAGGTTGATTCAGTGGGCGGCATTCTGTCTCCGGATTTGCTGTTTTCTTTTGTGCTGCTGGGTATTTTTCCGTTACTGGCAAAGCGGCTGGTAAGCGTAATAAAGGCAAGGAAAGTACTATCCCGGCATCAACGGCCGAAGCAATTTGATACCAACATGGTCGTGATTGGCGCAGGCTCCGGTGGACTGGTGGCTTCCTACATTGCCGCCGCGGTCAAGGCGAAGGTGACCTTGATTGAAAAACATAAAATGGGTGGTGATTGCCTCAACACCGGGTGCGTGCCGAGCAAGGCGCTGATCCGTTCTGCGAAGATCAATCACTATTTAGGGCGCGCCGAAGAGTTTGGTCTGCATTCGGTTACCGCAAAGGCAAATTTCCCAGAGGTTATGCGCAGGATTCAAGGGGTTATTCAACAGGTGGAGCCGCATGACTCGGTAGAACGTTATACGCAACTGGGCGTGGATTGTGTGGAGGGCGAAGCAAAAATTATCTCGCCCTATTGTGTGGAGGTAAATGGGCGCAAGATTTATACATCGAATATAGTCATAGCCACCGGTGCGCGACCCTTTGTGCCTCCCATCGACGGAGTCGATCAGATAGGCTATCTGACGTCAGACACGGTTTGGCAACTGGAAAAGCAACCAGAACAGCTGCTGGTAATCGGTGCAGGTCCAATCGGTTGCGAACTGGCGCAGAGCTTCTCACGACTGGGTTCAAAGGTGACCCTGTTGGATCTGGCACCCAAAATTATGCCGCGCGAGGATGAAGAGGTTTCAGCCTATATGCATGACATTCTGGCCGATGAGGGGGTAGCAATTCGTGTCTCTCACAAACCGGTGGTATTTGCACAACAACTGGATCAGAAGTATCTGGACGCCGAATTCCAGGGCGAGCGGATACGTATAGAATTTGATGATGTGATTATTGCGGTAGGCCGTAAAGCTAATACCCAGGGGTTTGGTATAGAGGAGCTTGGTATTGAATTGGCGCCTCAAGGCACCGTACAGATCAACCAATATTTGCAGACCAATTACCCGAATATTTATGCCTGTGGTGATGTGGCTGGCCCCTATCAATTTACCCACACGGCATCCCATCAGGCCTGGTATGCGGCAGTCAATGCGTTGTTCGGACGTTTTAAAAAGTTTAAAGTCGATTATTCCGTTATTCCCTGGGCGACCTTTACTGATCCGGAAGTGGCGCGGGTGGGCCTTAATGAGCAGGATGCAAACCAGCAGGGCGTGGCCTATGAGGTGACCCGATTTGAGATTGAGGAGTTGGATCGAGCGATTGCCGATGGTGAAAATCGAGGTTATGTTAAAGTTTTGACCTTGCCTGGCAAGGACAGCATTTTAGGCGTCACTATTGTGGGGTATCATGCGTCCGAATTGATTGCAGAGTATATCCTGGCGATGAAACATGGTATCGGTTTGAATAAAATTCTGGGAACAATACATATCTACCCGACCTTGTCTGAAGCGAACAAGTTTGCTGCAGGCAATTGGAAAAGGGCACATGCGCCTGAAAAGCTGTTGGGAATCGTTGAGAAATTTCACGCCTTGATGCGTGGTTAGCCAGTAAGAGAGTGAACAAAATGTCAGTACAGGAAGAGGTTAAAAATTACTATGGTGAAGTGTTGCAGAGCTCGGAGGATCTGAAAACCGATGCCTGCTGCACCGACACTGATATGCCGGATTATCTAAAGCAGGTATTGGGTCAGGTGCATGAGGAAGTGCTGAGTCGCTATTATGGCTGTGGCCTGGTGGCACCTGAGCAACTCAAAGGAATGAGAATTCTTGATCTCGGCAGCGGATCGGGCCGTGACTGTTATGCACTGTCAGCATTGGTGGGAGAACAGGGCTATGTGGTTGGTGTGGATATGACCGAAGACCAACTAGCGGTTGCCAATCGTCATGTCGATTATCACCGACAACAGTTCGGCTATTCTGCCGCCAATGTTGAGTTTCGCAAGGGCTACATAGAAAAGCTGGATGAACTGGGCCTGGAGGACAACAGCTTCGATATCATCGTTTCCAATTGTGTGATTAACCTGTCGCCCGATAAAGAGGCTGTTTTGAAACAGGCTTATCGCCTTTTGAAACCTGGGGGAGAGATCTATTTTTCCGATGTGTATTCGGACCGGCGAGTGCCGGCTGAACTGGCAGCTGATCCTGTTTTGTATGGTGAGTGTTTGGGTGGCGCCCTGTACTGGAATGATTTTCTGAATATTGCCAAAGTTACCGGGTTTATGGATCCTCGCCTGGTGGAGGATCGGCGTTTGAATGTAGAAAATGAAGCGGTTGAAAAGCAGCTTGGCGATATCCGTTTTTACTCGGCCACCTACCGCTTGTTTAAAATTGATCAATTGGAGCCTGCCTGTGAAGACTATGGCCAATCGGTTGTTTATCGGGGAACGGTAGAACATCACCCTGACAGTTTTGCGCTGGACGCGCACCATGTTATAAAAAAAGGGGAACGGTATCCGGTTTGTGGAAATACTTATCGTATGCTCAGTGAGTCACGTTTTAATGAGCATTTTGAGTTTGCGGGGGATTGGACAAACCATCACGGAATTTTTAAAGGCTGTGGCGATGAAATTCCTTTTAGCGATAAAGATGATAGTTGTTGCGGCACTCAGGGGAGTTGTTGTTAATCGATGAATATGAAGGAGAGAGCAGATGATGGGCTGTATTAAGCAAGGCGTCTTCCTGGTATTGGCACTGTTAGCGGTGTCTATCTCTGTATCGGTGGCAGATGAGGTTGAGGAAAAATCGGTGCGCTGTATCAATCTTAACCAGATTAAAGAGGTTAAAGTACTGAATAACCAACAGATCCTGTTTCGTATGACAGGCGGAAAAAACTATATCAACGTTCTGCCACACAAGTGTTTCGGACTGAGGCGCAATCAGCCCTTTATGTACCGCGTTTCCAATAACCGGCTTTGTGATCTGGATATTATTACTGTACTTGACCAGGGTGGTTTTGGTATGCGTCCGTTGGGATCCTGTGGTCTGGGAACCTTTGAACCGATGCTGGACGACGATATTCGAACACTAAAGAAGACCAGAGTGGTGGAAGAGTGATCCGGGAGGCAGAATGAAAAAAGTGGCGGTTGTATTATCGGGCTGTGGGGTTTACGACGGTTCGGAAGTTTATGAAGCGGTATGTACGTTGTTAGCCCTGGATAAAGCCGGCGCTGAAGTGCAGTGCTTTGCACCAGACGTAGAGCAAATGCATGTGATCAATCATCTTAATGGTCAGGAGATGGCAGGAGAGACGCGCAATGTGTTAATAGAATCCGGCAGAATTTGTCGAGGAGCTGTCGAGGATGTGGCGCAGGCGAATGCTGACGAATATGATGCGCTGATCGTACCCGGCGGGTTTGGTGCGGCTAAGAATCTATCAGACTTTGCTATGCAAGGTGCCGAATGTCAGGTTAATCCGGATTTCTTAAGGTTTGCGCAGGCAGTTCACCGGGCTGGAAAGCCGATTGGACTGATCTGTATTGCGCCGGCGTTAGCTGTGGCCATTTGCGGTGCAGGAGTAGAATGTACCATCGGAAAGGATCGGGATACGGCTGCAGTGTTGGAAGCGATGGGCGCCAGGCATTGTGACTGCCCCGTACAGCAAGCGCACGTCGATCGGGAAAGGAAACTGGTCACCACTCCGGCCTATATGCTGGCCAATCGCGTGAGTGAAGCTGCGGCTGGAATTGAGCAGTGTGTCAGTGAAGTGTTGGCGCTTGCCTAAACAAAATTATTTAGGGCGAATACAACCAGTGTCGCAATAATCGAGTGACCTGCGGCATGACTACGTAGGTCAGCATCAATACTTGAGACAGCGCCAATACCAGGACTCTGGGTATCAGGGTCATTTGGGCCAGCCAATCACCAAATATCAGGTTAACCAGTAAAACAAGAGTAAACACCACAACGGACAATACCAGCGCCATTTTATGGCGACTGGGAGCTGCACTTTGTGGTACTTCTGGTAGTGAAAACCAGAACTCAAGGCCGGATGCCTTCTTTACCCGGGTATCCCCTTCCGTCAGTTCTCCCAACTCAAGTAATAGATTTGATCGGGTTTCTGATGCTTCCCAATCTTGTTGGTGTGAGTAGGAATCGAAGCGAACAATCAGTACATAGTCACCGCCGGTTTGGGCAGACGGGCGCAATACATCAACACCCAGATGTCCTGGAAACTGTTTGGCCGCGCTGATAGTGCGGCGCAACCATGCTTCATATTCAGACTCTTTACCCTTGAGGACCCGGCGTGCGATGCTGACTGTGACCGGCTTATTTTCTTCGATGGTGTCGGACATGGGGCTTTTGCTCTTGTTTTCAGTGTTAACGGCGATAGATAACGATACCGGTGCATTGACCTTAATTGCTGTCTTCCACGCATGCGGAAGTCAGCTTGAGCCAGTTTTCGCGAAGGGGTTCAGGAAATGGGCAGGATTTTCGGCTGTTTCGGTCGAAATGCACACCGATATTTTCACAGTTTGCTACCTCCTGACCGGTTTCGGCGTTGTACATATGATGTATGAAACGCACCACCTTGTCCGACATTTCCAGAGGCTGGGTTTTGATGACAATCAGGTCGCCAGCAGTCACCTCAGCCTTATATTTGACGCGCTGCTCCAGAGCAGCCATACCTTTCTGGTTTTCTTTTATATAGGCAGAAGTAATACCAAGTTGGGAAAGAAAGTGCCAGGTACCTTCATCAAATTTTGCGGTGTACCACTGCACATTCATATGGCCCATATGATCCAGTTGGTGCGGGTAAACAACGCTTCGGTTGGTTTCTATCATTATTAGCCGTCCTCTGTTAGTTCCGGGTTTAAAATACAGGTGTTCTGCTAGCGTAGTGCAAAAGGGCGAGCGGGTGAGCCCGTGGCGCCTTTAAAAGGTATAGCACCAAAGGCAAAAGCGAATTCGTAGACTTTATCTGCCAGCAATGATTCAAAGTTCATGTTTTCCATAATATAGATGCCGTTTTCGACCAGGAATTTTTGGTGGTTAGGGGCGAATATTTTTGGATCTGGCCCCGGTATCGCTTCGACAGCCCAGTTGTCGGTGCCGACCAACACAACTTTTTTTGCCACAACCCAGTCGCCGGCCTGCGCTGAAAGCCCGGGTACACAGCGGTTAAATTTGGCGTTGTCTGTTTTCCAGAGTGTACCCCATCCCGTGTAGTAAAATAGTGCATCACCCGGTTGAATCGAGTTTTCGCTGAGTTCCTGGCGAATCAGGGTGGCCTTAATATCTTTGATGGAGATCTCTTCACCGCAGGTCATGGTGCGACCTTTGTAGCCCGCAATATCGAGTAGCACACCTCTGGTGAAAATAGGAGTTACCTTTTCAACACCCAGTTTTTTAAATCCTCTACCGTCGCCAATCTCTGCATGAGACCAGCCATTATAATAGCGCATCTTTGAGAGATCGCCGGCTTTACCCGTGACCGTCGCCATATGACTTAAAGCATCAAACTGAGTACCGCTTTGTGAGAGATGACCGGCTATATAGTCTTCGTTCCAAACTAACAGGTTATCACCCATTGGGCCCCAGGAGGGAGCACCAGGAATGGTCAGTGTGTATTTACGGTGCTGTGGTGTGAGCTCGAACAGTGGCATATCTTCTTCGTAGATATGCGCCAGGTCATAGATTTTACCCTCACGAATCAAGCTCGCGGCCTGTAGAACCTTTTGTGGATTAATACGGTTTAATGCGCCCAGTTGGTCATCTTTCCCCCATTCTGATGGCCACCAGACTTTATTCCCTTCCTGTGCTTCGGCAAATGCGACGGGAAACCCGGAAATCAATAGAAGAAGAAATGCAGACAGGCTATGTGCAATATTCATTGTGCTCCCCCTTCAGGTTATAAAGATCAGTTTTGCTCTAAACGGTTTTTGCAGGTTATGCAGTAGATGGATTCCGGGGATGCTTCCAGCCTGGCGATGGGAATATCCTCTCCACATTCCTCACAAAATCCATAACTTTGCTCTTCAATGGCGGTCAGTGCTAACTGTACATTACGTAATCTTTGTTGATGCTGGGTTCGGTTGGCCTGAGCCATTGCCTGCTGCTGAAGTGCATCCATGCGCGAAAGACGCCCAACCTTTGCCTGGTCAAGCGATACGGTCTCTGTTGCCTGTTCGTTCATTGATAACAGCGCAATCAGCTCTTCTTTAAGCGCTTTCAGGCGGCTCTGAAAGCGTTCCAGCTGGGCCTGCGACAGCATAATGTCATCCAAAATAAACTGTGCGGATATGTCAACTTCTGTTTGGTTGACGCGTTACTAGCTTTAGATAGTCATTATTTAAACAGACAAAGTAAGGAGAGCACAATGGAAAAGGTACGGCGATACGGGATTGCTGCTGCGCTGTTGATGGGTTTGGTGAGCGTAAATGTTGCAGCCGATACCGCAGGACACCATATAAAGCGTTGCTACGACGTGAAAGGCGACAAACTTGAGCGGCAACTGGATATTAAGGGAGACCGGATCGAAGCGTACCTCGACCGTGAAGGTGATCGCCTGGAGGCCTATTATGACCGGCAAGCAGCCAAAGCGCATGCTCTGGGGCGGCATCAGCTGGGTAATTATCTGGCGCGGAAAGGTGATTCAATTGATCGTCGGCTTGATATCGAGGGTAATAGAATAAACCGCAAGCTTGACGCCAAAGGAGCACGACTAAATAATCGTCTGGACAGTGAAGCTGAACATTTGCATCATATAGCGGAATATCACGGTTATGCGCATCATCGCTGTGGATAACGGAAAATACCGGTATTTCAGGGGGAAACACTGGATAATTTGCAGGCTATGGACGAGTTTCTGGCATCGGTTGAGCGCCGCGCTTACGCAATGGCCAAAATGGCAGTGGGTCAGCGTGAAGAGGCGCTTGATATTGTGCAGGATGCGATGCTTCGACTGGTGCAGCGCTATGCCCATAGGCCACAGGATGAATGGCGTTGTCTGTTTTTTAAGATACTGCAAAATCGAATTCGGGACTGGTACCGTCGAAACTCTGTCAGCAATCGCTGGCGGGTCTGGCTGGATAAACTTGGGTTTGGTGAAGAGGAGGCTGACCCGCTGGCCGGGTTTGCCGATACCTATACGCCCGGACCCAGCGATAGGCTGCAGGATGAGCAATCGATGGACAGGTTGACTGTTGCATTGGAAAAGCTGCCTTTGAGGCAGCAGCAGGCGTTCTTGTTAAGGATCTGGGAAGGACTCAGCGAAGAGGAAACCGCGCGTGCCATGGGCTGCTCAAAAGGTAGCGTTAAAACCCATCTGTCACGTGCCAGAGAAACATTGAGAAGTGTATTGGAGGGTTACGTAAAGTGAGCCATCAAAAACAGAATGATCCAATGAACGAACGTTATCGGAGTGCTCTGGACCGCAAGGTCGATGAACTGGATGGTGAAACACTGTCCAGGTTAAGACAAGCGAGGACGCAGGCATTGCAAGCAATGCCACAAAAGTCCGGCAGGTTTGGCGTTAACGTGGGTTGGACCGCAGGCATTGCCACGGCGGCGGCAATGTCTGTTACACTGATGCTTTTGTGGCCCGGCGAAAATGATTACTCGCAGGATTTTGTTGCGGGCCTGGCGGACGCTGAATTATTAGCGGATGAAGAAAACATCGATTTTTATGAAGAGTTGGATTTTTACATCTGGCTGGAACAGCAACACTCAGCGCCGAGTGAGGTGTAGGGTTTGGATGCTCAGCTTTTGTCTGTTGGTTTCTGCAGTGAGTGCGGATGATGAGGATGCTATGTTTGATGAAGCATTCCTGGAATTCCTCGGTAGCTGGGAAACCGCCGATGGTGATTGGATCGCACCCGATGAGATTGAAGGTATGCCATTATCTGAGTCGGATCAGCCGTCAGCGACGGCAAGTAGTGAGGAAAATCCAGATGAATAGGGTTCACTCCTTGTTGCTGGCTATTGTTTTCTCATTTGCCCTGCCAACGCATGCGCAGGAGAGTGTCGCTTGGGATCACCTGCCCCAGGAAGAGCAGCGTATTCTGCATAAATTTGCGGACCGCTGGGATCAGTTGCCCGTAGAAAAACAGCGTCTTCTGCGAAAAGGTGCCAGTCGTTTGGCAACCATGCCGCCGGATAAGAGAGCGCAAGCATTCCAGCGATTCAAGCGCTGGCAAGCCTTACCTGAGGATCAGCGCAAGCGTATCAGGCAACGTTACCAGCAGTTTAAAAAACTAACTCCGGAGCAGCAACGACGTGTGCGCAAGGCGCGTCAGAATTTTAAAAAGCTACCGCCGAAAAAGCGTAAGGAACTGCGCAAGCAGTGGCGGAAAATGCCACCTAAACATAAAAAACAGGTGATTCGCGGGAATAGAAAGTTTGTGCGGTAATTATGAGTTTTTTGTTTGCAGGCCTTTTATTGCCAATGAGGAGGTATTTACATAATAGCTGCACCAAAACGAAATTCCGATCCACTTTGTGCCATCTTCCAGTAAAAACTCCCAATGACCAATTTTCTGCCATAGCCAGGACTCAAAAAGAAGATCGATTGCTACGGAAAGTGAAAGAAACAAGAGCGCGATTATCAGCCTGGGATATTCAGTGTTTTGTATTATCCGATAAAACACGACCAAGTAGGAGATAACGGCTATCAATATAAAGCTGAATACCATTTTCTCGTTTATCCCCAGGTATTTGGGAGCCAGTTGTTCATGGATTAAAAAAGCATCGTCCAATAAAAGATAAGTTGATAATAGCGCTGACGAAAGTAGGAAAGAGAATATTCTGTGGTCTGCTTTATCGACGAGTGCGGATGCAAAGAAACAAACCGATGCTGCAGTACACCAAAGTAATATGCCAAGGCTTGAGAGAATTCCCGATAGTGGGTGAATTTGGGCAATTGCCGTGACGTCGCGAGTGACCAGATGCGTATTGATATCGAAGTAAATACAAGCTGCAACGATTGCAGCAAGCACTGATAGCGCCAGCATAAAGGTTTTGTATATTTGTTTGTTCGGACCAGGCAGAAAGCTATCCATATTTAGTGCTTGCTGAGATTGAAACCCAAAGTACCGCTAACAAACGCATTCTACAGGTGAAAAAACGGAACGTCCTGAATTTTTAGTCACCTATATTTCACATTTTAATAGCCGTGCTTATTAGGTGGAGCTTTTTGTACAGTTTTTTAGCACTGATTATCAAGTCAGCGCAAATAATAGTTCCTGTCACCGGCCAATAAACTCAGCCCTTCTGTTGCCGGTTTTGGACATGGGGTTGCCCCGAGCTTTTGTGCGATTGCGGCAGCTGATGGTGAAAAATAGACTATTACTTCGCAGTGCAACCTTCCTTCCGATTCATGACGGATAAAGGCCGCCATATTGGCAGGCATACCTGCTTTATTGTATGCATCAACAAAACACTTTTCAGTCGAGGCAATAGCAGGGTCCGCTAAAAGAGCATCTCCGAGATTACGCTTGGTCCAGCAATTCATTTGCGGTAAGAGCTCGCTATATTGGTATCAGACTTAAATAAGTGTGCGCCAATATTCTGTCGATCTACAGTCTGATTTCTAAAAAAATACAAAAAGTTTGTCAACCGATTCGAAACCACCTCGTTATTAGCAGTATAACCCGTACATGAGAGGATGCGATAATGACAACAACGAGACGAGATTTTGTCAGTGAAGGAGCGAGTAAGGCGGCCAGTGTCATGGCGATGGGCGTTGCACTTAGCGCAGGTAAACTGTTCGCCGAAGAGGTGGTCCCCGAGAGCACTGCTGCCAAAGATGAGACCACCCCAAAAGAGTTGCCGGCGCCTTCTGCAGAGGTACTCATGCTGGGGCGAACCAGTTTCGGGATCAAGCAACGGGAACTAAATCGAATACAGTCGATTGGCATGGAGGCTTATCTTGAAGAGCAGATGGACTGGCAGAGCATTGACGACTCGCAGGTGGAATCCTATCTGCAGGAGTTCACGCCCACAATCTATCTTTCCCAGGGGCAATTGATCGACTACCAGAAATTTGAGGTGTCCGGTCAGCTAAAAAGCGCCACGGTGTTTCGGGCCCTGTACAGCAAAAGACAGCTTTATGAGGTGATGGTGGAGTTCTGGTCCAACCATTTCAGTATCTATCATCAGGATGGCCCGGTCGCGCTATTGAAAACGGCGGATGATCGCGATGTGATTCGCCCTCATGCGCTCGGGAACTTCAAGGATCTGTTGCGGGCGTCCAGTAAAAGCCCGGCAATGCTGGTGTACCTGGATAATCATACCAATGTGGCCGGCACACCGAATGAGAACTATGCGCGCGAGTTAATGGAGTTGCACACGCTGGGTGTTGATGGTGGTTATACCGAACAGGATGTGAAGGAGTTGTCACGCTGCCTGACCGGGTGGAGCGTCGGGCGTCGTGGGCCCGAGCAGGGTCGATTCAAATTCTATCCTGAGTTCCACGATGAGGGCGAAAAAACCTTATTGGGGATTACCCTGTCGGCGAATGGCGGTATCCGTGATGGCGAAATCGTGGTTGACCTGCTGGCAGAACACCCATCAACCGCCAGTTTTATTGCCCAGAAACTGGTGCGTCGATTTGTCTCGGATAACCCTCCCGACTCTCTGGTATCGCTGGTTGCCGATACCTTTTTGGATACCGGCGGTGATATTCAGGCAATGCTGTGGACGATATTTCTTTCGGATGAATTTGCTCAGTCGGCAGATGAAAAACTTAAACGCCCGATGGAGTTTATGGGATCAGCGCTCAGAGGGGTTAATGCCACCTTGGATCGTGGATCGAGAAATATCATTCGGGATTATCTGATCGCTTTAGGGCAGATGCCTTTTGACTGGGTGCCGCCCAACGGCTATCCCGATGTCGCTGTGTACTGGGCGTCAACCAACGGCATGTTGAATCGCTGGAATTTTGCGCTTGCTCTTGCGCATCTCGATTTGAGAGGGATCAATTTTGACTATTTTTCACTGATTGGCCGCAATTGGCATCCGGGTAAAGTGGTGGATGCACTGGCCAACTCACTCCTGCATCGGGAATTGCTTGTCCAGGATCGGGAGATGTTTATTGAGTATCTTGCGCCGCAAGCAAATGAGGATGAGTGGCTGGGTTATGAACAGTTGATGAGTCGTGTGCCCGGGCTGATAGGGCTGATGCTGAGCTCGGATTATTTCCAGTACCGCTAGGGCTGAACGGTCAACTTATACATCGATTACAGATATCTGGAGAAATGGAAATGAAACTTTCACGCAGGCAACTTTTTAAATGGATGGGGGCTACCGGTGCGGCGGCTTACATGCCGCGAATAGTGTTCTCGGAAAATGCGTCAACTTCGCAGGGGGATACGGTCATTATTGTCTATTTGCGAGGCGGCGCGGACGCGCTCAATATCGTCCCACCCTATGGCGACGCCAACTATACCAAGCTAAGACCCACCCTCGCTATCCCTTCCCCCGATAGCGGTGCTGAAGGCGCAGCCCTGGACCTTGATGGCTTTTTCGGTCTGCACCCTTCGATGGCGCCGTTATTACCCTTCTATGCGTCCGGCGAGTTGGCTATCGTTCATGCGGCCGGATCGCCCAATGGCAGCCATTCACACTTTGAGGCACAGGATCTGATGGAGCGGGGTCTGGGAGAGAGTACGGATATCTATAGCGGCTGGTTTGGGCGCTATATTGATCATACGCTGATGACGGATGACCCGGTATTTCGTGCACTGGCCATGGGTACGACTGCGCCCAGAAGTCTGGCTCACAGTGAACCTTCGATTGCGATGAGCAGTATTGATGGTTTTAACCTGCAAGTGGATGGCGAGCAGCGGGCAGAGATTGAATCCGGTCTTCTGGCACTTTTCAGCGGTAGTTCGCTGCTGGATCAGCAAGCGGTTAATACGCTCAATGCGGTTCAGTCGCTGGAATTCGCTGATCCTGCACAGTATCAAATGGAAAATGACGCGCAATACCCGGAGACCACCTTTGGCAGAGAGTTGATGGAAGTGGGGCAGATGATTCGATCCGGGTTGGGTGTGGAAGTGGCGGGCATCAATCTGGGCGGCTGGGATACACACGAAGGTGAGAATGTCACGCTGAATACGCTGCTCGCTGAATTCTCTCAGGGGCTGGCCGCCTTTAGTACCGATATGGGTGAGTTGATGTCAGGCATCACAGTGGTCACGATGACGGAGTTTGGCCGCAGGGCCTATGAGAATGGGTCGGCCGGGACTGACCATGGCCATGCCAGTTTTATGCTGGCTCTGGGGCGCAATGTAAATGGTGGGCAGGTGTATGCCGATTGGCCGACGCTGGAGGAGAGTGCGCTCTATGACTCCGGGGATCTGGAAGTGACGACCGATTACCGCACCGTTTTGGCGGAATTGGTCACCAACCGAACGACAGGCATGCCGATTGAAGAGCTGTTTCCTGATTTTAGTGTGCCTTCTTTACCGGGCATATTTCAGTCGGTATAGCATGATCGGCTATAGTACAATAGTGACAGATTTCTCTGTCCCTGTGTGGCAGGGAAAAGGAGGCAACAATGAAAAGTAGAATTCTTATCTTAATCAGTGTGATCTGGATGGTGGCGGGTTGCACCACCAGACCGGTGCACAGTGATACCACCATCGTAGCGCCAGAGTCTGAAGTTGCAGAAAACCTTGACCTGAAGGCGGTGAGTGTACTCTTTAAAAATGCAAAAAATATGGAGGCCTTTGAGCGTTCGCTCAATGATCCGTCCCTGGGCATTAATAATCTGGATCTTAATCAGGATGGCGAGATTGACTTTATTCGCGTGGTTGAGGAATCCAAAGGAAATTCACGTCTGGTTATTCTGCAGGTACCACTGGCGGAGGATGAGTTTCAGGATGTTGCCACAATAGAAGTGGAAAAATATGGTGAGCAGCAATATCGTATGCACCTGTACGGGCATCCTGTTGTCTACGGCCCGAATTTCTATATTACCCCGGTGGGTGTTCATTTCCACGCATGGCCGGTCATTGGCTGGATGTATGGCCCAGTCTACAGGCCGTACCGTTCAGGGTTTTACTTTGGTTTTTACCCCAACTGGTGGCGCCCCTGGCGTCCAGCCACAGTTTCTGTTTATAACACGCGGGTGGTGCGCTATGTGGGACCGACACGGTTTCATGTCAAACGAGTCAGTGTAGTCAAGCCGGCGGCCAGAATCAGTTACAAGCCGCGTAGCTCCACCCTGGTTAGAAGCACCAAAGTAACACGAACCACCAAAGTGGGTGGCAAGACAACGCGGGTGACAAAAGGTGTTAAAGTAACGAAGAATAAAAAAACCGGTAAAAAGAGTTTAACCGCCGGCAGTAAAAAAGTGACCAAAAACAAGAAGGGTAAGAGAAAAACGGTCAAAAAAGTAAAAGTGAAGAAGAACTGACTATAAGCGCGCTGTTCGCGAGAGGGATCCAGGAGTGATTGAAAGGTCCCTCAATCTTTTTGATAGAGCGCTTTGATAGGGTAATCATGACGGCTGATGACCGAGCGCATGATCACGAAACTGTGGTATTTAATGATTTTCAGGTCATCGTTAAGCATCTCGGTAATCACGTGTTGATACTCCTGAATACTTCGACAAACAAACTTTAACCAGTAATCAAACCCGCCACCACTCACCATGTGGCACTCCATGATCTGAGGGATTTTGGTGATCTCCTTTTCAAAGTGCTGATGGTCACTCAGCCTATGCTCAGATAAGGTCATCTGGGTAAAAATATGAATGGTGTCGGTAATCAGGTTAATATCAATTTCTGCACCGTAACATTTGATAAAACCGAGTTTCTCAAGTCGTTTGACGCGCTGCAGGCAGGGGCTGGGTGAAAGTGCTACAGCCTCCGCGAGTTTTACGTTGCTGATACGCCCGTCCGTTTGTAGTAGCGCCAGTATGTTGATGTCGATTCGGTCGAGTTTGTGTTCTGGATTCATACTATTCACTTTTCCAAAAGGTATAAAACAAGCCTTTCAAAATTAAGTTTTTTCAGCAGAAAACCCAATAAAACTTTTTGAAACAAAGGTTTGTTGTCAGTGGCCTGTCATAATATGTTAAAAATCTGACGTAATACAGCATAATATGCTGACCCTGTTTGAGCAATCGGCGGTTAATGCCAGGCAATATCTGCCATTATAGACAGCTGAATTCTTCCACATGACACAGAGATCAACACAGACAGGTACAGTTATGGCCATACAGTTGCAGGACCCCTCTTTATTACGTGCTCAAGCCTATATCAACGGTAAATGGGTTGATGCGGATGATGGTGATTCTCTGCCGGTCCTGAACCCGGCCAATGGTGAGGAACTGGCAAGTTTCGCTTGCTGTGGCCGTTCCGAAGTTCAGCGTGCGATAGAGGCAGCAGCGGGTGCACTGATCGAGTGGCGCAGTAAAACAGCGAAAGAGCGCGCCTTATTGTTGCGCAACTGGTTTAACCTGGTGATGCAAAACCAGGAGGATCTGGCACAAATACTGACGGCGGAGCAGGGTAAGCCGCTTGCGGAAGCGCGCGGTGAGATCGCCTATGGTGCCAGCTATATTGAATGGTTTGCCGAGGAGGCCAAGCGAGTTTATGGCGATACGATTCCGCAGCCATCTCACGATAAACGTGTAGTCTGTATTAAGCAGCCAGTGGGGGTGGTGGCGTGTATCACTCCGTGGAATTTCCCCAGTGCCATGTTGACCCGAAAAATAGCGCCTGCACTCGCGGCAGGCTGTACCGTGGTCTGCAAGCCTGCCAATGAGACACCATTATCGGCTTTTGCACTGGCAGACCTGGCGGAACGAGCCGGTATTCCTGCTGGCGTGATTAATGTGGTTGCGGGAAAAACTTCGGAGATCGGGGCGGAGCTGACGCAAAGCCCGGTGGTACGCAAGCTGACGTTCACCGGTTCGACGGAAGTTGGAAAACTGTTGATTCAACAATGCGCCGGTACCGTTAAGAAAACCTCGATGGAACTGGGCGGCAATGCGCCTTTTATCGTATTTGACGATGCGGACCTGGATGCGGCCGTGCAGGGCGCGATGGTCAGCAAATACCGTAACGCCGGGCAAACCTGTGTTTGTGCGAATCGTATTCTGGTGCAGGATTCCGTTTATGATGAGTTTGCCAGCAAATTTGCTGACGCGGTTTCCCGCCTGAAACTTGGTACAGGTGTAGAGCAGGGAGTTACGATTGGGCCTCTGGTCACTGAGGTTGCAGCTTCAGATGTCGACGTACTGGTACAGGATGCCCTCGCAAAGGGAGCAACAGCTCTATCAGGGGGTAAGCGCTCCGAACTGGGAGCCTGTTTTTACGAGCCGACGATTCTGACGGATGTGAACCGCGATATGCGTGTCTTTAAGGAAGAGATTTTCGGCCCCGTGGCACCCCTGTTCAGGTTCAGTACTGAAGCAGAGGCGATTCAGATGGCTAATGATACCGAGTTTGGTCTGGCCTGCTATTTTTATTCCCGTGATATTGGGCGTATCTGGCGTGTTGGTGAGGGGCTGGAATACGGTATTGTCGGTATCAATGAAGGGATCGTTTCCAATGAGATGGCGCCCTTTGGTGGAGTCAAGGAATCAGGAAACGGGCGCGAAGGGTCCAAATATGGCATGGAGGATTACCTGGAGATCAAGTATATGTGTATGGGCGGTATTGACAAGTAGCCACCTGCCCGAAAGGTTTCCAGTAGGATGATCGGGGGTGGTTGTGTTGGTTCAATCGCTATCCGTCTTGATGTTGTAAAAAGCGGCGTAAAGAACCGGTACAACACCGAGTGTTAACAGCGTCCCAATTGCCAGACCAAACGTAATGACATTTGCCATACCATAAAATAGCGGATCTTTGCCAATGATGAGCGGCATCAGTCCTGCAATGGTGGTTATGGTGGTCATGGTGATGGGTCTTAGTCGGGTCATACTGGCATCTACTATTGCCTGATAGGGCGACTTACCCAGTTCAGTCTCAATGTTAATTCGGTCTATCAATACAATCGCATTGTTAATAATAATGCCTGCCAAACTATAAAGGCCTAATGTCACTATGAAGCCAAAGGGTGCATTCATCATGAGCAGGCCTGCTACTGCCCCAATAAAAGATAGCGGAATAGTCAGGGAGATTACCGCAGCTTTTCTAAAAGAATTAAATTGGGCCACCAAAAGAACAATAATTAAACCTAGGACCATTGGCATGCTGGCACTTAACGCTTTTTGTGCTTCAGCGGATTCCTTAATAACTCCATCATATTCAATGATATGATTTACCGGTAAATCAACCTTTAACGCTTGTATCTGTTCATCAATAATCAGCTTTAAGTCTTCTGCGGCCATTAGTGTATTACGGGCTTGTACACTGATGGTACGAAACATGTCTTCGTGCTGTATCATCGAAAACTGGTTGTAGGGAGCTAACCTGGCTACTTGAAACAGCGGCACTGCCTTTCCGGTTTTGTCGGAATATATGGTCGCGGTTCTTAATCGATCCAGATTATGTCTCTCTGCTTCACCGGCCCTTAGTACGATGGGAATAATTTCATCGCCTTCTCTAAATTCCGTGATTTGCGTGCCCGAAAAATAGGTGTTTAAAGCCCGGGCAATTTCATCTGAAGTGAGCCCGGTACGTTTGGCACGGTGTTGGTCGATTTGCACATCAATTTTTGTGATCAGGTTTTCCCAATCATTGCGCACGTCTCGGGTATGGGGCGTGTTGTAAAGCACGTCCATTATCTCTTGCGCTTTCTTATAAATGACATTTTTGTCAGGACCTTTTACCTGAATCTTGATGGTTTTGGAGTCTGATGGCCCTAAAAACATTTTTTTAACACGGGCAGATACATTGGGGAAACGATTTTCGATTTGACTATCCAGTGTCAGTACAGTTGCTGATATATCTGTATCCGGCTTTACATTGAGTACAATAAAGCCTTTGTTTTCTGCCGGATCTTCAGGGTTAAGCGATAACACAAATCGGGGACCACTAAACCCGACATAACCGGAAAAACTCTCAATATAGCTAAAGGTTTCGGTATTGTTCAGCCAATCAAAAATGTCACGCATCTGACGATCTGTTTCGTTTGAAGAGGTGCCGCTGGGCAGGTCAATGTTAACCAGTATCTGGGTACGATCAGAGTCTGGAAAAAACTGTTGAGCAACAAAATTCATTGAGATCACTGAAGCGATAAACAGAGCGATCATGGCACTCATAAACAACAACTTATGTTTCAGTATCCAGTGCAGAAACAGCTGATAACCGTCCGTTATGCGAGCCATGATATCTTGTGTTGTGGTGTCGGTTTCAGTGGTATGTATAATCGTTTTTGGGGCGCTGATAAAGAAATAGCAGAGTATCGGCGTAACACACAGAGCCAGTACCCAACTGGTCAAAAGTGTAATTAAAATAACCAAAGAAATAGAGCGGGCAAATTCTCCGGCTACATGTTCAGCCAGCATCAGGGGTAAAAAGAATAACACTGTGGTCGCAGAAGAGCTTAGCAGCGGAATAGCGAGTTCTTTGCTGCCTTGTATCATGGCGTCGAAACGGGCGGCTCCTTCCTCTAGCCGGCGCTTGAAATCCTCTGCAATCACGATTCCATTATCCACCAAGAGCCCAAGCGAAATGATCAGTGTGGCCAAACTCATCCGCTCAAGTTTCATGCCGGCTATTTGCATGATGGTCAATGTGATCAGCATAACAAAGGGCACAATTGCGCCAACTATGAGTCCGGTTCTTACGCCAAGAAATAAGATGACAACCACAAGAACAATGGCCAGCGTTTGCATGACATTGATTGAGACGCGACTCACTGTTTTATCAACCTGATCTGCTTGGTAGGTGGCAATATTGATTTGATAGCCAACGGGTAAAGTTGCTTCAACTTCAGCAAGCTTCTGCTTGATACGAGGTGCATATTCAAGGATGTTATAGCCATTTAACATTGAAATGGCGAAGAAAATTGCGGACTCACCATTGAAATAGGCGAGTTTGTCCGGCGGGTCGATAAACCCTCGGCGAATACTAACCACGTCGCCAAGTGCAATAAAATCTTCGGTGTTGGGAATATTAATCTGCGTATTGGCGATTTCCGGCAGGCTGTTAAAACTACCGGACGGTTCAACAATAAAGCTCTTGGCTCCCGTATCAACCTGTCCGCCAGAGCGGATAATATTTTGTTGTTGTAACTCACCAATGAGTGCTTTGGGAGAAATGCCCAGCTGAGCCAACCGGGCGTTTGAGGCTTCCAGGAAAATACGTTCCTCTTTTCGCCCTAAAATTTCTATTTTTTTAGTACCTTCAACACCGTATAGAGAATCACGAATATGCTGGGCAATATCATACATTTCACCCATATCAAAACCGTCGGCGGTGAGTGCCAGAGTGACAACTGATACATCACCGAACTCATCATTAACAAAGGGAGTATGGGTGCCGGCAGGCATTTTTCTGTAAGCCGCGTTTACCTTGTTTCTGACATCTTGCCATATATCATCGAGGTTAAAGTACCTGTCATACACTTTGACATGCAAAATCGATAATCCCGTCGAAGATGTAGATTTTATCTCCTTCACTTCAGGGACTTTTCTGATCTCTTCTTCCAGTTTTTTCGTGATCAGCTGTTCAACCCGATCGGGTGCCATCCCCGGGAAAGCCGCACTGACGGTAGCTTCCCTGATGGTAATAGTCGGGTCTTCCTGCGCCGGTAATGTAAAATAGGCAAACACGCCATTGATTAATAAAATGGCTAGAATCAGAAAAACAGACTTACGATAATTAAACGCGATTTCGGTTAAGTTCATGGCCAGCTCTTAATTAAATCGCTGAGTGTGGTTGTCGAGCAAGGTTACTTGCTGTCCGTCACGTAAAAAGGCAACTCCTGCGATTGCGATAATTTCGCCACTCTCTAAACCTGAAGAAACGTAAACTTCATTGTTAAATACATTTTCTGTTTGTACTTCTCTTAACTTGACGGTCTGGCTCGCCGGTTCATAGACAAAGACAAAGACTTTTTGGTCTATTTCAGCACGAAGTGCTGTTAGCGGAATACGAATAGAGGGGCCTTTATGCCCCGTTCGACCGACACCTTCAAAAGTAAACTCGACTTCTGCGGTCATCCCGGCTCTGAGCAATTTGTTATTGTCCTGCAGTACGATGGTCACCGGAAACGCATTGGCAGACTCTGCTCTGGTGCCTATTTCTGTGATTTTCCCCTGCATGGTAATGTTCTCCAGTACTGGAAACGTGACCGATAAAATGGCATCGTGCCGGAGTTCCTGAATCAGGGTTTCAGGTACCATTACGCGGACTTCCAGCCCGTGATTCCCTTCAACCTCAAAGACAGACTGACCAGCAGAAACCTGTTGGGATGGTTCTATAATTCGTTTGGTAATAATGCCATCGTAAGGTGCCAGCAATACGCTGTCCTGAAGGTTTTTTGCAGCAATATCCAATTGTGCTTTGGCAATATCAACGGCACTGATACTCGATTCATAGGCGGTCTTGGCACTGTCAAATCCAGACTGGGAAACAAGTCCCTGTTCGATAAGTTTAGCGTAACGTTTGTATTCGTTTTCGGCATCAGCCCATGCGGTTTTAGCCTGTTCATGTTGAGCCTGTGCAGAGTTTAAACTCAGATTAAAACTGCGTTGGTTTAGTCGGGCCAGTTCCTGCCCTTTTACTACCTGATTACCCAGGTTGACTTTTACACTTTGAACTTTACCGGTAACTTCAAAACTCAAGCTTGTTGCTTCAACCGGGGCAACGATGCCGGATAGGGTACGAATTTGCTCAATTCTGGACAGTTTTGTTTCTGCCCACATAATAGGGCGTATATTCTCCGGCTCTGGCGGTAAGGCTTTGTTGCAGGCGCTCAGTACACTTACAAGCAACAATAACAATAAAGGGCGCATAGTGTTTCCAAATAATCAGTGATAGCGGTTAGTAGAGGCTATTGGTTTGAATAGCCAAATGGTACTACCCAGTACCAAATAGTGTGGTACTATTCAGTACCAAAGTCAACAGCCTTGATACAACCTGGTAACCATTTCATGTGTCCGGAAGCTACTGAACCAGCCAAACCATTGTCTGAGCGTGGAAAATTGATCTTATCTGCGGCACAAAAGCTGTTTCTGCAGCACGGGTTTGACAATACCTCTTTGGAAATGATTATTGCTGAGTCGGGCGGTTCCAGAAGAAATATTTATAGTGAATTTGGCAACAAAGCAGCACTTTTAAACGCCGTTATTCAGGATCAGGTCAGTAAGCAGGTGATTACGCTGACGGAAATTGATTATCACTTGCCTCCCAAGCAGGCATTGACGCAGGTGTGTACCAGATTTGTGCAAGGCCTGCTCTCTGATACTTTGCTTGCATTGTTCAGGCTGGTGGTAAATGTGATCCCCAGCCAACCGGAAATTGGTGAACTTATCTACCAGCGTGGGCCAATGACCGGCCCTGCACCGATTAAGGAGTATTTGGAATATTTGCATAAGCAAAATAAGCTCGATGTTGATGACAGCACCTTCGCAGCTCAACTTCTGATTGAAATGGTAAAAGGACGTTTGCATATAAGAGGGTTATTGCACCCTTATAAATCAATTCCTCAACAAGAAGTAAAAACCCACATTGAAAAAGCGGTCGACGTTTTTCTAAAGGCTTATCAAGTGAAAGGATAAGCTGGTCCTGCACGCAATTCGCAAATCGATTCACGCTCGTTATTCCTTTCTCTGGTAACTGCACTGAATCCGGATGGTTTTTTGGTCTGCATACTTCTCATGACGGGTATCCGCTATTTGCGGGAGTAACTTTTTTCAATCTCACTTTGACGGCATAATGGGAAGCATCGCTCTGCTTAGGACAACTATTCATGACTGTAAATCGCAAACCACTGGCGGGTATCCGTGTGATCGAGTTAGGCCAGCTTCTGGCCGGTCCCTTTACCGGCTGTATGCTGGGTTATTTCGGTGCTGAAGTTATCAAGGTCGAACCACCGAAAGGGGGGGATCCGATCCGTGGCTGGCGAGAGGTGAGTGACGGTACCTCCCTTTGGTGGCGCAGCCTGGCGCGTAATAAGAAGTGCATTACCCTTGATCTGAATTCTGAGCGTGGCGCAGGGCTGGCAAAACAGCTAATCAATAGTGCCGATGTGGTCATCGAAAATTTTCGTCCAGGCGTGATGGAAAAATGGGGCCTGGGCCCTAATCAATTTGAGCAAAGCAACCCGGGGTTGGTTTACACTCGAATATCCGGTTATGGGCAGACAGGCCCTTATGCAAAAAAGGCCGGTTTTGCATCGGTTTGCGAGGGTATTTCAGGGTTTCGTTATGTGAATGGTTTTCCGGAAGAACCCCCGGTACGGCCCAATTTGAGTATTGGCGATACCATTGCCGGGATACATGCCGCGTTGGGAATCTGCATGGCCATCATTGCCCGTGATCGAAGTGAAGCGCACCTGGGGCAGGTGGTGGATGTCGCTCTCTATGAGTCTATGTTTAATCTGATGGAAGCGGTCATTCCCGAATATGATGGTGCTGGTGTGATACGTGAACCCTCAGGTACAACGGTGACCGGCATTGTGCCGACCAACACCTATCGCTGCAAAGATGGAAAACATGTTGTGATTGGCGGTAATGGTGATTCGATTTTTCAGCGCTTGATGATCGCAGCAGGGTTACCGGAAGCTGCTGAAGATTCACGGTTTGCCACCAATGCCGGGCGAGTCGAGCATGAAGCGGAAATTGACGTGATGCTCGCCGCATGGTGTGCTGCGAATGATTCGGTAGAGGTGCTGCAACTTTTGGAGCAGAACCGGGTGCCAGCGGGTCCGATTTATAATGTTGCGGACATGGTTGCAGACCCCCATTTCAACGAGCGTGGACTGTTTGAGCAGGTCAGTATTAATGGAAAACCGCTGAAAATACCGGCCATTATGCCCAGACTGGAATCCACACCCGGTGCCACCGAGTGGCCGGGTCCGGAGTTGGGCACACATAACAAGGATGTGTTGGGTGGAATTCTGGGGTTGTCTGCTGAGGAGATTGCGAGTTTGGGTGATGAGGGCGTTGTATAGCGCAACTGGTGTCAATAGATCGGTGATCGGGCGATGTTGGACATTACAAAACAAGAGGTAGAAAAACTGGATCAACAGGATCCATTGGCACAATTAAGGGAGAATTTTTATCTGCCCGAAGGTGTTTTGTATTTTAACGGCAACTCGCTGGGCGCAATGCCACTTGGAATGACGAAACGGTTACAGGATTTTGCTGCGCAGGAGTGGGGAGAGCAGATAGTTCGTGGCTGGGTCACTCAGGGCTGGTATCAAATGCCTCAGCGGGTTGGTGCGAAAATAGCCGCTTTGATTGGTGCCGCTGAGAATGAGGTGATTGTCAGCGATACAACTTCGGCCAATATCTACAAATTGGCGGTTGCCGCGCTCAATCTTCAACCGGCGCGCCATAAAATAATCACCACTCGTGATATTTTTCCCACCGATATCTATGTTCTGGATGGGGTGAGCAAAACACTGCCGGATCAGGTCGAGTTGGAGACAGTGGTGTCTGATCAGATTATAGAGGCGCTGGATGAGCAGACCGCATTGCTGGTGTTGTCTCCGGTCAATTATAAAAGTGGTGAGCTATTTGATATGGCTGCGGTAACAGAAGCGGCGCATAAAAGAGGCGCCATGATACTCTGGGATCTGTCCCACTCCTGCGGTGCACATCAGGTAAATTTGAATGCTATCGGTGCCGACTTTGCGGTGGGCTGCGGCTACAAATTTCTAAATGGCGGACCTGGTGCGCCAGCCTATCTTTATGTAGCAAAGCGCTGGCAATCTGGTATACGGCAGCCGCTAACCGGCTGGAAAGGGCATGCCAATCCCTTTGCCATGTCTCCTGATTATGAGCCAGCGGAAGGGATTACCCGTATGCTGTGTGGCACGCACCCGGTTATTGCCATGACCTGTCTGGAGCAGGCGGTGGATCTTTTTGAAGGGGTCGATATGGCGATGATAGAACACAAGTCTCGCCAGATGGGTGATCTCTTTATCGCTCTTGCTGAGCGGGAGTGTAAAAAATATGGAGTGGCATTGTTGTCACCAAAAGACAGTACTCAACGGGGTAGTCAGGTTTCTTTTCGGCACGCTGAGGGGTATGCGATTGTGCAGGCGCTGATAGAGAAAAATGTCATCTGTGATTTTCGTGCGCCGGATGTGGTACGTTTTGGTATCACCCCGCTTTATCAGAAATATCGGGATGTCTGGGACGCGGTAACAATTTTGTCGCATATTCTGGAAGCGGAGAGCTGGCGGCAGCAGCCTGGCACACCGGTCTCGACGGTGACTTGAACAGTTAGCTATGGCAGTGCATAACTGATCAGAAATGGCGAGAGCAGGAAGGTTAGTAATGTGGAGATCACCACCAGGCTGGCAACCTCACTTGGGCTGCGTTGATATTTTAATGCCAGCAAATAGTTAAATATAGCAGCGGGCATTGCTGCCTGAATGATGGTTACGCCACGCAGTGTTCCCGTTAAATCAAACAGATAAACAGCACCAACTCCGATACCGAACCCGCCTAATACACGTAACAGGCTATACCAAAGATTGCGTTGCCAGGAGCCCAGTTGCAGGCTTGCTAAAGAGACCCCCAGGGTCACCAGCATCAGAGGAACGCTCATATTACCCAACAGTTCGGTGGAGTTTGCCAGCCAGGCAGGTAACGACCAGTCAAGAATTACCATAGGCACAGAAAGTAACGCGGCCCAGACAACCGGTTGTTGAAAAAGATCTTTGAGTCGAAACCAGAAACCCTCTCGGCTTTGGCTGACCAGCATAATGCCGAAACTGAAATTAATGACCAGCGTGACGAGGTAAAATCCGATTGCCAGTGCCAACCCTTCATCGCCAAAGGCAAAGTAACAGAGCGGAAAACCCATGAATGCGTTATTGGGGAAAAGCAGGGGCGGCAGATATACAGCGGCTTCGTGCCGATACAGTTTTATGATCGGATAGCTGACCAGCAGCATGGTGAAAAGAATGAAGAGCGAGATCACCAGGATTTCCAGTAACGTCTTATAGTCCGGATCCACTTTATTCATGCTGGCCAGAACCAGACAGGGCATGCCGATGTTCATCACCATGCGAGTGACAAATTCAGCATCAAAATGCAGCCCGGATCGGGCCCACCCATAACCGATTGCTGCGCAGACTATAATGGGCGCAATAATCGCAAAGATTTCTGAAATCATAAGGTTGTCGGAGTGTCGCTAGTAAACCAGCTGTAATCGCGCAACCAATGCGTCGCCTTCGTCTTCCCCGCTTTTGGGCAGATCAATCTCCGCGTGCACATAGTTTAGAGCCGCTTTCACAGCCTCGCTGATGTACCAGTTAACGCCAAGCGTAAAAGTTTCCCCTTCCTCACCCGTCAAGTCGACAGATCCGTGGGTATCACTGGCGGTAACATCGAGAACATCATATCGTGCAAACAGCTCCCAGGCGCCGCGGTCACTTTCCGGTTTGATCTTACCGAAAGAGGCCGTGTTGTTTTTATATTTACGCTGCTCACCGGTTACAATCCACCCGGCCTGAAAATAGTAACCGTCTGCCGCCAGATCAGGAGTTGAGCCTGCCCCTGTGATTTCGCCATCAAAATATTCTGCCATCAGGTGTACCGGCCCGAGCCGGGCGCCTAGCTCAAGATTCCAGGCTTCAAACTGGTCACCGGTTAGTCCGTCGTATTCAGCTTTCACCTTATTGGCGGTTTTATCCTCGCCTCCCCGAACACCAAGGCGTGCTCCTATTTCATCGAATTCACCATCCCGACTGGTGAAGCCCGCACCGAGGTGGAGAAGTTGATTGTCTGTTTGAATGGGTCTGATCGCGAGGCGCCCGGTAATTGCCGTATCCAGTGCATTATCATCGGCATCAATAGCTTCCTTATAGATGCCAATATTGTAGGTGTACAAATCGGTGTAACCATGTAGTTTTATGCCCATGTTGTCGCCGGTGTCAAATGCATTGGCCGGCAGCGAGCGTTCGATGCCGGTTATCCATTTTGAACTTCCGGTATCCTCAAGCCCAAACCCCTCCTTTTGCTGGCCAATGGTGAGCAGCGTAAGTTTGCTCCAGCCGAGATAGGTCATATTGAGTTTGTCGATCGAACCGCTTCCGGTCAGATTGTAAGATGCCTTGTAGCCCCAATCACGAATTTGCCCTTTCAAGGCAATTCGTGCGCGGCGTACAAAAAAATCACTGCCCGTGTCTCCCTCCTGCTTGTTGATTACACCGTCATACTGGTTGTAATCAAGCTGGATACGCCCGCCAATTTTGAAAGCATACTCTCCATCGGCTGTTCGGGCTTCAAAGCCACCCCTGGTTTTAAGAATGATGTCGGGGCCATCGCTGGTGACGGTCCCTGCCACCAGAGGCAGCGATAGGGTCAGACAGCTCGAGAAAACAAGCAGAGATTTGGCGGTCATGTTCAGGTTCTCCAGATTTGGTTCTTGACCGCTAGTGTACTTGCCAATCGATAAGCAGGACAAATGTTATTAGTGTTAACAGGCCCTGGTGTGCTGACAGGGTGATCGTGTCAGCGACCGTTCGAACAGCGATAGTCAAGCTGTAATGACAAGCGGTTGTTATTATCGGGAAGGTATCTTTCAGATAATACACTAAATCCTTTCGGGCAACTTTTGCTGATATCACGGAGCAACTCAAAGCGGGCATCCCGTAATTCTATGGCACTGTTGGTGAAGGAGCTGTCACGTTTTTTTATGGCCACGGGGCTGCTCTTTGCCGAAGTTTGCTGTTCGCGGCGCACTGTCATTAACTCTCGCATTGCCCGGTTAATGCCGCTGTCCTTGCCCTTGCATTCATGAAATGCCTCGAAATCATGGGAGTCAGCCAGATCAACAGCGTAATCGCACTCCTCCGATTCCTCCGCATGAAGATTTGAAAAAGCCAGTAGGCAAGCCAGGCTTGCGAGATGGATATATCTGGGCATAAAAAGATCCCTGTGTTAAAAAAATAAGGGTGCAGAAGCACCCTTGAAGAGGGGAACAATTAAAACTAGCTGGTCACGACTTAGAACTTCATTTCCATACCAACGCCAACATAGTCGTTGTCGTCTGCAAGCGTATCGGCTTCTTCGCTGGTGTAGAAAGCGAACAGCTTGGTCTTTTTGGATAATTTGTAATCCAGACCCAGGCTGGCGGTTTCAGCACCCACTTTGACCATATCCGATTCGCCGTATTGCGCTTTCAGGGCAATCTTGTCGGTCATTTTATATTTGACTGACACTACCCAGCCGTCATCATCAAGCAGGCTTGAGTCGCCGGCATCCTGGTCTTCATAGAGTGCGCCCAGCTGAACCGGACCGATTGTGAACTGGCCTACAACGCGAAACACGTCAGCGCTTTCCTTTTCAACATCCTGGTCATAGGCTACTGCGAGATAGATACCGTTTTGATCGTAAGCAAGAGACAGCGATGTGCCGTCATCACGGTCATCATCCTCGCTGGCAATATAAGCAACCGAGGCTTTAAAGGGCCCCATTGATTTGGGTGTGGTGTACATCACACTGTTACTTTCCCTGTTATCATTTTTGGTGATAATGCTCTTGATGTCACCTTCGAGGTCGTTAAACAGATCTATTTTCTTCTGTGCCACCTTAAGCGGGGTGTCGAATTTGCCAGCGATGACTGTTCCGGCCGAACCCTGCAGGCCGACATAGATATTGCGCTGTGTAAAGGTTCTGCCATCTTTATCGCCGTCATCCAGATGTACTTCATACTCAAACTTGTAGATTGCTTTTAATCCATCGGTAAGTTGCTCGCTGCCTTTGACGCCGATTCGGGATGCGTTGCTGACTAATTCAGAAACGGAATCGCCTTTTTCATCAGTTGATTGAAATGACACGTTTGCCTTGCCGTACACCGTAACGTCGGCGAAACCCGCCATTGGAAGTGTGGCAAAGGATAATGCCAATAGTATTTTATTCATGGATAAACTCCCTTGATTAATGTGGTTTTACTAAAAACTGTACTCTGGATCAGAGTGGTTAATTGAAATGCTCTCTTAGTGTTAGCAGGCCCTGGTTTCAGTGTCATGATGGGGCTGTATTGTGCGGCGCTAATATTGCAGTTATATGACAATGCGGAGGGGATGTGTGAAAAATGTGACTCGGTGTGCATGCCACCAGGGCGGCAGATTAGGCGGGACAAATTTGTGAGCAATTGATGGCATTGTTACGGCATTTATTGTCCGATGCAGGGGAGTATTGTCAGCAATAAGATCTGATTGTATGAAAATATTGCAGGTGTCATATTAGTGTCACAAATGTTTCCTATAGTGCGTCCATCAAGTATTTTTACAAAATGATGGTTCAATTATTAGGAGAACATCAATGAAAGCTACACTGATTCGTTTTACTTCGGCTGCTTTGTTGGGGCTTGGCGCTTCGCAGGTATCAACGGTGAGTCTGGCGGCGTCGAAAGTTGACGCTGATATATCGGTCTATCAAAAAACACAGGGCGTATCCGGAAACCTGTCATCTGTTGGTTCTGATACTTTGGCCAACCTGATGACCTTATGGACAGAAGAGTTCAAGCGACTGTATCCTAACGTCAACATTCAGGTTCAGGCCGCCGGTTCTTCAACAGCTCCCCCGGCATTGACCGAAGGTACCTCTAACCTGGGGCCAATGAGCCGCAAGATGAAGGATAAAGAGCGAGAGGCTTTTGAGAAGAAATTTGGCTATCAGCCAACCGCGATTCCCGTGGCCATTGATGCATTGGCGGTTTATGTGCATAAAGACAATCCGATCAAGGGTATGACCATTCCTGAAGTGGATGCGGTATTTTCGTCAAACCGCAAGTGCGGTCGTGCCGATAATATTGATAGTTGGGGTGGCCTGGGATTGAGTGGCGCATGGAAAAAACGTGATATACAGCTCTACGGGCGCAATTCGGTGTCAGGAACCTATGGGTATTTCAAGAAAAAGGCACTCTGTAAAGGGGATTTCAAGAGTAACGTAAATGAGCAGCCCGGTTCTGCATCGGTTGTGCAGTCTGTGAGCGCTTCTATCAATGGTATCGGCTATTCGGGAATTGGTTACAAAACGTCAAGCGTGCGTGCCGTTCCGTTGACTAAAAAGCCGGGTTCTCCCTACATAGAAGCAACTTCGGATAATGCGGTTTCTGGAAGTTATCCGCTGTCCCGTTTTCTTTATGTTTATGTGAACAAGGCGCCTAACAGGGAGCTGTCGCCACTAGTTCGGGAGTTTATTAAGCTGGTATTGGCCAGGCAGGGGCAGGAAGTGGTTGTCAAAGATGGATATATTCCGCTGCCCGCCAAGGTGGCCGAAAAGACGCTGAGAAAACTGGGATTATAATATACGGTCGCTGGTTGTTTAATAGTAGTGCATTACAACAGGTGCTTCCTGATCGAAACGCCTGTTGTATTTTTTGAGGGAAAGCATGGCTGAGGCAGGTATAGAGTCACAACGAATTGATTTTAGCGAGACCAGATATGTTCGCCGAAGGAGATATCGCGCGCTAAAGGATAGGGCGGCAAGTGTCAGTATTGGGCTAGGTGGCATCAGTGTCATTATAGCCATTCTGTTGATATTTGTTTATCTGCTGTCTGAAGTGTTGCCCATGTTTCGTGGCGCCTCGATGGAGCCGCGTGGCCAATACAGTGTGCCGCATCTGTCATCAGGGAAAACGCTGTTGTTATCCATTGAGGAGCAGACAGAAATAGCGCTGCGCCTGACGGACTCTGGTCAGGCGCTGTTCTTTAAGGCTGAAAATGGTGCGCTTGTAAAACAGATGGGCTTGCCGCTGGATGAGGACGTTGCCATCACCAGTGTTGCCAAAGAGTCGGCTGCTGGCGGAATGGTGGCGATTGGGTTGAGCAACGGTCGGGCGCTGGTACTGCGGCATAATTATAAGATCAGTTTTCCTGATGATACCAGGGTGATTACGCCGGTCATTGAGTACCCCTATGGTGAAAAGGCCTTTATTTTAGACGAGAATGGTGGGGCGATCGAACACCTGTCTTTTCGTGATGATGAAAACCAGCTCCTTTTTACCGGTGTTGCGAATACTGGAAAGCTGTTATTGACGCGATTTGTCAAAGAGGAAGATTTTCTTACCGAAGAGGTGCTTCTGGAGCGGGAAGAGATCGAGGTGCCTATGATTGCCGGTTCGATTCGCTCACTGGCAGTTGATGTGGGGCAGGAGTGGATTTTTGCGCTGACGGATAACAATAAGATTAGTGTTCTTCGGTTGCGGGGTGCTCAGGTGACTAGCCATAGTCAGGTTACTCTGACTGAAGGGCAAAAGGTAACCGATATTACGTTTTTGCTGGGTGGTATTTCGTTGCTCGTAGGCGATGCCGAAGGAAAGATATCGCAGTGGTTTATGGTGCGTCATAACCAGCCTAAAGGAGTGGTTTCCTGGACTCTGGAAAAAATACGCAGTTTTGATGGCGGTGAGTCTGGAATAATTCAGATTGCCTCTGAGCAGCGACGCAAAGGTTTTGTTGCGGTCAATGCTTCAGGGGAGGCATCAATATTCAATACCACCGCGCAGCGAAAATTGATTTCTGAATCGATCCATTCAACCGCAGTAAAGCATCTGATGGTCGCGCCGCGTGCCAACGCGATCATTTTTGAAACTGATGATGGCCAGATAGGAGTCTGGCGCATCGACAATGAACACCCGGAAGTGTCCTGGTCTGTGTTATGGCAAAAGGTCTGGTATGAAAGTTATCAGGAGCCTGAGTATATCTGGCAATCGTCTGCGTCAAATAACGATTTTGAGCCTAAGCTCAGTATTACGCCGCTGGCATTTGGCACCCTGAAGGCAGCGTTTTATGCGATGTTGTTGGCCGCGCCACTGGCAATCTGCGGGGCTATATTCACAGCACATTTTATGGCGCCGACCATGCGTCGAAAGGTTAAGCCGGTTATTGAGTTGATGGAGGCGTTGCCTACCGTGATTCTTGGCTTTCTGGCAGGGCTCTGGCTGGCGCCCTTTGTCGAATCACATCTGCCGGCGATCTTTGGCTTGCTGGTGCTGGTTCCGCTGGCGATCCTGCTGGTTTCTTTTGGCTGGCACCAAATGCCGAAGGTGGTACGCGACAAGGTTCCGGAAGGGTGGTATGCGGCGTTTCTGATCCCGCTGATCCTTCTGGTGAGTTGGGGGTGTGTCTCGGCCAGCGGTATGCTGGAGGCCTTGCTGTTTGGTGGAGATATGCGCAGCTGGTTAAGTGAGTCTGCGGGAATAAGTTTTGATCAGCGAAATGCATTGGTGGTTGGTTTGGCGATGGGCTTTGCAGTGATACCAACCATATTTTCAATTACCGAAGATGCGATTTTCAGTGTGCCGCGTCATCTGACCAATGGCTCTCTGGCATTGGGTGCGACGCAGTGGCAAACACTGGTTCGAGTAGTATTGCTGACGGCTAGCCCCGGTATTTTTTCGGCAGTAATGATCGGTTTTGGGCGAGCCGTAGGCGAGACGATGATTGTATTGATGGCTACCGGGAATACGCCCATTATGGATTGGAATATTTTTGAAGGTATGCGCACGCTGGCAGCCAATATTGCTGTCGAAATGCCGGAATCTGCGGTGGGGAGTACGCATTATCGCGTACTGTTCCTGGCAGCTTTTGTGCTGTTTATTTTCACTTTTATGTTTAACACTGTGGCTGAGATTGTGCGGCAAAGGCTGCGTAAGCGATATGGTTCATTATAGTGCTGACAGAGAAACTTAAAAAATGAAGCTAGAGGTTAAAAGCTGGGTAAAAAGTGGCTCGCCCTGGGTCTGGTTGAATGCCGGTGCGGTTGCGGTTTGTCTGATTATGGTGATTGGCCTGCTGGGTTTGATCGCAGTGCGCGGTCTTTCGCACTTCTGGCCCAGTCCGATAGTGGCGGCTGAATTGGTCAGGCAGGATGGGTCTCGAATCCAGATCTCCGGAGAGGTGGCCCAGAGAGAGCAGGTTTCGGCGCGACAGATTCGTGCTTCGGGTGTGCGGGTTGAAGAAGATGTGGAGGCTTTGGAGCGCTGGCTTCTGAAGGTGGGAAACAGGGATATAAGTGGATCCGATTTCGCCTGGGTGTTGAGAGTGCATCTGGAGCAGGAACGTTACCCGAAAGAAATAATGACGATAGAGCGTCGTGAGTGGGGTAATTTTTACGGTTACCTGGTTAGTGTCAAAGAAAATGGAGAGGTGGTTGCTTCGGGGGCTGGTGCATGGAATGAACTGCAGCGTCGAATTGACAGGGCGCTAACTATTTATGAAGAGATATATCATATTGAGAAAACTGAAATTGGCAGTGTCAATTATCAGCTAGAGCGGTTGCGACTTGATCAGCGGCGATTGGAGCTTAAAGGTAAAGATACCTCAGTAGCATTAGCAGAGATTGAAGCGGAAAGAGCAGAGCTGGATGTGCGCTACCAGGAGCAACAGCAGCAATTAACCACGCTTTACCAGGAATTTACCCGTGATAGCGCGGTGGTGGTCAGCGCTGACGGGCGCCAGCTTGATGTTAACTTGGGAAAGGTTGTTCGCGCCTACCGACCCAATACCATGGGACTGTTTGATAAGCTGCTTTTCTATTGCGCGAAATTATGGGAGTTTGTTGCTGACGATCCGCGTGAGGCCAATACCGAGGGGGGTATTTTCCCGGCAATTTACGGTACGGTATTGATGGTGCTGCTGATGTCCGTTTTTGTTACCCCTTTTGGTGTAGTGGCGGCTGTATACCTGCGTGAATATGCAAAGCAGGGTTTGGTGACACGGGTGATCCGTATAGCCGTTAATAATCTGGCGGGTGTTCCATCGATTGTTTATGGAGTATTCGGGTTGGGGTTCTTTGTTTACTTCCTGGGTGAGGAGATCGACAAGCTGTTTTTCCCTGAAGCGTTTCCTTCGCCGACTTTTGGTACGCCCGGTTTGATGTGGGCATCCATTACGCTGGCGTTATTGACCGTACCGGTGGTGATTGTCGCCACCGAGGAAGGTTTGGCGCGTATTCCAAGGTCGGTGCGAGAGGGTAGTCTGGCGCTGGGTGCGACCAAGTTTGAGACGCTGTGGCGTGTGGTGCTGCCTATGTCGAGTCCGGCCATGATGACCGGCCTGATTCTGGCGGTGGCGCGAGCGGCCGGGGAGGTGGCGCCGCTGATGCTGGTGGGCGTGGTTAAACTTGCACCTTCGTTACCACTGGATGGTAACTATCCCTATCTGCACCTGGATCAGAAGTTTATGCATCTTGGGTTTCATATTTATGATGTTGGTTTTCAGAGCCCGAATGTGGAAGCGGCGCGGCCTCTGGTATATGCAACAGCACTGTTGCTGGTCGCTGTCATAGCCGTGCTTAATTTTAGTGCAGTTTCTATACGCAACCATTTGCGTGAAAAATACAAGTCTTTGGAAGTTTGAAAATGAGCGAATCGATGGTCTCAGAAACGATTAAGTCCGATGAGGAATCGGCAAAAAACCATGCCATTGACCTGTCTGCGTTGAACAGGCAATCACAATCGTTGGATATTGGTCAGGAGTCCATTGCGCTCCAGGTTGAGGGTCTAGATCTTTACTATGGCGACAAACAGGCGCTCTTCAATATCGGGATGGATGTTCCGAAACAGCGGGTGACGGCTTTTATTGGCCCAAGTGGTTGCGGCAAGTCCACGTTGTTACGCTGTTTCAATCGAATGAACGATCTGGTTGACGGTTGTCGTATCGAGGGACGTGTTGCACTGGATGATACCAATATTTATGATCGACATATCGAAGTTGCTGAGTTGCGTCGGCGTATTGGCATGGTATTTCAGAAACCCAACCCATTTCCGAAGAGTATTTACGAGAATGTGGCCTATGGTTTACGTATTCAGGGAATCTCAAAAAAGCGTATTCTTGACGATACTGTCGAATGGGCGCTCAAAGGGGCTGCGCTTTGGGAGGAGGTTAAGGACCGCTTGCATGATAATGCGCTGGGCCTTTCCGGTGGGCAGCAGCAACGGCTGGTGATTGCCCGTACCATTGCAGTGGAGCCGGAGGTTCTGCTGCTGGATGAGCCAGCATCCGCGCTTGACCCCATTTCCACTCTCAAAATTGAAGAGTTGATTTATGAGCTGAAATCCAAATACACCATTGTTATCGTTACTCATAATATGCAGCAGGCTGCACGGGTTTCGGATTACACGGCATTTATGTATATGGGGGAGATGGTTGAGTTTGGTGATACGGATACCCTGTTTACTAATCCGGCAAAAAAAGCAACCGAAGACTACATTACAGGGCGTTATGGATAGCGTGTCTGATGAAGCAGTTGGTCGACACAGCCGATTAAGTCGCAGCAGTAATATTGGAGAAATTCATGGTCGCAAATAAAGACGCATATTCCCATCACATCTCGCAACAGTTCAACGATGAGTTGGAGGATGTGAAAAGCCGTCTGCTGGAAATGGGCGGGAAAACAGAACGACAACTGGATGATGCAATCCAGGCGCTGATTAATGCAAATAGTGAGCTGGCCGGGCAGGTGTGCGATAACGACCGGCAGGTCAATCGTATGGAAGTTGATATTGACGAGGAGTGTACCCGTATTCTGGCTCGAAGGCAGCCTGCAGCCAGTGATTTGAGATTAGTGATGGCGATCAGTAAGGCGATTACCGATCTGGAGCGAGTCGGTGATGAGTCAAAGCGTATCGCGAAGCTGGCGATTCAGTTATCGGAAAGCGGAGAGGCTCCGAAAGGATACCTGGAAGTCAGGCATATCAGTGAGAAAGTACGGCAGATGCTGCATCAGGCGCTGGATGCCTTTGCGCGCTTTGATGTCGATGTGGCATTGAAGGTCGCGCTGGCGGATAAAGAGGTAGATCTGGAGTACGCCAGTTCAATACGGGAATTGATCACCTACATGATGGAGGATCCTCGAAGCATCGGTCGTGTGATTCATGTTATCTGGGCTCTGCGCTCGTTGGAGCGGGTCGGTGATCACGCCCGTAATATTGCTGAGCAGGTGATCTATCTGGTCAAGGGTACTGATGTGCGGCACGTAAGTTATGAGCAGATGGAAGCACGGGCCCAGAGTGATTAGCTTTGACCGGTTTGTTGGTCGGTTTTTTCAGAGCCCAATATACGCAACGGAACCGGTGTATCTTTGTCAGTTTGGGTCTGAGTAGAGGAACTGCTGCAGTCGTTGCTGCTATCGCAACTTGAGCAGGAGCTGTCTTTCGCCAAAGGTTCATGCCCGGTTTTGAGGTAGTCGTCGTTCCATTCCACCACTTCCTGTTTTACTTCTGCGGCGGGAAAAGGGGCAATCAAGCCCATGATACCCAGGTTTTCATGCACCTGATAAGACCGACCCTTGTGCGAGACAATGTCTCCGATCACAAATTCGTACATTTTCCGCTCTGACATTCACCGATACCTCATATCTGTTGGCGGTTTGTTCAGCGTATTTGTCTGTCACACGCCAATATATTTTGCAGCAGATTTACATGGAAATAAACAGCCAATATGCGCTAACCCTGGTAGTAGCTGGTGGGTCCGCTATGCCTTTTCATTTTCTTTTATTACATCGTACGTTGCCAAATCAATTTATTGGAGGAATTCTGGCAGATGGGTTTGTAATATTCAATATAATATGTAACCCTTACATATTTCGTTGATTAAGGTGGGAGGAGTTAAGAGGGATTGCAGCAGGGCAATAAAAAGGGGGCCCTGGCAGGTTTGACTGCGATCCCGGAATCAGGATAAATGACGACAAAAACCATTGCAGATAAACATAGCAGAGCGAGCGTGCAGCCCGGATCAAGGGTGGTCAAGCAGGTGCCTGTTGAATCCGGCATTCTAACCGAATTGGTTGGATATCAATTGCGTAGATCGCAAACGGCGCTTTTTCACAACTTTGCGAAAAAGCTGGGGGAGTCGAATCTGACGCCAGGCCAATTTGGGTTGCTGGTTAAAATTAAAAACAATGGTGGTATCAGTCAGACCGAGTTGGCCAGAACGGATGGTATAGAGCGCTCCACGCTGGGAGAGGTGATTGATCGTTTTGAGGAGCGTGGTCTGGTTGAGCGTCGAAAGCATGAATTTGATCGTCGGGCTTATGCCCTTTATCTGACCAATGAGGGAGAGGAGTTTCTTCAATCCGTAACGCCAATGGTGTTAGAAAACGAGCGTGAAATGACCAGCGGCTTTACAGATGGCGAGAGGCAGACGCTGCTTGATTTGCTGCAAAAGCTCGTTGAGCAGGTAGAGAGATAGCTGCTTTTGAGCAAAAAAGAGACCAGGGAAGGCTGATATAACCAATAGTGCTAACCGGCATTTTTGATAGCCGAGAACACTATTTTCAAGGGCTCCGGTAACGGTGCTATGATCCTGATTCCCCTGCTGTTTTAAATGGCGTCTCCGTTGGAGCAGGTTGCGACGCAGATTTATAATAACCATTTAAAAACTACGGATAAACCGGTTGACGATAGTGTAACCTTATTGTAGTATACCCATACGATATGGGATACCGCCTATTTTGGGATAATAATAACGCCGCGTAATTGGCGGCAATTGCAGGCTTTTCGCCAGAAGAACAGCTAATTACTTTAAGTGTGAGATGAAATATATGAGCGAATCTTATCGTTGGATGATGAACGAACCCGGTAAACCGATGGAGAAGGTGGCGTTTGATCTCAAACAGCCTGAAGCCGGAGAAGTGGTTGTGGAAGTAGCCGGTTGTGGCGTATGTCATACAGATTTGGGGTATTTTTATGATGGAGTCAGAACCAATCATGAGTTGCCTTTGGCGTTAGGCCACGAGATCAGTGGTCATGTCCTTTCAGCGGGAGCCGGTTGCGAATCGTTGGTTGGTAAAGCTGTTATTATTCCTGCCGTTATTCCTTGTGGTGAATGTGATCTTTGCCAGCGCGGATTGAAAAATATCTGTCGTAGCCAGAAGATGCCAGGCAACGATATTCAAGGTGGCTTCGCGTCACACATCACTGTGCCGGGCCATTGTCTATGTGAAGTTGATGAGTCTAAGCTGGAGGCAGCGGGGCTTTCATTGCCTGATGTGGCGGTGATTGCCGATGCTTTGACAACACCTTACCAAGCCTGTGTGCAGGCTGATATTAATCCAGGAGATTTGGCGATTGTAATTGGCATTGGCGGCGTGGGCGGCTACGCGGTGCAGATTGCCAAGGCGATGGGCGCAACTGTAGTTGCTGTCGACGTCGATGCGGAAAAGCTGGAGAAACAGAAAGAGTACGGTGCCAGCCTGACGCTAAATGCCACTGAGTACCAGGGCAAAGAGCTTAAGAAAGCAATTATAGGTTTTGCCAAAGAGCAGGGTTTGCGTACTACTGAATGGAAAATATTTGAGTGCTCAGGCAGCGCGCCGGGCCAGAATACAGCGTTTGGATTGCTGACATTTGGTGCTCACATTGCTGTAGTGGGCTTTACTATGGCAAAACTTGAGTTGCGGTTATCAAACCTGATGGCGTTTCATGCCAAGGCTCAGGGTAACTGGGGTTGTTCGCCAGATTATTATCCTGCCGCACTGGAAATGGTGCTTGACGGAAAAGTAACTATGGAGCCTTTTGTCGAGCAGCACTCACTTGATCAAATTAACGAAGTCTTTACCGCCGCGCATGAGCACAAGTTGGCCGCGCGCGCAATTTTAGTACCTAAAGGGGAGTAACTATGAATCCAATCACCGAAGCTATTGTTCGGGAAATCGCACCAGACAGTCTGGTTGACCACCGGTTGGTCAGCGATGAAATCGAAAGTCTATGCGATGGCATGGTCCAGTACGAATTGAAACCGGCCAAACGCCGTGATGGTAGTGTCGCTGAAGGCATCTACAACGCCTGGATTATTTTGAATAATCCAGCTCAGTACAATTCCTACACAACCGATATGGTTAAAGCTGTAATACTGGCTTTCCGCGCAGCTTCTGTAGCGCGTGATGTTAATGCCGTGGTTTTTACAGCAGTAGGCGATAAAGCATTCTGTACCGGCGGTAATACCAAAGAGTATGCTGAATACTACGCCGGAAACCCCCAGGAATATCGTCAGTATATGCGCCTGTTTAACGATATGGTTTCTGCTATTTTGGATTGTGACAAGGCTGTTATCTGTCGAGTGAATGGTATGCGTATTGGTGGTGGCCAGGAGATTGGTATGGCTGCTGACTTCTCGGTAGCACAGGATTTGGCCAACTTTGGTCAGGCCGGGCCGAAGCATGGTTCTGCCGCGATTGGTGGTGCCACCGACTTTCTGCCGGTCATGATTGGCTGTGAGCAGGCAATGGTGTCAGGTACCTTGTGCGAGCCTTTCTCCGCTCACAAAGCCAACCGTCTGGGCATCTGCTGTGAGCTGGTTCCGGCACTGAAAGTGGATGGCAAGTTCATTGCAAACCCGACCGTCGTCACTGATAAGTTTCTGGATGAGTATGGCCGAGTCATCCACGGTGAATTCAAAACCGGTGAAGCCTTTAAAGAGGGTAGGGCATTACTCAAGCAAGGTGAAGTTGACCTTTCATTGCTGGATGAGCGTGTCGAAGCGCTGTGCAGCAAGCTTCTGGAAACTTTCCCGGAGTGCATGACCAAGAGTCTGGAAGAGTTACGCAAGCCCAAACTGGAAGCCTGGAATGCGAACAAGGAAAACTCGCGTGCCTGGTTAGCTCTGAACATGATGAACGAAGCTCGCACTGGTTTCCGCGCCTTTAATGAAGGCAATAAGGAGACTGGTCGTGAGATTGATTTTGTGGCATTGCGTCAGGCGCTTGCTCAAGGTGCACCTTGGACGCCTGAGCTGATCGAAAGCCTGATGCCCAAAGCTGAGGGTTAATTATGAGTGATGCGCCTCTAAAAGTATCACTGCAGCATGAAGGGCGCTTATTGCGCCTGACATTGGCTCGCCCCAAGGCGAATATTGTGGATGCCGAGATGATAGCTGCACTTTCATCGGCTTTGGATTCACATGCCAATGCTGCAGCGCTAACCGCAGTTCTGCTGGATGCGGAAGGATCGCATTTCAGTTTCGGCGCAAGCGTCGATGAGCATATGCCTGATCAATGTGCCGATATGCTGGCAAGTTTGCATGCATTGATTAAGCAGATGCTGGATTTCCCCGTACCAATTTTAGTCGCGATTCAGGGCCAATGCCTGGGTGGCGGTCTGGAAGTAGTCTGTGGTGGCGATCTGCTGTTCGCTACACCAGAAGCAAAATTGGGTCAGCCGGAAATCAAATTGGGAGTGTTTGCTCCCGCTGCTTCTTGCCTGTTACCAGAGCGTATTGGCAGTGGTCATGCTGCTGATCTGCTCTGGTCCGGTCGCAGTATTGATGGTAATGAAGCATATCGAATGGGTTTGGTTAATGAGTTGTCAGAGGATCCCTCTGGAGCGGCAGAAGCCTGGTTCGCCAAGCATCTGTTGGGCAGTAGTGCCAGCTCGTTACGTTTTGCACGTCGGGCGGCTCGCTCGGATGCAGTAGAACGAATAAAAGCCAAGCTGGATCAAGTAGAGACACTTTACCTGCAAGAGTTGATGGCGACACATGATGCTGTCGAAGGTTTGCAGGCATTTGTTGAAAAACGCACAGTTAACTGGGAGCACCGTTAATATGGGTACAAAAGAAATAATCGAACGCTGCGAAGCGCTTCATGAAGATTTGAATTTTACAGCTGCGCGCGAATGGAAAGCAGCCGCGCCTGGACGTCACGTAATAGGGCATCTGCCAATCTACGTTCCGCGCGAGCTGATTCATGCGGCGGGCATGTTACCGTTAGGTATCTATGGTGGTGGTGACCAGATGGAGGTGATTCAGGGAGACGCATTCTACCAGAGTTATATCTGTCGTATTCCCCGCTCCACGATTGAGCTGGCTTTGACTGGTCGTTTGGACTTTGTAGAAGGCATGCTTTTTCCAAGTATCTGTGACGTGATTCGTAACCTCTCGGGTGTTTGGAAGCTGACGCAGGAAGACACCTATGTTCGTTATATGGATGTACCGCAGAACTACGATAAAGAGATCGGTGGTAAATTCTATATCCGCGAAATGAAGGAACTGTTGGAAGGTCTGGAAGAAATTTCAGGTCGCAAGATCACGAATGATGATCTGTTGGCGTCTATCAAGCTTTTCAATATCAACCGTCGTTTGATCAATGAGCTTTACGCCAGACGTGTTGAAGAGCCCTGGAATGTTCCGGTTACCGAAGTTTACCTGTTGATGCGTGCGGGCCAGATTTTGCCGGTCGAAGAGCACAACGAAATGATGAGAGATTACATCGACAGTATTGGCGATGTAGAACGACCCAAGCGTGATAACACCAAGGTTGTTATGAATGGCATGTTCTGTGAGCAGCCACCATTGAACCTGGTTCGCTCAATTGAGCTGTCGGGTTGTTATGTTGTAGATGACGACTTTATTCTTGTGAATCGCTGGTTGCGTGAAGATGTGAAAGAAGAAGGCGATGCGCTGGAAAATCTGTCTGATTGCTTCCTGGAGCACTCAACGCGAACTTCTGCGACCTACGAGCCTTCGGAAGAGTTGAAAGGCGCACAATTAGTAGAAGCTGTGCGTAAATCAGGTGCAGAGGGTGTGATCTTCGCAGCCCCAAGTTTCTGTGATCCTGCGCTTCTGGAGAGACCGATGTTGCAGGATGTTCTGGATGACAACAATATTCCAAATATTGCGTTTAAGTATGCTGAAAATACCGGTCAAATGCAGCCAATTCGAGAGCAGGCCGGAACATTCGCAGACTCAATTAAGTTGTGGAGCTAAATTATGACTACTGAAAAGAAAGCCCCAGTTGATCTATCAAAAGACGTTCAGAAAGATGCGTCGCAAATCCTGCAGAAGGAGATGATCCGCGGTAACTACGAGAGACTCGCTAAAGCCGAAGAAGATCATGAAGAAAAGGTAGTTTATACCTTTGTTCCTGGAAACCTGAATGAGTTGGTTATGTGTTTTGATGTGGTAGGTAACTACCCTGAAATCAACGCGCTTCAGTCTGCCATGCAGAAGAAAACCGGTGCCTATGTGATGGAAGCCGAGCGCGCGGGCCAGGACGAAGACGTATGTACATACGTAAAAGCTGACCTGGGCATGATGCGTAAAGGTAACATCGGTCCTGCTGGTAAGAAGTTGGCGGATCCTGATCTGTTGCTGCTTTCCTACACCGGCTGTTTTACCTTTATGAAGTGGTTTGAGTTATTGCGTCACGAATACAACTGTGACACCACCATGCTGCACGTTCCATACCAGGGTGACGGTGAAATCACTCAAAGCATGCGTGATTATGTGGTTAAGCAGCTCAAAGAAGAGGTTATTCCGGCTCTGGAAAAAACCAGTGGTGTTAAGTTTGATATTGATCGCCTGCGCGAGCACCTGCGTGAGTCTGCAAAAGCAGAGGATCAACTGGTTCGAGTATTGGAGTCTGCGAAACTAAAACCGTCTCCAATTGATTCCTACTTTGGTGGTCTTTACTACGTAGGTCCAACTTTCTCAGCTTTCCGTGGCACACCAGAATGCACTGCCTACTATGATGCACTGTGGGATGAAGTGAATGATCGTATCCAGAAAGGCCAGGGCCCGGTTACTCCAGAAGGTGTAATGACCGAGGAGAAATACCGTCTGGTGGTAGAAGGTCCGCTGAACTACACTCACATGCGTGAATTCTGGAAAATGTTCTACGACGAAGGCGCTGTGGTCGTAGCCAGCTCCTACACTAAAGTAGGTGGTAACTACGAGCAGGGTTTCCGTCACGATCCGGATAACCCCCTTGAGTCTCTGGCAGATTACTGTCTGGGCTGTTACACCAACCTGAACCTGCCTTCGCGCACCAAGATGTTGGAAAACTACATCAACGATTATGAAGCGGATGGATTGCTGATCAACTCTATCAAGAGCTGTAACAGTTTCTCGGCGGGCCAGTTGTTGATGATGAACGAAATTGAGAAACGTACAGGTAAACCAGCAGCTTTTGTTGAAACCGATCTGGTTGACCCACGCTACTTCTCACCATCAAACGTTAAGAACCGTCTGGAAAGTTACTTCCAGATGGTAGACCAAAAACGCACAGCGGCTTAAGTTAGGAGGGTTGATAGCATGAGATGTTTTATTGGAATTGATTTAGGATCGACCACTACTAAAGCCGTAGTGATGGATGAACATAGAGAAGTTTTAGGACGCGGAATTACTAACTCCCGCTCTAACTATGATACTGCCGCGGCGGTTTCAAAGCAGGAAGCATTTATTGATACGCGCTTTACTCTGCTGGAACGTGAGATTGCAAAAATCCCTGGTGCTGCAGAAAAGATGAAGGACATCCTTTCTGATCTGGAGCGTAACTTCCGAAAGACACAGTTTCTGGAGCAGTTACAAGACCTTGAAGAAACCTGTATGTCCCATATCACCGGTGCTCGTTTCTCTGGTGTGGAAGCTCAGGTTAAAGAGATAATGACCGCAATATTTAAGAATATTGCCGACGCAGCTCACGAAATTTATGGTCCAAATGCTGAGCGTAAATCTGACTTTTTCCGTGACGTTGCCGGATCTCGCTTTATGCGTGTTGCTGAAGATATGGCCAAGGATGCCGGACTCTCGTATGAGCTACTCATGAACGTTTATGATAAAGCGATCATCGAAGTGGAAAACCGTCCGCCGGAAGGTGATTTGCGCGGTAAGTTTATCCAGGGTTTGGAATTCCTGATGGAAGAGAACCCCAATATCGACGTCGATAAAGACGCGCTGCGAGCTGCGGTAAACGCAACTCTCGATATTGAGCTGGAAGAAACATATGTGGTGGGTACCGGTTACGGTCGTGTACGACTGCCGTTCCCGAAAGAGCACATTCGTTCAGAGATCCTCTGCCACGGTATGGGTGCACACATTATGTTTAATGGTACTCGTACAGTATTGGATATTGGTGGTCAGGATACCAAAGGTATTCAGATTGACGAGCATGGTGTAGTGAAAAATTTCCAGATGAACGACCGCTGTGCTGCGGGTTGTGGACGTTACCTGGGTTATATCGCTGACGAAATGAATATCGGTCTGCACGAACTGGGTCCGATCGCCATGAAAGCGAAAAAAGTACCCCGTATCAACTCTACCTGTACAGTATTTGCGGGAGCAGAGTTGCGTGACCGGCTGGCGCTGGGTGAATCACGGGCGGATATTCTGGCCGGTTTGCACCGTTCCATTATGCTGCGAGCGATGTCAATTATTGCCCGCTCCGGTGGGATCACCGATGAGTTTACGTTCACCGGTGGTGTAGCAAATAACGAGTCCGCGGTTGATGAGCTTAAGAAACTGGTTCAAGCGAACTATGGTGATGTGACCATGAATATTTCAGCTGAATCAATTTACACCGGTGCCCTGGGTGGTGCCAGCTTCGCACACCGTGCGGTGATGGGATAGGAGAGATTAAGATGGCTTTAACAGTAGGTATAGATGTAGGTACGGGAGTTGTTAAGACGGTACTGTTCCGAGTCGATGGTGACGATATAGAGTTTATTGATAAGAGCCTCTACCGTATTCGTCAGCGTGATCCGCTCGCATTGGCAGAGCAGTCATACGATGAAATTCTCGAGAAGAACGGCTTTACCCGGGATGATGTGGACTACTGTGCAACCACAGGTGACGCGGAAAGCGTAACCTTCAGCACAGGACACTTCTACACCATGACCACCCATGCTCGTGGTGCAGTTTATCTTGACGCTGAAGCGCGTGCGGTTTGTGATATTGGCGCCTTGAATGGTCGAGCGATTACCATGGATGAAGCAGGTAAAGTGCTGAACTATAAAATGACCAGCCAGTGTGCTTCCGGTTCCGGACAGTTCCTTGAGAACATCGCCCGTTATCTGGGTGTGGCACAGGACGAAATTGGTGAACTGTCCCAACAGGCAGATGATCCTGAAGTTTGTTCCAGTATCTGTGCGGTATTGGCAGAAACAGACGTGATTAACATGGTATCACGCGGTATTTCCGGTCCTAATATTTTAAAAGGAATTCATGTTTCCATGGCGGATCGTTTTGTTAAAATGCTCAAGTCGTTAAAAGTTCGATCAGGTGTGGTGTTTGCCACAGGTGGTTTGGCTTTGGATGACGGACTAATCGCTGCTTTTAAAGAGTGTGCGGAGAAGCAAAAAATGGATCTGGATGTACGTTCCACTGAGGATTCTATTTATGCGGGCGCTATCGGGGCGGCTATTTGGGGAGCCTTCCGTTTCGAGAAGCTTCGCGCGCAGGAAGCAGCTTAGTATAGATGGCGCCGTTGTTACTGATGTGCGGCGGCGCCAAATGCTTATAATCGATAAAAGAGGAATAGTTTTATGGCTTTAATGATTACCGATGATTGTACGGCTTGTGACGCCTGTGTTGATCCCTGCCCGAATGAGGCGATTACAGAGGGTGATCCTATCTACAAAATCGATGCGTTACGTTGTACGGAATGCGTGGGCGCTGAAGATGAGCCGCAGTGTGTGTTGGAGTGTCCTGCTGATTGTATTGTTCCTGATCCGGACTGGCAGGAATCAGAAGATCAACTGCAGGCAAAATACGAATCCCTGCACTAAGCTTTTCCAGTCGGCAAAAGCACTAATCAAGCATTCGTGGTTTTCGAATGAAAGGCTTCCCCCAGGGGAAGCCTAACGGCCCCTGCTGCCCTGAAGCTGCGCGATAGCCAAGATTTTCAGTGGTTGCTGGAGGTTCTATAAAGCAATAAAACAGGTGGTGTAGCGGATATGCAAATTTCGCAGCAGTTTGATCTCAGCGGCAAAGCTGCGGTAGTTACCGGCGGTTCGCAAGGTATTGGCCTTGCCATTGCGCAGTTGCTTCATTCCTTTGGCGCAGAAGTACATATATTTGATGTTGTCTCACCCAGTGACAATAGCGACAGCCCTTTCACTTTCCACACATTGGATCTTAGCGATTCCAATGCCGTCAATCAGGCGGTCTCGAACTTACCCAGGAATGCCACCTTGCTCGTTAATAACGCGGGTATTACACGTGACCGGAGTTTAACCAAAATGTCTGATGATGAGTGGTCATCCGTTTTGCGTGTTAATCTGGATGGGGCTTTTTATACGTTACGGGCCATGTCTTCATTGATGCGTGAAGCAGGGCATGGCCGCATCGTGAATATTACCTCTATTAACGGTATGCGCGGTAAATTTGGCCAGGCCAATTATTCTTCGGCGAAGGCTGGTTTAATCGGACTGACAAAAACTGCAGCACGAGAATTGGGACCAAAAGGAGTGACGGTTAACGCTGTAGCCCCAGGCATGGTGATGACGGAAATGGCAAAGAAATTGCCACAGGAATATATCGATAAAGCGAAAGATGAAACAGTGGTAAAACAGCTGGCACATCCGGAAGATATCGCAAATGCAGTGCTTTTCCTGCTTTCCGATGCAGCAAAGTTTATTACAGGCGAAGTAATTCGCGTTGATGGTGGCCAATACATCTAGTTTGCGTCTATTGGTTAAGATTATTTGAAACACTGAACAGAGGCATCAGTTGATGACACAAGAGTTAGGTAGTTCAAGGTCGGTATCCGTTGCAGTTGCGGGCAGCGGCGGCGCCGGTGCGATGACGACGGGTAATCTGTTGTTTGATGTGGCGGCAAAACAGGGTTGGTTTGGCACGCTTACGAGAACACTGGGGCCACAGATCCGTGGCGGGGAAGCGGCAGCAATGGTTCGGTTAACCACTGAGCCCACGTCTAGCCCCGATGATTTTTTCCATGTGCTGTTGGCAATTGATTGGAAAAACGTAGAGCGTTTCGCTGCAGAGATTCCTTTGACGCCTGACAGCCTTATTATAAGCGATGTTGATGGTGGTGATGTGCCTGAAGTGATATCCGCTACAGGTGCACGGATAGTGCAGTTACCCATCGCGAAAACGGCCAAGCAGATTAAGAAAGGGCGTCCCAATATGATTGCATTGGGTGTTCTTGCTGAGCTGGTATCTTTACCGGAACGCGCGCTCTCCGATATGCTAGAGAAAAAACTGGGTAGAAAAGGTCAGGAAGCGGTTCAAAGCAGTTTAGACACTATTAAACTGGGTCGCGAGCTGGCAGTAGATCTGCCGGTCATCGCAAAAGCCGATTTCGAGCAGCCGGCACCTGGAGAGCGTATTGTGATTTCGGGTAATGAGGCTGCTGGTTGGGGAGCCATTAAAGGCGGTATTCGCTTTGTCGCAGCTTACCCGATTACACCTGCTACCGAAGTACTCGAATGGATGTCTTCAGCGCTTCCCAAGCTGGGCGGTTCCTTGGTCCAGGCTGAAGATGAGCTGTCCTCTATAAATATGGCGATAGGTGGATCCTACGGTGGTATTCCATCCCTGACGGCCACCTCTGGCCCTGGTTTGGCGCTCATGACCGAGAGCATCGGTTTGGCAGTTGCCTCAGAGGTGCCGGTAGTGATCGTCGATGTGATGCGTGGTGGTCCTTCGACGGGACTTCCTACCAAATCTGAGCAAAGTGATTTAAACATTGCAGTCTATGGCTTGCATGGAGACGCGCCGCATGTTGTCACTGCGCCAATCGCCGTAGAAGACTGTCTCTTTACTACGCAATGGTCGGTACATCTTGCAGAATCGCTACAAACGCCAGCGATCGTGCTCTCCGATCAATTTATGGGGCAGGCTCGAGCTGCCGTAGAAAAGCCGGAAGAGATAAATTTTGGCACGCAACGTGAAGTGCTCGCTGAAGGTGATGAAAACTACGAGCGTTATGCAGTCACAGACAGTGGTGTATCTCCGATGGCGATTCCTGGATTGGCTGGTGGCCAATATACTGCAGACGGGCTGGAACATAGTCCGACGGGTACACCCTCAACGCAGGATGCACACCATGCTGAACAGATGGATAAGCGACTTCGTAAGTTAACCGATTTTGATTATGGTGATCACTGGGCATCTATAGAAGGTGAAGGTGATATTGCTATCGTAACGTGGGGCTCGATAACAGGTGCTGCACGTGAGGCAGTCGGTCGATTACGTGAAGAGGGCATCAATGCGAAATTAATTGCTGTGCGTCTAATATCACCGATCCAGCCTGAAAAAATGGCTGCCGCACTCGAAGGTGTGGGAAAAATGCTGGTAGTAGAACAAACACACTCGGCACAGTTCTTTGGCTACTTAAAGGCTCAGTATGACTTGCCTTGTCAGGCCAAAGCATTTAACCGGGCCGGACCGATCATTATTCGTCCGGGTGAAATCGTTAACGAAATTAAAAATTGGAGCTAACCATGAACCAAGCAGCAAGTGATATCGCGTTAGTTGCATCAGATTATAAATCTGGATTGAAGCCTGTATGGTGCCCTGGTTGTGGCGATTATTCAGTTTTGCAGGCGTTAACAAAAGCGATGGCCAACCTGGCGCTGAAGCCGGAAGATGTTGCCGTGATCTCGGGTATTGGTTGTTCATCCCGTATTCCGGCCTATACCTCAACCTATGGTTTCCATGGTGTCCATGGAAGATCTCTGGCGCTGTCTACCGGTTTAAAAGTAGCTAGACCGGAACTGACCGTTATTTGTACAGGTGGCGATGGTGATGGATTTTCAATTGGCGGCAACCACTTTATGCACGCTTGTCGTCGTAATGTGGACATTACCTATATTGTTATGGATAACCAGGTATATGGAATGACCAAGGGGCAGGCGTCACCGACTACCGACCCTTTCTGGGACAGTGCTTTAACCCCGGGCGGTACAGGTGTCAGCCCGTTCCATCCGCTGGTGATTGCGCTGGCTTCAGGTGCAAACTTCCTGGGTCGAGCATTTTCGGGTGATCCAAAAGGAACCGCAGCGATGATTGAAGAAGCGATTAATCACCCAGGCTTCTCCTTTGTACAGATCCTGAGTCCCTGCGTGACCTATCGTCCGGACCAGAAAGACTGGCGTAATAAAGTACGTCCTGCTCCGGTGGAGGCAACTTCTGATCCGGCACGTGCCGCACGACGTCTCATGACCGATGACGGTTTTAATATTGGTCCCCTTTACCGTGGTGAAAGGGAACCTTTTAAGTTGAACCAGGATAACAGTTCAACAGCAACCTATGATTTCACTGGCCAATTTGAGGTGTAACAATGACTACCAATGAGCATCTAAAGCTGGAAAGTGTGTCTGATATGCTGGCCTTTGTGTTGGCCGTGGAAACAGAAGCAAGCGAACGCTATGCCGAAATGGCAGAATCGATGGACGCACACAATAACACCAAAGTAGCAGAAATATTCCGTGAAATGGCGGATATAGAAGAATTGCACGCTGAAGGGGTTCAGCGTCAGATCTCGCAACTTAATCTGGATGTACCAAAAACTGACTATAAATGGACTTCTCCGGAAGGGCCGGAAACCGGTGATTTCAGCGATCTGCACTATTTGATGACACCACGTGAAGCACTGTTGCTGGCGCTGCATAATGAAAAGCGAGCTGCGGCTTACTTTGCAGATGTTGCCGAGAAAGTGACAAACGATGAAGTGAAAAAAATGGCTCAGGAGATGGCCAAAGAAGAACAGGAGCATGTTCAGTGGGTGGAAAAATGGTTGTTGGATTATCCTGATGATGAAAATGAGTGGGTTGAAGATAATGATCCACCAGTGGAGCAGGGTTAGCCATCAAATTTAACAGCACCGGGAGGAGGGAGAACGCTAGCTTGCTAACGGAACCCAGGGGGGTGCGACGTATTTTCGCAAAATTGGCTGAAAGCCCCAGAGAGGGTTGGCAATAGATGAGAGGATTGTTGAAATGAGACAGAGTTCAAAGTCTGTGCTCGACGTGACGGTGAACGGAAGAAGGCGGGAAAGTCTGGTACCGCCGAATCTGTTGTTAATAGATTACCTTCGTGAAGAGTTGAGATTGACCGGCACCAAAATGGGGTGTGACGGGGGTGAGTGCGGTGCCTGTACAGTTCTGGTAGATGGTAAACCGATGCTTTCCTGCATCACGTTAGCGTCGAAGGTCAATGGAAAGGAAATTGAAACAGTAGAATCGCTGTCGGAAAATGGACGTTTGTCATCCCTACAGAAAAATTTCCACGAGAAGCTGGGTACCCAGTGTGGTTTTTGCACGCCAGGCATGGTTATGGCTTCCGAGGCCCTGTTAAGGAACAATGCCGATCCATCTGATGATGAGATCAGGAAGGCACTAGAGGGAAATCTTTGCCGTTGTACCGGTTATGTCAAAATTCTTGATTCGGTTAAGGCGGTAGTAGCAGAAGAAGTGGGGGCAACAAAATGAACAGACCCCAGCAGGACCTTACGCACGTAAAGCCTAATAAGGCGGCGGGAGCGCGTATTCCACTGATTGATGGTATTGAGAAAGTATCCGGTCAGGCAAAGTATACTGCGGACCTTGATGCTGAAGGTGCGTTAGTGGGTGTGATATTGAGAAGTCCCTACGCACATGCCGAGATTGTCAATATAGATATCTCCAAGGCGAGAGCCTTGCCTGGTGTTGAGGCGGTTATTACCGGGGAGGATTGTGGTGCTCCCTTTGGTATTTTGCCTATTTCCGAAAATGAATATCCTTTAGCACGAGGTAAATTGCGTTATCGTGGCGATGCCGTTGCGGCGGTAGCAGCCATTGATGAAAAGACGGCGCAACAGGCGCTGGATTTAATTGAACTTGAGGTGAACGAGTTACCTGCTTATTTTACCACTGAAGAGGCGATGGCGCCTGACGCGGTGCAGATTCATGAAAAGCGTAAAGGTAACCTGGAACGCTCAGTTGATGACGAGTTTGGCAGTGTCGAGCAGGGTTTCGGTGAAGCCGATCTGGTGCTGGAACAAACCTATCACTGTGGTGAAGTGACACATGCTCATATGGAACCACATGCCTCACTGGCGGAATATGATGCCGAGCGCGATCAGCTGACATTGAAATCAGTCACTCAGGTGCCTTACTACGTGCATCTGATGCTGACGCAGTGCACAGGAATGGACTCTTCACGAATTCGGGTTATCAAGCCCTTCGTAGGAGGTGGTTTTGGTGCGCGCACGGAAACGCTGAATTTTGAAATTATCGCCTGTCTTCTGGCTAAAGCAGCTGGTGGTAAGGTTAAAATGAAACTGACGCGTGAAGAAACCTTTTTGACCCATAAAGGGCGCCCTGAAACGGATGTTCGCGTCAAAATGGGCATCAAGAAAAACGGTCAAATTACTGCCTGTGAGGCAGAAGTGGTCCAGCGCGGGGGTGCCTATGCAGGGTATGGTGTGATCACCATTCTCTATTCCGGAGCGCTGCTGCATGCCATCTATGATATTCCGAATGTCAAATATATCGGACGCCGAGTTTATACCAATAATCCTGGATGTGGTGCGATGCGTGGCCATGGTACCGTTAATATCCGTTTTGCATTTGAGGCTTTGCTGGACAGTATTGCCGAAGAGATGGATCTTGATGCGATAGAAGTAAGACGCGCTAACCTGCTGGCGCCCAATTTTGAGACTATCAATGGTTTACGGGCAAAAACCTATGGATTGCCTGAGTGTATTGATTGGGTTGAAGAGGCCAGTAATTGGAAAGAAAAACGTCGGCAGCTACCTCGTGGTAAAGGGGTGGGTGTGGCGTGCTCCCATTTTGTCAGTGGTGCAGGAAAACCTGTGCACTGGACAGGTGAACCTCACGCAACCATTATTTTGAAGCTGGATTTTGACGGTGGTATCACCATTCTGACTGGTGCTTCGGATATAGGGCAGGGATCTTCAACCATTATTATGCAGTCAGTTGCAGAGATTCTGGGTGTCGATTATGGACGCCTTCGCGTCATTGCAAATGATAGTGCAATTACGCCTAAGGATAACGGTTCCTATTCTTCACGGGTTACAGTGATGGTTGGTAGTGCGGCCATGGATGCTGCAAAAAATCTTAAGAAAATTCTTGTAGATGCGGCTGCCAGTAAATTTGAATGCGCTGTAGAAGATGTAGAGTGCATGGGAGAGATGTACCGGGTTAAGGGAAGTCCTGAAACGGCTGTCCCTTTTCAGGATATTGTGGATCAGGCGATCATAGGTTCCGGTACGATTACTGCGAAGGGTATGTATTTTGTGCCTCGTGAATTCCAGGGTATGGGTAAACAGCGTGGAGCTGCAGTCGGTTCATCACCTGGTTATTCCTACGGAGCCACAGTGGCTGAAGTTACGGTCGATGAGGATACGGGGCTGGTTACAGTTGATAAGATCTGGTGTGCCCATGATTGTGGTTTTGCAATCAATCCCTTGTCTGTTGAGGGCCAGATACAGGGTGGTGTATGGATGGGTCTGGGGCAGGCGATTTCTGAAGAGACAGGCTTTCAAAACGGTCTGCATATGAATGCTAATTTCCTGGATTATCGGTTCCCCACTATCGTGGAGTCACCGGATATCGAAGTGAAGATTATAGAACCAATCGATCCGAACGGGCCTTTTGGCGCCAAAGAAGCCAGTGAAGGCATGCTATCCAGCGTGCTGGCTGCGGTGTCTTCAGCGGTACGTGATGCGATCGGTATCGAGATGACCGAAACACCCATTACGCCTGACCGTGTGATTGATGCATTGGTCAAGCAGGAAAGGGCAAACAAACGAAGTCAGTCCGGAAAGGGGGGTGTCTAATGGAACTGCTACCAGAATTTGAGATTAGACAACCAAAAACCGCTGAAGAAGCAGTGGCTCTGGGCGTAGCTGAGGATGCCAGATTTGTTGCGGGTGGCACTGACTTTGTGCCTAACCTGAGAAGAGGCCTGGAAACGCCGAGCACAGTTGTGGACCTCTCCGAGGTTGCCGAAATGCAACAGATTGAGGAGACTGATGGCGGCCTGAAAATCGGTGCCGGCGTCACACTGCAACAACTTATTGAAAACCCGTTGATCAGTCAGGATTATAGTGTTCTGGCACAGGCTGCAGAGACTATAGCCGGCGCGACCCATCGACAGTCTGCAACGGTAGGGGGCAACCTCTGTCTTGATACCCGCTGCCAGTTCTATAATCAGAGTGAGTGGTGGCGTAAGTCCAACAACTATTGCCTTAAATATCGTGGTGATATCTGTCACGTTGCACCTCAGGGCAACATTTGCCGTGCAGCATTCAGTGGAGATCTGGCACCGGCCATGCTGGTGCATGGTGCTAAAGTTGAGTTGGTTTCCGCCGAAGGTAAACGTGTCATTGACCTGAAAGATATGTATCAGGAAGATGGCGCTAACTATCTGCTACTGAAGCCAGGCGAACTATTGGTGTCAGTTTTCGTTGAGAAACTGGACAGTTACCGCTCAGAGTATCGCAAGGTCAGGGTAAGGGGTGGTGTCGATTTTCCGCTGGTCGGAGTTGCTGTTGCCGTTAAGAGTGCAGACGGCAAGGTAGAAGATGCCCGCATTGCCTTAACCGGCACCAATTCGCGTCCGGTGTTTATAGAGGGCGCGGAAGAGAACTTTGGCAAACCCGTTGATGAAGAAACGCTTAAGGCGTTGGTGAAATTGGTGAGAGTTCAATCCAAACCGATGCGAAGTACCTTCACGCCAGGGCCCTATCGCAGCAAAGTGGTAGTTAATGTCGCGAGAAGGCTACTCACTGAACTGCTTTGATTCAGGGATTTGTTACATCTCCTGATAACCTGAAGTCTTATCACCTTGCCCGGCCATCATGGCGTGGGCAAGGTTGGTATCAAGTTTCTGCTACTCATAGCTGCGCCACATTTATGCTTTTCGCCTTTGGTTAGAACATGCTGCATAATTGGTAAAGCTGATATAAATTACGTATCATGTCTCAAAATTAATAAAGCGCATACATAGGGAAGTGTTCTTCATAAGTGTTACTCAACACATTCCCGGAGTCCAAGAACAATCAGCTGGTAAAGAGGTCTTATTCTGTTAGTCATTGCTTTAGGGGAAGCGAGTGTCGAATGTCGAATAAAGAGAGAAACCTTTTAGAGTCAGTCATACATATCACCGAAGAGCGCGATAAAAAATCGCTAGAGAGGGTTCTTGCCAGGACCTTGTATGATTATATCGGTTGCAGTGCCCTGATCATTTTTCGTGTCATTGATGGTAAAGAGGGAGATTTGCTGGAAGAAACCGCCTCGGTTCCGGAGGACGCTTGTGCCGATTGTTTTAATCTGGTTCCCAGTGAGTACGGGCTACAGAGAATTCATCGAGACCAATCCATCATCAACTGTATCGAGTCGCAGACGGTTATCTCGGAAAAGGTAAATGGAACAAAAAGAGTACTTTTTCCGGTAGTTATCGATGATGAGGTAATCAGTGTCCTTTTTATTATAGGGGAGCATTGCTCCAGGACCACTGAAAAACTGGTACAGTGTTTTCTCAGAATACACAGCAACTTTCTGGCCATTATTGATGATAACGAACATGATACATTGACCGGGTTGCTGAACCGTAAAACCTTTGATGACCGAATATCGGCACTGCTATCTTTGAGTTCAAGAAAGAGTGGGTCCACCTCACCCACCGGTGAAGAGCGAAGGCACGCGCTTGATACAAAAAGCCATTGGCTCGGAGTGATGGACATAGATCACTTCAAGAAGATTAATGACCAATTTGGTCATGTTTACGGTGATGAGGTGTTGCTGCTTTTCTCTGATCTAATGAAAAAAACCTTTCGCAGCAGGGATCTGTTATTTCGTTATGGTGGGGAGGAGTTCGTCGTGGTGCTGGCTCAGGTTGATGAGGCGAAAGCGCTTGCAGTTTTTGAGCGATTTCGCAAGAAACTGGAACAATATGAGTTCCCGCAAATAGGTCAGGTTACAGTCAGTATCGGCATGGTAAAAATTGCTGCACAAGATCACCCTTCCACTGTCGTAGAGCATGCGGATCAGGCGCTCTACTATGCGAAGGAGCATGGCAGAAATCAGACCCATAATTACAATGAACTCGTTAAATCAGGCGTATTAAAGGAGCGCCGCACCACCGGGGATGTAGAGCTGTTCTAGGGAATGACCGAATCGGCTGGTTGAGCGCGATTATTGTGCAGAATCAGCGCAGACCTCTATTCGGTTGCGACCCTGCTGTTTGGCGTAAAGCAGGGCCTGATCAGCTTTTTTTGTAGCAGCTTCCAGTGTCTCGCCCGGATTAATCTGGGCGATGCCAGCGCTAAAGGTGATATTAATCCTGTCAGAAGAGCCCGCTTTAAGATCCATTCCCTGAAAACGCAAAATGATATCTAGAGCACTTTTTTTGTCGAGCTCTGGCAGGCAAATAATAAACTCTTCGCCGCCATATCGACATACCAGATCGTTGGTTCGAGTTTCTGATTCCAGTTTTTCTGCAAAAAGCTTCAAAACCTGATCACCAATATCATGACCAAATTGGTCATTAATCTTCTTGAAGTGATCAATGTCCAGTATTGCCAGTGATATCGGTCGGTTGTTTCTGTGGCACATAGCAATCTGGTAACCGCTTATCTCTTTCATTGCGCGTCGGTTGAGCAGCCCTGTCAGTGGGTCAGAATTGGAAAGTTCGGTAATTTTATTGCCGTAGTTGCGTAATCGAAAAAGAAAGAGAATTAGGACAAGCGCTGTCACTGTGATAGCTGCCAGTTCTCTAATACTCATTTTGATTGACTCATCGAGCAGGTTCTGTGTATCAATCCAGTGCATGGCGTAGAGCTCCTGCCCGAAGATATCCGTTCTATTCCAATAGCCGTTCTTAGCGTTGTGAAACCTGTCTTTTGGCGGGTTCCTTTTGCCATTGAAATCCGGCATATTGGTCGTATTAAAGGCATTTCTGTTCGAATGTACCAGTGAGTGTTGGTCGTCAAAAATGAATGTTTGGCCAACGCTTTGATGTTGCTGGCTGATTTCCAGTAATGCGTTGATGCCCAGATCAAAACCGATTAGCCCTACAAACACATCCTCAAAAACCACAGGAATCGTTATGGTAATCACCAGTTCCTTGCTGAAATAATCTTCATAGGCGTCGGTAACAACCATATCTAGATCGGGATTATTCTCCGGTATGGTTTGTGTCCAGAATATCGAGCTATAGGTGTACTTCTCTGAAGGGATACGCGGTATTTCCGGAGAGAGAAAGCTGAACCCCTCTTTAGAGACATAAAATATCCAAAGACTATTGGGAATGTTTTTTAATACCTGCTGTAAGGTTGGCAGTAATGCGTTGCTGGCCTTTAGCTGGTTATAAAAAGCCGGCGTGCGCTTATCCGGGGACCGATAGATCAGCAGGGTCTGTATCGGGTCGCCTGTTGTAAACAGTGTCGAGTTTGGTGCAGTAGAAATATCTTTGGGCATCGGGAAGTCGAGCTGCTTTTGCTTGGCGAGGGCGATGTTATTGGTAATGGCGGTTTTGAGTGTGAGCAGATTGGTTTTGATCAGCGAAACATGACTGGTCAGGTTTTTAATACGAACATCAAATATGTGTGCGTCATTTTGTAATAACTGGTCATAATTTGAGAGCAACACATACCGGGCGCTGCCAATACTCAGGAAAATAACCGCTGCACAGGCGATAAAAAACTGTATCTGCGGTTTTGTTTGTTTTTTAAGGCTTATTACCATTTTAATGTGTTCGATGCGTCTGTTCGCTCGCTGGTTTTTTTGTTCCAGTCTGAGGCCTTTTGTATGAAATAATGCTGTATTGCTTATTCTGTTTTTTTCTCCTGTGAAAGAGGAAATCTGCGTGTTATAAAAGCATGTTTTTATTATTTTTCGTACAGCCTGAATAATTAACCGATTGCTTTAAGTGTAGTACAGAATAATAAAGATTCACTTGATCCATGTTGCCGTGTTTGAAGAGTGTTAACAGCGCAGGTTTAAAGGTGGAACACAAAGCAAAAAAATGCCCCACCCGATAATCGGAATGGAGCATTTGGGAAGGGTATTAATAAGCGAGCTTTACCTGGGCTTTGGCAAGGGATTAGTTTGAATACCTGTTTTTGATTTTGTCTGCATTCAAACGAGCTTCAATATAATGTGCCAAGGCTTTAACCCCCTGGTCGCAGGAGCGGAACGTACAAACCCCTTTGTCTTTAAGCATGTCGATCATCGGATCGTACAGTGATCCGCCATCAACAATGCCGATAATGGGTTTGTCCAGTGTATCGACCAGTTTGGGAAGCTGTTGGGTAATGCTCTCTTCGCTATGAATATCGAAACCGGGTCTTGGGCTTTCTGCCAGAGTGCGCATCATGGGGGATGCTGGATCCAGGCCAACCACAACGGCATCTATGTTGGGGTCTTCGACAAAGGCCTGAGTACACAATGTATGAGCCTCGTCATCTGCGCCGGGATTGATATCAAAAGGGTTGCGAATTTCCATAAGGGCGTCGAGACGCTTTGCTTTCAATATCTCGCTCAGGCGATCGTTTGTGTGTGGTTCCAGTGCACCCATTTCAAGAGAAAAAGTATCTGAATGAATACTGTCAGCCATGCCGACGGTTTCGAAGCCGGCGCCGCTGATAGCTCCGAGGCGATTCCCTTTGATGGTCTTGTTATGCATTGTATCTGCAACATAAAAAAGGTCGTTAAAGTCGCCCATGGTCGTTGCCACTATTGCGCCAGACTGACGCAATACGGTTTCGCAAATTTCATAGTCTCCCGCGATTGAGGCGGTATGCCCAAGTGCAGCATTTTGCCCCGGCTCGGATTTTCCCGCTTTATAGACGACAACCTGTTTGTCGTTCAGAATAGCTCGCCGAACGGCCTCGGCAAACGCCAGGCCATCCAGCTCTTTGAACCCCTCGATATAGACACCGATTAGATCGACCTCAGCGTTGTCGGCAAAGTAGTTCACCATGTCGCTATGAGTGAGATCGTTCTGATTGCCCAGCGCCACCATATAATTAGGGTCGAACCAGGGGTTCTGGCTTATTCTGGTAATCATAAAAGCGCCGCTTTGACTTAACATGACTGAGTTTCGAACGGCTTTCTTTTGTGGTTTCGGGAGTTTGAATTTTGGAATAAACCAAGAGTCGTAGGCGCCCGGATGGGAGACGATTCCCAAACAATTTCCCCCCAGGAAGATGGGGCCGCCATCTCCGTGTCGGTGTGCTTCATTCATTTTTTGGGCCATAATAGCTGCCTGCTCTCTGCTGGCTTCCGTTTCACCCAGTCCGCCCGGAATGAGCATAACCGATTGTGCGGCATCATTAGCGATTATGTCGTCGACCATGCCGAAAACTGCATCAGCACCGACAGCGACGATAAAAAGATCCAGCTTATGATCAAGACTTTCTAGACTTTCAATGCATCGAACGCCGTCAATTTCTTCCTCTCCAGGGCGGACAATGTACATTTTATCCGGGCTATAGCCACTATCGAGTACGTTTTTGAGAATAATACGCCCGAAATTCATTTTGGTAGCTGATACGCCGATAATGCCAATTGATTCGGGATGTAGCATATTGCCTATTTTCTGTATCGGTCGGGCAGCGGGAACCGGTTTGTGAGACCCAAACGTGCAACTTCCTTCGGTCAGTGAGATGGAGTTTTCGGAAACATAGACCGGGTTCAATTCTATGCCCTCTATTACAAATTCCGCGTCCGGGTTGGTTGGCGAGAATTGATTGGCTATTGTTATCAGGCTTTCAAAAAACGCGATGAGCTGCGGGTCGTTATATGAGGGTGCTTCTTTATAGACGAGTGTTCCTTTGAACAGGTCTAAGAATTCTTCGGCCGTGGTCATTTGAGCCGCGGCAGAAACAAACGCCTGTCCTTTTCGGCAACTGCTGGCGTACAGCTCAGCCTTTTCTCCGCCTTTGCCAGCGGATATGACCATGCCGAATTCTCTGGTGTTTTTAATGCTGACCAGCAAGGGGTAAGAGTCGGTGTCAGTATCGGTTATCGAAACTCCAGATGTGCCGAGTAAACCTTTAATCTCTTCAAAGGTTAGTTGGTCACGTTGTTCATTGGACGCGGTTTGGAATACGGTGTTCAGTTGATGTTGGTCCATGGGTTTGCTTTCCTCTCATTCATGTTGCATATGTTTTAGTATCTAATTAGTAATCACCGGCGGATTGCGTTGATAACGCCGGAGCAGGGCTGTTTAATTAGTTTGTCGCTTATGGGTTTACTCGACGTTGTATTATATTGCGTTATTAATATAGCCCCTTGATTGAGCTCCTGTATTTGTCCATAAAGCGCAAATTCAATCGTGTTTACAGTTCCGTTAAGCCGGCAAGCGTAGCATGCGAGTTAGACTAATTTCATGTTGTATCTTATTATATGAGACGTTAGCTTAAATAATGAGTTAAATCTGGTAGACTCTGCTCCCTATTGTACGTAACGCCCTCTTATACGAGACGCTGACAGCGTTTGGTTACAGAGTTGGGGCGAGAAAAAATAAAGATTTTATAAGTAATCCGTTTATATGGTTGGATGTTGCGATAGATGTATTTACGGCCGGCATAGTGTTATACAATCCAAGGTGCCTATCGTTTAATCCATAAGCCAAGCTGTTTGGCGTGTCAGGTGGAGACTAGTGTTATGACAGAAACGCGATACGTACCGAGTTATTGCTATAACTGTGTAGCGGGCCCGGACCCGATGAAGATCAAGGTGGAGGATGGTGTGGCCTGTGAGGTGGTGCCGAACTTTGATCTTGAAGAGGCGCATCCGGGCAATGGTCGAGTGTGTGTGAAGGCACTGGGCCTGGTGCAAAAGACCTACAACCCGCACCGCATTACCACCCCGATGAAGCGCACCAATCCGGTGAAGGGTCGTGATCAGGATCCGGGTTTTGAGCCGATCAGCTGGGATGAAGCCTTTGACCTGATCAGTGAGAAGCTGCTGGCGCTACGTGATAAGGGCCTGACCGACGATCGTGGTCTGCCCCGTTTTGCGGCCACCTTTGGTCATGGCGGCACACCCTCAGCCTACATGGGTACCCTGCCGGCCTTTCTGGCCTCCTGGGGCCCGATCGATTTCAGTTTTGGCTCGGGTCAGGGTGTGAAGTGTGTGCACTCCGAGCATTTGTATGGCGAATACTGGCATCGGGCCTTTACCGTCTGTTCCGATACCCCGAACACCCGTTATATCCTTTCCTTTGGTTTTAATGCCGAGTCTTCCGGTGGTCCGGCGGCGGCCCGCCGTCATGCCGATGCCCGGGCACGGGGTGTGAAGCGGGTTCAGGTAGAACCGCATCTGTCCATTACCGGCGGCGCGTCATCGGAATGGGTACCGATCAAGCCCAAGACCGACCTGGCCTTTATGTTTGGGCTGATCCACGTGATGTTGCATCAGCAATCACGTGACCGTCTGGATATCCCCTATCTGCGTGACAGTACCTCCTCCCCCTATCTGGTAGGGCCGGAAGGCTACTACCTGCGTGATGTGGAAAACGGTGAGCCGCTGGTCTGGGATGAAGCGAAGGGCTGCGCGGTGCCGCACAATACCCCCGGTGTGGTTCCGGCACTGGAGGGCACCTTTACGGTGGCCAGCGCGGTAGAACACGGACCGGATGAGGACCGTTACGAATACACCGATGTCAAAGGCACCACCGCATTCTCGATGATGGTCGAGAGCATGGCACCCTATACCCCCGAATGGGCCGAAGCCTTGTGTGATGTGCCAGCCGAGACCATGGTGCGCATTGCCAATGAGTATCTGGATCATGCCTGTGTCGGTGAAACGATTGAAGTTGATGGTGAGACCCTCCCATTCCGCCCCGTCTCGGTGGTGCTGGGTAAAACCGTGAACAACGGCTGGGGTGCTTACCACTGCGTATGGGCCCGCACCGTATTGGCGGTATTAGTGGGTGCCCTGGAAGTGCCGGGCGGTACCATTGGTACCACAGTACGCCTGAACCGTCCGTTTGGTAATCGTCTGGGCAGTGTGCAGCCCGGTGAGGACGGCTTTATGGTCAGCGCCATGAATGCCACCGACAAGGAGGGTTGGGAATCCAGTCCTACCGGCCGTAATGCGCACAAGGCGCTGGTACCGATCGTGAACAGCGGTGCCTGGAGTCAGGCGCTGGGGCCGACCCAGCTGGCCTGGATGTTTCTGAACGATGCCCCCTCGGACTGGATGCGTTCCACGTTCCCGGAAGTGTGGTTTTTATACCGCAGTAATCCGGCGATCAGTTTCTGGGACAGCAAGCAGATGGTCGATATCATGGCCAAGATGCCCTTTACCGTGGCCTTTGCCTATACCGCCGATGAAAGTAACCACATGGCGGATATATTACTGCCCGATGCCACGGACCTGGAAAGCCTGCAGCTGATCCATGCCGGCGGCACCAAGTTTGTGGAACAGATCTGGGAGCACGAAGGGGTGATGTTACGTCAGCCGGCGGTGGCACCGCAGGGCGAGGCACGGGACATGACCTGGATTGCCACGCAGCTGGCCAAGCGTACCGGCTTACAGGAGAAGTATTATAACGCCATTAACCGGGGAGCCGGCGGTATGCCGCTCAAGGGCGAAGGGTTTGATTACTCACTGGACCCGAGCCGGGAGCACAGCGTTGAGGAAGTCTGGGATGCGGCCTGTAAAGCAGCCAGCAGCAGCTACTCCGAAGGCAAAGAGGTACGAGACCTGGAGTGGTTCAAGGAGCAGGGCCATTACATGGTGCCCTACGCCCGTGAAGACTGGTACCTGTACCCAACGCTAAAGAGCAAAGGGTTACGCTTTGAGTTGCCCTATCAGGAACGGCTGAAGCGGGTGGGTGAAGAGCTCAAGCGTCGTCTGCATGAACAGGATGTCCACTGGTGGGATGACCAGCTGGAAGAGTATGAAGCACTGCCGCAGTGGGATGATGTGCAGGCCCGCTATCGCGATGCACTGAAGAACATGGGCGGTGACCCGGAGCAATACCCGCTGTGGGGGGTCACCACCAAGAGTGCCCAGTACGCGGCCGGTAATAATGCCAGCATCCAGATGATGGATGATGTGGGCAATAACGTGCGCGGTCACGGCTCGATCATCATCAACACCCAAACGGCCCAACAGCTGGGCATCGGTCAGGGCGAGCGCATTGAGGTGCGTTCGATTGTCGGCTCGACCCAGGGTCGGGCGGAACTGGTGCAGGGCATACGCCCGGACACGGTCTGTATACCGGGGCAGTTTGATTACTGGAAGACCCCCTTTGCCAAGGATCTGAAATACCCGAGTTTGAACACGGTGATCCCGATGTCACTGGATCTGACCGACTCCACAGGGTCAGGAGCGGATCTGGTACGGGTATCGATACATCGTTTGGGAGGTGAGGCATGACACGTTATGTAATGGTTGCGGATCTGCGCCGCTGTATTGGCTGTCAGACCTGTACGGCTGCGTGCAAGCAGGCGAACAGCACGCCACCGGGTGTGCAATGGCGCCGGGTGGTGGATATTGAAGTGGGTGAATACCCGAATGTGAACCGGGTGTTCTTGCCGACCGGCTGTCAGCACTGCGCCAACCCGCCCTGTGAAGAGGTGTGTCCGACCAAGGCGACCTTTACGAAGGAGGACGGTACGGTACAGATCGATTATGACCTGTGTATTGGTTGTGCGTACTGTGCGGTGGCCTGTCCTTACGATGCCCGATTCAAGGTGGAGAAGCCGAACTACGCCTATGGGGATGAACCGATGCCCCATGAAGCGAAGCGGGCCAATGAGGCGACCATTGGTGTGGCGCAGAAGTGTACTTTCTGTAATGACGTGGTGGAAGCGGGTGTGGCGAACGGCCATAAGGCCGGTGAACATCCGGAGGCCACACCGGCCTGTGTGAACTCCTGCATTACCGGGGCACTGACCTTTGGAGACAAAGAGGACCCGGACAGTCAGGTCAGCCAGTTGCTGGACAATTCCGAGCACTTTCGGATGCATGAGGAGCTGGGTACCGAGCCGGGGTTTTATTATATCTGGGATAAGAAGTCGATGGAGGATTTGCTATGACGGGTGCATTTAAGGGTAAGGGTCCCTTACCCCGCTTACAGACCTCCTGGGATCTGCGGGCGGCGTGTAACTTTATTGGTGGTGGTACGGGTACCGGGTTGTTGATCGCGACAGCACTGCTGGTGCTGGCGGGTGCGCCGTATGCGACGGGTCTGTTGCTGGGTCTGGGCTTTGTGGCCTTTGGCCTGTTTATGGTGTGGCTGGAGATTGGCCGGCCATGGCGTTCGATGAATCTGTTTTTTCATCCGGAGACCTCCTGGATGACACGCGAGGGGATATTGGCGATTCCGCTGTTTACCCTGGGCGCCTTGTTGCTGTTTTACCCGCCGGCGGCCAAGGGTGCACTGGTGAGCAGTGCGATTGGCGTGATTGCAGCGGGTTATCTGTACTGTCAGGCGCGAATGTTACGGGCGGCGAAGGGGATTCCTTCGTGGGCGAGTCCGGCGTTGACGCCTTATATTCTGAGCACGGGGTTGGTGGAAGGCACCGGGTTGGCGTTGTGTGTACCGGGGCTGGTCAATGAGGGCACGATGCTGGGCTTTGCGCTGCTGCTAATCGTAAGAGCCCTGGCGTGGCTACGTTATCAGCAGCAGCTGGTGCAGACCAATGCACCCTCGGCGAGTCTGGCGGTACTGAAGAAGTTGCGGGGACCGTTGATGCTGGTGGGCCATCTGATACCGATTGTGCTACTCGTTCTGGTCTCGTGGCAGCCGAACCTAGAATCCCTGGCGATTCCCGCAGCGGGATTACTGGCAGCCGCGATGGGCTGGTTGTCGAAGGCGGCGATCATTACCAGGGCGGCGCAGACCCGGGGTTTTGCGATACCACGCACCCCGATTCGGGGCAAGGGCGATAGCCGACTGACCAATCAGGGTTGGTAATATACATATTATCGTTAATTAAACTGTTTCAGAACAAATAGAGATCATCTAATTATGTTGGAAATACTCATACAAGGTCGGGGTGGCCAGGGTGCACAGACCGCTGGAAACCTCCTGGCGCGTACCTTCTTTACAGAGGGGAAATACGTACAATCTTTTGCTTCCTATGGTGGCGCTCGTCGTGGCACGCCGGTGAATTCATTTCTCAGAGTGGATGACAAGCCGATTCGTTTGCGCTGCAGTATCGAGCAACCAGCGGCTATCCTTTGTTTTGATGACAGTCTGTTGCAGGGTCAATTGCTTAATTTTGCTACCAGGGACACAGTGATTGTGGTTAATTCGAGGCGTACTGTAGAAGATTTTGCTTCGCTGGGCGATTACAACATTATTCCTATCGATGGTATCGGGATCGCACAGAAAAACAATATGGGTCGCATTGTTAATTCAGCCTTGCTGGGCGCGTTTGCCGGTGTATTACATCAGCCATCTATAGAGTCTTTGAACAAAGTGGTCGAAGAATCTGCACCCGTTAAGAAGCAGGAGAACGTTGCTGCATGTGGGGATGCTTATTCCCTAACCCAAGGTGTAGCAGCCTGAACAGAGGAATTTGTATATGAATGAAGTACCTTCTCCGCTGTGGACAAACAGCACAACAGCCGTTAACAAAACCGGCACCTGGCGCAGTGCGTTACCGAACTATTATGATTCGCCTTCGCCCTGTCATAATGCCTGCCCGGTTAATGGCAATATTTCCACCTGGATTCAGGAGATCAAGGCAAAAGATTATTATGGTGCCTGGATAACACTGATGGATAATAATCCGTTTCCGGCGATAGCGGGGCGTATCTGCCACCATCCCTGTGAAAATCCCTGTAATAGGAAGTACCAGGATGAGTCGATCGCAATCTGCAGTCTGGAACACTTTATCGGTGATATCGCATTAGATAAAAAGTGGGAAATTCCCGCTGCGGAAATTACCCATAAAGAGAAAGTGGCTGTTATCGGTGCCGGTCCCTCAGGGCTTTCTGCAGCCTATCAGCTGCGACGCCGTGGTTATGCTGTCACCCTGATGGAGGCTGGTGATCAACTGGGTGGTTTGATGCGCTACGGGATTCCTTCCTATCGTTTGGCCAAGGATGTCCTGGATGGGGAGATTCAGCGTATTGTGGATCTCGGAGTGGAAGTTCAAACAGGTGTTGAAGTTGCCGATTCGGCTGCGGTTAAAGCGTTGCGTGATGAGTTTGATGCAGTCTATCTGGCAGTTGGTGCCAGTCGTTCCAAGCGCGTGCCGGGCCTCGATTATGATCAACCATGGGTAATAGACAGCGCACAATTTTTGGCAGCTACCAATCGAGGTGACACACTGGATATAGGTGATAGTCTGTTGGTGATCGGTGGCGGTAGCGCCGCAATGGATGTTGCCAGGACAGCGCGCCGGTTAGGTAAAGAGGTGACGGTGCTTTCGTTGGAGCCTGAAGAGCTGTTACCTGCTCAACGTGAAGAGGTTGAGGAGGCGCAGGAAGAGTCGGTTCTTTTTGTCAGTGGCGCGATGTTGCAGTCTGTACAGGACAGTGGTGCTGGTGGTCTGGAATTGAGCTGTATCAAGGTGGAGTTTGAGCAGGGTGAATCCAGAGGTCAGTTTAAGATTACGCCGATTGAAGGCAGCGAATTTACACTGAATGTCCATACGGTTGTTCCTGCTATTGGGCAGGAGGTGGAGCTGGAGCGCTGGGGTGAGCTGTCTTCTGACGAAAGTCCCATCATTAATACCGATGGCTTGCATCAGACTGCGATCGACGGGGTATTTGCCGGCGGCGATTTTGCCAGTCTTGACCGTTTTGTCACGCAGGCGGTTGGAATGGGTAAAAGAGCGGCGCAGGATATTATTCGTTATCTTGATTCAGCTGCGGCTGATGAGAAGAGCGCAAAAGGGCAAGAAGTGCCCTATAAGGCCATCAATATTCACTATCACTCGGTAGCAAAACGTCAGATTCAGGATGTGGCTGAATTGGATGAGCGGCTTAAGAGCTTTATCGAAGTACAGCGTGGTCTGACCATTGAGCAGGCATTGACCGAGGCCGATCGTTGCTTTAGTTGTGGTAATTGTATCTATTGTGATAACTGTTTTTATTACTGTCCTGACATGGCAATTATCAAGCTGGAGAAGGGTTATCAGGTAAAAACAGACTATTGTAAGGGTTGCGGTCTGTGTGCGGCAGAGTGCCCAACCGGAACCATTATTATGCAGGAAGAGATCTGATGTCTGGTGAAAGTACACGAATGCTGTTAAGCGGTAATCATGCCGTAGCTTGGGGTGCCCGGCTCGCACGGCCGGATGTTATCCCTGTATACCCGATCACCCCGCAGACCCCGATTCTGGAAAAAATTACTGATTTTCATGCTGCAGGAGAAGTGCAGGCGGAAATGCTGACCCCGGAATCGGAGCATTCTGCCATGTCGGCCTGCATCACGGCTTCATTATCGGGTTCGAGGGTGTTTACAGCAACCTCATCGCAGGGGCTGCTGTTGATGCATGAATTACTCCACTATGCAGCGGGTGCAAGAGCTCCTATAGTAATGTTTAACGTTAACCGCACCGTTGCCTCACCCTGGGCTTTTTGGCCGGATCAGACAGATAGTCTGGCGCAGCGCGATACCGGTTGGGTACAGTTCTATAGTGAGTCTGCACAGGAATCGATCGATTCGGTCTTGCAGGCGTTCCATATTGCTGAATCCATCGGATTGCCTGTGATGATCAGTCACGAGGCATTTTACGTATCTCATGCAATGGAGGCTGTGGAAGTACCATCGCAAGAGATGGTTGACGAATATTTACCTCGCTATCAGGCAACGCACAAACTGGATCCGTTGCTTGGCCAGTCCTTCGGAAGCCCTGTGGATGCGGTTACCTACAATCGCACGCGTCGTGAAATGGATGCGGCGATTAACAGCACCTATGATGCCTTTGAGGCCGCTAACAGTGCCTGGCGGGAACTGACCGGTCGTGAATATGGAATTATTGAGCAGTATCGTACAGACGATGCTGAAGTGGTTGTGGTGACCATGGGTAGTATGAGCGGTACAGTGAGAGATGCGGTTGATAGTCTGCGTGATCAGGGGCAGGCAGTAGGATTGCTTAAAGTGAGGTTGTTCAGACCCTTTCCCTATCAACAGCTGCGTGATGCCCTGGCGGGCGTTCCCTGTGCGATAGTATTGGACCGAAATTTCTCACCCGGCATGGGTGGTATTTTGCACCAGGAGCTAAAGGCGGCGCTGAATGGTATGGATGATATGCCGAAAATCCACGGTCTGTTAGCGGGTGTGGGCGGCGTCAACGTTGTGCCGAAGAAAATTGAGGAGTTGGTATTACAGTATACTGATGCCGAACCGAATATCGCTTCCCTTTGGGTGGAATGATGCTATGAGTTATATTGAGTATAAAGATCAGGATCTATTTAGTGCAGGCCACGTAGCTTGCGCCGGATGTATCGAGTCGTTGTCGATACGAATTATTGTCAATACGATTGGCTCTGATGCGGTGGCTGTTGTACCACCGTCCTGTGGAGCGGTTATTTGTGGCGGCTATCCTAACAGTGCCGTCAGTATTCCTGCATTTCATACCACGCTTGAATCAGCGGCGGCGTCAGCCAGTGGCGTAAAGCGTTCGCTGGTGGCACAGGGTAAGCCGGATACCACAGTCATCTGTCTAGCCGGTGATGGCGGGACTTATGATATCGGTTTTCAGGCGTTGTCTTCAGCGGTAGAACGCAATGAGGACATTCTTTATATCTGTTTTGATAATGAAGGCTATATGAATACCGGTGGTCAAAAAAGTTCATCGACGCCGTTGCAGGCGGTGACCGGATCCACACCCGCCGGAAAAATTTCCCCGAAAAAGAACCTGGTGGAGATTTTGTCAGCCCACAATATTCCCTACGTTGCGACAGTCAGTGCCGCACATTCGGAAGATTTCGTTGCGAAAGTGAAGAAGGCGAAAGAGATTCGCGGTACCAAGGTGATTGTAGTATTGATTCCCTGTCTGGCTGGTTGGGGAGTTGCTGATAATGCCGGTATCAAGGTGTCCCGCCTGGCGGTTGATGCGGGGGTATTCCCGTTGTATGAAGTGGAAGACGGTTACCGTTATACACTGAATCATACTGAGAAAACACAGACAGTTGATGCCTATCTAGGGGAGCAAAAGCGATATCGGCATTTGACCGATGAGACGATTGCCGAAATACAGGCTGGTGTGGACAGAGAGTGGCGGCGATTAAAGATGAAAGCCAAGGTTTCCCAGGAACTTGAAAGCGCAGAACTGTAATTGCCGGCCTGATGTCTGAGATGAATTCTTCAATAAATACCCTGGTGCTTGGGGCCGGAGCGATGGGCTGCCTGTTTGGTGGAAAACTGAGCTTGTCTGGTGTTCCGGTTACACTGGTGGACGTGTGGCGCGAACATATTGATGCGATTAACAGCAAAGGCCTGCAACTGCACACCAATTCAGGGCATCACGCTGTTCCTGTGCAAGCGCGGGAGGCCGCTGAAGTTCAGGGGCCAATTGATCTATTGATTGTGTTTACCAAAACGCTGCACTCTGCTCAGGCTCTGGAGTCAGTGGCGCACCTTGTTTCCGAGCAAACCTATGTGCTGACTTTGCAAAACGGGCTGGGTAATGTTGAAAAGATAGAGCGCTTTGTGCCGAGCCAGCGGATTTTACTGGGGGTTACCAACTATCCCTGCGATCTAGAGGGGCCGGGGCAGGTTTCATCCCTGGGTTCCGGGGTGGTTCGTCTTTATTCTGCGGACGGAAGCGCGAGTCCAATGCTGGATCAGGTCAACACGCTGCTTAATAAAGCAGACTTTAACTGTCAGCTGGATCCGGAAATTGAACGTGCCATTTGGGAGAAAGTGGCCCTTAACAGTGCAATAAATGCGGTCACAGCAGTATCAAGGTTACCTATTGGTCCGGTTGGAGATAGCAAAGAGGGTCGAGAGCTGGTGCTCAAAATTATTTCCGAGGTATGCTCTGTGGCCAGAGCTACGGGTATCGAGATTGATGAGCAGTCAATACGTGATACCATTATTGACGCCTTTGATGATCATCGTGACCACATGCCATCTATGTTACAGGATCTGAATGCGGGACGAGCGACAGAAGTTGGTGGTATCAATGGTGCTGTGCTTGATGTGGCCGAACGATTGGAAATGGAAATACCGGTTACCCGAACGCTTTACCAACTGGTACGAACTATCGAGCGCGCCGGGACAGGTCAGGCGGGTTTGCGCTAACTTTGTCCACCGTAGAGTGTCTTGCTAACCTGCGAAGCGCAATACTCCAGATCATTTTTATTCTTCATCAGCGTGTTCATTGGCAGTCGGGCGGTGGGACCCGATACTGATAGTGCGGCGATGGTTCTGCCTGTCAGGCTTTTTAAAGGCACTGCGACACCACGCATGCCTCGCTCACTTTCCTGATCGTTGATTGCATAACCTTGCTTGCGCACTTCTTTTAAATGTTGCTTTAACTTGCCTGGACTGGTTATTGTATTTGCCGTTCTTTTCTCCAGTCCGGATCTGTCCAGATATTTATCGAGCGTTTCCTCATCCATATCCGCAATCAGGACTTTCCCCAGTGAGGTGCAGTAAGCCGGCCAGCGCCTTCCTACGCGAATCCCGATGGTAAGCGAATGACGTGAGGGAATGTGGGCTATGCTCACGATATTAAAATCTTCCAATACCGCTGCTTGAACAGATTCATTGAGGTTCTCTGAAAGTGGTTCCAGATGGTGCATGACCGCTTCGGCCAGTACGTGGTGGACAGCAACCTGGCTGCCCAGGTCGGCGAGCGTCATTCCCAGACTAAATTGGCCTCTGCCAACGCGTGATATAGCGCCGACCTGCTCCAGGGTTAACAGGAAACGGTGTACAGTTTTATTGTTCATTCCTGTTTCTTTTGCAATATCAGTAGTCGTGAGAACCGGGCGTCTACCACTAAAAGCAGACAATATTTCAAAAGCGCGAATAACAGAAAGAGTGAGCGGTGTTGACATGTTGCCTCTGAAATTGAATTAAAAAGAAATCAGGTCGCCAAGACTATGCTGTTTAGTTACAGCGTTATGATATTCAGATAGTAAAGCTGCAATATATATGATGCGTTAAGCGAATGCCAGTTGGCAGCATTCCTTGTTGGTAGTTTTATCGTGCATAAAAAAACCAGCCTGTTACAGCTGGTTTTCTATCGAAATCTGTTCTACCCAGCCGCCCACTGGGGGAAGTGAGCGGCGGGTAAAAAGATCGTTTTTAGTAGTTGTAGGTTACTGTCACACCTGAAGTGCGTGGTGCACCGAAGGTTGCGAAAGCGATAGTACCGCCGCGCTGAGAGTAAACGTGTGTACGATACTCTTCGTCACCAATATTCTTGATCCAGCCAGCTACTTCCCACTTATCATCTTCAGAGTTCCACGCAACGCGTGCATCAAAAATACGATACTGTGGAATAACCGTGATGTCGTTATTGTCCGGATCATAGAAGCTGTGATCCTGATAACGATAGTTCAGCTTGGCAGAAAGACTACCGTGGCCATCACCCAACTCCATGATGTATTTACCATAGAGGTTGGCTGAAGTGCGCGGTGCCTGACGCAGCTGCTTGCCGCTATAGTCAGGAATACAACCATCGGCAGGATCGGCGCTTACAGCTGTGCTTCCTGCGCCACAAGGCAGTGTACCATTGCCCGGTGCCAAATCCGCTACGTTTGGAGTAAAGTCAGTGAACTCGGAATCCAGATAGGCGTAGCTGCCGCCCAGTTCCAGATTTTCAGTTGCGCGCCAGGTAAATTCGATCTCAATACCGGAAATTTCTGCTTCACCAGCATTGTTGGTTACAAACTCACCGAATGAGTTGCCGGGATTATCCGCAGGGCGGAAGAATCGCGTAACCTGCAGATCTTCATAGTCGGTAAAGAAAGCTGCAACGTTGAGACGCAGGCTGTCGTCAAACCACATAGACTTCAGGCCAACCTCGTAGGTGATGGCGGTTTCTTCATCAAAGGGTTCATCAGCCCGGTTTTCTGTTGATGCAGATCCACTAAAGCCACCACTCTTGAAGCCGGTGCCCACGCTTGCGTAGACTAATGCAGCATCGGTTGCTTGCCAGTCTAAAGCCAATTTTCCGGAAACATTGTCCCAATCGTCTTCGTTAGAGACGTTGAAGTTTTCCTGCAGGAATACACCTACAGGTGCGATACCTTGGTCAATTATGGCACCGGCTTTCATCTCTTTCTCTTCATAGGAATAACGTAAACCACCGGTCAATGACAGGGTGTCAGTAAACTGATAAGTCGCCTGGCCGTAGATCGCCCAGCTTGTGCTTTCGTTTTCCTGAAGAGAGGTGTTAACGATCAGTCTGTCCGGGAGACGGGCATAGCTGACAGGAATCACATCTGTACCACAGTTGGGTATACAGAAGGTCTCCGCACGTTCGATATCTTCCAGGCTATAGAAGGCGCCTACGACCCACTGAAGTCCGTCCGAGCCGTTTGAGGTCAGACGAAACTCCTGGGTGAACTGCTCTGTTTCTTCAATAGCGCTGTCGGTCACGTCATGACGGTAACCCTCGTTTGCAGGGCCAATTCCTGTAGTACTAAGACCTGGCAGACCTTCAGAATCTTCTGCCCAGTCAAAATCACTGTCACGCCATGCGGTGATGGAGGTAAAGGTCATATCACCCAAATCCCAATCCAGCTTAGCACTGAAGCCAAATACTTCACGGTCGGTATGACTTCTTTCATCATTCAGGGCGTCATGCGGGTCACCATTGTCGCCAAAAGCTGCGTTAACAGCTAGCGGATCCCAGCTATCGCCATTTCCTGAAACACCGGTTCCGCCGACCGGTTCACGGTTGGTGTCACCGTTATCGTCATCAGCGCCATCAGCGCTAAACAATACGCTGACATTATCGCTGGCATTCCACAGTAGTTGTGCTCTCCAGGACAGAGTATCAATTTCACCACGGCGATCGCCATTAAGCAGATTACGGATGTGACCGTCATAGTCCCGCTTGCTGAAAGAGACCTTGCCGAGCAGGTTATCAGTTAAACCACCGCTGATCATGCCGCCGAAGTCCTGACGGCCGTAATTACCGACTGTAACACGCGCCCTGGCGGTTAAATCCTCTGTCGGCTTGCTGGTGACGAAGTTAATAGAGCCACCGATGGAGTTTTTACCGTACAGTGTGCCCTGTGGTCCACGTAGTACCTCTACACGCTCCAGATCAAAAATATCAAAAACCTGTGCAGTACGTGCAGCGATATAAACATCATCGACCGATACGACGGTAGAGTCACTGGCCGATGCGCCGTCTTCTTTAGTACCAATACCACGGATGGCGATTTCTGGCTGACCAGTACTGAAGGACGCAAAGACCAAGCCTGGTGTTCTGCTTCCGATATCTTCCAGAGAGCTGATTGAGTCTTCTCGCAGTTGATCGCCACTGAAGGCAGTTACCGCCAGTGGAATATCTTGCAGGCTTTCTGCGCGTTTTTGCGCTGTTACTACGACCTCTTCAATCGCAACGCCTGCTGCCATTGCTCCGCTCGCTATTGCGAAAGAGCCGATTGACGCGGCAATTGCTTTTTTAATAAAAGTAGGTTTCATGGATTACCCCCTCTTCAAATGGGTGTTCATTTTTTATTGGTGTGTCACATCCCCGTAAAATGGGGCTTAATTTTATGCCACATATCTGTAACGAAGGAAGAGCAGAACCCCTCAATAGTTTTTAATATTGATTTAGGACAATCGGCTGTTGCTGGCTAGAGGTGTCGCCAGTTTAGTGTTACGCCATAGGTTCTCGGAGTGCCAAATAGTGCATAGTCATTACCGCCAAGCACATAAAGATGGGCAATATACTCTTCGTCAAGCAGGTTTTTTGACCATATTGAGAACTCCCAGCGGTTGCTCCTGCTGCGATAGCCGAGGCTGGCGTCCAGCAAGTCATAAGCGGGTTGTATGGTGATGCTGTTGTCCGGTTCCCTGAAACTTTTACCCTGATAACGATAATCGAGATTGGCGATGGCGGAACCCTGAAAAACCGGCCACTGGTAGTTCAAGCTGAGTTCAAACGAGTGTTTTGGCGCTTGTCGCAGCCGGTTGTTCTTAAAGTTGCGTCCCGCAATATCGTTGAAGCTATCGTAGGTGGCACGCAGATAGGCGTAGGATCCTGATATCTCCAGCCCCTCCATCGGATGGTAAACGAACTCGGTTTCCATGCCGCGAAGGGAGGCGGAGGCGGCATTGGTCGTTTCAAAGATGCCAAAGTTTTCAATGGTGCGGAACTGTACCACCTGCAAATCCCGGAAATCGGTGTAGAAGGAAACCATGTTAAGTCGCAGGCGGTTGTGTAGCCATTCGCTTTTGATACCCAATTCGTAATTCCAGGCTTTTTCCGGGTCAATACGTTGTTTGGCCAGCGCCAGATTGCCCGGAGCCCCCTGGAAACCGCCACTTTTAAACCCTTTCGACACGCTACCGTAGAACAGCATATCGTCACTGGCCTGGTAGGACAGCGCCAGAGAGGGGGAAAAGTCGTTCCATGATCCGTGTTCGGTTAACCGGAAATCCTCCAGGATAATCGCCGGTGCGCCACCATTAATAGCAAACTGGTTGAGCCGTTTCTGGTCATGGGTATAGCGAGCGCCAAAAGTAATATTGTGACGATCGGTGAGTGCGTAATCGGCCTGACCAAAAACCGCATAGCTATTGGTTTTGTTTTTCTGGCTGGTGAGGGCGGTATCATTCGCAAAGGGGAATTTCTCCAGACGTTCCGTGTGTTCATGAAGATAATAGAGCCCAACCACGTAGCGTAGCGCCTGTCCTTCATCGGAAGTCCAGCGGAGTTCCTGGGAAAACTGGCGATGGGTTTCGTTGACGGCGGTACCGATTCGCTGGTCAGTGATGGTTGGTGGTAACCCGATTGAATCTTCAGCCCATGCGAAATCCGAGTTTCGATAGCCGGTAATAGAGGCAAATTCGCCCCAGCTATTTTCCCAGATCGCCTTTGCGGTAGTTCCCCAAATCTGTCGATCGGTGTAGCCGCTCAGACCATTTGTGGCATGCTCGAAGTCGCCGCCCAGCGCTGCAAAGATTTCGGTTGGCAGCTGGCTTTGGAGCACCGGGTTGCCGGAGCCGTCGGTGACGGCATTGCCGTTTTCGTCTATAGCCGGGATCAGTTGACCGTTGCCGTCCAGAATGCGGATAGGCGTTCGCCCGGCAACCGGAATTCGTCCTGATGAGTTCAGGTTGTCCCAGCTATAGTCCGCACCCAGTCGAAGTGAAAAACGCTGGTTGGGCAGGTAAGCAAGGTTGCTGCGGACGCTCAGGTTTTCCCGTCCGTGTTGGTCATCGTTCAGGAAGATGTTTTTCTGCCAGCCGTCGGAGCGATTGCCGGACAGTGCTACCTTTGCCAGTAGCTGATCCTTTTTCAGTGGGCCACTGATGACGGCACTGGCGGCGCCAAAATCGTAATTTCCGGCAGTTGCGGATAACCTCGCTTCCGGTTGTCGGGTTGGCGGTTTGCTAATCACGTTAATCGCGCCACCAATGGTGTTCCTGCCGTACAAAGTGCCTTGTGGGCCGCGCAACACTTCGACGCGTTCCACATCAGTCAGATTAATGTCGATCGAACTGATTCGGCTGACAAAAATATCGTCCAGGTAAACGACCACAGAGTTGTCCAGTGCCGCACCATCATCGTTAGAGCCGATGCCGCGCATATGGATGGTGGGTTGGCCAAGGCTAAAATAGGAAACGGTCAGTCCGGGGACTTTGGGGCCCAGGCCGCCCAAGTCATCAATCTTGATGCGTTCAAGCTGCTGGCTGGAGAGCACCGAGATCGCTTTGGGAATTCGCTGTAGATTTTCACTTCTGCGTTGGGATGTGACAATGACCTCTTCGATCGGGCTGATACCGTTCAGATAATCCGGAGCATCGGGAACTTTGGTGATTTGTTGGGCATTATCAATGGTCGATGGTTTCGGGTAGTCCGGTGAGATGGAAACGGTATTTCTGTCAATAAACCGGTAACCAAGATCGGTGTTAATCAATAATAGATTAAGTGCTTCTGACGGGGTCATTTTTCCGACCACGGGTTGCTGCGACACGATGTCACCAAATTGACTTGGCATAACAACGGTCAGGCGAGCCTTTTGCCCAAACTTAATAACGGCCTTTGATAGTGTCTGTTGCGGAATATTAAAGAGAAATGTGCGTTGCCCTCTGTAGTCAGCGGCGAGGGCTCCCTCCGCATTTACGAGCAGTAGTAAAGCAGCTAAACACAATAGCCGTCGGGTTTTGATGCTAAAACCCCTTTCTTTGGTAGTATTCGACCAAAATGTGCGCGATTTGTGACCGAAGTTCGGTCTTATCAAAACAAAATTCCCCCCGGAAATTTCGATCAATCATTTTTATTTTTGTAAATTACCGCCCGCTCGCGTGTTAGTTTGCATGGTGGTTTGCGGTGCTTGTTCAGCAAAAAGCCCGCCGCAGGCCGGGGACTCATTATATAGGAGTCCGGGAGCAAAGAGGAGTTTTGCGTCTATTTTTTAGGGTAAAGCAGAGTGAGCTCTTTGGAGGTTTGGATTGATGCCAGATTAAAGGTTTCCTCAAGTGCCTTGAGGGTGCTTTTTTTGTCTTGTAGCTGCAGCACTGCGATGACCTTCAGGTCCTCCAGTGTTTCATCCCCTACGCGAATTTCTCCCTCAAAATAGCGGTTAATATCCAGTAAAACCTGCTCAAATGATTCACCGTTATAGATCAGTTTGCCTTCACGCCAGGCGATGACTTTATCCGCATGGTCGATCGGTCGTACTGTGCCAATTTGGGGGCCACTCATAGTGGTTTGCTGATCAGGTGCCAATCTTGCTTCCGGGATAAACTGTTGGGCTGAGACCTGGGTCACATTTTTGTTGCCAGTGACCCCGACAGAGCCCTCAAGTACAGTGACGATACTTCCTTGTTGGCTGCTCAGAACATTGAATTGCGTGCCCAGCACCCTGATGATGCCGTTTTCAGTTTCGACCAGAAAAGGGCGAGAGCTGTCTTTGGCAACATCGAAAAAAACTTCGCCCTGTTGAAGGGTTATCAGGCGTCGCTGATCGTTAAGATCGGTATGTATCGAAGAGTTGGTGTTAAGGTACAAATGCGAGCCGTCTTTAAGGACTATATCAAGCTGTTCGCCAATCCTGGTTGCGTACTGATTGCTTTGGTAGTCCAGGAATACTGTAGCGACTATGCCTATTACAAAAAGTGCCAGTGATGCCGCCAGCGCTATTGGTGTTATTCGTTTGCGGAGGGGAATAACATTTCCGGTTTTTGGCGAGTCATCAGCAACTTGATCCAGATTGCCCTGTTCCCAAATCCATTCTGCTTCGATGTAGGCACGCTGGTGCTCGGCACTTTCTTCCAGCCAAGCGAAAAACTGCTGTTCTTCGTCTGAAGAAAGATTGTCGGATTGCAGGCGAACCAGCCATTCAATGGCCGTATCCGAGATTGTGCTATTTGATGTTTTTGTGTTCATTTAATACTGGCATATAAATCTCAAGTCCCTGTACAAGCTAGACGAACAGATAAGGAACCCCCTCAATTTATTTCAACTTTTCTCGTAAATGTTTAAGTGCACGAATAATGTATTTTTCTACCATGCTAACGGAAACCTCCAGAGCGTCGCTTATTTCGCTATAGGTCATCTGTTGGCTGCGATGCATGATAAAGGCCTGACGGCATTTATCCGGAAGCTCATCAATGATCTGTTTGACCCGCTGCAACTCTTGGCGGGTGATAATCAGTTTTTCCGGTGACGGGCAGTTGTGATCATCTGAATCGGCTGACGCGTCGGCCAGTGAGCGTAAATGGCTATCCCGCCGTTGAGCTTTTCGTATCCGGTCGATGGCCAGGTTCATTGCCGTCTGGTATAGATAACTTTTGGCATTTTCCAGGCGCTCAGGTTCCCCAACAGTTAACATTTTTTGAAAAGCCGATTGCGCAACATCCGCAGCTTCGTCTGGATTGGATAATTTATGCGTCAGAAACTTAAGGAGATTTGTATTGTGCTCCCTGAACAGATCTTTTATAAATTCCCGTGATTGCTGGTCTGAGTTCAACGTTTCTTCCCGTGCATCCTGGTGTCACTTGATTTAGGTTGCTTTGATCTGGCTAATGATCTCACACCTGTACCAGCTTCACTAGCACTGGATGGCTGCTGTGTTAAGAGGTGCGGAGCAGCTTCGGCTGGGTGCTAACGATTCCGGTGGTCATGCAGCCGATCATCTTAAGAGCAGTGTGCCAGAGAGCAACAAAATAACACAAAAATATTAAAAAATGGACATTTTATGTGTCATAATGCGCGGTTCGAGGGATGCCACGCTATGCCCTGCGTATCACCCCGAAGGAGGTTTGGCGCTGTCAGGTAGGCAGGCCACCACGGATTAATTAAACTTCTGGATTCAAAGTGGTTTAAGTTATTCCGGGATTTTTAAGTGCCTGTATGGTGACTACAGGTGGGTAACAATTTGTGGATTTAGGAGTATAAAAGATGAAAGATACATTGACGGTCGGTACCGAAAGAACAGAAAAACACACCATCGATAAAGAGCGAACCATCAGTTTTATGGGGGATGATTGCCGGGTCTACGGTACTCCCTTCCTGTTGTTTGATATCGAAATGGCTTGCCGGGACCTGCTTAAAGAGCATATTGACGAAAACGAAGATTCAGTCGGTACACGCATTGAGCTGGACCATATGGCACCAACCCTGCTGGGTATGTGGGCGGAGATTACCGTGAAAGTAACGGAAATCAATGGCCGCGGTGTGAATTTTGAGATCACAGCACGTGACTCAATGGAGCAGGTCGCCAAAGGCAAACATTCACGATTTGTTGTGGATGTTGAGGGTACAGCGAAGCGGTTGAAAGGTAAGTTGGCGAAGTCGCAGGAAGGGTAGCATTTAAATTTGTGCAACCGGATAGCGAAAGTTATCCGGTTACGGGCCATAATTGACCTAAAGCTTGCGAGAGAGCTGGGGCGGGTGCCGTCAGGCTACACCACAGCGGTTACTTCAATTTCAATTAAAAACTCCGGCAGAGCAAGACATTGAACGCCGATCCAGGTATTGGCGGCGTGTTCGGTATTACCGTAAAAGGCACTGATCTCAGCACCCACCGATTCCAGGTATTCCGGTTTATGACCCACCACGTAAGTACGCATGCGCACCACGTTTGCCGGCGACGCGCCCGCTTCTGCCAGGACAGCGGACAAATTGGCGAGTGCCTGGCGGGCCTGTGCTGCGATATCGCCATCACCCACCAGTTTGCCGTCCTGATCCCAGGCTACCTGTCCGGCACAGTGAATCATTGTTCCTCCACTGCTTTCGACTGCGTGGGAAAAGCCATACATTGAACTGTCATAAAGAGACGGCGGGTTGATTGTTTTTCTGGTGAAGTTCATATCCATTCTGTAGCTCAAAATGTGATGACACTAGCGCATAAAAGCTTCAATTTCGGACTGGGTAAATTTACGTTCCAGTCGAGCCCCCAATTGCGAAACGATACGAGCGGCGGCATGTGATGCCAGGTGACCGGCCTGCTTCCAGCTCATGCCGTTGGTGATGCCGTAGATAAGCCCGCCGGCGTACATATCCCCGGCCCCCGTGGTGTCGTTGGTATCAGCGTCGACGCCTTCAATGGGCAGGACTTCCCCATCATGCATAATAATTGACCCTTTGGCTCCAAGGGTCAGGGCGACGTTATCGGTGTGGCGATGAATCTCCTGCGCACACTGTATGATGTCGTCTTTGCCAACCAGGCTTTTGGCTTCCTCTTCGTTACAAAAAAACAGATCGACCGGCCCCTCCACTAATTGCCAAATTTCATCGCGAATCAGATTGACCAAAAAAGGGTCAGAGGCCGTAAAGGCAATTTTAACACCATGTTTCCGGGCCAGCTCTATCGCTCTGTAGGCAGCCGCTTTTGAAGCATCACCAGTCAACAGGTAACCTTCCACATAGAGGTAGCGAGACTGGCGGAGCTTTTCTTCCTCCACATCTTCCGGAGCAATCGTGACAGCTGCGCCCAGATTGGTCAGCATGGTGCGTTGAGCGTCGGGTGTAATGAGCACCGCGCTGGTACCGGTCTGGCCATCGCCACATGGCGAAACGTTAATATCAACCTTAAGTTCCTGAAGTTGTTTAAGGAAAAAATCACCCATCTCATCCTGGCTGACCTTGCCGCAAAAAGCGGCTTTCCCGCCGAAGTCAGCGACGCCCACTACAGTGTTGGCAGCTGAGCCACCGGCGCAAAGATTGCGTGGGAAACCATCCACTTTCTGAAGAACCGTTTGCTGTTGCTGGTCGTCAACCAGTGTCATGATGCCTTTTTCGAATCCAGTGTTGTTAAGTGCTTCTTCAGTGACTCGGGTTTGTACGTCGACCAGTGCGTTACCAATGCCATAGATGTCATATTTCATGCTGGGTATGCTTTTCCTTGGTGATTGTTTTTTCAGAGTAATCCGGTTTTTAACTGTAACAGAAATTTTAAAAAAAGAAGAGTTCTGTAGATGCTGATTTTTGATGCAAATAACAGTTGACCGGTGTATAAGGAAAATGGGTTTGGTTTGCAATGACCGGGCAGGTTCGAGCCTTAATTATGACAGGTTATACCAGATTAACAGCGGAGACTTTATAGGGGTTTTATTAAGTGAAATCAAAATCAATTATCGGGTGGCGGGAATGGTGTGCGTTTCCAGATTTGTCATTGCCTCAAATACTCGCAAAAATTGATACCGGTGCAAAAACATCTTCCCTTCATGCCTTTAAAATCAAGGTGATTAAAAAAGATGGCCAGGATTGGGCGCGTTTTATAGTGCATCCGGTACAGAGACACAGATATCCGGAGATCAGCTGTGAAGCACCGATCATTGATGAACGTTCAGTGACCAGTTCGAACGGAAAGGCAGAACACCGACTGGTGGTGTTGACTTCAATGAGGCTGGGTCACGCCAGTTTTAAAACGGAACTGACACTGGCAAACCGCGATGAAATGGGTTTTCGGCTGCTGATTGGCCGACAGTCCCTGGTGAAACGTTTTGTGGTTGATCCTGCCTTATCCTTTACCTTGGGAGGGTGTCGCGAAAGCCAAGACAGGAATGCTTCCTCTCTCTCTGGTAGAGGACTAGGGTGAGGGTGAATAATGTAAAATTTTGATATATATCTTTTTATTTTGCCCTTCACCCAACCCCCCCAAAAAAAGGGAGAGGGAGCAGAGATTAGGTTTTTGCGACCGCATCCAGGGTGACCAGGATGAGTAACTCTATTCGCGTAAGCGAACAAGCTGGATCTATTTATGAATATTGCAATACTGTCACGTAAAAAGTCGCTCTACTCGACTCGGCGACTGGTTGAGGCCGCTGAATCGCGCGGCCACAATGTCAGGGTTCTTGATCATCTGCACTGCTTTATGGATATTACTTCCGACAAGCCCAGCATCCATTATCGGGACGAAGAGTTTGACCATTCGCATTTTGACGCAGTGATTCCCCGTATCGGGGCTTCGGTCACATTTTATGGGACCTCCGTTGTTCGACAATTTGAGATGATGGGCGTTTATTCCGTTAATGAGTCGGTGGCGATCACCCGTGCTAGAGACAAATTAAGGTCACTTCAGCTGTTATCACGCAAAAATGTCGGAATACCGGCTACTGCGTTTGCCCACTCACCGGATGATATTAACGGCCTGATTAGAGAGGTGGGTGGTGCGCCCTGTGTCATCAAGTTGCTTGAAGGTACACAGGGGATCGGTGTGGTGCTGGCAGAAACCAAGAAGGCGGCCGAGAGTGTGATTCAGGCCTTTATGGGGTTGAAATCCAATATACTGGTGCAGGAATTTATCAAGGAGGCGAAAGGATCGGATCTGCGCTGTTTTGTGGTGGGTGGCAAAGTGATTGCGGCGATGCAGCGTACAGCACCTGAAGGAGAATTTCGTTCCAATATCCACCGTGGCGGGACCGCGCAGTTGGTCAAACTGTCAGCAACGGAAAGACGGACTGCAATGAATGCGGCAAAAGTGATGGGGCTTAATGTTTGCGGAGTGGATCTGCTGCGATCTGATCGTGGTCCTCTGGTCATGGAGGTGAATTCGTCGCCGGGACTTGAGGGTATTGAGAATGCGACCAAAAAGGATGTGGCAGACTTGATTATTGAGTTTATTGAAAAGCATGCAAAACCAAATAAAACCAGAACCAAAGGGAAGGGGTAGCATGGCAAGAACGGCCTTTACGATTTGTGGTGAAACAATATCTCCGGGCAGCCGGGCAACGTTGGCGCTGGGATTGCCATCACAATCAACATATACACCGTTATCAATGCCGGTCCATGTGATTCATGGCAAGCGTGCCGGGCCGGTGGTGTTTGTTTCCGCAGCAATTCATGGTGACGAAATCAACGGTATTGAAATTATACGCAGGATTCGTCATACCAAAGTAATAGACAGGCTGCGGGGAACATTGATCTGCGTTCCCATAGTGAATGTATATGGGTTTTTTAATCATACCCGATATCTGCCGGATCGAAGAGACCTGAATCGTTCCTTCCCGGGCAGCAAGCATGGCTCGCTGGCCTCCCGAGTGGCGCGTATCTTTGCTGAGGAGGTGGTCGACAAATCCACTCATGGAATTGATCTTCATACGGGCTCCAATCATCGCGCCAACCTGCCCCATATTCGCGCAAACCTGGAGAGTGAAGAGTGCGCCACATTAGCCAGATCTTTTGCTGCACCTGTGATCATTGATGCCAACTTGCGGGATGGCTCATTGCGCCAGTATGCGATGGATAAAGGGCTTTCGATGTTATTGTATGAGGCTGGCGAGGGGCTACGCTTTGACAATTTATCAATAAGGGCCGGTGTGCGTGGTGTGCTGAATGTCTTGCGTACGTTGGAGATGTTGCCTAAACGGAAAAAAGTGGCGCGAGAACAAAAGGTGATTGAAGCACGATCCTCGCAATGGGTTAGGGCTCCTCAGGCAGGGCTATTGCGAATTGAAGCGTCGCTGGGAGCGCGTGTTACCCAGGGCCAGACGATTGGCCGAATTGCTGATAGCGTGGGTGAAAATGAAACCCGTGTGGTCTCTCCGGTTACCGGAATTATGATTGGCCGCAATAACCTGCCGGTCGTCAATGAGGGTGATGCGCTTTTCCACATCGCCACCTTTGCTAATTCAGTAACCGCCGAAAAAGCGATTGAGAACTTTCAGGGAACACATATTGAAGGTTTGGACCAGGCCGATTATCCCGACCCTGCCGTGTTATAATACTTGTGCTGCAGCATTGCCGGTAAACCCAGTTTAGGGAGAGTGTAATGATGACTACCACGCATGAGTTTGACACCTTTCGGCAGTTTGAGGTCAATAACCGCCAATATGGGTACTATGATTTACGTTCCCGCGAATTACAGCGTTTTGGCGATGTTGACCGATTGCCTTTATCCATAAAAATCCTATTGGAAAATCTTTTACGCAATGCGCACTCTAATCCTGATGTCGGGCAGGACATCAAGTCGATAATTGGTGGCGATGAAGGTCGCTCGAGCCGTGAAATACAGTTCCACCCGGCGCGAGTACTGATGCAGGATTTTACCGGAGTGCCCGCGGTAGTTGACCTCGCCGCGATGAGAAAGGCGCTGGCAGACAAAGGCAAGAACCCGCAGAAAATTAATCCGGTCACTCCGGTCGATTTAGTGATCGATCATTCAGTGAGTATTGATGCTTTTGCCTCACCGTCAGCTTTTACTGAAAACGTTAGAAAGGAGATGTCGAGGAATCTGGAACGCTATCAGTTCTTAAAATGGGGTCAAGCTTCTCTGGATAACTTCAGAGTAGTGCCCCCCGGTACCGGCATTTGCCATCAGGTTAATCTAGAGTATTTGGCAAAAGTGGTATGGACCGCAGAGCAGGGTGACTTACCCGTCGTCTACCCCGATACGCTGGTGGGTACTGACAGTCACACCACAATGATCAATGGACTGGGCGTCCTGGGTTGGGGCGTTGGTGGAATCGAAGCTGAAGCAGCAATGTTAGGTCAGCCGATATCGATGCTGATCCCCAAGGTTGTGGGCTTTGAGCTCAAAGGCCGATTGCGCGAGGGTGTTACGGCAACGGATTTGGTATTGCGTGTGGTTGAGATTCTGCGCCAACAGGGAGTGGTTGGAAAGTTTGTGGAGTTCCATGGCGAAGGCTTGTCTGCGCTGACATTGTCAGACCGAGCGACGATTGCCAATATGGCACCCGAATACGGGGCGACCTGCGGATTATTTCCTGTTGATAGCCTGACACTTGAGTATCTGGAACTGACCAGTCGCGAAAAAGAACAGATTGATTTGGTGGAAAACTATTGCAAGCTTCAAGGCCTCTGGCTGGATCAGCATAGCGCAGTCCCCGTCTTTGATGAGATGGTGAGTCTGGATCTTGATACGGTCACAGCCAGTCTGGCAGGTCCCAAACGCCCTCAGGACCGGGTAGCACTGAATGAGCTGAAACCTGCTATGCAAAGCGTGCTGGAAATACAGGGCAAGCGAGGACAGGAAAGTCAGATATTTGATCTGGAAAGTAGCGCAGAGCCAATGCATCACGGTGATCTGGTTATTGCGGCCATTACCTCCTGCACCAACACCTCCAATCCTGCAGTGATGCTTGCTGCAGGATTGGTGGCAAAAAAAGCGGTTGCCCTCGGATTAAGCTGCAAACCCTGGGTCAAAACCTCATTAGCCCCCGGTTCCAAGGTGGTCACCGATTATTTGGCAAAAGCAGGTCTGCAGGATGCACTTGATCAGTTGGGGTTTAATCTTGTGGGGTACGGTTGTACTACCTGTATAGGTAACTCCGGGCCTCTGCCTGATCATGTGACCCGGTGCGTCAAGGAGAATGATCTGGTGGTTGGCGCAGTGCTGTCCGGCAATCGCAATTTTGAAGGACGTATCCATCCGCTGGTAGAGGCCAACTGGCTGGCGTCGCCACCACTGGTAGTGGTATTTGCTCTGGCAGGAACCTGCTGTATCGATCTTGATGCGGAGCCGGTTGGGCAGGATAGTAATGGGAAACCGGTCTTTCTAAGGGATCTTTGGCCGAGTAACGCTGAAGTTCAGCAAGCCATGCTGAGTATTGATAAAGAGATGTTCAAGGAGCGTTACAGTGAGGTGTTTGCCGGTGATGAAAGCTGGCAGACTATCGATGCGGGGCAGGGTGAAACCTACCAGTTTTCACCCTCATCAAGCTACATTCAGTTACCGCCGTTTTTTGACCAGCAGTATACCTCCGGTAAAAACCGTGACATCAAGGGTGCAAGAATACTGGCCCTGTTTGGCGATTCCGTGACCACCGACCATATTTCACCCGCAGGGACTATCCCGGCGGACAGTCCGGCGGCTGATTACCTGCGGTCAATGGGTGTTCAGGACCGGGACTTTAATTCTTACGGCTCGCGAAGAGGTAATCATGAGGTGATGATGCGTGGCACCTTTGGCAATATCAGGATACGTAATCAGATGGTGCCGGACACTGAGGGTGGCTATACGCGTATAGCAGGAACAGATAAAAAGGTATTTATCTACGATGCAGCGATGCAGTATCTGGAAAAGGGGCTACCCACCGTGGTTTTTGCAGGAAAGGAATATGGTACGGGTTCGAGTCGAGATTGGGCCGCAAAGGGGACGCTGTTGCTTGGCGTCAAGGCGGTGATTGCGGAAAGTTTTGAACGTATCCACCGCTCCAACCTGATTGGTATGGGCGTTTTACCGCTCCAGTTTACATCTGGAACCAGGCTTCAGTCGCTTGCGCTTACCGGCGACGAGCAGATTGATATTCAGGGGCTTGCGGAACCGTTGCAACCGGGGCAACAGGTTCGGTTAATCATTCGGCGCGATGAGCAGGTTGTTAAACAGCTTAGTCTTCTGCTGCGTCTTGACACAGCTAGCGAAACGGAATATTTCCTCGCCGGTGGTATACTTCCCTTTGTGCTGAGTCAACTATGAGTGATGTCAGTGAAATATCGAACTGAGCAGGACAGTCTCGGCCAGGTCAAGGTGCCTGAAAACGCCCTCTACGGCGCCCAGACACAGCGGGCGCTGGATAATTTTCCCGTAAGTGGTTTACGTATGCCCCGGTCCTTTATTCGGGCGCTGGGGCTTGTGAAAGCTTGTGCGGCGATAACGAATGGCAAGCTGGACAAACTTGATAGTGATATGGCTGAGGTGATCAGTCGGGTCGCGTTGCAGGTTGCAAACGGCGAATACGATGAAGCATTTCCGGTCGATGTTTTTCAGACCGGATCCGGTACCAGTTCCAACATGAATGCCAATGAGGTGATTGCCCGGCTGAGCAGTCAACAGCTATCGCGGCCCGTACATCCGAATGATCATGTAAATCTGGCTCAGAGCAGTAATGATGTGATCCCTTCCGCAATCAATATCAGTCTGGTGTTGCAATTGCAGGAAGGGTTGTTTCCGGCATTGCGGAAACTACAGCAGTGCCTCGATAAGCGCGCTGCCGATACCGGAATGGTGATCAAAACCGGGCGCACTCACCTGATGGATGGTATGCCTTTAACGCTGGCCCAGGAGTTAAGTGGCTGGTCAAGCCAGCTTGGTCATTGCCGGGACTCGCTGACCGAGACCTTACCCAGACTCTATCAGTTGGCGCAGGGAGGCACGGCAGTTGGCACGGGCGTCAATGCGCCACCGGAGTTTGCGGTGCTGTTTGCAAAAACGCTTGCGGAGAAGACCGGGTTTGCATTTGTTCCGAACGCCAATTTTTTTGATGCGCTCAGTTTTCAGGGGAGTAGCGTTGAGCTTTCCGGAAAATTAAAGGTACTCGCGGTTGCGTTGATGAAAATTGCCAACGACCTCCGCTGGATGAATAGTGGACCCATTGCCGGGCTGGCAGAAATTGAGTTACAGCCGCTGCAACCAGGTAGCAGTATTATGCCGGGCAAGGTTAATCCGGTCATCGCAGAATCCGCGGCGATGGTAGCGGCGCAGGTGATTGGTAATGACAGCGTGGTGACTGTGGCCGGGCAGTCGGGCAATTTCCAATTAAATACTATGCTTCCGGTGATCGCCTGGAATCTGCTGCAAAGCGTTGAATTACTGGGTAACACCTGTCAGTTACTGGCAGATAAAGCGATCTCGACCTTTAAAATCAGACAAAAAAATATGGAGAGCAATATTCACCATAATCCAATCTTGGCCACGGCCCTTTCACCCATCGTTGGATATGAAAAAGCAGCAGAGATTGCAAAACGGGCATATGCCGAGCAGCGCAGCGTGATTGAAGTTGCCGAGGTAATGACAGACTTGTCACGGCAGGAACTTGAGTCGTTGCTCGATCCCTCGAAATTGGTGTAGTTCGCCTGATGTATTAGCTCACGTGCTCTCTTTCGGTGAGCATTCTCCAGTTAAAGTTTTTGTGACTCCAGCAATAGGCTGGTTTCTGTTGAGGCGACCCCGTCTATCAGGCGTACATCACCCAGCAGGCGATTAAAAGACTCCAATGTGTCGGTGCCGATTTCAGCAATGATATCCCAACGTCCATTGGTGCTATGAATTGCCGTGATGTTTGGCTGGCCGCGCAGGGCCTTGATTACCGATAGTGCTTTCTTGCCTTCCACCGCAATACTCATCAGGGCTCGAATAGGGTTGATCTCTGCGCTGGGTTTTAAATTTACGGTGTAATTGAGTATTACACCCTGGCTTTCCAGTCGGTGCATTCGATTTTGTACTGTGGCCCGTGAAATGCCTAATTTTCGGGAAATGGTGACAACCGGAGTGCGGGCATCGGAGCGTAGAATCGCTAGTAGTTGTTGGTCAAGTTGGTCTAGATTGATCATATTGCTAATTTATTTGGCCATTATGTATATATTATATGCAAATTGACGCGGTTTGTTATCTTTTATTTAGTTGGATTGCGGTCAATACTTAGGGTTACTTGGTTCCAGGAGAATTACTGATGACTCGGTTTATTGATGCAGCAACTTTATCAAAAATGGTAGAAATAATTGGTATTCACCAGTTTTTTAGCCAGCTAACAGAGGTTGTCAGGGAGGATTTTAGGCGCTGGCCTGAATTTGAAAAATCAGCACGTTTGGCGAGCCACAGTGATCTTGGTGTCATTGAATTGATGCCAGCATCCGATGGCCAGCTATACAGTTTTAAATATGTGAACGGGCATCCTGCAAACCCTGGTAAAGGGTTGTCAACCGTCATGGCTTTTGGTGCATTGTCTGAAGTTGGAACGGGCTATCCGCTGCTGCTGTCTGAACTTACTCTGAGCACCGCTTTACGCACTGCGGCCACTTCGGTGATGGCGGCTCATCTGTTGGCGAAAAATAATTCGAGGGTGATGAGCATAATTGGCTGTGGTGCACAAAGTGATTTCCAGGCAATTGCTTTTCACCTCTTGTTAGGAATAAATCAACTGCGTATTTATGATACCGACCCGGATGCGATGCGAAAGCTAAAGAACAATCTTAAAGGATGGCCGAAACTGAGAGTTGTGCCAGCGGACTCTGTTGCAGAGGCGGTAAAGGGCTCGGATATTGTGACAACCGTTACTGCGGATAAGCGCCGGGCAACAATTTTAACACCGGAGATGGTTGAACCCGGTATGCACATTAACGGTCTTGGCGGAGATTGCCCTGGCAAGACTGAGATCCATGCTGATCTGTTAAAACAAAGTCGGATTTTTGTTGAATATGAGCCACAAACCCGGATCGAAGGGGATATTCAGCAGTTACCAGCTGACTATCCGGTTATCGAACTGTGGCAGGTCTTAACTGGCAAAAAGACTGGTCGCGAAAGTGGCGAGCAAATCACCTGCTTTGACTCGGTGGGCTTCGCATTGGAGGATTTTTCGGTTTTACGTTATCTTCACCATGTGGCCGGAGAACTTGAGCTAGGGGAACTCATTGCATTGACTCCGGAACTCGATGACCCAAAAAACCTGTATTGGTTGATGGATAGGGAGCAACGGGTAACCCAGCCAATCTCGGTCGCGTCATGAGTGCAGCAGATAAGGGTATTCAGATTATTGGTGTGCCATTGGATCTCGGCGCAGCACGGCGCGGTACTGACGGTGGGCCTTCGGCGCTGCGTATTGCTGGTTTGGGAGACTGTCTTACCAAGTTGGGGTATAAGATCAGTCTTGAGCGTGATATCAACGTGCCTGCAATGGAAACCCGAAGGTCAGAACCGTGCCCGGCGCGATTTAAGTCAGAAATCCTGGAGATTTGTTGCGAGCTGGCTGAAGTGACAAAATCGGCGCTTTTTGAAGCCAGATTCCCTTTGGTTATCGGGGGTGATCACTCTATTGCCCACGGCACGGTGTCGGGTGTTTCCTCCTATTACCGTGACCGGGGTCAGAACATAGGGCTGGTCTGGTTTGATGCGCATGGAGATATGAATATCCCTGCGTTTTCGCCGTCCGGGAATATCCATGGTATGCCTTTGGCACATTTGCTAGGTTACGGTGATCAGGATTTGGCCAACATTATGGGCTTTACAGGCAAGGTCCGGCCGGAAAATGTGGCCCTGGTTGGTATTCGTGATATTGATCGGGAAGAGCGACGGCTGATACAGGAATCCGGTATTGCTACTTTTACCATGCGTGATATAGATGAGATGGGTATGGCTAGAATCAGCGATGAAGTGATGAGGGTGGTTAATTATAACACAGCCGGTTTTCACCTGAGTTTTGATGTGGATGTGTGTGACCCAGCTGTGGTTCCCGGTTCTGGTACATTGGTGCCGGGTGGCGTGAGTTTTCGTGAGGCGCACCTGCTACTGGAGAATTGTGCCGATAGCGGGGGCATGGTTTCAATGGAAGTGGTTGAATTGAACCCGTTTTTTGACCACTCAAATGTATCGGCCCAGCGGGTGATATCCTTGATTCAAAGCGCTTTTGGTTGCAGTATTCTCTGAGTAAGCGCTCACTGAAAAGACAAAATACATAAAGTTGATCATCTGAATTGTAAAAACCTCCCTGTCGATTTTCACCCACAGTCTTTTGTTGTTACTAGGCGGAGGCCGGCTGTCTGAATCTAAAATGAGCTGTTCAAGCTGGCAATCGTTAAAGCCTGGCCGTATCATGGATTTGTTTGGTGGGATTACCGGTTTTGTTGGGGAATAGAGCGACTTTATGGTAGCACCACTAGTATCTTTGAGGCCGATCGACCTCATAAAAAGTTGGGAGAGACAATGAGCAGTAAAATTAAGGTGAATAAACCTTTGGTTATCTTGCACGGGGACGAGATGGCACAGGTGGCGTTTGAGAAAATGCTGGAAAAATTTGTAACGGCAAAACTCGATATCGAATTGATCGAGATTGACCTGACTGCCGAGAACAGACTGGTGACCAATGGTCAGGCGGTAACAGATGCCATTGAAGCGTTAAAAAAATATGGTGTGGGTATCAAGAATGCGGGCATGACCGTTAATCGGCAGCAGCTGGACGAGTTGCTGGCCAAACATCCCTCAATAAAGGAGCAGGAGTTAAACAAACTGGCGGTCAAGTCACCCAACGGGGCGATACGCAAAGGGATTGGTGGCAACATTACCCGCGAAGACATCAAGTTCCGTAATCTGCAATCAATGAAGCCGGAATGGGTCGGACGCGATATCGAGGTTGATACCATGGAGAGTGGGGGTATTAAAGCCAGTTTTAATGAGCTATCCAAAGCCACCGGTGTGGTTAAGCTGGTCTTTGTTGGCAGCAGCGGGGATCCGGTGGAACTGCACCGACGGACGATCAATAAAGGCGACCCATGGTTACTGGCTACCAATGATATTGATGCGGTGAAAGCGTGGGCGCATAATTTTTTCAAACGTGCCATTCGTGAAAAAAGGGATGTGTACCTGGGGCTCAAAGACACAGTGGTTGCCGGCTACGATGGGGTGATGCGTGTCGCCATTGAAACTATTTACAAGGAGCACTATAAAGACCAGCTTGCCGAACTGGGGCTCTCTTATCATTATGAGCTGATCGATGCGCAGGCGGCACGAATTGTGTCCAATCCGCCGGAAAGAGCTCTGTGGGGAGTGCCGGATAACACCACCGGCAGGAAACTTTTTAAGCTGGTTGCGGCACTCAAAAAATATGGTATTCCCAACCGCAAGCATCATGTTTCAATCTCGCGTATGAGTGCCGGTGGTGGAGACCAATATGGCAGTTTTAATATGCCGATGGAGGAGGATGGCATTCTCAAGGTAATTGTTGACGGTGAAGAGAAACACGCCCGACGTGTTAAGAAAAATGATCCGGCGCTGTTTATGTCCAATGACCGTAAAGCGATTAAGGATTGGGTCAGCCAGGTATTCCGCGACGCATCTGTGAATGATAAGGAGGTCTATTTTGGCCTTAAACGCGAGTATATGGAATATGATGATGTGTTCAGCACCGCAATTACCGAAGTACGCAGTGAGCTGGCCAGGGCAGATACACCGCCGCCCTCATTTATGATCATGCGGCCCTCCAGCCAGTTGAAGAAGATGATTACCGATCCTCCCAGAAATGCGCTTTATCCGGCACAAAACCTTGATGGTGATATATTTTCCGATATCTCGGCCGCGCTGGGCGGTAGTCTGGCAACAGCCAGTTCTATCATTGAAAGCAAGGACGGTACCATGCTCTATGAAGCACCACACGGTACCGCGCACGACCTTTATCTGACCTACATTGAAAGCGATGGCAAGGAAGCCCATTTCAACTCTTCCGCACTGATCTATGCGCTGGCGAACGCTCTGAGCACTTTGGGTGCCCGTGAAGATAACCAGGTATTGGTGGATTACTCGACGGACCTGAAATCAGCGCTGATCGAAACCGTGGGGCAGGGAATTATTACGGGAGACCTGCGAGGAAAGACGACCGATGCCAGCCAGGAACAGGTAGTTGATATGCACAGCTTCCTGGATGCTGTTGAGCGGAATTTGATTATGTAAAAACGAATTGGTGTTTCACCACCTGCATCGTATTCCTTGACTATACTTAATGAAGAGGTTCTGGGTGGGGTGGTGTTTTGGTCGGCCACTCCAAAGTATATTTTCACCGAGGTGATTCCGGACTAGGGATTCATTTGATTTCTTGATGGCAAATACCGCGGGCTCGCGCAATAATCATTCTGGCAGTTATAAGCATCCTTTCAGCGGGCTGAGTATCAGGCAACTGTTACTCATTGCCTTCGGTGTACTCTGTTTTGCGGCCGTGATAGTCGTGGTGCTGAATGCCAACCAGGCATACAGGCGATATAAAGCGGCCGAGCATAGCATTGATGCTAGCCGGGTTACCCTCATGGTGCTCTCAAGCAATAAATTGTTGGCAGAAGAAAGAGGGTTTACTGCGGGTGTCATAGCTCGCCCAGCAGCTACGGACGACGTTACTGTAAAGGAAATTACCAGGTTGCGAAATCAAGTGGATCAAAGCATCGAGCGCCTGGCGATGACACTTGAGAAAACCGATAATCCACATACACATTCCGCGCTGGGGCAGATTAAATCGGTTCGTCAGCGACTTGAAAGCGCGCGTAAAGTGGTGGATCGACATTCCCCGGGGGACGAAGCGGGTAACGATTATACGAGTTGGGTTGCCGATATAAGTCAGTGTATTGATGACTTACGGATACTAAGCCGCAATATCACAAACTTTGCAGTGGAAATCGAATATTCAGAATATGATGGTGCGCTCATTAATGAAATTTTTCTTACCATAAATGAGAATTTAGGTCAGGAGAGGTTGCTGTTAAATGTGGTGCTGGCACAGCGGCGGGTGTTAAACCAGGTTGAACGTGAAAAACTGGTTAATACCTCATACCACCGAAAATCGGTGTTGAATAAGCTGGAAGAGGTGATGAAACTTTTTCCTGAAACACCGGATATAGTAAAAGCCCGGCGCCAATTCGAGCAAGTTTATATGCGGGATTTCCAGGACGTGAGAGCTTCTGTAATTAAAAGCAGCAGTATTGTCGGGGCCAACACTGTATCAAGCGATGAATGGTTTTTCATCGCTACAGAAACGGTGAATGCCTTGTATCAGTTTTCCGCTGCGGTCAACAAATACCTCAACCATAATCTAACGACTGCTCAGAATAGGGCCCGATTAACGGCTATTGTTATGATGCTATCCCTGCTTGTTTTCCTGATGGCATTGGGTGCCTTCCTGTGGGTTGTTTACCACCGGATTAACCGGCCTCTCGATTATCTGGCGCAATCAGCGCGAGTCATCGCCGATGGTGATTTTTCACAAGAGATTCAAGTTGGGGTTGATGACGAATTTGGCAAACTGGGTGCTGTATTTGAGCTGATGCGCAAGCACCTAATTGATGACAGGGAGCGCCAACAAAAGGCCGAGATGGAATTGCGCAAACTAAGTGCAGCGGTCGAACAGAGCTCAACTTCTGTGGTGATTAGAGATACTGAAGGCATCATTGAATATGCTAATGCATTTTTTTATCAGAATACCGGTTATCAACCAAGCGAGATTATAGGGCATAAAGCGTCATTTATGGTCTCCGAAGAGACTCCCGAGGAGGTTTTCGAAGATGACCTCTGGCAAACGGTTAAGCGGGGCGAGGTTTGGCGGGGTGAGATATGTAATAAAAGGAAAAATGGCGAGCTTTTTTGGAACGACGTTACGGTGTCGCCGGTGCGTAATAGCGAGGGTGTGATTACTCACTATATCAGTACCCGCTACGATATAACCGAGCGTAAGTGCATGGAGGAGCGCCTGAACTTTCTGGCCATGCATGATGAGTTGACAGGGCTATTTAATCGTACTTTTATGGCTGATCGGTTTTCTCAGATGGTTGCGGACGCAAGGCGAACCGGGGATCGTTTTGCCCTGATGATGCTGGATCTCGATAATTTTAAATTAATTAATGATAATCTTGGGCACTGTGTGGGTGATCAATTGCTGGTTGAGTGTGCACGAAGACTTAACCGACACGTGCGTAAATGCGACACATTGACTCGCTACGGTGGTGACGAATTCACTTTACTGCTGGACCGTGTTGACGACATGGGCAAGCTGACTGTTCTGGCACAGCGGTTGCTTGATTCGTTCATAGAACCCATCGTGATTGAACAACATACTTTGCATATCTCGGTCAGCATAGGGATCAGTATTTGGCCGGATGATGGCGAGGACTCTGAAGCGCTGTTGGCAAAGGCAGACACCGCTATGTATCAGGCAAAAAAACAGGGACGTAATCGGTTTGAGTTTTTTAGTGAGGATATGAGCCGACGCAAGTGGTTGCGATTGAGAAATGAGATGCGCAATGCGCTGGTTAACCGGGAATTTGAGCTCTATTACCAGCCTGAATTTGAGCTGGCGAGTGGCAAACTGGTTGGCGCTGAAGCGCTGATACGCTGGAATCACCCGGAGCTGGGACAGATTTCACCACTGGAGTTTATCCCTATTGCAGAAGATGCAAATCTGATTCAGCCGATTGGGGAATGGGTAATAGAGACAGCTTGCGCGCAGTTACAGGATTGGCAAAAAACACTGAACCAACAGCTATTTATAGCGATTAATGTATCGGTTCGCCAGCTTGAATCCGAAACGTTCCTGCCGTTTCTGGAAAACTATTTAAAACAGAGCGGCTTAACACCGGCCAGTGTCGAGCTGGAGATTACTGAAAGCGCGGTCATGCAACAACCGGACAAGATGCGGGAGGTGCTGGCGGCCATTAAAAAGCTTGAATTGAAGTTGGCGCTGGATGATTTTGGCACCGGATATTCCAGCCTGTCTTATTTGCGCCGATTTCCATTTGATAAATTAAAGATTGATCGTTCGTTTATTCAGGATATAGCTGATAAACCCCAGGACGCAGCGATCACAAAATCGATGATTGAAATGGCACATCATCTGGATATGGTGGTTATCGCCGAGGGTATTGAAACAGAGTATCAATCGAGCTACATGCTGAAATATGGATGCGATGAAATTCAGGGTTACTTGATGGGGCGGCCGGTGCCAGCATCTGAATTTCACCAGTTTTTTAATTGTAAATAGCGGTGTTCGGGTTGCATGGGGAGGTCGTGAAAAGTAAGAAGTAAGCGCTTTCGCTTCCCTTAAAAAGGGGTACCTGGGCTTTCGCGGCTTTTCGGTCAGAAAGATCGGGTGTAGCTTCCTGCAGAGGCGGTCCTTTCCAGTCAGTTGGGAGTGTGTCGTTCATTCCAGCAGTTTTTTGTGGCGGTAAATTTCCTCCCAAAGCCCCCCCTCTTTATTTGCGACTTCGGTTTCGAAGTAATGATGCATACGGCGGCGATCTTCCCGATTGTCTTTTAGCGAAGCACCCACCAGGAAGTGCACAATATCTTCGGCAATAACCTCACCATTTCTGTAGTAGTAGGCATAGACTGCGATTGCATGGGCGACGGAAACCGCTTCAGCGGTTGACATGACCGCTGAGGCAAGACGGTCGGTACTGCGGCCGCTGAGGGTTTGACCGTTTCTCAGCTCATGAAAAATGGTGGCCAGTATTTCGATCACTTCCGGTTTTGATTGAACGTTGACACCGGAAGATTTTATCAATTTGTTGGATTCGTTAAGTATGACTTCTATTTCATCATTGATGTTTTTGATGGGCTGAATGGTTTCAAAATTCATCCGTCTTTTTAGAGCGGCACTCATCTGGTGAACACCCCGGTCGATGCTGTTGGAGGTGGCAATAATATTGAAACCCTCCCTCGCATATAGCACCGATTGGTCACCGGCAAACTCCGCGATTGTCAACTGACGCTCGGACATGATGGACAGGATGGCATCCTGAATATTGGGTGCGCAGCGGGCGATCTCTTCAAAACGCACCAGTTTGCCGGTTTGCATTCCCTGGTAAATCGGACTGGGTATCAAGGCTGCTTTGCAGGGCCCCTGGTTTTTCATGATGGCTTCATTCCAGCTATAAAGCAGCTGGTTAATGTGCGTGATGGTGCCGCCCTGAATCGTTAAGGATGAGGTGCCTGAAATGGCGGTGGCAATCAGTTCCGACAACCAGGATTTTGCCGTTCCCGGCTGGCCAATCAGCATGGCACCGCGATTGGTAGCCAAAGTAATAATAATGCGCGTAACCTGCTCTCTGGGGGCGACAAACTTGCGAGAAATATTCATCGTCTCGTCACCAAGCACAAATTTTTCAACGGCTAGTGGTGACATATTCCAGCCGGGTGGAATCGGACCCTGATCGCTACGGATCAGGCGGGCTAACTCGTCAGCATATAGAATGTCGGCGGGTGGTCTCTGTATTTTTTCATTCATAAGGCGTGTCCAGCTGGCCGCGTGGTTCCGGTGCCATTCTTTCTGCAGGCAAAATTTTGGGTAATTCTGATAATGGAATATTGCCCTGTATGACATGATCCAAAGCGCTATCGCGCATACTGACCAGTCCACAGTCCAGGGCCAGTTTACGCATCTCACCGATGGGAGGGTGTTTTGAAATGGCATTGCGAATGGCGTGATTGACCTGCATATACTCCACCACGGCTATACGGCCATGACTGCCGGTTCTTTTGCATTTTGAGCATCCCTTGCCTTTAAAGCATCGAAAGTTATCCGGAGCACCTTCAGGAAACAGTTCGCTCAAAATCTCCGGTTCGGGCTCTGCTTCCTCCTTGCAATGGGGACAGATCCTCTTTGCCAGTCGCTGGGCGATGACCGCCAGTAACTCGCTGGCCAGTGAGTTGGGATGAATGCCCAGATCGTAGACCCGCTGCAGGGCGTCGACAGCATCATTGCTGTGAAGGGTGGAGAGCACAACATGCCCGGTCTGGGATGCCCGAATCGCTTCAAGAGCAGTTTCCTGGTCACGAATTTCGCCAACAAGGATGACGTCCGGGTCCTGTCGAACAAAAGAGCGCATGGCATCGGGAAAGTTGAAATCAATTTCGGGGCGGGCTCTGACCTGCTGGATGTTGTCGATCGAGTATTCGATCGGATCTTCGATGGTAATGACTTTCCGATACCCATCGTTGGCAAGCATTTGCAGGCCAGCATACAGGGTGGTCGATTTTCCAGAGCCGGTGGGCCCTACGACTAAAACCAGACCAGAGGGGTTGTTCAGCAGTCGCCGGTAGTGGTTGGCAATCTGCTTTGAAAAGCCGAGCTCTTCAATTTCAATGGTGGCTGTGTTTTGAGGCAGTAGACGAATAATGACATGCTCGCCATGCAATGATGGCTGGGTCTGAACCCGCAGGTCGAATACTTCGCCGCCGACGTTCAATCTGGATCGTCCACCCTGAGGCAGTCGTTTTTCGGCGATGTTTAATTCACAGCGCAATTTGATCACGTTAATCAGACCGCGCAGCTCATCCACACTCAGATTGTAGTAATTGACGTCGATCAGCTCCCCGTCCACACGCAATCTGATCCTGATACGCTCGTTGTATTGTTCGATATGGATATCACTGGCCCGCTCGGCCACCGCGTCCAGTAACAGGGTCTCAAATACGGATACCAGATGCGGTTCAGGTTCTAACGGATCCTTCTTTAGCAGATCGTCATCCTGTGGTATATCCGCAGTCAGTGAGGAAGATAAGTTGCTGCTTCTCCGATAAAGATCGAGTACAGACCAGAGTCGATGAAAGTCTGTGGGTGTAACCAGTATTTTATCGATCGTATATTTGGGAAAGATATGCTGAATATCCTCACTTGAGGCATCCGGATCATGCGTAACCAGTTTCAGTCTGTTGCCTTCAACGTAGGCCGGTATCAGATGGTTGTAATCGAGAAAAGCCCTTGGGCAGGCATTAAACAGTCCGGGCTGGATATGCTCCAGCAGATGCTCAACCTTTCCCAGAGGCAGGTTGTTCTCTTTGGCCAGCGAACGATAAAGCTTCAAATCATCGACCTGGATGAGTTTATGCAACTCATCAACGAACAGGGTTTTTTTCTTTTTGGCATTTATTTTAGCCCTTTGCAACGCCTCTGCTGTTTTTGGGTCCAACTCGCCCTGCGCATCATCCTGATCGTTGGATATAGTCACCAGAGTCGGCTTTTCCTGAGGGATATTATGCTCGTGTGATCCCTGGCGTTCGTTGAGGCTGAACAGTGCTTTAACGAGACTGAGTTCCTCCCGGTTAAAACGTGCGCCATCTGACCGTTTGTACTTGGAAAGTTTTAGCAGCGCACTGCCTGTCTTTTCGAGGCACAACATTTCGCCGTGATCGGATAATTGATCCAGTAGCGGCAAATTATTGATCGATGGGGAGGCAACGATGATGACATCGAATGGTCCCTCTTCAGGGGCACCTTTTTCACCGTTGATGACGCGGTAATCTATATTGCCAAGGCCCTGTTTTTTAAAACACTCAAGGGCAACGGCTGCAGCTGCAGTTCTTTGCTCCAGGGCGACTACTTTTTCCGCAACAGTGGCCAGTAACGCTGTCAAGTAACCCTCTCCCGCACCGACGTGCAGGATTTTTTTAATCGGTGTCGTATCGAGTGCCAGCAGAATTTGTTTAGCGGCTTCTCGAGAGGGAATGTTATGCCCAGCAAAGTGCGCTCGGTCAATGGCATCGAGTGCCGCTTCCGCTTTGTCGTTCACGGAATCATTAATCAGGGTGTTTGTCGTCATAGGGTTGGCGTATGCTCATCTTTAAGCAGTTGATAGGTAGACAATAATCGCAGATCGCCATCGTCAGATGCAATACTCAAAGTGTAGACCATTACGCGGGTGATTGCCGACCGGATTCGGATCAGATCGCAATTGAATTAAACAACGGTGCCGGGAATTCCTTAATTACTGACAAAGATCGCTGAACTGACCCCTGGTGAGTGCACGCAGGTCTTGAGCACTCAGTTCAAGCTCCAGGCCTCTGCGTCCTGCGCTAACATAGATCGTCTCGTAATTGGTGGCCGATTTTTCAATTATTGTTTGTAATGCTCTTTTCTGGCCCAATGGGCTGACGCCCCCCAGCACATATCCGCTCGAACGTTGCACCGTCTGGCCATCTGCCATGGCGGCTTTCCTGGCGCCAGCCGCTTTGGCAACCAGCTTCATACTGAGTTGTGAAGAGACGGGGATTACTGCGACCACCAGCGCTCCGCTATCCAGGCGAACAACCAGGGTTTTGAAAACCCGATTTGCCGGCACCCCCAGCTTATCGGCCGCTTCAGCACCATAGGAATCGGTCCTGGAATCATGGCGGTATGCATGAAGACGATGGGGTACTTCGTGCTGGCGTACGGTGTTGATGGCAGGGGTCATATGGGTTACGGGATATTACGGGTGATTGAGGAACAGGCCGGCCGGCTTACTCGGCTTTCAGTTCGAGCAACCAGTCAACCAGTACCTGTAGCTCTTCATCGCTGCCTTTGAAGGGTTTGGTATGATGTCTGTCGCCATTTCGAGTGCTGGTTCCGGATACGGTAGCCTCTAACCGGTTGCGGGGAAGTTTATTGGATGTGCCGCTCAGATCTCCGCCTGACTTTCTTTTGCCCGTTATTCCCGAGGAGGAGGCACTGTGGCAATCGCTACAACCGGTGCTGATAAACAGGCTACTCCCTGGTTTGGGGCCGGATATTGCTGCAGAGGCCTGCAACAGGCAGCCAACCAACAGAGTAAGTTTGATGTACGGTGTGTGGTTTTTCATCTTCGCTTCCTTGTCGAGTGTTATCAGGATAACACGAATAGTATTACGGAAAGGGGTCGCAGACAATGATGCTTGCCCGGTCAGCCAGTCGGATCGCTGAATACCGGTCCTGCTCGTAAGGGGAGGCAGTCTGGGCAAGATAGTACTTGTAGTGATGCCAACAATTGCGATAATAGTGCCTCCTTGTTCAAGCCCTGTTGGGAGTACTGGTTGGATCAGAGAGAGAAATCGCTGGCTTGTTGGGTGACGGCCCAGCTCAATAGCCGTTTTCAGTCAGGCGCTGAAGCGCCACTTCCCCTTGTTGCGGTTTCGGGTGATGCCAGCTTTCGACGCTATTTTCGTGCGCATACCAACGGGCAGAGCTTTATTTGCATGGATGCGCCACCAGAAAAGGAGGACAGCCGTCCATTTGTCGCGCTTGCCAAATCCTGGTTTAAGTCCGGGATTCCTGTGCCTGAAATCCTTGCCTGTGATCTTGATCAGGGGTTTATGCTGTTATCGGATCTCGGTGATACGCTCTATCTGGATCGGCTGAATTCCGAATCAGCAGACCGTCTATATCATCAGGCCTTACAGACGCTTATCAGTATTCAGCAGTGTGTTGAGATTGATGGTTATGCACTTCCCGCTTATGACCGGGCGCGGCTGGTCAGCGAGATGGCGCTTTGTCCGGAATGGTTTTTCACCCAACTGTTGGGCTTGCAGATCGGTGACACAGAACAGCAACTGTTATCCGGTGTTTATGCCGTTTTGGTGGAAAACGCGCTGGCGCAACCCCAGGTTTGCGTACACCGCGATTACCATTCCCGCAATCTGATGTTGCCGGATAATCAGGCCATTGGCGTTCTTGACTTTCAGGATGCGGTGCGGGGGCCGATTACCTATGATCTGGTGTCTTTAATTCGTGATTGCTATATCAGCTGGCCACCGGATAAAGAGGAACAGTGGATAACCCGCTATATGGAAATGGCACAGCAGCATGAACTATTGTCTGGTGTCGATTACCCGCAGTTTAAACGCTGGTTTGACTGGATGGGTGTGCAGCGACAGATTAAATGTGTCGGAATTTTTTCAAGGCTTTATCTGCGTGATGGCAAGCCGGGTTATCTTAAGGATATTCCGCGCACTTTCTGCTATCTGAAAGGGGTTTGTGCGTCTTATCCTGAATTGAAAGCGTTTGACCAATGGCTTGACGAAGTCGTCGTCCCGGCGATGGACCGATGCGCGTTGCTGGCAAATGCAGGCGAGCGTGATCAATCATGAAAGCAATGATTCTAGCGGCAGGGCGGGGAGAGCGAATGCGCCCGTTGACCGATCGGACACCGAAGTCGATGCTGCAAGTGGGTGGTAAACCCCTGATTCAGTATCACGTGGAAAACCTGGTTGCTGCAGGGATTGATCAACTGGTGATCAACCACGCGCACCTGGGTGAACAGATCGAGGAATTTTTGGAAGATGGTTCCCGGTTAGGTGCCGCCATTCAATACTCGCCGGAATCCGAGGCGCTGGAAACCGGGGGCGGCATTTTTAACGCGCTGCCACTGTTGGGGGCGGGCCCGTTTGTGGTCATTAACGCGGATGTCTGGAGCGATTTTCCGCTGAAACGCCTGACACAATCGCAATTTCAGGGTGCGCACCTTATTCTGGTGGATAATCCAGAGCACAATGAGCAGGGTGATTTTAGTCTTTTGCAAGGGACAGTATACAGTGAACCGCAGAGCGGCTCTCAACGCCTTACCTTTTCCGGTATGAGTGTGCTCAGTCCCGAGCTATTTAACTATTGTAAACCCGGATTTTTTGCGCTGTTGCCGGTCTTGCAACGTGCCATCGAAAAGGGTCAGGTGACGGGAGAGTATTACCGGGGCTCCTGGTTTGATGTAGGCACACCACAACGGCTGGCCTCATTAGAGACTTATCTGGAAAAACAATGATAAAGCAGACGATAGCTAAAGCAGGAGTTAACCAATGATCTTTGGCAAATTACTGGGAGGTTTGTTTGGTTACTCCTGGTTAGGTTTTCTGGGGGCGTTGATCGGTGTCTATGTCGGGCATCTGTTTGATAAGGGGTTGGCCCGAAATTTTTCCGGTGCCGGGTTCGCTTCCCAGGGAGATATTCAGAAGGCATTTTTTCGTGTGACCTTTTTGATGATGGGGCGCATGGCCAAAGCTGATGGCAGGGTTTCAGAAGATGAAATCCGCTGGGCTGAATTTGTCATGAACCGAATGAATCTTTCGCCCGAGATGCGTCGTCAGGCTATCGAGCTGTTCGGCCAGGGTAAAGATATTGGCACTGATATAGAGTTGGAGCTGAAAAGTTTCCGAAGCAAGGTAGGTCGCCATGCCACCCTGATTCAGATGTTTCTCGAGATTCAGATTCAGGCTGGATATGCCGATGGCGAGTTAAATCAGCAGGAATTGGCTTTGCTGCAAAGTGCTTGCGCCATATTGGGGATTTCAAAGCTTCGTTTTGAGACGATACATCAGCGAATTCGTGCCGAACGCGCTTTTGCAGAGGGCCAGTACCAGCAGTATGGCGGTGCACAACGCGAGTATTCTGCACAGGACAAGCTGGAGGAGGCCTATAAGGTGCTGGGGGTTAAGCCTCAAAACAGCGACGCTGAAATTAAAAAGGCCTATCGGCGCCTGATGAGTCAGCATCACCCGGATAAGCTGGTTGCCAAGGGTTTACCAGAAGAGATGATGAGGTTGGCCAAAGAAAAGACGCAGGAGATTCAGGCCGCTTATGAAACGATCAAGGGTGCCCGTGCTGCCTGACGGTTCGAATGGCTAAACCCAAACCTGTCAGGCGTAATATCTGGACTAGTTAAGATCGGCTGCTTTCCAGTATTTAGTCCCTTTCAGCGTTGCCTGTAATGCCAGACCACTTTCGGTCAGCTGATATACAGTTACATTATCAAAGATGGCTTCACCGCCGACAGCTGCACCTTTGTCTCCAGCCTTGGCCGCAGCGTCCGCCTGTCCGCCAAAGGTCCATCCGTGTTCTGTAAATCGATTCAGAGTATCCGGTTGATGGAAGACAAACACAATACGGAAGTCCTTGACTCCGGCACCGAGGCCGATGCCCACTTCACCCATATTCATATAGGTCTGCTTGCCGGTGCGGTTGTTAGTAACAACGCCATAGCCGCCACCAAAACTGGCGAGAATGACATTGATGTTGGCATTGCTGAATACCGCGTAGCCCGGTGCCGCGTCAATCTGCGCACGCACACTGGGCTTAACTCGATAGAGGTCATTCAGTACCTGGCGTTGCATCTTTAACACCGCCTGACGTTTTTGTTCAGGGCTCGTGTCACCAGTTGTGGCGCACCCGGTGATCAGTAACGACAGAGTTAATAGGAATGTGATAAAAAGCTTGCATAATGTAGGTTGGTTCATCGGTAGTCTCAAATATTAAATGGATGACACGGTTTGTTAGTATGAGCAGGCTGTGGTTGAGCGACGTCAGATCAATCCCAGTCTTTTCAATAACCGGTACAGGTTGCTGCGATTCACGCCCAGTTCTCGTGCCGCTGCAGCGATGTTGCCATGGTTTTTCTCCAGCCGATCGGTGATCAGTTCTTTCTGAAATCGTTCGGTAGCATCCTTGAGTGACACCTGCTCTCGATATACCGCTGGTTTGGGCTCAATGATTTCACCCTCTTCGATCAGCTCGTCGGGGCTGAGTCCCAGGTGTTTTTGGGAGATGAGTACTGAGCGAGTATCTCTCCCCTGTTCATTGATGGCCTTTAATGCTGCGCGGCTTAAAACATGCTCCAGTTCCCTTACATTGCCTGGCCAGCGATATTGCCTGATTAATTGTTTGGCTTCCAGTGATAGGCGCAGGCCCTGTACGCCAAACCGCTTCTGGTTTTTTTCCAGAAAATAGCCGGCCAGCAGCAGCGAATCGTTATCGCGATCACGAAGCGGTGGCACTTTAACAGGATAAACCGACAGGCGATGATAGAGATCTGCACGAAAGCGACCTTTGGCGACTTCCTGTTGAAGATCGCGGTTTGTGGCGGACAGAATCCTCACATCCACTTTGGTAAACTGGTCGCTGCCAACGCGCTGTATCTCCCCGTTTTGTAACGCGCGCAGTATTTTTGCCTGAACTGTAAGAGGAAGCTCTCCAATCTCATCGAGAAACAGTGAGCCGCCATTAGCCACTTCAAATTTTCCGGGACGGTCTGCGGTGGCTCCTGTAAAGGAGCCCTTAATATGGCCGAACAGTTCGCTTTCGGCAATGCTCTCTGGCAGTGCCGCGCAGTTCACATAGATCAGCGCCTTGTCTGCCCGGGTCGATAGCTCGTGAACCTGTCTTGCAACCAGCTCTTTTCCGACCCCGGTTTCACCCTGGATTAAAACTGTCAGGTCGGACTGGGAAACAATGGATATTTCGTCTTTTAATCGGCTCAGCGCGGTACTGGTACCGATCATCTCAGTCTGGCCGCCCCCCTCAATCAGCGCCACCGCGAGTTGTTGCTCCTGAATAACCTTGGCCTCTAAAGCGCCAATACGCTGTGCGGCTTTTACCGTTGCCTCCGTCAGGCCAATAAAAGTTCTCAGTTCAATCGGGTCGATTTCGTCAAAAGTACCCGGTTGCATGGCATCCAGTGTCAGGATACCCCAGGGCTGGTCATCAATATAGAGGGATACGCCCATGCAGTCATGGACATGGAGATGCTGATCCTCGGTTTCCACCAGGCCGTCGTAGGGATCGGGTAGTTTTGAGTCTGCCGCAAAGCGCACGGGCTCGCGGGAATGCAGTAGTCGCGCCAGTCGCGGGTGCTCCTCGACGGCAAATCGGCGCCCCATAGTATCTCCGCTGAGTCCGTCAATCGCCAGAGGCAATAACGTACTGCCATCCAGTTCCAGCAGCGCAGCGGCGTCGCAGGGGAAGATGCTCTGCATCGCATTGAGCAGGCGTTTGTAGCGCATTTCATCGGGAATATCCCTGGACAGGTCGGCCACGATTGAAATCAGGTTTTGTGAAAAGGCAAATGTTGTCATAAGTATAACTTAAGTTGTCATAAAGAAACGATTAAAAGGTGTCATAAAGACACTATTTTTAAATTTGTCAGTTAAAACAATGATATAAAAATTGGCACGGCTGTTGCAATAACAGAGTTGCACAAAATTTTTAGCTTAATTTAAATGTTAAATTAATGCTAAACGACAATTTAACGTGCTTTAAGTGGTCCTCTTTAATCGTTTGAAAGCAGCGATTTTGGCGAAGTGTATCAAAAACGAACGATTTGTGCGCTGCTCTAGAGGTTTATTGTTTTAATTTTCAAAGGAGATATCCATGGCTGAACGCTTTACCAAGGGCATGGCTAGAAACATCTACTACGGAGGAGGTGTATTTGTCTTTCTTCTGTTATTGGGGCTGACCTTCGACACCATGCTGAAATTGCCGCAGAGAGATCATCGTGTCAATTTGACTGAGTCGGTTGCTCGAGGCAAGGAGGTGTGGGAGCACAACAACTGTGTTGGCTGCCACAGTCTGATGGGAGAGGGTGCCTATTTTGCCCCCGAGCTGGCTAATGTTTTTGACCGCCGCGGAGCGGGTAGCGAGCAATCCTTCAGGGCTTTTATGAGTGCCTGGATGGCGGCGCAACCACTTCAGGTCGAAGGGAGAAGGAAAATGCCGCAGTTCCATTTAACGCAGGAGCAGGTCGATGACCTTTCCGAGTTTTTGATCTGGACCTCAAGGATTGATGATAACGATTGGCCGCCCAATATCGAGGGCTAACAGTCAGAGTTTAAACCTTTGCGGGATTACCGGGAAATTGCAGTGAGCACGGATTTAGTCATTTAAGCGTTTTTTCTGCTGCGAACCCCCCCTTGCTTATAGGGCTGAGTCAGGTTTGTCATGCGGTGACCTGGTGGTCCTGCGAAGGACTTAAAATGTAATGAGAGATGTAGATAATGAAATTTGAATCGCAAAAGGTGGCAAAGCCTTACTTTATCTTTGCACTGGTGCTCTTTGTTGGGCAGATACTGTTCGGATTGATAATGGGTTTGCAATATGTGGACGGGGATTTTCTAACCTCCTGGCTGCCCTTCAACGTAGCTCGTATGGTTCACACCAATCTGTTGTTGGTGTGGCTGCTGTTCGGTTTTATGGGTGCCTCCTATTATCTGGTGCCGGAAGAGGCAGATACGGAACTTTACAGTCCCTGGCTGGCAAAAGTGACCTTTTGGGTGTTTGCGGCGGCCGGTGTGATGACCATTCTAGGTTATTTGCTGGTCCCTTATGCCCGATTGGCGGAGCTGACTTATAACCACCTGTTGCCTACGATGGGACGGGAGTTCCTTGAGCAACCGACCATTACAAAAATCGGGATCGTACTGGTTTGTCTGTCCTATGTGTTTAATATCGGAATGACCATTCTCAAGGGTCGCAAAACCGTCATCAATATGGTGCTGGTTACTGGTCTGATCGGGCTGGCGTTTTTCTTCCTGTTCTCCTTCTACAACCCTTCAAATCTGGTGCTGGATAAGTACTTCTGGTGGTGGGTTGTGCATCTGTGGGTTGAGGGTGTCTGGGAGCTGATTCTTGGTGCGATCCTGGCTTTTGTGGTGATCAAGGTAACGGGTGTGGATCGTGAAGTGGTAGAGAAGTGGCTCTACATGATTATCGCGTTGGCGCTGATTTCCGGTTTGATCGGAATGGGTCACCACTACTTCTGGATTGGGCCGGGAAGGTATTGGTTGTGGCTGGGCTCAATATTCTCCGCCCTGGAGCCGGTGCCCTTCTTTATGATGGTTATGTTCGCCTTCAAAATGGTGGCCGAGCGACGCTATGAGCACCAGAACAAGGTGGCGATTAAATGGGCGCTGGGTACAGCGGTGATGGGCTTTTTAGGTGCTGGTGTTTGGGGCTTTATTCACACTCTGGCTCCGGTTAACTATTACACGCACGGCTCGCAGATTACTGCGGCGCATGGCCATCTGGCTTTCTTTGGTGCCTACGCGATGATTGTGCTCACCATTATCTCCTATGCGATGCCGATTCTCAGGGGGCGGCCGCACGGTAATCCGTTGAGTGCTCAGCGACTGGAAACCTTCTCGTTTTGGATGATGTGTATCAGCATGGTCGGTATCACGCTGGCGTTGACGGTGGCGGGTGCATGGCAGGTTGCGCTGCAGCGTTTGCCTGAGGCCTCGGAAGCGCTTGGATTTATGGCGACGCAGGATAAGATTGCGCCGGTGTTTTGGGTGCGTGAAGTGCTGGGTGTGATGTTCTTTGTTGGTCTGCTGGCTTACCTTGGTAGTTTCTTTGTCGGTGGCAAGGAGTTGGCAATGGAGAGTGAGGCGCAGTTAAAGGGCGCAGCGGTGGCATAACCGACAGGGTGGCCTGACCGGCCACCCTGCTTTACTTCATAGCGGTAGATAGTGGGTAAGTAGATGGAAGAGTTGATTGGTAAAATCTGGCACCGCCTGGTTTGGAGGCAGGCTCGGGCGGAATTTGACGGTGCCCGGGTGACGCTGGATTCATGTATCGATCAGCTGGCTCCCTATTATCGTGCGCTGGGTGGTGATACCGGCAAGCAGCTGGAAGCGGCCACGCCGCGGCGATTCAAAATACAGCGCCGCCTGGTTCAGCGATTGGCGGGTAGTCATCAGGTTTTTTCTGTGAGTTGGCAGGATCACCGCAGCCTTCGGTTGCCAGGAAGTATTGCGCTGTTTTCCGACTCGGAACTCAATAGAGATCTCTATTTCTGGCTGGCGGCGCTGGCGGCCCGGCAGCCAGTGCTGAGTCGCTGGTTTGAAGATAATCAGCGCGCCTGTCATGGTTTGCTGCAGGCGTACCCCGGTTTAAGAAAACGCTATACGGCGTTGGCCGAGGCCACTCTGGAGATGCGTGATCAGGTGCTCGATCTGGAAGGCGCGCATTGGGTGCGAGAACAGGCGATCCGTCGGGCGATAATGTCGCCGGGGTCTGAGCGGCAGTTGCCGCTGGCACCGGGCAGTGCTCTACCGGTTCCGCTTTGGCTTTATCCGCAGCCGGTCAGGTTGGTGTCTGCTGCGGCAGACAATAATCTTGAGCGGGATGCCCGTGGTCGTAATCAGGAAGCTGAGGATCTGAGTGAAGCCGGGCGCAAGGAGGCGGTGCGGATGGATGACAGTCGGGAAACCGATGGGTTGATGGTTTTTCAGCTGGAGAGCCTGTTTACCTGGGGCGAGCAGGTGTCTCTGGATCGCTGTCAAGAAGAGGATATGGATGATGATCTGAGCGCAGCGGCACAGGACCTCGATATAATCAGTGTTTCCAGGCAGCGTAGGGCAGGAGCGGCCAAAGTAAAGTTCGATCTTGATCTACCGGCGGCTGAAAATGACGATCTACCCTTGGGCGAAGGGCTGCGGCTGCCGGAATGGGATTACCGAAAGTCAAAACTGGTGCAAGATTATTGTCTGTTGCAGCCTCTGTTGGCAGACGATGCTGAGTTGGCACCGGTACCCGGTCATCTACGCGGGACTGCGCGCAAATTGCGTAATCGCTTTGCAGTACTGCGACCGGAACGCCAGTGGCAGCACCGCCAGGTTTCAGGGGAAGAGCTGGATCTGGTGGCCTATCTGGATGCGCTGACTGATCCCTGCACGGCCACTGATCTTAATCAGACCTTTAAGTCACGCCAGGCGGTTGCACGAGATCTCTCCTGTTTGCTGCTTGCTGATCTGTCGATGTCTACGGATGCTGCATTGACACAGGAGCAGCGGGTTATCGATGTGATTCGCGATACCCTGCTGCTGTTTGCTGAAGCGCTCACTAGCTCCGGTGATCAGTTTGCCATGTATGGTTTCTCATCGGTCAAAAACAAGCAGGTGCGTTACCACCTGCTCAAGAATTTTGCGGAACCCTATTCTGACCGCACCCGTGGGCGTCTGCTTGCCATTAAGCCAGGCTTTTACACCCGTATGGGCGCGGCAATACGTCAGTCAACGGAAGTCCTGAAGCTTCAGAAAACCCAGCAACGGCTGCTGTTGATCGTCTCGGACGGTAAGCCTAATGACATCGATCAGTATGAGGGTCGCTACGGTATTGAAGATACGCGTCAGGCGATTCTGGAGGCGCGTGCCCAGGGCGTGCAGCCTTTCTGTGTCACGGTGGATGCCAAGGCGAGTGACTACCTGCCTTATCTGTTTGGTTCTCAGGGTTATGAGGTGGTCAGTGATGCGCAGCGTCTTCCCGAGATGTTGCCCAAATTGTATTTAAACCTGACCGGTGTGGCCGGTTAGCGGGAGGTAGTAATGAAGGGTAATCGAATTAATTATCTTGAGCAGGGCGGTGAGGTGGAGATTTTTAAACATGCTGCCGCCAATCACTTGCCTGTGTTAATCAAAGGGCCGACTGGTTGTGGCAAGACCCGCTTCGTGGAGGCGATGGCGCATCAGTTAAACCGCCCGGTCTACACTATAGCCTGCCATGACGACCTGACCGCAGCGGATCTGGTGGGTCGGCATCTGATAGGCTCAGAAGGCACCTACTGGCAAGACGGACCGCTGACGCGTGCGGTGCGCGAAGGCGCCATCTGTTATCTGGATGAGGTGGTGGAGGCGCGCAAGGATACTACCGTGGTGCTGCATCCGTTAGCGGATCATCGCCGTGTACTGCCGCTGGAGCGTACCGGAGAGTTGCTGCAGGCGCACCCGGATTTTATGTTGGTAATCTCCTATAACCCGGGTTACCAGAATATGCTCAAGGGATTGAAGCCCAGCACGCGGCAGCGTTTTGTGGCGCTGAGTTTTGACTATCCCGCACAGGAGCTGGAGATTGAAATCGTGCGCCAGGAGGCGGGTGTCAATATTGAGTTGGCTCAGCAGCTGGTGTCCCTGGGGCAGGCGTTGCGACGTTTGAAGGAGCACGATCTTGAAGAAGCGGCATCTACCCGGTTGCTGATTTATGCGGCGATGATGATCAAGTCAGGTATGGCGGCCAAAGAGGCTTGTCTCAGTTGTATTGCCGAGCCATTGACCGATGAATCAGAGACGCTGGCCGCGATCGGTCAATTGATCGATGCGCATTTTTAGCGTGGGCGGGAGCAGCATATGACCGTATTAGCACAGCCCGGTTCCGGTGTGGGTGGTCCGGTGGAGCAGGAGTGGCCGGCGGGTGTACGCCCTATCGCTTCGCCTGACCGAAAAGAGAGGCGGGCCCCCGGCAACATTGCCATCTGGATTCTTATCTATGCCGAATTAACGGAATTTGCGCTGTTCTTTATCGTGTTTCTGGTAGCGCGCTCCCATAATCAGGAGCTGTTCGCAGCGGGCCCGGAGCGATTGAATACGCTGGCCGGTGCCCTGAATACCCTGGTGCTGATCAGCAGCAGTTATTTTGTCGCGCGAGCGGTGTCCTGTATTAATGCCGGGCAGCAGAAGCTGGCGGTAAAGTGGCTTTGGGCGACTTTGGGTGCCGGTGCCGGTTACTGTCTCATTAAGGGATGGGAATATTATTGGAATCACAGTCATGGTATTGATTCGAAAACAGATATTTTCTACTCGCTCTACTATTACCTGACCTTTAATCATCTGTTGCATGTGCTGGTGGGTATGTGCACGATTCTGTTCGTCACTATTCGTGCCCAAATGAATATCTACAATCAGGAAAACAGTGAGGGGCTGGAGAGCGCGGCCAGCTATTGGCATATGATTGATCTGGTCTGGATTATTATCTTTCCGCTGCTCTATGTGTTGCGATAAATGTAAAGTCAGTGAGGTGCGAAGACGATGAATGCAATTCTGGCAAAGTATTCGATCGGGAAGCAGTTGACCATAATTTGGGCGGTGTTGATGGCGCTTACTCTGCTCAGTGCATTGGTCGCAGAGCAGAATGTCTCCAGCATGCTGATGGTGATTTTGATCTGCTTCTCGTTTGCTATAAAGGGTGCACTAGTGGCAGAGCGACTGATGGGATTGTGGTGCTCCGTGGGAGCTGTGCGCTGGTTGATGTTGGGCTATTTTATTGTATTGCCTTTATTTATTGGGCTGGCGGTTCTGTTTCCTGGTGTCATAGAGCGGATTACTACCCTGTAGTGAAGGCGGAGTGTGTGCTCATTATGACAACTATAGTTGTCATAATGAGCACCTATGATGTTGTCAAACAGACATTATAAAAAATAATAATCTATTAAATCAACCACATAGCAATTGGCACGTCTGTTGCTCTATATAGCTATAGTCAGTTGTTTAAACCTTCGCAGGGTTGCAGGGGAATTGTAAGTTGGCTCTCTTAGTCTTTAAAGCTTATTTTCTGCTGCGAACCCCCCCTGCTTTAGGGCTCGATCAGACTCATCATGCGATGAATCTGCGATCCTGCGAAGGAACTTATTTATGGTCGACACCACCCGGCGCGCAGGGAGAAAAGGAAACGAAAGCTTGGGCAAGCTGCTATGAGTCAATTATCACTTTACGAACGTCTGGGCGGGTATGATGGCATAACCGCATTTGTCGATGACCTGCTGCCGAGACTCCAGGCAGACTCACAGCTGGGCCGCTTCTGGCAATATCGCGGTAATGATGGCATCGCCAGAGAGAAGCAGTTGCTGATTGATTACCTGTGCGCTAACGCCGGTGGATCAGTTTATTACACCGGGCGGGATATGAAACTGTCCCATAAAGGGATGAAGATCAGCGAAAGTGACTGGGATATTTTCTTCAGTCATGCCGGTGACACCATGCAGGCTCTAAAAGTACCTGTGCAGGAGTGTGACGAAGTGGTCGCATTTGTGTCCAGCCTGAAAGAGGATATCGTAGAGGCTTAACCCGGCTTTTAGACGCTAACGGGTGCCCGCCCGTCAGCGTGGTCATGTATAGGCTGCCCGCCAAAGCAATTGTTGGATGTTGTTTTTTTCGCGCAATCGGGTAGTATTTCCCCCTAATCACGAACCCACCGTTGTGGGATAGTAACGCCCCCCGTGGCGCTATCATGGAATGCTCAAAGGAATGGCGAAGATGGCATCAGGAACTCTTTTTCCAGAATACTGCATACCCCACCATCACCTTTATACTCCGAGATTTGGCTGCTTTGTAGTTGGATTTATGCCGTGGGTATTGCGGCATTGGCTAGATGCTGAAAATAGAACTACAGAATGTAATTTAAAATAACTAATAAAGAGGATTAACTTATGAAGTACGCACTATTATCTATCGTACTGCTATGTCTGGTTGGTTGTGGTTCAAGTCCAATAGTTCCCTACACTCAGGGTGAAAGCGATAATATCAGTTTAGTTAGTTATCCGCCTTCAGAGGAACTGGTTAGAAAAAACATTGGCGATACAATTATTAAAAAAGGGAAATTGGAGTTACGGGACGCGCTGAATATTACCAAGCAAACCAAATTTAACAAAGCAGATGGTGACTCTTCTATTTGGACCTGTGCTTTAACTGTTGAGCCACAGACAGTCTTTTTTCGGGGGAAGTACCAGACCAATAAAAAGCAGGCTGATTGTTATGGTACGGTAAATACTAGACGCACCTTGGCGGACGGTACGACTAACTTCAATTGCCCTGGGGCACCTTTAATCGCTGCAGATATTTGTAAAGAGCCAAATGGAAACATATTTATGGCTTTTTTAAGTCAACGAGCTGAGCTAAAACAGGATTTTGATAATCTTCAGTTTTTAAAGCAAGCATCGTCAAGTAAAGACAATTTTGTACAGGAGATAGTTTACAACGGCCGGGAGGGCGACAAGGTTAAATTTGTGTATAAGGAATATTCTGGAGACTCTGCTAAGCCAGACTATTTTCAGGAATTTCATAGCAGTTTATCCAAGGGTGCGGACGTTATCTTTAAAAACGTCAAGTTTGAAATATTGGAAGCGAATGGAAGTTCGATAGCATATAAGGTGGAACAAAGTTTCTAGATTTTTGCGAAAGTGGGGTGAAAAGTGAGGTCAGATGGCACTTTTCATTTTTCTCAACCACAAAAAGGAGTATTCAATGAAGTATGTTCTGAGTTTTCTGTTTGCGCTCTCCTGTACAGTTACTCATGCAGATATGCTCAAAGATAAAGAAGCAGCTAAGAATCTTGCTTTATCAATAATGCAGCACATTGGAAGAGGGGATGTGGAAAGTGGGCTGAAGCTTGCAAAGCCTTATTTGATAATCCCAGAGCATGAATTTGAGGGGGTCTTAAATTCTCTTAAAATGCAAGCGCCAGTTATTAATCAACGGTTTGGTAAAACAGTGGGCATGGAGTTTTCCCGCATTCAAGAAGTAGGAGAATCGCTGATGCTTGTAATGTATATTCAGAAGTTTGAGAAGCACATGATGCGCTGGAAATTCTATTTCTATAAACCAAAGGATAGGTGGGTGCTAAATACCTTCAATACCGATGATAAAATTCAGTTAATGTTTGCAAGTTTTTAAAGCTAACAAATTAGGTAAGTAGGGTCACCAAAAGTAGGGTCAGATGACACTTTTCATGGCGAGATGTTAATTAGGTTCACTGTCCTTGGAGCTAGCGTCATCTTTATCGATTAATCGTATCGACATCTGCCTGAGGAAATCATATGTGGAATAAAACAGGACTTTTGTTTGCACTGGTTGTCAGCAATTTGGCGTTTGGCCAGCCGCAAGGGGAAAAGCTGTATGGTCAGTTCTGGCCAGCGAAATCAATTTTGTATAGCGATGATTATATTGTTTATCAATATAAAGATGCGCACGTGTACTGGCAAAAAGATCCTCTTCAGAGTGCGATGCAAAAAAAGCCTGTGCCAAGATGTGATTCAGTTATTCATACCTCTGTATTTGTTGACAAACGCCCCGATACTTTTTACACGCGTAAAGACTTGTGGAACCAGTTTCGACCCATCACACAAGATATTCTTGACCGACATTGCAAGGGAGTCAAAACGCTCTTTCCTGGAAAGGACTTTAAAAACGTCAATATGAAACTGTTTTTTTCTAACATTTTTGTTAGAGATAATTCCGTTTATATCGGAAAGCCGCAACATCACGACCAACTGTTTCCGTTTGCAGTGGCATGGTTTAAATTTAATCAGCCCGGCAGGGATGATTTTGATGTATTCGGGCCGAACATTTTTGGTGAAGCAGGTAAAGGGAGCAGGGATTCTGAGCACTTCTATGCGGCCAACCAGAGCTGGGGTAGAGACAAATCGATTGAAGAGATTAGGAAAGACTACACCAATTTCCCAATCTATAACTATATGGCTTCGCTGAAAGCCGTTGTTAAATACAAAGCGCTCGTTGAAAAGCGAAGGGAAGAAGACAATAAGCTGTTAGCGGAGGCGATGCTCGTTGGTTTGAGTATGATGTTTGATGGGTCAGGCAGCTCTGCATCAAAATGTCTGGCGGGAGATTCGGTGGGTTGTGTGCAGGACGTACCCATCATCCTAATTAAATAGTGGTTTTGGCTCTCTGTTTTAGGTAGTGTCTGTGGCCAGAGAATAGTAGCGTCAGATAATACTTTTCATGGTATCACTTGCGGAGAACAATTAGGTGAGAGAACAATTAGGTGACGGAGGGTTTAAAACTTGATCGGTTGGTTGAAAAATAATCCCTCTGAAAATCATAAGTTGCCGTTACCCCACTAAAATCCATTAATTCAATAAATAACATCAGGTTGTAAGCATGATCGATCGGCAGGAAACCGGCCAGCGAATGAGTCGGATTGTAAAGCACAATGGAGTAATTTATCTATGCGGGCAGGTCTGTAAGGACGCCAACGAGGGTATCAGGGAGCAGACGACCAGTATGTTGGAAAAAGTTGATGCGCTTCTCGAGCAGGCGGGAAGCAGCCGGCAGCATATTTTATCTGCGACCATTTATATTAAAGACATGAGGTGTTTCGCAGAGATGAATGAGGTTTGGGATAATTGGGTGCCTGAGGGACATGCACCCGCTCGAGCTTGCGTAGAGGCAAAGATGGCTCGCGAAGCGCTGTTAGTAGAGATCTCGGTTATTGCCGCTGAAGTTTAGAGCGAATACACGGCGCAGAAAGTTATTCATGGAGCCCGAATTTCTATGAGGACAACCACATGGCAGTGTTTCGTTTAATTCTCTCAGTGATGGCGTTCTGTGTTAGCGTGTATCTGGCGTATGATCTTGTTGTTAACGGTTTTAATATCTACGTTTTGCTTTGCTGTATCGGTGGTTTCATTTTGGCAAAATATTTGTGGCCTGGCGGATATAAAGAAGATAGCGCGTGGTTCGAACTGTTGGAATTAGTTATTTATCTTCCTTATCAAACGATAGCGTTCAGCCTAAGATCTATCGGCCGCATTGTGAAATCCGGTGATGGCGGCATTGGGATTGACTGAAAGAGGCAATTGAAAGGGAAGGGTGCCTAAAAACAGAGTAGGGTTTTCCGTCACTGGCAGCTCCAGGCGCTATCCAATACTTACATTTTTTTACATTGGCTTTACCCAAACTTACATTGGAATTCAGCATACTCGCGATCGTGTCGAGACAGCAGTTTTCCAATAAAACGTATCAATCTGAGGGTAAAGCATGAGAAATATCAATACACGAAAATGGTCAACACCAATGATAATCGGAGCCGGTCTCTTTGTCGCTGTTTCCGGAATCCTGATGTTTTTCCATGTGGCCGGTCCTTTGGAACTGGCTCATGAATGGATTGGTCTGGTGTTTGCGCTCGGGATTTTGCTTCATCTGCTTAATCACTGGTCAGCGTTCAAAAACTATTTTCGTCAACAAAAAGCGCTGGGTGTTATGGCTTTGGTGTTGATGGCTACTGGAAGTCTGGTGATCACTGCCGCTAGTGAGGGGGGCGGTAATCCGATGATGCAACTGGTTCGCAGTGTTGAGGCCGCACCCTTGAGTGAGGTGGCTACTTTGCTGGATCAGGATGCCGATGGTATCGTTGCAAAATTCCTTGCTGCCGGTTTTCAGGTAGGTGGTTCTGAAAAATCGATTATTGAGATTGCCATCGATAACGGAGTTGAGCCACGAGCATTGATCTCTGTGTTGTATAGGGAATAGTATTCCAGCGTAACTCCTGTAAACGGGAGTGCAAAGCGGGCCGTATTGAATGAATATTTTTATTCTGGATCGGGATATCAACCAGTGCGCGCAGTATCACTGCGATCAGCATGTGGTCAAAATGATTCTCGAAAGTGTGCAGATGCTCTGCACGGCGCTCAATAAGAAGGGCTTCAGTACGCCTTATCGGTCGACACACATCCATCATCCCTGTGTGCTTTGGGTGGAACAATCTTTCGATAATTTTATCTGGTTGCAGGATCTGGCCATCGCACTTAACCGGGAGTATCGGTTTCGTTTTGCGAAACAGGATGACCATAAATCAATCAAAGTGCTTAAAGATATTGCCGGGCATGGCTATCACAAAAAAGGTTTGACGGAGTTTGCCCAGGCCATGCCTGACCAGTATAAAGTGCCTGGTGATGCGGTTAAGGCCTACCGGCAGTTTTATCTGGGGGAAAAGATGGCGTTTGCGAAATGGACAAAGCGAAGTGCGCCAGAATGGTTGCAGGATCCACAGTATGCAGCGTGCGATTAAGGGTATCCGGTGGGGTCAGCACAGCGGATTGAGCGGTTCAGGTTGTGTGTTGTTTGATCGCTTGCAGCGCTTGTGATAGCGCGTCACCATGACCATCAACCCAGTTGATCTCAACACCTTGTCGCTCCCAGCGTCTGAAGGCTGTGTCCTGCCGTTTGGCGAACTGATTGATCGCAGAGCGCAGTTTTTGGTACATGTCATTGTAGTTAAGCTGGCCTCTAAGGTGTTGGGAAATGAAGCGGTATTCAAGTCCTTTCAGTTCCAGGTTCTCGTGGCTCACCCCTTGCTGTAGCAGGTTTTCTACTTCATCGATCATGCCCTGCTCCAGGCGCTGTTTGAGCCGTTGTTCGATGCGCTTTCTCAGCATCGGCCGGTCCCAGCGAATGCCAATGTAGAGCGGATTGATCTCCGGCTTATCGATGGTTGCCTGTTTCTCTTTTGTCTTTTGCTCGCCGATGGCGATCTCAATGGCGCGGTAGAGCCGTTCCCGTTCAATAAGGTCGGTGGTGTTGTGTTGTTCGGGTTTCAGTTGCAGCAGTTTGCTGCGCAATTGATCGTCGCTGAGTTGATCCAGTTGCTGGCGCAGTTCCGGGTCTTGATCAACGGGTACAAATTGATAATCTCTGGCCACAGCGTCGATATAGAGGCTGGAGCCGCCTACCAGAATGGGCAGTGTGTGCCGCTGTTGTATCTCATTGAACGCCCGATAAAAATCCCTTTGGTAATCGAAAACGCTGTATTCGGTTCCCGGTTCGACCAGGTCAATGAGGTGGTAGGGTATGTCGCCGTATTCGTGCAGATCCTTGCCAGTACCCAGATCCATGCCGCGGTATACCTGCCGTGAATCGCCGGATAGTATTTCGCCGTTAAGCTGTTGCGCCAGTTGTACGCCCAGATGGGTTTTTCCGGATGCGGTTGCGCCTGCAATGATCAGTAGATTAAACAATGGGGCTTGCCTGCAAGTTGGTTTCTCGCGCATTCTAGCGCAAAAGCCGGATGTGTTAGAGCCTTGTTCTTTGAATGGGCTGAAATTTATCGGTATCTGTAGGCAAAATTTCTTTGCCTGAATTTCAGCCAAGCAAATATACGGCAAGATTTTTTGTGTGTAGAATAGTTTGCTTTCCAGTAAAACGGCGTTAACAAGCCCCAACGTAAAAGTCAGAATACAATGCCCGACTACTTAATTGCCCCCTCAATATTATCCGCAGATTTTGCCCGTCTGGGTGAAGAGGTTGATGCGGTGTTGAATGCCGGTGCCGATATCGTGCACTTTGATGTAATGGATAACCATTATGTGCCCAACCTTACGATTGGCCCGATGGTCTGCAAAGCGCTACGCTCCTATGGGGTTACTGCTCCGATAGATGTGCACCTGATGGTTAAGCCGGTGGACCGTATTATTGGTGATTTTATCGAGGCCGGTGCCAGTTATATTACCTTCCATCCGGAAGCGTCGGAACATATTGATCGATCGCTGCAGTTGATCAGAGAGGGTGGTTGTAAGACCGGATTGGTGCTTAATCCCGCTACATCGGTAGCCCACCTGGAGCACGTGATGGACAAGCTGGACATGATCCTGCTGATGTCGGTAAACCCCGGATTTGGCGGGCAAAAGTTTATTGCTGAAACTTATCGCAAAATCAAACAGGTACGTACGCTGATAGACGATAGCGGGCGAGATATTCGGTTGGAGGTAGACGGCGGCATTGGTGTTGACAATATCGCACAGGTGGCTTCGGCCGGTGCTGATACTTTTGTTGCAGGATCCGCCATATTTGGCGCGGGTGATTACCGGGAAACCATCGACAAAATGCGCCATTCACTGGCCACCGTAAAGAGTTAATACCGAAGTAGAAAAGGAAGCGGTACCCGCCATGACGCCTGAACAATTTGCTCAACTTGCCACCGAGGGCTACAACCGGATTCCGGTCACCCGGACTGTGTTGGCGGATCTGGATACACCCCTGAGTTCATACCTTAAGCTTGCAGCAGGGCCCTACTCCTATATGTTTGAGTCGGTGCAGGGTGGCGAGAAATGGGGGCGCTATTCGATTATCGGCCTGCCCTGTCGCACCGTCCTCAAGGTGCGCGGTTGCCAGATTCGCGTTGAAACCGATGGCCAGCTGGTGGAGTCGATGGAGCATGAGGATCCCTTTGAATTTATCAAGGAGTTTCAGGGTCGGTTTCGTGTTGCCAAGCTGGATGACAGTCCGCGTTACAACGGTGGGCTGGCGGGTTATTTCGGCTACGATACGGTTCGTTATATAGAACCGCGATTGAAAGAGTCGATGCCGCCGGATGTAATTGATAATCCGGATATCGTACTGATGCTGTCCGATGAGGTGCTGGTATTTGATAATCTGGCGGGGACCCTCAGTGTAATTATCCATGTTGATCCGGCAGAACCTGGTGGTTACGAACAGGCGCAGCAGCGTCTGGATTATTTGGTTTCGAGACTGCCGGAGCCTTCACCTAATCTGTCGGAGATCAATCTCGATGTGGTCAATATGGCGGCTGATCAGCTGCCGATTGAGGAGAGTGCATTTAAGTCAAACTTCACTCAACCTGACTATGAAAAAGCGGTTGAAAAGATCAAAGAGTATGCGCTGGCGGGGGATATTATGCAGGTGGTGCCTTCGCAGCGCATGAGCATCCCTTTTACAGCTGAGCCCATCAACCTGTACCGGGCGTTGCGCAATCTGAATCCTTCGCCCTATATGTTCTACCTGAATCTGGATGACTTTTATGTGGTTGGTGCCTCGCCGGAGGTGCTGACCCGGGTCGAAGATGGGCTGATTACGGTCAGGCCAATTGCGGGTACCCGTCGCCGTGGCAAAACCGAAGCCGAAGACCGGGCGATGGAAGAGGATCTACTGGGTGACCCCAAAGAGATTGCCGAGCACTTGATGCTGATTGATCTGGGCCGTAATGATGTCGGGCGGGTGGCAAAAACAGGAACCGTCAAGTTAACCGATAATATGGTGGTTGAACGCTATTCCCATGTAATGCATATCGTTTCCAATGTGGTTGGGCAACTTATGCCTGGATTGTCGGCCATTGACGTGCTGCGTGCAACCATACCTGCCGGTACGCTCAGCGGTGCGCCAAAAATTCGCGCGATGGAAATTATCGATGAGGTGGAGCCGGTGAAACGTGGTGTCTATGGAGGCGCCGTTGGTTATATCTCCTGGGAAGATAATATGGATACCTGTATCGCCATACGCACCGCGGTGATCAAGAATCAAACGCTTTATGTGCAGGCCGGTGGCGGTGTGGTTGCTGATTCTGTCCCCAGGCTGGAGTGGAAGGAAACCATGAACAAGGCGCGCGCCATGTTTCGGGCAGTGGCGATGGCCCATTGCGATGATCAGAGTGAGGAGTAGCAGACTGTCATGCTGTTGATGATTGATAACTACGACTCTTTTACCTATAACGTGGTGCAGTATCTGGGTGAGCTCGGTGCGGACGTTCATGTGCACCGAAACGACGAACTGACGCTGGCGGATATCGAGGCGATGAACCCTGAGCGGATTGTGGTCTCGCCCGGCCCCTGCACGCCGAATGAGGCGGGTGTGTCGGTGGCGGCGATTCAGCACTTTGCCGGTAAATTGCCGATTCTGGGAATCTGTCTTGGACATCAATCAATTGCTCAGGCATTTGGCGGAAAGATCGTGCGCGCGGGTCAGGTGATGCATGGTAAGACATCGAAGGTCTATCACAAGGGGGAGGGCGTGTTCAGTGGGCTCAATAATCCCTTTGTGGCAACCCGTTACCATTCCCTCGTAATCGAGCAGGATAGCTTGCCCGATTGTCTTGAAGTCACTGCATGGACGGGGGGTGTCGACGGATCGGTTGACGAGATTATGGGTGTTCGCCATAAGGAACTGGCTATTGAAGGCGTGCAGTTCCATCCGGAATCGATATTGACTGAACATGGTCATGATTTGCTGAGGAATTTTCTGAATGTATCTTGCTAGATTGAACCTCCCGTGGGTTAACGGGTTCATATTGACATGAATATTCAACAGGCGATTGCACAGCTGGTTGAGCAAAAAGACCTGACTGCAGATCAAACCGCAGAGGTGATGCGGCAGATAATGTCCGGTCAGGCCATCGATGCCCAAATTGCAGGGTTTCTGGTCGCGCTGCGCATGAAGGGTGAAAGTCTCGAGGAGTTGCTGGGCACGGTCAAGGTGATGCGCGAACTGGTAGTCCCGGTTAGCCTGTCCGAGTCTAATCTGGTGGATATTGTGGGCACCGGGGGAGATGGCGCCAACCTGTTTAACGTGTCAACCGCCAGTGCTTTTGTCGCAGCGGCAGCAGGCGCAAAGGTAGCCAAGCATGGTAATCATTCGGTATCCAGTTCCAGCGGCAGCGCTGATTTGCTGCAGCAGTTTGGCATCAATATCAAGCTCACCTCCGAGCAGGTGGCACTTTGCGTCAAAGAGGTTGGTGTCGGTTTTATGTATGCTCCGGCGCATCATGGTGCTATGAAGTATGCTGCTGCGCCGCGCAAAGCATTGGGCATACGCACGCTTTTTAATATGGTTGGCCCGATGACCAACCCGGCCGGGGTGGTTAATCAGGTGATAGGTGTGTTTGATGCGGCGCTCTGTTTGCCGGTAGCACAGGTGCTGCAGCGCCTGGGAAGTGAGCATGTGATGGTGGTGCATTCTGATGATGGTCTCGACGAGATTAGCCTGGCGGGTGCCACCCAAGTGGCCGAATTGGTTGCTGGTGAAATTCGAGAGTATTCGATACAGCCCGAGGATTTTTCCGTCGCCCGTTCCGAATTGACTGGTTTATGCGTAAACAGTGCTGCCGAATCAATGGAGCTGATTCTTTCAGCGCTGACAAAAAATGCCGATAGTAACGGGATGAAAGCGGCCGATATGATAGCCCTTAATGCCGGGGCTGCAATCTATGTGTCCGGAGTGGCTAATACCTTGGCGGAAGGCGTGGTAATCGCTCAGGATACGATAGGCAGTGGCCTGGCGTTGGAAAAAATGAATGATCTTGCAAGTTTTACTGCTTGCTTTTAGGTTAATGAAGACCTCTGAATGCGGGAGTTATTCCATGAAAATTCGATTACCGATTATGCTGTTCATGATGTTGTGGGCACTTGTGGGCTGTCAGCAGACCTACTACAACACCATGGAAAAATTCGGCGTTCATAAACGGGATATTCTGGTTGACCGGGTCGAAGAGGCGCGTGACAGTCAGGTAGAGACGCAGGAGCAGTTTAAGTCGGCCCTTGAACGGTTTTCCGAAGTGGTTAACTTTGATGGCGGAGATCTGCAGGAGCAGTACGAAGCGCTGAATGAGGAATATGAGAAGAGTGAAGAGAAGGCGCAGGCAGTCACTGATCACATTGACGCCGTGGAGAGCGTCGCGGAGGCGCTGTTTGAGGAGTGGGAAGGTGAGCTGGAAGAGTATTCCAGCGGTAAATACAGGCGCATGAAAAAGCGTGAGATGAATGAGGCCAGAACTCGTTATGAGGGTTTGATTAAAGCTATGAGAAAGGCGGAATCCAAAATCCCACCGGTACTGACCGCATTTAAGGATCAGGTGTTGTTTCTTAAACACAGTTTGAACGCAAAGGCAGTGGCTTCTTTGAAAAGCGAGCTGGTGAGTGTGCGATCTGATGTATCGAGGCTGGTCAAGGAGATGCAGAAATCCATTGATGCATCGAATGCCTATATCAGCTCTTTGAGTCAATGAGACGGGTATGGCGATAGATTTTGATATTGACCGGCAGTCCGGAATCGTCGCGATACGTACTTTTAATGTCATCAGTATTAACGATATTGAAAGAGTGATCCTGGATATTCAACAGCACCCTGATAAAACGGATGGTATGTCCGTGGTGATTGATGCACGAGAGATCAAACGAGCTTTTTTTGTCAGGGAAATGGATTCTTTGGTCGCGATATTCGCTGCGCAGGCTGCCAGATTTGTTGATCGATATGCCTTTGTCGTCACCAATGAGCTTACCTTGGGATTAAGTCGCCGTTTTCATTTTAGAGCAGTACGAGCCGGTCTCAAAATTTCAGTATTTCCCGACTATTCATCAGCGCTAAGCTGGATCAAACAGGCAGATGGATAAGGATCTCTACTATTTTGCCTATGGTTCAAATCTGCATCCGGTTCGTCTGGGTGAACGTATTCCCTCGAGCAGTTTTCTGGGTGTTACGCGGCTAAATGGCTACCGACTTAAGTTCCATAAGCGTGGCGGCGACCGCTCGGGAAAATGTAATGCGCTCTATACCGGTCAGCCGGCACATTATCTTCTTGGTGCAGTTTATCGAATGGACACTGAGCACAAACCAATACTGGATGCGATTGAAGGAGAAGGTTATATTGCCGAGTCACTGACCCTCCAGTTGGAGGGTGAAAAATGTCGGGCATTTGCCTATATTGCAGAATCCGATCATATTGATGAGGCTATTAAGCCCTTTCATTGGTATAAAGAGTTGGTCAGTGTTGGCGCCAGATATCACGGGTTTCCCAGCGCTTATCTTGAAACTATCGAGCAGATAGAATCGGTTGCGGATGAAGACAACCACAGACACCGTAGCAATGAGCAGCTGCTTTCGCGGATGTATTAGTGCGGCATGGCGATGCTTGATTCTGCTGTCGGTGCCCGTGCTTTTTTCCTGCGGAGCGAAGCAGGATGCTGAGGTTGAAGTCAGAGAAGTGCTCGAGAAGTGGGCGCGACCGGACGCAATAAACACAGCCAGTAAGCCGACTGAAAATCTGGTTCAGCTGTTTTCGGGCCAGGAAAACATAACTATTCTGCTGGACTGGGCGATACAACATCCCGCCCGATTTATCCCGTTGTTGGATTATCTCAAAGACCCCGAATTGCTGGAGCGGTTCGCGTCGCTGGCTGTGGCGCGGGGGAAGAGCTTTATCATGATGGAGCTTTTAGCGCAGCAATCTTCCAATGAGGCAACATTACTGTTGGCTGCGATTAAGAAAATAGAGCATTTTGACGCAAGGGTTAAGGTTCCGGTCAGAGACCGCCATAACAATCCTGTATTACAACGCGTGGTCGCGTTTGAGGGTGAGAACGACAGACATGCCTGGCGGGGCGGGGCACTGGTGGTGGCTGAAAATGAATGCCGAATCGCACTGGCAACAGCCGGGCATAATATCCTGGGTGAGCAGGGCGAGTTGCGTACATCGCTTAATCAACTGCGGCTTCACCTGAAAAATGAAAAATTACCCGTCAGTGAAGTGTTTCCGCTTTCGTCCCCTGTGCAATCGGCCGAGGACTGGATTATTCTTATGGTCGATAAGCCACGCTGTAGTAAAGGGATAAACTACCCGGATATGGCGTTAGCCACGGATCAATCTATACCGAAGACAGGGCTGGAGATCAATCTGTATTGTTTTTATCAGAGTGGGGCTGAATTGATACCCTCACTTCATCGGGAGCAATGTCAGATCTATCCTACGCGGTCGGGTGTGCTAAGTCATTTTACAGAATATGCAGATGGAAAACTCGGCATTCATACCTGCCAATCCGAAACCGGCTCATCCGGTTGTCCGGTTTTTTATATTGAAGACGGAACGGCCTATTTCATGGCTATGCAAATTGAGCGAGATCGACCAACGGGGGCGGGCATTGCGAGAATGGTCCGGGATGATTTTGCGCAAGCCGTCAGCCTGGTGCAAAAACGTTTGGCGAAATAGTTCGCTGGCTTGTCTTCGCATCTGTGCCTCTCTGCATTAAAACAGTCTCTTAATCCACTAAAGGTTGTTCCTGCGCACTTCGGTTTTTAATTCTATAAGAAACGTAGGCACGCTTGACGCCCAACATTCGCGCGGCTTGAGACAGGTTTCCGTTAGCCCTCTTAATGGCTTCGGTGATTAGACCGTACTCTATATCATCGATTGGTATCTGCTCATCAAGTACTGAGTCCAGCAACTTCTCTTCAGGCACAGCGGTCTGGCTTTGTTTTATTGATCCGGTAGGGTCAAGCTTGAGCAGCATCGATTCGATCACATCCTCTTTGAGGAAAAGATGGTTCAGCTCAATGGGAGTGTTGTCCTCTGCCAGAATAACGGCCCGTTCAATCAGGTTTTCCAGTTCGCGAATGTTGCCGGGGTAATCATGCAGATAAAGCGCATCTACGGCAAGGCTTGAAAACCCGGTAATGTTTTTCTCATGACGGCTGTTGAACAGGCGAAGAAAATGATCCATCAGTAGCGGAATATCTTCTCGACGTTCCTTTAGAGAGGGTATGTTGATGGGGAAAACGTTCAGGCGAAACAGCAGATCTTCTCTGAATATACCTTCCCGGACGGCAGCGTGCAGGTCCATATTGGTGGCGGCGATGATGCGGACATCGACTGTTCTGGTAGCGGTGTCGCCGACACGTTCAATTTCCCTTTCCTGAATGGCGCGCAGTAATTTAATCTGTGCGGCCATCGAGAGGGTGCCTACCTCATCCAGAAACAATGTGCCTTTATGCGCACGCTCGAAACGACCGGGTCTGGCCTCTGTTGCGCCGGTAAAAGCGCCTTTCTCAACGCCAAACAGTTCGGATTCGATTAGGTTCTCGGGTATGGCGGAACAGTTGAGTGCGATGAAGGGCTGGTCGGCACGATTGCTGATATCGTGCAAGGCGCGTGCAAAACGACCTTTGCCGACCCCGGTGGCCCCGAGGAGCAGAACTGTTGCAGATGTGTTGGATACTTTTTGTACCAGGTGACAGGTGGTTGCGAATCCGGGTGATGTTCCGACCATCTCTTCAAGGGGAGAGAAGGGCTCCCGATTTTGTTTGAAGGGGTCGCTGGGCGCCTGTTTGGCCGAACGGTTTGAAGAGCGGTTGATAAACATATGAGGTTGTAATGCGCTACGCTCCTGCTCAATCTCGTCGGCACCCCACTCATCGAGAGATTTTCCGACGATTCGGCAATGCTTGTCTCCGGCAGCGCAGCACTCAACCTCTTTATAAAGGATTGGGCGACCCATAAAGGCGCTGGTGTAACCAATGGCGTAGCCAAGCTGTATCCAGCAGACGGCTTGGTCAGCTGGTCCGAATACCTCCAGGTGGTGTTTGGCGTCGAAGCTGTCGTGCCAGATAAACTCACCATAGTACTGCCCGGTTTTTGTGTCACCTTCAACGCGCACCGGCTGCGCGAAGAGCATACCGTGAAGTGAGTGCAGCTGTGGCCCGGCCAGAAATGAGTCCAGCGTGGATCGTGTGCGAACTTTGCGTGCAATCACTGCGTCCTTAGTGCCCGCCGAGTAGCCCATTCGGGTCAGTACCGCCCGAGCTTCTTCAACCCCCAGCTTATTGATCGCCTGTTCGCGCAAAAAGCCCAGACTGGACATATAGATTAGAGCAACACGATCACTGTCCAGCCAGATACGGCCCTCTTTGGGGGAAAACCTAAGGGAGTTAATAAGGTCGGTAAAGGATGCGTGGCTGTCCCGGTTAGCACCTTCTCCCAGTAAAGCCTGCAAGGTAAATCGCTGAGCGTCTGTTTCTGTACCGGAGGGTTTTCTTGTCGGGCTCATAGTGGGTTTAATCGGTTAATGGATAGGAATGTAGAGTGTTTTTTATCAAATTTGCACATTACTTTAACTCATTGGTTATAGATGTGCAAAATGATAATTATGGTGAGCTGCTCATTTGTCTGGCGATGCTGGTTCGCATGTCAAAGGGTCTTCGAGTGCCGCAGATATTCCTTTTTTTAGGAAAATAATATCTTTTTAATACAACGGGTTAAGTTTTATATGCCGTTTTTTACCAATTTGATCAGAGTGCTGTATGTGAGTTGGCCTGGTCCTTGCTATGTACATAGGTAGCAATCGCGTGTGGCACAAATTAAGGGGAGTGACACACCAATAGCAAAATTGATGGGTGAAATTTGATGAAGTGGAGCCCCGTCATATAAATAAATGAAGCAGTGTCACCAGATAAAGCAAAACGTAGATACATTTCAAGCATGAGCACCTCAGGTTTTAAAAGGGTGCAGGTATCCGTTCTGCGGGTGACTTAAATAATAAGGGCAGAAAACACTCACCGGCTGAGTAGCCCACATTCAAATGCGAAAAATGTCAGGAGGATCACCGATGACAGGCCAGTATGCGAAACCGAAAGATATTGAAACAATCCCGGGTACCGAAGGCTGGGAGCGTATGTATCCCTATCAATATCAGTTTGTAGATGATGATCCGGAACGAGAGAAGTATGAGGAGGAATCCTTTTGGTTTTACGACGGACTTCACTATCCGGAGCCGGTTTATCCGTTTGATATGATTTGGGATGAGGCCTGGTATCTGGCACTTTCCCAGTTTAATACGCGCATCTTTTCTGTTCCTCCTGTGTTTGGTGTGGATCACCGCGTGATTAATGGCTATCCCTATATCGCTCCGGTACCAGTTAAGGATCCGGAAGTGGTTGAGGCGCGCATTGCGCACTTTATGGAGCGAGCCGGCTATTACTATGAAAATTGGGAAGAGCTGGAAGCCAAATGGGAAGGCAAAATGCGCGAGACAATTGACAAGCTTGAAGCGCTGGAGATTGCTCCCTTGCCGGAATTGGAAGATATCAGTGTGGTCAAGGAGGGGTTGGGTGAATCGAAAGGCTACCACTTGCTCAAAGACTATGATCGGCTGATCGACCTCGGTATCCAGTGCTGGCAGTACCACTTTGAATTCCTGAATCTGGGCTATGCAGCCTATGTAACCTTCCTGGATTTTTGTCAGAGGATCTTCCCTGATATTCCTGCGCAACGGGTTACCCAGATGATCTCCGGAATTGATGTGATCATGTATCGACCGGATGAAGAACTGAAAAAACTGGCTAAGCGTGCTGTAGAGATGGGTGTGCAGGCAACGCTGCGAGTCAGCAAAGAGTTCAGTGAAGTGGAGGCGGCGCTGCAGGAAACTGAAAAAGGTCGCGAATGGCTTAAGATCTTTGAAGATACACGCTACCCCTGGTTTAACGTTTCAACCGGTACTGGCTGGTATCACCACGACAAGTCCTGGAACGACGATCTCAATATCCCGCTTTCTTCGATCACCATGTATGCCGATAAGCTGGAGAAAGGCGAGAACCTGGATCGCCCGACTAAAGCTATTCAGGAGGAACGGGACCAGATTACAGAAGAGTATCGCGAGCTGATCTCCACCGATCAGGATCGAGCAGCTTTTGATCAGCTGTTAAAAACCGCCAGAACAGTATTTCCTTATGTGGAAAACCATATGTTCTATGTTGAGCACTGGTTCCATTCCGTGTTCTGGAACAAGGTGCGTGAGGTGGCAGCCATCATGAAAGAGCATGGCATTATTCATGATGTTGAGGATGTCTGGTACCTCAAGCGTAACGAAATCAAGGATGCGCTTTGGGATATGGTCACCGCCTGGGCCACGGGTGTGAAGCCACGCGGTGCAGTTACCTGGCCAAAAGAAATTGAATGGCGCAAAGGTGTAATGGATAAATTCCGTGAGTGGAGTCCGGTCCCTGCCGTTGGCACTGTTCCGGATGCGATCCAGGAGCCCTTTACCATTGTGTTGTGGGGTGTGACAAGTGATTCGCTGGAGTCCTGGAGCGAGATTCAGGATACCGATGATCTGGATAGTATTACCTGTTTCAAAGGTTTTGCCGGGAGTCCGGGAACGGTAGAAGGCATTGCTCGAGTTTGTCGTACGGTGGATGAAGTTAGCCAGCTAAAAGAGGGGGAAATTCTGGTGTCTCCGACTACGTCTCCATCATGGGCGCCGGTATTTAGCAAAATTAAAGCCTGTATAACCGATGTGGGTGGCGTCATGAGCCATGCGGCCATTGTCTGTCGAGAGTACGGCATGCCTGCGGTAGTGGGTACCGGTCTTGCGACCAAAATCGTTAAGAGCGGGCAAATGATTCGTGTTAATGGTTCTACAGGCGAAATCAATATTATTTAAATAAAAGCGTTGTGCCGGAGATATCAGGGGCCGGTCTGTTGGAGCGTTTAGGAGGAAGTTATGAGTGTTGAATTACCATGGGTCAGTTGGTTTGAAGACTGCAGAAGAGACATGGTTGAACAGGTGGGCGGGAAGTGCTCGTCACTTGGTGAACTGATCAATGCGGGTATTCGGGTACCACCCGGGTTTGCCATTACGGTAGCCGGCTATCAGCATTTTATGTCGCAAAACAAGATTCTCGATGAAATTGACGGAATGTTGGAAGGTGCTGATCCGCAGGATATTGAAAAGCTGGAAGAGGTCAGTGCGGTTATTCGGGACAAAATCGAACAGATGCCGATTGATGTTGCCTTTGAGGATCAGATTGCAGAGTTCTACCGTCAGTTATCTGTGCGTTGCTGTATGCCGGCGGTTCCGGTTGCGGTTAGGTCCAGTGCCACGGCAGAGGATCTGCCTGATGCCAGCTTTGCTGGTCAACAGGATACGTATCTGTGGGTAAGAGGTGTTGATGAAGTAATTCATCACGTTCGCAGGTGTATTTCGAGCCTGTTTACCGCTCGAGCGATTGCCTATCGTATTGACATGAATTTTGATCATCGCGAAGTGGGTATCAGTGTAGGTATTCAGAAAATGGCTAACTCCTTTGCTGCCGGTGTGATGTTTACTCTGAATCCCAGCAACGGTGATCGCTCTTCTATCGTGGTTGATTCCAACTTCGGGTTTGGTGAGTCGGTGGTTTCAGGAGAAGTCACACCGGATCAGTTCCGTATCAATAAGGTATCACTGGAAGTACTGGGACGCACCATATCCGATAAGGAAGTTTGCTATACCGTTGATCCGAAAACGCAGGTGTCAATCAAGAGCGAAGTGCCAAAGGAGCGGCGCAAAGTGCAGTCTGTGACAGATAAAGAACTGGTCGAACTGGCCAAGATGGGCAAGCTGATCGAGAAGCACTATGGCTGTCCAATGGATATCGAGTGGGCCATCGATAAGGATATGCCGGAGGGTGGCAACATCTTTATTTTGCAGGCGCGCCCGGAAACCGTATGGAGCAATAAGGAGACGGAGCCGGTGACTGACAGTGAGAGTGCCGGTTCGGCTATGGACCATATTCTTAGCAGCATGATGGCTGGTAAAAAAGTCAATTAAGGGGAACACGATGATTGTTAGAAACTGGATGAAACCGAACCCCATTACCATCATTCCGGATACGCTGGTGTCGGAAGCAAAACGTCTGTTGGCGGAGAACAACCTGCACGTTCTTCCGGTTATGGAAGGGAAAACACTGCGAGGTCTGATAACCCGGGCTGATTGTCTGAGAGCAGCGCATTTTGTCAGCAACACCCAAAGCCCTGATGAGTTTGCCTTTTTTACAGAGCGCCTCAAGGTGAAAGACATCATGGTGCGAAATCCGGCCACGATAGAGGCTGATGACACTATGGAGCACTGCCTGGAAAAGGGTAAAGAGCTAGGTGTTGCGCAATTTCCCGTTATCGATAACGGGGAAGTGGTGGGCATTATTTCGGCAAACGAAATCTTTGCGCTGGCGGCGAATTTCCTGGGTGCATGGGAAAAGCGTAACGGCATTACCTTGGCACCTATACAGCTTGAGCCTGGAGCCATTGGAAAGATTTCAGATATTGTCAGTGAGACTGGCGCTGACGTACAGGCGATCTATCCGATTGGCAAGGCTGAACCGCCTAATTATGAGGTGAGTAATGAGAAGAAAATCATTATACGTTTTCGAGGTAAAGATACGACAGATGTGGCGCAGGCGCTCATAGAGAATGGCTACCATGTGCTCGAGTCGGTTGTTGGCTCGCAGGGCTAATAAGCAAACTAACCATTAAATAATTACGCGCGGCAGAAAACCGCTTTTATAGATAACCACAAGAGGATAAAACCTATGGACCTGAGAGATTTTATTAACCGATGCGAAGAAGCAGGCGAATTGAAGCGCGTAACTGCTGAAGTGGATTGGGACCTGGAACTTTCACATATCTCCAAGCTAACGGAAGAAAAACAGGGTCCCGCTCTGTTATTTGAGAATATCAAGGGTTATGACTCGCCGGTATTTACCGGTGCATTTGCCACGCCCAGTCGTTTGGCGATGTCGATGATTATGAATCCCGAAAATTCCCTGTGTGATTCGGCCAAAGAGTGGATGGAGAAAACCATTGATGAACTGATCCCTTCAAAAGAGGTAACGGATGGACCGGTTCTGGAAAACGTGGTTAGTGGTGACGATGTTGATCTGAATATCTTCCCGGTACCCAGGTTTTTCCCACAGGATGGCGGGCGCTACATTGGTACAGCCACGTTTCTGGTAATCAAGGATCCGGAAAACGGTAAAGTCAACCTCGGAACATACCGCATGCAGATGCTGGATGATAAACGTTGTGGTGTACAAATTCTGCCCGGTAAGCGTGGCATGCGCATTCTGGAAAAGTACAAAAAGCTGGGCAAAAAGATGCCGGCTGCTGCGGTGATTGGTTGTGATCCGCTGATGATGATGGCCGGTGCGCTGCAGCATGAAGGTGCGCAAAACCAGTACGATATTATCGGCTCGGTGCGTGGTGCACCCTCTGAGTATATGATGGCGCCATTGACCGGTCTGCCGATTCCTGCAGCTGCTGAACTGGTCCTTGAAGGTGAGATTGATCCTAACAACTTCCAGCCGGAAGGGCCATTTGGGGAGTACACGGGGTATTACACCGATGAGCTGTACAAAGAGATTAAAAAGCCTTGCCTTGAAGTGAAGCAGATTTTGCACCGTGACAATCCGATCCTGTGGGCTACCTCGGTTGGCCGTCCGGTAACAGATGTCCATATGCTGCTCTCCTTCACTCGTACTGCAATGCTGTGGACGGATCTGGCGAAAATGAATGTTCCTGGTATTCAGTCGGTGAATGTAATGCCGGAATCAGCCGGTCGATTCTGGGCCGTCGTCTCAGTGAAAACCATGTACCCGGGGCACTCCAGTCAGGTGGGTAATGCAGTGATCGCGACCACCACGGGTAGTTACGGTATTAAGGGAGTCATTGTCGTCGATGAGGATATCGATGCGGATGATATACAACGCGTGTTCTGGGCGCTGGCCTGTCGCTATGACCCACAACGTGGTACCGAAATGATCAAGCGTGGCCGTTCTACGCCACTGGACCCGGCGCTCCATCCTGATGAAAGCAAGCTGATTACTTCGCGCATTATTCTTGACGCGACTATTCCTTACGAGTGGGAAGAGAAGCCGGTACCCATTGCTCTGGATGAAGAAACGTTAGCCAAAGTGCAGTCGCGCTGGGCCGAATACGGAATCGACTAGAAAAGATTCGTAATAGGAGAGAAATATGGAAGTCGCAAAAAATATCAAGCTCGTGATTCTGGATGTCGATGGTGTGATGAGTGATGGCCGTATTGTTATTGATGACAACGGTGTCCAGACGCGCAACTTCGATATCAAGGATGGTATGGGTAGCGTGGCGCTGAAGATGCTCGGTGTAGAGGTCGCTATCATCACGTCGAAGAAATCGGGAGCTGTGCGTCATCGTGCTGCCGAGCTCAAAATCGAACGGTTCTATGAAGGTGCCAAAAACAAGCCTGAACAGTTCGCCGAGATTATCGAAGATATGCAGATCACACCGGAAGAGGTGTGTTATGTGGGGGACGATCTGGTGGATCTGAGCATGATGAAGCGGGTTGGTCTGCCGGTTGCGGTAGCTGATGCGGTACCGGACATTCTGGAGCATGCAAAGTACGTAACCAAAGCGCGTGGCGGCTATGGAGCGGTGCGCGAAGTTGCGGAGCTGATACTGAAAGCCCAGGGTAAATGGGACAAGCTGTTGGCCAAGATGGGCTAAATCGAAACTGTTTTTTACGAAGTAATTTAAATTAACCGTTATTTTTACAAATGATTAAGAGGTGTTAAAAATGAGTAGAGACTATAACGCGCCAACTTCAAACCGGGAGTTTATCGAAGCGCTAAGACAAACCGGTGACATGGTCCAGATTGACCAGGAGGTTGATTGGGATAATGAAGCCGGTGGTATCGTACGTCGTGTCTGTGAGCTGGAAGCCCCAGCGCCCTATATGACAAACATTAAGGATTACCCTGGCTTCAGCTACTTCGGTGCACCGTTATCCAACTACCGAAGGGTAGCTATCTCCATGGGCATGGACCCTGAGTCCACTCTGCCGGAGATTGCGGAAGAGTACCTGGAACGGACCGAAGGTGACATCATTGAACCGGTTGAGATCGACAAGAGCGCGGCTCCCTGTAAGGAGAACATCTGGCTGGGTGACGATGTCGACCTTTGTAAACTGCCGATTCCTCTGGTACACGAAGGTGATGGTGGTCGTTACGCAGGTACCTGGCACGCTGTGATTACCGAGCATCCGATCACAGGTGATGTCAACTGGGGTATGTATCGCCAGATGATGTACGATTCACGCTCCATGTGTGGCGCGGTATTCCCCTTCTCGGATCTCGGTAAAACGCTGCAGTCCTACTATCTGCCGCGTGGCGAGAGCTGTCCTTTTGCAACCGCTATCGGGCTTTCCCCGCTGGCGGGTATGGCAGCCTGTGCACCCTCTAAAATCCCGGAATCGCAACTGACCGGTATGCTGGCGGGCAAACCTGTTGAGCTGGTCAAGTGTGAAACCAATGACCTGATGGTGCCGGCCAATGCCGAAATTATCCTCGAAGGTGAAATCATGCCTGACGTGATGCTTGAGGAAGGACCTTTCGGTGAGTACACCGGTTACCGGACTTCGCCGCGGATGCCACGTGTCTCGTTCCGGGTTAACTGCATCACTTTCCGGAACAACGCCACCATGACCATTTCCAACATGGGTGTGCCTATGGATGAGGGGCAGCTGCTGCGATCCTTCTCTTTGGGTCTGGAGCTGGATAAGTTGCTGCGTAGCCAGGGTATTCCGATTACCGGTGTTTACATGCATCCGCGTTCTACCCACCACATGATGATCGTAGGTGTGAAACCGACCTACTCCGGTATTGCCATGCAGATCGCCCAGTTGGCCTTCGGTAGTAAACTTGGCCCCTGGTTCCATATGGTGATGGTGGTTGATGATACCGTCGATATCTACAACTGGGATGAGGTCTACCACTCCTTCTGTACGAGGATGAATCCGGTGCGGGATATCCATGTCTTTGAAAACACCACCGGTACTGCGCTCTATCCGCATGCGAATTCGCATGAGCGTCAGTGGTGTATCGGCTCACAGGTACTGTTTGACTGTACCTTCCCGCTGGATTGGGATCCGATCAACGAAGTACCGCGACTGGTGTCGTTCAAGAATATCTATCCTGAGGACATTCAGGAGAAGATTGTCAGTAACTGGAAAAACTATGGTTTCGAAGAGTAAAGGTTGAGGAGAATTAAAGATGAATCTATGGGAAGTTTATGTAAATGATCTGGATGAACTGGCAGAGGGTGAAAACCTGGAGCTGACCATCCGTACTTTGAATGATGGAATCCACAAATACACCTATAAGCGTGTTAACGCGGAAGTGTCCACTACTCTGGATCAATATCCGGATAGGCTACAGGTGCGTTTTGGGCGCGGTCAGCTTTCTGATCAGAAGTACTCAATCAACGTGCTGGGTGAAATCGAGCGTTTCGCCAATTACCAGTAAGTAGCAATCTGATTGGAGCGGGTGCTTGCACCCGCTTTCAGGAGGAACGATGGGATATCAGGATCTGCGTGGTTTTCTGGCCGATAATGAGGGTGAAATACTTCGGATAGAATCCGGGTTTAAGCCCGAGTTTGAAATGGCTGCTCTACTCCATGAAGCGCAAGCTGATGGACGTATAGTGCTATTTGAAGATGTGTCAGGCTATCCAGGCACGAAAGTGGCTGGAAATTTGTTGGCGAGCAGAGCCCGTACCGCCAGGGCGTTGGGGACCACGGAAGAAAAGCTTAATGAGACTTACCTGAATTGCAAGAAGCATGCAATTTCGCCTGTCCAGTATGAAGGCAATGCTCCTGTGCAAGAGGTTATTCATAGCGCCCCTGCGGACTTGTTATCCCTTTTACCTGTTCTTACGCATCATGAAAAAGATGTTGCACCCTTTATCACTTGTGGTCTGGTGATCGGAAAAGACCCAGAGACTGGTCGCCGTGCGATGGGTATTCATCGCATGATGCTGCAGGGTGGCAACCGTTGCGGAATATTCCTCGCAAATCCCCCGCTGTCCCTGTTTCATAAGCAGATGGAGGAGCAGGGAAAACCTTTGGAAATAGCCGTTGCACTCGGAGTGGATCCCGCCACGCTGGTTGCGGGGGTTGTTAAGGTCGGCTCATCGGGACCGGACAAATTCGAAGTTGCAGGTGGGCTTAGGAGGGCACCGTTGGAGCTTACGCCAGCAGTGACAGTTGATCTTGATGTCCTCGCCAGAGCGGAAATTATTATTGAAGGGCATGTGTTACCTGGGGTTCGCGAACAGGAGGGACCTTTTGGCGAGAACACAGGGTACTACTTTTCAAATGCCAGTCCGGTAGTGGAAGTGACCGCAGTCACCCACCGGAAAAACTTTATCTATCCGGCGCTCTGCCCCTGGACGGTTGACGTGGATAACCTGCTCTCTTTGGCATCCGGAACTGAATTGCTCGGTCAACTGCAACAGCAGATGCATGGTGTAGTGGATCTGGAGCTTATTACCGGAACCTGTGGTTTTACTGCCGTTATCTCCGTCAAAGGGATGCGACCAGGAGATGTTCGGCGCTTAATGCAACTGGTTTTGAGTATGGACTTGCGGTTAAAGATTGTCACCGTCGTTGATGAGGGTGTGAATATCAGAAATCCACGTGAGGTTTCATGGGCGATGGCGACGCGCTATCAGCCGAATAAAGATACGCTGGTGCTCGATCATTTGACCGGTTATGTCATAGATCCATCAGCGGTTGACAGTGGAATAGGCTCGAAGATTGGATTCGATGCGACCCGTGGGGCCGGAGAGCAGTTTGATGCAATAACAATTCCCGGTCCGGCCGAAGAGAAGGCTCGGTCCATCCTGGAACAAGGTCGATAGGCTCTTTACTCATGTCTTCTTTTGATCAATTGAGAAAACAGCGGGCAGAACTGCTTGCCGGAGAGAACTGGGTTGAATTGGAAGGTGTTGCCAGATCGGGAATCGGTGAAGGAACCGGATTGACTCAGTTGGAATGGGTTCAGCAGCAGTTCATGGAAAAGCTCGGTATGAAACTATATCCGGGTACCTTTAATTTGGAAATGTCCGGGGCTGCATGGCAAAAGACATTGGCGGAAATTAAAAAATCAGAGGGTGTCGAGATCACTCCTCCAGAAGGGTTCTGCCGAGCCAAATGTTTCCCGGTATTACTTGAAGATAAAATCCGGGGTGTGTTGATTCTACCCGAAGTTTCAGATTATCCAGCGGAAAAGCTTGAAGTTATTGCCGAGGTGTCTGTTACAGAAAGCCTGAGCGTGGAAGAAGGTTCGCGGATTAAGATTTACCTGCAACTGGCTAATAAAGAATGACCATAAAGAGAGTTGGTCGATAACAGATATTTGCGATCTCTCTTTAATGATAACGGAGTAAATAACGGCCAAAAGGCCTAATAAATTAACTGAAATAACTAGAGGATACAGATTATGTCTAGCATTACTACTACTTCGCCTCATGCGATTACACCTGAACTGCCACCACAACTACTGTCCTATTTGCGCGCTGGTGCATTGGGTATTGCTATTACGGTAGGCGATGACCAGTACCCGACAGATGCTTTTGCATGGGTAGTGGCACTTGATGATAAGCGAATTCGTTTTACCGTCGATCATGATAGTAAAACACTGGCAAATCTTGAGAGAGACGGGGCCGCAGCTGTTCAGGTTATTGGCCCGGATAATCTGGTATTTCTTGTTAAAGGAAAAACACGCGCCGTTAAAGCTGATTTGGATTCGGTGCCGATGGGTATTGCTTTATGGGAAATGGATGTCATTGGAGCCCGGGACCAATCCTGGCCAGGCGCTGCACCATTGCCGCTTTCAGTGCAGTGGTCTGGTGATCAAAGAGAATCCATGGTGAAAACCGAGCAAGAAGTATTTGCGGAGATGCGTGACGCTTAGCGCCTGACGCCGATTTGATGGGGGGCTGCCTGGATGGTCCCGGTTTTGGCTATTCGGGCAGATTCAACTTTAGAATATATGCAGTAAACAGGAAGAGAGAAGATGCCGTATTATGACGAAAAAATTGAAACGCTACCGAGGGACCAGTTAGCGCAACTGCAGTTTGAGAAACTGCAGTCTATGATGAAAGAGATGTGGGGTAAGAACAAGTTTTACACCCATAAATGGGAAGCGGCCGGTGTTACGCCGGATGATATTAAGTCGCTGGATGATATCGCCAAATTACCCATTACCACAAAGGGTGAACTTGTGAAGGATCAGGCTGACAATGCGCCTTTCGGAACCAATTTAACCTACTCGATTGATAAATATGTACGCTTCCACCAGACCTCAGGGACGACCGGTAAACCGCTAAAGGTGCTGGATACTGATGAAAGCTGGGACTGGTGGGGAGAATGTTGGGCTTATGTGTTGGCGGGTGCAGGGGTCAAAGCAGATGACCGTGTATTCCTGGCCTTTGCATTCGGTCCTTTTGTAGGATTCTGGGCGGCCGTTGAGGGCGCAAGAAAGTTGGGCGCCATCATGATACCCGGCGGTGGTCGTGATTCAGTGCAGCGCCTGGAGTTGATGAAGGAGATGGGGGCGACTTCGCTGGCCTGTACGCCAACCTACGCAATGCGATTGGCTGAAGTGGCACGTGAAACCGGATTTGATATGAGCGAAATCCCTATGCGTTCTACTATTCATGCGGGTGAACCGGGTGCTAATATTCCATCCACCAAAAATCGTATTCAGCAAGCCTGGGGCGCCAAGTGTTTTGATCATGCCGGTGCATCAGAGGTGGGTGCTCATTCCTTTGAATGCGAAGTACAGCCTGGTGGCACACACTTGATTGAGAGCGAGTATGTCGCAGAAATTCTCGATCCCGAAACACTTCAGCCGGTCGCTCCTGGAGAGAAGGGTGAGTTGGTCATTACCAACCTGGGTCGAATTGGGTTCCCGGTAATTCGTTATCGTACTGGTGATGTGGTGCGTTCCAATATCGAGAAGTGCCAGTGTGGAAGAACTTCAATGCGCTTCGATGGTGGTGTTATCGGCCGGGCAGACGATATGGTAACCGTTCGCGGCGTCAATGTATTTCCGGGTGCGGTGGAAAATATCATCCGTCAGTTTAATGAAGTGGATGAATTCCGAATCACCGTCTATACCGTCAAGCATATGGATGAAATGGATATTGAGTTTGAACTTGTTGAGGGAACCGATGAGGGCATTCTCAATGATATTAACGAGAAGCTCTACGCCATGTTGGGATTCAGACCCAAACTGCAGGTTGTTGCGCGGGATGCGTTGCCTCGCTTTGATATGAAAGCCAAGCGCTTCCATGTAAAAAAAGAAGTTGCGGCATAAAGCAGAAAGTGGGGCCTACCCGGATTAGGCCCCACCTACTTCCGGGTACTTGCTGTTAACTGTTTCATTGGTGCAACCAGGTGCTGTCAATTACGCTTTATCATTTCAGTCAATCCTTATGTTTAATGATAAATATGATGAACCTGGTCAAAGGGTTCTTCATTTTATGGGATCGGCTGAGCTATACTCACAGCCAGAATGGGTGGTAAGAAAGTGTAGAGTGCTCTATAACTTCTTGTAATTCAATGTGTTGAGTTAAATCCATTAATTTATTGCATAGCTTGTCACTGCTTTTTTTAATCCTTGGCTTGTCTCTTGCATTGTTCTTTTGACTGTTCGATAACCCAAATAAAAGAGAAGAGAGGTATCAATATGGGTTTGCCACTTGTTGTCGCAATTACCGGGGCTACCGGAGTTATTTATGGTGTTGAGTTAATGAGGGTCCTAAAGGAGCTGAATGTATCAACACATCTGGTGCTGAGTGAATCGGCAGTACGAAATATCAATATAGAGACCGAGTATTCTGTCGATGAAATCAAGGAGATGGCGGATGAGGTATACAACAATAAAAATATTGGAGCATCAATTGCCAGTGGGTCTTTTCAAACCAGGGGTATGATCGTAGCGCCTTGTACCATTAAAACCTTGTCCGGAGTGGCTAACTCGTTTAATGATAATTTGGTGGTTCGCGCTTCAGATGTCACGCTGAAAGAAAAAAGGCCTTTGATTCTGATGGTTAGGGAGACGCCTCTGCATAAAGGCCATCTGGATTTAATGTCCCGGGTTGCAGACATTGGTGCGACGTTATTGCCGCCTATGCCTTCTTTCTATCATGGTCCCAAAACAATTATGGATATCGTGCACCAGAGTGTTGGCAAGGCGCTGGATCAAGTGGGAATCGAACACAATTTGTTCAGGCGCTGGACATCGGATGCCGGTAAAGATCCATCCATTCGTATGGCAAAAGATGAGGGTTAAACAGGAATTTATTTGTCTGGTATGGGTTGTCAGTGATGAATAGTAGATCAGGAGATAATAACAGCTCATCTCGACAGGTTGCCGATGTGCAGGCAAGCCTGGATACACGGGAAATTCCTATTCAAAGGGTAGGGATTAGGGATATTCAATACCCTGTTCAGGTTGAGTCCGCTTCTGGTGAAGCACAGTCCAGTATTGCCGAGTGCAGTATGTACGTGAGCCTGCCGGCCCACCAGAAAGGCACCCACATGTCCCGCTTTATTGAGCTGCTAAGCGAAGATAGCTGGGTGGTTAGTCATGCGGGAATTCAGAAGTTGCTGATAAAGATGACCGAGCGACTTGAGTCAGAAAGGGGTGATATTAAACTGCGGTTTCCCTATTTCGTCCAAAAAACAGCGCCGGTTACCGGGGCGACCAGTTTGATGGACTATCAGGTCAGCCTTACCGCACAGTTAATTGATCAGGTCCCGCAAATCAGTCTCAGGGTTGTGGTTCCGGTAACCAGCCTTTGTCCCTGCTCCAAAAAAATATCGCGATATGGGGCGCACAATCAAAGATCCCATGTCACTGTTGAAGTGAGAGCAGAGCAACCTTTCTGGATAGATGATATTGTTTCTCTGGTTGAGGCAGAAGCCTCGTGTGAGCTTTATGCATTATTAAAGAGGGCGGACGAGCAGTATATAACTGAAAAAGCCTATGATAATCCAAAGTTTGTTGAAGATATGATTAGAGATGTGGCTACTCGCTTGGATCAGGAGCCTAAGGTACTTAGCTATCGGGTGGAGTGTGAGAATTTTGAGTCAATTCATAACCACTCGGCCTACGCAATGATTGAAAAGAATTTTTAAAGGCAGGCCCTTGGTTGCCCGGTCGTATAAAGATAGCCTGACCAGAAAACTCTACTTGTAAGGTTGAAATAGAAAAGAGGTACTGTACCGGCTACTCGCCATTGGTTTCCGCCTCATGCTTTTTTAATCGATAGGCCATTTGAGGCCTGGATAAACCCACCAGACCAGCTGCTTTGGTCATATTGTTGCTGGCTTTTTCGAGTGCATTTTTTAACAGACGGCTCTCAATCTCCTTGAACGTAGTATTTTTCGATAGCATTACATCAAGCAGCTCTGCGCAGGTGGTTTGAGTATAATCCTGGGTGCCTTGCGCCGGAACATGTCGGCAATTGTCCGATGTTGATACCGCTGAGGTGATCAGCCCCTCGGTGCCAAACAGATGACACAGGTCGATTGCATGATGGTCGTCAGCAAGGATTACCGTTCTTTCCACCAAATTTTCCAGCTCCCTGATATTCCCCGGATAGCTATAGTGATAAAGAGCATCCATTGCTACATCGGAAAATCCAGGTATATTCCGCTCGTAGCGTTCGTTAAAACGTTTCAGAAAGTACGCCATTAATAATGGAATGTCTTCCCTTCGTTCACGTAGCGGCGGGATCTCGATCGGAAACACATTCAACCTGAATAACAGGTCTTCCCTGAATCGCCCCTCGGCAACTGCATCCTCAAGGTTTTCATTGGTTGCTGCGATTATCCTGACGTCCACATTACGCATAAACGTATCACCAACGCGCTCAATTTCCTTTTCCTGCACTGCACGCAGTAGTTTTGTTTGTGCTGATTTGGTTAGGTTGCCGACTTCGTCCAAAAATAGTGTACCGCCGTGAGCGCGCTCAAAGCGTCCCGGACGTGACTGTGTGGCACCAGTGAAAGCGCCCTTGCTGACCCCAAAGAGTTCCGCTTCGATCAAGTCGTCCGGTATGGCTGCGCAGTTCACAGCAATAAAAGGTTGTTCTGTGCGGCGGCTGAATTGGTGTAGCGTTTTAGCAATCATCTCTTTGCCAACGCCGGTTTCGCCGAGTAGCAACACTGGTGCGCTGGTGCCTGCCACTTTTTTGATCATGCTGCATACATCGTTCAATTTGGAAGACTGTCCAACCAGATCACCCAGTATATTGTCAGTTTGAAGTTGCAGGTTAACCGTGCAGTGCTTTGCGCGTAACCGTGTTTTACGTTTAGCCGGTGTGTGTCCTTCGGTTAGTACACCTGGCAGATTGGCCAGTTCGGCGGAAATTTCATCTTCAAACCACATTTCAATAAATTTGCCAATCATTCGGCACTTATGGCTGCCGGTAGCGCTGCACTCAACCTCTTTATAGATCACCGGGCGCTCAAGCAGTGTGCTGGCGTAGCCGCTGGCATAGGCGACTTCGTTCCAGCAAACGGGACTATTCGTCATGCCCTCTTCAACTACGCGGGTGTCTACTTCGAAATCGCCTGAGAATATGGTTTCGTTATAAAAATGGCTGGAAGATAGATTTAGCTCCTGGTGCACCATTTTGGCAGATACCAGACCTCTGATGGCACGTAACTGTGGGCCAACTAAAAATATCTCTTCAAGTGGCGTGTCGGGAAACAGCTTTTTGGCCAGCACGGCTTCCCTGACACCGGATTCGTATCCCAGTTGGGCGAGAATTGAACCAGCCTGATGGTGTCCCAGTTTTTTATTGAGTTCCCAATGCAATAGCGACAGGCTTGCCGGCCGTATAAGCACCACTGGATGGCTGTCAAACCAAATGCGGCCCTCATTTGGAGAAAACCGTAAGTGCTTTATAAAGTTTGTATAGTTATTGGAAAGCTCGGTACCGTCTTCGATGGATGGCGCAAATTGGACACTACCTGATGAATCGCAGTGCGATGTTGGTGCGTGCTTGCTAATATCTTTCTCTGCGCTATCTGACATTGGCTCTCTCTTTAATGATATTTACATGTCAATTGTAATATGAGAGGCTAGAGGTGAGCAAAAAGATAAATTTAATTAACCAGGGCTTTAATAAGTTATTCTAATAAAGAAGGGGGCCTGTTATTCCTAAAACAATAATTTTACTAAATTATAAAAAACTGTTTGCTCTTTTCCTATATGGTTAAATATCGTTGTGCCGTTGTTGAGTGATTTTTGCGCAGTCGCTGGCTTACCAACAGGTTTAACGAATAATCGCAGATAATTTTCTAATATATCAATACCATACAGATCGCGAGGTTATTTTAAACGATTCCGGCTTGAAAATTGCAGTAGTGTAAGGATGCATGTTGCCATTGTATGGCATTTGCAAAGAGGGAGGAAAATGATAATTACAAATATAATCAATAAAGATAATTTAGTGGCCAGGTTTTTTCTGGTTGGTTGTTTTATTCTGGGGCTTACGGGCTGCGAAGCGGCGCTGGATTTAAGTGGTGTTACGCAGGAGTCGTCGAAGGAACGTTTACGCACGGATCATTATCAGCAGTTTGCCCGCAGTGGTGATGCGCTGGTGTTGGTTGGCGCATCGGGCGTGATTTTGCGCAGTGTGGATGAGGCGCAGAGCTGGCAGCGACAGGAGATTGAGGGCCAGCCCAACTTTATCGGCTTAAGTGTTTGCCCGAATGCTCAGCTGCTGGCATTGAGTTTTGACCGGCGCTTGTGGGTCAGTGACGACCACGGAGCCTCCTGGCAGTCGCAGGCCTTGCCCAGCCAGGAAGACCTGGTGGGTCTGAACTGTGCCCCGGATGGGCGCTGGTGGGTCACCGGTAGTTTCAGCACTATTTTAAGCAGTGCCGATCAGGGCCAGAGCTGGCACGAACAATCCCTGGACGAAGATGCCCTGCTCACCCATGTTGAGTTCTTTTCGCCTTCAGTGGGTATTGCCGCCGCCGAGTTTGGTCTGTTTTTCAAGACCACAGACGGTGGCCAGCAATGGCAGATGATCGGTACCATTGGTCAGGAGTTGTATCCACTGGCGGTGTATTTCAGTGATGAGCAAACCGGCTGGATCGGTGGTCTCAAAGGCGTGATCATGCAGACCACCGATGGTGGTCAAAGTTGGCAGCAGCAACCTTCCGGTATTGAATCGCCGATCTACAGTTTCTTTGGTTCAGCTGATGAGCTGTACGCCTCAGGCGATCACGGCAAGGTGCTGAGCTATCGGGGTGGCCAGTGGTCGCTGGTGCAAACCCCGAACATACCCATTTATCTGAGTACCGGTCAGGTACTGCAGGACAATCAACTACTGGTCGCCGGAGGCTGGGGCACATTGCTCAAGCTGTCCCCGACCCTCGCACAGCTATAAGGTGGAATCCGTATTATGAATAAAGTGACCCACCTGCTGCATAATCTGGACAATGCCGTATTCCGTCATCCGCGCACGCTGCTGTCGCTGATTGCCCTGATCACGGTGTTTTTTGCCTTTCAGATTCCGGGCCTGAAGATGTATTCGGACTTTGCGGATCTGTTACCCCAGAGTCACCCCTACATTGAGCTGCATAATGAGATCAAGGACACCTTCGGCGGTGCTAATGTGATCGTGGTCGGCATCGAGATGGAAGAGGGGGATCTGTTCAATAACGAATCACTGGCGTTGATCCACCGCCTGACGCTGGCGGTGGATAACCTGCCGGGGGTCAACCATAACCTGGTGTCGAGTTTAACGCACCGCAACTCGCGTAAGATCTGGCTGACCGAGCTGGGCAACATCAACTCCGAACCCTATTACAAGCCATTGGACGGGGATATGTCGGATGAACAGCTGGCCCAGTTGCGTCAGGATGTGATTGCCAACCCGCGCATTTATGGCCCGCTGGTGTCCCCGGACATGAAGGTGGCCCTAATCAAGGCCCAGCTCAACGAAGGGCAGCTCGACTACGAGAAGACCTTTGCCCAGCTGCAGGCGGTCCGTGATGCCGAAGCCCGTCCCGGAGTGAACATCTATGCCACCGGACAGCCGGTGCTGGTGGGTTGGGTTTATACCTACAAGGAACAGATCATCGAGATCTTCCTGTTCACTGCACTGATCATGATTGCGCTACTGGTGTTCCACTTCCGCAAGCCCTATGGGGTACTGATTCCGCTGGGTGGCGTGATCATCTCCTCGATCTGGGGAGTGGGTATTATCAGTCTGTTTGGCTACAACCTGGACCCGCTGGGTCTGGTGATTCCGTTTTTGATCTCGGCGCGGGCGATGTCCCACGGGATTCAGCTGGTGGAACGCTACTACAGCGAACTGGCACAATGCGAAGATGGCCCGGAAGCGGCGCAGCGCACCTTTGAGAGCCTGTTCCGTCCCGGCACCTTAGGGGTGGTCTCGGATGCCATCGGTTTATTGCTGATTGCGATCGGCTCCATTCCACTCAACACCAAGCTGGCACACTATGCCTCCTTATGGGCACTGTCGATTGTGATTACGGTACTGATCGCCGTACCCCTGCTGCTATCGATTCTGCCACGACCCAGGAGCACCGAGCTCAAGACCAATGTGCTGCGTGCCATCGGTACCGGCTGCGCCGGGATTATGGCCAAACGCAGTGCCCCACCGACCATTCTCGGCATTGCCGCCGTGCTGCTGACCGGGGGCCTGTACCTGTCCTCGCATGTAACCATTGGTGAAGCCGAACCGGGCTCGCCGATTCTGTACCAGGACCATGACTACAACATCTCCTCCAAGCTGATTAATGACCGCTTCCCCGGTTCCGAAGAGCTGTACATTGTCGCCGAACATGAAGAGATTGGTGGTCTGAAGCGTCCCGAAGTGCTGATTGCCCTGGCGGATCTGGAGCGGCACATGATGCTCGATCCGGAAGTGGGCGGTGCCAAAGGGTTACCAGACCTGATCAAACAGGTTAACCGCTTGCTGCACAATGACGATCCACGTTACTACCAGATACCGGCCGATCCGGCCTATACCGGTGGATTGATGTTTACCTACATGGCTTCGAGTCCCATCCCGGGTGCGCTGAAGGAGTTCAGTGATACCGATGAGCGGGTAGCCAACCTGGTGTTTTTCTACAAGGACCACCAGGGTGAGACCATTCGCCGCGCCATTCACATGGCCAAGCAGTGGATTGCCGAGAACGACGGCAAGGTGGAGGGTCTGACCATCCGCCTGGCGGGCGGCACCATTGGCGTAACGGCGGCGATGAACGAAGCGGCCTTTGACACCAACAAGCAGGTACTGCCGCTGGTGTTTTTACTGATTTTCCTGTTTGTGACCCTTTTCTACTCCTCGTTGCAGGCAGGATTTTTAATGTTCCTGGCGATGCTGTTTGCGACCACCATGACCTATGCCTATATGGGCTTGCAGGAGGTGGGGATCAATATCAACACGGTGCCGATCATCGCGGTGGGTGTGGGTGTCGGGATTGACTATTCGATCTACATGATGGATCGGATTCGCGAAGAGATGATGAAGCAGGGTAATCTGCGTCAGGCAGTGGAGCGGGCGATCAGCACCACGGGTCTGGCGATCAGTTTCACGGCGATCACGCTGATTGCAGGGATCGTGATGTGGGTAGTATTATCGGATTTGCGGTTTCAGGCCGATGCGGCGCTGCTGTTAAGCGTCATGGTGGTACTGAATGCCTTGGCCGCATTATTGCTGGTGCCCGCTTGGGTGCTGGTGTTTAAACCGGCTTTTATCACGCAGGTGTATGTGGATGAAGACGGGATTATTCAGACGGGCTCTGCCGGCCCGGACGAAGCACAGGAGGCGCCACAACAGGAGGAAGCAGTCATTCCGGGTAACGCATGACCTGTGGGTAGCGACGACTAAAAATAACTATCCTTAACAAAGGAGAGGACTATGAAAGGTAAGATGATGTCCGGGAAACTGGGCTTGTTAACAGCGGCGGTGACATTGGCTGCGGGCGTGTCGAGTACAAGCGCGCTGGCCGATAAAACCCAGTGGAGTGGTTTTTTCGAGAACGCCACCTACCACCGCAAGGATGTGGGGCTGTCAAAGTTTCGTAACGGGGTTCAGCTGGAAGGGCTGAAGTTTGTAGGTGATGTGGGCCCGTTCCGTAATGTGAGCGTGAACGGGGTATTGCGTCTGAGCTATGACGCGGTCTACGACCTCAATGACGATGATTTTGGTGACGATGCCGGGGGTTCCCCAACGGTCAACTCAACGGGTCTAGCGAATATTGGTGCCCCGACCGCGGTACCGATCAATGGTGCTGGGCTTGGGCCAGCAGGTGGTCTGAGTGTTGGTAACTTTGCAGTGATTAATATCCTGGGACCACAGGTTGACTTAGCGGTGGGCGGCGACGGTACCGGTAGCGCATTCCCTTATCAGATAGTTTTGGGTGGTAACACCTTTGTAGATAACTACGCCAATAATCCCAATGAAGGGATGATCACCTTAGGCGAGCATCTGCGTCCCCACGGTGGCGGGGTTTCTTTCGGGGTGCCGGTACGTCCCTGTGATGAGGACAGCCGGGGCTGTATGGATGATTACCTGGATTATGACAAGGATGAGCTGGCCGCACCGGAGATCTTCAGTGACCGGGCCGACTGGCTGCGTGAACTGTATGTGGACTTCACGCTGCCGATGACCGGCGACAACGAGATCAACTTCCGTTTGGGCAAACAGCAGGTGATCTGGGGTCGTACGGATCTGTTCCGGGTATTGGATATCATCAACCCGGTGGATTACTCGCGGCACAACATCTATGACGAACTGGAAGATATTCGAATTCCGATGTGGATGTTGAAAGCGGACTTCCGCTTTGGTGCGACCGGTCCGTTTGATGACTTTAACTTCCAGTTGGTGTGGAACTTTGACAAGTTTCGTCCCAACAATCTGGGACAATGTGGTTCGCCCTACGTGATTCTGGATGCGGGTTGTTTCTTTCGTGGCATGACCAATCTGTGGGAAAACGGTGGTACGGTCGCTAACTTTGCACCCTTTAGTGTCACCGATCCCAGTTTAGGGCTGTTGGCCACTAACTTTGGTCCACAAACCATTGGTATTCGGGATGTGAACTTGCCCTCCTGGAGTTTAAGTAACAGCCAGTTCGGTATCAAAGTGGAAGGGGTGATTGGAGACTTTGGCTGGTCCCTGAATGCCATGACCTATCGCTCACAGCTGCCGTCGATACGTGCGGGTCATATTCCGGTGGTCAATCCCTTTACCGGAGGTGCGGCGACTGAGCGTGATTATCTGATCGCCTTTGATATGTTCTTCCCACGCGTGAACATGCTCGGTGGTTCCATCGACTACTACTCGCAAGCGATCGATACGGTATTCCGGGTGGAAGTGGCCTATACCGAAGGGGAAGAGTTTGCCAACACCCTGGAGCGTCGTCTGTTCTCCGAGTCGGATGTGGTGCGTTTCGTGATTGGTGCGGACAAGAACGTCTTTATCCGTTCGATCAACAAAACCCGTGCCTTCCTGATCTCCGGTCAGATCTTTGGTCAACATATTTTAGATCATGAGCACGGTCAGGCGACCCTGGGTGAAGTCGGCATGCCGGACTGGAAGGTCAGTCATATCGGTACCCTGCTGATCAAAGGCTGGTGGATGAATGACCGCTTGAGCCCGCAGATCATTATTGCCCATGAGTTCCGTCAGGGCGCAACTGTAGTGGCCCCCTCGGTGGACTGGCTGATCAGCGATAACTGGCAGCTGATTCTGGGTGCCAACTATAAGAGCGGTGGCGAGAAAGAGACCTTTGACGATTGCCGTCTGTGTAATCCGTTTGGGCCGTTTACCACCTCCATTCCGGGTCTTCCCGAGCACGGTGCTAACGGGCTAACGTCCGCTTCAGCGGGTATTACCGGATTTGAGCCGCTGGGACGTTTCCGCTCCGGTCCGATTGGTATGGCTGAGAAGGAAGACGAAATCCAGCTGACCATTCGCTATCGTTTCTAATGCACCTATAGACTAAAGGTAGAAATTGTTATGACTATTAAAAAACTGATGATGGGCGTGGCCCTGAGTGGCAGCCTGGTCGGCACGATGGTGCATGCGGCCACCGATGACGATGTCGAGAACTCGTTTTATCCCTATAAAAACAGTGTACCCAGCTATAACGGGCTGAGCACCGGGATGACCATTAACAGCAGCAATGTGGATCAATTTGAAGCCATTGTGGACCCGGAGATGTTCAAGCACATCCAGAAGGGCTGGACGGAGATGAAGGTTGGTGAGACCACCACCTTTGATCTGCACCCGAACTATGTGCAGGCCACCCGGGATAACCTGAACCAGGTATCACTGGGTGCCGAAGTCGGCCAGATCAACGGCTTTGTCGCCGGTCGTCCCTTTCCGGAAGAACCCGATATCAATGATCCGCGTGCCGGTGAGAAGATTGCCTGGAACTACAAGTACGGGTACAACTGGGGGGATAACGCGGCAATTTATCCGTTTTACTGGAAGTACCGCAACATGGACAGCGGTAATGTGGAACGTACCATCAAGTTCAACTTCCACTTTCTGAACTTCAAGCACCGGGTCAACCAGCCACCGGTACCGGATATCACGCCGAACCCGTCGGAGCTGTTCCGGGCGATCTATGTGCAGGTGCTGGAGCCGTTTGATGTGAAGAATACCCAGCTGCTGATTCAGCGGGCCGAGGATGACCAGAAGCGGGATAACGCCTGGTTGTATCTGGGCTTCCAGCGTCGGGTGCGTCGTCTGGCGACCGGTCAGGTCACCGACTCATTCCTGGGCTCTGATCTGATGATCGAGGATTTTGAGGGGTATAACGGTCGGGTATCGGATATGACCTGGACCTTCAAGGGCGCCCGTGATCTGATGATGCCGTTCTACAACCACAATGACCTGGATCTGGATCCGGACACGCACAAGGATGACGAGGGTTATCAGGTGGTGGCGTTTGGTGGTAAGGGCGGTTGTTTCCCGAACATCACCTGGCAGTTGCGTAAGGTGTATGAGCTGCATTCGGAGCCAGTAGATAAGAACCACCCGATCAGCAAGCGGGTACACTTTATCGATGCCCAGACCTACACCATTCCGCGCACCAACATTTATGACCGTGCCGGCAAGCTGTGGAAGACCTGGTACATTGGTCAGGCGCATCCTGAGCATCACCTGCCCAAGAACAAGGGCACCGGGGTGTCGATTGATGACTCCTTTGCGATGATTGACGTACAGGCGAACCACTGCACCACCGGTCAGTTCAAGGGTCAGGTGGATCCGAAACTGAACCCGGTCAGCAAGTTCACAGTACAAAACATGCGAGCCACCGGCCGCTAGGGTTTACCTTTCTACCATCCAGGGGCGCTTGATATTGCACGATTAAGCGCCCCTTTTTTTTAAACCTTCCTTTATCGCCAATCAAGAATGACCGCTTTGATCCTTTCAGTTTCGTCAGTTATATTTCTCCGCTGAGAACTAACCTGGGCAAGCGTGTTCTAAGAGGTCTCCTTCTGATGCAGAGAATCAGATATGACGTCACGACCAGTTAAAATAACCCTATTTCGATGGGCCGGTACCTGGGGACCATTTAAGGTGAGTATTCCCTGCGGGGAATGCTCACTAACCAAAGATATTATTCAGGATACAATTGTCAATGAGTTGGCTGGAATTGATGTTGAACTGGATGTTCGGGATTGGTTGAGCGAATGGTGGAAACCACTGGCTAAAGGTGGTTGGCATGCGCCTATCGTTTTAGTGGAAGGGAAAGTGATTAGTCAGGGCGCGGCACTAAATCGTGGTGTTCTGGCTCAGGCTGTTATTGAAACTCATGCCCAAAATTCAGCACTGACGGAAAATACGCTATTTGGTAAGAAGAGTTGCCCGCATTGCGTAAGGGCGAAGGGCTATCTCGAAGCCGCAGGCATCGAATTTTGCTATCAGGATGTTGTGCGAGAGCCAAAAGCACTTTACGAAATGCTTGCTCGCGTTAAACCTTTGATCGGTGCTAAAACCCCAGTGACAGTTCCGCAGATATGGCTTGATGGAGTGTATGTGGGTGGGGCGGATGCGCTGAGTAACAAAATATCCGGGGAGGTACAGCCAAATTATGAGCGAGGGCAATGCTCATTATCTCCAAAAGACGCAACCTCAAGCTGACCTGTGTGTTGGTATTATGTTTTAATGATTTTCCCGAAAAGGGATGAGTTTGCTACGCTTGGCATAACAAAATTCACTTCTATTGTAATATCATAATGGGCTTTGCCTAAACAATCGGGAGATTTGTTGCATGTCCCAAGTACTCGATTTAATTACAAATATTTTGGATCTTTTGGCAGGCATTTTTGTAATTGCTGTGTTGGTGGCAATCATTGCTCTGGTGTGGATCTACTTCGCAGACCGTAATCAAACCAAGCAGGCAATACGGCACAACTATCCTGTTGTTGGGCGCTTTCGCTATATATTTGAGCATTTGGGAGGTTTTTTCCGGCAGTATTTTTTTGCGCTGGACCGGGAGGAGATGCCGTTTAATCGAGCTGAGCGATCCTGGGCTTATCGGGCAGCAAAGAATATAGACAATACAGTGGCCTTTGGTTCAACACGTAATCTTAATGTCCCGGGTACGGTTATTTTTGTGAACTGTGCCTTCCCAACGCTGGAGGAAGATGCCAGTAAATCGACCGGCATCATTATAGGCAAGGGTTGTCGGACTCCCTATCAGGCAACTTCATTCTACAATATATCGGGTATGAGTTTTGGCTCGATCTCCAGGCCGGCAGTTAAGGCGCTATCCAACGGGGCGCGCATGGCTGGATGTTGGATGAATACAGGAGAGGGCGGCTTGTCGCCATACCATTTGGAGGGTGGTGCTGATCTTGTTTATCAGATTGGTACCGCAAAATATGGTGTTCGTGATGCCGATGGGCAATTGGATGACTCCCGGTTAAAAGCGGTAGCGGAGATGGAGTCAGTTAAAATGTTTGAGTTAAAGCTCAGTCAGGGCGCGAAACCGGGAAAAGGAGGTATTCTACCCGGCTCAAAAGTAACATCGGAGGTTGCACAGATAAGAGGGATTCCGGAAGGGAAGGATTCCATTAGCCCGAATCGTCACCGGGAGATTCGTAACACCGAGGATTTGATTGATATGGTCAACCATATTCGGAATGTTACGGGTAAACCGGTTGGAATTAAAACGGTCATCGGTTCTGCGCAAGTGCTGGATGATCTGTTTTCGGCGATTGCGGCAAGGGGCGCGGAGAGTGCTCCTGATTTTATAACGGTCGATAGTGCCGATGGTGGGTCTGGAGCGGCTCCGCAAAGCCTGATTGACTATATGGGGCTTCCGATAAGAGAAAGTCTGCCGATGGTGGTGGATAAATTAGCGGAGTATGGACTCAGAGAGCGAGTTAGAGTCGTTGCGTCTGGAAAGTTGATTACCCCGTCTGCTGTTGCATGGGCGCTGTGCGTAGGCGCTAACTTTGTTGTGTCAGCGCGAGGTTTCATGTTCGCTCTTGGTTGCATCCAGGCAATGCAATGCAATAATAATAGCTGTCCAAGCGGTGTTGCCACACATGACGAGCATTTACAGCAGGGCCTTGATCCGATTGATAAGGCTGAGCGTGTAAAAAATTATGCTCTAAATATGGTTCATGAAGTCGGTGTTATTGCTCATTCCTGCGGCGTTCGGGAGCCGCGAGAGTTAACCCGCAGGCATGCAAGGGTCGTTAATGATAATGGTGTTTCAAAGCCGCTAAGTGAGCTTTATCCGGAAATAGAGACGCCCTCTGTTTGATGGTGGGCCTTCAGGTAATGATGCCGTTTATTCAATGCGATTATCGGTTTTGCGTCGACCGGGTTTGACTCTTCTGTCAGGCAGGATGGCTGATGTTCTGCGCACAGCCCGTCGATCCCCTCTTTTTCTGCGTTGCCCTTTACGCTGCTCAAGCACATTTTGCTCGATAGTACATTTAGCTCCCGCATTGACCATCGCCTGTTTATACTGCAGAGCTTTCTCTTTGCTGATTTTGTCCTTGATAACCAGTTTGTGGCCGGAAAAGAGTTTTTCGAGTTTAGCCAATTGGCCCGGATCATCCATGTCCAGTTTAAAAAGCTTTGCCATGTTTGATTTGACTTTGTCTGGGGCATTTCCCTCGATAACCTCACCACGAAATACTACGCGGAAAGTATCTTGTTTCATAGTTTCTGTATTCTGTAATTGGTAGTGAATATTCCATGCATTCTTGTAGTTTCGCCACGGTCCATTGTGATGTGGCACTAGAATGCACGTTGCATCTTACCTGAGACTGTTCAAATAATGAACAACCTGAAAGCGATTGATTTACGCCAGGATGCCGGAGTGCAAGCCCCGGTAAACCCAGTCTGGGAGATGACAGGTGGGCGGACAACGTTGAACCAAGTACTCAGGAACCCCTAATATATCAAAACGAATTCACTGATGCATTTAAAAGCAAGGAATTATGCTTTGGTGCCCTTATCGGCTATACTACGCCGCCCTTTCGGATCTTCGTTAAAGAGCTAATTTTTCAGACATGAACATAAAGAAATTCTTATCCGGCCGTATTGAACAGGCGATGATTGCGGCAGGTATCCCTCAGGGATGCGAGCCCCTGGTGACACAGAGTACGAGAGCGGAGTTTGGCCATTATCAAGCCAATGGTGTACTGCCGGCGGCGAAGCAGATGAAGACGAATCCACGTGAACTGGCGGTTACTGTGCTAGAGCATTTAATGCTGGATGGCATTGCAGTGAAAGTGGATATCGCGGGGCCTGGCTTTATCAATATCCATCTGTCGGATGGATGGTTGGCAGGCAATTGTAAGGCGGCGTTAGAGGATGCTCATCTTAATGCAAGAAGGGAAGCAGAGTCGGAAACCGTTGTGGTGGATTATTCGGCACCTAATCTTGCCAAAGAGATGCATGTAGGGCATCTGCGCAGCACGATTATCGGTGATGCGATTGCAAGAGTGCTGGAATTTCAGGGTGATCAGGTAATCAGGCAAAACCACATGGGAGACTGGGGGACGCAGTTTGGTATGTTGATTGCCCATCTCGAGGATCGTCTGACTGAGCAGAACAGTCTGTCAGAAGTTGAACTGGAGGATCTGGAAGCTTTTTACCGGGAAGCAAAAATACGTTTTGATGAAGAGTCCGGATTTGCCGATCGATCCCGAGCTTACGTTGTAAAACTGCAAAGTGGTGATGCCCATTGTGTGTCTCTGTGGCAACAGTTTATTAAGGTTTCGGTCGCTCACAGCGAAGCGATCTATCACAAATTGAATGTTTCGCTTGAGCACCAACATATTCGACCGGAAAGTGCATACAATGATGATCTGCCAAAGGTCGTTACTGAACTCAAACAGCACGCGTTGGCCGTTACTGATCAGGGTGCGCAGGTTGTTTTTCTGGAGGAGTTTGCGGACAAGGACGGGAACCCCTCTGTTGTTATTGTACAAAAAACAGATGGTGGTTATCTTTATGCAACGTCTGATCTGGCGGCATTAAGATATCGATATGATCAGCTTCACGCTGACCGTGTTCTCTATTTTGTTGACGCGCGACAATCCCTGCATCTTCAGCAGGTCTTTACGATTGCGCGTAAAGCCGGTTTTGTGTCTGAAGACGTATCCCTTGAGCATTTGGCTTTCGGTACCATGATGGGCGCTGACGGTAAACCGTTTAAAACCAGAGTGGGGGGTACCGTTAAGTTGTCGGAACTGCTGGATGAAGCGGTCGTGCGTGCGCGACAGCTTGTGGAGCAGAAGAATCCGGATTTAACAGAAACGGAAAGAGATGAGGTTGCCAATAAGGTCGGAATCGGCGCGGTTAAATATGCGGATCTTTCGAAAAACCGAACCAGTGATTATGTTTTTAACTGGGACACGATGCTCAGTTTTGAGGGTAATACTGCGCCCTACCTTCAATATGCCTATACCCGTATTCAGAGTATTTTCAGAAAAGCAGGGGTTGATTCGCAAACACTGTCTGGAGAGTTTGAGTTGCTTAAAAAGAGTGAGCAGGGGCTGGCTCTAAAGCTATTGCAGTTCAATGAAATCCTGGATCAGGTTTCAAGAGACTGTCTTCCGCATCTGCTCTGTGCTTATCTCTACGAGTTGGCCAGCGATACCATGAGTTTCTATGAGGCCTGCCCGATTCTGAAGGATGGTGTGGATCCCGTCACCAAGGCCAGCCGCCTATTACTTTGCGAATTGGTGGCGCGAACATTAAAGCAGGGTCTGGATCTGTTGGGTATTGAGGTGATGGATCGAATGTAACCACTACCGGGAAAGAACTTTGTCGCAGATGTATTGACCTATAGGAATGGCCGAAGTGGCTGCCGGTGACGGGGCGTTGCACACATGTAGAGAGCGCTCAGATTCTGCAAACAGAAAGTCCTGTGCGAGGGTGCCATCGCACATCACCGCCTGCGCCCTGACGCCGGTTGGATAAGGTAGCAGGTGCTTGCTGTGAAGTTGGGGGCAGTATTTCCGGGCTTCCTTAAGATAGCTTCCCTTGAACAGAGAGTTCCTGAACTCCTTTAAGCCCGGTTTAAGGTGTTGTTTCAGGTTAGCCCAAAAGCCAGGAAAACGCAGCATTTCCCAACTGTCATTCAGGCTAAAGTTGAATTGACCATAGCCCTCCCTTTTCCAACCTAACACTGCATTGGGGCCGACTGTCACCCGGCCATCTATCATGCGCGTCAGATGGACACCTAAAAACGGTAATGCCGGGTCCGGAATCGGGTAGATCAGGTGATTAATCAAGTCGTTAAAAGAGTGGGGTAGTTGGTAGTACTCTCCTCGAAAAGGGATGATTTGAAAATTGACAGTGATGCCCATTTGCCTGGCTATTCGATCGGCCATCAGACCGGCACAACTAATCAGAAAGTTAGTGCGGTATGTTGTGTTTTTGGTGACCACTTCAATGTTGTCGGATTTTTCCGAGATGCTGATTGCTGGAGATGCGAGCCGGATTTCTCCATTCGTGGCAATAAACTGTCGAGCCATCTGCTGAGCAATTTGTTGGTAGTCAACGATACCGGTATCTCGCACCAGCAATGCACCCAGCCCGGAAATATGAGGTTCAGCCTCCTTTAGTTGTTGTTGGTCCAGTTGTTCAACAGCGATCCCGTTTTGCGAACACCTTGAGGAAAGTGCGGCCATACGATGCCGCTCCAGCTCGTTTGTAGCCACGAGGAGTTTGCCGCATTGCTGAAAAGGAATGTCGTGCTCCTGGCAGAAAACCAGAGTTGAAGTCAGTCCTTCACGACAGAATTTTGCTTTGAGACTGCCTGGCTCGTAGTAAACACCTGCATGGATGACGCCGCTGTTGCGCCCAGTCTGATGGGTCGCCAGCGCCGGCTCTTTTTCAATGAGTAGAATTCTGCTGTTCGGTTGTTTTTGCTTGAGTTGTAGGGCGGTGGATAATCCTACGATTCCGCCACCAATGATAATATAGTCGTAGGTCATCTCTCTAAAACCGGCTACTGATATGGGATTGAAATGGTCAGCGTCTCTTTCACGGCCTCCATAACGGCAATACTGGTCGATTCGCGCACACCAGGAACGGTTAACAGGGTTTCTCCCAGAAATTCCCGGTATGCGGACATATCCGCCACGCGCGCTTTTAGCAGGTAGTCGAAATTACCGGATACCAGATAGCATTCCTGTACTTCAGGAAGCTTTATAACGGCTCTTTTAAAGTTTTCAAAGGTTTCAGGAGAGGTGCGGGTCAGTCTTATCTGCACAAAAACGATCAGGCCTGCATCGAGTAGTTCGGGATTAACCAGCGCAGTGTAACCTCGAATATAACCTTCCCGTTCCAGTCGTTTAACTCTTTCAATGCAGGGCGTTGTGGTAAGTCCAACCTGTCTTGCCAGTTCAGCATAGGTTATGCGCCCCTCCTGCTGAAGGATACGCAGGATATGGCGGTCGATTCGGTTTAGCTGGCTAGTCTGCTGTTTCATGCAGGCTATTTTAGTGTTAAATCCTTAAAAAAGAAAATAAATAGTGGAATAAGCTGTTTTAAGTAAAATATAAAGAAAAATAACTTTCAATACAGAAATATACTAGCGTAAATAACTTTTAAGGAATATAAGGGGTCTAGCATGCAAATTGGCGTGCCTAAAGAGATAAAGAACAATGAGTTTCGGGTTGGGTTAACTCCCGGGTCGGTTAGAGAGCTAGTGGCTCGTGGTCATCAGGTGGCGGTGGAGAAAAACTGCGCGACTGCGATTGGCTTTGATGATAATCAGTACCTGGGGGCTGGCGCGACAATTCTTGAATCGGCTGAAGAGATATTCGCAAGCTGCGACATGATTGTAAAAGTGAAAGAACCGCAACCGCAGGAGTGTAAACTGCTAAGGGAAGGGCAGTTGTTATTTACCTTCCTTCATCTGGCACCTGATCCGGTGCAGACTGAATTACTGATCGCATCAGGAGCAACCTGCGTTGCTTACGAAACGGTGACTGATGCAAGTGGCGCGTTACCGTTGTTGGCGCCTATGAGTGAAGTGGCTGGTCGAATCTCCATTCAGGCGGGTGCGCATCACCTCGAAAACGCCCAGGGTGGCGCGGGAGTGCTGTTAGGTGGCGTGCCGGGTGTTGCTCCAGGCAAAGTGCTGGTGATTGGTGGTGGTGTGGTCGGTACGCATGCAGCAATGATGGCAGTCGGCCTTGGTGCTGAAGTTACGATATTGGATCGTTCTTTGCCACGTTTGAGGGAGCTGGATGAGATTTTTGCCGGTAGAGTAATCACTCAATATTCGACAGGAGAGGCAATTAGCCGATGTTCGGCTGATGCTGATCTGGTGATTGGCGCTGTCTTGATACCGGGAGCAGCAGCACCCAAACTGCTGCGTCGCGAACATTTTAAAGCGATGCGTGCAGGATCGGTAGTGGTTGATGTGGCGATTGATCAAGGGGGATGTTTTGAGACATCCAGGGCGACAACGCACCAGGACCCAACATTTATCGTTGACGGCATTATTCATTATTGTGTGGCAAATATGCCGGGATGTGTGGCGAGAACCTCAACGATGGCGTTGAATAACGCGACACTTCCTTTTGCTTTGGAGTTGGCTGATAAAGGTGGAAGGAGCGCCATGCTTGATAACCCGCATCTGCTCAATGGACTCAACGTACACCGGGGACAGGTAACCTATGAAGCGGTCAGTGAGGCATTAAATTATCGCTATGTGCCAGCCATGGAAGCATTGGCAGAATAAATTTAATTTGTAGCGTGATTCGTTAGCTGGTCGAGAAGATACCGGCCTGGGGCTTTCTCGACTACTGGATACTCTGTGCAGCCCAATGTTGCGGGCGCTTTTTTTGTGCCAGCGGATCGGTCTTTTAACCAGTCAATCCAGTGTGACCACCAGGAGCCGTGATGTTGGGTAGCATTTGAAAGCCAATCGTCATAACTTTCATAGGGGGTTTTGTTGGTGTAATAGCGTGCCTTTTTTGATCCTTCAGGGCAGACGATTGAGCGTCTGTGCCCCCGGTTGACCAGTACGAACTCCCTATTGTCACCCAGAAACAAACTACTTTGATAACAGCACTCCCAGGGAGTAATGTGATCACTTGAGCCGGCAATGATAAATTTATCGCAGTCGACTTCGCTTAAATCTATATTGGTGCCGCAGAGCTTAAGCTGGCCGGCTTCGAGTAAGGGGTTTTCCTGATAAAAATCGAGAAAATCACAGTACAGTGCGCTGGTTATATTAGGTACATCGTTGTTCCAGAAACGTACATCCGCTGAGGGTTGCTCTTCGCCGGTAAAATAGTTACATACCCAGGCATTCCAGAGCAAACTGTTGGGTCTAAGCCATGCAAAAAGGCTGTTCAGCTCTTTCCCATCAATCACTCCTTTGAGTTTCAAGATGGTTTTGGACGCCGATATCATTTGATGGTTGAGCAGAGTTCCTATCTGCGATTCGGTATGGGTATAAAAATTGGTAACCGCAAATGATGCTGTGTTTATTTCGATGTTACCTTTTTGCTTAAAGATGCTGGCCAGGATTGAGGCAAAAATTCCTCCGGCGGAAAAACCAAATAGATTTAGTTTGTTGTGCCGATTGATTGCCCGGACCGAATCGCTGGCTTCAATCAATGTCTGGATATATTCCTCTAAGCCACACTTGCTATGTTCGATCTTCGGGTTACACCAGCTGACGCTAAATACCTGAAAACCCTTGTCCAAAAGGTAGTGCGTTAGGCTGTTGTGCTGGTACAAGTCCGTTATATAAAATTTATTGACTGGTGAAGGAATGATGAAAATTGGCTCTTTGTGAACTTCCGCTGTGATCGGCTGATATTGGATAACCTCAAGCAGTTCAGAACGAAAAATAACGGCTCCAGGTGTTGCTGCAATATTCTCTCCTAACTTAATGCTGCCTAGATCTTTCTGTGGCGTTTTCTCCTCTTGTTGCAAAACATCGCTGGTCATTCTGTTAAGTCCATGCACCAGGCTGGCACCCCTTGCCTTCACGACCCGCTTGACTGTGTCAATATTATTGGCAGGGTGAGTAGGTGAAAGGGATTGGGTAAGCAGTTTTATTGCAACTTTGGCTTGCGTTTTGCTCCTGTCATCCAGATGGCTGTGATTAACAGTCTCTTTCAGTTGGTTGCACCAAGCCAGATAGGTTTGCATTGACGCTTTGTAGATGGGGTTTTCCTGCCATGTGGGATCCTCAAACCGATGGTCATCTCTACTCGGTTTCAGGTTGGAATTCCCTGTGATGATGCGTGATAGCTCACTACCCAGCTCAACCAGTTGCGGGGTAAAAAGTAGCGGCAGCGATAACCCGGCTTGCGCCATGGAATTAAAGGTATCCCAGGTGTCAAAGCTACGCCGATTGGCTTTTTGTGGTCTTTCTATCATAGTCAATGTCTCTGCCATGGACGCGAAATACCACCAACCCTGTGAAACCTGACTAAATTAACTTGCTGATTATTATGTTGTTTTTTTGAGGCCAGGACCAACCATTATCATTAAAACGGGGACATGAAGTCAAATTTATCGAAAAGACCGCAGGTGGGTGGCTTGTAGCCTGTTGGTAGTGGTGGCAAAGAGAAAGAATTAAATTGGCCGAGATTATTCCAAGCTAGGTTCATTCAGTATCAGCAGCACTGTAAAAGGGTATCAGTTTTCTGATTGATTCCAGGACACCTAAAGTCTCAGAAGTGATGGGTTCAAACCGCTTGGTTTTCTGGTAGCGCTTCAGAGCATATGTTGCCTTTGGATCTTTGTGGGCATTGAAAAGTAGCGTTTGTACCCTTTGTTGGATGTCCGGGTTAAGGTCGGTACGAATGACCTCGATTGCCCGTGGGATTGCGGCCGAGCGATGAATAATATGGTAATCCCTCTTGTGTCTGGTCGGGATATGGTCAGGTTTGTTCCAATCAAGGTTGCTAATGGCACCCGCGTCTGCCTTTCCCTGATATACCCAGTCAGATGTTTGTTGTTCCGAGTGGCTAAATACAAAACCAACCATACTGTCAGGTACCGGATCGCCAGGTGCACTTAATTTCACCAAAGGGTAACCTGCGTTTAACAAACTGCTCATGGGTAGCATAAAGGCGCTGGTCGAGCCTGGGTCTTCAAACACCAGCCGTTTGCCCAATAGGTTTTTAGCGCTGGAGAGCCCGCTATCTTTGCGGGCAAAGATCACCGAGTAATACGAGGGTACTCCCTTCTTCCATTTGAGCGCGATGGCTCGTGCAGGTGCCCGCTCTGTGTATAGCATAGCGGAAAAGGGCGTTTCGGTGACCAGATCCACTTGCCCCTGTTTGAGCAGCTCGATCATTTCGCTGTTGTTTCTGGCGATGACCACTTTTCCCTTTGTAATGCCCAGATCTTCCATGTTCTTTGCCAGGTACTGTGCCATCGGCGTAAGATTGTTCAGGTGCTTTGTTTGGTTTGTGCTGACCTTGCCAATTGTAAAGGTGTTTGTGGTTGGCTGATTGGTATCAGTGTGCTCGGGGTTTGCTTTAATTGAGAGGCAGCAGGAAAATATGGATAGCTTTAGAGCGAGTAAAAAAATACGAGTGAATAGTTGTTTTTTGCTAATGGTCATATCTGTGTTTTAACCGAAGGCGAAGGATGCTGGAGCAGGGCTATCTGAAATTGCTCAGCTTGCAGGCATCATCTATCTGATCTTTGGCCATCTCGACCCGCTTATTGTAGTAACGTTTGCTGTTAATAGAGCTTGCCTGTGCCCGGTATTGTCTCATGCGAGCGAGTTCGCTTTTTGCCTTGTCACAGGCAGCTACTTTGGCAGCTTTTTCTTTGGCACGTTTTTGGGCAGCCACTTTTCTCTCTTTTCTTATTTGTTCGCGTCTTTTACTATCCTCCTCAAACAGGGCTTTTGCTGTTTTTTCATCGATGGGCGGCGTGCCGTGCATGACTGGTTCTTCGATCTCCAGTTGCTCTGCTTTCTGCGATACAGGTGGCTTGTCAGTAAAGTGTGTTTTACCGTTTTCATCGACATACTTATATATTTCGGCCCAGGCTGGAGGGCACAAAATTAACAACAGAAACAAGATTCGCATAGGTTCTTGATGATTGGTTGTGGTATCTATTAAGACTAGTATCGAGTTGCCCAAGCGTCAATGCTGACTAAGGGCGCCGGGCTAACATTGAGGGCTTTAACTGAGCAATGGAGTGGCAGCCCATCAGCATCATATTGCGCTCGATTTCCTCTTTCATTAACGTGAGCGCCCGCTCCATTCCTGCCTGGCCGGCTCCGGCCAGCGCGTAAAGATAAAGTCGTCCACCGGAGCAGGCGTTAGCGCCAAGTGCCAGTGCCTTTAAAACGTGCGTGCCTCGGCGAATGCCGCTGTCGAGAATAATCTCGATCTGGCCCCCTACCGCCTGAACAATCTCCTCGAGCTGGTCAAAGGGTGCGCGGGAACCGTCCAGTTGTCTGCCACCGTGATTGGAAACCATGATCGCACTGGCACCTATTTGAACTGCTTTTTTTGCGTCATCGACAGACATGATACCCTTGATTGCAAAGGGTTTTCCCCACTGCTCAATCATCGCTGCCGCGTCATCCCAGGAAATACAGGGGCTCAGTTGGTTATTAATGTAATCGATGATTGACGATTTGATGTTGCTGCCGTCCTCAACATATCTGGATACATTTGGCAGATCAAATGGTTCGCGAAGCAGATAATTCAATGTCCATTGAGGGTGTGTGGCAAAACTGAGCGCGCTTTTGATGGTTAGCTTGGGAGGTGTGGACATGCCAGTGACCCGATCACGTTCGCGATTACCAGCGACTATGGTGTCAACTGTTAACGCCAGTGCGTCAAAATTGGCTACTTTGCAGCGTTCTATCAGGTCGTGATTAAGCTTGTCATCCCTATGGACATAGATCTGAAATAGCTTGGGTCCCCGGGTAAAACTGCCCATCTCTTCAATGCTGCAGGTGCCAACCGTCGAAATGCCATAAAGTGTTCCGAATTTCTCAGCAACTTTTGCGGTTGCCCTCTCACCCTGATAATGAAACAGGCGCTGCAGAGCGGTGGGAGCAAATATCAAGGGTAACTCAAGCTTCTGGCCCAAAACCTCGGTCGATAGATCGACATTCTCGATACCGGTTAGTATGTTGGGTATCAGATCTCGATCATTAAAGGAGGCTGTATTACGACTCAGGGTCACCTCGTCATCCGCACCACCATCAATATAGTGAAAAATGGGCGAGGGTAATTGCTGCTTCGCCAGGCGGCGGAAATCGTTGATGTTGTAGCAGTCTTTTAATCTCATCATTAATTATCTGGGGTATGGCGGGTTGCTATAAATTCATTTGCAAAGGATAGAGGTAAATTCTTGGATGTGAAAGCGATTTTGAATATGGAGAGTTTGTGGTGGGTGTATAGAAGAATTGAAACACATATCAGAAGGAAAAATTAACTTTTTTCTCGATATACACCCTTTGTGGTACCCGAGACATAGTTTACAGACAATACCGGAGACATGGTTTACACATTAATGCATTTGGAGGAGAACTCCGGATGCCCTGGAAAGAGTGTAAACCGATGGATGAACGCCTCAAATTTATTGCTCGATTACTCGAAGGTGAGCAGATGGCAGCCTTGTGTCGCGAATTTGGTATTTCACGAGTGACGGGCTACAAAATCTTCAACCGCTATAAGGATGCTGGCCTCGATGGTCTTCATGACCGCAGTCGACGTCCTTACCGCCACGCGAATAAACTGCCCTTTCAGATTGAGCGAACGATTCTACAGATCAAGAAAGAGCATCCAACCTGGGGGGCTCCTAAAATTCGAGAGAAGCTGATCCGCGCCTACCCCATGATCCAGCCCCCGGCGAAGAGCACCGTACACGCCGTGCTGGATCGGCAAGGTTTAGTCAAACGGCGTAAGAGGAGGCGTTATCGGGCCCAAGGCACACCGCTAAGTGAAGCCCATACGCCGAATGGACTCTGGTGTGCCGATTACAAAGGTGAATTCATGCTGGGCAATAAACAATATTGCTACCCGCTCACGATCACTGACTACCGGTCGCGCTACCTGTTGGCTTGTGAAAGCCTGGAATCAACGCGGTATTGTTTGGCTTCCGCTGTCTTTGAACGTGTCTTTAAGGAATACGGTTTGCCTCAAGCCATACGGACAGATAACGGCGTACCTTTTGCTTCTCCCAATGCCTTTTTTGGATTAAGCCGGTTATCGGTTTGGTGGCTTAGACTTGGAATTTCTATAGAACGAATCAAGCCTGGGCACCCCGAACAGAATGGGCGCCATGAGCGTATGCACCTGACCTTGAAAAAGGAAGCCACTAAACCGGCCTCCTATAACTTCCTACAGCAGCAGGAGCGGTTTGAAGGCTTTATCGAGGTTTACAACAATCAAAGGCCGCACCAAGCATTGGGTGGCAAGTATCCGGGGGATATCTATACACCGTCTATTCGGGAGTATCGGCCACCGGATGAACCACAGTACCCATTCCATGATCGCACAGTGCGCGTAACACAATGTGGTAGGATCTGTATTGGCAAACGTAAAATCAGCTTGAGCACCGTATTTGCCGGGCAACAGATAGGGATCAGAGAGGTGGCTGACAAAATTTGGCTTGTCAGCTTTATGAAATATGATTTAGGATTCTTTGATGAGGATGAGGGCCGGGTAGAACCGGCCTCTAATCCTTTTGTACCGGAAAAGTGTTAACTATGTCTCCGGTATAAAGTGTAAACCTTGTCCTCGGTATACACCCTTATAAAATTGGTCGGAGTGAGAGGATTTGAACCTCCGACCCCCTCGTCCCGAACGAGGTGCGCTACCAGGCTGCGCCACACTCCGACTTCTTGGCGAGCTATTTTAGCGGTTATTTATTTCGATTAATAGCGAGTGCCACCAAATCTTCAAGTGCATCGCGATATTCATTTTTAGGTGCGGCGTCCAGTTGTTGTAACGCGAGTTCGGCTTCCCGCAAGGCTTGTTCCTTGGCAAACTCTATTGCCCCACACTCTTTAACCAGACTGATAATCTGTCGGTGATTTTCTTCGCCACCTTCAGTAATCGTTTGTCGGATCAGCTCCAGTTGTTCTGAAGTGCTGTTTTGCATCGTATAGATCAACGGTAGTGTCACTTTACCTTCGACCAGATCATCGCCGACGTTTTTGCCCATCTCGTCAGCGTCACCTTCGTAGTCCAATACGTCGTCGATGAGTTGAAAGGTCATGCCGACATGATTGCCATATTCCTTTAATGCTTTTTGCTCGCTCGGACTTACACCGGATAGTACAGCGGCGGTATGCGAGGAGGCCTGAAACAGTACAGCCGTTTTCGCTTCGATGACGCTGCGGTATTCAGATTCGGTTAAATCGGCATTTCTTGCATTGACCAGCTGCCAGACCTCGCCTTCGGAAATTTGATTGGTGCTGTCGGCCAGAATCGACATGATGGGCATGTCTCCCAGTTCGACCATCATTTGAAACGCGCGGGAATAGAGGAAGTCACCGACCAGTACGCTGGCAGAGTTGCCCCATACAGCATTTGCTGTCGATCTGCCTCGTCTTAGCTGCGAGGTGTCAACGACATCGTCATGGAGCAGCGTGGCCGTATGCAGAAATTCAATGATTGTGGCCAATAATGTATGCTTGTCGCCCTGATACCCGCAGCATTTTGCGGTAAGCAATACCAATAGCGGACGAACGCGTTTGCCGCCGCCGTCAACGAGATACTGGCTGATGGTTTCGACTAACTCTACATCCGAATGAAGCTGGCCCAAAATGAGCTGGTTAACGGCTTCAAAGTCGGCTGCAACCATCGAAAAAATAGGTTTATGATCCATAGGTTATAGCCACAAAACAAGGGCCTGAATACTAGGGCGCCTCGCTTGTAGTGTCAATATCAATAGCGCTTTAACAAATGATATCGAGCATTATTTGACAGGTATCATGGGGTGGGATGATTTTTCTGGCAATAAGCTGTTTTATTTGTGTTTTTGCGCTTGATTGGTGGCCGGCTATGCCGTAAAATTGCGCCCCCTGTTGACCTCGACCCAAGGAATATATGAATACGGGCTCATCCGATGCTAAAGGGCGAGGGGATTTTTGGAGTAAGGTTATGTACGCAGTTATAAAGAGTGGTGGTAAGCAGCATCGCGTTCAGGAAGGTGAAACGCTTAAAGTGGAGAAGCTGGACATGGAAACCGGCGCGACCATCGACTTTGATGAAGTATTGATGGTAGGCGAAGAGGGTAAGTTCAAAGTTGGCGAACCTTTTGTTAAGGGCGGCAAAGTAAGCGCTGAGGTTGTTGCGCACGGCCGTGGTGATAAGATTAACATTATCAAGTTTAGACGCCGCAAGCACCATATGAAGCATATGGGGCACCGCCAGTGGTTCACTGAAATTAAGATTACCGGCATCAAAGCCGGTGCAGCAAGCAAGAAGAAAGCTGAGAGCGAGGAATAGATTATGGCTCATAAAAAGGCAGGTGGTAGTACCCGTAATGGTCGCGATTCGGAATCGAAGCGCCTGGGGGTAAAGCGTTATGGTAGCCAATTTGTAAAAGCTGGCAACATTATTGTGCGTCAACGTGGTACTCGATTTCATCCGGGTGTCAATGTTGGTTGTGGCCGTGATCACACACTTTTTGCCCTGAAAGACGGGCTGGTAAAATTTGAGATCAAAGGACCAAAAAATCGCCGTTTTGTCAGTATTGACGCGAGTGCATAGCTAATAATTAGCTAAATGGAAAGCCCCGCGATGCGGGGCTTTTTTTTTGCCATAAGTTTTTCACACCTGATCGGATGGGGGATTTTGGCACGTAGCAGGGATATTGATACACTAGGCTATTATGAAATTTATTGATGAAGCAAATATCACGGTGGAAGCAGGCAAGGGCGGTAACGGTTGCCTGAGTTTTTTGCGTGAAAAATATCGCGCCAAAGGCGGGCCAGATGGTGGTGATGGAGGTGATGGTGGCTCTATTCTTGTTGAGGCAACGGATGCAACCAATACGTTGGTGGACTATCGCTATCAACCACGTTACAGAGCTCAGCCTGGAGAAAATGGTCGTGGCCGGAACTGTACTGGTGCCAGCGGAGAGGATTTGCTGCTGTCCGTACCGGTCGGGACAACAATCATTGACAGGGATACGTTGGAGGTTATAGCAGATTTGACGAAGCCGGGGCAGCAGGTGATTGTCGCGAAAGGTGGTTTTCATGGCCTGGGAAATACCCGTTTTAAGTCAAGCGTCAATCGAGCGCCGCGGCAGACCACAAACGGCACGCCGGGAGAAGTGCGGCAACTGAAGCTGGAATTAAAAGTATTGGCAGATGTCGGGTTGCTGGGGCTGCCAAATGCCGGTAAATCGACCATTATCAGGGCGGTGTCCGCAGCAAAACCCAAGGTGGCTGATTATCCCTTTACCACACTGGTGCCGAATTTGGGTGTGGTCAGTATCGAGAAGCACCGTAGTTTTGTAATTGCCGATATTCCGGGTTTGATTGAAGGCGCATCTGAAGGCGCGGGGCTTGGCTTTCAGTTTCTGAGGCATGTATCCAGAACCCGGTTGCTGTTGCATCTGGTTGATATGGCGCCATTTGACGAGAGCGACCCTGCAGAAGCAGTGGTAGGTATAGAAACCGAGTTAAAGAAATTTAGTCCCACCCTGGCGGAAAGAGAGCGCTGGCTGGTGTTGAATAAACTGGATCTGATACCGGAGTCAGAAAGGGAGGCCCGTTGTCTCGATCTGATTAAACAGCTGGATTGGCAGGGGCCTGTTTTTCAGGTGTCCGCGATACAGAAGCAGGGTACCCATCCGCTCTGTGGTGCGGTTATGGACTATATTGAGCAACAGAATCTAAAAGTGCTGGAAGATCCGGATTTTGCTGAAGCCGAAAAGGCGATGAAAGAAAAGATGGAAGAGGAAGCCAGGCATTGTATACAGAGCTTTCATGAGCAAAGGGCGTTGGCGCGAAGGGCCAGAGACGAGAACGAAGACGATGACGATGATGGGGATGTGGAGGTTCATTATGTCTCCTGACAGTGGAAGAAGCCGGGGATAAGTGAGTGGCCGAAATGGAAAATGCCTGGGGTAGGGTGGCAAAGGCCCGACGCTGGGTTATAAAAATTGGAAGCGCTTTGCTGACTGACGATGGCGCTGGCCTTGATCAGAGTGCGATTGCCGACTGGGTAGATCAGATGGCGAGTTTGCGCCAGTCAGGCATTGAGCTCGTGTTAGTGTCGTCGGGATCTATCGCCGAAGGGATGACGCGACTTGGCATGCGTAATCGCCCACATGAGTTGCATCATTTGCAGGCCGCTGCAGCTGTAGGGCAAATGGGCTTAATCCAAGCCTATGAGTCCAATTTTAAACGTTTTCAAATGCATACTGCACAAATTCTGCTGACCCATGATGATCTGTCCAACAGGCAACGCTACCTGAATGCGCGAATTACCATCAAGGAACTGTTGCGTCTTGGTGTTGTGCCGGTTATTAATGAAAATGATACCGTCGTGACCGACGAAATTCGATTTGGTGATAATGACTCGTTAGGCGCGTTGGTTGCAAATCTGGTGGAAGCGGATCTGCTGGTTATTCTTACGGACCAGAAGGGCTTGCACAGGGCAGATCCCAGGGAAGACCCGAAAGCGCCGATCATATCGCAGGCCTTTGCCAGCGATTCCAAACTCGATCAGATGGCCGGTGGTGGAATGGGCCGGCTGGGTCGGGGTGGAATGGCAACCAAACTGAATGCAGCCCGGCTGGCATCGAGATCAGGGGCGGTTACGGTGATTACCAGTGGTCGTCAGGCTTCAGTATTGTCCCGGTTATCGGAAGGTGAACAGTTGGGAACCCTGCTGGTGCCGGACCTTGAGCCGCTGGCGGCTCGCAAACAGTGGTTGGCCGGGCATTTGCAGGCGCGGGGGCGGCTGGTTCTGGATCAGGGCGCGGTTGATGTGTTGAAAACACAGGGCCGGAGTTTATTGTCCGTGGGTGTTCGGGCGGTTTACGGGCAGTTTTCACGTGGTGATATGGTGATTTGTGAAGGACCTGACGGGATGCCTGTGGCGCGCGGATTGATTAACTACGGTGCTACTGATGCGGAGCGTATCATGGGGAAAGCGAGTCGTGATATCGAATCGACGTTAGGGTTTGTTATAGAACCTGAATTGATTCACCGAGATAATTTGGTATTGCTTTAAAAATACAGTGTTTTGGTAGGACATAAAAAAACCGGATAGTATCATCCGGTTTTTTTGTATCTGAAAATGCTGGTTAGTTAGGCTTTAAGCGCCTTAACTTTTGCATTCAGGCGGCTTTTCCAGCGAGCGGCCTTATTCTTCTTGATGATACCTTTGTTGACCATAGTATCAATTTTCGGTACTGCAGCCTGGTAAGCAGCTTGAGCTGATTCAAAGCTACCGCTTTCTGTTTCGTTAACGACTTTCTTTACATAGGTACGCACCATGGAACGCAGGCTGGCATTGTGCTCATTACGCTTTACCGTCTGACGTGCGCGTTTTTTTGATCCAGGATTGTTTGCCACTGTTCGGCTCCTTGGTTTCTTAAAAAATATGGTTGAAATTTAGGACGCGGAACTATGCCTGTTAGAGGAGCGATTGTCAACGTTTTTACGTGCCTGAGTTCTGAAGTGTTCTTCTGCATCTGGGTTTTTGTATTGAAAGCCGGGTCCGGGTGGTGGTGTCGTTAAAAAACGGGTGGTTACGGGTTGGTGATATTATGGATTATCAGCACCGCTTGTTGGTGGGCAGCGTGGGTTAGGCAATAGTGGAGATATCCTTGAAAAGGGCGGGCCATTATTGGAAATTACCCGTTATGCGGATATGATGCGCTTACAATAAAAAGCCCAGGGCCCACTAACAGTTTAATGCAACCAACCGATTCGGCGCCAGACTCCGGCCGTCAAAAGGCTTCCCATCTCAAATCGACAGGTGTCGTTGGCGGGTTTACGCTGCTTTCGCGCATACTTGGGTTAGCTCGCGATATTGTCATCGCAGGATTTATAGGTGCATCGTCCGGTGCAGACGCGTTTTTTGTAGCATTTAAAATCCCCAATTTTCTCAGGCGGCTATTTGCAGAGGGTGCCTTTGCGCAAGCGTTTGTGCCGGTTTTATCAGAATATCGAACCACGAGAGATCATGCGGCAGTCAAAGATCTCGTTGACCATGTCGCTGGAACCCTGGGGCTGACACTGACCCTTGTCTCTGCTTTTGCGATTGTCGCCGCACCGGTTATTACACTGATATTTGCACCCGGATTTATCCAGTATGAAGAAAAACTGGACCTGACCACAGACCTGCTTCGCCTGACTTTCCCCTACCTGTTACTAATTTCGATGACGGCATTTGCGGGTTCAGTGCTTAATAGCTACGGGCGGTTTGGCGTGCCGGCTTTTACACCTGTGCTGTTGAACGTGTCGCTAATTGGTGCAACGCTGTTTTTGACGCCGTATCTGAACCAGCCTGTGATGGCGCTTGGTTGGGGTGTGTTGATTGCCGGTGTTGCACAGCTATTGTTCCAGTTACCTTTTCTGGCACGCTTGCAGTTGCTGCCTGTGCTCAAAGTGGAGCGAAAGCATGAGGGTGTGAGGCAGATTGTTAAGCTAATGATTCCGGCCTTGTTTGGTGTATCGGTGAGTCAGATTAATCTGTTGCTTGATACGCTGCTGGCCTCTTTTTTACAGACCGGAAGTGTCTCCTGGCTCTACTATTCAGATCGCCTGGTGGAGTTGCCTTTGGGCGTTTTCGGAATCGCAATTGCAACCGTTATTCTTCCGAGTCTATCGCGCCTTCACGCGAACCAGTCACCCGAAAAATTTGCGTCGACAATCGACTGGGCATTACGTTTGGTCATGTTGATCGGAATACCCGCGGCAATTGCATTGTTTGTGTTGGCAGAGCCGTTGATTATCACTTTGTTCCAGTACGGGGCAATGACCCATCAGGATGTGCTGATGGCGGCTATGAGCCTGCGCGCCTACGCTTTTGGCTTGCTGGCATTTATGTTAATCAAGGTGTTGGCGCCTGGCTATTTTTCACGGCAGGATACTAAAACTCCAGTTCGTATTGCTGTCTGGGCCATGCTGGCCAATATGGTGCTGAACCTGATGCTTATTTGGCCGCTTCAACATGCCGGATTGGCGTTGGCGACGTCGCTTTCCTCTTTTCTCAATGCGGTGCTTCTATTTCTGGGTTTATACCGTTCAGGATTTTACCGACCACAGTCCGGTTGGCCGGCATTGCTAATGCGTTTGCTAGCCGGAAACCTGGTTATGGTAGGCGTTTTGCTAGCCTTAAGTAGCGAGCTCACGCTGTGGTTAGACTGGGGGTGGTGGCAGCGAACCTGGCACCTGGCGGTGCTGTGCCTGTTGGGTTTGAGCGGTTATTTCGGTACTTTGCTGGTAACGGGGGCCAGAATTAGACATTTTCGGTCCTAATTTTTACTATTCCGCGTCCTTCCGCATATTCGCTCCCGACTGTGTGATATATAATCCTGCTTTTGTTTTTACAATCGAGATCTATGGAACTAATACGCGGACTCAACAACCTGGTGGCTCAACGCCGGAAATTTCCTGACCGTGAATATGTGGTGACGACAGGTAATTTTGATGGTGTCCATTGTGGTCATCAGATGATTTTGCGCCAATTGAAGGAAAAAGCGAACGAATTGGGTTTGCCGGCTAGAGTACTCATTTTTGAGCCGCAGCCGATGGAGTTTTTTGCGGGTACCGGCGCGCCGGCCAGATTGACGCCATTTCATAAGAAAGTGGCGCTGTTATTCGAAAACGGAATTGACTCTGTGGTCTGCCTGCATTTTAATGAAGCATTGCGCAATATGCCCGCAGATACCTTTATTGAACAGGTATTGGTAAACAACTTGGGTGTCCGTGCACTGATTGTCGGTGATGATTTTCGCTTTGGTTATAAGCAAAGCGGTGATTTTGAGTTGCTGCGACAGGCGGGAGCCAAGTATGGCTTTAGCGTATCCAAAAACGATACCCTGGTCTGGGATCATCACCGTGTGAGTAGCACAAGAATTCGTGTTGCTCTGGAAGATGGTGATTTCGCATTAGCTGAACAGTTGCTGGGAAGGCCCTACAGTATGTCGGGCCGGGTGATGTATGGCCGTCAATTAGGCCGCACGCTGGGTGTTCCGACCGCTAATCTGTCACTGAAGGGCAAAAAGGCACCTTTGCAGGGGGTTTTTGCCGTGCAGGTAGCGGGTTTGGAGCGTTGTGGCGGCGCAAAACTAATGCAGGGTGTGGCAAATGTAGGTGTAAGGCCCACCGTTGACGGCGAACAACCGTTACTGGAAACCCATATTTTTGATTTTTCACAGGCTATTTATGGCGAACGCATACGAGTAATATTTCGCCATAAGATCAGGGAAGAAAAAAAGTTTGATAATGTGAGTCTGTTGAAAGAGCAGATTATGCTGGATATTGAGGCGGCGAGGAAACACTTTGGAATGCTCTAATCATAGAGTTGTCTGTCGCTGCATGAGATTTAGATTAACTAACCGTTTTGAAGAGAAATGACCGAGTATAAACAAACCTTAAATCTGCCCAAAACAGCATTCCCCATGAAGGCAAATCTGGCGCAAAGAGAACCGGGGATATTAAAACGCTGGCAGCAGGAAGATATTTACCAAAAAATTCGTGATGCGCGTGCAGGCTGTGAAAAATATATTCTTCACGATGGGCCTCCCTATGCGAACGGTGATATTCATATCGGTCATGCGGTTAACAAGATACTGAAAGACATTATTGTTAAATCGAAAACGATGAGTGGTTACGATGCACCCTACGTGCCGGGTTGGGATTGTCACGGATTGCCGATTGAACACAAGGTGGAGACCAAAATCGGTAAAGCCGGGGTCAAAGTGGATCATAAGACTTTTCGAAAAAAATGCCGGGAGTACGCTGCCCGACAGGTTGATGGGCAGCGTAAGGATTTTGTCAGATTGGGTGTTTTTGGCGAATGGCAGGAGCCCTACCTGACAATGAACTATCGATTTGAGGCCGATATTATTCGTGCATTGGGTAAGATCGTTGAGAACGGACATTTACACCGAGGCTTTAAGCCCGTTTATTGGAGTGTGGTCGGTGCGTCTGCTCTGGCAGAGGCAGAGGTGGAGTATAAAGATAAAGTCTCCTATTCCATTGATGTCAGTTTTACCGCAGTTGAGTCGAGCAGCTTTGAGAAAGCGATGGAGGCCGATGCCGAAGAGGGTGAGATTGATGTGGTGATATGGACCACCACGCCCTGGACGCTACCGTCAAACCAGGCAATTTCACTGCATCCGAAATTGGATTATGTGCTGATTGCCTGTGAACTGGATGGCCGGAAACGCAGACTGGTATTATCCAAAGTGCTTTATGAAGAGGCGCTGCAGCGTTACGGCGTTGAGGCATATCGGTTGGTCGGTGCTTGTAAGGGTGCTGATTTGGAAGGTTTGTTGGTGACACATCCCTTTTATGATAAGCAGGTGCCTGTCATCGTGGGCGATCATGTCACGACAGAAGCGGGTACAGGAGCAGTGCATACGGCGCCGGACCATGGTATGGAGGATTTTGTTGTTGGCCAGAAGTATGGCATTGAAACCCTCAACCTGGTTGATGACAAAGGTGTTTTTCGAGATAAAACCGAACTCTTTGCCGGAGAGCATGTATACAAAGTTGATGAAAAAATCGTCGCCAAGCTCAAAGAGTGCGGCCATTTACTCGCGGAAAGTAAAATATCCCACAGTTTTCCCCATTGCTGGCGTACCAAAACGCCACTGATTTATCGGGCAACTCCCCAGTGGTTTGTCAGCATGACAAAAAACAACCTGATGGGTGATGTCACAGAGGCGGTTAAAGGTGTGCAATGGATACCAGACTGGGGGCAGGCCAGGATAGAGTCGATGCTCGCGAGTAGTCCAGATTGGTGTATTTCCCGGCAACGTACCTGGGGTGTGCCCATTGCACTCTTTGTCGATAAAGAGACGCAGGAACTGCATCCGAACACACCAGCACTTATCGAACGGGTTGCACAGAAAGTTGAACAGGAAGGAATTGACGCCTGGTTTGAGCTTGATGCGACGGAGTTGCTGGGTGACGAAGCGCAACAGTATTCCAAGGTCACTGATACGCTGGATGTCTGGTTTGATTCCGGCGTTACCCATTACGCGGTACTCAACCGGCATAAAGCACTGCGTTACCCGGCAGATCTGTACCTGGAGGGCTCGGATCAACATCGGGGGTGGTTTCAATCCTCCCTTAAAACCGCCATCGCGATCAATGGCAATGCGCCCTATCGGTCGGTCCTGACCCACGGTTTCACCGTGGATGCCGATGGTAAAAAAATGTCCAAGTCTTTGGGTAATGTGATCTCACCGCAAAAAGTGGCTAATGACCTGGGGGCAGATATCTTGCGTTTATGGGTTGCCGCCACCGACTTTAGTGGTGAGATGAGTGTCTCCGATGAGATATTAAATCGTGCAGCAGACTCTTATCGACGTATTAGAAATACCGCACGGTTCTTTTTGTCCGGGTTAAATGATTTTGACCCTGCCGATCACCTGGTGGCGCCGAATGAGATGCTGGCGCTGGACCGCTGGGTGCTGGACCGTGCTGCGCAGCTTCAGCAGGAAATTCAGCAGGCCTATGACAGCTTCCAGTTTCACCAGATCTACCAGAAGTTACATAACTTCTGTGTGACTGATATGGGTGGATTTTATCTGGATATCATTAAGGACCGGTTGTACACGGCAAAAACAGATGGATTGGCCCGGCGTTCGGCGCAGACTGCTCTCTACCATCTGTCGGAAGCCTTTGTCCGCTGGATAACGCCGATACTGAGTTTTACTGCCGATGAGATCTGGGGTTATATGCCTGGTGAACGCGATGGGTCGGTGTTCACGGCACAATGGTATAGCGAGATTGAGTCCTTGTCTGAGGCGGACACAATGGGACGTGATTACTGGCTGCAAGCGATGCGAATCAAAACAGCGGTAAACAAAGAGCTGGAAGCCGCCCGGGTGGAGGGGAAAATTGGTTCCGGTCTTGATGCGCAGGTCACTTTATATTGTTCAGAACCGCTGCAGCAAGCATTGGCGCAGTTAGACGATGAGTTACGTTTTGTACTTATTACTTCGGGTGCTGTGGCAGTAGTTGATGATGACACCGCCTCAGCAAATGTGACAGAAGTGCCTGGTTTGCGCGTGCAGGTGGATACTCTGGAAAAAGCCAAGTGTGGTCGTTGCTGGCACCGGCGCGATGATGTCGGCAGTGTTGTGGATCACCCGGAGCTCTGTGGGCGCTGCGTAACGAACGCATTTGACCAGGGTGAAGCAAGAAAATACGCATAGTCTGGTATCAGTTTATAGGATAGCTGTTGATGGAGCGTTCCCAAAAAATAACAGGTTCAAAGCTAAGCTGGCTTGGCTTGAGTGTTGTTCTGGTTTTGTTGGATCAGGGCACTAAGTACCTGGCGGAGCGGTATTTGGAGTATGCCGAGGCTTATTCATTACTACCAGTTTTTGATTTTACGCTGGTTTATAATAGGGGGGCTGCGTTCAGTTTTTTAGCTGATGCCGGTGGTTGGCAGCGCTGGTTTTTTGCCCTGTTAGCGACAGCGGTTAGTTTGGCCCTGATTGTCTGGATAAAACGTTTACGGCGCGATGAAACCCTGCTCGCGATTGCCTTGGCCATGATTCTGGGCGGCGCTTTGGGCAATCTCTATGACCGCGTTGCATTGGGTTATGTGATCGATTTTATCTCGGTTCATTATAAACACTATTATTTCCCGGCCTTTAACCTGGCAGACTCGGCAATCAGCGTAGGTGCTGCGCTGTTGATTCTGGACACATTTATTCACCGTAAAACTGCAGATTAGAATATGAGTCATAAAATTGGTCCCGACACCAGGGTTACCCTGCATTTTGCCATTAAACTTGAGGATGGCAGTGTAGTGGATTCAAATTTTGATAAGACGCCGGCAACGTTTGAGGTTGGTGATGGTAATTTGCTGCCTGGCTTTGAGCAGGCGCTGTTTGGCTTGGAGGCGGGTGCTCGAAAAGAGATGACCCTTTCGCCGGAGCAGGGCTTTGGTATGTCTAACCCCAATAATATTCAGCAAATGAGCACGCAGGATTTTGATTCGCAGATTAAATTGCAGCCAGGTCTGATGCTCTCTTTCGCCGACGCAAACCGGTCGGAACTGCCCGGTATGATCAAAAGCATAGAGGGTGATCAAGTGGAGGTTGATTTTAATCACCCACTGGCCGGTAAAACGCTGCTTTTTGATGTCCATATTATCGAGGTTGTCCCTTCCGGGTCGTAGTATAATGAGCAGTTCCTAGTGGTGAGAGAAACATGCAACTAATTTTGGCCAACCCCCGCGGCTTTTGTGCTGGCGTAGATAGAGCGATCGAAATTGTTAACCGCGCACTGGATATCTTTGGCGCGCCAATCTATGTTCGACATGAAGTGGTTCATAACCGTTTTGTGGTGGACGGTCTCAGGGAAAGAGGTGCTGTTTTTGTTGATGAATTGGACGAGGTGCCTGATCAGGCGCTGGTAATTTTCAGTGCCCATGGTGTTTCTCAGGCTGTGCAGGCTGAAGCAAAAAAGCGAGGTTTGAAAGTTTTCGATGCCACTTGCCCTCTGGTCACAAAAGTACACCTGGAAGTAACCAGGTTCAGTCGTGACGGGCAGGAGTGTATTATGATCGGTCATGCCGGTCATGCTGAAGTCGAAGGAACGATGGGTCAGTATGACAACAGCGAAGGCGGTGGTATTTATCTGGTAGAGAAACCGGAAGATGTTGCTTCTTTGAAAGTAAAAAATCCTGATCAGTTGGCTTATGTCACGCAAACGACATTATCCGTTGATGATACATCAAAGATTATTGATGCATTACGGGAGGCATTTCCGAAAATCCAGGGGCCGCGAAAAGACGATATTTGCTATGCCACGCAAAACCGGCAGGATGCAGTCAAGCAGATGGCCATGGATTGTGAGGTAATCTTTGTTGTGGGGTCAGCAAACAGCTCAAATTCAAACCGACTTCGGGAATTGGCCGAACGACAGGGTGCGCATGCCTATCTGATTAATGATGCGCAGGATATTGATCCGTCCTGGATAAAAGGAAAAGCCAGTATTGGTTTAACGGCTGGTGCATCCGCACCGGAAATATTAGTGAAAAGAGTGATCGACAAACTCCAGTCCCTTGGCGCGGAATTACCCAGCGAACTGAAAGGGCAGGAAGAAAATATCGTATTTTCACTGCCTAAAGAGTTGCGTATCCAGTGACGATTGTCCGCGACTGAAGCATTTCCCTACCCTTAAAAATTTCATCTTAATTTTGTAAAAGTCTTTGGTGCTTCGGCAACACTGTGGTGTTGTCGAATGTTCTTTTTGCTTGCCTTGGACTAATAAATATGGTTACATATGAAACTATATTCAGTTAATCATTAAAAAATAGTGTAGGAGCAGGATTAAGATGGCTAAGCAATTTGCATCACACGGTGATATGGAAGATAAGAAAAAATCTTTCGTAAAACTTTCAGATAACGCATATGCGTATACCGCCGAAGGCGACCCCAATACCGGAGTGGTAATTGGTGATGATTCGGTTATGGTGGTGGATACTCAGGCAACACCCATTATGGCGCAGGACGTGATTGACCGAATTCGGGAGATAACGGATAAGCCGATCAAGCACGTTGTGATGTCGCATTATCATGCGGTACGTGTGCTGGGCGCATCTGCCTACCAGCCGCAAAATATTATCGCCAGTAAAGATACCTACGATATGTTGGTTGAGCGTGGCCAGGAAGATTTTGATTCTGAAGTCGGTCGTTTTCCAAGACTATTTAAAGGCTTGGATTCGGTGCCCGGCCTGACCTGGCCAAATATTGTTTTTGAAAAAGAGCTGACCATGTGGCTTGGTTCGCTAGAGGTGAAAATCATGCAGATCGGGCGTGGTCATACCAAAGGCGATACCATCGTTTGGCTGCCAAAGGATAAGGTGTTGTTTTCTGGCGACCTGGTTGAATACGGTGCGACCCCTTATACGGGCGATGCCTACCACAAAGATTGGCCGACTACGCTGGATAATATGCTGGCACTGGGACCGGAAAAGCTGGTGCCCGGTCGAGGTGAGGCATTAATGACAGCAGAAGGGTGTAAGGAAGCTATTGATGGGACGCGTCGATTTGTCAGTGATATGTTTAATTCGGTTAAAGAGGGGCGTGCGGCTGGTAAAGATCTGACCAGTGTATACGTGGACACCTATAGACAAATGCAGCGAGATTATGGGCATCTGGTGATCTTTGAGCACAGTATCCCTTTTGATATAGCCCGTTGTTATGACGAGGCTGGCGAATTTGCAGATCCACGAGTATGGACCGCTGAGCGGGACAAGGAGTTATGGCACTCTCTACAGGAAGCTGTTGCTGAACTGGAAAACTAGGCGATGATCTGGAAGAGGGTTATTGCATGAGCTTTGCATCACCAAAAACCTATACCAATCCGGTGTACCCCTACCGTCACAGCTCTGATCAGGATTCAGTGGATGCGGTTCATCATCCGGTAATTATTGTTGGCGCAGGTCCCGCCGGGCTGTCTGCGGCGCTGGATCTTGCGCTGCAGGGCTTGCCGAGTGTGGTTCTGGACGACAATAACACCGTGAGTATTGGTTCTCGAGCAATCTGTTTTTCCAAGCGTACGTTGGAGATCTGCGATCGTTTTGGCTGCGCCAAACCTATGGTGGAAAAGGGCATTACCTGGAATCTGGGTAAGGTATACAACGGAGACCGGTTGATCTATGAATTTAATCTGTTACCCGAGCAGCATCATAAGATGCCGGCTTTTATCAATCTTCAGCAGTATTACTTTGAAGAGTATATGGTAAAACGGGCCAAGCAGTTTCCTGAGATCGATCTGCGTTGGTTGCATAAAGTCACTGCAGTACACACAGATGATCAATCTAACCGAATTGAGGTTGAAACCCAGGAAGGTAAGTACAGCATGACCTGCGATTACCTGTTGGTGGCGGATGGGGCGAATAGCCCTATTCGCTCGCAATTGGGGTTAGAGAGCACCGGGCAGATATTTGAGGACCGCTTTCTTATTGCTGATGTGGTGATGCAGGCGGAGTTGCCCACTGAAAGACGCTTCTGGTTCAATCCGACATTTCATTCCGGGCAGTCAACGCTGCTGCACCGTCAGGCTGACAATGTTTGGCGAATTGATTTTCAATTAGGTTGGGATGCTGATCCAGAAGCGGAAAACAAGCCGGAGAAAATTTTGCCACGTATTCAGGCGATGCTGGGCGCTGATGTAAAGTTCGAGCTTGAGTGGAGCAGTGTTTATACTTTCCGTTGCCGAAAAATGGATTCATTTATTCATCATCGGGTTTATTTTATTGGTGATGCTGCTCATCAGGTATCTCCGTTTGGTGCGCGAGGGGCAAACGGTGGTATTCAGGGTGTGGAAAATCTCGCCTGGAAATTGTCCCGCGTATTAAAAAAGGAAGCACCAAAGGAGTTATTGAAAACCTACGATATTGAGCGGCAACACGGAGCAAAAGAGAATGTCCTCAATTCCAGTCGGGCTACTGACTTTATGACGCCCAAGAACCAGACCAGTAAGGTTTTTCGCAACGAGGTGCTGAATCTTGCAGCGAAATATCCCTTTGCTCGAAGCCTTGTTAATAGTGGACGGTTGTCAATTCCCTGTGTGTATGAGGATTCTCCATTAAATACCCCGGACTCAAGTGATTTTCCGGTAAAAATGCGGCCGGGATCACCCGCTACCGATGCCGCCATTAGGGGCGCTGACGGGAAAACATGGCTGCTGGAGTACCTGGGTGGACACTTTGTGGCAATGGTCTGTGCAAAAGATTGTAACGGCGCAGCTTTGGATATTTTGCGCGATCAGCTTCGGACACTCAGACGGGAGGCGGTTGAGATTGACCTGCTGCTGGTCGATGCGCCAAAAGCTCTGGAGGATATGGTTGATGAGCGATGCCGGTTAATTTCTGATGAAAGACGGCTCATAGAGCAGCGTTATGATCTTCAATCCGGTAATGTGTATTTGTTCAGACCGGATCAGCACGTGTGCGCTCGCTGGAGAAACCTGGATGTGGGCAATTTGGAAGCCGCTATGCGCCGGGCTTTAGGGTTTGAGTTGGAGAGTCTATGATGGGTACGTTGAATTTAGAAGCGAACTTTTCAGATCCGGATTCATTTTATGCCGCACTGACGGATCTGCACCGGGATCGGGATGCTGAAACAAGTGAGCGGATTAATGCGCGAATTATCTTGTTGCTGGCCAATCATATTGGTGATCAGGAGGTTCTTCTGGAAGCGATGCGTATTGCCACGCAAGATCAGTAAGTGGTTGGCTTCGCATATGAAATATGCGAAGCCGGATAGATGTTCGGAAAAGACCGCTATTATTGATGTTTGCCTGCTTCCCATCCCTGAGAGCCTATGGCTCGTTCGGCAACGGAAGCAGGATACTCTTCTAGCTGAGTTGCCATGGTATCATTCCAGCGATTCAGATAACCGAACAATGCGATGGAGGCGACGATTTCGACAACTTGCCCTTCGTCAAAATGTTTGCCAAGTTCCTCAAAGTCCTGTTGGTCGGCCTCATTAGGGAGATAACCGGCATGGAGGGCAAGACGGAGCGCCGCTCTTTCTGCGTCTGAAAACAGTTCACTGGTTTCAAATTCCCACACGGCAGCTATTTTGGCGTCGGATGCCTTATAAATACTGGCCAGATTGGCCATGTGTGATTGACAGTATCGGCAGCCAGCGGCGACACTGGATACCAGGCTGATCAGCATTTTAAGCTCTTCAGATACGGTTCCCTCATAGAGAATCGCCTGATTCAAAGCGGCGAAACGCTTCGCGATGTTGGGTCTTCGGGACATTGTCTTTACGCTATTTGGTATAAACCCGCGAGTTTTTTCATAGTGCTTGAGCATGCCAAGTAACTCTTCGTCCTGGATCTGTTCCAGATCCAAAGGTTTCATATGTGCCATGATCTATATCCTGATAATTGTTAAGTTGACGGTTAAGAAAGGTGCCATCATAGCGCTTTAAGCGCTAATGATGCCAGTGTGCCATGCGCAGTCAGAGGGTGCGTTATTCGCAGCTATTCGATACCAAACTTTTTTAATCGATGACGCATTTGCCGAAAAGAAATGCCCAGTTTTTCCGCCGCGGCGGTGCGGTTCCAGCGCGTATCTTCCAGCGCTTTCAATATCGCCTGCTTCTCAATCGATTCGAGGTAGTCATCGAGGGAGTCGCCCTCCACCAATTGTCTTTCGGCATCTGGTTGAGTGTGCAGAGCTGGCTCATTAATGGTGCTCTCGAGTTGCAAATCCTGCACATCAATTAGATTGTTCTCACAAAGCGTATAGGCGCGCTCCAGTGTATTTTCCAGTTCACGGACGTTACCGGGGAAATGGTAATTGCACAGGCGTTGCAGGGCTTGCTCACTGATGATAGCTTTCTGATTTCCTGTTTGCTGGGCGAGTTTTTCCAGACAATTATCCAGTAGCAGAGGTACATCTGATAGACGTTCCCGCAAACTGGGGACGCGTATTTCAATGACATTAATGCGATAAAACAGATCCTGCCGGAAGTTTCCGAGTTCTACTTCGCGGGCCAGATCTTTATGAGTGGCACTCAAAACTCTAATATCAATCGGGAGCTCTTGCTCGGCACCTACTGGTCTGACGGTTTTTTCCTGAATGACACGTAGCAGTTTGACTTGCATATGCAGAGGCAGATCAGCTACTTCATCGAGAAACAGGGTGCCTCCATTGGCACACTGGAATAGCCCCTTCTTATCGCTGACCGCGCCGGTAAAGCTGCCTTTCTTGTGGCCAAAAAACTCACTCTCCATTAGCTCGCCTGGGATAGCGCCACAGTTAACGGGAATAAAGGGTTGGTCACAGCGTGGGCCCAACTCATGAATCAGGCGTGCGACCAGTTCTTTGCCGCTGCCGGACTCGCCACTGATATAGATAGGCGCCTGGCTGCGGGCAACTTTTTGGATCTGCGTTCGAAGTCTGGCTATAGATTCCGATTTTCCCAGCAAATTGCCGGTCGTATCGTTTTCGGTAGCACGATCTTCCTTTTGATCGTTTATTTTTAAGGCCTGCTGAACCATGTCGCGTAATCGAGGCAAATCCACCGGTTTGGATACGAAATCGAAAGCGCCTGCTTTCAGTGCGCTAATAGCGATTTCCATACTGCCAAATGCCGTGATCACAGCTACTGGCGTTTTTGGGTGGTTTTTCTGGATGTGCGAAACCAGGTCGATACCATTACCATCCGGCAAATGCATGTCCGTCAGGCAAAGATCAAATGTGTGCTCTGAAAGCATCTGCTGAGCAGTTCCAAGATCAAGTGCTTTGTGCACATTGAGTCCCATGCGCGATAGGGTGATATCCAGGAGTTCCAGAATATCTGGTTCATCATCGACGATCAGGGCAATTGGTTCGCTCATAGATTAAGCCAGAATCTGTTTTGGGTGAGGAAATATTATACGAAAACAACAACCTTCAGTGTAGGAGGGAATGTAGTCTAACCGGGCATTATTTGCTTCACATAATTCTCTTGAAATGTATAAACCCAGTCCAGTCCCTGTGCGCTCGGTGGTGTAGAAGGGTTCAAAGAGGCGGGCCCGATGTTCTTCGGCGATGCCGATTCCGGCATTGATAATATCCAGGTAGGGCAGTTCATCGCTTTGCCGGACACCCGCGATAAATGTTACTGCAGCGTTGCCGGTGGCGAGTTCGCTATATCGTAGGGCGTTTTTCACAAGATTGGTTATGACCTGTTGCAGCTGGGAGGGGTCAAATCGAACCTGCAGATTGTCGGGAGCTACTTCGACTGAAAACTCCCCGCTCTGTTGCTCCGATTCAGCAAAAGAGGTGACAAATTCCTCAAGCCAGGATTTCACAGAAATAGGTTCTGCAGAGGACGGTCTGCGACGCGAAAGCTCCAGTATATTTTCTATAGTGCTGTTCATTCGCTTGGAGTGTTCATGCACAATGTGGGTCAGTTTCTGGTCATTTTTGTCCAGGTTTGGCGATTCCTGCAGCAGCTGCGCTGCGTGACTGATGGCGCCGAGCGGGTTCCTGATCTCGTGGGCGATGCTGGCTGTTAATTGTCCCAATGAGGCAAGTTTTAGCTGTTGCGCCTGTTGTGCGGTTTTCGTGTTGTCGTCCAGAAAAATCAATACATCAGAGTTTTCGTCGCGCTGAAAAGCAGTAAAATTTGCCTGAACCTCAGGATAGTCTTCGCCGCTTCGGAATGGTTGGGTTCTGCGAAGTGGATTTGACTGCCATTGCAGCAAGCGGGATTTGAGTGCATCAGGGATCTGTTTTTCTATAGAGGGTGTCCTGTCATTAAGCCCTGTTTGTCCGAGTAGTTGTTCTGCAGCCCTGTTCATCATATGCAGTTGGCCATGATCGCCACAGACAACAATACCTGTTCGCATGCGCTGAATAATGAGTCGATTAAGCTTTTCCAGAGATGCGACTTCACTCGCTCTTTGAACGGCCAACGCTTCGCTTGCATAGATGCGCCGGGATATTTTTCTGATAAAGAGCGCTGTGGCGAAGAATACAATGCCAAGAATGCCTGCCTGAAAATAGTGTGGGCTCGCGCCATCGAAAAATGAGCGATAAAGCTCTATCAGGATCACCGAAATGCTTGCGATGGCGGCCAGTATTGAGGCAAAACGACCGGTTGCCAAAATACTGCCGGCGGCAATAGCAATAACAATCAGATTACCAAACCCGCTGCCAACCCCTCCGTTTGCGTAGGTCAGCAATGACAAAGCAAAGATATCAATCAGGATGCTGATTACAAGTTGTTGAGCCTTCAGTGTGAGTTGCGCTCTGAGTAAAAAAATCAGACCAATGTTGATTGCACTGTAGGAGGCGGCGGTGAAAATAAAGAGTGAAGGGTGTTCCAGACCTATAAAAACTTTACTCACTTCATTGAAGTAGATGAAAAGTAATACAAAGGAAAGTATGACCCGGTAGTAATTAAAAATTTGCAGAAGCCGAAGGTCTTGAGGTTGTTGCCCGTTGCTAGGGTCCTCTGTAAACAATGGATTGCTTGCGGTCTCTGTCATGGCAGCTCATTCAAGGGTGTCTGAACAAGTATAGCCGATAAGTTCCGGGTTATCCTCAGTGCTTTATCGGGGAATGCCAGCATCACAGCTGACCGTCTTAAATAAAATGAGCGGGGTTAGTCGTAGAGCGTCGGTATAGGCTCTCTTTTGTGTTGTGTTTGCCGGTAGATTTTAATTATTCTCTCTGTAACTTCCGGGCTTACTGGTTTGTTTTCCAGAAAATCATCAATATTATCATAGCTTAGCCCCAAGGCAATCTCATCCGCTTTTTGAGGGCTTTGGCATTCCAGGTCTGCTGTTGGTGTCTTGCTGATCAGGTGATCAGGTGCCCCAAGGGTTCTGGCGACCTCTCGTACCTGTCTTTTGCTCAGTCCGAATAGCGGTGCCAGATCGCAGGCGCCGTCACCCCACTTGGTGTAAAAGCCGGTAATATTCTCCGCCGAATGATCGGTGCCCAGCACCAGTCCGCCCAGTAAGCCGGCAATTTCATACTGAATGACCATCCGCGTTCTTGCTTTGACGTTTCCTTTTACGAAGTCGATCTGGCCGGTAATATTCTTTGCCAAAGATGCCTGGTCGAGTGCTTGGATGGTTTGTTCGTGGATCGCATCTGCGCCGGGTTTGACATTGACCGAGAGGGATTCGCTGGGATTGATAAAGCGGATTGAAGTCTGCGCATCTTCCTCATCGTGCTGCACATCGTAGGGTAATCGGACCGCTACAAACCGGTATTCGTCAGTTTTTTGCTGCTGATTAAGGTCGTCTACGGCTAGTTGGGCCAGGCGTCCACAGGTCGCTGAGTCGATGCCCCCGCTTATGCCGAGAACCAGATGTTTGGCGCCTGATTGCTTCAGTGTCTTCTGAATAAACGCAATGCGTCGTTTTATCTCAAACTCCGGATCTATCTCCGGCAAAACGCGCATCTCTTTAATAATTGCTTCGCTATTCATGGGCTGATGTGCACCCGCTTTCCGAATACATTAATCGCTATTTGCCTTCTGATTTACCAAGCAGCCCAAAGGTTGCACGATTTAATAGCGAACGTTTGGCTCCGACTTTAGAGCGCTTGATATTGAACTCGCCTGCTTGACTGATTGCAGGGTATTCGGGGTAGTTATTGGTTAGTACGTTTAAAGACTGCTCGGCCAGGTCGTTCATTCCCAGCTGCTGATATGCTTCAACCATGACTGCCAGCCCGTCTGAAGTGGAAGGGGTTTGTGGGAAGTTCTCTACCACATAGCGGCCACGGTTGGCAGCGGCTACATAGGCCTGTCTTTTTAAATAGTAGCGCGCGACATGCACTTCGTATGCTGCCAGTAGATTGCGTAAATAGATCATGCGAACGCGGGCGTCGTCTGCATATTGGCTGTCAGGAAAACGGGCAACCAGTGTGCCAAAATCAGCGAGGGATTCTCGTGCCGAGCCCGGATCTCTCTTGGTGCGATCTGTGGGTAAAAACCGGTCAATAAAACTCTGATCCTGTGAAAAGGAAGCCAGGCCACGCAGATAGTAGGCGTAGTCAAGTTGATTGTGCTGGGGGTGCAGCCGAATAAAACGGTCGGCGGCGGCTCGAGCTGCTTCGTAATCAAAGGATTTGTAGTGGGCGTAAATCAAATCCAGTTGGGCCTGTTCAGCAAAGCGCCCAAAAGGATAGCGGGATTCCAACTCTTCCAGCAGTTCAACAGCCTCTGTATAGTTATGCCCTTTTAGCGCCTTTTTAGCGCCTGTGTAATAGGCCTGCTCTGTTGACTCAACAGGTTCCTGTGCATCTTTTGATGCGCATGAAGCCAGAATAAAGGCCGCCAGAATTATGGTAAATATTGATTTTATGGTGTTGGCAATCATTGATCAGGATGCGCCCAGAGTTTATTAGATTTAATATGACGGAAGTCACCTTGAGATAAGCTTCGCTGTACCTCATAATTTGGGTGACTATTAAAGCATAGGTTGCCTGCTAAACAAAGTGCTGTGACGACCCTACCCGAATAATCACGCGATAGTAAAGTAATGGAAAATATATCTCTAAAATCAGATGTACCTGCCAACATGGCGGGCGCAAGGCTGGATCAGGCTGCGGCACAGTTGTTTCCCGACTTTTCGCGTTCCCGTTTGCAGAGCTGGATTAAGTCAGGGGAATTGACCGTCAATGGGCAAAAAAGTGTATCTAAAGCCAAGCTCCTGGGTGGTGAAGTGCTTGAGGTAGCCGCCGTGCTGGAGGAAAGTGAGCGCTGGGAAGCTCAGGCGATTGCTCTGGATATATGTTTTGAGGACGAGCATATTCTGGTTGTCAATAAACCGAGTGGTCTGGTTGTTCATCCCGCTGCGGGTCATTCACAGGGCACCTTGCTCAACGCGCTGTTGCATCACTGCCCGAACGCTTCGATGTTACCCAGGGCGGGTATTGTGCATCGGCTGGACAAGGATACTACCGGATTGATGGTCGTGGCCAAAACACTCAAAGCCCATTCACATTTGGTGGAGCAATTACAAAGCCGACAAATGGGGCGTGAATATGAAGCTGTGGTGACTGGTGTGCTGACCGGTGGCGGGTGCGTTAAGGAACCCATTGGCAGGCACCCGGTTCAGCGTAAGAAGATGGCGGTCACCCGGACAGGTAAGCCGGCGGTTACCCATTACCAGGTGATTAAACGTTTTCGGGATCACACCCACCTAAGATTAAAACTTGAAACCGGGCGAACCCATCAGATTAGAGTGCATATGGCTCATTTGCGTTACCCCATAGTTGGTGATCCGTCTTATGCGGGACGATTAAGGATCCCCAAGGCGGCCAGTAAGGATTTTATCGAGTTTCTGCGTGGATTTAAGCGTCAGGCGCTGCATGCCAGAAGACTGGAACTGGTTCATCCGGAATCTGGGGAGTTGATGGCTTGGGAGAAGGTTTTACCCGATGATATGCAGCAACTGCTAGAGCTCTTGCGGCAAGATGATGAGCAGTTTCATCAACACCGTGCGCTATGAGAAATCACTATATTCGGGCAGACTGGCAGGTTCCTGATTCTGTTAATGCGCTGATAACAACCCGAAATGGGGGCGTCAGTGCGGCACCCTTTGACAGCTTCAATTTGGCATATCATGTTGGGGACAATAGCGATAGCGTATTGCAAAACCGGGAGCGGCTGAAGAGCGAGCTGGGACTCCTGTTTGAACCGCAATGGCTGAAGCAGGAGCATGGCACAGCAGTGGTGAGGGCGGTGGCAGGCGGGCCGGTTTTGTGTGCAGATGCAGTTTTTACCGACAAGCCTGGATTGCCCTGCGCAATAATGACCGCAGATTGCTTGCCGGTTTTTTTCTGCAACCTAAGTGGTACGCAAGTTGCCGCAGCGCATGCGGGATGGCGAGGACTGGCCAATGGCGTACTTGAGGCAACGCTTGACGTATTTTGCGAGCCGCCTGAAGAGGTGTCTGTTTGGTTGGGTCCGGCCATCGGACCTGCTCACTTTGAGGTGGGAGAGGAGGTCAGGACGTGTTTTGTTGCTCAACATGCCCTCGCTGAGCAGGCATTTATTCCGTCAAATAAAGCGGGTCACTGGATGGCGGATATCTATCAGCTTGCGCGGTTTCGGCTGGCCGCATGCGGCGTCACCAGAGTTACCGGTGGCGGGCTCTCAACCTATGGCGAGCCGAAGCGCTTTTTTTCGTATCGCCGGGATGGTTTGACCGGGCGTATGGCCAGCCTGATATGGTTGGAACCGCAATAATAGATAACCCAGTTGTTTTAGATGTTTCTAATGTAGCCTTGAATCTTGAGCTATTCGTCCCTATCTATTAATCAACGATGAAGAAAACAGGTTTCTTCTGTGAAGCTTGTTTATGTTGATAAATGAAGGGGACACCCGTGCGTATAGATAAATTTACTACACAGTTGCAAAATGCGCTTGCAGATGCTCAGTCTCTGGCGGTTGGCAGAGATCATAACTTCATAGAACCGGTGCATTTATTGTATGCCATGCTTGAGCAGCAGGGCGGCTCTATTGCACCATTGCTGTCTCAGGCGGGATGCAATGTTACACAGTTAAAAAGCTCACTTGATGGAGCGATGGAGCGCATGGCGCAAATTCAGGGAGGGCAAGGTGATGTCACTATGTCTAATGAACTGGGACGGCTGTTAAATGTGACTGATAAGCTGGCCCAGCAACGTAACGATCAGTATATTTCCAGTGAGCTTGTATTGTTGGCAGCGCTTGAAGTAAAAGGCGATTTGCAGCGTATTCTGGAACAGGCTGGTGCGGTCAAATCACAGGTTGAACAGGCGATAGAACGTGTGCGAGGTGGTGAGCAGGTGAATGATCCAAACGCCGAAGAAAACCGGCAGGCACTAGAGCGTTATACAGTCAATTTGACGGCTAAAGCCGAGAAAGGAGGGCTTGATCCGGTCATTGGGCGCGATGAGGAGATTCGTCGTACGATACAGGTTTTGCAGCGCCGCACTAAAAATAATCCGGTGCTTATTGGTGAGCCGGGTGTAGGTAAGACCGCAATTGTCGAAGGGTTGGCCCAGCGTATTGTTAACGGTGAAGTGCCCGAAGGTCTTAAGGATAAACAGGTGCTGTCCCTCGATATGGGAAGCCTCATTGCCGGAGCAAAATTTCGTGGTGAATTCGAGGAACGACTGAAAGCTGTACTCAATGAGCTGGGTAAGCAAGAGGGTCGTATTATTCTGTTTATCGACGAGCTGCATACCATGGTAGGGGCCGGTAAGGCTGAGGGCTCAATGGATGCGGGGAATATGCTTAAGCCGGCGCTTGCCCGCGGCGAGTTGCATTGCGTGGGTGCAACCACTTTGGATGAGTACCGCCAATATGTGGAGAAAGATGCAGCATTAGAGCGTCGATTCCAGAAAGTGTTGGTCGATGAGCCGACCGAAGAGGATACGGTTGCCATATTGCGTGGATTGAAAGAGCGTTACGAGGTGCATCACGGCGTGGAGATTACCGATTCCGCGATTATCGCTGCCTCGAAATTATCAAACCGGTATATCAGTGACCGTCAGCTGCCGGATAAGGCTATTGATTTGATAGATGAGGCTGCCAGCCGGATTCGTATGGAGATCGACTCCAAACCGGAAAGTATGGACCGGCTTGACCGGCGTCTGATCCAGTTAAAGATTGAGCGTGAAGCGCTTAAGAAGGAGGATGATCCGGCGGCACAGAAGCGGTTGGCGGACCTGAATGAAGATGTCGCAAAATTGGAGCGGGAATACTCTGACCTTGACGAGATTCTAAAAGCTGAAAAAGCCAGTCTTCATGGCGCGCAGCAGATCAAAGGCGACCTTGAGAATGCCCGAATAGAACTGGATGCCGCACATCGCGCCGGAGATCTGGCGCGCATGTCAGAAATCCAGTATGGCGTGATACCAGAGCTGGAGAAGCAGCTTGTTATGGCTGCAGAAGGTGAAACCGCGGAGATGACGTTGCTGCGTAATAAGGTGACGGAAGAGGAGGTGGCCGAAGTTGTCTCCAAGTGGACCGGAATTCCTGTCTCAAAAATGCTGGAAGGAGAACGGGAAAAACTGTTACGCATGGAAGACGGGTTGCATCATCGTGTTATTGGTCAGCATGAAGCGGTGGTATCCGTATCCAATGCGGTGCGACGGTCCCGTGCAGGTTTGTCCGATCCGCACCGGCCTAATGGCTCGTTTCTGTTTCTCGGTCCTACCGGGGTTGGTAAAACCGAGCTTTGTAAAGCGCTGGCAGAGTTCCTGTTTGACACCGAAGAGGCGATGGTACGTATCGATATGTCGGAGTTTATGGAAAAACACTCGGTTGCACGCCTGATTGGAGCGCCGCCAGGATATGTCGGCTACGAAGAAGGTGGTTATTTGACTGAGGCGGTAAGGCGTAAACCATACTCCGTGTTGCTTTTGGATGAGGTGGAGAAAGCCCATCCTGATGTATTTAATATTTTGTTACAGGTGTTGGAGGATGGGCGCTTGACGGATGGGCAGGGAAGAACCGTTGATTTTCGTAATACAGTAGTTGTGATGACGTCGAATCTCGGTTCGGACATGATTCAGACTTTGGCCGGTGATGAAAATTATGAGCAAATGCGCAGCGCAGTGATGGATGTGGTGGCTCAGCATTTTCGACCGGAGTTTATTAACCGGGTTGATGAATCGGTAGTTTTCCATCCGCTGGGTAAGGATCATATTAAAGGTATTGCAAATATCCAGTTGGCCCAGTTACGTCAGAGACTGGAAGAGCGGGAGTTGCAGCTGGAGATCTCTGATGAGGCGATGAACAAGCTGGTTGAGGCTGGTTTTGATCCGGTTTACGGTGCCAGACCGCTTAAAAGGGCAATTCAGCAATATATTGAAAACCCTCTTGCTCAGGATATATTGGCTGGGCGTTTTGCGGCTGGAGATACAATTACCGCCGGGTTGGAGGATGACCGGATTGTGTTTTCGTAATAGGCTAAATATATACGGGCCCGCTATTGCGGGCCCGTTCGGTGATTACTCAGGGTTGATCGGGCCACAGTTATCGTCAATGATCTTTTGGGCTGTATCCATCTGCTTTTGCTTGTCTTCTTCGCTCAGATAATGAAATTCACCATCTTCGCCAATCATGCGAATACGAGCGTTTTGTTGGAGAGTTTTGAGGTTCGCCTGGGCATTCTTGCAGTTTTCGTTTCGTACTCTTGCCTGTTCGTCGCGAATTTTCTTCTGTGTCTCAAAATCCAGCTGCTTTTCCTTTTCAAGCTGTTGCTGCTTGCGGCTGTCGGCCAGGTTTTTCTTGGCTTTTACTGAATCCGTAGGTGGAGCACCAGATGTAGTGATCTGTTGATAATCTTTACCTGTCGGAGCCTGCTCGTCATAGTGGGTAACGCCTTCCTCGTCTACCCACTTATATACTTTCGCAGCGCTGGCGGTTGCTGTGTAGATTAAAATCAACAACAGCCCGGTTATTGTGGAAAGCCTTTTCATAGTTATCTCCGATAAAAAGTGGAGCCTGAATTGCGGTGATGGCAATCAGGAGCTCCAAATCAATACATACTGGAGTAATAGTATAGCCTGAATATTATCTTTTGTTGAACTTCGCGTTTTAGCTGAATTCAGGTCTCTTCCTAAGTTGTTGAGCCACCTCTGGCCATGATGACTTTACCGGTGCGAACCATCTCGATCACTTCAAAGCCGGATGTCATTTCGATCAGCGCATCGATTTTGTCGCTACTGCCTGTGATCATCAGGATTAACGAGTTTTTGGTAAGATCAACGGTTTTGCAGCCAAAATGTTCCGCGATTTGCAGGATCTCGCTACGCTCATCCGGTGAGCAAAGAATCTTAAGAAGCCCCAGCTCTTTGACCACAGAGTTATCAAAGGTGTGATCGATACAGTGAACCACGTCCACCAGCTTCATGAGTTGCTTAATGATCTGGTCGAGCATGTCTGGGTCACCACTGACTCCAATGCTCATGCGAGAAAACTGGTCGTTGCGGCCGGGGGATACCACCAGGGACTCAATATTGTAGCCGCGACGAGCAAATGTCTGTGCGACACGAGCGAGGACGCCAGGCTTGTTTGACACATAAACGCTGAGCGTATGTTGAGCCGATGTCTCTGTTGGCTCTTGCTCATCGATTGAATTAGAGTCTGTTGCTTGTAACATAGTGTCTTTCCTATACAGGTAATCAGGTGGAGCCTGTGGGCTTGGCAAGTTTGGTTTTCGGTGGCTCGATTAGCATGTCTTCCAATGCAGCGCCGGCCGGAATCATTGGAAATACGTTCGTTGTCTTGGCAACTTCAGCGTTAATAAGTACCGGTCCATCAGTATGCTCAAGCGCTTTGCTGAGCACCTTGCGAACATCCGCAGGGCGTTTCAGATTGTATCCGGTGGCGCCATAGGCTTCCGCCAGTTTAACGAAATCCGGGTTGCCGTGCAGATCAACTCCGCTTTCACGATTATCAAAAAACAGCTCTTGCCATTGTCGAACCATGCCCAGATAGTGATTGTTCAGAACCAGAATAATCAGTGGCAGTTTTTCCAGAACAGCCGTGGCCAGTTCAAACAGGGTCATTTGAAAGCCGCCATCCCCTACTACAGCAACAACTGTTTCGCCTGGTCGACCAATTTGTGCGCCAATGGCAGCAGGAAAGCCAAAACCCATAGTGCCGGCGCCGCCGGAAGTGATCCAGTTCCAGGGTGCTTCACATTTATAAAACTGCGCTGCCCACATCTGATGTTGTCCCACGTCTGTTGCAATAACAGCTTTGCCATCAGTGAGATCATTTAACTCGTCCAGAATGTGTTGCATTTTAAGGCCACCGTGCATCTTGTACGAGAGTGGGTACTTCTTTTTATAGCCATCAAGATGGCTAATCCACTGATCTGTATCGAGACGTTGAACCCTTTTGTTCAGTTCTACAAGCACAGCTTTAGCATCACCGATACATTGTATGTCGGTGCTGATCATTTTGTTGATTTCTGCAGGATCCACGTCGATATGAATAATAGTGGCATTGCGTCCAAATTTGTCGGCTTGCCCGATAATGCGATCATCAAAGCGTGAGCCAACGGAAATGATCAAGTCGGCTTCTACAATAGCCTTGTTAGCGTAGGCGGTGCCATGCATGCCCAGCATGCCCAAAGCCAGGTCGTGCGTCTCTGGAAAAACACCTTTGCCAAGCAGTGTTGATGTGACCGGCGCATTCAGTGTTTCTGCAAAGGTTTTGAGTTCAAATTCGGCATGAGCAAGAACAGCACCGTGGCCGGCAAGAATAACGGGCCTTTTTGATAGCTTTAATGCGTCAAGAATCGCCTGGATAGCCTTTGGATCTGTTTTGCCGGCCTTTTCCGGCTGGTAACCGGGCAAGTCCATCTCCTGATCCAGATTGCCTGTGAACGGGTTTTGGCTTATATCTTTGGGAATATCGATCAGTACGGGACCCGGCCGGCCAGTTGTCGCAATATGATAGGCTTCTTTGGTGATGCGTGGTAAATCGTTGGTTTCTTTAACCAGATAACTGTGTTTTACCACAGGCATTGAGATGCCAAAAATATCGGCCTCCTGAAAGGCATCTTTACCCAGCATCCAGGTTACCTGTTGGCCTGTGATGATAACCATTGGCACGGAGTCCATATGGGCTGTCATGATGCCGGAGATAGTATTGCCTGCTCCCGGGCCGCTTGTGACCAGAACGCAGGCCGGTTTGCCAGTGGCTCGCGCGTAACCATCCGCCATATGAACAGCACCCTGCTCGTGTCGAACCAACACAAATTTGATATTGGTGTCCAGCGTCTCCAGTGCGTCAAATATAGGCAGAACCGAGCCACCCGAGTAACCGAAAATAATCTCAATGCCCTGGCTGTCGAGGCATTTCAAGAGGGCCTGTGCACCATCTAGCTCAGTAGTTGTCATGATCTGTTATCCAGAAAAGGGTAAAAGTTAAAAAATCGAGCTAATTTTAAACTGATTTTTAAATAAAGCCAGCAAAAAAGATTAATAAATGCGCAAACAAGAAGAATATTCTTGTTTTGTTTGTTAAAAAAACGAAATATTCCACAAAGATTTAATATTTTTTCTATTTATGATGTAAGAATCCACTATTTTTTGTAAAACAGCTAAACTATCTTTGATTGTTGGCCAGTTGTTTCCAGAAAGCATCCACAATGGGGCTTTTCAGTCTCTTTTTCAACACACAGATGCCGACATCATATTGTTTTAGTTTTCGAGTAGTGTCGACAATTTGCACCTTATCCCTGAGAGGACTGTTGTCTAGGACAATAAGTGGTACCACGCCAATACCAAAACCCAGGCTTACCATGCTGACAATCGCTTCGTGCCCTGCAACCTGGGCATAGATGGTTGGCTTGATACCGGATTCGAGAAACCACTGGTCGACCCTCTCTCTCGCTAGGCCGTCTTCTGATAAAATCATCGGTGATTTGGACCATTGCTGAGTGCTGGCAGGTAAAGAGAGAAGGTTGTTTGGCGCAATAAAAACCAGGGGCGAAACGACTATGCGGCGAAATGCCAAGCCATTTGGCAGTTTTTCAGGGCGAGCAGCAATGGCGATGTCCTCTTCTCCATTGATAACGTGGTTGATGGCTGGAGATGGGTCGCCAGTGTGCAGCTTTATCTCTATATTAGGGTGATTCATGCGAAACTCGCTCAGTATGTCATAAAGGAAGCTATAGCTTGCTGTGACAGAGCAGTAGATACTGATGGTGCCGTGCAGTTCTTTTGAGTCCTTTAGTAAAAGGTCCTGTAGAGTATCCCATTGTGACAGCGTTTCGCGTGCATATCTTTGCAGCAGGGCGCCCTCTTGGGTGAGGGTCACTGAACGATTATCTCGTTCAAAAAGTGTGACGCCCAGGCGCTCTTCCAACTGTTTAATCTGACGGCTAAGAGAGGAGGGGCTGGTATGGCAGATCCGGCTGGCTCTGCCAAAATGAAGTGTTTCCGAAAGTGTAAGAAATAATTTGAGTGTATTGGTGTCCATTGTGTTGCGTAAAATGAAATATAATGTTTCAAATATATCACTTTACGCAACACCTGTATTCAATTAATCTGCGCATCCAGTTTGTGGTATGGGTGACGGTAGTAAGTTGATACCACACTTTAATCTGTTATGTGGCAATTATAGGAGTATGGCAATGCAAGTTTATTACGACAAAGATGCGGATCTTTCCATTATTCAGTCAAAAAAGGTCGCTATCATCGGTTACGGTTCACAGGGTCATGCGCATGCCTGTAATCTTAAGGATTCCGGCGTTGATGTAACTGTAGGGTTGCGAGAAGGCTCTTCTTCTATTGCTAAAGCAGAGGCTCATGGTTTAAAGGTGGCAGCGGTCGCTGATGCGGTTGCCAGTGCTGATGTGGTAATGATTCTCACGCCTGATGAGTTTCAGTCTCAGCTCTACAAAGCAGAAATTGAGCCAAATATTAAGCAGGGTGCTACTTTAGCTTTCGCTCACGGATTTGCGATTCATTATAATCAGGTGGTGCCGCGAGCAGATCTTGATGTCATTATGGTGGCTCCGAAGGCTCCAGGCCACACAGTGCGCTCTGAGTTTGTGAAGGGCGGCGGTATTCCAGATCTGATAGCTATTTTCCAGGACCAGTCAGGTTCCGCGAAGGAGCTGGCTCTCTCATATGCTTCCGGTGTTGGTGGTGGCCGTAGCGGTATTATCGAGACAACCTTTAAGGATGAAACAGAAACAGACCTCTTTGGTGAGCAGGCAGTTTTGTGTGGTGGTTGTGTTGAATTGGTAAAAGCGGGTTTTGAAACGCTGACAGATGCTGGTTATGCGCCGGAAATGGCTTATTTTGAGTGTTTGCATGAGCTGAAGCTGATTGTTGATCTCATGTATGAAGGTGGCATAGCCAATATGAACTACTCTATTTCGAATAATGCTGAGTATGGCGAATATGTCACTGGTCCGAAAGTGATTAACGATGAGTCTCGCAAAGCAATGAAGGAAGCGCTAAAGCGTATTCAGGATGGCGAGTATGCCAAGCAGTTTGTCGCTGAAGGAGCAACAAACTACCCATCAATGACAGCCTACCGTCGTAATAACGCAGCGCATCCAATTGAGCAGGTTGGTGCCAATTTGCGAGCAATGATGCCCTGGATTGAAGCCAATAAAATTATCGATAAAGATAAAAACTAGAAAAAGGCAGGTTACAAAAGCGCGGCTTCGGTCGCGTTTTTTTTGTCTGGATATGTTGGTCATTTGCACCTAATATATCGTTTTATCATTATTTATCAGGCCGAATTAGCGTGACTGACACAGAAGCCAAAGCCAGAAGAAGGGCGATCTACCTGCTGCCCAATCTATTTACCACCGCAGCCCTGTTTTGTGGTTTTTATGCGGTTGTGGCAGCCATGCATGGCTACTTTGAGGCGGCAGCGAGTGCTATTTTTATCGCGATGGTGTTTGATGGATTTGATGGCCGGGTAGCTCGCTTGATCCATTGTGAGAGTGAATTTGGTGCGCAATTCGACAGTCTATCCGATTTGGTTGCTTTTGGGGTTGCGCCTGCCCTGGTCTCTTTGAGCTGGAGTCTATCCGCCCTGGGTAAAGTGGGCTGGATGGCATCTTTTATTTTTCTGGTTTGTGCAGCTTTGAGGTTGGCGCGTTTTAATACCCAGATTGGCGCAGTCGATAAACGATTTTTTGTTGGTCTGGCAAGCCCTCCGGCAGCTGCGTTAATTGCGGCGATGGTTTGGGTCTGTGCAGTTAAGGAGGTAGAGGTTGATACCAGTGTGGCGATTGTTGCTGCGTTTGTGGTCGCCTCTACAGGTTTGTTGATGGTCAGTAATTTTAAATACTACAGCTTTAAGAATGTTGACATAAAGGGTCGAATCCCTTTTGTGGCACTTCTGGCGATCATCTTTGTTTATGTTGTGATCTTTATAGATCCTGCGAGCGTGTTGTTCCTTTGTGCCTTTACCTATGCGTTGTCTGGCCCCGTCATGGCGATTAAAAGTTGGGTCGGTAAGCGGGATTAGTGCCTTGTTTTTGGTCTAGAGCATGTTGCTTTAATCTATCTGGTTATGGTTTTTTCAAATTCATTTTAAACAGCTATTGACTCTGCGATTAGCAGGACTATAATTCCACTCCCCTTAGATAACAGGGCACAAATTTTGGGCGATTTAGGAAAGCTGAAAATTATTCAAAATTTAGTGTGAAATAAGGGTTGTACATAAAGGAGTGGCGTGTATAATGCGCGCTCTCTTGAAGGGAGAGAGGGTTCTCCCGGTTAGCGATATAGAGTGCTAACGAACGTTCTTTAATAAATTGGATTAAGTATAGAAGCAATACGTGTGGGTGCTTGTTGAAGAGAGTTTGGTGACAAACTATTCGGAAGGCAAGTGACTCGACAATTCTTTTAAGAATTGAGTGTTAAATTGTTAATTCCGAGCCGAGATTTGGTGGTTTTGCAGGGTCACTGCGCAAACCGCCCATCATGCTGAGAAGCTGATGTAAAAGATTAAACTGAAGAGTTTGATCATGGCTCAGATTGAACGCTGGCGGCAGGCCTAACACATGCAAGTCGAACGGTAACAGGACGCTAGGATCCCTTCGGGGTGACTTTGTCGCTGACGAGTGGCGGACGGGTGAGTAACGCGTAGGAATCTACCTGGTAGTGGGGGACAACTTGGGGAAACTCAAGCTAATACCGCATACGCCCTACGGGGGAAAGCGGGGGACCTTCGGGCCTCGTGCTATCAGATGAGCCTGCGTTAGATTAGCTAGTTGGTGGGGTAAAGGCTCACCAAGGCGACGATCTATAGCTGGTCTGAGAGGATGATCAGCCACACTGGAACTGAGACACGGTCCAGACTCCTACGGGAGGCAGCAGTGGGGAATATTGCACAATGGGCGCAAGCCTGATGCAGCCATGCCGCGTGTGTGAAGAAGGCTCTAGGGTCGTAAAGCACTTTAAGCAGGGAGGAAAGGGTTAAGGTTAATAGCCTTGATCTGTGACGTTACCTGCAGAATAAGCACCGGCTAACTCCGTGCCAGCAGCCGCGGTAATACGGAGGGTGCAAGCGTTAATCGGAATTACTGGGCGTAAAGCGCGCGTAGGCGGTTTTGTAAGCTGGGTGTGAAAGCCCCGGGCTCAACCTGGGAACTGCATTCAGAACTGCAAGACTAGAGTACGGTAGAGGGTGGTAGAATTTCTTGTGTAGCGGTGAAATGCGTAGATATAAGAAGGAATACCAGTGGCGAAGGCGGCCACCTGGACTGATACTGACGCTGAGGTGCGAAAGCGTGGGGAGCGAACAGGATTAGATACCCTGGTAGTCCACGCCGTAAACGATGTCAACTAGCCGTAGGGATCCTTGAGGTTTTTGTGGCGCAGCTAACGCGATAAGTTGACCGCCTGGGGAGTACGGCCGCAAGGTTAAAACTCAAATGAATTGACGGGGGCCCGCACAAGCGGTGGAGCATGTGGTTTAATTCGATGCAACGCGAAGAACCTTACCTGGTCTTGACATCCTCGGAACTTTCCAGAGATGGATTGGTGCCTTCGGGAACCGAGTGACAGGTGCTGCATGGCTGTCGTCAGCTCGTGTCGTGAGATGTTGGGTTAAGTCCCGTAACGAGCGCAACCCTTGTCCTTAGTTGCTACCAGTTTGGCTGAGAACTCTAAGGAGACTGCCGGTGACAAACCGGAGGAAGGTGGGGACGACGTCAAGTCATCATGGCCCTTACGACCAGGGCTACACACGTGCTACAATGGGGCGTACAGAGGGCGGCGAAGCCGCGAGGTGGAGCAAATCCCAGAAAACGTCTCGTAGTCCGGATTGGAGTCTGCAACTCGACTCCATGAAGTCGGAATCGCTAGTAATCGCGAATCAGAATGTCGCGGTGAATACGTTCCCGGGCCTTGTACACACCGCCCGTCACACCATGGGAGTGGGTTGCAAAAGAAGTAGCTAGACTAACCTTCGGGAGGTCGGTTACCACTTTGTGATTCATGACTGGGGTGAAGTCGTAACAAGGTAGCCCTAGGGGAACCTGGGGCTGGATCACCTCCTTAACTGAAGCCGAACGCTTCAGCATAGTACCCACACGTATTGTTTCTGTTTTGAAGGTCAGCGCGAGCTGGCTTTTTTAATGGACGAAGGAAAGAAAGGGTCGACAGGCCCAAACCTGCTATCGGCGAGCCGGGATTTGGCACGCAAGGGATAGTGGAGATAACGCAGGCTATATTTTGGCTGGCAAGGCGCGCGAAGGAGCGAGGAAAGGAGCATACATCAGTATGTGACTGACCGAGTGATGAGCAGCAACGCAGACCAGGCAAGATATAGACAAGTTAGCTCGGGTCTGTAGCTCAGTTGGTTAGAGCGCACCCCTGATAAGGGTGAGGTCGGTGGTTCAAATCCACCCAGACCCACCAGATTTGCCTGATACGGCGTTGGCAAGCCACTCGTTTATTGATAATAAACGTCGCAACTAGCCGCCTTGTCTCAGACAAATCTCCTCTTAATAAGGGAGTGAGAAGGTTGGGCGAGAAAGCCTGACGAAATTCTCCTCGCAAGAGGGTGAGTGGTGTGGTTAGCATGGATTTGAAGGTCGACATGCTAAGGCGTTCATGGTTAGTTGGTTATGAGCGCAGATGCGCAGGATATTTTTTGTCAGGCAACGCAGGCTGGCGAAAAATAGACAAGCAGATGGGGCCATAGCTCAGCTGGGAGAGCGCCTGCCTTGCACGCAGGAGGTCGGCGGTTCGATCCCGCCTGGCTCCACCAAATTGAGTGATGCGGCGTTGCGAATTGGCTCACCTATTGGTAATAGGCTTCGCCGATCCGCGCCTTGCCTAACTCGATTTGGCTGGATCGAAAAGGATGAAGGAAGGGTTAGAGAAGAGATCTAAGTGATCAGGAGTGATTGATTATTTAGATCTGGTTTTTAACCAGGAACCGAAAGGTTCAATGCTCTTTAACAATATGGTTATGTGATAGCTTGTATGCAAGCGGCATGGGAATGACGAATCAGCGATGATTTGAAATGACTGTGCAGTATGCAAACAAACAAACTTGACGAGAAGTTTAGCGACTTCTCAATGTCAAGGTAGTAATACGATTCTCTGAGTGTGTGAAAACACATTCATCAAGCGTATATCTGGCGTAAATGATCAACCCGCTCCCAGTGGTAGCAGCACGAAAGGTAATGTTGCCATGTTTAGGGAGAGAGGCAGGAATCAACACGTTGTAGCAAACGGGTTGGTAACTGTTTAAAAAGGGGTTTTAGCGATAAAACACTTTTTTGGGTTATATGGTCAAGCAATTAAGCGCATACGGTGGATGCCTTGGCAGCTAGAGGCGATGAAGGACGTGGTAACCTGCGATAAGGTTCGGTGAGGCGGTAAACAGCTTTTGACCCGGACATTTCCGAATGGGGCAACCCGGCACCATAAGGTGTCATCGTTAACTGAATACATAGGTTAACGAGGCGAACCCGGAGAACTGAAACATCTAAGTACCCGGAGGAAAAGAAATCAACCGAGATTCCGTTAGTAGCGGCGAGCGAACGCGGATTAGCCCTTAAGCATTGTTGTAGATAGGAGAAGGCTCTGGAAAGTGCCGCCATAGTGGGTGATAGCCCCGTATCTAAAATCTTATACAGTGTGAAATCGAGTAGGTCGGGACACGTGTTATCTTGACTGAATGTGGGGGGACCATCCTCCAAGGCTAAATACTCCTAGCTGACCGATAGTGAACCAGTACCGTGAGGGAAAGGCGAAAAGAACCCCGGAGAGGGGAGTGAAATAGATCCTGAAACCGTATGCGTACAAGCAGTGGGAGCAAGACTTCGGTCTTGTGACTGCGTACCTTTTGTATAATGGGTCAGCGACTTAATTTTAGTAGCGAGCTTAACCGAGTAGGGGAGGCGTAGGGAAACCGAGTCTTAATAGGGCGTATAGTTGCTAGGATTAGACCCGAAACCGGGCGATCTAGCCATGGCCAGGTTGAAGGTTGAGTAACATCAACTGGAGGACCGAACCCACCTATGTTGAAAAATGGGGGGATGAGCTGTGGCTCGGAGTGAAAGGCTAATCAAGCCCGGAGATAGCTGGTTCTCCGTGAAAGCTATTTAGGTAGCGCGTCATGTATTGCTGCTGGGGGTAGAGCACTGTTTCGGCTAGGGGGTCATCCCGACTTACCAACCCGATGCAAACTCCGAATACCAGTAAGTATAAGCATGGCAGACACACGGCGGGTGCTAACGTCCGTCGTGGAAAGGGAAACAACCCAGACCGTCAGCTAAGGTCCCCAAGTTCTAGTTAAGTGGGAAACGATGTGGGAAGGCTTAGACAGCTAGGAGGTTGGCTTAGAAGCAGCCACCCTTTAAAGAAAGCGTAATAGCTCACTAGTCGAGTCGGCCTGCGCGGAAGATGTAACGGGGCTCAAACTAGACACCGAAGCTACGGGTTTATCCTTATGGATAAGCGGTAACGGAGCGTTCTGTAAGCCGTTGAAGGTGGATTGAGAAGTCTGCTGGAGGTATCAGAAGTGCGAATGCTGACATGAGTAACGATAAAGCGGGTGAAAAACCCGCTCGCCGGAAGACCAAGGGTTCCTGTCCCATGCTAATCAGGGCAGGGTGAGTCGACCCCTAAGGCGAGGCCGAAAGGCGTAGTCGATGGGAAACAGGTTAATATTCCTGTACCTCTTTTTACTGCGAAGGAGAGACGGAGAAGGTTAGGCCAGCGCGGCGTTGGTTGTCCGCGTTCAAGCGTGTAGGCTGGAAGTTTAGGTAAATCCGGACTTCCTTAAGGCCAAGGCGTGATAACGAGCACTCATTAATGAGAGCGAAGTGGTTGATACCATGCTTCCAAGAAAATCTTCTAAGCTTCAGGTAAAGAGGGATCGTACCCCAAACCGACACAGGTGGTCAGGTAGAGAATACCAAGGCGCTTGAGAGAACTCGGGTGAAGGAACTAGGCAAAATGGTACCGTAACTTCGGGAGAAGGTACGCCGGTTTTGGTGATGGGACTTGCTCCCTAAGCTGAGGCTGGTCGAAGTAACCAGGTGGCTGCGACTGTTTATTAAAAACACAGCACTCTGCAAACACGTAAGTGGACGTATAGGGTGTGACGCCTGCCCGGTGCCGGAAGGTTAATTGATGGGGTTAGCTTCGGCGAAGCTCTTGATCGAAGCCCCGGTAAACGGCGGCCGTAACTATAACGGTCCTAAGGTAGCGAAATTCCTTGTCGGGTAAGTTCCGACCTGCACGAATGGCGTAACGATGGCCACACTGTCTCCACCCGAGACTCAGTGAAATTGAAATCGCTGTTAAGATGCAGTGTATCCGCGGCTAGACGGAAAGACCCCGTGAACCTTTACTATAGCTTCACAGTGAACTTTGAACCTATTTGTGTAGGATAGGTGGGAGGCTTTGAAACCATGTCGCCAGATGTGGTGGAGCTGCCCTTGAAATACCACCCTGGTATGTTTGAGGTTCTAACTCTGGCCCGTAATCCGGGTCGAGGACACTGTGTGGTGGGTAGTTTGACTGGGGCGGTCTCCTCCCAAAGAGTAACGGAGGAGCACGAAGGTGTGCTAATCATGGTCGGAAATCATGAGGTTAGTGTAAAGGCACAAGCACGCTTGACTGTGAGACTGACAAGTCGAGCAGGTACGAAAGTAGGTCTTAGTGATCCGGTGGTTCTGAATGGAAGGGCCATCGCTCAACGGATAAAAGGTACTCCGGGGATAACAGGCTGATACCGCCCAAGAGTTCACATCGACGGCGGTGTTTGGCACCTCGATGTCGGCTCATCACATCCTGGGGCTGAAGCAGGTCCCAAGGGTATGGCTGTTCGCCATTTAAAGTGGTACGCGAGCTGGGTTTAGAACGTCGTGAGACAGTTCGGTCCCTATCTGCCGTGGACGTATGAGATTTGAGAGGAGCTGCTCCTAGTACGAGAGGACCGGAGTGGACGATCCGCTGGTGTTCCAGTTGTTTCGCCAGAAGCATTGCTGGGTAGCTACGATCGGAAGGGATAACCGCTGAAAGCATCTAAGCGGGAAGCCCCCCTCGAGATGAGATCTCACTGATCCTTTAAGGATCCTGAAGGGCCCTCGAAGACTACGAGGTTGATAGGCTGGGTGTGTAAGCGTTGTGAGGCGTTGAGCTAACCAGTACTAATTGCCCGTGAGGCTTGACCATATAACGCCAAAGCGGTGTTGTATGCAAAGCCAGATCAAGTACAACAGATATGCGTGAAGAGAAAGAGAACGTATGAAAGATATACCGTCACATAGCCGTATTGTTTAAGTGCATTGCACTGGCTGGCTGGAGTTAATATCCAGTGAGCCGCAGGCACCACCGATTAAAAGGTTTTGCCTGACGACCATAGAGAGTCGGAACCACCTGATCCCATCTCGAACTCAGAAGTGAAAAGACTCATCGCCGATGGTAGTGTGGGGTTTCCCCATGTGAGAGTAGGTCATCGTCAGGCTTTAAATTGAAAACCCCGTCCTCATTGAGGGCGGGGTTTTTTGTTGGGCCCGGATAAAATTTCCTGTTCAAATCAAATGATCATAACAGCGGCTGCCTCTTGGTGCATTGAACAGCAGTGCTGACTCGTTAAACGAAGAATCGTTTGATATTGAATAATGTAACTGGTTTAAAAACAGGCATAAAAAAAGCCGCCTATATAGGCGGCTTTCGGTAGGTAATCAGGTACTATTTTTCAAGTACATACTCACCTGGTGCATTGCGTAGAGCTTTATATCCCTTGGATGCGTTACCTATTCTCGGTGGTTTGCGTTTCCCGCTTAGTTGTTGATCAAGCCAGTTATTCCACTCTGGCCACCAGGAACCTTGTTGTACTTCGGTAGAGTCTTTCCAGGTATCAGCGCAGATGTATTTATCGCGTGGTTTTCTGGTGTGGACCTGAAAATTACGCCTTGGATGGCTGGGGCCACTGATAATTCCGGCATTATGTCCGCCTGAAGTTAGCAAAAAGGTCAGCTCGTCGTTCGTCAGGTGGTGGAGTTTGTACACAGACTTCCAGGGTGCGACGTGGTCGGTTTGTGTACCTACAACGAACATTGGTGCCGTAATATCTGATAGTGAAACCTTGCGTCCGTTAACCTCATAATGACCATCAGCCAGTTCGTTATCCAGATACATCTTGCGTAGATACTCGTGGTGCATCTGATAGGGCATTCTTGTGCCATCAGCATTCCAGGACATGAGATCATTCATGAACGTCTCTTCGCCGTGGAAATATCGCTGTATCATAGGCCCCCATATAAGATCGCCCGGGCGTAATGCCTTGAATGCATCCCCCATACTGTCGGCATCCAGGTAACCCTGTTTCCACATTAGACTTTCAAGAAAAGCTAAATGGCTGTCGCTTAAAAAGCGTTTGATGTCTCCAGGTTCAGAAAAGTCAGCCTGCGCTGCCAGCAAAGTGATGGAATTAATGGCGTCTTGCTCAGATCCCGCCAGTGCAGCAGCACCGATCAGTAGCAGAGTACCACCAATACAGTAACCAACAGTATTTACTTTGGTGTTAGGTACGATAGTCTGCACTGCTTTCAGGGACTCCATCAGCCCCATCTCAAGATAGGCATTCATACCCAGATCCCGCTCACTTTCAGTGGGGTTTTTCCAAGAGATCATGAAAACTGTTTTGCCCTGATCTACCAGGTACTTGACCATTGAATTTTTTGGCGAAAGATCAAGTATGTAGTACTTCATGATCCAGGGTGGTACAAAAAGCACAGGCTCTTTTCCTACCTCTTCGGTCGAAGGACTGTATTGAATCAGCTCAATCAACTGGTTTTGATACACCACTTTTCCTGGAGTGATTCCGATATCTTCCCCTACAGTAAATTTTTCAGTACTTTGTTCGCTGGGGGCTTCACCGTTATCATTTTTAACATCCTGAATCAGGTTGCCTAAACCACGTTTCAGGTTTTCGCCCTGTTCTGATTTGGTTTTCTGGATTACTTCAGGATTTGTAACCGGGAAGTTAGCTGGAGAAAGAACACCTAGAATCTGTTCATTAATGAAATTGACCATCTCCTCATGATCTTTTGTTAATCCGTCCACATTACCGGTTGCTTCTTTAAACCATTGCTGTGCCAGCAAGTAGGACTGTGAAAAGAAATTAAAAGGAAAAGCCTGCCAACCTTCAGAGCTAAAAGTGCGGTCTTTAATCGTTGAGGGCGGTGGTGTTTTTTCGCCCGAATCAGACATGGATTCAGCGGTATAGGTACCTAGCAGATATACTTTATTAGCCAAGCTTTGCATGAGTTGGAGTTGCTTGCCTGGTGACAGGGAAAGATGTCCGAGCCAGTCAACGTAGGCATTGATCAGGGCGACGGGCGACATTCCTTTTGTGATCTTTGCGATCGCAGCCCTAAATTCCTGGTTCATGTTTTCTGCTGCCTCATCGTCAAATGAGGGAAGATCGCCAATGACGCTATTTAGCTGATCAATAAAGCTCGCTGTTTCTATTTGTGCCTGTTCTGGCATAGATTTCTCCGAAATTGTGCACCGCAAAATAATATTGCGAGCATTTTATATTTTTTTGCAAAAAGGTCAAAGCTTTATATACAAATTAAACGGTATTACTTATAAAAAAACTATGCAAGCCTGTATTGTGATATGCAGATAGATAGAACCGTGCGTGGATATTCATCTTTATTGTTGCATTAGTAACAGAATTTAAATATATTCCAGTGATGACCTACTCTATCAAACACAGCGTAATCCACCGATCAAACAGGGGCACTAAGGGTGCCGTTGCCTATCTCGCTGTAGCGAAGTTACTCCATCGACTGCTGCCTTAGGGCAGACAACTTTTCACTACATCATTGTTTTTTTATTTGTTTTATTTGTTAAGCAGGCTTTTGCTGTTTAGTGCACTGGCTTGCATGGTTATAATAGCCGGGTCCGTATGGAGCAGAATATGACTAAAGATCGATTGGTAATTTTTGATACAACATTGCGCGATGGAGAACAGAGTCCAGGCGCATCTATGACACGAAACGAGAAAGTTCGTATCGCAAAAACGCTCGAAAAAATGCAGGTGGATGTCATCGAGGCGGGGTTTGCAATAGCAAGTGAAGGCGATTTTGATGCCGTGAAAGCCGTCGCTGAAAGTGTAAAAGATAGTACGGTGTGCAGTCTGGCACGAGCGAACGCTACCGATATAGAGCGAGCAGCAGAAGCGTTACAACCAGCTAATAATGCCCGTATACACACCTTTATTGCGACCTCTCCCATTCACATGCAATATAAGCTTAAAATGGAACCACAACAGGTGCTGGAGCAGGCGGTAAAATCCGTTAAGCTCGCGCGAAACTTCGCACCGGATGTAGAGTTTTCTCTGGAAGATGCCAGTCGTTCAGAGTTTGAGTTTATGTGTCGCATTATTGAAGCAGTCATTGATGCAGGTGCGGGGACAATCAATATTCCGGATACAGTTGGCTATGGTGAGCCGATTGAATATGGGAGCACCATTGCAAAATTGATTGAGCAGGTGCCAAATTCAGATAAAGCCATTTTTTCAGTGCATTGCCATAATGACCTGGGGCTTGCAGTTGCCAATTCCCTCTCTGCGGTTGTTAACGGAGCAAGGCAGGTGGAATGCACGATTAACGGTCTTGGTGAGAGGGCTGGTAACGCTTCGTTGGAGGAGGTGGTTATGGCGGTTAAGACCCGCAGCGACCTGTTCCCTGTTGAAACCGGTATTGATACCACTCAGATTGTGCCGGCGTCCCGATTAGTTGCCAGCGTAACCGGCTTTCCTGTCCAACCTAATAAGGCGATTGTCGGTGCGAATGCATTTGCGCATGAATCCGGAATTCACCAGGATGGTGTCCTTAAATTTCGTGAAACCTACGAAATCATGAAAGCTGAAGATGTTGGCTGGAACGCAAACAAACTGGTATTGGGTAAACACTCGGGCCGCGCTGCAGTTAAGGCGCGTTTTGAGGAGTTGGGGATAGAGTTTGCAGACCAGGATGAATTAAACGAAGCTTTCGTGAGGTTTAAGTCGCTCGCTGATAAAAAGCATGAAATATTTGATGAAGACCTACAGGCGTTGGTGACAGATGTGCAGGAGGCGCATTTTGAAGATCTTTACCAGTTAAACTACCTTGAGGTTACCTCAAAGACAGGTGAGAAACCAAGAGCGAAGCTGATTCTTAATTGTTGTGACGATGCGATTAACACAGAAGCCGAGGGCAGTGGTCCTGTTGATGCTGCTTTTAAGGCGATCGAAAAAATTGTCGACAGCGGAACCAGTTTGCAGTTGTACTCGGTTAACGCAATTACCAGCGGTACTGACTCGCTGGGAGAAGTGACCGTTCGCCTGGAAAAAGCGGGGCGCATTGTTAATGGGTCCGGTGCGGACACAGATATCGTCATAGCTTCCGCCAAGGCTTATCTGAATGCACTCAATATAATATTAGCTGAAGGCAAGCGTGAGCACCCGCAGGTGGAAGGTGTTTGATTAGCAAACTGAACAGGCAAGCACAAGCAAGGTACCTTCAGGCGATGGGGGTTCAAGTCTGGTATGCGCGAAAAGTGCTGCCGGAGTCGAGTTCCTCATTGCCCGTGGCAACCTCAGCACCAGCACCAAAACCGGCATCAGTAGAAGTGCCAGAATCTGTTGCAAAGGAGCAGGTTGCTAATGCTCCCCTCGAATCTTCTCAGCCTGCTGGGCAGGTGCAACAGAGTAAAGAACGGGCAGCCCATTCCCGAAAACCCCCGATAAAAAAACCTGCTCCACAGTTTGATTTGGTTACCCTGCATTGCGCGGACAGGCTGCTGATTATTGGCGATATTGGGAAAACAAATAGCATGCAGTTAACGCCAGCCCAGTCGAGATTGCTGGCAGAGTTGGCCAGTGCTTTGGGAGTCTCAACGGTTGGCGCAAAATACAATCAGTTCACCTGGCCTGTTTCACCTTCAGAACATGTTGATCAAAGTGAGTCTGTAGCCGTCGATGCGGTTTGGGGTTTCTATAAAGCTCAAATATCAAAGCAACAGGTCAACTCGATATTGGTAATGGGTTCCCTGGCAGCCCGGTATTTGTTGCCAGACGAAATGCAGCTTGCAGAGTGTCGCGGCAAGCTCTGGTCTATCGGTGAATTGCCGGCACTTATTACCTATGGTGTTGATAAAATGCTGGAAAATCCCTTGTTAAAAAAGGAGGTTTGGCGTGATGTGCAACCGATTATTAAACTGTTGGAAGAAGCTCACGACAGTTAGCGTTATAGGTACTCTTTTATTATGCGCGGACGCCGGTTTTCCGGTTTAGTGGCCAGACAGCGAATTCATGTGAGGGTGGATCGAAAAATTTCACCTTGTAAGCAGGGAAACTGTAGAACTTTCCATGTGTTTTTACGTAGCCTTACCGGTTGACCATGACTGAAACAGTCCAATTCCCGCTGGATTTTAATCTGCGAGCCATGTCCCTGAACGATATGGAGCGGGTGATGGCAGTGGAAAAAAGTGTCTACAGTTTCCCCTGGACAGAGAAAAACTTCGAGAGTTGTATACTGGCGAAACATGAGTGTGTGGTGTTAGAAACCACAAATTGCCATGTGGGGCACAGTGTTCTGTCGGCAGCGGCGGGGGAATCGCATCTGCTTAATTTGAGTGTCAGTAATTCCTATCAGGGGCAGGGGCTAGGTAAAGGGTTGCTAAGATACATGTTGGCGAGAGCCAGACAGTTATCAGCAACGGTAACCTTCCTTGAAGTAAGGGCTTCCAATGATAAGGCATACCAGCTCTATATTTCTGAAGGCTTTAATGAAGTGGGGACGAGAAAAGGGTATTATCCAGCGGGTAAATATCGAGAGGATGCGCTGGTGTTGGCCATTCAGCTATAACTATATGTTGCAGACAGTGAGTAGATAAAGTAATCCAAAAATGCCTAGATTAGATGACGATGATATTGAGGTGGTCGAAGGACTCTCCGTTGAGCAGGACGATGCCCGCTATCGACCAGCAGCTGGTGGACAGACTAAGACGCCGACACCCGATAAACCAGCTGGTACAGTTCACCAGAGACCGGGAAAACTAAAGGTACTGTTGCTGATACTCTGTCTGTTGGGGTTGGCTGTGGTTTGTGGTTGGCTGGGCCTTCAATCGGTTCAGTTACAGAAACAGCTTGCACAAACGCAGACTTCATTGGAATTAGCGCGAAAACGTATCGATCAGCTTGGTAATGAAGTGTTTAACACCGGGGCAGATTTTACGGAAACAGGTAACGTAATTGATGAAAAATTTAAGTTTTTCGACTCAGAGATTCGAAAGCTATGGGATTTGTCGAACAAAAGAAATCGACCTGCCGTTACAAGAAACAGTGCGCAAATAAAAAATATGGCTGAGAGTGTCAAAAAAGCAGCCAGTCAAGCCCAATCAAGCCAGCAAAAATTGAAAGCGGTCGATGCCAGACAATCTGAGCTTGCTGCAAGCTTTAAGAAGTTAAATAACCAGCTATTAGCGGAAAATACCACATTGCGGGCGGCACTTGAAGACCAGTCGGAGCAGCTTTTGTTAGTTCGAAGCGAGATGGATATTTTACAGGAACGGCTAAAAAATATGCCCAGAGATATCGCGCAGCGCGTTAAAAATAATGAAGAGGCTGTTGAAGCGATTGATGCGACCAGGCGGCAATTGATTAGTAGAATAACAAAACTCCAGGAAAGATTAGATCAATTGCAGACTGGTCCTTGAAGCGGTTAGTCGTTGTTAGTCGGGTAATTCCGGGGAGTAATCAAAGCTAGGGTCGGTAAAAGCCTGTCGCATAAAATAGATAAGCGAGATCATACCCCAGCCCAGGCCAACCACGACTCCGGCATCCAAAATTCCCCGCCATGGCTGTGTAAGCTGATGCGCTATTAGAATAAATCCTATAATGGCGACAGCCAGTATTGATGAGGCAATTTTTCTTCTTTTAGTGGTATAGAAAAAGCCCATGCAAAATAGGGGTGCCAGTAGCGAGTGCAAGAGTCTGGGGTTTTGCTTCAGATACAGGCAGCGGGCAGCAAAACGCGGAGAGAATTTTAACTGAAACCCCTTGTAGCCTTCTGAATAGGCCATGAACAGTACGCTTGCCAGCAGAAGAAACCATTGAAAGGTCGATAATTCGTAATTGCGCACATCCCAGGCAATGTCGCCCAGTCTGAAAATAGCGCTCGCTATCAATAGGCTGAATCCGGCCATTCCCCAGGTTGCTGCGAGCGCCCCATGTAGTTCTTTTTTGTCCAAGATGGCCTCAATTTGAAGTTTGTTGTCGATGATCATGGGTTAACAAATAGCCGCCTATTATAGGGATATGCTTAACTTAAACCTAGCCCGAATATTACACCAGTACGCTTTAAATTGAGCTGTAGAGATACTATTCAATAGCTACGGCAGTTTTTGCTGAGGTAACAGTCTGTTACCGAAAGGCGCTTGTCAGTTTTGCGCTTGTTCTTTACACTGCTGAGCGCACATGCTCCCTACAGCGCAGAATAACTGCGCTTGCGGTCGCGAGCACTCTCAGCAGCACAGAATTCGGCGCGCAAATTCTGTCATCTGGTGCAACATCCGGGCTAGTGGTAAGATGCGATTTACGCTGTCAGGGTGTCCTGCAGCGAGATCGACAATAGAGGAAATTTTATAATGAAAAAAACTTTTGCAGTCCCCCTTCTGGCCTGTGCGCTGGCTATTCCGGGAACAATTTTTGCGCAGACCTGTGAGCAACCTGCTGAGGTCCAGCTTCCCGATGGAGCTACCGCAAGCACTGAACAGATGGTGGATGGTCAGAGAGCAGTTAAAGACTATATAGCGCAGGGGGAAGCTTTTCTGGCCTGTATGGAAGAGTCGGAGAAAGCAAATGGAGAAACCCTCAGCGAAGAGCAGAAATTGGAAAACGTGGAAATCTATAATTCGGTTGTTGATAAGATGCAAATGCTGGCTCAGAATTTTAACGAGCAGATCAAGGCTTACAAAGCAGCCCAGGCAGAGCAGTAATTGGTTCAATCAGGCATTAAGGGAATTAATGCCTGATTGAACACCCTCCAAAGTGCCATCAGGGTGCTTTACCGTAATTCAGTTACTATCCCGCTTATCATAGGCTATATAGCCTTTTTCATTAAACCAGCCTGTAATCAGGTGCGCAGGGGTGGTGTCAAAATAGATATTGTGCGAGCGGATTCTGTAATCATTTTCAGGTGCTGTTTTCAGGCCAGCACCTTGTTCAAGGGTAAACTCTGAATTGGAGAGTGTGCATCGCTTATGGCCTTCACAGCAGAAATAGAAAGGCTTTCCCTGATCGCGAGCCGCTAGGGCTAACAGGTAGGTGCCGGACTTGTTTACCAGTGTGCCATCCGCCAAAATCGCATCGGCACCAACAATGATATGATCTGCATTTTTCACAAAAAGGCCCATTTGTGCATCTGTAATGTAGTTGACAGAAATATCTAGCGTTGCCAGTTTTTGAGCTAAAAGCGCCCCTTCACAGCCCGGTTGTGATTCGGTGACAATCACTTCCGGTTTTATATCTTTGAGTTGGTCAAATAAAGCGGCGACCGTAGAGCTATAGCTGTGTGTGAAAATAGTATCTCCGGCCGAAATAATACGCGCTGCTTGCGCCGCGGCAAGTGTCACCGATTCTCTGGAATGTCTGATAATCTCGTTGGTGTGTCTCGTTATCTGCATACGCAAAGCGTCAGCGTTTGGGGGCTGTATTGGTTGTATGCGTTCCAGCCAAAGGCTGATCAGGTTAGCTATGGCGACCATGCTGGGGCGGGTTGACTGAAGACGGAGTGCGAGGTGAACGGCTGCTTTTTTTAGTTCTGCGGGGTCCTGTTCGGGAGTCTGTTCGACAAACTCGAGTAGCAGTTGCAATGCCTGTCTGGCCAGCTTACTTGCTCCGCTGGTTTTATCTGTCGCGACCTGTTCGATTAACTGGCGTGTTAGTTGGTCGGTTTCACTATGGGTGCTTGGCATTTGCAAATTGCGATGGCGGGCTTAGAATTTCGTCAATAATTGCCTGGGTCTCAGGTTCCTGTGCGATCAATTTTTGTTCCTCGAGCACTTGCTGAAGAATTGTCTGGTTGGTTAATGGGTTGGCCAGTACCACTCTAAAAACAGTGATTTCTTTGTTATTATAAGTAACAGGTTTTAGAGTGGTTCTTGATACAAAGGTCTTGCCCCGTTGGCGTTGCGTCTTTTGTATCAAAACGGTTAGCCGGTTGAGTTGTTCGTTGATCGTTTGACGTTGTATGTTGTCAGCATATTTGAGCTTTTCGGCAACGTCCTCGGGTACCAGTCGGTATGTGAGAATGTTTAACTCAGGCTTTGATATCAGTTCAAAATCTGCATCTTTATTAACCAGGCTGGCAAAATATTGCGCCTTTTCAATTCCCTGATCGATCAGCAGCTCATAGCCCTGTCGGCCAATAATGTGAAGACCCGCATGTATGAGCAGTGCGGCGCCGGATCTGGAACCTTCCAGTGAGGTTGCTCCCAGGTCTTTGGATCCCTTCCTGATAATATACTCTGCGTGATGCTCAATCGCAGCCACCGTGTTTGGTGTCTTAAAAAGTACCAGCCCTGAACTCATGGGCGTGTACAGTTGTTTGTGTGCATCAATGGTTACCGAGTCCGCTAACTCAATGCCTTTCAGCATGGCTGAGTGCTGTCTGGAAAACAGGGTGGGCCCACCCCAGGCGGCATCAACATGATAGTGACACTGAGCTTCGCGTGCCAATTTCGCCAGCGTATCCAGCGGATCGACTGTGCCGGTTTCCGTGGTGCCTGCCAGTCCGACAATGGCAATCAGTTTGTGATTCTTTTTCTTAAGCAGGGCAGCTTGGTGGGCCAGCGCTTTGGGCTTAACTCTGAATCGTGCATCGGTTTCAACCGGAATGATATTTTCCCGACCGATTCCCAGGAGGTCGGCAGCCTTGTTTAATGAATAGTGCCCAAGTTCCGAAACGAGAATGGCTGCGCCATCGTAACCGGAATGCTTAAGTGCTCTAAATAACCCCTCCTGGCGAATACCAGCAAAGCCATCCCGGGCCGGAAATGCATTGTTTCGGGCGGCCCATAGTGCGGTTATATTGGCAAGTGTGCCTCCGGAACAGACTGCCCCCAATGCATGATCGCTTTGATGCATCCAGCGGGTGTAAAAGCTTTCGCTCTGCTGATAGACCAGCCGGTGCATCATGCCCAACAATTCACGTTCAAGTGGCGTAAAAGCTTTTGAGGTTTCGATCTTGACCAGATTCTGATTCAGGGCGAGCATAATCTTGGAAAGCGGCAGCATAAAGTACGGGAGTGCCGATGTCATATGGCCAACAAAACTCGGGGCGGCTGTATGCACTGAATGGGCGACCAGGCTTTCCAGTAAAAACTCGGTATGGTCGGAAACAAAACGGGGTTTTTCTGGGATCAACGACCGAGAAAAATCTTTTTCGATCTCGGATATGTCCTTTTCAATAGCGACGATACGATCGCGCAAAAAACCGAGTAAATTCTCTGAAATTTCACGATCGACTTTGGCTAATGTTGATCCCGGTGATTCTGGAACCGTAAATATTTTATATAAGCTTTCTAAGGAAGCTTCTGCAAGATTCTCGGTACTCATTAAGTCTTAAAGCTCAATCAATAAATTTGTCATGCATGGAGCCTACAGCGCAGTATACAATGTTTGCGTTATAGGCCCTAACACAATAATCTGTATCGTGATATTAATGGCTAGCCGGGAGACTGAGGAAATCAACGATGCTTAGAACAATCAAGTCGGTGATTGGGCTGGCTGGTGTAGACCCTGATGAAAGATCTAAAGCTATCTGGTGGGGCCATATCTTTGAATGGCCAATGATCTTTGTTTCATTTTGGGTGCTGTTGGAATGGTACCTGGATGTATCTGGCAAGCTAACGGTTGAGTTTACAGGTTTTACCAGTATTTCTATTTGGCTTTTATTCCTGGTGGAGACGCTGGTGTTGACCAGTTTGGTGGAGAATCGTCGGCACTATTTAAAAACCAATTGGATGAATCTGCTTATTATCGCACTGGCAATTCCCTTTATTCTGCAGAAATCAGAAGAATATCCGGTTGCGGCGTTTAGAGTTTTTCGGCTGGTTGTGTTGTTGGGCTTGCTGTTTCATGTATCCAGTGCGTTGCGGCAACTGCTTAGTCGTCATCATCTGGGCGTTACCCTGTTGGCGTGCTTTATCATTATTGTGATGGCGGGAATTACTATAGCCAGTCTGGACCCTGCTATTAAAACACCTTGGGATGGACTGTGGTGGGCATGGGTAACTATCACTACAGTTGGGTATGGTGATATTGTGCCGGTCAGTCCGGTGGGGAAAGTGTTTGCCTGCCTGCTGATAGCTATGGGTGTGGGGCTTTTTTCCATGCTTACGGCAAGCTTTTCCGCTTTTTTTATGTCTCAAGAGGAGGAGCAGGTGGTCAAAAAAGAGCAGTTAAGTCTTGATAAGCTTGATCAACTGGCCGAGAACCTGAAAGGGTTGGAGGAAAAAGTCGATCAGTTGCTGCGCGAACAAAAGCCACATGACAAATAGAGTGCTGTAGCTGTTTCGAGCCAGTGCCGTTTGAGGTTGGCAGGTTAGGCAAATGGTCAGACCTGCTTGTCGATCTCCTTTAGCAAGTCCTTCATGAGATGGTTGTTGTGCTGTTGTACGATAGCTTCTGCGTTAAATAGCGCATACAGTTCAAACAGGCTGGTTATCAGGATCAGTACCAGTCCGGGCACAACCATGCTATTAAACATCAGGTATAGTGCCAGCAAAAACAGCATCAAATTGATACTTCCCCTTAACCACTTGCCCAAATAAAAGTGGTGCAGGCCGGTAATAAAAAGGTAATTAAGCACTGCGTAGCTATCAGGGTCTTTTACGTTCCTTTCCAAAAGTGTGTAAAACTGCAGACGCTTCTGCTCGGGCAATTCCCGAACCTGGAGTCTGATCTTTTCTTCTTCCAGAGAAATTTCATTTTTGTCTGGCAATGAACTACTCTCTTCCCAAAGTGATAATCACCGTTTCGCGCTGCCAGAAAAGCCAGAATCGTTTCTGTTCAAGCACTTGAAATACCAGTTGCCAACCGTCAGCGGCTTCCTTATTCAAAGTGGCCTCCAGTTTTTTGAGCGGCATGCCTGACGCACCCAGAAAAAGCGTGCCCAGCGCACCTTCTGCAATTGCCATCACTTTGTATTCTTTATAAGCCATGGGGGTTTTTATCCTGTATTGGTTTTTAGTTGATCACGGAGCTCTTGAGTACAGTTTCGCCTATTTTGCACTGGGTTGTCAGCAAAGATTCAAAATCTTGTAGCGGGAAGGGGCGATCAAAGTAGTAGCCTTGAAAGCGGTTACAGTTGTTATCCTTGAGGAAAAGGACTTGCTCCCTGCTTTCAACACCCTCGGCAATAACCTGAAGGTTGAGTTGTTGAGCCATAGCAATAATGGTTGTCACGATGGCCATATCGTCGGCATCACCCGGAATTTCCCGAATGAAAGACTGGTCAATTTTGAGCGTGTCGATAGGCAGCCGCTTAAGATAGGTCAGTGAAGAATATCCGGTGCCGAAGTCGTCAATGGAAATCGATACGCCCAGTTTCCGCAGTTGCTTAAGCTTTTTAACAATATCTTCAATATTATGAATCACCATGCCTTCGGTTATCTCAATATCCAGATAATGGTGGGGGATGCCGGTTTCTGCCAATATACTTGAAACCTGGTCTACAAACAGGGGTTGGCGGAATTGTCGTGGACTGATATTGACGCCCAATGTGAGCCCGTCATGCCATAACCCTTGGTCTGCCCAGAGCTTGATCTGCTCGCAGCTCTCGCGCAACACCCACTCGCCGACTTCAAAGATCATTCCGGTGGATTCCAATGCCGGAATAAACTCCGCTGGTGAAACGATACCCAAGGTCGGGGAGTTCCAACGGATCAAGACCTCAGCACCTATGAGCTGATTATCACCTTGATATTGAGGCTGAATATAAAGTATGTATTCGTTGTTTTTTAATGCACTTCGCAGTTGGTTTTCGAGGCTAAGCTGGCGAGTGGCCGATTCAGCCATCTCACTGTCAAAGCGCATAATGGTATCGCGGCCATTTGCTTTTGCCCTGTACATCGCAGTATCGGCGAATTTCAGGATGGAGTCTGCATTTTCGTGACCATCGGGAAACAGTACCGTGCCAATACTGGCAGTTATCTGTAACTCGTGATCCAGTACGGACAGGGGTTGAGCAACAACACGCAACAGTTTCTGTGCCAAATCCTCGACTTTCTTATCGGCTTCATCGAAATGCTCGCTTAGGTAGGGAAGAATTACGACAAATTCATCGCCACCGAGTCTGGCTATGGTGTCCTCTGCCCGCAACAATGAAGTAAAGCGTTTTGCCAGTTGTTGCAAGACCTGATCACCGGCTGTATGGCCCAGTGAGTCATTGATAATTTTAAAATTATCCAGATCTATAAACAGTACCGCACCCACATATTGATGCCTTTGCGCCGTTTTTACCGCCAGTCCCAGGCGATCCTGAAGCAAACTGCGGTTTGGCAGGCCTGTCAGCGTATCGTGGTACGCCAGGTGCTGAATCTCCTGCTCACGCTCTTTGCGCTCGGTTATGTCTTTTATTGAAACAACGCAAAATTCTTCGTTTTCATAGAGAAAGTACGCGGTTGAAATTTCTACCGGGAATTTTTTGCCGCTCTTGGTGGTGTTGGTAGTGTGGGTTAGCAGGCCATCTTCTTTTTTTACCGATGCCCACCATTTGTCCCAACCCTCAATATTGAATTCCGGATTAATAATGTCAACGGTGCTGCCAATCAGCTCATTTCGGTCGAATTCAAATGTTGCACAGGTGGTGTCATTCACCGCCACAATATAACCAAAGGCATTTACAGTTAGAATCGATTCCGGTGTCTGGTTGAGGGCGAAATCCTTGAGACGAAGCGCCTTCTCTGAAATTCTGCTCTGCGTGATATCCTGTAGTATGCCTGAGTACCAGATGGCTTTGCCTCGATCCAATGCGCCCAGACCCACTGCGCGGACCCATATTTTCTGGCCATCCGTGCGGAACATGCTGAAATTGATATCGAAGGGTTGGTTGGATTTTGACGAAGTTGCAATCGAGCGTTCTACGGTTGAGCGATACTCATTGCTGATACGGGAGTAGATATCGTTAAGGTCCAGTTGAGCGTCGATTGGTATGCCCAATAAATTGCATAGCTCTTCCGACCACCTTAGTTCCTGTGTTGACAGGTCGTATTGCCAGCCGCCCACTTTGGCCATTCGGTTGGTTTGTAGTAACAGCTCTTCGTTACGCACCAGTGCCAGTTGAACCTGCTCTCGTTCATTGATCAACTGACTGACGGTCTGGATAAACTCGTTGCAGGATGACGTGAGTTGCCCTATTTCATCATCATTATGGTTTGAGCCCGCACTTATAAGCGGCTGTTCGGGCCTTGACAGGTCGGTGGACCGAATCTTTTCAGCCAACAGAGCCAGAGGTTTGGTAATGGATTTGGAGTAAGCTAACAACATCAGCACGCTAAACAGGAGTAGTCCGCCGAAGTCCAAAAGGAATATCAAAACCAGATCCTGGTAGAACGGGTTGAGTTCCCGGTCTCTATCTATTCTGATAGAGAGCATACCTTTTGCTTTCGAGGGGGCCCCGGTGATTTCCAGCGGAATGAAATAGTCCCTGATCTCACCACCCAGAAAGCGTGTCAGATTGCGTGTAAAGCTGGGTTGCTGCGACTTGCTTTTACTGGCCAGTACATGGCCTTCAGGCGTCTGTACTTTAATACTCAGTATAAACGGGTGCAGACCTTGCATGCCCTTGATCATCGCTTCTGCAAGGGACCGATCGTTGTTGGCGACCGCTTCAGCAGCCGAGTACTCAGCAACGCTGATGATCTTTTTAATCACCTGTTCCTGCTGATCCGTTATCCTTATATAACCAACCAGTACCTGTAATGCGCTCAACGCAACACCGATAGTCAGTGTCAGCAGCAGGCATAATTTGGTTAATTTTAAAGACAGGGATTGTTTAGGCTTTTTAACCATACATTGACCGCGTTACTTCATTATGTACTAATAGTAGAAGAGAATTGATATTTCGCACATAAGTTTATAAAAATATTAACTTATTTGGTTTTTTGACAGTTAGGGTGGGGGGCTGGCATTTTGCCTTCCCTGGGCAAGCAAAATAATCGGCACAATTTTTTCAGGTGCCCAAAGGCAGGCTAAAAAGTTCACTGTATTTAGGGCCGCTTTGAGTCAGTTCGCTACGCAGTACCGATAGCTTTTGAACAGGCATGGTCAAATCCGTTATCGGTTGCTGCAAATCAAACGGTGCCGGACCTTTGTTTTTCAGCAATCCCAGACTCAGATGGGGACGAAATGTCCTGCGGTCCGGATTCACACCTATCGCACGAGATGCCAGTTCCGCTCTAAGAGCGATCGCATGAAAATCCGGGCAGGACTTGAAATTGGTCGCGATGACGCGAGGGCGCTTCTCTGATGGAAACCAGATGATACGGTCAAAGCGCAATGAGCAGGGTTGATAGCCGGCCAACTTGAGCGAGAGTTCGTGCGGTAACTGATCCAGTTGTCCGGCAGTAAGATTTCCCAGAAAACGAACAGTCACGTGGAGGTTGGCCCTGTTTATCCAGCGAATGTTTTTCGCTGCCGCGATGTGCTTGAAGCCTTGATACGCGTCAATCAGCCTTTTAGCCACTTCAGGTTCTGGTATAGTGGCTATAAATGTACGTACAGTCAGCGGTTCAGCCATTGCATCCACTTTTTTATTTGGAGTAGTCGTTGTTAAAAAAACACCTGCTTATCTTATACCATAGCCAATCCGGGAATACAGAAAGATTAGCGCAGGCAGTCGTTTCCGGGGCGCTGCAGGAGCCTGCGGTTTCCACCAGATTGGTTCAAGCTTTTGATGCGGGTCTGGATGATCTGATTGAAACAGATGCCGTACTTATTGGCACACCGGAAAATTTTGGCTATATGTCGGGCGCGGTAAAAGATTTTTTCGATCGCACCTATTACCCGGCGCAGGAGCATGCGCTTAATTTACCCTATGGGTTATTTGTCAGCGCGGGTAATGATGGCTCGGGAGCGGTCAGGGAAATTGATCGAATCCTGATAGGCTACCCCATGAAAAAAGTAGTGGAACCGGTGGTTGTCCAGGGGGATGTCGACGATGAAGGGATTAGTCGTTGTGAGGAGTTAGGTTTAACCATGGCCGCAGGTCTTGCGTTTGGTATTTACTGATAACCGTGATTGAACATCTTTTATGATTTCCAAACAGGCCATATATAGTCTGGTTGCTGACATTTGTATTGTGTGAATCTTCCAGTTGGTTACAATCGGGTCAGAACAATAAAAGAAGATTGCCATTCATGGATACAGAGCGAATTCGGTTTTTTGCACTATGGGGCGGCCCGGTTATCGCGTCCGGGGTTGCCCTGTTGATGCTGCAATGGGGTTGGCCCACTCAATCGGCGTTAGTGGCGGCGATTACAATGCTCTGTGCATTTTGGTGGATATTTGAAGCCATTCCCATTCCAGCGACCTCGCTGATACCCTTTGCATTGTTCCCCCTGATTGGCACGTTGAGCCATAAAGAGGTCGCTGAATCCTACGGTAATCCGCTGATTTTACTGCTGTTAGGGGGGTTTGTCCTGTCAACAGCAATGGCTAAAAATGGCGCCCACCGTCGTGTTGCGCTGGGTATGGTGCACCTGTTTGGCGGTACCAACAACCGCCGTATTGTATTTGGTTTTATGGCTGCTTCGGCATTGTTAAGCATGTGGATTTCTAATACCGCGACTACCTTGATGCTGTTGCCGGTGGCACTGGCTACATTGGAAAGCGCCAAAAACAAAACGCTGATGATTCCACTCCTGTTAGGTATATGCTATGCGGCCAGTGTGGGAGGAATAGGCACCCCGATTGGCACCCCGCCAAACCTGATTTTTATGAAGATTTATACCGAAAGTACTGGGATTGAATTGACCTTCCTGTCATGGATGAAATGGGGTTTGCCAGTTGTTATATGTTTTATTCCGGTTATTGGCTGGTGGCTGACGCGTAACCTGGAAGTTGAACAGGATATCGAGATTCCCCGGCAGGGAAGCTGGCAGAAGGCGGAAGTGCGGGTTTTGATCGTGTTTTCCCTCACTGCGCTAGCCTGGATTACCCGTAAGGAACCTTTTGGTGGTTGGAGCCAATGGCTGGATCTTTCTTCAGCAAATGATGCCACGGTTGCGCTGACAGCGGTGGTGCTAATGTTTATCGTACCGGACGGCAAAGGAGGTCGATTGCTGGATTGGGAAACAGCAAACCGTATTCCATGGGGAATGCTGCTGCTGTTTGGCGGCGGGATTGCCATTGCCAAGGCGTTCAATAATGCCGGGTTAAGTGAAGCGCTGGCTAATCAACTGGTTGGGTTATCAGCGTTCCCTGTTCTGCTCTTGCTGCTGGCAATCTGTCTGGTGGTTACCTTTATGACTGAGATGACCAGTAATACAGCCACCACCACTTTGCTAATGCCTATTTTGGCAGCAGCGGCAGTTGCGACCCAGATGGACCCGGCATTACTGATGGTGCCCGCTGCAATGAGTGCAAGTTGTGCCTTTATGTTGCCCGTCGCGACCGCACCCAACGCGATTATTTTTGGTAGCGGAAAGGTCCCTATTCGGGAAATGGCGAGCAGGGGGTTGATGATTAACTTGCTCGGTGCTGTGATTATTTCTTCAATCTGTTATTTCATAATTTAATGATTTGATGAATAATAGAAATAAGTCTGCGCAGCTAGAGCTGTAAATAGAGCGTTTTAAAATAATGAAAACAAGCAGATTTTTTACAATCATTTTCAGCAGATAGTGTCGTCACAGATCAAATCACCGAGGTGTTAGAGCTTCGGCATGGTATTCATTAAGCCCTTCATAGGGCGTAGATACAGGAGGCTAATCAAAGAACGCTAACGAGGAGTTTATTTTCTCCGGTTATCATTGTGTGGGAAGAAAGGAAAGCGTTATGAATATACAAAAAGAAAACCTGAATGAGTACATTGGTCAGGAGGTGGCGGTCACCGAATGGCTAATGGTTGATCAGCATAAGATTAATCAGTTTGCCGAAATTACTTTAGACAGACAGTTCATCCATACCGATCCCGAGCGAGCCAAGCATACCCCCTTTGGTGGAACAATAGCCCACGGCCTTCTAACCCTGTCGCTAGTAGCCTATTTTGTAGAACAAAGTGCGTTTAATATCGACGGATTTTTGGTCCGGGTTAACTACGGCTTTGATAAAGTACGGTTCTTGGCGCCAGTGCCTTCTGGCAGCCAGGTACGAAGCCGTATTAAATTGACGGATGCCGCTGAAAAAAGGCCTGGGCAACTGATGTTAAACATCGAGGTTACCGTCGAGGTGGAAGGTTCAGCCAAACCGGCAATGATAGCAGAATACCTTGAGCTTCGATTTGCGGAGTAAGTGACAGTTCTGCTAGTGCTAAGGTGGTCTATAGTGAAGCGTTGACTGGTAAGTTACAGGTCCGAATCAGTCAGCACGGATTCTCCAAAACCACCGAGATTCAGTTTTCGAGGATCTGTTGAGTTGGCTGCCCTGAGGACACGAATGGCGCGCGCGCCAGCGTCCTGCGCTTCTTTGATATCGGAATCGGAATCGCCATAATAGAGTTGAATGTTAAGCTTGCGTATCGGTTCAGCTTTGGATTTGTGTCCCATAAAAATAACCGGGTTCATCTCTGCTATCTTAAAAATTCGTTGTAGAAGAGCGCTAAGCTGCTCATTCGCTGAGGGCTGACGAGCGGTAATAAAATAGATCTCATCCCCTCTCGACAGATGCATGTTGATTAGCCGGGATGCAATTTTCTTGGGCAGACTGAATTTATCAAACTCATTGTTTATATCTTCCCAGGCCTGTGCCTGCTCAAAGGGTTTAGACCCGTATTTGTTAAAACCGTCGCTGCCATCCAGGTTAAAAGCCACGTAGTAAAAAGCAGGGCTGGAGAAAAGTACGGTATCATCCACGTCAAAGCCGACAGCGATGCTTTCCTGAGGTAGCCCATTTTCGATTTCTGTAACACTAATGTTTCCATAGCCTGATTGTGACAGCGCATTTGGTTGGGTAACATCGACACTGCATGCGCTGAGTAGTAGCAATATGGAGATTATAAAAAGCGCTGATTTATGCATAATGTACCCTTCGTATGTTGATGAGCTGTCGTAATAAAAAAGAGGAGTCTAGCAAGGAACCCATAGCGACTGAACAGCATCAGATAGAAAGCGACAAATTTTTCTATAGAAAAAGAGGCTAACAATGGAAAAGTGGACTCAAGGGGAAGTGTTAGAGAACTTTCGTTGGAATGAACGTCTCTGCTCTCTTCGAGTAAAGACCAGGCTACCGAGATTCAAAGCGGGCCAGTTTACCCGTCTTGCGTTGCCAGATGCAGACGGTAATGGAATGCTGGCTAGGGCCTATTCGTTAGTTAATGCGCCTGATGAGCCTGTTGTCGAGTTCTATTTTAATAAAGTACCGGGCGGTCCGCTCTCCACGCGTTTACATCAATTGAAAGCGGGTGACCCCGTTTATCTTTCCAATACGGTCGCAGGATTTTTAACCCTGTCCGAGGTGCCTGAATGTAAGCATTTCTGGATGTTGGCGACCGGAACTGCGCTTGGCCCCTTTTTATCTATTTTGAAAACCGCGGAGCCCTGGCAGCGGTTCGATAAAATAGTGCTGGTTCATGGGGTTCGGTCAGCAGATGAACTGGCCTACCAGGAGCTGACGCAGCGATTAGCAAATCAGCATCCCAAACAGTTTATAAAAGTAGTGTCTGTTACCCGTGAAGTAGTTTCCGGAACTTTACATCAGCGCATTCCAGAAGCCATTCGTGCTGGCGATTTGGAGCAGATGGCAGGCCTGGAAATTGACCCGGAACTGGCGCATGTGATGATTTGCGGCGGCCCTGAAATGGTCGAACAAAGCATGACCGCGCTAAAGGAAAAAGGGTTGCGTAAACATCGTCGCAGGACACCGGGCCATATCTCTGTTGAAATATACAAATAGACCCGGAGTTCGAGAGGATTTAATTACCTATTCTTAAGCTTCCGTTGGAACGTTATTCACCAGCCTGGCCGCTTGATCGATAATGGCTTCCTGGTGGGGCAAGAGTTCCATGCCGCCCTGGCCCGCAACTATTTGCAGAAATGGGTCTTCAACTTCTGTTTTAATTCCGGAAAGCTGTTCGATGATGGCCAGCCCCATAAATGGCACCATGGCCTCGTGATAACCTCCTTCATGTGCCAGCACCAGCTTACCATCGCAGACCTGGTCAGCGACCTCCATGACCCCTTGGGTGAGCGCGCGACAAGTTTCGCTGTCACAAAGCATTCGAGCGAGGGGGTCCATTGCGCCCATATCAAGTCCTGATGCGACGAGCATAAAGTCGGGGTTAAATTTTTCCAAAGCTGGTGCGATGACTTGGTCCATTGCGGCCATGTAGGCGGCATGTCCGCAGCCGGGAGGCAGTGGAATGTTCAAGTTTGCTCCGGCTCCTGCTTCGGCGCCATTAGCGGAAAGTGGCCCGGAAGCAGGGGGATAACAATTGTTTTGGTGAATAGAAATAGTCAGCACATTGGGATCTTGGTAAAACGCCTGTTCAGTACCGTTACCGTGGTGAACATCCCAATCGACAATCGCAATGCGTTTCACATTGTGTGCATTCTGCAGGTGTTTGGCAGTGATGGCAACATTGTTAAACAGACTAAACCCGCGGCCCCGGTCTTTTTCCGCGTGGTGACCACAGGGGCGAATTAGTGCATAGGCGTTTTTTACTGTTCCCTCAAATACAGCGTCTGCTGCCTGTATTGCCCCACCGGCGGCTAAGCAGGCTATTTCAAAGCTGCCCTGGCCAAAGGGGGTTAGCTCTCCAGCGTCACCACCACCGTTATCGCTCATGCTTTTGATGTTGGCTATGTAAACCGGGTCATGTATGTAGGATAGCTGATCCGGATTTGCCTGACGGGCGTTAATCTTTGTTAGCTTATCTAAAATGCCGCTTACTTCTAACAATGCATAAATGCGTCGTTTCGATTCCGGACTGTCGGTGTGCATAAACGGTTGATTAAAACCACCCGAAGGAATGACACCCGCAAACGTTCCTGTGTCGTGCCAGACGTATCTTTCGTGCCAAACTATGCCTGTGCTCATATTGACTCCTTGGGAATATAGAAGTTAAAAAGGTGGAGAGAAGAGAGGGGTGAGGAAGCAGGAGGGCGTTGCTACCTCACCCCAGTTGGCGCACTTTTTTCAGCTACCTGTTAATAGCGGTAACCAAATGACAAACCATAGGTCGCTGGCTCCCCATATTGGTTAATGGCGAAAAAGCCGATGTTGTTCAGATAGGAGATATATTCCTCGTCAGTAATGTTTCTACCCCAAAGCGCGATGTCCCAGTGGCCATCGCTTGACCCCAGAGCAATTCGCGCGTTAGCAACGTAGTAAGAATCTGCGCGATCAAAGGTTTGGTTGGTGACCTCGTAAAAACGCTCATCAGTCCACTGGAAGTCAAGCATTGCTGTCAGGATAAGCGTATCGGTAAGGGGGCGTTCGTAGCGGGCCATTCCGTTATAGGTCCATTCGGGAGTGTTGACTGGCCGTTTGCCTTCCAGGCTAATCGGGCCAGCATAGGTGGTTACCGCACGGTCTGATTTTTTAAACTCCGCATCAAGATAACCAAAGCCCAGTTTGAAATCCCACTGTTCGTTTGGTGCCCACCAGATATCACCTTCAAAGCCAAAGGTCTCGGATTCACCGATATTGCGGGTAATTGGCACCAAGGGTGAGAGTGGATCGTCCACGTTGACCTGAAGGTCTTCGTATTCGTAGAAGAACACCGCCAGGTTAACCTGTAATGTCTCGTCCAGCCAACGGCTTTTTAGGCCTGCTTCCCAGGCGGTCATCTCTTCGGGGTCAAACTCGGTAATGACACCACCGAAAGGCACTGCGTAACCGCCGGCACGGTAGCCGGTAGTAAGACTGGCGTAAGCCAGCAGATTATCTCTTGGCGTCCAGTCTAAGCCGAGCTTAAAGGAAAAGTCGGTGTCGCGACGGTCAGCGCCATTCGCAGAATCTACGGGGAATAGCACGCTTACACGGTCTCTATCACCCTTTGGGTCGTCACTGCCGACAAAGGTCATGCCATCTACGGTGAGCTCGTCTATGGTATACCTAAGGCCAAGGTTAAGCTTCCAGAATTCACTAAACTCGTATTCGCTATGAACAAAGAGGGCATAGGAGTCTACTTCTTGGGAAAACTCCGCCGCCAGACGTCCTGGTGGTAACGCGAGTGGTCCTGCAAGGGGGTGACCGACAAGGTTGGCGCTGTCAAACTGCTCCAGTTCATCGTGCTCATAAAACAGACCTGCAACATAGTGCCATTGATCAGAGATGTCACCAACTAAACGCAGTTCCTGAGTAAATTGGTCGATAGTGGCGTACCAGTCGGTATTGGCTGAAACATAAATCGAACTGTCGCTGTCTTCCTGTGAATCCTGGTCGAAAGTCTCAAATGCGGTAATCGAGGTCAGGTCGGCCCAACCAAGATCATGTTCAATCCTCAAAAAACCGCCATAAGCTTCATTGTTGGCTTTGGGAGCGTAGTCCTGGTTTACCGTATGTGGGTCGGAGGGCTCAACCTCACCTGCGGGATTTGATCCCAGACCGCCAAATTTGAGACAGGCTCCCGGGTTGTCAATGGTGCCTCCGCTGAACAGTGCATCACAAAAGGGAGCTGGCGCTAAACCAGGGTTCCAGATTCCTGGCCCTTTAAATGGCATGCGGGTACTTTTGTCGCGCCCACTGTGCACTAAAAGCCGAATTTGAGTCTCATCAAGGTCCCAAAGTAGTTGCCCGCGAAAGGCTTTTTGATTCCATTGCCCTAGCTCTTCGCCATCAAACAGGTTGTCATAAGGGCCCCCACTGGCTTCGCCCAAGTAAAAAGAGAAACGGCCGCTGAGTTGCTCTGTAATGCCGCCACTGACATAACCTTCAGCTCGGTATCTGTCATGGCTATCGGCACCCAGGTCAACGCCAGCGGCAAATTCCTGGGTCGGCTCTTGTGTATAGAAATTAACCGCGCCTCCGGTTGTGTTGCGACCAAATAGTGTCCCTTGTGGGCCTTTGAGTGCTTCGGCACGACCCATATCAAAAAACGGCATCGAGATCATAAAGGGCTTGCTGATAAAGACTTCGTCCATATGCACGGCGACGGGTGAATCGAAGTGTGAATCAAATTCATTGAGTCCAATGCCGCGAATGGTAAAAGATCGGACGTTAACACTGGCGTAGGCTTGCACATTAGGCAGTTGGTCGGCAATTGCAAAAATATCAGTGGATTGGGTTTCTCGTAAGGTATTGCTGTCAAAAGCGGTGACCGCCAATCCAATGTCCTGTGCAGATTGTTCTCTTTTCTGCGCAGTAACGGTGATTTCTTCCAGCATCGCTGCTTGCACGGATGGCCCTGCGGTGATCAATAGAGCAACTGCTGGTAACATATAGTTATTGAATTTACTCATATACTTCTCCCCTCAATCGATGTTATTTCTAGTTTTACAAGGTCTTTGAATTTCATAGTGCGGACATCCGCGGTCGTTTTACTAGTGCTTTAGTGATCTGCCTTGATCGATACAGGTATCCAACTAATTGAGTGCGATCCTGACCTGCATCTATCCCAGGTTGGTGGTGCTAATTTCCTGTTATCCTTTTGTCACTATAATAATGAGCAGGAAATATAGTCATATTCCGAGATATCGGAGGGTGGAAAAAAATCTGAAAGTGTCAGAGTGATTCATTTTTTGATAAAAGGGATGTAGAATTTCAAACTGTCTCCTAAATTATCCCTATTCAGGGCAGCCTGATTAGGAGGAATTTGACGAATGAATTTAAATTGTCTTGAGTACTTTGATCGCTTGCGCGGGGTTACCAGCTTTGCTGATTCGCAGCGCGTTTTCTCGGACTATTTAGCATCAATTGGCGTGCGTGATTTTGGTTATGGGGAAGGCCTGAGAACCAAGAACACCTTAATGTATTCGGTCAATCATTTGCCCGGGCAGTTCTTTAAATACTACGCTTCTCTAGGCAATGGAATTCATGATCCGGTCATACGACACTGTATGGAAACAGCCATGCCATCTTTATGGGATGAGGCGTTAAATATTTCGCAGTTAAACGAACAAGAAAAGCATTTTGTGTCACAGTATTATCAGCTCGGTTATGTTTATGGCATGACCATACCATTCAAATTTAACGAGAACCACTTCTACCTTTTAACTTTGCCTTTAGCATCAAAACAGGATTGCCAAAGTTTTATCAGGGAAAGTCTTAGCGATCTATGTGCTCTGGTTTGTTTTTATCAGAACAGCGTTATCGGTTCGGCGTCCAATGAATTGGTATCGAGTTTGACTCAACGTCAAATGGATTGCCTGGCATATTCCGGGGAAGGTTATAGTTCAAAGCAGATTGCGCATCACATGAAAATCAAGGAAGACACCGTTAACAAGCATATTGAAGAAGCGATACGGCGTCTTGGTGCTCGTAATCGGGTGCATGCGGTAGCGATGTTAGTGCAAAGCGGAGGCTTGCACTAGCTGACCGCTCTTTTTACGTGCCACCAGTGGTCTCAGGTCATTTCCCCTAGTTTATTTTATTGGCGATGCCGGTTCGTGGGCTTCTACTGCCGTCCGGGTTGAGTACCCAAAAGCGCACTCGATCTTTACCCAGCCATTGCATTTCATAATGCCACTGTTGGCCGACCATTTCCGCATCCATTGAATGGCTGATGTTTAGGATCATTCGGTCTTCACCTGTTACCTGATAAGTGCCGCCTACGGCTTCACCCTGAAGCGAAGCCAACAAATCAACTTTCTCGCCTTCCTTCTGTGCTTTCTGATTGTTGGTTAATATCCACATCAAATGTGTTTTGGAAAATATTGCGAAGCCATTTGCCCCTTCAAAGATATGGGTGCCTACTAATTCTTCTGGCGACCAGTCACGAGCTAACGAGAAGGGCGAGAACATTAACAAAGAAATAAAAAGAACAGCAGATTTAGCATAGAATCTTCTAATCATGGATGACTCCTTAAGGTGACTTACGATCACTAAAACAACAGATAGATTTTATTGAAGATCCAGATATCTTCTATTCCGATTTCTCGGAACAGACCCGTAGCACCGGTTGTCCGGATGCGCCGGTCCAATGGTTGGGGTGGTGTGTTTTTATCTTCTGTCTAAAACTCGGCAGGCTGGGCCGGGATTTGAAATAGATCAGGTGACTGTTGCACTGGCAATCGGAGGAGCCAAACCCGCGCATTGGCAAACTGGAGTTGGCATAGCTGGCTAGCAATTGTGACCAATCATGTTCTCTTTTTATCTGGTCGTGGCAATACCATACCTCACTCAGAGTCGAAGCTGTGCGTAAATAGTCGATATGCCAGTGGGGCTTTTCTGAAATGGTGCTATGGTGTTTCACTCTTGCCGCCACGCCACCTGGGCCAAAGGCACTGCCACAATAGACATAGAAGCCTGCGTTACCAGGCAACTTCCCGAGTTTCCCTATTTCTAGCTCAAAGTTCTCTGGCGCTTGTAGAATAAGCGCATAGCTACCGGGCCGATTATCCATGCCAGCCAAAGCGTTTGATATCGATACGCCCGTTCAGGTTGAACTCTACACCTTCCTGTTCGAGCAGCTGTTGTTGAGTTTCGTATCCCTGACCCTTTGGTAAACTGATTTTGCCACTACTGTTGATAACCCGAAACCAGGGTAATTTAGTATCTTGCGGCAGCGCGCGTAGCGCATACCCCACTTGGCGGGGGCCACAACCGACAATCTTTGCAATTGCACCGTAGCTGACAACCTGGCCGGCGGGCACAGCATTAATGACGGCATAAATTTCAGGATAGATTGTACTCATTGGTAGTACTCAATCTTCAGTAGTGTCTTGCCATGAGCCCACAAGCTATTGAACATGCATATCTTCGATTAAGGAGTTTCAGTCTGGCTGCTTTTCCTCGACCAGCTTGAATCTTTTCTGCTCGGTGCCGTCACGCTCGATTAATTCGTCGAACATGGAAACAGGCCTGATCCAGATACCCATATCGCCATAAAGTGCTTTGTAAACGACATACTCTTCCTCGGTTTCGCTGTGGCGTGCGATCTCAAGCAGTTGATACCTGTTTCCCTTAAAGTGTTGATAAATGCCTTTCTTGAGTGTCATGGTGTTTGTGGGCTCTGTTATTTTCTTTTACGTTACTGGCTGTCCAATTGCTCCCAGCGGATATAGGCATCCTCCAGTTGCTTTTGAATATCGGCAAGCGCGTTTAGTTTTTCATCAATAGCCGACCGCTCCCTCTGGTAAAAATCCGGTTCCGAGATATCCTGTTCCAGATTGCCCTGCTTTTCCTCCAGTGTCTCAATCAGCGCTGGTAAATGATCCAACTCCCTTTGGTCTTTATATGACAGCTTTTTCTTTGCTTCCACCCCCTGCGCGGGTGCGGATGGGGTAGTGGTTTGCACTGCTGATACCGAGGCAGCGGACGCAGCGGCTTTGCCGTTAGTTGATTCTTCCAGACCAACCAGCTTGCCTCCCTTTTCTATCCAGTTGCTGTATCCGCCAACGTACTCATTGATGATACCATTACCCTCGAGCACCATGATGTTGGTGACCACTTTATCCATAAAATCACGGTCATGGCTCACCAGTAAAACTGTGCCTTTGAACTCGAGTAATATCTCCTCCAGAAGCTCCAGTGTTTCAATGTCCAGGTCATTGGTTGGTTCATCCAGTACCAGCAGATTGGCTGGTTTGCTGAACAGTTTGGCTAAGATTGCCCGATTCTGCTCACCACCTGAAAGCGCCTTGACCGGTGTTCGCACGCGTTCCGGGGTAAAAAGAAATTCTCCAAGATAGCCAATGGCGTGACGCCTTTTGCCATCGATCTCAATAAAATCACGGCCTTCACAAATGTTGTCGATTAGATTTTGTTCTGGATTCAGATGAGCCCGGGATTGGTCAAAGTAGGCTACTTCAAGTTTGGAGCCCAATTTCACGGTTCCCTGGTCGGGCTCCATCTGTCCGAGTAAAATTCTGAGCAGAGTGGTTTTACCCGCTCCATTAGCGCCGACAATACCAATACGGTCGCCGCGCAACACAAGGGTTGAAAAGTTTCGAATGACAGGTTTGTCTTCGTAGGCGTGTGATATGCCGGTGAGTTCGGCCACGATTTTACCGGACCGATCAGCGTTTTCGACACTAAAGTTGGCATTTCCAGTTTGATTTCGCCGCTCGCTGCGTTCATTTCGCATCGCTTTCAGCGCCCTTACCCGCCCTTCATTTCGAGTGCGACGCGCTTTGATGCCCTGACGTATCCATTGCTCTTCCTGGGCCAGCTTCTTGTCAAACAGCTTGTTTGCTCTTTCCTCTGCCGCCAGCTGCTGCTCCCGGTAACGCAGAAAACTTTGATAATCGCCCTGCCAGGGATACAGCGAGCCTCGATCCAGCTCGATGATGTTGTTGGCGATACGCTGCAAAAAAGCGCGATCGTGGGTAATGCAGATAATCGCGCCTTTAAAATCGATCATCTGTTTTTCCAGCCATTCGATGGCAGGAATATCCAGGTGATTGGTTGGCTCATCAAGGAGTAGAATGTCAGGATCATTGACCAGCGCCTTTGCCAGCGCCACCCGCCTTCTCCATCCCCCTGAAAGCGCGTTCATTTTCGCTTCACCGGGTAACTGAAGTTGGCTTAATACCATATCCACCCGTTGTTGCAACTGCCAGCCATCTTTGGCTTCGAGTTGCTGCTGTATCTGTTCGAGTTTTTTTAAATCCGTTTCTTCCGCATCTTGGATAAGGTGGTGGTACTGGACCAGCAATTCGCCTACGTCCGCAAGGCCGCTTGCCACCACATCATAGACTTGCTGCTCATCAGCGACTGGTAAAGACTGGTCAAGCCATGCCAGCTTTGTACCTGGCCTTAGCCAGCGTTCACCACTATCTGGTTTTATGAAGTCTGCAATGAGTTTCAGTAGAGTGGTTTTACCCTCTCCATTTCGGCCGAGCAGGCCAATTTTTTGGCCTTTATGCAGTGTAAAATTGACCTGGTCAAGGAGTACTTGGGTGCCGTAATGCAGTGACACGTCATCTAATGTTAACAGGGGCATAGGGTCTACTTAATAAATCTTGTTTCTATCGGAGGGATATCTCAAAGTATGCCCTTATGGGGCATTGCTTTCCAGTTGTACGAGCAGTTCATTGAGTAGTTTGTCACCATCCCTGAATACTGGCCAGCCGTCTCCGGTCAGGATCGCCTTAATATCCGGTAGCTGTTGTAGTTTTTTAACTGATTCGATGGCTGCGCTGCGATCGCCTAGTTTTTGATCGGGAAGAATACAAAGTTGGCCGCCCCGGTGTGCGCGTACCAGATCACCTGTTACCAGGGTGTGTTTCTCAACTAGAATTGCTAATTCGCCGGGTGATTTTGAGCCATTCATTTCCAGCACTTCCATATCGGGGAACCGGCAGTCACCTTCTGATAGCCAGCAGTCGCAAGAGATCGGAAAATGTTCTGCTTCGGCTTGTGGCCCGGCAATTTGGGCACCGGTTTTAGCCGCGATGGCAACACTGTCCCTGACATGGTCAGAATTGGTAATGATGATCCACTGCGCGCCACCGAGTGAATTAAGGTGATCATAGTCGTGCGCTGACAAGGGCACCGGGTCAATCAAAATATTACCTTCCGGGCGAACCCACAGTAACCCGTGAAAATCGATGTTTCGATCTTCATTGAATTCAGACCAGCCATAAAGGTTGTTTTGGTGTAACTGCTTCATTCAATCAGTCTCTACGGTTTGCCAGGATACGAATTGACAACCAGTGCACTGCCATCCGCTTTGAATGAAATTACTTTAAACGCTTCTTTACGTGAACCCATTTCCATGCCTGGAGATCCGATCGGCATACCGGGAACCGATAGACCTTTGATGGCAGGTCGGTGGGTGACCATCTGCTTGACATCTGCGGCGGGCACGTGGCCTTCAACCAGGTATCCGTTGACGACTCCTGTATGACATGATTGCAGATTTTGCGGAACGCCCAGTTGTTGTTTTATGAGGGACATGTTGTTCTGATTAACACTATGAACGGTGAAGCCATTTTGCTCCAGGTGTTTTATCCAGTCCCCGCAGCAACCGCAGCTCGGACTTTTATAGACTTTGATGGTTAAGTCAGAAGCGGAGGGGGATTGCGTGTCGTTTTCAGGTTTGCCGTCCGCTCGTAATGGTGAGCTCATAACAAGCAGTGCGACCAGAGAGGCCGTTACCGCAAAGATGATTTTTTTAAGGAGAAACCTTGGAGTCACAAGCACTATTTCCTTTGGTTCTGTCGTGAATAAAGCGATTATTCAGCCTAACAAAATGGGTCTTCAATTACACTGTCTGGATGATACCAAAGAAGTAACCTTGTTAATGATACGGCCGGTTTCTGCCTGGTCAATAATCTCTCCGGCCATCAGATCTTCGAGGTCTTCACCCACCTCCTTGCCCAAAATATCTTCCAGGTATTCAAAGCTGATATGTCGTGTAAACCAATCTGAAAACAATCGTGTTCCCGCTTCATGGGTGTATATTATATCGCAATTAGAGTGTCGAGGATCTTTCGCAATATGCTCATATAGATCTCTGACGACTTGCTCATTGCCTTCCAGAAACTGAAAAAACGCGCCATTGTGATATAGCAGCATACCGGTGACGTTGATACTCTGGTTTCTGACTCCGGCTTTATTGCTCAGGTCAGTCAGTTCATCCAATGAAATCGGCACGTCTGCTTTGCTTATATACGCTAATTGGAACATAAGAGGGTCTCCGGGTAACCGCCCAAGCTATCTGCCCTGAAAAGCTGAGCAAAATGCTTCCTTCGATTATGCGGTGTTGCCGCAATCGCTTTTCATTGCCAGGTGTTAACCTGCTCGTTTATCCACGCTGCCTGTTTTTGCGCCTGTTTTCCCTGATTCTTTTGTTGTTGGATTTCGGGATGCCGGTCAATTTAACCGACCAGGTGCTGGTTACAAGTATGTCTTTTTCGGAAGCACTGGGCAAGCCCCCTGACACTAGCTAATCTATGAGCCAGCTTAAATTAGATTCCGGTGATGACCAAATCGTTCCCGGGGTTTTGGGTTTCGTGCATTCATTAAACAATTTGATGAGCGTATGGGTTAACAGACCCGCATTGTGATGCGTTGTACACAGATAGTCGGCAATTGGTAAACAAAATATTAGGAAATGGTTTTGTTTAGGCTCTAAATAGCATTCAAAAAACAGGGAGCTTGATTGACATGACGTACTTTCCTTTCATACTTGGAGCTGTTTTCCCATCCTCTGACGTGATGAGTTATAAGCTACCTCTTGAATGAAGCCCTTTAGATCAGAAATTAGCCAGCTGTTTCATTTGGCCCTCCCCGTCCTGGTTGCCCAACTGCTCATGGCGTCAGCCAGTTTTGTTGATACGCTGATGGCGGGGCAGGCTGGCACGGCTGATCTGGCTGGTGTAGGCGTTGGTAGTTCGCTTTGGTCAGTGTGTGCCATGTTTTTAGTGGGTACGTTCATGTCCATTAATCCCACAGTGGCCCGATACAGCAGTCTTGGGCAAAATGAGCTGGTAGCCAATTATGTGCAGCAGGGGTTTTGGTTATCGGTACCGGTAGCACTGTTGCTGTTTATTGTGTTGAACCTGAACCAGAGTTATTTGCCCTGGATTGTTGAGGATTTTGCTGTTTTAACCGTTGCATCCGGTTACCTGCAGGGGTTGTCCTGGGGTGTGCCAGCGATCATCGGTTTTTTCGTACTGAAGTCCTTTGGTGAAGGTATGGCCTATACTCGCGCCCAGATGGTCAGTGCGGCGATTGGTCTGGCCGTTAACATACCGGCCAACTATGTGCTGATTTTTGGCAAGTTCGGCGCACCGGAACTCGGTGGCGCAGGTTGTGGCTGGGCAACCAGCTTCTCCTTCTGGACTATGTTCGCGACACTGCTGATTTACGCGGTACGTCATTCCGCTTTTCGCTCCGTCCCACTGTTAAGCAGCCTGAATTCGGTGGATTGGCAAAAGATAGCGTTCCTGTTAAAGGTGGGCTTGCCAATCGGTTTGGCAATCACAATTGAGGGCAGTGCTTTTGCATTGGTAACCCTGTTTATTGCGGGATTACCAGCAACCGAAATAGCCGGTCATCAGATCGCCATGAATATATCCTACCTCGCTTATATGGTGCCTCTAAGTATCAGTATTGCTATGACAGTGCGCGTGGCATCTTGTGTGGCGAAGAAGGATTCAAAAAGGGCTGGCGTAGTGCTGGGTGCCGGGTTGACGCTAGCGCTTGGTGCAGGGTTGGTTCTCGCATTGACTATCTATTTCTTTCGTCGGCAGCTTGCTGATCTGTATTCAAATGATCTGCAGGTTATCTCGATCGCTTCGACACTGTTACTCTATTCAATAGGCTTTAAAATCGGTGATTCGATAGCGGCTCCCTTGCAGGGAGCATTGCGTGGTTATCATGATGTTAATGCCATTCTGGGTGCCTCGATTGTGTCTTACTGGCTGGTGTGTTTGCCATTAGGTTACGTAATCGGGCTTACCGATTGGTGGGTGCCTGCCATGGGCGCAAAAGGATACTGGATTTCATTAATCGCGGGTGTTTCGGTCAGCGCGCTGTTATTGATGCCGCGTTTTTTTCGGGTCTACAAAGCTCAGCGATGACGGTACAGATGGAAACGGCTCCACCAGAAATCGATCTCTTTTTCAAAAACCGCACCCAGAGATAGCGCCAGATTGATGGAGGCCTGGTTGTCTGGATGAATCAGACTGATAAATGGAATTTCAGGGAGGGATTGTTTGGCTTCTGTCAGCACCGCTGTTGCCGCTTCCCTGGCAAAGCCTTTACCCTGATAGTTTTCTAACAAGCCCCATTTTATTTCTGGCTCTGGCCATTCTCCAGGGTACCAGTAACCACAAATACCGAGCAGGGAGCCTGCGGTTTTGTCTTCGATCGCATAGGGCCCATAGCCGTGTATCTGCCAATGGCCGATCATGCAGGCAATTGAGCGCCAGGTTTCAGCCCGGCTGAGTGGTTTTCCCGTGGTATATCGAGTGGCTACGGGACTGGTGTAGTAGGGTAGAAGTCCGTCCCAGTCCTGAATGGTTACCTGGCGCAGCAATAATCGCTGTGTATGAATCTGTTCTGGTGCTCTAAAGGACATATTGCTACCTGTACTTTTAGTAATAGACTAATCGGTATGATCCAGAGCGGTTAAATAACCCTCATTCGCCAGTCGTTCACCGATGAAATCCCGGTATTGTGGTGCGGACTTGACGCCATATCCCTCAATTAGCCGGTTGTAGTAGTTAAACAACCCACAGATAGAAACGGTATGGTAGAAGGCGTCCTCATCCCAACCGGCCTCAAAAATGGCATCGACATCAGCCTGTGTGACCTGGGTGGGGCGTTCGGTAAGCTTTTTTGCATATTTCAGCAACGGTTTCATCCGATCATCGATATCGGCCTGGTCGATATCCTCAATCAGACTTTCAATGAGCCCCTTTTCCACGCCCAGCGCTTCGGCTGTTGCAGAATGGGTATCGCAGCAAAACTGGCAGCGGTTAATACCTGAGGTGAACGCGCCAATCAGTTCGCGCTCTGCGGTTGTCAGCGAGGATGGTCCTCGAATAAGTTGCTCGGTGAAAGCCATGATCAGATGGCCGCTCTCGGGAAACTGCTGCAATATGGTGGAAGGTCTGGCATTCTCAGCGATGGATTTGACGAAAGGCATAATAATCTCCTGTGTAGGAATACACATGAAAAAATAAAAGCGATAGCTATTCTAACCTTGTTTCAGGGATATCGCACAGGCTAATTTTATCTGAAAAATTACTAAATCTGGCCGGCCTGCCATCGGGATGCTTGGGGTTGTTATGTCAGGTTGCGCCGGGTTGCACTTAGGAAGACGGGTATCAAAATGGAGTTATACAGTTGACGCTTGATTTTGGGATTCTGTGTTCTGAACTCTTAGTCGAGCAACGGGGCGTTCGTCAATAAAGATATGAATCAGTGCCGTGATTGCGGCTATGATTGCGGCGGCCCACCACACCTGATCATAAGAGCCGACCTTGTCATAAAAATAACCGCCGAGCCAGACGCCGGCAAATGAGCCTAGCTGGTGATTGAGAAAAACAATGCCGTAGAGCGTGCCCATGTAACGCACACCGAACATTTGTGCGACCAGACCAGAGGTTGGTGGCACTGTGGCCAGCCACAAAAGCCCTGACGCAATGGAAAATGCATAGATGCTGAAACTGCTGATTGGAAAGAGTAAAAACAGTGTCAGAATAATAGCCCTTCCGGCATAAATAATGGTTAACAACCATTTCTTTGAATACCTGCCCGATAAGGGGCCAACCGCTAATGATCCAAAGATGTTAAACAGACCGATCAGCGCCAGACTCGCTGCAGCGACCGATGTATCAAAGCCTTTGTCTGATATGTATGACGGCATGTGTACGGTGACAAAAGCAAGCTGGAATCCACAGACAAAAAAACCGGCAACCAGCAGCCAATAATGGATATGCCTAGAGGCCTCCTTCAGCGCTTCACCCAGGGATTGGTTTTGCCCGCCAGTCTGATCATGGTCATGGGTTTCATCTTCTCTAAACGGTGATGAAAAAAGCACCATGCTGAGTGCGCCCAGGGAGAGTATCAGCAGAGCCGTTTGCCAGCCGTAGCTCTGGATAAACTCCTGGGCTACAGGAACCAGCAGGAGTTGTCCTGCCGAACCTGCTGCGGTGCCCAATCCCAGCGCGATGCCCCTTTTCTCTAGCGATACCATACGTGCCATTGCCGGCAGTACTATCCCGAAACCGCTTCCGGCAATACCCATGCCGATTAACAGCCCCGCGCCTGTATGCAGTAAAAAAGGGCTGTCTGCGATCGATGTAATATACAAGCCCAGAGCGTAAAAAAGTGCACCGGCGACAATGGTTTTGGCGCTACCGAATTTATCAGCCACCGCTCCGGCAAGGGGTTGAAACAGTCCCCAGCAGAGATTTTGTAAAGCAAGAGAAAAAGCGAACACCTCACGACCATAGCCAAATTCGGTGGATATGGGTTTCATGAAAAAGCCCATTGAAGCACGCAAACCAAAGTTCAATAGCAGCAGCATGCAGGCGCAAATCACCGCGAGACTTAACAGGTTTTTGTATTTTGTCATAACTGTCCTGTACCTGTTATTATATGATGGTGTGGCCGCATTGTCTGATCCAGCCAATAGCCTTGATCATTAAATGAGACTAAGCAGCCCTATTAGGGGGGCGATTTCCGGCGCTTTTATCCTACCTTTTTGTTGGCATTTTTGGTTTCTTTTTTGAGGGTTTTTTTTGCCGGGGGGTAGATAACTTCTTTGATCTGGCCTTTGCCTTCTCCCTGCTGGCCCATTGGGTTTTCTACACGGCGTAATTTTTCTGACGCGGCCAGGTCGACCTCAAAAGTGTGCGGGTCGAGCACTACACCGTATTGATCGTGGGCCTTTTCAACGGAAACCAACTCGTTGATTACGTCCTCCTGAACCATCCTGATCGAACGGTTTCTGGGGTCGCCATAACCTCCGCCACCACTTTGGAAGATCTCAAACAGGTCTCCGGCTTCCGGGTTACAGAAACTTTCCGCATCTACAGCGATTCGTTGTTCTCTTTTGTGCAGGTAGAGCTGATTGGGGGGTGCCGGTTGTCCTCCCCTTAATCCGAAGGGTGCGGTTTCCTCTTTTACACCGCCACCAAAATTTGCAGCGGCTATCCCGTCAGTATTAATACGCCATCGATAGATAGTCCCCATCCCACCCCGCCACTGGCCGGCTCCCGCACTGTCTGGCCAGTATTCGTATTGCAACAGAGTGTAAGGATTGATCAGTTCATGCAGTTCCGGGTCGGGTGCACGCAAACCGCCCGCACAAATAACGGTTCCCATATGATCCCATCCATCCCTTTGATAAGAAGCGCCGCCACCGCCTTTGCACATAAAATGGATATCGGCAAAGGGTCTGCCCGTACGGGGATTAAAGCCCATGGATGCCGGGGCGCACCAGCGAGCCCAGCCGGCATCTACTTTATCAGGAACGGATTGTGCTAGTGCCAGCCATACGGACTCGATAATAGCTTGCGCCGCACTAATGGTGCATCCGGTAACGGGTGCCGGTTCAGTGGCATTGACTACCGTACCCTGCGGGGCGATTACATGCAGAGCCCGCAAGGCGCCCTGGTTGAAGCGTACCTCCGAACCAATGGACATAAAGAGCGCCAGAAATGCGGATGACGCCGTGTTAGGCAGGCTGCTGTTGATATAGCCTTTAACTTGGCTGTCACTACCGGTGAAGTCAAATGTGATGTCCCTTTCCTTTATGCTGATCGAGACCTTTATTTTGATCATTTTGTTCTTATCGATACCGTCGTGGTCGATCCAGCGCTCCGCCTTGAAATTGCCATCGGGTATGCGGGCTACAATGGCGCGCATCTGCCTCTCAGAGGCATTAAAAATCTGATCAATTGCCGAGTCGACAAGATCGGTGCCATACTTGTTCAAGAGGGCGATCAGACTACGCTCACCTTTGGTGCATGCACCAACCTGGCAATGCAAATCGCCTTCAACGAGAAAGGGCAGGCGAACGTTTAGTAAAAGAGTATCAAGCAGACCCTGATTGAGTTTTCCCGCCACGTAGAGTTTTACAGGAGGAATGCGAATACACTCTTCCCAAATGCTCCGGGCGAGCGGATTGTATCCGGCGACGCCACTGCCACCAACGTCGGCATGATGTCCTTTGCTTACCGACCAGAAACGAATTTCACCGGCAAAGAAAACAGGTTTGGCGATGGTAATATCGGGGGGGTGATTGTTACCATGATAAGGGTCGTTTAGTATAAAAATGTCGCCCTCATCGATATCCCCCTGAAACTTGTTGGCGATGCTTTCGACGGCATAGGGCAGGGCTCCCATCAATACCGGAATGTAAGCTGTTTGCGCCACGAGCCTGAGCTTACGGTCAAAGATGCCCGACACAAAATCGCGCGCTTCTGAGAAAATGGGTGAGCGGGACGTTCTCAGCATGGTCAAACCAATTTCCTTGCTGATGGCATCGAGCCGGTGGTCAATTACTGAAACTTTGACAAGGTCTAAGGCAACATGGTTATCCATACGTTTTATTCCTTTTGACTTAAAGTGCAGCACAGATCGTGAATATCTTTGTTTCGGGGGTAAATCAGGTAATTGTGGAAAGGATCGCACATTAGCGAGTAATCAGGTGGCAGTAGGATTGTTGTGGTGGGTTGTACCAGTACTGCTGGACCGGTTAACTGGTTGCCGTGTTTCAGTTTTAGCGCATCGTAGACGGGGGTTTGTTGTTCGCCCTCATCAAAGTAAACCCTTCTTTCGCCAATTCTCGCCGCGCCGGCATCTTCGCCGTCAAAGGGATAGCTGTGTTGTGTGGGGTTGCCGGTTCTGCCTTTGCCGGTGACACGTAAATTGATAATTTCCAGCTCCGCGTTATCCATAGCGTAACCGTAAAGTAAGTCGTGCTGTTTGTGAAAGTCATGACATAAACGGTCAATGGCGGATGGACGAATGTTTGTGTTCGTCGTCAGCGGTACTTCCACTTCATTAAACTGGCCAACATAGCGGAGGTCGATAGAGTAACGAATTGCAAGCTTGTTTTGTGAAATACCCTCCGATCTCAGCATCTTGCTTACCGAGTTGCGCATACCCGTGAACAGACGATTGACCTCGCCTAGATCTATTCGGTCCATTTCTCTGGCGTAGCTGTAGACCTGGTCATGTTGCAGGTCAGAAATGAGCATACCTGCCGCGCAGAAAACGGAGGATTCTCTTGGAATGAGGACTACCGATATGTCAAGTTCACGAGCAATGGCCGCTGCGTGGATAGGCCCGGCTCCGCCAGCAACCACCAGTACAAATTCTCTGGGATCAAAGCCACGCTGTATTGAGACCGTATTCAATGCCGCAGCCATTTTGTGCGTTGCCAGTTGGTAGATGCCGTATGCAGCTTCAACTGTCTCTATTTTGAGTGGCTGTGCAATCTGTTGTGCGATAGCGGTCGAGGCGGCTTCTCTGTCAAAACTGAGTTCACCGGGATCAAAACAGGCGGGGTCAATATAGCCAAGCAGGTAATGTGCATCGGTTACGGTGGGTTGTTGACCTCCGCGGCCATAACAGGCCGGCCCTGGTACTGCTCCAGCGCTTTTTGGGCCAACCGCGAGCAATCCCCCCTCGGTAATCCAGGCAATTGAGCCGCCGCCTGCGCCAATGGTATGAATATCCAGAATAGGGGATGCGATCCGGTGCTCTCCGATTAAACCTTCGGTTGTTACGGTTGGGGTTGAGTTTTGAACCAGTGCAACATCGAAAGATGTGCCACCCATGTCGACGGTAATGATATTCTTAAAGTCGTGGGTCCCGCCATAAAATACGCCAGCCATAGGCGCACCGGCCGGACCGGAGAGAAGCGTATTCGCTGCATGGCGCCGAGCCACCTCCGGTGACATGACGCCACCATTTGATTGCATGATCAACAATCGACCGGTGAACTGATAAAGTCTCAGTTGTTGTTGCAGGCGGTCCAGATACCTTTTCAGAACCGGACCAACATAGGCATTAAGCGCAGTAGTGCTGTTGCGCTCGTAGACGCGTATTTGCGGAAGAATATCAACGGACAATGACAGGTATACGTCGGGTAGTTGTTGTTGCAGTATCTCACCGATCCGTCGTTCATTGATCGGGTTACGGAAAGACCACAAAAGGGAAACTGCTACGGCCTCGACTTGCTGTTCCTTAAAGTACTCAATGCTGCGCAAAACATCGTCTTCATCGAGTGGCTGAGTGATGACTCCGTCAACGTCGGTTCGCTCCGTGACTGGCCTGATGAGATGTCTGGGAATGAGAGGAGGGGGAGGGCTGTATTTTTCAAACTGGCGCTCTTTTAGACCGCGCCGCATGTTGAGAATATCGCGAAACCCTTTGGTGGTTATGAAGCCGGTCCTCGCTCCTTCTCGGGTCAGAACCGCATTTGTGGTAATGGTCGTGCCGTGTACAATGGTGTCGACTTTCCTCAGAAATGCTGTAATGTCCAGATGATGGCTATTGGCGGCTTTCTCCAGTCCTCTGAACAAACCGATCGATGGATCTTGAGGTGTAGTAGACGTCTTGTAAATTTCCGCATTACCGCCCTCATCAATCACCAAAAAATCCGTAAAGGTACCCCCAACATCAACCCCAACACGGTAATTCATCAAACACAGTCCTTGTTAACAATGGATCTATTTGGCGCCCGGGATATCGGAGTTAGTCTCACTCCGATATCCGTTAAGTCAGGCTAATCGAGTTTGGACAAATCCCTGACGGCTCCTTTGTCAGCGCTGGTTGCCAGCAGCGCATAGGCTTTCAGTGCTGCCGAGACCTTGCGTGGCCTGGATTGCTCCGGTTTCCAGCCTAGTTGATCCTGTGTGGCCCGTCGACCGGCCAGTTCCTCGTCGCTGATTAGTACATTGATGGTGCGATTCGGGATATCAATTTTGATTGGATCACCGCTACGAACCAGACCAATGGCGCCACCAGCTGCCGCCTCGGGAGAAACGTGGCCAATAGAAAGACCTGAAGTACCACCCGAAAAGCGGCCGTCGGTGAGCAGCGCACAGGCTTTGCCGAGGCCTTTGGATTTGATGTAGGAGGTGGGGTAAAGCATCTCCTGCATGCCCGGGCCGCCACGTGGACCTTCGTAGCGCACGACTACGACGTCGCCGGCTTTCACTTTATCGTTCAGGATATTCTCGACAGCCTCGTCCTGGCTTTCAACTACATGAGCTGGGCCCTCAAACACAAGAATCGAATCGTCGACCCCGGCGGTTTTTACCACGCAACCGTCTTCGGCGATATTGCCATAAAGTACGGCAAGACCACCATCCAGGCTGTAGGCATTTTCAAGTGAGCGAATACAGCCCTGGGCACGATCATTATCCAGGCTTGGCCAGCGAGTCGACTGGCTAAAGGCGACTTGAGTCGGAATACCCGCCGGGCCCGCGCTATAAAATTGCTCAACCTCGGCAGAGGGGTTGCGCATAATATCCCACTCATCCAACCCCTCTTTCATAGTTCTACTATGCACGGTTGGTAATTCGGAATGGAGTAAGCCCGCACGATCCAGTTCGCCGAGAATTCCGATAATTCCACCGGCGCGATGCACATCTTCAATGTGATATTCGGTCGTATTCGGGGCGACCTTGCAAAGTTGGGGGATTTTGCGTGATAAGGCATCGATGTCTTTCATGGTGAAATCGAGCTCGGCCTCCTGCGCGATTGCCAGCAGGTGCAAAATGGTATTGGTGGAGCCGCCCATGGTGATATCCAGCGTCATAGCATTTTGGAATGCCCTGAAGTCACCAATTGAACGCGGTAATACGGATTCATCATCCTGTTCGTAATAGCGCTGACAGAGCCCGACAATGCGACGCCCGGCTTCTTCAAAAAGGGCTTTTCTATCGGCATGGGTGGCAACCACAGTGCCGTTACCCGGTAACGACAAGCCCAGTGCTTCGGTCAGACAGTTCATGCTGTTGGCGGTAAACATGCCGGAACAGGAGCCGCAGGTAGGACAGGCGCTGCGCTCGATTTCGTCGACATCCGCATCCGAAGCCTGATCATCTACCGCCATTACCATAGCGTCGATCAGGTCAATTTTATGGTCGGCCAATTTGGTTTTACCCGCTTCCATCGGGCCGCCTGAAACAAAGATCGCGGGTATGTTAAGGCGCATTGCGGCCATCAGCATACCGGGGGTGATCTTGTCACAGTTGGAGATGCAGATTAGTGCGTCGGCACAGTGAGCGTTGGCCATATATTCCACCGAGTCGGCAATGATATCCCGGCTTGGCAAGCTGTAGAGCATGCCGTCGTGTCCCATGGCTATGCCGTCATCAACCGCAATGGTGTTAAATTCCTTGGCGACACCGCCTGCTTTTTCAACTTCTCTTGCGACTAACTGCCCCATATCCTTGAGATGAACGTGGCCGGGAACGAACTGAGTAAATGAATTGACGATCGCCACAATCGGTTTGTGAAAATCGTCATCTTTCATCCCTGTCGCACGCCAGAGCGCCCTTGCTCCGGCCATATTGCGCCCGGCGGTGGAAGTTTTTGAACGATAGGCGGGCATAAATTAAAACCTCATTTTTCTGTTGCTAAATAGGGCGATCATATTATCATCAAACAGCGGGCTATTGAAAAACTAACTACATGCTGGGCAGTTCGATGGGTAGCCATCAGCGTCGTAAAACGATGGAAAAGGCAGTTTTAAGGGCATTGCCCAAGCCGCGTGATCTTCGCGCAAGAATTTTTAATAATATCGATTAAACAAACAACCACATCTCTCAGGCCAATATATATTCCAAAAGGGGGCAGGATGGAATATGACTTTAAATATAAGGTAGTCGTGGTTACAGGCGCTACTGGCGGTATTGGGCGAGCATTATCCTGGCGCTTTGCGAAAGCAGGTGCTCGAATAGTACTGATCGATCTTGATCAGGAGCAGTTGCTGGCGTTGCAGAACCAGGTTGAGCGTTCTGGTGTTGAGGTGATGAGCGTGGTTTGTGATATTGTCGACAAAGAGCGCTGTCAGCAGGCCGTCAGGGAGATAGAAGAGCGTTTCGGTGGCATAGACGTATTGATTAATAATGCCGGAATCGGGCACCACAGCTTATTCAGCGAAACCAAAACCGATGTGATTCGACGGGTGATGGAGGTCAATTTCTTCGGCACTCTGAATTGCACCAAAGCCGCACTGTCCTCGTTGGTACAGCGAAAGGGAATGATTATCACGATGAGCAGTGTGTTTGGTTATTCACCGATGATCAGCTTGAGTGGCTATGCGGCGAGTAAGCATGCGTTGCATGGTCTGTTTAATTCTCTTAGGGCTGAGCTGATTGGTGAAGGTGTGCACGTGATGATTGCCTGCCCGGGCAGAACGGAAACCGATCTGCGCAAGCATATGTTGTCTGGAGATGGCAAAACGATAGAAGTTGAGCGAAGCAAAATAGTTGCATCCCCCAATGAAGTTGCGGAGGCTATTTTTAACGGTGCGCGCAAAAAGAAACGTCTTATAGTGCATTCCAAAGTGAGTAAGATTACTCAGTTTCTGTACCGCTATTTCCCGGCCTATTATGAATATAAGCAGTTAAAGCCGTTGCTGAAAAACCTAAAAACGTAGCCAGGTTTTTTGGTGGATCAAAAAAATATTAACTACCATAGCTATAAACTATTCACGTTGCATTGTTCGCATTAAATCCTGCAGTGGGTCTTGTGCCGCGGTGTTTATACGAAAAGTAATAGCCAGCTCACTTTCGCTGAGCGGGTCTGCGTTTTTAAGTTGCGCTTTATAAACTTCAATATCGGCATCTGATGGATCGGTTCCTATTGCCTGGCGATGCTCAAGGCGCCTTTGGGTTTCCTTATCGTCCAACTCACAGGAGATGATATGAGCCGGCACATTCAGGTTTGCCGCTATTTGAAGAAAACGATCTCTATGAGGTTTGTGCAGAAACGTGGCGTCAACGATGACAGTAAAGCGACTTATCATTACGGCTTCAGCAATCGCGGCTAAGTGATCGAAAGTTTGAATGCTGGCCTGACGGCTATAGATGCCATTATCTTTTACTGAAGATTTTTCTGGTGCTACCTGGAATAGCCGCTTTCGCTCCACGTCTGATCGAACTCGAATCGCACCAAGCCGATCGACCAGTTCCGTGCTGACAGTGGTTTTCCCGGTACCGGAATAGCCATGCATCAGCAGCAATCGACATTGACGAGGTATCATGTAACGCTCGGCTAACTCGATATAGCGTTTGTACTGGCTGAAAACCGCCACAGACTGTTCGTCCGTAGATTGTTTTGATTGCAGACTGAGTAGCGCTACCTTGGCGCGCACCATTGCCCGGTAGCATTGGTAAAAATGGAGTACTTTAAGTCCGTCGTAATCGCCGGTGTGCTCTATATAAGCATTTAAAAAATGGTTGGCCAGAGCGGGGGCGGCACGGGCCTGAAGATCCATAGTCAGGAAGGCAGCTTCACTGATCACATCAATCCAGCGCAGGTGTTCACTAAATTCGATGCAGTCGAACAGGGTGACCTGGTCCTTAAAGAGCGTAATGTTACCCAGATGCAGATCACCATGACATTCCCTGATTTTACCCTGCTGTTTGCGCTGTTTAAAAACCGGTTCCAGCTTGTTTGCCTGATCCCGCACCCAGTTTTCAGTGCTTTGTAGCTGGGAAATATCGGAAGGCTGCTGCAAATAGCCGCCTATCTGTTTGAAATTTTCCAGCACCGGCTGAATGAGTTGCTGGGGGGAACCGTGCCTTGTCTGTATTTCAGCGCAGGGTGTCCGCTGATGAAAATTTGCCAAGGTATCAGCCAGTTCATCAATGTGCTTAGCCGTTAACTCATCACGATGCAGCAGTTGGTCAAATAACTGATGTTGTGGGAATTGCAGCATTTTGACCGCATACTCAAAAGGCGTTCCCTGCGGGGTTAAGCAGGGCGCCTGTTCATCACCGTAAATTGCCACCACGTCCAGGTAGATTTCAGGTGCAAAGCGGCGGTTGAGGCGCAACTCTTCCTGACAGTAATGGTGGCGCTTTTCCAGTGTGGAGAAATCGAGAAAACCAAAATTTTCCGGTTTTTTGATTTTATAAGCAAAACTGCCGGTCAGTAATACCCAGGAGATATGGGTTTCGATTACTTTGAAATGATCGACTGGATGAGGGTAGAGGGCTTGATTCTGTAATGCTTGTAACAGTGCCAGGCTCACTTATATCTCCATTGTTCAAGCGCATTATTGCGTGCGCAGTCTAACATTTGCCGGGTATAATTGCCGATCAGTTTTTAATTCAGGTAAAGCACGCGACCACTAATGGCCAAGCCAAAGCCCAAGCCAAAAAAAAGAACGACAAAGGCTCATTCCGTCACGCGGCAAAAACAAAAAACAAACACAGGTAAAGGGTTTCTGTCCTGGCGCTTTATTATTAAGGTCCTGCTTGCAGGGCTTGTATTGCTCGCGCTACTGATGGCCTATCTTGATGCGCGGGTGACCGCCAGGTTTGAGGGGAAACGCTGGGCGTTACCGGCTAAAGTTTACGCACGGGCGCTGGACCTGTACCCCGGTAAACCATTGGCGGCCAAAGATCTGCGTTATGAGCTGGAACTGCTGGGGTATCGATCACAGCAGGCACTAAGCCGCCCGGGAAGCTTCTGGCAGACGGCTAACCAGCTAAAATTTTTCAGCCGGGGTTTTAAACTCTGGAACGAGACCATTCCTTCGCGCCAGGTGACCGTCACTTTTAACAGAGATCGTGTGGTTAGCCTGAAAGCTGCTGACGGGCAGGTGTTGTCGTTGGTGAGTGTCGAGCCATTTTTGATAGGAGGAATTTATCCGGCGCATGGTGAAGATCGATCTCTGGTCCGCATCGACCAGGTGCCCGAGTTTGTTAAGGGAGCGTTGCTGGCGGTGGAAGACAAGGATTTCTATCATCATCACGGCATTTCTTTAAAAGCGATCTCACGAGCGATGTTGGCGAATATCAGAGCTGGCCGCTATCAACAGGGTGGCAGTACCCTGACCCAACAGCTGGTCAAGAATTTCTATTTGAGCAGTGAGCGCACACTGATACGAAAAGCCACGGAAGCCCTGATGGCCCTGCTGCTGGATCTACATTACGAAAAGCCTGAGATTCTTGAGGCCTATCTCAACGAGGTTTATCTGGGGCAGGCCGGGCAGCGTGCGATTCATGGTTTTGGATTGGCCAGTCAGTACTATTTTGGCAGGGAGATCAATGAGCTCAAGTTGCATCAGGCCGCGTTATTGGTGGCACTGGTCAAAGGGCCGTCCTACTACAATCCAAGACGGCACCCGAAGCGGGCACTGGCACGTCGTGACCTGGTGCTTGGTATGCTAGAGCGCGAAGGTGTTGCGACCGTGGAGCAGGTTGATTGGGCGAAACGCCAGCCCCTCGATGTTATTGGTAAATCCGCATATACCCAGGTTAGTTATCCGGCCTATATGGATCTGGTGAAAAGACAGTTGCGCCGGGACTATCGTTCTGAGGACCTGGCGAGTGAGGGATTGCGCATTTTTACCAGTCTGGATCCGATCGTGCAGCGTCAGGCAGAAGCCAGTCTGGTCAAACGGGTTAATCAGTTTCGGCGCCAGGATGTGGCAAGGATGCGGGCATTGGAGGGCGCGGTGGTGGTCACCAGTACCGATACGGCAGAAGTGCTGGCGCTCGTGGGTGGTAAGGACACTCGTTATTCAGGCTTTAACCGGGCGCTGGATGCGGTCAGGCCGGTAGGGTCACTGCTAAAACCTGCTGTGTATCTGGCGGCACTGAAAAATTCGAAACGCTATACGCTAGTGACCAATATCAGTGACGAACCGGTGGCCATACCTGACGCACAAGGTAAAATCTGGTCGCCAAAAAACTATGATAAAAAAAGCCATGGCATGGTGCCTCTGCATCGTGCACTTGCACAATCCTATAATCAGACAACTGCGCGACTGGGCATGGATCTGGGCTTGGACGTGGTGCTCAGAACCATTCGCCAGCTCGGTGTGCAGCGACAACTGCCCAACTATCCTTCGGTCATGTTGGGCGCGGGAGGGCTAGCGCCGATTGAGGTGGCGGCCATGTATCAGACCATTGCGGCGGGTGGTTTTGATGCGCCATTAAGAGCGATACGGGATGTTACAAACTCCGAAGGTGACCCCCTGAATCGTTACCCGCTGCAGATAGAGCAGCGTTTTGATGCAGCGACAATCCATCTGCTTTACTATGTGCTACAGGAAACCATGCGAGAGGGAACCGGACGCTCTGTATACAATTATGTGTCCAGTGAATTGAACGTAGCGGGGAAAACGGGCACCACTGATGATCTTCGTGACAGTTGGTTTGCCGGCTTTACCGGTGATCGTCTGGCGGTGGTTTGGCTTGGGAATGATGATAATACGCCCACCGGATTAACCGGGAGTCGGGGTGCGCTGAGTGTCTGGGGTGGTTTGATGGGACGCATCAAACCAGCATCACTCACCGGTTTAGTGCCGGATAACATCCGTTATTTATGGGTCGATGGCGTGAATGGAACACTGAGCGCCGAAAATTGCGAGGGAGCGCGTTATATGCCCTTTGTGAAAGGCTCAGAGCCAACGGAAAAAAGTCGCTGTGTTTTAGCCGGCAGGCGCTTGGGTGACTGGATTAAATCCTGGTTTGAATAGGGAAATAGAATGGCTCGAATACTCGTTATTTTAGCATTAGTTGGTATTTTGTTCGGCTGCGCTACAAGTTCCAACACTTCAAGTATACCGGTGGTTGATGGCACTGGGAGTGAGCCATCAGAATCACGACCATTGCCTGAAAAGCCTGAATCCGCTGGTGTTGAAGAGCCCGTAGCGACAGAAGCAGATCGGATAGAAAGCCCTGCTGTTGTTGCGTTGCTGGACAAGGCCGACAGACAAAAAAAAGATAAGCAGTTTGCTGCAGCTGCCGCATCGCTAGAGAGAGCAATTCGTATTTCACCAAGAAATCCCGAGTTATATTTGGCGTTGGCCGGAGTGCGTTTGCAGCAGGGGGATACTCAACAGGCAAACCAGTTATGCAATAAAGCGATCGCTTTGGCCAACGATGGTGGCTATATTCGTTACCACTGTCGTGAGCTACTGAATGATTAGTCAGGGCTGAATCGACGACTTTTCTCTTTTCCCCAGGGATAGAGCTTTGGAATGCCAACGGTAAAAAGGGTGGCTAACAGTAGCGCTGCAATCAGGCCGGCAAAAAACAGAGACCAGTTATCAGGCCTGATAGCTCCGAGCGCTATAATGAGAAAGAGAATGGGAAGATCCAGAAAATGAGTGAAGGTGGGAATAGTCTCGCTGCGTGCCTGTTTCAACTCGGGGCTAAACGTTCCTTGCGCCATAGCTTTTTCTGTCAGGCGCCTCAATTTTAAAAAATAGAGACGGGTAATGGTATTGCCTTCGATAAATTCAAACGCAAAAAGGATGACCATTCCGGCAAGCCAGGGTGTTTGAATAAAATCCCAGCCACCAAAATGCGTAGTGATTAACCAGCTTCCCGAGATCAACAGCAAAATCGCGCCCGGAACTACGACGCCATCGTAGAAAACGGCAACATAGCGAATAGCCTCTGAAAATTGTGCTAATTCATGTAACTGGCGGGACCGGAGATCACAAAGCCATACGCTGATAAGTCCGCCGCCAATCAGGATAGCACCGAGCAGGTGGCAGAATTTTAGGAGCGAATAAGTCATCAATGGTACTACACGTTGTCTTCGCAGCCAGCATCAAATACCGCGCGCATTTCAGCCAGCAGATCGATTGATAGAGCCAGTTTTTGCGTGCCGATAGATTGGCCAATCTCCGCCTCCATTGCTTCGATTTCCTTGAATAGAGTCTGCACTTCCGTTTTACCTTTTGCGGTCATTGATAACGCAAAGGTGTTGCGCCGTTCGGCCGGTTTCCGCCCAATCAACCCTTTTTTCTCGAGAAAATTAATCACCGGGCTCATCGATGCACGTGTAATACCGATTCGCTTCGCCAGCGCAGATTGCGAACACCCCGGATTGTTGTAGATAAGGTGTAATGTGCGCCACTGGGTTAGGCTTAAATTGTGTATCGAAGTGTCGGAGCGAGCGTCCATAAAGCGCAGAAATGAAGAGTAGGTCTCCCATAAGTGATAGAGCAGGTTTCGGGACAGTTCACCCACCTCCATCGTCCCGGGGGGCTTTTGTTTGCTGCTGTTTTGGTCGAGGCTTTTCGGTTTCGTCATTTTAATTGCTTTTCGGTTTTTCCAAGTGTGTGTCGGGTCTTAAATCCAGCCCCTAATCCCGGCCTCTTATAGAATCCCTCGGCGCTCCGAATGTGCTTAACGCAGTGTTACACGAGACGTATCCAGTTTAATGCACCATGTCTTACCGCATTTTAGTTCCCCGGCCCCCACCCGTGTCAAACAAACTTGTGAAGGTTTCGTTTGTAAGGCTGGGTTTGTTGCCAGCAAGTCCAGCGTAACAGGTTATCGAAAAATGGCCACTGTTACTGTTGCGGCGTAAAACCCTGCTTTCTTCTCTTGTATAGGCTCTCGTGGCGGCGCGCATAACGTTTTTCAGTGGTTGGTTAAAAGTATCGGTAGCCGGAAATTGCTTGGTTGTAATTATTAGAATACTGTAGTATGTTAGGCAAACATACAAGATTGATAGCTATTTCTTGTTCAAAAAGAAGAGGACGTTGATCGTGAGGAAAGATAAATGCTGAAAATCAATTTAAAAAGAATAGCGGGGGCATCATTTATTCCAGTCTTAATGGTTGGTCTGGTTACCGTTGAAGATGTTTTTGCTAAAGATGTACAGGCTGGGGAGCGGCAAATTTCTGGAGCCAGTGAGCTTGAGGAAGTGGTTGTTACGGCTCGTAAACGTGAGGAAAGACTTCAGGACGTACCGATTGCCATGACATCACTGTCTGCGGATGCTATTACCGATGCAGGTATTAATGATGTGATGGACGTGATTGATATTATTCCCAGCACCACGTTTGAGCCGGGTGATGACCGAGTCAGTGCCAATGTGACGCTGCGGGGGGTAAATCGATCTTTACGTTCAGACGAGCCAGCCTTTGGCTTGTATCGGGACGGGGTTTATGTCGGCGGTCAGATCTCAGCGCTGCCGGATTTTATGGATTTGGCTAACATTGAAGTGTTACGGGGCCCGCAGGGTGGATTGTATGGACGTAATGCAGCAGCAGGTGCCATTAGTTTTACCAGTGCCGCGCCGGAGTTAGTCTCAAGGGCTAATCTGCAATTACAGACTGCCAACAAAGAGCGTACTGAAATCCAGGGCATGATTAATACGCCGCTGGTTGAGGATACGCTATTGTTGCGTGCGGCGTTCCTGTATGAAGATCAAGACAGCGGGTTTAACTACAACCCGGTGTTAAGGCAGGAGCTGGATGCAGAGGAAAATATGGCTGCGCGTATACGCCTGAAATGGCAGGCAAGCGAGGCGCTGGATTTCCTTTTTACCTACGAAAACACTGACAAAGAATGTGCCTCCTGCGGTCTGGCATCGCTGATCACCTCTGCGGAAGCGGGTGGAGCGGCCTTTGCTATTGCATCCATTCCCGGTCTGGGTCCTGTTGATATTACCGAGTCGATAACTGGACTGGATGAAGGTGATTTGCGCAATAACCGCCGCGATTTTAAAGATTCTCTGGACGTGGAGCAGGATATCTGGATTCTGGAAGGCAACTATGCAACTGATTTAGGTACTTACACGGGTATTGTCAGTTACCGTAGTGTCGAGCTGACAGGCCAGCGTGATAACGACCATACAATCTTGGGTGATAAAACCGATCGGCGTGATATTGAGCAGGATAGCCTGTTTGTTGAGTTGCGCTTTGCCTCTGATCTAGATGGCCCCTTTAACTTCGTGACGGGTGTGAACTTCTTCCAGGAAGACCGCGTTTACGATACAGATCAGCTGGTACGGATTTTTCCCGGAATCGTTGGTGGTAATTTCACCACGGGTGATAACGCGTTTAACGTATTCCTTCGGGACTATGCAGGGTTGCCGGATGTTGTCCGTCAAAACTTGATTGGTGCGGGCTTCGGTATCGAGGGCGCGTTGCTTGAGGATGGTAGTGCGCTGCCAATTGTCACCGATGGCAATGGCTTTTCCGGCGAATCCGGTGCTTCTTTTCTGGCGGATACCAATAATGACCAGGAGCTGGACTCCTTTGCCTGGTTTATTGAGGCGGATTACGATCTAAGCGAACGACTGAATGTTTGGGCCAGCTTACGCTATACGCGCGATGAAAAAAGCATTGATTTTGAGCAGCTTGTCACTAACTGTGATTTTGCCTGCCATGCGTTTCTGCGTAATGTGCTGGCTTTGAATCAGGTATTTCTTGCCGACGGTACCACTATTGATACTTCAACTTCTCAGTTGGTCGCGGTGTTCGATGACACGGTCACCTTTTCACAATGGTCACCCGGTGCCGGTGTCACTTTTAGACCACGCGATGATTTGACCCTCTATGCCAAAGTGGTAACGGGATTCAAAGCAGGCGGCTTTAATGAAAATGCCGGTCGTGTAGAAGATTTGCCACTGGAAGAGGAAGAGTCGATCGGTTATGAAGTGGGCACCAACATCAGTCTGTTTGGTGGCAGCACTGCGTTACGGGTAGCCGCATTTTACCATGAGCGCAGCGATACGGTGATTGCGATTGATGATCCTTCCCTGCCGCCCGGAACGAATCTGATTGGTGCATCCAATGCTGATGTGGATACCTGGGGTTTGGAGTTTGAACTGGCTTCACGGCCAATAGAAGGGTTGGAAATTAATGCTTCGCTGGGTTATCTCGATGCTGAATTTGCCGAGTTTAATGCCTCGAGAAATGGTGTGGCAACGGACCTTTCCGGTAATCAGGTACCCCTGGTTTACGACTGGACAGCCAGTGTCCAGGCATCTTACCGACATGATATTACTGATACCGGCCTACAGATGTTCTACTACGGACTGTTTACTGCGAAAAAAGATGGCTGGCTCGATGAAGGTAATAGCTTTGAGGCAGACGATGTTAATCGACTGAACCTCAAAATCGGTGTTGAAAGTGAAAGCTGGCGACTGGTTGCATTCGTCGATAACGCCTTTGATGAGGTGGATATCGCGTATCAGAACCCGCGTAATCAATTCCGTACCTATACGCCGGGACGCACCTATGGTGTCCAGTTCAGTAAAGATTTTGATTTTTAAATCCTGGCAGAATTATTACCGAGTCAAATCCCCGCGCGATAACCTTGAAAGCGCGGGGTAATTTCTAACCATGAAGAGGGAGTAGCCAGTGCTGGTAATTAGTGACAGGCACGTAAAGCAGCTGTTAAGTACAGAGATGTGCATGGAGGCACTTCGTGAATGCTTAAAAGCGGTATCCGGTGGCCGTGCGATTCAACCGATGCGGGAAATGTTCAGGTTGCCAAACGTGCCGGGAATTTTGGGCTGGATGCCGGGCAGCGTTAACCAGGCTGGAGGTGACTGCGCTTTGGGTTTTAAGCTTATGTCTGTGGTGCCCGCTGCACAGCAAAGAACGGTACACAATGGTGTGGTGGTGCTATTTGAAGAAACCAGCGGTCATGTGGTCGCGGTGGTTGAAGCTGGCTCCATAACAGCCATTCGAACCCCGGCCGCGAGTGCGGTTGCCACTGATTTGTTGGCACGCCCTGAATCCAGCCGCCTGGCTATTCTGGGTGCCGGTCACCAGGCACAGGGACATTTGGCTGCAATCACCAAAGTTCGAAACATTAAGAAGGTCAATGTCTGGAGTTTAAACACCGAGAGTGCTGAAGCTTTTGCCGAGCAGGCCTACAGCCAGTATGACATTCGTGTCACTGCCTGTGAAACGGTGGAGCAGGCTGTTCAGGATATGGATATAGTCTGTACCTGCACATCTGCCAGTGAACCGATTCTGCAATATCAGTGGCTTGCTCCGGGTACACATTTGAATGCAATCGGTTCAAGTATTCCGATGACCGCTGAAATCGATAATGAGAGCGTTGCCAATAGCACATTTTTTGTTGACCATATCGATACCATTAAAGTGCAGGGTGGTGAATTTCGCCGCGCACTGGAAGCGGGTGTGATTAATGAAGACCATATTCAGGCAGAGATTGGAGAGATTCTCCTGGGTCAACATCCTGGCCGAAAATCTGACCAGGAGATCACCCTGTATAAATCCGTGGGCATCGTAGCTTATGATCTGATGGCGGCGCACGCGACCTATCAGGCTGCGCTGGAATCCGGACTAAGAGTTGATGTCGAGCTACTCAGAGATGCTTAAGAGCTATTAATTTTATGGAACACTTTGATGTAATTGTTGTTGGTGCGGGTATGGCCGGTTTGTCCGCTGCCTATGAACTTGCAAAATCCTCCCGGGTTCTGGTGCTGGAGCGTGAGGATCAACCGGGCTATCACTCTACCGGTCGCTCTGCTGCGGTCTATGCCTCTTCGTATGGCAGTGAAAAGCCGGCTATTAACGCATTAACCAAGGGCAGCGGTGATTTTTTTATTAATCCGCCTGAGGGTTTTTCAGAGCACGCGCTGCACCACCAGCGGGGCGCGCTGTTTGTGGTGCACGAGGAACAAAAGGCGGTTCTCGAGGATTTTTACCAGGAAATCAAAAATCAGAATCAACAGCTCAAGCTGATGGACGCAACGCAAGTCAGTGCGCTGGTTCCTATACTGAAGCCCGAATATCGCAGCAAAGGTGTCTATGATAAAGATGTGTTTGAGATTGATGTGCACGCATTGCAAGAGGGATATTTGAGAGGGTTACGTAACCGCAATGGTGTACTGGTGACGAATTTTGAAGTGATGACAATGGATCGCCAGGACACGGGCTGGCAGGTTTCTGATGGTAATGAAAGCTATAGCGCGCCAGTTGTTGTCAATGCAGCGGGTGCCTGGGTTGATGAGATTGCAAAAATAGCTCAGGTGCAACCAGTGGGTATCCAGCCGTTGCGGCGCAGTGCGATTCTGGTTGATGCACCGGACGATCAGTCGATTGATGATTGGCCGATGGTGATAGATGTCGAGGAAAAGTTTTACTTCAAACCCGATGCTGGAAAAATTATGGTGTCATCAGCCAACGAGGATCTTTCGCCGCCCTGTGATGTGCAGCCGGAAGAGCTGGATATTGCTTATGCTGCGCATTATGCCAGCGAGGCAACCTGTCTGAATATCAAGCGGGTTGACCATTCCTGGGCAGGATTGCGTAATTTTACCGTGGACCGGAATCTGGTTGTCGGTTTTGATGCGCAGGCCAGGGGTTTTTTCTGGTTGGCCGGGCAGGGCGGTTATGGCATACAAACGGCACCCGCAGCAGGTCGGTTAGTTGCCAGAATGATTCTCGATAATAGCGTACCAGAGGATCTGTCTGAATTGGGGTTTAACAGGGAATCGATCTCTCCACAGCGGTTCGGTCAGTCATCATGAACCTTCGGTTTATCAAAGCAATTGTTTTGCCCGGACTTATTTTTCAATCGGTAGTGATCGCCGGTGGTTATGCTACGGGACGTGAACTGGTAGAGTTTTTTCTGTCGAACGGTCCACGTGGTGGTGCGATGGGTATGGTGGTGGCCGCTTTGGTGTGGGGTGCGGTGCTGGCGCTCTCTTTTGAGTTTGCCCGCCGTTTTAAAAGCTACAACTACAAACACTTTTTTCAAAACCTGCTCGGGCGCTGGTGGTTTATCTATGAAATAGCCTATCTGATTGCGCTGCTGCTAATCCTGTCGGTTATTGGAGCAGCTGCAGGTGTGCTGGTATCAGAAACCTTTGGCGTGTCAGCGAACATCGGAACAATAGGCTTGATAGCAACTATTGGGTTGCTGACCTTCTACGGCAGCAGCTTGATCGAAAAAGTTCTGGCCAGCTGGTCGGTCTTGTTATACGTGACGTACGCGGCATTCCTGATTCTGGGCTTTGTACAGTTTGGCGGCCGTATCTCCAGTGGTCTTAGTATCGCGGAGGAGGGTACTTCATGGGCTTTTGAAGGGGTCCAGTATGCCAGTTATAACCTCGCCATTGTGCCCACCATTCTGTTTTGTATTCGTCACCTTGCGTCATCAAAAGAGACCATTTCTGCCGGATTATTAGCCGGTGTGTTGGCGATAATTCCCGGAATCCTATTCTATTGTGTGATGGTGGGTTTTTATCCACGAATTCTTGAGGAGCCGGTGCCGATCAACCTGATCCTCTCGGAAATGAATATACCTTTGTTCCAAATCCTCTTTCAGGTAGTTGTTTTTGGTACCTTTATTGAAACCGGCACCGCGCTGCTGCATGCGTTGAATGAGCGCGTGGCGGCCAGTTTTGAGGATCAGCAGAAACAGATGCCTGCCTGGCTGCGCCCAGCGGTATCGTTAGCAGTAATGTGCCTGGCCATTTTTGTCGGCGGTGAAATCGGGCTGATCAGTCTCATTGCGCAAGGGTATGGCATGTTGACCTACGTGTTTCTGGGTGTGTTTATTGTGCCCTTGTTTACGGTTGGCCTCTATAAGCTCCGCATAAATGGCTTCCAACAAGCGCGCTCAAATTAGTGTTAACAGACCCTAGGGCCGTTTCGGGCTGTCTGAATATGAGCACCAATCACTCCAGCTGCCTGGGTAGAGTTTCGCGTTTTCAATGCCGGCTAATGTGAGGGATAGCAGGTTCACGCATGCTGTTACGCCAGAGCCACAGTAAACCAGCGTCTCTTTGTCACTGTCTAAATTCTGCCAGCGCTGCTGTTGAATTTGTTTCGGTAAAGCGAACCCCTGTTCGTTGGTGACCTCTTGCCAGGGGTAATTGAGTGCCCCGGGAATATGGCCTGCTACCGGGTCTATCGGCTCCTCCAGTCCCTTGTAGCGAGCCACTTCCCTTGAGTCGATCAGCTGCAGATCTGAATCCTGCAAATGGCTGCTTAACCATCGGTAGTCCCTGGTCTGGTTCAGCGACGCAGCGGCCTCAAAATCACCCGGATCCGGATGCGGGCTTTGATGTGACGTCGCGTACCCTTTCTCTGTCCAGGCTTTAAAACCACCATCAAGAATCCGAATGTTTTTATGGCCGAAATACTGCAGCAACCACCAGAGTCTGGCTGCTCCGGCCAGGCGATTATCGTCGTAGGCAACCACCATTGTGGAGCCACCGACCCCCAGCTGCTGCATGGTTTCACTGAATTGATCGGCACCGGGTAGTGGGTGGCGCCCGCCATGCTCACTCTTTGCGCCCGCCAGTTGTTGCTCCATGTCGATATTCTGAGCACCGGGAATATGTGCTTGTGCATACAGTTGTCTGCCGAGCTCAAAATCGGCCAGCGAGAACCGGCAATCCAGTATGGCCGGTTTCTGCTGCGGGCTATTTTCCGAGAGTAGCTGATTTAGCTCTTCAGCGCTGATAAAAATGCTCATGATGAGTGGTGTTCCTTGCAAATGGGTAAATGAATAGTGACCATAACGCCTTTTGAGTTCGCTATATTGGCAATACCAATCCGGCCATTATGATAATCGACAATCAACCGCGAGATATAGAGCCCCAGTCCTAAATGAATCTTCTCCGAATCCAGAGAGGGTCGGGTGCTGGACATCTGGTTAAAGATCAATGGTATTTGATCGGGTGCGAGAACGGTGCCGTAATTACTGATTTGAATCTGACTGCTGTCGCCCTGTGTGGTTAGGCGAACCTTCACCGGCTGTTGTCCTGTATTAAAATCCAGCGCATTGTCCATCAATTTGTCCATCAGCTGTTCGATGCGAAAATCGGCACCGCTAATCCAGACGGGGTTTTCTGATAACTCGATTTCCAGCGTCAAATCATGGCTCTGTTGATAATTATTCAGGTACTGTTGCAACAGCGCGCAAAGGTTGAAAGGCTCCATTTCTTCGTTAGCTAACGCTTGCTCAAGACTGGCTGATTCAGCCAGCTGTTGTACCAAAACTCCGATCTGGTGCAGCCCTCGCCGGGCTCTTTGCACATAAAGCTGCTGTTGCTGCGGGTCCGGTTCTCCGGAAAGATTTTCCAGGGAGGTACTGATGGTGTTCAAAGGGTTATTGATTTCGTGGCGCAGAGTTTTCGGAATGTTCGCAACAAAAGACTGGTATTGATGAAGTCGTGAGAGCATTTGCGAAACGCTCCGGGCCAGATCGCCGATCTCATCCCCAGCTCGGATCTCATGTTGCAACTCATCGACCATCAGCCGACCGTGAGGATCAATTGCACGCTGTGTTTCTCTGCGCATGCGCTTTACCCGCCACGTCAGGCGGAAAGTGAAAACGGCAATCGACAATACGATGGCAAGCAGACTCAGGGCGGTCAGCATGACAATTTTTTCAAGTGACTGGCGCTGCAACGCCAGAATGGAACTGGTGCTCTGTTCCAGCAATACGGCGCCGATGGCTTCGCCGTTCTCGTAGATCGGAAAGGCAGAAGCGACAATTTGCGCCCGACCATCCAGTGAAAGCCGTCGGCTGGAACCACCGCTGCCTGACAATGCCTGAGCAATCACCTGGTCATTTCGCTGACTGGTCGTCTGGGAGTCAAAATCTGTAAATGCTGCAGATGCGGGGCTGACCATCCGCTGAAAAACCAGGTCAGCCAAAACTCGCCAAAGAGACTGTTGTTGAGGATACTGAACATCAGCGGGGTCGGCATCCAGCATAAGCTGTCCGCTTTCACCAAGGTTACCGGCAGTTGCTCTGACGCGCTGTTGGCGGTCAATAATCCAGATTCGCGTATCGGTCTGGCTAAGCTCACGAATCACCTTCTCGATCTGAGGTGAGCGCAGCAGCACCAGGTTGGTGGTTGTGCCCTCTATCTGGGGAAGTGTGCTGGTCACAGAGGTAACCTGTCGCTGTTGTGCGTCGGTGACATCCGCATAGCTCAAACCGAGCCGTTTTTGCGGACCAAGCAGCGTCAGTGGCAGGCGCATTTCGACGAGATAACCATTCCCCGTATCGCGAATAAAAGCGGTTACATCATATTCAGGCTGGCCCGTCTCGGCGTAGAGCCAGTTACTATCAACATCGTACCCGGTCATGCTGCCCGGTCCCTCCATCGTCAGAATCAGACGTCGCGCAGAACCATCGGAAGTGGCAAAGCTAAGACGCAGGTGATCACTGTTATCCAGTCGACGATAACCGGGGTGGCGATAGAGAGGGGTTGAGTCTTCGATTTGTAAAAAAGCATAAAGATGAGAAACGGTGACGCCTAACACCAGACCAAGTTTGCGCGGGCTGGAAGTGCTACCAAAAAATTTTATCTGATCGATGATCTCTCGCCAATCCTCACTATAACCGTCCACCCGTATCGGGTAGTCCAGTGGGTAGGTGGTTAGTGTTGAGTAGTCCGTCAGATCAACCGGTAGGTCATTGAACAGATTTTCATTGCTTTGCAGCGTTAACGCAATTCCCTTGGCGGTCAACAATTGTGCTTGCGCCTGACCCTCCAACAGAAAGTTTTTTGTTTCTACCAGGTAACGGTATCCCAGCCAGGGAATGCTGAGCAAAACCAGCGCCAAAAGCGTGAGTTTGGTGCCGAGTCGGGGCCCGGGCCGGCGGCGTGTGTCGGTCACCCGGTTTTCCAGCGGTAGCCAAAACCGTATTCATTTTGAATCTGATCAAATTGCGGATCAATCTCCCGTATCTTCTTGCGAATGTTGCGCATGTGCGTATTGATTGTGTTATGGGTTACGAAACTCTGCATGGTGGCATTCATCAGCTGGTCATATGATATCGCGTTACCCGGCCGCGTGGTCAGGCTCTCCAGCATACGAAACTCGGTCATGGTGAGCTGTAACGGAGTATTCAGCCAGCTGGCGCGCATCGCGGAGGCGTTAATCTTTAGGGAATTGACCGGCTGATTATCTGTGAACTCGTCAGTTTCCGGTTGTGCATTCAGTTCTGCCAGTCTCAATAACGAAGTCACGCGCTCGGCGAGATAATCGAGACTGATCGGTTTGGGTTGATAGTCCCACGCACCGAGCCTCAGACCGGATATTTTATCGATTTCGTCGATGCGTTCGGTCAGAAACAGTATCGGCAAAGCAGCATTGGTGGCCAGCAGGTCACGACACAGATAAAACCCGCCATCCACCTCCGAGCCGAGAATAATATCAATAATTGCGAGCTGTGGAGGTTCCTTTTGGATCCCCGACAAAGCTTCCTGACGGTTGGCGTAGGCGTTAATGCGGTAGCCTTTGCGAGCAATGGCGTCGCAGTAGTTTTTTCGTTGATCCGGGTCGTCTTCTACAATCGCGATCAGCTTGGCTGTTTTATTCATAGCCTTATTATAGGTAATTGCACTGCCTCAGCTACCTTCAATTTTTCAATTTCCATCATTCCTCCATTTTCTCTCAAGTGCCGCTCCATTGTTTATCGCTTTAATAGTCAACGTAAGACCGTGTTTGCACGTTTAAATTCTCACCATTTTCGGAGATACCAGGATGAAAAAACTACCAGAACAATTACTTGAGTTTGTGCCTGTCAGTGATGAGCAGCTCTATCAAAATCCACTTTTGCTTTTTAAGTTGATTCCCTATAGCCGCAAGTACCGCTGTTTGCGACAACGTGCTGCGTTAGCCGAAGCCAGGACCGTAGCCCTGCCAGAAATGAGTAACCAGCTTCAGGGTTCAACCATCGATCAAACATCGAGGTGACAGGTTATGAAAACTAAACAGCGGATGGGGTTTTGCTGGATTTTGGGAGCGTTCTGTTTTGCGCTCAGCAGCCTGCTGCTGGCCAATGCCGACCAACAAATGAAGGAGGATTTTGGTCGGGTGAAAAGTGGCTCGCTGTATCTGAGTGGTCAGCAGGGCAAGCAGTTCGCGCCTATGCTGAATACTGATGTGCAGTTGCAGGTAACCGGGATGATAGTGCGCGCCACAGTGACTCAGCATTTTCAAAATCCTGGTTCGGAATGGGTGGAGGGTACCTACCTTTTTCCGCTGCCAGATGATGCAGCGGTAGACCATATGAGGCTGCGTGTCGGAGAGCGTATCATTGAAGGCGTGATCAAAGATAAAGCGGAGGCCAGGCGTGCCTATCGTCAGGCGAAACGGGAGGGCAAGCGAGCCAGCCTGTTGACTCAGGAACGCCCCAATCTGTTTACCGTATCGGTAGCTAATATCGGCCCCAACGAAACGGTGCGAGTGGAGATCGAATATCAGCATACTGTACGGCTGGATAGCGGCGAGTTCAGTCTACGGTTTCCGATGACCCTGACACCCCGGTATATCCCCGGTAAGCCGCTACTGGATGAGCATGGTTTACCGCAACGGACGGGACCCGGGACCAGCCCAAATACCGGACAGGTGTCGGATGCCTCACACATCACGCCGTCGTTCAGTCGGCTCGGAGAAAACAGTAATCCAATCAATATTACTGTGGACCTGATGTCAGGTTTTGCACTCTCGAAACTGGAAAGCCTTTATCATCAAATCGATCAGCAAAAAACGGAGCGAAAGCGCTATCGGGTGACGCTGAATAGCACGGAGCACGACGCCAACCGTGATTTCGTGTTGCGCTGGCGGGCCGCTGCCGTCGGTGAACCTTATGTCGGACTCTACACGCAAAAGTGGCGGGATGCCTATTATTCGCTATTAATGGTCACTCCACAGATGGAGACGCCGTCAAAACCCGGCGATAGCGCCTTGCCCCGTGATCTGGTTTTTGTGATCGACACCTCGGGTTCGATGGGAGGCGAATCGATTCGTCAGGCCAAACGGGCGCTGGTGATGGCGATCAAGCGGCTTCAACCGCAGGATCGTTTCAATCTGATTCAGTTTAATTCCAATACACGATCACTGTTTCCCGAAGTTCAGCCTGCTACACAGGCGATGCGTGCGCGAGCAATCAGTTATGCCAAAGGACTTAGCGCCGGCGGTGGTACAGAGATGTATTCGGCAATTGATACCGCTTTGACACAAAGGTATGCAGCTTTGGAAACCGGTCAGCCTGAGCGATTGCGCCAGATTGTATTTCTCACCGATGGCGCCGTGGGTAACGAACAGCAACTGTTTGAACTGATTAAACAAAAACTCGATAACAGCCGGCTGTTTACCATCGGGATCGGATCGGCACCCAACTCCTATTTTATGAGTAAAGCGGCCGAGTTTGGCAGAGGCAGCTTTACCCACATTGGCAGCATGAAAATGGTTGCTGAACGCATGACCGAATTATTTCGTAAACTGGAAGCCCCGACGCTTACCAACCTGGAGGTAAACCTGGTACAAGCCGGGCTGGCGGAACGCTATCCTCAGCGTATTCCCGATCTTTATCAGGGTGAGCCGGTGATGGTGGTGATGAAAACCGAAACGCCACCCCGTGGCATATCGCTGACCGGGGCTGGTGTGGAAGGAGTATTCGAGCGTATTCTGGATCTGCATCACAGCGAACCACGCGAGGGGATCAATGTGCTATGGGCGCGCCGCAAAACCGCCGCATTGATGAACCAATACCTTGTGACCCATGAGCCAATAAAAAAGGATGCACTCAGGCAAACGGTAGTCGAGCTCTCTCTTCAGCATCATCTGGTAAGCCGATTTACCAGTCTGGTTGCCGTGGATCAAACACCGGCTCGACGTCCCTCTGAGCCTTTGTCCAGTCACATACTAAAAAGCAATTTGCCAGCCGGCAGTCAGCTTGGATTGCCGCAAACAGCTACCGATGGCATGTTGCATATCATCATAGGGTTGGCAGTTGGCTTGCTTATGTTATGGCTGCGCGTTCGCTTAAACCCTTCCGCACGACATGAGTGACAGGCAGATGCGGCAATTGGTGTTTGCCCTGCTAATGCTGCTGGGTTGTGCGCAAATTGCCCAGGGGAGCTGGGTCTACGTGAAGGCAGAGCTGGCACAGTGGTTGTTACACAAAGCCTGGGTGCAGAGCGTGGAGACGGGGCAGCCGGTCAAACCCTGGTCCTGGGCTGATATTACACCTCGAATGCGGTTGCGCCTTCCACGCCAGCGTATCAACGCAATTGTGCTGCAGGGTGATCACGGTCAGGCGCTGGCATTTGGGCCAGGTTATAGCGTTGCCAGTGCGCTACCGGGAACACAGGGTACTACCTTGATTAGCGGACATCGCGACACGCACTTTTCCTTTATGAGGGATATAAGGAAGGGGGATCACGTGGAAATAGAGCGGATTGACGGACAAAAACTGGTGTATCGAATCGATCACACAGAAGTTGTTCATGAAAGTGAAGTCAGGCTGCCCCGAGACACGAATTCCCTTTTGTTACTGGCAACATGCTGGCCTTTTAACTCCCCTATACCGGGTGGGCCATGGCGATTTGTGGCGATTGCGGAGCCTGTTTAGGTGCTAAAGTTGGGGGAATGGTTTTCGTTGTGGGAAGAGGGATCGGGTTTTAATTTAATCTGTGGGTGTCCAGAATTTAATCAATCGAATCTATAGAGTTTGAGGGTGCCAAGTTCTTTTTTATTCGCGACCCTGATGGAAATGTGATCGAATTCCATAAACCAGCAACTTAATTCGGTTTTGTCCCTTGCTGGACGAAATCTCTTATACTCTTTTTTTTACGGCTGAATACATCAAGCATGGGCCAATAAATACATAGCTTGGCGTTATAACTCATTTTTCTAGGTGCCGTATGGAAAGTAGTATAGTTGCTTGTAGCAATGCTAGTTAATGTGGCTGGCGTATTGTTATTAAAATCATGGAGGGGTAAAAACACAAAGGAAGTTGCTGGCGCGCGACTATGCATTACCATTAGCCGCACAGCCAGTCATTATGTTCTAAGAAAATCCAACTTGGTCCCACTTGAACTTCTTACTTTCTTGACGCTGTTCAACTCAACGTAGACATCACCTTTTTCGCCGCATCGACCGTTGCCTGAATGTCCTCATCGGTATGTGCGGCCGACATAAAGCCCGCCTCGTAGGAGGCTGGTGCCAGATAGACGCCGGCGTCGAGCATGCCGTGGAAGAACCTGTTAAATCGCTCGGTATTGCAGGCCATGACCTGCTGGTAGTTGCTGATTTGAGATTCTTCAGTGAAAAAGCCACCAAACATGGTGCCAACGTGGTTGGTTGTGAAGGGGATTCCGGCTTCACTAGCAACACGCTCAAATCCTTCAGCCAGAGCGCTGGTTTTGGTAAATAAGGATTCGTAAAAACCCGGTCTACTGATTTCGTCCATGGCAGCCAGTCCTGCGGCCATGGCAATGGGGTTGCCGGACAGCGTGCCTGCCTGGTATACCGGGCCGAGTGGTGCGATCTTTTCCATTATTTCCCTTTTGCCACCAAATGCGCCGACGGGCATGCCGCCACCGATCACTTTGCCAAGTGTGGTCAGGTCAGCCTCGATACCATAGTAACCCTGTGCGCCCTGCAGTCCTAAACGGAAGCCGGTCATCACTTCGTCGAGAATGAGTACGGTTCCGTACCGATCGCAGACAGCGCGCAGCCCTTCCAAAAACCCCGGTACGGGTGGAATGCAGTTCATGTTGCCCGCAACGGGTTCTACGATAATGCAGGCGACCTGTTCGCCAACTTCTTTGAACGCCTGTTCGACACTTTCAATATCGTTGTAGGTCAGAGTGATGGTGTGTTCCGCAAGCGCGGCTGGAACCCCGGGGGAGGTGGGGACGCCCAGAGTCAGCGCGCCGGAACCGGCTTTGACTAGCAGTGAATCTGAATGGCCGTGATAGCAACCTTCAAATTTTACAATCTTGTCCCGCCCGGTAAAGCCTCGCGCCAGACGAATCGCACTCATAGTCGCTTCTGTGCCTGAATTTACAAAGCGCACTAGATCCATGTTGGGCATGATCTCGCAAATACGATCAGCCAATTCCGTTTCAATGGCTGTTGGTGCTCCGAAACTGAGGCCCTGGCTTGCTTTGTCGATAACGGCTTGTCGAATGGCTGGGTGGTTGTGACCCAGAATCATGGGCCCCCAGGAAAGCACATAATCTATGTAGCGTTTGCTATCCGGGTCATAAAAATAAGCACCTTCGGCATGGTCGATAAAGACTGGTGTACCACCTACGGCTTTAAATGCACGAACCGGCGAGTTAACGCCACCGGGAATATGTTGCTGGGCCTGTTGGAAAAGCTGTTCTGATTGAGTCATGTTGTTTCTTCAATGGAAAATAATTTGGAAAGTGAATAAAGCTAAAGCGGTCGCACCACTACTAATATCACTACGGCGAACAATATTAACACGGGGATTTCATTAAACCACCGAAAGAATATATGAGTTTTGCTGTTCAGATCATTTTGGAACTGTCGAACGAAATAACCGCAGACCATGTGGTAGGCGATCAAGGGTAGTACCAGAAACAGTTTTATATGGAACCAGGCTTCTGTTTTGTAAAATTCCCAGTTCAGGTAACTGAGCCAGATTCCAAATCCGACCGCCAGCCATGCCAGTGGGCTGATGAAACGGTAGAGCTTGTATTCCATCAGTGCCAGCTGTTTTTTTGTTTCCAGGTGATCGGTCATGGCGTGGTTAACAAACAGACGGGGCAGATAAAAAATGCCGGCAAACCAGCAGATGACAAAAATAATATGAAAAGCCTTAACCCAGAGCATAGTGGTCCCAGTTATTTGTGCAGGTAGAATTTTTCGATGTCGCGACGGGTGACGATGCCCATGACGGAACTGATCATCGGTGCGTGAACCCGCTTCACGTAGAGTGCCTCGATGTTGTGCTTATGTAAAGTATCCAGCGCTTCCTGCAAGGTTGCCCGACGCGGAATCGCCATCATTTCACGTCTCTTGGCGGGAATGGTTAACAGATCCAGCTCTTGGTCATCATTACTCTCTGGTTTCGGTGTACCTGGATCTTCCAGATATCGTGCGAGATCAGCGGCAGGTAACAGCGAGCATATCTCTCTTTGGTCGCTAATAACAATCCATTCCGGTTTTTCCGCCAGTAAAGATCTCGCTTGTTCAATGGTCAACTTCCGGTCCTGAGTGACCAGGTTGCTGTTGAGTAATTTGATCACGCCGGTGCGACTCAGGGCTTGCAATACCGGTGCGTCTCTCAGGTTGATCCCCTGACTTTTCAGCATGGTGTTGAATATTGATTTTTGATTAAAGCCGACTCGGGCGGTCAGGTTGGCCACTACAATAACCAGCATCCCCGGTAGAATAATGTTGGGGTTGCCGGTCAGTTCCAGTAGTGCCATCAATGCCGCCAATGGCGCGTTAAGCACGGCACCCATCATGGCGCCCATACCCAGCATGCTGTAGACGCCGATGGGGGAGGTGTGTTGCGGGAAATACAGAATGCAGGTCAGACCGAGTGTAGCGCCGGCACTGGCGCCTAACACCAGGGTTGGGCCGATCAGGCTGTACGGCATGCCCAGGCCAATGGGAACGGCAGTAGCAAACAGTTTGCCAAAGGTCAGGGCTAGAATGATGCCGATGCTGATGTTACCGGTCAATGCCTGATTGACCGAGTCGTAACCAATGCCCATGACGGACGGAATAAATATGGCAATCGAACCGGTGAAAACGCCGGCGACCAGTGCACGGGGCAAAATATGATAATGCTGAAATCGGGAGCAGAATTCGGTGGTTTTCACAAACAGGGCCGCGAGCGAGCCAAGAATGACACCCATAAAAACCACGATAGGAATATCCCAAAGCGATTGGATGCTTAATGCGGGGACTTCAAAGGCGGTGTCGGGACCGTAGACCAGCCGACTTATGACCGCTGCGGTGACAGATGCCAGAATGACCGGAGTAAACCCTGCAATGGTGTACTCCATCATGACCACTTCCATGGCAAATATGACGCCGGCTATGGGAGTGTTGAAGGAGGCGGAAATTGCCGCGGCGGTGCCGCAGCCGACCAGGACACGAATGCTGTTGTTGGGTAGGTGGAAGCGTCTTCCCAGGGCGCTGTTACAGGCGGCGCCCATATGAATGGCGGGCCCTTCGCGGCCGGCTGACTGACCACTGACGAGGCTGATTACGCCCATTAAAAACTGTACGCCGGCATTTCTTAAGCGAAGGTGACCTTCGTGATAGTTGAGACGCTCCAGGACGAGCGGAACGCCTACTTTTCGGTTTTCCTCGCTCAACAGGGAAAGGAGTACGCCGACTACCAGTCCGCCGGCAACCGGGGCAGCAAAACGTAGATAAGTACTCAGTGCTTCGAAATTTTCAGGATCATCCTCAGGTAACCAAAAGCGGAGTGGTATTTCGATGGCCAGCCGAAATGCCAGTATAACGACACCAGTGATAACGCCCGAGATTACACCAAGCACTGCGTACTGAGGCAGTGCATCAAGATGTGCGAGGCGGTCCCGAAAGCGGTCCAGTGTGAAAAACCTGTTTTTCATTAATCAGATTATCTTTCTCTTTAGTAGCGGACTTTATTATACTGGTCGGCTTAGTAAAAGTGTTTTTAAGGAACCTCTGAATAATTCCTTAATGCCTCTGCGAGACCTGAAAGCTTTAGCTGCAAGGCAGGAACTACCGCTAATGCTTATTGCCTTAGCAAAGTTTCTAACGCCGCAGATGAAGCTTTCAGGCCTCGCCCTGCGGGGCTTACAGAGCATTCGCAGCTCTGCGTTGGCTTTGCTTGCAAGGTTTGGACATTACTGCACAAAGCCGCCTTGATCTACAAACGCTCTGTGCGCCAGAGGGATCAAGGAATTATTCAGAGGTTCCTAAACTCAACAATATAGAATGAGGGTCAAGTGATAAAGGTTGGAGTGGTCGGCGGTACCGGATATACAGGGGTTGAATTATTAAGGTTGCTGGCGGTGCACCCGCAGGTTGAATTGTGCCTGATCACCTCCCGTACGGAACAGGGTAAAGCAGTTTCGGAAATCTATCCGAATTTGCGAAACCAGGTTGATTTGCAGTTCTCATTACCAGATACAGACGCATTGGCGGCGTGTGATCTGGTATTTTTTGCCACGCCGAACGGAGTGGCTATGAAGCAGGTGCCAGAGCTGCTGGAAAAGGGCACGCGCGTGGTCGATCTTTCAGCAGATTTTCGGTTGCGTGATGCGCAGGAGTGGTCCCAATGGTACGGCGAACAACATGCCTGCCCTGAGTTGTTGGCGGAGGCGGTTTATGGTTTGCCTGAGGTAAGCCGGGATGCCATTCGGGGGGCAAATATTCTGGCAAATCCCGGCTGCTATCCAACGGCTGTACAGTTGGGCTTTTTACCATTGCTGGAAAACGGACTGGTCAATCGGGAATCGTTGATTGCTGATGCCAAATCCGGTGTCAGTGGTGCAGGTCGACAGGCCAGCGTTGGCTCGCTTTTGTGCGAGGCCAGTGAAAGCCTGAAAGCCTATGCTGTGCCGGGCCATAGACATTTGCCCGAGATCAGGCAGGGGTTAAGGCAGATCGTTAGTAAGGATGTGGGGCTGACTTTTGTGCCGCATCTTACGCCGATGATTAGAGGTATTCATGCCACACTTTATGCTGAGCTGTGCGCGGATACTGAAGAGCTGCAATCACTCTATGAGCAGCGTTATGAAAATGAGCCCTTTGTCGATGTGATGCCAGCTGGTTCTCACCCGGAAACCCGAAGTGTCAAAGGCAGCAACCATTGCAGAATCGCTGTGCATCGTCCCCAGCAGGGTAGGCATGTGGTTGTGCTTTCGGTGATTGATAATTTGGTAAAAGGTGCAGCCGGGCAGGCGCTGCAAAATATGAATATCATGTTCGGCTTTCCAGAAACATTAGGCATTGATGCAATAGCGCTTATGCCCTAGTGCATCTGGTTACCTATGGCCAAAGTAAAGGGAAGTAAACAGGAACAGTTGGTGCTCAAGCCCCACCGGCCCTTGCGCGGCTGGCTGGTCAGCATCCTGTGGCTAGTGGCAGCCGTCATCCTGATTGCGTCGGCAGTGTTCTTTGGTCGATACCAGGAGCGACAGGCACAAATGCTTGATTCGGCGGAGCGTCAACGCTTGTCCAATGCGCTGAGTAAAGTGGCCGTCATGGAACAGGATCAGCGGGTCGACAGGCTGGCACTGGAGGATTCGCGACAGGCTATCAAGGCACTGGAGGAAAAGGTATATGAGCTGAATAAAGCGCTTTCCTTCTATCGCAGCATTATGGAGCCCGAAGAGGGTAAAAAAGGATTGCAGGTTACCAATCTGGAGCTTGAATCACTACCTGGTGATCGGGTGCGTTTAAGCTGGATACTCGCTCAGGTTGGCAGAAAACAATCGCTAATCACCGGTAATGTGGAGGTTCGTTTGCATGGAAACGGCGCGTCTCAGCAAACAATGCTATCCTTAAAAGAGTTGGTTGGTGAAGATTTAAATTCACAGTTTAAATTCCGGTATTTTCAGAAATTCAGTGTGGATTTTGATATACCTGTAGATTATTCAGTGCATGAGATAGAGGTTTATGCACAGACCGAGGGCAAGAAAGTGCAAACAGTATCCAGAAAATTAAACTGGGTAGAGCCAGAGAGGGTTGCCGATGTTGCGGAGTAAAAAGCAGAATTCCCGTCATAATTACGATACGCTGATTTCCAGCAATACCGAGATTGAGGGCGATATCAAGTTTACCGGCGGTCTGCATATTGATGGCAAAGTCAATGGATGTGTGATTGCGCAGGACAGTACCAATGCTGTGGTGCGTATTAGCGATCACGGCGTGGTGGAAGGAGAAGTCAAGGCGCCCCATGTCATTATTAATGGTCAGGTGATAGGAGATGTCTATTCCAGTGAGCATGCTGAGTTGGCGGCCAATGCTTCTGTTACCGGTACCGTATACTACAATCTGCTTGAAATGGTGATGGGTGCGCAGGTGAATGGAAGCCTAGAGCATCAACCGGGCGCAAAAACAGCCGCCACCGCAAAAGTAGTGAGCAAGCAGCAGGATGAATCAGCCGCTGTGGATTCCAAGGTACAAACCACCTAAATACTTGACTAAAATAGTCGGAAAAGGCAATATTAATCCCTTGAGGCCGAGTTATTTGACTCTGCAACGATGAATTTGTATTGGAGGTATTCCGTTTATGTCTGAAGTTGGTGTTCAGACGCCTTTGGTTTTTTGCGATTCTGCAGCCAATAAGGTTAAGTCACTCATAGAGCAGGAAGGTAATGAGAATCTAATGCTGCGGGTTTTTGTGACCGGTGGCGGTTGCTCAGGTTTTCAGTACGGGTTTACCTTTGATGATGAAGTTGCTGAAGACGATTCGAAAATCGAAAATGATGGTGTCACCATGGTGGTAGATCCGATGAGCTTTCAATATCTGGTGGGTGCCCAGGTCGATTATGAGGAGGGGCTGGAAGGGTCCAAGTTTGTGGTACGTAATCCGGCTGCGAAAACTACCTGCGGCTGTGGATCTTCTTTTTCCATATAGGTGAATCAGGCGCTGAAGCACCTGTTAGCCAGTTCATTAAGTCTGATGCGATGGCTTATTGAGCTTTAAACAAGTGACTGCTGGCTATGAATAAAATCTGCGGCTGCCTGGTTGCCATCTTTTTGCTGCTATTCACAAACAGTCTGTTTGCGGAGTCAGACCAAAATTCTTCATTAAAGAATGCGATTCCTGAGAAGCGCGAATCAGGTTATGTGGCCAGAATTCGGTTGCATACACCAGAGGAGCTTAAGGCCGTTTTTGAGAAAGCGGAAATGCTAATGGCCGAAGGTGAGAAATTCCCGGATTTCGATCCAATCACGGTGATCCTACACGGTCCTGAACTCAAGGTGTTCTCTCGCAAAAACTACAATACCTATAAGCATATAGTTGAGCTGGCGGCGAGGCTGGAAGCCTTTAAAGTAATCGATGTGCGTGTGTGCGAGGTGCAAATGGAGCGCGAAGGAATCCAGGCCGGCGACTTGCCCGCATTTATTGATACCGTTCCCTATGGTCCTGCTGAAGAGCAGCGTTTGCTTAATAAAGGGTATAAATACTTTTAGGTCAGCCAAATCAGTAAAAGCGGGCGATGTTCCAGTGCGCATCCCTGTTGTGAGTACTATTTATCAAGGATCGGATGTGTATAGCCCGCTAAACAGACTAATAAATACCATCACCGCGGATAGAGTTGGAGGAGGCGCGATTCGTAGTCAGCCCCACTGGATGCTCAATCTTTTTGAAATTTTGGCGTTCATTAGTTTTCTTCCCGGTATGTTTTTATACCTTTTTCTTTTTGTGATTTCAGGCATAAATCTTGCCGTATGTATCGAGATTGAGCGAGGAAGTTATGTGGCAGCAGGAATCCTATTAGTTGCCGTGGATATAGTGCCGTCTATCGTGATTGTTCTAGGGTTAATCAACGGAGTTGAATCGGAGCCGCCTTGGTTTGCTATTATATACGGTACGCTAGGGGTGGTAGGTTTAATGGCTATAGTGGCACAAAGAAAGTCAGTGCGAAGCCGTTGATGTGGATGCCAGCCATTTTTATGCGTGGTATATGCCTCCCAGAATACAATTTTGTGAGGCACCGGTTACCGAGGCCAGCTTAACCTGGTTTCCCTCCAATGATTGTTTGGCCAGCCATGCAAACCCCATCGCTTCCACCCAGTCAGGATTAACGCCCAGTTCCTCAGTGGTACCCACCTTGAAAGCTGGCAGTTGCGCGGCTATACGGTTCACAAGAAATTGATTGCGCGCGCCACCTCCGCAGATAAATAGCTCCTGGCAGTGGGCAAAACCGGTTTTAACTGATTCGCCGATAGTGATTGCAGTCAGCTCAACCAGTGTGGCGCAAATATCTGCAGGCGAGCCGGTTTCTGATAGGCCCGGCTGATTCTGTAACCATTGGTGGTTGAAGCGCTCTCGCCCTGTGCTTTTGGGGTGAGGGAGTTGAAAGTAGGGCTCGGTGAGCATTTGATTCAGTAGTGATTCAATGATTGTCCCGGTCGCGGCCCATTCACCACCGGGATCATAGGTGCCACGGTTCTGTGATTGGCACCAGGCATCGATAAGTACGTTGCCGGGGCCGGTATCAAAGCCAATTATCGGCTGTGAGTGGTCTGCGGGTAGAAAGGTTAAATTGGCAATACCGCCGATGTTGAGAATAATTCTATTCTTATCGGAGCTAAAAAAAGCCTTATGGAAGGCGGGAGCAAAGGGTGCTCCCTGGCCGCCAGCGGCAACATCTCTTCGTCTAAAGTCTGCAACGGTGGTTATACGTGTTCGTTGTGCAATCACATTGGGATCACCAATTTGCAGTGTAAAAGGAGGGCTTGCCTCGGGGCAGTGACGAACTGTTTGGCCGTGGCTGCCGATAGCGACAACTTCCTGGGCATCTATATTTGCTTTGGTGAGTAGCTGAATAGTTGTTTCTGCAAAGAGATCTCCCAAAGTGCTGTCAAGAGCTCCCATGCGCTGAATTTCGTTGTCACCCGGTTCACACAGGGCAAGAATCTTGGCTCGCAGATCCGCAGGGAGCGGGTACTGAATCTGTTCAATCAGTTTTGGAGTTGTCTCTGAAAAATCAACGAGCGCAGCGTCAATGGCGTCCAGGCTGGTACCTGACATCAAGCCGATAAAATAATACGGCTCTGTTCTGTTCATTAACTTACTCGTTGAAGGCGAGGAGTTGCTGGTGAGCATCGATGCGTGCAAGCATCAGTCCGGCATGCTCTTTAAAGCGCTGTTGTTCATGCCTGGGAATAGATTTTGCCTTGGGTAGCTTGTCCAGAATTGTACGTGGGTTGCGGTGTACACCGCTTACCAGAAATTCGTAGTGCAGGTGTGGGCCGGTTGCATATCCGGTTGATCCCACCTGACCGATGATTTGTCCCTGCTTAACTCGCTGACCTTTTCGAACGGCGCGTTTATGGAGGTGCAGGTACTTGGTAGTGTACTGCTCGCCGTGCTTGATGAATACGTACTTGCCGTTAGCCTTGGAGTATCCTGACGCAACAATTCGTCCGTCGCCCGCAGCATATACGGGAGTGCCTCGTGGAGCGGCGTAGTCGATACCACGGTGTGCTCGAATTTTCTTGTGAATCGGATGTATTCTTCGAGGGTTAAAGCCGGAGCTGATGCGAGTGAAGTCCAGCGGCGCTCTCAGGAAGGCTTTGCGCATGCTGACGCCCTGGGGAGTATAATGTCCGGAGTCACCATTGCTGTCTATGTAATGGATGGCGGTATGATGATGTCCGCGATTGATGAACTGGGCAGACAGAATTTCGCCGGTACCGATTTTTTTGCCATCAATAAATTTTTCTTCAAATAATATGCTGAAGCTGTCTCCCTTTCTGGGGTCATAGATGAAGTCAATAACCCCGCCGAAAATATTGGCCATCTCCATAATCAAATTCTGGGGCAAGCCAGCTTTATGCGCAGCCAGAAAAAGAGAACTTTCCAGTGTCGCTGAAACGTAACGAGCGTGAATTTCGGGTGCCCTTGTCAGTTTGCTGAATTCATAGCCCGACTCCTGACGCACAAACTCGATACTTTCCAGTGGGCTTTTAACCCGGCGCAGTTTTTCCAGTTTGCCTTCATTGATTAAAAAGGCGATCTGTTCACCTGGAAAAAGCTTTTTGAGGCTGTCCTGCTTGTCCAGTCGTTTTCCCGCGCTGGCAATTTCATAAACGTCCCGAGCCGAAAGTCCGGCGCGTTTAAACAGAGTGGTCAGATTATCGCCCGGCGCGACTTCAACTGTTTTCCAGCCAGTCAAATCAAAAGGGTTGGCAGGGTTGCTGTTATCAGCGTTCGGTTGGGTCGCAAGCTGTTCTGTGGCGGCTGGCTTGTTCTGTTCAGGAACGATAACTTGCAGCGGCATTGAATCCCGCTTTGCGGCCACTTCTTCCGAGGGGGCAACCAGCAGCACAAGCCCGATGAGGAAAGCCAGAGTGCTGACAATAATAATATGGTTTTTGGGGTAGCGCGCGATCATTCTTTTATCAATTAAATTTAGCGTTTGTATGTTGTAATAAACGGATTACGCCTGGATCGGCCTGCACCTTTAGCTAATACTTTTGCCATAATTCTTAAGTATGGACTAAATCCGCGGGATTATAACAATTTTTTTTGATTAAAGCAGGCTTCGACATAGGGAGTCGATAAACAGGGTGCTATAATCGGCCGCTGTCCTGCGGGTAGACTGCGGGAAGAGGTATTGTTAGTTGTTTTTAACGGGTATAGATAGGCATGTAAATTATGACGTCAGTCGCTGATGCGTTAGCAATAATAAAGCGTGGTGCAGAAGAGATATTGCTCGAAGAGGAGTTGGTCAAGCGCCTCGAGAGCGGGAAAAAGCTTAGAGTTAAGGCCGGCTTTGATCCTACGGCACCCGATTTGCACCTGGGGCATACGGTGTTGATCAATAAGCTCAAACAGTTTCAGGATTTGGGGCATGAAGTAATTTTTCTGATTGGCGATTTTACCGGGATGATAGGAGACCCTACCGGAAAGAATGTGACCCGCAAACCGCTTAGTGTCGAGCAAATACAGGAGAATGCAACCACTTATAAAGAGCAGGTGTTCAAGATTCTGGATCCAGAGTTGACTACGGTGGACTTTAATTCCCGGTGGATGAACGAGATGAGCTCGGTTGATATGATCAATCTGGCGGCGCAGCAGACGGTAGCGCGAATGCTGGAGCGGGACGATTTCAGTAAGCGGTACAAAAGTGGCCAATCTATCAGTATTCACGAATTCCTTTATCCGTTGGTGCAGGGATACGATTCGGTCGCGCTGGAAGCCGATGTTGAACTCGGAGGTACGGACCAGAAGTTTAATTTGCTGATGGGTCGGGAGTTGCAGCGACATTTCGGGCAGGAGCCGCAGATTGTGCTGACGCTGCCGCTTCTGGAAGGTCTGGATGGTGTTCAGAAGATGTCAAAATCGTTGGGTAATTATATCGGTGTGGATGATCTTCCGGGAGATATGTACCGTAAGGTGCTGGCTGTCCCTGATGAATTGCTGTGGCGATATTTTGAGCTGTTGAGTTTTCGTCCCGTCGGTGAAATAGAGCAATTCAAAAAAGAAGTTGATGCGGGCTTGAATCCGCAGGAAGTTAAAAAACGTTTTGCCGAAGAGATCGTGGAGCGGTTTCATGGTGCCGATGCGGTTGCAACTGCACATAAGGGGGCTGGCAATCAGTTGAAGGCTGGCGAGATACCAGAAGATGTGCCTGAAGTGCAGATCGACGGGCAGGGGCAGGCAGAGGTGCCGATTGCTGCAGTTTTGCGTATGGCTAAGCTGGTGCAAAACAGTAATGCCGCGAGAGATGTGCTGAAGCGTGGTGCGGTATTTGTGGATGGTCAGCAGCAGGATGCCTCATTCAAACTGGCTCTGGGCGAGAGTCGCGTCATACAGGCAGGCAAGAAAAAAATAGCCCGAGTTACTTTGCTCTGATATCACCCTAAGGGTTTTTAATTAGTAGCGATCAGCGTTATAATTGGAGGTCTGCCTTCGATTTAAGGGGTGGAAATCTGAGTGGCCCGGAATATTTTTGTAAAACTTTCATTTTAGGTCTTGTGCTGCTCATGATGGCGTGTATAATGCGCGCTCTCTTGAAGGGAGAGAGGGTTCTCCCGGTTAGCGATATAGAGTGCTAACGAACGTTCTTTAATAAATTGGATTAAGTATAGAAGCAATACGTGTGGGTGCTTGTTGAAGAGAGTTTGGTGACAAACTATTCGGAAGACAAGTGACTCGACAATTCGTTAAGAATTAAGTGTTAAATTGTTAA
>OZ246007.1:0-1510000 GCA_965230515.1 Pseudomonadales bacterium | reverse complement strand
AGGAACCGAAAGGTTCAATGCTCTTTAACAATATGGTTATGTGATAGCTTGTATGCAAGCGGCATGGGAATGACGAATCAGCGATGATTTGAAATGACTGTGCAGTATGCAAACAAACAAACTTGACGAGAAGTTTAGCGACTTCTCAATGTCAAGGTAGTAATACGATTCTCTGAGTGTGTGAAAACACATTCATCAAGCGTATATCTGGCGTAAATGATCAACCCGCTCCCAGTGGTAGCAGCACGAAAGGTAATGTTGCCATGTTTAGGGAGAGAGGCAGGAATCAACACGTTGTAGCAAACGGGTTGGTAACTGTTTAAAAAGGGGTTTTAGCGATAAAACACTTTTTTGGGTTATATGGTCAAGCAATTAAGCGCATACGGTGGATGCCTTGGCAGCTAGAGGCGATGAAGGACGTGGTAACCTGCGATAAGGTTCGGTGAGGCGGTAAACAGCTTTTGACCCGGACATTTCCGAATGGGGCAACCCGGCACCATAAGGTGTCATCGTTAACTGAATACATAGGTTAACGAGGCGAACCCGGAGAACTGAAACATCTAAGTACCCGGAGGAAAAGAAATCAACCGAGATTCCGTTAGTAGCGGCGAGCGAACGCGGATTAGCCCTTAAGCATTGTTGTAGATAGGAGAAGGCTCTGGAAAGTGCCGCCATAGTGGGTGATAGCCCCGTATCTAAAATCTTATACAGTGTGAAATCGAGTAGGTCGGGACACGTGTTATCTTGACTGAATGTGGGGGGACCATCCTCCAAGGCTAAATACTCCTAGCTGACCGATAGTGAACCAGTACCGTGAGGGAAAGGCGAAAAGAACCCCGGAGAGGGGAGTGAAATAGATCCTGAAACCGTATGCGTACAAGCAGTGGGAGCAAGACTTCGGTCTTGTGACTGCGTACCTTTTGTATAATGGGTCAGCGACTTAATTTTAGTAGCGAGCTTAACCGAGTAGGGGAGGCGTAGGGAAACCGAGTCTTAATAGGGCGTATAGTTGCTAGGATTAGACCCGAAACCGGGCGATCTAGCCATGGCCAGGTTGAAGGTTGAGTAACATCAACTGGAGGACCGAACCCACCTATGTTGAAAAATGGGGGGATGAGCTGTGGCTCGGAGTGAAAGGCTAATCAAGCCCGGAGATAGCTGGTTCTCCGTGAAAGCTATTTAGGTAGCGCGTCATGTATTGCTGCTGGGGGTAGAGCACTGTTTCGGCTAGGGGGTCATCCCGACTTACCAACCCGATGCAAACTCCGAATACCAGTAAGTATAAGCATGGCAGACACACGGCGGGTGCTAACGTCCGTCGTGGAAAGGGAAACAACCCAGACCGTCAGCTAAGGTCCCCAAGTTCTAGTTAAGTGGGAAACGATGTGGGAAGGCTTAGACAGCTAGGAGGTTGGCTTAGAAGCAGCCACCCTTTAAAGAAAGCGTAATAGCTCACTAGTCGAGTCGGCCTGCGCGGAAGATGTAACGGGGCTCAAACTAGACACCGAAGCTACGGGTTTATCCTTATGGATAAGCGGTAACGGAGCGTTCTGTAAGCCGTTGAAGGTGGATTGAGAAGTCTGCTGGAGGTATCAGAAGTGCGAATGCTGACATGAGTAACGATAAAGCGGGTGAAAAACCCGCTCGCCGGAAGACCAAGGGTTCCTGTCCCATGCTAATCAGGGCAGGGTGAGTCGACCCCTAAGGCGAGGCCGAAAGGCGTAGTCGATGGGAAACAGGTTAATATTCCTGTACCTCTTTTTACTGCGAAGGAGAGACGGAGAAGGTTAGGCCAGCGCGGCGTTGGTTGTCCGCGTTCAAGCGTGTAGGCTGGAAGTTTAGGTAAATCCGGACTTCCTTAAGGCCAAGGCGTGATAACGAGCACTCATTAATGAGAGCGAAGTGGTTGATACCATGCTTCCAAGAAAATCTTCTAAGCTTCAGGTAAAGAGGGATCGTACCCCAAACCGACACAGGTGGTCAGGTAGAGAATACCAAGGCGCTTGAGAGAACTCGGGTGAAGGAACTAGGCAAAATGGTACCGTAACTTCGGGAGAAGGTACGCCGGTTTTGGTGATGGGACTTGCTCCCTAAGCTGAGGCTGGTCGAAGTAACCAGGTGGCTGCGACTGTTTATTAAAAACACAGCACTCTGCAAACACGTAAGTGGACGTATAGGGTGTGACGCCTGCCCGGTGCCGGAAGGTTAATTGATGGGGTTAGCTTCGGCGAAGCTCTTGATCGAAGCCCCGGTAAACGGCGGCCGTAACTATAACGGTCCTAAGGTAGCGAAATTCCTTGTCGGGTAAGTTCCGACCTGCACGAATGGCGTAACGATGGCCACACTGTCTCCACCCGAGACTCAGTGAAATTGAAATCGCTGTTAAGATGCAGTGTATCCGCGGCTAGACGGAAAGACCCCGTGAACCTTTACTATAGCTTCACAGTGAACTTTGAACCTATTTGTGTAGGATAGGTGGGAGGCTTTGAAACCATGTCGCCAGATGTGGTGGAGCTGCCCTTGAAATACCACCCTGGTATGTTTGAGGTTCTAACTCTGGCCCGTAATCCGGGTCGAGGACACTGTGTGGTGGGTAGTTTGACTGGGGCGGTCTCCTCCCAAAGAGTAACGGAGGAGCACGAAGGTGTGCTAATCATGGTCGGAAATCATGAGGTTAGTGTAAAGGCACAAGCACGCTTGACTGTGAGACTGACAAGTCGAGCAGGTACGAAAGTAGGTCTTAGTGATCCGGTGGTTCTGAATGGAAGGGCCATCGCTCAACGGATAAAAGGTACTCCGGGGATAACAGGCTGATACCGCCCAAGAGTTCACATCGACGGCGGTGTTTGGCACCTCGATGTCGGCTCATCACATCCTGGGGCTGAAGCAGGTCCCAAGGGTATGGCTGTTCGCCATTTAAAGTGGTACGCGAGCTGGGTTTAGAACGTCGTGAGACAGTTCGGTCCCTATCTGCCGTGGACGTATGAGATTTGAGAGGAGCTGCTCCTAGTACGAGAGGACCGGAGTGGACGATCCGCTGGTGTTCCAGTTGTTTCGCCAGAAGCATTGCTGGGTAGCTACGATCGGAAGGGATAACCGCTGAAAGCATCTAAGCGGGAAGCCCCCCTCGAGATGAGATCTCACTGATCCTTTAAGGATCCTGAAGGGCCCTCGAAGACTACGAGGTTGATAGGCTGGGTGTGTAAGCGTTGTGAGGCGTTGAGCTAACCAGTACTAATTGCCCGTGAGGCTTGACCATATAACGCCAAAGCGGTGTTGTATGCAAAGCCAGATCAAGTACAACAGATATGCGTGAAGAGAAAGAGAACGTATGAAAGATATACCGTCACATAGCCGTATTGTTTAAGTGCATTGCACTGGCTGGCTGGAGTTAATATCCAGTGAGCCGCAGGCACCACCGATTAAAAGGTTTTGCCTGACGACCATAGAGAGTCGGAACCACCTGATCCCATCTCGAACTCAGAAGTGAAAAGACTCATCGCCGATGGTAGTGTGGGGTTTCCCCATGTGAGAGTAGGTCATCGTCAGGCTTTAAATTGAAAACCCCGTCCTCATTGAGGGCGGGGTTTTTTGTTGTTGGGTAATCAAATAACGAATGCGTACTGGAAAAGGGGCCGCTGCGGATTGCTAAAAAAGACGCTTTTACGAGCAGGCTGGCAAACGGCAGTTCGACCGTGGCGTGCACTGAATAGCAGTGTCGATACGCTCGCTTGCAATTACCAGCCATAGGTTACAAAATATGGCGACTTCACTGTAAAACAGTATCATTTAATTCTGGCCACCACTATGTCGGACGAGCACGTCAAAAAAACACAAGACGACCAGAGTCGGACGAGCTCGCGTGCCAATCTTAAAGACGTTTTTATCGAGAACTACGAAGGTTTGAAGTCTTCAATCTCCCGTTATATAAAACGCCCGCATGATGTAGAGGATATTGTTCAGGAAACTTATGTTAAGTCTTACCAGGCTCAGCAGAACACGTCGATTGACAATATTAAGGCCTATTTGTTTACTACAGCGCGGAACCTGTCGTTTAAGCATCAGGCGTTGCATGCGAATAAAGTAACAGACTACCTAGAAGATTTAGGCCTGTCGGAGGTCATTAATGAAACGGCACGTCTTGAAGATGAAATTCAGGCACATCAACAGTTTAGTATATTTTGCGAGGCGGTCAGAGAGTTGCCGCTGCAATGTCGCAGGGTGTTTATTCTCAAAAAAGTCTATGGCTTAAGTCACGAGGAAATTGCGCAGCGGCTGGGCATTAGCGTCAGTACTGCGAATCAGCATCTGGCCAAGGGGATGGCACGATGCACCATTTATATGCGTGAAAAAGGATATCTGGATAAGGTGGCTAAAAGCGACCTGACGAAGCAAAAATGACAGACAAAAACGTAATACACTTACCAAATCAGGAGTTGATCCACGAGCAAGCCGCTGAATGGATTCTGCGAATGGAATCAAGTCCACTTACGGCAGAGGAAGTTCGTGAACTTAAGGATTGGGCCGCTCGTTCACAACTTCATGGCCGGGTTTTAAGGGATACTGCTGAAGTGTGGGATCGAATGGATGTTATGGAGGGCTTGGCCGAACTGCTGCCTCTTGAATCCAAACCAAATATTAAGGGCGGCAATAAATACAAGCCTGCTTTTTTATTTGGTGCGCCGGCATTCGTGGTCGCGATGATTCTTCTGGTATTCTTTTTTCCTTCATTAGGCGGGTTTTTCAATCAAAAAGTTTACGAAACGCCAGTAGGTGCATTGCAAGTCGTTAAGATGGAGGATGGGTCAGCTGTCACATTAAATACGTCAACAATAATTCAGACAGCTTTTGATGCTTCGCAGAGAAAGATAGAGCTACAGAAAGGAGAAGCTTTTTTTGAGGTGGCACATGATGAAGATGTCCCGTTTATCGTTACCGCCGGGACCACTCAAGTCGAGGCTGTGGGTACTGCATTCAGCGTTCAACGACTGGGTGACGAAGTTGAGGTAACCGTTACCGAGGGTCGGGTTAAGATAACAAAAATAGAGAGTGGCACTCGTGCAACTGAGGATCAGCAACCATTGTTTGCTGATGGTGGGCAGCAGGTTTATTTGAACGAGCAAAAAAAAGTTGTTGTTCAATCGGTTAAACCGGAAGAGATTGCCAAGGTCCTTATGTGGCAACAACGCATGTTGGCATTTAATGGCGAATCGTTAAAGGAAGTCATTGCCGAGTTTAGTCGATATACAGAGGCTGAAATCCATATTGCTGATGATAGAACTGCTGCAATAAGGGTAGGAGGTTATTTTCGCTCCGATGATTTACCAGGAATAATGAAATCATTGGAGGAAAATTTTGAAATATCGGTGGAGCAGCAGAGCCCCGATTATTATGTGCTTAGCCAACGAATGCGTTAGCCTGCCAAAACAAGTTAAAACTCACATACACAAATAAATAAAACATTTTTCAAATTTCACTAATAGATTTTGATATCACAAAGGTCTTCTATCCAAGCGGGTTTTATAAGCCTGCAATTCAGGAAGGGTATACCGATCAGATACGCTCTGCTCGTTACACTGTTGATTGCACTGCCGGTTCACAGCGGTCGGTTGTCTGCTCAACAGTTGTTGCCGTTTAGTATTCCTGAGAGTTCCGCCGAAGCGGGGTTAACGCTTTATGTGGAGCAGGCTGGAAGACAAGTTCTTTTCCCCTATGACGTAATTCGTAGTAAAACGACGAATGCAGTGGTAGGGAAATACGGCGCCGATCAGGCTCTGGATATTCTCCTTAAAGATACGGGGTTAAAGGCTTTCTCCAGCAAAGGTACGTTAACAATACGTTTGCTTGGAAAGAGAGAGGAGAAATCAAAAATGCTGGTGAATAAGAAAAAAGGCATGTGGGGAGTCGCAGCGCTAACGTCGCTGTTTGCAACAACAAGTCCAGTGCACGCAGAATCTGCGGTCGTGGCGGGGTTAGAAGAGATCGTTGTTACTGCAAGGAAAGTCAAAGAAAGTCTGCAGGATGTGCCTATTTCCGTGCAGGCCTTTAGTGCCCAGAGCCTGTCCGCTCAGGGTCTGTCCAATGTCTCGGAAATTGGTGATCTGACCTCCAATATGGAGTTTGACGCCCTGTCACCGATCAATGGCAGTTCCAATACACCCAATATTAATATTCGCGGAATTGGCACCACCGACTTCCTGTTGACTGTTGATCCAAGCGTTGGCGTTTATGTCGATGGCGTGTATGTAGCGCGCTCGGTAGGTGGGCTTTTGGATCTTTTGGATCTTGAACAGGTGGAGGTGCTGAAAGGGCCTCAGGGTACTTTGTTCGGTCGTAACACCGTCGGCGGAGCTATTCAACTGATTACCAGAAAGCCAACGGAGGAGTTCAGATTCTCCGCTGAAGCAACCACGGGTGAGGATAATCGCCGTGATTTTCGTTTTAATGTTAGCGGTGGTTTAGCTGAAAATCTGTTCGGAAGTTTGGCCTTTTCAACCAAAAACCGTGATGGTTATGGTAAACGACGTGACTTTTTTGCCGATAATCCGGATCTGGCCGGATTGAAGGGAGTGGTCAACGGACTCAAAGCCTATGACGAACCGACCGGGGCACTGCTTTCGGGTAATGGAACCGGATTGGAGCCAGGTTCGATTATTGCCGGCGGTATTACTGCCCAGCCTTCGAGTGGGGATGATCCGGGCAATGAGGATAACTTCTCATTAAGAGGCAGCCTGGTCTGGGAGATATCGGATCACTGGTCGGCCACCTTTACGGCCGATTACAATGAAACCGAAGAAGCCGCACCGGCGCTGGTGTTGCTGGATGTGTTTATGGATGACTTTTCCGCACCGACACCGGGTGTGGTTAATCCGATTACGGGCAATGAGTACAAACCCAACATCGCCGCATTGCACCAAATGTTTGGGTTTGCAGATAGCACGATTCCGTTCACCGCGGACCGATTTATTGTTGGTGATAAGTACTCCACCTACGCAACGGGTCCGGGAGCGTCCGAGTCGGAGACCATGGGTTATTCCTTTACGCTGGATGGTGAGCTGTCTGATACGGTCAGTTTTAAATCAATTACAGCCTATCGTGATCTGGAGTCCGTGTTTGGCCAGGATCCCGATCATTCTCCTTTTCTTCTGGATGCACATACCAATGACTATACCCATGAACAGTTGAGTCAGGAGTTTCAACTGTTGGGCGACACCGAGCAGTTAAAGTGGGTGCTGGGCTTCTACTACTTCGAAGAAGAGGGCGTTGACCGCGTAATCGTGCCGCTGTTGCATGGGCTCCTGACGCTCGATGAACGCAATGAAGTGGATAATTCGGCCTGGGCGGTGTTTGGTCAGGGTACGTATCATTTTGCCAATGAAGCGACCTCGTTAACGCTGGGGCTGCGCTATACAGACGAGGATAAGGAGTATATCCAGACTCACTTGGATTGTGGCCCGGCAAATGCGATGGGTGTTCCTGATGGTTTCGTAGTGAACAACTGTAACTCACTCTCAACGGGTACTGCCGATGAGAGCTTTACCAATCTGAGTTACACCATCAGTCTGGCGCACCGCTGGACTGACGATGTGATGACCTACCTCTCCTACTCCACCGGTTACAAGAGCGGTGGTTTTAGCGGGCGTACCGTTGCGTTTATTCCGGACCAGACACCTTTTCCGTTCAACGAGGAAGAGGCCGCTACCATTGAGATGGGTATCAAGTCGAGTTGGTTTGATAACCGGTTACGTCTGAATGCCGCGTTGTTCGATACCAGCTTTGAAGATCTTCAGGTGACCATTCAGTCCGGTGTAGCGCCCATTACTGCCAATGCCGCAGAAGCCAGTATTAGGGGTTTTGAGCTCGATATGATGGCTGCAGTGACGGATAGTCTGCAATTGACACTGGCTGTTGGGCTTCTGGATGGCGAGTATGATGAGAAGCCCCCGCAGCTTGGTGACAATCTGGTTAATGCGCCGGAGAGTACAGTTAATTTTGGTTTTGTTTATGACGTTGATCTGAATAATGCCGGCAGCCTGGTGGTGCGTGGCGACTATACCTACAAGAGCAAAATATACAATAACGCCGAAAATACCAGACTGTTAACTCAGGAGAGTATCGGGCTACTCGATGCATCGATCAGTTGGATTAGCCCCGACGAGCATTATACAGCCACTTTGGGTGGTAAAAATCTGACCGATGAAGAGCACCTGATTACCGGGTTCTTCCAGCCAGGTGTAGGTTATACCGAAGGTGTTTTTGCTCGTCCAAACGAGTGGTATTTGTCTCTCAAGTACAACTTCTAGAATTCACAGTCCCCCCTCAGAGCTTTCCCGTGCCCAGGTGGCATGGGAGGGCTCGACTTAATTATTAGAAGGAGTCCGTTCAATGCAGCATAAATCAAAGTGGATGGTGCAACTGTTGGCTTTTTGTATTTGGCTGGGAGTTGCTGGCCATTCGCTGGCAGTAGACTTGAAGTCAATCATCGAGGAGTCCAATACGCAGTTTACCCAGGCGATGAATACCGGAGACGTGGATAAAGTAATCTCTTTCTTCAGTGAAGAGGGAGCGGTGTTGCCGCCCAATGGCGAGATGGTAACAGGAAAGCATCAAGTCAGGGCGTTTTGGCAGACCGTTATTTCAGGTGGCCTTAAAGCAACGTTGGAGACCGATGAAATATCTTCGTTTGGCGACCATGCCTATGAGCTTGGTTTCTATTATCTGAAAACACCAAAGGGCGAAATAAAGGATCATGGCAAGTATATCGTGATATGGGTGCGTGAGAGGAACCGTTGGAAAATGCACCGGGATATATTTAACTCGAGCATTCCTGTGCCTCAGTCGCAGTCAGCTGCCCTCTAGATTGAGGTGTGACAGAGGGCAGGGATTGGTCCCTCCCTCTCTTTTATCGAACCGCAAGCCAGTAAGCAAGAAACCCGGCTGTCAGCAGTGGTAAAGAAAAAATAATGAAATTCATCTCCATAGCGACGCCGGATGCTATCAGGACGCCGCCAAGATATGGACCAACCACTGCGCCAAACCTTCCCAGGCCAATTGCCCAGCCGACGCCAGTAGTGCGTATCTCGGTAGGATATATTTTTGCGGCAAGTGCATAGAGTCCTACAAACCCGCCCTGCATCAGAAAGCCGATCGCGGTCAGGTAGGTAAGCAGGTTTTCAGTGCCGGACGCGATAGCAAACAAAATCATGCCAGCTCCGGCACTGGTTAAAAACGTACCGATGAGTCTTGATAACGCAAAGCGTGCGGATAGCCACCCCAGTGACAAAATGCCCAGAACGGCTCCGCCATTAAAAGCGGCGGCTGCATAAACCCCTTCCGATTCCGATAATCCGGAATTGATGACCAGTTTGGGAATCCAGCTCATCATAAAATAGAGACATATAAAGCAAAAGAAGAAGGTACTCCACAGGGTGATGGTTTTTGCTCGCCGGGATTCAGTAAGCAGACTTAATACGTTAGCTTTGTCGATTGGTGTTTCATGATCGATTGTCGGGAGTTTGGTCAATGTTTCCCGGTTAAGGCGAGTAAGTATTTCATTGATTCTTTGCAGGGCATTTTCCGGTCTCTTGGTGATCAGGAACTGAATGGTTTCCGGCATCATAAAGTAGATCGCGATTACCATCACCAGGGTTGCCGCTCCGCCACAAAAGAAAACACTTTGCCAGCCATAACCCTGCATTAACGGTGCCGCAATGAAACCGCCAAGTGTCGCACCCAAAGGGTATCCGGCGGTGACACACATTACTGCCAGGCTTCGGTATTTTTCCGGTGTGTACTCAGCGGTCATTGCCGCGAGACTAGCGAGCATTCCTCCGACCCCGAGACCGGTAATCATTCGTAATATGATGAGCTGCCACAGTTGATTTGCATAACCGGTCAAATACATGCTGGTACCGATCGCTATAACACAACACAGGATCATTTTCCGTCTGCCAATCATGTCCGATACCGGTGCGATAAACATGGCTCCGAGCATCATCCCGGCCAGTGCGACACTGAATACCAAGCCAAGATGGTCAGGTGTTATGTGTAAATCTTCGCCGATGCTGTGCACCGTAAATGCCATGGCGGTCACGTCAAATCCGTCGAGCATATTGAGTATCAGGGCGATACTGATGACCAAAACCTGGGTCATTGATATTTTTCCATCGTTAACCGATGCGCTGACGTGAGAAAGTTGGTTGGCCGTTGGGCTCGGGTTTGCCATCTTATACCTTAGTGTTGGATGTTGTTTCGAGACTTGAATTAATCAATCGGATTATTTTAATGGCATCAGATTTTCCAGATAATCGTCACAAATTCGCTGCCATTCCATTTTAAACCAGGGTGTGAAATGGTCGGGGTTTGTTTTGATTTCATCGGATAGATCGTCGGTCGAAATATAGCGCCAATCTGCTACCTCTTCCGGATTGGGATTTGCCGGCTCATCTGAAAACCCGACCAGCACATGGCATACCTCATGCTCATAACCGATATCCTTGAATTTTGCTCGATAAGTAAATTTATAAAGGAATCGCGCGCTACAATCGAAACCCAACTCCTCTTTTACTCTTCTTTGTGCAGCTTCAACCACAGACTCATCGGGTCTCGGATGGCTGCAGCAACTGTTAGACCAGTAAAGCGGCCAGAGTGGTTTGTCCGCGCTACGTTGCTGTAACAGCAATTGTCCTGCACTGTTAAATATAAGTACCGAAAAGGCTCTGTGCAGCGCGCCATCACCCAAATGGGCCGCGGATTTTGAAATGGTGCCAATTGGCCGATCCTGTTCGTCAACAAGAATCAGTTGGTCGGAATCGGAAAAAGTGTTCATGGTTGTTGTGTTCGCTTTGATTTGATCCGAAATCTGGTGCAGCAAGGCTAAATTTGCCGGTGCCCACTAAAAAGCCAATAACGGAAAGAATTTTGTTATGATTCAGCCTCTTTAGTTTAAGCGTAATGAACTGTGGATGCTAATCGAATTCTAAAAATCCTGGCCGATGGGGATTTCCATTCGGGAGAATCATTGGGGCAAATACTTGGCGTTAGCCGCACTGCGGTTTGGAAGCAGATAACCCAGCTTGAAAAGCTTGGTCTTGATGTGCACTCTGTTAAGGGAAAGGGGTATCGCCTGGCCAGCAGGATTGAGCTGCTCTCGAAGGAAGGGGTGAGAAGCTGTTTGGATTCACATGCGCAGCAGCTCTACCAGCATATGGATATCAAGCCGCTGGTTAGTTCGACAAATGACGAAGTAAAAGCCAAGTCGCTAGCCCCTTGTGTCTGTTTGGCGGAAGCGCAAAGCTCGGGGCGTGGTCGGCGTGGTCGGGACTGGGTGAGTCCCTATGGATCAAATATCTATATGTCTCTGGCGTGGCCGTTTGAGCACCTGGCAAGTTCGCTGGATGGCTTGAGCCTATGTGTAGGTATAGCGGTTGCCCGGGCAATACGCGAATTGACGGCGGTTCAGGTAGGCCTGAAGTGGCCCAATGATTTGGTATGTGGTCAGAAAAAACTGGCGGGTATACTTCTGGAGCTGGAGGGTGAATTATCGGGTCCGATGCGTGTCATTATCGGAATTGGAGTGAATGTGGCAATGACCCGGTCGGCTGGATCTGAAATTGACCAGGATTGGATCAGTCTTGCTGAAATGAGTCACCAGGAGATTTCCAGAAACCGGTTGGCGGCACAAATACTGATGGAGCTGGCAGAGGTGTTGCCTGAGTTTCAGGCACAAGGTTTCTCCGGGTTTCACAAATGCTGGCAGGAACTGGATGCGCTGAATGATCGAGAGGTGCAGTTAACGATGGCAAATAGCAAAGTGATCGGGCGCGCCAGGGGTGTGACGGAGGCTGGCGAGATATTAATTGAAACGAAAACCGGTGTTCAGGCTTTTCGAGGTGGAGAGGTGAGTGTAAGGGTAGCCCAATGAACTTGGAGATTGATGCCGGGAATAGCGCCATCAAGTGGCGGGTGACTGACTCAGAGGGTGTGTGCCATGTGCCCACCCGAAGAGGGACGCTGGAGCAGTTGGATCAGGTTCTGGGAACCACGGAACTGTCGTTTGTGACGGAGGTTAGAATATCCTGTGTGGCGAACGAGAAGACGAAGCAATGTTTGCAGGATCGAATACAGGATAGGTTGGCGTTGCAGCCCTGGTTTGCACAAACGCTAAAACAGTTTGGAAATTTGACCGTCAGCTATTCGGATCCGAGTCGATTGGGTGTGGATAGGTGGTTGGCGATGTTGGCGGCCCAGCGCTGTACGGATAAGGATTTTTGTGTCATTGATTGCGGCAGCGCAATAACGGCAGACAGAGTTGCAGCCAACGGTAGACATTTGGGCGGTTACATTGTCCCCGGTTTAAGGCTAATGACCAGGGGGCTGCTGGGAGATACCGGCCAGATATTGATGACACGTGGGCTCACGCACGGTGATATCGGTTGGGGGCAGGATACAGATGAAGCAGTTACCCATGGTATCCTGCGAATGGCGGTAAGTTTCCTGAATGGAGTGTTATTGGAGTTGGCGGAAAGTGATCTGGATTATACGGTTTTTCTGACCGGCGGTGATGCGCAGTTGATGAGTTCACACGTATCCATGCTGAATTCGAAAGATCTGGTGCTTGTTCCGGATTTAGTGATGGATGGGTTGGCAATAGCCAGGTGTTGATGGACGGGGCAGCTCGATGGCAGAGGGAATAAGGCGATGCGCTGGATATTTTATGCCCTGGTAATAATAAATCTGGGGTATCTGGGTTGGCAAACGTTGATGGTGAGCGACAATGGTGTGCAGCCGCCGTCGAAAAAGGACAGTGCTGTTCAGGGCGAGATGCTGGAACTTCAATTGCTGTCAGAGGCGCGTGATCAGTTGTGGCGTCTTGAGAAAAGCCCAGGTGTTGAGGTTCAGAACCAATTAAATGATGGATCAGTCTTAAGTGATGAAGTAATGACGCCTCTCGCCGAGTTGCTGCCGGGTCAGGAGAATGAGGGACCAGCGGGTCAGTGCCTGGTTTTTGGTCCGTTTCTTGAGTCCGTCCAGAAAGATGATGTCGTTGATTACCTGGAAAAAACGGGTTTTAAGGTGATGGTTAGCAGACAGGCAGTGACCATGAAGTCTCGATATTGGGCATATATAGAGCCGTTCGCTACGCCAAGATCAGCAATGGAAATGATGTCTAAAATCAAAGCCAATGGCGTAGAGGCTTTTTTGATTGCTGATGGTGAGCTGGTGAATGGTCTTTCGTTGGGAGTTTTCGAAACTGAAGCCCAGATAGAAAAAGTGACGCAGAGTTTGTCGGATTTGCAGGTTGAGATAAAGCTGTCTGAAAAATCAAATGGTTATGAGTATTTTGAGGTTATTATTGATCCGGCTAACGGTGAATTACCCGGCCAGGAAACCCTATTTGAGCTGCAAGAAAGATACCCTCAGGTAAAGTATCGCCAAAAAGTTTGTAAATCAGTTGCTTCGGTCGAGTAGTTCTACTAAAATTGCGCCCCTAATTTTCAAGCTGTTACGTGTTTAGCCTCCTTAGCTCAGTTGGTAGAGCAACTGACTTGTAATCAGTAGGTCATCCGTTCGACTCGGATAGGGGGCTCCAGTAACAGGCGACCATTTTGGCAGTGGCGCAAGAATTTAGAGAAGGTTGGTGATGAGCCGTTTAGGTGCTGCCAATCGCAAGGCATATGGAGGGGTTCCCGAGTGGCCAAAGGGATCAGACTGTAAATCTGACGGCTCAGCCTTCGAAGGTTCGAATCCTTCCCCCTCCACCATTTTTAAAGCGTTTTGGGTACTAAGGGTTTTTGTGAAAGACTCTTAATAGTAGTCGTAGAATACAGGTTGCCCTGTGTTTTTAGGATACCTTTAATGCAGGTTATGTGTGCGGGTATGGTTCAATGGTAGAACCTCAGCCTTCCAAGCTGATGATGCGGGTTCGATTCCCGCTACCCGCTCCAGTAAGGTGTTGGAATGTGTGAGAGTTATAGGCTCATATAGCTCAGGCGGTAGAGCACTTCCTTGGTAAGGAAGAGGTCACCGGTTCAAGTCCGGTTATGAGCTCCACATTGTAAATTGTTGGTAGATCTTTTTGTGTTGTTTAGAAGCGTGAATTGTATTTATTCAAGATACTGAAATAGAAGAGGCTAGTCATGTCTAAGGAAAAGTTTGAACGAAATAAACCGCACGTTAACGTAGGTACTATTGGTCACGTTGACCATGGTAAGACGACGTTGACGGCGGCGCTGACCCGTGTCTGTGCGGAAGTCTGGGGCGGAGAAGCAATAGCCTTTGACGGTATTGATAATGCACCGGAAGAGCGTGAGCGTGGTATTACTATCGCAACGTCACACGTTGAGTACGATTCTCCGAATCGTCACTATGCGCACGTTGACTGTCCGGGACACGCTGACTATGTGAAGAACATGATCACCGGTGCGGCACAGATGGACGGAGCGATTCTGGTTTGTTCAGCGGCTGATGGCCCGATGCCACAAACCCGAGAGCACATTCTGTTGTCCCGTCAGGTCGGTGTACCTTACATCGTTGTTTACCTGAACAAAGCGGACATGGTTGATGACGAAGAGCTGATCGAACTGGTCGAGATGGAAGTTCGTGAGCTGTTGGATCAATACGAATTCCCGGGTGACGACACACCAATCATTATCGGATCCGCGCTGAAAGCGCTGGAAGGCGATACTTCAGATATTGGTATGCCCTCAGTTCAGAAGCTGGTTGAAACACTGGACGAATACATTCCTGAGCCGGAGCGGGCGGTTGATCAGCCATTCCTGATGCCGATTGAGGACGTGTTCTCTATTTCAGGTCGTGGTACGGTGGTCACCGGACGTGTAGAGCGTGGTGTGATCAAAGTGAGCGAAGAGATCGAGATCGTAGGCATCAAAGATACCACGACTACAACCTGTACGGGTGTAGAGATGTTCCGTAAGCTGCTTGACGAAGGTCGTGCAGGTGAGAACGTTGGTGTATTGCTGCGTGGTACCAAGCGAGACGAAGTGGAGCGTGGACAGGTACTGGCGAAGCCGGGATCAATTACCCCGCACACGCAATTTGAAGCGGAAGTTTACGTACTGTCAAAAGATGAAGGTGGTCGTCATACACCATTCTTTAAAGGCTATCGTCCGCAGTTTTACTTCCGTACCACAGACGTAACGGGAGCTTGTGAGCTGCCTGATGGTGTTGAGATGGTGATGCCTGGAGATAACATTCAGATGACGGTTTCTTTGATCGCGCCGATTGCGATGGAAGAAGGTCTGCGCTTTGCGATTCGTGAAGGTGGACGTACTGTTGGTGCTGGTGTTGTAGCTAAAATTATCGAGTAATATCGGGGCCGATTTAAAGGCCCTGGCGATAGCGGTTAAGTGGAGAAAATCCATTTAACCGCTTTTATGTGTTTAGGCCAGTAGCTCAATTGGCAGAGCAGCGGTCTCCAAAACCGCAGGTTGGGGGTTCGATTCCCTCCTGGCCTGCCACCGAATACAGGCCACCGTTTATAGGTGGGCGTCTCGGTGGTAAATTGAAACAAAACTAAGGTGAGTTCTTGCAATGAATGCTAAGACATCAACATCTGCAGAAGAGCCCAGGTTCGACTTTTTGAAGTGGGCGGTGGTTGTTGTGCTCGTGGCTGCTGGCATTTTTGGTAATGCCTATTTTGCAGAAGAGTCGCTACTCTACCGTGTGCTGGGGCTGCTTGTGGTTGCTTTGGTGGCCGGATTTGTGGCGTTACAGACGGCTAAGGGTATAGCTTTCTGGACGCTGTTAAAAGAGGCGCGAACCGAAATACGAAAGGTAGTGTGGCCGACCAAAGCGGAAACCCGGCAAACAACCTTAATTGTAATGGCTGTAGTGGTTGTTGTTGCGTTATTACTTTGGGGGCTTGATTCGCTGCTAAGTTGGGCGGTATCTGGAATAATTGGTTAGGAGACAAGACTGGTGAGTAAACGTTGGTATGTCGTACATGCTTATTCCGGATATGAAAAAAATGTAATGCGTGCTCTGCTTGAGCGGGTCAAATTACATGGCATGGAAGATTATTTCGGTGAGATTCTGGTGCCAACGGAAGAAGTTGTGGAGATGCGCAGTGGTCAAAAGCGCAAGAGTGAACGTAAATTCTATCCGGGCTATGTTTTAGTGCAAATGGATATGAATGACGAGAGTTGGCATTTAGTGAAGTCTACACCAAGGGTGATGGGCTTTATTGGTGGTACAGCCGACAAGCCGGCGCCCATATCTGAAAAGGAAGCCAATGCAATTCTGCAGCGAATTCAGGATGGTGTTGAGCAGCCAAGACCCAAGACCCTGTTTGAGGTTGGCGAGATGGTACGTGTTATTGACGGGCCTTTTGCGGATTTCTCCGGTGTGGTTGAAGAGGTTAATTACGCGAAGAGCAAGCTGCATATCGCAGTCACTATTTTTGGCCGGTCAACGCCGGTCGAGCTTGATTTTGATCAAGTGGAAAAAGGCTAGATCAACGATCTGGTAAATCAAAACAGGGGAGCCCGAAAGTATTTCCCGCGTGGAAACGAGTACGGCGCTATTACCCACAGGAGAAGATAAATGGCTAAGAAGATTGAAGCGTATATCAAGCTGCAAGTGGCAGCTGGTCAGGCGAACCCCAGTCCCCCGGTAGGTCCGGCGCTTGGGCAGCATGGTGTTAATATTATGGAGTTCTGTAAGGCATTTAATGCGCAGACCCAGAGTATGGAACAGGGTATGCCTATTCCTGTTGTAATTACGGTCTATAGCGACCGTAGTTTCACCTTTATTACCAAAACCCCCCCGGCATCCATTCTGCTTAAGAAAGCAGCTGGTTTGAAAAGCGGCAGCGCCCGGCCTAACACCGATAAGGTTGGCAAGGTGACACGTGCTCAGCTGGAAGAGATCGCTACAGTGAAAATGCCTGATATTACCGCGGCGGATATGGATGCAGCGGTAAGAACAATCGCGGGTAGTGCTCGCAGTATGGGGATTGAGACAGAGGGGGTTGAATAATGGCCAAGCTCAGTAAGCGTATAAAGGCGATTAGAGAAAAAATCGACCAGGATAAGATTTATCAATTTGACGAAGCGGCAAGTTTGCTTTCAGAAGTCTCAAATCTGAAATTTACCGAATCTGTTGATGTGGCGGTTAACCTGGGTGTTGATGTGCGCAAATCAGATCAGGTGGTAAGAGGTTCTACGGTATTGCCTAATGGAACGGGTAAAGATGTCCGTGTTGCTGTTTTTACGCAAGGCGAAAATGCTGATAAAGCAAAAGCTGCCGGGGCCGATGTGGTCGGCATGGAAGATCTTGCTGATTCGGTTAAAGCGGGAAATATGGATTTTGACGTGGTTATTGCAACACCGGATGCGATGCGGGTTGTTGGTACGCTCGGCCAGATTCTGGGACCAAGAGGTTTGATGCCAAATCCGAAAGTGGGAACGGTAACTCCAGATGTGGAAGGTGCGGTTAAAAACGCAAAAGCCGGTCAGGTACGTTTTCGCACAGACAAAGGCGGCATTATTCATTGCTCAGTTGGTAAAGTCGGATTTACTAATGATGCACTGAAAGAAAATATCGAAGCCCTGATTGCAGAGGTTAAAAAACTGAAGCCTGCCAGTGCCAAGGGTGTATACCTGAAGCGTATTTCCCTATCCACAACGATGGGGCCGGGTATTCAGGTAGATCAAAGTTCTTTGGAAATTTAATCAGGCCTGAAAAGGTCTGCATACCTAACTTTGGGGTCACTACTGTGATTACAGCGGTGACCATCAAAGACCGCAGGTGCGAAGACGGCTTGTATAGCGTCCTGGCTTAATAGTAAAACCTGCGCAGATGGGGTAAGGCAAGTAAGTGATTGCTTTACCGTAAATGCCCGGCTGGTTGGACTATGTTCCGGATTGGCAGGGGATTGTTAACCGTTGGGGACCCCCAACACAAAATAGGAGTAATGCGAGTGGCATTAAGACTCGAAGACAAAAAAGCGATTGTCGCTGAAGTCAACGAAGCTGCTGGTAGCGCTCTGGCTGCTGTGCTGGCCGATTATCACGGCCTATCAGTTGAACAAATGACCGACCTGCGCAAGCAAGCTCGAGATTCCGGTGTATATTTGCGTGTTGTGCGCAATACACTGCTCAAGCGTGCTGTTGAAGGGACTGAGTATGAGTGTATTCAAGAGGCGCTCACAGGCCCTACAATCCTGGCATTTTCGCAAGAAGATCCGGGTTCGGCAGCTCGTCTGGTTAAGGATTTCGCCAAAGAGAATGAAAAACTCGAAGTTAAGGCGCTATCCGTGGGTGGCAAATTATTGGCGGCAGATCAAATTGATGTGCTCGCGAAACTGCCAACCAGAGATCAGGCTATAGCTATGCTGATGAGTGTTATGCAGGCTCCGGTTACCAAGCTGGCGCGTACCGTCAACGAAGTGCCTGGCAAGTTGGTTCGTACCCTTGCTGCAGTTCGTGATCAAAAACAAGAGGCGGCTTAAGTTAAGCGGCTTACCTTTTAATCGTTATTTAATGTTAGGAGATTGGAGTCATGGCTCTGTCTAAAGAAGATATTTTAAATGCAATTGCTGAAATGAGCGTGATGGATGTTGTTGAGCTGGTTGAAGCAATGGAAGAGAAGTTTGGTGTTTCTGCTGCTGCCGCTGTTGCTGCTGCGCCTGCCGCTGCTGGTGGTGACGCTGGTGGAGCTGCTGCTGAGCAGACTGAGTTTGATGTTGTTCTGGCCTCGATTGGTGATAAGAAAGTTAACGTCATTAAGGCAGTTCGGGCAATCACAGGTCTTGGTTTGAAAGAAGCTAAAGAGATGGTTGATGGCGCACCGGCTACTGTCAAGGAAGGCGCTAGCAAGGAAGAAGCTGAAGAAGCCAAGAAGCAATTGGAAGAAGCAGGAGCTACTGCGGAGCTGAAGTAACAACAGCTTTGACAGTTACGGCTTAATCTGTTGGCTGGTAACGCTTTTGCGATGCCAGCCTTTTGCCGTTGTAAATTAGGCAAAAAAATAGAGTGGTAAACAGCTCCCTTCGGGGGGGTAAGTAGTGATTGCCGAAATAGGCAATTAAGTGTGGAAACGCATTTCCAAAAGCCCGCGTGACAGATCGACATTCGGGACTGGGCAGATCGCTAGAGACAAGATCGAGGAACACTGATGGCATACTCATATACAGAGAAAAAACGTCTTCGCAAGGAGTTCGGTAAGCTGCCAATGGTATTGGACATACCTTATCTGTTGGCAATTCAACTGAATTCATACAGAAGTTTTTTGCAGCCCGGTAGCTCGGCTGAAAACCGAGATGATGTTGGATTGCATGCGGCTTTCCAGTCTGTTTTCCCCATTACCAGCTATTCGGGTAGTGCCGCATTGGAATACGTTTCTTATGCGTTAGGAACTCCCGCGTTTGATGTCAAAGAGTGTCAGTTGCGCGGTGTTACCTATGCCGCCCCATTGCGGGTTAAAGTTCGTCTTGTGATTTATGACCGGGATTCCGCAAATAAGGCGGTAAAGGATATTAAAGAACAGGAAGTCTACATGGGTGAAATACCCCTGATGACGGATAACGGTACTTTTGTTATCAATGGTACGGAGCGGGTCGTTGTATCTCAGCTGCACCGGTCACCTGGCGTATTCTTCGATCATGATAAAGGTAAAACGCACTCTTCGGGCAAGCTGCTCTATTCGGCGCGCATTATTCCTTACCGTGGTTCATGGCTGGACTTTGAATTTGATCCCAAAGATAGCGTTTTTGTCCGTATTGACCGACGCAGAAAACTGCCAGCGACCATCCTGTTAAGAGCATTGGGATATAGCTCGGAACAAATTCTGGGGATGTTCTTTGATAATAACAGCTTCCAGTTAACCAAGTCCGGATACAAGTTAGAGTTGCAGCCGAGCCGCTTGCGTGGTGAGACAGCAACCTTTGATATCAAGGATAATAAAGGCAATCTCATTGTAGAAGAGGGACGCCGAATTACTGCCCGACACATTCGGGAAATTGAGAAATCAAAAACCAAACGGCTGGAGATTCCAAGGGAATATCTGTTTGGTAAAGTTACTGCAAAAGATATGGTTCATCCTGAAACGGGTGAGTTGGTCTGTGAGTGTAACTCGGAAATCACCGAAGAGCTGTTGGTTCAGATAGAAGAGTCCGGTATTAAAGAGATTCAGACGCTTTACACCAACGACCTAGATTGCGGGCCTTTTATTTCAGATACATTACGTAGTGATCCGAGCCGGAATCAGCTGGAAGCACTGGTTGAAATTTACCGAATGATGCGTCCCGGCGAACCGCCCACTAAAGAATCTGCTGAGAACCTGTTCCACAACCTGTTCTTTACCGAAGAGCGATATGATCTGTCGGCGGTAGGGCGAATGAAGATGAATCGTCGTATTGGTCGTGAAGCTACTGTTGGGCCGGGTGTTTTGTATGATAGCCAGTACTACGGTCAGCGTTCGGATGAGTTTTCCAAAAAACTGGTTGAGTCTGAAGGTACCTGGTCGGATATTATCGATGTGCTGAAAACGCTGGTTGCGATTCGTAACGGCTTCGGAACAGTGGATGATATTGACCATCTGGGTAACCGACGAATTCGTTCCGTAGGTGAAATGGCGGAAAACCAGTTCCGTGTCGGTCTGGTTCGTGTTGAACGAGCGGTACGTGAACGTTTGAGTATGGCTGAGTCTGAAGGGCTGATGCCAAAAGACCTGATCAACGCAAAACCTGTTGCAGCCGCGGTGAAAGAGTTTTTTGGTTCCAGCCAGTTATCGCAGTTTATGGACCAGAACAACCCGCTTTCCGAGGTTACACATAAACGCAGGGTATCTGCTCTGGGGCCTGGTGGTCTGACACGCGAGCGTGCCGGATTCGAGGTTCGTGACGTACATACAACGCATTACGGTCGAGTATGTCCTATTGAAACACCGGAAGGACCGAACATCGGTTTGATCAACTCTTTGGCCTGTTTCGCAAGAACCAACCATTACGGGTTCCTGGAAAGCCCCTACCGCAAAGTGGTAAACGGCAAGGTCACAGACGAGATTGAATATGTTACGGCGATTGATGAGGGCGAGCACATTATTGCCCAGGCAAGCGCCGAGGTAGACGCCAAAGGTAAGTTGACCGATGAGTTGGTTCAGGTCAGACATCAAAACGAATTTACCGTGAAGCCGCCGGAAGCGGTTGATCTGATGGATGTCTCCCCCAGGCAGGTGGTATCGGTAGCGGCATCATTGATCCCGTTTCTCGAGCATGATGATGCGAACCGGGCCCTGATGGGTTCAAACATGCAGCGTCAGGCAGTCCCGACGTTACGAGCCGAAACACCGTTGGTGGGTACTGGCATGGAGCGCTTCGTGGCGCGCGACTCGGGTGTTTGTGTTGTTGCGCAGCGTGGTGGTGTAATCGATAGTGTCGATGCGGGCAAGATTGTTGTTCGAGTGTCTGACGAGGAAACGGCCAGTGGTGAAGCGGGTGTTGAGATCTACAACCTCACCAAGTACACACGATCGAACCAGAATACCTGCATAAATCAGCGACCACTGGTCAAGCAAGGGGATATGGTCGCTCGTGGTGATATTCTCGCTGATGGTCCTTCGGTTGATACCGGAGAGCTGGCGCTGGGTCAAAACATGCGTATCGCTTTCATGCCCTGGAATGGCTACAACTTTGAGGATTCGATTCTGATTTCAGAGCGGGTTGTCGAAGAAGACCGGTTTACGACCATTCATATTCAGGAACTTACCTGTGTGGCACGTGACACCAAACTGGGTTCTGAGGAGATATCTGCGGATATTCCCAACGTCGGTGAGAGTGCGCTAAGCAAACTAGATGAGTCCGGAATTGTTTACATCGGGGCGGAAGTCAATCCCGGTGATATTCTGGTTGGCAAGGTGACACCGAAAGGCGAAACCCAATTGACACCGGAAGAAAAACTGTTGCGAGCTATCTTTGGCGAGAAGGCATCGGATGTTAAGGATACCTCGCTGCGTTGTAAAACCGGAGTTTCAGGCACGGTTATTGACGTTCAGGTATTTACCCGTGACGGTGTCCCTAAAGATCAGCGCGCATTGGCGATCGAAAAGAGCATGCTCGACGAATATCGTCAGGACCTTGATGAAGAGTACCGTATCGTTGAGTCGGCAACTTTTGAACGACTGCGACAGGTGCTTTCCGGCAAGTCCGCTGAAGGCGCACCAGGACTCAAGAAAGGCGACAAGTTGTCAGACGAGTATCTGGAGCAATTGCCGCGAGATAGCTGGTTTAAGATCCGCATGGCGGATGAAAAGCTTGCCGAGCAGATAGAAAAAGCGGAGGTTCTGCTTGCTGATCGCCGTGAAGAGCTTGATGAGAAGTTCGAAGATAAAAAGCGGAAGTTGCAGTCCGGTGATGATCTGGCACCAGGGGTGCTGAAGATTGTTAAGGTTTATCTGGCGACCAAACGGCGGGTACAGCCCGGTGACAAAATGGCCGGCCGACACGGAAACAAAGGTGTTATCTCCGCCATTATGCCGGTTGAGGATATGCCCTATGACAACAATGGTAACCCGGTTGATATCGTATTGAACCCGCTGGGTGTGCCATCGCGGATGAATGTCGGACAGGTACTGGAAACACACCTGGGACTTGCGGCCAAAGGTATCGGTGAAAAGATCGACGGTATGCTTAAGGCAAAGGCTAAAGCGGCAGAAGTCAGGAAGCTGCTGGATCAGGTTTACAACAAAATGGGTGGTCGACAGGAAAACCTCAAAGAGTTTAATGATGAGGAGATTCTGGAGATGGCCGGTAATCTCTGCAACGGTGTGCCTATGGCGACACCTGCCTTTGATGGCGCAGCGGAATCCGAGATCAAGGCAATGCTGGAATTGGCGGACTTGCCTGCCAGTGGTCAGATCACTCTGTGTGACGGGCGTACCGGTGAAGAGTTTGACCGTAAAGTCACCGTTGGTTACATGTATATGCTCAAGCTTAACCACCTGGTTGATGACAAGATGCACTCACGTTCTACCGGATCATACAGTCTGGTAACGCAGCAACCGTTAGGCGGTAAGGCGCAGTTCGGCGGGCAGCGTTTTGGAGAGATGGAGGTCTGGGCGCTGGAGGCTTATGGTGCCGCTTACACCCTGCAGGAAATGCTGACGGTTAAATCTGATGATGTGAATGGACGTACCCGTATGTACAAGAACATCGTGGATGGTGATCATCGTATGGAGCCGGGTATGCCAGAATCATTTAACGTGTTGGTGAAGGAGATTCGGTCGCTCGGTATCGATATTGAGCTGGAGCACGACTAATCATCCGGATGAATTGTAGATAGCTCTGGTCGGTGCGGCAGAGGCCGCGACCAACCTGCTGAATTCAAAACCTCCTTCTGGAGAAGAGGCTAATGAAAGATCTGTTAAATCTGTTAAAAGCGCAAGCACACGAAGAAGAGTTCGACGCCATACGTATCGGATTGGCGTCGCCTGACATGATTCGTTCCTGGTCATTCGGTGAAGTGAAGAAGCCGGAGACCATTAACTATAGAACCTTTAAGCCTGAGCGTGACGGGCTTTTTTGCGCCAAGATATTTGGTCCGGTTAAAGACTATGAGTGCCTTTGTGGTAAATACAAGAGACTGAAGCATCGCGGTGTTATTTGTGAGAAGTGCGGTGTTGAAGTCGCGCTGGCCAAAGTTCGGCGTGAGCGAATGGGGCACATCGAGCTGGCCAGCCCTGTTGCACATATCTGGTTCCTGAAGTCGCTGCCGTCGCGTATTGGGTTGTTGCTGGATATGACGCTGCGAGATATCGAGCGTGTTTTGTATTTTGAATCCTTCATTGTGATTGATCCCGGTATGACTACCCTTGAGCAGGGACAAATCCTCAATGACGAGCAGTATTTTGAGGCGTTGGAAGAGTTTGGCGATGACTTCACCGCAAAAATGGGCGCTGAAGCGGTTCAGGAATTAATGAAGAATATGGATCTGGAAGCGGATATCAAAGAGATCCGTGACGAGATTCCCAACATTAATTCTGAAACCCGGATTCGCAAGTTGTCCAAGCGTCTGAAGCTGCTGGAAGCTTTCCATGCATCCGGTAATAAACCGGAATGGATGGTGCTGGATGTTCTGCCGATTCTACCTCCCGATCTTCGGCCGCTGGTTCCTCTCGATGGTGGTCGGTTTGCAACATCGGATCTGAATGATCTGTATCGCAGGGTGATTAACCGTAATAACCGGTTGAAGCGATTGTTGGAGCTCAGTGCGCCGGATATTATTGTACGCAACGAAAAGCGCATGTTGCAGGAGTCTGTTGACGCGCTATTGGATAACGGACGTCGGGGAAGAGCCATTACCGGTTCCAACAAACGGCCGCTGAAGTCACTTGCTGATATGATCAAGGGTAAACAGGGTCGTTTCCGCCAAAACCTGTTGGGTAAGCGGGTAGATTACTCTGGCCGTTCGGTAATTGTGGTTGGACCACGCCTGAAGCTGCATCAGTGCGGTTTGCCCAAGAAGATGGCTCTGGAACTGTTTAAGCCGTTTATCTTCAGCAAGCTTGAACTGCGCGGGCTTGCTACCACAATCAAAGCCGCCAAGAAAATGGTTGAGCGCGAGACCCCCGAGGTGTGGGATATTCTGGCGGAAGTGATACGGGAACATCCGGTCATGCTGAACCGGGCACCAACACTTCACCGTTTGGGTATTCAGGCATTTGAGCCGGAGTTGATTGAGGGTAAAGCGATTCAACTCCATCCGCTGGTTTGTGCTGCTTATAACGCTGACTTTGACGGTGACCAGATGGCGGTTCACCTGCCGTTAACGATCGAGGCGCAACTGGAAGCACGTGCCCTGATGATGTCCACTAACAACATCCTGTCACCTGCCAATGGTGATCCCATTATTGTACCTTCACAGGACGTGGTGCTGGGTCTTTACTACATGACCCGTGAGCGCATTAACGTTAAAGGTGAAGGGATGGTGTTCGCTGATCAGGAAGAGCTGCAGCGTGCATACGGAGCCAAGCAGGTGGATCTGCAGGCGAAAGTTAAAATCCGTATCCATGAAACACTGATTGATGAGGATGGCCAGAAAGAAACCACCACACATATCGTGGATACCACAGTTGGCCGAGCTCTGCTGTTTAAAATCATGCCCGATGGGCTGCCTTTTGAGCTGGTGAACCATGCGATGACCAAGAAGGCGATTTCCCGCCTCATTAACAGCTGTTACCGAAATGTGGGACTCAAGGAAACGGTTATATTTGCTGACCAGTTGATGTACACCGGTTTCCACTATGCAACGATATCCGGTGCTTCAATCGGTGTGAATGATTTCGTTATACCTGATGAAAAAGCTCAAGTGATTGGTGCAGCAGAAGCGGAAGTTAAAGAGATTGAAGATCAATTCGCGTCTGGTCTGTTAACGCAGGGCGAGAAGTACAACAAAGTGGTCGATATCTGGTCCCGTGCGAACGAACTGGTGGCGACCGCGATGATGGATACACTGCGTACCGATGAGGTAGTGGATCGCGAAGGCAATACCGTCGAGCAGGAATCCTTTAACTCTGTCTACATTATGGCTGACTCAGGAGCTCGGGGTTCGCCTGCGCAGATCAGGCAGTTGGCCGGTATGAGGGGCTTGATGGCAAAACCGGATGGTTCCATTATCGAGACGCCCATTACAGCGAACTTCCGTGAAGGTTTGTCAGTATTACAGTACTTTATTTCAACTCACGGTGCGCGTAAAGGTCTCGCGGATACGGCATTGAAAACAGCCAACTCCGGATACCTCACCCGTCGTCTGGTGGATGTGGCTCAGGATCTGGTGATCACAGAAGTTGATTGTGGTACCGAGAATGGCCTGTTGATGAAACCCTTGATTGAGGGTGGTGAAATCGTAGTGCCGCTTGGTGATCGCGTGCTGGGGCGAGTGGTGGCGAAAGATGTCAACTTACCCGGTGATGAAACAACCCTGGTATTGAGTGCAGGCACTCTGATCGACGAGAAAACCGTTAAAGTCATTGATGAAAATAACATTGATGAGATTCTGGTGCGCTCACCGATCAGCTGTGAAGTGAGATATGGAATCTGTACCAAGTGTTATGGACGTGATCTGGGTCGTGGTCATCTGGCCAATATTGGTGAGGCGGTAGGTGTTATCGCGGCGCAATCGATTGGTGAGCCTGGTACACAGCTGACCATGCGTACCTTCCACATTGGTGGTGCGGCATCCAGTACTTCTACGGTTGATAACGTACAGGTCAAACACGGCGGTAAAGTACGATTCCACAACGTTAAGCATATTGGCCGCAAGGGCGGTGATCTGGTTGTGGTTTCCCGTTCCGGATCGTTGGCTATCGCTGACCAGCATGGCCGGGAGCGGGAACGCTACAAGATACCTTATGGTACGGTAATGAGCGTTAAAGAGGGTGCCAAAGTTAAAGCGGGTCAGGTTATTGCAAACTGGGACCCCCATACGCACCCGATTGTTACCGAGGTGGCTGGTCGTGTGAAGTTCCACGATATGGAAGACGGAATTACCGTTAAGCACCAGACTGATGAGCTGACTGGCTTGTCGAATATCCAGGTATTGGATGCGAAAGATCGTCCCGCGGCAGGAAAGGATATGCGGCCGATGGTCAAGTTGGTGGATAAAAAAGGCAAAGATTTGTGTCTGGCAGGCACGCAGGTGCCTGCACACTATATGCTGCCACCCAACGCGTTGCTCAGCATGGAAGATAATGCTGATGTGGCGGTGGGTGATATTGTTGCCCGTATTCCGCAGGAAAGCTCGAAAACACGGGATATTACCGGTGGTTTGCCGCGGGTTGCTGATCTGTTTGAAGCGCGTAAGCCGAAGGAGCCTTCAATTCTGGCAGAAATCACAGGTACTGTTAGTTTTGGTAAGGAAACCAAAGGCAAGAAACGGCTGGTGATAACTCCGCCGGATGGAAGCGATCATTACGAAGCGCTGATCCCCAAATGGCGTGTAATGAACGTGTTTGAGGGAGAGAAGGTAGAGCGTGGAGAGGTTATCTCCGATGGTCCGCCTAATCCGCACGATATCCTGAGATTGAAAGGCGTGAGTGCCCTGGCTGAATATATTGTCGATGAAATTCAGGAAGTTTATCGTTTACAGGGTGTTGTAATTAACGATAAGCATATCGAAATTATCGTGCGCCAGATGCTGCGCAAAGTTGAAATCGGTGATTCCGGTGCGACCGAACTGATCAAGGGTGACCAGATAGAGTATAACGCCGTGTTAGAGGCAAATGAGCAGGCTAGCAAAAACGGTGCAGATCCGGCTGGTTATGAGCGTTTGCTGCTCGGGATTACCAAAGCATCGCTGGCTACAGAGTCCTTTATCTCAGCGGCGTCTTTCCAGGAGACTACACGTGTTCTTACCGAAGCGGCAGTTACCGGGAAGAAAGATTACCTGCGTGGCCTGAAGGAGAATGTTGTGGTTGGGCGTTTGATCCCTGCCGGAACAGGCTTGGCTTATCACGCGGAAAGAAAACGCAAGCGGCTTGCTGAAGCTGCTGTTAAAGAAGGTGCTTCATCAGTTAGTGCGGATGAAGTCGAACAGGCGTTAACAGAAGCTCTGAACGTGTCCGGCTCATAAGTCGGCCCGTTTAATCTGATAGCGCTTGACTCATGGATGTGAGGTCTTTAGAATCTCGCATCCTTATTTTTGGCGGGAACAATCCTGTCATTTTTTAATTATTGGAGTATTTAATGGCAACGATCAACCAATTGGTCCGTAAGCCACGTAAGAAAAAAGTAGCAAAAAGTGACGTGCCGGCATTACAGTCTTGCCCTCAACGGCGAGGTGTATGCACACGTGTCTATACGACTACTCCGAAAAAACCGAACTCTGCGTTACGTAAAGTGTGCCGGGTCCGTTTAACTAACGGATTTGAAGTTACCTCCTATATCGGCGGTGAAGGTCACAACTTGCAAGAGCACTCGGTAGTTTTGATACGTGGTGGACGGGTAAAAGACCTGCCTGGTGTGCGCTACCATACGGTGCGCGGAAGTCTGGATACATCGGGTGTTAGCGATCGCAAACAGGGTCGCTCAAAGTATGGTGCCAAACGACCCAAGTAGGGCGTTTTTCAGTAGTGGTCTGTTGAGACCGCTGACCATACAGTAAGGCCAGGTGATCGCATTTACTAAAGCGATGAATCCTGGGACCCCTGAATTAAGAAGGTAAGTAATTATGCCAAGAAGAAGAGTTGTAGCGAAAAGTGAAGTGCTGCCGGATCCCAAATACGGCAACAAAACCCTGGCCAAGTTTATGAATCACGTGATGGTCAGCGGGAAAAAATCCCTGGCCGAGCGGATTGTCTATGGTGCATTAGACAAGGTTAAAGAGCGCTCGGGTACAGAAGATCCCATTGAAATGTTCGAAAAGGCTCTTGAGTCCATTCAGCCCATGGTAGAGGTAAAGTCTCGCCGGGTTGGTGGTGCAACCTACCAGGTGCCAGTAGAAGTCAGACCTGACCGCCAGGCAGCTTTGTCCATGCGCTGGTTGGTGGATGCCGCCCGTAATCGTAGCGAAAAATCAATGCCGTTACGTTTGGCTGGAGAGATACTTGATGCGGCAGAAGGCAAAGGCTCTGCTGTTAAAAAACGTGAAGATGTGCATCGCATGGCAGAAGCTAACAAGGCTTTCTCTCACTATCGTTTTTAATCGTATTCGAACCCAGAGGACAGAGTAGTGGCACGTTCAACGCCAATTGATCGTTATCGTAATATCGGGATCTGTGCGCACGTTGATGCGGGTAAGACCACGACTACGGAACGTGTCCTATACTACACTGGGCTTTCTCACAAAATAGGTGAGGTTCATGATGGCGCAGCCACCATGGACTGGATGGAACAGGAGCAGGAGCGAGGTATCACCATCACTTCTGCTGCCACCACCTGTTTTTGGCAGGGTATGCAGGCCCAGTTCCCGGAACACCGGATCAATATTATCGATACCCCTGGACACGTTGACTTCACGATTGAGGTTGAACGGTCGCTGCGCGTACTTGATGGTGCGGTGGTGGTGTTATGCGGTTCCTCCGGCGTACAGCCCCAAACAGAAACAGTTTGGCGCCAGGCTAACAAATATGAAGTGCCCAGAATGGTCTTTGTTAACAAAATGGACCGAGCTGGTGCGGATTTTCAAATGGTGGTGGATCAGCTGAAGGATCGGTTGGGTGCCCATGCAGTGCCATTGCAGATGACCATTGGTGCCGAGGATGAGTTCAAAGGTGTAGTTGACCTGATCAAGATGAAAGCAATCATCTGGAACGAAGCCGACCAGGGTATGACCTTTGAATATCAGGATATCCCGGCTGATCTGCAGGGTCGCTGTGATGAAATGCGGGAGTACCTGATTGAGGCCGCAGCAGAAGCGACCGAAGAACTGATGGATCAGTATCTTGAAAATGGAGAATTGTCCGAAGAGGAGATCAAGCAAGGGTTGCGTGTCCGCACCCTGGCTAACGAAATAGTACCGGTGTTGGGTGGTTCAGCATTCAAGAATAAAGGCGTGCAAGCCGTTCTTGACGCAGTGATCGAATATTTGCCATCACCAAACCAGGTAAAAGCAATTGAAGGTGTGCTGGACGACGATGAAACAGTTGATTCACGTCCCGCTGATGACGACGCACCTTTTGCTGCATTGGCCTTTAAGATTGCAACGGATCCGTTTGTCGGTACTTTGACCTTCTTCCGTGTGTATTCAGGAACGCTGAACTCCGGTGATACCGTTTACAATCCGGTCAAATCAAAGAAAGAACGCATCGGTCGTATGGTGCAGATGCATTCCAACGATCGAAAAGAGATCAAAGAGGTGCTTGCGGGCGATATTGCAGCCGGCATAGGCCTGAAAGATGTTACCACCGGGGATACGCTCTGCTCACCAAACAGTGTGATCACTCTGGAGAGAATGGAGTTTCCGGAACCGGTTATCTCTGTGGCGGTTGAGCCAAAAACCAAAGCAGACCAGGAGAAAATGGGTATAGCGCTGGGTAAGCTCGCGCAGGAAGATCCCTCGTTTCGTGTGAAAACCGATGAGGAGACAGGGCAAACCATTATCTCCGGAATGGGCGAACTTCACCTCGATATTCTTGTCGATCGTATGCGCAGGGAGTTTAACGTCGAGGCGAATATCGGCAAACCCCAGGTGGCATATAGAGAGGCGATTCGCAATACCTGTGAGATCGAAGGTAAGTTTGTGCGCCAATCGGGTGGCCGTGGTCAGTATGGTCATGTTTGGGTCAAATTTGAGCCTGCCGAAGATGCCAACGAAGATAAGCTTGAATTTGTCAATGAGATCGTTGGTGGCGTGATCCCGAGAGAATATATCCCTGCTGTCGAAAAAGGTATTTCGGAGCAGATGCAAAACGGTGTCCTGGCCGGTTACCCGCTATTAGGCCTTAAAGCAACGCTTTATGATGGCTCGTTCCATGAAGTGGACTCAAATGAGATGGCGTTTAAAATTGCCGGATCGATGGCGGCAAAACAGCTTTCAGAACATGGTGGAGCGGTGTTGCTTGAACCGATGATGAAAGTTGAAGTGGTAACACCCGAGGAAAACATGGGCGATGTCATGGGCGATTTGAATCGCCGTCGTGGTATTGTTCAGGGTATGGAAGATTCGGCAATGGGTAAAATTATCCGTGCTGAAGTTCCTTTAGGTGAGATGTTTGGTTATGCTACCGACCTGAGATCTGCGACCCAGGGGCGGGCGACCTACACAATGGAGTTTGAAAAATACTCCGAAGCACCATCCAGCATTGCGGATGAAATTATTAGTAAATCTTAACATTTAACGAATTAAGTTGAGAGGCAAGTCATGTCTAAGGAAAAGTTTGAACGAAATAAACCGCACGTTAACGTAGGTACTATTGGTCACGTTGACCATGGTAAGACGACGTTGACGGCGGCGCTGACCCGTGTCTGTGCGGAAGTCTGGGGCGGAGAAGCAATAGCCTTTGACGGTATTGATAATGCACCGGAAGAGCGTGAGCGTGGTATTACTATCGCAACGTCACACGTTGAGTACGATTCTCCGAATCGTCACTATGCGCACGTTGACTGTCCGGGACACGCTGACTATGTGAAAAACATGATCACCGGTGCGGCACAGATGGACGGAGCGATTCTGGTCTGTTCAGCGGCAGATGGCCCGATGCCACAAACCCGAGAGCACATTCTGTTGTCCCGTCAGGTTGGTGTACCTTACATCGTTGTTTACCTGAACAAAGCGGACATGGTTGATGACGAAGAGCTGATCGAACTGGTCGAGATGGAAGTTCGTGAGCTGTTGGACCAATACGAATTCCCGGGTGACGACACACCAATCATTATCGGATCCGCGCTGAAAGCGCTGGAAGGCGATACTTCAGATATTGGTATGCCCTCAGTTCAGAAGCTGGTTGAAACACTGGACGAATACATTCCTGAGCCGGAGCGGGCGGTTGATCAGCCATTCCTGATGCCGATTGAGGACGTGTTCTCTATTTCAGGTCGTGGTACGGTGGTCACCGGACGTGTAGAGCGTGGTGTGATCAAAGTGAGCGAAGAGATCGAGATCGTAGGCATCAAAGATACCACGACTACAACCTGTACGGGTGTAGAGATGTTCCGTAAGCTGCTTGACGAAGGTCGTGCAGGTGAGAACGTTGGTGTATTGCTGCGTGGTACCAAGCGAGACGAAGTGGAGCGTGGACAGGTACTGGCGAAGCCGGGATCAATTACCCCGCACACGCAATTTGAAGCGGAAGTTTACGTGCTGTCAAAAGATGAAGGTGGTCGTCATACACCATTCTTTAAAGGCTATCGTCCGCAGTTTTACTTCCGTACCACAGACGTAACGGGAGCTTGTGAGCTGCCTGATGGTGTTGAGATGGTGATGCCTGGAGATAACATTCAGATGACGGTTTCTTTGATCGCGCCGATTGCGATGGAAGAAGGTCTGCGCTTTGCGATTCGTGAAGGTGGACGTACTGTTGGTGCAGGGGTTGTTGCTAAAATTATTGAATAGCGATAATTGCTGTGCGGCATTAGCCGTTAAGTAACAAATGAAAAGGCGCTTTTTTAAGCGCCTTTTTTGTGTCTGAAATTCGAGGAGACTTCCGGTAATTGGAATTTTCTTTGCCCATCAATGGGTGAGGGTTTTGGTTTCGCCTCCTGGCGAGTTCTTTTCTTTGCTTGCCCAAAGAAAACGACCCAAAAGAAAGGGCAACCCCGACTCCGTCGCCCTTCGGGTGTCCTGTGCTTCTCGTCGCTTAACGGTCGCTGCGGAACTCGCGTTGCTCAAACAGTCCTCGCTCTTGTCCGTTAACCGTCTGCGATGCTCGGCGACTACAGAGGGGTGGGTTGAGAGGCGCTCCGAACGAAAAGGCGAGTAATTTGCGGTACATGGCTGGCGATGATTATATAGCCTCAACCAAGATCAGAGGACCACTGGCTCTATATCGCGGACTTAGGTAATGTAATGCCTTGATTTTTAAAGGAATGGGATTATGATAAAGAGACGAAAGGAATACCAAAAGAATCAGGGAGTGGCGCAACATGTCTGCGAAGAAAAATCCTCTATTATTACAACCCACTGTTATTAAAGATAAATTACAAGCGTCTGGTGCTTTCTCACCCGTGATAGGGTGCCAAAGTGTTATAGTGCCAGAGTCTCTATAATTAGCTGTTAAGTTTAAAAACATGGATAGCAAAAAGTACTTATTGGATTTCGAAGTTGAGGCACATGCCTGTCTTAAGGAGGAGTTAGAAAAAATTACTTCTTTTCACCCAGATGGTGAATACGAAGTGCATATCTCTAACTTATCAGTAAATAGTGGTACCGATAGGCCATTGCTATCTGTCCAGATCATTATTCCAGGAGAGGATATTGAAGAGGTCAAAGAGCCAGGAACCACAAAACTTAAGGAATATCTTCATTATTTGACATTCGCAACAAATATGAGCTTCCGAATACATAAGCTCATTAGAATTATTGACTGGACGCCTGGGTTAAAAGAAAGGCGTTGCCTCCAGTTTGAGCGATTCCCTGGTTCTGAACTTCCGTATCCATTGTTAGAGGAAGAGCTTTTTAGATCGATTGAAACACTTCAGAAATCTAATATATCAACGGCGTTTAAAAGAGCTCTTAAGTGGTTTGCTAATGGCGTAAGCTCAGAATACCTTGACGATCAATTTCAGTATTTTTGGTATGTGATTGAATTGCTAGCTCAGATTCATAAGGAATCAGGAAAAGTTAATGATTTGTGTCCTAAGTGTAGAAAGCCGTTGTATTGTGAGGAGTGTGAAACACACCCAGCTCACAAACCGTACCCTAAGCAAGCTATTCGGCAACTAATTGATAAGATTGTACGAGACAATCCTCAAGAATTTTTTGATGTCACCAACGAAATTCGAAATTCCTTAATGCATGGTGATTCTATTGAGGAAATTGAAAAAGCCAGAAGAATTGAATTGAGCAACATAGTTGATAGTCTAGGCTCTGTTGCGTGGGTCGCCATTCTGAATACATTTAGAGGGTCGCTAAACAAAGATTCAGAAGCAGAGAGACTCAACCTGCTTCAAACAAATATGTACTCACATCAAGTTTTGGTTGTTGCTGCGCATCTTGTTGTCTATAGCAGCAACCCGGATGAACCAGTGCTTTCAGAATTCGCTAGGCCAGAGTTGAGCTTGGTCTATGGGGATGAAAATGAAGCAGAAACTTAACATCTATATGACCGCCCCTCGTCAATAGGCAAAACGAGTTTTTTAAACCGGCGTTAGCCGGTTTATTCTCTTCCATTGATTGCTCGTCTCTACTGCCGGCCCATTTATTGTCGTTCTGCAGAAGTGCCTGCGAACAAACATCTATCGAGCATCTGCCTGGCACAGATCGTTGCTTCGGCTGTATCAGGTGCGATGGTTTTTTATCACTCACCACCGCGTACTAGAATCTTGCCGGTTACCCTGAACTGCGCATGGACGGGGTCAGGCCTTACATTTGACACACCTACTCTCAAAGGCTTTAACCGTGCGCATGGACGGGGTCAGGCCTTACATTTGACACACCTACTCTCAAAGGCTTTAACCGCACGACTTACCGTAGCATAGTTAACACCAAAATAACGACCTACTGCCATCAGAGTATAATGCCCACTTCGGTAGGCGTGCGCCATTGCTTCATTTCGCTTCCTGTACTTTCCCTTATAATAATCCAGCGGTTTTGGCGGTGACTGTTTTTGTGGTTTGGGAATATCCAACAACGACTGATCCGGATCTATCCTGCATTGGGCCTCCTCTACAAACTTATCGGACCCAAGGTAGATTTGGTTCTTTAACATCTCCCAGGGTGAAGGTAAATTATCAGCAGATTTAACAAAAGCAATGTAGCGCTCACAGGCAACCTTTTTCTGTCCATCAAACCCAGACAGCACGCAATCAACAGTTACACAGGGATGAGGTTCTACCATACCAGCGGTCGCTCGATAACTACTCCATGGCCATTCATCTGCCGACCTTACCATTCGAGCCCGAACCGGGTTCAATACTATGTACCTTGCCAATTCAAGTAAATACGCGTCACTCTCTACCAAAATAGCCTTAAATCGCCCCTGCCATAAATGACCAACCCGTCGATGCCGGTGATTAAAAAATTGGCTGTAAGTACCATTAAGGTACTTCATCCCTTTTGAGAGGGTTGGCTGTGTGGTCTCGACTAATAAGTGATAGTGGTTAGACATCAAACAGTAAGCGTGGCATAACCAACCATGGCGATCACAGGTTTGATGTAGTAACGTTAAAAAGTACTCTCGGTCTCGGTCATCTTGAAAAATATCGCCTCTGGCATTACCTCTAGCAGTAATGTGGTAAAGCGCCCCGGCATATTCAATCCTCAACGGTCTTGCCATAACATCCATTCCTTGGATAAAAACACTCTCTAACAGTACTTCAATATACAGGCGCCGCCAACCGCCAAACGCTGCCTTTTTGTCAAATGTAAGGCCTGACCCCGATCACGCGCTATCGATAAGGCGCCTTCAGTTGTAAGCCAAATGAATACTGGTAGGTATTTTGGCGAGAAATCAGCGCGAGATATAGAAAGATCACTCTGTCTGCCAGTTGGATTTATGGATCACGAAGCGGGGGATGTTCCCGAACCAATTGAATCTTTAATTGGTCAATTGAGACAATTGTACGCTGCCAACCAACTTGAGCCGGAAGAGCGACAATTCGTTGAGCTATATCGAAGGTTGCAAAAGAAAGATAGGCGCACCGTAATCAACCTTGTTAAATCTCTTTCAAACTGTGAAACATAACGAGTTGCAGCACAACGGGGCTATGCCGCTCGGACAATCTACGCGTTGCTTCGATTGTCCGTGTGCAAAGCGTTAAGTTTTGAGGAGAGTTCGGAAATAAAGGGGATGTATTTATTTTAAGCTGAAGTTGGCCCTTGCCGTTTCCTGTCAGCCAATATCTAATCAGAGACTTGTTCGCAGTGCATTCTATCCTCCCCTAAAGCGGGTGAGCATCGCAGTCAAATGGCCGGGAAAGAGAGGGGTGTTTGAGCCGTAAGGCGAGTTCCCGAACGGCCGACATTTGGCGAGAAGCACAACGGACAGGCTGAAGGCCTGCCGCGTTCGGGGTGCCTTTTCTTTTGGTTCGGTTTTCTTTGGGCAAACAAAGAAAATGAACGAGCCAAGAGGCGAAACCCCAGCTATCAGTTTAATCGGAGGCTTGGGCCCAAAGAAAACAAGGGGTCACCCATTAGGCAAAAGAAACAAGGGGTAAGGTTAAACCGGTTTGCCATCATGTTCTTCCTTGAATTCTTTGAGGAGGCTATCGAGCGACTCTGTAACAAACTCGCCTCTTTTTGCCTTTGTTGCTCCTTCAGTCAGATGTGATTGAAGCGCTTCAAGTTTAGTTTTACGTTCCTCCAGATTCCTGAGTGCTTCCCGCACTACTTCGCTGGCACTGCCATAACGACCGCTAGCGATTTCGTTTTTGATAAATGTTTTCCAGTCCTCGCCCAGGGAAAGACTGGTGTTAGCCATGATAAAGACCTGTATTCATAAATAATAAATATGAATATAAACCATATAGTGGCTTCGCCAATAGCTCGGAGTCAGAGTCCTTGCTTCCAAATAAAGAGGGCGCATTTATTTTAAGCGAATGGCCACCGCAACCAAATGAACGAGCCAGGGTGAGACACGAAAAACAACAGGTAGTGTAGAATGTACAGGTTTCGAAAAGTGCTTTTAATCAGTCCGTCACCAGGACGCGAAATCCGTTAAGAGCCAGGTAACCATTAAGTGAGGAAGTAAAACATGAGTATCAAGGTGTATCTCTCCGGTGAAATACATACCGACTGGAGGCAACAGGTCATAGAGGGGTGTGAAGGTAGCGATATTTCATTTTCGTCAGCTGTGACCAATCATGAAGCCAGTGACGCGGCGGGTGATATGCTCGGCAATGAGGAAAAGAGTTTCTGGCGTGATCATAAATCGGCCAAGGTAAATGCAATACGCATAAAGACGCATATAGAAAAGTGTGATGTGGCGGTGATACGATTTGGTGAAAAATACAAACAGTGGAATGCCGCTTTTGATGCGGGTTATTGTGCCGCAATGGGTAAGCCTTATATTACGCTTCACGGCGAAGAGTTTGTTCACGCATTAAAGGAGGTTGATGCGGCAGCGTTCGCTTGGGCGACCACACCGGATCAGGTGGTAGAGATTTTGAAGTATGTGATTAGCGAGCAGTAGATTGTGTCAGGGCTGAAGCCGGGGCGACTTTCTAACCACCAGACAAAATAAAACCCCGCGAACTTTCGTTGGCGGGGTTTTATCAATAGCCTGAAGGCTGATCAGCTTAAGCGTTTTCTCTTCTTTCTTTCGCTTCAGCAATGACCTTCTCGGAGATTTGCGCAGGACACGGCAAATAGTGCGAGAATTCCATTGAGAATTGGCCACGACCTGAGGTCATGGTGCGCAGGTGGCCAATGTAACCAAACATTTCCGAGAGTGGTACGTCAGCTTTAACGCGCACGCCAGTGGTGCCTGCTTCCTGATCCTTGATCATGCCGCGACGACGGTTCAGGTCGCCAATGACGTCACCCACATGATCTTCCGGAGTAAAAACGTCTACTTTCATTATTGGCTCGATGATTTGCGGGCCAGCCTTGGGCATTGATTGGCGGTAGGCGCCTTTAGCTGCAAGCTCAAACGCGACTGCAGAGGAGTCAACTGCGTGGAAGCCACCATCGTACAGCTCGATTTCAACGTCCAGCATGGGGTACCTTGCCAATGGACCTTCTTCCATCATGACGCCAAAACCTTTCTCAATCGCAGGGAAGAATTCCTTAGGAACGTTTCCGCCAACAACTGTGGAGCTAAACTGATATCCGGAACCTGGCTCGCCTGGTTTAATGCGGTAATCGATCTTACCGAACTGACCGGATCCACCAGACTGCTTCTTATGCGTGTAGGTGTCTTCAATCTCTTGCGTAATGGTTTCGCGATAAGCTACCTGAGGTTGGCCGACATCCAATTCAACACCATAGGTGCGCTTCAGGATATCGATCTTGATGTCCAGGTGTAGCTCGCCCATTCCTTTGAGAATGGTTTCACCGCTATCTTCGTCGGTCTCAACACAGAAAGAGGGATCTTCGGCAATCATTTTGCCCAGCGCAATACCCATTTTCTCGGAGCCACCTTTATCCTTGGGGGAAACGGCGATGGAGATAACGGGGTCCGGGAAGACCATGGGCTCAAGTGTGCAGGGCGATTTGGGGTCGCATAGCGTGTGACCGGTCTGGACGTTTTTCATACCGACTACGGCGATAATGTCACCCGCCTGTGCTGAGTCCAGTTCGTTACGGTCATCGGCATGCATTTCAACCATGCGGCCGATCCGTTCGGTCTTTCCGGTGAAAGAGTTAAGCACGGTCATGCCTTTCTCCATGATGCCGGAGTATATGCGCACAAAGGTCAATGCTCCGAACCGGTCGTCCATGATCTTAAAGGCCAGCGCGCGTAGCGGTTCGTCAACATCTACTTTAGCTAATTCACCGGTTTCTTCGCCTTTCTCGTCGGTCAGTGGTTGTGGTTCAACTTCGGTCGGGCTGGGAAGATAATCGACAACCGCGTCCAGTACCAGTTGCACCCCTTTGTTCTTAAAGGCAGAGCCACAGAAGGTTGGGAAAAAGTCCAGGTTAATGGTGCCTTTACGGATGCAGCGTTTCAGGTCTTCAATGGAAACCTCTTCGCCTTCCATGTAGGCCATCATCAGATCATCATCCTGCTCTACAGCTGTTTCTATCAGTTGCTCGTGGTATTCCTCTACCTGGTCAACCATGTCAGCAGGAATATCAACCACGTCGAAATTCTCGGGCAGGCCTGAGTCGTCCCAGACGTAGGCTTTTTTGGTGAGCACATCGACCACACCTTTAAAGTCGTCTTCACGGCCAATCGGCAGGGTCATAACCAGCGGGTTCGCGCCCAATACCTTTTTAACCTGTCCGACAACGCGCAGGAAGTCTGCACCAAGACGATCAAGCTTGTTGACGAAGATGATACGAGCCACTTCTGATTCGTTGGCATAGCGCCAGTTGGTTTCGGATTGGGGTTCTACACCGCCGGATCCGCAGAATACACCAACGCCACCATCGAGCACCTTGAGTGAACGGTACACTTCGACGGTGAAGTCAACGTGTCCCGGAGTATCAATAATATTGAGGCGATAGTCATTCCAGAAACAGGTGGTTGCGGCAGACTGAATGGTGATACCCCGTTCCTGCTCCTGTTCCATAAAGTCGGTAGTTGCCGCTCCATCATGAACCTCACCGGTTTTATGGATTTTTCCGGTAAGTTTTAGAATGCGTTCTGTGGTCGTTGTTTTGCCCGCGTCGACGTGGGCGAAAATGCCAATATTTCTGTACTTGGATAAGTCTGTCATGATTGCGCTCAATTGCTATAAGTAAAATGCGCGCGATTATACAGGATTTTTACCGGATTATTGAACATGAGAATGACATTAATTGCTAATAAAAAGGGCAGAATGAGTGTTTTGTCAGTTCCTGGTACATAAATAAGCAGAAGAGGCCGGATTTTGGTCCTTAAACATGCGCAGAATTGAAGGTTTTTAGCGGGGTTCAAAATATGCCTGCTTTTTTTGATTCTTGCTTGACAGTAGGTAGGGAGATAACTACAATGCGCTTCCCTTTTCAGGCTGGCAGCCTAAAAAGCTAAAAAAATTAGTAATTTGTCGGGATTTTGTTAGATGCAAAACCAAAAGATCAGAATTCGATTGAAGGCGTTCGATCATCGATTAATCGATGCTTCTACTCTGGAAATTGTAGAAACGGCTAAACGTACAGGTGCTCAGGTGCGTGGACCGATTCCTTTGCCGACCCGAAAGGAAAAATTTACAGTGCTGATTTCGCCGCATGTTAATAAAGACGCGCGTGATCAGTATGAGATTCGCACTCATAAACGTTTGCTGGATATTATCGAGCCAACTGAAAAAACAGTTGATGCTCTGATGAAGTTGGATCTGGCAGCTGGCGTTGATGTGCAGATCAGTCTGGGCTGATATAACTTTGTAATTTAAAACTAATCAGTGGAACGTGCTGAGAAGCGCGACCGTAGAGGGTTAGAGTCCCGTACACACTGGTATCGAGGTTAATATGACTATTGGAGTAGTCGGACGGAAAAGCGGTATGACCCGCGTTTTCACTGATGAGGGTGCTTCCATACCTGTCACCGTTATCGAGGTTGAACCCAACCGCATAACGCAAATCAAGACAGTAGCCAGCGATGGCTATTCTGCAATTCAGCTCGCCGTCGGTGAGCGTAAAGCTTCTCGTGTATCTAAACCGCTGATTGGGCATTATGCCAAGGCTAATGTAACTGCCGGTCGTTTGCTGTGGGAAAATCGAATTTCCGAAGACGACCTGGAGCAGGTTAATGTTGGTGATGAAGTCACTGTAGCAGCTTTTGAGGCGGGTCAGTCGGTCGATGTGACAGGTCAATCAAAAGGTAAAGGTTTTGCCGGTGGCGTAAAGCGTTGGAATTTCAAGATGCAAGACGCAACTCACGGTAACTCTATTTCTCACAGAGCGCCGGGATCTATCGGGCAGTGTCAAACGCCTGGTCGGGTCTTTAAAGGTAAGAAGATGGCTGGTCACATGGGGGCTGAGCGCGTCACGGTTCAAAATCTTGAGATTGTGCGAGTGGATGCTGAGCGTAACTTGTTGCTGGTCAAAGGTCCGGTGCCTGGTGCTGCAGGTGGCGATGTTGTGGTCAAGCTTGCTGTTAAGTCACGTAGCTAAGGGGATATAGAGAATGAGTTTAGCAATCGTGGGAGCAGATAAGTCAAAGGTCGAGTTATCAGAGGTCGCCTTTGGTCGCGAATTTAATGAGGCGCTGGTTCACCAGGTGGTTACCGCTTATATGGCGGGTGGTCGTCAGGGTAGCCGAGCGCAGAAAACACGTTCGGAGGTTAATGGCGGCGGTCGTAAGCCATGGCGTCAGAAAGGGACTGGGCGCGCGCGAGCGGGCACCATTAGAAGTCCTATCTGGAGAAGTGGTGGTGTGACTTTTGCTGCGAAGCAGCAGGATCACTCGCAAAAGGTTAACAGAAAAATGTATCGCGCGGCGATGCGTTCGATTCTGTCAGAGCTGTTGCGCCAGGAGCGCCTGGTGGTTGTAGAGAGCATTGACGTTGATCAGCCTAAAACCAAGTCGATGGTTGGCAAGTTGAAAGAGTTTGATTTGACCGCTGATGTGTTGGTCGTATCGGAAGAGGTAGGAGAGAATTTGTATCTGGCTTCGCGAAATCTGCCGAAGGTCGATGTCTGTGATGTGGCAGGCGCTGATCCGGTTAGTCTGATCGCGCATGACAAGGTGCTGATTACCGTTCCGGCCCTCAAAAAGTTTGAGGAGATGTTAGGATGAATCAAGAGCGCATATTTAAGGTTCTACTGGGGCCGCACGTTTCAGAGAAGGCAACGGTCGTAGCTGAGCTGAATAATCAGGTGGTTTTCAAAGTAGCGCCTGATGCAACCAAGCCGGAAATCAAAGCTGCGGTTGAGCAGCTGTTTGATGTCAAGGTTGAAGGTGTGCAGGTGGCTAACATTAAGGGTAAGCATAAGCGAACCCGTTATGGTATTGGTAAGCGCAGTGATTTGCGAAAGGCCTATGTGCGTTTGCAGGAAGGTCAGGATATCGACTTCATGAGCGCGGATAAGGGGTAATTCATGGCAATTGTAAAATGTAAACCGACTTCGCCTGGTCGCCGCCATGTAGTCAAGGTGGTTCATGCGGATCTCCATAAAGGGCGACCTTATGCGCCGTTGTTGGAGAAAAAGTCCAAATCAGGTGGCCGTAATAATAATGGTCGAATCACTACCCGGCATATTGGTGGTGGTCATCGCCAGCATTATCGGGTTATAGATTTTCGTCGTAACGATAAGGACGGTATACCGGCAAAGGTAGAGCGTCTTGAGTATGATCCAAACCGGTCTGCAAATATTGCATTGTTGCTTTATGCAGATGGTGAGCGACGTTACGTGATTGCGCCTAAAGGTATTAAAGAGGGTGACGAGATGCACTCTGGCGTGGATGCGCCGATTAAGCCGGGTAACTGTTTGCCGATGAGGAATATTCCTCTGGGTACCGTGGTGCACTGTGTAGAGCTCAAGCCGGGTAAAGGTGCGCAAATCGCGCGCAGTGCCGGTACTTCAGTTCAGATCGTTGCCAGAGACGGCGCGTATTGTAGTCTGCGTCTGCGTTCCGGTGAGATGAGAAAAGTGTTGGTTGAATGTCGTGCAACGATTGGAGAGGTTAGTAATAGCGAGCATAACCTCAGGCAATTGGGTAAGGCTGGCGCGTCACGCTGGCGTGGTGTGCGCCCGACGGTACGTGGTGTTGCGATGAACCCGGTTGATCACCCTCATGGTGGTGGTGAAGGCAAGACTTCTGGTGGTCGGCACCCGGTATCTCCGTGGGGTACACCTACCAAGGGATACAAGACACGCAGTAACAAGCGTACCGATAAGCTGATCGTTCGTAAGCGTTCAGTCAGGTAATAGTAAGCTAAGAGGATAAAACTGTGCCACGTTCATTAAAAAAAGGGCCCTTTGCAGATACGCACCTGATGAAGAAAGTTGAGGTAGCGCTGGAAAAGAATGACAAGCGTCCGATTAAGACCTGGTCGCGAAGATCGACCATTTTTCCGGAATTCGTGGGTTTAACCATAGCAATTCATAACGGTCGACAGCATGTGCCGGTGTTTATTACCGAAGACATGGTGGGCCATAAGTTGGGTGAGTTTGCTGTAACTCGTACTTATCGCGGCCATGCGGCTGACAAGAAAGCCAAGCGCTAAGACGGGTAAGAGGATATTGTGATGGAAACTATGGCAAAGTTAAAAGGCGCCAGGCTCTCAGCCCAAAAAGCGCGCCTGGTTGCTGACCAGATTAGAGGGAAGCCGGTAGAGGATGCGTTAAATATCCTTGCCTACAGTCCCAAAAAAGGTGCGGCTATTTTGAAGAAGGTCCTGGATTCTGCGATCGCTAACGCGGAGCACAATGAAGGGGCTGATGTAGATGAATTGAAGGTGTCGACTGTTTTTGTCGATGAAGGCATGACGATGAAGCGTATTAAGCCACGGGCAAAAGGCCGTGCTGATCGAATATTTAAACGCTCCTGTCATATAACCGTTAAAGTTGCTGATAGCTAAGCAGATACTGGGAGCTCAGATGGGTCAGAAAGTACATCCAACCGGCATACGCCTTGGCATAGTTAAGGATCATAATTCAATCTGGTACGCCAGCGGGCAGGAGTATGCTGATAACCTGCTCAACGATCTGCAGGTGCGCGAATACATACTCGGGCAATTGAAGCAGGCATCGGTGAGCCGCGTGCTCATTGAGAGACCGGCACAGAATGCGCGTATTACCATTTATACGGCGCGGCCAGGTATTGTCATCGGCAAAAAAGGTGAAGATGTCGATAAGCTGAGAAACAAGCTTGGCGAGATGATGGGTGTGCCCGTTCAGATTAATATCGAAGAGGTGCGCAAACCTGAGCTGGATGCTCAATTGGTGGCAGACAGTGTTGCCAGTCAGCTGGAGCGTCGTGTGATGTTCAGGCGAGCGATGAAGCGGGCTGTACAAAATGCGATGCGTATCGGCGCGCAGGGGATCAAAATCCAGGTCGGTGGACGTTTGGGTGGAGCGGAGATTGCACGTACCGAATGGTATCGTGAAGGTCGAGTGCCACTGCACACTTTGCGAGCGGATATTGACTATGCAACCAGCGAAGCTTCTACGACCTATGGGATTATCGGCGTAAAAGTCTGGGTGTTTAAAGGTGAAATTCTGGGTGGAATTGAACAGGTCAGAGCTGAGCGAGCCAGTAAGCAGAAACAACAAGCGAAAAAAGGCTCGCGGTAAAAGGTAAGGAATTGGATCGATGCTACAACCGAAACGTACAAAATATCGTAAGATGATGAAGGGCCGTAATAGAGGCCTGGCGATACGTGGCAGTAAAGTTAGCTTTGGTGAGTTTGGTCTCAAAGCAACGGGTCGCGGTCGTATTACATCTCGTCAAATTGAGGCGGCTCGTCGTGCTATGACGCGCCATGTGAAACGGGGCGGGAAAATATGGATTCGTATTTTTCCGGATAAACCGATCACGAAAAAACCATTGGAAGTCAGGCAAGGTAAGGGTAAAGGCAGTGTTGAATACTGGGTTTGCCAGATCCAGCCAGGTCGAGTGCTGTATGAAATGGAAGGCGTGTCGGAAGAGATGGCGCGCGAAGCATTTGCTCTTGCTGCAGTTAAATTGCCAGTGGCAACTACATTCGTAACGCGGACGGTAATGTAATGAAAGCAGACGAATTGCGAAACAAATCCGCTGAGGATTTGAATACAGAATTGCTATCGTTGCTGCGCGAGCAGTTTAATCTGCGCATGCAGAAAGCGAGCGGGCAACTGAGTCAGACGCACCTCTTGAAGCAGGTACGTAAAGATATTGCACGGGTTAATACCCTGTTGTCAGAAAAGGCAGGTGGCTGATATGGGTGAGCAGACAGGTGTTCGCACGGTTACTGGTAAGGTAGTCAGTAACAAAATGGATAAGTCAATCGTCGTGTTGGTTGAGCGTCGAATGAAGCATCCTATATATGGCAAGTATGTCAAACGGTCTACCAAAATGCGGGCCCATGATGAAGCCAATGAGTGCCGAATGGGTGACGTGGTGACTATTAAGGAATCACGACCAATGTCCAAGACAAAATCCTGGGTGTTGGAAAAAATCGATGAGCGAGCGATCGAGCTTAAATAAGTTTTAGTTAGCAACGAATCTTCTGCTGAAGATGAATGCAATTTATAGGGTTTGGAGTGACCAATGATTCAAACGGAATCAATGCTAGATGTAGCGGATAATAGCGGTGCTCGAAGGGTGATGTGTATTAAGGTGTTGGGCGGTTCTCATCGTCGTTACGCACGTATTGGAGACATCATCAAGGTAACTGTTAAAGAAGCTATTCCGCGTGGCCGGGTTAAGAAAGGGCAGGTGATGAATGCTGTTGTGGTAAGAACGCGAAAGGGTGTACGCCGCCCTGACGGTTCCATCATTCGCTTTGACGGAAATGCAGCAGTACTGCTCAACCAGCAGAATGCTCCTGTCGGTACCCGAATTTTTGGGCCAGTTACGCGAGAGTTGCGTAGCGAGAAATTTATGAAAATTATTTCTTTGGCTCCGGAAGTGCTGTAAGCAGATTGGAAATTTGAGAGATCAGCGATGAATAAGATAAAACGAGATGACGAAGTAATTGTTATTGCCGGTCGCGACAAAGGCAAGCGTGGTAAGGTGTCGCGGGTGTTGAATAACGATCGTCTAATAGTTTCTGGGGTTAATATGGTGAAGCGCCATACCAAACCCAACCCTATGCGTGGAGCGCCCGGGGGCATTGTGGAAAAGGAAGCATCTATACACATTTCCAATGTGGCGATTTTCAACGGTGCAACCAATAAAGCAGACCGTGTAGGTATTAAGGTGTTGGAGGATGGCTCCAAAATTCGAATTTTTAAATCGAATCAAGAAGCTATCGACGCGTAATAGTTGACTGGAAAACAAGATGTCGAGATTAAGAGAGCTTTATAAGAGCGAAGTCATTGATTCCCTGACCAAGGAATTTGGCTACGATAATGTGATGGCAGTACCTAAAGTAACCAAGGTTACTTTGAATATGGGTGTTGGTGAGGCAATCGGCGATAAAAAGCTGATGGAAAAAGCTGTATCCGAGCTGGAACTGATTGTAGGGCAAAAACCGGTTGTTACTAATGCTCGAAAATCAATCGCCGGCTTTAAGGTGCGAGAGGGCTACCCGATTGGCTGTAAGGTCACATTGCGTAAAGAACGCATGTGGGAGTTTCTGGATCGCCTGATTGATATCGCGATACCGCGAATTCGAGATTTCCGTGGCTTGAATCCCAAGTCGTTTGACGGACGGGGCAACTACAGCATGGGTGTCCGTGAACAGATCATTTTCCCAGAAATTGATTATGACAATGTAGATAAAATCCGCGGTCTTGATATTACTGTGACCACTACAGCGAACAGTAATGACGAAGGCCGGGCGCTGTTAAAAGCGCTGAACTTCCCCTTTAAGGAATAGGAAAAGATACGATGGCTAAGGTTTCCATGGTTGAGCGCGAGAAAAAGCGCCAAAATACTGTCGCAAAATATGCGAAAAAAAGGGCAGAGCTTAAGGCGATGATCAAGGATCAGAGCCTGAGTGACGAGGAGCGTTGGGACGCGCAAATTAAATTGCAAAGTCTGCCTCGTAATGCAAGCCCCTCTCGCTTGCAGAATCGTTGTCAGTTAACCGGGCGACCTCATGGGGTATATCGTAAGTTTCGCCTGGGACGCAACAAGCTGCGTGAAGCAGCCATGCGTGGTGATATTGCGGGCCTGAAAAAGTCCAGTTGGTAAGTTGAATTCAGAATTTAGGAGCGCGATTTAATATGAGCATGCAAGATACACTGGCGGATATGTTTACCCGTATCCGCAACGCGCAAATGGCGGCTAAAACCGACGTAACAATGCCTTCATCAAAAATGAAGGTAGCCATTGCAAATGTACTGAAAGAAGAAGGGTTCGTGACAGACTTTTCTGTTAGTGAAGACGCAGTTAAGCCTGAGCTGAACATTGCGCTTAAGTACTTTGAAGGGAAGCCGGTTATTGAGGAAATCAAAAGGGCAAGTCGACCGGGTTTGCGTTTGTTTAAGGGTAAAGATGAGTTGCCAAAGGTGCGAGGTGGATTGGGTGTTTCCATTATTTCCACCTCCAAGGGTGTCATGACTGACAAAGCCGCTTTAGCAGCGGGCGTCGGTGGCGAAGTAATTTGTACCGTTTTCTAGGATAGGGTTATGTCTAGGGTAGCTAATAATCCAGTTGCATTGCCTGCTGGTGTAGAGATCAACCTTAATGGCCAGGCACTGGTAGTTAAGGGAAGTAAAGGCTCTTTGAATCTTGATATAGATTCATCGGTCGAGATGAAGCAAGAAGATAACCAGCTGGTATTTGCTGCGCGTGATGGCGCAAAGCATTCTCGAGCGATGTCCGGAACTGTGCGTGCTTTGGTCAATAATATGGTGACCGGTGTAAGCCAGGGTTTCGAGAAAAAGCTAGAGCTGCAGGGCGTAGGTTATCGGGCGAAAGTAAGCGGGAAAGTGGTCAATCTGACGCTTGGCTTCTCTCACCCTATCGATTATCAATTGCCTGAGGGAGTTACTGCGGAAACACCAAGTCAGACTGAAGTAGTGCTGAAAGGTGTGGACAAGCAACTCGTTGGGCAGGTGGCCGCAGAAATTCGCGCTTTCCGTCCGCCGGAGCCCTATAAGGGTAAAGGTGTTCGTTATGCCGATGAGTATGTCCGCCGTAAAGAAGCTAAGAAGAAATAGGTAACATTATGAGTGAAAAGAAAGTTGCCCGTTTACGCCGTGGCCGGAAAACCAGGTTTAAACTTCGCGAATTAGAGGTTAACAGACTTTGTATTAACCGTACGCCGCGCCATATTTACGCACAGATTATCGGGCCAACCGGCGGTGAAGTACTGGTGAGTGCCTCAACTCTGGATAAAGACCTACGTGAAGGCTCAACCGGGAACGCAGAGGCTGCCAGCAAGGTTGGTGCACTGCTGGCAGAACGGGCTAAAGAAGCCGGAATAGAGAGCGTTTCTTTCGACCGCTCTGGGTTTAAATATCATGGGCGAGTGAAGGCACTTGCTGATGCAGCCCGCGAAGGCGGTCTAGAATTTTAAGGGTTTAAACATGGCAGATAACGAACAGACTGGTGTTGAGTTACAGGAAAAGCTGGTTCAGGTTAACCGCGTAGCTAAGGTGGTCAAGGGTGGACGAATCTTCGGATTTACTGCTTTGACTGTAGTTGGAGATGGCAACGGCCGTGTAGGTTTTGGTCGGGGTAAGGCTCGTGAAGTACCGGTCGCTATCCAAAAAGCTATGGAGTCTGCGCGTCGCAATATGATTAATGTGGGCTTGGACGGTAATACGCTTCAGTATCCTATCAGGGCACGTCATGGCGCTTCCAAGGTCTACATGCAGCCGGCTTCTGAAGGTACAGGAATTATTGCCGGTGGCGCGATGCGGGCTGTGTTGGAGTTGGCAGGTGTACAGAATGTACTGGCCAAATGCTATGGTTCAACCAATCCGGTTAACGTTGTCCGTGCAACCTTTAAGGGGTTACAGGATATGAAAGCGCCTGAAGATATTGCAGCCAAGCGCGGCAAGACAGTTGAAGAGATAGTGGGATAGAGCAATGGCTAAAGCGAAACGAATACAGGTCACCTTGACGCGAAGCACTATTGGCCGTCTGCCTAAGCACAAAGAAACTGTTCGTGGTTTGGGTTTGCGCCGTATTGGGCACACTGTCGAGCTGGAAGATACCCCAGCGGTACGTGGCATGATAAATCAAGTTAATTATATGGTCAGCGTGGTAGGAGAATAGGTATGCGGCTTAATTCACTTAGCCCGGCAGAGGGTTCAAAGCCTTCCGCAAAGAGAGTCGGTCGTGGCATCGGTAGTGGGCTTGGTAAAACCAGCGGCCGCGGACATAAAGGGCAGAAGTCACGCTCTGGTGGAGGCGTAAAGCCTGGTTTTGAGGGTGGTCAGATGCCGCTGCAAAGGCGTCTGCCTAAGTTCGGTTTCAGTTCGCGAAAAGCGCGCTATGTGGCCGAAGTCCGGTTGAATGATCTCGCGAAGGTCGAAGCGGATGTAATTAATCTGCAGGCCCTTAAGGATGCGGATATTGTGGCTGATAGCATTAAGAGCGTTAAGGTCATTCTTTCTGGAGAGATCGATAAAGCGGTTACCCTGAGTGGGCTCAAGGCTACCAAGGGTGCCAAGTCTGCTATTGAAGCGGCCGGCGGAAAATTAGAGGACTAGATGGCTAAACCTGATGCTTCGCTAGCGAGTGCACAGTCCGGGTTAGCCGAGTTATGGCGCCGACTCCGGTTTGTGCTTTTGGCTATAATCGTTTACCGAATTGGTGCGCATATACCGGTTCCGGGAATTAATCCGGATCGTCTGGCGCAGCTGTTTGAGCAAAACCAGGGCACCATATTAAGCCTGTTTAATATGTTTTCAGGTGGTGCTTTGGAGCGCATGAGTATCTTTGCGCTGGGTATTATGCCCTATATTTCTGCTTCTATTATTATGCAGTTGATGACGGCGGTAAGCCCGCATCTGGAGCAGTTAAAGAAGGAAGGTGAAGCGGGGCGGCGTAAAATCAGTCAATACACACGATATGGAACGGTTGTGTTGGCAACGGTTCAGGCGCTTGGTATGTCCATGGGGCTGGCGAATCAGGGTATTGCCTTTGCCGCGACCTATAGCTTCTATTTTGTGGCAGTGATAACGCTGGTGTCCGGTGCAGTTTTTCTGATGTGGTTGGGTGAGCAGATCACCGAAAGAGGTATTGGTAACGGTATATCGCTGTTGATCTTCGCCAGTATTGTTGCTGGTTTGCCATCGGCCATTGGACAGTCCTTTGAATCGGCTCGACAGGGTGATTTAAATATCTTATTGCTGTTGGCGATAGCGTTTCTGGCAGTAGCAACGGTGGGTTTTGTAGTATTTGTGGAGCGAGGGCAGCGTCGTATCACGATTAACTATGCGAAGCGACAGCAGGGCAAAAAGATGTATGCCGCTCAAACCAGCCACCTGCCGCTGAAAGTTAATATGGCGGGTGTGATTCCACCGATTTTTGCGTCCAGTATATTGTTGTTTCCAGCATCTATCGGGCAGTGGTTCGGGCAGAGTGAGGGAATGGGATGGCTTCAGGATATTTCATTGCTGATAGCGCCAGGCCAACCGTTGTATATTATTTTGTTTGCCGCATTGATTATGTTCTTTTGTTATTTCTATACGGCATTGATGTTTAATCCAAGAGATGTTGCGGATAACCTGAAACGCTCCGGGGCTTTTATTCCCGGGATTCGCCCAGGCGAACAGTCGGCATCTTATGTGGACGGAGTGATGACACGTCTGACTCTGTTCGGTGGTATCTATATTACGATGGTTTCTTTGCTGCCATTGTTGCTGATTAATACCGCGAACGTGCCCTTCTATTTTGGCGGGACTTCGGTATTGATTGTGGTGGTAGTGGTAATGGACTTTATGTCTCAGGTGCAGTCGCATCTCATGTCGCACCAGTATGAGTCCTTGCTCAAGAAATCGAATCTTAAAGGATATGGTAGCGGCGGCTTGCTGCGTTAATAGTTTTTTGGAGTTAATTATGAAAGTACGTGCATCTGTAAAAAAGATTTGCCGTAACTGTAAAGTTGTTAAGCGCAACGGTGTTGTGCGAGTGATTTGCAGTGCTGAACCTCGGCATAAGCAGCGCCAAGGTTAAGAGAAGATAATTTTGCAATGTGGTGTTGAAAAGGCGTGAGCCTAAGGATTCGGCTTGATTTATGACTATGCAAGCGGTATCCTTTTGCGCCCTTCGCAGACGGCGACTTTTTGCACTCATCAGCAACCGGTTTTAATGAATAGACACGTTGGAATACGTGAGAATTGGAGTTAACTGAATGGCCCGTATAGCAGGCGTTAACATACCTGATAATAAACACGCAGTGATTTCACTGACCTATATCTATGGCGTTGGGCGGACTACCGCTCAGGGTATCTGTGAAAAGGTTGGAATTGATCCGGTAACGAAAGTTGCGACCTTGTCTGAGGAGCAGCTGGATGCCATTCGCGGAGAAGTGACCAAAATTACCGTTGAGGGTGATTTACGTCGTGAAGTATCCATGAATATCAAGCGGTTGATGGATCTTGGAGCATATAGAGGTATGCGCCATAGACGTAACCTGCCGGTGCGCGGGCAGCGCAGTAAAACCAATGCGAGGACTCGAAAAGGTCCACGCAAGCCTATTCGCAAATAACATCTGCTGCTAACCAGAGAAGTTGAGAGACAGGAAAGAAAAGTATGGCAAAGCCAGCGCGTAAAACGAAAAAGGTCAAAAAGACCGTTATTGATGGTGTGGCACATATTCATGCCTCATTTAACAACACCATTATTACTATTACCGATCGCCAGGGTAATGCTCTAAGTTGGGCTACTTCAGGTGGTTCCGGTTTTAGAGGTTCTCGTAAGAGCACGCCTTTCGCAGCACAGGTTGCCGCGGAAAGAGCAGGAAATGCAGCAACGGAATACGGAGTTAAAAACCTGGATGTGTGTGTTAAAGGTCCAGGGCCAGGCCGAGAGTCTGCGGTTCGAGCTCTTAATGCCGTTGGTTTTAAAATTAACAGTATAACGGATGTGACGCCGATACCGCATAACGGTTGTCGTCCACCCAAAAAACGTCGCGTATAATCAGGAGACAGCATAATGGCTCGCTATATTGGACCTACCTGTAAACTGTCTCGTCGTGAAGGTACGGATTTGTATTTGAAAAGTGGTGTTCGACCACTGGATTCCAAATGCAAGGCTGATACCGTACCAGGAGTTCATGGTGCAAGACGAAGCCGTTTGTCCGATTACGGTTTACAGCTAAGAGAAAAACAGAAGGTTCGCCGTATTTATGGCGTTCTGGAGAAACAGTTCCGTAACTACTACAAAGCCGCAGCCAGCAAGAAGGGTGCGACCGGCGAGAACCTTTTGAAATTATTGGAATCCCGCCTTGATAATGTCGTTTACCGACTGGGCTTTGGCGCAACTCGTGCGGAATCCAGACAACTGGTTTCACACAAGAGTATCCAGGTTAACGGCATTACTGTGAATATACCTTCATACCAGGTCAAACCGGGTGATGTGGTTTCTGTTCGCGAAAAAGCCAAGAACCAGTTGCGTATTAAATCTGCGCTGGAGTTGGCTGTGCAACGAGGCACGCCAGGCTGGGTAGAGGTTAATTCCGGTAAAATGGAAGGCGAGTTCAAGGCTGTACCGGATAGAGCTGATCTGCCCGCAGAAATTAATGAAAACCTCATCGTCGAGCTGTATTCGAAGTAATACCTCTTAACAATAGGCTTAAGCATGCAACGACAAGTTACAGAGTTTTTAACACCCAAGCATATTCAAGTTGAAGAGATCAGTGCGAATCATGCCAAGGTTGTACTGGAACCCTTTGAGCGTGGTTTCGGTCACACTTTAGGAAATGCACTGCGCCGTATTTTATTGTCCTCTATGCCGGGTGCGGCAATAGTGGAAGTGACAATTGAAGGTGTTCAGCATGAATACAGCACTATAGAAGGTGTTCAGGAAGACGTTATCGACATCCTGCTAAACCTGAAAAGTGTAGCGGTTACCATGCACAGCAGTGACGAGGCCACTCTGACCCTGAATAAAAAGGGCGCAGGACCGGTTGTAGCCGGTGATATCGAGCTGGATCATGATGTGGAAATTGCCAATCCGGAACACGTCATAGCCAACCTGAATACCAAGGGCGAGCTTAATATGAGTATTAAGGTTGCCAAAGGGCGTGGTTATGAGGCGGCGGACACCCGGTTTACCGAGGGCGATAGTAAGCCAATCGGAACCTTGCAACTCGATGCCAGCTATAGCCCGGTACGACGCGTGGCTTATATTGTTGAAAGTGCTCGGGTTGAACAGCGTACTGATTTGGATAAGTTGATCCTGGATATTGAATCTAATGGGACCATCGATCCGGAAGAGTGTATCCGCAGAGCAGCTACCATTCTGCAACAACAATTGATTGCATTTGTCGATTTGGAAGCGGATAAGGAACCTGAGTTCGAGGAAGAGGAGGATGAGGTAGATCCAATCCTGCTCCGTCCTGTGGATGATCTGGAGCTGACCGTTCGTTCAGCAAACTGCTTGAAAGCAGAGAACCTGTATTATATCGGCGATTTGATTCAGCGCACTGAAGTGGATCTGTTGAAAACGCCAAATTTGGGTAAGAAGTCATTGACTGAAATTAAGGATGTACTTGCATCAAAAGGTTTATCGTTGGGAATGCGCCTGGAAAACTGGCCACCCTCAAGCCTGAAGAATGATGATCGAGTGCTGGCCAGGCGTGACTAGTATTAGCCTTTAATAATTTAGAGTAAAATTTGTAGGGAATTGCAACATGCGTCATCGTAAAAGTGGTCGCCAGCTGAATCGTAACAGCTCGCACCGTCAAGCAATGTTTAAAAACATGACTGCTTCACTGGTCGAGCATGAAATAATTAAAACCACTCTGCCAAAAGCCAAAGAACTGCGCAAAGTCGCTGAGCCGCTGATTACGCTGGCAAAACAGGATTCAGTTGCCAATCGACGACTTGCCTTTGACCGGCTGCGCAACAAGGAAACTGTGGGTAAGCTGTTTAATGAGCTTGGCCCGCGATATGCCGAGCGTCCAGGTGGCTATACCCGTATCATGAAATGCGGATTTCGAACTGGTGATAAGGCGCCGATGGCGTATATTGAGCTGGTTGGCCGACCTATACCTGAATATGATGAGGATGTTGAAGAGGATTTCGAAGAAGAGTCTGAAGACTAGTAATCGAATCTTTCGAACAAAAGTATAAAAGCCGGGACAGTGTCCCGGCTTTTTTGTGGCTGGCGTATTGATACAGGCGTGTTGATATAAGTAGCACAGGAAGCAATATGTGTTCAGACCGCCAGTGTTTCAGCTTTCTCCTGATCTGGTCTTAGTTCTGTAGCTAATAGTGGCTGCAAAAACCGACCGGTGTGAGATTCGTCAACATTACATATCTGTTCAGGTGTGCCTTTTGCCACAATATCGCCGCCACCGTTGCCACCCTCTGGCCCCAGATCAACAATCCAGTCTGCTGTTTTAATGACGTCCAGATTATGCTCGATAACCAGAATGGTATTGCCATGATCTCTCAGACGATGCAAAACATGGAGTAATTGCTCGATATCATAAAAATGCAGCCCTGTTGTTGGCTCATCCAAAATATAGAGGGTTTGTCCGGTATCTCGTTTGGATAACTCTTTGGCCAGTTTGACGCGTTGGGCTTCGCCTCCGGACAAGGTCGTTGCTGCTTGTCCCAATCGAATGTAAGAGAGACCTACGTCGACCAGCGTCTTGAGTTTTCTCGCCAGCATGGGTACGGGACTAAAGAACTCACTGGCTTCCTCAACGGTCATTTCCAGCACTTCATGGATGTTTTTGGTCTTGTACTTTACTTCCAGTGTTTCCCGGTTGTATCGCTTTCCTTTACAGACATCGCAGGGTACGTAGATGTCGGGCAGAAAATGCATTTCAACCTTGATTAGTCCGTCGCCCTGGCAGGTTTCACAGCGTCCGCCTTTCACATTAAAACTGAATCTGCCGGGTTTATAGCCTCTAGAACGGGCCTCCTGGGTGGCCGCAAACAGCTCTCTTATTGGCGTGAACAGGCCGGTGTAGGTGGCCGGGTTTGAGCGTGGTGTCCTGCCGATCGGGCTTTGATCGATGTCGACGACTTTGTCCAGCTGGTCCAGGCCCACTATTTTATCGTAGGGTGCCGCTTTCAATGTGGTCGCCTTATTGAGTTCAGTTGCCGCAATCGGGTAGAGCGTATTGTTGATCAGTGTCGATTTTCCAGATCCGGATACCCCGGTTATACAGGTCATTAACCCAAGCGGAATCTCTATAGTTACATTTTTTAAGTTATTTGCAGAAGCGCCTTCGAGGCGCAGAACTTTATTTGGATCATAGGGGTTACGCTGCTGCGGTACGTTGATTTTTCTAATGCCGGACAGGTATTGCCCTGTAATTGAGTCAGGGTTCCGCTGTACCGCGTCAGGTGTACCCTGAGCGACTACTTGTCCACCATGTACACCAGCACCCGGTCCGATATCAATGACGTAATCTGCGCTGCGCACTGCTTCTTCATCGTGCTCGACCACGATTACGGTATTGCCCAAATCACGCAGATGAAAAAGTGTATTCAACAGACGCTCGTTATCTCTCTGGTGTAGTCCAATAGAGGGCTCATCCAGGATATACATGACACCCATCAAACCGGCACCAATTTGGCTGGCTAACCTAATACGCTTCGCTTCGCCGCCCGATAGTGTTTCCGCGCTTCGGTTCAAGGTCAGGTATTCAAGGCCTACATTGACCAAAAACGATAACCTTAAACGAATCTCCTTGAGTATTTTTTCGGCTACTTCTCCGCGCCTGCCTGGCAGGCTCAACTGATTGAAGTAGGACAGAGCCTTGCCAACCGGCCACTGTGTAATGGCGGGTAAGTTCAGTTCCTCTATGAAAACGTGGCGTGCTTCGCGTTTCAGTCTGGAGCCCTGACAGGACGGGCAGGCCTGCTCGCTGAGGTATTTGGCAAGATCATCTCGAACCATCTGGGATTCGGTGGATTTATAACGGCGGGCAATATTGGGTAATACCCCTTCGAAAGGATGATTCTTGCTTATAATGTCGCCCCGTTCGGTAAGGTACTTAAAGGAAACCGGCTCATCGCCGCTGCCGTGCAGGATAATTTGACGGTTTGCTTCGTCCAGTTCCGAATAGGGCTGATCGAGATCAAAACCATAATGCTCGGCCACACAGGTTAACATCTGGTAATAATATGCATTTCGCCGGTCCCACCCTTTGATGGCGCCTTCGGCGATCTTCAGGTCCGGTTTTGAGACAATGCGCTCTTCGTCAAAAAACTGATCCATTCCCAGGCCATCGCAGGTAGCGCACGCTCCAGCCGGGTTATTAAAGGAAAATATTCTCGGTTCAAGTTCGGAAATACTATGCCCGCAAACGGGACAGGCAAATAATGAAGAGAAGATCAGTTCGTCGCTGGTGTCCGTATGTTCTTCGTCCAGCGGCAGTATTTTGGCAATTCCATGACTCAATTGAATACAGGTTTCGAATGATTCAGCCAGACGAAGCTCGATATCCTCGCGTACTTTGAAACGGTCGACGACGACTTCGATCGTGTGTTTTTTGTTCTTGTCCAGGGCTGGTACCTGGTCGAGATCAGTGACAATGCCGTTAACACGCACCCGAATGAAACCCTGGGCTCTCAACTCATCAAACAGGTGCAGGTGCTCACCTTTGCGGTTTTGCACCATCGGAGCAAGCATCATTAATCGACGCTCGGCAGGTAGCGCCATTACCTGGTCTACCATTTGGCTAATCGCTTGCGCCTGTAATGGCTTGCCGTGTTCAGGGCACCTCGGTTCGCCTGCGCGTGCAAACAGCAGGCGGAGGTAATCGTATATCTCCGTAATAGTACCCACGGTTGATCTGGGATTGTGTGAAGTGGCTTTTTGTTCGATCGAAATTGCCGGGGACAGGCCTTCTATATGGTCCAGGTCCGGCTTCTCCATCATCGACAGAAACTGTCTGGCATAGGTGGACAGAGACTCTACATAGCGTCTCTGTCCTTCCGCATAGAGAGTGTCAAAGGCTAGGGACGATTTTCCCGAGCCTGATAGCCCGGTGATAACGACTAATTGGTCCCGTGGAATGTCGAGGTCGATGTTTTTTAAATTATGGGTGCGAACACCCCGCAGTATAATATTGCTCATAAAGCCGCTGTCAGAAGAAAACTAACCATTATATAGGGTAATTTTGGGGAAAGACAAAGGCATCTAAATATTGTTTTTGGTGGCACCCGTACAGTTAATTGAGAACGTCTCACTCGGGTTGGTGAGACAGGAGCTGTAAAAGTCGAGATTATGAAGCGAAGAGTTTTGTGAGGGACGTATAATCTGCTACCATCTTGCAGCTAATGTGGATCCGCTGACCTCATCAGTTACTAACAAGTAACGCGGAATACATCACTAACCGACAGGAGAAAATCATGGCGCGAGGCATTAATAAGGTTATTTTGGTAGGAAACTGTGGTGGAGATCCGGAAACGCGGTATATGCCTTCCGGTGGTGCCGTTACCAATATCACGGTAGCGACCAGCGAAAGCTGGAAAGATAAGCAAAGTGGCCAGCAGCAGGAGCGAACCGAGTGGCACCGTGTTGTATTCTTCAACAAATTGGCTGAGATTGCGGGTGAGTATCTGCACAAGGGGTCAAAAGTTTATGTGGAAGGTTCATTGAGAACCCGCCAGTGGGAGAAGGACGGCGTGAAACGCTATACCACTGAAATTGTCGGGTCGGATATGCAGATGCTTGATAGTCGTGGTTCGGGTGAATACAGCGGTGCTGGTCAACAACAAGCGGCTCAAAGTGCACCCTCTAGTGATTCCGGCCAGGCAGCCCAAGGCGGGCAGAGTGGCGGCGCTGGATTTGATGAATTCGATGATGATATCCCGTTTTAGGAGCCTGTCGAATCAGTGAAACTGCTAATTACGGGGTCAACGGGCCAGGTTGGCCGGGCACTGTGTGCTTTGGCGCTTGAACAGGGTATAGAGTTTCAGGCTTTTTCATCCGATGAGTTGGATATTAGAAAAGAAAGCAGAGTACTTAGAAGTATCAAGAAAGCGAAACCTGATTTTGTTGTAAATGCGGCTGCTTACACTGCTGTTGATCAGGCTGAGCAAGACGAAGAGGCGTGCTTCGCGGTAAACGCGGTTGGTGTTCAAAATCTAGCTAACGCATGTAAACGGCTGAATATCCCGCTAATTCACCTGTCTACTGATTACGTATTTAATGGCGAGCAGCGCGCCGCTTACGTGGAGGATGATGAGCCGTCCCCCATTAACCTTTATGGTAAGAGCAAGCTGGAAGGTGAGCGGCAGCTTAAATCGTTACTTGAGCATTATGTGGTGTTGCGAGTCAGTTGGGTGTTTAGTGAGTGGGGAAGCAACTTTGTTAAGACCATGACCCGACTCGCTGGCGAGCGGGAAAAGCTGAGTGTTGTCGATGACCAGATTGGTGCACCAACACCTGCTGCTGACATAGCACGTGTCATCATTGCTATCATTCGACAGCTTGATTGCGGTGCCGACGCCTGGGGAACCTACCATTATTCAGGACGCGAGGTGACCAACTGGTATGAGTTTGCCTGTCACATTGTGGAGCAGGCTCGCTTGTATGGGGAGGTCAGCGTCAGCGAGATTACGGCGCAGAAAACCAAAGATTACAACTATCAGGCACCACGGCCTCTAAACTCACAACTTAATTGCCGAAAAATACTTGAAGTGTTTGGTATCAAACAGCGCTCCTGGAAGCCGGAGATGGCCAGGGTGGTGAAGGAGTGTGCCCCCAAAGGGGTTATTAGCCCGCTATAGTCGAATAGACCGTTTGTAGCAGCACGGGAAAGAGGGGGTGCATGGATGCTGATACAGCAAACCTTTCAATCCTGTCGGGTTTTATTATCTTGGTCCTGTGGGTATTCATTGCGTGGACTTAGGGTTTTGCAAGGCATTAATACAGGGTAACAATCGGAATTAATGAGTAAAATAATAAATTATATTCGGTCATCAATATTTATATTGGTTTTCGCTATTGCGACGTTTATCCATTCGGCAGTTTGCTTGGTAGTGTTACCTTTGCTACCCATGCGTAAGCGTTTTAAGTTTGCGATTTTGCTCAACCGGTTTGTTATCAGGTGGTTCAGTCTGGCCTGCGGCGTACGCTACAGAATAGAAGGTCTGGAGAACCTGGACGGTATTGAGGCCGGTATAATCGTGAGTAACCATCAGAGTGAGTGGGAGACTTTTTATCTGCAAACGGTAGTCTCGCCGTTGTGCACGGTACTCAAAAAGGAGCTGCTGCGACTACCCTTTTTTGGCTGGGCGTTAGCGCTGATTAACCCGATAGCGATCGATAGAAAGATAAAAACCGGGGCTTTGAAGCAAATTGTTCAGCAGGGTTCCGAAAAGCTAGCGCAGGGTTTTTGGGTGCTTATTTTTCCTGAAGGTACTCGTGTTGATCCCGGCAGACGTGTCCGTTTTTCAAAAACCGGAGCGTTGCTGGCGGCGCAAACAGGAGCGCCCATAATCCCTGTTGCGCACAATGCTGGAGAGATCTGGCCGGCGAAAGGTTTTTTGAAGCGACCAGGCGAGCTGAAAATGGTATTTGGCGCGCCTATTCTCCCTGAAGGTAGAAGTGTTGAGGATCTGCACCATGAATCCAGTCAGTGGATTGAGCGGCACCGGGAAATCGTTGCTGTAACCTGATAGCAATTTATGCTTTCTCCGGGCCCGCCTGCTAGCTGTCGTGTCGCTGAAAGATTAGTGAGGCATTGGTGCCGCCAAACCCAAAGCTATTTGACATCATGGTGTTGATTTCGGCGTTATCCTTGCGCTCAGTCACAATGGGCATCCCTTCAGCTTCAGGGTCTAGAGTGTCTACATTGGCCGAGGCGGCAATAAAGTTATTCTCCATCATCAACAGGCTATAGATTGCCTCGTGTGCGCCTGCAGCTCCTAGCGAATGACCTGACAAAGATTTTGTTGAGGAGATCATCGGTACTTTGTCACCGAAAACCTCTTTTACCGCGTTCAGTTCTTTTATGTCGCCCACCGGAGTGCTGGTTCCATGGGCGTTAATATAATCAACAGGCTGATTGCTGGTTGCCATCGCCTGACGCATACAACGAACAGCCCCTTCGCCGGACGGGGAAACCATGTCAAATCCGTCTGAAGTGGCACCATAGCCGGTGATTTCTGCGTAAATTCTGGCGCCACGGTTAATGGCGTGCTCACGTTCCTCGACTACCAGCATAGCTCCGCCACCAGCGATCACAAAACCGTCCCGATCGACATCATAGGCTCGGGATGCTTTTTCAGGTGTATCGTTGTATTTTGTTGAAAGGGCGCCCATCGCGTCAAATTGAGCCGTGAAGGTCCAGTGCTCCTCTTCTCCGCCGCCGGCAAAAACAATATCCTGTTTGCCCATCTGGATAAGCTCCATGGCATTACCAATGCAGTGAGCGCTGGTGGAACAGGCTGAGGTGATCGAATAATTGACGCCTCTGATTTTAAAGGGGGTCGCCAGGCAAGCGGATACGGTGCTGCTCATGCTCTTTGGAACCCGGTAAGGGCCAAGGCGTTTAACACCTTTTGCACGAAGGACGTCGGCAACCTCGACTACATTTGAGAGCGAAGGTCCGCCGGAGCCAGCGATCAGCCCGCAACGTTCATTTGAAACCAGCTGAGGTGATAGTTCAGCGTCGTCAATGGCCTGTTGCATGGCAATATAGGCGTAGGCTGCTGTATCGCTCATAAACCGCCGGTCACGCCGATCTATTGCTTCGGCAGTATCGATATTGATGCTGCCAGCAATATGGCTGCGCAGCCCCAGTTCGACATATTCCTCTTTCAGGCGTATACCTGATTTACCTTGTTGCAGGGAATTTAATACGGATTCTTTATCGTTGCCTAGGCAGGAAACTATCCCCATACCTGTTACTACGACGCGTTTCATAACTATTCCTTCTTGGACCGCTCAATAGACTGCTTGCGTTAACTGTAATTGGTTCGGTCTCAAAGTGCCCATTATATTACATATGGGTTGTGTGTTTTTGGATAAACATGCAAGCATTCCTTATACGTTACCCATATTTCGTGAATTGATTGGTCTGTTAGAAGCTATCCGTAGACTTAAACAGGCCAACTCTTAAATCTTTGGCCGTGTAGATTTCCTTGCCATCAACGGCGAGGCGTCCATCACCGATACCCAAAATCAACTTTCGTGTAATGACTCGCTTTAAGTCGATGTTGTAGGTGACTTTTGAGGCGCTGGGCAAGATTTGCCCGGTGAATTTAACTTCGCCGCATCCCAAAGCCCGTCCTTTGCCCGGGTGTCCCATCCATCCCAGGTAAAATCCTACCAATTGCCACATTGCATCCAGACCCAGGCAGCCGGGCATCACGGGATCTCCCGGAAAGTGGCAATCGAAAAACCAAAGGTCAGGTGTGACATCCAGTTCGGCAGTAATGCTGCCCTTGTTATAGACACCGGTGTCGGTGGATATGTCGGTAATTCGATCAATCATTAACATATTGGGGATAGGAAGTTGGGCGTTACCCGGGCCAAACATTTCGCCGCGGCCACAACTTAGCAGTTCTTCTTTGGTGAAGGATTGTTGTCTTTGTGTCATCCAGTATTCCAAAAGGGTCTTTATTAATTGCGGTATTGTACGCAACAACCTAGCATCCTGTCACAGAATTTTTAGGCCGGGTTTGTCAGAAGAGTGATTAGGCAGCGCAAGTTGCCCCTGTTGCTGTCTGCTTAATGTGAATCCGGGTGTTGCAGTATGCAGGCTTTGATATCCAGGGCATCAATCAGTTCAATCGGCTTGAACTCACCTTCAACCATAAGCTCCTGTAAGGTTACAATTAGCGTTTGTGGATTGATCCGCATAATAACGCCTTTAATGACAAAAGTTCTGTGCAGCTGGTCGATTTTCAGGGTGAGGGTGATCTTGTCACCGTTTCTAAATGCCTTGGCTGCAGGATCGCTTTGATCCAGTTTTATCTGGGCGCTGACTTCTGAATAATTGCTGACAATACAGCTGTAGGTGGTCTGGCTTGATGCATGGAGCAGCTTTGCTACAATGTTGGTTTGCAGCCGGTGGTGCGTTCTTTGTTCGCTTACCTTAAGGCTGTCGGCAATAACATCCAGTAAAACCAGACGGTGATTTCGGTAGTATCCGTCTTTGGGTATGAAAGACTCCCTGACGCTACTTTCCAGTTCAATCACACCCCTTTCATGGTAGCGGGCTACCAGGGTGATTGCGTTGCCATTGCGAAACTGGCCCCGACTGCCCAGGGAAGCTTTGCTAAGGAAGTTCAATTTATACTCCTCGCCAGCCTTGCCGGGTAAAATCAGGCAAAGACTATCGATTCGGCTCAACTCGATATCCTGGTTGTTATGATGCAATTGAATGAGCGCCTTGCCTGAGGAGCCTGATTTGATCGTAATGTGGTTTTGGGAATAGATTGTATGCCCGTTAATCTGGTAGCCCAGTACCAGCGATTCCATCGTCAGGTTAGCCTGGTATTCAGGGTAATATTTGATGCGATCGCCAATTGGGAAATAGGAGAATACCTCATCCAGTTGCCGGGCGCTGATGTCGCCGGAGTGGTTGATGGCTTCAGTGTTCGGTAAATTCTGTAGGGTGCTCATAATATGTTTTTCGAAAACTTGTTCTCTAATCAACTATCGGCCCGAGAGAGTATAGCATTAGAGAAAAATAACTGTTGGATTGCAATTCGTGCTGTTGGGGTATGATTTTCATCAGCCAATTTCGAGTAGTGGTGTTTTGAAAGTACTCGAAAGTGAAAGTTAAATAGCGTTTTGGCAGTTAAAGCCTTTCTGGATGCGGTTTTTTTTCAGGCATAAAAAAACGGATGGCAGAAGGGCCATCCGTAAGAACACACATAGGGGTATGTGTGGGAGGAAAATTGTTACTGGCGTTTCCTTTGTGTGAATAAAGGTAACAAATCAGTGTTTTTTAAGAATAGTAGTGAATCCGTATCTTGTCAAGCGTAGTTACGGTTTATTTTATAAAAAATAGGTGTTTAAGCCAGAGTTTGACTCCCGACCAGTTTTATTCACAGGTGATGGTGATGTGATTAAAGGTAACGTTTGAGAATTTTTGTTACTTGTGAGTAATAACTGCTGCCGAACAGGTTTAAGTGATTGAGGAGATGATAGAGATTATAGATATCGATCCGATCCATCCAGCCAGGCTCAAATGGATGACAATTGAGGTAGTTGTCATAGAAGGTTTCGGGAAAACCGCCAAAGAGCCGGGTCATGGCGATATCGGCTTCCGCCCACCCCCAATAGCAGGCAGGATCAATGACGACCGGATCACCTTTGCTATTAGTATGCAGGTTGCCGGACCACAGATCGCCGTGTATCAGGCATGCAGGTTGCTCAGGTATGAGTTGGTCCAGCCTGTCGCACAGTGATTTCACACTGTTTAGTGTTCGCTGGTCCAATAGTCCTCGACTGTGCGCAAGTTTTGCCTGATAAAGCAATCGCTGCTCGGCAAAGAAAACAGCCCCGTTACATTCTTTACTGTTGGGTTGGGGTGTCCTGCCGCAATAGGTTGTGCATGGGAAGCCGAATTCCGGCCTGGGCTGGTGGTGCATCTTTGCCAGCATCTTTGCGAGTTGCTCCCAGTAGTCTGCGGCTTTCACTGTGGCGGGCAGGTATTCCAATACCAGGAAGTTGTTGGTTTGATGGAAAATGGTTGGGGTTGTTAAGCTGCCCGTAGCGTGAATTGCGCGCAGACCGGTGGCTTCTGCTTTAAAAAGTCCTTCGGGTGCGTTGGTTAGTGTTTTTACAAAGTAGGATTGCTGGTCAGCGCACTGGAGAAGCCAGCTCTCACAAATACAACCGCCTGATAAAGGTTTGTAGGTAAATGGGCCTTTTCTTCCCTGACCAGTTAACCAGGATTCAATATCTGTAAAAAGATTCATTTCTCAATCTCCGTATGAGACATATAATACCCCCCCTGACTCAAGTGACTAGCGGGTAGTTTATGAAAGCAAAGATAAAATGGATAGATGGCGTCAGATTTTTAGCAGAATCTGGTAGTGGCCACTCGATGACTGTTGAGGGGCCGGAATCTCATGGCGGTTGTAATACGGGGATGCGGCCAATGGAGTTAATGCTTGCTGGTCTTGGTGGTTGCACGTCCTTTGATGTGATGAATATCCTTAAAAAATCACGACAGGATGTGACCGATTGCGTGGCTGTGTTGTCGGCGGAGCGAGCAGACGAGGTTCCAGCAGTATTCACAAAGATTGGTATTCACTTTGAGGTGACCGGACGCAATTTAAAACCTTCTGCGGTAGAGAGAGCAGTGGCGCTGTCCGCCGAAAAGTTTTGTTCTGCTTCGATTATGCTTGAAAAGGCCGGTGTGGAGATTACACACAGCTTTGAGGTGATTGATTCACAAGTGCAGAGTGGTTAACCGATGAATATTGACCAAATACGCAGGGAGTATCTTCGTGATGGGTTGCGTTTAGAAGATCTGAATAAAAACCCGATTGTGCAGTTTCAAATGTGGCTGAAGCAGGCTGTTGATGCTGAGGTGGTCGACCCGACCGCGATGACAGTAGCCACCATTGGCAGCGATGGGCAGCCTTCCCAGCGAACGGTGTTGGTCAAGCAGTGTGACGATCGGGGTTTTGTTTTTTATACCAACCTGGGCAGCAGGAAGGCTCAGGAGATCGAAAACTGCTCCAAGGTGGCGCTGCATTTTGCCTGGTTGCCTTTGGAACGGCAGGTAAAGATATGTGGTGTTGCCACCAGATTGTCGACTGCGGAGGTGCTTAAGTATTTTCTGTCACGCCCAAAGGATAGTCAGATAGCGGCCTGGGCATCTAACCAGAGTCAACCGCTATCGTCGCGACAGATGCTGGAGCAAAAGTTTGCGGAGATAAAGCAAAAATTTTCAAAAGGTGAGGTGCCGCTACCCTCATTCTGGGGGGGATACCGGGTTAAACCACATGAGATCGAGTTTTGGCAGGGTGGGCCAAACCGGCTCCATGACCGGTTTCAATTCGAGCTGGCGGAAACTGGTCAGTGGACAGTGGAGCGGCTTGCGCCCTGAATGCTTATTGGGGCGTTTGTTAAAGCCGGTAGCTGGTGGTGGTCATGATTTTTGAGACAAGCTTCATGCCGAGCTTTACGGGTTTCGGCAGGTCTGCTGCGCCAGCCTGAATAGCCTGGCTGGCGTGATGGGCTTCATCATTGCTCATTTGCTCCAGAATCGCCCGGGTCTTTTGATCTTGTTCTGGTAATTGTTTCAGATGGTTTTCCAGGTGTGCACATACCTGCTTCTCGGTCTCTGCGACAAACCCCAGACTCCATTGATCGCCGATCAAGCCAGCTATAGCGCCAATGCCAAAAGAGCCCGCATAAAAAAGAGGATTGAGCGCGCTGGTATGGCTATTTAGCTCGTTGAGGCGCTGTTCGCACCAGGCCAGATGGTCCTCCTCTTCCAGCGCGGCATCACGCATCTGTTCTTTTACGCCGGGAAGTTTTGCGGTAGTCGCCTGTCCCTGATAGAGCGCCTGTGCACACACCTCTCCAGTATGATTGACTCGCATAAGGCCTGCCACGTGTCTCTCAGAGGAGCTGTCCAGATCGGTGTCAGGAATCGCCTCAGCGGGAGACTGGCGCTGCGCATGTTTAACCTGGCTGGAAACTGTTCTCAGAGTGTGATCAACTGCATTAATGAGCTGGTCTATTGGCGTTAGCAAACGTTTCTCGGACATTGTTTATTCAAACCACGAAGGTAGTGACAGCAGGCTTATTGTAAAAGGGTTAAATCTTTTCTTGCTATCTGGGTGCTCTGTAGGGTACAAATTGCTTATTGCAGGTACAATTATAAAGGCAGCTGGTAGCAACAACAAGAAGGGCACCATGTTGGACGAAAGAAGGAATTATATTCGCAAGAGTTTGAGCAGTACGGTTAGCGTTTTTGATCGTAATACAAATGAGTATATTGGCCTGGTGGCGGATTGGTCTAAAGATGGCTTATTGATAACCAGTAGTGTTAATCCGATAAGCGTAGGGTCGATATTTCAATACATGCTGTTGTCCCAGTCGCCCAATCATTCGGATACGACAGATCGGGCGGTCATTGAAGCGGAAAGTGTGTGGTGTGAGCAGTCAAGTCCGTCTTTTTACGGAACCGGATTCAGGATCACGACAATTTCAGCTGAGGCGAAACAACTGCTCGAATCATCTTGTCATTGAGTTGAGCTGTTCGCTCCCCATAGGGCGCGGTCGATTTGTATTTTGGGGTAATGAGTAATGCATTCGCGCCATTAGGATTTTCCCAACAACTTCTTATTGATGGCCGGGGTTCAGCAATGACTGGCTCGGCAGACCTACACTTTCATTGGAGGCATGTGTGCTGAGCCATATCTGGTTCTCCTTTTTCCTGCTCGCGTTCGTAGCAAGTCTTGGTCAGTGGTTACTATTTGGTCAGGCAGAAATTTTTTCTGAAATTGTTGATGCTACCTTCACGATGGCCAAGTTGGGGGCGGAAATAGCAATCGGGCTGGTAGGCGTGCTTTGCCTGTGGTTGGGCTTCTTTAAAATCGCTGAGCAGTCCGGCCTGATTCATCTGATGGCCAGGCTATTGGCACCACTATTTCGCCGGTTAATGCCGGATGTCCCACAGGGGCACCCGGCTATCGGGTCTGTGACCATGAATCTCGGGGCCAATATGTTGGGTCTGGATAATGCCGCGACACCGCTGGGGTTGAAGGCTATGCGGGATCTGCAAAGCGTTAATCCAAGCAAGCAGGTAGCCTCAAACGCGCAGATTCTTTTCCTGGTGCTTAATACCTCTTCTGTGACTTTGCTGCCGATCACGGTTTTTCTGTTTCGTGCTCAGCAGGGCGCTTCGGAACCAGCGCTGGTTTTTATTCCCATATTATTGGCGACCACAGCATCCACGGCTGCCGGGTTATTGCTCACCAGCACTATCCAGAAACTGCCAATTTGGGATCGGGTCGTACTAGCTTACGTGTCAGGGTTTGCGCTGTTGCTTGCGGTGCTTATTTTTGTGTTATCTCAGCTACCCAGTGAAGCGATGGCGCCCTTTTCATCGCAGTTGGGTAACTTCATTCTATTCTCGGTGATTATGCTGTTTCTATGTCACGGCTACTGGCGCAGGATTAATATTTATGAGGCTTTCATCAGTGGTGCGAAACAGGGGTTTGGCGTAGCGGTTCGTATCATTCCCTACCTGATTGGAATGCTGGTGGCAATTGGTGTATTTCGCGCCAGCGGCGTTCTTGATGGCCTGATCTGGTTAATTGAAGCGCTGGTCGCAGCATTAGGTATGGATACCCAGTTTGTACAAGCGCTACCCACAGCGCTGATGAAACCGTTGAGTGGCAGCGGTTCTCGCGCATTGATGCTTGAAACAATGTCGAATTTCGGTGTGGATTCCTTTCCTGCACTGACAGCAGCCACTATACAGGGCAGTACAGAAACTACTTTCTATGTGCTCGCGGTTTACTTTGGTAGTGTTGGTATCCGTAAAGTCCGGCATGCGATAGCCTGTGGTTTGTTCGCGGACCTGGTGGGTATTATCGCTGCGATTCTAGCGTCATATTGGTTCTTTGCTTAGCAAAAGTGATTGGGGTAGGACTGGACGACCACTCGATGAGCATTGATAATGTGAAGATCTGAAATGAGCTTGCAATTGAATGTTGCAACGCCCCCGTTTTTACACTTAAAGGATTTCGAAATATGTCTGAAACCCTGTTTACTAAAATAATCGAGCGTGAAATTCCAGCCGATATTGTCTATGAAGATGATCAGTGTCTGGCGTTTCGTGATATTAATCCAAAGGCACCTATGCATATTCTGGTGATCCCCAAAAAAGTAATTCCCAAACTGGTTGATGCGCAGAACGATGATGATTCTCTGCTGGGCCACCTAATGATCGTGGCGGCAAAGGTAGCGAGTGATGAGGGCTATGCGGATGCTTTTCGGCTGGTAGTGAATAATGGCGCCGCGGTGGGTCAAAGTGTTTTTCACTTGCACCTGCATATTCTTGGCGGACGTGATTTTATGTGGCCACCCGGCTAACCCACCTGGTGCCACACCGGTTGATAATTTTTTTGCAAAGAGAGCTGTAGTGATGAGCGATAATAATCTGTTGAGTAGTTTGACCCGGTCAATGCTGGCTGGTTTTATGGAGAGTTTTGATATTCAATCAATTGAAATCAAAAAAAACCTAAACTTCAATAGCGATAAAGAGGTGAGTGATATTCTCATTCACAGTCGGCATGAGGCCGGAGGAGAGCAAAGGGATTATAGTATCAGTTTTAAACTGCAGCAGCAGGGTGCCGATATGCACCGGTATTTGCAGCAGATAGGTCCCGGTGAGCAGATAGTTTTTTGTGATCAGGGTGAGCTGCCGGAGACTCAGGACAAAGACCGACTGATACAGGATTTTCTCAAGCTGATTAAAGCTCGAGTAGAAAAGGCCAAACAGGAGCAGGACGTTCAGAGTATTCGCTTCGTCGGCAACACCTTTGTGTTAAATAAATCGACTACCTTTAAAGTGCTCAGTGATGATGGCGATGGTCGCTTGAGTATTGAGATACTTGGTGGTGAAGGGTTGCAGGAAGCTATGCTCTCTGCACACGGCCTGTTGGATGGTTTATATACAGGGTTTATTGAGCTGGTTGAGCAATAGCCATTACGGTATTGCTTTTTCATTCCGATTTGGGAGCCCCCTGACCAAAACCAAGGGGCTGGGTCGCTATGCGAATCAGTCTGAAGTCGACTCTCTGGTGACTGCGCGATAACCGATGTCGGTGCGGTAATAAACATTTTTCCAATTGATCTGCCGCGCGCACGCATAGGCGATTTGTTGGGCCTGCGTCACATTTTGGCCAAGCGCGGTTACGCACAGCACCCGTCCTCCATTGGTCAGCACGCGATCATCCTCTATACGTGTGCCCGCATGAAACACTTTTTGCCGCTCATTGTTGGCGTCAGCCAGGCCCGTAATTTCGTCACCCTTATGATAGGACTCAGGATAACCGCCGGCGGCCAGCACGACGCCCAGTGCAGCGCGTGGATCATACTCTGCACTTGTCTTGTCCAAATCGCCATTCACCGCAGCCTGACAAAGTTCGACCAGGTCGGATTTCAGGCGCATCATGATGGGTTGGGTTTCGGGATCACCAAAACGGCAATTGTATTCCAGCACCTTAATGCTGCCATCGGGTGCAATCATCAGTCCTGCATAAAGGAATCCCTTGTAGGTGTTTCCTTCCTGTGCCATACCCGCCACGGTTGGCTGAATAACTTGTTCCATGACGCGCTGGCTGATTTCATCTGTGACGACGGGTGCCGGTGAATAAGCGCCCATGCCGCCTGTATTTGGACCGCAATCTCCATTATCTCTGGCTTTATGATCTTGAGAGGTCGCTAAAGGCAGTACATTCTTGCCGTCGACCATGACAATAAAGCTGGCTTCCTCGCCGACCAGAAACTCCTCAATCACGACGCGATGCCCTGCATCCCCAAAGGCGTTTCCGGCCAGCATGTCCTCTACCGCCGCAATGGCCTGCTGCTCTGTCTGCGCCAGAATCACTCCTTTGCCTGCCGCCAGTCCGTCGGCTTTCACAACAATGGGGGCACCTTTTTCGCGAATGTAGGCAACAGCCGGTTCAATTTCAGTAAAGTTCTCGTAATCAGCCGTCGGTATATTGTGGCGCGCCAGAAAGTCTTTGGTGAAGGCTTTTGAACCCTCCAGTTGCGCTGCGCCCTTGCCGGGGCCAAAACAGGGCAGCCCACGTTCTTCAAAGTAATCGACGATCCCGTCTACCAGAGGCGCCTCTGGGCCAATAATGGTAAGCTCACATTGGTTTTGTGCTGCAAAATCTGCAAGTGTGGAAAATTCCGATATATCTATTTCAATATTCTCGACACCTGGCTCCAGTGCAGTACCGGCATTTCCAGGCGCAACGTAAACTGTGCCAACCTTTGGCGAAAGGGATGCCTTCCAGGCCAGCGCGTGTTCCCGGCCACCTGATCCGATAATCAATACATTCATTCAGTTGCTCTCAAAATTAGTGGCGGAAATGGCGCATTCCTGTGAACACCATAGCAATATTGTGCTCATTCGCTGCGGCGATGACCTCTTCGTCCCGAATTGAGCCGCCGGGCTGTATAACGGCTGTAATGCCGGCTTCAGCAGCGGCATCGATACCGTCCCGGAAAGGGAAAAACGCATCGGATGCCATCACGGAGCCTTTGACCTCAAGGCCCTCATCCTTGGCCTTAATGCCCGCTATTTTGGCGCTATAGACGCGACTCATTTGGCCGGCGCCGATACCAATGGTGCGTCCATTGCGTGCATAAACGATGGCGTTGGACTTCACAAATTTGGCTACTTCCCAGCAAAACAGCAGGTCTGAGAGTTCCTGTTCGGTGGGCGCTCTCTCGGTAACCATTTTAAGCTCGTCTTCATTGACCATGCCTAAATCAGTATCCTGAATCAGCAGGCCACCGTTGACACGCTTGAAGTCAAGGCTGGGCGCACGGGTTGGCTCCCATTGACCGCTTACCAAAACCCTGACATTAGGCTTGCTGCCCAAAATTCCAGCGGCTGATTCAGTAATGGCCGGTGCGATAATAACTTCGACGAACTGCCGGTCAACGATTGCTTGCGCTGTATTCTCATCCAGCTCACGGTTAAAGGCGATGATCCCGCCAAAGGCTGAGGTGGGATCTGTTGCAAAGGCCTGATTGTAGGCGTCGAGTATATCCGCGCCTAGCGCAACCCCGCAGGGATTGGCGTGCTTGACGATGACGCAGGCTGGCTCGGCGAACGGTTTTACGCATTCAATCGCTGCATCAGTGTCCGCGACGTTGTTGTACGAAAGTGCTTTACCCTGAATCTGTTTGGAGCTTGATACGCTCGCGTCGGTAGCGCTGGCGTCAATATAGAAAGCGGCACGCTGGTGGGGGTTTTCTCCATATCGCATATCCTGGGACTTTATATATTGCTTGTTAAAAGTTCGAGGAAAGGTGGAGGGCTCGCTACCGACCAGTGTTCCAAGGTAGTTGGCAATGGCACCGTCATATTGGGCAGTGTGTTCAAATGCTTTGGTGGCCAGGTCAAAGCGAGTGCTCTGGCTCAGCGCGCCACTGTTTTTAGCCATCTCCTGAAGGATCGGTGAATAGTCATTGCTGTTAACCAGGATGGCGACATCCTTGTGGTTTTTGGCGGCAGCCCTCACCATGGTTGGCCCGCCGATATCTATGTTTTCAATCGCCGTGGCCAGATCACAGTCAGGATCTGCAATGGTTTGTTGAAAGGGGTACAGGTTGACTACCACCATATCGATGCCATTGATGGCATGTTCTTTCATGACCTCATCATCAATACCCCGGCGAGCCAATATGCCGCCGTGTATCTTTGGGTGAAGCGTCTTTACTCTGCCATCCATCATTTCGGGAAAACCGGTGTAATCGGAGACCTCGGTGACTTGAATGCCGGCCTCTTTAATCATCCGATAGGTGCCACCGGTAGAAAGTATCTCTACCTGATGTTCGGTTAATCCTTTCGCAAATTCGATAATTCCGGTTTTATCAGAAACGCTAATGAGCGCACGCTTGATGGGGGTGGGTTTGTCAGTCATGTAGCTTTCGAATAACCTCTTGGTCAGGTGGTATATGGGCTTTACACAAGCTCTCTGGCTTGCTCAGAGAAAGAACTGTTTATGGGGTTGAACGGTTGAATTACAAGAGGTCGTATTGCTTTAATTTCTTCCTCAAGGTACCACGATTCAGCCCAAGAATTTCTGATGCTTTGGTTTGGTTGTCTTTGGCATACCTCATGACCACATCCAGTAGCGGAGCTTCTACTTCAGAAAGCACCATTTCGTACAGGTTGGTTACCGGTTGCCCGTCCAGATGAGCAAAAAACTCATCCATTGACGTTTCAACGCTTTGTTTGAGTGTTTTCGACTGACCATTGACCTTAGGTATATGTTGTTTTCCCATCTATGGATTCTCGTAATGACCGTCCCCGACAGTCTGTTGAAATGTATTTTCTAATTTGCCCGCTACGGCTTATCTCATTTCGGACTGCAGCCGGGTATCAGGCGGCAAGCCTCTCGTCATTGTTAAGTTTTTGAAAAATTGTTTCTAAATATTCTGTTTGCTCAAGCGTGGAGTCCAGCTTGTTAAAACTGCTACGGTATTGCTGTCCTTCGCGCAAATGCGAGAAATACCAACCCAGGTGCTTGCGCGCAATACGTGGCCCCAAAAAATCCCCGTAATGCAGGTGCAACCCTTTCAGGTGGTCGAGCACATATTGTTTGAAGTCGCCAATGCTTAGTGGCTCTCTGAATTGATGCTTCTTTATAAAGTAATCTATTTCCGCAAAGATCCAGGGTCGTCCCCGAGCAGCACGGCCTATCATCAGGGCATCAGCACCCGTGTGCTCTAGTACGAATTGTGCTTTGGTCGCGGAATTTATATCGCCATTGGCGATCAATGGAATACTAACCTGCTGTTTAACCTTCGCAATAGTTTCGTATTCCGCATTGCCATTAAATTTGCAGGCGCGTGTTCTGCCGTGGATGGTCAGTGCCTGAATCCCGGACTGTTCTGCTATTTGAGCAATTTGTAGCGCATTACGAGTATCTTTGCACCATCCTGTACGGATTTTCAGGGTTACTGGCAGGCTGACGGCATCGACCACAGCACTTAGAATGCTGGCAACCAGACGCTCGTCTTTCAGTAGCGCAGAACCGGCAGCTTTGTTACAGACTTTCTTGGCGGGGCAGCCCATATTGATATCTAGAATATCAGCACCCAGCGTTTCCACGGATTTTGCGGCGCTGGCCATCATATCCGGATCTGCACCGGCAATCTGTATTGCCCGAAGGCCGGTCTCACCGTCACCACCCAACCGTTGTCGTGACTTCCGTGTGTGCCAAAGCCGCTGATCTGAAGTCACCATTTCAGCAATGGCGAACCCGGCACCCATCTGACGGCAGAGATTGCGAAATGGCAAGTCGGTTATACCTGCCATTGGGGCCAGTATCAATCGACTTTCAACATTGTGTGGACCAATAGTTAGCACGAACACGCCTTGGCGGAGCCAGCTTTGTCAAGATTAATACCCACTGAGGCGATGGGTAAGACTATTATTTTGTGGGTCGACTAAATGGCATTTAAGGATTGATCTTTCGCCCTTAATCGTAGGGTCTGCTATAAGATAATCTTGCCGGTTACCCAGAGCACTAATGATACAACGGAGCGTCATCGAGATAAAGCGATTTACTGGTTATGTCGTTAAATGGCAGTGCCAAATTGCACGCCGTAATTGACTGCCTGTTCGCCGGGATCAATTATTGAGAATGAGAGGTGATAAGGGGTTGCAACAGACATTTTATTGAGCTCCACGCTGTTGTCGGTGTACTCATCGGGCTGGAAAATCCGTTTTGCAACGGCGCCACCGTTTATGTCATAAAAAGTAAATTCAAGCGCCGGGAGGTGCTGAGGAAAAGGCGCCTGGTTGCGGATGATCAATTCGATTCGTAGTGCGTTACCAAAAACGGGATGGCTTCTGATTGACAGGCGTTCTATTTCGATCAGCTGCACTGCCTGGTAATCTTTGAGCTTGCAGGGCAGGTGCTGGCAAAACTGCTCATACCAGGGACGCCACTGTTGGTCGTTAAGATAACGGTCCTGGTTAAACCAAAACCATTGCACGCAAAGCGTTAACAGGGCCGTTATGCTGAGAGACCCCCAAAGCAGTGGGTTTTGCATCTTCTGCAGACCACTGTTTGGAGTCAGCAGGTCTTCTACGGACTCCTCCTCGATGATCAGTTGTTGAATGGTTGAGAGGTCGGGAGGTAGCTGCTCTGGTTTTATTTCAAGGGAATCGTCTATGTTTAGCTGTCCAGCCTTCTCCGCAGCTTCTGATTTGCTGGTTTTGTGCAGGTTTTCAGAGTTCTCGCTTTCGTCGCATGTCAGCCCCTCCAGGGTAGCGTTGAAAACCTTAAAGCAAACGCCACAACGAACTTCACCTTCCGCAACCGCCAGATGCTCGCTTTGGATTCGGAACAGAGTGTTACAGTGTGGACATTTGGTTAGGAGCGAGTTTTCCATGTGCGGCTTTTATGCCTTAGTGCTTTTGATAGGAAATAACCAGATTCTAACAGCTTATTCCTTTTTTGTAGCGCTCAATAGCACCCAGCCTTCTCTTTCGGTCAATGGGTCAAAAATAAAATCCTTTTGGTAGGCATCCAGGATCGCTTCTGTTTGCGATCGCAGGATTCCGGATAATGCGATTTTTCCGCCCGCTTTAACTCGCCCTGTTAGAGTGGTTGCCAGGCTGGCCAGCGGCCCAGCCAGAATATTGGCAACTACAATATCGGTTTGAATATCCGGCAGGTGTTCGGGCAGGCTGATTTGAATACGCTCGGGGTCAATGTGATTCAGCTCAGCGTTGGCGTGGGTTGACTGCAGTGCCTGTGGATCGATATCTGTGGCCCAGGCCTGATCGCATCCTAACAGCAATCCGGCAATGGCAAGTACTCCGGACCCGCATCCGTAGTCAGTAATTCCGCTGGCAGGACGCGCTTCCCTGCTTAACCATTCAAGGCAAAGCGCTGTGGTGGGATGTGTTCCTGTGCCAAAAGCCAAGCCAGGGTCGAGCATGATATTGGTTGCCGCAGGGTCCGGTGGTTGATACCAGGTGGGGCAAATCCATAGATTGTCACTGAATTTTATCGGTTTGAACTGGTCCATCCACTCCTTAATCCAGTCCTTGTCCTCCAGTATTTCAATCTTATAGCGCGGTAGCTTGTCCGGATTTTGATTGTCGATGGCCGCTTTGATAGGTGCAATCGGTTGCTCTGCATCAAACAGCCCGGTAAGACAGATATTGTTCCAAAGGGGCGTTTCTCCCGGGTCGGGTTCAAAGAGTGGTTGATCTGCGGCATCTGTGAGGGTGACAGACAGCGCGCCCAGATCCAGCATGAGTGCTTCCAGTGTTACACTATCTGCGGCGTTGGTTTCTATCAGAACCTGTACCCAATGCATGCTATTCCTGTTGCCATGCCACACGGCCTGTCTCGGCGTGTGGCGTGATGATTAAATGGTTCTATACCAGCTGGAAGGGTTGGTTAAATACCCAGTTTCTTTTCCAGGTAATGGATATTGACGCCGCCTTTTGCAAAATTGGTGTCCGCCATGATTTCCTGTTGCAGAGGAATGTTGGTTTTTATCCCTTCAATGACCATCTCTTCAAGAGCATTGCGCATACGCCGAATCGCTATTTCCCGAGTCTCACCATGAGAGATGAGCTTGCCGATTAATGAGTCGTAATAGGGTGGAATGCTGTACCCACTATAGAGATGAGAGTCGACTCTGATGCCCGGTCCGCCGGGGGAGTGCAGCAGTGTGACTTTTCCGGGTGAGGGTAGAAATGTTTTGGGATCCTCCGCATTGATTCGGCACTCAATTGAATGACCTTGCAACTCTATGTCAGCCTGTTCAACACTTAGTTTCTCACCTGCGGCAATGCGTAACTGTTCCTTAACGATATCAATTCCTGAAATCATTTCTGACACGGGATGCTCTACCTGTACCCGGGTGTTCATTTCGATAAAGTAAAAACAGCCATCTTCATAGAGAAATTCAAAGGTGCCGGCACCCCGGTAGCCAATTTCAAGGCAGGCTTCTATACAGCTGGCGTAAACCTGTTCCCTGGCGGCTTGATCCACGCCCGGTGCAGGTGCTTCTTCAACCACCTTTTGGTGGCGCCTTTGCATGGAGCAATCCCTGTCACCCAAATGTATGGCATTTCCCTGTCCGTCGGCTAGAACCTGCACTTCAACATGACGCGGATTTTCAAGGAATTTCTCCAGATAAACGGTATCGTCTCCAAAAGCAGCTTTTGCTTCGGTCTGGGTAATATGTTTGGATTTCAGCAGGCTGGCTTCGGTATGCACAACACGCATTCCCCTGCCACCACCACCAGCGGCAGCTTTGATGATCACGGGATATCCAATACGCTTGGCGATTGTCAGAGTACGGTTATCATCATTGGTTAATGGCCCATCAGATCCGGGAACCGTAGGCACTCCGGCTTTTTTCATCGCATCAATGGCTGAAACCTTGTCGCCCATCAGTCGGATGACGTTGGCAGTTGGTCCGACAAAGGTGAACCCGCTTTGTTCCACGCGTTCCGCAAAATCGGCGCTTTCTGCCAAAAACCCGTAACCGGGATGAATGGCTGTTGCATCGGTCACTTCCGCGGCGCTAATGATTGCGGGAATATTAAGGTAGCTGTCTTTGGATGGGTTGGGCCCAATGCAAACGGTTTCATCAGCCAGGCGCGCATGCATCAGTTCAGCATCTACCTGTGAGTGTACAGCAACTGTTTTAATGCCCAGCTCTTTGCAGGCTCGCATAATGCGAAGGGCTATCTCGCCTCGATTGGCGATTACAACTTTATCTAACATGAAATCAGAATCCTTACGAGCAAGTTTTAACACTTACTCCGAATGGTTTAGACAATAGTAATTAGTGGTTGGTCGAACTCGACAGGTTCACCATCTTCGACCAGTATTGCCTCAACGACACCTGATTTGTCAGCTTCGATCTGATTCATCATCTTCATCGCTTCAACAATACACACGGTATCCCCTGCTTTGATGCTCTGTCCGATTTCAACAAAAGCCGATGCGCCGGGGGAGGGAGACCGATAAAAAGTTCCAACCATGGGTGATTTGATTGCGTGACCTCTGGATGCTTGGTCCTGCTGGGTGTCAGCAGATGTGTCCGTGACGGGGTCTGCTGGCGCCGAAGCTTGAGGTGGTGCGGCGTAACCGGGAGCAGGAGCCATATGCATCTGTGGGGTCGCAAAGGCATTATTGGAGCGTCGGCTAATGCGAACGGATTCTTCCCCTTCGCTTATTTCGATCTCCTCTACGTCCGATTCCTCTATGAGTGTTATCAGCTTTTTAATTTTACGTATGTCCATCTGGTTTGTTCTCTATCTTGTTGCTTAATGAATGTGTTTAGGAAAGCCGCTTCAAAGCTGCCCTGAGAGCCAGTTCATAGCCCTGTGTGCCTAATCCGCAGATGACGCCTTCAGCAATATCTGAAAAGTAGGACTGTTGCCTGAAGCTTTCACGTTGATATACGTTTGAGATGTGAATTTCGATAAAGGGAATGGCAACCCCAAGCAGGGCATCCCTGATCGCTATACTGGTATGGGTAAAGGCCGCCGGATTAAAGAGTATGAAATTAACCCCCTCCTGTTTGGCATCGTGTATGCGGTCTATTATTTCGTATTCGGCATTGCTCTGTAGCGTTTGCAGGTGATGACCTGCTTCTGCTGCTTGCTGGGCAAGTTGTTGATTGATTGTTTCCAGAGTTTCCGAGCCATAGAGATCCGGTTCGCGAGTACCCAATAGATTTAGATTGGGTCCATTCAATACTAATAGGGTTGCCATAGCAGCCGTTATTCCTCGCAGCGTTATTAAAGGGCGTTATCTGGGAAACGTAAAGTGCTATTTTGCCTTCATTTTGCGGTATTTAAAAGCATTTTGCTGCAATTTTAAGAATTATGTGGTGCGTGGGTCCTGTTTCTTCTGGGCCGTCAAAGGACGTTTTGAATGGCGTCGAGGTGGGCGCTCAACTGCTTCGCGCTGACCTCTCCCTGAATGCGAAAAGCGCGCAATTCACTCGCCGCGCTATCAAAAAACAGCAATCCCGGAGGGCCGAACAGGTCAAAATGCTTAAGAAAGAGCTGTTGTTCGGTGCTGTTTTTGGTGATGTCGGCCCGTAACAGAAGGAAATTTTCCAGTCGTTGACTTACTTCCTTGTTTGAAAAAACCTCATTCTCCAGTATTTTGCAGGATACGCACCAGTCAGCATAGATATCCAGCATCACGGCTTGGTTTAAGCTATCCGCTTTCTGTAGTTGTTGCTCTAATTGTTCAATTGATGTCACCGCTTCAAAGCGTTCCATAATAGTGTGGCTTGCCAATCGTTTTTCGGCACTCAGATTGTCTAGTGGGGTCATTGGGTTGTATTGGCCATTTATGCCGCCCAATATTAACAGTGAACTGTAGGTGAACAGTGCAAGAGCGACAACGAAGCGTATACTTCGAAACATTTGCATTTGCAGGCGAAATGGCTTTAACAGGTAAACAGCATAGCCCAGCATCAGCATGATCATCAGTACCAGGACAATGGCGGCAGGTAGAATCCGTTCAATCATCCACAGAGCTACTGCTAATAGGAGCACGCCAAAAAAGACCTTCACCTGATTCATCCAGTTTCCGGTCTTCGGTAATAGTTGAGCTCCAAAAGTGCCGATAATGAGTAAAGGTATCCCCATCCCTAATCCCAGAGAGAGCAGTGCCAGGCCGCCTAGCACCGGATCCGCAGTGCTGCTGATATAGACCAGCGCACCTGCCAGTGGCGCCGAGACACAAGGAGAAACGATGAGGCTTGAGAGCACACCAATGACAGCGACGCCGAAATAGGTGCCGCCTTTTTGCTGGGCGCTGACCTGATGCAACCGGGTTTGTATTGAACTCGGTAATCTGATTTCATAAACGTCAAACATGGCCAGTGAAAAAACGACAAACAAAAGTGCAATTGAGATCAGCACTGATGGTGATTGCAGTTTCATTTGCAAGTTCAGCTCTGCACCAAAGTAGCCGGTAATGGTTCCCGCCAGTGCGTAAGTAAGGGCCATTGCAAGGACGTAAGTTAAAGAAAGCGTAAACGCGCGGGCTCGTTTAGGTTTTGGATGTTGGCCTATCACCAGGCTGGATATGATGGGTACCATCGGTAGCACGCAGGGCGTGAATGTCAGTGCAAGCCCTGCCAACAAAAACAGTCCGACTATTTTCAATAGAGAGGCATCTGTCAGCAGTTGTAGAAATTCCTGTTCTTCCGTTTTCGGTGCTACGTTTGCTGCAGCATCAGATGCTGCGCCTCCACCGATTTCGGGTGGCGAGTCCGTAATGCTGGTCACGATGCCCTGAATCTCTATAAACCTGTCTTGTGGCGGATAACACAGACCGGCTTCGGCGCAGCCCTGATATCCAATACGTAATCTCTGAATAGGTCCGGCGTCGGGTATTGTAACGGTTACGTTGTTGTAGTAGACCTCTACATCACCAAAATAATCATCCTGTTTGGCGATGCCGGGCGGAATAGCCGGCGTGAGCACCATCCCTGAGGGTTGAAGCGCTTCAAATTGAAAGCGGTGATTGTAAAGATAGTAATCCTTGGCAATTATCCAGTTTAGAACCAGCGAACCATCGTCTTGTCTGGTCGCTGAAAGTTCAAATGCCTGGTCAACCGGTAGAAACTCGGTCTGTTGAGAAAACAGTGAGTTGGGTGATTGCCCGCTCAGGGAGGGTAGCTCTGCCTTGGCATAGCAAGAGAGCATCGCAAACGGGATGAAAGCCAGTATAATCAGCTGCCAGCACTTGGAAACTGACAAAAAGGACTTATTCATAATCATTTATGATAGGGTAATGGTGCAGTTGGCTTTTTCTGTACGTTTTTTGATTGTGTTAAATACAAGCGAGTTGTTGTTTGATTTTTCTATCATATGATTACTTAAACGATTTGAATATCAGGGTTTATTAAACGATGTTGGTTAGACGTTATTCTACATTATTCACAATGCTGATGAGCATTTTTTTACCCATGACGCTGTCTGCCATGGATATCCGTGTTACTGATGCCTACGTTAGAGAGACCATTCCCGGGACGAGTAATTCCGTGGCTTATCTGAAAATTGATAATGAGACAAATCAAGAAGTCACTCTTATTTCGGTTCGAAGTAACGATATCCCGAAGGTGAAAATTCATACACATGCTCATCAAAATGGTGTCATGGCGATGAGGCCAGTGAAAGAGGTGGTAATCCCTGCGCAGAGCTCATTTTTGTTTAGACCCGGTGGTCACCATCTCATGTTAATGGGCTTGCAGAAGCCGCTGATGAGTGGGCAAGTGGTCCAATTAAAGTTGCTGTTTAAAGATGGCTCTGCAATTGATATCACGGCTCCAGTCCAGTCGATTGCTGTGGAGTTTGAATAATAATGAAAGGTCTGGTGAAGGAGTCGATTGATTGATGAACAACCTTGGAAGACTGGCGGGTGCGGTTGTCGCGGTGCTCTGCCTATTGATCTCGTTGCTGGGGATATACTGGAGTAGTGAGCCGGAGGCCTTTGATGTTCAGCAGGCCGCGCTGGAACAAGCTGGTGTGGAAGGGAATGAAACAGTGGTTGGCTATACCACGACCCATACACTGATTGAGGTGGCTTCTACGCTGCTTGAAAAACAGGGTGGTTTTCTTTCCAATGATTTGGGGTTGCCCGGTGTTTGGCTTGATAATATGCCTAATTGGGAGTTTGGTGCACTGGTGCAGGTAAGGGATTTTTCTCGAGCATTGCGCAAGGACTTTAGTCGCTCACAGTCCCAGTCGGTAGAGGATGGAGACCTTGCTGTCGCGGAGCCACAATTTAACTTTGATAACAGCAGTTGGCTTTTCCCGGCCAGTGAGTCGGAGTATAAAACAGGAATTATGGCGTTAAAGAGATATCTTGGACGTCTATCCAGTGATGACGTAGACAGCGCACAGTTTTATGCGAGAGCGGATAATCTACGTAACTGGCTGGCCGACATTGAGACCAGATTAGGGAGTTTATCGCAACGGCTCAGCGCAAGCGTGGGGCAGCGCCGCATCAATACCGATTTGGCAGGTGAAGCAGAGGCAAGCCAGTCGACCAGATTGCCAAAGGAGTTGGAGATTAAAACACCATGGTATGAAGTGGATGATGTGTTTTATGAGGCAAGGGGCACCGCGTGGGCACTTATACATTTACTGAAAGCCATTGAGCTGGATTTTGCCGATACACTCAATAAAAAGAATGCGTTGATCAGTTTGCAGCAAATCATCAGGGAACTGGAATCTACACAGGTGCCCATGCGCAGTCCGATTATATTGAATGGCGGCGGTTTTGGTTTGTTCGCCAACCACTCTCTGGTCATGGCCTCTTACATCGCCAGGGCCAATGCGGCCATTATTGATTTACGGGAGCTGCTGTCTCAAGGTTGAACCGCTGGATTGCGGTGAAACATGGCTACAAAATCCAAGAGACAAGGAACATTGCAATTGCATTGAGGTCAGAGATTGATAGAGCTTGCATAGAAATTATTAACGTTTACATTCGGGCAGGATTACCCAGTCAGTCTCTGTTAGTGTGCTAAATGATTGTATAAACGCAGGGATTACCAGCATCACTCTAGTTTGAGTATGTGAGCGCTTTGATGCTCGCAGGCAAGCCTTATTCACTCTGTAAATCAAGTGTGGACGTTGTGGACATAGTGTGAACAAGCGAATGAAACGCACCCCGATCGTTTGGTTGTATCTATTTTTTGCCGGTACGCTTTCCGCTTCTGGTCAGTTGCTAGCGCTGGACAAGGGTGAAAGTGCAGTTGCACTGCCATTCAATCCGGAAGGTTCCGCAGCACCTTCTTCTGATGATTTATACAGTCATGATTTACATGAGTATCATGGTTCCAAAGCGCTTTATCAAAAGACCATTGTTGATTTGGAAAATACCTTCGGTGTTTACGATAACCGCCTGGTAGAGCAGCTGGTTGGTTTGGGGCTGTCGGAAAAAACACAGGGTGCCGACCCCGCAGCAATTGCAGCCTTTAAGCGAGCGCTTCATATCAAACGTGTGAACAGTGGGTTGTACAGTTTGGACCAGGTTCCCATCTTGTCGCATTTGATCGACAGCTACGTGGCTGTAGAGGACTGGAAAAGTGCGAATGATAAACAGTCATTAATCTATAACATCCAACAGCAATATTACGGGGAGGGCAACCCCAAACTGCTGGCACCAATCAACAATATGGTCAAATGGCATTTGATTGCATTCAACAGAGGTTCAAGCATGCTACATCTCTTGCGTGCAATGGATTTGAACAAGAAAGCGATTGCTATTATTGAGAAGAATTACGGTGTTCATGATCCACGATTAAATGAGACTTTATATCGTCAAGCCTTAGCCAGTTTTCATTTGTCGGAGCGGCAAACTCTCAGCCAGCCAGTCAGTTTTGGTCAGCCTGCAGGTATGGCTCAAACGCCCAGCCGAACGTACGCTACACCAGATACGCTGCCGACCTATTCTAATCCTTATCGGGATGGTAAGCGGGCATTGCTGAGACGTGTTAATCTGTTTAAAAGTAATCCCCAGCTACCCATTAGCGATCAGGTTGAAGCATTGGTGCATCTTGGTGATTGGTACTTTTTTTTCGATAAGAGAGAGTCAGCGCTAGGAGTCTATAAAGAGGCTTTACGGCTATTGTCGGGCAAAGATCAGGGTGATCTGGCAGGCAGAATATTTGACCGGCCAAGGGCTCTAAATTTTGCAATTCCGTTCGATGACGCGAGCATGAGGCTCGATAAAAAGAAACAAACCGGTTATGTGCGTGTTAAGTTCTCTGTGACACCAGGTGGCAGAACGCGTGATATTAAGATCGTTGAATCAAATCCCCCGGAGATGAAGGATTCGGAAGTCTATAAGTCGATAAAGAGTACCCGGTATCGCCCCAGAATTGTTGATGGTAAACCGGTTTTCGCGAAAGGTGTGATGGAAAAGCATATTTTTGATTTTTAGCTTGTTGGCAGATTAAAGAGGGAGCCACTTTAATGCCAGAATTGAAAACAGTATTTCGGTTGATTTCAATAGTGCTTGTTTGTGCACTCTTTTTCGGCTGTAAAACCATACCGCAAACCTCGGGGGGTGGTTCCTCCTCAGGATCTTCAGGTAGCTCGTCTTCAGGGTCGTCGTCGGGCAGTGCGGGTTCAAGCGCCAGTTTACCCGGAGGTGGGGGTTACAACCCTTTTCCGTCTTCCGGATCCCGCTCGGGTAACAAAGGGAAGAAGGGGGCTGAACGAAGCAGCAACAAACAGGGGGATAGTGGAACGGGATCTGAACCCGAAAGCGGTGGTGTTGAGCGCTCTTCAAAAGAGCGGAGCGGGGAATCAGGTTCAGAAGACAGAACTCTCTCAGAGGCACTGGAAGAGTTTGAACGTGCACGCAAGAGTGGACAGGACGCAGGGGCAGCGCAAGAGGAAACAGATTTTCCGATTGAGCTGGAGCCTGAAAATGATGTCGCAGGTGATGCTATTGAACAGATGGAAGGCGTCGAGGGAGCAACCGGTGAAGATTCGGGTGGCGCGCAGACAGGTGCAGAAAAGGTCGCGGTACTGGATCGGCAGTTAGAGGAATCCTATGGCCAGTTTGAAGGCGTTATTTTGCGCGAGCGTGAATATGTAAGAGGTAAAGAAAATACGCGAGGTAGTGACGCTGATATCGACGCGGAAATCGAACAGGAGGGGCCGGGTGCAGATAAAGGAGATTCTGACCCGCGAGGTGAAATAACAGGTTCCGGAGCTGGCAGCCGACCGGATGGGGGTGATCAGCGGGATGGAGAATTTGAGCATGCAGCGGCTGCTCACGCACCGCCGCCGGATATTCCTGATGGTACAGATGATGACGTCGTCGCCCGACAACTCCGTGAAGCGGCAATGCAGGAGCCTGACCCTGAATTACGGGAAAAGCTTTGGGATGAGTATCGCAAGTACAAAAATGAGGGCAAGGGTTTGTAAATGGTTACCGGGATAACAAAAATCACTGCTATTGGTTTTGTGCTTCTGATGGTAGCGGCGTGTGCCAGCACCACGGTAAAAACCACCAGTGTTACGCCTTTGAAATATGAGACATCCGAGATTCTGGAGAGCCAGTTACTCGATGTTGGTGTGCTGATTTTTAATCCGGGTATTGATGAGTTGCTGGAGGAAAAAAACGCGATTACCGTTCCTGAAATCCGTAAGGCTGAAGCCCGCTATATCCCTTTTACATTGACTGAAACGCTACAGAAGAATGGCAGTTGGGGCGCGGTGCGAATCGTTCCCGGTAAAGAAAGCATCGTGGACCTTTATGTGGAGGGTAAAATCCTGCATTCTGATGGTGAACAACTGAAACTGGAGATTCATGTCAGCGATAGCTCTGGCCGCAAATGGTTTACGCGCGAGTATGAGGAAGTTACCAGCAAATACCGGTATGACGACAAGATGCATGCCCAATTAGACCCCTTTCAGGGGCTCTACAACCGTATTGCCAATGATATGCTCGCATTTCGTGAGCAGTTGTCCGCAGAAGATATGGTTCGTATACGAACACTTTCGGAACTCAAGTTTGCGCGTGTTTTTTCTCCCGATGCATTTTCCGAATACATAGCGGTTAATAAAGCCGGGCTTTATCATATTGTGCGGTTACCGCCGCGTAATGAGCCGCTGTTAAAACGTATTCATGAAATCAGGGAGCGGGATTATCTCTATATTGATACGTTGCAGGATTACTATTCCTCCTTTGCGATGGAGATGGGTAAGCCCTATCTGGAGTGGCGAAAGATGACTTATGATGAGGTGGTTGCACTTCGGGAATTGCGTCGTGCTGCCAGAAACAGAATGATTGCTGGTACTGCAGCGGTTCTGGCCGGTGTTGCGGCTGCGGGATCGGGCGATGGTACAACGGAGGCCGCCGGACAGGTTGGTATACTGGGTGGGGCTTATCTCTTTAAGAGCGGTCTTGATAAAAGGGCGGAGTCCCAGTTACACCTCGAAGCGCTGCAGGAACTGGGCAGTTCGCTGGAGTTAGAGGTCGAACCGCAGGTCGTAGAGCTGGAAGATCGTACCGTAACCTTAACGGGTACTGTTGATGATCAATATAGTAAGTGGCGGGAAATTCTGTATGATATTTATGTAACTGAAACCGGAGCTAATGAAGTAAAAAACTAAAAGTGCACGTTGAAGCAAAGATCCCTGAATCACAGGTTTAAGAGCTTTGCCGCGTGTCGACCTATAAAGAAATGAACTATCTATGCAAAACGATTCGTCCCACCAGGATACGCCTGAATTCGAAAAAATAACCCCTGCACGTATTAAGATAACGCCTGAAGCGGAAAATGATTCCTCTTCATTTGAAAAAACCCCGCAAAGTAACACCCAAAAAAAATGGCTGATCATGAGTTTTGGTTTGTCGGCAATACTGGCAATGGCCGTATTTTTTATGTTGCCCCGTGTTATCGAGCAGCCAGAGATCGTTAAACAGGAAAAGGTCAGCACTGTGCCCGCGACGCAGGAAATATCACCCTGGCAGGAGGCGCAATGGGCAAAGGAGCGGCAGCAGGCGCAGCAGGTGCTTGAACAGTTGCTCGATTTGCAGTTTGAGTTGGAGGAACTGAGCGTAACGCTTTGGGCGGAGCAGGCTTTCACAAAAGCCGCAGAGCTGGCAGCGCGTGGCGATGACTATTATCGCAACCGGGAATTTGAGCTGGCAGCAGGGCAATACCAGGATAGCTTTGAGATGTTGCAGGGAATTAAAGCAAGCACGCAGGGTACGGTTGAGCAGCAGATCAGCTTTGGTTTCCAGTTGCTTGATGACGGGTTGGCGGATAAAGCTCGTGCGGCGTTTGAGCTGGCGCTTAAGATACAGCCCGGAAATGCCCGGGCTACCAATGCGTTGAAGCGAGCTACAGTGCTGGATCAGGTGCTTCAACTGCTGCACCAGGCCGGGGAGATGGAGCAGCAGTCAAATCTGGATAAAGCAAATGAGTATCTGCAGAAAGCGTTTGTGCTTGATAATGAATCGGCAAAAGTGGTAGCGGCAATCGCGGCGCTGAATAAAAAAATAGCAGAGAGAGATTTTTCCCTGGCCATGTCGTCAGGCTATCGAGCACTTACAAACAATCGGCTGACTGATGCAAAAAAACAGTTTGGAAGGGCAGTAAAAATAAAACCGGAATCGAACGAAGCGCGTACCGGTATCGAGCAAGCGACAAACCTCATTGTTCAGGAGGAGATAGCGGGGCTGCGTGCTCAGGCGGAGCAACTGATTGAGCAGGAAAAGTGGTCAGCCGCAGCTAAAAAATATCAGGCAGTGTTGACGCTGGACGCCAACCTTGTTTTTGCGCAGGAGGGGCTGAAAAACACTGGCAGCAGGGCGAGACTGGATGGCTTGCTGCAACAACAGTTGACTGATCCGCAGCGTTTAACCAGCGAGGAGGTTTATCGGGAGTCCCTGCAGCTGCTGGATATTGCCAGAACTGTCGCTGACCCGGGACCAAGATTGGCGGGCCAAATACAAGCCCTGAAAACAATGTTAAAGCAGGCTGCTGAACCAGTCAGTATCCTTATTGAGTCGGATGATGCGACAGACGTTACCCTTTACAAAGTGGGGCATTTAGGAAATTTTACGCGCCACGAGCTGTCTCTAAAACCAGGAAGCTATGTTTTAGTCGGAAAGCGGGTGGGTTACCGGGACGTGCGAAAGGAATTCGTGGTCTCGGTTGATAAAACGCCCGGGCCGATCAGTATTCGGTGTGAGGAAAGAATTTAGCTCGCTGATCCGATTCGATTTGTAATGGCGGATTGGTTGGGAGTTTTAATAATAACCAAGAAAAATATGGCTAAATAATCGAGGTCGTGGGAATTGCTGAATGCCAGATGATTTAATGCCAGAAAAAACTGGAGAAATCGTTATCGAACCGGCGGAGTTTACGCCGGTGGATGCTGAATCTACTCGGGGTAAATCCTGGGTTAAACCTGTTTTTATGTCGGCCTCTTTTGTGTTTATGTTGCTGGTGGTATCGCTTTGGTATGTGTTTACTGCGCGATCTGTCTTTCTTTCTTTTGAACCGGCCGTGGAGCATCAGGAGATCAACGGTGGTATCGCATTAAAAGTGGGTGAGCGATATCTGATGCGCCCTGGCGAGTATCATGTGCGGGCGAAGCGCGAGGGGTATAGGGTTCTTGATCAGTCTCTAGTCATAGGAAGTCAGCAGAATCAGCGATTCAATTTTCAACTGAGCAAATTACCTGGTCGACTATTCGTTGATTCAAAGCCGAAAGGTGCCAACGTTTTGCTCAATGGTGAAGTTATTGGCAGAACACCGGTTGCAGGGTTTAAGGTGGAGGCGGGAGAGCACAGTCTTTCATTGACAGCAGAGCGCTATCTCGAAAAAGTGATGGATATTGAGGTCGCCGGTAAAGACCTCGAACACCGGGTTGCTGTGGAGCTTACCCCGGCCTGGGGCGATATTTCTATCAAGTCTGTGCCCGGGGGGGCGGAAATTTCTGTTGATAATGAAAAATATGGGACCACGCCTGCGAGTCTGGCGTTAATGCAGGGTGATCGTTTGATAAAGCTGTCACTCGATGGTTATAAGGATTGGCAAACAAAACTCCCGGTGGTTGCCAATCAGGGCCAGACGCTGCCTGAGGTCAGGATGGAACTCCTGGAAGGGGCACTCGATATAGAGAGCCAGCCGGGTGCTGCGAACGTCATGGTAAATGATGTGTTCAGAGGGCAAACACCGCTGACGCTTAGTCTAAAGCCAAAACAGCAATACCGGGTACAGCTGTTTAAACCGGGTTACCAGGCCGTGCAGCGTGAAATCAGTATTGTTTCCGGAGAGCAGCGATCACTGGTTGTGCCGCTGAAACCGATCGTTGCGAACATTCGCGTGATAGGCCGCCCGGCCGATGCGCAGGTGTTCATTGATGGTCGGTATCGGGGGAAAGCAAACAGGGTTTATTCGTTGCCGACTGAGAAGCAAAAGTTGGAGGTTCGTAAAGAGGGGTATGTTAGCTATCAGACCTATATTACGCCAAGACAGGGCCTGGAACAGCAGCTTAAGGTGACCCTGAAAACGCTGGAGCAGGCTAAATGGGATGCCATCAAACCTGTTGTCCGTCTCGGCGACGGGCAGCAACTGAAGCTGTTCCGGCCTGGCCCCTTAACCTTGGGAGCGTCGCGTCGTGAGGCCGGCAGACGAGCAAATGAATCCTTCCGCAAGGTGGATCTCAGCAGAGCTTTTTATATGGGCACCCGAGAAGTAACCAATCAACAGTACCGACAGTTTGCGAAACTGCACTCATCGGGTAATGTGGAAGGGTATAGTCTGGATGGAGACTCTCAACCTGTAGTTAAGGTAGGCTGGGAACAGGCGGCGCTCTATTGCAACTGGCTGAGCGAACGGGAGGGGCTCGCAGCAGCGTATCTGGTTGAGGAGGGGAAGGTAACCGGATTCAAAGAAAAAGCCACCGGATACCGTTTGCCCACGGAAGCAGAGTGGGCCTGGGCGGCTCGTAATAGTAAGCAAGGGCTCTACAAATATCCCTGGGGTGACCAGTTACCACCGGCCGAGAAGTCCGGGAATTACGCTGACCGCTCAGCGGCTTTTATTATTGGCCGTATCGTAACCCAGTATGACGATACCTACGCTGTTTCAGCTCCGGTGGGCAGTTTTACTGCAAATCAGAATGGGCTCTATGATATGGGTGGTAATGTTTCCGAGTGGGTGCATGATTTTTATAGCACTCGAGGAGGGCTATCGAGCAAAGTGGAAAAAGATCCGGTTGGACCCGATAGTGGAAAGTACCATGTAATCCGGGGTTCAAGTTGGGCGCATGGCAGTATCACAGAATTACGTTTATCCTATCGTGACTATGGCATTGATGGGCGAAATGATCTGGGATTTCGTGTTGCGCGGTATGTAGAGTAGCGAATGAACTATTTGGATAAAATAATAATAGCTGTTTTAGCGTTTTGTTTGACGTCTTTGCCCTGCTATGCGGATCCGAAAGACGATAACAGTGATGCTGAGCCAGTTGACCAAAAGCAGACGGATATAAATATGGGTAATGGATCTGAAAAAGAAACACAGACTAAGGTAAATACACCCGAAACGTTTACACCCAGTGAGGATATTTCCGAAGATCTGTCTGTTTCCTTTCCCATCGACATCTAGGATAGCCGATGAAAAATACACTATCTTCCGAGTTTATGTACCAGGTTTTTGCGCTGTTTGTTGCAGTTATCCTGGTGCACGCTGTTTATGTTGGCGTTATTCGTCCCAACGCCGACGCAATCATGGAGCATCAATTAGCATTACAAGCTGCAGGAGAAAACTATATTCCGTCCAGATCACTCTATGTCATTCTGAAAGATTTTGAGCAGGAAGCCTGTTTCATATTGATGTTCTGGGCGATGGCTATTATGGGATACAAAACCAGGAGCGCCATCCGCGAGCGCGTCTTACTGGACAGGCAGCTCATCGAGGTGTCGGAAGGCATGAATATACTGCCTGAAGATTCCCGAGAGTATTTAAGGCCGATTCAGGCCCTTCCTGAACAGCAACGCGAATTTTTGTTGGCGCGAATATTGTTTACCGCATTACAACGCTTTGGTTCGACCCGCAATATTCAGGATGTTTCCTCTTCGATCAGGGAGAGCTGTGAGAATGAATCGGAGCGACTGGATTCGGAGTTATCCATGATCCGATATATCGCCTGGGCAATTCCCTCGATAGGGTTTATTGGCACAGTAAGAGGAATTGGTGAAGCACTGGGCCAGGCGCACCGTGCGGTTGAGGGTGATATTGCGGGTGTTACAGCAAGTTTGGGGGTGGCCTTTAATTCAACCTTTATCGCTCTGGTAATCAGTATCATTATTATGTTTTTGTTGCATCAGCTTCAGTTGCTGCAGGAACGTCTGGTGCTGGATAACCAGCGATACTGTGATAATAACCTGATGCGCTTTCTGAAGGTGCGAGAGGAAGTGAAATGACCCTGCAAGTGATCGAAATAACCGATCCCGGCCTCAGGGTTATCAGGGCTGGCGAGCAGATTCTGCATAGTCCGGGCTATGCGATGGTTGAAGACGCTCAACTGGAGGTAGGAGAGGCTGCGTTTAATCAGGCCAGAATTTATCCCCGCAAAACCCATAATCAGTTTTGGCACAGGCTCAGTCTGGACCCATTATCGCAGAGCTCCAGCCAATATCGGCATTATGCTGATCTGGTTTATGCGCACTTGAAGATCATTGCAGAGCAACTTGAAAATACCGTTCCGCTAATATTTGCCGTACCGGGCAGTTACACGAATGATCAACTGTCACTGTTGCTCGGGATAGCCAAGGAGTGCGGGCTTAAACCGGCAGGACTGATTGATATAGCGCTGGCGTCCGCAGTTGTGAGTCCGTTAAAACCAGTGAATTACCATCTTGATATACATCTGCATCAATTGGTTGTTACCGAGATAAAGACCCAGACGAATCTGTGCAGGGGTAATGTGACAACCGCTGCGGGTGCGGGTCTGGTGCATTTGTATGATAGCTGGGTGCAACTGGTTGCGGATGCCTTTTTGGAGCAATGTCGATTTGACCCTTTGCATAATGCGGAAACCGAGCAGGCACTTTATCGCCAGATGCCACAGTGGCTGGAGGCCTTTGGAACAGAGCAGGAGATGTTGCTGGAGATTTACGGTGGAGATGTACGGTTTCAGGCTCGTTTAGTTAAAGAGAAGGCGGTGGAGAAGGTCAGGCCTCTTTATCAGAAGATGTTGTTGGCGCTTAATGAGATTAGTCGGCACCAGGAAGATTTCGGCATATTGATTGGTGTACGTCTGGCGCAACTGCCGGGGTTTTGTGATTTGTTAAATGACCACTATGTGGTATCGGACCTGGCCTGTTATCAGGGATGTGAAATAAATGAGGAGTTTATCTGTCGGGATGAGAGTGCGCTGAGTTTCATTACTTCGCTACCAATGCCGGAAAACTACCGTGTTGAGGCGGATTCAACGCAACGGACTGGTGATCCGACAAAACGTGCACAACCAACACACATTGTGTGCGGACATCTGGCCTTTAAAGCGACCCACGGGCTTTATCTTGGGGAAAGTCTGCGACAAGAAGGGATAATTCTTAATGCCGATAAAACAGGTTTGTCTGATATATATGGCCAGCTGCTATGCGAACAGGGGCAGTGGCGGTTTAAACCCGAGTCAGAATTACCGATATTTATTAATGGCGTTCAGGTTAGCCGTGAAACCTTGTTGAAGCCAGGAGACAAACTAAGTGCCGCGGATCAGCGTCAGCAAATACTGGTGGTCAGTGAAGCCTAGGGTGGCCTGATGCATCGTAAGCGCCGGTTCTCGACTTTTAATCTCTCTTTTCTGGATATTATGTCCTGCGGATTTGGCGCGGTGGTCTTAATCTTTCTCATGATAGATCACGCAGCCAATGTGCATTCCGAGGAAACAAATAAGGGTTTATTCGCAGAGGTCAATTTGCTGGAGGAGGATATACTCGTCGGCAAAGAGGGCCTGGTCAGGGTGCGTAATACCATCGCCCGGATCGACCAGCAGGTGGTGGAAGCGCAGGGGTTATCGCGTCGTATTCTGGAGGAGGTGGAACAGTCTCGAGAGGAGCTGAGTCAATCACGTCGAGATACCCCTTCAGAAAGCGAGCAGATTAAAAAACTGCAAGCTGATCTGAAATCGCTCGAGGAGGAGAGGAAAAGGCTACAGGCCGAGGCAAAAAAACGATCGGGTGAAAAAGTGAGGCGTATTCTTGGAGAGGGTGATCGCCAGTATTTAACCGGATTGAAACTGGGTGGAAATCGTATCCTGGTGTTACTCGACGTGTCTGCGAGTATGCTGGACCATAGTATCGTTAACATATTGAGACGTCGTAATATGTCAGATCAGGTTAAGCTCAATTCGGCCAAGTGGCGGCAGGCTACCGGGGCGGTTGAATGGCTGATGGCACAGTTTCCGGTTAACAGCTGGTACCAGATCTATGCTTTCAATACACAGGTAAATGCAATGATTCCTGGCACTGAAGGGAGCTGGCTTGAGATTCAGGATACTCCTCAACTTGGTAAAGCGCTGGATAGCATGCGCAAGATGATTCCGGCAAATGGTACCAGTCTGGAGAACACCTTCGCCGCAGTACGTCGTCTTGCGCCCATGCCTGATAATATTATTTTAATTACCGATGGCTTGCCGACGCAGGGTGAAAGGAAGCCGCGAGGGACCACTGTTTCCGGTAATAGACGATTAAAGCTCTTCAGGCAGGCGTTGGATGAGTTGCCAAAGGGAATCCCGGTGAACGTCATTCTGCTACCATTGGAGGGTGACCCAATGGCTGCCTCCAGTTACTGGAAGCTGGCGCTGGCAACAGGCGGAGCATTTTTAAGTCCTTCCAGGGACTGGCCATGAGATTAAACCGCCGGGAAGCAGAAACGGTCAGCATCTCTTTTCTGGATGTGATCTGTTGCGGTTTTGGCGCGATTATACTGCTGTTAATGATCACCAAGCTCGTTGAGCCGGTGGTGTTGGAGGAAACGCGAGTCGATTTGCAAGCGGTGGTGGCTGATTTGCAGGCCAGGCTATTTGAGATTCGTGGCGAAACAAAAGTGATGAATCGTGATTTAACGGTTAAGAACGAGCAGCTTTCCAGCGTTCGGGAAAAGGTTGCCCGTTTGCGTAAAGAATTGTCCAGTTTGCAAGCGCAGTATCAACGGTCAGTCCAGGAAGCGGATAGCCGTTCAAAAGTGATCGGTGATCTGCAGTTGGCTAAGCAAAAACTGACCCTGGAGATGCAGCGCCTGTTGGGTAAGGATTATCAACGCAAGGATGATCTGATCGGTGGAATTCCGGTCGATAGCGAGTACATCATCTTTGTCATTGATACCTCGGGAAGCATGTTTAACTATAGCTGGGACAAGGTTCAGGAGCAGCTTATTGCAACATTGAATATCTATCCGAAAGTAAAAGGAATCCAGGTGCTCAACGATATGGGAGACTATATGTTTTCACGGTATCGTGGGAAATGGATTCCTGATAGTCCGGGACGCCGTAAAGCCATTGTGCAGCGTATGAGGACCTGGAATCCGTTTAGTAACAGCAGTCCGGTAGAAGGCATTACCCGAGCAATCAGGGCATTTCATGAGCCGGATAAGAAAATCAGTATCTATGTGTTCGGCGATGAGTTTACCGGAAAGTCGATAGAGGCGGTGGTTGATACTGTCGATCGCATAAACCAGGTCGGTGCAGACGGTAAAAGGCTGGTGAGAATTCACGCAATTGGTTTTCCGGTGCAGTTTGCACAACGTGAGGATTTACAGAAAACCGGTATTCGTTTTGCAACGCTGATGCGCGAATTAACCTATCGAAATGGTGGAACTTTTGTAGGTTTGAGGGAGTTTCGATAAACCTTATTCCGGGACGGGAGTATTTAATTTACAAGTTTAGGGAATCACTTGGGATAAATGAGTCTAACTGCTTATGAGGCACCTAATATATTTGTCGCTCGTTTCTCTGCTGGTGGGTTGTGGCGGCACTGTCGTTAATGTGGACGGGCGTTTCCCGGATCCTTTGGTTGAGCCCATCCCGCTCAAAATGGGAGTCTTCTATTCGGATCAATTCCGTAATTACAATCATCAGATCGAGGATAAAAATAAAGGCAATTACAGTATCAGTACGGGATCCTCCCAGGTGCGTTTGTTCGATACCCTGTTGAATAAGTTTTTTACCGATACCAGGCAATTATCTACTCTGCCTTCCAGTACGCAACCTGTTGCGCTCAATGCGGTTCTTGCACCGGAAGTTGAGGAGTTGCAATTTACCATTCCCAGGGAAACACGAAGTCAGGTATTTGAAATATGGGTCAAGTACAGAATGAATCTCTATTCGGGGCAGGGGGATCCTCTGCTGAACTGGCCGATAACCGCCTATGGAAAGACTCCAAAAGCATTTATGAAATCCCGTGAGGAGGCCCTGGAGCAAGCAGCAATAGTGGCATTGCGCGATGCCGGCGCTAATTTTGCCACCAGCTTTAGTCGATTGCCAAAATTACGCAGATGGCTGGATGCCGAGTTAACCAAAGAGGGTGATAATATAGAGGTGAGCACCAGACAACAGGATGGCAGCAAGGCTGACAGCATTGAGCAGTCAATTGCCGAGGTCGATAGATTATTGCAGGATGCTGCTGATACCGATTGAGCGACGCTAGGGTGAATTGGTTTGTTTAGGCGCAAATCGGGGTGTGGATCGGATCGTGGAGGTTGTATGAAAGTACATATTGGGCTGGCAGCATTTGCTGTATGTCTGCTTATGGCAGGTTGCACAACAACAACCATTAATGAACTGAGGCAGGGTTATACAGGAATCGCTGAGAGCGAATCAATTGTGGTGCTGGGGCGTCGTCATAAAAGTGATTATGAGACGGAGATCGATTTCGTCCAGTGTGTCGGTAGTGAAATTGGTAACCAGAAAACCAATGTCAGTGTAGTTCCAGAGCAGGTGTTTGCGGATAGTCTCTATCCCTGGTTTGAGCCGCGTACCGCACCGGTGCATCTGAAGGGGTTGAACAACCTGTTGCAACGGGAAAAGATTGCGGAGCGTATCACTGAATTGGGTATACGTTATATCGTTTGGGTGGACGGCTCGACCGAACGAACCAGTTCAGCCGGATCGATCGCCTGTTCCATTGGTCCTGGAGGGGCCGGTTGTCTTGGTTTTGGCACCTGGGATGACGAGTCGCTGTATGAGGCTTCAATCTGGGATTTTAAAAATCTGACCACGGTTGGCAAAATTAAAGCCGACTCGAAAGGTACATCTTACATGCCTGCTGTGGTGGTTCCCATACCCTTGCTGGCGCGGGTCAAAGCCAATGCCTGCAAGGGGTTGGGTGAGCAACTCAGGAGCTTTTTAACTTCTGCAGAAGAAAGCTAAAATAGCCCTGATAGTGCGAATAATGCCGTAGGATCAGGATTGGCTGTCTTCATAGGCTTTAGCAGAAACCTCAATCGCCTTTTTAGCGGCGGTGCTGTCAGCCCAGTCTTCAACCTTAACCCATTTGCCCTCTTCGAGTGTTTTGTAATTTTCAAAGAAGTGTTTGATTTGATTGATCAACAATTCCGGAAGATCCGAAATTTCCTGAACATCGCGGTACTCTTTGGTTAACTTGTCGTGAGGTACGGCAACCAGCTTGGCATCTTCTCCGGCTTCGTCGGTCATATTAAGAACGCCGATAGGCCGGCAGCGAATCACTGAACCGGATAAAACCGGATAGGGTGTGACCACTAGAACATCCAGCGCATCCCCATCATCAGCCAGCGTATTGTTAATGTAGCCGTAGTTTGCGGGATAAAACATAGGTGCTGTCATGAAACGGTCGACAAACAAAGAATCTGAGTCCTTATCAATTTCATACTTAACCGGAGAACTGTTTGCGGGGATCTCAATCACCACGTAGATGTCGTTGGGTATATCTTTACCCGCGGGAACGCTGTTAAAACTCATCTCATTTTTCCTAATCTGTGTAATAAACGGATTGAACCGGCCTGCGACCACGGCCCGGAGCGAGCGCGCATTATAAATTGTTGCGCCACGGAATACCAATCCACCTTTTAGCGTTGCTCAAATGGCGGTAATTTCTTTGCAACCAGCGAATTTGTTAAACGTACATAACAGGGTATGCCTTCCTGATAGGGTGGATACGCTTCTCCTTTTATCAGGGGTGAAAGATAGGCACGTGCAGCCGGTGTAATGCCAAAACCATCGTTCGAAATAAAGTCGCTGGGCATTTTCTTTTCGACATTGGCGACCTTTGCGAGCTCTATCTTGTCTATATGCCAGCTGTAGGGCTGGTCCTGATCCCGGACGATGATCGGCATGATCGCATTAGCACCGTCAACAGCAAAGTCGACAGCGGCTTTTCCGACGGCATAGGCTTGCTCAAGGTCCACGCTCGAGGCAATGTGACGAGCAGAACGCTGCAGGTAGTCGGCTACCGCATAGTGATATTTGAAACCCAATTCGTTTTTAACGACCTGTGCCAGTGTGGTGGCGACGCCGCCCAGCTGTGTATGACCGAAAGCGTCTTGCGTACCGGCATCCGCAAGGAAGGTCCCATCCTCATAACGCGCGCCCTCTGATACAACAATCACACAAAAACCATCCTTGTCGACGGCAACCTGAACGGCCTTTAAAAAAGCCGTTTTATCAAAGGGAATTTCGGGAAATATGATAATGTGTGGGGGTCCGTCGCCATTTGCGGATGTGGCCAGCCCTCCGGCTGCTGCAATCCAGCCTGCGTGGCGCCCCATCACTTCCATGATAAATACTTTGGTGGAGGACTCGCACATAGACTCGATATCCAGACTGGCCTCCTTTACCGATACAGCGACATACTTTGCGACCGAACCAAATCCTGGGCAGTTGTCAGTATAGGGCAGGTCGTTGTCGACAGTCTTGGGTATACCGATACAGGTGAGTGGATAGCCGAGTTTCTCACTCAGTTGAGAAACCTTGTACGCTGTGTCAGATGAATCACCACCACCGTTGTAGAAAAAATAACCGATATCATGGGCTTTGAACACTTCAATCAGTCGTTCATATTCGTCACGGTGGGTGTCGATATCTTTAAGCTTGTAGCGGCAGGAACCGAAAGCACCCCCGGGAGTGTATCGCAGCCCGGCAATCGATTGATCCGGCTCCAGGGAGGTATCGATCAGGTTTTCATGCAGCGCACCCAAAATACCGTTTGCACCTGCGTATACCTTGCCAATCTTATCGGGATGTTGACGCGCCGTTTCTATGACACCACAGGCACTGGCATTGATCACTGCAGTAACACCGCCGGACTGCGCATAAAAGGCATTTTTAACCATGACTGACTATTTTTCCCTGTTTGAAGTATGTGAGTAAAATTGGATGGGATAATACTCTATTTTGTCGTTGATAGGCAGGCAGATTGATGTAAATTTGCCAGCAGTTTCTGTTTCATTTTTCTGTACTGGCAGCCTGTGTCGGGAGTGATTGCCATTGGTGCTGTGACGCTACCATTTCCATCTGTTCGTCGGCATAATAGTGATTGAATTTACAAAGAGACCTGATTGGTATGACCTCTGCCGGGCAATGGTCAGCATTGAAAGGGACATAAGCGGGATTAAGGATGCATATACATATACTGGGTGTTTGTGGCACCTTTATGGGTAGTCTGGCGCTGCTTGCCAAGCAACTGGGCTACCAGGTCAGTGGATCAGACCAAAATGTCTATCCACCGATGAGTACTCAACTGGAGGATGCCGGCATAGCCCTTTCCCAAGGGTATCAGCCGGAACATATGGAGGGAGCTGATCAGGTGGTTGTGGGTAATGCCATGTCGCGGGGTAATGCTGCCGTTGAGTCGCTGTTGAATAAAGGTCAGCCTTACATTTCAGGCCCGCAATGGCTCGCGGAACAGGTGCTCGGGGATAAGTGGGTGTTGGCGGTTGCCGGTACTCACGGCAAAACGACGACCAGCAGCATGCTGGCCTGGATACTCGAATATGCCGGAATGTCACCGGGTTTCCTGATCGGTGGTGTGCCCAAAAATTTCGGGGTATCAGCGCGGTTGGGTGAAACTCCTTTTTTTGTCATTGAAGCTGATGAGTACGACACCGCTTTTTTTGATAAGCGGTCCAAGTTTGTGCACTATCATCCTCGTACAGCCGTACTCAATAATATTGAATTTGACCATGCGGACATTTTTGATGATTTAAAAGCGATTCAGCGTCAGTTTCACCATTTGGTGCGAACCATTCCCGCTGAAGGTTTGGTGATCGCACCAAAATCGGATGCGAATGTTGCCGAAGTTCTCGAGATGGGATGTTGGACCCCTGTGCAGTATTGTGGGTTGGAGCAGGGCGAGAACCTGCACTGGCAGGCCGTGCCCATTGTTGAGGATGGTAGCCAATTTAGCCTGTATCACGAAGGTAAAGAGGTGGGGCAGGTGTCTTGGGAGCATACGGGTCGTCATAATATGAGTAATGCTATATCGGCGATCGCGGCGGCACATCATGTGGGTGTGTTGCCGGATCAGGCCGTTGCAGCCTTGTCTGGATTTCAGGGCGTCAAAAGACGCATGGAAAAGATTGGTCAGGTCGATGGCGTCAGTGTTTATGATGACTTCGCACATCACCCTACCGCAATAGAAACCACTCTGGAAGGATTGCGAAAGCAGGTAGGCAGCGAGCGAATTTTTGCGGTTATCGAACCACGCTCCAATAGCATGCGCATGGGTGTGCATAAAGCGCAGCTTGCCGATGCCAGCCAGAAAGCGGATCGAGTGTTATGGTTCCAACCCCAGGGTGTTGATTGGGATTTGACGACGGTGGTGGAACAAAGCACTAATCAGGCTGAGTTGTACGCCAGTATCGAGCAAATCATTGAGGCGCTTTGTCGGCAGCTTGGGCAGGATGATCATGTCGTTATTATGAGTAATGGCGGTTTTGGAGGTATTCATCAGAAGTTGCTGGAAGCGTTACAGACACGGGCCTGTTAATGGCGGCAGATATGTTGCCTCTATTTCCCCTCAACCTGGTGCTATTTCCCGGGTGCCGTACATCGTTACAAATTTTTGAACCGCGTTATCTGAGAATGGTTGCTGATTGTCTGAAGGCGCAGCAGCCGTTTGTCATTGTGCTGATTCGTAAAGGGAAGGAGGTCGGTATGACTCCGGATATCCATGACCATGGCACCCTGGCAAACATTGTTGACTGGAATCAGTTGGAGAACGGGTTGCTGGGGATCACCGCGGAAGGAGTAGCCGCAGTCAACATCAAGAAGCCACAAGTACAGGATGACGGGTTGCTGGTTGCGCAGGTGCAAGGCGTTGAATCGGATGTTTTGAAGGATCACAGGCAACTGGAGCCGCTGTCTATCTTGCTTAAAAGCCTGGTGGAGCATCCGTTTGTGGCGCAGCAGCAATTGAATCTGGATTATCGTGATTTAAATGCTGTGCTTTGGCAACTCTGTGGGCTGCTGCCCTTTACCAACCAGGAAAAGCAGCAGTTACTGGAATATAGCAATTCATCCCAGAGACTGGCGCACTTTAATCAGTTACTTAAGCAGCTTCAGGGTGATTAGCCATTAATCCAGCTCATCAGGACTGGGTAATGGCGTGTCATATAGATCGACAGTCCAATCAGGATGGCAATCACTGAAAGCAAAAGGCTTAGGTCGGCGACAACCGGTTTTCTGTTGAACGGACTGAACAGCACCCGGCCCAACGCACAAAACGCCAGACCCAGAAAGACTGAGGCTGTTACATCTGTCAGCCAGTGTTGCTTGAGATAAAGCCTCGAGATAGCCATCAATAGCATTGGTACGAGTGCTATACCATAGATCCACCAGCGCTGTTTATGGTGAAATTCCTGAGCGATAAAGGTGGCAATCAGGCCAAATAGCAGTGTGGCTCTGGTGGTGTGACCACTTGGAAAGGAGCCAGTGCTGTACTCGGCGCCGGGTTCCACCAGTGGTCGAACAATGGCAAAACTGTGCTTGAGAGCCACCACACTGCTTTCCGCTAACAGAATCACGCCAAAGGAAATCAGTGCTGCAGCAAAGTGGCGCTTAAGTATCAGCCAGAGCAATAATCCCCCCCCCATCAGTTTGATTGCCATATCATCACCGAACATGGTGATGATCGCAAAGCCATTATCCAGCCATGGGTGCTGTATGCTCTGGAAATACTCGAACGTTTGCTGGTTTATCGAAACCAGTGAGTCTGTAGCACTGACGAGGTAGGCTAACAGTATAAATAGCCCTGAACTGAAGATCATTAAGGTCAGCGAGGGCAGCGGGAAAACCTGCCCGGTGTGACGCCTTTCGGCCAGCCAATACCAGAAAAGGCGTACGTGATGCTGGCGCTGGGCCCAGTTGTGTATGGCCCGGTAAATTTTTGAGTCAGGGCTCAAATGCCAGTGGCTGAAACGGGTAAAGGCAAACCCGGCCAGGGCTGCAATGATGATGGAGATGATCAGCCGGTTAAAGCCTTCCGGAAACCGGGTACCCCATTGAATGGATGCGCCAAAAAGAAAGCCGGGAACCACATAGGTGGGTGCCCATGCGAGCGCCGAACACAGGTTAATCGAAACAAATCGGGCTGAGCTCATATCAAGCATTCCGGCAACCAGCGGAATTACCGGTCTGATAGGCCCGACAAAGCGCCCGATGACAATACTTTTGCCGCCGTGACGGGCAAAAAACGATTCGCCGTTTTGAATCCAGTCCGGATAGTTGCGAAACGGCCATAGCTGCTTTATGTGCTGTTTAAGTCGTTTGCCCAGGAAAAAGCTGATGCTATCCCCCAAAACCGCACCGCAAAAGGCGCATGCGAGTGTTGGCCAAATCCCCAGCGCGCCGCTGCCTGCTACGGCACTTGCACCAAAAAGTAGCAACACGCCAGGAATGACCACCCCAGCCAGTGCTAATGATTCGAGGAACGCAATCAATACGATGGCTGTGGCGACCCACTGCTGATGAAGGTTTAGCCAGTCCAGCATTGGTTGAATTGAAGTCAGATCCATAAGATTGATAGCGTGTTGGTGAAAATACAGTTTGGCGATTATAGCGATAATTTCACTACGAAAAAGCACTTCCTTGACTATACTTGGTGGGATGGGGAGATAGAGGTGTAAAAAAACCTTTGTCGGAAGGCGGGTAATCCGTTTGTCGAGTGTTTTTGACCGGTTGTCGTTTGATAACTGACTGAACACAGATAAATGTGCTACAACTGGAATATGGATAAAATGCAAAAACATTCAAAAGGGCTGACTTTAATAGAGCTGATGGTGACATTAGTCGTGTTGGCAATACTGGTTGGGGTAGCTGCACCCGGTATGATTGACCTGGTGCGCAGTAACAGATTGACCAGCCAAACGAATCTCTTCGCGACGGCGCTGGCGATTGCGCGCAGCGAGTCGATTAAAAGGAATGTAAACGTGGTGATTTGCAAACGGGATGGTACCAGTTGTGATAACAGCAAAAACTGGGAAGATGGCTGGGTGATATTCGCTGATTCGGATGCGGATCAGCAACTGGATGGTGGTGAAGAAACAATCCGGTTATTTGAAGGTCTCTCTTCAGGGTATACGCTTCGTGTGGGCAATACCTATACCAACTGGATCCGCTATATGCCAAAAGGTGACGTGCTTGGGAGTGGTGGAACGGGAGCAGCTACCTTTCGCCTTTGTGCGGCTGACGCGGAGGCGATCAATGATACCCGTCATTCCAGATCACTAAACATCAGTTTTTCCGGTCACGTCAGATTATCGGAGGGTACCACAGCATGCCCTTAGTCAATGGTAGACAAAAACGAAATGAAGGTTGTAAACGCAAGGCGGTGGGCAGTACGCTCATCGAAGTGTTGGTTGCGTTACTGGTGTTGTCGATCGGTTTGGTTGGCTTGGCTGCGTTGCAGTCCAATGGATTGAAGTTCAATCATAGTTCCTACCTGAGAACACAGTCGACAGTGCTGATGTACGATATCATCGATAGCATGCGTGCAAACAATGTTGTCGCCAAAAATACCAACTGTTATGTCGTCGGTATAGCTGGAACGGTTCCGACCTGTGAGGCGATGGCAACGGAGGACATTAATAACTGGAAAGCCAGTCTGGCCAATCAGTTGCCGTCGGGAGATGGCGCGGTTGCCTCAAAGATCGATGCTGGTGGTCGAAGGGTCTACACGGTGACGGTTCAGTGGCAGGATCGGGAATATGATCAGGAATCCGGAGCGCCGGTGACTAAAACCTTTACGATAGATGCAGAGATATAATGATTACAAAAATAATTAAAAAAAGGCGTTCGGAGCCGGGCACAAAGCAGGCCGGTTTGTCTTTGGTCGAGTTGATGGTGGCGATGGTTGTTGGCCTCATTCTATTATCTGGGGTGGTGCAGATCTATGTGGGTAGCAAAGGCACTTACCGAACCCAGGATGCCTTATCAAGATTGCAGGAAAATGGTCGTTATGCGCTTGAATTGATTGCTCAGGATCTGCGTGCAGCGGGCTATCGGGGCTGTCTTAATCTCGAAAATGCAGTGGACAATGTGAACGTAATTGCCAATCCACCCATTCCCAGCGCGATAGCCATTGCCAGGGCGGTCAATGGCCATGAAAACACCGGAACTCAGAACTGGAATCCGGCCTTGCCGGCGGGAGTGACGCAGGCACTCGATGATACCGATGTGATCACCATTCAGAATGGTGGATCCTGTGGGGCAAAACTTACAGGTAATATGGCGACAGATAATGCCAATGTCCAGATCGATGCCCAGAACAGTTGTGGCTTTACGGCGGGCGAAGCAATTCTGATCTCCGATTGTGAGAAGTCAGACCTGTTTCGTGCCACTAACGTTTCGAAAGGGGTGGGCAAAGTCACTATTGCGCACGCCAACAGCCAGAACTCAACAAATCGCTTGAGTGATATTTATCAGGATAATGCGGAGTTACTGAAATTCCTTTCCCTAACCTATTTTATTCGAAACGACGGTGCCAGCGGTGTGCCCTCCCTGTGGCGGCTGAATGGTACGGTTGCTACCGGTGGAAATAACCCGCAGCCGCTGGTGGAAGGTGTTGAGAGTCTGCAGGTTGTTTATGGGCGCAATGTGGATGGTGATGATGCCCGGTCACCGGATGAGTATATCAAGGCAAATGCCGTGACCGATTGGGAGGAGATTGTTTCGGTGCGCTTTACGCTCCTGCTGCGATCGATAGACCCGGTGCATTTGAGTAATCAGACCTATACCTTTGCCGCGGCAGGCGATAAAACCTATACCGACCGGTTTTCGCGCCAGGAGGTACAAATGACCGTTGATTTGCGTAACAAATAGCCGGAGCACGAGGAGTAGATTGATGAAGTCAAAGTCTTTTTTACCCTGTCGGTTTAAACAGTCCGGTTCGGCACTGGCTGTTTGCCTGATTATTCTGTTAGTCATGACCCTGGTCGGGGTTCAGGGTATGCGTACCACGGCCCTGGAGGAGCGGATGTCAGGAAACTATCTGGACCGCAAAGTCGCATTTGAAGCGGCCGAAGCAGCAATGTTAGCAGGGGAGCGCTGGTTATCGGAACAGACCGAGTTACCCGTTGCTGACGCTTCTGGAACGTACGATGTCTGGACACTTGGCATTGACCCTTTTGATGATACATGGTGGACGACCAATGCCAAAACAGTGGCGTCAGGTATGTCGGCCCTCTCGGGGAAGCCACTTTCAGCGCAGCCAAAGTACTTTATTGAGTATCGGCAGCGAGTCCGGGGAGTTAGTAACTTCAAGTCGGTCGAGGGCGGTTCGTCAAAGGTTCAGCCCTATACGCATTTTTTTACGATCACCGGGAGAGGGCAGGGTGGGCAGTCTAATTCGGTGGTGTTGTTGCAACAGAGTTTTGCGAGAAAATTCTAACAGTTTAACGGTTTGATAATGGTCAATGGATACATTGAGGTGCGGTCAAATGGACTCTTTAGTTAAAAAAATCGGACATACACTATTCACAGCGGTTTATTGCTCCATTGGCTTGCTACAGCCACTGTATGCCGCCCCGCTTAATATCAGTGATGTCCCCCTGTTTTTGGACCGGGACTCCATTCCCAACGTCTTTTTTGAAGTGGATGATTCCGGGTCGATGGATTGGGAGATTATGGCCCGGCCGCATTATCACTTCTGCGCCTATGACGGGGATGCCTATGGATATCCAGGTAACAATACCTGTAATGGCGTCATTAACAACGGCCTCTGGCGTAGTTACACAGGCAGTTCTTTCGAATACTTCGAATATATCTTTGATAATACTGATAACGCTTATGGTGCGCCCGCCTGTTCTTCAGGGTATAACACGACTCTATATAGTTGCTCTAGTGGCACGTTTGACACCGATTGGCGGGTAAGATCCTCTTCGGTAAATGTTCTCTACTATGATCCTGCAGTAAACTATGATCCATGGAAAATCGAAGGGATGTCAGACGCGAACTTTGCTGCAGCAAGGAGTAATCCACAATCCGGGACTACGGGCTATTCACTGTTAAGGGATTTAACCGGATTTTCTTACGAGGTGTGGGGGGATGGTCGTGGCTATTCAGGGTCAAGACCGGAAAGAGGTACCAACCAAAATGCCACTGATACATCCAATGAAGAGGTCGATCTTTGGGATAAGCACACGCGATTTACCTTTCAGGAAAACGGCACCACGGGTGATGCTGAAGTGCTTATGGAGGTGGTCACCTATGCGCCGGACTCCACCGGTCTGAACCCGACCACTGTGACCAGCACGTTGACGGGTACCGGTTCTCATACCGAACTCGGCGGAGGGGCGGTATCGTCGAGAACAATTGCTGAAGCTCAACAAAATGTAGCCAACTGGTACCAATATGCGAGAAAGCGTTCCTACGTGACCAAGGGAGCGCTGGCCGCGGTGGTTGATGGTAAACCAGGATTTCGATATGGACTTAGTTTGCTCAATAGCTATTCAACAGTTTTCGTACAGGTGCCCGCTTCCGAAGTGACTGATTTTACAAGCCATAATTTGGGGCTGTTAACGGCGATGAACCAGTATACATGGATTGGACAAGGCACTCCGTTACGTAAGGGATTGGAACGAACCGGTAAATACTTTGATAATGAGTTATCCGGGAAAGATGACCCGATTATCAGTGAATGTCAGCAGAACTTCTCGGTGCTTTTTAGCGATGGTTATTGGAATGGCGGTGATCCAGGCACGGTGACCAATGACGAAGACGGTGATGGCTATAGCGTTACGGTGGCCGACGTGGCCAAGTATTACTACGACAAGGATTTGAGTAGTTTGCCGAACAATGTGCCGATCATTGAAAATAAAGATGAAAATTCAAAGCAGCACATGGTGACCTTTACCGTGGCCTTTGGTGTAGAAGGTCGATTAGGCGATTCAGACAATAACGGGTTGCCGGACACCCGAAATGGCGTTGCCATTACTGAACTGGATTCTGAAGATGATGATTGGGGTGATGCAAAATCGGGGAGTGATAATCCAGAAAAGATTGATGACTTGTGGCACGCGGCATTTAACAGCAAAGGCACTTTTGTTTCCGCGAAAAAACCCACGGACGTGGTGAAAGGGCTGGCGGATGCGCTGGCGGAAATTGATACGCGGGTAGGTTCTGCGGCATCTGTAGCGGCAAACTCAACCTCTATACAGGGAAGCACCAGCATCTATCAGGCCCGTTTTGACAGTGAGGACTGGAGCGGTGAACTGGCCAATATCCCCATTTCTGATGGCAATAGCTGTACCGATGTCTACGGGAAAAAGATACGAAAAGGTTTTCCGTGCGCAGAAAACAAAGATGTAGAAGCGGGGAAAGTTCTGGATAGCCGTACCTCGGCCCGTAAGATCTATACCTTTAATCCGGCTGCTGATAGCGGGGATGGGGTGGGCATCTCCTTCGCGTGGCCAGATGATATTGAGAATCTGGATGATAATGACCTGAGCGCGACCCAGGTGGCAGCGCTGCTAGTGGGTGCACCTGAAACACCTTCCAATCAGGTTTATGGTGGTAATCTCGTGAACTATTTGCGGGGAAGTCAAGCGAATGAAGGATTTGCCGAAGGGAAATTCAGAAAACGTAGCAGTATTCTGGGCGATATTATTAATTCGGCTCCCTTTTTTGTGGGCAAGCCACCCTACTTCTATCCGGACACCATGGAGTCCGTGACCTATTCAAGCTTTGTAACGAGTAACAGCAGCAGGACGCCTGTGGTGTATGTCGGGGCCAACGATGGCATGCTGCATGCCTTCAATGCGGTCAATGGTCAGGAACTGTTTGCTTATGTACCCAGCGCGGTTTATAAAAACCTTCCGGATCTGGCTTCTCAGAGCTATACGCATAAATTTTATGTTGATGGATCCCCGACCGGTGGTGATGTGTTCTACGATAGCGCCTGGCATACCGTCCTGGTGGGTGGTTTGGGGGCGGGAGGGCAGGGTATCTATGCGCTCGATGTCACGGCTCCGGATAGTTTTACAGCAGATAAAGTGTTGTGGGAATTCACCGATGCGGATGATGCGGATTTGGGTTATACCTATAGCCAGCCGGATATTGTAAAAATGAATAATGGTGTCTGGGCCGCTATTTTCGGGAATGGTTATAACAACACTACATCCGATGGCGCTGCCAGTACGACGGGTGATGCGGTGTTGTATATCGTGAACATTAAAACCGGTGCATTGATCAAGAAGATTACCACCAAGGCTGGTACCACTGCTTCTCCCAACGGGTTGTCTACGGTCACTCCGGTCGATGTGGATGATGATCGGGATGTTGATTTTATCTATGCTGGTGACTTGCAGGGTAACCTCTGGAAATTTGATGTCAGTGGATCGAACAGCAATCAGTGGAAAGTTGCTTATGGCAGTTCGGGCAGTCCGCAGCCGCTGTTCACGGCTATAGCGCCGGATGGCAGTGCGCAACCGATTACCAGTCGTCCGAGTGTTTCGACGCATCCGCAGAGCTTTAAAGATGGGTATCTGGTTTATTTTGGCACGGGTAAGTACGTTGAGAAAAGTGATACCAATGTGTTGAGTGTACCTACACAGACATTCTATGGCATCTGGGATAATGACAGTACGGTACCCAATACACGTACTTCCGGTGTTTACACCCGATTGTTACAGCAAACCATTTTGGATCAACCTTCCAGGAATATTACCAATGTGGATGGAGATGTAATCGATACGGTGACGTTGCGTATAAGCTCTGATAACGATATAGACTGGGATGGTGATGAGTCGACCGATCCGCATCTTGGGTGGTATATGGATTTGCTTAATACAGGTGGCGGCAATACTAATAACAAGGGTGAAAAACAGGTGACCGATTCTGTTTTCAGGGACGGCAGAATCATTTTCACTACTTTGATACCTTCTTCCGATCCATGCAGCGGTGGTGGTAGCAGTTTTCTGATGGAACTGGATGCCCGAAATGGCGGTGTGCTATCGAGACCACCCTTTGATCTTAATAATGACGGTGACTTTGATGACTCAGATACCTATATCAAAGTGGTCGATGGTGATAGCTTTTACCTGATACCTTCTGGTATTTCAGATGGTGATGGTATTTTGTCAACACCCAGGATTATTGCAGATGGTGAAAAAGAGACCAAACATATGAGTATTAGTACCGGGGCTGTGAAATCCTGGGGTGAGAGTGTGCGTGTAGGCAGGCAATCCTGGCGGCAACTTTTCAGGTAGTCACCGGTAATATTGAGGTCGTTATACGGGAAGTGTGAATATGAATAAAATAGTTGGATTTTTACTCGGATTAGGATTGTCCTGTTCAATGCTTGCGCAAGCTGCAGAGTACAGGGGGATAGTAGACAAGGTCAGTTTGGAAGGCGGTTTAATACAGGTCGATAACAGGGAGCACCGTATCGGTGTTGAATACACGCGCGTGTTTTACTATGACAGACTCGTAGGTCCAGATGCCCTGGATGAAGGACTTTTTATCCGTTACGAGCTGGGGGCAGATAACCAGGTAACGGCAGTCTGGATTATCGGACCCGAAGAGCGGGTTAGCGAACTGTTCAATCACTAGGACGACAGGAATTCTTGATGAATATTGCTGAAAGACTTAATAAACCAAGGTGTTTTGCCCCGGCCAGGGGGTTTACGCTGACCGAACTTATGATTGTTTTAGTGATTGTGGCCATTCTTGCAGCGGTAGCACTGCCTAGCTATCAAAATACCTTGATTGATACTCGACGTGCAGATGCAAAAATTGCTTTGACAGATGCGGCTGCTCGCCAAGAGCGTTGGTTTACCGAGAATAATGGCTATACCACAAATGTCAATAATCTTGGCGGGTCAGGGGGGACGTTGAAGTCGCCGGATGAACATTATGTGATTACCATTACCACGCCCTGTGGGGATACAACCTGCTTTACTCTGACCGCAACCCCGCAGGGATCGCAGGCTGATGACACCTATTGTGGTAATCTGACCTTGAGCCATTTAGGCGTAAAGGATAATAGCGGTGCCGCTGATATGGAGGAGTGCTGGTAGAAATGACGCATTCAGTATTCCTTTTCCGGCAGTTTAGGGGTTAATACAGATTCGACGACAGCCTGCTTGAGAAAATGGTAAGCCTATAGAATGCTCATGATCTGATTCGACCGCTTTAATGCTTCGAAATTTTATTCTTATATCCAATTCAGGTATGCTCTCTCGCCGCGGTATTGTTAATGGATTAACTTTATTTGGGAGAGCGTGCGATGGATCGCGATGCGTTATCAGGCTTCAGTCTGGCTGAAGTCTTAGTTGTCCTTGTTATTATTTCTATTCTGACTTTTTTGGTGGTACCGGGTTTTGTGGATTTAGTCCGTTCCAACAGACTATCCGTTCAGGCTCACCGCTTTGTGACGGCTTTAAATCTGGCACGAAGCGAGGCCATTAGAAGAAACCAGAGGACCTACATTTGCATTCGCGCCAGTGATGGGTCATCGGATCGTTGCGGTGATGATCAGGCCTGGGAAAATGGCTGGATTATCTATTCGGATGAAAACACCAACCGTAAACCGGATGGTCATGAAATTATTCAGGTGTTTGATCCGATCGCGCAGGGCTATGCACTCCGAAGTAATGGTCGCGTTTCTGCGCTTGCTTATCGGGGAGACGGTATGGCAAGAAGGGCGAAAGGGGGATTACCGATGATGACGTTTCGACTTTGTGCACCTGATGCCAGTAATGATAATGTCGATTACCGCGCTAGGGAAATTGTGGTGAGTGCAAGTGGTCGGCTTCGGTTGCAAAAAGGGCGCGTGAATGTCACAGACTGTAGTTCCTGACTGATGTGTTGGTAAAAGACAGACAGATAAAGTGCTGAATTGCATGATGCGGATAAATCTGCAGTTATACCATGTTAAAATGCATGAGTTGAATTTATTGTATAATGAATGGCCTTCTGTTTAGACAGAAAGAAAATGGAGTTCGTCCTCTGATGTTGTGGACCAGCTTCAAAGAGTAGCAATCCGGAAAAGGTAATTACAGGTTAATGAATGTAAAACAGTATATGGCTGATGTGGGCGGCAATGCGCGGGTAGCTTCGCGTAAAATTGCAGCGGCGGATACAGGCAAAAAAAATCATGCGTTGTTAGCAATGGCGGAGCAGATTGATGCATCCCGGAAAACCATTCTGGATGCCAACCGCCAGGATGTGACCGCGGCAGAAGCGAACGGGCTGGAGGCAGCGTTGCTGGACCGTCTGACAATGACCGATAAAACAATTGAAGGCATGATAGAGGGGTTGAAGCAGGTTGCTACACTCCCCGATCCAGTGGGCGAAATTACTGATTTAAATTACCGCCCGTCTGGTATTCAGGTGGGTAAAATGCGCGTGCCTCTGGGTGTGATCGGTATTATTTATGAGTCGCGGCCAAATGTGACAGTCGAAGCCGCGAGTCTTTGTCTGAAATCGGGTAACGCTACCATTTTGCGCGGCGGATCAGAGGCGATAGCTTCCAACCAGGCGATTGCAGCCTGTATTGAAAAAGGGCTAAATGTGGCTGGGTTGCCAACTGATTCTGTTCAGGTGATTAAGACTACTGACAGAGACGCGGTGGGCGAATTGATTACCATGCCGCAATACGTTGATGTGATTGTGCCGCGCGGTGGCAAGGGATTAATCGAACGTATAAGTCGGGATGCTAAAGTAGCCGTCATCAAACACCTGGATGGCATCTGCCACGTTTACATCGATGAATGGGCAGACTGCGAAAAGGCGGTGAGTGTGGCTTTTAATGCAAAAACACAACGCTATGGTACTTGTAATACGCTGGAAACATTGTTGGTCCACCAATCCCGCGCAAAGGAGATTTTGCCAAAGCTGGCTGACAAGTATCTGAGTGAAGGGGTTGAGTTGCGGGGCTGCGAACAGACCCGGGCGATTCTGGCTCAGATAGGTACTGCGACTGAGGAGGATTGGCAAACAGAATATCTGGCACCGATCCTTTCAATTAAACTGGTCGCGAATATGGGAGAGGCGATTTCTCATATCAACGAATATGGGTCGCACCACACCGACTCAATTGTCACGGAAAATTACACCAAAGCGCGACGGTTCCTGACGGAGGTGGATTCCAGCTCGGTGATGGTTAATACATCGACCCGGTTTGCCGACGGCTTTGAATATGGGTTAGGTGCTGAAATTGGTATCTCTACCGATAAAATACACGCTCGAGGACCGGTTGGACTGGATGGTTTGACTTCGCAAAAATTTGTGGTGCTTGGAGATGGACATATTCGTACTTAATAAAAGTTTATGCCGGCAGCAGATCGAGGCGTTCTGTTGAAAAGTATTGCATTATTTGGCGGAACCTTCGATCCGGTTCATTACGGTCATTTGAGGACCGCGCTTGAGATCAAGGAAGCGCTGCATCTTGATGAGATGCGCATGCTGCCTTGCCACACACCTGCCCACAGGGAGACTCCCCAATCCGGTGTAACCCGGCGTTTGGAAATGCTGGAGCGTGCCGTTGCAAATGAACCGGGTTTGGTTTGTGATGATATTGAAATCCGGCGTGGTGGAATCTCCTACATGGCCGATACATTAGAGCAGATGCGCTCGGATCTGGGGGAGTCGATGTCAATATCGCTGGTAGTAGGTATGGATTCATTTATAACACTACCTGAATGGCACAATTGGCAGCAAATTTTGCAGTTGGCGCATATCATCGTAGCGGCGCGTCCAGGAAGTGCATTGCCGGATCAGGGTATCATGGGAAAACTGGTGCATGCACGTGAAACGGTTGAAATGGAAGATGTTACAGAGCATCCTTTTGGCCGAATAATAGTTCAATACATGACACCGCTGGATATATCGGCTACACGGATCAGGGAGATAATTGGCAGGGGGCAGTCCCCCAGGTATTTACTTCCCGACCCAGTGTGGGATTATATAAAAAGTCACCATTTGTATGGGTCTACAGAGCCCGGCAAAAAACTATAATTTTGAGGTAACATGCAGACAGAAGAGCTAAGGGATTTTGTGATTGATGCACTGGAAGATGGTAAAGCCGTCGATATTCAGTGTATAGATGTAAGAGCATTGTCGAATGTAACAGATTTTATGATTGTCGCCTCGGGGACCTCCCGTCGGCATGTCAATTCTGTTGCAGAAAATGTGGTGACCAAGGTTAAAGAACAGGGTATGTTGCCGATTGGCCAGGAGGGGCAAGATGCTGCGGAATGGATTTTGGTTGATTTGGGCGACGTGGTGGTGAACGTCATGATGCCCGATACGCGACTGTTTTATGATCTTGAAAAGCTCTGGTCGGTCCCTGCAGATACCGATAAGGATGAAGGTGCCAGGTAAGCATCAGGGAGCAGCACCATGCGAATACGATTAATCGCAGTGGGTACCAAGATGCCCGACTGGGTGGCTACCGGTTTCAATGAATATGCAAAACGGCTACCCAATGAGTTAAAGCTGGAGATCGTGGAGATTCCTTTGGGGCAACGTGGTAAGGGCGCTGATATCAAAAAGGCGATAGCCAAAGAGGCCAGACAGATAATGGCTGCCATTGCTCCGAGTGACAGAGTCGTGGCTCTGGAGGTTACCGGCAATAGCTGGAGTACCGAACAACTAGCCGAGAATCTGAGCGATTGGCAGATGTCAGGTGATAACCTTGCGTTACTGGTGGGCGGGCCTGATGGTCTGGCGCGCGAATGTTTGGAACGTGCACAACAAAAATGGTCATTATCGCGATTAACTTTTCCACATCCTTTGGTACGTGTTGTGGTGGCGGAGCAGCTTTACCGCGCCTGGACTTTGCTCAATAATCATCCTTACCACAGATAAAAGGGTCTATCTTAATGCAATCTGGGTTAGCCATTCTATATGACACTCGGAATGAGTCCGTAACCCGTTAATGGATACACAGGACCTAAAAGATTTTTATAGTGAAACGCGTATTTTTTCGCGCCGGGCACTGGTATTCCTGTTTTTTTTATTCTGCCTCACAATGCTGCTTGTGGCGCGTATGTTTTACCTGCAAATTGTCAATTTTGACCGTTATGCAACCCTGTCAGAAAAAAACCGCCTGCTGTTACAGCCTATCGCGCCTAATCGTGGCCTGATTTATGATGTTAATGGCGTATTATTGGCTGAGAATAGAGCCAGCCACAGTTTAAATTTAACCGTAGAGCATATCGAGGATGTCCAGCAGACCATCGATCAGCTTGCCGGTATCGTGAACATTACCCCTCGAAATCGTGAAAATTTCAGCAAACGGATGCGTCAGCATCGCAGGCCTTTTCAGTCGGTACCGATCAAATATCATCTGACGGAGGAAGAGATCGCCCGTATTGCTGTTAACACCCACCGCTTACCCGGAATATCGATTGAGGCACAGCTGATACGCAATTATACGCAGGCTGATTTAACGGCGCATGTGCTTGGGTATGTGGGGCGGATTAATGAAAAAGAGCTTAAGAAAATTGATCCGGCAAATTATAGCGGTACCACCAGTATAGGCAAAACCGGTATTGAAAAATACTATGAAGACCAACTGCATGGTCATGTCGGGTTTCGCAAAGTCGAGATTAATGCCAGAGGACGTGTACTCAAGGTGCTTGAAAAGGCAGCACCACTGCCGGGTGATGATATCTCTCTCTATCTGGATGTCAAATTACAGCGTGTTGCTGTAGAGGCTTTGGGGGAAAGGCGCGGGGCAGTGGTGGCGATTGATACCGAAACCGGCGGGGTTTTGGCGTTAGTCAGCACGCCCGCATTTGACCCCAATCTATTTGTCACCGGGATTGATAGCAAGTCCTATGCTTCGTTGAGAGACTCTGCGAACCTGCCACTATTTAATCGGGCCCTGAGGGGGCAGTACCCCCCGGGTTCAACGTTGAAACCCTTTGTCGCGCTCGCGGGGCTGGAGAATGGTTATACGGATTGGCAACACACTATCTTTGATCCGGGCTGGTATCAGTTAACAAAAGAGGGTCGTTATTACAGAGACTGGAAAAAATGGGGCCATGGCAGGGTAAATCTGGAAACGGCAATTATCAGGTCCTGTGATACCTACTTTTACGAAATGGCACACCATATGGACATAGACCGAATGCATGATCTGTTGATGCAGTTTGGATTTGGTCGCAACACCAGTCTGGATCTGGCAGAGGGGCAGCGTGGTGTGCTGCCCTCCTCAGTATGGAAAAAGAATACCATAGGAGAATCCTGGTATACAGGAGATTCTCTCAATGTCAGTATCGGACAGGGTTTTGCGCTCACCACGCCCTTGCAACTGGCGACTGCAACCGCAGTGTTGGCAAATAGAGGTCGGTGGGTGCAGCCGCGATTAATTAAGGGCTTGGGCGACGAAGATGTCACCGTTGATGATGAGGTCAGTGGTATTGCAAAGTTTAACAGGGATGTACCGGAAGATGTTGTGTTGCGCGATGAACAGGATTGGGAACGTATGACTCATGCGATGCAACAGGTTGTTCATGGGCTGAAGGGCACGGCGCGCGGAATTGCCAGTGGGATTACATACCAAATGGCGGGTAAAACAGGCACGGCGCAGGTGATTGGCATTAAACAGGATGAGGAGTACGACGAAGAAACTATTGCTGAACGCAACAAGGACCACGGACTGTTTATTGCGTTTGCACCGGTTGAACAACCCAAAGTCGCTATTGCCGTTATTGTAGAGAATGGCGGCGGTGGAAGCAGTTCGGCAGCGCCGGTTGCCAGAAAAGTACTGGATGCCTTTTTTGATGGCCAATCCAGTGGCGACAGCAGGTCCTAGATATGGCCAATCAGGATTTTTTGCGCAAACTCCCAAACACCTCCTATGGCTTGCAGAAGAAGCAGGGCCGGTTCACTTTTGTTCACATGGACTGGATTTTACTGATGCTGCTCATCCTTTTATGTGCAGTTGGATTGCTGGTGCTTTATAGCGCCAGTGACCAGAACATATCGATGCTTTATCGGCAGATGACGCGCATGGGTATTGGTTTTCTGGTGATGTTAGTCATCGCACAGATCGGACCGCATCATTATCGCCGCTGGTCGCCGTGGTTAATGGCATTGGGACTTATGCTATTGATCGCGGTATTGGTGATGGGGGCCGGTGCCAAAGGGGCGCAGAGATGGCTTGCAATTCCGGGTTTGCCCAGGTTTCAACCTTCCGAACTAATGAAGCTGGCCCTGCCGATGGTGTTAGCCTGGTATTACGCAGACCGGCATCTACCGCCCCGCCTAAAGCATCTTTTCTGGGGGATGGTGTTTATTCTGGTGCCAGCATTGCTGATTGTTAAGCAACCGGATTTGGGGACAGCTCTATTGATTGCGGCATCAGGATTTTTTGTTCTTTTGTTTGCAGGGATACGGTGGCGACTGGTCTTTGGGTTTGCCTCAGTCGCAGCGGCCTGTATCCCCATATTCTGGATGTTGATGAAGGATTACCAGAAACAGAGAGTGCTAACTTTCCTGGACCCGGAAAGAGATCCACTGGGGGCGGGTTGGAATATAATTCAGTCGCAAACGGCGATTGGTTCCGGTGGTTTATACGGTCGTGGATGGTTGCAGGGCACCCAGTCACACCTGGATTTCTTACCTGAAAGTCATACCGACTTTATTATTGCGGTATTTGCAGAAGAGTTTGGTTTTTTCGGTGTGCTTGGTTTGCTCTTTCTGTACTTTCTGGTGGTAACCCGTTGCTTGTTTATAGCGACAAATGCTGACGACACTTATGGCCGATTACTGGCAGGAAGTTTGTCATTAACTTTTTTCTTCTACATTTTTGTCAATATTGGCATGGTTTCTGGTATTTTACCGGTAGTCGGATTGCCACTGCCTTTGATAAGCTATGGCGGCACATCGATTGTCACTTTATTTGTGGGATTTGGATTGTTGATGTCGATACAAACGCATAAAAAACTTCTGCCAAGGTAACCCAAAATGGATAAAGCTGTGATTGTTAGCGCGGGAAATAGAATATGAGTTGTTTGAAAACAGTAATAAAGATTATTGGCGCAATGAGTGTATTTTGGGTGGCAACTATACACGCAGAATCAAAATCCTATTCAGTTCAAAGCGAGCTGGTGGAACAATTTGTTCAGGAAATGGTGTCACAGCACAATTTTGACAGGGCGCATCTTGAGCAGCTTTTTAGCGAGGTTAAACACAAGGAAAATATCATTAGATTAATGACTTCGCCAGCGGAAGCAAAACCCTGGAAAGATTATAGGCCGATCCTGGTTACCCAGAAAAGGACTGAACAGGGCATTGGGTTTATGAAGGAAAACCGCGAAGCGCTGGAGCGAGCCGAACTGGAATTTGGTGTGCCTCCCGAGATAATTGTTGCCATTATCGGTGTGGAAACACGTTATGGCCGGGTTACCGGTTCCTATCGAGTGATTGATGCGCTTGCTACGTTGGCCTTTGATTATCCTAAGCGGGCTAAGTTTTTCCGTAAGGAGCTTAAGGAGTTCCTGCTACTGACACGTGCAGAAAAAGTTGATCCGAGAACGTTAATGGGCTCTTACGCCGGTGCAATGGGCTATGGCCAATTTATGCCCAGCAGTTTCCGTGCCTACGCTATCGACTTTGACGGCGATGGGGCGAAAGATATCTGGCACAACGTGACGGATGCTATTGGCAGTGTGGCCAACTATTTTCATCGTCATGGCTGGAGGAAAGGTGAGCTGGTCACCGCGAAGGCAACCCCTCAAGGTAGTGATTTTGATTCGATACTGGTTAAAAAAAGAAGGGACTTGAAGCCGAAATTTACACTCGCTGAGCTGATTGAGAAAGGGTTTATAACAGATGCTGAGTTGGCTGCGAATCAACCAGCGACAGCGATGAAATTGCGCGGGGCTGAGGGTAATGAGTATTGGGTGGGGTTGCACAATTTTTACGTTATCACCCGCTATAATCACAGTGCTTTATATGCCATGGCGGTCTATCAGCTCAGTCAGCAGATTGCGAAGCAGCAGGTGAGCGGATAAGTTGAGCGTGAACATTTTAAACAAGAGATTTTATTTTAATCTGGCGCTGTGCACGGTGGTTGGTTTGCTGGTCGCAGGCTGTACAGGTAATAAGTCCTATCAGGCGACTCGTTATCAGCAGCATCAGGACGCGCCTCCATTCGGCTACGAGGATATTGAGAAAATTCCTGACGCTGAACCCCGTGTCGAGCCACCAAGCAGAATGGGTAATAAAAGTCCGTACCGGGTAGTAGGAAAAAATTATTCGATTATGGGCAGCAGCCTAGGCTATTCCGAGCAGGGCGTAGCCTCATGGTATGGTTCAAAATTTCATGGGCATCTTACCTCGAATGGTGAAATCTATAACATGTTCGCGATGTCGGCGGCACATAAATCGTTACCGATTCCCACCTATCTGCGCGTGACGAATCTGGATAATAACCGTAAGGTTATCGTCAGAGTGAATGATCGGGGGCCTTTTCATTCCGATAGAGTTATTGATTTATCCTATGCCGCGGCGGTTAAGCTCGGCTTTGTAGATCAAGGCACAGCTAGGGTAAAACTGGAAGCGATTGATCCGCTGGTCTGGCATAAAACCCGGTCCCTTGCGGTTGAACCCGGAACTGAAATATATCTCCAGGTGGGGGCCTTTTCTCACCCGGATTCTGCGACAAAATTAAAAAGGCGTCTGCAGGGTATCACCGATGGTATGGTGTCTGTTTATCTGGATAAGACAAAGACGCCTCATTTGCACAAAGTTCAGATCGGACCGCTGCGAAATATGACCGTCGCACAAGCAATACGAGAGAAAATCGGCACCTTGGGATTGGGTATCCCCATTATCGTTTCGCTGCCGCAATCTTGATACCTGATCCGGTTTTACCTGTTGCTGAAACTGGTACTCAGGTAGCAAAAAAATTTACAAAATTGCTAAAAAGAAAATGGATATGATGAAAATAAGACAATTGTTTTTGGTGCTGGTATTACTTGGCCTGACGAACCTGGTTATTGCCGCAAATCCGTTGATTCCAGCCCCACCGCAAATTGCCGCCAAAGGTTATCTGTTGATTGATGCGCACAGTGGCAAGGTGTTGACTGAAAGCAATGCCGGTCAGCCGCTGCCACCAGCGAGTCTTACCAAGATGATGACCAGTTATATTGCTGCGCATGAGCTGGATAAGGGTAATATAGCGTTAGATGAAGAAGTTCGTGTTAGCATCAAGGCCTGGAAGACACCCGGCTCGCGAATGTTTATCAAGGAGGGTACTTTCGTCAGTTTTGAGGACCTTTTACGTGGCATTATCATTCAATCGGGTAACGATGCCAGCGTCGCCGTGGCAGAGCATATTGCTGGCAGCGAAGATGCCTTTGCTGATCTGATGAACAAGCATGCGCAGCGCCTGGGAATGACCAGTTCACACTTCATGAATGCCACCGGTTTGCCGGCTGATGATCATTACACAACCGCGTCAGATCTGGCGAAGCTCGCGCGCTCAATCATTGTCGATCATCCCGAGCATTACTCGATGTATGCTGAAAAGTACTTCACTTACAATCAGATTCGCCAGCCGAATCGGAATAAACTGTTATGGCGGGATAGAAGTGTTGATGGACTGAAAACCGGACATACAGAAGAGGCGGGATATTGTCTGGTTGCATCGGCCCAACGCCATGGGATGCGTTTGATTTCGGTGGTGATGGGTGCCAATGGTGAAGAGTCGCGTGCTACTGAGAGTCAAAAACTGCTGACCTACGGTTTTCGTTATTACGAAACCCACAAGCTCTATAGCGCGAATCAAATCCTGAACGAATCGAGGTTATGGGCGGGTGCAGCTGATCAGGTTGGATTGGGTATTGAAGAGGATCTCTACGTTACCATACCCAGAGGTCAGCACAGTGCGTTATCAGCCAATGTCAATGTTGATAGTGTGATAGAAGCTCCAGTCTCCAGAGGTCAGCAATACGGCGAAGTTGTAGTGAAGCTTGAGGATCAGGTCGTCGCTACCGTACCTCTGGTGGCGCTTGAATCGGTTGACCAGGGTGGCCTGTTTAAAAGACTCTGGGATGCCATTGTACTGTTTTTCGTTGAGCTGATTGGGTAGGTTTTTCGATATGCCGTCGGTTGTTTATCTCAATGGTGAGTTTATTCCACTGGAGCAGGCTAAAATATCCGTGTTGGATCGGGGATTTTTGTTTGGTGATGGTGTCTACGAAGTAATACCTGTTTATCAGGGGAAGATTTTTCGCTTACCTGAGCATATTGAGCGCCTGGAGCGTAGCCTTCAGGCCACTGACATTTCACTGGATAAATCAGAACCGAGCTGGGCAGAACTGTTTGAGCAGGTGATGGCCAATAATGACCTGCAAACGAAGGATGCCTCTATTTATGTGCAGGTGACCAGAGGTGTTACTGAAAAACGTGATCATACTTATCCGGAAGGTATGCTGCCGACAGTTTTCGTGATGGCGAATCCGGTAGTTTATGGTACTGAACTTGATGCGGTAACGGGCATTCGCGCAATCACTTTGCCGGATAACCGTTGGACCAGCTGCTATATCAAGAGTATCTGTTTATTGCCCAACGTGTTACTCAGACAGCAGGCTACGGATCAGGGGGTTGAGGATGTGATATTGATTCGTGACGGTTATGTGACGGAAGCCGCCGCCGCGAACGTGTTCATTGTTAAAAATGGGGTGTTACAAACGCCGCCCAAGGATAATCTAATCCTGGGGGGTATTACGCGTGATTTAATTGTAGAACTCTCAGAACAGCAGCACTTCGATTGTCAGGAACAGGCGATTAGTGAACAGCAGTTGATGGAAGCCGATGAAGTCTGGGTGACCAGTTCTACTCGGGAGATCGTGCCGGTTGTTGAACTCAACGGGAATGTGGTGGGTGACGGAAAAGTCGGTCCCATGTGGTATACTGTTTCCCAACATTTCCAGACCTATAAATCCAGGTTAATGGGAAAGCAGTAGTATAACGATTTCAGTCGAATTAAGATCAATCCGATGAGCCAGCCCGAAGCACCCAAAATAGAATTTCCCTGCGACTATCCGATTAAAGTGGTGGGATTGTCCACTCCTGACTATCAGCAGGTAGTGACCGAAGTGATTCAAATACATGCGCCAGATCTGGATTGTAGCCGCATTAGTGTAAAAGAGAGCCGGAATGGCAAATACTGCTCATTGACGGTGACCATCATTGCCACAGGCGAGGCGCAATTGTCGGCTATCTTTGAAGATTTGAAGGCAACAGGGCGCGTCAACATGGTGCTCTAAAGCGGGTCCTTTCGCAGCGTACCTACTGTCCCTTTTATGTCAAACCCGGAGCTACAGAGTCCACTGGTAAAGAATCTCGGATTAAAACCCTATCATGAGGTTTGGTCTGAGATGAAGCGGTTTACTGATGAGCGGAAGCACAGTGAGCGGGATGAGATATGGATTGTCCAGCACCCCCCGGTGTTTACATTGGGGCAGGCCGGCAGGGAAGAGCACCTGCTGGATCCCGGTAAAATTCCGGTATTAAAGTCAGATCGTGGTGGTCAGGTCACTTACCATGGCCCCGGGCAACTCGTCATATATCTGATGCTTGATCTGCGCCGCCTTAAAGTGGGTGTTCGCGCATTGGTGAGTGCGATTGAAGAGAGTGTTATTGAGCTGCTCTCGGACTTTCAGGTTCAAGGGCTGGCACGGCAGGACGCACCAGGTGTGTATGTGAAGGGTAAAAAAATCGCCTCGCTTGGACTTCGGGTTAGAAAAGGTTGCAGTTATCATGGGTTGAGCCTTAATCTGAATATGGATTTGACACCCTATCGTCGTATCAATGTGTGTGGTTATCCGGGCCTGGCGGTCACACAGCTTGCCGATTGGGTGGCAGAGATGCCGGCAGAACAGATCATTGAGGATAAACTGGTGACGCATCTCGTTAATAAACTGGGCTATATGGCAGCCAAAGAAACTAAAATGGTGGATGATGGATAACGAACAGAAAGGTAAAACAACCACGCCGGCAAGGCGGCCCGCAGTGGAAAGAGGGGTCAAGCTGAGAGGGGCAGAAAAAGTCGCTAGGATTCCGGTTAAAGTGGTGCTCACAGAAAAGGCACCTCGAAAGCCGGAGTGGATTCGGGTGCGAATGCCGACTTCACCTGAAGTGGCGAATATTAAGCAGATTTTGCGTAAAAACAAACTGGCCTCGGTTTGTGAAGAAGCGACCTGTCCAAATTTGGGAGAGTGTTTCAGCCATGGAACCGCTACCTTTATGATCATGGGCGAAATCTGTACCCGGCGCTGTCCGTTTTGTGATGTCGCACACGGCCGGCCCAACCCTTTGGATGAGGATGAGCCAAGGCACCTTGCGCAAGCAATTGCAGAGATGAAACTGCGCTATGTAGTGGTAACCTCGGTTGATAGGGATGATTTGAGAGATGGTGGGGCCGGACATTTTGCGGACTGCATAAGGGAAACAAGACAGGCTAGCCCTAATATCAAAATAGAAGTACTGGTTCCCGATTTTCGAGGACGTATGGACGTGGCTTTAGATATCCTTGCGGATGAGCCGCCGGATGTCTTCAATCACAACCTGGAATCGGTACCCCGTCTGTACAAGAAGATTCGGCCCGGTTCAGATTATGCCTGGTCACTGGAGTTGCTTAAAAACTACAGAGGGCGATCCCCTGGCGTGCTCACCAAATCCGGTATCATGGTTGGCTTGGGCGAGGAGACAGACGAGATCTACAGGGTTATGGATGATATGCGCGAACACCAGGTTGATATGATCACTATTGGTCAGTATTTACAACCCAGTCTGAACCACCTGGCGGTTGAGCGCTTTGTGCATCCAGATGAATTTGATCAGTTTGCCGAATATGCGCATAGCATTGGCTTCAAGAGTGTGGCCAGTGGTCCTTTAGTGCGTTCTTCCTATCATGCTGATAAGCAGGCTCAAGGTAAAACAGCAGATTAGCAGAGCTTGTTCTACGCTCATCCTGTCGAACCGGTTATTGGGTCTACGGCGTTATTTGCCCGTGGCCTTATTCGGCGGCGCTATGGCTATAATCCGATTGTTAGTAAATTCATCGGCATTCTCCTAGTCCTTAAATAGACAAACTCTGATAGGCAAGCTATCGATAGAGTCTGTATTGTTAAAGGGAAAGCTAGCCTGTCGGTGTTGTTTGATCTGCATCAAAAACCCGTAAACAAAAGCCATTGAAGGACTTTGTGCAGTTGTGGCTTTGTATCCCGGGGAGCTTTCAAGGAATTACAATGTTTTACAATAAGTCAGGAGTTGAAGCCCTATAATGGTGATTCATTGGAAATTGAGTTTTGGAAGAGTCTGCCTGGTTGCAGTAATTTAGTGATCTATCGCAATCAGTCATGACTTAGCATTTATATTGGGACAGGAGAGTTATCATGTTTAACAAACGAGTATTAATGGCTGTCGGATTGGTGTCGGGCATGTTGGTTGGCAACAACGTTGTGCAGGCACAAGACCGCCAGGGTACCAGCATCTTTGTGGCACCTACCTACTATATGTTTGGTGATAGCGATATTTCAGATACCGCAGGAGTGGCGGCAGGCATCGGCTATAAGTTCTCCCAGCATTGGGGTATCGAGGGGTCTTATATCGATCTTGGTGAAACGGACCTGGACCTGCTTGGAGGTACAAATCTGGATCTTGATATCAAAGGCGTTCGTGCCGATCTGATGTATTACTTTAGAGAGTCAGCAAACCGGGCATTGCCCTATCTGGCTTTTGGTGCCGGTAATTTTGACGTCGATAATGATTTGCCCGGAATTGATTCGGACGATCAGACCGTGCTTAATATTGGTGTGGGTGTTAAGAAATTTATTACCGATAATCTATCAATTCGAGGTGATATGAGGGCCTTACGCAACGTCGATGAATCAAATACTGATTTGGCATTTATGTTGGGATTGGATTATTCGTTCGGAAAAGGGGCCGCGGGTTCGGGGAAAAGCACCAAATATGCCGCAGTCCCTGATTCTGACTCTGATCAGGACGGTGTCAGGGATAGTCAGGATGCATGTCCCAATACACCTGTTGGTGAGTCTGTCGATGCATCAGGTTGTCCGGTCGATAGCGATAGGGATGGTGTGGCCGATAGCCAGGATCAGTGCACCGAAACACCCAGGGGAGCGCGTGTCGACGAGCAGGGATGTCAGTACATTATCAAGGAAACTGTTTCAGTCGAGCTTGAAGTCCTGTTTGATACCGACACCGCTATGGTGAAATCCCAATATTTTCCGGAAATTAAAAAAGTCGCAGAATTTATGACCATGTTTCCCTCTCTTAAAGCGGTAATTGAAGGCCACACAGATTCGAGAGGTGCTGATGACTATAATGACAGATTATCGCAGAGAAGAGCCGATGCGGTGCTCAGAGTGTTGGTCGATGAGTACGGTATTGATGAAGATCGTATAATTGCCGTTGGTTATGGTGAAAGTAAGCCCAGAGCAGACAACCATGGTGAGGCGGGTTGGCAGCAGAATCGGCGTGTTATGGCAGTGCTCAAGGCTGAGGTAGAGAAAAAAGCGACCGCAGATTAAACCTTTGCAAATTGGTTTATGTCCCGTCCTAATAATAGCTAACGTATTTCAGGACGGGGCATTTCCCTCAAACACCCTATCGTCTCAGCGTTTCAGAAGGTAACTCTCCAAAACGACACTTGTAACGCTGAGCAAACCGGCCCGCATCGTTGATACCATGATCGAGCAATATTTCTGTGACACTGTGCTGTTTGGGATCCGCCTGGTCTAGCGCTCGATAAGCGAGATTCAAGCGCAGCGACTGGATGTAGCCGGATGGTGTCTGATTAAGAAACTGGTTAAATCCGTTTTGTAACGTTCTGGGGGTTACGCCCACTTCCCTGGCAACATCCTTTAAGCAGATCGGTGTATCGATCTGTTGCTGGATATAGTCCATCGCTCTGCGCACATGCCAAGGCAATGGTGCAGATATGGTATTAAGTAATTGTTCGCTATAGTTATGTTGCCAGGTGTTTAATAATAGTGAGATGAGCATTTCACTATACTGGACATTGATCCTTGGCTGGTTGAGCTCAAAAGCATGATTGTTGTATTGCTGGCAGAGATAGATCATGGTTTGCTGCAGGGCAGTTGCCTGGCTCTGACGTGCAGCAAACAAATCGAAGATAACAGGCGCCTTCAGCGGCTTGTCCAGCAACTCCGAGAGCTGTTTTTCAACTGCTTCGCGTTTTAATAGCAACACCAGATAACTGCATTCCTGGTCCATATGGATTTTGGTGACACCACAGGGGGATACCAGTGTAGTAAAACCTGGCGCAGCATCCGTCTGGCGCTGCCCATTGACCACCGAAGCGCTTCCCGACAGCGCCATTTGCACCAGGTAATAATCCGAAATTTCACCTGCATCAATGTTCACCCTGGTGCCATAGCGCAGATAATACAAACCCAGGTCTCCTAATGAAAGACCGTCTACACGTGCATTGATCTGCTGGGTTCTGCCAGCTAACATACGGTGTGGGCAGATGAACTGCCCTACCATCGCCTCTGTTTCTGCCAGATTGTGTGACTGAAACAGGTTGTGACGATAAAGTGGATTGGCTATTTTCATACTGGTAGACTCATAAGTCTGAGCTTTTGGTGCAGCCCGAATCATCTGTCCACACTATGCTATCAAAATTCAGGGCCACTACAAAGCAGGCAAGGCAGGAAGCAGTCTATTTCGCGACCGCAACCACTGATCAGGATGTCATAAAAAGGAAGTCGTGAGAATGAAAAACCAGCTGGCCATTCAATTATCTTCAGCGGTATTTGTTTTACTTCTCACCGGAATAGTATTTACGCTTGTGCTCAGCCGAATAAGGGGTGGCCGCTGAGTACTGAAGCAATTTTTTATTCATGCTGCAGGGATACTATTGTGTCAAATTTCTACAAAATTTACGCGCAAAATTCTGTGCCTCTATTTAGCGCAGTTTTCTGAAAGTGCTACAGAAGGTACAGGGTCTCGCGATATTCTTGAGCAGAAATATATACTTTCGCAATGGTTTTGGGTAGTGATCGTATCTTTTTTGGTAAAGAGATTTTCAATCTGTAAGTTATGCTTGATAGCAAGCGTTAGGAAACTGGGTGGAAGATTTGAACAGTAATGGAGTGTTTTTCATCAGGACAATTAGACTAACCACCAGTTTGCCCTCAGACAGTAATTCATGCAAATATAAGCAGTATCCAAGAAGCAGGCACGTTAAATAGTATAGGACACAAATATGTCTGGCATCATTCTTCACCCGGTAGATAAAGTGGAAGTCCTGACGGTCATTGATAACACCTCTGATATGTTACTTGGCAGTACTGACAAGGTGAAGCGGCCGGCATTGGTAGCTGACTCACTGGCTAAAGAACCATTGGTGGCCGAGCATGGGTATGCAGCCTTGGTGACGATAACTGCAGGTGACGTCACTAACAGAGTGTTGCTTGATACGGGCTTAAGCAGCGATGGGTTAGTCAAGAACCTCACGACTTTGGAGGTTGACCTCAATAGCATTCAAGCTGTTGTTCTGAGTCATGGCCATACAGATCATACCAAGGGGCTGCCAAAGCTGATCGATCTTCTGCCAAACGATAATATTCAGTTATACACTCATCCCGGCGCCTTCCTTAACAGGAAGCTGGTTTTGCCCGATGGAATCGAAGTTATGCTTCCTCCTCCCGATAGATCCGCGCTACTCGATAAAGGCGTGCAGATTATCGAAGAGTCCAGCGCAACAACCATATTGGATGACGAATTGTTAATAACAGGTGAGATCCCGAGGCTGACAGAGTTTGAAAAGGGTATTCCTGCGCATCACGCTGAAATTGACGGTTGCTGGACGCAAGACTGTGAAATTCATGATGATCAGGCATTGGTGATTCATGTAAAGGATAAAGGCCTGGTTATCCTAACCGGATGCGGGCATGCAGGTATCGTCAATACCGTGAAATATGCACAAGCACTGACGGGGGTTCAAGAAATTTACGCCATTTTAGGTGGTTTTCATCTCAGCGGCCCGCAATATCAGCAGATTATTCCGACAACCGTGGAAGCTCTTCAAGCATTCAATCCGGCAATGATCGTGCCCGGTCACTGCACCGGCTGGCAGGCAATTGCCGGTATAGCCGAGGCTATGCCGGGTGCTTTCGTGCCTAATAGTGTCGGGACTCGTTTTGTATTGGCATAGCAACCATATCCTACTCACCAAGTAGCGTAATAGTGCTTAGAGAAACCGGCTTTTTACTTTAAAAGCAAAAGGAAAACTCCCTTAATACGAAATAAATTGGCGTTGACACAAAATAACGTGTCGAATATTCTAGACATATGGACATAAAAAAAGCGGTCGTTCTTTTTGATGCGCTTTCCCAGGAAACGCGCCTGAAAACGTTTCGGTTACTGGTGCAAACCGGACCTGACGGATTGGCTGCAGGTGTGATTAGCGAAAAATTGGGGATACCGCATAATACAATGTCGTTCCATCTCACTCATTTATCGAATGCCGGTATCATCTCCTCACGCAAGCAAGGGCGCTCGGTCATTTACTCGGCGAATTTTGATGTGACAAACGATTTGATCCATTTCCTGGTTGAGGATTGTTGCAGTGTTGAGTTTGCCAATATTCGCGAGGACAGTCAGAAAGGGTGCTCGATTATTGAACTGGCCAACTATTGTGGAAGCAAAGCGGTATCCAAACCCTGAAGAGGTTTGGATAGAGAGTGGAACATTTGAGAGTTCAGGGTATGACAACTACCATCGTAAACTCATTGGGGCGTGACAATTTATGAAACGTGTTCTGGTACTTTGTACAGGGAATTCCTGTCGCTCAATCATTGCGGAGGTGTTGATAAGTGCATTGGCCGATGGGGAGTATCAGGCGTTTAGTGCTGGTAGCTGTCCGGTAGGTTATGTGCACCCCGAATCGATCAGGACGCTGAATCGCCATGGATTCAATACGGAAAAAGCACGCAGCAAATCATGGGATGAGTTTGCCGGCGAACAGTTTGACCTGGTCATTACGGTATGTGATCAGGCCGCCCGCGAAACCTGTCCGGTTTTCTTGGGAGAGTCCCAAAAGCTGCATTGGAGTACGCCAGACCCTGCAAAGGTGGAGGGGTCAGAAGAGATGGTGAGGACAGCATTTGACGATGTGCTTCACCTACTCAGAAACAGGATAGAGAAAGAACTATTATGAGCAACGAGGCCGTATCCACAATGGGTCTTTTCGAGCGCTATTTATCAATTTGGGTCGCATTATGCATCGCGGCAGGTGTTGGCCTTGGGCTGGCGTTACCGATGCTTTTTGAGGGAATAGCGGCGGTGGAATACGCCAACGTCAATCTGGTCGTAGCGGTCCTCATCTGGATAATGATTTACCCAATGATGGTCAATGTTGATTTTGCCTCTTTGAAGGATGTGGGAAAGAAGCCTAAAGGACTGTGTGTAACGTTAGTGGTCAACTGGCTTATCAAGCCATTTACCATGGCCGCTCTTGGAATTCTGTTTTTCGAAGTGATTTTTTCCGGAATGGTCGACCCCCAGAGCGCCAAAGAATATATCGCGGGCATGATATTGCTTGGTGTGGCGCCCTGCACTGCGATGGTTTTCGTCTGGAGCCAACTGGTTCGCGGTGATGCCAATTACACACTGGTACAGGTTTCAATAAACGATATTATCATGGTTTTTGCTTTTGCACCGATCGCCGCTTTCCTACTCGGCGTTTCCGATATAGTGGTACCGTGGCAGACTTTGCTGCTCTCTGTCGTACTTTATGTGGTTATTCCTCTGGTGGCTGGATACATCACGCGAAGGGCGTTGGATGGGTCTGGTGATCATCAGCGCATTGACACCTTTACCGGAAAGATCAAACCGTTCTCCATCATGGGGCTGCTGGCCACGGTGGTGTTATTGTTTGGATTACAGGCACAAACCATCATCGGTAAACCGCTGGTGATTTTCCTGATCGCCATACCGCTGCTGATCCAAAGTTACGGGATTTTTTTTATCGCCTATGGATGGGGGTATTTGTGGCGTGTGCCCTTTAGCACAGCCGCCCCCGCGGCATTAATAGGCACGTCAAACTTCTTTGAGTTAGCCGTTGCTGTAGCTATTAGTCTTTTTGGGCTCAATTCCGGTGCTGCTCTTGCGACGGTTGTAGGAGTGTTGGTGGAGGTGCCCGTCATGCTCTCGCTGGTTGCTTTTGCCAACCGAACCCGCAGGCATTTCCTGCCGTTTACCGGTTGATTATGCAATAGTAAACTCAAGGCGTTAGTTGTGGTGGCGATGTGTAGAGCGTTAACTGATTTTCAACCAGTAAGAGACTGACCGCAATGAACTTTATAGTCATAAGAGTAGCGGTCAGACTAACGCTGAGTCATAACTCAAAGACCTGCCCTAGAAACGGTTTCTGACTATGGGGTTTATGAGACCTTACGTAAGCAAAATACGGGGTATATTGGTTAAGTTAGCAGAATAGTGCGCGTTTTGCGCCTGCACAATGGCTCGCTTTGCACTGGCTTTATTTTTGAATATGGTGCAGAATCAAGGTGTTAGCGATGTTCGGAGGGTAGATATGCGGACCCCCCTAAGGAGTACATATGAGACACGCTCGCTTTGTTCGGAAGGGAATCTGGAAAAATCCTGAAAATCCCTTTCGATTCAGTCAATTACAGATACTGCCGAAATATGCGTTAGCGGCAAAACGCGCATGCGCAGTATATAGCTGTTAGGTTTCCGATGAAGAAAGGAGTTATCGGCTTTTTCAAATTTCTTTTCATGCTATGTGCGCTAATGGCATTTGCTAGCATCATCTTAAATGCTGCCCAGCCATGGGAAGGAGATCAGGCCGCTAAAAATCATACAAACGGGTATTTGTCCTTTGCCATTGGCGGTTCTTCTGTGGGAACCGAAATACATAGCCGAAGTTATGCCCTAATACCAATATCATTGGCAGCGCCAAAAATGTTATTTGTGGCAAAATCAGAGAAAGGTGATTTCACCACAGACACAGACATTTTTGCATTCTGGTTATTTGGTTGTGTAATAGTATATGGCTGGTATCTAATCATTAAATCAGTAAAGAGCATCATAAAAACAAAGAGGCTACCAGGTGGCGGTGCAACAAAAACCTAACAAGGCGGTCAATGTCGCCTGCGGCTGGACAAAGCACTGCGCGCTTTGCCCATTACCTTGGCGTTGAGCCTGTAGAAAAACCCTGAATTTAGGGTTATTTTTGTTAGAATAGGTTTTTGCACAAGGAGCGCTGCATATGCCCAACTTTATCCCTTATGACCACAACCAAAGCTCAATGGTGGTGATCAACTATCAGGATCAGTTACAGCCGGGCACCTTCGAGCATGCCATCCATCACCTGATGATGAAGAAGCTGGACCTTTCCGTTTTCTATCCGAATTACCGGAATACAGAAGGTGGAAGACCCGCCTATGATCCAGCGGTTTTATTAAGCATTATCCTGTTTGCCTACTCCAAGGGTATTACGTCCAGTCGGGAGATACAGTGGTGCTGCGAAACCAATATCCTCTTTAAAGCCTTATCCTGTGATAGCGTGCCGCACTTCACCACGATAGCCGCTTTTGTCAGTGATCATTCCTGCGAGATTGAAGCCTTGTTCGAACAGATTCTATTGATTTGTCATGAGCAGGGGCTGTTAGGTAATGAGCTGTTTGCCATTGATGGTTGTAAAATGTCCTCGAATGCGGCCAAGGAATGGTCAGGCACCTTTAAAGAGCTGGAAGCCAAGCGGGCCAAACTCAAACGCCAAATACGCTACCATCTCAAAGAGCACCAGCAGCAGGATAAAAATGAAACACGGGATGAGGAGCGGGGGAAACGAGCAGAACAGACCATTGATACGCTCAACCGGGCCCATGACAAGATTGACCGATTCCTAAAGCACTCCAGCCCACGGATGGGCCAGGGGAAAAGGGTAAAGGAAGTAAAAAGTAATATCACCGATAACGAATCAGCGAAGATGTCCACCAGCAAAGGCACAATCCAGGGCTATAACGGTGTTGCTACGGTGGATAAAAAGCACCAAATCATTATTGATGCCCAAGCCTTTGGTCATGGCCAGGAACACCATACCCTCAAGCCGGTACTGGCAACCATCAAAGCCCGTTTTCGACGGCTGAAGATTAGTCGTGATATCTATAGGAAAGAAACCCTGATTACCGCCGATACGGGTTTTGCTAACGAAGCCAATATGCAGTATCTGCATCAACAGCAGATCAATGCTTATATTCCGGATAACCAGTTTCGCTCCCGAGATCCTAAGTTCCAGGATCAGAAGGTCAAATATGGGAAGCGTCATCAGGATAAACCCAAATCGACAAAACGCCATGTCATCCCGGCCAGTGAGTTTGATTTTGATCCGGTGAAGCTGACCTGCATCTGCCCAAATGGAAACACCCTGAGTTCAAGAGGTGTGAGGGCGAATGACAGTGGGCAACCGACGGCTTACTTTGAAGGGCGTTTATTGCAGTGTCGGCACTGCGAAATAAAAACAAAATGCATGCACCGGCCAGCGTCAGCGGATCATCGTAAAGGTAATGGTAGGCAGGTATCTTTTGCTTTGGACAACAAGCGTCGTCCTACTTACACGGACTGGATGAAGCACCGGGTGGACAGTGACTTTGGCAAGCAAGTTTATGGTCACCGGATGTCGACGGTGGAGCCAGTGTTTGCGAATATGGGGACAAATAAGGGGCTAAACCGGTTTAGTTTACGTGGTAAACGCAAGGTGCAGGGGCAATGGCAGCTGTATTGTATGATCCACAATATAGAGAAGCTGATGAGGTACGGAGAAATGGCGACTTGAGGACACAGAAGAGCCTCAACGTAGATGCCAAGAAGTATCACAGCATATTGCTGCGGGAAAACAGAAAAATGTTATTAACGACCACGAGCAACAATGGCCGGGATCAAGCGGTTTTGATTCCGGTTTTTCTACAGTCTCGTTATGAGCACTAATATGAAATTGTTCATCGGAGTTCTAGTTATTTCTGCAACTGCTATTTTTTCTGCATTTGTTGGTTTGGGAGTTGGCTATTACTGGCAGCAAGAAGCGATTAAACAGTCAAAGAAGTCTATGAATGAAGTATTGGAAACACTTATTTCAGTCAAGGAAATGGGCGTACTGAATATAACGCCATATAACGAGTTTTGGCGCAACATTACGTACTATGAAATTATTAGTGAGGTACCACCAGAAGAAGCTCTAGATTCACTTCAAGATTTTTTACTTACTGACATAAAAAAACAATACTCAGAAGTAGAATTGCTCTGTTCTAAATTAGGTGATCCCAAATATAAAACACGCTGTGAAGAGACCTTGGTGAGGGCAAATGAAATCGTTCTTAAAAATAATAGCTCATAAAAAGTGATATACGGACCGAAGGGTCCGCTCTATCACACTGTTATGTGTCTTAATAGAAAATGGACTACTACAAGAAAAAATTAATCGCTTTATTGGTTGTGGGAGCAATCGTAATTGCTATTTACAGAGCTGTAGACGCAACTGGTTTCTTAGCTTACGAGCCTAATAGCGTTCCTCCGTTTGGGTGGCATTGGTGGGCAGCTATGTCGTACTGGTTGTTTATTTTAGGGTATGTTCTTCGTTTTAATTGTCCCAACTGCAAAAAGCCTCAAATAGTCAGGGGGCGCAGTATTACCCAGCTGCGTTGGCCTTCGGCGTGCTGTTGGTCATGCGGCTACAACTTTAGGCAGCAAGATGGCAACACATAACCAGGTGTTGCACAAGGCGGCTACGCCGCTCGGACAACCTACGCGTTGCTTAGGTTGCCCGTGTGCACGGCGTTAGTTTTTTTTGAAGCAGAGTGATACTATAGTGATACATTTTAAGTTGAGGTATCACTGTGAGAACCGAAGTCGTTACGACATTAAAGAGGCAGGCAACGAAGCTGCTTGCTGATTTACATGAGTCAAAAGAACCTATTCTCATTACTGAGCATGGTCAACCATCTGCCTATTTACTTGACGTTGCTGATTACGAGTTGATGGTAGATCGGATGAAGATTCTTGAAGGTATCGCCAAAGGCGAGCAGGCTATTAGAGAAGGTAGAACCATGGATATGGAACAAGCCAGAAAGAAAATGGATAAATGGCTCAAATAATTTGGACTGAGCCAGCTTTAGATAATATGAACGAAATTGCCGAGTATATTGCTATTAGCAATCCGTACGCAGCTAGACAACTAGTAGTGAACATTTTCGGTAAGGTTCAGAGACTCGAACAATTTCCTGATTCAGGCAGAGTACCTGAAGAGATTTCTAATTTAAATTACCGAGAAGTGGTTGTAAATCCTTGTCGTATTTTCTACAAAGTAGATAAAGATTCAGTCTTTATCCTTCATGTGATGAGACAAGAAAGAGATTTGCGGAAGTTTTTACTATCTACCGAAAATGAAAACTAACCAAGCGTTGAACCAGGCTGGCTTTCAGCTCGTGCGGTTAACGCGGCGTTAATGCTTCATGGACCACCTGTTTTTCTTTGCCTACATCGCTTTTTATATGTGGGTTGTATTTTTTGGCGGTGCAGAGCGAGTGCAGGGCACAATAATCGGCTGGTTCGAGTTTCCTTACATGGACAAACCAGTTCATATTAAGGTTTTTGCATCAATAACCTTAATATTAGTATTGGGCTTATACTTTTCGGGTGTAACCGCTACACCATGAATTCATCCCGCCTAACAAAAAGCGCAATGTCGTCTTCGGTTAAACAACGGTCTATGAGGTAATGCGTAGATAAACTGTAGACAACTTTTACCAATAAAAAAGGCTTAGTAGAACCTAAGCCTTTGATATTACTGGTAGCTATGGGTGGACTTGAACCACCGACCCCAGCATTATGAATGCTGTGCTCTAACCAGCTGAGCTACATAGCCAAAAGAGGATGCGAATTCTGGCGATTTCAGTGGGTTTTGTCAAGATTCTAAGTGCGTATTTAGACATTAAATCTAAAGTGAATGACATCGCCATCCTGCACGACATAATCTTTTCCTTCTAAACGCCATTTGCCTGCTTCTTTTGCGCCCTGTTCGCCGTTGTTGGCAACAAAGTCTTCATAGGATACGATTTCAGCACGTATGAAGCCCTTTTCAAAGTCTGTGTGGATGACTGCAGCTGCTTGTGGGGCTTTGGCTCCGATTTTAACGGTCCACGCGCGGACTTCTTTTACGCCGGCAGTGAAGTAGGTTTGCAGCCCTAATAATTGGTAGCCGGCTCTTATGACGCGATTCAGACCCGGTTCGTCCATACCGATATCCGCCAGAAATTCTATCTTTTCATCTTCTTCCAGTTCGACGATTTCTGCTTCCAGTTTGCTGCAGACCGCAACTACTGGAGCGCTTTCCTGCTCGGCAATTTTGCGAACGGCTTCAAGATGTGGGTTGTCTTCAAATCCCTCTTCATCGACGTTTGCGATATACATGGTTGGTTTGGTCGTCAGCAGGTGGAAGCTTCTGACCTGCTTTAGTTCATCTTCGTTGAGAGTCAGTGAACGGACCGGTTTTGCTTCATTCAGATGTGGCAGCAGTTTCTCCAGTAGAGCTTTCTCCTTGATGGCGTCCTTGTCGCCGCTTTTTGCTGTGCGGGTCACACGCTGAAGCTGTTTCTCAACACTCTCCAGATCTGCCAGAGCGAGTTCGGTGTTGATCACTTCAATGTCAGCCTCGGGGTTGACCTGGTTTGCCACATGGATGATGTTGTCATCTTCAAAACAGCGCACGACATGGGCGATAGCATCTGTTTCGCGAATGTTGGCGAGAAACTGGTTACCCAGACCTTCTCCTTTTGATGCTCCGGCGACCAATCCGGCGATGTCCACAAATTCCATGGTGGTGGGGATGACACGCTCAGGTGATACGATCGCGGCCAGCTTGTCCAGTCTGGAGTCGGGCATGGGCACAATGCCTGAGTTGGGTTCAATGGTACAGAACGGAAAGTTCTCGGCGCCAATCTGGGCTTTGGTTAGCGCGTTGAATAGTGTTGATTTGCCGACATTGGGCAGGCCGACGATGCCACAGTTGAATCCCATTACTCATCTCTTTTGTCGTTAATGCGTTAAATCTGCTTTAATTTGTTAGGGCTAGTCCCGGTTTGCGCGAAATCCGTTCATTAGTGTTTGCGCTTTTTGCCAATTGCCGCTTATCAGTTCGGGCAACTGGCGTATAGCTTCCTCAATTGCTTCTTCAATGAGCAGTTGATCCTCTTTGGAGGCTTTTTTTAACACGTAATTGACTACTTCCTTGCTATGTCCGGGGTGGCCTATGCCAAGCCTTAACCGTATAAATTCCCGCGTGCCTAAGTGGCTGATAATATCGCGAAGTCCATTGTGTCCGCCATGTCCGCCACCACTCTTAAGTTTGGCGATGCCTGGTGATATATCCAACTCGTCATGGGCGACCAGAATAGCTTCGCTGGGGATTTTGAAGAAGTTTGAAATAGCCGCAACTGATTGGCCACTGCGGTTCATAAAGGTGGTTGGAATGAGGCAGTGAACGGGTTTTCCGGCGATGGAGATTTTTGCGTGCAACCCGAAAAACCGGGATTCAGTTTTAAGTTGTGCTCCGGCATGGTGAACCAGTGCTGAAACAAAATCAGCCCCTGCATTGTGGCGAGTATGCTCATATTTGGCGCCTGGATTTCCCAGGCCCACAATTAATGCAATTTGCTCATCCACAATGTAGGGGCTCTATTTCTTTAAGAGCGACGCGCATTAAGGGCCGCTTACGCTACTAGTCTTCGCCTGACTCCTCAGCACTATCTTCATCTGACGCTGTAGGTACATCTCCGGCAGATTCAGGTGCTTCAGTAGGCTCTTCTTCGACCACCTTCTTAGGTGTATGGATGGCTACTACGGGAAGGTCATGATCGTCACCATGAACCAGTGCCAGGATTTCAACGCCCTTGGGCAGCTTCAAATCAGACAGGTGAACGACCTGATCGATCTCGACATCGCTCATATCCACTTCGATATACTCGGGCAGGTCACCCGGTAAACAGCTGACTTCGACTTCCAGCATGCTGTGGGAAACTACACCACCCTGTTGCTTAACACCGATCGAGGTGTCTTCGTTAGTGAAGTGCAATGGTACATTGACATGAATAGCAACGTCCTTGCTTACACGTTGAAAGTCAACGTGCAGAATTTTCGGTTTTGCGGGATGCCGTTGCATATCCTTGACGATTACCTGCTCAGATTTATCTCCAACATTCAGGGTGATAATGTGTGAGAAAAAAGCTTCGTTCTCGGTGGCTTTCATCAGGTCCTTGTGCAGCAATGTGACATTTTGTGGATTTTTCTTTTTTCCACCATAAATGATTGCCGGTATTTTTCCTTCCAGGCGGCGCAGGCGGCGGCTCGAACCTTTCCCTACAACCTCCCGTACTTCTACATTTAATTCAAATTCATTAGACATGCTAATATCCTCAATAATAAAAAAGACTTTCAAAAGAAAGTCTGGTCATTAACACACTGGATTTCTCGACCAAAACCAGTGCGTCGGTTTATTGCCCTGCGATAAAGTTACCGAAACAGGGCGCTAATGGATTCGGCGTTACAAACACGACGAATCGATTCTGCTAACAAAGGCGCAATGGTGAGCTGGTGTATGGCGGGGCATTTCTTTGCCTCAGCGCTTAACGGAATGGTATCCGTGACCACAAGCTGATCAAGTTGCGAGTTTGTGATGTTTTCAATAGCAGCCCCCGATAAAACTGCGTGGGTCGAATAGGCAACCACTTTCGATGCTCCATTCTCCTTGAGGGCTTCAGCTGCTTTGCACAGTGTTCCGGCGGTATCAACCATATCGTCCACCAGAATACAGGTTTTATCTTTGACATCCCCAATGATGTTCATGATCTGCGCTTCATTGGCTTTGGGACGACGCTTGTCGATGATGGCCAGATCCGAATCGTCCAGCTGTTTGGCCAGGGCTCGTGCCCGAACCACACCGCCGACATCGGGAGATACCACAATAATATTCTTATAGTGTTGACGCTCAATGTGGTCAATCAGTACTGGTGAGCCGTAAATATTATCCACCGGGCAACTGAAAAAACCCTGAATTTGGTCGGCGTGCAGATCAACGGTAAGTACACGGTCAATGCCAACTGTGCACATCATGTCGGCTACCACTTTTGCTGTAATAGGTACTCTTACCGATCTGACGCGTCGGTCCTGGCGTGCATACCCAAAATAGGGAACGACAGCCGTAATACGCAGTGCTGATGCGCGGCGGATTGCATCGACCATCACCAACAGTTCCATCAGGTTATCATTGGTGGGTGCGCAGGTGGGTTGAATAATGAACACATCTTTACCGCGCACATTATCGAGAATCTCGGCGGAAGTTTCGCCGTCACTGAATTTACCCAGCTCTGCATTACCCATGGGAATGGCGAGATGGCGAATCACTTTCTTCGCTAGATCCGGGTTTGCATTGCCTGAGAATACCGTTAGATTTGCAGCCACGCTGATGTACCTTTGAAGGACGTCTTTACCTGAATGTGTGTCTTGTGATCAATAAACAGTTGATTATCAAGGAAGATGGCCGGGGTGGCAGGATTACTCGGTACCTTCGGTACGTCACCTCATAGAGGCCAGCGTTACTATGCACTTTAAAGCGTTCCGCTGTTCAAAATCGCTAACTACGATTTTGTCGAACCTTCTACGGTTCTCATCCTGCCGCTGGCAAGCCAATTGTTTATACCAAAGACCTACTTAATTCAGGCCTAGAATATGGCTGGGGTGGCAGGATTCGAACCTGCGCATGCCGATACCAAAAACCGGTGCCTTACCGCTTGGCCACACCCCAGTAAAATGCTGTGATCGCTACACAGCGCCTATTCTCTCTTTCTGGTGCAACGGGGACAAGTTTAATCCGCGTGCTATAAAGCCGGATAATGCTGATGGTAACAACTTAAATACCTGTTCAGCCTCTTGCCGGGAGTCAAAGCTGGCAAATAGGCTGGCACCTGTGCCGGTCATTCTCGCGTTGGCAAATTGACCTAGCCATTCTAAAGCCATTTTGACTTCTGGATAAAGCGTTGAAACCACTGATTCGCAATCGTTTTTTCCACCATGCCCCAGAGCGGTCGCTATTGTGATGGTTGGTGTGTTTCGTGTCAATTCTTTATGCGAAAAAATTTCTGCTGTTGACACGTGGCAGGGGGGTGTAATAACCAGGAACCAGGGCTCAGGCAACGTTACCTTGGTTAACTGTTCCCCCACACCTTCTGCCCAGCTGGCATGGCCATGAATAAACACGGGTATATCTGCACCGAGTTCCAATCCTAATTCAGCCAGTTGATTGAAGGATAATCCGAGGCTCCATAACCGGTTCAGACCGATCAGCGTTGTAGCGGCGTCAGAGCTTCCGCCTCCAAGACCGCCGCCCATCGGGATTTGCTTTTCGAGGTGAATATGGACACCTTGATCGGTTCCAGTTTGCTGCTGTAGTAATCTGGCTGCACGACACACCAGATTTTGTTCAGCGGGAATTCCTCTCATGACCGGGGTTAAACTGATATCCGGTCCGTGTGTCGCTCTGAATGTCAGCAGGTCCGAGAAGTCCAGAAACTGAAAAATGGTCTGCAGGTTGTGGTAGCCATCATCCCTTTGGCCCGTAATATGAAGCATCAGGTTCAGCTTTGCGGGTGCCGGGAGCTGTAACGTTTCACTGGTTTCTTCTGTCATATTAGCTGGCTGTAACCGAAGTATCCCACTGTTTGATAATCAGGGTTAAGGTGGTTTGACCGTAGTGTAGTTTAATTTTTTTTGGTAGCCAGTTCGATGAAAGGCGATGATAGCTGAGGTAGTCAATTTGCCAGTGATGCTGGGTAAGGTGACTGATTCGCCCTTGTTCATCGAGCTTGTAATGTGCTTTCAGTTGCGGCGCAGGTACTCCGCGAATCCAGTGTAGCAAGGAGGATAGAGGCAGGGTCCAGCCGGTTTTCTGTTCCAGAAGCTGTTCTGGCTCAGAACTGGTAAATTCGCCCTGGCCAGCAACCTTTAGTCGTATATGGTCCTTGTTGCCACTCAGTTTTGCTCCACCCTGACCCAGTGGGCCGCTCAGGTTGATGTTAAATTCTTCTCCCTGCTGCAGCCAATTAAGGCTGGCGCTACTGGCCTGTTCCGGCGTGCGATAGCCTATTTTCCCGGATAGCTGCCACTGATTTATGGCCAACATATTGCTATGGTGACCTTGCCAAAGTATCTCTGTGGTATCAGAGGTTTGTGGTAAATCGAGTCTTGGTGAGCTTGCACAGCCTGATATGATCAATACGCAGGTAAACGTTATCAGCGGGCCTAAATGTCGGGTCATTGGCTTGGTTGCTCGGGATTTAACCGCTCCATTACCCGCCTGATAATCGTGCTGTCCGGTTTTTGTTCAAGTGCTTTTAACCAAACCTGCCGAGCCTTCTCTCTTTGGCCCGTGATCCATAAGACTTCGCCAAGGTGCGCGGCGACTTCGTGGTCAGGGTATTCAGACAGTGCTTTTTCCAATAACCGAATGGACTCCTGATAATTGCCAAGGCGAAAAAATGCCCAGCCCATGCTATCCGTAATCGCCGGATCATTCGGTTTTAGTTCGTTAGCCTTGGAAATCAGCTCAAGCGCTTCCTGATACCGGTCAGTGCGGTCCGCAAGGGTGTATCCCAGCGCATTCAGTACGGTGGCATTATCAGGCTCGATGCCTAGAATTTTTCTTAAGTCTTTTTCCAGTCCGACCAGATCATTCAGCTTTTCCGAGGTCATGGCGCGGGTATAGAGCAGATTAATATCATCCGGGTGCACGGTAAGTGCTTGATTAAGCAAAGCGATAGCAACTTCTGCTAGCTGGTATTTTGACAGCAGTTCCGCTTCCAGCATGTACAGTGTTTTGCTTTGCGCCGGATTTTTCGATCGGGATTCTTCGAACAGTTTTTGAGCAAGCCGGACTTTGTCCTGTTCAAGAAGCAGATGCCCTATTCTGGAGTGAGCCGCGACCAGCTTGTCGCCGGAGCTAACCTGATGGTAGTGAGAAATTGCCAGCTCAACATTTTCTTCAGCTTCCGCAACCTGCGCCAAATAGTAGTGCGCCTCTTCGGCCATCTCTTTGATGGTGGTCAAGTGCTGAAAATGAATTTTTGCCAAAGAGAAGTTTTTATTCTCCAGGGTAATAAGAGCCAGGGTAAGCCTGAGCTGATGGTCTTTGGGGTATTGCTGAGCCAATATTGCGAATTCATATTCGGCTTTGAGTAGGTCCTTCTGGTCGATGAGCAGTTGGCCGTATAGTAGCCGGACCTGCTTGTTGCCGGAATCTTCCATCAGGTATGAGCTGAGAAACTTTAGCGATGCTTTGGTCCTTCCGGCCTGATACATCATTTTTGCCTTCAGCATCAAACTTTGGGTGTCCTGCTGGGTTGCGTGCAGTTGATCGGCAGATTTAACCGCCTCATTCAGTCTGCCGCTCAACTGTAGCAGTATGGTTTTGCCAAATAGCAGTTGCCGGTTTTCCGGGTATAGTTTTAACAGGCGGTTAAATTCCGCCAGAATCTGATTGCGTTCGCTCTGTGGCAAACCTTTTGTACTGAGCGCAAGGTATTCAAAACTGCCCTTTTGGTTGGCCTTTAGCGTTTCTTCAAGCAACACCATCGCAGGGGTAAACTGCTTTGCCTTGATGAGTTGCAGGGCCAAAGCTTTTTTCGCTTTAATACTGTTGGGTGCGACTTCAACCCAGATTTGTGCTGCGGTCAGCGCTGCCTGGTTTGCTTTAAGGTAGGTGGCTATGCGTGTGGTGTGTGCGGCAATTCCCGGATCCCGTGTTTTTTTAGCTTCGTTGAGGTAGTTGCTCAACAACAGGTCATAGCGCTCGTTTTGACCTGCGAACTCAGCCACCAGCAGAGAGTAAAGCGTTTCGGGTTCAAAAGCGCCTATTTCCGGTTGCTCGGTCAATTCAGGTGTCTGGCTTTCAGGCGGTTCAACAGGATCAATCCCGCCTGTCTCCGTGATAGCGGCGCAGCCTGCTATAAGTGCCAGGCTGGTAACGATAATAAGCGATTTCAAATACAGCATCATATACCTATTATAAGGCTTAAAAACAGCGCTACAAATCGGATATCGAAAAAGTTCTTCCTATTGAGCGTGTGGGTAATTCTTATCTACTAGAGCTTGGACCATTGCAGGGAGATTTAATTTCCGAGGTGCCATAAACTGAGTGTCGGCCAATAGGTGATTATGATCAGCGCCACCAGCAGTACCAACATAAAGGGTAAGCAAGCGCGGTAGAGTTCGGTAATCGGCTTTTTGAAACGGTAGCTGGCGATAAACAGATTCATTCCTACCGGGGGTGTAAAATAACCTATTTGCATGTTGGCAAGAAAAACGATGCCCAGATGCACGGGATGAATACCAAACTGAACGGCCACCGGTACAATCAGAGGAACCATGATCACCAGTGCAGAAAAAATGTCCAGAATGGCGCCCAATAGCAGAAGAATAATGTTCAGCAATATCAAAAAGCTGTATTTGTCGGTGACTACTTGCTGAATCAGTTCAAACAGTACCATGGGTATTTCGGCATCGATCAGGAAATTAGTGAAAGCCAGTGATACGCCGAGAATCAGGAGAATACCGCCAACCATAATCATGGCGTCTCGCATCACGATCGGGAGTTTTGAAAGGGAAATCTCCCGGTAGATAATTACCTCGACAATTAACAGATAGATTGCCGTAACCGCGGCGGCCTCTGAAATAGCAAAAAGACCGGTGTAGATGCCGCCGAGTACAACAAATGGTAGCGGAATTTCCCATTTGGCTTCGCGGATAGCTTGCCAGGCTTCTTTTCGGTTAAAAGACTGTAATGGGATAGGATGTTTACGGTTGTGCCACAAAGTCCAGCCTGACAACATCAAAATCATCAGCAGCGCTGGAAAGATTCCGGCGATAAACAGGTCTTGAATCTCAACCGCTTGCCCCAGATTCATCTGTTGTACGATGATCCCGTAAAGAATTAGTGGTAGTGAAGGAGCGAGCAGTAAGCCCAGGCTTCCCGAAGTTGTGACCAGGCCCAGGCTGAATTTATCCCGATAACCGGCTTCTTTGAGTGCGGGCAGCAATAGTGCGCCGATCGCGACGATGGTAATGCCGGATGCGCCAGTGAACGCGGTAAAAAAAGCGCAGGTGCAGTAGGCGACAACGGCTAAACCACCCGGCAGCCAGCCAATCAATGCTTGAGTGGCGCGAACCAGGCGGTGCGAGGTGTTGCTTTCTGCAAGCAGGTAACCGGCAAAGGTAAATAGCGGGAGTGCGAGCAACAGTGGTGTATCAACGATTCGGTATAGCTCTATGGCAATGACCATCAGGTCGATATCCGAGGACGCAAAGCCGAGCATGGCAGCGGCCACGATAATCGCAAACAGAGGTGTTCCCAGTAGCGCTAATATAACCAGTAAAGCTGACAGCAACGCCAGGGTCATTGGTGGTGATCCCTATGATGGTCGGTAACACTGTGTTGATTGCCAGGGGTACTGTTTTTCATGGCAAGAGCAGCCAATGTCAGATAGCGTAGGCTGATGACGGCAAAGGCTACGGGCATTATAAGCTCGCAGGCCCAGGTGGGAATGCCGGCAAAGGCTATTAAACCGTCCTGGAATTCAATCTGCACGAAACGGAAACTGTGGTAGCTGAGCAAACCACAGATTATTGCGGTAAAGAGTGCCGTGATTGTATTGATAACAGACTGGGCATGGGGGCTAACGTGGCGGGTAATCAGATTGATATTGATATGATCTCCGTTGCGGCTGGCAACCATCGCACCCAGCAGCCCGACCCAAAGTACCATGACGCGTAACAAAGATTCGCCCCAGATCAGGCCGCTATCGTAGAAGTTACGCAGCACTATCTGGTAAATTGCCAGCAGTATCATGGCTAACAACAGAGTGACCATGATTGCTGTTTCAACTCTTCTGATTAAGGTCTGCAGCATTTCGATGAATAAGGGTGGTTTCACGGCTTACTTTCAAGTCTATAGGTTTTCAGTAGCTGGTTAAGCTGGTCAAGGATGGGTTTTGAAATAATGTCATCTTCAACCATCCTTTGTACTGAGCGCTCAGCCTTTTCGTACCATTCGTCCCGGTGTTCTGGATCGGGGGTGACCATCGTGATGCCACGTTTTTTAAGCGCTTCATAGGCCGCAACATTATCTTTTCTATTTTGCCGGTCTATACCTTTAAAGGTGTTACTCATTACCGCGCGGACTATCTTCTGGTCAGATTCAGAGAGTTTGTTAAATGATCTGTTGTTCAGTGCAAATACAGCATATACATAAAGCAGTGGCATATCGGTTAAATAATCAACCTGGTTGTGCCATTGCAGTGCAATAGCTGCAATGGGGGAGGATGCTATGGTGTTAATCAGTCCAGTTTGCAGGCCCGTCAGGACATCACCGATACCCAGTGGAATGGGATCAATGCCATAGGTATTCATAGCGCTGATACCCATGGCGTCGCTATCGGGCACCCAGACTTTCAGTGCCTGAAGATCTGCAACCTTGGCCACGGGTGATTTGGACATCGCATAAGCCAGACCACCTTCACTGAGACCAAGAATGGTGAAGCCACTCTGCCTGAAGCCATCTATGAGAGTTTGATCCATCTCTGAGCGGACATGGTCAATTTCATCGAACGACTGGAATCTCAGCGGTAGGCTGTATACCTGGCTGTCCAGATAATAAGGTGCCAGACTTCCGGATGGCATGGCTGCACCGTGCAGTTGTCCGATTTTGATTTTTCTAAGTACCGCCTTATCGTCGCCCATCACGCCGCCAGGGTAAAACTTGAACTTTACGCGATTATCGGTTTTTTCGGCGATCTCCTGGGCCCCTTCTTTCATGCGGACCATCCAGTCAGATCCGTCTGGTGCCAGGGTTGCGATTTTAAAGACCATGGCCTGTGCTGCTGACGCAAAAAGTGCTAAAAGCAGCGCGGCAAGCTGTAAAAATTTCACGAATACTCCTTTGAGCTAAAAGGGTTTGTAATCAAATTGCACTTTATTACATGAAACTGCGGTATTAAAGGGCATCAGTGTGATGAGGTGACCATTAAAAGTAGTCATCTCCGTCATGTAATAGTTCCCTTGCCTGTTTTTGCGCGAGTGTGTTGATCAGTGTAAAGCCTGGTACATTCGCATCAGCTTTAATCACTTCCTGTAGTAACTGATCATGCAGCTCTCGCTCAAACACCAGGCGGGCGTAGTTTTTTGCGAAAGTCACTTTTGCCATCAGGTTTTTATTATCGGAAAGATCAACGGCGCGCTGAAAGTGCTTTTTCCCTACTTCAGGTTTGCCACCCAACGCGGGCGGCAACAGTGTTGCCAGCACACCCAGATAGATATGTGCCGAACCTGCCTCGTGTTGTTCGTCTAATGCGACAACCTGCTCCATAATAGTTTGAACATGACCGATATCGGCGATCGCGTTCCAGTCGCTCTTGTTAACCTCGATCCAGGTAGCCCAGGTTGATCCAAGCGTGTATAGCACTTCTACTTCCGAAGTTTGAAATTGCTGAATAACATTCTGAAATTCGCCGAAGGGTTGCTCATGCAGTGCGCAGGCGGTTTTATTAATAGTGCAGACTGCCGATCTCGCATAGGCGAGTGCTTTGCCTGATAGTTTTTTTGCCTGTGTCTCATTCTGTGGGAATACCCCGGCGTAAGCACTATTCAACTTCGCTGCGGCGACCAACAGTGAAGTGCTGTTGCTATCGTTTTCAATGAGTCCGTCCAAAAGCAGCAGGTAGGCGGGTAATCCCTGCTCTACGGTATCAATATCATCGCTGTTTAGGATAGCCTGGGACAGACTGGACGCGAGACTTTGCGTAGCCGAGCCGGCCAGTGTTGAACATCCAGTGCCTGGCAGAATAAACAGGGTGGCCAGCAGGGCCAGGCAGCACCGTAACTGTTTGTAATATGTTGCTTTATATAAAATACTCAAACTGATCACATTATTTTAAATAATTTTATCCTCCGGCTCAGGCCAGTCCTCGGTAGAGTGATTATCCATGAGGAGTGATTGTCCATGAGGAGTGGTCGATGATAGTAAAGCTTGTGGTTAATAATTTCCACTTTCAGCCTTCTGTTTGGAACTCGCCGAACTAGCGTTGACTGGTTAACGACTGACTAAAAGCAGTTAGCATTGTGATTTTTATCCTGGATTCGATATAGACCTTTTCGGTTGTTTGAATCACGCGAGAAGATAACGCACAACAGATGAACCGGGACTTTGTAAGGCTTTTTAGTCCTGATTCGGCTAAATCTCTCGGTATCAATAGCCTCAGGCGGTATCCTTTCTATATAATTCGCGTTTCGTAATGGTTTGGAGGCGATTGACGCTACCGATGGGTTTGTTGGCACTGGGTATTAATCACAAGACTGCACCTGTAGAGGTGCGGGAGCAGGTGGCTTTTGCTCCCGAGGATATGCCCGTGGCTCTGCAAAAAGTCTGCGCGGATCTGAAGCTCCATGAAGTGGCGATCGTGTCAACCTGCAACAGAACTGAACTGTATTGTGTATCGGAACTGTCAGGAAGCCGTGCAGTTCTCGAATGGTTGGGGGAGCATCATGGGCTTTCCCACGATGAGTTGGAAAAATGCAGTTATGCCCATTGGGACGAAGAAGCTATTCGACATATTATGCGTGTTGCCAGTGGACTTGATTCAATGGTGCTCGGAGAGCCGCAAATTCTTGGGCAGATAAAGTCTGCGTATGCGGTGGCCAATGAAGCCAATACAGTCGGTCGCTATCTGACGCGATTGTTTCATGATACCTTCGCGGTCGCAAAACAGGTGCGTACGGAAACCACAATAGGGCAAAACCCGGTGTCCGTCGCCTATGCCGCCGTCAGTCTGGCGCAGCGAATTTTTGCCGATTTAAGCAGAACCGAGGCGCTTCTGGTGGGAGCGGGCAGGACAATTGACCTGGTCGCGCGCCATTTGCAGCAAAATGGCGTTGAAAAAATGGTGGTGGCTAACCGGACACTGGAGCGTGCCAGGGAGCTGGCGGATAACTTTGGTGCGCATGCCGTGTTGCTTTCGGATATTCCGGAGCAGTTGGAGAGGGCCGATATTGTGATCGCATCTACAGCCAGCCAATTGCCTATCCTGGGCAAAGGGGCGGTAGAGCGAGCGTTAAAGAAAAGGCGTCATCGGCCTATGTATATGGTGGATATTGCGGTTCCCAGGGATATTGAACCAGAAGTTGGCAACCTGTCGGATGTTTATCTTTATTCAGTGGATGATCTGGAGCAGGTGATTGATGAGAATCTGCGCTCAAGGCAGACCGCAGCCGAAGAGGCACAGGAACTGGTAGACCTGGGTGTGATAAATATGGTCCGTAGCCTGCGTGCGCTCGATGCGGTTGCGACCTTAAAGGCCTACCGGGAAAAAGCAGAGAAGATCAGAGACGGAGAATTGGAGAGAGCGATCAGGCAGTTGGGAAATGGACAAGACCCTGAGCAGGTGATGGCCTATTTTGCCAAGGCATTAACCAACAAGCTGATACATTCTCCCAGTGTGCAAATGAAACAGGCTTCAGCTGAGGGGCGCCGTGAGGTGATGGATTGGGCAAAAGAGCTTTTTGAACTGTCCAATCAGGACATTGACCGCAACAGTTAATTCACTGCGGTATGCAGGGAGTTAACTATCTCCCATGACGATTAAAGATTATTTGAGAACTAGATAAGCGAATGAAAGCATCAATTATATCCAAGCTGGAGCATCTGAAAGACAGGTATGAAGAGTTGGCAGCCCTGTTGGGTGACTCGGAAATCATTGCCAACCAGGACAAGTTTCGCAGCCATTCGATGGAGTACTCTGAAATAGAGCCGGTGGTCCAGTGTTTTGAACAGTACCTGCAAGTATCGGAGGATATGGAGGGCGCACAGGAGTTGCTCAAGGATGGTGACGCAGAAATGCGTGAAATGGCTGAAGAGGAAGTGCGCGAAGCCAAGCAGAAAATGGAAGGGTTAACCGAAAACCTGCAGAAACTGCTTTTGCCCAAGGATCCGAATGACACCCACAACACCTATCTGGAGATCAGAGCAGGGACGGGTGGTGATGAAGCGGCTATTTTTGCGGGTGATCTGTTTCGTATGTACTCCCGATACGCGGAGCGTCGTGGTTGGAAAATTGAGATTGTCAGCGAAAATCTCGGTGAGCATGGCGGATACAAAGAGATTATTACGCGTGTTGTGGGTAAGGATGTGTACGGTAATTTGAAGTTCGAGTCCGGAGCCCACCGGGTGCAAAGAGTACCGGAAACCGAATCCCAGGGGCGCATTCACACCTCAGCCTGTACCGTCGCGATTCTGCCGGAAGCGGATACGGTGGATGAAGTTGAAGTGAACAAAGCCGATTTGAGAGTTGATACCTTTAGGGCCTCCGGGGCTGGAGGTCAGCACGTCAACAAGACTGATTCTGCGATCCGCATCACACACATACCCAGCGGCATTGTCGTGGAGTGTCAGGATGAACGTTCACAACATAAGAATCGCGCCAAGGCAATGTCTCTGTTACAGGCCAAACTGCTGAGCTCAGCGCAGTCCCAGCAGCAGTCCGAGCAGGCAGATGAGCGGCGCAGCCTGGTCGGTTCCGGTGACCGCTCCGAGCGCATTCGTACCTACAACTATCCGCAAGGCCGTATTACTGATCATCGCATCAACCTGACTTTGTATAAGCTACCGGAAGTGATGGAGGGGGATATGGATATGGTGATTCAGGCGCTGATCAATGAGTATCAGGCCGACCAGTTGGCGGCACTGTCATCCGAGGAATAGATGACAACGATCAGGCAGGCTTTGGCTCGCTCCCGCGATCTGGTGGCAGAGAGTGATACACCAAAACTGGATGTTGAGGTTTTGCTGGCAAAGGTCTTGAAGCAGGACAAAACCTACCTCTATACCTGGCCGGAGCGGGAGTTATCCGGCGAGCAGCAAAAGAATTTTGATCAGCTAGTCAGAAGACGGGCGGAGGGTGTGCCAATCGCATATCTGCTGGGCACACGCGAGTTTTGGTCGCTCAATCTTGAGGTCAGTGAGGATACGCTGATACCCAGGCCGGAAACTGAGTTATTGGTTGAAATTGCGGTCAGTTTGTTTTCGTCTGACACAGAGCGCAGAGTGGTTGATCTGGGCACCGGTACCGGTGCTGTCGCGCTGGCTATTGCAAGCGAATGCGCTGCGTGGCGAGTGATGGCGGTCGATAAAAGCAATGATATCGTCAAGTTGGCCGAGCGAAACCGGAATAATCTCGGTTTGAACAATGTGCTTTGTGTGGTCAGTGACTGGTGTGATAATTTGCCCGTGTATGACTTTGATCTGATAGTCAGTAACCCCCCTTATGTGCGCAGTGATGATGCACATCTTGCCTGTGGTGATGTGCGTTTTGAGCCCAAATCAGCACTGGTTGCACAGGAAAATGGATTGTCAGATATTCGGCAGATTGCCGCACAGGCAAAAAACCATCTGAAAAGGGGGGGGTATCTTTTGTTTGAGCATGGCTGGGATCAGGCTGAACCTGTGACGTCGATTCTGACGGAGCAGGGCTTTGGTAACATTTTATTGCATAAGGATCTGGCCGGGAATGACCGCGCTACGCTTTGTCAGTGGTTGGGCGGGTGAGTTGTGATCAGAGCAGGGTTTTGCTCTGTGATAAGATTCCAGAACCTGAAAAGTGCCTGCGCCTGATTGGGCAAAAAGAAGCTTTAGCTTTAGTTAGAGCCATCAGCAAAAAATAGAGCCATCAGCAGACAGGAAAAGCGTTAATGAATGATGAGCAATTACTGCAATACAGTAGACAGATTATGCTGCCCGAGGTCGATATTGAGGGGCAACAGAAACTGCTTGATGCCAAAGTACTGATTATCGGGCTGGGAGGCCTTGGCTGCCCGGTGGCCATGTATCTCGCAGCGGCAGGCGTGGGCCACCTGACCCTGGTGGACTATGATGAAGTGGATCTCACTAACCTGCAGCGCCAGATTGCACATACATATCAGGATATTGGAGATCCCAAGGTTCAGTCAGCCGCAGCGTCATTGAAAGCCATTAATCCGCACATTCAGGTAACGGAAATCGCTGATAAGCTGGATGCTCAAAAGCTAAAGGATGTGGTTAGAGAATGTGACCTGGTGATCGATTGCACGGATAATTTTCCAATTCGCTACGCCATCAATGAAGCCGCATTTTTTCACAAAAAGCCGTTGGTTTCGGGTGCGGCAATTCGATTGGAGGGGCAGTTGACGGTATTTGACCCCAATCAGGCTGACAGCCCGTGCTACCAATGTCTCTATCCGGAAGGGAGTGAGCAGAATCTGAGTTGTTCCGAGAATGGTGTATTGGCACCGGTGACCGGAATAATAGGGACTTTGCAAGCATTACAGGCGATGAAGATGATTGTTGGTTTTGGTGATACACTGGTTGGGAGCTTAATGCTGTTTGATGCCAAAGCGATGAGCTTTCACAGTTTACGACTGAAAAAAAAGGCCGACTGCCTGGTTTGCAAGTAACGGTTTAGAAATCAAAAGCCCCGTTTGAAGAGGGTGTCACTAAAGATTAAACAGAAATGCCTTCTCTCCATCCGGGAAATGACTGAGCTGAGGGTGTGGGTTGTAAGTTTTTGATGAGTTGGGATTTTATTTTGATTCTCAACCTGGCCCTCCCCTGAAATAGGGGAGAGGGGATAGCGCTTAGGCAGCACCTTGCAGCACTATAAATCCAGAATATTACCGTAGGGCAGAAATTTGTTTCTGGAATTTTCCTTGATCCAGGTGATCAGCGCCTGATCTGGAAATGCGCCACGGCTTTTCAGTGCGCGACACAGCCAGATGACGGGTGACAGGCTTCCTGACTCCCATCCAGGCAGCTTTTCTTCAGCCACCGTAAAAAAACGAATGAGGTGCACCAGTTGCTCATTGTTGAAGGTTTCAGCTGTCTTGGCCCAGGCATCTTTATGGGTTTTCATCAGTGGACGATGAGCGTCAATCTCCTCTTGTGAAAGATGCTGGTTCATCTGCTCCAGATCGCCCGATTCGCTGATGCTGATAAATTTCAATAATATTGATGAATCGATATTGGCGGTTGAGTTTTCCTGATCCTGATTGGGATCCCAGTTACCTAGACTTGCCACAGAACCTCCGTAAGTAATTTGTGTGGGTAAGTGTGTTGGCTAAGCTTGAGATTGTATCGTGCTGGCGGCAAAAGTATAACCCTATATAAAACGGTTTCAATGTGAATTCATCTGTATGGATGGATTGGGGTAATGCAATCGCCATGTCCAATCGTGCTTTAAAACCTGGCCAGTCAGCCGGGCATGGTGAGCATAAAGCGGGCACCACCCCAAGGGTTTTCCTCAATACTCAGTTGACCGTTATAGCTTTGGACAATGTCGACGGCAACAGCGAGCCCGATACCTTGGCCCGGACTTTTGGTGTCTGCACGAACGCCTCTTTCCAGTATTGAAGTGCGCTGTTCGGGTTCGATTCCTGGCCCGTCGTCATCAATAGTGATAGTCAGTTGTTTGGAAGGTAGATCTTCAGAAGCCTCGGCATGAATGGCTACCCGTTTGTGGCAAGCCTTGAATGCGTTATCGAGAATATTGCCCAGCGCCTCCATCATATCCCGTTCATCACCCCGAAACTGTACTGATTCGGATATTTCGACTGCTACATTGACTTTTTTTTCGGCATAGACCTTTGTTAGCGTGCGGATCAGCTTGGTGGTCAGATTGAGAAGTTCTGCAGGTTTGGAGGCCAGTGATATTTTCGGCTGTGTAGCGCGCTGAAGTTGGTAGTTGATAATCTGGTCCATCTGGTCGATCTGCTCATTCAGAGAGGACAGCATATTTTCGTTATCATCGAGCTGTGTTTTTGTTGAAGGTTGAAGGCCGCGCAATATTGCCAGCGGCGTTTTCAGGCTATGGGCAAGATCGGCAAGAGTATTTCGGTATTTAGTACGTTGTTGTCGCTCGTTGGCAATGAGCAGATTCAGATTGCTGGCCACTCCTTCCAGCTCGACAGGATATTTGCCGGTAAGTTGCTCCTGCTCGCCCTGCTCAATTTTCTTGAGGTCCTCTGCCAGTCGCGGCAGCGGCGACAATCCCCAGCGCAGGATAGCACTTTGTATCATGATCAAAACCACACCAATTCCGCCTAGCCATCGCCAGAGCGTATTCCTGAAGCTGCCTATTTCGGCTAGTGTCGGTGCCTGGTCCTGTAGAATCCCAATCCCGTATCGAGATTCTTCGCCATTTTCCTGTTCCCAGATAATACCGAAGCTGAATAGATGGAATGTCTTGTTGCCGATATTGGTCTTCGTTAGCCGGTACTCCCCAACCTTCGCCACGAAAGGGGAATCAATATTCACGCTGATAGCTGAAGGTGATCGCCATACCTCTTTGCCGTTTTGTGTGATTATGCCGTAGCGCCCCGAGTCAATACGGTTAAATTCCGGATCTTGCAGCAATGAGGGCATGGTTAACTGATTGTTTTCATCTTCGGCAGCGGCCAGGAGTGCGTAGATATGGGTTTTCAGCCTCTCTTTAAGTGCTTTTTCAACACTGTTTTTAAATGCATGATCGAGCGCATAGCCGGTTAGCCCAAGAAAAATGATCAGGAATATAAAGGCGCTAACAATCAAACGTCCACGAAGTGATTGCAGTGTTTTCTTTAGCATGGCGCCAGAGTTTCCCTCCCGTCAGGGGCTATTGATATCCTGGTTAAAGCGATAGCCTCTTCCACGCATCGTAATAATGGGGTTGATTTGACTGGTTGGGTCGAGTTTTTTGCGCAGGCGCCCGACAAAAACTTCAATCACATTGCTGTCACGGTCGAAGTCCTGATCATAGATATGTTCAGTCAATTCGGTTTTTGAGATCACTTTCTCAGGATGAAGCATCAGGTATTCTAGCACCTTATATTCAAAGGAGGTCAGGTTCACAGGTTGCCCGTTGCTTTTAACCTGTTGGGTGGAAGTGTTTAGCTCTACCGGTCCTATATTAAGAGTCGGGCTTGCCAGACCTGCTGAGCGTCGTAACAGTGCATTGAGTCTTGCCTGTAGCTCTTCCATATGGAAGGGTTTAACCAGGTAGTCGTCAGCGCCGGCCTCCAGCCCCTCCACTTTATCTTGCCAGTGTCCGCGTGCGGTGAGGATTAAAACAGGGAAAAGCCGGTTTTGTTGGCGCAGCTTTCTAATCAGTTCAATGCCATTGAGCTTTGGCAGACCGATATCGATGACAGCCACATCGTAACTGTATTCTGAGCCAAAAAACAAACCTTCCTGGCCATCTTCGGCGGCATCGGTGCTATAACCGGATTCCAGCAGTGCTTCCTTAAGCTGTGCTCTCAGTTGTGGCTCATCTTCTACAATCAAGACTCGCATGAAGTTAGCCCTTGCTTTTGCTGTAGGCTATGACGCGGATGAACTTAACACGCCCCTGTGGTGTGAGCATTTTGACTTTATATATGGGAGGCGATGATTTTACCAGCTGGGCAGAAAGCACTTTACCTTTTTGCCGGCGTTTGGCAATCGCGATAGCCTGGTTCTTGGAAATCAGCTGCTTCTGGGCAAGCAGATATCCTGGCTGTTGTGAGTCAGCGGCATGCGCTGAAAAATTTGCTCCCAAGCCGATGAACAGAATAGTTAAGAGTATCAACGCAGGGCGTATTTTGGTTGTTGCAACCATTTAATTAACCTTTATGTTATATACCAGGCGAGTTTATCCCACATTGCTTCCCTGCGTCGATACCCGTTCCAAAATTGCGGGTTTTAGTAGCGGTAGCTGGCGGGTGCTCTGCCTTCGTCTACAGGAGTTACCGATACTCTAACCTTTATCCGATCTCCAGGGTGATGCCTTGTTTCTGTCGAGTAGGTTTCGCCTTTATAGCGATAAAACACCTGGTATCCGACAGTGCGCTCCTCCTGATGGTAATCCTGATAGCTTCTACAAACCTCTTCGGAGGTGTAGTAAGTTTGCCCGGGACCACTCATTTTGCGGCCAATATCCCGGCCAATAGAGCCTCCGAGTAGCGCGCCCACGACTACACCCGCGCGTTTGGCGTCCTTGTGGTGGCCTAATTCATTACCAATTGCGCCACCAATAACGGAGCCAAGCAGGGTGGGTGTGGCAGAGCGGTGACCACGATAATCCTGGTGGGCAACCTGCTCCTGCCAGCATTCCCTGCGTGGGCTGCTGACACGAAACTGTTTTGTGATAGGTTCGACGTCCACGACTTTGGCATAATCAAAGCTGGAGTTGTGTCTAGCCATCAAGTTGCCGCTAATGCCTATCAAAAATGCGAAGCCGATGGTTGTTATTGATTTCATCTGTGTACTCCTTTTCTGTTTAATGCTTCTTCTGAGACAAGATTAGTGCAACCAAGCTGAACTCAAGCTGAATCATTTGCCAATTTAAATGGATGCGGCTAAAGTGCCGCTGTTAATTATAAATCAGCGCTTTGATATGACTCCGATACAGCGTTACCAGAAGGATCTCAATGAAAATCTGCTGCTGCCTGATGCTGCTCAGCGAGCGGCTGTGCAGCACCTGCAGCGTTTGTTTGACGATCTGCTGCGCGCCCGGCAGATGCCAGCCAGACGCTCGCTGATTCAGCGGACCGTTTTTCGCCGTAAACAGCCACCCAGAGAGCCCGAAAAAGGGCTTTATTTCTGGGGAGGTGTCGGGCGGGGTAAAACCTATCTGATGGATGCTTTTTACGACAGTTTGCCCTTTGACAATAAATTGCGCTCCCATTTTCACCGTTTTATGCAGATGGTGCACCGCAAGCTGAAGCAGCTAGAGGGTGAGAAAAATCCGCTGCAATTGATTGCTCAGGAGTTAAGTGAGCAAACCTGTGTAATCTGTTTTGATGAATTTTTTGTTTCGGATATTACTGATGCCATGATTCTTGGTGGATTGATGGAGCAACTGTTTGAGCGGGGAGTGAGTCTGGTTGCAACATCTAATATTATTCCCGATGAGCTCTATAAGAATGGGTTGCAAAGGCAGCGGTTTCTGCCGGCCATTGAGTTGGTGAAGAAATACACAGAGGTAATAAACGTGGATGGCGGAGTCGATTACAGGCTTCGCGTTCTGGAAAGAGCCGAAATATACCATTCACCTCTGGATGCTGCTGCCGATGAAAGTTTGCTGTCCAGCTTTATGCAGCTGGCGCCAGACAGGGATACTATTACTGAAAACGAACAGATTGAGATTGAAGGTAGGCAGTTGGCTACCATACGCTGTGATGATGATGTGGTCTGGTTTCATTTTAAAGAGCTTTGCGATGGTCCACGCAGTCAGAATGACTATATCGAGATAGCTCGTATGTACCATGCCGTGTTGGTAAGCAACGTACCGGTGATGGGTGTCGATAGTGATGACCTGGCGCGGCGCTTTATCAATCTCGTGGATGAGTTTTATGACCGTAATGTCAAACTGATACTTTCGGCCGCTGCCGAAATCGAAGGACTCTATAGCGGTGAGCGTTTATCCTTTGAGTTTGAGCGTACCAAAAGCCGCTTGCTGGAGATGCAGTCGCATGATTATCTGGCGAGGGAACACCGGGCTTAAGCCAGTGAGACTGGCGCTGTGCTTTTAAGCGGTGGTCTTAGCTCGAAGCAATTAAAGGATGCTGGTTATATGGAAATTCAGGAGCCGTTGTGCGGCGATAAGCCCGGTCGAATCAGGTGGCGTGGTGGGCGCGTAATATGGCGCCCACATATAGAGTGAAGTGCTTGAGTTGCCTAAGCAGGATATATGAGCGATTGATAGATCCTTCGTTATGAAATTTATCCAAATTCCCGCTTGTCAGCAGAGTGGCATTTGGGTAGAATGCGCGCCTCTTTGTAGGATTGCCCAGAATTGAAACTAATGAAAACATATAGCGCAAAACCTGAAACAGTAGTGCGGGATTGGTATGTTGTTGACGCTGAAGGGAAAACCTTGGGTCGACTGGCAACTGAAATCGCCAAACGCTTGCGTGGCAAGCATAAGCCCGAATATACGCCGCACGTCGATACCGGTGATTATATTGTTGTAGTCAACGCTGAAAAAGTGCGCGTGACCGGTAAAAAAACTACCGACAAAATATATCATCGTCATACCGGTTATCCCGGTGGCCTCAAGTCTGTACCTTTTAATAAGATGATTGAACGTTCTCCGGAGCGCGTTATCGAAAAGGCGGTTAAAGGAATGTTGCCCAGAAATCCTTTGGGACGGGCGATGTACAGAAAACTAAAAGTCTATGCTGGTTCGGAGCATCCTCATGCATCCCAACAACCGGCTCAGCTTGAAATCTAATTAAGGCAGGCTAACCGATTATGTCAGCTACTCAATATTATGGTACGGGTCGCCGTAAAACGTCGACGGCTCGGGTGTATCTTGTTCCGGGTTCAGGGAATATCACCGTTAATCAACGATCGCTCGACGAGTACTTCGGACGTGAGACCGCGAGAATGATCGTGCGTCAACCGCTGGAGTTGACGGACAGTAAAGAAAAGTTTGATATCCGCGTAACCGTGAAAGGTGGCGGCGGATTTGGCCAGGCGGGTGCTATTCGTCATGGCATTACCCGAGCTCTGATTCAATATGACGAAGAATTGAGATCACCGCTTCGGGCAGCCGGTTTCGTAACTCGTGATGCGCGAGAGGTAGAGCGTAAGAAGGTTGGGTTACGTAAGGCACGTAAGAGTCCACAGTTCTCGAAACGTTAATAGACCGGTTCTCTGGTTTGTAAAAGACGCTCTGTATCTTTTGATCCAGGGCGTTTTTTGTATGTGTCACCTTGTATCAAGGGGGCAATTTCATTATTATCTGTGGCTGTTTTTTTGTGGGTATAACCGCGAGCCTCGCTCGGAGTTGTTGGGGGACAGCTTGAGCGCATGAGGCTGTTTGTGTGTTAGTTCTATTTGAATCATCTTTTCCAAGTTGGGGAGTGTATTAATTATGACGTCCGACAACGTAGACAACGGCCGGAGGCGCTTTTTGATTGGCGCCACCTCTGCTGTAGGTGCAGCCGGTGCTGTGGGTGTTGCGGTACCTTTTTTGTCAGCCTGGCAGCCAAGTGCCAAGGCCAGGGCTGCAGGTGCACCTGTAAAATATAATATTTCGAAATTAGAGTCGGGTGCGATGGTAACCGTCGAGTGGCGGCGTCAGCCAATTTATATTGTGCGTCGTTCTGATGAGGCGCTGGATTTATTGAAGAAGATACCCAAAAATGATCTGAAAGATGCTGATTCTGAAAATCTGGATCAACAACCGGATTACGCGCGTAACGATACTCGCGCCAGCAATCCGGAATTTTTGATCCTGAAAGGGGTATGTACACATTTGGGTTGTGCTCCCAAATATCGGCCCGAAGTTGCTCCGGCAGATTTAGGTGATGAATGGGTTGGCGGTTTCTTCTGTGCCTGTCATGGATCAAGATTTGATTTGGCAGGGCGCGTTTATAGCGGTGCTCCCGCTGGTGCGAATCTACCTGTGCCGCCGCATCGTTTTGACGGTGATGCAGTTATTATTGGTGAAGATCCGGAGGCTACCTCATGAACTGGTTAACCTCAATGATGGATTGGGTGAACACGCGTATTCCCATTATTCCTACCTGGGAAAAACACCTGAGTAAATATTACGCGCCGAAAAATTTTAACACTTGGTATTTCTTTGGTTCATTAGCCATGCTGGTGTTGGTAAACCAGTTGCTGACAGGTGTATGGTTGACCATGTTTTATGAGGCGACCGAAGAGGGCGCTTTTGCTTCCGTTGAATACATCATGCGTGATGTTGAATGGGGCTGGTTAATACGCTATCTGCATGCTACCGGTGCCTCGGCATTTTTTGCTGTGGTGTATCTGCACATGTTGCGTGGCATGATGTATGGCTCATATCGCAAGCCACGGGAACTGCTGTGGTTGATCGGAATGGTGATTTACGTTGCATTGATGGCTGAAGCTTTCATGGGTTACGTTCTGCCCTGGGGGCAAATGTCACTTTGGGGCGCGAAAGTGATTGTATCGCTATTTGGTACTATCCCGATAATCGGTGAAGACCTTCAGGTTTGGATTCAGGGCGATTTCGTAATCGCGGGTGCTACCCTGACGCGTTTCTTCTCATTGCATGTTATTGCTGTGCCTTTGGTGTTGGTGATGCTGGTATTTGTGCACATCGTTGCGCTGCATGAGGTCGGTTCTAATAACCCGGACGGCATCGAAATCAAGCAGAACAAAGATGAGAACGGAATTCCCAAAGACGGCATTCCTTTCCACCCGTATTACTCGGTACACGATATTGTGGGTGTTTGTGGCTTCCTGTTTATTTTCGCTGCAATTGTTTTCTTTGCACCGGAGATGTGGGGTTACTTCCTTGAGGCTCCAAACTTTGAGCATGCCAACTTTCTGAAGACTCCTGAACACATTGCACCGGTATGGTATTTCACACCATTCTATTCAATGTTACGGGCGGTACCTGATCCTTTCTGGGGATTTGTTGTGATGGCGGCAGCGATCGTCATTTTGTTCTTCCTGCCCTGGTTGGATCGCAGTCCTGTGAAGTCGATTCGTTATAAAGGTACCATCAGTAAAGTGATGCTGTTACTCTTTATTGTATCGTTCCTGATATTGGGTGTGTTAGGTACCTGGGCGCCAAGTGGTCCTCGTGCTGCTTTAGCGGTAATCTGCACCATTATCTACTTTGTCTATTTCCTGGCGATGCCATTCTGGACCAAAATGGAAGGTACAAAACCTGTGCCTGAGCGTTTGGTAATGAAAGGCATTGGTACGGTTAAGTTCCTGTTGATTGTTGCTGTGATCGCAGTGCTGACAGCGGTACCGCTGAAAGCCGTGGCAGCCTCATCTGGTGCAAAACTGGATCATATGGAAGTGGATCTTTCCAATAAAGCATCGCTCCAATCGGGTGCAAAAACCTTTGTCAACTATTGCATGGGATGCCACTCGGCCAAATACTCGCGCTATGAGCGGGTTGCGGATGATCTTGAGATCCCACATGACCTGATGCTCAAGTACATGATGTTTGGCGATGAAAAGGTTGAGAAAATTGGCGATCTGATGGAAAACTCCATGAGCGAAAAGCAGGGTTCAGACTGGTTTGGTGCTGCACCACCGGACTTGACTCTGGTGGCGCGTGTGCGTTCGCCGGATTGGTTGTATACCTACATGCGTACTTTTTATCGTGATGATGCGCGACCCTTTGGTGTAAACAACAAAACGTTTCCTAATGTAGGTATGCCTCATGCGCTTTTGGAGTTGCAGGGTATGCAGGAGTGCGCCCCAGGTTCATCTGATGGCAAACGTGATCCGCTTACTGGTGACGGCGTGATGGGTGATCCTTGTGGTAGTTTCGAGATTACCCAGCAGGGTAGCCTTTCAGCGGAGCAGTATGACGAGGTTGTCTACGATCTGGTAAATTTCCTGGCCTACATGGGAGAGCCGATGGCGGACGAGCGTAAGCGTATTGGTGTTTATGTATTGTTGTTCATCTTGCTGTTGTCAGTGTGTGCCTATTTCCTGAACAAGGAGTACTGGAAAGGTATTCACTAGTCATTATTGTTAATGAGAAAAAACGCGGCCCGGCGCCGCGTTTTTTCTGGTAATATACCGCTTCTGCTGAAGGGGCCAATTGATGAACGTTCAGCAGAGTAAGCCTAGATCTTAAGTTTTTTCTCAGGAGTTGTTCATGGGTGTTGTCGCTAAGCGATCTTCAATGATTTTTTATTCAGATGCCAATGATCATTACAGTCATCGGGTGCGTATCGTATTGGCTGAAAAAGGTGTTGCTGTTGAAGTCATCGAGGTTGAAAAGGGCAATAGGCCGACAGAATTATCGGATCTGAATCCCTACAACAGCTTGCCCACACTGGTAGATCGTGATTTGGTGCTCTATGAGCCAAATGTGATGATGGAATATCTGGATGAACGATTTCCACACCCACCGCTGTTGCCGGTTTATCCGGTCGCCAGAGCTCAAAGCAGGTTGTTAATACATAGAATTGAGAAAGACTGGAGTGCGCTGGTTGACAAGATTCTGCATGGTCGGGGCAGCCACGATAAGGCTCGTAAAGAGTTGGAAGAGAGTCTGATCAGTATTGCACCAATTTTTGCTGAAAAACCCTTTTTTATGAGTGATACTTTTTCAATTGTGGATTGCTGTGTCGCCCCTATTTTATGGCGCCTGCCTCAGTTGGAAATATCCCTGCCCGAGAAAAAGGTCAAGCCAATGCTGACCTATATGGAATCACTGTTCGACCGGGACGCATTTAAGGAAAGTCTTTCAGAGGCTGAACAGGAACTACGCGCATAGCCCGGCCTGGACGTTTATTATGTCAATGACGCCAAGTAGGGCCTATTTGCTGCGTGCCTTGAATGACTGGATCATTGATAACCAATGTACGCCCTATATTGTTGTCGATGCCAGTGTGAAGCATGTGGATGTGCCTGAGCAGTATATTAAGAATGGCCAGATTGTCCTGAATATCAACCCTGCAGCTGTTCGTTCTCTTGAAATATCTAATGATGCGGTGGTGTTTGAAGCACGTTTTGGAGGTAAATCGCAGGCTGTCTATATTCCGATGGAAGCTGTGACAGCGGTTTATGCGAAGGAGAACGGTCAAGGGATGGTCTTTGGCTGGGAGCCAGAGCCTTCGGGGCCACAATCACCAGGTCGCGATTCGGATGGCGTAACCGACAAGCCTGAAGTAGCACCTATAAAACCAACGGGCTCGTCCAAGCCAACCCTGAAAGTCGTCAAGTAGCTTTTTTACAAGCAGCGGCGCGCGCATTCACACGCGCATTTTGGTTGCCTTGCGTTTTGCCGTGTTTAATTGGTGTATTCAAATACTTTAACAATCTTCTGTACACCATAGGTTTTATGAGCAATGGCTACAGCTGCGTCAGCTTCCTCTTTGCTGACCAGCCCCATTAAAAAAACCACGCCATTTTCGACCACCACCTTGATTTTTAATGGGTTGGTGCCTTCGGTGCCAAGCATCCGCGATTTGATTTTGGTTTTTAGCCAGGAATCGTTGGTTCGCGCGGGTATTGATATCGGGCCGGCAACGTTAATTTCATTGTGCACCCGTCTAACATTGCGTACCTGTTTCGCTGTGCTCGCTGCCAGCTGTTTTAACTGTTCTGAAGGGACTTGCCCAACCAACAGTACAATACCGTTGTAGCTGGTCGCACTTATGTGTGAGGTTTTAAAGCGCTCATCAGCTTTTAGAATATTTGCAGACACATAGGTTTCAATAAGCTGGTCATCGATAAAGCGGCCAAAACTACGTTGGCTCTCGTTGGTTCCAACCGGTTCTTCCCCGGTGGTTTTGCTGACAATAGTGCCGCATCCGCCCAGCAGGATAGCTAGCGCCAATAAATACAGTGCACGAATAAACATTTATTCTCCTCCAAACAACTGATGGTCTATGAGATCACACAGGCAGTGAATGATCAGAAGATGTACCTCCTGAATTCTCGCGGTGACATCAGCGGGCACTCTTATTTCAACGTCCATATCATGTCGAATGCTGGCCATGTCACCGCCATCTCTGCCGGTGAGGGAAACTACCCGCATATCACGGTCATGCGCGGCATGAATGGCTTCAATCACATTGGCCGAGTTACCGCTGGTTGAAATCGCCAGCAATATGTCTCCGGTCTGGCCCAGCGCGTGTACCTGCTTGGAAAATACCTCATTATAGCTATAGTCGTTCGCAATGGAGGTAAGTGTTGAGCTGTCGGTTGTCAGGGCAATTGCAGGTAGACTGGGACGCTCTCGTTCAAAGCGGTTTAATAGTTCTGATGAAAAATGCTGGGCATCTCCCGCCGAACCACCGTTGCCACAGCTTAATACCTTGCCACCACTCAGCAGGCTGGCAACGATGATCTCTGCTGCTTTTGTGATGGGCGTGGTTAGACACTCCGCGCTGTTTTCTTTTGTTTCAATGCTGGCCATAAAGTGGCCGTGCACACGCTGTTGCAAATCCATTCTCACTGCCTTTAATGCAAAGCGCTCATTGTAAATCAAATGCGTTTTTGATCCAGTCAAAATATAAGGAAGTTTTATCGTTGTTATCCGGACGAGCAGCCATTACATCAAAACGGCAGGCAGGAGAGGCTGTTTTTTGTTGTCTGGCGAGGAAGTATTGAGCGGCTTTGATCAGTTTGCGCTGCTTTTCCCGGGTGATCGTCTCTGCACTTGATCCGTATCGTTGCTGACGACGATATCTGACTTCAACGAAAACCAGGGTTTCCTGGTCCCGCATCACCAAATCCAGTTCCCCGGAGCGGCAGCTAAAATTGCGTGCTACCAGTTTCAGGCCCTGTTTTTTAAGATAGGCTAATGCCAGCTCTTCTGCTTCCTGGCCGGTTTTACCTGGAGTGTTTTTGGACCACGGGTGTAGTGATGTAAATGGTTTTGCCATGTGCGCTCCTTCGCCATTGCTCTAATCTATTATGGGATTGCCAGTTGCCTTATGCGGCCTCTGCGGATTTTCGCCCAACTTAACCGGCGTATGATACGTCCGTTGCTGTCGAGCGTGAGCTTTCCTGTTGCACCATCCAGTGTGCCATTGGGCAGCATTGCCAATTGCCTGATACGGGGAAAGAGGTGATAGCTATCTACCCCTAGCGCGTAAAGCCGGCCCAGCGGACCCGCTGTTGCAGGCCAAATGGTATTGACCTGCTGCCTGGTTGGGTTGTTTTGGTAATCCTCTAGCATCCAGGGGATTTCACAAAATACAATTCCTTCCAAATCCCTGTCCAGTAGCGGTGAGGCGTTACCTGAAAAGATATGTGAAGTGGCAAAGACCGGAATATTGCCTGCAAAATGAAACGCCAGAGTTGGTTTTATCTGCCGGGCCTGTTTGGGGGCGGCGACCAGGAATATAAAATCCATGTCGTTGCGACGCTGGGGTGTGAATTCGAGTTTTTGCCGCGTTAATGACTGTAGTCTTTGGGCTCTTCTTTCGCTCTCGTCTATGTTCAGCAAACCTTTTATTGCATTTGAATAGTTGTTCTCTTCTCCAAAATGCTGGGTTTCCAGAAGTTGTCCTTCAAGATTCTGCCACTCTGCGGCATAGGCAAGAGCAATTCTTCTGCCCCACGCACTATCTGGCGTTAGCACCAGTGCGTTCTTGAACCCTTTTCGTCTGGCGGCTTGTGCAACCTGTTTGGCCTCGTCTTCTGCAGACAGACCAAATTGGTACAGGTTGCGTGTAGATGTCTCTGCCTCATGGTAATTCAGTGCTAGCGTTGGTTTTGCGAGTTCGGGCAGGGAAGCAAGCAACCGTACATTCTCTTTTTGTAAGGGGCCAATGATCAGTTCGCTTCCCTGCTCAAGCGTTTGCTGATAAAGAGACAGGAAATTGGTGGTCGTTGATGTGTCGACAACATCAACCCTGGGTGTCTGGCTGTTTTGGTTGAGTGCATCATAGTAGGCCGCAAGAAAACCATCCTTGATCGCTCTGCCAACGGCACCGTTTTTACCGTTTAATGGCAGAAGCAGGGTGATGTGGCTTGGGCGGTTTGAAATAATAGTATTTAAAAGCTGAAGCTCTTCGGGCAGATTGATGGCTGCCGGATGTTCCGGCCACTTCTCAAGCCATCGATTTAATGCAGCCAGTTCGTTGTCGAGATTGTTCTGATTACTTTTTGCCAGCAGGGCCAGTGTCAGCCAGCCATTAATGGTTGATCGGTCCAGTGCGTTCGTCGCCTCAGCCAATTGTGTGCCGGATGCCTGCATTAATATACGCCATAACTGTTCGGTATGGCTTTTACCGGCTTTTTCCTGGATCAAATGTGATATGGAGGCTAATGCTTTTGCGCTGTCAATGGGGCGGTTTAGTATGCGGTAAGCTTCTGCTCGTAACTGGGCCAACTGGCGTGTTAAGTTGATATTTTCCCGGTTCGGAACTATACCAGCTAGAATGTCGAGCGCTTCCTGGGCTTCGTAGAGGCTCAAAGAAACCTGCGCTCGTGCCATTGCGTGTTTTGTTTTGAGGTGGGCCGGTAATTGTTCGGTGGAAATGCCAACCAAAACTGTTTCAGCCTCACTGAATCGCTCGAGCGAGATAAGAATGGCCGCAGCCTCTAACCGGTATTGCTCGGACTCCGGAGAGCCGCTGCTTCGCGCGAGCGTGTAGAGTTTGCTTAGTGATTGCTCCGGTGTCAGCTGCTCGGTAACCGGATCTTTTGTGGGTGTTCCCGTGCAACCAGCCAATAACAGTTGGTACAATACTAAAAGTAGCGGGATTGGATAACGAATTAATTTCAACATGTGAGGGTGATCAGCCCTGGCCCTATTTTGCACTGTGTAAAACGGCCCCTAGTTTAACCTACACCGGCCAGTAAGTGCTAATACTAGAGTAAATCCGAATGAGTGAGCTGTATGTCGTTGCAACCCCAATAGGTAATTTGGGTGATATGAGCGCAAGGGCGCTGGAAGTGTTAGCTATGGTTGACCTGGTGGCTGCCGAAGATACCCGGCACAGTGCCAGACTGTTGCAGCATTTCGGGATTAACACGCCTTTGCGGTCCTACCATGACCATAATGAGCGTACGCAAAGTGACTGGTTGCTGGATCAGCTTAAAGAGGGGAAGCGCATTGCCTTGATCTCTGATGCGGGCACTCCATTAATTTCGGATCCGGGCTATCAGTTGGTCAACCGCGTGCGTGCGGCCTCCATACCGGTTATTCCTGTACCGGGTGCCTGTGCTCTGGTGGCAGCGCTTTGTGCATCAGGGTTAGCTTCTGATCGCTTTGCTTTTGAAGGGTTCCTGCCGGCAAAAAGCAAAGCCAGAGTAGATAGGCTTAATAAGCTTAGAAAAGAGGCGCGAACCATTATCATGTATGAATCACCCCACAGAATTTGTGACAGTGTGACTGATATGATTAGTGTGTTTGGGGAACACCGTATTGCCGTTATAGCGCGAGAACTCACTAAGGCATATGAAACCATACATCAGGGAACACTCAAAGAGCTGGAAGTCTGGTTGGCTGCCGATAGCAATCAGCAAAGAGGAGAGATGGTTGTTTTGGTGGCTGGTGCGGAGCAAGAGGGCCCGCAAGATCAGGTGGACGAGGAGATGGTTCGAGTTCTCGAAATTCTGTTACCGGAAATACCACTCAAACAGGCCGCAAAGTTAGCCGCAAAAATTCTGGGAAAAAACAAGAACGAAATTTACCAGAAAGCACTACTGATTAAAGACAGGTTAAGTGAGGCCCCGATCTGATTGGTGCTTCCAGGCACGTCAAGAAGTAGTGGTTGAACAGGGCTGTGAATTTAAAGAGAGGCTAAGTCCCGAAAAGGTGGCCGGTTCGAGGAAGTACAAGGTTGCTCACGGGATTGAATCAGGCTATGCTTTGCGTCGAGTTGGCTGGACAGTCGCCTCACCACTTACTTTTACGGAATCACCCCTGAATTTCGAGTTATTTCACCGGGGTCGGATTGAATAAAAGTAAGTGGTGCGGAGGAAAGTCCGGGCTCCACAGGACAGAGTGCCAGGTAACCCCTGGGAGGCGCGAGCCTATGGAAAGTGCAGCAGAAAGTATACCGCCGATCGTCAACAGGGGTCAGACTCGATTGATCATTTACAAATAGATCAATCGAGTCTGACCCCTTTGAAGGAGGTAAGGGTGAAATGGTGCGGTAAGAGCGCACCGCGCGGGTGGTAACACTCCGTGGCATGGTAAACCCCGCTCGGAGCAAGACCAAATAGGAATCCATTTGCGTGGTCCGCGCAGGATTCGGGTAGGTTGCTTGAGGTATGTGGTGACGCATACCCTAGATGAATGACTGTCCACGACAGAACCCGGCTTATAGGCCAACTCGTTTTAATATCGAATGCCAGGTATTTCTGGCACATTTTTTTGACCTGCATCCTACGGTTGTCAGTACCGACCATTCCAGGGTGATTTTATAGTCTTTCTGGTTATAAAAAAAAATAATTTATTTTAAAATAGTCTAATAAGATAGAATTTACATTAACTTGTAATTTTACCTGATTGTTTTATTGATTCTTCCCGTCTCCTTGTTCTCAGTGCATACCGCAAAATTAACGTAAGTTATTGTGTTGTAAGGCCTATTCCCGCTTTTTACAGGCTACTTGGTGGTTGACAACAACCCCGATCGATTCCTATAGTGTAGATTAGTGGGAAAAAGTGGATAAAAGTGGATTTTATTGGGTTAATAATTCTAATACAGGATATCTTTCGTGCTTCGTGGGGTTAATGCCTTAAACATAGATGCCAAGGGTCGCATGGCGATTCCGACACGATATCGTGATCGGCTGGTTGAGCGATGTCATGGGCAACTGGTTGTGACCATTGATACGGAAGAGCGCTGCCTGCTGATTTACCCCTTGCCGGAATGGGAGGATATTCAGCGCAAGATAGAAGCTTTGCCCAGTTTTAACGCAGCAGCCAGGCGTATTCAAAGGCTGTTGATTGGTCATGCAACGGATATCGATCTCGATACGAATGGCCGTTTACTGTTGACGCCTCCCTTGAGGGAGTATGCGCAATTGGACAAGAAAGCTGTGTTGTTGGGGCAGGGTAACAAGTTTGAGTTGTGGAGCGAGGCATGCTGGACGGAGAAGCGAGAAGGCTATTTTGATAAAGAGCACTCGCCGGATCAGTTGCCTGAAGAATTTAACTCGCTGTCACTGTAAAAACAATGACTGAGCTTAAACACCACACAGTACTGCTGAATGAGGCAGTAAAGGCACTTGTGATCGACGAGGATGGTTGTTATGTCGATGGTACCTTTGGTCGGGGCGGCCATACAAGTGCAATTTTAGATCAGTTAGGTCAGTCAGGGCGGTTGTTGCTAGTCGATAAGGACCCGGAGGCAATCGAATATGCTAACAGTCAATTTGGCCAGGATCCTCGGGTCATGATAGAGCACGCCTCCTTTGCAGATATTGAGTCGTTGGTCACACAAAGAGGCCTCAGTGGACAGATCTCCGGTGTGCTGCTTGACCTGGGCGTATCTTCACCGCAGTTGGATGATCCGGAACGAGGTTTCAGCTTTAATCATGACGGTCCATTGGACATGCGTATGGATCTAAGCAAGGGTCAGAGTGCTGCGCAATGGCTTGCCAGTGCTGGTCAGGACGAGATTGCGGTGGTGCTCAAGGATTACGGTGAGGAGCGGTTTGCCAGACGCATGGCCAGGGCCATTGTTGAATCCAGGGCCGAGCAACCGATCACTACAACGCGGCAACTGGCCGAAATCGTTGCAAAGGCAAACCCCTCCTGGGAAAAAGGAAAGCACCCGGCAACCCGCGCATTTCAGGCGATACGTATTTATGTCAATAGTGAGTTGGATGACTTGATTTTGGCGTTGCAGCGCGCGCTGGACGTGTTGGCGATTGGAGGGAGGCTGGTAGTTATCAGTTTTCATTCGTTGGAAGACAGGATTGTGAAGCGGTTCTTCAGAGATCAGGAGCGTGGACCTCAATATCCGCGTCATCTGCCGATAACGGCGGACCAGATTGAGTCACGATTACGTCGTATCGGAAAAGCGGTCATGCCCTCAAAAGAGGAAGTGGCGGCTAATGTACGAGCACGCAGCGCTGTGATGAGGATTGCGGAGAAGTTGGCTTAAATGGTAATGAGCGAAGTTCGAGCAGCTTCGGGCAGGGATGGTTGGGCGGATTATCGCCTGTTGGCGGTCAAATTGTTGTTGTTGGTATTGGTGTTGGGTTCGGCTATTTCTGTTGTGTATGTCAGTCACCTGAATCGCCGCCTGTTTAATGAGTATCAAATGATGTTGCAGGTTCGCGATAAGCTGGAAGTGGAGTGGGGGCAGTTGTTGTTGGAGCAAAGTGCGTTAGCGGCGCATGCCAGAATTGAAAAAATTGCGTTAAGTCGTATTGGAATGAGAGCGCCAGGCGCGCAGGAAATAATTATGGTGCAGCCTTGAAGCCTATAGCGATTAAAAACCGGGAGCTGAAAGCCTACCCCTGGCGCTTTAAATGCGCCATGGGTATGGTTGTTTTGGGTTTTGCGTTGCTGGTTTGGCGGGTAATCGACTTGCAGGTGCTGGACCACGAATTTTTAAGTACACAAGGTGAGGCTCGAGCTCTGCGTGTCGAGAAAGTAAACGCGCACCGGGGAATGATACTGGATCGCAATGACCAGCCGCTTGCTGTCAGCACTCCGGTTGTATCGATATGGATTAACCCACAGGAGGTAACAGATTCAGAGGCTGCAGTAGCGCAACTGTCCGGGCCGCTTAAAATATCCGCCGAAGCTCTGCGCAGCCGCTTGAAAAATGGTAGCGCACGAGAGTTTGTTTATCTCAAGCGCCATCTGCCTCCGGCTTCTGCAGAAAAGATACTGGCACTCGGGGTCGATGGTGTGTATGCAACTAGAGAATACCGTCGTTACTATCCGGCGGCGGAAGTGACCGCTCACCTTGTAGGCTTTACTGATATTGATGATGTTGGCCAGGAAGGTATGGAACTGGCCTACGATTCATGGTTGCAAGGAGTGGCTGGCCGCAAGCTGGTCATGAAAGATCGTTCGGGGCGTATTATTAAAGACCTGCAATCACTTAAGGAAGATAAGCCGGGGCAGGATATTAATCTCAGTATTGATCTAAGGCTTCAGTATTTGGCCTATCGAGAGCTGAAAGCAGCAGTGAAAGAGCATGGCGCCAAATCGGGAACGCTGGTTCTTTTGGATGCCAGGACTGGTGAAGTGTTGGCATTGGTTAATCAGCCCTCCTATAACCCTAACCGGCGTAGCACCATCAATCATACCAATCTGCGTAACAGGGCGATCACCGACGTCTTTGAGCCCGGCTCTACTATGAAGCCGCTGACTGTTGCTGCGGCGTTTGAGTCTGGAAAATATGATCTGAATTCAAAAATAGATACTTCGCCGGGATATTTGCGTATTGGCAGAAACACCATACGAGACCATCGGAATTATGGTGAGATTGACCTGGCAACCCTGATTAGCAAGTCCAGTAACGTGGGCGCGAGTAAGTTGGCGCTGTCCATGGATGCGGAGGAGATCTGGTCCATGTTCAGTGGTGTGCGATTGGGTCAGGATACCGGTAGCGGTTTTCCCGGGGAGCGTGGCGGCCTGTTGCCCTACCGGGATCGTTGGCGCGATATTGAGTTGGCAACCCTCTCATATGGATATGGTCTGTCCGTGACAACATTACAGTTGGCACAGGCCTACACGGTGTTTGCCAACAAAGGTGAATTTAAGCCGGTATCACTATTAAAACAGCAGCAATCGGTCACCGGAGCACCGGTTATGCAGGCTGATACGGCATCGAAGTTAATTATGATGCTGGAAAAAGTTGTGACTAAGGGCGGTACGGGGACACGCGCAAGTGTGCCCTCGTACCGTGTCGCAGGCAAAACCGGGACGGTACATAAATTGAGTGAAGGTGGCTACCAGGCAGATAAGTATATAGCGCTATTTGCCGGAGTGGCGCCGGTTACCAACCCCAGAGTGGTCGCGGTGGTGCTGATTGATGAGCCAAGTGGCAAAGAATATTATGGAGGGGAAGTGGCTGCTCCTGTTTTTTCTCGAGTGGTGGCGGGGGCTTTACGGCTACTGAATGTGTCGCCCGATCGTTTTGATGCGAATAAGCAGGCATTTCGGAAGTCTAAGAATGAGGTGCTATCAATATCACCGGCACCGGTAATGGGTCAGTATACCTTGGGTGATCAAAGCGCATGAATATGCCCATGACAGAATCTTCGTACCGCATGCCATTGAATCAGCTGTTGGCGGATATGGTCGATCCCACGCCTCCCGCTTTGATGGTGTCCGGTTTAAAACTGGACAGTCGTCAGGTGGTTGCCGGAGATCTTTTTTTCGCGCTACAGGGAAGTCGCGACAGCGGCTTGAAATATATTGATAAAGCGGCCGCTCGCGGTGCTGTTGCAATACTGGTTGAGTCTGAGGCTCTGACTTCTTTGCCACAATGCGAGGCGCCCTTGATTGGTGTCGACAACCTGAAGAACAAAGTCAGCGATATAGCCGGACATTTTTACCGTCATCCGTCGCAACTCATGGAAGTGGTGGGTGTAACCGGGACTAATGGTAAAACCTCGTGCTGCCAGTTTGTAGCGTCAGCGATGGATCATCTCGGCATCCGTTGTGGTGTCATTGGTACTTTGGGCTTTGGTGCGGTTGATAATTTGCAGGCCACCACTCATACCACTCCGGACGCGATCATGATGCAGCAGATGTTGGCAGATCTCAGTCAGGAGGGGTTTAAAGCGGTTGCGCTTGAAGTCTCTTCGCACGGCATGGATCAGAGCCGGGTTGATGGTGTGCGCTTTGATACGGCTGTGTTCACGAATCTGACGCGGGATCACCTGGATTACCATGGTGACATGCAAAGCTACGCTGAAAGTAAGCGCCGGTTTTTCGACCTGCCGGGGATCAGGCATGCAATTATCAACGTCGACGACCCTTATGGTCGAGAGATGGTGAATCGTCTGCCTGAGAGGTTGGCGGTATATCGTTACAGTATTTCTGATAACGAAGCGGATGTCAGAGTCACAAAGGCGGAGTTTAGTTCCAGAGGGCTAAAGGCCGCAATCAGTTCCCCCTGGGGCGACGGGATTATAAAAAGCGCGCTGCTCGGGCGATTTAACCTGGCCAATTTGCTGGCGGTGTTTTCGGTGCTCTGTGTACAGGGTATTCCTATTGCTCGCGCGCTTGAGGCGATCGCTTCGTTGACAACTGTGTCGGGAAGAATGGAACGTTTTGGTGGTGCCGGATTGCCAACTGTAGTAGTGGATTATGCGCACACGCCAAATGCTTTGGAGGTGACGTTGGGCACCCTGCGAGAGCTGTGTGCCGGTAAACTCTGGTGTGTTTTTGGATGTGGTGGCGACCGGGATCAGGGTAAGCGGGCCGAGATGGGGCAGATTGCAGAAAATATGAGTGATGAGTTGGTGCTCACTAATGACAATCCGCGTGGTGAAAAAGCGGAATCTATTATTCAGGATATTAAGTCGGGGATGCGTAATCCGGATAAGGCGAGGGTTGAGCTGGATCGAGCCGCGGCGATTCGCAGCGCTATTCAGCTGGCAGATGAGCGGGATATGATTCTGGTTGCCGGAAAAGGGCATGAATCGTGGCAGGAAATCGAAGGTGCACGAATTGCATTTAGTGATGTTGAGCAAGTCAAACAGTCGCTCAACATGCTGCGATCAGGTAGCGGGGGGTGATGGAGTGACAGTAAAAATCTTTACCCTAAAACAGATTAAGGAGCGACTGGCAGGCGAGCTGAGTCTGGGCGATGCCAGTTTTTCAAGAGTGAGTATCGATAGCAGATCATTGCGTTCGGGTGATCTTTTTGTGGCAATTAAAGGGCCTAATTTTGATGGACACAAATTTGTAGAGAAAGTGGCCGAATCAGGCGCTGTAGCGGCGGTGGTCAGCGATGCTGAGACCTATTCAATTCCATCGTTGCGGGTTGCCGATACGAGACTGGCGTTGGGACAGTTAGGCGCGCTGAACCGGGAGCAGTTTTCGGGACAGGTGCTGGCAGTAACAGGAAGTGCCGGTAAGACCACCGTTAAGCAAATGGCAGCATCGATCCTGAATCAATGTGGTTCAGTACATGCGACCCGTGGCAACTTTAATAATGAAATAGGTGTTCCACTGACTCTGCTGGATATCTCCGCAGATCACCAGTATGTGGTTATGGAGCTGGGTGCAAGTTCTATTGGCGAAATAGCGTACACAGTATCTTTGACAAAACCGGATGTGGCAATCATTACCAATGCGGTGGATGCGCATATCGAAGGGTTTGGCAGCCTTAATAATGTTGTTCAGGCAAAGGGCGAGATCATCGATGGCCTGAGTGATAGCGGTACAGCGATAATCAATAGTGATGATTTGAATGCCTATAAGTGGATACAACGTGCAGGAGCCCGGTCTTGTGTCACTTTTAGTCTGGATGAGAACGCAGGTTCCGATTTTTATGCGACAAACTACCGTATCAATGAAGCGCATGGTGGTTATGACTTTAAACTGGTTGCGCCAACAGGTTCTATAGAGATCTGCCTTAAACAACTGGGGTTGCACAATGTGGCGAATGCGCTGGCTGCTGCTGCCGGGACGAGCGCTCTCGGGGCTACTCTCGCTCAGATTAAGACAGGACTTGAGCAAACCGGCATGGTCGCTGGCCGATTGTTTCGAAGAGCCGGTGTGAATGGCGCGTTGGTCATCGATGATTCCTATAACGCAAATCCGGAGTCGCTCAGAGCCGCTATTGATGTGCTTTGTCAGTATTCGGGACGAAAAATACTGGTGTTGGGCGATATGGCAGAGTTAGGTGATATGGCGTTACGGGCACATGTCGATTCAGCTCGTTATGCGTTGGATCAAGGGGTGGACCAGTTTGTAGCAATGGGTAATTTAAGTGCACATGCAGCGCGAATTTTTGGGGACCGGGGCAGTGCTTATGACAGCAAGGAGCTGCTATCGGAAATGCTTTGCAAAATTATGAATAAGAATACAACCGTGCTGGTTAAGGGATCGAGAAGTGCAGGAATGGAAGAGGTTGTCACGGCCATTACCGGAGGAGAACAATAATGTTACTTAGTCTGGCCGAGTACCTGTCGCAATTTGACCGTTTTTTTACCGTATTCCAGTACCTTACGCTTCGCGGTATTTTGGGTGTGATGACGGCGCTGGCAATATCCCTGTTGGTGGGCCCGGTGATGATTAGACGTTTGAGTCATCATCAAATCGGACAGACTATCCGTGATGACGGACCACAAACGCATCTGAGTAAAGTGGGTACACCGACTATGGGGGGCGCGCTGATCCTGGTGGCCATAATGATTAGCACCCTGCTTTGGGCTGATCTGTCCAACCGGTATGTCTGGTCCGTATTGGGCGTTACTTTTGTGTTTGGCGCCGTTGGCTGGGTCGATGATTATCGTAAGGTGGTTGAGAAAAATTCGAGAGGATTGCCCGCGCGATGGAAATATCTCTGGCAATCGATTGGCGGGTTGGGTGTGGCCTGTTTCCTATACTACACCGCTACCAGTCCGGTTGAAACGGTACTTATCGTTCCCTTTTTCAAGGATATTGCTATTCAGTTGGGTGCGTTTTTTATCGTACTCAGCTATTTCGTTGTGGTTGGTACCAGCAACGCGGTCAACCTGACGGACGGCCTGGATGGACTGGCAATTATGCCCACCGTCATGGTCGGTGCCGCGTTAGGTATCTTTGCCTATTTGAGTGGCAACGTTCAATTTTCACAATACCTGCATATTCCGTACCTGCCGGGTGCAGGGGAACTGGTAGTTTTTTGTGCTTCGATCGTGGGGGCCGGTCTTGGGTTCCTCTGGTTTAACACCTACCCTGCGCAGGTATTTATGGGCGATGTGGGTGCGTTGGCCTTGGGAGCTGCGCTTGGAACGGTGGCGGTGATTGTGCGTCAGGAGATTGTGCTGTTCATTATGGGAGGCATTTTTGTAATGGAAACAGTGTCTGTCATCCTGCAGGTTGGCTCCTATAAGCTAACGGGAAAACGTATTTTTCGTATGGCACCCATCCATCACCATTTTGAGTTAAAGGGCTGGCCGGAGCCCAGGGTCATTGTCAGGTTTTGGATAATAACCCTGTTTCTGGTGCTGCTTGGGCTTTCTACCCTGAAGCTGAGATAACACACAAAGAATGCAGAATTTGAGCGGATTTAACAAAAAGTAATTAAATGAAGGAATCGGCGGAACAGCAAATGGTTACCAGACCTCCATCAGTTGTGGTCATTGGTTTGGGAAAAACAGGTTTTTCCTGTGCCCGCTATTTGGCAGCAAGGGGGATCGACTTCATGGTAGTGGATACTCGGGATAAGCCCCCTTACTGGCCGCAACTTCAATCTTTGACACCGGAAGTTGAGGTTCGCACCGGGCCATTGGATGAGCATCTGCTCCGTCAGGCAAAAAAAATGATAGTCAGCCCGGGAATGGCAATCAGCCACCCCGCCATAGCAGCAGCGGTTGATGCTGGTGTGGAGGTGTCGAGTGATATTGATCTGTTCTGCGCAGCCGTTACCGCCCCGGTTATTGCTATTACCGGTTCAAATGCAAAAAGTACCGTAACTACTTTGGTTGGTTTAATGGCTGAGTTTGCCGACAAGAAAGTGGCTGTTGGAGGTAATTTGGGAACGCCGGTGCTGGAGCTGTTACCAGACAACGCTGAACCAAATGAAACGGAGCTTTATGTATTGGAGCTTTCGAGTTTTCAGCTGGAAGTGACGAAAAATTTGAACGCTGAAGTGGCGACGATTCTTAACATCAGCGCTGACCATCTCGACCGGTATGACAGTCTTGCGGACTATCGTCGGGCGAAACAGCGGATTTTTAGCGGTTGCCAAAAAGTAGTGGTGAATCTGGATGAATCGGACACGCAGGGGTTGTTGCCGGCTGACAAAGAACGGGTTGGATTTACCCTTGCGCAACCACAGCAGGGTGAGTATGGCGTGATTAGTCAGTCGGACACCGATTATCTGGCCTTTGGTACAGAGAAACTGATGCCCGTTTCAGAGCTGAAGATCAGAGGGCGGCATAATGTCAGCAATGCGTTGGCTGCACTGGCAATAGGCGATGCAGCGGGGTTGCCTAAAGCAGCGATGCTGTCAGCATTGAAAGCGTTTTCCGGATTGCCGCATCGCTGTCAATGGGTTAAGCAGAGTCATGGTGTGGACTTCTATAACGATTCCAAAGCGACCAATGTCGGTGCTGCTGTGGCTGCACTTGAAGGCGTAGGCTCAGCGATCACCGGAAGAGTTGTTCTGATCGCGGGCGGGGATGCGAAAGGTGCTTCATTTGAGGAGCTGGTGCCCGCCGCGAACCGGCATTGTCGTGCATTGATCTTAATGGGACGTGATGCGGAATCCATAAGGGTGTCGGTGATCGATGCCGGTCTGGCAATGCCTATCGAGATGGTTGATTCAATGGATCAGGCGGTTTGGGAGGCGTCAAAGTTAGCGAGGAGCGGTGACGTAGTTATGCTGGCCCCGGCGTGCGCAAGCTTTGATATGTTTGATAATTTTGAGGCTCGCGGGGATGCTTTTGTGGCTTCGGTGAGGGCGCTGAAATGAGCGTATGGATGGGCTCTTTAAAGTCACCAAAAGGTTTTTTAATGCCGCGCCTGGATCGTCAGTTGATCCTGGTGGCCGGCGTGTTGATAGCGATTGGCATTGTTGTTGTCAGTTCCGCATCAACGGAAGTTGCTCAGGCAAAATACAATACCCCGTTCTACCATTTGCTCCGTCATCTGGTGTATTTGGGCTTGGCAGGAGCACTGGCGTGTTTGACTTTCTGCGTGCCAACCAAGATTTGGCGAAAAGCCGGTTGGCTGCTGCTGGTTTTGGCACTTTTGTTGTTGGTTATGGTTTTGATACCTGGGATCGGACGGGAAGTGAATGGCAGTATGCGCTGGATTCAGATTGGACCGTTCGGGGGACAGGCGTCGGAACTGGCCAAACTCTTTTTGGTGGTTTATCTGGCCGGATATCTGGCCAGACGGTTGAAGGAGGTGCGCAGCCAATGGTCAGGGTTCGTGAAACCTATGATGGTACTGATGTTGGCCATTATTTTGTTGCTTTTGGAACCGGATTTCGGAGCGGTGGTTGTGCTCATGACGGCGGCGCTCGGGATGATGTTTCTTGGAGGAGTGCGGCTGATACAGTTTATGGTGCTGATCGCATTCAGCCTGGCTGCCATGGCGATGGTTGCCGTTTCTCAGCCCTACCGCATGCAACGACTGATAGCTTTTCTCGACCCCTGGGCTGAGGAAAATGTATATGCCAGTGGCTACCAGCTAACTCAGGCGCTGATTGCTTTTGGGCGCGGCGAATGGTGGGGGGTCGGATTGGGAAATAGCGTACAAAAGCTGTTTTATTTGCCTGAAGCGCATACTGATTTTGTATTTGCCATATGGGCAGAAGAGATGGGCCTGTTTGGATCTATTGTTGTCATCGGGTTGTTTATGATGCTGGTTTTTCGCTGTATGTCGATCGGGCGCAGGGCAGAGTATGCAGGTAAGTTTTTTTCTGCATATCTGTGCTATGGCATCGCCTTATTGTTTGGCGCGCAGGCGATGATTAATATCGGAGTAAATACTGGATTGTTGCCTACAAAGGGCCTGACATTACCTTTATTAAGCTATGGCGGAAGCAGTTTAATCGTTTGCTGCATGTCCATTGCTATGGTGCTGCGCGTTGATTACGAAGGACAGCAGGTATCGGCCACCAAAGAGACGCGACGCAAATGACGGTTATGGGTGAGCAGACGGAAAAAGCGTGTATTAACGTGCTGATTATGGCGGGGGGGACTGGCGGCCATGTATTCCCTGCGTTAGCCGTAGCGCGATTATTGCGTCAGCAGGGTGCCGAAGTTCAGTGGTTGGGAACAAGACGAGGTATTGAAGCGCAGCTTGTTCCACAGGAAAACATAGCAATCACCTATATTGGAGTGTCGGGATTGAGAGGGAAAGGTATCGTCCGCAGACTTTTGGCTCCACTGCAAATAGCCAGCGCCGTCATTCAGTCCGTTGCCGCGATCATACGATTACGGCCTGATTGTGTGCTGGGCATGGGAGGGTTTGCTTCCGGCCCAGGTGGGGTTGCAGCCTGGTTGCTGCGTAAGCCTTTACTGATACATGAGCAGAATGCCGTCGCCGGGCTGACCAACCGCCTGTTATCCCGTTTGGCGATGCGAGTGATGGCTGCATTTCCTTCGGCTTTCGGTGAACTGGTGTCTGGCAGGGTACGTTGTATTGGTAATCCGGTCAGAGCCGAGATTGTAGCGCTTGAGCCACCGGAATCACGTTATGCAGATCGACAGGGGCCACTGAGAATTCTGGTGTTGGGCGGTAGTCTGGGAGCTTCTGTGTTGAATGAGGCTTTGCCTGAAATTTTGGCGTTGTTTCCCGAAGGGCAACAACCTGAAGTGTGGCACCAGACTGGTAAGGGTGTGTGCGATGCAACCAGGGCGAGCTATCAGAAGGTAAATGCAGAAGTACGCGTTGAGGAGTTTATCAAGGAGATGCATGAGGCCTATCGCTGGGCTGATATGATTATTTGTCGTGCCGGCGCGTTAACAGTATCGGAAATCAGTTGTGCGGGTTTACCAGCTATTTTTATTCCCTATCCCTATGCCGTCGATGATCATCAAACAGAAAACGCAAAATTTCTGGAACGTGCGGGGGCGGCAGCCATTTTGCAGCAAGATAAACTGACCGCACCAAACCTCTATAAGCTGCTCTCGGAAAAATTCAATACGCGGGATAAATTGCTCTCAATGGCTGAAAAAGCTAGGGCTTTGGCGCAGTTTGATGCGACAGAGCAGGTCGTCAACTACTGCAGGGAGGCCTGTCATGCCAGAGCGTAAAAGCACCACATCCACTTCTTTTGTGGTGCCGGAAATGCGGCGTATCCACAGAATTCACTTTATCGGTATTGGTGGTGCCGGTATGAGCGGAATTGCGGAGGTGCTACTGAACCAGGGCTATCAGATCAGTGGTTCGGATGTGCGCAAAAGTGCCGTTACCGAGAGGTTGGAGGCGCTTGGTATGACTGTTTGTATCGGTCATAAAGCCGGGAATGTAAAAGGTGCCGATGTGCTGGTTGTTTCCAGTGCAATTGCTCAGCAAAACCCGGAAATCGAGTTTGCCAAAGCAAATCGTATCCCCATTGTCCCCAGGGCGGAAATGCTTGCCGAGTTGATGCGTTATCGCCACAGCATCGCGGTAGCCGGGACTCATGGCAAAACCACGACCACCAGTTTAATCGCGTCCCTGTTGGCGGAAGCAGGACTGGATCCCACTTTTGTTATTGGCGGACTGCTTAATAGTGCCGGAACGAATGCCAAATTAGGGGCAAGCCGTTATCTGGTTGCCGAAGCCGATGAGAGTGATGCTTCCTTTCTGCACCTTCAGCCGATGCTGTCTATAGTGACCAACATAGATATGGACCATATGCCGACCTATGAAAGTGATTTTGGCCGGCTCAAGGATACCTTTGTACAGTTCCTGCACAATCTGCCTTTTTACGGGCTTGCGGTTGTTTGCAGTGATGACCCCAACGTTCGCGAAATATTACCTCTTATCAGTCGGCCGGTGATCACATATGGAGTTAATGAGGATGCTGATTATCGGGCGATCAATATCGAGCATCGTAATTTGACCATGACCTTCACCGTGAAGCGACCAGGTGTCCATAAAGATCTGGATATTAAGCTGAATATGCCGGGGCAACATAATGTGCTTAATGCGCTAGCGGCAATTGCGGTGGCCACTGATGAGGGGGTTGAGGATCGAGCGATAACGGCGGCACTCGCTAAATTCAGTGGTGTTGGTCGGCGTTTTCAGATTTACGGGGAGTATGAAACAGGCCAGGGAAGCGTGTTGATGGTGGATGATTATGGGCATCATCCGCGAGAAGTCAAAGCCACCATCGATACAGTGCGTGCCAGCTGGCCTGACCGGCGACTGGTGATGATTTACCAACCGCATCGTTATACGCGCACCAGAGATCTCTATGACGATTTCGTACAGGTGTTATCCGAGGTCGATTTGTTACTTTTGATGGAAGTGTACCCGGCCGATGAACAGCCGATTGCCGGCGTGGATGGTCGTAATCTGTGTGCGAGTTTGAGGCAGCGAGGCCTGGTAGACCCTATTTTTATTGATCAGGGAGAGGATCTTGTGTCGGTGTTAAGGGATGTGCTCAGGGATGGCGATGTGCTGTTAACACAGGGTGCCGGCAATATCGGATCACTCTCGTCACAGCTGGCGAACATGAAATTACAGTTGCATGAAGATGCGGAGCAGAAAAGTTGAAGGATGAGTCTCTTACAGCACCTTTTGGGTCAGTCAATCCCGCTGATTACGGTCGGGTGGCGGTGCTGATGGGTGGCCGCTCCTCAGAGCGGGAGGTGTCGCTCCAGGGCGGACAGGCGGTATTAGAGGCGCTTATTGAAGCCGGAGCAGATGCGATTGCTATCGATGCATTTGGTGAGACAGGAGCATTGAACCTGGTGCAGCAACTCCAGCAGCAACCTATCGATACGGTTTTCAACATGCTGCATGGTGGCGAGGGAGAGGATGGAAGCGTTGCCAGTTTGCTGGAGCTTCTCGGCATACGCTTTACCGGAAATGGCATGGCGGCATCAGCACTGGCTATGGACAAAGAGCGCTGCAAGTTTTTGTGGCAGGGCATGGGCCTGCCAACCGCAGCATTTGCAATGCTGTCGAATACCACGGATTGGTCTGTGACGGCGGCACAGTTGGGTATGCCGCTCATGGTAAAGCCGGTTCACGAAGGTTCCAGTGTGGGTATGACCAAAGTGTTAAAAGTTGATCAGTTGCAGGACGCATACAGACAGGCAGCACAATATGACGCTCAGGTTATGGCTGAGCAGTGGTTAGCGGGTGAAGAGTATACCGTGGCGATACTGAAGGGTGTTGCGTTACCGGTTATTCGGCTTAGGACCAAGCGGGAATTTTATGATTACCAGGCTAAATATGTTGATGATGACACCGAGTATTTGATTCCCAGCGGACTACCTGAAATTAAAGAGAAAGAGATTCAGAAACTGGCGTTGCAGGCTTTTAGCAGTATTGGCTGTTGCGGTTGGGGTCGTGTAGATCTGATGGCGGATGAACAGGGGGCATTTCAAATTCTGGAGGTCAATACCATTCCCGGCATGACCAGTCATAGCCTGGTGCCCATGGCAGCCAGAGCTGCGGGTATGGATTTTAAAGCGTTGGTGCTGCAAATACTCAGTACGGCAGACAGCTGCTCAACCCGGAAACGCACGGTTAAAAATATATGACCAAGGCGGAGCGAAAAAGGAAAACAAAGGCAAACCAGAGTGGAGCCACAAGGTCTTCCAGTCAGGGCTCGGTGACCATCCCGTGGCGCAGGTTGTTTTCCACGTGCATTGGGCTGGCCCTGGCAGTTGGTTTTGTCATTGGAGCCGGGCAGGTATTGCGAGGATTGGATCAACCTTTAAGGCAGATCAACGTCAGTGGTCAATTGAACCATCTCAGTATTCAAAAAATAGAGCATCTGGTGCAGCAGCGAATTGATGAGGGACTGTTTGCTGCTGACCTCGCTGAAGTGAGGGAGTTGTTGTTGAATGAACCCTGGTTGGCGCAGGTTGCGGTGCGTCGCAAATGGCCGGATCTTATCCATATTGAGTTGGTGGAGCATGAGCCCTTTTTACGTTGGAATCAGGAGCAGCTGATGACTGAAAAGGGAATAATCTTTAAGCCTGCTGGAGGAGTAGAACCGTTTCAGCTGCCGGTATTGTCCGGCAATTATGCCAGTCGACATCAGCTGTTGGAGCGCTATATCTGGCTGTCTTCCCAACTGACAACTGAGGGAATAGATGTGATCAGGCTGCAGAAGGAGCAGCGGGGCGCGTGGCGGGTGCAGATTACAGGAGGCTCATGGGTTTATATGGGGCGTGATGCAATCGAGGAAAAATTGATCCGTTTCAAAAAGCTCTATCGCAAAGTTCTACAGTCCCGCTTGCAGGAGATAGAGCGCGTTGACCTGCGTTATACCCATGGTGTCTCGGTGAGCTGGAAGCAGGACAAACAGTACGGACAGGATAAAAAATCTAATGCATAACAAGAGAAAAACAGTATGGCCGGATCTGCAGCGAACAATATGATCGTTGGTTTGGACATAGGTACGTCCAAAATAGTGGCTATCGTGGGTGAAATGACGGCTGACGGCGCGCTGGAAGTGGTTGGTATTGGCAGCCATCCGGCACGAGGCATGAAGAAAGGTGTTGTGGTCAACATCGAATCGACCGTGCAATCAATTCAGCGAGCGGTGGAAGAGGCGGAGCTGATGGCGGGCTGTCAGATCCATTCGGTTTATGCCGGTATTGCGGGTAGTCATATCAAAGGAATGAACTCTCATGGCATCGTTGCTATTCGGGATCGTGAAGTTGTGCGTGGTGATATGGATCGGGTGATTGATGCGGCCCAAGCTGTGGCGATCCCTGCTGACCAGAAGGTACTTCACATTCTTCCTCAAGAGTACATTATTGATGAGCAGGAGGGTGTAAAAGAACCTTTGGGTATGTCCGGTGTCAGGCTGGAGGCCAAAGTGCATGTTGTTACCTGCGCCGCCAATGCTGCCCAGAATATCGAGAAATGTATTCGCCGCTGCGGCCTAGAGGTGGACGATATTATTCTGGAGCAGCTGGCGTCCAGCTATGCCGTTATCACCGAGGATGAGAAGGAACTGGGTGTCTGTATGGTTGATATTGGCGGTGGTACAACCGATATCGCGGTATTCGTAGACGGCTCCATTCGACATACAGCGGTTATTCCGATCGCAGGTGACCAGGTAACCAATGATATTGCCATGGCGTTGAGAACGCCGACTCAAAATGCCGAGGAGATCAAAATCAAGTATGCCTGTGCGCTGACCCAGCTCACAGGTCCCGAGCAAACCATTAAAGTCCCGAGTGTCGGCGATCGTCCGCCTCGAGACCTGTCCCGACAGGCGTTGGCCGAAGTGGTTGAGCCGCGCTACGAAGAACTGTTTACCTTGATTCAGGCAGAGCTGAGACGCAGCGGCTTTGAAGATTTGGTGGCGGCCGGAATTGTGCTGACCGGAGGGACTTCCAAAATGGAGGGTGTTGTTGATCTGGCGGAAGAGATTTTCCATATGCCAGTGAGGCTGGCAATACCCCAGGGTGTCGAGGGGTTACTGGATATTGTTAAAAACCCGATTTACTCAACCGGGGTAGGACTTCTGATTTATGGGCAAAAGCAAAAGCTGGAAGGAGGTGATGAGGTTAAAGCAGGTTTAGGGCTGGCGGGCATCGTTGGGCGGCTGCGAAGTTGGTTTAAAGATAATTTTTAATCCTATAAAAATAATTGTTGATATTCATTTGAAAATAGTAAGGAGATGGCCATGTTTGAACTAGTAGATAGCGTACCTCAAAGTGCGGAGATTAAGGTCGTAGGTGTGGGCGGAGGCGGCGGTAACGCACTCAACCACATGCTGGAAAATAATGTTGAGGGTGTAGAGTTTATCTGTGCCAATACGGATGCTCAGGCACTTAAGGCAATACCTGCCAAGACTGTATTGCAGCTGGGTGGACAGGTGACGAAAGGGTTGGGAGCAGGAGCGAACCCGGAAATCGGGCGTCAGGCAGCAATGGAGGATAGTGACCGTATTGCTGAAGTGCTTGAGGGCGCTGATATGGTTTTTATCACCGCTGGAATGGGTGGTGGAACTGGAACAGGCGCGGCACCGGTAGTCGCGCAGGTTGCAAAAGAGCTGGGCATATTGACCGTAGCCGTGGTGACCAAGCCCTTTGCCTTTGAGGGGCGCAAGCGGGCACAGATTGCTGAGGCCGGTATTGCCGCATTGGGTGAACATGTTGATTCCCTGATTACCATTCCAAATGAAAAGCTGATGTCAGTATTGGGAGAGAACACCAGCCTGTTAAAAGCGTTTGGTGCAGCAAATGATGTGCTGTTAGGGGCAGTTCAAGGTATTGCCGACCTGATTATCCGTCCCGGTATGATTAACGTCGATTTTGCCGACGTGCGCACAGTTATGTCTGAAATGGGTATGGCGATGATGGGCAGCGGTTTCGCATCGGGAGAGTTTCGGGCCAAGGAAGCAGCGGAGGCGGCTGTGCGCAGTCCACTGCTTGAAGATGTCAATCTGCAGGGTGCGCGCGGCATACTGGTTAATATAACAGCCGGTCCGAACCTGTCGTTGGGAGAGTTCTCTGAAGTGGGTGAAACCGTTGAAGATTTCGCTTCGGATAATGCGACAGTGGTGGTAGGTACTGTGATAGATCCCGATATGGGTGATGATTTACGTGTCACAGTGGTTGCTACAGGTTTGGGCGAAGATGAGTTGAAACCGAAGATGGAAGTGGTCGAGCAAAAGCCCAGGGCGGATGGCAGTGTAGATTACGGTAAACTGGATCGCCCAACGGTGATGCGTAAACAGGCGATGGGAAATGCTGCGATGGATCAAAACTCATCGGCGGCCAGGGATATGGATTATCTGGATATACCTGCATTCCTGCGTCGTCAGGCGGACTAAGTTTAAGCAAAATTCTCGCACTGGGACCAGGCCATCGTTCCAGTGCGACTATTTTTTATTTTAATTTTGGCCGAGCAATTTGTTTTATGTGGTTAACAGTTTGAATGAAATTTGATAGTATTCGCGCCTAATTTTTAAATTAACTCTCCTTTGAGCCCATAATTTATGATCGGACAGCGTACTTTAAAGAATACTATAAGAGCGACAGGCGTTGGTTTGCATTCGGGCGAAAAGGTCTACCTGACCCTTAAACCTGCACCTGCGGATACCGGTATTGTTTTTTGTCGTACCGACCTCGATCCCGCTGTGGAAATTCCTGCCTTGGCGGAAAATGTGGGCGAAACCACTCTTTCAACGACCCTGACCAAGGGACATGCCCGTGTTGATACGGTTGAGCATCTCCTCTCAGCTATGGCTGGACTGGGTATTGATAATGCGTACATAGAGTTAAGTGCTGCAGAAGTCCCTATTATGGACGGTAGCGCCGGCCCCTTTGTATTTTTAATACAGTCTGCGGGTATTCAGGAACAATCGGTCGCCAAAAAATTTATTCGTATCAAACGCAAAGTCAGAGTTACGGACGGTGATAAGTGGGCAAGTTTCGAACCGTTTGATGGCTTTAAAGTGACCTTTACTATCGATTTCGATCATCCGGTCTTTCACGGACGCATGCAGGAAGCGTCAGTGGATTTCTCATCAACGTCCTTTGTAAAAGAGGTCAGTCGGGCTCGCACCTTTGGTTTTATGCGTGATTTTGAATATCTGCGCTCACAGAATCTGGCGTTGGGCGCGAGCATGGATAATGCTATTGCTGTCGACGATTATCGGATTCTTAATGAAGATGGTCTGCGTTATGACGATGAATTCGTCAAACATAAAGTGTTGGACGCCATCGGTGATCTCTACCTTCTCGGAAATAGCCTGATTGGTGAATTCAAGGGCTTTAAATCGGGGCACCGCCTGAACAATATTCTATTGAGAGAGCTGATTGCCCAGGAAGATGCATGGGAAGTAGCTACCTTCGATAGTATCGAAAACGCTCCCATTTCCTATTCCAGGCCAGTACTGACTGGCTGAACGGATCAGCGACTCTGATACGGCCCACACACCGGGCTGACATAACCTTCATATTAGGACTGCTTTGGCTGCGCCAGACTGCGTAGCGCTCGACTCAATGGCGAGTCACCAAAAATATCAGCTGTATGCTGCAAATGCTCACAAGACTGTGTCGATAAAGTTTGAGCCTTGAATTGTTTGACTGGTAATCGTTTGGTGGGGCGCACCGAGACCTGTATACGGTTGATCTCTTTCAATACGGGAATTTGTTTCAACTGTACGATCAACTCTCTTTGCAGGTATCTGATTTTGGTTGCCCATGCAGCGGATTCAACGTGAAGGATCAACTTGCCATTTTGGTAGCTGGCCAGTTTGCAGTGTTTTTGGCAGCTTTCCGGTAACCGTAATCTTACCTCTTTTTCCAGTTGCAACAGCCGGTCAGTAGTGGCCATAAGGTCGTGCAGACTTGATTCCGGTGCATCAATCAGTCGGTTTATTTGGTGGGCTGAGCTATAATTGTCTCGAGGCATACCGGCATTATACTATTTTAAGGTCAAAATAAGGATCAATCGGGTAAATTTACAACGATATTATGAATATCATTATTGTAAGTAGGAGACACGGCAAAGCACGAACGATTTCGCTTGGAAATCGGTGGATTATGCTGGCCTGCCTTTGCCTGATAGTTTTTACAATCTCCGCGTTTGTGGTCGGTTACCAGTCTGCAGTTAATCAAAGTGAAATGAAGCTTAAGAATCAATATATACAATCCTGGCTGAGCGACTTGGCAAGCAAGGAGGATAAACTTAGGCGGCTGGAGAGTGATTCAAAAGAGCAGTTGGAATCACTGACTATTCGGTTGGCAGAACTGCATGCAAAATTAATCAGACTTGATGCCCTGGGTGAACATTTGACTGAAACAGCTGACCTGGAGCAGAGTGAGTTCAATTTTTCAAAAGCACCGGCTATTGGTGGTCCTATAGAAGAGAAGGGTAGTGTGGCCTACCAGCCTCCCCGCTTTATGGATGAAATAAAGCACCTGGCCGATGAGATTGAGGTGCGCGAACAGGAGTTGGAGTTTTTAAATGTGCTGCTTGGCAATAGTGCGTTTGAAATTGAAAGGTATATATCGGGAAGACCTGTGAAGTGGGGATGGATATCGTCCCGCTTTGGTCGACGTATTGACCCGTTCAGTGGGCGGGTTGCCTGGCATGAAGGAGTCGACTTTGCTGGAAAGGCAAACTCTGATGTGATCGCTGTCGCAGCGGGTGTGGTCACTTGGGCCGGGCCGCGAAAGGGGTACGGTAATCTGGTGGAAGTTAACCATGGAGATCGGCACGCAACACGATATGCTCACGCCAAAAAGCTGTTGGTTAAGGTGGGTGATGTGATTGAAAAAGGTCAGACAATCGCGCTGATGGGAAGCACTGGTCGCTCCACCGGCCCCCACGTGCACTACGAAGTGCTGAAGAATGGACATCCCGTTAATCCGGAGATCTATATCAAGCGAAAAAGCCGCTAAACCTTTTTTACCTCCTGGGCGAGCAAAATTTTTAGCCATTTGCTTGTTAATTACTCAAATGACGCAATATAAGTAGGTTATTTCGGGGTAACCCTGCAATCACCGGTTTAGCCTTGGGTTGAATCAGTTTACAATACTGCAATTTTGTCCGAAGCCTCTAAGGGATTCGGGTATCCTATTGCTCAACGATGTGAAGAAACCATGTTAGGTAAAGCGACTAGAAAAATCTTTGGTAGTAAAAACGACCGTGACATAAAGCGCATGGGCAAGATCGTCAAAAAGATTAATGCCCTTGAAGAAGCGACCAAAGAGTTGTCTGATGAAGCGCTACGTGCGAAGACAGATGAGTTCAGGTCTCGGCTGGAAGCCGGGGAAACATTGGATCAGTTATTGCCCGAAGCTTTTGCCGCCGTTCGTGAAGCGAGTCAGAGAGTTTTGTCAATGCGCCACTTTGATGTTCAGCTCATTGGCGGGATTGTGCTGCACAATGGAAAAATATCCGAGATGCGCACCGGAGAGGGTAAAACGCTGGTTGCAACACTGGCCGCTTACCTTAACGCACTGCCTGGAAAGGGCGTGCATATTGTTACCGTCAATGACTACCTGGCCAGCAGGGATGCAGGCTGGATGGGGCCGGTCTACGAATTTCTCGGTCTGACCGTGGGTGTGGTTAGCTCCGGGCAGGACTATGAGCAGAAGCAGTCCGCCTATGCAGCCGATATTACCTATGGCACCAATAACGAGTTCGGCTTTGATTACCTGCGCGACAATATGGCATTCAGCATTGAGCAGAAGGTACAACGGCCATTGTTTTATGCCATCGTGGATGAGGTCGACTCTATCCTGATTGATGAAGCGAGGACGCCGCTGATTATTTCCGGCGCGGTTGAGGATAGCTCCAGACTCTACACTGAGGTTAATCGCATTATTCCTAAATTGAAGCGGGGATATGAGGCCAAAGAGGAAGAGCAACCGGTTGATGGACACTTTATTATTAATGAGAAAAACCGTTCCGTTGAATTAACCGAGGACGGCCATCAATACGTTGAAGAACTGCTTTCCAAAAGTGGATTGTTGCCGGAGGGGGAGAGCCTCTATGCGGCCCAGAATTTAGGATTACTGCATCACGTGCACGCTGGTCTGAAAGCACATGCTATTTTTCAGCGGGATGTGGACTATATCGTTCAGGATAACGAAATTGTAATTGTCGATGAGCATACTGGCCGGACCATGCCTGGCAGGCGCTGGTCCGAAGGGACGCATCAGGCGATTGAAGCCAAGGAAGGGGTCGCGATTCAGAATGAAAGTCAGACACTCGCATCAACCACTTTCCAGAACTATTTTCGTATTTACCAGAAGCTATCCGGTATGACCGGAACAGCGGATACGGAAGCGTTTGAGTTCAGGCAAATTTATGGTCTGGATGTGGTTGTGATTCCGACCAATAAGCCGATGACCCGCAAAGATGGCAATGATCTCGTTTACCTGACAATAGAGGAAAAGTACGAGGCGATTATTGACGATATCAAGGCGTGTATTGATAAGCAACAACCTGTGCTGGTTGGTACCGCCTCAATCGAGTCGTCCGAGTATGTTGCCGGGTTGCTGCAGCGAGAGAAAATCAAGCACAATGTATTGAATGCCAAGCACCATGAGCAGGAAGCTGAAGTCGTTGCTCAGGCCGGTCGTCCGGGTGCAGTAACTATTGCCACCAACATGGCGGGTCGGGGAACCGATATCGTGCTTGGGGGTAATTGGGAAGTTGAAATTGCCAACCTGGAAGATCCCGAACCCGTCCAGATAGAGGCGATCAAGGAGGCCTGGAAGGAACGTCATCAGAAGGTGATTGAAGCTGGCGGATTACACATTATTGCAACAGAACGTCATGAATCCAGACGTATTGATAATCAGCTGAGGGGCCGTGCCGGCCGCCAGGGTGATCCCGGTTCATCTCGTTTCTTCCTTTCGCTGGAAGACAATCTGATGCGTATCTTTGCATCTGAACGTGTCAAAAATCTGATGCAGAAGCTCGGTATGGAGAAGGGAGAGGCAATTGAACATCGTATGGTCAGCAATGCCATCGAGAAGGCGCAGCGTAAGGTGGAGGGGCATAACTTTGACATCCGCAAACAACTGCTGGAATACGATGATGTGGCTAATGATCAGCGTAGCGTTATCTATCAGCAGCGCGATGAGCTTATGGAGACAGAAGATATTTCAGAGATTATCGATGCGGTTCGCGCAACGGTGGTTGATGAGGTTTTCAGTGAATATGTGCCGCCACAAAGCCTTGAGGAGCAGTGGGATATTCCCGGTCTCGAGCAACAGATAAAAACCGAATTTAATCTGGAACTGCCGTTGCAACAGTGGCTTGAAGAGGACGACCAGCTTCAGGAAGAGCAGTTGAAAGAGAAAATACTGCAACAGATGGTAGAGGTCTACCAGGAGAAAGAGGCGATGGCCGGCGTAGAGATTATGCGCCGTATTGAGAAGCAGGTGATGCTGGAAACGCTCGATACACGCTGGAAAGAGCATCTCGCTACCATGGACCATCTGCGACAAAGCATTCACCTGCGAGGTTATGCGGCTAAAAATCCAAAACAGGAATATAAGCGCGAAGCGTTTAATCTCTTTCAGGAACTGTTGAGCAGTATTAAACATGATGTGGTGCGCATGCTAAGTCATGTTCAGTTTTATCAGGAGTCGGATATTGAGGCGCTGGAGCGCAAGCGCAACGAAGCGATGCAGCAGGAAATGGAGTATCAGCACGAGGAAACCTCAGCGATAGCCGGTGCCAGTGAAGAGACTGTCGATGAGCAGTCTGCGCACACACCTTTTGTGCGGGAAGGGGAGAAAGTGGGGCGTAATGACCCTTGTCCGTGTGGCTCAGGTAAAAAGTTTAAGCGCTGTCACGGAAGCTTGTCAAAAACGGGCTAACTCCGGTTTAACAAAGGCAGGTCTTAGCGGTGGATAACAGATCATCGCGGTGAAGAGAGGAGTATCGTTGTGGCGGTTGGCCCTGATAGTTTTCCAGAGATGAATCCAATACCGGGCGTTCGCCTGGGGAGTGCCAGCGCCGGAATCAAAACACCGGGCCGTCGTGATTTGGTGGTGATGGAACTGGTGAGTGGCAGTCGGGTTGCATCCGTATTTACGCAAAACGCATTTTGTGCAGCACCTGTTATCGTTGCCAGAGAACATCTTGCATCATCGGATTGCCGATGGTTTCTTATCAATACTGGAAATGCCAATGCGGGAACGGGCGCTCAGGGTATTGAAGACGCAAAAAGCTGTTGCAGGGCGCTGGCAAGCGCTGTCAACGATGACTCGCTGGCAGTTCTGCCTTTTTCAACGGGTGTGATCGGCGAGCAACTGCCGGTTAACAAGGTCATATCGACAATTCCGTTGGCACTGGAAAATCTGGCAGAGGATGGCTGGCGGCACGCGGCGGAAGGGATCCTGACCACAGATACTCGCCCCAAGGGTGCTACCCGTTGTTTTGAACATCAGGGTAGAATTTTGCATGTTAGTGGTATTGCGAAGGGCTCCGGAATGATCTGTCCCAATATGGCCACTATGCTGGCATATATTGCGACCGATGCGCTGGTCTCACAGACGGTGTTACAAAAGCTGCTTGATGATGCGGTGGCGCAGTCTTTTAATCGAATCAGTGTCGATGGGGACACCTCAACCAATGATGCCTGTATGCTGGTTGCCAGCGGTCGGGCGGATAACGCGGAGCTAAAAGAGCCGAGTGACCCGCTGTTTGCTGCGCTAAGCACCGCCATCACTGAGGTGGCGATAGAGTTGGCGCAGGCAATCGTCAAGGATGGGGAGGGTGCCAGCAAGTTCATTACCGTTGCGGTTGAGGGCGGGGCGTCCGAACAGGAGTGCCTGCAGGTTGCCTATTCTCTGGCACATTCTCCATTGGTCAAAACCGCGATGTTTGCCAGTGACCCTAATTGGGGAAGAATTCTGGCGGTAGTCGGCCGGGCGGGGCTTGACCATCTTGATGTTTCCGGTGTGGATATCTATCTCGGTGACGTGTGTATTGTTTCTGCCGGCGCATTAGCGGCAGACTATACCGAGTCAGCAGGTCAGGCGGTGATGAATCTGCCGGAGATCACCGTTCGCATCAACCTGGGGCGCGGGGTGCATTCATCCCGGTTATGGACTACCGATCTGTCTCACGATTATGTTTCAATAAATGCCGATTACCGAAGCTGATTGTTGAATAGCATTACCATGCCCCAGCGTATAAAAGTTGCAGCCGCGGTGATCTATAATGGAACCGGAGAAATCTTGATAGCCCGTCGGCCGGAAACTGTCCACCAGGGTGGGCTTTGGGAGTTTCCGGGAGGTAAGCTGGAACCCGGTGAAGCAGCTGTAGCTGCACTTAAAAGAGAGTTAATGGAAGAGTTGGGTATCGATATTCTCAAGTACCAACCCTGGAAAAAGATCAGTCATGATTATCCGGATAAAAAAGTACTGCTGGATGTATGGAAAGTGTATGAATTTTCAGGTCAAGCCCATGGAAGAGAGGGGCAACAGGTGCGCTGGTGTTCGGTTTCCAAATTACATGAGCACCCGTTTCCGGCGGCCAACCAGCCAATTATAGCAAGCCTGATTTGCGATAAACTCAGTCAAACCTCATAGACAGGTCAATCGCTTTGCAATCTTTGGTCAGAGCGCCAATCGAGATGTAGTCAACACCGGTTTTTGCGATCGGGTGCAGAGTGGCTTCCGTTATTCCCCCTGAGGCTTCCAGTTTGGCAGTTCCGTTAGTGGTAAGGACCGCCCTATGCAGATCCTGAAGGTCGAAATTGTCTAACATAATGGTATCTGCTCCGGCGCCGAGTGCCTGGTCCAACTCCGCAAGGCTCTCCACTTCCACTTCCACAGGTTTGTCCGGTGCGATCTTTCGAGCGTTGCCAATTGCCTGTTGAATTGAACCACAGGCCGCTATGTGATTCTCTTTGATCAGAAAGGCATCATACAGACCAATACGATGATTAAAGCAACCACCGCAGGTGACAGCGTACTTCTGGGCAATTCGTAATCCGGGAATGGTTTTTCGTGTGTCCAGAAGTTTGACCGATGTATCCGATACCTGTTGAGCATAGTGGTGGCACAAAGTGGCGGTGCCTGAGAGGGTTTGCAAAAAGTTTAACGCGCAGCGTTCTGCGGTCAGCAGAGAACGGGCTGCACCCTGTATTTGAAAAAGTGTCTGGTTGGCGCTAACGCGCTCGCCATCAGCGACCAGAAAATCTATTTTCACTCCGGCATCAACCTGCAAAAACACCTCTCTTACCCAGTCAATACCGCAAATCGTCGCTGGCTCGCGAGTGATGACCCTGGCATTTGCCTGGTTAGATTCAGGGATCAGTTGTGCGGTTATATCACCGCTGCCCAGGTCTTCTGCCAAGGCGGCTGCGACATTGTCGGTGATAGTTTTATGCAGTTGTTGAGTGTCGATCATAGCTCAGGTTAGTCTTCCGGATTGTATTTAAGTGTCAAAGTGCCGTTTTTCTGTGAAAATTCCACGCGCTTTAAAGCGCTCATTCCCAGCAGGATAAAATTATCCATGGCTGGATTGATGCTGGCCGCGACATCATACAGAATAATGCTGCCAATTTGTAAGCGGTTAATGCGGGTCGCATAGACGGTTACCGCACCATTTGCGGTGTAGGCAGTGCCTCGAGCGCCTCTTTCTAAACCCAATCGGCGAGCCAACTTGTCCGATAGGGCAACGTCGGTAGCGCCGGTATCGAGCAGAAAATTAACCGGAGTGTCGTTGATGGTGCCGGTCACCACATAATGACCTTTTCGATTAGCTTTTAACTTAACTTCCTGCTCGCCAGAAGTGCTGATACGCGAGTCGGGATTGCGGTTCGGGTTTAGCCAATTGCGCTCCAGGTTGCCAAACAGTAACGTGAGCATGATCAGGCCTGAAACCCAAGCGGCTATTGACATACCACGACCTAGCGTTCGGCCTGGTGGGGGTGAGTGTTCAGGTGACATCAAATCGTAACTTTCACAGGAAATAGTTGGAATCTAGACTATACTATTTTGATACGCTTGCGCCTAGTTGTAAGCGGCGCATAGTTTTAAGGAGATTTGTTAATAGTGGGCAATGAGTCGAACGCAGTGCCGCCTGTGAATGTGACACCGATAGATGTAATGGCAGAACCACTAAAAAGGGTTCGGGAACTGGCTGTTGAAGAGCTTGCGATTTTGCTCGCCAATCTTTTTGATAACGCAGATGATGCGTTATTTGAGCTTGCCGACAAGGCAAATAGCAATGCTGATCAAACCCTGTATTTTGACGCGATGCGTGAGGTTCGTATCAAGCGTGAAAACATGGAAGCATTATTCAGCCAAAAAGTAGCGGATGGCTTTCGACTGCTACAATCGTCTGAGTCGGAAAATGATAAAAGTGATTTTGACCTTCCATTAGAAGCAGAGTCCCTTTCTCTGGTGCAGGATGAAGAACTGGAAGAGACTGTGGCTGTTCGTGGTATGGTCTCAAAGGCGATGAGTCGTTGTGCAGATACTTTACCCTACCTAACCCATCGAATTGATCATCTATTCCCGGCGCTTAAAGTTACAGACTTGAACAATCCAATTGGACCCGCGCGCCTTTGTGAGGTGTTTTGCGTTGCTTGCGCAGAGTTGGCGCTGGACATTCGCAGTAAGTTGGTTGTCTATAAGCTCTTTGACAAATTTGTGATGGGTGAGCTTGCACAGTTCTACCAAAAGGCAAATAGCCTGTTAATTGATAAACAGGTGCTACCCAGGTTAAAGCTGGGTGTTACGGAAAGAAGAAAAACCAAATCAAAATCAAAATCAAAAAGCGTGGCTGCTCAACCAGCGATGCCGGTTAACGAAAGCGTTGAGTCTGAAGTTGAAGATGACGCTGAAATTATTGAGTTATTACGTGGTTTATTAGCTGAAAGTCCCGCACGGGAAACCAGGAAAGGGCCACAGATGCCGGTGGCGGATAGTGGACCGCGCTTATCGCAGGCTGAGCTGGTGGATATGCTGTCGGCTGTGCAGCACCAAAACTACGGATCTTCAGATCTGGTGAATCTAAGGACCCAGCAGGTTGACGTGCGACAAGCGCTCTATAACCTGCTGGTGAATGACAAGCAGGCAGAAGCGCCGCGAGCATTAGGGCGTCTGGACGACGATGTCATCAACCTGGTGTCGATGTTGTTTGAGTTTATCCTGGATGACCAGAATCTACCGACGCCGATGAAAGCGTTGCTGGCAAGATTACAGATACCCCTGTTGAAAGTGGCGGTAATGGATCACGGTTTTTTTGGTCGGGGCGGGCATCCTGCCAGAAAGTTGCTTAATGAATTGGCAACGGCAGCAATGCGTTGGAGCGAAACAGTCGATCTTGAACGTGATCCGCTGTACGGAAAGATCAAACAGACTGTAGAAAAAGTACTGGATGATTTTGTTGACGACACGCAGATTTTCGCTGACCTGCTCTCCGAATTTGGTGATTTTGTAGCTGCTGAGCGCAGGCGTTCTGAATTGGTGGAGCAGCGGACCCGAGACGCGGAAGAGGGCTTGGGTAAGACCCATCAGGCAAGAAAGATTGTCAGTGATCTGCTGGACAAAAAGATGGCTGATAAAAAATTACCTGAAGTGGTTCAGGAGCTGCTTCGTGATGGCTGGAGCAGTTATCTGTTTATGATTCAGGTCAAGCAGGGTGTTGAAAGTGGCGAGTGGCAGGAGGCTCTAACTACCGTCGATGATCTGATCTGGAGCGTGACCGAGGCTTCGGACAAGAGTCATCGGGGAAAGCTGCTGAAGATGATTCCATCGCTGCTGCAGCGGCTCAGAAAAGGGCTTATCAGTGTTGCCTTTAATAAGGTTAAGATGCGCACGCTGTTTAAAGAGCTGGAGATTATCCACCTGGACTGTCTCAAGCAACAGGGCCGGGTGGTGGGCCGCAAGAAAACTCGACCGGTGAAAGCGGTTGAGAAGAAAGAAGATGTTTCATCAGAGGTGGCTCAGGAGACAAGTGAAAACGATAGCCCGAAACAATTACCCGAATCCCAGTCCACTGATTCGAATATTACAGAGCCGGCGGATGAATATTTGACGATAGTGGAGTCGATGGCCGCTGGTACCTGGGTAGAGGTTGTCGATTCGGATGGACGGCACAGAGCCAAATTAGCCGCGGTCATTAAAGCTACCGGGAAATATATCTTTGTTAATCGGTTGGGAATGAAAGTGGCTGAAAAGACTCGTGATACGCTGGCCGAGGATCTGCGCAAAGGTGCCATGAATGTGCTCGATGATACTCTGCTGTTTGATCGGGCCCTGGAGTCGGTCATTGGTCAGTTGCGTGAGAATAAAAGCTAGAACCTCTGATCCACATCATTAATGTTTCTGCGAGACCTGGAAGCTTTAGCTGCAAGGCATTAACTGCCTTTGTTCTGCTTAGTTGTTATTCCGTTGGATTAACCATCTTGAAGGCGCCGACAGCTTAGGATACTGTATAGGCTGACTCATATTAGTATTCTCCGACCTCAGGAAGTCTCAGTGCTTAATGCTATAAAGGACCACTGGATTGTTGGCGCTACTCCAATTTGCTCGCCTAACTGTGGTGAGCGGCCTTCTCAGCAGCGTATCGATTTGCTGGTAATTCACTGTATCAGTTTGCCTCCTGGTGAGTATGGAGGGCCTTACATTAATGATCTGTTTTCCAATAACCTTAATCCTGAAGAGCATCCCTATTTCTGTGAAATCGCTGATCACAGAGTGTCGGCACATCTGCTGATTCGACGTGATGGGCAACTGGTGCAGTATGTGCCTTTCGACAGGCGCGCATGGCACGCCGGAGAATCCTGCTTTCAGGGTGAAAAAAATTGCAATGATTTTTCAATTGGTATTGAGTTGGAAGGCGTCGACAATGGGCCTTTCGAGACCGTTCAGTACCAGCAATTAGCGGCTGTAACTCAGGAGCTTATAAAGACTTACCCTGGAATTACAACAGAACGTATTGTGGGGCACTCGGATATTGCACCAGGCCGAAAAACCGATCCAGGCCCTGGATTTGATTGGACACTTTACCGCGAACTAATCACTGATCACAGAACCAAAATTAAGGTAGGGCAATAGCATGTCGCTTCTGGTACTTCTGATTACGCTGGCCGCATACAAGCTATTGGGTTTGCGAGTGAGCCGGCAATATGACCAGTGGTTTATAGCGCTGGTTTCCGCGCTTTCGTCCTTATTTAAAAGCAGTCCCCGGTTGGTGACGCTGTTTGCGTTGCTGATACCGGTTTCAGCCGTCAGTGTGCTGCTGCGGTTACTGGAACCGCTTTTTTTTGGTTTACTGGGTGTGCTGCTTCACGCCGTGATTTTATTCTATTCCTTCGGTCGCGATAATCTGCCGGAGAGTACAGAAAAGTACCTTGGTTATTGGCAGAGTGGCGATACGCAGGCCGCCTATCGGCACGCGGTTGAGCACTTTCGGGTTGCTGAGGAGTTTAGTGCAGAAGATCTTCCGTCCCTGCAGCAAGAGGTGAGGGCCGGGTTGTTGTATCAATGGTTTGAGCAGATATTTGTGGTGATTTTCTGGTATCTGGTAGCCGGCCCATTGGTGGCACTGTTTATCCGTTTGATCTGCCTCTATGACAGTTGGCTTAGGGAATCACAAAGCGGTGCCCAAATGGCGCTTGAACTATTACACGCGATTGAGTGGTTGCCCGTTCGGTTGCTGGGGTTTACCTTTACCATTGCGGGTAACTTTGCCGCTTGTTTTAAGTGCTGGACAGAGGTTGTACTCAGTTGGCGGACGCCCACCGAAAAAGTGCTGAATAATTCGGGTATGGCTGCGCTTGGTGTGTGCTCAGTGGAGTCAGCCGAACAGCGATCGGCGGTATCACCTTCTACAGTGAAATGGGAGGCGGTCGTCGAGGAGTATACCAAAGAGATTAACCTGGTTCAGGACTTGGTGATTCGCAGTCTGGTGGTTTGGGTGGTTCTTGTATCAGTTATCATGATTAGCTGAGTCATGACGCGCATCGGTATAGATTTAGGTGGGACAAAAATAGAGGGTGCACTGATTCGCGCGACTGGAGAAATTGAGCACGCGTACAGAGTGGCGACGCCTCAAGGAGATTATCCTGCAACCCTTGGAGTTCTGGCACAATTGGTTGAAAAAATTGACCGTTTGGCGAATCAGGTTTTACCCATTGGAATAGCTACGCCGGGAACCGTCTCGCGAGTGACCGGTAAAATGAAAAACTGTAACTCTACCTGTCTCAACGGAAAACCATTAAAGGAAGATTTAGCCGGTATTCTCCACCGTGATATTCGCCTTGCCAATGATGCGGACTGTTTCGTACTGTCGGAAGCCCTGGGCGGTGCCGGAGAGGGAGTGGATACCTTGTTTGGCGTGATTCTGGGTACCGGCGTTGGCGGTGGAATCTGTTACAAGGGTGAGCTGATTCAGGGGCGCAATGGTATTGCAGGCGAGTGGGGACATAATCCGATGCCACCAGTGTTTGATACCATGAATCCGAAATTAGAGGACAACAGAGACTGTTATTGCGGCAGGCACAACTGCATAGAGACCTATTTGTCCGGGCCCGCATTTGAGCGAGCCTATTCATCAACGGCAGGCGAAGATCTGCCAGCAGCAGCGATCGTGCAGAAAACCCTGACAGGGGATAGAGTAGCTACCGCTCAACTTGATCGTTACCAGGAAAATCTGGCTGCTGCACTAGCAACGGTGATCAATTTGCTCGATCCGGACGTGATTGTGCTGGGTGGGGGCATGTCCAAAATTGATAGCTTATATACCGAGGTGCCCAGGCGCTGGCTAAAGTACGTTTTTTCAGATGAGTGCCGAACTGTGCTAAGAAAACCGGTGTACGGTGATAGCAGTGGTATTCGAGGTGCAGCCTGGTTATGGCCTGATCGGTGATATTGAAAGGCAATGCAACAGGACGCGAAGATTTATATTTTTTACTCTGAATGATCAAAAAAATACCTGGAATTAAGTGACATTCACTGCAAAAATGACTACCATTCACGAAATTGATATTAAATTAGCTGTTCGGCTAATTTCGCTTTCACAAAGATGAAGCAATAATGAGGCTGTTGAGATTGATGTCATCTTTGTTACGATCAATACGTGCAATGAAAGATTGACCCAGACTCGATTGTCTGGCCTGTAAACGCGGGCTTTTTACATACTATGCCAAACCCGGACATGAAGAAGTAAACGAGGAATTTTGAATGTTACTGCATAGACCAAGTTCTGATGATTTGGACCCCACAGAAACCCAGGAATGGGTTGATGCGCTTGAATCGGTTATTCAAAAGGAGGGGATGGAGCGTGCGCACTATATATTAAAAGAGCTCTCCGATCATGCAACTCGCACCGGGGCCCAGATTCCTTACGCGCTTACTACACCTTTTCGAAATACAATTCCAGTTGCAGATGAGGCGCCCATGCCGGGTGATCTCTTTATGGAGAGAGGTATTCGCTCCCTGGTTCGCTGGAATGCCCTGGTGATGGTGATGCGGGCGAATATGAATGATGATGAGTTGGGTGGTCATATCTCCACTTTCCAATCCAGCGCCACACTGTATGATGTGGGATTTAACTATTTTTGGCGTGCTCCGAGCGATGATCATCCCGGGGATTTAATCTATTATCAGGGGCACTCAGCGCCCGGTATTTACGCCAGATCTTTTGTTGAAGGCAGGTTGACCGAAGAGCAGATGGATCAGTTCCGTCGCGAGGTTGGTGGTGAAGGGTTATCCTCCTATCCGCACCCCTGGTTAATGCCGGACTATTGGCAGTTCCCGACGGTTTCGATGGGGCTGGGGCCTATTCAGGCGATCTATCAGGCGCACGTAATGCGCTATATGTCGGCTCGGGGTCATGCGCCAAGGGGAGATCGGAAAGTTTGGGCATTCCTTGGCGATGGTGAAACAGATGAGCCGGAAACCCTGGGAGCCATTTCTCTGGCCGGACGGGAACAGCTGGAAAACCTGATCTTTGTGGTGAATTGTAATCTGCAACGTCTGGATGGGCCGGTGCGAGGTAACAGCAAGATCATTCAGGAACTGGAGGGAGTATTCCGGGGGGCTGGCTGGAATGTGATCAAGGTGGTTTGGGGTCGGCTTTGGGATCCACTGCTGGCCAATGACAAGGACGGTCTATTGCAGAAATGCATGGATGAAACAGTTGATGGTGAGTACCAGAACTACAAGGCCAATGGTGGAGCGTACACCCGCGAACATTTTTTTGGCAAATATCCGGAAACGATGGAGTTGGTCAAGGATTTAACCGATGACCAGATATACAAGTTAAACCGAGGTGGGCATGATCCCTACAAAGTCTATGCAGCTTACCATGAAGCGGTAAATCATAAGGGACAGCCTACCGTTATACTGGCGCATACTGTAAAAGGTTACGGAGTAGGTGATAAGGGTGAGGCGCAAATGGGTACTCACTCGTTGAAAAAAGTGGATAAAAAGACTTTGATGGAGTTCAGGGACCGCTATGAAATTCCCTTAAGCGACGAAGAGCTGGAATCGATCCCCTACTACCGGCCACCGAAGGATCGGCCGGAAATGCAGTATATGAAAAAACGGCGTGAAACACTCGGTGGAAGCCTGCCCAGGCGGCAGAGTGATTTTGAGGCGCTGCAGATACCGGAATTAACTGCGTTCAAGAAGCAGTTGGAGAGTACCGGGGAGCGGAACATATCCACTACTATGGCGTTTGTCAGGATCCTGTCCACTTTGGTTAAGGATAAGGCGATTGGTTCAAGGGTGGTTCCTATTGTTCCCGATGAAGCACGAACCTTTGGTATGGAAGGGATGTTCAGACAATTGGGTATCTACTCATCGGTCGGCCAACTGTATGAGCCGGTTGATGCGGATCAGATCATGTCCTACCGGGAAGATAAAAAGGGGCAGATGCTGGAAGAGGGTATAAATGAAGCGGGAGCGGTTTCCGCCTGGATTGCGCTCGCAACGGCCTACAGTAATTACAATTCGCCCGTTATCCCTTTCTATGTTTTTTATTCCATGTTTGGTTTTCAGCGAATTGGGGATTTATGCTGGGCTGCCGGAGATATGCAGGCTCGGGGGTTTCTTGTTGGCGCTACATCCGGTCGTACAACATTGAACGGCGAAGGCCTTCAGCACCAGGATGGCCACAGCCATATCCTGGCAAATACAGTTCCCAACTGTGTCTCCTATGATGCAACTTTTTCATATGAAGTAGCGGTGATTATTCAGGATGGCATGCGTCGAATGTACCAGGAGAAGGAAGCGGTATACTACTATCTGACACTGCTCAATGAGAACTATACGCATCCGGCGATGCCCGACGGGGCTGAGCAGGGAATCATAAAGGGTATGTACCTGTTCTCGGAATCATCTGGAAATCATGAGAACAGTGTTCGATTGATAGGAAGTGGTTCTGTTCTTCGGGAAGTCATAGCGGCGGCTGATATTCTGGATAAGGAGTTTCAGGTGGATTGCGAAATTTGGGCCGCGACAAGCTTTAATGAGTTGGCGAGAGAGGGGCAGGAGGTTGAACGCTGGAATATGCTCAACCCTGAAAAACCACCACGTGCGAGCTACGTGACAGAGTGTCTGAAGGGGAATGATACACCGGTTGTGGCGGCAACAGACTATATGAAAATTTATGCAGACCAGATAAGAGCCTATGTGCCGACAGCCTATAAAGTGCTTGGCACGGATGGTTTTGGCCGCAGCGATTCACGGCAGAAACTGCGTCACTTCTTTGAGGTGGATCGGTATTTCATTGCGGTAGCGGCATTGCAGTCGCTGGCTGGAGATGGTCGGGCCACCTCCGAGCAGGTGGCGCAGGCCATTGAAAAATTCGGGATTGACCCGGAAAAACCAAACCCGCTGAAAGTATAGGCACGAATAACCCTGACCGAAACAACAAGATTGTTGAACCAAGGATTTTTATAGTGAGCGAAGAGATTGTAAAAGTACCGGATATTGGCGATGTTTCTGATGTCGAGGTGATAGAGCTTTGTATAGCCGAGGGAGAAGAGGTGAAGGCGGATGAGCCGCTGATTGTATTGGAGTCTGACAAGGCCTCTATGGAGGTGCCGTCTCCCTGTGCCGGCATTTTAAAATCGATGCGGGTCGAAGTCGGCAGCAAGGTTTCCGAGGGAAGCGAAATAGCCGTTATCCTAAAAGGAGAGGATTCTGAACAATCAGAACCGCCCACTGAAGAGGCTGAGACAGCACCAGTCGCACCTTCTGATAACACGGACGCGCAGGCTAAGGCTGATTTGGCATCAACAAAAAGAACCAATCAGAAAATAGCCGTGCCGGATATTGGCGGGGAGCAGGAAGTTGAAGTCATAGAGATCTCTGTCAAACCGGGTGATCGGGTCGAAGAAAATGATACCTTGATTGTTCTGGAATCGGATAAGGCTTCGATGGAGGTGCCGTCACCCTATGCGGGTGTGGTGAAGGGTATCAGTATCAAAGTGGGTGACAAGGTTGCTGAAGGGACTGATATCGTTGAGCTTGAAGTAGAGAGCAGCGAGCCAGTCACCCGGCAGGAAATGCCATCAGCCGCACCAGCTAAGCTCGTTTCAGATCACAAACCTGAGACTGGTGCACACGAATCCGGTTCAGGGAAGACGATCGTCGTTACAGTACCGGATATCGGTGATGCTACGGATGTAGAGGTAATAGAGGTGGCGGTCGCTGAAGGTGATCGAGTGGCGCAGGATGATACGCTGGTCATACTTGAATCAGACAAAGCTTCGATGGAAATCCCATGTCCCCATGAAGGGCTTGTGGGAACCTTGCTGCTTAAGGTTGGTGATAAGGTTGGTGAGGGTACGCCGGTTCTGGAGTTGCAAACCAGTGCTGCTTCGAGTCATGCCAAGCCTTCGAGTAAGCCATCTGTGGACAAGGCCAATAACCAAAAAGAGGAGCAAAAGCAGGAACAAAAACCGGCAGCACCGAAGTCTGCTGAGATACCCTCTGGGGCTGGTGTGCTGGTATACGCAGGGCCAGCTGTCAGAATGCTGGCCAGGGAACTGGGAGTCGATCTCGCGAAGGTCACGCCGACCGGACCACGCGAGCGAATCCTCAAGGAAGATGTGCAGAATTATGTGAAGCAGGTGTTACAGTCCGAAGGCAGCAAACAGCCATCCGGTTCAGGTTTTAATATTTCACCGATACCGGAGATCGATTTCAGTCAGTTCGGTGAAGTGGAAGAGATTGCCATGAGCCGTGTGCAAAAACTGACTGCTGCTGCAATGCATCGTAGCTGGCTGAATGTACCCCATGTGACACATTTTGATGAGGCGGATATTACCGATCTGGAAGATTTTCGTGCATTAAAAAAGGAGCAGGCCAGCAAACGGGGTTTGAAATTAACTCCTTTACCATTTTTGCTGAAAGCCTGTGCTGCGGCTTTAAGACAGCATCCGCAATTTAATGTTTCATTGGCATCATCCGGCGATGCCTTGATACATAAGCAGTATTGCAATATCGGCATTGCAATGGATACACCCGCAGGGCTAATGGTGCCAGTACTAAGGGATGTGGACAAGAAGGGGGTCTGGGAACTGGCGGAAGAGGCCACTGAACTTGGCTTAAAGGGCCAGGAAGGTAAACTGAAGAAAGAGGACCTGCAGGGCGGTTGTTTTACGGTTTCGAGTTTGGGAGCCATTGGTGGTACCGGATTCACTCCGATTGTAAATACCCCTGAGGTTGCCATTTTGGGTGTATCGCGTACCCAGATTAAACCGCTTTATCTAAACAATGAATTTGTACCCAGGAAGATGCTTCCTTTAACTCTGTCCTATGATCACCGAGCGATCAATGGCGTTGATGCTGGAAAATTTGTAACCTTCCTGACACAGGTGCTGGCGGATATACGCAAGTTGGTGATGTAGGATCACCTAGTGGTTGTCTTTGATTGACTGGATTTCGGATCTATGGGAGAGGAAAGGCTGCAGCTCTGCTTTAATATCGGTCAGTTGTAACTGGTGGCTCTGGATCAGATCAATTACCTGATTAAGCCCACTTTCCAATTGTGGGATATCGCAAGACGTGTAGCCGATAATGAGCCCCTGGCGAGGGAAATTGTTGATGCTGTAAGAGCTTAGCGATCGTGCACCTAACCCCATCCTGTTTGTCTCATTCACAATCGTCTTATCGCTCACTTTTGTTTGCCGGGTGTCATCGAGGCCAACGCAAATATGAAGCCCGCCATCCTCTCTGCTGTTTTTTGCCGTATTTAGGCCAGCACTTTTACTCAGTAAGTGTTCCGTGAATTCACGTCTTTCACGATAGAGTTTTCTCATTCGTTTTATGTGCGTTTCAAAATAGCCAAGAGCGATAAACTCTTCCAACGCTGCCTGGGTAATAATAGAGCTTTCATTACCCAAAAGCGGATAAGCTTTGGTAAAGATTTCGGTAAGCTGTGGAGGAGTGACTAGATAGCTGACCCGTAAAGAGGGGCTGAGTATTTTGCTAAAGGTTCCCAGATAAAGCGTACTACTGTTTTGGTTCAGTCCCTGAAGAGAGGGCACTGGCTCGGCGCTAAACTTGAATTCACCGTCATAGTCATCTTCGATCACCCAGGATTTATGTAGATCACAGAAGTTTAAAAGCTCCAGACGTCGAGCGAGTAGCATCGGAATACCGGTTGGCATTTGGCTAGACGGAGTTGTGTAGATTAATCTGGGTTTGGTTAACTCACCGGGAATGGTGACGCCCTGACTGTCTAGAGGGACCGGGCAGACCTCAAGGTCAGCAGCTTGCAAAGCGCCCTGAGCGACCGGATAACCGGGGTCTTCTATCCAGACAGTTTCGCCGGGATTGGTGAGTAGCGTGGTGATTAGTGACAGCGACTGGTTGGTGCCACAAGTGATAAAAACCTGCTCCTCTGAACAGTTGACCAGACGTGCGCGGCGTAAATATTCGGCTATGATTTTGCGAAGCGGTTGATAACCGCCGCTGTGGCCAAAATCGGTTAATTTCCTGTCGATCTGTTTGCTGTGCCGGGTATAGATTTTATTCCAGAGTTTATAGGGAAATGACTGAAGATCAGGTAGGCCGGGTGTCAATATTCCTCCACCATAGGGTTGCAGGTTCTGACTGAGCGATAGTATGTTAGCGGCTTTACGGGATAATTCGAACTTGGCTGGTGCTTGAACTGTTTGTGATTTATGTGACTCAGATAAGCCAGAGGTTAAACCAGAAGCAACGTAAGTGCCTGCGCCTTGCTTTGTTTCCAAATACCCTTCCGCAAAGAGCTGGTCTAGAGCATGAGTTACTGTGTTGCGTGAATATCCTAGCTCATGTGCTAACTGTCGACTCGATGGCAGGGTCTCACCCGATTGCAGATTCCCATTTAGTATTGCGTTGCGAATGCTAAGATATAGTCTGCGATATTTGGTTAACTCATGCTTGCCAGAGCAAAATGACAGAATATAGTCCGAGAGAAAGAGACCATTTTTTTGTATGTAATTGCTCACTAAATTGGACCAGTAGTTATAGCTAAATTGGCTCTTTTATATGTTTCCAGTAATCCTTATTCTAGAATTTTATAGAATCGAGGACAAATAAATGAGCGAGATCGAGTTTACATTATTAAAACGCGATGATTATAAAGCGTGGCGTAAGCTTTTCACGGGATACTGTGAGTTCTATCATGAGTCAGCGGATGAGGAAAAATTAGCGGCGGTATGGGGGTGGATCTTTAATGATGAACATCAATTGTTATGCACTGTGGCTCGCAATGAAGAGGGGAAAATGATGGGGATTGCACAATACCATCGTTGGCCGATTCCGCTTTTTGGAACTGACATTGCTTATCTAAGCGATCTGTTTGTAGATCCCACATACCGGGGAAAAGGAGTCGGGCATGCACTTTATCAGTATGTGCTGGGGTGGGCTAAAGAAAAGGGGCTCCCAATTCTGTCCCTGCTAACCAGTGAATCAAACTATAAGGCGCGTGCTCTCTATGATTTATATGGAGAAGCCTCTGAATTCAGGTTTTATTTAACTCCGACTGAAGTGATTGGTCAACTCGAGAATCATGCTACACAGGGTGAATGAGTTTAAAAGTATGCTTGTAGAGTATTTTGGATCAATTACTGTTGTAACCATGGCGAGGCAAATAGGCAGCCAGTATTATTTAATGTCAAAATGAAATTCTATTTGTATTTGTATTTGTAGGTGCAGTATTGGAAAGCAGGTTGAGTTCATGAAGTTAGTGGAGCTAGTTTAGAAGTGTTAAGAACCCGCAGGCAATTTGTCGGCCGTATTTTGCAGTACCTGGGATCACTTGGCGTCTTCGCTTTCCTGATATCTGGCCATGCTCATCGGCAGAAAACCTCCGGTTTGCCGGCAGTTGTAATTCGGCCACCGGGTGCCCTTGATGAAGAACACTTTTTAAGCGCTTGCGTGCGCTGTGGTTTATGCGTTCGCAATTGCCCCTTTGATACACTGAAGCTGGCTAAACTGGGGGAGCCGGTTACTACGGGAACTCCTTATTTCCTGGCGCGGGATATTCCCTGCGAGATGTGTGAAGACATTCCCTGCGTTAAAGCGTGTCCTACGGGCGCGCTGGATCACGACCTGCTGGATATTACCCGGGCAGATATGGGGTTGGCTGTATTTACCGGCGTGAACACCTGTTACGCCTTCACGGGTGTAGGGCAGTGTCGTGCCTGCTATCTGGCCTGTCCTGTTAAGGATAAGGCGATCACCATGGAGGGGCATCACCGTAACGGGCGCGATGTGTTCATGCCGACGGTGCATGAGGATCAATGCACAGGCTGCGGAAAGTGTGAACATGACTGTATTACCGACCAGGCGTCTATCAAGGTATTGCCCCGGCATCTGGCGACGAAGGATGCTGGAGTGAGTCTGGTATGAGCGCAGAGCGAATCCCCGTATTGCAAGTTGATACGCCGATTAAGCGGATTATCAGGCGGAACCGCTGGTTGCTGGCGCGCAGGACATGTCAGCTAACGGTGTTGGCACTTTTTCTGGCTGGACCACTGTTTGGCTTGTGGTTGATCAAGGGGAATCTGGCGTCGAGTGAACTGCTTGGTGTGCTGTCGTTGACCGATCCGCTGATCCTGTTGCAGTCGGTCGTGGCCGGGCATTCGGTTTACCGGACAGCTATCATCGGCGCGGTAACTGTGTTTCTCTTTTATCTGGTTGTGGGGGGCAGGGTCTACTGTTCCTGGGTTTGCCCCATCAATCTGGTAACGGATCTAGTCTATTGGTTGAGATCAAAGCTGGGCTTGAGCCGGGAGTGGCGAATACCCCGTTGGGTTAGGTATGCGGTGTTGTTGCTGATAATTGGACTATCCTGGCTAAGCGGCACAATTATCTGGGAGTTTGTTAACCCAATTACGATGTTTCAGCGTGGCCTGGTGTTTGGCCTGGGACTGGTCTGGGCTGTGGTATTGCTGGTGCTGCTATTTGATCTGCTGGTCAGTCAGCGAGGCTGGTGCGGTTCGCTTTGTCCGGTAGGGGCTTTCTATGGGTTGCTGGGTTTCGGCTCTCTGGTCAGAGTCAACGCCGGGAATCGTGATCGCTGTACCGAATGTGGTGATTGTTATCGTGTCTGTCCTGAGCCCCATGTGATCGTGCCGGCACTCACGGGGACCGGTAAGGGGAAAAGTCCTGTTATCATGTCGGGAGAGTGCACCAATTGTGGTCGATGCATGGATGTGTGTGAGGAACAGGTATTTGGATTCGGGCATCGTTTTGGTACCAACAAACCGGACTGAAAAGCTGTCATGGCGCGTGCAGGCGGGTTTTGATTTGTCGAATAAGCTGTTGGTTTAATGGGGTCGGCAGAGATAACTGCCTGGCCTGTTGGCATAGGTAACCGTTGATATAGTCGATCTCTGTAGTTCGGCCGGCCGCAATATCCTGATACATGGATGAGTAGTTGCTACCAGTGGCTTGGGCAATAGAGATCACTTGATCATAAAGATTGAAAGGGTAGTCGGGGGTAAGTGCGGTGATAATCGGTGTAATCTCTTCACATAACTGGACAATCATGGATATGCGGTCAGTACCTTCCAGAATTTCACCATTGCTACAATGGTGAATTGCCGTCAGCGGATTGATAACGGCATTGACTGCCAGCTTATGCAACATTCGTGGATAGATGTTGCTGTCCCAGTGAGTTTTCAGGCCGAGTTTGCCAAAATGGCTGCTGAGGTTAGCCTGACAGTTAGTGTTGCTATTTTGCGAATCAAGTAAGCCAAAATGGGTTTCGCCTGCTCCGGCATGAAAGACCTCAAAAGGCGCGCGCAGATAGGCACCGTCGGTGGTGGTGGCGCATATCAGTGAATAATCCCGAAACGCTTCCGATATCTGTTGTTGGGCCCCTAAACCGTTCATCAGCAGAACCAGAACGCTGGTATCGGTCAGACGGTGATCAATCGACTGGACGGCGGACAATGCATCGGGACTTTTGGTGCAAACCAGCAAGTTGTTGATCACTGAGTCACTGCTGTCTGCGGTTTCGGCCCACACCGGTACCGATAATTGCCGATTGTTTTCTGCAAGCGTAATGGCGGCCAAGCGATTAAATGCTGCGAGTCGCTGCCGGTTTCGACAGATAAGTGTTACGGAATGCCCGGCAAGTCCGAGATGCGCCGCCCATAGGCAACCTATTGCGCCCGCGCCTAGTATATGCCATTGCTTTTGATCCGGGTTCTTTGAACTTTTCACCGTAATTGATTTATTGCATCCGTTAAATTGGGTATTGTATGGCGCATTGTACATAAATACACAGGAGGGTTAGATGCCATCTTTTGATGTTGTTTCTGAAGTGGACAAACATGAGGTGACTAATGCCGTCGATCAGGCAAATCGTGAAGTAGGAACCCGCTTTGATTTTAAAGGGGTTGATGCTAAATTTGAGCAAAATGAGCTGGTAGTGACGGTTGTTGCAGAAGTCGAATTTCAGGTCCAGCAAATGCTGGATATTCTAAGGACCAAGCTGGTTAAACGGAGTATTGATGTTGCCTGTATAGAGTGTGGTGAAGTCGTACAATCCGGAATGCAGGCCAGAATGGAAGTGACGCTGCGCCAGGGAATTGAAACGCTTTTAGCAAAAAAAATCGTTAAAATGATCAAGGATAAAAAAATGAAGGTGCAAGCGGCAATCCAGGGGGATAAGGTGCGTGTGACCGGTAAAAAAAGAGACGATTTGCAATCGGTGATGGCGATGTTGCGTGAAGCCGATATTGATATGCCGCTGCAGTTTAATAATTTCAGGGATTAATATGGAACGGAACGCTCACAAAAGATGATGCCTGCGAAACAGCGGTCACTGACATGGAAGGAAGCGCTGGAGGTTTACTGTAAACCCCAGGTTATCACAATGCTGTTTCTGGGGTTCTCTGCGGGGTTACCTTTTTTACTTGTTTTTTCAACACTCACAGTATTTCTCTTTGAATCCGGCGTTACTCGGTCAACGATCGGTTTTTTCAGCTGGATTGGGATTACCTACTCAATCAAGGTGCTCTGGGCTCCGGTTGTGGACAGTGTCCGTTTACCTGTGCTGCACAATCTCCTGGGGCAGCGCAGGAGTTGGATTTTGCTCGGGCAGGCAGGTATTGCTGTCGGGCTGATGGCAATAGCTGTTACCGACCCGGTTTCAAATACGCTATTGTTGGCTTGCTTTGGTCTGATTGTTGCGTTTTCGTCGGCAACACAGGATATAAGCATTGATGCCTATCGTATTGAGAGCGCGATTCCCAAATTTCAGGCAGCGATGTCGGCTGCTTATGTATTTGGTTATCGGTTGGCATTATTGGTTGCAGGTGCGGGGGCTTTGTATCTGGCTGAATATTTCGGTTGGATATTAACCTATTTTATTATGGCCGCGCTTATGTCGGTTGGCCTGGTTACTGTGTTATTGATTCCAGAGCCTGCCCGTGAAAAAAGTGAAACAGAAGTTAAACCGGGTATGGAGAAGGGCTCGTCAAGGTCTCAGCGATTGGCTCGCTGGTTCAGGCTATCAGTGATAGGACCGTTTTCTGATTTCTTTAGCCGCCACGGGTTTTATGCGCTGGTAATTTTATCGCTGATCGCTTTGTATCGGGTTAGTGATATTACGATGGGAGTGATGGCAAACCCGTTTTACCTGGAAATGGGTTTTACCAAGCCGGAGATTGCTGATGTAACGAAGATCTTTGGCTTTTTCATGACCATTGCCGGCTCAGCATTAGGCGGTGTACTGGTCGTTAAATATGGTGTGCGGCCTATCTTGCTGGTTGGCGCGGTGATGGTTGCGAGTACCAACCTGTTATTCAGTTGGATGGCGCTTTCGGATCCCGCGATATGGAAGCTGGCTGTTGTTGTCAGTGCGGACAATTTGAGTGGTGGGTTGGCTGTCGTGGCATTTATAGCCTACTTATCGGGATTGACCAGTAAGGCTTATACAGCAACGCAGTATGCGCTCTTTAGCTCCCTGATGACATTGCCGGGAAAATTTGTCGGAGGATTCTCAGGTGTGATAGTGGATTTTGCGGGTTATCCCTGGTTCTTTGCGCTGGCGGCAGGTTTTGGTGTGCCGGCAATTTTGCTGGTCTGTGTGATTTGGTTCTATGACCGCAAAAATGATTTAGTAGATGCCAAAGAATAGGGGGTGAATGATATGCGCGTACCCATTTTACCTTCGGGTAGTAGTTAACTGCAAAACCCCGGCAGGTCCATGCCAGGGCTTATACCATGCGGCTTTTACAGTCGCATGCCACCATCGATTTCCATAACACGGCCGGTATAGAAATCATTTTCAAACAGGTAAATCGCAGAATGAGCGATCTCTGCCGGTTGTCCCATGCGGCGAAGTGGAATCATGGAAACCAGTTTTTCCAGTGCTTCGGGTTTCATCGACTCGGTCATTTCAGTTTGGGTAAAACCTGGAGCTATGCCAGCAACCCGTATTCCGAATCGAGCCAATTCTTTAGCCCAGGTGACCGTCATTGAAGCAACACCTGATTTGGCTGCAGAGTAGTTGCTTTGGCCCATATTTCCGGCACGAGAGATGCTGCAGATATTGATGATTAAACCCTTGGTGTCGGTTTTAATCATGCGAATAGCTGCTTCCTGGCCACAAAGAAATACGCCCGTCAGATTGACGTCAATGACACTCTGCCACTGATTATGACTCATACCTCTGTTGACGTTGCCTTCCTTGTCTACTTTGACCAGTAACGCATCGCGGGTGATTCCGGCATTATTGATTAAACCGTGAATTTCCTCAAAGTCAGCGATAATCTTGTCGAATACGGATACCACATCTTCCTGGTCCGCAACGTTTGCAGTATAGCCTTTTGCTTCGCTTCCAGCTTCAGCGCATAATTTCACTGTTTCTTCCAGGCCTTCCTTGCTCAAGTCAATGAGTGCCAGTTTCGCACCACGTTCGGCCAAAGATACGGCCATTTCCCGCCCTAGACCTTGTCCACCTCCGGTTATGACAATCGTTTTGTTGCCAAGATCCATTCGTTTCTCCCCATATCAGTTATAAACATAATGTTGCGGGTGCAAAATAAATATGTTGCAACGCACAAACAGACTGCCTGATTATGTCCCAATGGGGATGATTTTCCCATCCCTTTTTTCTGATAAGGGATGGTTTGTCGTTGAAATAGAGGGAAAAATCGAGTTTTTATGGAATAGATATATAATTAAAACTAATAATAACAGTCGGTTATGGGTCGTGTTGATTTTTGTCATTATTTTTTCATTATGTGTGTTTTAGCAGTTAAATTTGCTGATAAATGGAAGGAATAGAGATGCATTTTTATTTCGCAGCACGAAAAATAACAAAAACCGGGTCGTGCAGAGATAGAAGGCAGGGCTTGAATTTCCAGAATGAATTTAGAGAAACTCGCTTGCGCAGCTGTTGTTTTCCCGCTAATTTGCCCTGCTTTGCTGACAAGCGCTATGATGTATCTCTTCTAATTTTGGAAAAGGCATGAAAATACTCTTTGTTCTGTTTGTGGTTTTGCCAATCGCTGAAATCATGGTATTGATTGAGGTGGGCGGGCGTATTGGTACACTCAATACTGCGATATTGGTTGTTCTCACAGCATTCGTGGGTAGTCTGATGTTGCGACAACAGGGTATGTCCACGCTGTTCAGGGCAAGGGAACGGATTGATACAGGCGCACTGCCGCTTCAGGAAATGATGGAGGGTTTATGTCTAGCCGTGGGGGGGGCGTTGTTAGTGACTCCAGGTTTTATTACCGATGCGATCGGTTTTATCTGTCTGTTCCCCCAATCCCGACGCTGGTTAGTCAAGCTCGTCGCAAAACAGGTGAAGGCCAGCCCAAATTTTCACACCCATAGTCAACAAAGCCATAGCCGAGCCCATTCAAGCCATATTATCGAAGGCGAATTGGAGCGGGACGAGGAGACGGATAAGTCGCCTAAATAGCGCAAATTTCGGGTCAGGGTAAAAAAACTAAAAAATCTTTGTTAAAAGGTGTTGAATTACGTTCATCAACCCCCATTAATGCTGCACGACCTTGAGTCTCAGGTGTTTTTCAATCTGTAATCAGGTTGTTAGCTCGTTGAGCTCATTAACTGGTCTGTGTCTATAACTATGGCAATCAGGCCCATAAGAACTGTGTTCAATTCATGTCAGGAGAATATGTACAATGAAAATTCGTCCTTTATACGACCGAATCGTAGTACGTCGGGAGGAAGAGGAAACCACCACAGCAGGTGGAATCGTTTTGCCCGGGTCCGCTACAGAAAAGCCTAATCAAGGTGAAGTTGTTTCCGTTGGTGAAGGTAAAGTTTTGGATAACGGTGAAGTTCGACCTCTGGCTGTTAAGGTTGGTGATAAAGTGATTTTCGGGAAATACGCGGGTAGCAACACGATTAAAGTGGACGATGAAGAGCTACTGCTTCTTAGCGAAAGCGAAATTTACGGCATTATTGAAGGGTAATCCTTCCCGAATTGTTATCGATAATATTTAAGGTAAAGGAAATTAAAAATGGCTGCTAAAGACGTATTGTTTGGCGACTCAGCGCGCCAAAAATTGGTTAATGGCGTAGATATATTGGCGGACGCTGTTAAAACAACTCTTGGACCAAAAGGTCGTAATGTTGTTTTGGATAAATCTTTTGGTGCTCCTACGGTAACCAAAGACGGTGTTTCTGTTGCTAAAGAGATTGAATTGAAAGACAAGTTTGAGAACATGGGCGCACAGATGGTTAAAGAGGTTGCCTCTCAAACTTCAGATGTAGCCGGGGACGGTACCACTACGGCAACCGTTCTTGCTCAGTCAATCATGTCAGAAGGGCTGAAATCAGTAGCTGCCGGAATGAATCCAATGGATCTCAAGCGTGGCATTGATAAAGCAGTTATCGCAGTAGTTGATGAAATCCAGAATATGGCTCAGCCTTGCACTGATAGCAAAGCTATTGCTCAGGTTGGTACGATTTCTGCCAATAGCGATTCAGCAGTTGGTGAAATTATCGCAGAAGCGATGGAAAAAGTGGGCAAAGAGGGCGTGATTACTGTTGAAGAAGGCAGTGGTCTGGAAAATGAGCTGGATGTTGTTGAAGGCATGCAGTTTGATCGTGGATACCTGTCACCCTATTTCATCAACAACCAGGAAACCATGGGTGTTGAATTGGAATCACCTTACATCCTTTTGGTAGACAAAAAAATCTCGAATATTCGTGAAATGTTACAGCTGCTTGAAGCGGTTGCCAAATCCAGCAAACCGTTGTTAGTGATTGCTGAGGACGTAGAAGGCGAAGCGTTGGCAACACTGGTTGTTAACAATATGCGTGGCATTATGAAGGTTGCAGCGGTTAAAGCCCCAGGCTTTGGTGATCGTCGCAAAGCTATGTTGCAGGATATCGCGGTATTAACGGGCGGTACGGTTATCTCTGAAGAGGTTGGCCTCAGTCTTGAGGGTGCTACTTTGGAAGATCTGGGTTCTGCCAAACGCATCAGCATTAACAAAGAAAATACCACAGTTATTGATGGTGCAGGTCAGGCTGCCGATATTGAAGCACGAGTAGGCCAGATTCGACAGCAGATTGAAGAGACATCTTCTGATTACGATCGTGAAAAGCTGCAAGAGCGAGTTGCTAAGCTGGCCGGTGGTGTTGCGGTGATTAAAGTGGGCGCAACCACCGAGATCGAGATGAAAGAGAAGAAAGCTCGTGTCGAAGATGCGTTACATTCAACACGCGCAGCGGTTGAGGAAGGTGTTGTTGCCGGTGGTGGTGTTGCCTTGGTTAGAGCTCTGCAGGCAATCGTTAACATGGAAGGCGACAATGACGACCAGACCGTTGGTATTCATTTGGCGCGTCGCGCAATGGAAGCTCCTTTGCGTCAAATCGTCACCAATGCGGGTGATGAAGCATCTGTTGTCCTGGATAAGGTTAAAGGTGGCGAAGGCGACTTTGGCTATAATGCAGCCACAGGTGAATATGGCAATATGCTGGAAATGGGTATTCTTGATCCAGCGAAAGTAACTCGTAGCGCGCTGCAAAATGCCGCTTCAGTAGCGGGTCTGATGATTACTACGGAATGTATGGTCACTGATGCACCTGAAGATAAAGCGGCGATGCCTCCAATGCCGGATATGGGTGGCATGGGCGGTATGGGTGGTATGCCCGGTATGATGTAAGACGTACTTATTATTTAGTAAGTCTTTTAAAAACCCCGCAAATAGCGGGGTTTTTTTATGGTTGCTATAAAATAGATTTTGCTTTTTATTTTAAATATGAATGATTAGAATGATTACTCATGCTGCTCGCAGAATTGCAGCTTTGCAATAAACCCACCAAAAAAGGGGAATGACGATGGAGTTTGTCAATTTGCTGTTTAGATGGGCACACGTTCTGTTTGGTGTAGCCTGGATAGGCTTGCTTTATTACTTTAATTTTATACAAGGCAGTTACTTCAAGCAGGCGAGTGCTGAAGGGCTGGCGGATGCAAAAGCAAAACTGGCACCAAGTGCGTTATGGTGGTTTCGTTGGGCTGCCATGTTTACCTTTATCACCGGCGTTGTGCTGATCGAGAATGTGATCAGAGCCGGGTACACCAACCCCTACATCATAGTCGGTGCGCTCATGGGGACGTTGATGTTTGCCAATGTATGGCTAATTATCTGGCCGAACCAGAAAGTGGCGCTGGGAATGATCGAAGGTGATGCAGCTGCCGCCGGAGCCAAGGCGTTGCTGGCATCACGAACCAATACCTTGTTTTCAGCGGGTATGCTGTTTGGCATGTTGGGCTCGCAGCATGGGCAGAGCCTCGGAAGTGTCAGTCATGCTGTAGCCAATACCGGTTATTCGACCGGACTCTGGCTGGCAATGGCGATTATCGCGGCACTGGAAGTCAATGCCGTGGTTGGAAAGATGGGGCCGATGACCAGTGTTGTTGGCGTTATTCATAGCAGTCTGGCACTTACGGTTATTATTTTTGGTGCGATAGCCTTTCTGTAGCAAATAGATTTTACCTGGAAGCGCAAAAGCCTCTTGTTAAAAGAGGCTTTTATCTGTCACCTTTTTTGGGGCTCAGCGACCCCTTTGGTCGTGATCCTCATACGTTGCTTGTCTTGTCTGTTTCAGTTGCCGTCCAGCTGAGCCTCAAAAGTTTAAATAATGCTGGCTATTGGTACTGACAGTACCGATAGCGCCTTCGCTATAAGCCATGCAGGTTTAAAGCTATTTGTTTTTGCGGCGATATGCGCCGTAAAAGTTGAAGATCATAAACTCAGTTTCGTATACAATTATGTTTACCCAATTTGGCGTTTGGTAAATATATTTGTTGATTTAAATATCATATCGGTATATAAATATGTATACGATTTCAGTTTTCACGAACACATAAAGGTTGCCCAGAGTAAAAGAGCATGAGCATAGACAAGATAGTTGCCAAGCAATATCGAGATAAAGTGAACCAAGCTGTAAGTCAGTTTGGTAGCTTATCTATGCTCCCTAACCATGGGCTTCCTAAAGAGGGTTGGTTGCGCACGGTACGAACGGCCCTTGGTATGTCTGGTACGCAACTGGCAAAAAAGCTGGGCGTAACCAAGGCCAGAGTATCCAAGGCCGAACAGGATGAGCCGCATGGCAGTGTTACCCTGAAAACTATGCATACCATGGCGGAGGCGATGGGCTGCAAGTTTGTGTATGCGATTGTACCAAAGCAAAACGTGGAAGATGTGATTAAAGAGCGAGCCATTAAGAAGGCTAGCACTCAAGTGAAGACTGCATCCACTCACATGGCACTTGAAGCGCAATCGTTGAGTAAAGAACAGCTTGAATTTGAAATTGAGCGCATTGCTGCACAAATCATGGATAAGATGCCATCAGATTTTTGGAATGATGAATGACCGATGATTATTCAAATCTAGTCGAGCACTTAATTGATGGAACTGATGGTGCGACACCGCTTGATCCTGATGAGCTGGATGGCCTGAAGTTCAAGCATGTTAGTACTAGAGGGGAGTTAGACCAGCTTGAGCAAGCTGGCATCACCGAAGGATTGAAGTGGTTAAACAAACAAAAGAACCCTGACGTTTTGTCAGAATCTTTTGTTTTAGAGCTACATAAACGGTTGTTCGGCAGTGTCTGGAAGTGGGCAGGTACATTCCGCCGCACTGAAAAGAATATCGGTGTTGACCCAATACAGGTTGCCATTCAATTGCGAAAACTATTGGACGATGCCAGATACTGGGTTGAGCATGACACGTACTCGCCAAAAGAGCTGGCGTCCAGGTTTCATCACAAGCTGGTGTTTATCCACCCGTTTCCTAATGGTAATGGGCGGCATGCGCGAATAATGGCGGATGCTGTACTCACTAAACTATTGAATGAGCCAGCCATTGACTGGGCTGGTGGTTACAGGCTGGAAGCTATGAATGAGCGTCGTGATCAATATATTGCTGCGCTTAGAGCTGCTGACGGGCATGACATTAGTGCCTTACTGGAATTCGTCGGGGCTTGAAAAACAGGTATTTGAGCCATAAATACCGAGGTTCACTTTTTAGCGCATCAAACGCATAAAAAGTGGTTTTCTAAATGGGTGTAAATAAGGGTTTTTAACGTATGAGTGATAGCAGTTTTGGCAATGAAATCAACAAGAGACGCACGTTCGCTATCATCTCCCACCCCGATGCGGGCAAAACCACCATTACTGAAAAACTATTGTTGTTTGGTAATGCGATTCAAACAGCGGGAACGGTCAAGGGGCGAAAATCGGGAAAGCATGCTACCTCGGACTGGATGGAGATGGAGAAACAGCGGGGTATTTCAGTTACCTCTTCTGTGATGCAGTTTCCCTATAAAGATAGAACAGTCAATTTGCTGGACACGCCAGGTCACGAGGACTTCTCTGAAGATACTTATCGAACGCTCACTGCGGTGGATTCGGTGTTGATGGTTATAGATGGCGCCAAGGGTGTTGAGGAGAGGACTATTAAGTTAATGGATGTCTGCCGGTTGCGCGACACACCGATTCTGACTTTCATTAATAAAATGGATAGAGACATTAAGGATCCTGTTGAGCTGCTGGATGAGGTGGAGAGCGTGCTTAACATAGATTGTGCACCTATTACCTGGCCTATTGGTATGGGCAAACAGTTTAAAGGTGTTTATAACCTGTATACCGATACCATTCACCTCTATACACAGGGGCAAGGGCATACTGTACCGGAGGATATTCAAATTCAGGGGCTTGATAGTGAGGAAGCCAGGGAGAAACTGGGAGACCTGATTGATGAGCTTCAGGATGAGGTTGAATTGGTGCGTGGAGCCAGTCATGAGTTTGAGGTGGAGGCCTACTTAAACGGACAACTGACCCCCGTATATTTTGGAACTGCACTGGGTAATTTTGGAGTTCGGGAAATGCTGGATGGTTTTGTGGAGTATGCGCCATCACCATTGCCAAGAAAAACACAAGAGCGGGAAGTGGCACCACTAGAAGAGAAGTTTAGCGGTTTTATTTTCAAGATACAGGCCAATATGGACCCTAAACACCGTGATCGAATTGCGTTCATGCGCATCTGCTCCGGACACTATAATAAGGGTATGAAAATGCGGCATACCCGAACAGGAAAAGATGTCCGTGTTTCTGATGCTGTGACGTTTTTGGCGGGTGACAGGGAGCATGTCGAGGAGGCCTGGTCTGGAGATATTCTGGGGCTCCACAATCACGGTACCATTCAAATCGGTGATACCTTTACCAGCGGAGAAGACCTGCAATTTACCGGTATACCGCATTTTGCTCCAGAGCTGTTTCGTCGAGTGCGTTTGCGTGATCCGTTAAAAATGAAACAGCTGCAAAAAGGACTGAAGCAGCTATCGGAAGAGGGCTCAACACAGGTATTTATGCCGCTTCGCAGTAACGACATTATTGTAGGCGCAGTTGGTGTGCTGCAGTTCGATGTGGTTGCTTACCGGCTCAAGGATGAATATCGGGTTGAATGCAGCTATGAGCCGGTGAATGTCTACACTGCGCGTTGGATAGAATGTGAGGACAGTAAGCGTTTGGAGGAATTCAGGCGCAAAGCACATGATAACCTTGCCCTGGATGGAGGAGGTTACCTGACCTATCTTGCACCGACGCGCGCAAATTTATCTCTTTCGCAAGAGCGTTGGCCTGAAGTGGTGTTTAACTCAACCCGGGAACATTGATCCTGGCGTCAGATTAACTTAATCGATTTCAGGTTTTTCCGTGCCAGCGGGAAGATCCTCGGGGTAGGCTGGTTCACCGGGTATGCTGTGTCCTTCGGAGGCCCACTCTCCCAGGTCGATCAGTTTGCAGCGTTCCGAACAGAAGGGACGATAGGCAGCTTTTTCATTCCAGGCAACCGATTTTTTGCAGGTTGGGCAGGCGACGATTGTTGCAGTTTTGGTCATCATGGGTGTTTCGCATAATTGAGGTAGGCTTGGTGTAAAGCCAAAACCTGAGGTTCAAGTTCGAGCAAAGATTGGTCATTACATATGACATCATCCGCCATTTTAAGTCGTTGTTTACGGCTTAATTGCGCAGCCATAATGGCCTGAATCTGTTGCTTTGTGGTGTTGTCGCGCGAGAGCGCGCGCTCAAGTTGTATGTTCTCGGGAAGATCAACGATCAGAACACGATTGACCAGATCCTTTTGCGTGGTTTCGAGCAGCAGCGGAGACTCCAGGATCGCGTATTCCGAGTTTGCACTGTTTAGCTGTTGAAGGGTGTTATCATAAATGAGAGGGTGTAGCAGGGATTCCAGCCACTGTCTTTCAGAGTCAATGGCAAACACCCTTTCCCTCAAGGCCTTGCGATCTAAATGCCCATCGCTGGAAATCATTTCGGCCCCGAAATGTAGCTCAATTTGCTTTAATGCTGCACTGCCTGGCTGAACAACCGCACGAGCAGATTGATCAGCGTCAACTACATCAACGCCAAGGTGTGCAAATAATCTGGCGACAGTGCTTTTACCACTTCCAATGCCACCTGTAAGACCTACTACATACATATATTACTGTCTGTTATTCTGTGTTTTGGCTGAACTTTGAGAGGTCAGGAGCATAAAACTTTTTGCGGATGATTGCGAGCTGTAGTAACGAAGATAGATACAGCTTGTGGTGCTTATTTCAAACCGGAAAACTGCAAATAAGCGTTGATGAGTTGGTCACCCCACAATGCAGCAATCCATCCGGCTACCGCCAGGTAAGGTCCGAACGGAATAGGGACGCTTTTACCGTGGTTTTTTAGCCAGATGAGGGCGATACCTACGACGGCTCCAACCAGTGATGAAAGCAGGATGATCAGCGGTAGCAATTGCCATCCGAACCAGGCACCAAGTAGGGCAAGCAGCTTAAAATCACCGTAACCCATGCCTTCTTTTCCGGTGATTATTTTAAAGGCCCAGTAGATCGACCACAGGCTGAGGTAGCCTGCTACGGCACCCCAAAGGGCGTCAGGCAAGCTGCAGAAAAGTCCAAAGCTATTTGCGATGAGGCCCATCCAGAGAAAAGGGAGCGTCATGTTGTCAGGTAACAGCTGATGATCAAAATCGATCAGGGTCAGCGCTATGAGTACCCAGGTTAACGGCAGCATCACTAAAGCCTGCCAGCTGGCACCAAAGTATGCGACCACAATACAGGATAAAAGAGCGGTTACAGCTTCAATGATGGGGTAGCGTATCGAAATTGGGGTCTGACACTGGCCACACTTTCCGCCCAGTAATAGATAGCTAAGTATCGGTATGTTCTGCCATGCTTTGACAGGGGATTTGCAACTCGGGCAATGAGAATTGGGATATAGCAGGTTAAAGGCTGTAGCCTCATGACTTTTACCTTCTGGCTCCTGCTCGGACACCCATTCGCGACATTGTGCTTCCCAGTCTCGTTGTAGCATCAAAGGTACGCGGTAGATGACAACATTGAGAAAACTGCCGACGAGCAAGCCAAAAACGCCCGTTATGCCAATCAGAGCGAATGGGTAATCTGCGAGAACATCAAATAGCATCATCGAAGGGAGTTCTTTTAACCTGAGTGGTTTAAGTTATTGTGCTCTGGCGTGAGCTGTTTTTTTAGAGAACCTATTTCTTCCTTGCTTATTAGACTTAAACCACTGAGCCCATTTTGAAGATCGGTAAGTACATGGCGATAATCAGTCCGCCAATCAGTATGCCCAGCACAGCCATGATTAAAGGTTCCATCAAGGCGGTCAGATTATCGACTGCGTTATCTACTTCCTCTTCATAAAACTCGGCAGCTTTGTCCAGCATTTCATCGAGGGCGCCTGATTCTTCGCCGATAGAGGTCATCTGGATGAGCATATTTGGAAAAACATCTGCGTTGCGCATTGAAAAATGTAGCTGCTGGCCTGTAGCCACGTCCTCGCGTATGTTTATAATTGCCTTGGTATAAACAAAGTTTGCTGCGGCTCCCGCTGTTGAGGTTAATGCATCCACTAACGGCACACCAGCAGCAAAGGTAGTGGATAGCGTTCTCGAAAATCGGGCATAAATGGAGTTCTCCAGAATATTGCCCGTTACCGGAATACGCAGAATCAGTCGGTCAACAAACTCAGATACTCGCTTGGACCTGAGTTTTAGCTCTCTGAATATAAATACAAAAGCGATAAAACCAACGAGAAAAACCAGCCACCACTGTTGTAATACATTGGAGATCCCTATTACCATTTGCGTGAAGGCGGGCAAGTCTGCGCCAAAGTCCTGGAAAAGGCTTTCGAAAGTAGGTACCACTTTAACCAAAAGAATACCGGTAACAACAATGGCCACGACGATAACTGCAATAGGGTAGGTCATTGCCTTCTTGATCTTCTTCTTCAGTGTTTCGCTTTTTTCTTTATAGGTTGCCAGGCGATCCAGCATGGTTTCCAAGGCACCGGATTGCTCACCGGATTCCACCAGATTACAAAACAGGTCATCAAAGTAGCGGGGATGTTTACGCAACGCTGACGCAAAATTGGTTCCGGAAGCAACATCAACTTTGATCGCACCAATCAGTTCTTTTAGAGATTGGTTATCAATACCATCGGCCACAATATCGAACGATTGCACCAGAGGAACACCGGCTTTCATCATTGTTGCCATCTGGCGTGTAAAAAGCGCAATATCGCCCGGATTTATCTTCTTCTTTTTCTGCCCCAAAAGCGAAACTTTCTTTTTTCGTACCTTGGTTGGGCTGATGCCCTGCTTGCGCAGTTGCGCCTTGGCGAGTGCCAGGTTCGGGCCGCTGATTTCGCCTCCCGCCTTCTGTCCGCGTTTGTCGGTACCCTGCCAGGTAAAAGTTTGGTTTTTTGCGACGTTTGTTGCCATGCTTAATCCTTGGTGACCCTATTCACTTCTTCCAGGCTGGTAATGCCTTGAGTAACTTTCATCAGTCCTGATTTACGAAGGTTTCTGCATCCTTCTTTATCGGCCTGTTGAGCTATTTCCAAAGAGTTACCCTCTTCCATAATAATACGCTGAATCTCGGGTGACACTTTAACCACCTCATAGATGCCCACGCGCCCTTTATAACCGTTCAGGCAATGGTTGCATCCATCACCTGGCATGTAGATCTCTCCGTCCGCCAGCAATTCCTCAGAGAACCCCTCTGCTAGCAGGGTGTCATGCGGAATATCCGCGGGCTTCTTGCAATGCTCACAAAGTCTGCGCGCCAGCCTCTGGGCAATAATAATACTCACAGAGGTTGCGATATTAAATGCCGGTACGCCCATATTGCGCAACCGGGTTAATGTTTCCGGAGCACTATTAGTATGTAGTGTAGAAAGTACCAAATGTCCAGTTTGTGCGGCTTTAATTGCAATTTCAGCTGTTTCCAGATCCCGAATCTCACCTACCATCACGATATCCGGGTCCTGACGCAAAAAGGCTCGCAGTGCTTCAGAAAAGTCCAGGCCAACTTTGTTGTTGACGTGAACCTGATTAATACCTTCCAGGTTGATTTCAACAGGATCTTCGGCGGTGGAGATATTTCTTTCTGAAGTGTTAAGAATATTTAAGCCGGTATAAAGAGAAACCGTTTTACCACTACCGGTTGGTCCGGTGACCAGAATCATCCCCTGGGGTTGGGCCAGCGCATCAAGGTACATCTGCTTCTGGTCCTCTTCATATCCCAGCGCATCAATACCCATTTTTGCGCTGCTGGGGTCAAGAATACGCAGCACCACTTTTTCGCCCCATAATGTGGGCAGGGTGTTGACACGAAAATCAATTGCCCGTTTTTTTGACAGCTTCATTTTAATGCGGCCATCCTGGGGAACCCGCCGTTCGGAGATATCCATACGCGACATTACCTTTAAACGTGCCGCCAGCCTCGGTGCCAGATTATTAGGCGGGTTGGCTACCTCATGCAGCACACCGTCGGTACGGTAGCGGATGCGGTAGATGTGTTCATAGGGTTCAAAGTGAATATCTGATGCGCCCAGCTTGATGGCATCCAGCATGATTTTGTTAATGAAGCGTACAATGGGTGCGTCATCTGCTTCGCTGCCCTCTTCATCATCGTGCTCGCCTGTGTCTGCGGATATATCAATATTTTCCAGGTTTTCATCTTCCAGATCGCCCAGTGCATCATCGGCGTCGTCCAGATACTTTTCGATCGCCGCTGCCAGCTTTACCTCCTCAACCAGAATTGCATCGGTCGATATACCGGAGTTAAATTTGAACTCATCCAATGCTTGCAGGTTGGTCGGGTCAGAGACCGCGACGTTGAGGCGATTTCCTCGCTGGAACAGGGGTAGGGCGTGATGGTTTCGTATCAGCTTGGCATCCACAATATCTCTGGGAAACATGGTGCTGTCAAAAACGGCTAAATCCAATAGAGGTGTGCCAAATTCCTCTGCAGCAGAAGTGGCTATGGACTTACTGGTAGCGAGGCCGGTTTGCACCACGTGGGTGACAAAGGGGATCTTATTCTGCTTTGAATACTGGTAGGCCTCGGTCGCCTGTTGTTCATTAAGAATTTCATCGGTGACCAGGCGCTTGGCCAGGCCACTTAACTGGATTGCTGTAGATGCTTGTGGGGTCATGATCAAAGTTCTTTTAACCTGTTATCAATCAGAATAGCACTTAATCCCGCTATGTGTAGATTGTGTGCTAATTATTGCTGCTTAACTTCACTATGGTGATGAACTGAGTATCCCATTAATTATGGCATACTATAATGCAGCACGTCCCTCCCGCACAGAGCAACTGACTGACAAATTCTGTCATATTTTGACAGCAATTAGTGACTCATGACGCTTTGTTGTGTGGTGTGCGTTCATATCACTTATAGAAAAATACTAATAAAATGCTTTAAATACAAAGTGATAAAAAAAATTGAAGGATTTTTTGCTTTTGGCACAACCCTTGCCATACTTGATTACGACAGGTTTAAAACAGTTTTTCAGGACGTTCATACAACGGAGATAAATGAGATGAAAAAAGTACAGCAGGGTTTTACATTAATTGAATTGATGATCGTGGTTGCAATTATCGGTATTCTGGCCGCAGTTGCATTGCCCGCTTACCAGGATTACACCATCCGGGCCCGTGTGGCTGAAGTGGTGGGCCTGGCGGCAAAAGATAAGGCTTCCATTTCTGAGTACTATATCAGCATGGGTGAAATGCCTGCAACGACAGCAGCAGCGGGTGTGAGTGATGATTCTGATCAAAGTACTTATGTTGACTCAATCACATTTGACCAGAGTAGTACAACTGTAGCTTATATTGAATATGAGCTGGAAAATTTGGGTGGGGATGCAGATGGCGATACATTTAGATTCACAGGTACTGGCGCATCAACAGGGGTAACCTGGGATTGTACGGGCGGTGATTTGGATGATAAGTACCGACCAGCAAACTGTCGCTAAACACTAGACTAAGGTAGCATAATAGAGAGCCCCCAGGAACTGGGGGCTTTTTTGTGTATCTGGGTTAAGATAAAAACTAATAATGACTACAAGCAAAAGTGAAATTCCACAATTGAATTCTGCTTTTATGAAAGATGGCCAATTTGGGCTGCTGCTGGTACTGCTCTGTTTTGTAACGTTTTTGCTGTACTACCCTGGTATCTATGGCCCATTCCTACTCGATGATGCACCCAATTTACAGACATTAGCCGCAAATGGTGGTGTAACCAGCCTGGAAAAGTTGCTGAATTTCGTATTTGGCAATGAAAGTGGGCGGCTTGGTCGACCAGTCGCGATGCTTTCTTTTCTGATCGACGACCAACACTGGCCCAGCTACTCGCCTGCTTTTAAGTACACCAATGTACTCATTCACCTATTGGTGGGGGTAGTGGTTTTTATCTTTTCCCGTTTACTTTTACGTGAGTTAGATAGGACCGAGGAACAGGAAGCACTTCTTATATCTCTGTTTGCAACAGCGTTTTGGCTGCTGCATCCACTCAATGTGTCGACAACTCTGTATGTGGTGCAGCGAATGACACAATTGTCGGCGCTGTTTTCATTGATCGCTATGAGTCTCTATATACAGGGTCGGCACTATTTGATGAAAGGCCACGTAAAAGGGTTTTTGCTGATGGCTCTGGCATTTTTTCCTTTTGGTGTGGCGGGCATTCTTTCGAAAGAAAATGCGGTGCTTTTTGTACCTTTATTGTTGCTTATTGAATTTTTGTCTGCCAGTGATCAGCAGGCTGGTTTTTATTCGAAGCATCGATTGATCATTAAATATATCCTCCTGGTTTTCCCGATACTACTGTTAGTCGGTTATTTTATGATAAGTTGGGATAACATCGCCCGTGGCTATAGCGGCAGAGAATTTGGACTTTGGGAAAGACTTTTTACTGAAGCCAGGGTGCTGTGTGACTATCTGAGCAAGATTATATTACCCAGAGCCAGTGGCTTGAGTTTATTTCATGATGATTTTCAACTTTCTACGTCTTTGTTGAATCCAATCAGTACATTATTGGCCGCTATTTTTCTGGTACTGTTATTTTTGATCGCGATACTGGTGGGAAAAAGACAGCCGATGCTGTTATTTGCAGTGGGTTGGTTTCTGATCGGCCACCTTCTGGAATCAACGCTGATTCCGTTAGAAATCTATTTCGAACATCGTAATTATTTACCGATGCTAGGGCCAGTCATATTTCTGAGTTATATGCTGATAAAAGTACTTGGTCGGGTGTTTAGCGAAACACCTGCGTTCCAAAACTTGGTGTTGTTGGTAATTATAGCGCTTCAGGCGATGATGCTTAATATCTCAGCGCGTACTTGGGGTGACACAGGATTGCTGTTTTATAGCTGGGCGATAGAGCACCCGGATTCACTGCGTTCGCAACGCAATTATGCCGCTTATTTGGAAAGGGCCGGGTTACCCAATCATGCAATTAAGGTATTGGATGCGGCATATGAGGTTCATCCCTATGATGTCAGCCTACCGCTGGCAAAACTGAATATTCAGTGTGATCAAATGGATGAAGGCGCTGTAAAGATTGACAAGATTATCAATGCACATGGCGGCGCTCGCTTTACCGATGGAGTTCTATATCACATAGAGAAGCTGACTGAAAAAGTGCTTGCCGCAGATTGCCAGGATATCAGTGTTGATGACTTGCACCGTCTTTACGGATATATAGGAAGTCTGCCTTTACTGGATGGGAAAAGGCGTTATGCAGCAAAACTCTACTATTTGCATTCAGACCTGTACGTCCATCAGCGTAACCTGCCAGGTGCAATGAAAAAACTGGATCAGGTATATGAAGTGCAGCCTACAGTCGATGTTGCTTTAAAACAGGCGGTGCTGCTCGCTAGCGCATCTTTATATCAGCAGGCATTGGATCGTCTTACATTAGCAAAAACTGCCAATAATAAAAGACGGTTTTTAAAGCCATCAAGATTGAATGAACTAAATCAGTTCGAGCAGTATATTAGACGTAAACAAAAAACTGGCTTAGACTCCTCATCTTAAAAGTTGTATTACATTTCATCTGCTTTAGCCGGGTAGCAACGACAAGCAGGAGACTTTCAAAAAAGGCCCAATATGCCCTGTGCTGGCGGCTTGGTATCAACCATTAATACAGTGAGTAAATAATAAATGGATTGCCCATTATCGTTGAGTATCGTTATTCCCGCAAAAAACGAAGCGAAAAGTTTAACCACGCTGTTACCTGATATTACCAATCGGTATCCCGATGCAGAAGTCATTGTTGTGGATGATGGTTCAACCGATAACACGGAACAGCTATGCAATGATTTAGGTATAAGACGGGTTGCTCACCCGTACTCGAAAGGAAATGGTGCAGCAATAAAATCTGGTGTTCGGTCGGCATCAAAAGAGTATATCGTGTTTATGGATGGCGATGGCCAACATGATCCTGCCGATATCGAAAAGCTGCTGTATAAGATCGATGAGGGGTTTGACATGGTCGTTGGAGCAAGAGATGAGCGGGGCCAGGCTACAAAACCCAGAGGGCTGGCGAATCGTTTCTATAATTGGTTGTCGAGCAAAATTGTAGGACAAAAGATAGAAGATCTGACTTCGGGGTTTCGTGTCGTCCGAAGGGCCTATTTTAGTGAATTTTTATATATGTTGCCCAATGGGTTTTCATACCCAACGACAAGTACGATGGGCTTTTTTCGAGCAGGGTATAGTGTTGCTTACACCCCGGTGAATGTGCATAAAAGAATTGGTGATAGCCATTTGCATCCTCTCAAGGACGGAATTCGGTTTTTGCTAATTATATTTAAGATTGCAACGTTGTATTCACCATTAAAGTTGTTTGTTCCAGCTGCGTTCTTAAATGCAGTTACCGGAGTTGGATATTACATCTACACCTATACCACGATGGGACGATTCACCAATATGAGCGCTTTTCTTTTTATCAGCGCAGTGGTCATATTTTTTATGGGCTTATTGTCTGAGCAGGTTACAACGCTTCTCTACCAAGATAAGAAAAAATAGAAATAGCGTTATCTTATTGGCCTTTGAGTATAGGTTATATGAAAATCCTTGTCGTTGGTTCACAGCTAAGCCCGCCATTTACTTCAATGGAGGGAAAAATGGCAGACTATCTGTATAACGCTAGTGCAGAGCATGATATCAGTATCAGAATGGTCTCGCTGGAGTTCACTAAAGATAAAGAAAAAAGATTCTATATTCGTCAAGTCAAGGGCATGCAAAGAGGGCCTTTGTTGCTCAGGAAGCTTACATATGGACTGGCGATGTTGCTGGCGCTAAAGAAGGAGCTGCGGGAAGAAGTGGATGTTGTCCATTTTATCTGGGTTGGTGTGTCGCCCATCATAAATTTGGCTGTAAGATGGTGTAGAAAAAAGAATACAAATATTGTCGCCACCATTTTAAATAGATACGCACCTCCAGAACGTTATATTGAACTTGATCATTTGGTATTTCATAGCGATTCTGCGCAGGCTCAGTATATTGCTGCCGGATTTCCTCCCACCCGCACGTCTCTTATTCCTCCTCCTGTAGATCTTGTTAACTTGCCCACTCCAAAAAAAGCCGAGCCCTATTTTGTCTTTGCAAGTGGGCCTCGAACCAGCGCGCAAATTGTGGAGAGAGGCGTTGAGTTGTTATTTGAAGTGTTTGGTCGGCTAAAAAAAGAGGGGCATCCAATCCGATTGTATTTTTTTGGAAGGTGGCCAGAGGGTGAGCAGGAGTTAGAGGCGTTAAAACTTAAATATGAAGCTGACAATGTCGTCTTATTTCATAAGCACCAATCAACTCTTTTGGATGATTTATCGAAATCCTCGGGGTTAATTGTACCTTATGTAGGAAGCAGAATTGGAGATGTGCCGTTAACAGCTATTGAAGCTTTTGCTGTTGGTAAACCCGTTATTAGTAGTATTGGTTTAGGTCTTGATGATTATTTGCGGGGGTCTAGAGCGGGAGTTTTAATAAGGCCAATAGTATCAGAGCTACATGACGCTGTAGTTCAGGTAGCGGCTGATGCAGAGACAAGAAAACAGGCAGCATTAGAGTTATCTGAGCAGTTTGATCACGAAAAATTTGTGGAAAAACATTATTCACTCTATCAACAGGGCAGATTGGCTGATAAGTCGAATGGTTAAAGGCGAACTAATCAATTTGCTGGCTGATTCGCTGGATACGTCAGGCGTTGAATGGGCATTTTTGCGCGAACGAGAAATTGTTGAAGATAATAATGATCTGGAGGTGGATATATGGTGTGCTTCGAATGATGGCAGTGACTGTATAGAGTCACTGCTTGAGGCTGGGTGGATGGTCAGGGGCGGTAGAAAGGTCAGCGCAAATAAGAGGAGCAGCACGGCCATACGCTTTTCTCACCCTGTAGGGTTGGATTATATTGTTGAACTTTGGATCGGTGATTTGAGATCTGGCTCAGTTATCTATTTGGATGAGCGGCTGGTCAAATCGTCATTGGAGATGAATGATAAAAAGCTATTTGTTTCTGGTGTGGCACTGCTTTTTATCCTATTTAATCGGACCCTTATTAGAGGGTCATTCACTAGGTATCTTGGGCGAGCAAAACAAGCCTATGAGTCCCTCGATAAAGCAGATCAGATTGCTTGGCGATCGGAAACTGCAAAGAGCATTGCCAGGGAGAATATTGATGATCTTGAGGGATTGTTTTTTATAAAACCGAATGGGGTATTGGTTAGACGAATACAGCTAAAGGTTATCTTGGGCTATTTTAAAGCGGGAAGAATCTCGGTCAGAGCGTCTATAAGGCTCTTTATTTCCCGAATTGCCAGGTGGATAGCTTCCTGCCGAAATCAAACTATTACAGTTTGTTTTGTTGGCACTGACGGCAGTGGTAAGAGTAGTCTGGCTAATTCGTTGGTTAAAGAATCCAGTTTATATGCAAAAGAATCAGCGGCTTGCTATTTTGGTCGAAGCCGAGGCAACTCAAAGGTAATTGAAGTTATTAGAGATACAGTGTTGGCGATTCTGGACAAGCTAACCACGAAGGATACTCCCGTGGGTAAAACTGAAAGCGGAGTTACGCGTGGAAACGATTCTCAGAGTGACTCAGCCAGTACCCAGTCGGGGTACGTTAAAATTGCACGAAATATGGCCTCGGTAGCTTATCTCTTTGATTATTGGTGGCGCTATCTTGTACGAAAAAAATGGGTATACCGGGAGTTTGATTTTGTTTTCTTTGATAGAGGCCCCATAGACATAGCGCTCATCGATGGGCTTGTGCAAGGAGGGGCTCTTTTGTTGTTATTCGCACCTCGATTTAACTATTATGTGAACTGTTATGCTGCTCCAGAAATTATTTTGTCCAGGAAGCAGGAGAGATCCTATGGGGAAATTGAGAGACAACAGAACTTATTAAAAAAAACAATGAGAACTTATGAGGTAAACCAAAAGGGCATCTCTGTTTGCACAGAGACCAATATGGGCAGAATGATAAAGGACTTGAATGCGCTCCTATACGTGGTTGAAGCATATAACGAAAAGAGACTGGATAAAGAAATCTACAGTCACATACATGGACTAATTTTACAGCGACTAACACCAAATGAAGCTGTCTCAAAATAGAAAAGCCTTTGCTTGGCTGATGCTTTTAATAACAACGGCATTTTTATTTTATGGAATTTTTTATAAGAAAGAGTGGCTTGAACCACTATTTTTGTTATCTTGGTTATCGCTCTTATATCTTATAATTTTAAAAATTCTGGTTCAGCTTTCTCATGGGATGAGGTTGAATTTCCAAACACAGATGTTTGATTTAAAGCTGGAAGTAGGAGAGTGGTTAGGACTTTCTTCAGTCACTACCGTGCTGAATATAATAACACCAGCAAAACTGGGAGTGCTATCAAGAGCGTATTACCTAAAATCTAGGTATCAGTTAGATTATAGCTCCTATCTAAAACTACTGTTGATCGGGAACTTTACATATATTGCTATTAACGCATCAGTAGCGGTGCTGGGATTAGTGATTTATAGAGAATCGCTAACACAGGTATATCAGGACTGGTATGTAATGTTGGCGCTGCTGCTGATGGTAATAGTTTCATTTCCGGCCCTAAAAAAAAGTTTGGAAAATAACAGAGAAATAAAGTCACACACACCGGGTGCTCCAGGGTCCATCTTTGCAAATTATTTAAAGTCCGTAATTCAGTTAATGAGTAATCGCCGCTATTTCATTTATTTAGTATCTGAATTGGTGCTAACCGTGGTTAAAGCAATTTCACTGTTTGCCTGTGTTTTGGCCATGGGTGGCTCCGTAGGGTTTCCTTTGTTAGTGACAATAACAGGGCTATTGAGCGTGGCAACTGTGTTCAATATTACTCCGGGGAACTTAGGGGTCACAGAAGTAATTACGGTCTATTTGCTGGTGGTTATTGGATTGCCAACGGAAATTGCAATTTCAGTAGCGATTTTGTCTCGCGTGCTCTCAATATTTTCTCAAATAGCTATAGCCAATTTATGTAGTCCCTTTTTAAAATCAAAAGCTGTGTAAGGCTAATTCTCAGAATGTAGAAGTTTTTTATAGAGGCTTATGTGTTGATGGGCAACTGATTCCCAGGAAAATGAATCTGCTATGGACAGCTGCTTTTTTCGAAGTTCATGATGGTCGGCTTTATTTGTTTTTAATGCTCTGTCTATAGAGCTGGCTAGTTCTTCGTGGTCGCCAGGTGGAACGGTAAAGTTGTGGTCAATTGCAAGTTGGTCCAAAGCTCCTAGTTGAGAGACCAATACTGGAAGACCCCAGCTGGCAGCCATTGAAACTGCACCAGATTGTCCGGAGAACTTTGTATATGGGAATACACCTAATTTTGCAATGCGACAGAAAGCTTCCAAATGAGTTGTCGGAATGAATCCTAGTCGAAAAATGATATTGAGTGAGTTCGCCTCTGGAATTAAAGATTTGATCCATTGCGCTTCTTGCTTTGAGCCTAACAATATTGCAATTAAATTCGAAACTGGATTAGAACCCTCCCACAGTCGTCCTGCCAGGATAAGCTTTGCTTTAGGGTGGTCTGGCAGTATTTTCTTCCATGCTTTTATCAGTTGTTGCATACCTTTGTATTTTCTGATGTTGCCAAAAAAAATAACATACTCAAAATTTGGGTTTAGTCCGCACATCTCAAGGTCTGCAGCTCTTGAAACGATCCTGTTTTGATGATTGCCAGTACTTATGCCATGTGGGATTACGCTGATTCTATTTTTTAATGCGCTCCATTTTTCTTCAAGCAACTGTTTTCCTGAATTGGAATGTACAATAATATGGTCTGCCAATAATAGTAGCTTTGATTCTTGATGTGACAGCAATGGTAAGTTCTCATGTGCAGCAGGGTTGTGGACGGTAATAACTATCTTTCCCTTGTTTTTTTTGACCCTTTTGGCTATGTAAAATAAAAAGTAGGAGGTGAAAACGGACCAGTATTGAATATGCGTCAGGTTTTCGCACTGATCTGCACAGAGTTTCCAGGTAGAAGGTTTAGCGTAGTGGATCAGCTTATTACACCTTGCCTCGGCATTAGGTTGCTGCATCGGGATTAAAAAATCAGGATAGATTTTTTTATAATCCAGGGTGTTGAGCAAAAGAGATTTATCATCTTTAAGTGCCTTCAGCAGATCGTCAGAATAGGGGGCAATTCCCTTAACTTCGGGGCCAAAAGTAGAAATCAGGCTTATTTTCTGCATTATTTGAAAAGCCACACAATTTGAGAATTGGTATAAAACCGGTTTTAGCTGAGAGACAAGAGCAATTTAACTACTACCAGCCAATTGCTTCCAATGAGTGCCGGACGAAGCCATTATCTCTGAAAAATCGCTGGTACCAAGGAATTTTTCAAACGATTCTTCGTCAATCGGCTCACTGAAAAAATAACCCTGAATAATATCAACGCCTAGTTTATGTACATGTCCCAGTTGGCTCTCGGTTTCCACACCTTCTGCCACCATAGAGAGTCCTAGACTGTTTGCCATAGCAATAATAGCGGTGACAATGCCCTCGTTTTGCGAATCCTTGTCGACGTCAACGATAAAACTCTTATCTATTTTTAGTTCATCAATAGGGAATCGTTTTAAATAACTGAGCGAAGAGTATCCGGTTCCGAAATCATCAATTGAAATGGATAGCCCCATGTTTTTTAGTTCCTGCAAAAACCTGATGGTGGACTCTAACTTGTTCATGATTATGCTTTCGGTTAGTTCAAGCTGCAGGTATTTGGGATCCAGCCCGCAACCATCCAGAATATTTTTGATCCTCTCTACAAAATTGGGTTGGTTAAACTGAATGCTCGATATATTGACAGAGATTCTGTCGAGGACCAGCCCTTTGTCTTGCCATGCTTTGGCGCTGCGGCACGCATCGAATAATACCTGCTCGCCGAGTTCCAGAATAATACCCATCTCTTCAGCAAGCGAGATAAAATAGTCAGGGGTCAGAAGGCCAAATTTCGGGTGTTGCCAGCGAACGAGCGCTTCAGCCGCGCAAATTTTACCGCTCGACATATCAATTTGCGGTTGGTAAAACACCACCAATTCTTCATTTTCCAGTGCTCTGCGCAGCTCGCTTTCCAGGCGTAGCCGCTCAACGCCCATGGCATTCATCGCGCTGGTGTAATACTGAAAATTATTTTTCCCGTTATTTTTGGCATGATACATTGCCGTGTCTGCATGTTTAAGCAGGCTTTCTACGCTATCACTGTCCAGTGGTGCGATCGCGATGCCAATGCTTGGCGTAATGACTATTTCATGCCCCTCGATGGTTGTCGGTCGGCTGAGCGTGTCGAGTAAGCGCTTGGCGACCAGAGCTGCCACATCGGTGTGATCGATTTTATTAAGCACGATGACAAATTCATCACCACCCAGTCGAGACACACTGATCTCTTCGTGGATATCCAGGTGACGCGAAGCCATGTCGCTTTGCCGAATACAGGTCAGCAGGCGTTGACTTGTTTCCTTGAGTAACGCATCTCCGACGGTATGGCCAAGAGAGTCATTGATCCGCTTAAAATTATCCAGATCAATGAATAAAATCGCCAGTTTGTTTTGGTTGCGGCGCGCTGATTTAAGCATCAACTCCAGGCGCTCCGTAAACAGGGTTCTGTTTGGCAGGCCGGTCAAGCTGTCATAATAGGCGAGACGCCTCATTCGGTCTTCTGCCATTTTTCGTTCGGTCACATCCTGGACAATAGCGACAAGCAGGTTCGATTGATCATTTGTTGAAAGCTGAAGGCGCACTTCCACCGGATAATGACTACCATCTTTTCGGCGCAGTTGGCAGGAAATAAAAGCTTCTGGCCGACGGTTTTCTTTCAACCTTTGCAGCAGAGGTGAAAACAGGTTGGATTCATATTCAACCATCAGATCAACGATACGCTTTTGGATCAATTCATCGCTTGAATAGCCGAGATTTTCCCGTGCGCTGGTGTTGGCTTGCTGAATCTGCAGGCTGTCGGCATCAGCAATATAGATTTCGTTGGAAGAACTCTCGATGACCTTACCAAGGCGCAGCGCGAGTTGTTCAGCCTTGCGAATATCAGCAATAGCATTCGCGGCACGTAGCATGTAACGCACTCTATGGCCGAAAATGGGCCAGTTGATTGGTTTTACGATGAAATCGGTGGCACCCACCTCGTAGGCTCTGTTAATGGACTCATGGTCATCCATGCCGGTCGACATCAGTATCGGGATCTGCTTGCCTCGCTGGGTTGAGCGTATCTCCTCGCAGACTGAAAGCCCATTGCGGTCGGGCAATTCAATATCCAGAATAATGATGTCCAGATCAAGTCGCTCAAATGCCTCCATCGATTCTCGAGCATCTTTGGCTTCAATCACTTCAAAGCCGTGCTTTTCAAGCACAGAGCGCATTGCGATGAGGATGGTAATATCGTCATCGACAATGAGTACTTTTTCGCTAGACTGCTGAGACCTGATGTCCATCGCGCTTATCCATCTCTTCTATGAGTTCATGAGTAGCTTTTTGGTATTCATTCTCAATTGATCGGATCAGTGGTGTGATACCTTCCAGCGAACCGCTGCGACCAATCATCTCAAGTGACTTGCACATCTCGGATAAGTTCTTGGCGCCAACATTGGCGCTGCTTGACTTAAGCGCATGGGCGGTTTTATACAATACAACGGAATCGTGTTTCATCTCGGATTCCTGTAGCTCGGCAATCAGTCTGGAAGATTCTTCCAGATAGGTGCTTATCACCTTAACCACGATATTAGGGCCGCCACGCGCTTGAATGGCCTCCAGGTTTACCAGCGCCTTCATGTCGATGGAAGAGTTGTTAGCGTTGTCCTGATGCGTATTATTTGCCGCTTCCTTTTTATTTTCCGGCTGTTTAGCTGGTAATCCTTCGTCCGAGCGAATCAGTTTGGCAGGTAACCATTTAAGCAACATCGCTTCCAGATCTTCCGGTTTAAAGGGCTTAGCCAGATAGTCGTCCATACCGAAAGAGATACATTTTTCCCGTTCACCTTCAACGGCATTAGCAGTTAACGCAATAATGGGGGTATGTATTTCCTGTCCGGAATTTTTAGTGACATTACTAAAACCCTCTTTATTTCTTATTGCCGAGGTTGCGGCATAACCATCCATGATTGGCATTTGGCAGTCCATTAAGACCAGATCAAATTCTCCGGCCCCGAACTTTTCTATAGCCTCCTGTCCGTTGGCAGCAGCTGTTGTTTTGCAACCCAGCCAGTCGAGCATGGTGACTGCGACCTCCTGGTTGACCAGAGTATCCTCCGCCAGCAAAATTTTTGCATCGAACTGGATAGTGGGTGAACTGCTCGAGTCGGTGGATTTTGATGGCGAACCAGCGAGGTTATCTTCCGCTTTGGCTGGCTTGCCCGTGACTATTTTAATAATGGCATTGTAGAGATCGGACTGGTGTACCGGCAGATTGAGTGTGGCAATTTCCCTGGCCACCTGCTCAAATGCATTTCGGTCGATTGGTTGAATCGGTGAATCGATGAGAACGATTGAAAGTGGTTCACATTCTTCAGCCTGCATATATGCGGCAATGGTCGCTTCCTTGTTGACTACGATGTCGCTATGCATGATTAACAGACTGATCGGGCTACCATTATCTTTAGCCTCCTTGAATTCAACCTTAAGCTGGCCAACAGAACTGGCTGAGACGCAGGGGATTTTCCATTCCTTGAGCAGTTTCTTGTACCGATGTTCCAGTGGTTCCACGATCAGAATATTCTGTTTGCGCAGTTTCTCAAGATGGGATTTGGGACGCCTCTGGTCGGTCGTATTGGCGGCCATATCAACTTCAAACCAGAAGGTCGACCCCTCTCCGGGGCTGCTGGTAACGTGGATTTCTCCGTTCATCAACTGAACCAGCTGCTTGGTGATGGCCAACCCAAGGCCGGTTCCACCAAAGCGTCGAGTGGTTGAACCATCGGCCTGGGTGAAGGCCTCGAATACTTGCTGCTGTTTGGTTTCATCGATACCGATGCCAGTATCCATCACCTCAAAACGAATTCTGGTCTGTTGATCTTCTGTTTGAACCAGATTCAACGAAAGCTTGATTTCGCCCTGCTTGGTAAACTTGATTGCATTACTGATCAGATTGGAAAGTACCTGTCGAAGCCGGACCCGGTCGGCCTCCACCATCAAGCCCAGATTTGGCGGGATAACGTAATTTAACGATAACCCCTTGCTGTGTGCCAGGCTGGCGAACATGTTAATAATTTCCTCGACCAGCTTGCGCAGGTCAAAGCGGGTATAGTTGAGCTCCAGTTTTCCGGCTTCAATTTTAGAAAAATCGAGGATGTCGTTAATCACCTCCAAAAGCGCGCTACCTGACTCCTGAATCACACTGGCAAATTTTTTCTGCTCATCCGATAAGGGGGTTTTTGAGAGCATATCGGTCATTCCCAGTACGCCATTGAGCGGCGTTCTGATCTCATGACTCATGGCTGCGAGAAACTCACTTTTTGCGCGGTTCGCCTGTTCGGCGGTTTCTTTGGCAGCGACCGCGTCAGCGATGGCGCTTTGCAGTCGGGCGTTGCTTTCCGAAAGCTGTGCGGTACGTTCTTTAACCTTCAGTGCCAGCAACTCATGGCTGGTGCGTAATTTGGTTTGGTAGGCCTGAAGACTTTTGACCATAAAGTTCATGCTGGAGGCAACTTCCCGAATTTCGTAGGAGTTGCTTGCCGGTAGCTTGACATCAACATGGCCGTCGGAAATACGTTTTGCGATATTGACCAGCGCACCCAGTGGTGCAGTGATTCTGCGTGTCACGACCAGCGATACAAAGGTAAAGCAGAGCACTGTGAGAAGTGCGATACAGGTGGCCCAGATTAGATAACGGGTCATATGCGCCATCATTGGCTGCTTGCTGATGCCGAGACGTATATAGCCCATTACATAGCGGCTACCTTGTGAGCCTGCATCAGCCATATTTCTCATGAAAGCTTCTTTGCTGATGTTTTTGTAATCCGGGTTTATAGCCGAAAAAATGGGAGTGACCAGATCCAGGTACTGAGTTTCGGAGGCATTATCCCGATAATCATATATTGATCTATCCAGCACATCAGTATTGTTACGTACCCGCTCAAAAGAGGGAAGGTTGTTGGGACCACGCTTGTTTCTGTCAATCAGAAGCTTCTTGCGGTGGTCATAAATCATCGCATAGCTAACGGATTCGTTGCCAAAGAGCACATTGAGCACCTGATTAAGACCGCCCTCATCGCGATAATACGTGGCTATCTCCTGGATGTTGCCTGGAATATTAACCGAATCAAAGCCTCTTTTTACCAGGGATTCCTGTGTAAGAGTGTATTCCCTGTAGCTTAGGTAGGAGGTCAGCACGATTGCAATCGTGACAGTGAAGATCACCACCAGCGTATTAAACTTGGCTGCCACGGAAAAATGCTTTAATCGACGCATAAGTCTTAGTTACCTGAAGATCGTAAAAAAACAGGAACCTCTCCCGCTGTTTTGTAAGGGGTTCCTTTCTCCAAACCATTCGGTTTCTTTTAAGGATAGACCTTTTTATACAATTCGCTATGGCATTATCGGTTAAAAGTTGAGTTTTATTATGGGCTTAGCCTTTAATCTGTAAGAACTAAATTTCCGTCAGCCGTCTTTCGGTATCGAGGCGATCAACAGCGCAGGATCTACTCGCGCATTATTCAGACTGACCGACCAGTGTAAATGAGGTCCTGTGACACGCCCGGTTTTACCTACCCGGCCTATTAATGAACCGCTTTCAACCTGTTGTCCGGGTTCGACATCGACCGTTTGTAGATGGCAATACATGCTGACAAGACCGTTTGAATGGTTGATAAGCAGCGTGTTACCGTTAAAAAAGAAATTGCCGGTCAATGACACAGTTCCGGCTGAGGGTGCATACACCGGTGTTCCCTCCGGCGCGGCGATATCCAATCCGCTGTGCGGCTTTCTGGGCTGCTCATTAAAAAAACGGCGAAGTCCAAACGGGCTGCTGATTGGCCCCTTGAGCGGCATTTTAAATTCGGGAAAAACCGGACTGGTGTTGTGCCACTCTTTGAACGCGGAATTCATCTCCTTTTTTTCTTTAAGGATACGATCCAGATCCCGTTTTAGCGGATTCACCTGTCGTTTATTGGTGATGGTTAACCGTTGTTCCCGGTAGTTTTTTGATTGTATCGGGAAATCAACTGGATGTTCATTTCCCGTTTGGTCCAAAACGACCAGTTGCTGTTTTCCCGGTTGTGTGTCCAAAGGAATTCCAACCACCGCAAGCCACTGGTTTTCCTGCTTTGTATCCCGAATAACCATTACGCGTTGCTGGCGATAGTAGGCTTGGGGTACTGCATGACTCTTGGCTTCAAACTCGGGTAGCGCCACCAATGCAATGCCTCCCGGAACTGAAGCCTGTTGAGGGAGGTTTTGTGCCAGCGACGGATTACAGAGTAACAGCGCCAGCGAGAGAAGGGCAGAGCTCGCCAAAGTGATTATCCGGCTTCCCCGCCTGGGTGCCTGGTATTCGGTCATGATTCTATCTCATCGACAGTACAGTGAAGTTGGCCTCGTGCTACTCGCGCAGTGATCCGGTCACCGGTTCTGACCTTAGAGGCATCTCTTAAAATTTGCTGATGCTCATTGGTCACGATCGCATAACCGCGGTCCAGCGTTTTTAATGGGCTAAGAGTATGCAGTTTCTGTGTCTGGGTTTGCATTCGGTGCCGGGAATTTTGTAAGACCTCTTTGACCGAAGAAAGCAGCCGATGTTCCAGTTGTTTGCTACTCGCTTTCAACCCGCTAATCAGTTGGGTAGGTTGAAGTCGGCCAAGTTCGGAATGCAACTGTGCTGTCCTGGCGCGTGCAAACTGAAGCTGATGGTCCATAGCGATCGATAAACTGTTTTCGATTCTGTCTAATCGTTGCGCATAATCCTGCAATTGCCGGCCGGGGTGACGCAATCGTTTCTGAATTGAGGAAAGCTGACTATCCTTTTGGCTCAGATTTTGTTTTAACCTCACTGCCAGAGCCGATTCGAGATTTTGTAATCGACCAAGCCACTCTCTTTGGTCTGGCACTACCAACTCTGCAGCTGCTGAAGGAGTCGGTGCCCGCAAATCTGACACAAAATCTGCAATGGTAAAATCAACCTCATGTCCGACAGCAGAAACGATCGGAATACTACTGGCATATATTGCGCGGGCAACTCTCTCTTCGTTAAAACACCAAAGGTCCTCCAGTGAACCTCCCCCTCTGCCAATTATCAGTACGTCAAAAGGTGCGATGTTTTGTGGCAGGTTATTGGCCAGCCTTAGGGCTGATACAATCTGGTCTGCCGCTTCACCACCCTGGACCAGAGTTGGAATCAGTGTTACCGGAATGGCTGGGAATCGACGCTTCAGGACGCTCAATATATCCCGGATCGCAGCGCCACTGGGAGAGGTAATAACACCGATATGCTGTGGCAATTGAGGGATGGCTTGTTTGCCGGTATCAGCAAAAAGACCTTCTTTAGCCAGTTGTAGCTTCAACTCCTCAAATTTTTGCTGTAATAATCCTTCACCAGCCTGCATCAGGTTTTCCGCAATCACCTGAAAGTCACCTCTTCCCTCATAGAGGCTGGCTTTGCCTCTCAGAATGACATGCATTCCGTCTTTTGGTCGAAAGCGCAAACTTCGGTTACGATTTGCGAACATTGCACAGCGTACCTGAGCGCGTTCATCCTTCAGACTAAAGTACCAGTGGCCAGATGAAGCGCGCACAAAGTTGGAAATTTCACCTTCCACCCAAATACGGCTGAAACGGCCTTCAAGTAACTGTCTGGCAAGGCTGTTTAGCTCCGCAACCGAGTAGATTTTACGTTCTTCTTTAGTCAGACTCATGGTTTCGCAGTATAACAGTAACAGGTTGGGTATATTATATTTCCCTGGTACCCAAAGACATATTCAAATTCCACAGCAGAAGATAGTTTATATCATTCTCTAAACTCACTATAATAGCCGGTTATTTTTTCACTTTTGGAGTGGTTGTAACCTATGTTACGAATTGCTGAAGATGCTCTCACCTTTGATGACGTACTCCTTCTGCCAGCCTATTCGCAAGTGCTGCCTAAAGATGTCTCACTGAAAACACGATTAACCCGCGAGATCAGTCTTAACATGCCGCTGGTTTCGGCGGCGATGGATACCGTCACCGAATCAAGTCTGGCCATTGCGATGGCCCAGGAAGGCGGTATCGGTATTATACATAAGAACTATTCTGTCGAGCAGCAGGCCAGGGAAGTCAGGGCAGTTAAAAAATATGAAAGTGGTGTGGTTAAAGACCCAATCACCGTAACTCCCGAAACCACCGTCAGGGAGCTGATTGATATCACGCGTAAATACAATATTTCCGGTGTGCCGGTAGTCAGTGACTCTGGACTGATGGGAATTGTGACGTCGCGTGATTTTCGCTTTGAAAACAACCTTGACCGGCGTGTATCTGAAATCATGACGCCTCAGGAGCGCTTGATTACGGTTAAGGAGGGTGCCGATGCGGCAACTGTGAAATCGCTTCTCCACCAGCACAGAATCGAAAAAGTACTGGTGGTTAATGATGATTTCAAACTGCGCGGCCTGATGACTGTTAAGGATATTTTTAAGTCGGAAGCTTTTCCGAATGCCTGTAAGGACGAGCAGGGGCAGTTGCGTGTCGGTGCAGCAGTAGGAACCGGCGGCGAAACCGAGGAAAGGGTGGCTGCGTTGGTAGAAGCCGGTGTGGATGTGGTGGTTGTCGATACGGCGCATGGTCATTCACAGGGTGTTATCGAGCGGGTCAAATGGGTCAAGCAGCAATTCCCGGATATTCAGGTGATAGGCGGTAATATTGCCACTGGCGATGCCGCGCAGGCGCTGGCCGAGGCCGGTGCAGATGCGGTCAAGGTAGGGATTGGCCCCGGATCAATCTGCACCACACGTATCGTTACCGGCATTGGCGTGCCGCAGATTACTGCTATTGCCAACGTGGCTCAGGTGTTGCAGAAAAAGGGTATACCATTGATTGCTGATGGTGGCATACGATTCTCAGGCGACCTGGCCAAAGCGCTGGCAGCAGGCGCGAGTTCTATCATGGTTGGCAGCTTGTTGGCAGGAACCGATGAGGCTCCGGGTGAAGTGGAGCTGTATCAGGGAAGAACCTTTAAAGCGTATCGTGGCATGGGGTCGCTGGGGGCGATGGGCCAATCCAACGGCTCCAGTGATCGCTATTTTCAGGATAAGGATGCCGGCGTGGAGAAATTGGTGCCCGAGGGCATTGAAGGGCGAGTTCCCTGTAAAGGGCCAATGTCATCGATTGTGCATCAAATGATGGGTGGACTGCGCGCCAGCATGGGGTATACCGGCTGTGCCGATATTGAAGAGATGCGTTCCAAGCCCGAATTTGTGCGAGTCACTAACGCGGGCATGAGTGAGAGTCACGTGCATGATGTTACGATTACCAAGGAAGCGCCTAATTATCGGGTGCGGTGACCGCGCGTATTCGGTTAAGACGAAACTTGTAGATCCGGTCAGCGCCGGATATCAGATCGACCGCTGGTGAAACGCACGAATCCGGCGGTCTGCGGAATATGGGGCCCGGTGCCCCGTTTTTATTATGTGGAATAGTAGAGATAAATAAGAATGCATCAAGACATACATGCCGAACGCATACTGATTCTCGATTTTGGTTCACAATATACTCAACTGATCGCACGTCGAGTGCGTGAAATTGGTGTTTACTGTGAGATTCATGCCTTTGACATGGATGCCGAAGCGATTGAGGCATTTCAGCCAAGGGCCGTCATTCTGGCCGGTGGACCCGAGTCAGTTACCCTCGCGCAAACTCCGCGAGCCCCTGAAGCGATCTTTGAACTGGGAGTGCCGGTGCTGGGTATTTGTTATGGCATGCAAACCATGGCTGCGCAATTGGGTGGTACCGTTCAGGCCTCAAGCGAAAGAGAGTTTGGGTATGCTCAGGTTCGTGTGGAGGGGCAAAGCGCGCTGCTTCAGGATATTGCGGATCATGTTGATGACCACGGTCAGCCGTTGCTGGATGTGTGGATGAGTCATGGTGACAAGGTCACAACTATGCCAGCTGGATTTGAACTGCTCGCCTCGACAGAGTCAGCGCCTATTGCGGGTATGTATGATGAATCCAGGCATTTTTACGGTGTTCAGTTTCACCCGGAGGTGACACACACGCTTCAGGGGCAACGAATTCTGGAGCATTTCGTCAAAGGGATAGCGGGGTGTGAAGGACTCTGGACTGCAGCACATATCATTGAGGATGCGGTTGACAAGGTGCAACAGCAAGTAGGCCAGGACAAAGTGCTGTTGGGGCTGTCCGGCGGCGTGGATTCTTCAGTTGTAGCGGCGCTGTTGCACAAAGCGATCGGTGGTCAGTTGACCTGTGTGTTTGTCGATAATGGATTGTTACGCAAGGATGAGGGCGATCAGGTGATGGATATGTTCGCCAAAAATATGGGCGTCAAAGTGATTCGTGTAGACGCCGAAGGGGAGTTCCTGGGGCGATTGCGTGGTGTCAGTGACCCCGAGCAGAAACGTAAGATTATTGGTAACACCTTCATCGAGATATTTGATGAGGAAGCGGAAAAATTACAGGAAGTTCGATGGCTGGCGCAGGGAACTATTTATCCGGATGTTATTGAGTCAGCGGCGGCCAAAACCGGTAAGGCGCATGTGATCAAATCTCATCATAATGTGGGTGGCCTGCCAGACGATATGAAACTGGAACTGGTCGAACCCCTGCGGGAACTGTTTAAAGATGAAGTGCGTAAAATTGGCCTGGAACTCGGCCTTCCCTACGATATGGTTTATCGGCATCCCTTCCCAGGACCCGGGTTGGGCGTGCGTATCCTTGGTGAAGTGAAGAAAGAGTACGCGGATATTCTGCGCGAAGCTGATGCGATCTTTATTGAAGAGTTGCACGCAGCAGATTACTACCATAAAACCAGTCAGGCCTTTACCGTCTTCATGCCGGTCAAGTCGGTCGGTGTGGTCGGTGATGCGCGTCAATATGAATACGTCGTAGCAATCAGAGCCGTAGAAACCATTGATTTTATGACGGCTCGCTGGGCGCATCTTCCTTATGAATTGCTGGAGCGAGTATCCGGCAGGATTATTAACGAGGTTAAAGGTATCTCCCGTGTCGCCTACGATATCTCCTCGAAGCCACCGGCGACAATCGAGTGGGAGTGATAGGATTTTATAACCAATTGAATATTAACAATAAAAATAATCCAATTGATAATATGATCTGCATCATCAATGGTATTTTTCATAGTATTTCCCTCGCGTTGTAGTACGAATATCAGCAATACCATGGGTAGCGGTTTGGCGTAATCATGGTATTAGCAGTCGGCCTCAGATTTTGCCTTTTGAACGAGCGTGGCGTGATCTTTCTGACCTGGTTGCCAAGAATATCATCATCCCGTTACCAGGTGGTGGCAGAACAACGCGTTATGAGTTGACGACTGTTGAACCGACTCAGTCTGGTCTGATGAGGAAATGATTCTCTTCGATCTGGAGCGAACGATTTTATCTACACAAGCCTGAACGATTTGACGAGTTTTCATTTTGCCCTATGAATGTCGATAAACTCAAAGAAAAACTGGCTGATATCGATGTAGATACCTTGCGGGATTTTATACTTGACCTCTACCTCAGCTATCCGGAGTTGAGCGACAAGATCGAAGCATTGACATTGGCAAATGATCCGGTAGACCTGTGCAGGGTGCTGCTGTTCGCAGATTTTTAGCGGCTATTATTATCCCGGTGGGATTGCCAGCCCGCTTCAGTCAAAAATGGCTCAATCAACAGCTTGATGCCCTCTTCAATGTAACTGTCCAGATCGAACTGTCCTCTCAATGCCCAGTTTTTTAACGCCCAGGAGTGACAGTACATCACATATTGATAAGCCAGCAGGCGTTCGTTCACGTCCACGTAAAACCCCTCTTTAACACAGTCGGATACGCACTCTTCCAGCAGTCTGTTGGTTTTGGCTTCGGCTTCTTTGATATATTCCTGGCGTTTGGGGGAGAGGGACTTTGTGGATCTGTACGCCAGTACGGTCTCGTCAGGCATCTTGCCGACTACGGTGCAGTAGGCCTTCAATGCGAGGCATATTTTTTCTACAGGATTTCTGGCGGCCTGAATATGGAGAGGAATCTCATTCTCATAGGTTTCGAGAATATGCAGTATGGCCAGATATAAAATATCATCCTTCTCTTCAAAATACTTGTATATAGTGCCTTGGCTGACACCAAGCTTTTCCGCAATATCGGATATCTTGGTCTTATAGAAACCCAGGTCCGAGAAAAGGCTGACAGCCGCATCTACGATTTCAAACCGCCTGCGCTTGACCAGTTCAGGATCATTAACAAAACTTCTTATGGCTTTTCCCTTACTCATATCTAATGACCCAAAATTGATTAAACCCGTTCGCAAGCAGTTCGAATGGTATCATGCTTTTATGGGGAATCTCAGCGCGGGCCATGACTTATTTTTTTGCCTGAATTGCCTGCTAGGGCGCGATGCTCTGACCGCCGTCGATACATATCGTTGTTCCCGTGAGATAAGCAATGTTTTCGCAAAACAGGCTGGCAACGAGTTTGGCAATTTCTTCCGGGGTGCCCGGATAACCTCTGGGTATACGCTTTTTCAGATGCGCTTTTACATGTTCCTGCTCAAGCTGGTCCGCGTTCATGTCGGTTTTTACATACCCGGGTGCAACATCGAGTACCCGAATACCCTGCCTGGCCCACTCAACCGCTAGGCTGCGGGTAATGGCCGCAATCGCCGCCTTTGAAGCGCAATAGGCGACATAGGACTTTCCACCGATTCGATCCCAGAAAGAGCCGATATTGACGATGAGGCTGGATTCCCTTTTTTCCAGAAAAGGGTAGGCGGTCTGACAGACGGAAAACAACCCGGTGACATTGGTTTTCATCACCTCTTCAAAGGCACTCAGGGGAAGGGAGGCGGAAGATCCTCCTGTTGCGATGCCGGCATTATTGACGATACCGCCCAGTCCGCCAGAATACTGATCGGCTTCGGACAGTGCGGCCCCGACCGATTCAGGGTCCGTTATATCGCAGGAGATTCCAACCAGTTTGTCCGACGTTCCTGACGCGATATTTTGGTGGTTTGCTGGCAGCGCGCCGGAGCGGCTCAGGCAGGCTACCGTAAAACCTCTTTGCGCCAGTTCCAGGGCGATTGCAGCACCTATACCTTTGCTGGCTCCGGTGACAGCGATGCAGTAATTCAAGTTTTCTGATCTGTTCACTTTGAGTTCAGGACCTATTCAAGATGGCTGGCTATCACCAGTTTTTGCACTTCCGTTGTTCCCTCATATATCCGTAATGCCCGGATTTCGCGGTATAGAGATTCCACAACTTCTCCGGTTACAACCCCTTTGCCACCAAACAGTTGAACGGCTTTATCAATGACCTGCTGAGCTTCTTCAGTGGCGTGCATTTTTGCCATGGCCGAGGGGAGTGTATTCCGCCCGCCCAATGTATCCTTGCTCCATGCTGAACGATAGACCAGAAGGGCAGAGGTATCAACGCTGGTGGCCATCTCCGCCAGCTTTGCCTGTGTTAACTGAAATTCGCTGATCGCTTTACCAAATGCAATACGTTCCTTTGAGTACCCCAGCGCTTCATGCAAAGCACGCCGTGCAAACCCCAGGGATGCCGCGCCCACACTGGTTCTGAAAACATCCAGAGTTGCCATGGCGATCTTAAATCCCTGGCCTCCGGTACCAATCATCGCAGACTTGGGTACCCGGCAATCCGACAGCTTGATCGTGGCCAGCGGGTGTGGTGCAATGACCGGAATGCGTTCAACCACCTTTAAACCCGGGTTGTTCGCATCGACAATAAAAGCGGATAATCCTCTGGCACCGGGTTGCTCTCCGGTCCGTGCAAACAGCGTGTAAAAGTCAGCCAGTCCACCGTTTGAAATCCAGGTTTTGGTGCCGTTGAGCACATACTCCCCGTCAACTTCCTGTGCGGTTGTGGTCATGGCACCCACATCACTTCCGGCATTTGGCTCCGATAGCGCGAAGGCAGCAATTTTTTCGCCTCGGGCAACGGCGGGCAGATATTCAGCGCGCTGCTCATCATTGCCGGCCAATGATATCGGACCTGACCCCAGGCCCTGCATGGCAAAGGCAAAATCGATCAGGCCAGAATGAAATGCCAGTGTCTCTCTGCTCAGGCAAATGCTTCGAACATCAAAGCTCTGACCGGATTCCTGAACCGTGCAACAGTCCAGGAATCCCGCCTGCGCGAGTTTCGATACCAACTCCCGACACGCGTCATCCATCGTCTCGGGATTAGCATGAGCGGAGCTGGCAATCCCGAGCAGTTCCTTTCTGGCAAAACTGTCCAGGGAGTTTGCCCGGTCGCGATGGTGTTGTTCAAAGAATGGCCATTGCAGATAGGTTTTATCCGGCATCTATTTCACCCTTTAATTACCCTGAAACTCGGGCAGTGTTTTATTCACAAACGCATGATAGGCACGCTCGAAGTCCTGTGTCTGCATGCATATCGCCTGTGCTTCGGCTTCAGTTTCCAAAGCCTGCTCGATGGTTTGATTCCACTCCTGATGCAGACACTTTTTGGTAACGGTGTGCGCAAAATAGGGTCCTGTGGCAATTTCTTTCGCCATACTGTAGGCCTTATCCATTAACTCTTCGCCTGGCACGATATCGTTGAAATAACCCCACGCCTGACCTTCCTCGGCCCTCATCACTCGTCCGGTGTAGAGCAACTCCGAAGCCCTGCCGTGGCCAATGATACGCGGCAGGATCGAGCATGCCCCCATATCACAACCCGCCAGGCCCACTTTGACAAATAAAAATGCAGTTTTTGCCTTGGGCGTAGCATAGCGGAAATCACTGGCCATCGAAATAATAGCCCCGGCACCCACACAGATGCCATCAATTGCCGCGATAATAGGTTGTGGACAATTACGCATCTCCTTGACCAGGTTGCCGGTCATGCGGGTAAAGGTGAGCAGGCCATCCATATCCATCTTGACCAGTGGTCCAATAATATCGTGTACGTCACCGCCGGAACAGAAATTACCGCCTGCCCCGGTAAATACCACGGCACGCACATCTTCAGCGTACTGAAGCTTGTGAAAGGTGTCACGCAACTCCGCATAGCTTTCAAATGTTAAAGGGTTTTTGCGTTCGGGTATGTTCATCGTTACCGTGGCAATACCATCCTTAACTTCCCAACCGAAATGTTCGGGTTTCCATTCTGATGCTTTCAATTTGTACATATTAAACTCCGATAATGTCTCTACAGGCTGATATTTGTGTGAACTCAATTAACCACTCATGCACAAGCCACCACTGACGCTTAACACCTGAGCGGTGACAAAGCTGGATTGATCGCTTGAGAAGAAAATGATGGCATCCGCAATTTCAGCGGGTTGTGCCAGTCGGCGCATCGGCGTGGCGCGCACAAAGGCTTCCCGGTGCCGCTCTGGTACGGCATCCATCAATGGTGTATCGGTCGGGCCGGGGCAGACGCAATTCACCGTGATATTAAACCGGGAAACTTCCCTGGCCAGGGACTTGGAGAATGCGATTATGCCCCCTTTGGCACCTGAATAAACGGATTCACCGAGGCTGCCCACGCGGCCAGCATCACTGGAAATATTGACGATTTTGCCACTTCCTCTCTCGATCATTTTGTCGAGAAAAGCACGAGCGACCATAATCGGTCCCATAAAATTAATATTGACGACCTGCTGCCAGAATTCCGGCGTATTCTCCACGAATGGCTGAATCTTTCCCCAGCCTGCAACGTTGGCAATGATGTCGACACCGCCTTTCGCTGATTCAATTTTGTCCCGGCAGGCCTCAATCGATGCCTGGTCAGTGACATCCAGATAGACATAATCGGCCTGTCCACCAGACTCCCGAATTTCCGCTGCGACAGCCTCACCATTGTCCCGGTTTATGTCGCCAATAAAAACATGCGCCCCTTCCTGCGCCATTTTTTTCGCCGTCGCCGCACCGATTCCGGATCCGGCACCCGTTATAATTGCTGTTTTATCTGCTAGTTTCATCGTTCAACCTTCCGTTTACTTTTGATTAACTGTAATGACCCATCTAACGCTTTGCGGTTTTTTCTAAAAAGGCCCTGACGAGACCTTGTGACTCGGGGCTTTCATATAATTTCCGGGTGCCGTCTATTTCGACCTGATAACCGTCGATGCGCTCATCTGGAAATGCCGAAATACATTTTTTGCACTCGGAGATTGCGAGCTTCGGGTAGGTTGAAAGCCGGTTCGTTAAATCCCTGGTAAAGGCCTCCAGATCATTATCGTCAACTGCCCAGTGCACGACACCGAAGGCTTCCGCCAACTCGCCGCTGATCACCTCACCACCCAGTATCAGTCTTTTCGCTGTCGCCTCACCACATATCCTGGTCAAACGCTGCGTGCCACCGGCGCCGGGTAGCAGGCCGAGGGTGATTTCCGGAAGCGCAATCCTGGCTCCCTTCGCAGCGATTCTCAAATCACATGCCAGAGCCAGTTCCAGGCCACCACCCATCGCGGCTCCATGCAACTGAGCGATCGTGATAACCGGAAGATTCTCCAGTCTTGAAAAGGTGGTTTGCATTGCTTGCGCCATCATCACCATTTGCTCGCGTCCTGACTGGGTATCAAAACGGGCTTTCATAACGCTCAGATCAGCACCGGCACAAAACTGTTTTTGCCCACTTCGGATAAGCAGCACCTTGATTTTCTCACTAGCTTCCACTTCCGCCAAAATTTCATTGAAGCGATTCAGCCACGTATCATTGATGGCATTGACCGGAGGACTGGATAATGTGGCGGTAGCCAGCCCGAGTTCTTCAAGAAGTTCAATCATCTGTATATGCCCAAAATCGATATAAAAGCGTAATAATATTGCGGTGAGTGATTGGTCACTCACCGCAATATTATTACAGGTTACCAGAAAAGTAAAGCGCCCTGTTGACTGCTCAGACAAACCTGCAGGCACCACCGATATTGCCAGTTAACAGGCGCGCTATCAACGCTTAAAACAGTAACCACCCAATATGAAAGTGCCTGAACGGACGGGTCCGGTGCTAACCTGCGTCAAACGATAGGTGTAGCTGCCGCGCTAATATGTACTCCGCCATGCGGAACCGTTAGGGCCGTTTTACATCTGTCCAAATCCAGGAAAAGTGGTTACTCTTCCGTATCTGCGGCTGGCTGTCAGGTTTTTCTGCACCTTTATGGATGCTGAAGCATGCGTATGTCCAGTCTAAGGGAACTGAAGGTATACTGATTGATGCTGAATGCAGGTATTTGGCATGCAGGCGCATTCCGCGTTGCGTCTACATGAAAGAATAAGACACCAATAGTTCTAAAGCAGGACGGTGACCGGAAATATGTTGACTACCCGCTTGGAAAAACAGGATGGAAATAGAGATGGGCCATGAAGACTGGATGCGCGAAGCGCTGCTATTGGCAGGCAAAGCAGCGCTGCTTGATGAGGTGCCGGTGGGCGCACTGGTCGTAAAAGATAACCGGATCATTGGTCGTGGTTATAACCAGCCGATATCCGCATCGGACCCCACTGCGCATGCGGAGATAATGGCACTGCGGGATGCGGCTAACCATCTGGGCAACTACCGGTTGGTCGATTGTACGCTTTATGTCACCATAGAGCCCTGTACCATGTGTGCCGGTGCAATGGTGCATGCGCGGATCAAACAGCTGGTGTATGGGGCCAGAGAACCCAAGTCGGGGGTGGTGCACAGCAACGCTCAACTGCTGGAGCAAGAGTATTTCAACCACCGCATAGCGTGTATTGGGGGAGTTCTTGAAGAACCATGTTCGGAGTTGATCAGTGATTTTTTCAGACGTCGCCGTCAGGAAAAGAAAACGGACCGCTAAGATGGTTAAATAGTCGAAAAGCGGGATACGCTGACCGAATTCCGTATTGAAACAATTCCAATCCATCCTGCTTTAAGAATCCTGCGCGCCAATCTACCAGATAATATGGCAACAAAACCGCGAAAGAGTGGGTCAAGCAGTGGCGGTGGGGGGCAGCTTTCAGTATCATTAGCGCTTCATTTTTCTGCCTATAATTTCACCAAGAGATATCAGTCATAATGCTTCAGTTGCGTGGCGCTCCCGCTCTCTCCTCATTTCGTTTAAACAAACTTCTTGACCAGTTAACCTCTGCCTGCGGGTCTGTATCCGGACTGTATGCGGAGTACGTGCATTTTGCCGAACTGGAAACGGATCTGACAGACCAACAGCAAGCAGTTTTAGAGCGTTTGTTGACCTATGGCCCGAGTGCCGAGACTGAATCGTGCGAAGGTGAACTGTTCCTGGTAGTGCCGCGTTTTGGCACTATCTCTCCCTGGTCCAGCAAAGCGACTGATATAGCCCATAACTGCGGATTACAAAACGTACGTAGATTGGAGCGAGGCGTAGCCTATTATCTGAAAGCTTCCACGGCACTCTCGGCACAGGAATGGCAGGCGGTGGCAGAGGTTCTGCATGACCGGATGACAGAAGCGGTTTTATCGAATATGCAGCAGGCCGAAGCGCTGTTCCATCATGCGCAACCGGAACCTGTAGCCTATGTGGATCTGATAGACGGTGGCCGGCAGGCGCTGGTGGACGCCAACACCACTCTCGGTCTGGCACTGGCCGAAGATGAGATCGACTATCTGGTCGAAAACTTTACTGCGATGAAGCGTAATCCAACGAATGTCGAATTGATGATGTTCGCGCAGGCAAACTCCGAACATTGTCGTCACAAAATTTTTAATGCGGATTGGATCATCGATGGCGAAGAACAGGATAAGTCTCTGTTTGCCATGATTCGAAACACCACACAGCTTCACGGAGAAGGTGTATTATCGGCCTATTCAGACAACTCAGCGGTTATTGAAGGCTCCAGAGCCGGACGCTTCTATCCTGATCCGGATTCCAAAGAGTACGCTGCCAATGATCAGGAAGTGCATATCCTGATGAAGGTGGAAACCCATAACCATCCAACGGCTATCGCCCCCTATCCCGGCGCATCAACTGGCTCCGGAGGTGAAATTCGCGACGAGGGAGCGACCGGAAAAGGTGCAAAACCAAAAGCCGGGCTTACCGGTTTTTCCGTTTCAAATCTTAAAATCCCCGGTTTTGAACAACCCTGGGAAACCCATTATGGCAAGCCGGACCGTATCGTGTCCGCTTTAGAAATCATGATTGACGGCCCCTTGGGTGGCGCAGGATTTAACAATGAATTCGGTCGCCCCAATCTATGTGGTTATTTTCGTACCTTTGAGGAAAAAGCACCAGGCGCAGCAGGTGAAGAGGTCCGCGGGTACCATAAGCCAATTATGATCGCCGGTGGACTGGGTAATATTCGCGCAGACCATGTTGATAAAGGTACGATTCCCGCAGGTACCAAACTGGTGTTGCTAGGAGGTCCGGCCATGCTGATCGGGCTGGGTGGTGGTGCCGCCTCGTCTATGGCCTCAGGCAGCAGTAGTGCGGATCTGGATTTTGCGTCTGTGCAGCGCGACAACCCGGAAATGGAACGTCGCTGTCAGGAAGTGATCGACCAGTGCTGGCAGATGGGTGAGCAAAACCCCATTGCCTTTATTCATGATATCGGTGCCGGTGGTCTTTCCAACGCTTTTCCAGAACTGGTAGCTGATTGTGATAAAGGCGGGCGTATCGAGTTGCGCAATGTGCCCAACGACGAGCCCGGCATGTCACCGCTGGAGATCTGGTGTAACGAATCACAAGAGCGTTATTCTCTCGCGGTCAAACCCGAAGACTGGGATCGGTTCGAGGCGATCTGTCAACGTGAGCGTTGCCTTTACGCGGTGCTCGGCGAAGCCACTGAAGAACGGCAGTTAGTGGTGGAAGATAGCCACTTTGAGAACAAACCTGTTGATATGCCGCTTGATGTGCTTTTGGGCAAAACTCCAAAGATGTTGCGCCAAGTGCAGCGAACAGAGTTTCAGCGCGCGGCGTTTGATAGCAGTGCTATAGATCTGCAGGAAGCGGCGCAACGGGTGCTCAAGCTGCCTACTGTTGCCAGTAAAAGTTTTCTGATCACCATTGGGGATCGCTCTATCACCGGAATGGTCGCGCGCGATCAATTTGTCGGACCCTGGCAGGTACCAGTGGCGGATGCGGCGGTGACTATCAGTGCTTACGACACCTATGCCGGTGAAGCGATGGCTATGGGCGAGCGCACACCGGTTGCGTTAATAGATGCACCTGCATCAGGTCGTTTGGCGATTGCTGAGGCTATTACCAATATCGCCAGCGCCAACATTGGTGAGATAGGCAACATTAAACTGTCTGCAAACTGGATGGCCGCGGCCGGACATCCGGGAGAGGATGAAAATCTTTATGACACAGTTAAAACCGTTGGCATGGAGGTCTGCCCAGCCCTCGGTATCGCTGTGCCGGTTGGTAAAGATTCCATGTCCATGCGCACCCAATGGCAGGAAAATGGCGAGCAGAAAAGTGTTACCGCGCCGCTGTCGTTGATCATCAGCGGATTTGCGCCGGTCACTGATGTCCGCAAAACCGTGACCCCACAATTACGTAAGGATTCAGGATCCAGTGACCTGATATTAATTGACCTGGGACGCGGCCAGAACCGGTTGGGCGGCTCAGCACTGGCACAGGTATACAAGCAGATCGGAGACCGGTCGCCTGATCTTGACGAAGCCGAGGATCTGAAGGCCTTGTTTGCAGTGATTCAGGGCTTGATCGAGGACCAGCTATTACTGGCTTACCATGACCGCTCTGATGGCGGACTGTTTGCAACGCTCTGTGAAATGGCTTTTGCCGGAAATGTCGGGTTGGATGTAAATTTGGATCTGCTGGCCGATGAGGCAGCACAACTCAGTGCAGCTCTCTTTAGCGAAGAACTGGGCGCCGTTATACAGGTTTCAGCAGAAAACACCGAGGCCGTGTTATCCCAGTTTGTCGCAGCGGGACTGGGTGACTGCACCCAGGTTATTGCCGGATTGAATGAGCGGGATAACCTCCGCTTCACCTTTCAGGACCAAACGGTACTTGAGATCAGGCGAGTACAGGCACAACGCTGGTGGGCCGAAACCAGCTATCAGATTCAAGCGTTGCGCGACAACGCTGATTGCGCGCAACAGGAATTTGATGGGCTGCTGGATGAGCATAACCCCGGGCTTTCTGCCGAGCTGGGTTTTGATCAAAATGAAGATATTTCTGCGCCCTATATCAATAGCGGTGTCCGCCCACGTATTGCCGTGCTTCGGGAACAGGGTGTGAATGGACAACTGGAAATGGCCGCCGCCTTTGACCGCGCAGGATTCTCCAGCATAGACGTACACATGAGTGACATCTTATCGGGACGTGTGACACTGGATGACTTCAAAGGCCTGGTTGCCTGTGGCGGGTTTTCCTACGGAGACGTACTGGGTGCAGGAGAAGGCTGGGCCAAATCGATACTGTTTAATTCCCAGGCCAGAGACCAATTCAGCAGCTTTTTTCAACGACAGGAAACCTTTACGCTGGGGGTTTGCAACGGCTGCCAGATGCTTTCTAACCTGCATGAATTGATTCCAGGCACCGAACACTGGCCGCATTTTGTACGCAACCAGTCAGAACAGTTTGAAGCCCGTGTGGCAATGGTTGAGGTGCAGAAATCGAATTCAATCCTGCTTGAGGGAATGGCCGGATCACGCATTCCCATTGCTGTAGCTCATGGCGAAGGGCGAGCCGAATTTGGCACCACTGAACAGATTGACGCGCTGAATGCAGCGGGGCAGATTTCTCTGCGCTATGTTGATAATTACAGCAAAGTGACAGAAAACTATCCGCAAAATCCAAACGGTTCGCCGCAAGGTATAACCGGGCTGACCAATGCAGATGGCCGAGTAACCATTATGATGCCTCACCCTGAGCGGGTGTTTCGTGCAGTACAAAACTCCTGGTACCCGAACGACTGGCAGGAAGACGGAGCCTGGTTGCGATTGTTCCGTAATGCTCGGGTTTGGTTAGATTAGGTTTTTCGCTAACCTGTACCTAAGGTCACTACGCGTTGCTTCTTTGGGTATTTATCCGGACGGAACTGCCAAGCCTCGCTTGTTAAAGCGGAAAGATTGGCTGGTCACTTAGGAGCACACATAACAATACCTTCAAAAATCCAGCCGTTGGCTTCCATATCGGGCCGTATTTCCGGGTACAGGGTGTAACGGTGGTTGGAGTCTTTATACTTTGCCCGGCCATTGTAGTAACGAAAGACGGGGTCTGTATTGTTTGGGCATTTACCTGCGGTAGGTTGCAGAATGTAGAAGGCGGTAGTGGTTTCGAGGGTCCATCCCGGATCTTTTTGTACGGCTTCACATTCTTTGGTATGCGCGGTGTAGAAATGAGAGTTCGGGCCAATGCCGCGGGTGCCGTAAAATCGGCACACTGGCACAGCTTCTGGTGGTGCCGTTTCGGCGGTTAGCCAGGCTTTATAGCTTAGTTCTGTGCGGCGCCATTTTCCGGCACCACCCTGGTCAACAAAACGCTTTTCACCGGGAAAACCGGTTAGGAAATAGTGATTGAGTCCTTCATGGTAGTATTCGCTGATTAATGAACCATTGGGGTCGATGTCGGTTCGGGTCAACAGGAAAATATCTTCTACGCCATTTTGGTCTCCCAGTTCCGGGTAGTCGGCTCTGGAGCTAAAAGCAATCTGTAACGCTCGATCGTCAATGGAAGGTGAACTGCCCGTGGCAAGCTGCCGGTGCTGGTCGGTCACGCGATCATAGAGGATTATGTCGCTCTCCTCCTTTTCGTCGGTAACCGAGGCCAGGGTATAGAGGATATGACGATTATCGGGAGCAAATACCAGTTCATCGACCAGATGGCCCTCTTTTAGGGTGTCAATCCGAATTACCGAATTGCTGGGCCAGTGGTGGATGAAAAAGCAGGTAAGGTTGCAGTCATAGGAACTGTAGACGACGTGCTCTCCCTGAGGTGAAATATCGTAACTGACCGCCTGTACCGGGACGTTGCGCTCGTTTTCGGCGACATAGATCAGGCGGTTTTGCCGACGGTCATACAGGTGCAACTGGTCACCATCATCGGGTGGAGGAGGATAGATTAAAATGATTACATCACTGTTAGATGCGAACAATACCTGCTCTCCGTAAGAGGAGATTTTCGGGTTGAAGGAGGAGCCCAGGGATTGGCCCTCATCTGTTTGGGAGATGATCTGCCATGTGTCTTCGGTGAGATCATAAAGAACGATATCGTCGATTCGTGTGTCAAGGCCGGCCAACTGGCCGTTTTCGGAATGGAATACGATACGGTTGGCGTCCAGTGAGATAGCGGGTGTGCGCTCTGCCGGGTGATCATCGTACCGGCTTTCCCAATCATCCAGGTCGATAACGGGTGAGAGTAGGGTGGGGCTTTGCTGAGCCGGCCCGGACAGATAAATGTCGCTGGACTCGTCGCAATCATAGCGGGTTCCGACGATAAGCTCGCAGCGGTCCTGATCGTCAACCGAAAGTTGATTCGCGGTGCTGGCGAAGACCAGATTGTCACCGTGTCGGGAAAGATCCGGGGCACTGTTATCGTAAGATAAACGGGGCTCAGTGGGGGATTCGGCAATGATGGTGTGGCTGTTTTTGTTGAGATCGATCACAAAAAGGGAGTCGAACAGGTTGACTCTCTCGCCTGCATCAACGGTGAACCTGGTCTCGCCATTGTAATGGATCGCGTTTGAGACAAACGCAAGAGTGGTGCCGTCGGCCGAAATCACAGGTTGTTTACTGCTGCCCGACGGTGTGTTCAGACCAAGATTCTGCCATTCAGGTGACGGAGGCGCAAAGGCATTATCGGCGGTAATCCACTGAATCTCCGCCGCGTACAGCATGGTTGGGAAATGGCTAACAATGAAAACGAGAAAAGCAGTTAACAGTCCTGTAGCGTATCGCATTAACCCTCCTTAGTTAAGGTATGACCAAAATTATAGAGCGTGATAGATCGTTTAACCAGGCCAGTTTAGAGGGCGAATGCTGAACACAGTCTGAATCGATGCCAGTGTTTTATGGTTTGTTGTCCAGCACTTCCAATGCCCAAAGCAGATCCTCCCACAACATATCCATCCGTTCCTGGTGGGTACGATATGCCAGCACGGCTATGCGTATCGCATAGACACCCTTGAGCAGGGTGCCGGTAAGCATGACGCGCTGTTTGCTGTTGATGAGCGCCATCAGTTTTTTGGTCGCTCCGTTGCGCTGTTCCAGCGAGTCAAAGGTATCGTTGAGAGCAAAGGCTAGAATGGAAAGTTCCGCCGGGGCCAGCAGTTCCAGTTGAGGATGCTGTTCAATTTTGTGTTGTATGTTTTGAGCCAGATCCAGTTTCTCATCGAGATATTCCCTGAAAACCTGTGCGCCGTGCATTTTGAAGGGTAACCAGATACGCAGGCCGCGGAAGGGACGTGTCAGCTCCGGTGAGAGTTCACAAAAGTCCATCATGTACTCATCTTCCTGCAGGGTCGGCATGTAGTCTGCCTGGGAACTGTGGGTGGCTTTCAGGTCATCGCCGTTACGAACCAGCAGCGCACCTGTGCCGTAGGGCAGGAACAGGGTTTTATGTGGGTCGAGTACCACTGAATCGGCTCTTTCCAGTCCTTGCAGTGTTTGCCTTCCTCGCTCGGTCATACGAAATAATCCGCCGTAGGCACCGTCGATGTGAAACCAGAGCTGCTCGCGTTTTGCGAGGTCAGCGAGCTGTGGTAGCGGATCGACAGCTCCCGAGTTGGTGGTACCGGCGCTGGCAGCGATCATGAATGGGGTAAGCCCCTGTGCCCGGTCTTTGAGGATCTCTTCATAAACCTGTTGCGGGTTGAGGCGGTAGTGATCATCCACGTCCAGAACCCGGAAGTTACGTTCTGGAAAGCCGGCCAGTCTCGCAGCTTTTTCCAGGCAGTGGTGGGCCTGGTTTGAAATATAGATGACGCCTTTGCTGAAATCCTCTCCCAGCCGGACATGACGGGCGGTAATGAGTGCGCTCAGGTTGGCCAGCGAGCCGCCTGAAGTCAGGAAACCGCGGGCTTGGGTTGGATAATCGACAATTTCACAGAGCCAGCGAATGACATTGGCTTCGAGCTGATTCAGTGCTGGTGCTACATTGGACACGCCTACATATCGGTTAAGGCTGTTGGCAATCAGATCGGCAATAGCCGCATGAAAAATCCCGCCTCCCGGGATGTAACCCATAAAACCTGGCGATGCGGCATTAATTGCATAAGGGGCGGCCTGGTCGAATACGAGCGACAGCAACTGATCAAAATTACCGGGTTGATCGGGCAGTGGTTCTGCCAGCGCACGAACCTGTTGAGCTTCAACCTGGTCGCTCAGATCGACCGGTTGTTCTTCGATGGATCGGGTGAATATCATGATTCGATTCATAACGGTATTCACCAGTTGCTGTATCTGCTTGTCCGATAATTCTAATGCGCGTTGCACTGCCAGCTCGCCTTTGTCGATGATTAAATTTTCAGTTTGGTATGGTAGCGAAACGTGTTTCTCGCGCCCAGCGGTGATTTAGGGTATTTGCACTAGTCGGCAAATGCTTGTCTAGGAATCCTCGAGGGAGTCCCGGTCCGGATCATTTTCCTGTTTGGATTCTGCCAGATCAGGATCATCCAGGGGTTGACGGTCGACTGGTGCTTCTTTGGGAATCTCCTGTTCGGATGTTTGAATACCAATCCGATATGCTGCAAAACCGGGTTGAACCACCTGGTTGATGGCCATACCCAGTACCCGGCCTTTGTGTGGGGAGCGTATCTCCTGGCGGATATTGGTGATCGGGTCGGTGACGGTGCCCAGTAACTGTGCTGCTTTAACCCGCTGACCGAGGCTGACCTGGCTGAAAAGAATTCCGGCCTGATCCGCCCTGACCCATACCGATTGATAGTAAACCGGTTCAGGATCGCCCCATAAGCTCACTTTTTTGACCATGCCAAGCTTGTTTAGCAGCGTCTGGATGCCTTTTACGCCATGGCTGACGGCATCTTCCTGCAACTGCATCGGTGCGCCGGTTTCAAGCGTTACAGCGGGAATGCCGGCGTCGGTAGCTGCCCGTCTCAATGTGCCTTTGGCACCTTCATTGTGCAGCACCACGGTCGCACCGAATCCATGGGTGAGGTTAACCACCCCGGTGTTGGATAAGTCGGCCCTGAGCTGTGGCAGGTTGGTGCGGTTAAAGGAGCCGGTGTGCAGGTCCACCAGGGCGTCACAATGGCTAATGATCCGGTTGAAAAAGGAGTGCGCTATTCGGGATGCAGAACTGCCCTTCGGGTTTCCGGGGAAATAACGATTCAGATCCCGGCGGTCTGTCAGGTAGCGAGAGGCACGATGAAAGCCCTGAAGATTGACAATCGGGACGCCGATGATGGTTCCCGAGAGCTTTTTTACGTCCAGATGATAAAGAACACGTCGAACGATCTCGATGCCATTGAGCTCGTCTCCGTGGACAGCGGCCGTGAGGCAGAGTGTCGGGCCAGCTTTGGCACCATGCAGCACCAATACTGGCGTGGGCGACAATATGCCCTCAACAGTTTGACTGGGTGACCAGGATAAACGGGTGGAGGTGCTGGCAGGGACTTTGGTGCCAAGTAGAATAAGCGGTTTGGGTGAGCTCTCGTTTTCGGTCAGGTTTCCTGATGCTTCATCGCTGCCCATATCTGGCGCAACAACCGCTGTGGGTATTTCGGTTTCAGGGCTCTCTATTGGTACCGGTTGTTCCAGATCGATGCTCTCTGCCTGTGGTAGTGAGGGTGTTGTTTGTGCATCGGCGACGATCTCTTGTTCAGCCGGGCTTCCCGCTTTTTTTGAGTCTTTTGTTATCGATTCGATGTTGGCGGGCTGCGAATCAATGGTTGGACTGATTTCGGACTTTGCTTCTGGTAACAATACAAAAAACAGTAGTCCGGGCAGCAGAAAGCGGTTAAGGAAATTGATTTTATGGCCAAACAAAACAGAACCTATGGATACGTAGAGAAAACGTTTTTTTGAATAGTGTCATCAAGTATAGCGGGGAATAATCAAACGCACGAATTGAATTGCCTGGGGAAGCAGGTTATTCGATTAATGTGCGTCACAAATTTGACATTTTAAGATGCCAGTATAAATTTAAATTAAATGCCGCTACAATGCGTCAAAAAATTGAACATGCCGCCGATTAAGGAATAACCGAAGCTCAATGCGTAGAGAAATTAAAGCACTTGTAATTGATAATGACAGCCAGCGTCGCCACGACCTGAAAGTGATCCTGGATTTTTTGGGAGCTTTTTCAGTTGTAGCTGACTCGACTGACTGGAAACCTCAAGCGCAGGATGGTTTTACCAGTAGTAGTGAGGTGGTAGCCGTTATGCTCGGAGGTATCGAAAAAGATTTTGAGCTAGAAACGGTTTTAGCGGATTTGAATGCCTGGGATGAGGGAATTCCGGTATTAATACTGGGTGACCGGGAGATCGCTTCGTCAACGGATGTCCAGTTACGCAGAATGGTGATTGGTCATGTTGAAGTACCAATCACCTATAACCCGTTGCTGGATGCATTACATCGTGCTCAGCTTTATCGGGAGCAATATGAGAATATGCGCTCGCGCGGTAAAAATCGGGATCTTGAGCTGTTCCGTAGTTTGGTTGGCAGCAGCGAGTGTATCAAGAGCGTGCGCAAATTGATGGCGCAGGTCGCCGACAAGGATGTGAGCGTCATGATCACCGGTGAATCAGGTACTGGTAAAGAGGTGGTTGCCCGTAACCTGCACTACAATTCTAAACGCCGACAGAAACCTTTCGTGCCCGTGAACTGCGGCGCTATTCCGGCTGAGCTTCTGGAAAGCGAGTTGTTTGGACATGAAAAAGGTGCGTTTACCGGCGCTATCAGCAGTCGTCCGGGTCGCTTTGAAATGGCCGAAGGCGGTACGTTGTTTCTCGATGAAATTGGTGATATGCCGCTGAATATGCAGGTCAAACTGCTTCGTGTGCTACAGGAGCGTGTATATGAGAGGGTGGGCGGCACCCAGACCTTGAAAGCGGATGTTCGTGTTATCGCCGCTACACACAAGGATCTGGAGGTGATGATTGAAGACAACAGTTTTCGTGAGGACCTCTATTATCGCTTGAATGTTTTTCCAATTGAGATGCCAGCGCTGAGGGAGCGTGTTGAGGATATTCCGTTATTGCTCAATGAGCTGGTTCAGCGACTCGAGGCGGAGGACCGGGGTTCGGTCAAATTCAACAGCGCCGCCATTCAATCCCTTTGCCGTCACAACTGGGCGGGCAATGTACGGGAGCTGGCTAATTTGATTGAGCGACTGGCGATTACGCATCCCGATGCGGTGGTTGGAGCCCAGGATCTGCCGGAAAAATTCAGATACATCGAGGCATCGGATGCTGACACTGAGGAGCAGTTTTTCCTGAGTGAACCGGCCGTGGACGAACAGGAGCGGTTACTTCCCCAGCAGGTGTTGCTGCCCGATGATGGTATCGATCTAAAGGATTATTTGTCCAATCTGGAAAAGAATCTGATCGAGCAGGCGCTCAATGATACCAATGCGGTGGTTGCCAGGGCTGCTGAAAAACTTAGCATACGCCGTACCACACTGGTCGAAAAAATGCGCAAGCTGGGTATTCAAAAGGACTAGGGAACCTCTGAATAATTCCTTGATCCCTATGGCGTACAGAGCGTTTGTAGATCAAGGCGGCTTTGTGCAGTAATGTCCAGACCTTGCAAACAAAGCCAACACAGAGCTGCGAATGAGTTTAATGCTGAACGATCCGCGTTGTGAGTGCTTTTACACAGCGCGCGAATTGCTGAAATAGACCGTCTGTCAATTTATTGTCCACCTTTTCAAACGAAAGAAAAATGATAACTTATTGATTAGGTGGCAATATTTTGTCTTCTTCTTCAACGTACCAATTCAGGCACATTCTTTGCAGAATAAATTCCAAACGACCATAACGTCAGGATCTTGTCACTGCCGGACAGGACGGGGTTCAAGGCGAAGTCAGGGGAATTTGCATGACTGTACAAACCGAAACGGCACAGGTTCATCCATTAGCGGGTATTCATTCGTCTGCAACAGCGGCAAGCCCACTGCATGACATGGCCGTTGGTGGTGAAGCGGATCTCTCTGACCAGCAGAAGTTAAAAATAGCCTTTGAATATTTCAATCAGGTTTCAGGCCAGCTTACAGATGCTTATCAGGCCCTGGAATTACAGGTAAAGGACCTCAGAGCGCAGCTTGCAGATGCTGAAGCAAGACATCAGGCAGAAGTGGCTGATAAGGCACTGGTCACAGGGCGGCTGGAGGGGTTACTCAATATCCTGCCGGTTGGCGTGGTGGTGCTGGATGTGCGTGGTGGGGTGCAGCAATGTAATCCTGCTGCCGTGGAGTTGCTGGGGGAGCCGTTGCTCGGCGAGCGATGGTTGGAGATTATTCAGCGCAGTTTTGCTCCCCGGCTGGATGACGGGCATGAGGTGTCTTTAAAGGATGGTCGTCGCGTCAGTCTTGCAACCCGCTCATTAGAGGGCCAGCGTGGCCAGTTGATTGTGCTGACGGACATGACGGAAACACGGGATTTGATGGAGCGTTTGAGCCGCCATCAACGCTTGTCCTCGCTTGGCAAAATGGTTGCTTCGCTGGCGCACCAGATACGAACCCCGCTCACAGCCGCGATGCTTTATGCAGAACACTTAGGCAATCCCGAACTAAAACCGGAACAGCAGCAACGTTTTACCGGAAAACTGAGTGCCCGGCTGAATCATCTGGAACAGCAGGTCAGGGATATGCTGATTTTTGCCAAGGGCGACATGCCTTTGGCTGACCGCGCTGATACCGGGCAACTGGCATCGGGTATCGAAGCGGCGGCTGAGGCTTCGCTGGAGGCGAGTGAATCACATTTAACGATTAGTAACCAGGCTCAAGGCTGCCTGTTGCAGTGTAATCTTGAAGCGCTGGTCGGCGCTATTCTCAATTTGATCAACAATGCCGTACAGGCAGTCGGACGCGGCGCGCAAATCGAAATTTGTCTACAGCATAAACTGGCCGATGAAGAGGCGCCGGGGTTCCTGCTGATCACCGTTCAGGACAAAGGGCCGGGAATCGATCCCTCGGTAAGAGAAACTGTACTGGAGCCTTTCGTAACCACTAAATCACAGGGGACAGGGCTCGGTCTTGCGGTGGTGCAGGCGGTGGTGCGTGCTCATCAGGGTGAATTTGAGATTGCATCCACCTGTGCCCGAGGAACCACGGTTGTTTTGCGTCTGCCGGTATGGGAGGCATTCAGTAATCTTATCGAGAATGAGGAGTTGCAGGTTAATGAGTAAAGCTCGAATACTGATTGTTGAGGATGATCTTGATCTGCGAGAGGCGTTGTACGATACGCTGGATTTGGCAGGGTTTGAGGTGCATCAGGCGGAGTCCGGTGAGGCGGCCCTACAGCTACTGAGCAAGACCGGTGTGGATATGGTGGTCAGTGACGTGAATATGGGTGCAATGAATGGCCATGAGCTGTTGGCCAGACTGAACCAGCTTTATCCGTCGTTACCGGTGTTATTGATGACAGCGTACGCCGATGTGAACAGTGCGGTGAATGCGATGCGCAGCGGCGCGGTGGACTACCTGGTCAAACCCTTCAAACCCCAGGCGCTGGTTGAATCGGTCAAGCGCTATGCGGGGTCTGTTGGTGCGTTATCGGATCAGCAACCGATAGCTGAAGAGCCTTCCAGTAAAGAGTTGCTGGCCCTGGCCAGAAAAGTGGCGGTCACAGAATTTACGGTGCTTATTTCCGGTGAAAGCGGCACCGGCAAAGAGGTGTTGGCACGTTATATTCATGCCAATTCCAGCTGTGCTGATGGCCCCTTTGTTGCCATCAATTGCGCGGCGATTCCTGAAAACATGCTGGAAGCAACGCTTTTTGGACACGAAAAGGGCGCGTTCACTGGTGCTTACTCCAGCAACCCGGGAAAGTTTGAACAGGCCAACGGCGGCACCATTCTGCTGGACGAGGTATCCGAGATGGCACCGGGGCTTCAGGCAAAACTTCTGCGTGTATTGCAGGAACGAGAAGTCGAACGGGTCGGGGGCAAGAAGGTGATTCCTTTGAATGTCCGGGTGATTGCAACCACCAACCGCGACCTGCTGGAATATGTAGCCGAAGGTAAATTCCGTGAAGATCTCTATTATCGACTCAGCGTGTTTCCCTTGCAGTGGCAACCATTACGCGAAAGGCAGTCGGATATCGTACCGCTGGCCGAGCGTTTGTTGGTACATCATGGTCAAAAAATGAATAAGAGCGGGGTGATACTGAATCAGCAGGCGAAACAATCGTTGTTGGAGTACCCGTGGCCGGGCAATGTCAGGGAACTGGACAATGTCATACAACGTGCCCTGATTTTGCAACGCGATGATCAGGTTACGCCAGCTGATCTGATGCTGTCAGGATCGATTGCGGTGGTCAAACCGTCTGTGATCACTCCACCAGCTGCTGTTGTTGGCGAGGCAGCGGATTCAGCCGCTGATCTGGAAAAGGGTATGAAAAACCATGAGTACCAGCTCATTGTGGATGCGTTGAAACTGGAGCGGGGTCGAAAAAAACAGGCGGCAGAAAAACTGGGAATAAGTCCGAGGACACTACGCTATAAGCTCGCCAAAATGCGTGAGTCGGGTTTTGATCTCGATACGGCGTTAGGTTATTAGAAGCATATTAAGATTAGCCGAAAGAGTTCTGCTAATCATTGGGTATTTTGAGGATAGTAACGATGACAACAGCACGAGCAGATATTAATAGTGTGTTAATGCAAATGCGACAATTGCAGGTGCAGGCTCAGGGGCAGGTTGAGAAGCCTGAGTTGACCCAACAGGGTGTTAATAAAGCGGACGGTCCTGATTTTTCTGAAATGATGGAGAATGCCGTCGGCGCTGTTAATGAGCAACAGATGCAGGCAAAGGCCGTGTCGACTGCTTATGAGCAGGGTGATCCCAGCGTCGATCTTACACAGGTAATGATCAGTATGCAGAAAGCGAGTGTTTCCTTTGAGGCGATGACCCAGGTGCGTAACCGGCTGGTCCGGGCTTATGAAGATATTATGAATATGCCTGTATAGTGAGATTACTCATTGATATAAGCAATTACCATTATTCGAAACTAGACTGAAGACAATGGCTACTTTACCTGCAAATATAGAGATCCAAACACAGTCGGCTCCGCCGAGCAATGATCTGACCACCGGCTTTTCCGGCCTGAGCCTGTTTCGTCAAATAGGACTGCTGGTCGGTTTGGCGGCGAGTATAGCAATTGGTTTTGCTGTGGTGCTCTGGTCACAGGAACCGGACTATAGTCCCCTGCTTAACGACATGAATAACGTTGACGCAATGCAGGCTGTTGATGTGCTGCGCAGCAGTGAAATCGCCTATAAAATTGATCCTAAAAGCGGTAGCTTGCTGGTGGATTCCCGCAGTTTACACCAGGCTCGTATGCAGTTGGCTGCTGTGGGTATTTCTAATAATCGCAGTGTTGGATTTGAATTGCTGGATAAAGAGCAGGGTTTGGGTACCAGTCAATTCATGGAAAGTATCAGTTATCGCCGGGGGCTGGAGGGTGAGCTGGCGCGCACCATCGCCAGTCTGAATACCGTTCGTGCGGCCCGTGTTCATCTGGCGTTGCCTAAAACGTCCGTTTTCGTGCGTGATAAACGCCGCCCCAGTGCTTCGGTCTTTGTTGAGTTGTCACCCGGTCGCCGATTGCAAGAGGGGCAAACCATGGCGATTGTTAATCTGGTCGCGTCCAGCGTACCCGAGCTTGATTCCTCTGACGTCACCATCGTTGATCAAAATGGACGTTTACTGTCTGACCAGGGCCAGAGTGAGTCGGCCGCCATGGCTTCCCATCAGTTTGACTATACGCGCAAGTTAGAGCAGGTGTTGATGCGGCGTGTACAGCAGATCTTGGAACCGGTAGTCGGTCGAGACAAATTTAAAGCAGAAGTATCCGCAGATATTGATTTTACCGCAATCGAACAAACGGAAGAGGTTTTCAATCCGGATGCGCCGGTTGTTCGTAGTGAGCAGACCCTGGAGGAGGAGCGCTCGGCAGGGGGGGCTGGGCCCGGAGGAATTCCCGGAGCGTTGTCCAATCAGCCAGCCGAAGCAGCGACAGCGCCGGAGCAGGCGCAGGCTGCGCGGAATCTGGGAGCTTCTTCTGAAAATAAAGGCAATACGCGTAAGCAGGCGACCCGTAACTATGAGCTGGATCGAACCATCAGCTATACCCGCCACCAGCAGGGCAAGGTCAGGCGACTCTCGGTGGCTGTGGTCATTGATAACAGGGTTGCACCGGGTGACGGGGAGGGTGAAGCTACTTCAGCACCCTGGACTACGGAAGAACTGAATCGAATGACCGAACTGGTACGCGGAGCGGTTGGCTATGATGAGACTCGTGGTGATCTGGTCAGTGTTATCAATGCCCCTTTTGCGCCAGTAGAAGTTTTTGAGCCGGAGGTTGAGGAGATACAGATCTGGCAGGAGGACTGGTTTCAACCTCTGGTCAAACAGGTGCTGGCGGGTTTGCTGGTGCTGATTCTGATTTTTGTGGTGATTCGCCCGATTATGAAGTCGCTGTCTAATGACGGTGCCAAACAAAAGGCGCTTGCGACAGCTGTAGCGAATGCCCAGGCTGCAGCGGAAGCGGCTGAGGCGGAGGCCGCGAATCCCTCCATGCCGGGAACAATGGCTAGAGGTGGTGCAGCCGGTACGGCACTTTTGCCCGGACCCGGGCAGAGCTATGATATGCAGTTGGCGGCGGCGCAGGGGTTGGTGACCGAGGACCCGCAACGTGCTGCACAAGTGATTAAACAGTGGGTAACCGACGATGAATGAGCAGGTGCAGACGGTTGAGAATGCTGCGATATTGATGATGAGCCTGGGAGAGCAGCATGCGGCGCAGATTTTACGCCATATGGAGCCCAAAGAGGTGCAGCGCATCGGCGCGGCGATGTCGCAATTGGAGAATATTAATAAAGAGCAGGTCAAGGGTGTGCTGGAGGGATTTCTGGAAAGCTCACAGGATGAAACCGGCCTGACCATGGATTCGGATAAGTATATCAAGACACTGCTGGTACAGGCCTTGGGCCCGGAGAAGGGTAATAGTGTAATTGAACGTATTTTGATGGGTGGAAATACCAAGGGACTGGATACCCTTAAATGGATGGACCCTCTGGCGGTAGCGGATATTATTAGATTTGAGCACCCTCAGGTGCAGGCGATTGTATTGTCTTATCTCGATTCGGATCAGGCGGCAGCTGTACTTGAACTGTTTGAAGAGCAGCAAAGACTGGAAATTGTGATACGGATTTCAAATCTTGAGTCCGTGCAGCCGACAGCTCTGGATGAACTTAACGAAATTATTGAGCGCCAGGTCAGTACCGGGAAAATAACTCAATCCACTCGCATGGGCGGCGCGAAAACAGCGGCCAACATCGTTAATGCGATTGATATGAGTGTGGAAACCAAGCTGATGGAGCAGCTAACGGAGGTTGATGAGGAACTGAGTAACCAGATTCAGGATCTGATGTTTGTATTTGAAAATCTGGCTGAAGTTGATGACCGGGGTATTCAGGCATTGTTGCGCGAAGTCTCCTCAGATGAACTGATTATTGCGCTCAAAGGTGCAGATGAATCTGTGCAGGATAAAATCTTCAATAACATGTCGAAACGTGCCGCAGAATTGCTCAAGGATGATCTGGAGGCGAAAGGGCCGGTACGTCTTAGTGAGGTGGAGGTCGCGCAAAAAGCGATTCTTATGGTGGCGCGCAGAATGGCTGAGGCCGGTGAAATCAGCTTGGGAGGTAGTGGTGGTGACCAGATGGTTTAAGCCGAGTGAGCTGAAACACACAATGACCGGGAGTCACACGCATGGCTGAGCCCAAGGATTTTCCGCAACGTATCCCCGCCGATGAGGCCGGTCGGTGTGAAGCCTGGGCAATGCCGGCGCTGGGTGACGGTGCAAAAGTGGTCTCGGCTTTCACAAAGGGTCGTTCAAACAGTGAGGCCAGGAAAGATCAAACTTCATCGAAGGTGGAGCCACTCACAGCGTCAAAGATAGAGAATCTCAGGGAACTAGCCTATCAGGAAGGGCTGGATCTGGGTAAGCGTGAGGGTTACCAGGCGGGTATGCAGCAGGCTAAGGCGGAAGTGGATGCGACGTTGATGCAACTTAACCGTATGCTTGGCCAACTCATGCATCCTCTTGCTGATCAGCAAAAAGAGATCGAAGAGGCGCTGGTCCATCTGGCAACGGCAATTGCCAGATCGGTAGTTCAAAGTTCGATAGAGATTGACCAGGATCGACTTATGAGTGTGATCAATCAGGTGTTGGCGCAACTGCCTGATGCCAGCGAGCATATTCGGGTTATTGTCCACCCAAACGATGCTGAACTGCTTAAAGCGATGCCCGAGCAGGTTACTGAATGGAAAATTATCGCCGATGCCAGTTTGGTGAGTGGCGGTTGTATCGTCAAAACGGATCATAGTTACGTTGATTTTACGCTCGACAAACAGTTTCAGTTGACGGTAGAAAAGATGGTTAAAGAGCGATTCTCCGATGCCAGTAACGGTAACGCAGATACTGGGATGATTGATTAATGACGGACAACGGAATTGCGGAACGACTGAAGGCTTATAGCCCGCACCTGGGTGATCGCGCGGGCCCGGTGGTGGAAGGCCGTTTGACCCGTATTGTGGGAATGACCATAGAAGCCGTTGGTTGTGATGTGCCGATGGGCGGACATTGCCTGATAGAGATGGGTTCTGATGCGCCCATCGAAGCCGAGGTAGTGGGTTTTGCTGATAATAGAATCTTCCTGATGCCGATCACCCGTGTAGAGGGTCTGCGACCAGGAGCGAGAATCAGGGCGCTGGAGAAGGTGAAAGAGGTACCGGTGGGCTTTGGATTGCTGGGCCGGGTGCTAAACGGAGTGGGAGAGCCGATTGACGGCAAAGGGCCGCTGCACACCGAGTCACAGACCAAACTAACAGGCAAGCCGATCAATCCACTGCAACGTCATCCGATTTCGGAGCCACTGGATGTTGGTATTCGTGCAATCAATTCTCTGTTAACCGTGGGTCGTGGACAGCGGTTGGGGTTGTTTGCCGGAAGCGGTGTCGGTAAAAGTGTGTTGTTGGGCATGATGACCCGTTATACCGAAGCTGATATTACGGTGGTTGGACTGGTTGGTGAGCGTGGTCGTGAGGTTAAGGAATTTATCGAACAGATCCTTGGTGTGGAGGGCTTGTCGCGTTCCGTTGTAGTGGCGTCTCCTGCGGATGACTCACCTTTGATGCGTCTGCGTTCGGCGATGTTGACCACTGCAATTGCAGAATATTTTCGAGATCAGGGTAAAAATGTACTGCTGTTGATGGATTCGTTGACCCGCTATGCGCAGGCGCAACGCGAGTTGGCGCTGGCAGTGGGAGAGCCGCCGGCAACCAAAGGTTACCCGCCTTCAGTATTTGCAAAGCTGCCCCAGTTGGTAGAGCGAGCGGGTAATGCGGCACAGGGTCAGGGTTCCATTACCGGTTTTTATACCGTGTTGACTGAAGGTGACGATCAGCAGGATCCGATTGCGGATGCGGCGCGGGCGATACTGGATGGACATATCGTATTATCGAGAACGCTTGCGGAGGAGGGGCATTATCCGGCCGTGGATATCGAGGCGTCAATCAGTCGTGTTATGCCGCAAGTGATTGATCCGGTTCAAATGCAGCAGGCGCAGCGGTTCCGTCAGGTTTATTCCCGTTATCAGCAGAATCGTGATCTGATAAGTGTCGGTGCCTACAGTCCGGGCAGTGATCGGGATACAGATTTTGCGATCGAGCGGATGCCAATAATGAAACAATTCCTTCAGCAATCGCTCAATGAGGCTGTGGACATCCAGTCGAGTTTTGCCGGATTGGCAAAAGTCATTGAGATTCAGCAGAGCGCACAACAGAGAGGTTTGGTTGCACAGTGAAAAAGAAATCAGAACGTTTGGCGCCAGTGTTGAAGCTGGAGACAATGAAAGAGAAGGATGCGGTGAAAAATTACGCGGATGCCCGCTCCCGACTTGATCTGGAGCAGAATAAACTTCAGCAGCTTATCGACTACAGTCAAGAGTATCAGCTGATGGTGGAACGCAAGGGGCGGGAAGGCATCAGTGCCACTCAGCTTCATTCACTGCACCAGTTCTTACATAAACTCAATGGTGTAATTGCCCAGCAGCAGGAGCAATTGTTGCTGGCACAGGATGAGGCTGAGCAAAAAGAGCAAAGCTGGCTTTCACAACGTGGGGCTACTAAAAACATGGAAAAGCTGGTTGCACGCCATGCGAGGACGGAGCGCCTGGATTCGGATAAAAAGGAGCAAAAAGCGCTTGATGAGCAATCACAGCAAACCTCACTTGGTTACCTGTAGAAGCAGGGTTTCCCTGGCCGGTTTGTTAGAAATTTTACACGTTTTGAAAAGTTGGCCTGGCAATTGCAAATTCCATAACAGTAAATACCGACTTGTCGTCGGATTATGGATTATTGCTATTGCTGGAGAAGAGTATGACTGCAATCAATCGGCCGATAGATATTTTGCTCAATACTGAGGTGGCTACGGTACGTTCAGTAGAGCGGGGTGGTGAGCTAACAGATTCAAATAAAAGGGAAAATTCATTTGATTCCCTGCTGTCAGTGAAGCGAAAAGAAGCAAGAAAAAAGGAGCCCGGAGAGCGTGAAACGCAGCCAGCGGCTACAGAACCTAAGGCCAGGCATGACGAGCCACCCCACAAAGAGCGACAGGCGGTAGCAGACAAAGACGGTCAGCCGAAGACTGAAAACGGCAAAGCATTGCCGCTTGAGAAAGTAGATAAACGGCAGGGTGATGAGCAAAATACAGAGGTAAATGAAGAGTTTCTCGATTTGCAGGTCGTTTCCGGTGAGACAGAAAGTACAGAGTTATTGGCAGAGGCGGTTGCCGTTTCGACTGAGCAGGACGGACAGCCTGCAAAGACCGATAATGAAACGGATTTGCCGATCATAACCGGTAATTTGACCTTGCCGGCGGATGCAGAAAAAGCAACATTGAACACGGTTACGTTAAATAGTGGTACACAGATGAATGCTTCTGCCCAGACAGCACAGACATTTGCGGCGGCCTTTAATGGTTTACAGCAGGGTGCTGAGCGTAAGATGTCGGGTGAGTTGGTTAGTGACAAATTAAAGCCCGGTTTTGAACTGAATTTACGCAGTCAGATTAAACTGGATGTTTCAGATAATATTCAAACGAAAGAGCTGTCCTTGGGGCAGGAGCTAAAACAGTGGTTGAATGATAATAAATCGATGCCGGAAGTGGCACGACCGGGGGCCGTGAGCACAGGTAGCCAGGATTCAACCATTAATTCACTTGGCCCAAAAATGAATGCTCTGGCGAATGCTACCCAGGGGCTGACAGCTTTGCGATCATCCGGGGTGAGTTTGAGTGTCCCGGTAGCGGTGAATTCGCCGAATTGGGGACAGGTGGTAGCACAACGGATTGCGTGGCTTGCCAGCAATGGTATCCAGTCGGCAGAACTGCAACTTAATCCGCCCGAATTGGGACCTGTTGAAGTTAAAATCAATGTCAGCAGTGATCAGACGAATATCAATTTTAGCAGCCAGCACGCGTCGATCCGTGAAGCCCTGGAATTGTCTGTGCACCGTTTGCGAGAGATGCTTGAATCAAACGGGCTGAATTTGGCAGATGTCAATGTCTCGGATCAGTCGCTGGCCAGAGAGGATGAGGCCGGTGAAGACAGTCCGAAAAACAGCGGGCTGGTTGGTAATGATAGCGGTGATGATGCCGAAATGCAGAACACCGTGATCAAGGAGAGCGCGTCGCTGGTCGATTTCTACGCTTAGAAAGAGAACGGGGCTAGAGTGTATGTTCGGCTGTGAGGACAAAAAACTCAAAACAATTCAATTAGAGGTATAACAGAGGTTCTCCAAATACTGAGATTGTTGCTATAGTTAACGGTAGTCGGGGCCATGGCTGTATGCAGGTAGCTAAACATGGTCGACATGAATCGGATTGCGGCACAGAGAGCCGTTTATCCAGTCGGGCAACAAAGATAACCAAGTGAATTGAATATGGCTAAAGCGGAAAAAGGCAAAGGCAAAAAAGGTAAGGGCAAGGGCAAGGACAAAAAAGAAGAGCTGGAAGTCGAAGAGGAGAAGAAAGGAGGCAGTACCAAGATAATTATTATCGTGGCGGCTGCGTTACTTTGTATCGGGCTGGGTGCCATCGGAATGTACTTTATGATGGGTGGTGGCGGTTCAGATGAAGCTTCTGCTGAGCAGGAAGAGAACGCTGATAAGCAGGTACAGGCGATCTATTACCAGTTGCCAAAGCCCTTTATTGTGAGTTTTCAGTCAAAAGGAAAGCAGCGCTATATGCAGGTAAAGGTTGCCTTCAAGACTCGGGATCAGGTTGCGATTGATACCATTAAGATGCACCTCCCGGTGGTCAAGAATAGCCTTAATCAGGTGTTTGGCAGTAAACAACTGGAAGAGTTGCAGACTTATGAAGGGTTACAGCAGCTAAATCAGGAGGCAACTGAAGCGGTCCAGGCTTTTCTTGAGAAAGAAATAGGAGCTGCCGGGATTGAGCAGGTGCTCTTTACTGATTTTGTGATGCAGTAAAGGTTTTGGATGAATAAATATATCAGGTATTGGTGCTAGCGTGACAGGACAACCATGTCGGTAGAAGAACTGCTATCTCAAGATGAGATCGACGTACTGTTAAACGGCGTTGATGAGGGTCAGGTGGAGACTCAGGCTCCAGCGGCCCCTATGCCGACGAGCACGCAATACTATGATTTTGCGGCCCAGGATCATATCGTACGCGGTCGAATGCCCACCCTGGAAATGGTCAATGATCGTTTTTCACGCTATAGCCGCACCAGCATGTTTAATCTGTTACGAGAAACTACCGAGGTTAATCCTGCAGGTATTGAAAGTGTCAAATTTTCCGAGTATTTGCAAACGCTGGCGATGCCAACCAGCATAAACGTAATCAAAATGCCACCTCTTCGCGGGACAGCTTTGTTGGTAATGGATGCACAGCTAGTGGTTCGTCTGGTAGACAAATTTTTTGGTGGAGGCAAACGGGAAATTAATGTTGAGGAACGGGACTTTACTGGTACTGAACAGCGAATGATTCAGAAAATGCTGGAGCAGGTGTTTGTCGACATGAAGGAAGCCTGGAAGACGGTGATGAAGGTTGATTTTCAATACACCGGATGTGAAGCAAACCCGGCGATGGTTACGATGATCAGTTCCAGTGAAGTGGTGGTGGTCAGTACCTATGAATTTGAGTTGGGCGAAGAATTTTGCAAGTTACAGCTGGTTATCCCTTATTCGATGCTTGAACCGGTGCGTGAAACGCTGGATGCAGGTGTGCAGGCCGATGTTGATGAAACGGATGAGCATTGGTTGAAGTCATTGCGTGAAGATATTATGTACGCGCCGGTACCGATTAATTGCAGGGTGGCAGAGCGCAAAATCACCTTGCGGGAGATTTTAAATTTTAAAACAGGCGATGTAATCCCTATAGATATGCCGGAAACCAGTCCATTGGTTGTTAATGGTATACCTCTGTTTGAAACACGCCTGGGCACATCAAATGATCATTTGGCGCTTAAGATAGTGCGACAGATAAAGCAGCCTAAAAAGGTTTAGTGGCCTGATACAGGCTTCGAGGAGGACAGATGGCGGACGAAGAACAGGATCAGGAGGTTACAGAAGAGGGTCAGGAAAACCCTGATCAGAACGGTGCCGGGGAGGAGGTGGCGGAACCGGCTGCGCAAGCGCAGGAAGAGAGTGCCGTAGAGCAGGATTGGCAGCAGGCAGAACAGGATATTGCCGCTGAGCCAGCTGGCCTGGAAGAGTTGCAGGATGAAGGGCGACCCAATTTATCGCCCGAACTGGAGGTGATTCTCGATATTCCGGTAAATATCTCAATGGAGGTCGGTAATACAGAAATTACCATAAGAAACCTGCTGCAATTGAATCAGGGCTCGGTGATCGAGCTGGACCGGCTTTCCGGTGAGCCGCTTGATGTGCGAGTCAATGGCACATTGATAGCTCACGGAGAGGTGGTGATTGTTAATGACAAATTTGGTATTCGTCTGACTGACGTGGTCAGTCCCTCTGAACGTATCAATAAGCTACGCTGAAACGTCAATTATTCGACACCTTTGACTATGAGTAAGTTAGGTTTAGCGCATTTTAACAGCCTCGCCTTTTACCTGATGGCCTGCAAGGTAAATGCGCAGGAGCAAAATATTCCGGGCGTATCGGGCGGTGATATGTTGAGCGTGATTCTAGGGTTAGGTCTGGTTACGCTGCTGATTGTTGGTTGTGCCTGGCTGATCAAACGTATGGGGGCCATGCCAGCCTCCGGTACAGGCGCCATCAAGGTGTTGGCCGTTACGCCCCTGGGCACCAGAGAGCGTCTGACAATGGTTGAAGTAGGTGGTAAGCAGCTGCTGTTAGGCGTTACCGCCACACAGATTACAACGCTGCATACCTTCGACGAGCCAGTGCTGGATGCGACCCAAACCACAAATAATTCAGAGTTTGCACAAAAATTGCATCAGTTAATGTCACGTAAATAATGTGACATTTTTTTGTTGGTGCCTATGAATGGTTTTGTGTTGCGTTGGCATGCGCCAGTGCTCTTACTGCTTTTACTTATTTCGCCGCTGACACAGGCGGCTGATCCGGTTGGAATTCCCGCGTTGACCCTGACGACTGCTGAGGATGGCAGTCAGCAGTACACGGTTACGATACAAATCCTGTTTTTGATGACAGCGATTACGCTGTTGCCAGCTTTGTTGATGATGATGACTTCGTTCACTCGAATTATCATCGTTTTTGCAATTCTTCGACAGGCACTCGGCCTGCAGCAGACACCCTCTAATCAGATATTGCTAGGGCTGGCCCTGTTTCTGACCCTGTTTATTATGTCCCCGGTTTTTGAAACCGTAAATGAGGTGGCATTGCAGCCTTACCTGTCATCCGAACTGGAGCCGGTAGCCGCAGTTAAGCAGGCGGCAGCACCCTTTAGGGAGTTTATGCTGGGGCAAACCCGCGAGTCGGATCTGGCACTGTTTGTGAGAATAGCGGATGCCGGCCCCTTTAATGAGCCGCAGGAGATACCCTTTTCTATTCTCGTACCCGCCTTTGTTACCAGTGAACTTAAGACCGCCTTTCAGATTGGCTTTATGATCTTCATTCCTTTTCTGGTTATCGATCTGGTGGTTGCCAGTGTGTTAATGGCGATGGGCATGATGATGATGTCGCCCATTATTATCTCGTTGCCCTTCAAAATTATGTTGTTTGTGCTGGTTGATGGTTGGGCGATGATTATCGGCTCCCTGGCGGCAAGTTATGGTGTGTAAACGATGCGAAAGTCTGAGGAATCTGGCAAGCGAAGTGGGGGGCTGAGATGACTCCTGAAGTGGTAGCAGCACTTTTTGGCGAAGCACTTTTCCTGGCTGTATTGATGGTGGCTGTGATTGTTGTACCCAGTCTGCTGGTAGGGTTGGTAATCAGTATGTTTCAGGCGGCAACACAGATTAATGAACAAACGCTGAGCTTTTTGCCAAGGCTGTTGGTGACCCTGCTGACCATTATTGTAGTCGGCCCCTGGTTAATTGGTAGGCTTTTGGATTTTGCCAACCGGCTGTTTATGAATATTCCTTCATTGATTGGTTAGGGCCTGTATGCTGGAATTGAACGCGAGTGAAATTACGGCCTGGATCGGGCGTTACATCTGGCCCTTCTTTCGCATTGGTGCTTTTTTTATGGCAATGCCGGTGATTGGTACCCAATTGGTTTCTATGCGCATAAGACTGGGCCTGTCCCTGGTGGTGACCCTGGCCGTGGTGCCGATTTTACCTGCAATGCCCCGTGTTGATGGACTGTCTCTACAGGCTTATCTATTAATAGGAGAGCAGATACTGGTGGGGGTCACCATGGCATTTGTGCTGCAGCTGCTTTTTCAAATATTTATTGTGGCCGGGCAAATGATCTCTTATCAGATGGGGCTGGGGTTTGCGTCTATAGCAGATCCGGTCAACGGCGTATCTGTTGCGGTATTGAGTCAATTTTACCTGATGTTGGTGATGTTGCTGTTTCTTGCCATGAATGGCCATTTGGTTGTTATCGAAGTATTGATCGAGAGCTTTCGGGTTATCCCGGTGTCTGAAAACGGATTTGAATTTGGCTGGTTATGGCAGTTGGTGAGCTGGGGAAGCTGGATGTTTTCCAGTGCGGTTATTGTAGCCTTGCCTGCGGTTACAGCCCTACTCATCGTTAACTTCTCATTTGGCATTATGAATCGGGCGGCGCCGCAGCTTAATATTTTTTCACTGGGCTTTCCCTTTACCATGTTGTTTGGGCTGCTAATTGTGTTTATCAGCTTGTCCGGCTTTTTGCCGCAGTATCAGACTTTCTCTGAGCAAGGTTTGATACTGGTGCGCCAACTGATAGGGGTTCCCTGATGGCAGAGCAGGATACCAGTCAGGAACGTACCGAGGAGGCGACCCCGAAACGTCGCCAGGATGCCAAGGAAAAAGGGGATATCGCCCGCTCAAAGGAGCTCAATACCGCGGCGATTCTGATTGGCGGTGCGGTCGGAATGCTGGTTTTTGGTGGCACCATTGTTGCCGGGCTGTCGCGCATGATGCGTTATAACTTTGACCTTTCGCGTCGTGATATCTTTGAGGTGGACTTCATGGCACTTCACCTCAGCGCATCACTGGTAGAAAGCCTTGTCTCGCTAATGCCCATATTTATTGTGCTGCTGTTGGCAGCGGTTATTGGGCCATTGGCGCTGGGTGGTTGGGTGTTGAGTGGTAAAGCGCTGGCCCCACAGTGGAGCCGCCTCAGTCTGATTAAAGGTATCAAAAGGATGTTTGCTGCACGCGCGTTGATGGAACTGGTCAAAAGTATAGCCAAGGTTGTACTGGTGGTCGTGCTGGCAATTATGATTCTTTATGCACTGAAACCGGAAATCATCAGTATCGGTAAGCAGGATGTTGTTCCAGCGATGGTGACAGCGCTGAATGTTGTTGGTTGGTCAATTCTGGGTTTGAGTCTGACCATGCTGATTATTGCCGGGATCGATATACCGTTTCAGCTTTATGATCACTCCCGCAAGCTGAAAATGACGCGCCAGGAAGTTAAGGATGAAATGAAAAATACCGAGGGAAAACCGGAGGTCAAAAGCCGGATTCGTCAGTTGCAGCATGATATATCCCAGCGGCGTATGATGTCTGCGGTGCCCGAGGCAGATGTTGTGATTACTAACCCGGAGCATTATGCTGTTGCCTTGTGTTATAACTCAAACCAGATGGGTGCGCCGATTGTTGTTGCCAAAGGTGCTGACCTTGTTGCGCAAAAAATCAGAGAGATTGCCAAGGCGCACCAGGTACCAACGCTCGAAGCACCACCGTTAGCCAGGGCGGTTTTTTACAGTACTGAGATAGACCATGAAATTCCTGCTGGTCTTTATGTGGCTGTCGCGCAGGTGCTTGCCTATGTCTTTCAGCTTAAGCGTTATCAGGAGGGTAAAGGACAGCGACCGGGTTCCGTTCCTGAATTGGATATTCCAGAATCCCTTAGAAGAGACTGATTCGCCTGTCAGGATTTCGGCGGCGTGAATTTGACAGTATGAGGGTCAAGTTCCTCGTCGCAGTGGTTGCAGGCGACGATGGGCTCCAGGTCTTTTCCGCAGGGCTTATGTGTAAAAATGATTGGTACCCCATCTGCGCCGGATAACCATTTATCTCCCCACTGATTCATGGCTAATATCATCGGGTACAGGTCTCTGCCTTTTGGGGTGAGCACATACTCGTAGCGATCGGGTGCTTCGCGATACAAGCGACGTTGTAATATGCCGTCATTTACCAGCCGTTTTAACCGGTCGGAAAGAATGTTGGTCGCTATCTTCAATTCCTGTTGTATTTCATCATAACGACCGTTTCGTTGAAAGATGGTAGCGAGTACCATCTGAGTCCATCGATTGCCAAGCAGATCAACAGATTCACCAAACAGTGTACGTCCGCTTTTGCTTTGTTCGGCAGTAACGTTTGATCGACGTTGGTGACGTGGTGGGGTTTTTTGATCGTACCCGGCACCGGGCCCATCCCGAAAACTGATGTCGTGAGCATGAATTTCCATACGACAGTTTTTACACTCCATTGTTGGAAAAATACTACGACCGCACTCAGAGTGTATGAGAGATGCGGTATTTTTCGATTTCCCTTCTCCCCAGCGACGTTCAAAACGCCAGACCATCAGGGCAAGCGGATACAGTTCAAAGCCTTTTGCGGATAACCGGTACTCGGATCGGCTGGGCTTTTCATCATAGATCACTTTGGTCATGCAGCCATTTCCGACAAGTTTTTTTAACCGGTTTGAGAGTATATTACTAGCGATTCCGATACTGGAGCGCCAGTCACTGAACCGGTGTAGTCCCTGAAATGCGTAGCCTAGAATCAACAAACTCCACCGATCTCCTATTTCATTTAATGCTCGATTCACTGAATTTGCGCGGATCAGGTTGGTTTGCGGCATATTTGGTTTTGCATCTCTGTTTGGATTGTATGGACGGTGGATTTTTTCAGTAGCTCTGTGGGAGCTTGCCGAAGAGTCAGGCCGTTATCTTATTGTTGGTGCCGTGATCGTGAGTTACAAGCATTGAGAATCATTAGCGGCAAGCTTACCTTTGCAGTAGCTTGTTTGTCAAAATTATATACTTGCATAATAAAACCATAAGTGATAATTTTGTTTTTGTTGAGTAAAAGCCTGTTTGGTAATCCCTTTTAATGGCCGCAATATGGCCGCTTAATCAGAGAAGTCGTATATGGATTTTGAATACTCCGAAAAAGTTGTTGCACTAGAGTTTCGGCTCAAAAATTTTATGGATACCTACGTTGTGCCTTCGATAGCGGAGTGGATCAGAGAGGTGGAATCAGGAAGTCCGCACCCGGCTTTTCTGGAAGACCTGAAAACCATTGCCAGAGAGGAAGGATTATGGAATCTGTTTCTGCCAGGACTGGAGTCGGACCAGCCCGGGGTAGGTTTATCCAATCTTGAGTATGCCCCGCTTGCTGAAATAATGGGCCGGGTTGTGTGGGCTTCCGAAGTGTTTAATTGCAGCGCACCGGATACCGGTAACATGGAGGTACTCCACTTGTTTGGGAGCGATGAACAACGTGAGGAGTGGCTTAACCCGCTGCTTCAAGGAGAAATACGGTCCTGCTTTGCAATGACTGAGCCGGATGTGGCTTCATCAGACGCAACCAATATACAAACCATGATTAGCCGTGACGGCGGTGATTATGTGATCAATGGACGCAAATGGTTTATCTCCGGTGCAGCACACCCAAACTGCAAATTTGCCATCCTTATGGGGTTGACCAATCCCGATGCCGAAGTTCATCGCAGACAGAGTATGGTGATCGTACCAATGGATACGCCGGGTATTGAGATTATTCGAAACATTCCTGTAATGAACCATATTACCCCGGAAGGGCATTGCGAAATTGTCTTCAGGAATGTTCGAGTGCCCGCCAGTTATCTGATTCATGAGGAGGGAAGTGGTTTTGCAATTGCACAGGCCCGGCTCGGGCCGGGAAGAATACATCACTGTATGCGCAGTATTGGTCAGAGTGAGTTGGCGCTGGAGTTAATGACGGAACGGGCAATGGAGCGCAAGAGCTTTGGCCAGTTCCTCTACAAACATGGTGTGATATCAGACTGGATTGCGCTATCTCGAATGGAGATCGACCAGGCCCGGCTGCTAGTACTTAAGGCGGCATGGCTGATTGATCAACGCGGAAACAAGGCGGCGGCTAAAGAAGTTGCCATGATTAAAGCACTGGTGCCGGGCATGCAGGTTAAAGTGTGTGATCGAGCGATGCAGACCTTTGGTGCGATGGGTCTTAGCCCTGATACACCGCTTGCAGATCTTTGGAGTTGGGGAAGAATTTTACGCATCGCAGACGGACCTGATGAAGTTCATCGTCGCAGTGTCGCAAAACAGGAAATCAGATCTGCCAGGGAAAGGCTGGGTGCAACGGCGGCCTATTTAACACCACCAGAAATCCTTGGAAAAAAATAAGTTTCTGTTTATTCCAAACAGTAGAGCAACCCGATGGAGCATAAGTGAACGATGTCTGAGTTTGTTAGAGTTGAGTACGAATCACAGATTGCAGTGATAACAATCGATAATCCACCTGTTAATGTATTGTCCAAGGGTGTTCGTTTTGGTCTTCAGGCAGCTGTTAGCCAACTGTCGGGTGACCGGGAGGTTGCCGCAGTTGTCCTGTATTGCAAGGGAGATACGTTTATAGCCGGAGCGGATATTAATGAGTTTGACTCTGGTGATTTTGAACCTGAAATAAATGACGTACTTAGCGGGCTTGAAAATCTGCCCGTTCCAGTCGTCTGTGCGATTCAGGGTAGTGCTTTGGGAGGGGGTTTTGAAACAGCACTGAGTTGCCATTACCGGTGTGCTACAGCGGATGCCAGAGTGGGGCTTCCTGAAGTTAATCTTGGATTGTTGCCTGGAGCTGGCGGGACTCAGCGGTTACCTCGGCTTGTGGGAGTTGGCAGTGCGCTGGATGCCATTTTATCGGGTCGCCCATTGAGGGCCCGGCAGGCACTGGAAATTGGCGCAATCGACCTGATTGTCGATGAGGATTTACGGGTTGCAGCGCTAGCTTATGCGCAACAACTGGTTGCTGCAAAAGCGCCACCAAGAAGAACTTCCGAAATGATTATTACTGATGTGGAGCAGTCAAATAAACTGCTTGATGAGTATCGGCAGCATGCAGCCAAAAAGTATCGGGGGCTGGTGGCTCCGGCTTATATTATTGACAGTGTTGAGGCGGCAGTGAAACTGCCCTTTGAAAGAGGGCTTAGCCGGGAGCGCGAGCTTTTTATCAAGTGTATGAACTCTTCTCAATCGGCTGCCTTGAGGCATCTGTTCTTTGCTGAGCGTGACACAACCAAAATACCGCACCTTGAAAGGGGTGTTGCGCCTCGACAAATTGCAACAACAGCGGTTATAGGAGCCGGTACCATGGGTACAGGTATTGCTATGAGTTTAGCTAATGCAGGATTGCCCGTCACATTAATAGAGGTTAATGAAGCTGCTTTGGAAGCCGGTTTGAATCGTGTGCGAGATAGTTATCAGGCCTCTTTGGCCCAAGGACGTATCTCGGAAAACGTGTGCGATCAGCGAGTTGCATTGATCGAAGGAGCCTGCAATTACGATGCCATAGCGGACGTTGATTTGATCATAGAAGCTGTATTTGAAGATATGGCGATCAAAAAAGAGGTTTTCCGAAAGCTGGATGGGGCCTGTAAACAGGGAGCGATTTTAGCTACCAATACATCTACCCTGAATGTCGATGAAATAGCAGGCGTAACCGGTCGGGCAGGGGATGTTCTGGGGCTTCATTTTTTTAGTCCGGCGAATATCATGAAGCTGCTTGAAGTGGTCCGGGGAATGGCGACCAGAGATGAGGTGTTGATAACAGCGCTGGCTTTGGCGAAAAAGCTTCGCAAGACCCCGGTTGTGTCGGGAGTTTGCTACGGATTCATTGGTAACCGGATGCTGGAAGGTTATATCAGGGAGGCTGGTTTTCTGTTGCTGGAGGGGGCCTCTCCTCAGCAGGTTGATCAAGCGTTAGTGGAGTTTGGTATGGCGATGGGGCCGTTCGCAATGGGCGATATGGCGGGGCTGGATCTCAATGCCAAGGTGCTGAAGGAGCGTCGTGCCAGAGGTGAGCTTCCAGAAGATGAGCGCTATGGTCTGGTCATAGCAAAGTTGGTAGAGATTGGGCGATTTGGACAGAAAACCGGAAAGGGATTTTATCGTTATGCTGAAGGTTCCAGAGTGCCGCAACCAGACCCGGAAGTGGACCGCATCATTGATGAGCAGTCTGTCCGTTTGAACATGGAACGGCGCACTATTTCAAATGATGAGATTGTGCGGCGCTGTATCTATCCGCTGATTCTCGAGGCGGTAAAAATTCTTGATGAAGGAATTGCATATAGGACAGGTGACATTGATGTGGTGTGGGTCTATGGCTATGGCTTTCCGGCGTATAAAGGAGGACCTCTGCATTATGCAGATCACGTTGGTGTGTCCGAAATTTATAAGTCTGTGATCGAATTCAGAGAGTCCCTGCCCGGTAGCTATTGGGAACCGGCGGACAGTTTAATAGAACTGGCTGAACGTAACGGTAGTTTCTCCGATCTGCAAGGAGGTGCGTAACAATGAGAGAGGCGATGATTGTAGCAACAGCCAGAACCGGTATGGCGAAGTCCTATCGTGGGGGGTTCAATAATACGCATAGCGCAGATCTGGGTGGACATGTCATTCAGCATGCAATTGCAAGATCAGGTGTTGCCCGTGAGGAGGTTGAAGATGTGCTGATCGGCTGCGGCTTGCCTGAAGGAGCCAGCGGCAGCAATCTTGGCCGGGTCTGTTCAATGCGTGCAGATTTGCCGGTGAGTAGCGCTGCTATGACGGTGGCACGGTTCTGTTCTTCAGGATTACAGGCTATAGCCTTTGCAGCGCAGCGAATTATCCTGGATGGGGTTCAGGTCGCCGTTGGAGGTGGGGTAGAGTCGATCAGTCTTGTGCAAAATGAGCATATGAACCTGTATCAGGCCGTGAACCCGACGGTAGCCCAGCGGTGTCCGGGTATTTACTACAGTATGATTCAGACTGCGGAGGTGGTTGCCAAACGTTACGGTATAACCAGAGAGCAGCAGGACCTATATAGTCTGGAGAGTCAGCAGCGCACAGCACAAGCGCAGCAAACAGGAAAATTCCAGCAAGAGATCGTAGCCATGCAATCGGTTATGGCGACTAAAAATAAAGATACCGGAAAAATCGAAGAGCATACAGTCATTGTTGATCGAGATGATTGTAATCGGCCAGATACGACTCTTGAGGGACTTTCACAACTGTCCCCGGTGCTCAAAGATGAGGGTTCTATAATAACCGCAGGCAATGCAAGTCAGATGTCAGATGGCGCCAGCGCCTGTGTGTTAGTGGAATCGCGAATGGCAGAGCAAAGAGGTATGGAGCCTCTTGGAATCTATCGGGGTATGGCTGTCGTTGGTTGTGAGCCGGACGAGATGGGAATCGGGCCTGTTTACGCAATACCCCGTCTTCTCAAGCAGCATAACCTGAAGATTGAAGATATTGGCCTTTGGGAGCTGAATGAGGCATTTGCCGTTCAGGTGATTTACTGTCGTGACAAGCTGGGTATCCCGAATGAGCAGCTCAATGTCAATGGAGGTGCTATAGCCATAGGCCACCCATACGGTATGACCGGATCAAGGATGGTTGGCCATGCCCTTATTGAAGGTAAAAGAAGAGGGGTCAAATACGTGGTAGTGGCCATGTGTGTAGGTGGTGGTATGGGTGCTGCCGGGTTATTTGAGGTTGTCTGATTTTCCGCATCTCCGTGGTTGGGTTCGGGATGGTTATTGTCCAATAAAATAGCAGTGGCCGGCTGCTGAATATTTTTTTGGAGCAACGAGTTTCGTTATGAAATATATAACTTGCATAAAAAAACTTAAGGTGCTAAATTTTGCCTTGACTGGCATCGGCAGCTGTTGGTTTTCAGGTTCGCAGCAATTAAAAGGTTTACTCCGTAGAGGTTAGAAGAATGAAAAGAGGAAGAGTGGCTATTGTTGGCATCGGTGAAGTGCCAACCGGTAGGTTTCCGGATAAGGGGGCAATCAGTTTTGGTCTGGAATCGGCGAGAATGGCTATTGCCGATGCGGGTATCAATAAAGATGAAATTGACTATGTGATTCCGACGGGAACGCTGTTTAATCGGGAGTTTAGTAATGAGCTTGCGACCTGCAGAATCGTTGAGGAGTTGGGGCTTAAAAACGTTTCAAAAAACTGTCAGGTCTTCTCCGGAGGTTCAAGCAGCAGTTGCGCGCTGCAGATTGCAGCGAGCCTGGTAGCCAGTGGAGAGGCGAAGACGGTGCTGTTTGTTCACGCAGAGAAACTGGGAACCGGCGTCACGTCGCAGGGCGGAATCGATCTTTTTTCAACTGCCGGGATCTCTTCTGAGTGGGAGGTGCCTTTCGGGCAGCACTACTCAACGGTGGCAGCTTTGGCAACCATGCGTTACAAGTATGAGACCGGCTGTACCGATGAGCAACTGTCTGCCGTCTGTGTATCGAATCGAAAATGGGCATCGCTGAATCCCAATGCCTTCTTTCGTAAACCCTTAACGATTGAAGAGGTGATGAGTTCCAAAATGCTCTCTACCCCGCTGCGGGCCAAGCACTCCAATATGCTGTTTGATGGGGGCGGCGCGTTTGTGCTGACCAGCGCTGAACGGGCACAAGAACTAACGGACAAGCCGGCTTATGTGCTGGGAGAGGGTGGTGTGGTGTCACACTTTGTTTATTCACAGGAATCCGACCTTACCCGCTTTGGCTGGGCGAAGGCGGGTAAGGAAGCATTTCGCCAGTCAGGCATTATGCCGGAGGATATAGACGTTGCCGAAATCTATGACTCCTATCCGATCTATCAGATCATAGCGTTTGAAGAGTTGGGATTATGCCCGCGTGGAGAGGCAGGACAATTATTTCTGCGAGGGGATACCTGGCCCGGAGGCAGCATCCCCACGACCACCGATGGCGGAATGCTCTCCAAGGGGCATATCGGTGCAGGCGGTTCTGTTTCGCTTTTAATCGAAGCTGCAAGACAGGTAATGCATAAGGCTGGCGAGCGACAGGTTCCGGGAGCACGTTTTGCACTGGAAACAGCTACTGGCGGAACCTATATGGATGCTCAGGTTACCATCCTGGGTAATGAGATTCCTTCACGATAGAGGTATATGATGACTCAGTTAACAAATAGTAAACCAAAACCACTCCCTGTGGTGAACAGCTGGGCGAAACCCTTTTGGGAAGGTTGTGCAGAGCACAGGTTGCTGATTCAAAGATGCAGTAGCTGTAATCAGTCTGTTTTTTATCCACGTATAGCCTGCCCGCATTGCAGCAGTGACACTCTTAACTGGGAGGAGGCAAGTGGTCGTGGAAAAATATACAGCTATACGATTGTTGAGAATAACGCACCTTCTGCATTTGCTCAGGATGTACCCTATGTTGTCGCTGTTATCAAATTGCAGGAGGGTGTGCAGATGCTCAGTAATATTGTTGATTGTGATTTCGACCAACTTGAGTGTGAGTTGCCGGTAGAAGTGGTGTTTGAGGAACTCAATGAAGATTTTACGTTACCCAAGTTCAGACCGATCAAAGACCAGTAAGGGGATGCGACCGTGGCTCAGGAAAAGTATGGAGATGATTTTGCGGTTGGTGAAATCTATCAAACGGCAGGAATTACACTGACCGAAACGCATATCGTAAATTGGGCAGGCTTGACGATGGATTTTTATCCACTGCATATGGATGCTGAATATGCAGCGGCATCACAGTTTGGTGAGCGCCTGGTTCATGGGCCGATGATCTTTGCTTTGGCTGTGGGTTTGGTTGCCCAGGCAGGATTCGGCGGTGACGCAGCCATCGCCTGGCTGGGTGTCGATAACATGCGCATGCTTCAACCTGTTCGAATAGGGGATACGATACGTGTTGAAGTAGAGATAGCAGATCAAAAGGTCACCAGCGATCCTCGCAAGGGAGTGCAGGTCTGGCGTTATCGGGTCATTAACCAGAAAGATCAAATGGTGATGCATTTTGATTACAGCATGATGTTTCATTTGCGTGGCTAGCGGGTGGGTCAAATACAAGATGTGCATTCCTGGCTTACAGACAAAAAGATGAGCGGAGTTGCAAATGATTAATATGACGGTTGGACAGCTATATGACAGGGTTGTCAGTTACTATGGCAAAGATATCGCGATTGCTTACCAGGATCAGCGCTTCAGTTATGAAGAGATGGGTGAGCATGCCAACCGGCTGCTGACAGGGTTACAACAGCTCAGTGTGGGTAAAGGGGATAAAGTCGCACTACTGATGGCGAACTGTCCGGAGTACCTGTTTTGTGAATACGCTATCGCAAAAGGAGGTGCGGTTCGAGTACCTTTGGCCGTGTTGCTGGGGGAAGAAGATCATATTTACATGATGAACTTTACCGGTTGTGAAACACTGATCTATCACCCAAAGTATGCTGATCGGGTGGAGCGGATGATGCCGCAATTGAACACCGTAAAGCGCTATATCTGTGTTGGTGAACCGGAACTGGATGGCCACCTGAGCTTGCCCCGTTTAATTATAGATCATCCTCCAGAGCCGAAGACCATCGAGCTGGATTGTGAGGATCTTGCAGGTATTTACTTTACCGGTGGCACTACAGGAAAACCAAAAGGCGTTATGTTGTCACACCGGGCCTGGGTGTACACCTACCTGGTTGAGATGCTTGAGTTTGGCGTTGATTGGGAGGAAAAGTTCGTGTTTTCCACACCATTAACCCATGCCGGAGGGTGTCTCATTCTTCCGGTGCTGATGCGCAGAGGGTGTTGTATCATCCTTGACCATTTTGATCCTCATCTTCTATTGGCCACGATAGAAACACATCGGGCGACTGCGACTTTGCTGGTTCCGACGATGATTTATATGCTCCTCGATGCCGAACAAACTGAGAAATACGATCATGCATCGCTACGCAATGTCCTTTACGGGGCTGCGGTCATTGCCCCGGAGCGACTGAAGCAAGCGATTAATCGGTTTGGGCCAGTGTTTACGCAATTCTTTGGGCAAACCGAAGCACCCATGGCAATGAGTGCATTGCCACGGGAGATGCATCTGGATTCAGATCCTGTTCGCGAAAAACAGATCCATTCATCAGCCGGCAGGCCCACCTGCCATACTCGACTGAAATTGCTTGATGAGCAGGGTCGGGAGGTTGCCCGGGGAGAATGTGGTGAAATAGTCGTTCAGTGCGCAAACATGATGCTCGGATATTACCAGAACCCTGATGCAACTTCGCAAGCGATTCGTGATGGCTGGCTCTATACCGGTGATATCGGGTACCAGGATGACCAGGGATTTCTATATATCGTAGATCGTAAAAAAGACCTGATTATAAGTGGTGGTTTTAACGTCTATCCTCGAGAAATTGAAGATGTATTGTTTGAGCATCCAGCGGTAAGGCAGGCAGCTGTGATAGGGGTTCCTGATAGCAAATGGGGTGAACAGGTCAGGGCTATTGTGGTGCTCGCTCAAAACCAGCAGGTTGAAGAGAGCGTGTTGATTCAATATGTAAAAGATAAAAAGGGAAGCTTAATGGCGCCCAAGGTGGTTGAGTTCTGGAGCTCAATCCCATTGACCAATTTGGGTAAGGTCGACAAAAAGGCAATTAGGGCGATTTGTAGTAACCAGAGTGAGATGCAAGCCTGCAGACCTACTCAATAAGCAGCCCTTCAAGTACAAGCTTGAAGGTGGCGCGGACACTACACAAATTTTTAATCTGATCAATTTTTATTATTGCGCGAGGCAAATAAGGAGTTTGTTGTATGAATTTTAACGAAGCGGAACACATTGGTATGCTGCGCGATACGCTTCGGCGTTTCCTTGATAATGAAATGCCTCGGGAAAAGGCACAGCAATTGGATAGCGAGGCTAGCTTTTGCCGTGAGACCTTTAATCGGCTTTGTGAGTTGGGAGTGGCGGGTTTGACTACTCCTGAGGAATACGGAGGTGCGGGTGTTGATATCGTCGCAGCGATAGCAGTGATTGAGGAGTTGGCGCAGCGTGGGACATCGCTTGCCGGGCCCTACATACATGCCGCTTTTTATGGTGCCATGAATATTGTTGAAAACGGCAATGAGGCTCAGAAAAGAGAGCTGCTTCCCCGTCTCGCAGCAGGAGAGATCTTATTTGCCTACGGCTTGAGTGAGCCTGACGTAGGTGGGGATCTGGCGTCTGCCAAGGTTACCGGATTGCTCCAGGATGATGGTAAAAACATGGTGATAAATGGTACTAAGCGCTGGTGTACCGGTGCCAGAATAGCCGACTATATTTACACGCTGGTCAGAAGTGGTGATAAAGAAAGCCGATATAAAAATCTTTCTCTGGTGCTTGTGCCAGTCGATACGGCTGGCATCTCGGTCGTTGATATAGACCACATCGGGTTGCGCTACTCTGAAACAACTGACGTTATCTATGAGGATGTGGTGGTGCCTGTAGAAAACATAGTTGGTGGTATCGACGGTTTGAACTGTGGTTGGAATATGCTGGCAGGCAGGGCGCTGGATGTTGAGCGTCTGGAAATTACAGCAGTAGCATTGGGTATTGCAACAGCGGCTGTGCAGGACGCCTGGCAGTACGCACAGGAGAGGCGGCAGTTTGGCAAAAAAATCTGCAGCCACCAAGCTGTGAGACATGCCCTGGTGGAGGCGAAAACGCAGCTTCAGGCCTGTCGTCACATGCTTTATCACGCGGCATGGCTGGCGAACGAAGGGCGCAACTGTAGTGTGGAAAGCTCGATGGCGAAACTCTTCGTGGGTGATACGTCAGTCAATATAGTGTTGGAGTGCCAACGTATTATTGGCGCCTATGGTTGCGCGCGGGAGTACGATATGGAGCGATATGTTCGTGATATTGTTTGTATGCCCATCGTTGGCGGATCATCGAATATGCAGAAAAACAACATCGCCGCGAGGTTGGGACTGCCCGCCTAACCAGTCGTTTTCACAAGCACCAGCATAGATATGATGACGTGGAGATACTAAATGGCTAATGCTTTGGTTGTCGGTGTTGGCATGAGCCGGTTTGTTAAGCCGGGGTCCGGTGAGTCTTATGAGGTGATGGCGGAGCAGGCAATTCGAGCGGCGCTGTCAGATTCAGACCTCGACTATACCAGAGTGAATCAGGCGTATGCCAGCTATGTTTGTGGAGATAGTTGCAGTGGTCAACGCGCCCTGTATGGCGTGGGCATGACTGGAATACCAGTGATTAATGTCAATAATAATTGCTCATCGGGGTCCACTGCACTTTTCATGGCGCGACAGGCTGTGGAGAGTGGGGCGGTTGACTGCGCGCTTGCTTTTGGATTTGAAATGATGAAGCCCGGAGCTCTGGGTGAAGTCTGGCAAGATCGCACGCGGCCACTTGGCTGGTTGGAGGAAGAGCTTGATTTATTGGGGGTCCCGCCAGGGCCAGTCGCATTGAGAATATTTGGTGCAGCTGCCAATGAATATATCGATCGATACCAGGCCAGTCCTGAGCTTTTCTATGAAATAGCCGTTAAAAACCGTCGGCATGCATTGGCCAATCCAAATGCGCTGTTTGATCAGCCGATAAGCCAGGATGAGGTGAAAGGTTCGGGTCTGATATTCCCCAACTATCTGACACGTTTGTGTGCTTGTCCTCCAAGTTGTGGCGCAGCTGCGGCGATTGTATGCAGCCCGGGATTTGCCCGTCGAATGGGATTGTCCGGTGGGGTGGCCATCAGAGGGCAGGCTATGTGTACTGATACCGAGCAGACAAAAGGTGATTGCCTGGAACTGGCCGGTGCCGGATTGACCAGGTCGGCGGCAGCACAGGCCTATGAAGCATCCGGCCTGGGTCCGTCTGACATCAATATCATAGAGTTACACGATTGTTTTGCACCAAATGAGGCAATATCACTGGAAGCTTTGGGGATCTGTGAAGAAGGCCGTACTCAGGAGTTAATCAGAGATGGTGCGATTACCCATGGCGGCAAATGTGTGGTTAATCCCTCTGGTGGATTGTTATCCAAAGGTCATCCTCTGGGTGCCACCGGTTTGGCGCAATGTGCTGAGCTGGTTTGGCACTTGAGGGGGGTTGCAGGTGATCGACAGGTTAAGGGCGCAAGGGTTGCACTGCAGCATAATATTGGACTCGGTGGTGCGGCGGTAGTCACCCTCTATGCGTGCTAGCGCGCTGTGTGCTTATGTGTAAATAAATGAGACAGCGAAATAACAGTATGATTCGGGGTGAGCTGATATCCATATTCCTTTTGTTGTCAGGGATGTTGATGCTTGTGAGGCCAGCCGATGCGGTTGGTATCGAAAAATGCGCGATAATGATGGATGCGGAGTTAAGCGGCTTGGCTCTGCAATCTTCGTTGGTTGTTCCCGAACAGCAAAGTCTTCCGAGCTATTGCAAAATCAGGGGAAAGATTGCCCACCGTATTGGATTTGAAGCCCGCTTTCCAATAAAAACCTGGAACTCTCGTCTGTTCATGGCCGGGTGTGGCGGTTTTTGTGGATCGTACCAGCCGGACAAGGAGACGTACTCTAATTCCATTAATCCCGCGTTGCGAAGAGGTTACGCTACCCTGATCACCGATGGTGGCCATGAAGGAGAGAATTATGACACTTCGTGGGCCATGGATGATGATGAGGCTTTGGAAATATTTGCCCATAAAATGCTGCCCATGGGTGTTGCAGCACTGGAAGAGTTGAGTCGGGTTTTTTACGGTTCTGAGGTGCAAAAGCGTATCTTTTCAGGATGCTCTAATGGCGGGCGACTTGGGCTGATCGCGGCGCAACGTTATCCGGATCTGTTTGATGGTATTCTGGTCGGGGGCCCGATACTCGATATGGCGGGCAACGCGGGACATCATGGGGCGTGGTTGATACAACAAAATAGGGATGACAAAGGTGACCGTGTTATAACAAGGCAAGCCGTAGAAATTCTGGAACAGGAAGTGATAAAGCAATGTGATGTTTTGGATGGGCAGCTAGACGGCGTGATCAGCGATCCAAGAGTCTGCAAACCGGACCTGTCAATATTATCCTGCACAAGAAAAATAGACGGCCATTGTTTAAAAGAAAAAGAAATCGCCACCATTTATGCGCTTTATCAAGGCGTACATGATTCGAACGGTACGCGTCTGTTTTTCGGAATCTTGCCAGGAGGGGAGCATAACTGGCCATTATGGATTACGGGAAATGATGAAATGCCCGGATGGGGGCATATGGCGGGAGACGGATACCTGAAGCTGGCGGCTCATAAATTACAAAGGCCGCAACTCGCTGCTCTTTCCTACAATTTTTCCTCAGATGCGGAAACATTGAACACCTCATATCTTCCTGAATTGCTGGATGCGACAAATCCGGATCTGTCGGCCTTTGAGAAATCAGGTGGCAAAATGATTGTTTGGCATGGGTGGGCAGATTCGCTGATCATGCCGGAAAGAAGCGTGCGTTATTACGAGAGTGTCGTGCGAAAAAGCGGATCATTTAAGAAAACACAGAATTTCATGCGACTGTTCATGGTGCCGGGGCATGGTCATTGCTGGGCTTTGCCGGGGAAGGGGCCTGATCAATTTGACCCGCTATTGGCTTTGGATAACTGGCTTGAGAAAGGGAAGGCGCCTGATCAACTCATCGCATATGAGAAAAACGATCAGGGTGGTATTGTGAGGTCTCGTCCCATTTGTGCTTATCCTAAAGCGGCCCGCTTAATCAAAAAGGATCAGCCAGATTCAAGTGCGAGCTATCTTTGTCAAGCTGATTCCAATGACGAACTGTCACTCCAGTGAGAATCGCAGAAGTCTTAAAGTAACAATAATTACAGTTTATTTCGGGTGAACAGATCGTCACACGGTGTCATCGCTGAGCGGAAAAATACAATCAATAGGGCAGGACTCAACGCACTGGGGTTTGTCGTGGTAACCTTCACACTCGGTGCATAGATCGGGATCGATAAGATAGTATTTGTCACCGGCGCTGATCGCATCGGTGGGGCAACACCAGTCGCAAGCCCCACAATTGATACAATCATCGGTAATTGTCATTGCCATCAGGCTATCCTTCCCTGTTAACGATCTTATCGGCTAAGAAAATGATGATCAGTTCGCTAGATGAGTTCATCTGCTTTTTTAGCGATCAGCTGAAAGGTGTCGCCAAAAAGATAGGCATTGGAAGAACTGGCGTTTCCTTTTAAAGACCGAAAATAGACGCCCTGCATGATTGCCGCTGTGCGGAAGAGACTAAACGCCATGTAAAAGTTCCAGTTTGTGATTGGTCCTCTGCCAGCCGCTTCGCAATATTGGTCCAGATAAGATTGTTCGTCGGGTATGTTGAGTTTTGCGATATCCTGTCCCGTAAATCCCGCTGCGATTTCGTGCCCGGCGGGCAGGTGATAGGTCATACAATTAAAGGCTAAATCACTCATTGGATTGCCAAGCGTAGACAGCTCCCAGTCCAACACTCCGATCACTTCTGGCTTATCCGGATGAAAAATCAGATTTCCCAAACGGAAGTCGCCATGAACGATACTTGTTTCATCGTCTTGCGGAATATGGTCTGGTAACCAGCTCATCAATCTGTTCATAGCCTCAGAATGTTCGGTTTTGGTTGCCAGGTACTGTTTTGACCAGATTTCAATTTGGCGAACGAAATAGTTATCCTGTCGACCATAGTTATGAAGTTCACTGTTGCGCCAATCAAAACCATGAATTTTCGCTAGAGTTTCATTCATGCTGCTGTAGATGGCGGCGCGCTCATCGGTACTCGTGTCTGGCAGCAAAGGGTTGGTAAAGATTCTCCCGGGCAGGTAGTCCATCAGGTAAAAACTGGTACCAATGATACTGGTATCTTCGCAGAACAAGTGCATTTTCGGAACTGGAATTTTACTACCCCAAAGAGCGCGCATTACACGGTACTCGCGATCAATTGCGTGAGCAGAGGGTAGTAGTTTTCCGGGTGGTTTTTTCCTCAGAACGTATGCACGCTCTTTGGTGTTGATATAAAAAGTCGGGTTGGATTGTCCTCCATGGAATTGTTTGACTTCAATTGTTTCAATTGCTTCAGATAAATGCTGCTGCATATAAGTGCGCAGCGCTGACTCGTCAAAACGGTGTGCTTCTATCACTGTGCATGTGCCGGCTGGGTCGTTCATTCTATGCTCCCTTAAATATTTAATTACTGACCACATGGACGTATAGTTTTACTATGAAAGTAATATAGGGGATAACTAGACTCAAAACAACTAAAAAACGCTATTCCATCTTAGGATATGGTTTTTTTCTCGGGATATTCAAAGAAACCCCTCTTTTTTTCACAATATTTGATTAGTTTTACTTAAAAATAGCAAATTAATGCTTTTATAATGAAATATTATACTTGCATAATAAAATCTAACGGTGATATGATTTCTCCAAGCATTTGAAATGCCTTATACGGGCCTAAAAAGAACTCAAATCACTGTTATCAGAACGTACAAAAACCGTAGGAGAGAAATATGAGTGGCGTACAGAAATTTGACACAATCATTATTGGGGCCGGCGTAGCAGGCAGTGCTGCCGCTGCGTTGCTGGCAAAGGATCACGGCAAGAAAGTGCTGCTGATCGAACGTGCGCCATTTTTAGGTGGCCGCTGTCTGTCTTATGTCGGCAAAGGCAACAAGGTTGTCGCTGACGGGGTAGAGATGGATGCAAAGGAGTTTAAAAAATCGTTAGCCTTTTCTCACTGCTATCTGGGTAAATGCACACCGGATATCGAGACGATTTTTAACAAAGGACTGTTGGATGGTTGGACCTTTGAGGCGGGTGGTCATGGTTTGTTCTGGGGAAATTCCGGTCGTGTCGATACGCTAATGACGCATTTGGGTGTTTACCACGAACAGCCGCTAAACGAAGGACTTGGATTTATCAAGTGGCAGGGTGAGGGCGAAAACGGCGAAGGTAAACCTGGTGTTGTATATCAGGTGGGCAAAGGAGAGCCATACGGATGGATGACGGAGGATGGATACCGTAACACCATGAGTGCACTTCGCGATATGGCAATGATCTCCTCTGAGGAGCAGGCGAATCTGATGCAGATAAGCTTGCAGGAATGGTTGGATTCAAAGGATTTGCATCCGGAGGCCTACGACTACATTAAGGTGTTGGCAGCGTCACAAACTGCTCAGGCTGAGCCTTTGATGACCCCTGCTGGTGATTTTCTGGGCTATATGTCTTTGGCAGGCAAAATTGGTATGAATCTGGTAACAGGTTCTGTGGCCACTGCTGCTGAGCCGGGTTGTATTGCGATGCCTGTTAAGATGGCTGAGGCGGCCGAGCAGCATGGTTGTGAAATCATGAAAAGCACTGCAGTAAAAGAGGTCATTATTGAGAATGGAAAAATCAGGGGCGTAAGAATAAAGGCGCTCGATAATGACTATGACGAAACACGGATAATCGAAGCAGATAATGTGATCTGCACAATACCTCCCAAGTATATATTCAGCGTCTTGCCAGAGGAGGTTTTCCCGCAAGAGTATGTGCAAACGTTAAAAGAACAGTTTTGGGGAGCCGGGCTGCTCACCGGTTGGGCGGTTACAAAACGGCCAATGTGGGAGCAGATTGGGATCGATAATCGCAGTTTCATCTATATGCCCGGGGTGATTCGGGATGAAGGCTACATAGGTGCTGTTGATATGGTGATGTGTGAGTTTACCGCCTGGAATAATGGCGATGCCAAAAGAGGCCCGGCAGGCGGCCATGATTTCGTTTTTTCAACGGCGTTAACCGATGAAGAGATGAGGAATCCCCAGAAAGTAAACCGAGTCATTGAGTTGTGTGAAAACTGGGCCCGAGCAACCTGGCCTAACTGGGATGAAGATCTGGAATTTTTAATCTGGACACCCTCTCCTGAAGCGTACGGATTATGGCGGCCTATTGGTGAGAAAAGGCCGGATGTGAAGTCGGCCCATGTTGAAGGGCTGTATTTTGCCGGAGATCAGTACGGGGAGCGTATGTGGGGCGGTGGTGTGGACGGTGCCAGCCTTTCTGCGGTGATGTGCGTCGATGAAATGATGGGTACTGATCAGGAAAGTGAGATATTTCCGGAACTGCACCGCGGTCTGCCTAAGGAAAAGGTAGCCTGAGCATCAGCTTGTACCTGGAACGGAGTCGGAGCAGTTTAAGCTAATCAGCGCCATCGCTTGATCGCTGTAAACCACTTCGTTCCTGAGTGCCATGCTCGATTAATGGCTGCGAATCTTTAAACTTGCATTAAAAAACTAAAGGGATTATATTTGCTCCTGTTATGCAAGTGTGCTGTATCTTGAAGTTTTGCAGTTAATCAACTGACGATCCCACGGAACTTGGTGGATAAAGATAAGACGATGCAGTTTCTTGATCAATTAAGGTTGCCTTTGCTGGCAGCCCCCATGTTTCTGATCTCCGGGCCAAAACTGGTAATTGCCTGTAGCGAAGCCGGAGTGCTTGGCTCCTTTCCTACTCAGAATGCCCGCACCAGCGATATTCTTGAGCAATGGCTGCAGAGCATCAGTGCACGCTTGGGTCCCCTGGGCAGGACTGATTCCAAACCATGGGCGGTCAATCTGGTTACCCATCCCTCCTATGATCGTGGCGCCAAAGATTTCGAGTTGATTTTAAAGTATCGGCCATCGTTGGTAATTACTGCTTTGGGCAGTCCTCGTGGCTTTGTCGAGAAAGTTCATGACTATGGTGGGCAAATCTATGCCGATGTTAACAGTGTGGCGTTGGCGCGCAAGGCTGCAGCCTCTGGTGTTGATGGATTGATTCTGGTGGGTGCCGGTTCCGGAGGGCATACCGGAGAGCTAACGGGGTTTGCCTTTGTATCAGAAGTCCGGAAATTCTGGGACGGTCCGGTCGCGCTTGCGGGGGGCATCTGTGATGGGCGAGGTATTCGAGCCTGTAAGGTGTTGGGCGCACAGATGGCTGTGATGGGTACAAGATTTATTGCAACCAGAGAGAGTCAGGCGGACGATCTTTACCGGCAGATGCTGATTGATTCTACTGCTGAGGATCTGGTGGTTACCAGCGCTTTCACCGGAGTTAAAGCGAACATGCTTAAGCCGAGTATTCAACGTGCCGGCTACGATCTAGAGCAGCTCAACGAGAAGAAACAGGTCAACTTTTCCAACCCCCTATCTGATACCAAAGCCTGGAAAGATATCTGGTCAGCGGGTCAGGGAGTGGGCGTCATTGAGAAGGTACAGACAGTGTCCGATCTGGTGACGGAGCTTGAGCAGCAATACCGGATTGCCAAAGATCTACCCTGATAAGAAATGCCATTTAGTGTTGATGAAGAAATAGGAACCTAACGGGATAACCAAATTCAGGCATTAAAATGATTCTGACAGAAAAAAACAAAATTAAGGATTTCAGCGAGCGTGGCTGGTGGGGGAATACCTCAATTGACCAGCTTTTCAAGCAGACGGTGGAATCTGATCCCGACAAGGTTGCCATCGTTGATGCATCCAATCGTGAGAGTTTTACGGTTGGCCAACCCAAAAGGCTCAGTTATGCTCAGTTGCAGGATCGGGTTGATTCAACCTCGCTAACCTTGCTCGCCCATGATGTCAGGAAAGACAGTATTGTTGCTTTTCAACTGCCTAATATCGTTGAAGCGGTCACCTTGATCCTGGCCTGTGCGCAGTTGGGGGCCGTAGCGATGCCGATCGCTACCCAATACCGGGAGCACGAGCTGCAATCCATTCTCAGAAAGACAAAGCCCAGTGTCTACATCAGCATGACCGATATCAAGGGGCACAACCATGCCGCGATGATGGCAGATCTGTGTGACGGTATGGAAGATATGCCCAGGGTGCTGGCGTGGGGAGAGTCGTTGCCGGTATCGGTAGCCTCGATGGATGAGCCGACCGCGTACACGGATAACCTGGAAGCACTGGCGACCTATTTGCGGGAAAACAGGCACAGTGCGAACGATATACTGACTATATGCTGGACTTCGGGAACCGATGCAGAGCCCAAAGCGGTACCCCGAAGCCACAATCACTGGCTGGCGATAGCGCGTATTATTGTCGCTTCGGCGGATATAAAAACGGCAGAGCATCTGGTTAATCCGTTCCCGCTGGTCAACATGGCATCCCTCGGAGGCGTGCTTTTTCCCTGGATTCTGGTGAAGGGTAAACTGGTGCTTCACCAGCCTTTTGATCTGCCTACCTACCTGAGTCAGATACAGGATGAAGGTATTAACTACAATCTCGCGCCGCCCCCTGTCCTAAATCGACTGATCAAGGAGGAGCAGGTGCTTGCGCACATCAATCTCGAGTCATTGCACTCCGTTTGTTCCGGTTCGGCGCCGTTGGCCCCCTGGATGATTCGCGAGTGGCAAAATCGTTACGGCATCAACATCATCAATTTTTTTGGCTCGAATGAAGGGACCACTCTGGTGAGTTCCGTATCGGATGTTCCTGATGCCAACGAGCGGGCGCTCTTTTTTCCAAGATTTGGCAGAGATGAATATCACTGGGCAGTGGATAAGGTGCTGAATTTTCGTACCAGACTGGTCGACCCCGATACCGGCAAGGAGCTGACACAGTTGGGAGAGCAGGGGGAATTACGGATTTGGGGCGCCACCGTCTTTGATGGTTATTACGACAATGGCGGATTGAGTAAAACGGCTTTTGATGATGAGGGGTACTTTTGCACGGGTGACCTGTTTGAGATAGCCGGTACGTCCGACAATCCGTGTTACTACCGTTTTGTGGCTCGTCTGAAGGAGATCATTATACGGGGTGGGCAGAATATCGCCCCTTGTGAACTGGATAGCCTTCTTGACGGCCACCCCAAATTGACAGAAGCCGCTGTGGTCGGGGTTCCGGATGAAATACTGGGAGAGCGTCTTTGTGCTGCGGTGGTTATGAAGGATGAACAGACAATAGATCTGGCGGAACTCAATCAGTTTCTGAAAGAAAAAAGTATTGCGGTTTTCAAACTGCCGGAACAGATGGTCGTGGTGGATAAATTGCCCAGAAATCAGCTTGATAAGCTGGTTCGTCGCGAACTCAAGCAGAAGGTTCTGGAGCAGCTCAACGCATAACTTCATTGTTCGTTAATCGGCCATTTAGGTGGTGGATACCGATAACCAGGTAAATTTTGTCGATAAAAAACAGGGGTTGGTTGTTTGTAATTAGAAAATCAATGAGAACCAAAGTAGGCGCAGATAGCCTGCACAAGAGGGGGAAGTCACATGTTCATACGAAAGAAAGTAATAATCGGTTTGCAAATGGCCGCTGTTGTTGTGGGAGGAGGGGCGTTCAATCCTGCCAATGCAGAGGTGGTGCTGGAGGAGATTCTGGTTACGGCTCAAAAAAGATCCGAAAATCTACAGGAAGTTCCCATATCAATTTCGGCATTCTCTGGCGACTTTATTGATGATGCGAGTATCGCATCGATCGATGATGTCAGTCACCTGACGCCGGGTCTGACCATGAGCCGTTTCAATATTGCCCAACCCCAGATTTTTATTCGAGGGATTGGTTCGACCGATGACTCTGCCTATGGAGATCAATCGGTCGGTGTGTTCATCGATGAGGTTTATATCGGACGCGCTGGCGGTGCAGACCTGAATATGATGGATCTGGAGCGAATTGAAGTATTGCGCGGCCCACAGGGCACTCTCTACGGTAAGAATGTGGTGGGTGGTGCAATCAATGTTGTGACAAGAAAGCCCACGAATGACTTTAGTATGAAAGTATCTGCCGGGGCCGGAAACTATAGCTATAACACCTGGCGAGCGCTGGTTAATGGTGGTCTCTCTGACAGCGTTTCCGGAAAACTGGGCATCTCGAGATCCAATCGTGATGGCCATTCCAAAAGTTCATTAGGTGGGCGGTTAAGCGATGAAGACAACGTTTCGGCGTTTGGCCAGCTGCTGATCGACACATCCGACCAGAGTTCGCTGCTGCTCTCTTTCGATTATTCACGGGATCGACGGGAGGGCAACAGCCGAGACAGTTTTGGTGAACAGTTTGTGTTCTTCCCCTGGTTTGCTCCGGGATCTCCCTTTGCTGCTTCGCCGGCTTCCAGTGATCCCTATAGAAATGAAAAAACGGTCAATGGTTACCAGGATCGTGACGTCTGGGGTGTATCAGCGAAATTTAGCTGGGAATCACCTTTGGGAGAGTTTATCTCGATCACTTCCTACCGAAACAGCGAGTTTGATTTTCAGGAAGACTTCGATGGCAGTGATGCCAGCCTGGTGATTAACAATGTTGATGAAGAGGCGGATCAGTTTTCCCAGGAATTTCGGCTGTCCAACGTATCCAGCGATGGTCGCCTAAATTGGCTGGCCGGACTCTATTTCTATCAGGAAGAAGTTGATCGAATGGATAACAATGACTTTACAGGAAATGACACGGCGGCTTTCGGCACACCTTCACCGGTTCCCGGACTCAGCTGGGGCCAGTTTCTCCCGTTCCTGGGACAGACGGGCTGGGGTATGGCGCCCTTTGATATCTTTTTCGATCAATACAATGAAACCACCAGCTATGCGGTATTCGGGCAGCTGGACTATCAGATTTCCGAGGCGCTTAATATCAGTGTGGGCGCGCGTTATACCGTTGATTCCAAGGATGCGAAAATCAACGGAAGCGGGTTTGATCCCACAGCGGGATTTCTGGAAGCACCCTATGATGTCAGTGTTGATGAAACCTGGGAAGAGTTCACCCCGAAAGTGTCCATTGATTATCAGTTGAACGAAGACACGATGATCTATTTCGCGTATTCGCAGGGCTTCAAAAGCGGTGGGTTTAACGGCTCGGCTTCATCAGGGTCGATTGCGGAGCAGGGCTTTGATCCGGAGGAGGCCACTCAGTATGAGATCGGCATCAAATCGATGCTGTTTGACAATCGTGTTCGCGCAAACCTGACAGCATTTCAGATCGATTACACTGACCTGCAGGTATTCCAGCTCAAAAACGGCGCAGAACTGGTGATCGATAATGCCGCAGATGCCGAAAGTAAAGGCGTCGAGCTGGAGATTACCGCAGCACTGACCGAAACGCTGACGCTGACGGCCAGTTATGCCTACCTTGATGCAGAGTATGACAAGTATATTACGGAAAGTGGCGCTGATTACAGTGGTAATAATCTGACCCGCTCCCCTGAAAACAGCTACAACCTGTCATTAATGAAGCGATTCAGTCTGGGTGGCGTTGGCGACCTGACGTTGCAGGCGGACTATTCCTATCAGGATGAGATCTTCTTCAATGCGGATAACTACCGAATGCCCAACGGCGATATTCTGGTTGGTGACGATGATCACAACCTGTGGGATGCGTACGCCATCCTGGAGCTTGCCAATACCGGCATCGAGATCAAATTGTGGGGTAAAAACCTGGGTGATGAGGAGTACCGTGTGCATGGTATTGATGGCCGGGGGCCATTTAATCTGAGCCAGAACGCAGCGGTTGTGTGGGGTATGCCACGCACTTACGGGATCTCTCTGACCTGGAATATCGACTGATCAGGAGGTGAGGGTGCGATTCTGGAATGGAGTTGAACCATTGGAGAGTAACAGCGTCCCTGTTCGTTTAAAAAATGAGTAGTGGCGGTCATAGTGATGAGGTCGTGCGGCTGATGCGCGGCCTCGGTTAATACCAGGTGAGATAATATGAGTGATATGTTTGATTTAACAGGAAAGGTGGCGATTATAACCGGATCCAGTCGCGGTATCGGCCGTTCAATCGCACATTGTATGGCGGCTGCGGGAGCGAAGGTGGTGATTTCAAGTCGCAAGGCTGAAGCATGCGAGGCAGCAGCCCAGAGCATTCGGGAATTGGGTGGGGAAGCGATCGTGGTGCCCTGCAATATTTCCAAAAAAGAGGATTTGAAGAACCTGATTCAGAGTGCGCTGGATACCTGGGGCAGGATTGATGTGCTGGTCTGTAATGCAGCCGTGAATCCCTACTATGGCCCAATGGCCAGTATGCCCGAAGAGGCTTACGATAAGGTGATGGACAGTAATGTGAAAAGCACCTTCCTGCTGAGCAATATGGCTGCCGAGCATATGGCGGAAAGTGGTGGTGGTTCAATTATTATTGTGTCGAGTATTGGCGGTAATCAGGGAAGCGGAACGCTCGCTGCCTACGGAATCTCAAAGGCCGCTGATTTTGCGCTGGCCCGTAATCTGGCAATCGAATGGGGGCCTCAAAATATTACGGCTAACTGCATTGCGCCGGGGCTCATTAAAACCGATTTTTCCAAAGCGCTTTGGGAGCAGCCCCAAATTGCTGAGGGCATTGAAAAGGGAACACCGCTTCGCAGAATTGGTGATCCTGATGATATTGGTGGTGTTGCTGTATTCATCGCGTCAAAAGCAGGCGCTTATATGACGGGACAAACCATCGTTGTTGACGGTGGCGCTACGGTGAAAGAACCCGCATAATTCCAGTTATTGTCTGTGACGGATGTCAGGGGTTCGACCTGGCCCGGCTTATCCATTTTGGGGATCTACTTGATGGCAAATTATAAAGCGCCGCTGCGTGATATTGATTTTGTGCTTAACCAATTACTCGATTATCCAGCTCACTATCGCAATTTAAATGGTTGCGTGGTGCCTGACAAAGATCTGATGATGTCCATTGTGGCGGAGGGTGCAAAATTTGCGGAGCAGATTTTATCCCCTATTAATGCCAGTGGAGACAAGGAGGGGTGTCACTGGAGTCCGGAGGGGGTAAAAGCGCCCGCAGGCTTCAAAGAGGCGTATCAAAAATTTGTTGATGCCGGCTGGCCAACGCTTGCAGCCGGTGAGAAGTATGGTGGACAGGGATTGCCCGAGTCGCTGAATCTGGTGATCAGTGAAATGCTGAGTAGCGCCAACGTATCATGGAGTGGGTATTCCGGGCTGACACAGGGTGCCATAAAAACCCTGAATGCCTATGGCTCTGAGTGGGTGACCGAGCATCTGCTTCCTGAGATGGTTGCCGGGAACTGGACAGGAACCATGTGTCTCACTGAGGCACACTGCGGGTCTGATTTAGGATTGATTCGGACCAAGGCCAAGCAGGGGGAAGATGGCTGTTATCACATCAGTGGTAATAAAATATTTATTTCCAATGGGGATCATGATGTAGCGGATAACATTGTTCATATCGTTCTGGGGAGAATTGAGGGAGCACCGAAGGGGACCAGGGGGCTATCGCTGTTTGTGGTGCCGAAGTTCTGGGTGGATTCCGGCGGCCTCACGAATGAGGTCAACGGAGTTACCTGCGTCGGGATAGAGGAGAAAATGGGTATCCATGGCTTTGCAACCTGTGCGATGAACTTCGAAGGTGCCCGTGGGTACCTGCTCGGAGCACCCAATGAGGGGCTAGCCTGCATGTTTACCTTTATGAACGCCGCAAGACTGCATGCGGGACTTCAGGGTGTTGTACATTCGGAACTCGCATACCAGGGTGGCGTCAACTATGCCCATGAACGGTTGGCGATGCGCTCCTTAAGTGGCGCGAAATGCCCGGAGGCCGAAGCAGATCCGATTATTGTTCACCCCGATGTCAGAAGAATGCTCTTTACGATTAAGGCTTTTGCCGAGGGTACGCGTGCGTTTGCCTATTATCTTGCCCAGCTGACCGATCGTGTGAACGATGAGGCAGATAAACGAAAGCAACACGCTGAGGGATTGCTGGCGCTGTTAACTCCGGTGTTCAAAGGATTCGTCAGTGAAGTTGGTATCGAGGCTGCGAGTTTGGGGGTTCAGATTTACGGCGGTCATGGTTATATCCGTGAGTGGGGTATGGAGCAAAACCTGAGAGATAGTCGTATCGCAACGCTTTACGAGGGCACCACCGGTATTCAGGCGCTGGATCTGCTGGGTCGGAAAGTGCTGAGTACTGGCGGCAAAATGCTGCAGCCATTTGTGCAGGAGATACTTACATTTTGTGATCAGCAAGGTCAGAGCCCTGAGTTGCAGGGGTTTTCCAATTTGTTGAGAAATGAAGTTCAAAGCTGGCTGGAAGTGACTACCCTTTTGGGAAAAGCCGCAATGAAGGATCCGGAGGAAGTAGGTGCGGCTTCGGTGGACTATCTGATGTACTCTGGCTATCTGGTTTTAGCCTATTTCTGGGCTCGAACAGTGAAAGTGTCACAAGAACAGATTGATCAGGGTAATGAGGATAGCTTTTATATCGCAAAACTACATACTGCCCGTTTCTATTTTGATCGGATTCTACCAAGAACAGAGTCCTTAAAACGCACCATGACATCAGGAGCGGGGAATCTGATGACCATGGATGCTGCGTGTTTTTCTCTGCATTAATCGTTATCAAATAACCGGCTGTTCGGGTAAAAGAAAAAAACAAAACCAAAGGAGTCACCAATGGTCATGAGCCAGGGTGTTGAAGCAAATAATCTGCTTCAGTTGTTTGAGCACAGTTGCAGGGATTATGGCGAGAAGACAGCCTTTACCTGCAGAAATCAATCGCTGAGTTATAACGCTCTTGAACAGGAAACTCGAAATCTGGCGGCTCATTTGCAGCATGTGACTGGGCTGGAGGCGGGTGACCGTGTTGCCATTCAGTTGCCTAATATCATTGAGTATCCGGTGGCCGCCTGGGGTGTTCTGCGAGCCGGAATGATTGTCGTAAACACAAACCCGAGGTACACACCAAGTGAACTGGTGCACCAGTTTAGCGACTCCGGAGTAAAGGCAATCATTGTTCTTGCGGAACTATTACCACTCATTGAATCGCTGTTAGATGAGACTTCAATCAAACATATTATAGCTGTTGGGCCGGCAAACAATCGGCCAGATTATGATGCAGTCTCTTTTATCAGGCTGGAGCAGGTGCTTGTTGAGGGTAGAGACCAGCTATTTTTGCCTGTACAAAAAACACCGGACGATTGTGCGCTGTTGCAGTATACCGGTGGCACGACCGGACAACCAAAAGCGGCGGTTTTGAGCCATAAAAACCTGAGATCCAGTGCTGATCTGCTCTGGCAAACGCTGGACTTTCTAGCTCCAGGTGAAGAAATTTTTGTGGCCCCACTGCCCCTCTATCACGTCTATGCTTTTGTAGGGCATATGGTGATAGGCATTGCTTATGGCGTGCATAATCTGTTGATCCCGGAGCCTTGGGATGTGGACAAATTTGTAGAGGATCTGAGAACTGTCCCTTTTACCTTTTTTATTGGACTTAATACGCTTTTTATCGGGTTATGCCGTAGTCAGGCTTTTTGTGAGCTTGATTTTAGTGCGCTAAAATTCACGCTGTCAGGTGGAATGCCACTGACCGAAAGTGTAGCGAGCCGCTGGTATGAGGTGACCGGTTGTCGAATATACGAAGGATACGGTTTGACAGAGTCTTCGGCTGGCGTGGTCATAAATACCCCGGACTGTTATCAACTGGGTACCGTTGGTAAGCCGATGAAAGGAATTGAAGTAAAGGTTATTGATGACCAGGGAAACCAGCTAGAAATGGAGCAGGCAGGTGAGCTTTGTTTGCGGGGTGAGCCGATAATGTCAGGATACTGGAACTTGCCAAAAGCATCGGCGGAAGTGCTGGATAAAGAGGGTTGGCTGCGCACTGGTGATATAGCATTGATTGAACGCAGCGGTGTCATTCGCTTGGTCGATCGTATAAAGGATCTGGTTCTGGTGTCGGGTTTTAATGTTTATCCCAGTGAAATAGAGTCTTTAGTGGATACATTACCCGAGATCCTCGAATGCTGTGCCGTGGGCGTGCCGGATGAGAAAACAGGTGAAGCAGTGATGTTGTTTATCGTACCCTTTGATAAAGAGGTTTCGATTGAAAAGGTAAGGGGTTTGTGTGAGGACCATCTGGCGGCCTACAAGATTCCGAAACATATTAAGGTAATTGATTCGCTCCCCAAGTCAGCGGTGGGAAAAGTGCTGAAAAAAGATTTAGCCAGGGGCCTGATAAGTTAAAAGTACCTCTCGACGTTGCTGGTCGTCTATTTGATGGGTGTTTTTTTAAACCTGCAATGGCGATTCAATTAGTGCAAACAGGCCCCGGAATGATTCTTTGAAAACCAGACAGATCAATTGATTTTGGTGGTTTCTTGAGGGTGTTGGTAACACATCTGTTCAAACCTGATTTGGCTTGAACCCGTTTTAAGCACCACTGAAGCAATCCACCCCGGCGACAGTTTGATGGTTGACGTATGCCAATGGTTATCACTCTGTTGTTCGAACAGAGGTCGAAATTGATTGTCGGGAACGGATTTCCAGTTTAAGGACAGCTTTTTTTTATCTCCGCGCAGCCCTGTTCCCAGGGCTTTTTTGTATGCTTCAAATTGCGTCCACAGACGCAAAAAAGCATTTTTTTGTTGATCGGCATTGAGCGTTGAGAGCGTCTTAACGATCTGATGGGTAAAGTAGCGTCTGGTCAGCGGCTCTGTTTTTCTGGGAATATCCAAATGCTCAAGATCAACACCCACTTCCCGCCCCAGTGTGACAGCCAGTAACGCCAAATTCCTGCAATGGCTCAGATTGAATTGGAGATCCAGCGGATACTGTCCTGGCTGGAGTACCGGTTTGCCATATTTTGTGGTTGTCAGTTGTAGCTGAGCGGGGGCTATTCCAAGATAGCCGGTGAGAATATGGCGGACTGCCGAATGGGCAAGAATATAACGTTCGCGTGGTGGCTGCTGTGCAAATTTACCGGCTCGCGCCTGTTCCTCTTTACTCAATTCCTCAATAAGCCGGTTGCAGTTTGACGCTGGGCTGAGTGGAATATGCCAGATATGCAGTGATTCAGATGTCAAATTTTCGACGTTCAAAAAAGGTCAGCTTCCATATTCGAGATGCAGTGGACAAACCCTAGCATATAGTAATCCGTCCGTTGAGAACAATAAGAGACCATTAAACCACTTTCTTTTTGGCAAAAGCCAAAACTGGAAAGATTCTTGCAGTGTTTATTGCTGGGGATAAAAACGTCAATTTTTTGATACCGCAGTATGCGGGATCTAATACGTCTAGAACGGAACTGTATGAACCAGACGGCTGTTTTTAATAACATAAGAACCATTGCGCAGGGCAATTTCCTGATACCGCTATTGTTATTAGTGATATTAGGCATGATGACCTTACCGGTCCCCCCGTTTCTGCTTGATGTGCTGTTCTCCTTTAATATTACCCTGGCGCTGGTGGTATTGCTGGTCGGCGTCTACTCTCTCAGACCGCTGGATTTCGCGGTATTCCCCACCGTGTTGTTGGTTGCGACGTTGTTGCGTCTGGCGCTTAACGTGGCCTCCACACGGGTGGTATTGTTGCGCGGACATGAAGGCGGCGACGCGGCTGGTAAGGTGATTGAAGCATTTGGCTCGGTAGTTATTGGTGGTAACTATGTGGTCGGGCTGGTGGTCTTCCTGATTCTAATCATTATCAATTTTGTCGTGGTCACCAAAGGTGCAGGCCGAATCTCAGAGGTCAGTGCGCGCTTTACACTGGATTCCATGCCCGGCAAGCAAATGGCGATTGATGCAGACCTGAATGCCGGGTTGATTAATCAGGATGAGGCCAAGGAGCGTCGTGTCGAGGTGGCTCGGGAAGCGGATTTTTATGGGGCGATGGACGGTGCCAGTAAGTTTGTCCGCGGCGATGCGGTTGCCGGGTTGTTGATTCTGGTGATCAATATTATTGGCGGGCTGAGTATCGGTATGGCACAGCATGATTTGGATTTCGCCACTGCTATCCGCTACTACTCCCTGCTAACCATTGGGGATGGGCTGGTCGCGCAAATCCCGGCGTTGCTGCTCTCTACTGCCGCTGCAATTATGGTCACGCGCGTTAACACCGAACATGAAATGGCCAAGCAGATCACCAGCCAGATGTTCACCTCTCCTAAAGCGCTGGCGGTTGCTGCCGTTGTCCTGGCAACTATGGGTCTGATTCCGGGAATGCCGCATGTGGCATTTCTGGGGCTCGCAATGTTGGCAGGAGGTGGTGCCTTCTGGATCGTTCGAATCCAGCAGCAGAAGAAAATGCAGGCAGCAGCGGCACAAAGCGAGGTTGCGGAAATGCAGCAACCGGAGCAGGAGGCCCAGGAGTTAAGCTGGGATGATGTGGTGCCGGTCGATATGATCGGTCTGGAAGTTGGTTACCGGTTGATCCCGCTGGTGGATAAAACACAGGGTGGCCAGTTGCTGGGCCGAATTAAGGGGATTCGGCGCAAGCTCTCGCAGGATCTCGGGTTCTTAATGCCGACGGTACATATCAGGGATAACCTGGATCTGACCCCAAATTTTTATCGCGTAACCTTGATGGGAGTGGCTTTGGCGGAAGCGGAAATCTATGCCGATCGTGAATTGGCGATCAATCCAGGGCAGGTTTTCGGTAGCCTTGATGGGGTGGCTGGCAAGGACCCGGCCTTTGGTCTGGATGCGGTATGGATTGAAGAGGGGCAAAAAGATCAGGCCCAGACACTCGGTTATACAGTGGTTGATGCCAGTACGGTCATTGCCACGCACCTCAATCAGATTATGCAGAAGCATGCACATGAATTGTTAGGACATGAGGAGGTTCAGCGATTGATGGATGTGCTCAGCAAGAGTTCGCCAAAACTGGCTGAAGAGCTGGTTCCGGGAATGATTCCACATAGCATTTTCCTGAAGGTTCTGCAGAATCTGTTGATGGAGCAGGTAGCCATTCGTGATATTCGCACCATTGCTGAAGCGATCGCGGAAGTGGCGCCAAAAAGTCAGGATGCCGGTATGCTCACTGCCGTGGTGAGGGTTGCACTGGCCAGGTCAATTGTGCATGGCATTGTCGGTAATCAGCCGATGTTGGAAGTAATCACCCTTGATCCGGCGCTTGAACAACTGTTGATGAAGTCAGTTCAGCAAGCGCAGCAACTGGGTGATGTGAGTGAAGAGTCGGCGGTATTAGAACCCAGTATGGCTGAGCGCCTGCAGAGTTCGTTGACCCAGGCTGCTGAAAAGCAGGAGATGCTGGGTAAACCGCCAGTACTGTTGGTGGCTGCGCCGATTCGGCCTTTAATGGCACGTTTTGTTCGTTTTGGTTTACAAAATGTGCAGGTGCTGTCTTACCAGGAGATTCCCGATAATCGACAGGTCACGATTGTGGCTACAGTCGGCCGGAATTAGGAGTGATTCATGATGAGAACCGAGAGTAATGCGATGAAGGTAAAGCGATATGTAGCTGAAGACATGAGGCAGGGCCTTAAGATGGTGCGTGATGATCTTGGCCCTGATGCAGTCATCTTATCCAGCAAGCGCAGCGCTGAAGGCATCGAGATACTATCAACTTTGGAGTATGACGAGGCGCAGCCGTTTTCCGAGTTTGCCGCTGAAAAGCAAGCTGCCGATAAGCAGGTGGCGCACGGAGAGCCTGACCATCCATCCGGGCAGGAAACCAGGCCCCAGGAGCAGTTGGATTCTGTATTTGAGCAATTGCTGAATCAACATAAGCAACACCGCGTTACAGAAACTGTCGATCAAGAGTTAATGGCGGCGATGCGATCTGAAATAGAAAATTTGAGATGGTTACTGAAAGATCAGATGGAGCATAATCGTGAGGAAAGCTGGGGAGCCAGAAATCCAACAGATGCTTCAGTGCTAAAACGGCTACAAAAACAGGGGCTTAGTTCCGCCGTCGCCCAGTCTATTATTCGAAGTGCCCCGATTCACACCACGGTTGAAGAGAGCTGGCATGCGGCATTACAGGGACTGCAAGATAGCATTAAAGTGGCGAGTAAAAACGAGTTTAGTCAGGGCGTGGTGGCATTGTTGGGCCCCACCGGAGCAGGTAAAACAACGACCATGGCTAAGTTGGCGGTACGCTACGCGCTTCGTTATGGCAGAGATAATCTTGCTTTGGTCACCACGGATTGCTACCGAATAGCGGCGTATGAGCAGCTTAAAGCGCTGGCACGTATTATTGATGTTCCGGTTCGCATTGTTGATGAACATACCAGTTTGGATAAGGTGTTGCGTTCGTTGCGCCACAAGCCAATGGTGTTTGTTGATACTGCGGGCTTTAATAAATCTGAAGATCAGCGCCAGAGTCAACTGGATGAATTGGCTCGTGTTAAAGTTCCTGTAAAAAAACTGTTGGTTTTACCTTGTACCAGTCAGGCCGAAGCATTAAGTGCGGCCTATGACCTGGTAGAACAGAGCCATATTGATGCCTGTATATTAAGTAAAATTGATGAGACAGGAAGAATTGGAGAACTATTAAGTCTATTGGTAGAAAAACGGCTCCCGGTGGCCTATATTACAAATGGACAGTCAATTCCTGATGATATTGAGAAAGCGAAGGCTGATGTCCTGGTCAGCCAGTTTGTCGGGACCGGATATAACGATTCCGACCCGATGTCGGGATTATTTAGCAGCGCACCGCCAACATTGGCCTCGAGAGTGCAGTATTGAGATTGGATATGAGTTTTAAAGCACCAGATAGAGTGGCTGGCCAATGAGTGTCAATCCTGTAAGAGTGATCGCAGTAACCGGCGGTAAGGGTGGCATAGGCAAAACCAATGTGTCGGTTAATCTCAGTCTGGCACTGGCTAAGCTGGGACGCAGAGTGGTGCTTCTGGATGCGGATCTGGGGTTGGCTAATGTGGATGTGTTACTGGGCATAGAAGCTGAAAGAAATCTGTCTGATGTGCTGGAGGGGAAATGTTCTTTGTTGGATGTCATGGTTGACGGGCCAATGGGAATCAAAGTCGTGCCGGCCTCTTCCGGAGTACGTTCGATGGCCTCACTGACGCCGGCCCAGCATTCCGGTTTGATTCAGGCGTTCAGCGAAATTGATAATCAGTTGGATGTACTGATCGTTGATACAGCCGCAGGGATATCGGATTCTGTGACCAGCTTTGTTCATGCTTCTCAGGAGGTTCTGGTGGTGGTTTGTAATGAACCGACATCGATCACTGACGCTTATGCACTGATCAAAGTCCTTAATAGAGATCATGGCATTTTCAAATTTAATATACTGGCGAACATGGTAACAACGCCAACAGATGCTCAACAGGTATTCCGGAAATTGAGCACCGTCGCTGACCGATTTTTAAATGTCGCACTAAAATTTGCCGGTGCAATTCCCTTTGATGAGATGTTGATGAAATCAGTCAAAAAACGACAACCGGTATTCGCGACCTATCCGAGGGCCATATCGTCACTGGCATTCAGAGATCTTGCCTGTGAGATCGATAAATGGCCATTACCGAAATCGCCAAAGGGACATTTGGAATTTTTTATTGAACGACTTATCCAAAGTGAAGTGAGTGCATAGTGCTATGCGTTTAGCAGGTGCTAATTTAGCAGCTATATAACAGCTTATGTTACCAATGCAGAAATTGACCATGTACAAAGAAACAGGGGCAGAACAACCATTGGTTGATGCCGAGGCCGTCGTTGCGAAGTATGCACCGATGGTAAAACGCATGGCACATCATTTGATGGCGCGTTTACCTGCGAACGTACAGTTAAACGACTTGATCCAGTCCGGTATGGTGGGCTTGCTGGAGTCTGCACGTAAGTATGATGCATCTAAAGGCGCCAGCTTTGAAACCTATGCCGGCATTCGAATTCGCGGTGCTATGTTGGATGATGTGCGCAAGGAGGATTGGGCACCACGATCAGTGCATCGTAATGCGCGAAGAATTTCTGAAGCAATAAAGACAGTAGAGGCACGAACAGGGCGTGACGCACATGATAATGAGGTGGCCAGGGAGATGGGTATTTCACTGGATGAATATTACAGCCATCTGCAAGATAGCGCGGGTACCCGGCTGTTTAGTTTTGACGAAGTACACGAAAGCGGTGAAGAGCTGAATGAGAAGCGAAGTGGTTTTGCTGATATTGGCCCGATGGAGAATGTTCAGCGAGACGCGTTTCGTTCTAGCCTGGCGGAAGCGATTTCAACACTGCCGGAAAGGGAGAGCCTGGTGTTGGCACTCTATTATCGTGAAGAGCTGAATCTTAAGGAGATAGGTGCAGTCATTGGCGTCAGTGAGTCACGTGTCAGTCAAATTCATAGTCAGGCTGCCCTGAGATTGCGGGCCAGACTGACAGAGTGGGGCAACTAGATGGATTTATTGAGCATTGTAGGGGTGATTTTGGCGTTCGCTGCGGTACTCGGCGGCAATTTCATAGAGGGTGGCAGCCTGAATGCCCTGTTTAATGTGCCGGCGGGACTGATTGTACTTGGAGGCACTTTGGGTGCCGCGACTTTGCAGACCTCCTATGTCAATTTAAAACGGGCGCTATCGATCTTCTCCTGGGTCTTTGTCCCGCCAACGTTTGATGTCACCGGTACGGTCGGCAAGGTGATTAACTGGAGTATGACCGCGCGAAAGGAAGGGTTGCTTGGCCTGGAGACATTGGTGGATACAGAGCGGGAGTATTTTGCCAATAAGGGTTTGCGGTTGCTGATTGATGGCACGGAACCGGATGTGATCAGGCGTACCATGGAGGTGGACCTGTTTGTTCAGGAACAGAGAGATCTGCAGGGCGCCAGATTCTTTGAATGTATGGGTGGATATTCACCGACAATAGGTATTATAGGGGCGGTGATGGGATTGATTCATGTGATGCGCAATCTTGCGGATCCCAGTCAGTTGGGCTCCGGGATTGCTACAGCCTTTGTGGCAACCATTTATGGTGTGGGTTTCGCTAACCTGTTTTTTTTACCGGTCGCCAATAAGCTAAAAAGTGTTGTTCAGGATCAGTATCGCTATCGTGAGATGATTGTTGAGGGTGTTATTGCGATCGCAGAGGGCGAAAACCCAAGAGCGATTGAAATGAAACTTCAGGGCTACATTGAGAGATAGCCGCTATGCCTCGCCGCGATAATCACGCCAGTCACGATCAGGAAAACCATGAGCGATGGCTGATCTCCTATTCGGATTTCATTACGCTACTATTTGCTTTTTTTGTGGTGATGTACTCAATCTCTTCGGTCAATGAAGGGAAGTACAAAGTACTCTCCCAGACGTTGATCGGCGCGTTTGATGTGCCGGAAACGCCACCCTCAAGTGCCGATCCCGTTGACTTAAGTGAATATGTGAACAACAGCTTTATTGATCTGACAGAGCAGTCCAATAAAGACGGGGAGCGAGTTGATAACAGCGAAAATGAGGGGGGAACCCAGAAGAGTCAGTTAAACCAGCTTTCTGACCAGGTGGAGTCAGCATTTGCTGATCTGATCGAGGATAGGGATATTGCGATAAACGGCAACGAAACCTGGGTGGAGATATCCTTAAGTTCAAGTTTGCTGTTTGACAGTGGCAGCGCGCAACCGAGCAGCCGGGCACTGCCTATTTTACAGGAGATTGCGGGTATTCTCAGCGGTTACGAAAACCCGGTCCATGTAGAGGGTTTTACCGACAATGTGCCCATTAACTCAGAACGCTATCGCTCAAACTGGGAGCTGTCTGCCGCTCGTTCAGCGACGGTGGTCCGTTTGCTTGCTACCGAAGGTGTCGACCCTGAGCGTTTGGCCGCTGTCGGTTACGCTGAATTTCAGCCGATTGCTGCAAATGATTCCGTTGAAGGGCGCAGCGAGAACCGCCGGGTTGTTATTGTGGTGTCAAAGGATTTAGGCGTGCGTCGCTCTGTTACAGGTATTGACGGTATTGATAAGGGGCAGGGGCGTGAGCTGGGGTTGGACAAGGAAAATCTGGACCAGAGCAGCTTTTTGAAAGAGAAAAACCGTGTTAAAGCCGTCGAGCTGGAAGGCGGGGGTATGCTGTTTACTCAGGATGATAAAAAATAATGGTTTCGATATTGGTTTGGGTGCTGATAGCCATACTGGCGGTAGTGTGTATTGCTGTCATGGTTATGGTGGTGCTGTCTAATCGAAAATTGGCTGAACTGGAGCATCGTTTTAGTGAGGAGATCCAGCAGCAAAAAAATGAACTGTCGGCTATTCTGGACGGTACCCTCGGAGTGGGTAAGCAGGTTCAGGCGCTATCCCGTGATTGCAAAGACCTGAGAGAAAGGCAGCAACAGTTGGCACAAAGTGATCTTGGTGCTTTGCCCTATAATCAGGCAATGCGCCTGGTTGCCGGAGGTGCTGATGCCGATCAATTGGTGGACAGTTGTGGTTTGTCTCGATCAGAGGCTGAGCTATTAATACTGCTACATAAAAAGTCACCACCGGTGATTGAGCCTTTGGCTGATAGTGATGCTGAACAGGCATTGGATGAGAATGCAGAACAGCAAGATCAAGGGGAAGAGGAAGAGGCGTTAATCGAGGAGGGAATGCCAGATGACCCGGAAGATTTGGTATTACCGACAGAGCCAGTACCAGAACAGCCGGAAAGTGTGCTGTCATCCGAACATTTGCCTGATCAAAATCCGGATGAGCATCAAATACAAAATAACAATGACAATATCAGCGATGCTCGGTCGAGTATATCTGAAGGGCAAGCCGAAGGTGATGATGAATCGCATCAATCGGTAACGGAAGATTCGACAGAACAGGAATCGCACAACGAGCCAGAGCCTCAACCCTCTTCGATTGAGCGGGCTGGAGAGGATGGTCAATCCTGAGAGATACCCTTGGGATTTCTTTGTAATGTGGTATGTATTACACAAACTATACCCGTAATCTTAATAACACCTTTTAGGTAACCATTCATTTGGCAATCTTAATGGCTCTCAAAAGTCCTACCTATAAGTGGGTGGTCATCGGGTTGTGTGGCTGCCAAAGAGTAGAGTGCAGTCTGCAAATCTCAGCGGTGCTGCATCAATACACAGCTACGCCGTCAAATTCAATCGGCAGTGGTTTTTACAGAAATATTTGAAAAGTTTAGCTGCCGGTACGTTTTAGTATGCGAACACCGGCAGCTGCTGATTTGTATGGGGACAACTACCAGTTGTATGAAACGGTCAAGCCGTACCAACGAGGTGGACCATATTGGCGAATCACAATCCCGCCAACATCTAGACTATAGATTGCATATTCTTCATCAGTCAGGTTTTTTACCCAGCCGCGAACTTTCCATCCGCCGTCACGAGAGGTGTAACTAATACTGGCATTAGTAGTACCGTAGGCATCTTGTTGTGATGAGTCGCCATTATGGCTTTCTATAAACTGGTCATCGTTGTAGACTCCATCAAGCTGAAGGGCAATGTTACCGCCCAGTGCATCCCAGTTGTAGCGGACAAGGTAATTAAAGCTATAACCCGGTGATTGAGGCAATTCAACGTTTTTAACATTTCCAAATGGCGCTATAACCTCATCAACCTCTGAGTCGATAATGGAAAGGCCTAACATAATATCCCAGTTATCAGTCGGCAACAGCGTTAACTCAATTTCGCCGCCCTGAGCCGTCGCATCCGTATTCTCAACCTGTGGTACTAAAGCAAACAGAGAAAATGCCTGATAATCCTGATAGTCATAGTAGAAAACCGTCGCATTCAAACGTGCCAAACCGTCGGCAAAACTTGTTTTAACGCCTAGTTCATGGGCATGAAGCGTCTCTTCATCATGCTTGATCTGATCAGCGGCAACACCAAGCCCGCCGACAGACCAGTTGCCACCTTTTATGCCGCGGTTATAGGAAACAAAAACCAGCGTGTCATCGTTCGCTTGCCAGTTCAACTGTAACCGGGCAGCATAATCACCGTAATCAATTTTCGAAATGCTACTATCTAAATCTGCCAGGTCGGACAGAACTGTACCATCCGGGATCGGGTTAAAACCAGGATCTAAAACGCTCCTGGTTGCTACAACCTGACTATTAATGTCTTTATCATCCTGAGACCAGCGTAAACCAGTGATCAACGTTAACGTGTCGGTTAAATCAAACTCAACCTGACCAAATACGGACCAGTTAGTGGATTCCATTTCGGTAAAAGTATCAACCCTACCCCCGGGATCTGTAAAAAATAGCGGTCCGCCAGTAGAATACAAGGATTCAATCTCCATATCCAAGTAATAGACACCTGCCTGCCAACGGTGGCTGTCGCCTTCTCCCGACAACCTAAACTCCTGTGACCATTGCTCATAGTCCGCTTCAGTTATGAAAGAGAAGTCGTAGGCTGCACCACCCACATTTTCCCTTTGGGACTTATCCATATCGAGCCAGTTAGTGATAGAAACGAATTCAATGCCGTTGGATAGCTCTGAAGTGACTTTCGCCGTCATACTGGCAATGTCACGATCAAAACCCGTGTCTTCGTCAAAGGAAGCGTCACTGCCAGAATGCTTGTGCACATCTCCGGTCAACGGGTTATCGGCATCGATTTCCAAGCCAAGTCCGTTATCTTCTAGACCCACCAAATAGGATACATACTGTCCAACCGGCACGTCATCATCTTTCGAGTAAGTTACCGTCATATCAATGGTGGTGCTATCACTTGCATCAATTTGTAATTTAGTGCGTATTGAGTAGGCGTCGGCGCCAATAGCGTCACTACCATTGCCGCCTGCTGGAGTATCTATGGTTCCATTGGGAAGCCCAAATAAACCATCAAAAAATGCATTCGCTGTGGCTATCCCTTCGGCGGTATTGGCACCCGATTCAAAATAACCATCGGATTGCTCCCAGCGTCCAGCCACTCGGTAACGCACGGTATCATTCAGCGCACCACCAACTGCGGCCTCTAGATTATAAGAATCAAACTCGGAAGCTTCTACACGTACATATCCATTGAGATTATCGCTGTCAGCGTTCTTGGTGACAAAATGGACTAAACCACCAGTAGCATTACGGCCAAATAGAGTGCCTTGAGGACCACGTAAAACTTCGGTGCGCTCCATATCGTACATTTGACCACCGATTGCATTCATACTACCGACGTAGACCTCGTCAAAATAGGCTGCCACCGGAGCTTCCATATTGTCTGCGAAATTGTTTTGAGAAATGCCGCGAAGGTTGAAAGCCAAAAGCCCCGGCGTAAATGTTTGCATTTGAAAACCGGGGACTTGCTGAGTGATTTCCTGAGTATTATCAAATCCAAGCGCTGACATCTGATCCCCAGACATTGCGGTTACCGATACACCTACGTCTTGCAGATTCTGCTCGCGTTTCTGGGCGGTCACGACTACTTCTTCCAATACAGAAGCATATGCCAAACCTGTTCCTATAGTCGCCGATATACTGATACCTAGCAGTGCCCTTGTAGCAATCAGTTTAAGTTTCATAACAAACCTCTCTTTCGAATGAATTAGTTATTATTTAAAGCCCTTCTATATAAAGACCGTGGCTAGAGCACCAAGAAGCCATACTAGCCATGGTTCTGGTTTATCAATCCGTGAGCTGTTTCAAGTGACTAAGTCCATCCGGAAATCCCCATTGTTCAACGATTTTTTCGTTCAGCACCCGATGGATTGAGACCTCGTTAATCTCTATCTTGCGACCGGTCGCAGAAATTCCCTGAAACTCCCCTTCATGGGTAGCGGTCGAGATATAGCGGGTAACAACGCGATCGCCATCGGCAATAATATCGACGACCTTTTCTGTCCAGTCTGGAAAGGCCGTCCGATGGTTTGTAACTGTTTCACGCAAGCCTTCATGCCCTGAAAATTCCATCCCACAGATGAAGTGAGCTTTGTAATCTTCAGCGTAGATCTCAGGAATCTCATCGTAATTACCCATATTCCAGATGCGACTATGAGAACGCAGAACGATATCGATATTTTTTTGCTTTAACTTTGCTTCGGTATCAGTATCGCCTGGGAGGGTATGCTTAAGTCCATATTGGTCGGGATGGATTATCTTGCCACCCAATGGTGCGTGAAGATGTTTCTGCGTTTCCGGGACGTACCCCCACATGTGACCGGTGATTGTTCTTTCATTAAAATTGTAGAGAAATACTGCAGCCAGAGTTTCTTCTTTTTCGCTCCAGCTGACTACGTATATGCCTGGGGCAAATGAACTTGCTTGATATTCTTCCGTATCTCCAATTCCTGGGTTTCCCTTCAGTCCTTGCCAAGTTACGAGGTGGTCGTTTATGTATATCAACTCCCAAGCGTAACGTTCCGAATACTGAGCAACAAATCGTTTTCGAACCAAATCGGAGGGAAAATCTGGTTCTAAAGCATTTCCATATTTAGGGGGAGCATCGATAATACCGCCGATATGTGTCTTGCGAACACGGTAGTCGCAGTCCCCTTCAGCGGGAATTTCACCGTCGACAACCACCGCTTGGTTGCGATTTAAGTCTAATGTAATACACGTGGTCAGGCGCTCGTTGTTGTTATAGCCATGCTTAATGAAAAATATCCCAGGAGCAGTCTCAGTTGCCGCATATTTAAAGTTCTTGCCACTAAATATTTGCTCACCTTGTAAGCATTTTCTGTCCAACGTTGTCGCTCCGGTAAAACTGTAATGAAGCACTCTTCCATCAGATAGGTATACGGTATATTTTTGTCCCCCTAGTGCATCTGTATTTCCCACGGCATAATCTGCCAACTCTTTTTCAGGGAAAGATTCGGGTCCTCCATAACCTTCTCGCTTATTCCATTGGCCTCTCAATTTGTCGCTCATCGTTTACTCCTGTTTTCTTATTGTCTGGAGTTATTTGTTCCAGTGGGTTTTACGGCGATCATCTGTGCGTAGTGCTCGAGATTCGGCCAATAAACACAGCATCTCAAAACAGAGCGCCGCAGAAATATTTGCTGATTGTCCGGTTGGATCGTTATCTGGGCTTAGTTCAGCAAAGTCTGCTCCGACAACGTTCAGGCCCTTTGCACCGCGCAATATCCGTCTGGTGTCCAACGCGCTAATACCAAAGGGTTCGGGTAATCCGGTTGCCGGCATGTCGACAGGGTCAATGCCATCGTTATCGATAGTGATATAACAAGGCCCATTACCAATGATCCGGTGCGTTTCTTGAATTACTGCATCAACGCCCATGTCATAGAATTCCGTCGCTGTTATCACACGCATGCCGGTCTTGTGAGAAAAGTCCCAGAAGTGTTCACCCCTCCCTCGCATGCCGATCTGTACACACCGCTCAGGATCGAGAACACCAGCAATAACAGAGTGCCGAAATGGACTGGCGTCATTAATGCTCAGTACATTCGAGTCTCCCGGTATAATTGCACCTCCCGTGTCTGCGTGTGCATCGACATGAATCATTCCCAGGGGCTCATGCTGACCCAGTGCTTTCATAATTGGGTATGTCATGGTGTGCTCACCACCCACTGAAAGGGTATTAATGTCAGCGCGATAAAACTGGTCATAGAGGGTATAGATCTGTTCAATGCGCGCCATGATATTTTCCTCCTCAAACGCGATGTCTCCGTAATCCCCGACGCTGAAGAGTTCAAATGGAATGGTGCCCCAAGTCTCGTGAACAGGCCCCATCCATTGCGACCACTGCCGCAATGCCTGCGGCCCATTCCGGGTGCTGGTGCGTAGCGGTATGGAATTCTCCATCGGTATGCCTACACAGGCGATATCCAGACTGTTCATCTCTTTGGTGAAAGGCGCCTGGTACATCCCTAAGTTGCTGTCTCTCATATCCTTGATCTGGGCACCTTCTTCCTGCATGCGTTGATAGATGGCGCGTACCGATGGATCCTCAATTTCCATTGATGGAATGTTCGCAAGCTCGCGATACCTTGCAAGTCGTTGTTCACTGATCTTAGCCATTTTCGTGTTCGCCCCGTTGTGTCGTATAAGGAATTTATTACATATTAATTTTGTTCTTTTAAGGCTAATGGATACAGTGAATCGGGGCCTGTTATATGTGATTTAAGGCCAAACATATTGGTGGGGAAAAAACGATCTCTCTATGTGGAGTTCGAATAGCGTGCCATTGATTTCGATTTATAACGCAGGAAATAGAACCCAAAGAAGCAGGAGAAATACGAGAGAGTTTTCAGGAAGCTTTGATTCATCCTTTAAATTGAGCGAACACGGCTTGCAGGTAGAATTAGAATCAAACCAAAGGGGACGGATATCAATCCAAAAATCAGGCCCGGAGTAAGATTGCCAGCATCACCAATGAGTAAAGAAGCTATGGCCGGACCTGCTGCAAGACCTGCTGGGAAAGTAAGTGAAAGGCCAACCAGCAACTTACCAGTATTATCTATCGCTGCTATAACCGCAGAAATATAGGGGAGAAAAAGGTACCAACCAAAATTAAACAGGCAAGTGGCTAGAACAAACATATTTGCTCCGCTGAACTGGATTATCAGTAGTATGGATATGGCGGAAAGGATCATGCTCACTGAGAGCGGTATAGATCGGCCAAACCGGTTGCCAACCAGGATTGCTAACCCAGATCCAACAATTCCCGCTATCAGGCTTAAAAACAGGGTGTCTGCGACCATTTGTGGTGAGAGATTCCAGGAAGTACCCACACGTTCCATGTATACCCAAACGCCCGCCTGGCCACAGTAGTACACAAAAAGTCCGCCCAAACAAAGTAGCCCAAGGATACTTCTGTGGGCTGTTTTATTTTCAGTATTTGGACTACTAACCGAATCGCGCCCATGAGGATAGAACTGTACGCTGGCAAACAGTATCATCGCGAGTATCGCCCAAATCAGGAATACAGTTTTAATACCCTGACTGGCTATAATCGCAGGAAAAATAATCATACCCGTTGCGCCGAGCGCGAGCTGACCAATCGTCCATAACCCATAAATTCGATCGGGATTCCGCATTAATGCAATGACCTCAATCGTCATCGTCATCAATATACCTGCACCGAGACCTGCAATGAAGCGGGATATTACAAATGCGGACAATCCATTAACAAGCAGGCTGATTGCATTACCTAATATCATAAGTAACAGTGCTGTAATGACAATCCCTCGCCAGTTTTTAGCCAGAAATACAAACAGTAATGCTGCGCCCAGGGTAAAACCTGACATTTCTGCAGACATAATTAACCCGGCTCTTGAGTCGGATACATCAAGTGCCGCAATATATTCACCCACCAGAAGAGGCCCAAGATATAGCGCCAATAGGGCTATTCCGGAGCCGATTACTACACTGGCTATTGTCCAGAGATTATCAATACTGTGGTTTGATGCGTTACGATACTGTGTTACGCCAACAATGGACAAGATAATCACCTTTAGGGGTTATGGTGATTCTAAATATATCAGTGAATAAAGGTCATCGAAATGCGGATAGGGACACAAAAATATGTGAAAGTAGGCCAGAGATTAATCATTTGGATTAGCTAGAAGGCTTTTTTCGTTGATTTCGATAGCCTGTAGGGTTCTCGCCGGTCCACTGTTTAAAGGCATGACGGAAACTAGATGTTTCGGAATATCCGAGCAGGAAACCTATTTCGTCAACTGAAAGGTCTGTGCTGCAAAGGTAGTCGATGGCAAGTGCTTCCCTCACCTCATTAAGCACTGCTCTAAATGTAGTGTTTTCATTCGTTAGATGCCTACGCAATGTCCTGGAACTCATACATAATTTCGACGCCACGGCATCTACATCCCGTCGATCACATGGATTTTCGTAAATTATTCGCCTGACCCGGTCTACAATGTTTCCGGCTGCTTCCAACCTGTCCATCAATTCGCGACACCGCTCCTCGCAAACACGCTCGGTCTCAGAATCAGCGTACTTTAATTTAAGGTTTAGAAGCGACGCATCGAACCTCATTTCTATGATGTTTTGGTTGAATAGGATAGGACACTGAAAGAGCTCCTCATACTTTTCGTAACCTTCAGGGCGAGCGTAGTCCAGGTAAAGCGCATTAAGATTGAACCTGTTGTCACTGAGATGTTTGCATAGCGTGAAGTTACCAGCGAGCATTTCTTCAACGCCCACTCTGCGTGCTGGTTCTAACGGCAAAACATCTGTTGAAATCCAGCGCGCCACTGCCCCATCAACCTGAAGTATTTGACGTGCTATCGGGCCCGCCACGTCAAAGTACTGATTAAAAATGCGAATTGCCTGGCCAAGATTAGCTGCCGTCTGCATGGCATAGCCCCAAACACCGTGATGATGAGGTAATATTCTTCGCCCTTGTGATAGCCCTACTGTTGGATTTTTAGATAATTCCGCAATGTTAGCGTAAATGCGGATCTGTTGTGCGATTGATATTAAGTTGTTTGATTCAGCAAGGTCAACAGGGGATAGTTTTGTACCCGCCAAGACTTCGCTCGCTGGGACACCTTCCTCAGCTAATTTTTCAAGAAAAAGCCGAGAGTAGACTACCGGTTCAATCGGGAGATTTAAATCAATTCGCGGTTTAACTAATTCGTCGATAATCAGCTGCATGGGAATTGCTCTAGTATCTTTATTATACTAATCGAAGTGACCGCAGATATACCAGATTTGTTGGTGTTGAGCCATTGGTAATGATCACTTGACCGACAATTTAGTGGCGTTAATAGATTCTGGTTCATATTTCCAGTAATGTCGTTTCAAGTCCAACACAGTTTTGACTCATTTGGTTGTAATAGTTTATTTGCTGCCTGTTTAAAGAAACTCATGCACTGCCGCTGTGCTCAATATTTCGGTGATTGATGCTTCCTTAGCGTATAAATATATCCAATTAATCAATGGATTGATAAATGTCGCTTTTGCCTTGTTTTTGTTGGTCAAATTCTGACAAGTATGTAAAATAAAAAATCCGGGATACCTGAACTTTTATTCAGCTTTGCGTTTTAATTATCATGAGACTGGCTGGATGATAGAAGAATAATGTTGAAGAATACTAAGAATAGCTATGGATGGATCGCCATCATTCTGCATTGGCTTCTCGCTGTTCTGATCATTGGCCTGTTTGTGATGGGCATATGGATGCGCGATCTGGGTTATTACGATACCTGGTATCATCGCGCACCGGACCTCCATAAAAGTCTGGGGCTACTCACATTTTTTCTTCTATTGTTGCGCTATGTGTGGCGTCTCAGTAATCCGTTACCGGATCCTTCACCGAAGCTCGCCCTTTGGGAAATCAACAGTTCACGAGTTGCACACGCCGGTATGTACCTGCTGACATTGGTTGTTATTTTAAGTGGTTATCTGATTGCAACTGCAGATGACAGGGGAGTGTCGTTTTTTGACTGGTTTGTTTTGCCTGTAGGTTTTCCGGTGTTCGAAAGTCAGGAAGATATTGCGGGTGAGATACATGAAGTGGTTGCCTGGGTGATGATGGGGCTGGTTCTTCTCCATACACTGGCTTCCCTGAAACACCATTTTATAGATAAAGATGAGACTTTGATGCGTATGTTGGGTAAGCGCAGAAAAGCTGAAACCATGGATTCTGAAATTTAAAGCAGACAGGAGATAGATATGATAATGGGTATTAATAAAGTGATAGGTATTATGGCTCTGATGGTGCTGGGATTGAGTAGCCCGCTCTATGCAGCAGACTACGTTGTGGATGCCAAAGGTATGCATGCGGCGATTAATTTTCGTATCCAGCATCTGGGCTACAGCTGGCTCACCGGGCGGTTTAATCGCTTTGAAGGCACCTTTAGCTATGACGAGGACAATATCGAGGCGACAAAAGTCAGTATTGAGATAGATCCGGCAAGCCTAGACAGTAATCATGCGGAGAGGGATAAACACCTTCGGGGAAAGGATTTTCTATACGTTAAAAAGTTTCCCAAGGCCAGCTTTGCCAGTACCCGTGTCGAATCCGTCGGAGAGGGAAAAGCAGTGTTGCATGGCGATTTAACCTTACATGGCGTTACCCGTCCGATTGCCATCGAGGTGGTTAAAGTGGGCGGTGGCCCTGACCCCTGGGGTGGTTATCGACAGGGATTTATGGGGACCACCAAAATTGCATTAAAGGATTTTGGTATTGATTATGACCTTGGACCTGCCTCCACAGAAGTGGAGTTTGATTTACATATTGAAGGTGTTCGGCAAGGTTGAATTTAGCCCGGCCGGAAGATCAGATGACCTTCTAATGAGAAGGAGTCAAGCATAAGAGCCTCTCCATTGATCATGTGGAGAGGCTTTTTTTTGCGATCCACTCGTCCTTATTCTCTATCTTGTTTAACAATATTTGTTACCAATATTTGACAGACCAGCCGAAAACATTCAATGTGAAATAAATTCATGTTAGTATTGGCCGTGATCTCTATCTAAACTACCAATACAGAGGTCTACCGAAAACGGTGAGGGCTGTTTTTTCTAATAATATTCTGGAATCAATTAATAACAATGCCTGAGAATCAGCAGAAATTTAATATAGAAGAGTGGTTGGTATACCGGTTGTGGCGTTTGTCGCAGGAGGCGGGTTTTACTTTGGAGGAATTCTATTCCAGAAAGTTTGGCTTGAACGGGTTTGATTGGCGTTTGATCGCGGCTGTCGCAACTTACGCACCCATATCAGCCAAGGGGCTGGCCAAGGTTCTGGATCTAAGTCAGGTACAGATGACTCGCGCGCTTACCAATTTGATAGATAATGGGTTGATCAGTCGGCGTATGGATAAGGCGGATCGCCGTCGTATTGTGCTGCGATTAACGAAGAAAGGTATGGAGATATACCAGCAAATTGCACCCAAGGCCCAGAAAGTTGAGGCAGATATGCTGGCCGTGCTGAACAAAAGTGAGCGCAAGCAGTTTATGGAGATGCTGGCGCGCGTCGAAAGTGAAGTGCTTTCATAGCGAGTCTTTGAGTAAGCCAGATCATATTGTGTGGGTTAAATCAGGTGATTCCCCTTCGTCAAAATTTAACCCGGACAATGCGAAGGCTCCCTGAATTCCTTTCGCCCAGCCTTGCCCACACTAGTGGAGATGCCTAAGTTGATCGGATCGCTCCATTTCAATCTGACGTTCGATATCTGTTTCAGTAAAGCCTAACAGGGTCAATACCTGAATCCCGATTGAGAGGCTGGCTTCCAGCATTTCCGGAATCACATAGTCCGCGCCAAGTGAGACAAGTTCTGCAAAATCACCGTTCTCGCAGCATCTGACTATGATGGGTATCTCTATACCGCTGGCGCGAATCTGCTCAATCGTATCCTTTGCCATATCAATGGAGCGGAAAGTCAGGATAGCCAGGCTTGCATCCGCTATATGACAGCTTCTCAAGATCTCTAGCTTGGTGCAGTCGCCATAGATCAGGTTCTGATTGTTTGGCCGCTCGGAATTTACCACCGAGATATCCTTTTCAATTGCGATATAATCGATCGAATTACCTTCCAAAAGCCGTGCAATGGTGTTTCCGACTCTTCCGAATCCACCGATGATGACATGTTGTTTTGCGGGTATGGGTGACTCAGTATTGGTCCGCTCCACGACTGGTTTGAAGTCCATCAGGGGCATGAGAATCTGTGCAATTTTTTCACTGTGTCGTATCAGAAAGGGACTCGCGGCCATGCTGAATATGGCAATCAGCATGATAAAGGAAACCTGATCATGCGGAATAATTTGATTCATGTCGCCCAGTGCGAGTAGCGCCAGACCAAATTCTCCAGCTTGCGCAAGGGCAAGGCCTGTGTCCAGAGCGGTGCCTTTGGGATCACCCAGTAGTCTCACCAGAAAACTGATCAGCAGTGCCTTGATGGCAATCAGTGCGATTGTGAAGAGCAGCAGGCGTGGCCAGTACTCGAGTATCAGGTCGACCTGAATTGTCATGCCGATCGTGACGAAAAACAGACCTAAAAGAATATCCTTGAAGGGCCTGATGTCACAGTTAATCTGATGTCGAAACGGGCTCTCCCCGAGCATCATGCCAATGACAAATCCGCCGAGTGCCATCGACAGGTGAAAGCTGTGGGTTATCCAGGCTGCGAGCATCACGATCACCAGTGTGCTGAGTACAAAGATCTCCTCTGACTGCGCTTGTGCTACCTCTCTGTAGAGGGGGGGGAGTAGCCATTTGCCAAGACTCAGGAACAATATAACCAGTAATACACCCTTGCCTGCGGCCCATGCCAGAGAGATCCATAGGGAATTCGCGTCGGAACTTCCCAAAACCGGAACGATGATAAGAAAAACAACGGCGGCGAGATCCTGAAACAGCAGCACGCCGATCGATAACTGGCCGGAGCGGGTATGTACGCGCCTCAGAGCGCTTAGCTCCTTGGTGACAACTGCCGTAGAGGAGAGAGCCAGCGCGCCTGCGATAATAATAGCTGATTCGGTTGAGCTTCCCCATAACCAGACAGCTGCGCCAAACACAAAAGAGCAAAATCCTACCTGTATTCCACCCAGACCAAACACGGAGCCTCGTAATGACATCAGTTTGGGTAGTGAAAACTCCAGACCCAGAGAGAAAAGCAGAAACACAACGCCAAACTCGGCGAGAAAGGTAAAATCGGATGGTTCCGCTACCCACCCCATCAGATGGGGGCCGACCAGACAACCGGCAAGCAGATAGGCGATAATGTTTGGTACGCGTAAGCGCTGCACCAATACAGTGACCGCGAGCGAGGTGCCCATAATAGCGACTAAATCTTCAAAAAACAGTGGTTGCATGGAGGATTGGTTTTCTCTAGTAATCTGACTATTTTTTTATTATAGCCTGATTGCCTCCTGTATGGGTTGTTGGTGAGTATCAACGGGGGTCAATAAGGTCGCGCATATTATCCAGTCTAGAGCAAATCCTCAATAAACCATGCAGAAAACGCGTGGCGACCGTTTACATCCGCTTTCTGGTAGATTGCTGAAGCTTGTTGGCGTACTGTCTTTTCTGCGGTGTTTCTCAATGCGGAGATCTCTTTCAGGCTCAGCCCCTTGAGCAGTAACCAGGCTATTTCCTGTTCGCTTCGGCTCAGATTCCAGTGTGCAAATTGTTTGGCAATAGTCTGGCTGAGTTGTCTTCGCGATACCAGTACTTCTTCGGTAGCGGATTGAGCACTCATTTTTGCATTCCCGAGTTCCTGCTTCAAGGCGCTGATCTGACGTCTTTGTTTTCCCAGGCCCGAAAGTAACCATCCAATAGCAGTCACAGATAACGCGACCACCAGCAATTCCTTAAGGATATGATCAAGCGCAATTCCCTCTGACAGGTCGTGGGCTAAATCCAGGCCGCTACTGATGACGATAAATCCCAGCAATATAACCAGGTACTGCTCTTTACTTGGTCGATTCATAGATCAACGGTTCCACAAATTGAGATAAAAACCATAGGACAAATGTCCTAAAGTGCCATTTTGATGCATTTGCCCGATGTAAATAGTCTCAAAAGTCACCATCCTAGCGATATCGATTTCATGAGTACAGAGGAATAGTGATGGAAAATAGAGTTTATGTCTGGGATTCACTGGTGCGCGTATTTCACTGGTTGTTGGCGACCGCTTTTGTTGTCAGCTACCTGACCGGAGATGAAAACGAAACGATTCATGTGTATTCCGGTTATCTGATCCTGGCGCTGATTTTGATTCGTGTTGTATGGGGGGTAATTGGAAGCAGGCGAGCAAGGTTTAGTGATTTTGTCCGGCCGCCCTCGCAGGCTTTTCAGTATTTGAAAGATCTGTTGTCAGGGAATGCAAGGCGCTATGTCGGGCATAATCCTGCAGGTGGATGGATGGCGGTCATGTTGCTGGTAAGTTTGCTTCTGTCGGGACTGAGCGGATTGAAACTGTACGGTGTTGAAGGGCATGGGCCGCTTGCAGTGGGTGGTGGCAATGCTGACCAGGTGATCTCGAAGTCAGATAGGGAGTTGTCGCGGGAATTCTATGAGGATGATGATCATGATGATCATGAGAGAGATGACCACGATGAGCAGTATGAAGATGAGCATGAAGAGGACGAAGCTGAGGAATTTTGGGAAGAGATACATGAGTTTTTTGTCAATACCAGTCTTTTCCTGGTAGTGCTGCATCTTGTGGGCGTTCTCATCTCCAGCTTAAGTCATCGAGAGAATCTGGTGATGGCAATGATCACTGGTTTCAAAGATAAGACTCAGTAGCCGGTAGTTAATTGTGGGTGAACCACCTATCTTCCCATGCAACCAGCACCTTCTCCGGGTAGGTGGTTCGCCCGAGACTGCCGTTATAACGTGCCAATGCCCGAATCAGATTTCCTTTTTCCTTTTTAAGGTAGTAACTGAGTATCGTGCAGCCATATCTCAGGTTGGTCGGTTGATCCATCAGGTTATCATCCGGCCGTCCAATTTCTTTCTTCCAGAAAGGCATTACCTGCATTAGGCCCTGAGCACCTGACCGGGATAGTGCATAGGGTTCAAAATGGCTTTCAATCTGTATCACTGAAAGAACGAGTTCCGGTTTGAGGCCCGCCCGTGTTGCTTCCTGGTGAACCAATCGCAGTAGCTTCAGGCGTGATCTGTCATCAGTCATATAGTGCTTTAGTCTGGCTGACATATCGACCAGCCAAACCTCTGCATCAAATCGATCGGTGAAACTGTTCGCGCTACTGATAGTTTCCATCAGCAGGTCACGCAATTCCGGGTCGACCGGTTCAGCATTTGCCACGTTGGTGGCCAGTAAAAAGATAATCAGAAAGTTAAATAAACAGTTTGGAGCAAGGCGCATACACTTATCTCTTGGAATACCATTATTTTAGTAGAGATTGTATTTTTTTCCGGTTTGGCGGGTGAAAGTGGCCAGAGTGAATAGTATCGGTGTTTCTTGATCCACTTTTCAAAGAACGGATTGTTAGCCCCCCTGCAGATCAAGATTGCTCGTTATCTGCTGCAGAACCTTGATGCTGGTACCCAGCTGATCACTCTCTGTACCGTCCAGCGCCTCCATCATAACGCCTGTTGCAATTGGCACTATCTTATCTCGTACGCTCTGTCCTGCCGGCGTCAGCGCCACCTTATAGGAGCGTCGATCCTGACTGCTAAGGTGCTTGATGACATAGCCTTTCGCGATCATTCGTTCCAGCATTCGTGTGACCGCAGGGCGGTCTTTGTAGGTTAGTTGAGCGATCTCTTTCTGGTTAAGTGTTGGGTGCTTGTTGAGTCGGTTTAGAATAGCGAACTCATGTGGCGTCACATTGATTCCGGCATCTTTGATACGCCGGGTGAGCGTTTTCCTGATGGCGTAGGCTGCCTGACTGATGACAAAGCCGGGTACCTTGTCGTAATCGTCAAATGAGATGAAATCCTGGATCGCGCGCTCCGGCATCTTCTTGTTTTCCATGTTGACCACACCTGTATCGCTGAAACTTTTTGTTTTAGAGCGGGGTGATAAAACCCAAAAGATGTATACAGATTGCGCAGTATAGTCTGCGCCCCCATTACCTGTAATAAGCCTATGTTAACGGTTCTCAAAAAAGCTGTCCCGTATTTTGTGAATTTGATTTGCAGTTTTAACCAAATATTGATCAGGGTAGTGAGGTTATGTTTTGTTTATTGAATACAGGGGAACGATGGGTTACTATTTCGGCAATATAGTTGTATAATACAACTAAAAGCAAGTCTGTTTTTACCTGCGGAGGTAGGGATATGCCAACTTCTTTCGATGCAGCATTACTGCCCAATAGACCAATTAAAGAGTGTTTGAGCATTGGCCAGGCCGCTGAAGAGCTGGGTTATGGCGGTGTTTGGGTGGCTGATTCCCATTCTGTGATGCGGGATGCTTACAGCATTCTTACGGCACTGGCTATGACCACTCAACGAATCAATCTGGCCACCGGCGTGACGCTCACTGTAACTCGGCACCCGGCCGTACTAGCGAATAGCTGGGCCAGCTTGCATGAGCTATCAGGCGGTCGTGGAATTCTCGGGATTGGTGTGGGCGAAAGTGCCGTTTATAACCTGGGGTTAAAGCCAGAGAAGCTGGCAGATTTTGAGGAAAAAGTAAGGGTGATCAGGGCTCTGATAAAGGGGCAGCCGGTCATGTATCAGGGAACGGAAATAGAGATGGCCTGGTCACAAATGGATATACCGATTGTCATGGCCTGCTCTGGTCCGCGCTCGTTGCAGTTGGGAGGGCGTTTGGCCGATGGTGTTTTGTTTCAGGTTGGGTCCAATCCGGATTTTGTCAGATATGCGCTGGACAATATCAGGCTTGGAGCTGAACAGGCCGGTCGTCCTTTTAAGGATATAAAACTCTACATGCGAGTGGCGAGCGCCATATCTGACGATCGTGATCAGGCACGTAATGAGGTTCAGGGATATGCCTCAGTCGCTGCGGGTACTACCTTTAAAACCGTTCCCAGAGACTATTTTGATGATGATCTCTGGCATCAGCTCGAGCGCTTCAAAGCTGCCTATGACTACGCTGAACATGGCAGCAATGAGGCACAGCACAAAGCGTTATTGACCGATGATATTATCGATTCAATAGCGATTGCAGGAACCGCTGAAGATGCCATTCCCCGTTTCCAGGAGATCGTAGATATGGGTATAGACGGATTTGTAATGCCCTTTGGTATGGCTGATCCGTATCCCTACATGAAGACTTTTGCTGAACAGGTAATGCCGAAATTTAAGGAACACTGAGCAGGGCCGGGTCAATGGATCAGCTAAATCTGGGTTTCAAAGCGTTTGATCTACACGAGTTGTTGTGTCATTTTGTAGCGAGGAAGGCGGGGCTTTATAAAACCTGTGATATGGATATCCAATTACTGGACACAACCTTCGTTCCGCAACATGAATTACCGCAGAACCTGCTCCAGGTAGCCTGTGGTTCAGCACTGTTGGAATGGATGAATGGCGCTTCGTTAAAAGTCATTTTTGTCAGCACCGACCAACCCCTGTTCTGGTTATATGGCAGGGAAGAAATAGAGACTGTAGCGCAGCTGGAAGGTGCTAGCATCGCGGGTTTTCCAGGTTTTGCACCGCCTGCCGCGTTGCTGCGCGTAGCACTGAGAAGTACCGGGGTGGCCCCCGACAACATCAGGGTTGAAGCGGTACGAGATGATACTGCGCGCTTGGGTCTGTTGCGATCCGGCGATGCAGCAGGGGCTGTCATAAGTTCAGCTATGCCTCCTGCGGAACTGGAAGGCATGGGGTTCAAACCACTTCTCTTTTTCGGGGATTGTATGCGAGTACCGACCACCGGGCTTGCTGTGAGCAGTGAGCTGCTGGAATCCAAACCTGAGCTGATACAAAAGATTACGAGTATTTTTCTTGCCAGTTTAAGACTGATTCATACAGACGAGCAGTTGCTAAAACAGGTACTATTAGATTGCTTTCAGATTGAAAAGGCCTGCCTGGATAAAACCTGTCACCTGATTCAAAACAGGTTCAGCAAAACCGGTTATACCGAACCCGAAGTGACAAATGAGGCAATTGCCTTGCTGGCTAAGGATCTGCGCCTCAAGCCGGACTCTATGCCAGGCGAACCTCTATACGACTTTAGGTTTATCAAGTCTATTGCTTGAATTTAACAGTTGAAAATAGGGCGATCACATGGATTTATCAGCAACCAATGACAACCCGTTTGTTTTTGAAGTCGACCAGACCAGTGTTAATCCATTAGTTTTACCCGGTTTGAGTGGGCGACTTAACCTGTGCACTGCAACAAGAGCGCTGCAGGGAATGCAGAAGGAAGCCATTGTTCATTATGGCTACAACGGACCCCTTTGGCGCATCATCTGTGATGAGGGGCCCTGGCTCAACGGTACAGATTTGGCACCCTTTCCCCTCGGGTTTTTTAATGCCGGACTGGTGGCGTCCTATCTATCGGAATATCGGGAACATGCCAGGCAAAAGGGAGTCGTGATTAATGACCTGGAAGTCATGGTGGACACCCGATATCGAATGGAAGGCTCGCTGCTAAAGGGGACGATGCAGGGCAGCGCTTTGCCTGTACAAGCCACTTTTAAGGTTCAGGCTGAGGCAAGCGAAGACGTGATAAAAGAGCTAGCCTGGCTAGCCGTGGCCACCTCACCGGCAGATGCTTTTTTGCGAGAAGCGCATGCAAGTATTTTTGACCTGGTGACAAATGGCGAGCCGGTGTTGTCTGCGGAGGATGCAGGTATAAACACCGGCACAGGCATAGAAACTCAGTCTCAGGATGAGTTAGATGCGCTGTTTGATCAAGCCCGGCCATATAGCACAGCAACCGGGCAAGAAGATATTCTCCATAAGCTGGAGGGCGTCACTCATTTGGGTGGCGAGGAACTGGGTACCGTTAAAAGCAGTTCAGATGTTGGATTATCTGAAAATCAGAAACGTGAATTACATGTGCGTGGGGTGGGCGAAATTCGCGCTGACGGCATGAAGAGTATTCAGGTCGCCTGCTTTTCACCGGTAGGCAGTGTTTTCAGAGTGTTAAGCGACGATTCTGCTGCCTGGGGTGGGGCAGGGCGAGCACCTTCGGGATTGGCGTACTTATCGGCCGGATTGTCATTCTGTTTTATGACTCAACTGGGAAGGTACGCCCAAGTAGCGAAGCAGCGTTTGGATAGCTATCAAATAGTCCAGCATACGAGCTATGATTTGCCCTGGACATTGAATGCCGAGCCCTCCCCATCGAGCGCTTCATCGACGTTAACCAAGGTTTTTCTGAGCACTGCTGAGAAGGATAGAGATACATTGAAAATGCTAAAAATGGGTGAGCAAACCTGCTACCTGCATGCCGCGGGGTGTACGGCATTGAAAACTCATATCTTGGTGCAAAAGGTTTGACGCCTGATGTGGCGCACTGTTTTTTGAAAGGGATTGGCAAGATTTTTGATAAATATAGTAGCTTCCCGAATGGCCCTGTCTTAAGGGTGCAGCACTTCTCCCACAGAGGTGTCGCGAAAGCTTCATCACTGTCTATTCTACCGTCTAGTCAATTGAATGCTCCAGAAGACACAGTCGATCATTGCCAAAAAACATTTGGTCTTGATAGAAGAAGGCGGGTACTCCGAACGCGCCCCGGTTAGCTACCTCTTCAGTGGCGGATATTAATGCCTGTTTCACATCCACGTTATCAATAGCTAAGGAGAATTCCGTCACATCCATTCCAATTTCCTTTGCAATTTCCAGTATGGTGTTTGGTTCTGAAATATTGCGGTCATCAACAAAAAACGCATTGAACATAGCCTTCGCATAAGGCTTTAATTGCCCGCTACGGTCGGCCGCTATAGCGCCGCGCATAGCTTTGAGTGTATTGGGCGGGAACTGTGATGGTAGTTTAAACGGAACACCGTAAAGCGAGGCCCAGGCTTGCAGGTCGTTTAGCAAATAGCTCTTTTTGCCTTTTGAGACCACGTAAAAAGGTGATTGATTATCGACTGCTTTAAACAGCCCGCCCAGCAGTATGGGGCACCATTCAAACACTACGTTATTTTTCTCTTCAAAGCTCTCAAGCTGAGTGGATGCCAAATAACTATAGGGGCTGCCCAGATCAAAGAAAAATTCGATTTTCTTTTTGTTCATGGTCTCGGATTCCTTCTGCAATGGTTCTACCCTTTTCTATCCATAGTGAACGGAGTTTATATTTTACCTTTTTGATTGGTACGTTCTTAAGCAGTAAATATGACTTTAACGATAATTCAACAGAACGACAAACCAGGTGATATCTTGCAAGTGAAAAAAGGTTGCCTGTTTCAAAGCTCCTGTAAGCATTCAAAAAATCTCCAGCGCATGCAATAAATCCTGTAGGACCCATTTTAATATGTGCTGTCTTAACTTGAATGATGGTATCTGACATCGACTATTTTGTGCCATAAAAGTTGTATATCGCGCGAGCGTGCCTCACCCGTACTACTTGAGGTGGTTCGCTCACTGAACCGTCGAGCATCGTTAACACATTGATTCTGAACCATATAATAATAAAATGGCAGAGAGCCATGTGAAGCCTGAAAACAAACACGAATAGTGTTTTTCTCGAAAGTTGCAGGCATTGAGTGTCTGTTTTCAGGCTGACTGTTGAAGGGTTGCGTTGTGAGATCAGAGTTAATGCCGGTTAAGTGATTCTAGGAGCAGTAGTTATTTGCTAGAATTGTCGTTTCGTTATAGTCTTGGTGCAGGTTTTTCCTGATGCGTTCCAATACCTGACGGCCATATTCAATATCCGGTTTTAAATAGCGCTTATGCAGCAGCTTCCAGAAAGACAGATACAGCAATTTTTCCCGGACCAATATCTTTGGTTCCGCAGCCGTAATCTTGATGAAGCACGTACTTCCATTTCCAGCGCGTATGATTCGCATCAACTGGAACCGATCGGGGCGCAACACGAAGTCGATATCAGTTTGCATGTTGCCTCATTGAATTCAGTCAACTTCAGTCTGGTTGAGTACGGTTCCGATGTGGTGGCAACGGTGGGAGAAGGCTCCGCTATTTATGTGCTGATGCCGGTGTCCGGGCAGCTGGAGGTGAAGAGCGGAACCACCAGGATAAGTTGTGAACCGGGTTGTGCTGTTGTTCAGAATGCCGGTGTCGGGTTTCAGAAGACGATGCGTAATGGCTACCGACAGCTGGTTGTTAAATTTGATCCGCAAGTGCTGCTGCAACATGTGGCCAAGCTTAAGGGCGTGACGCCGACCAGTCCCATCCATTTCGATTCTATGATGGATATCAGCAGCAGTATGGGGGCATCCTGGTGGCGAACTGTCAATTATGTAATGGAGGAACTGCGCAACGCAGATCCTGATACGCCGCAGCAATTGATTTATGAGCCCTTAGAGCAGCTTTTGATTCAGAATATTTTGCGCTGCCAGAGACATAACTATACAGAGTTGCTGGCCGCGCCCAAGCATTTTCAACTGGCGCCCTGGTATATTAAACGGGCGGAGGACTATCTTCAGGAATACTATAGTGAGTCGGTCACTATGGACACGCTTGCCCAAATCACTGGTGTCAGTTCTCGAAGCCTGCAGTACGGATTCAAGAAAGCACGGGGTATTACTCCGATGCAGTATTTAAAAGAGGTGCGTTTAAAGCAAGTCAGAGATGAACTGCTCTGCGGTTGTCCGCAAACGTCGGTCACTTCCATCGCGATGGCTTGCGGGTTTAAACAGCTTGGCTGGTTTGCCAGCCAGTACCGTGAAAAATATGGGGAAACGCCATCTGAAACACTAAAACGAGCGGTGTCTGATCGGTAGCACGCTATCTTTCGTTTACCTTCTTTGGGTGCTTTTATCAGCCGCCTGCATATGAACGGTTTATTGATAAACCGCAAAACCCGGTTTAATTCCACAAAAATATTGCGTGATTTTGCCAGTGAGTTCGTGATTTGCATAGCGATTGACACCGGTAAGCATAGAATCGTAGATTGCACCTTTAGGTTTAAAGGCAATCTTTTTCGTAACAGCGGTAACCAGCGTAAATAACGAGGAAAAAGCATGTACCCTGCACCCTTTCAATACTACCGACCAGACTCATTGCAGGAGGCCATTAAGCTCCTGAATAAGTTTGGTGATGATGCCAAGGTCCTGGCCGGGGGGCAGACTTTGCTTCCCATGTTAAAAATGCGTTTAGGAGATATGTCCTATCTGATCGATATTGGGCGCTTGCCGGGCCTTTCCCATATTGAGCAAAGAGGCGATACGGTTTATATCGGCGCTTTGGCGACCCACGCTGATATAGCAGCTTCGAGTGTGGCAGCAACGATTCCTTTGCTAAAAGACTGTGGCGGTGGTATTGCAGATAAACAGGTTCGAAACCGGGGAACCATCGGTGGTGGTTTGAGTGTGGCGGACCCTAGTGGTGACTGGCCAACAGGGCTGCGAACTCTGGATACCACAGTGGTGTGTACCGGGCCTGAGGGTGAGCGAAAAGTAGCGATTGCAGATTTCATTATCGATTCCTACACAGCGGATCTTAAAGACGGTGAGCTGGTGACTGAAGTTCAGATCAAGGTGCCGCCGGCGAATAGCGGTGGTGCTTATCTTGCGTTTAAACGTGCCGCTCCTGCTTACCCCACCAGTACTGCGGCTGTTCAACTTACGATGGATGGCGATGCCTGTAAGGATATTAGCATGGCGTTGGGTGCGTCTGCTTCCAAAGCCGTGGTATGCGAAGAGGCGGAGAACCTTTTGCGCGGTCAGGCATTGACCCGGGAGAATATGGAGAAAGCGGCTGAAATGATCGTCGCGGCATCAGAACCGCCGGCTGATGCCAGAGGTTCTGAAGAATTCAAACGTGCCATGTTGCGCTCGATTGTGGTCGAGGCAATAGAAAGAGCACTGGCCCGTAGCAAGGGCGAAGAAATTAAGGGAGGACATCGTTATGCCTAGTTCTGTTCAGCCGGTTACCGTCGAAGTAACCGTTAATGGTAATAAATATCGTCGCGAGATTGAGCCGCGCATGCTGCTGGTTGAGTTTGTGCGCGAAGAGCTTGGCTTGACGGGTACACATATTGGTTGTGATACCAGCTATTGCGGTGCCTGTACTTTGCTGCTCGATGGTAAGCCGATTAAATCCTGTACCGCATTGGCCGTTCAGGCTGACGGTTGTGAAATTATGACCGTTGAAGGGCTGGAAAAAGATGGTCAGTTGCACCCGCTGCAAACGGCTTTTTCTGAGCACCACGGGTTGCAGTGCGGTTATTGCACACCGGGTATGCTGATGTCCAGTTACAGTCTGCTGGAGGAAAACGCGTCGCCCAATCGTGATGAGATTTGTAAAGGGATAGCCGGAAATGTTTGTCGTTGTACCGGTTATCAAAATATTGTCAAAGCCGTAGATGCAGCGGCGAAACAGGTTCGGGAGGGCTAACGCATGGAAATGTCATTTGATGGCGAATTCGAAGTAGCCATTCCAAGAGATGAAACTTTTGAGTTGCTGAGTGATGTACAAAAGTTCGCGCCTATTTTTCCGACTTTCCACAGCATGAAAATGAAGGAGGGTGAAGAAAATACCTCCATCGTTAAAGTTAAAGTCGGTATTGGTAAAGTACACGGAATCGCAACCACAGAGATGGTGCTTGATGAGTGCGTAGCGCCTTTACGCGCCAGTTATGTTTGTAAAGGTAATGTGATGGGCGGGGCCTATAATACGATCGCCTCGTTTGATCTTGAGGATGCACCTGGCGGCGGAACCTTGATCAAGTGGCAGGGTACATCACAGATTTTTGGTAAAATTCTCTCACTGGCAGGCGGCGGTATGCGCGGCTATGCAGAGAAAGAGATCAATAAAGTGATTCAAAGCCTGCAGGATGCATTGAGCAGTCGCGAGCACTTTGAACAGGTGGTTGCCGAGAAGCAGGCCAAACCACCGGAAAATATATTTACCGGCATTATTAACTTCTTTAAAGGGTTGTTTGGTGGCGGCGCCGCCGATGAGGGTGCTGCCGATGAGCCGGAAGTTGAAGTGGCCAAGCCCAAACAGGAAGTGCCACCGCTGAAGGACACCCAGATTCCGTTAACTCCGATGGCCCATAGCATCAATGTTGATGGCTCGGATGAGAAGGACTGGGTAGGCCAGGCATTAAGACGAAAAGAGGATGCTCGTCTGGTGCGTGGGCGTGGTTTTTATGTCGATGACGATCAGTCTACGGACATGCTGCATATGGGTTTTGTGAGATCGCCCTATTCCCATGCAAATGTGGGAGCTATTGATGTATCGGCCGCTGAAGAACTGCCTGGTGTGGTGTTGATCATGACCGGAAAGCAGGTCGCTGAGCAGACCGACCCGTTTATGCAGGTTGGTGCAGCACCCGGCAATCAACTGGTGGACTATGGTATTGCAGTTGATCGCGTGCGTTATCAGGGCGAACCTGTAGTCATGGTTGTTGCCAAGTCAGCCCGTGAAGTGGAAGACGCAGCAGAGCTGATTGAAGTGACCTACGAAGCTATTCCGGCAGTGGTTGATTCGGAAGACGCGTTAAAAGATGAAACGATCCTTCACGACGAGGTCGGCACCAATGTAATCTTTAATGGCACCTGGAATCATGGTGATGTCGATCAGGCATTTGCGGAAGCCGCTCATGTCATCAAAATCGGCCGTTTGCATTTCCACCGTTTCTCCAGTACCCCGATAGAAACAGCAGGTGCTGTGGTCAGCTGGTCGCGTCAGGGTGAAATGGATGTGCTCTCCAATACTGGATTGCCGGCCATTGCGTCACAAATGATAGCACCATATTTGGGTATCAGCACGGAACAGATTCGTTCCCGCAGTATTGACGTGGGTGGCAACTTCGGTACAAAAACAGTCACATTCCCATTCGTGGGACTGACAGCAGTAGCCTCCCGTAATTTGGGTGGCCGAGCGGTTAAGTGGGTGGAAACCCGCAGTGAAAACCTCCAGTCATTTCATGGTGGTGAGCGTACTTTCCTGGATACGGAAGTGGCGCTGGATAAGGATGGCGTGCTGATTGGTCTTCGATCTAAACATCTTGATGACTGTGGCGCTTATACTCGTTATGAACCCCTGGGAGCGTCTATCTGGTCACAAGTATACTGTGCCATGTATAAGATTCGTAACCTCAATATTGACTTTACCCAGGTCACGGCCAACAAACCGCCCTGTACACCGAACCGCGGTTATTCCCGGCTACAGCATTTGTGGTTTATGGAGCGGGTGATCGATATCTGTGCCCATGAATTGAATATTCCAGCGGATGAGATGCGCATGCGTAACTACATCCAGCCGGAGCAGTTCCCCTATACCACGCCAAACGGCAATATATATGATTCCGGTGACTACCCGCAGATGCTGAGCAAAGCGAAGGAGTTGATTGGTTACGACCAATGGAAGCAAAAGCAGGCAGAGGCGCGAGCGGAAGGACGTTTGATCGGAATCGGTATCGGTTCTACAGTGGATTCCGGAACCAACAACTTTGGACAGTCGGTCTATATTAATCCGGAGTCGGTCTTTTCCGGTAACGCGGAAGCTGCCCGTATCAAAATTGGTCTGGACGGCTCTGTGGTTGCGATGATGGGTTCTGTACCTCAGGGGCAGGGACACGAAACCGTAGCCGCGCAGGTGATTGCTGATGATCTGGGTATCAGCCCGGATATGGTCACAGTCAAACCGGGTTTTGATTCCAGCTGGAACACTTTCTCCGGCCTGTCAGGTACTATCGCCAGTCAGTTCGTAGTTACCGGCTTGTCAGCGGTACACGGAGCGGCAGAAAAACTGAGAGGTGAGTTGATTCGTCTGGCAGCCTTTGCACTTGAAGCGAGTGAAGAGGATCTGGAACTGGGCGTGGGAGAAATGGGCCCGGAAGTTCGGGTCAAGGGTTCACCGGCGCAGGCGATCAACTTCTGGATGTTGTCTAATCTGGTGAACTCCAATAATGCGCGGTTACCGGAAGAGTTACGGGACATTGATCTGAATGTACAGCATGTCTACCGTCCTCCTTTTGAGCTGCCGGACGCGGAGAAGCGCTATGGTAACCAAACCCTGACTTACTCAGCGCAGATCCATCTGGCGGTGGTAGAGGTGGATAAAGTGACCAGTCAGCCAAAAATTCTCGACTATGTGGTGGTTGATGACTGCGGTGTAGCCATCAATCCCAAGATTGTTGAAGGTCAGGTACACGGTGCAACCTGTCATGGTATCGGTGCTGCAATGCAGGAAGCTTTCCAGTTTGACGATGGTGGCAATATGATCACCGGTACCTTTACTGATTATGCGCCAATGACCTCCATGAATATGCCTGAGATTCGCTGTACCTCAATAGAAACGCCTTCGCCGTTCAGTTATAACGGCGCCAAAGGTTGCGGAGAGGGTGGCGGTGCACCTTTGCACACCATGTCTGCGGCAATTCAGGATGCGCTTTATGAAGAAGGTGTTATTTTGAATGAGTCTCATAACTCTCCAAGTATTCTTTTGGAGGCGAGGCAGAACCCCAACAAAGCGAGTTTTGTTGAGGTGATCACCAGATAACAACAATAAAGTGAGACCTTAATTGAAAGGGCGGCTTTGGCCGCCCTTTTTTTCAGGGTTGTTATCAGATCCTGGCAGAATTTAGTGCTTGGGTTTGTTAACAACTGTGCCTTGAAATACGTATAATTATCGTTAAACAAAGCGCTAAACTTGATTCGCTGCAACAGCAAGAGGTGATTGAATGAGTCGTGGTAGCACGTTATTTGACTCCATTGAGGATATAGAACACAAATTCGCTGATCAGGGCTATATTACTGATCGAATGCTGGCTACAACGGTTTACCTTTCCACCGTGCTGGGAAAACCGGTTTTTCTGGAGGGGGAACCGGGAGTTGGTAAAACAGAAATTGCGAAAGTGATGGCTAAAGTGCTGGGCTCAGAATTGATTCGACTGCAGTGTTACGAGGGACTTGATACCCACACTGCGCTCTATGAATGGAACTATCCCAGGCAGATGCTTGAAGTTCGCCTGCAGGAAGCTCGTGGTGTTGAGAAAGAACAAATTGGCCGTAACATTTTCAGTGAGGAGTTCCTGCTGAAAAGGCCTCTGTTGAGCGCTATACAGGCAGAGGGGGGAGTGCCTCCTGTGTTGTTGATCGATGAAATAGATCGCTCTGATGAGGAGTTCGAGGCTTTTCTGTTAGAGGTACTATCAGACTTTCAGATCACTATTCCTGAAATCGGCACCATTAAGTCCAAGCAGCGACCAGTGGTTATTCTGACGTCCAACCGGACCCGTGAGTTGCATGATGCGCTGAAACGCCGTTGCCTGTACCACTGGATCGATTATCCCAGCTTTCAGAAAGAGATGCGCATTGTGGCAGCGCGCGTTCCGGGTATTCAGGATCGATTGTCGGGGCAGATTTGTCGTTTTATGGAAATAATTCGCCAGGAAGATTTGTATAAAAGACCCGGTATCGCCGAAACTATTGATTGGGCTCAGGCTTTACTCTCATTGGGTGCGGATGAGCTGGATCCGGATGTCGTTTATGCGACGATGGGATGTATATTGAAGTTCAAGGGTGATATGGAGAAGGTACAGGAAGCTAATCTGAAACAGCTCGTTGACAAGGCGCTGATGTCTGATAGCGCGACGAGCTATAGTTCAGGGCCCGGTAATTAGAGAGGTAAGCGGGTGAGCAATTTAGCCACTCAGGAACAGGTCCGGTATCGCAAGCTAATGCTGGACCAGATGGTTCTTTTTTTCAGAGCCCTGCATCACGCTGGCCTGGCGGTGAATTCCGCAAATCTGATCGACCTCTGTCGTTGCTTCGATTTTATTGATATAAGTAACCGTAGTGAGTTTTATGCGGCGGCGCGTACTACGATCGTATCCAATCAATCTGACATTGAAAGGTTTGATGAGATATTCGAACAGTTCTGGCAGCAGCCGGAAAAAGTACTGCTCAGCGCCCAGGAGGGGGAGCAGTCGGATTCAGTGGAGGGTAATGACGAGGAGGATGATAAAGCTCAGGTAAAACAGGAACAGCAGGCGGATGATGAGCAGGGTGACGACGTAGCCGCCCACGATACGCTGTCGGAGTTGGCCTATAGCGCCGATGAACTGCTGATGCAGAAGGACTTGAGTGAAATGTCGGCAGTAGAGGTGGAGCGAGCGAGGGAGCTTATAAAAGAATTTATTTCCATCATTGCGAATTATAAAAGCCGTCGCTATGTGGCTGACAAAAAACGGGCTCGCCTTGATTTTCGTAAAATGATGCGCCGTAATGCGATGTTTGAGCAGGCCGGCGTGTTTATGGCGTATAAATCCCGCCGCATCAAGAAAACCAAACTGGTATTGCTTTGTGATGTCAGTGGTTCAATGGAGCGTTACAGCAGTTTCTTTATAGAATTTATCTATGCACTCAGAGCGGAGCTGCCGGATACGGAAGTCGCGGTATTTTCCACGCGGATGACGATGATCTCGGAGCAACTTCAGGCAAATAGCGTTGAGGAATCATTAGCACAGGTTTCGGAGCAGGTGCATGATTGGGCAGGTGGTACCAATATCGGAGGTTGTTTAAGAGAATTTAATGACAGATTTGCCCGTGAGATGTTGCACTCTAGGGCTGTGGTGATTATCCTGAGTGATGGTTGGGATCGCGGAGATGCTTATTTGATGCGCGAAGAGATGGAACATTTGCATAGTCGGGTGCATAAGTTACTCTGGTTAAACCCCTTGTTAGGTGCTTCGGACTACCAACCGATTTGCAGGGGTATGCAAACAGCCCTGCCTTATTTGGATTATTTTCTCCCGGTACATAATCTGGAGAGCCTGGCGCAGTTGGCCCGGACTCTACGTACCATTTGGCGTTAAAGAACGATATGGCGGCAGTCAAGAAACCTTCTACAGTTAGAAAAGATTCAAGCGCAGCTCAACAACAGGGCGAAGTCTACCATGCGTCCTTTGTAGCCGACGACACCAGGCCTCATATATCCAATGCGGATAGCGGAAGCTATAAGCAGTTGCCGCTTGGCAAGCTGAGCGTTTGTGATATTGTGACAGAGCCGCTCACAGTGCATCGTTTACCGGAAGATATTATTCAGGATGCGGTTGACGATTACTTTTTAACGACTCAGCTTGAAGGGACCGCATTGGTAAGTCAGGGCGATACCGAGTTCAGTCAAGGCCCCGGTGATTTGGCCGTTATGGCAGGTGGTTTACCCTATTCCATTGAGTATCCAGAGCATGCCAGACGGTTGATTCTGCGAATTCCTCATCACGTGTTTCACGAGCGGATCCTCAGTAAGGAGGAGTGTGATTTTCATGCGCAACTGCTGCAGGGTGGTGGTCTGGTATCGATCGTCACCGATATGTTAAAGGCACTTATTCTGGGTGCAGAGGAGTTGAGTGAAACTGAGCAGTACACCCTGGCGGAAAGCTTCCTGGAGCTGGCCGCCGCAGTTATCCGTTCCAACCTGCAGGGCAACAATCCACAGGTATCGCAGCAGTCTGCGCTGTTTCGACGGATTTTAGCCTACATGGAAGAGCATTATTGTGATTGTGCAGTAACACCGGAGAAAATCGCCGATGCCAATGGCATTTCCACGCGTTATTTACATAGCCTGTTCCAGAATTCAGGTACCACAGTGGGTAAATGGATACGTGAACGACGGTTAAAGGCCACCCGCGAGGATCTTTTGGATCCTTCAATGACCAAGCTCAGGGTTAGTGAAATTTCTTTTCGCCGTGGCTTTAACGATTCCGCACATTTTAGCCGTGTTTTCAGAGAGAGATTCGGCATTTCACCAAGTGAGTTGCGAGCCAAAGTTATCGATCAGTCAGATGTAGAGAGTTAACCGGCTCATAGGCCCGTTTAAGTTGATTGGATATTGCCGATTGACAGTTTAAAGAAGGAGTTTTAAATGAAACGAGTAATCATACCTCTGTTTTTAGCAGCCGCCATGGCGCAATCGGTAGTCGCATCCGAGTCGAATCTTTATCTGGGCGTGGGGTATGGCCAGGCTGATTACGAAGGAGAAACCATTCGCGATATCGCGTTGCAGCCCGGACAGAAACTCGAAGACAGTGCGCAATTTGCTGAGATATATCTCGGCTTTCAAGTATCCAAACATGTTGCCCTGGAACTGGGTTATGCCGATTTTGGAAAGGTCGAGGAAACTTATCGGTTAAATTCGGATATTGTCTATATTGTGTCGCCCAACGATACAGAAGAGGTAGACGCAAAGCGTCTTTCACTGAGCACATTGCTCTCTTATCCCGCCAACGACAGTTTGAATCTGTTCGTGCTGCTGGGCTATGCCTACTTTGATGTTGATCGGCGTATGTCCGGAGGGTTCAGTCCATCTTCAGGTGGCTTAAGCCTGTCTTCTTCAGAACATGAGGGAGGTATGCTTTATGGCTTGGGTGCGCGATATCAGCTGAGTGACCGTTTTGCGCTCAGGTTACAGTGGACTGATGCTAATGCCGATGATTTGGAAGCGCAAACCTTTGGCTTGTCTTTTGAGGTTAAATACTAAGGCTCGTTAACAGGCCTTGGAAACGGGTATAAATCGGCCTAATGAAGCCTTCGTTCAAAGCGGGAAACAATATAGCGATTAAAGTCCCCGAGCATGAATTTGAGCAGACGGTTGCCTTTTATCAGGATGTATTGGGTTTTGAGCGATTGGGGAATGAGCAGGCGGAAAACTCGAGCGCAGTCTTTGAGTTCGGAACGATTAAATTGTGGATTGATAAATGCACAGGGCTTAGTCAGGCTGAAGTCTGGCTCGAAATCAACACCGATGATCCAAGTGCAGCTGCCAGCTATTTGAAGCAAAAGGGGTGTGCAATCAGACCCGAAATAGAGCCTTTAGATCCATCTATAAATGCATTTTGGTTAAGTAGTCCCGCGAATATCATTCATTTAGTTGATGCACTTCGAAAGTGATGTCTGCTGCTTTACCTAATCATTAGGCAAATATGCACGCAAATACTTTTCTGAAAAAACCAGATAAGCCGCAGCTTATCTGTGCGGTTAATTTAGGGCGGTAAAAATAGTTGATATTGTAAACGATAATCATTATCATTCGCGTGGTCTGAATTGGTGTGTGCCGTTAGCGTTAAAATTGGTCACTCAACTCATGTGCTAATAGTGCGTTCTTCGCAACAGGATCTACTTGAAATTTGTTGTAGCACAGATAAGGGCAGTCTATCTGTCCATCCTGATTCGTGGAAGAATAAAAATTGAATGATTAAAAATGGAGATTTCATGAAGTCTTTTATAAAAAACCTGTATGCGACAGCGATCATTTTCCCGGCCATTGCGGTGGCGGGTGACGCTCAGGTTAAAATTCTGGACGCCAGCCATGATCCGGCAGGTACTTTTCTGGCTTATACCGAATTTGAATTGTCCGGTGAGCCGCTGGCGGAAGCGTTGGGGCTGGATCTTGATGTGTTGGATCCAAATGCTGTAAACAAGCCAACAGCTTTTGATTATACCGCCGGAATTGAAAGTTATGAGTATTCCGAAGAGGCAATGTACGCGCTGAATTACCAATCGCAGATGGGCCCGCATCTGGTTAATGGTCCACAGCATGGTTCCGGTGATGGAATAGAGGCGCTCAATAAACGAATCAGCGAGTTAGCTGTAGCGGTTGGTTTTCCTGCTAACGAGATACCAAAAAATCTCTATCCAATCTCATTGCCCTATCAATCGGGTTTGCCCAAATTAAGTGAGCTGGATAGTGGCAGCGCCAGGGGAGAGGAGATCGAGGTCATTAATGCCAGGGGTCGATCGTTGACTCAGAAGACACGGGTCAATCACTATTTTGGTGATTATAAAAATATGGTTTGGGATAGAGCCAGCTTTTCCAGGAAGATTAATCCGGCTGTTGTGGGTGGCATACTACTTAAAGAGGTGATGTGGTCTCAGGATTTTCTGGGCGGCATGCATGAGGCAGCAACAGACGAGGAGTTGGAAGCGGATTCATCAATCATGGACAGGAGTGGAAAATACCGGTTGGGTGTTTCCGCGGCGGACGGGTTTCAGGGTATGCTGCTGACTGAAATTTCCCTGGATAAAATGCTCATTTTGCAGGATCGTCTTGGTTACGATGGCCGTCAGTTGGGTGCTAAATTTACCCCCGACTACAACGCAAAGAAAAATCCGGTCTGGTTTGCTCACCAGGTGGCTGTAAATGAGGAGAAAAGCAATGGTGTCAATGCCTTGGGCGAGCTGAAAGTGATTGATGGCCGTTCCACTTTACGTGATACCTGGATGCTGCTTTGGCCAACTAGCGAATTTTTTGCTTTTACGGATCAGCGCGAAAAAAACAGCGCACAAAACCCTGCCTTTATGGCTGTGTTTGACGGTGAACCCTTTGCCTCGGCACCGGAAGTAAACAGGGATGCCAATTCTCAAAATGATAAATCCGGTCGTGATGCCTTTTCGTTATCCTCCAACCTGAGTAATCTGCTCTTTCAAAACATCGATGCTCTGCATTTTAACGGTAAGGCGGGCACATTCGTTGATCACTATGATGGCGGCAAGCAGGGTAGCCAGGTGACCAGTTTTGATGCAGCCTATGCCATCGTTGCGCTTTCTATTTTTCAGCGTGCGCGGGATGCTTTGCCAGTGGGCTATTCAGCTGGTGAAGGTGGCGACATCAATCTGAAAACTGCCGATGGCAAGCGGGCGTTGAGTCTGATAAAAGCGCAGGCTGACTTTTTGCTTAAGCAGGCTGTTGGCCCGGAAGGGTTAGTTTATGATTCAATCAGAATCGGTCATAAAGCCAGCGGGGATCAATCGCTGGCAACACAATTTGCGGTAATTCGAGGGCTGATTGCGGCGGGCCTGGCGACGGAATCGAAAGCCTACCTTGATGCTGCGAAGAAGATCTATCTGGCCGTTGAAAAACATCGTTATGATGCAGATTTGGGAACCTGGTCAGATCAGCCGGGTCAGCCCGCAGAGTACACGCCATGGACGGCAGCTGCTACGTCAGGTGCGCTGCGTAAAGTGATGCTTCATTTGGCGAACCAGGAGGGGCAGCATGAGCCGGCTCTGGAGTTGCGTCACCTGGCGAAACGCTATGTTGACTGGTTTAAAATTACAGTCAATGGCGCACTTCAATTAGCTGAGCCAGATGGTGACACCGGAGAAAACCGGCTGGAAGACCTCAAGGTGACAGACTCTGATGGCGATGGCGTGCTTTCCATTACCGGAAGTGGCTATGCACCGGTCATGGCGAACAGGGTTCGGTTGACTCCTCGCTAGCAGATAAACCGGATCAGAATTGCAGACATGGTTTTACACATGCTCTGCAATTCGGGCCATTTATACCGATGATTGCGCTCCTCGCCAGCCTCGATGCTTTGATTAAACATGCTTTGAATTGATTCAGGTCAGAAAAAGTGCAGTGCTTTCGGTATTGCAATTGATAGCGATTCTCATTGTCTTTATAATTCTCATTAAGATTTTAACAGCTTAGTGGATCGCTTCATGTCCTTACGTCACGCCAACATAGCGCTAGATAACCGATCATCATTGAATGGTTTGGTAGCTCGTTATCTGGATTGGCTGACTTACCATCATCGTATGGCGGAATGGATGCTGTTGCTACTGTTTTTCACCGGTTTGGTGCTATGGGACAGGGTTCCGGCGACATGGCCGGTATTCCGCTGGTCGCTGATCCTGCATGTAGCGGCAGGGTTGATTATTTTCCCTCTGACCACTGGTTTGTTCTGGCTAAGCCACAGGCGTCTGTTAAAAACCAGTGAAAAGCCGTTTCTGAGAGTGACAGGACAACTGATGGACTGGCTGCTCAGTGTCTGTTTCCTGAGCGGCGTGATCCTTGCCTTTTGGGGCGCTACCGGCAATACGCTGAGTATTTGGGTTAGTGATATTCACTGGCTTAGCGGCCTGTTGATGGGACCGCTAATGGTTCGACATGCCTGGCGATTTTCCGTATTACGTATTTTTAAGCGGAGTTAGCTGCATATCCGGTTGAAATAGGATGTCCCCAGTGTTCAAATGTGCGACGAAATTTGGACGCTTCATGGAGCATTGCTGAATTCATTATGAATGATTGGTCGCTGGTAACATTTACCTGCATATTCGCCGCTGTCAAAAGCCGCATCCTGTACTCCAAGCCCTCGTCTTCCATTACGCGCAGACGGTGTTCGGCTTTTTCCTGTGCATCACTTTTTTTCCTCTTGCTGTGTTTGCCGCTGGCCAGTGTTTCGTGGGCGTCCCAGGAAAGTTCCAGCCTTCAATGGTCGGTTGATAAGCGGATTATGTTCAGCGCCAACCTGTGGCAGGGCTCAATTACGCGGGTTATGCGTGACGAAACAGGGAATGTCGTGGAGCATCAAGAGCTCCAGATCGGTTCAGATATACGCCGATTGGCAATAGACTCATCGGGGCAGGTATTAGTGGCAACCGATTATTTGAGTGATGCGGTTGTGATCGTCGATCTTGATAAATGGCGGGTTGCAGAGGTTTTGAAAGTTGGTAAACGACCTTTTGGAGTGGTTTATCAGCCCGACCGCAAGCGTTTTTGGGTGAGCCTGTCCGAGCAGGGAGAGCTGGTAGCGATTGAGGGAAAGCAGATTGTCGAGCGTATTAGAACAGGTGAAACACCCCGTGGCCTGGCGCTGACCGATGATGGTCGTTTGCTGGTTAGTCATGCGATGACTGGAGAGGTTTCCCTGTTTGATGTCAGCGCTGGCGCAACTAAACCCACACGGTTAATAAAAACCATCAAGCTCAACGAAGTACAGCTGCCGGATGAGTTTGAATCACAGGGGCGGCCGAGATTGCTTGATGATATTGCTATCAGTCCGGACGGAAAAGAGGCCTGGTTGCCCCATGTACTGTGGAATTTTGATCATGAGTTCCAGTTTCAGTCGACGGTTTTTCCGGCTGTTTCGCTTTTGGAGCTGACGCCCGGTAAAGAGCGGGAGTTGGTTGATCAGCGTAAACAGCTGTTTAAAAATATTACTATCGTGGATAACAACAGCCGCACCCGTATTATTTCCAATCCCCATGATGCCGAGTTTTCAGCGTCGGGGGCAAAAGTGTATATCACGCTGGCAGGGTCGGACGATCTGCTGGTGTTTGATCGTTCGCGTTCAGGCAAGAAAAGTAAAAAGAGACATCGGCGCCGCAAACAGCAGGGCGGTGCGAAAGCAACTCAGATCTATCGACATGTACCGGGGCGTAATCCAAGAGGTTTGTTGTTGGAAGACAATCAGGTCTGGGTTCAGAACGCAGTTGACCAAACCATCAGTCTGTTTGATCGGGGGGGCGATCATCCCTTTGATCGCGTAAAACTAAAGCAAGAGCAATGGGTGAGTACCTCGCAGGTGCCTGATAATGCGGTACAGAGAGGGCGGGCGCAGTTTCATTCCGCACGTACGGATGCCGATCAGAAACATCCGATAGCGGGTGATTTCTGGATGAGTTGTAATAGCTGCCATCTGGACGGCTTTAATTTTTACAACCGTTATCTGGTTGAGGAGCATGCCCAGGACAAGAAGCAGGATGCTCGCTCAGGCCACCCTGGCTTGCAACACATGGTCAGCGGGAATCCTGTTTCAGATCTGATAACCATCATTCAGAAAACCCAGGGCGGTCTGGGCGAAGATGACAGGGACGGCGCTGTTCAGGTAGACCCCGCAGAGCCACCTCAACAAGTGAATGATGCCATGACCGACCTTTTGGCAATGGTGACCTTGCCGCATAACCTGCCCTATACCGGTACCTGGTTACGGCTGGAGGGGCAGTCGTTAACGCATCCCGCACAATGGCGTAATTCAGCCTCCTGTGCTGAATGCCATCAGGAGATGTATGACCAGTGGGCTGACTCCAATCACCGATTGATGGGTGAATCAAACCCCTATTTTAAAGCACTGTTGGATCTGGCCGGTGAGACGGAAGGTGAGTCTTTTAAAAGTTGGTGTTTGGGTTGCCATGCGCCACAGAATCTAATGAGCGGTAAGCTGGATCTTGCCGCAACGGGGCATATGTTTGAAAAAAATGGCGCTTCGCTTTACCAGGCGCTGGAACAAAAAGAACCCGATCTGGATGAGGGTACCGGGTGTCTGTTCTGTCACCGGATTACCAGTATCGAAGATGCCGGTGGTAACGCTGCGTTTCGCGTAAACCTGAAGGATCGGGAACGCTACGTAGGAGAGGATGATCTGAAGTCGGATCTTATGCAATGGCTTTCCAGCCGCTTGATCAATGCAAAACCGGAAGTGCATAAGCGCTCCTATTCCCAGCCTTTCTACACGGATCCGCAACTCTGTAAAACCTGTCATAATGAATTTGCGCCAGGCAGTGGTGCGTTAATTGTCGATACCTATAACGAGTGGGAGCAATCCTCCTTTAACAGTCCTGATGATCCGGTCAAACATAGAACATGTATTGATTGTCACATGCATGCAGATGTTGCCAGAATTGGTGAAGACATCGAAGGACGCTCCACCCTGAGAGGCCCCCTTAAAAAGAACGTGGTGACACATCAGTTTACAGGAGCAAATCACCATCTGGTCGGGCTGCGTAATAAAGAACTGGAACAGATGACCATCGATCTGTTGCGCACAGCCGGAGAGGTAGAGCAGCAGCTGATGGATGACAGCAGACTGAGAGTAAGAGTTATCAACAAAGGTGCGGGGCATGCGTTACCCACCGGTGTAGCGGATTTCCGACAGTTCTGGCTTGAGGTTAAAGTGACCGATGCGACCGGCAGGCAAATATTGAGTTCAGGGACTCTGGATGAACAGGGTAATCTGGATGCTAAAGCGCGGGTATTTATGAAAGAGTTTGGCGATGAGCAGGGAAAACCTGTAGGTCTGCTGTTCTGGCGCTACGCCAAATTGCTCAGTGATACACGAATTCCGGCAGATGGCTATCGCGATGAGGTGTTTCAGTTGCCGGAAAATGTGCGCTATCCAATTGAAGTGCAAACAAGGCTGTTGTATCGCATCTATCCACAATGGGTGACCGATATCGTTCGTAAATCCGAACCGGATCTGCCTAACCCTCCAGTGATCGAGCTACAGTCAGTGGTCAGTCGGTTTGCGTCTGGTCCATCTCCGCAAGCGCTAAACGCGTTGCTTTCGCCGAGGACTGACCGGCTGCATTAATTCTTCGTCGTAGCGTATCCAGGTCGGCCGGGATATCGACATCCAGGTCACCATTTTTTAATGCGAGGCTGTGGCATTTGATTTGTTGTTTTGCAGCCTCGTCCTGGAATCGCTGGAAACTTCCCTGACCGTAAACCAGTGGCAATGGAAAAGGTAATGGCGCGTAAAGCAGGTTGCTTCCGGTGCCCTGTTTGCAAGGTACGATGGCGATGGACGGCTCCTTTGAATCATTGATAAGATCCCTCGCTTCACGAATAAGTTGATCGATCTGGCTGCTGTGAAGCAATGGCAGATCGGCATGCAAAATAAGACAATGATCTGCAGCCTGGGAATGCGCGTAATGGCAGGCAAATTCAAGATCTTTGTTTAGCCCTTCCTGTTTTTCCGGTTTCAACCATCTAGCACCGCTGGCCTCACAGAGCTGTTGAGCCACCTGATCACCGGATACCAGTAACAGGTGATCGATCTCGTTACATGCCTGCAGCGTAGTGAGTACGTCCTGCGCCATTGCCAAAGTCAGCTGAATACGCTGTTGGCTGGAGAGCACACCGGACAACCGTTGCTTGCTGGAGGTGATAATTTTCAACGGCACGATGGCCCAAAGAGACACGTTCTATGCTTCCTTTGCGGCAAACTGAAGGCATTCACCGGCAAGCGTGATGCGGTCGTTCAACGTTTTCATCAGTGTATTGCAGACATGGACCGCGAGGTGCGAAGGCAGTGAATTCTGTTGCGCCGCATCGCAGCTGTCGATCACAAATCCAGTCAGGAACTCGCTGTAATGTTCAGCTACGGTCGTCCCGGTAATTTCAAGAGACAGCTCTTTCATGATTTTTGCAGTTGGACCTTTGACTGCTTTGCCGCCGATCACGGGTGAAACTGCGATCACAGGTACTTTAAGGTTAGCCAATGTGTCCCTGATACTCTTTAAAGAGAGCAGCGGGTCGATGCTGAGGAAGGGGTTGGAAGGGCAGATCACCACGCAACCCAGGTCCGTGCTGGACAGCTGATTAATAAATTCAGGACTGGGTTCGGCCAGTTCGGAACCAATAAACCGAATCTCACTGATTTCCGGTTGGCACTGTTGCTCCACAAAATAGCGCTGGAAAGGCAGCCAGCCAGACTTGGTTTTTACTTCGGTTCTGATCGGTGAATCGGTCATTGGAATAATGGGGTGTGCAATACCAATTTTTTTACAAAGAGATGCGGTTACTTCGCTTAGGGTTAATCCTTTATCCAGTTCTGTTCGCCGGTACAGGTGGGTGGCGAGATCCAGGTCACCCAATCTGAACCAGGTTTCGCCCTGAAGTTGTTGCAGTGCATCCATACAACGCCAGGATTCGTCAGCACGTCCCCACCCTGCTTCCTGGTTGCTTAATCCCGATAGCGTATAGCAAACCGTATCAAGATCCGGGCAAATTCTAAGACCCATATGATCAAAATCATCGGCCGTATTTACAACAATGGAAAGCTGATCCGGAGGCAGTATTTTTGTTAATCCGAGTGCCAGTTTGGCACCACCGACACCACCGCAAAGCGCCAGTACTTTCTTGTCCTTAGGCCAGTTCATTGAATATAAAAATCCTGTTGGTTGGAGGAATGCAGGTTCAGGTGAATAGATCTTCTTCCAGTGGTCTAATCAGGTCACTGGTTTGGCCATCACCACCGTTATCCAGACCTCGAAGATGAACAATGGGGGTTCCCTCCGATGCTTCTCCCATAATCAGCGATGCCGCAGCGGCAATTTCATCGCCCTTGGCCGGCATGGTGACCTGCAGTACTTTGCCGAACAGATCCTGTTCGCCGCGCTGGTCGCGTACCGGACTGATACCCGCGCAGCCAATGCACACGCCAGTGGTGCCCATTCGCCAGGGACGTCCGAAACTGTCGCAAATAACGATCCCAATGGATACTCCGGTTGCCTTCTTCAAGGCCGATTGTAACTGCCGTGCGCTAAGATCAGGATCTTCAGGAAGCAGCAGAAAAAAATCTTCATCTTTGCCAATGTTGGATTGATCCAGTCCGGCGTTGGCCATTACGTGCCCCAGTTTGTGACGGACAATCAGCACTCCGCGTGTGGCTCTAATAACCTGGTCGGACTCGTTCAGAATCAGCTGAACCATGCGCGGATCTTTGTCACAGGACTTTGCGATTTCTTCAGCTTCAGGGGAGGCCTTGGTTTCAGACAGTCGCGCAAACCGGTTTTCCGATTTGGACACAATTTTCTGGGCGAACACCAGAATATCACCGGATTGCAACTCGATACCATTCTGCTCCAATGCCCGTAAAACAGCCGGTAGCAGCGATTCGCCCGGTTTGATGAGCGGGAAGCCTTCAAGCGCAGTTAGTTCCAGCGTGGCTGCCATTGGTTGTTTCCTTTGTTGCGTGAAAATAAAAAAGACGAAATGGGTACAGCTTCAGAAAATGAACGGTAATCCGGTATCCAAAATGGGCGGCTAATATACCATTAAATGGCCGCTAACCCAATTAATCTATTGATTTTGAATCGTTAATAAATGCCTGCACGCCTGACAAGCAGTTGATTCCTCAGGAAGTGCTTCGTCTTAAATTGTGGTGGATTAGTATGCTTTTCATCTGTTGGATTGGCAGTGGTTACAAGGATTAGTACAAATGTTTGTTACCAATATTGGAGAACTTTGTCCTGTTGCAAAATTTTTCAGGTAGGAGTCTAATGGAGTAAGCAACTCATTAAGTTGTTGCTAAGTAAATGATTTAATTCGATGTATGGCGCTGTTTGCTTGCGGCGCGCTGTCTGTGCTATGCCATACCGAGTCTCCAGCGGCGCCTGTCGAACGCAACCTTATGAACCGCGTACTTTATTCCTGTGATGAACAGAGGGACAGTTGCGGTTTTGGGCTTATCGCGCATTTGCATGGAAAGGCCAGTCACGATCTGCTTAAGACGGCAATCGATTCCCTAACCAGTATGACCCACCGGGGCGGTATTGCAGCCGATCATAAAACCGGTGATGGCTGCGGTCTGCTTTTTACCCTTCCTGAACAATTCTTCAATGAAATTGCGCACCAGCTTTTTCCGCAAACTGCTTTTAATAAGCTCGCGCTGGGTATGTTGTTTCTATCAATGCGCGATAAAGAGGCAGCCATAGAGCGGGATATCCTGGAGTCCAGCCTTAAAACTCAGGGATTTACGGTATTAGGGTGGCGCAAGGTGCCGGTTAATCAGGATGTTTGTGGGCCGATTGCCCTGGCAAACAGGCCACGTATCGAGCAACTGTTTGTCGATATAGGAGCTCTGACTGAGGAGCAGGCAGAGGTGAAGTTGTTTGTCGCGAGAAAGAAAGCGGAAAGGAGATTGAGCGGGCACAAAACCTGCTATGTCTGTAGTTTATCGAGCCGTGTGATCGTATACAAGGCATTGGTCATGCCCCGTGACCTAAAGGCGTTCTATCCCGATCTTGGCGAACAAAGCCTGATTGCATCCATCTGCGTATTCCATCAACGCTATTCCACCAATACGCAGCCGAAATGGCCTTTGGCGCAGCCCTTTCGACTGCTAGCCCATAACGGGGAGATTAATACCATACAGGGCAATCGCAACTGGGCGCGCGCTAGAATGGCGGTGTTGGCATCTGAGCAATTACCCGATATAAACGCATTACGGCCGATCATTGAACCGGGTGGGTCCGATTCGGCCAGCATGGACAATATGCTGGAACTGCTACTGGCAGGTGGAATGAATTTGTACAGGGCACTACGTTTAATGGTGCCTTCGGCGTGGCAGCCACACGCTGAAACCATGGACTCGGATCTGCGCGCCTTTTATGAGTACAGTGCCATGCATATGGAGCCCTGGGATGGGCCGGCGGGTGTGGTATTGACTGATGGCCGGTGCGCGGTTTGTCTGCTTGACAGGAACGGACTCAGACCGGCCAGGTGGTTGCTTTCCCGAAACGACTATATTCTGCTGGCCTCGGAGACTGGCGTTTATCCCTGTGCGCCGGAACAGGTGGTTTCCAAAGGTCGGATCGGCCCGGGTCAAATATTGTCTATTGATACACAAACCGGAAAGGTACTTTGTACACCGGAGGTTGATGAACTGCTGAAACGCGCCAAGCCTTATAAGCGCTGGCTGAAGGACGGAGTATGTCGAATCACTTCATCACTGACCGATACCAGGCAGGTAGAGGTGAGTTTGCCGGATGGGCATATAGCGGTCTACTCAAAACTGTTTCAGCTTACCCTCGAGGAAAAGGAAAGGGTACTTAGAGTGCTGTGTGAGACCGGGCAGGAGCCGGTCGGTTCGATGGGAGACGACACGCCGCTTGCGGTGATGTCGAAGCGGTGCCGCCCGTTGAGCGACTATTTCCGTCAGCAATTCGCACAGGTGACAAATCCGGCTATTGATCCCCTGCGCGAAGCGCTGGTGATGTCGCTGGATACACACCTGGGTGAAAAACGTAACCTGTTTGTGGAGACAGAGGCTCATGCCCGGCGTGCGCTGCTCAATTCTCCGGTATTATCAATCAACAAATTTGACCAGATCGTCGCGGCTGGCGTGACAGGGTTCCGTGTAGTGACGCTCAGCTTGAACTACCAACCATCGCTTGGTTTGGAGCGAGCACTTGAGATGCTGGCGGATCGCGCACAGTCGCTGGTGGAAAAAGGGTTCGTGTTGCTCCACCTGACTGATCGTAATATCGATAAAACCCAACTTACCATGCATTCGCTATTGGCAACTGGTGTCGTGCATCATCGTCTGATCGACAAAGGGCTGCGTTGTCAGGCAAATATTATCGTTGAAACAGCGCAGGCGAGAGATGCACACCAGTTTGCGCTGTTGATCGGGTTTGGTGCTTCTGCGGTATTCCCCTATCTCAGCTATCTCCTGCTCAATGAAATGGCGAGCAAAGGAGAGCTTGCGGTTCGGGCGCGTCAGGCGCGGGTCAACTACCGTCGAGGTATTAATAAAGGATTGCAAAAGATACTCTCGAAAATGGGTATATCGACCATCAGCTCCTATCGTGGTGCGCAACTGTTTGAGGCGTTGGGGCTGCACGATGAGGTGATCGAACTGTGTTTTAGAGGTGTCGCGAGCAGAATACAGGGTATGACATTCAGGCAGCTACAACAGGAACAGGAACAGATACACCGGGATGCGTGGCAGGCTCAAACCAAACCGGAGGTGGGAGGATTATTCAGATACGTGCATGGTGGCGAATACCATGCTTTTAATCCGGAAGTGGTGACGCGGCTGCAAAGAGCAGTGCGAACAGATGACTATGCCAGTTATCGGGATTATGCCGAACAGGTAAATCGAAGAGAACCGGCTATGCTGCGTGACCTGCTTGCTCCGGTCAGCAACAGAACCGCAATAGGTATTGAAAATGTGGAGCCGGTTGAGTCGATACTCAAACGGTTTGAAACGGCGGGCATGTCTTTGGGCGCCTTGTCACCGGAGGCTCACGAAGCTCTGGCGCAGGCCATGAATGAGTTGGGGGGAAGGTCCAATTCAGGAGAAGGTGGTGAAGACCCGGAGCGGCATGGCTCGATTAGGCGCTCAAAAATCAAGCAGGTGGCTTCCGGGCGCTTTGGTGTAACACCGAGCTATCTGATGAGCGCTGAAGTCATTCAGATCAAAATAGCGCAAGGCGCCAAGCCGGGTGAAGGAGGGCAGTTGCCCGGCGGTAAGGTAAACAAGTTGATTGCTCGATTACGCTACTCTGCGCCCGGAGTAACCCTGATTTCCCCTCCACCCCATCATGATATCTACTCGATAGAGGATCTGGCGCAGCTTATCTATGACTTGAAACAGATCAATCCAACTGCGCTGGTTTCTGTAAAGCTGGTGGCCGAGCCGGGTGTCGGTACAGTGGCATCAGGTGTCGCCAAAGCGTACGCCGATTTTATCACTGTATCAGGATGTGACGGAGGTACCGGCGCAAGCCCGCTTTCGTCAATACGCCATGCAGGTTCGGCGTGGGAGCTTGGCTTGAGCGAAGTACACCAGGCGTTAAGGGAAAATGGTCTGCGGGGCCGTATTGTACTGCAGGCTGATGGTGGACTAAAAACAGGTCTGGATGTTATTAAAGCTGCAATTCTGGGCGCGGAGAGCTTTGGTTTTGGTACAGCGCCGATGGTGGCGTTGGGCTGCAAATATCTGCGTATCTGCCATTTGAACAACTGTGCGACAGGAATTGCCACTCAGGATCAGTACCTGCGTGACCGGCATTTCAGCGGCACCGTTGATCGAGTAAAAAACTATTTTCTTTTCGTGGCGAGGGAAACCCGGGAGTGGCTGGCTCAACTGGGCTACCAAAGTCTGGAGGAAATTATTGGGCGAACGGAACTGCTCAAACCCTTGCCGGGTGATACGGAGAAGCAACAAAGTCTGGATTTGAGGCCCATGTTGTTAAAGGATCCACAGCTTGAAAATGAACCCTGCTGCTGTCAGGTTGAACGTAATGATCCACCGCTGGCAGAAGATTTGGCAAGCAAAATGGTAAAGGAGATCGTCCCTGCCATCCATCAGGGCGCAGGTGGGGGCTTCCGCTATAGGATTAAAAACAGTGATAGGGCGATTGGTGCGCAATTGTCAGGAGAAATTGCCAGGTGTTACGGCGATAGCGGTATGGAAAGCCATCCCATTCATATAGAGCTAGAGGGCAGTGCAGGGCAGAGTTTTGGTGTGTGGAATTGTGGTGGCCTGCACATGACTTTGCAAGGCGATGCCAATGATTATGTAGGAAAAGGGATGGCCGGCGGGTGCCTGATTATCAAACCGCCAAAAGGAGTGGGTTTTTTATCCCGGGAAGCAACAATCGTGGGGAATACCTGCCTCTATGGCGCCACGGGGGGAACGTTGTATGCTGCCGGTGGAGCTGGAGAGCGGTTTGCGGTCCGAAACTCCGGTGCCAAAGCGGTGATTGAGTCAGCCGGTGACCATTGTTGCGAGTATATGACAGGCGGTATTGTGACGGTACTGGGCGAGACAGGGTACAACTTTGGTGCGGGTATGACTGGTGGCTTCTCCTACGTGTTGGACGTAAACAATCGGTTTGTTGATCGTTGCAACCATGACCTGGTTGAAATGCAACGCTTGTTAAGAGGCGAGATGGAGGGCTATAGAAATCTGCTGCGAGATATTCTTGCGGATTATACGGAATTGACAGATAGCCAGTGGGGACGGCAATTACAGACAGATTTCTACGACTACATTGGTCGTTTTTGGCTGGTGCGGACAAAGGCGTCTACCCTGGATAAACTACTGAAACAGACTCGAATGAGACCGGAGTGATACCGAATGGAAAGAAGGCGACAGAATTTTCATTTTGTTGATCAGGTGCGCGGTGAGCCGCTAAAGCGATCGGAAGCTGTGCGGAAATCGGAATTTATAGAGATTCATGATCTTTATGAGCAGGAGCAAGCGGGTCAGCAGGCAGGGCGCTGCATCGATTGCGGTAATCCCTATTGTGAATGGCATTGTCCGGTACACAACTATATTCCAAATTGGCTGAAAATGGTTGAGGAAAATAACATCCTCGGTGCGGTAGAACTGTGTCATCAAACCAATAGCCTGCCAGAGGTTTGTGGGCGGGTGTGCCCTCAGGATCGGTTATGTGAGGATGCCTGTACTCTGAATCAGGGTTTTGGTGCCGTGACAATTGGTGCGATCGAAAAATATATAACGGATTCTGCGCTTGCTCAGGGCTGGTATCCCGATATAACAGGCGTTGTGCAGACAGGGAAGCAGGTGGCGGTGGTCGGTGCTGGTCCGGCAGGCCTTGCTTGCGCTGATGTACTGGTTCGTAACGGTGTAAAGCCGGTAGTTTTTGATCGTTATCCAGAAATTGGTGGTTTGCTCACATTTGGTATTCCCTCATTTAAGCTCGAAAAGCCGGTGATGCGTCGCAGAAGAGTGATCTTTGAAAAGATGGGTGTCGAATTTCGGCTTAATCAGGAGGTTGGAAAAGAGATCAGTATCGTGGATGTGATGAAAGAGTTTGATGCCCTCTTTCTGGGTATGGGTAGTTATCGTTCGGTGACAGGTGAGATACCGGGAGATCAATTGACAGGTGTTTATCAGGCTTTGCCTTATCTGGTCGCAAATGCCTTTAGGCAATTAGGTGAACAGGATCAGCGCTGGCCGACTATCGATCTGCATGATCGCAGAGTGGTGGTGCTTGGTGGCGGTGACACAGCAATGGATTGTAACCGCACAGCGATTCGTCAGGGAGCCAGGAGTGTGACCTGCATCTACCGCCGGGATGAAAAAGCGATGCCGGGTTCGCGGAGGGAGGTTGTAAATGCCCGTGAAGAGGGCGTTCGTTTTTTGTTCAACAGACAACCCTTGCAGATTGATGGCCTGGATCTGGTCGAAAAAGTATTAGTGGCGGAGACTGAGCAGAAAGCTGGCATGGGCGCAGTTCAGGGAATGCCGAATATTGTGCCGGGTTCTGCTGAGGAGGTAAGGGCTGATGCCGTCATTCTTGCGTTTGGTTTTAAACCCAGCCCCGCAGGCTGGTTCCAGGATTACGGTATCCAAACCGATGCACAGGGCAGGGTGCTGGCAAATTCACATAATCCGTTCTCCTTTCAAACCAGCCGACAGAAAATATTTGCGGGCGGGGATATGGTACGAGGATCGGATCTGGTAGTAACTGCTATAGCAGATGGCCGGTCTGCCGCCCAGGGTATTTTAGCTTTTTTGGGTGTCTGCTGATGGCTCTGGGTCAATAGCACCTGGCATCAGTTGCTGGTGTGCTTTGTTGAGCAACTGCTGGTTGGTTCGTGCACGTTGAATAATCTGCCATGCAGGCAACAGCTTCATCTCTTGATCCTTATTTTCTTTGGCAATGCTGGCTAAATGCCGGGCATGTTCAAAAAAAATTCGATAGGCCTGGGTGAGGTTGTACTTGGGATCGAACATGTGTGTTGGCAGTGAAGCCACGCCATTCACTTCGATAACCACAAACTCTCCCGATGTTAGTGCTTCAGCGCCGGCTGTTTTAATGTCGAGTCTGCCAAAATTAAAGCCGGGCTGGGTTTCAAATATGCTGAACACCTCTTTTTCCAACTCTGGTGTGATTAACTCACTTTGGTCTGTGAATTTGCAGCCCATAGTGTGAGAGCCGATAAAAGAGAGTTGGATACGCTCCCCTTTAGCGGGAATTGTTCGATGATCGAAGTATTGCAGGAAGCTCTGCCAGTGATCACTGTAGCGGGGATGCGACGTTGCGAGGTCAATCAGACGGTCTTTTCCGTTTCCGGTGATTTCAGGAAAGTGCTTTTTGTTAATGCCCGTTATTTTTGGTATGTTTTTGTCACGTATATAAAATACCCCGTATTCCTCTTTCAATGGAGTAAATTCCTGCGCAATATAGTCACCAACCAGCAGTGGAAGCTTGGCGTCGATATCTTCATCACAGCTCAGTTTGCAGATCCCCTTACCGACGCAGCCCACGTTCGATTTAAGTATGATCGGGTATTGGTGGGACTTAACAAAAGCTCGTAGTTTCTGTTTTTTACCCTCAAGAGAGAGCCCTTCGGGTATCAGGGTTGTGGGTAAAAAGAGCAACTGATCAAATGCCATCTGGGTGTCGAGTTTTGAGCCGATCCCTATTTCGCCGTGATCCAGTGCGTAATTGGCTTTTGCCAAACTGCGTATACCGATACCGTTGAAGAGGCATTGCAGGGAAAGATAGAGATAATAGGGGGTTTCAAAGACCCTGGGGTGCCAAAACTCGTACTTTTTGATCAAAGTGTATCTGTCCTTTCTAATCGTTTATTCTGATACGCTCGGCTTGTCAGGGTAAAAGATAATAAAGCAACAGCAGAGGGTTCTCCGTTTGGAGTTGTTATTCTGTGACAACCCTGTGGCACAATCTGTTCATTATAAACAGCAGAAAGGCAAATCGCGATAATGCAATCGACAGGTACTATATTGTTAACCATTGGAGCTATCCTGCTGTTAGGTTTCGCGACTGACGAGTTGGGTCGTCGAACCCGATTACCGCGAGTTACCCTGTTGCTAATATTCGGCATTTTAATCGGCCCGGCTGCGGCGGATCTGCTGCCTGCTGTCAGTTATCAGTGGCTGCCCCTGGCGACGGATATGGCACTGTTGATGGTAGGTTTTCTGCTCGGGGAACGTTTGTCATTGCGTCGGTTGAGAAGAAATGGACACTATGTTTTTTCAATATCAATAAGTGAGGTGCTACTCACTTGTATATTGGTTTCCCTGGGCATGATCGCTTGTGGTGTGCCGGTGGGAATTGCGGTATTACTGGGATCGATCGCAGCGGCATCGGCTCCGGCCGCGACCATTGATGTGATTTCAGAGGTCGGCGCGCGTGGAAAGTTTGTTGATACCTTGGAGGGTGTTGTTGCGGTTGACGATGTCTGGGGACTGATTCTGTTTAGCTTTGCATTAACTGTCGTCCAGCTGGCGATGGGTATGACATCAGATAATGGTGCCCTGGCAGCTGGATTTTGGGAGGTGGGTGGCAGTCTGTTGTTAGGTCTTTCAATCGGTGTGCCCATGGCATTCCTGACAGGCCGGATCAGGCCGGGTTCCCCGACATTGCTGGAGGCTCTGGCTTTAGTGTTCATCTGTGGTGGATTGGCGGAGATTCTGGAGGTTTCCTTCTTGCTGTCGGCACTGGTCATGGGAGGAGCAGTGGCAAACCTGGCCAGGCATCATGAGCAGCCTTTTCATGCGATCGAGAATATTGAAAGACCCTTTCTTGTTCTGTTTTTTGTATTGGCCGGCGCAAGTCTGCATATTGAAGAGTTGTGGCAGATCGGTGGCGTTGGGTTGGTTTATATTCTCTGTCGCATTATCGGTAAGCTGCTGGGATGTTATACCGGAGCGGCACTGGTGCGTGCACCGAGGCCCATCCGGTACTGGACCGGTTTGGCACTGTCACCCCAGGCCGGTGTAGCAATGGGTATGGCATTAATTGCCGCTGAACGTTTCCCGGACCATGGTCGTTTTATCTTGACGGTGGTCGTGGGGACGACGGTGGTGTTCGAACTAATCGGACCGGTGGCGACAAAATATGCGTTGTATCGAGCCGGGCGGGATAATCAGTAACAACTTTGCATTGGCCTGAATTTGAGCGCAGGCATTACTATCGAAAGAAAGAAGGGCGGGCAAAAGAATGGACGGCGCCCCTTGTTATCGGGGCGCAATCCAGAGAGGGTCTTTTAATTAGAACTGAGCTTTAGCTCGGATGTACCAGAAGGCACCGTTAAAGCCCCATGGAGAAGTTACTGAATCTTCTACACCCAGGAACTGAAGTACGCCATTTTCCTCGTCGTCTGGCATTTCATCAAACACATTTTCACCGCCCACAGCAATTGTGAAGGTATCATTCAGTCTGACAGTAGCTTCGATATCTACCAGAGTAGCACCATCGTACGAGGTTGCGTCAGAAGCATCAGGTGGTCCGAACAGGCCGCCTGTGGTATCCCAGTCGCCGTATCGGTTAAACCGCACCAGGGCATCGAACATATCGGTGGTGTAGGTGAAGGTCAACACAGTGCTGTGATTGGGTACCTGGTTTTCCAGGTCGTAGGCTCTGCTGGCATTAATGGTACCCGCCTTGATATCGTCCACTTCCTGCTTGTTGTAGCTGTGACGAAGATCCATATTCAGATTGCCGGCACCAACTTCAAAGTCACTGCTGATCGCCAGATCAACACCGCTGATATCGGAGTCGAAACCATTGGTGAAATAGTTGGCGTTACTACCCAGTAGCAGGTTGGCGTTAGCGACCCCTGCGGTGGTTAATGCAGCGACATCTGCGGCACTGACTGTTTTGGCCAGCAGACCGATACGATCTTCAACGGTGATATCGTAGTAGTCCAGTGTGACGCTGGTGTTGTCAAACGGCTGGAAGATCAGACCCAGAGTGAAACTGGTGGATTCCTCTGTTTCCAGATCGGTCGCACCAAGAGTTTGGGCGATGATGCTGTCAACCGGATAGGTGCCACTGGGAATCAGGTTGCCGTTCACATCGGATGTCGTGGTCACGTTCAGCGTGTGTACCTGTCCGGGTGTCGGTGCTCGGAAACCGGTGTTCACAGTACCACGAATCGCGAAGGTATCAGTGAAGTCGTAACGACCGGAAATTTTCCAGTCGAGTGTAGAGTCTGATTCTTCGTAATCTTCAAAACGCATCGCAAATGCTGCAGAGAACTTCTCGGTAATATCGGTCTCGATATCGATATAGGCCGCATAGCTGTCGCTTTCAAATTCACCCGCAGATTCCGGAGCGAAGCCCTGGAAGCCGTCCGAACCTACACCAAACTGCGCTGCAGTCGGGCCAACGGCCGTCGAGGCCACATCGCCGGTATCAATGACATAGGTTTCATTTCGCCACTCGAAACCAAAGCCGATGTTTAGCGGTGAACTATCAAAGGATTTGACGAAATCGGCGTTAACGCTGCTCTCCTCCTGGGTCAGAGTACCCGGGTTGAACGTAGTGGGAGAGAGTCGGCCCAGACTGGGGTTGATTGATTGAGAAAGCACATATTCGACTTCGTTTTCGGCTATGCGTCCACGAATATCCCAGCTAAAGCCGTTGTCGTTTTCACCGCGAATACCCAGCACGATGGCATAATCGGTAATATCAGCGCCAAACAGCGGACTGTAGCCACCGGGGAACTCGGTATAAATCGGGTTTCTCAGCACATAACCGCTGGCACTGCCAGCATCCGGCATCAAATAATCATCCGGGCTCAGGCCGTCCGCAATGATCTGGTTGACCAGGCTCGCAGGCGCTGGGTCTGGCAGAAAATCACCATCGGTGTCGGTCTGCAATGTTGAGCGCGCTGCGGTCATATGAATGGGGTCGAGAACCGGTCCGCGATAGAAAAACCCTGAAACCGTTTCGTTATCCATATAGCTGCCGTTACCATACAGCTCGATGTCATCGGTCAGGTCGATACCAAAGTTGGCAAAAAACTTGGTCGCTTCAATATCGGGATCACCCCAGCGTTGTCCAAATCCATTGTATGCCACATTTTCAGCGCCCACGATAGCAGCCACTGCCGCTGCGTCCGGTCGGGGATTTCCACGGTCGGTGATATCTGAAGTGGAATGCTCGAGCGTCAGGTTAAGAAAGCCATCCTCACCCAAAGGCAGTCCGGCGTTGCCGCTGATGGTAAAACGCTCGCCATCGCCTTCAGAATACTCACCATACTGGGCAGAGATGGAGCCGCCCTCGCTGGCATCGTTGAGAATCACGTTAACGACACCGGCAATAGCATCTGAACCGTACTGTGCGGATGCACCGTCACGCAGCACCTCGATACGCTTGACCGCTGCAGATGGAATGGTTGAGAAGTCTACACCCTGAGAACCCTGGTTAATGGTACCCAGCGGTGCGAGCTGCAGGTTGACCAGCGCGGAACGGTGTCTGCGGGTTCCGTTAACCAGCACCAGTGTATGGTCAGGCGACAGGTTGCGCAGCGTGACGGGACGAATAAACGCGGTACCGTCCGCAATCGGGAAACGCTGGGTGTTCAGGGACGGCGTCAGCTTACTCAGTGAGTCGGTCATATCAAAGGCCGCCTGGTTGGTAATGCTGCTGCCACCAATCACGTCTACAGGAGACAGTGTTTCGGTGGGTGAGATACCCTCTTTACGGGTACCGGTGACGATCACTTCCTCAATGGTTGGTTCCGAAGCTGCAAAGCTGGGAGCTGACATCATTCCGCCAACCAGTGTTCCAGAGATTGCTGCGATTGAGTAGCGCAGAAGCTTCTGTTTGGTATGTTTCCTATTCATTGTTCGTCCTCTCTATGTAAAACAGTTTGTTTTTTATAGGTTTTGGTTCTATTTATGTACCAGTTATATACCCGGTAGGAAAATCCAGTGATTAAACGTTTAAAATGATACTCGTTAATAAGAATTTATTATTCTTTATTCCTCCTTGAATCGGTTTTAAAAGAGAAAAATAATCTCTTATCGGTGGTTATTTAAGAAAAGATTTACTTTTGCAAATGCGTTCTAGTGATCTGGATCACTAAAACCGTAGTATATTCCTATCTAATGAGCGGTTAAAGGGGCAGTTTAAAGTTCTTGGGGGTAGTTGGAATGGATTCAGCTTTGCTGGTTGTTTAGTTCCGGACAGGCTTGGTTAAAGGTTTCCAGCGGTAGTGCGGTTTCCTTCTTGATAGTTCTTAATGCCAGATTGGACCGTACTTGAACAACACCGGGCAGTTTGAAAAGAAAATGATTCAGAAAGTGGTCGTAAGAGGATACGTCGGGAACCACTACCTTTAACAGGTAATCTGCGTCTCCCATGCTGGCATAGCATTCTAGAACTTCCGGACATTTCTTGACGGCATCTTCGAACTCGGCCAATCCACCTTCGTTGCGCTGGTCGATCGTCACATGCGCAAAAGCGGTTTCTCTTATGCCAACCAGTTGCGGGTCCAGCAAAGCGACACAACGCTGAATAACACCACTTTGATTCAGGTCGTTTAGTCTTCGCCAGCAGGGAGTAGAGGACAATCCAACCCGGTCCGAGAGTTCCTGATTAGTCAGGCGACCGTTCTCCTGGAGCGCTTGCATAATTCGCCATTCGTACCTGTCAAATTTCATGGGGTTTTCTCCTGCTGCTCTCGCAAAACGATCATCAGGCGTAAAAGTTTTCTTTAAATACCCGATATTTGAGAATAATTTTAGCGGAATAGGGGGTAAATTGGAAATATTGAAAAGTTTTTGCTTGCTCGAAATGATAATATAGCGCCCGCTATTTCAGGGTCAATTCACCATGCGCCTGTTGATTTTATAAAAGGGAGCTGTTGCGTTGTGAAGGGGTGGCCAGCTATTATTGATTTTCGCAGGCGTGCCACCATTCCTGCTAGACAACCGGGAGAATAATAACAATGGCAGCAGTCAGAGGTGAATTCAGCTCCAAATTCGGTTTTATACTGGCCGCTTCGGGTTCAGCGGTTGGCCTCGGCAATATCTGGGGTTTTCCGACCCAGGCCGCCAGCAACGGCGGTGCAGCCTTTCTGTTGGTGTACCTGATCCTGGCCTTCGCCCTGGCCTATCCCGCTTTAATGGCAGAACTCATTATCGGGCGTCATGCCAAATCGAACGCCGTTAACGCTTTGCGCCTTATTTCAAACAGCAAAGCTTCCTATCTGGCGGGTTCTATCACCGGTTTTTTGGGTATTATCACCGCCAGCCTGATACTGAGTTTTTATGCGCTTGTTGCAGGCTGGATGCTGGCCTATTTTCTGGCCCCATTGGCTGAACTGGCGGGAATGCAGGGTCTTGCCAGTTGGCTGACAGAATTTGGCTTGTACCGCAACATTCTGTTTCTATTGCTGTTTATGGTGGTTACCGTGAGTATCATTAGCGGTGGAGTCAAGGATGGTATCGAGAAATGGTCAACCCGACTCATGCCGGCTCTGCTGGGGTTGCTGTTTCTGTTGATTCTCTACGTGTTGTTTCAGGATGGCGCAGCAGAGGGGGTTAAGGCTTATCTGTTGCCTGATTTTAGCCGCGCGGTTGATATCAAGTTGATTGTTAGTGCATTGGGTCAGGCCTTTTTCTCGCTTTCCCTCGGTGTCGGTACCATGCTGGTTTACGGCTCCTACATCAGCCAAAAGGAGAATCTCTCCTATCTTGGGAAAATGGTTACGCTGGTCGATATTGGTATCGCTGTCATGGCGGGTTTGCTGATTATCCCGGCTATGTATGTTGCTCAGCATAATGGAGTGCAGATTTTTGACGCGGCGGGGCGGCTCATCTCCGAAGATACGCTTATTTTTACGGTGTTGCCGGCGCTGTTTGACACCATGGGTACGGTCGGGATCTTCATCTCTTTTGCCTTTTTTGTGTTGATGAGTATCGCCGCGCTAACCTCTTCAATCTCCATGCTGGAAGTGCCGGTGGCTTATGCAGTGGAGAACCACAAACTGGATCGCAAGCGGGCTGCTCAGAGTATTGGGGTCGTTATAGCCCTGATTAGCGTGATTATCGCGTTTAATTTTGAAGTGCTGTTTGGCTTGACCATTCGTGCAACCACGCGTTTCTCCCAGCCGGTGTTGGGCCTGATGCTCTGTGTGTTTGCGGGCTGGATCTGGCACCGGAACAAGATGCTGGAGGAGATCAAGCAGGGATATGCTGAAGTCGAGAGTAGCCTGTTCTGGAAAATCTGGCCCTCCTATATTCGTTACTTCTGCCCGGTTGCCATTATTGTGGTGTTTATACAGATGGCGCTCTCATAGCGCCATTGTCAGACCGGGTGCTGAAGCGGTCAGAGCGTCCAACTTTTCTTTTCTGTGACAGATTCTGGTTAGGGCTGGCACCCCAATAGTTCCTTGTGCATACGCTTGTATTTTTGACCCTTTCCGTTAAGCTATTCCTCCACTTTACATCGATTCCCCAATGATCCTGAAAGGCGCGCTATGGATTTGTTTGATTTTGAAAAAGGGCGCGAAGGTTACTATGGCCAATACGGCGGAGCTTTCGTCCCGGAGATACTCACCTCAACCATTGAGGAGTTGAAAGACTGCTTTAAAGCCTGCAAGGAAGATCCCGGATTCTGGACAGAGTTTGAGCAGTTAATGCACCAGTATTCGGGCCGGCCAACACCGGTTACCTATCTGGCCAACCTGTCAGAAAAACTGGGTGGTGCGCAGATCTATGTTAAAAGGGAAGATCTAAACCACACCGGTTCGCATAAGATTAATAATGTTATGGGTCAGGGCTTGCTGGCAAAACGGCTAGGCAAACCGCGGGTGATTGCTGAAACAGGCGCGGGACAGCATGGCTTTGCAACCGCAACGATGGCGGCAAAATTCGGCTTTGATTGCAAAATCTATATGGGTGAAGTGGATGTCCTGCGGCAACGTCCAAATGTGTTCTGGATGGAGAATCTGGGTGCCGAAGTGATTGCGGTCAAGGACGGTCAGCGCACATTAAAGGATGCCATCAATGAATGTATGCGGGACTGGGTGGCGAATATGGACACCACCCACTATGTATTGGGAACGGCATGCGGGCCACACCCCTTCCCCGAGATTGTCTGTTATTTCCAGTCCATTATAGGTAAGGAGGCCAACCGCCAGATCCGAGAGCTGACAGGGCGGTTACCCGATCGTGTGTACGCCTGTGTGGGCGGAGGTTCCAATGCGATGGGTATTTTTCAGGGTTTTCTGGATGATACCTCTGTAGAACTGATTGGCTGTGAAGCGGGCGGCACCGGTACCGGTATCGGTCATCATGCGGCAAGGCTGGCTTATCCCGATGCCTCGGTCGGTGTCGCGCAGGGATACAAGACCTTCTTTCTGCAGGATGACGACGGCAATATGCTGGATACCGAATCCGTCGCCGCCGGCCTTGATTACATTGGTATTAGCCCGATCTTTCCCTATCTCGCGGAACAGGGCAGGGTCCGGTTTGCCGCCGCCTCCGATGATGAGGTTCGGGAGGCGCTGCGTTTGGTGATGGCAACCGAAGGGGTGATACCGGCGCTGGAAAGCACCCATGCGTTTGCCCGTGCAATTGCCGAAGCACCGGAAATGTCCAAAGATGAGATCATACTGGTGAATCAGTCGGGTCGTGGTGACAAGGACATTTTTACAGTAGCAGATGCGCTGGATGATGATCACTGGAAGTCCTTTATTCGTGATAAGGCGGTTGAGTATGGAGATTGAGGCGTTTATAGAGGCACGCAAAAAGGTTCGATCACCACTGGTTATGACCCATGTGGTTTGTGGTTATCCCTCCTTTGAGGATAATCTCAAAGAGCTTGAGATTATGGATCAGTTCGGTGTGGATTTTGTGGAGCTGCAGTTCCCCTTTACCGAGCCCTCCGCCGACGGGCCGTTGTTCGTCAAAGCCAATCAACAGGCGATCGAACAGGGGGTCAGAGTAGACGATTGCTTTGATTTTATGAAACGAGTCACCGACCGTTTTGATTTCAAGGTGCTGATGATGGGTTACTACAATACGGTATTTAAAATGGGACATGAGCGCTTTGTTCATCGCCTCAAAGAAGCCGGTGGTAGCGGCTACATTCTGCCGGATCTGCCTGTTGAAGAAGCGGGTGAACTGCATCAGCTGTCACTGGAAGCGGGATTACTCCCCATTATCCTGATGACGCCGACCAACACGGACCAGCGTCTTGAGCAGTTGGCAAAGGCTGCCCACGGACTGGTCTATGTGGTGGCACGAAAAGGTGTAACGGGTAGTAAAACGAAAATGTCCGATGAGGTGGCGCAATTCCTGTCACGGTGTCGGCGATATACTGACCTGCCTCTGGGTGTTGGTTTTGGTGTCAGCAGCAAAGAGGATATCGAGTTTATTGCTGCGCATGGCGATATTGCCATTATCGGTACTGCCGCGCTTAAAGCCTGGGAAGATGGCGGAGCAGAAGCGCTGCACGCTTTTTTCAGTCAACTGGACATCCAGCCCGAATAACTTCTGACTTATCGACTCTAATAAATAATGAGCTGCCGGTTAAGGCCGAGCAGCGCAACACTTCTGTCGCGCACCATTTTTTTGTGAGGGATGCTTGCAATACTAAATGATAATGATTATCATTAGCGCGGATTTCTGTTGAGCACTTGAGGCTTACCGGTAATCAACCTGGGTTGTTTGGATATTACCGAACCGCCTGTTCTTAATCATAATGACTGGAGTGCTGTGCGATTCCGCGGGTTTGAATGCCGCGCTCTAGTGTAGTTTCATCTTGGGGAACCTGAAGTGGATAAGTTTATTAAGGGAAGTAAATTGGCCATTGCGATCGCAGCGGCCTCACTAGGTATTTACAGCGCACCGGCCATGTCGGAAGACGCGCAGCTAAAAAATGAACTGGCGGCACTCAAAGCACGGATCGAGTCGCTGGAGAAGCAGTTACAGGAAAACAGCGATATGCATACCCGCCACCATGGCGGCGAGAACAGGACGGCAGCCTCATCCTGGACAGATCGTATCGGTTTGAGTGGTCTGGTCGAAGTCGAAGCTTCCGCGGTGGATAGTCCCGATGGTGACGAAAGCGATGTGGTGCTGGCGACGGTAGAACTGGGTATTGATGCGCAGATTAACGAATGGGTCAGTGCACATGTGCTGGTGTTGTTTGAGGAGGATGATACCGATCCGCCGGAGATTGATGAAGGCGTTGTCAGTATTGCCAATGCGGCCGTCACCCCTTTTTACCTGAATGCCGGGCGCATGTATCTGCCCTTTGGTAACTACGAGTCAAACATGGTTTCCGATCCCCTGACACTGGAGATCGGAGAGATCAGGGAATCAGCGGTTCAGGTCGGCTTTGAATCAGCCGGTTTTTATGGGTCACTGTTTATTTTTAATGGTGATACCAAAGAGCAGGGCGATGATGAGATCGATCAGTTCGGATTGAATATCGGTTTCGCGCAGGAATCCGAAAACGGTGGCCTGAGCTATGACATGGGACTGTCGTACATCAACAATATAGCGGATTCAGATGCCCTGCAGGATGCAGTCATGGATGCCGATAATCTGTCCGACCAAGTCGCGGGCGTGGGCGCACATCTGATCGTTAACGCCGGTGATTTCACCCTGATCGGTGAGTACCTGGGGGCATCAGAGAGCTTTGAAGATGGTGACCTGGATTTTCGTGGGCGAGGTGCTGAACCGGAAAGTTGGAATCTGGAGCTTGGTTACCACTTCACCATGGGAGATTGGGATAGTACCTTTGCGATAGCCTGGCAGGAGACCGATGAAGCGCTGGCGTTAGAGCTTCCAGAGCGCCGTCTGGTGGCCGCACTGTCGATGGAGATCTTTGCCAATACTTCACTGTCTCTGGAGTGGGCCAATGACGAAGACTATGATTTGGCTGATGGCGGTACCGGAGATGACACGGATACCTTTACCGCACAGTTAGCGGTAGAGTTTTAGCATATCAACTGATCAAAAGGCGCGGCATAATTGTCGCGCCTTGTTCCGAAGACAGGATCTTTATTCCAGAGTTTTTACACTGACCCCAAACCTCAGACCCCAAACCTCATGTGTGTCTTTGCGCATCCAGTTTAGGTTAAGTGTTTTTTGAGCGGAACGATATTTGATAAACTTATTATACGGGTATATTATGCGTACATATTTACGTACATGTACAGGGTAATAAATATGGAAAGTATTAGTTACACATCTGCCAGAAACAACCTTGCCAAAACAATGGAGCAAGTTTGCGATGATCATGCCCCGATAGCTATAACTCGCAAGGGTGAAGGCGCTGTTGTCATGATTTCTATGGACGATTACCAAGCACTTGAAGAAACCGCATATTTGTTGAGAAGCCCTAAAAATGCAAGAAGACTTATTGATGCTATTGCTGAGCTTGAAGAGGGAAAAGGGCAAGAAAAGGAATTAATTGAGTGAAATTGGTTTTTGCAGAGAAAGCGTGGGGTGACTACCTTTATTGGCAAAAGACCGATAAGAAAATACTGATTAGAATCAATAAGCTCATAAAGGATATTAAACGTGAACCATTTGAAGGTTTAGGTAAACCTGAACCATTAAAGCATGCTTTGTCAGGCTATTGGTCTCGTAGAATAAATGATGAACATCGCATGGTTTATAAAATTAATGATGACTCACTTCTTATTGCTCAATTACGATTTCACTACTGACGTTTAGACTTTTTGCCTAATGGGTGCCCCTGTTTTTTACTGTTTTTCATAAAACAAAGACCTGTCCCCATCTTTCGGTGGCAGCACTGTCGATGGAGATCTTTGCCAATACTTCACTGTCTCTGGGGTGGGCCAATGACGAAGACTATGATTTGGCTGATGGCGGTACCGGAGATGACACGGATACCTTTACCGCACAGTTAGCGGTAGAGTTTTAGCATATCAACTGATGAAAAGGCGCGGCATAATTGTCGCGCCTTGTTCCGAAGACAGGATCTTTATTCCAGAGTTTTTACGCTGACCCCAAACCTCCAGAGTTTTTACACTGACCCCAAACCTGGACCCCAAACCTGCACAGAGGGATTATTTTTTAACCAACGGATCAAATATTAATCCTTTCGTCACATTCTATTTGCGGTTACTCCTGTTAGACGTATCGTAAATACCGTTGAAAGTTAAACCACTTTCAACGGCTGAGCATCATCAAGCTCCGCCCACAGGTCATAATCGTCAGCGTCGATGATCTCGGTGGACACAATATCTCCGGGCGATAAATGGGTGGCATCATCAATATATACCACGCCGTCAATATCGGGTGCGTCTGCGTAACTTCTGCCGACAGCGCCTTCGCTGGTTACTTCGTCCACCAGAATCTGCATGCCGTAGCCGATTTTCTGTCTTAGTTTGTTGGCGCTGATCTGTTGTTGTTTTTCCATAAATCGCTCCCAACGATCCTTTTTGACCGCTTCAGGGATCGTGCCGTCCAGTGTGTTGGCAGGGGCGCCGTCTACCGGTGAGTATTCAAAACAACCGACCCGGTCCAGTTGTGCTTCGTCGAGCCAGTCGAGCAGGTGCTGGAAATCGTCCTCGGTTTCACCAGGAAAGCCGACGATAAATGTGCTGCGAATGGCTAGGTCGGGGCACAACTCGCGCCAGCGCTGAATCTGCTGAAGGGTATTTTCGGCATTGCCTGGCCGTTTCATGGCACGCAATACCGTGGGGCTGGCATGTTGAAAAGGGATGTCCAGATAGGGCAGTATTTTACCCTCAGTCATTAGCGGGATGACCTGGTCTACATGGGGATAGGGGTAGACATAATGCAGCCGGATCCAGATGCCCAGTTCAGCCAGTGCGTTGCAAAGATCGGACATACGAGTTTGGTAGCGGGTACCTTGCCACTCTTTTTGCAGGTATTTCAGGTCCACGCCATAGGCGCTGGTGTCCTGGGAGATGACCAGCAGCTCTTTCACTCCGGCATTGGCCAAGCCTTCAGCTTCCCGCATTACTTCATCGATTGGCCGGCTGACCAGGTCGCCGCGCAATGAGGGGATAATGCAAAAGCTGCAGCGATGGTTGCAACCCTCGGAAATTTTCAGATAGGCGTAGTGTTTTGGGGTCAACTTAATGCCCTGAGGTGGCACCAGGTCGGTAAAGGGGTCGTGAGACTGGTTGTTGGGCGCATACTGGTGAACCGCATTGACCACCTGCGCATACTGTTGTGGCCCAGAAACGCTCAGCACCTGTGGGTGTGATTTTCTGATCACCGACTCATCAACGCCCATGCACCCGGTGACAATCACTTTGCCGTTTTCGGCAATGGCTTCACCGATCGCATCCAGAGACTCCTGCTTGGCACTGTCGATGAATCCGCAGGTATTCACGACCACAAGATCGGCGTCTTCATAGCTGGAAACAAGATCGTACTGTTCGGTGCGCAGTTGCGTCAGAATACGTTCGGAGTCGACCAGCGCTTTGGGGCAGCCGAGGCTGACGAATCCTACTTTCGGGTTTGCCATAGATTTTCCTGGTTTGTGGTGTATGCGTCTGTTGGTGCGGTATCACTCTGTTGGTGTGTTATCACGTCGAGACGGGCTGGGTATTTTACACGAAAGCGTTGCTCAGACGCGACTTTATCGTGGAGCCATCATGGCACTGTTATGATTTGGGTTTTTTGCCCTGAATATAGTAAGCAAAGGCAATAATCTCGGCAATAGAGAGGTAGAGTGCTTCCGGAATCGATTCACCCAGTTCCAGGGTTGCCAGTACATTCACCAGTTCCGAATTTTCATACAACGGAATTTCGTATTCTCTGGCTAGGGCAATGATCTGTTCGGCAAGATCGTTTTGTCCGCTGGCGCTGACCACAGGAGGATTGTCGCCATCATAGTAAAGTGCAACTGCTTTTTGTATTCCATCGCTCATGTCTTGATATCCACCAGTTGCTGTTCCAGCCTGGATTTTTGCAGTACAGGTTTGCCTTTTCTGCAGTCCAGATTTTTAATGGCCAGACCCTTTTCTTCCAGCGAACGTTCCAGATAGTTGAGTTCGTTTTTGATCCGTTCCAGCGTTTGTGGCTGTTCACTCCAGAAGGTCGCAGAGATACTGTTTTCTACGATAGTCAGTGTCGCGAAAAACTCTCCCAGATCATCGAAATCAAATCCCAGGGTGATTTTCCACTGTCGGCCCTTTTTCTCCTCCCGGCCCTGGTCGCCGGTGGTTTCCTCATCGATTTGTATCTGAATTGGGCGAAACTGACCTTCGTTGAAAGCCGGGATCTCGACGTACCAGCTATTCACAAGTTGGGATTCGGTCGATGGCTGTCGGTTGGCGATGCTGGCAAACTGATTGTTCTGTATGTTTGCGATACTGCTGGCGATTTGGCGCAGTAACGTACTAATCGCCAGGTCAAAGCTTTCTCTCGGCATGCTGGTTTGTTGAGGTGCCGGTTTAATTCCTGCCTGTTGCAGTAAACGGGTGATCTGAGTATTGAGCGGTAATTCCGGCAATTCAAGTTTTTGTGAGGTCACGCTTTGCTGGGTTTTAGCGGGTGTGTTGCCAGCTGTTGCGGCGGCGACTATGCGGGCAATCAATTGCATCTCACTCGATGATGGATTGCCAGTCGCCGGTGTGCTTGAGAGCGGTGCCAATGTGGCCGCCAACCTGACCAGCTGCCCTTTCAGGTCTTTGCCAATCGCCGGTTCCAGTTGTTTCGCCAATGCGGAGTTGGTTTTCAGTAATGCTCTAATGGACTGTTCCGGCTGGCTTTGGTTTTGTGCCTTCTGCTGGGGAGGGGCGACAAACTGTTGGATGATCTTCTGTAATTTGGCTTCCAGAAAACTGCCGCTGTTGGTCATAGCCTGTTTTAGTTGTGCGGGATTCTGCAACTGATCCCGGTTTGGCAATGAAGTCAGCAACTGTCGCAATTGAAGCTGGGCTTTAAGCAGGGGCTGATTTTCAGTTTGCAGGTTCAATCGTCCCAGAATGGATTCCAGTGGCGCTAACCGGTTCAGCAGGGTGCTGTGGTTTTGTTGCAGAGGTAAAGACTCTCGCAAACCCTTTTGGATCAAATTCTGTAGTGAAGCGACTGGACGTTCAATTATCTGTAGAAGCTTCAAACTGGCATCGCTCATCACTTCCAGTTTTACCAGTTGACCCGCAACCAGCGGCTGACGGCTTTCCGTGGCTATTCGTTTGCCGTTGCTGTTAATGATGATTTCAAACAGTGATGGTGTGTTTTGTTGCAGGGATTTTTGTGAGACCTTCTCTATAACCCCCTCGATAATCTGCCCGGGAGGAAACAGGCGCGTCAGATCGGCACGACCTTCCACCTGCGATTGCAGGCCCTGCATATTGGTTTGTGCTGAGGGTTTTATCTCCATTAGGCGACTATATCACGTGATCCCGGACGGTGCTTTCTATATAATGCGCGTTGTTTTTGCCCGGATTCTACCCGTTCTAATTAGCGCGGGCTTTGGGGAAGGGCTTTTACTATATTAGCGGTAGACAGAACAAATACTTGAATAGCATGAATCGGCTGGCAGATTGGTTATGCTGGCTTTGAAGAGTACTGATCACTGCAGAACCGGCAATCAACAGGCAGCATTCCAGGAACAGTTTTGACAGATCCACTATTACAGGCAAACAAGCTTTTTTGTGAGCGCGAGCGCAGGGTGCTGTTTAGTGATCTTGATCTGTCGCTTAATGCCGGAGAAGTATTGCAGATAGAGGGCGCCAACGGCAGTGGTAAAACCACTTTGTTGAGAATTTTAACGGGTATTTCAGATGCCTATGAGGGTGAAGTGCACTGGTGTGGGCAGTCCATCAGAAACTGTCGAAGCGAATACCAGATGAATATGCACTATCTCGGGCATGCAGCCGGAATTAAAGCAGCTTTGACGGCAGAGGAAAATCTGCGCTGGTATGCGGCGCTGTCCGGTGAAAAAGCGGACCAAAGAATTTGGGAGGTGCTGGCAAAGGTGGGGCTGAGAGGTTATGAGGATACGCCTTGCTATACCCTCTCGGCGGGACAGCAACGACGGGTTAATCTGGCCAGACTCTATTTGCTGCCGAAAAAACTGTGGGTCCTGGATGAACCCTTTACCGCGATTGATAAAGCGGGCGTGGCGGCGATTGAGCAATTGATGAGTGGTCAGGCGGAGAAGGGTGGCGCGGTGATTGTGACGACGCATCAGGATTTGAGTTCAGTCTCAAATGTGCGCAAGGTAACATTGGGTTAACTTAATGAAGCAGAATATCCATACCAGTCCCCAGCCGAGTATGTTGGCACTCTTTAAAACAGTGTTGTCGCGTGATCTGGTAGTGGCTTTTCGTCATCCCAGCGATCTCGTTAATCCGTTGATTTTTTTTATGATTGTGGTGACGCTGTTTCCTTTGGCGGTCAGTCCTGAAAAACAGTTTTTATCAGAGGCGGCTCCCGGTGTGCTTTGGGTGGCTGCACTATTGGCGACGCTGTTGTCGCTGGATATGTTGTTTCAATCCGATTTTCAGGACGGCACCCTGGAGCAGTTGCTGCTGGCACCGCAGCCGCTCTATATCAGTATTTTGGCCAAAGTATTCGGACACTGGCTGTTGAGCGGATTACCCCTGACGCTGCTTTCTCCGCTGTTGGCGTTTATGATGTTTTTGCCCGCTGATGCATTGCCGGCGTTAATTGTAACCCTGCTTTTGGGGACGCCGGTATTGAGTTTTATCGGTGCTGTCGGGTCAGCTTTGACGGTCGGATTGAGAAAAAGCGGTTTACTGTTGTCACTACTGGTGTTGCCCCTGTATATTCCAGTACTGATTTTTTCTGCAGGTGCCGTTCAGGCGGCGACGATTGGATTGCCAATTACCGGACATTTAGCGCTTTTGGGTGCAATGCTGGCTTTGGCGCTGGTGCTGGCGCCGCTGGCTATTTCGGCAGGCTTACGTATCAGTTTGGGAAATTAGATAGAGAATTATGTGGACTTGGTTTCATCGTTTAGGCTCACCGCGCTGGTTTTATGAGATCAGTAGCCGCTGGCTGCCCTGGTTTGCGGTGGCAGCGCTGTTGCTGATTGTTGCCGGAACGGTATGGGCTTTGCTGTTTGCTCCTCAGGATTACCAGCAGGGGAACAGTTTTCGAATTATTTATATTCATGTGCCTTCAGCGTTTCTGGCGCAATCCTGTTACATGATTATGGCGGTAGCGGGTGCCATCGGTTTGATATGGAAGATGAAGCTGGCTGATATGGCCGCCAAAAGCTGTGCCTCGATTGGTGCTTCTTTTACCTTGCTGGCACTAATTACCGGTGCGGTGTGGGGTAAACCGACCTGGGGAACCTGGTGGGTTTGGGATGCGCGTCTTACTTCGATGTTAATTCTGTTTTTCCTCTATCTCGGTGTTGTTGCGCTGCATTCGGCGATCAGTGACCGAGATCAAGCGTCCAAGGCAAGTGCCGTGCTAGCGTTGGTAGGGCTGGTGAATATACCGATTATCAAGTATTCGGTGGAATGGTGGAACACTTTGCACCAGCCGGCGAGTTTTACGATTACCGAAAAACCGGCTATGCCTGCTGAAATGTGGGTGCCGCTACTGATTATGGTTGTTGGTTTTTACTGTTTTTTCGCAGTAGCACTGATCATGCGAACGCGAAATGAAATACTGGTGCGTGAGTGGCGTACCAGTTGGGTTAAGGAGTTGCTAAGCAAACAATGAGCTTTTCCAGTTTTACCGAATTTGTTCAGATGGGGGGGCATGGCCTCTATGTTTGGATCTCATATGCCGCTGCACTGTTGGTCGTGGTATTTAATGTTGTGAGACCATTGCAGATGCGTCGTCAGTTTTTTATCGAACAGGCCAGGCAACGAAGAAGGGAGGAGCAAAATGCATCCCATTCGTAAGCAAAGATTAAAAATAGTACTCTTTATCGTTGCCGGATTCGGTATCGCGGTTGGTTTGGCGCTGTTTGCACTACAGGAAAATATCAACCTGTTCTACTCGCCCACCCAGATTGTTAAGGGAGAGGCGCCCAAAAGCACCCTGATTCGCGCCGGTGGTATGGTCGTTGAGGGGAGTGTCAAGCGTGACCCCCAGAGCCTCAAAGTGGCGTTTCAAATTACCGATTATGCGGAAACTGTAGATGTTGAATACGAAGGCATCTTACCGGATCTATTTCGCGAAGGGCAGGGTATCGTGGCCCAGGGACGATTGGACAGTGATAACAAACTTGCCGCTTCGGAAGTGTTGGCGAAACACGATGAAAACTATATGCCACCTGAAGTGACGGAAGCACTGGAGCAGGCCGGATATGGTAAAGACTACCATTCCAAATAACCTGCCATGCGCTTCGCTGTTTATCTGATATTTCTTTGCTGTAGTCTGGTTTGGGCTGAATCCAGACCAGATCTTGGGTTGCCGCCCCTCGAAATCCCGCTACTAAATCCGCAAACTGAAGAAAAAGTGGCGTTGGGTAAGCGTCTGTTTCACGATAAACGCTTTAGCGCTAACGCCCAGGTGAGTTGTGCGACCTGCCACGATTCCGGTAAAGCCTTTACCGATCACGAGCCTGTTTCTAAAGGTATCGATCAATTAAAGGGGGCGAGGAACGCACCCAGTGTCATTAATGCCGCATTTTCAAAAACGCAGTTTTGGGATGGCCGCGCGCCAGACCTGGAAACACAGTCAATTCAGCCGATGCTCAATCCGATTGAGATGGGCATGCATGATAAGCAGGCGGTGCTGGCGGTTATAAAGGATGACCCGAGTTATCCTGATCAGTTTGCCCGTGTATTTGCAATCGATTCTTCAGCTATCGATATTGGTCATGTGGCCAAGGCGCTGGCCAGTTACGAACGGACGCTGATTTCCGGTAACGCTCCTTTTGACCGTTACTATTTTGAAAATGATCAGGCAGCAATCAGTCAGGCTGCAAAACGGGGATTGTCAGTATTTTTCAATCAGGCTGCTTGTGCTTCCTGTCATCTACTGGATAGAGGTTTTGCCCTGTTCACCGATCATCAATTTCATAATATCGGAGTTGGCTATGACAAGATTGCGGTCGTGCTGGAGAAGCTGGCCTACCAGGATGAAACAGACCTTTCTGTAGCAAATGTACAGGCGCTTAGTGGTAGTCATGCCTCCGAATTGGGGCGTTTTTTAGTGTCTCAGCGTTTGCTGGATCTGGGAGCGTTTAAAACCCCTACACTCCGAAATATTGAAAAGACTCCGCCGTATATGCACGATGGGAGTTTGGCTACACTGGAAGCGGTGGTGGATTACTACAATACGGGTGGCGCGGTATCAGGTGCCAGACCCGAAAGCCGGTTTATTGATCCGCGTATTCGACCTTTGCATTTAACAGACCAGCAGAAAAGTGACCTGGTGACTTTTATGCGCAGTCTGACCAGTCCCGAATATCAAGAGATCCCCGTTGCAAAGACGGATAAAGAGAGAGCGGAGTTGAACTAAATCAACGGATCGCATTCCTAATGTTCTTCTAATATGTTACAAAGATCGGCTGTTTGCTGATCCTGCAATAAAATTTGGATTGAGACGAGTATGCTGCCTGAATTAGGACATTTATCACTTATTCTGGCGCTTTGTATGGCGCTTCCATTAGCGGTTATCCCCATGCTGGGAGCGGCGCGGGGTAATCTGTTGTGGATGGCCTTTGCCCGCCCATTGGTTTGGGGGCAGTTCGCCTTTCTGTTAACCAGCTTTGGCTGTCTGGCTTATGCCTTCTTAAGTGATGATTTTTCGGTAGCTTATGTGGCGCAGAACTCCAACAGTCAAATGCCTGTGCAGTATAAATTCAGTGCTGTCTGGGGTGCTCACGAAGGATCGCTGCTGCTTTGGGCGCTGATTCTGAGTGGCTGGACCTTCGCGGTCAGCCTGTTTAGCCGTAACTTACCGGATGAACTGGTGGCCCGTGTGCTGGCCGTTATGGGCATGATCAGTATCGGGTTTTTGCTGTTTTTGTTACTGACTTCCAATCCGTTTATACGCTTGCTACCCAACTCGCCGGTAGATGGTTCTGACCTGAATCCATTGCTGCAGGATATAGGGCTAATCCTCCATCCGCCGCTACTCTATATGGGATATGTCGGTTTTTCGGTTGCTTTCGCTTTTGCCGCTGCCGCACTGCTTGGTGGCAGACTCGATGCCGGGTGGGCTCGCTGGTCCCGACCCTGGACAAATATTGCATGGGTTTTTTTGACCGCTGGAATCGTGCTGGGTAGTTACTGGGCTTACTACGAGCTTGGCTGGGGCGGCTGGTGGTTTTGGGACCCGGTTGAAAACGCCTCCTTTATGCCATGGCTGGTTGGGACCGCACTGATCCACTCGCTGGCTGTGACGGATAAGCGGGGTGTCTTTAAAAGCTGGACGGTGTTGTTGGCTATCTTCGCATTTTCGCTGAGTTTGCTGGGTACCTTTTTGGTTCGATCCGGTGTTTTAACCTCGGTCCATGCCTTCGCCAGCGATCCCGCACGAGGCCTGTTTATTTTAATATTCCTGCTGCTGGTTATTGGTGGTTCGTTAACTCTCTATGCGCTCAAAGCGCCCGCCGTGACCAGTCGTCCGGTTTTTGGTTTGTGGTCGAGAGAAGTGCTGTTACTTGTTAATAATATGATACTGGTGGTTGCCGCGGTTACGGTGTTACTGGGCACCCTCTATCCGTTGATTATCGATGCTTTGGGGGGAGGCAGAATTTCGGTGGGTCCTCCCTACTTTAATGCGGTGTTTATACCGCTGATGTGTCTGCTGTTTGCGTTTCTAGGCTTTGCACCCAACTCCCGGTGGAAACGATCTTCCACCAAGCCTGTGGTCGGGCAACTGGTGGTGGCACTGGTTTCCAGTCTGGTGGTGGCGTTTGTTTTTCCATTGATTTATGGCGGAGAGATCAATCTGGGAGCAACGTTGGCAGTTGCCTTAAGTCTCTGGATTGGCGTGACCTGTTTTCAGGATATTTTTAGTAAAACAAAACGAACCGGGTGGACCGGTTTGTCACGTAGCTATATGGGAATGCAACTGGGGCATCTGGGTATAGCCGTTTGCATTATCGGTGTTGCATTTACCTCTATCTACAGTGAGCAGAGGGATGTGCGCATGCAACCGGGGGATTCGGTGGAGTTAGCTGGATACCGGTTCCAGTTTAATGGCATTAAAGAGGTGACAGGGCCAAACTTTGTTGCTCAGGAAGGACAAATTGCGATTTATTATGAAGGGCAGCAAAAGTACCTGCTGCAACCGCAGAAACGGGTTTACAACGCACGCCGGCAATCGATGACTGAAGCGGCTATTGATACCGGACTTTTTCGGGATCTGTATGTGGCTCTGGGTGAACCCCTGGGTGACGGTGCCTGGGCGGTTCGTGTACATTACAAAGCCTTTGTTATCTGGATTTGGTTGGGTGGATTAATAATGTCGCTCGGAGGTTTATTAGCCTTAACGGACAAACGCTATCGTCTGAAATCTGCAGTGACTAAAAACAGTGAGCAGAGTGCATCGGCAAATTCCCAAAGTGTGGGAGCAGAAGTATGAAGCGGTTAAAACTGTTTGCACCACTGATTATCTTTGTTGCATTGGGATTGCTGCTGTTCAAAGGGTTGAGTCTGGATCCTAATGCGATGCCTTCGGCATTGATCGACAAACCACTGCCGGAGTTTAATCTGCCTTCACTTCAGCAGGCGGAGCAAACAATCAGTCACAAAGATCTGCTTGGCGAGGTCGCATTGCTAAATGTGTGGGCTACCTGGTGCCCCTCCTGCATGGCGGAACACCCCCACCTGATGCGGATTGCTGAACAGGAAGGGGTGCCTATCATTGGCGTGGATTATAAGGATGAACGGCAGGCAGCGCTAAAATGGCTGGAAAAGTGGGGTGATCCCTATCGCCTGAATATCTATGATGAAAAAGGACGACTCGGTATTGATCTGGGCGTGTTTGGTGCCCCGGAAACCTATCTGATAGATCATCGTGGGGTAATACGTTATAAGCATATCGGTGTCGTGGATGATCAGGTGTGGAATGAATTGTTAAAGCCGTTGGTAATGCAATTACGCGCGGAGGCACCGAAAACAGATGGCTAAAGCTTTATTGAAAGCGGGGCGCGTTGCCCTGGTAATGTTGATCTTCCTGGCAGGCACAACGTTGAATGCCGCTATTGATACCTATGAATTCAAAGATGAGCAGACCCGTCAGCGATTTCACAGGCTCACAGAAGAATTGCGCTGCCCCAAGTGTCAGAACCAGAATCTTGCGGACTCCAATGCTCCGATTGCCACCGATCTGCGGGGCGAGGTCTACCGTCTGTTATCGGAAGGTAATTCGGATCGTGAAGTGAAGCACTATCTGGTTGATCGCTACGGTGAGTATGTACTTTACAAGCCTGAGTGGTCAGCGCAAACCTGGTTGCTATGGTTGGCACCTGCCATTTTTCTGGTGCTGGCAGCAATGGTGCTGGTGGTGATTATAAAGCGGCGAGCCAGAGCGTCGGCGCAGGTGGCCGATAATCCGTTGAGTGAGCAGGAGCAGAAAGAAATAGAGCAACTGCTTCAGCAAGATTTGGATAAGGAAAGTTAGCATGTCGCAATTTTGGTTATGGGGCGCACTGCTGCTGGTTGTGGCGATTGGCTTTATTTGGTTGCCGATCATTCGATATCGAAAACAGATTAAGCTGACTCAAAGTCAGTCAACAGTTTCCTCCAGGGAGGTCAACCTGCAGGCATACCGGTCCCGGCTGCAAGAGCTGGAGGATGATCTGGTGGAGGGAAGAATAGAGCCGGCTGAACTCGAGTCACTTAAGCTGGAGTTGGAGCGCACGCTGTTGGCGGATGCGACCGGTGAACAGGCTGAGCTACCCGATACGGGTGGCCAAGCCAGACATTCCGGAACGGGTTGGGTGCTGGGTTCGATATTGAGCATTTCGCTGTTATCGGGGACGGGTATTCTTTACTGGCAACTAGGCAGCGCACCAACACTGCTGCAAATGGAACAGCATCAGGCGATGTTTGAGAAAATGTCAGCGATGACTCCAGAGCAGAGACTGGTGATGCTAAGGGAGCAAGCAGAGGCAGAGCCGGACAAAGCAGAGATCTGGTACGCGCTGGCACGTGGATACCTGCAGACTGAAAAATACCAACGGGCCAGAGAGGCCTATGATCGTGTGTTGCTGTTGGTCGGTGAGGATCCACAGGTGCTGGCGGAATATGCGCAGTCTTTGTTTCTGGTTAACGGGAACCGAATGGATGATGAGGTGAGAGCACTGATCGATCGGGCAATCGCGGTTGATCCGGTCAATGATACTGCGCTGGGATTGCTGGGAATCGACGCCTTTGACCGTAAACAGTATGCACAGGCCATCAACTACTGGCAACAGATCATCGATGCCATGTCGCCTGGTGAAGAGGTGCGAGCGATCACAGCGGGTATTGAACGTGCCAAACAACTGCTCGAGCAGCAAACAGGAAACGCAGCTGCGGTACCGCAAACAGATCAGCAGACCGAGGCTTCGTTGCTGATAAAGGTTAGTCTGAGTGAAGATCTGAAGAAAAATGCCTTGCCGGAAGAGACGGTATTTATCTATGCGCGGGCATTCAAGGGGCCTGCTATGCCGCTGGCCGCCGTCAAACTGCAGGTTCGGGATCTGCCAGCTGAGGTAGTCCTGAATGACCAGATGGCCATGGCGCCGCAGGCCCGATTGTCGCAGTTTGAACAGGTTCAGGTGGTGGCGCGAATTTCCAGATCCCAATCAGTGGCAGCGGCCGCTGGTGACCTGCAGGGGGAATCCGCACCAATAAATCTGGCGGATACGGCTACAAGCATTAATATCCTGATCGATAACATAGTAGAATAGAATACTGATCAAAACGCACAGTCAGGCATGGAGATAAAAATTAGATGCGTTTAAAAAGCATTAAACTTGCCGGTTTCAAATCTTTTGTTGATCCCACTACGGTTCAGTTTCCGACGAACCTTAGTGCTGTGGTTGGCCCAAACGGGTGCGGAAAGTCCAATATTATCGATGCGGTGCGCTGGGTAATGGGTGAAAGCTCAGCCAAGACACTGCGCGGCGAATCCATGACCGATGTTATTTTTAGTGGTTCCAACGCCAGGATGCCGGTTGGTCAGGCTTCTGTTGAATTGATCTTTGACAACAGTGACGGCAGTGTTAAGGGGGAGTATGCAAGCTACAACGAGATTTCGGTCAGGCGAACCGTAACACGTGATTTGCAATCCATCTATGCGCTGAATGGCAGCAAGTGCAGGCGCCGGGATATACAGGACATTTTTTTGGGTACCGGTCTTGGTCCACGCAGTTATTCCATTATTGAGCAGGGAATGATTTCGCGCTTCGTTGAGGCAAAGCCGGATGAGCTGCGGGTCTATATAGAGGAGGCGGCAGGCATATCCAAATACAAGGAGCGTCGCCGAGAAACCGAGAACAGAATGCGTCACACGCGGGAAAACCTTGAACGTCTAAGTGATATCCGTGATGAACTGGCGCGTCAACTACACCACCTGCAACGCCAGGCAAAGGCAGCAGAGCAGTATGGAGAGTTCAAACAGCAGGAACGCTTGCTTAAAGCTGAACATCAGGCAATCAAATGGCTTGATTTGGAAGCAAAAAGTGGTGAGCAGGAAAAACAGATTGCTGAGCTGGAAGTCCAGCTTGAGGCGATTCAGGCTGAACACCGTGCCATTGAAACGGAAGTGGAAAAGCAGCGCCAGCAGCATATTGAACTCAATGATGGTTATCAGGAAATACAAAGTGCTTTTTATCAGGTAGGCACTGAAATAGCGCGTCATGAGCAGAATATCCAGCATCAGACAGAACGTACCCAGCAGCTTCAAGGCGATCTTAAACAGACAGAGCAGTCTTTGCAGGATGCCGATCAGCATCTGGATCTGGACCAGCAGAAGCAGAAGCAGCTACAAGAAGAGCTGGAAAAACTGGAGCCTGAATTGCAGATGCTTCAGGAGGTAGAGAGTAGTAGCAGCGATGAACTGGAAGTTGCTGAAGCTTTGATGCAGGAGTGGCAGCAGCGATGGGATGAGTTTAACCAGACTGCTTCAGAATCCCGGCAGGGTGCAGAGGTGGAGCAATCGCGCATTCAACATATGGAACAGCACATTGCCAAATTGCAGGAGCGCACCGTAAAGCTGGAACAGGAGAAAAGCAGTTTCGGTGAAAACCAGAAAGACAACGAAACACTGGAATTGCAGGAAAGACTGGAGCAACTGGATCAAAGTACGGAGCAGCATAAGGAACGAGTGGCGGAGTTGGTAGAGATGATCGACCGGCAACGTGAGGATAATACGCGATTGTCCGGAGAGCTTAGTCAGGCGCAGCGCACCATGCAGGATTTGCAGGGGCGAAACTCGTCACTGAAAGCATTGCAGCAAGCGGCGTTAGGGCAGAAAGATGCGCCCGTAATGCAATGGCTGGAGCGGCAACAGTGGCATCATCAGCCGCGATTGGCTCAAAATCTGAATGTTGAGAAGGGTTGGGAAAAAGCGCTTGAAGTAGTGTTGGGCCATCACCTGCAGGCGGTTGGTATTGATCATTGTGATAATTTGCAGCAGCGCCTGAGTCAGTTACAAAAAGGTGGTGTGACGTTGCTTGAGAAGGCGGACAAAATTTCATCGCACGCTGATAAGCAGGATACTCTCTACAGTAAAATCACCAGCAATTGGGATATCCGCTCACTGGTTGACGGGGTATATGTAAGAGATACCTTTGAGCAGGCGATGGCGCTGCGGCCGGACCTGGCTGCCCATGAGTCAGTGGTCTGTAAAGAGGGAATCTGGGCTGGTCCCAACTGGATCAGGGTCACCCGTGACGAGGATGAGCAGACCAGCCTGTTGCAAAGGGAGCAGGAGTTGCAGCAGCTGGATGAGCAGATGGCATTGCTGGAGGAGAAAATAGAGACACTTGAAGTGGATCTGGATTCGGGCCTGTTGGCGTTGCGAAATTCTGAACAGGCACGAGAAACGGCACAGAATGAATTAAACAGCGTGATGAAGCAGCATGCCGAACTTGCATCGCAGCTTAGTGCCAGACAAGCTCGTATTGAACAACTGAATATGCGTCGTGAACGCATCTTTAATGACCTCCAGGAAAGTGAGGAACAGTTGCAACAGGAGAAGGAAAAGCTCAGTGCGGCGCGCCTGGTCTGGCAGGAGTGTCTGAGTCGTATGGAGCAGGATTCAGGGCAGCGGGAGGAGCTGTTAAATCAGCGTGACAATAACCGAAGCAAACTGGATCAGGCTCGACAGCAGACGCGGCATCATCGCGATCAGGTTCATCATCTGGAGCTGCGCAGACAATCGATCAGTACGCAGCTCGACGCATTGCAGCAGAGTCTGTCCCGTTTAACGGAGCAGGTTGCCGGTTTGGCGGAAAGAAAAAACCAACTGCAGGCATCCCTTGAAACCTCTCAGAGCCCGGTAGATGAGTTAAGGCAGATGCTGGAAGTCGAGCTGGAAAAACGCCTGACTCTTGAGGGACAGTTGACTGAGGCGAGAAAGCATGTCGAAGCCGTGGAGTTTAAGCTTGAGCAGCTGGAACAGAATCGTTTAAAAAGCGACCGTAAGGCGGAAGGCGTGAGAGGGCAGTTGGAACAATCGAAACTGCAATGGCAGACACATAAGGTGCAACGAGAGACGATTGAAGGTCAGATTCGTGAAGCCAAGCAGGATCTAAAACAGCTGTTGGAGCAGTTGCCAGATCAGGCCGATGAGCAGGAGTGGATTGCTACGCTGGAAAAAGTACAGAATCGTATTCAGCGACTGGGTCCGATCAATCTCGCCGCTATTGATGAATACAAAACCCAGTCCGAGAGAAAGGTTTATCTGGATGCGCAAAATGATGACCTGATGGAGGCGCTGACCACACTGGAAAATGCAATCCGCAAAATCGACCGTGAAACACGAACCAAATTTAAGGAAACCTTTGACCGTGTTAATAAAGGGTTGCAGGAGATATTCCCGAAGGTATTTGGTGGCGGACATGCTTCTCTGGAGTTGACCGGCGAAGATATGCTCAATACGGGAGTGGCGATCATGGCCCGTCCGCCGGGCAAACGAAACAGCACCATTCATCTTTTGTCCGGTGGCGAGAAGGCCCTGGTGGCGATCTCTATGGTTTTTTCGATTTTTCAGTTGAACCCGGCCCCTTTTTGTATGCTCGATGAGGTGGATGCACCGCTGGATGACGCGAACGTTGGGCGCTATTGCGAAATAGTTAAGGAGATGTCTGAAAAAGTTCAGTTCATATTTATTACGCACAACAAGGTGACCATGGAAATGGCCAATCATATGATGGGCGTTACAATGCATGAGCCGGGCGTTTCCAGGCTGGTCACTGTGGATATTGAAGAAGCGGCCGCAATGGCGGCAATTTAGCGAATGGGCGTAGTGCTGTTATTTAAGATTGGTTAGAATGGGCAATGCCCGCAGAATAATAACCTGGGTGAAATTTGATCCCTGCTTTATTATGGGAATATACGAGACAGTAGACACTAATGGACTTTTCTTTACGTGAGTGGTTAATCATTTTGGGCGTCGTCGTCATCGTCGGCGTATTACTTGATGGCTATCGCAGAATGCGCCGCGGCAGACGTAATTCGATTAAACTGGCGATTGATAAAAAACTCTGTTCCCGATTTGATGACAGGGTGGATTACTACAATGGTGAGCTCCCGAGCGGTGGCGCCAGAGTGGTCGACAGATCTTTGGATGAAGAGCCAGATGAGAGTGTTAGTCAGGTTGATGATATCGATGAACTGGTGCCAGAGTCGTTGTTTGCCGAGGATGAAGATCATCAGGAACCTGATCTGCCAGATGAGGTGATTGAAGATGTTGAGCAAGACGAGACCGAAGAGCAGGCACGCCCGGATTCGGTACCACCGAAAGTGGAAGAGGTGATCGTAATAAATGTCATCGCGAAGCAGGAGGAGGGACTTAACGGTGCTGAACTCATGCGTATCATTTTGGCCTGTGGCATGCGCTATGGTGACATGGATATTTTCCATAGAAATGAACAGGAGGATGGCCAGGGGCCGTTGCAGTTCAGTATGGCTAATGCGGTCAAGCCCGGTACTTTTGATCTGGATGAAATGGATAACTTTTATACACCAGGGGTGACATTTTTTCTGAGTCTTCCCGGCCCTGAAGACAGTATGAAAGCCTTTGATTGCATGCTGGAAACTGCCAAATGCCTGGTTAATAATCTGGATGCCCAGCTGCACGATGAGCAGCACAGTGTGATGACCAATCAGACCATTGAGCACGCGAGGCAAAAGATTCGTGATTTTGAGCGAAGACAGCTGTCTTTGCTTGGTTAACAAGCCACTTGCCGACCTGGGCAATAATGATAGAAAAAGCCCCCGACCAACAGCTTGAACAGCTGAAACAGCAGATAAACCAGCATAACTACCGATACTATGTGCTGGATGATCCTTCCGTACCGGATGCTGAATATGACCGCCTGATGCAGCGTTTGAAGTCGCTAGAAGCAGCGCACCCTGAGTGGGTGACGCCAGATTCGCCGACCCAAAGGGTTGGTGCTGCGCCCTTGAGTGCTTTTGCTGAAGTAGCGCATGAAATCCCCATGTTATCGCTCGATAACGCGTTTAGCGAACAGGATATGCGTGATTTTGAGCGCCGTATCAAGGACCGCCTGAAATCGGATCAAATGATAGAGTATGCCTGTGAGCCAAAACTGGATGGTATTGCCGTTAGTCTGCTTTATCGTGATGGTGTACTGGTTCGTGGTGCAACGCGAGGTGATGGACGACGGGGAGAAGATATTACACAGAATCTCAGGACTGTGCCCTCGGTGCCACTTAAGTTGATGGGCAGGGGCTGGCCGGAAGTAATTGAGGTGCGGGGCGAAGTCTATATGCCCAGGCAGGGTTTTGAGGCATTTAACCGCAAGGCGGGAGAAGCGGGCCTCAAACAGTTTGTTAATCCCCGTAACGCGGCAGCAGGTAGTCTAAGGCAGCTGGATTCGCGAATCACGGCCGAGCGCCCTCTGGAATTATGTTGCTATAGCGCCGGACTGGTCAGCGGTGGACAGTTGCCTGATCATCATATAGCGGTATTAACGAAACTGAATGACTGGGGTTTTCGAATCAATGAACAGATGACTTCCGTATCCGGTGTAGACGGTTGTATCGGCTATTACCAGCAACTGCAGGATAAAAGAGATAAGCTGCCTTACGAAATCGATGGCGTTGTGTTTAAGGTCAATGAGTTGGCGTTGCAACAACGGCTTGGTTTTGTGTCGCGCGCTCCACGATGGGCCATCGCCTATAAATTTCCAGCACAGGAAGAGCTAACGCAACTTATAGATGTGGAGTTTCAGGTTGGCCGGACCGGCGCTGTGACACCCGTGGCTCGACTGGAGCCGGTTTTCGTCGGAGGTGTTACGGTGAGTAATGCCACGCTGCATAACATGGATGAAGTGGAACGACTGGGGGTTTGTATAGGGGACACAGTCATTATCAGGCGGGCAGGGGATGTGATCCCGCAGGTGGTTAGTGTCATCATTGAACGTCGTCCCGAAGACGCAACCGAAATCGTATTTCCAGCGTTCTGCCCAGTCTGTCATTCCGAAGTGATCAGGGATGAGGGGGAGGCGGTCGCGCGTTGCAGTGGAGGACTGTATTGTGCTGCTCAGCGCAAGGAGGCGATTAAGCACTTTGCCTCACGCAAGGCACTGGATATAGAGGGCTTGGGGAATAAGCTGGTTGAACTGTTGGTGGATAAGGAGCTGATCAAGACTGCTGCCGATCTTTATCAGCTGCAGTGGCAGCAAATTAGTGAGCTTGACAGGATGGGCGAAAAATCGGCCAGGAATCTGATTAAGGCATTAGAGGAAAGCAAGCACACTCAACTTAGCCGTTTTATTTATGCACTGGGTATCAGAGAGGTTGGGGAGGCTACTGCCCAGAATCTGGCAGATTATTTTGGTAGTCTGGACAGCCTGGCACTAGCCAGTGAGCAGGATCTTCTTGAAATTGATGATGTTGGGCCGATTGTCGCGAAACATATAGTGACTTTTTTTCAACAGTCTCATAATAAGGAAGTACTGGAAGCTTTAGTCAAGGCAGGTATACACTGGCCAGAGCCTAAAAAGAGGGATTCCAGTGAGTTGCCTTTGCAGGGGCTGACCTTTGTGTTGACGGGTTCACTGGAAAGCATGTCCCGGGAAGAAGCAAAATCCCGGCTTCAGCTCTTGGGAGCCAAGGTGAGTGGCAGTGTGTCGGCCAAGACTTCCGTGGTGGTCGCGGGTGAGAAAGCAGGCTCGAAATTAACCAAGGCAGAAAAGCTGGGTGTTACGGTGATGGATGAGCGTGAATGGTTGGCGCAACTGGCTAGCTGGGAAAAGGTTTAGGGGATTATTCAGAGGTTCCATAGCCAACGAAGAAGATGAGCATAAATAGATAGCGAATATAGCTGGCCAGAACCAAAGCCTTTGCTAGAATTAGGTTAATTCGGAAAAAAACAAGATTTAATATGTCACAGGAAGCAGGTTTACAGCAGCAGGGCGACTCCATTGAGAAAATGGAGCATGTAAAATATGGCCAGTCTCGTCGCACCAGGAAACGTACTCGAAAGATACTGGTGTTGTCGGCGGCGCTTGCGCTTGCTTTGTTGGTGCTGATTGTACAATTGATATACAGCACGGCAACTATCTCTGCTCTAAATGACAAAAACCGCAAGCTGGAAATCGCGCTGCTCGACGCTAAAGCAACCATTAAAAAACTGGAGCCTGAGCTGGCGACAGTTCAAACTGACCTGCAACAACTGGTCGAGGGCCGCTTTCCCAATCTTCAGCAACTGGTAACCAACCAGGTTATGGAGGTGAACAACCAGTATATTAGAAATGTCGTGTTTACAGTGATTAAGCAGGGTAACCGGCATTTATATAAGTATCTGTTGGTGGTTGAGAATGACACTACAAAGAAGATCAAACCCAGTTTTCGTGTGCTGCTATTTGATCAATACGGTGTCCATGTGGCAACTGATGAATTTCATGATTCCCAGGTGTTGAGACCGGGCGAAAGCCGTGACTATGCTTCCGATATCGATTTTTTCTATGATACTGAACCACGGCATTTTTATATCGATGATATCACCGCACAATCAGCTTCGGATTGATACCGGCCGCTTTTTTACCCCCTTCCGTTATAAATGAAAGCCTGAGTGCATAAATAGCGCTTCAATTTTTGCTGATTTGCCCATTCTGTCCTATAACTATTAAGTGCAAGAAATACTCCTGCAGCTAGAGTTTTATCGGGATATCAATTTACAAAGATCTTTGCATAATTACGGCGCTCAACAATCTGGTGTTAAACATCGGTTTAAAAAGAGTGTTATCAGTGCGGTGAGAAAGAATGGAAGCTTCTTTGGTACCAGAAACAGGAATGACTATGTTAAATAGAGCGTTATTGGTTGATGATTCAAAATCTGCAAGATTTGCGTTGAGAAAACTGTTGGAAAGAAATGGTATGCAGGTGGATGTAGCAGAGAGTGCAGAGCAAGCGCTGGGTTACCTGGAGTCAAATCACCCTGATATCATATTTATGGATCATTTTATGCCGGGGATGGATGGATTTGAAGCGACCCGAGCAATCAAGGATCACCCTGACAGATCTGCCATTCCAGTCGTGATGTGCACTTCCAAGGAAGATGATGATTATGAGGAGCAGGCACGGGCAAATGGTGCTTCCGATATCCTCACCAAACCGGCCACACCTTCAGCGCTAAGTCAGGTTTTGGGTAACCTCGAGCAGGCCAGTACTTCAGGTAAACCTGACCTGGCGGCCTCTGAAGAGGTGTCAGTATTGGAAGATCAGCCGGCCGCAGAATCTGTGCCAGAGCTGAAAGAAACATTGACTATAGAAAATGTGGAGCAGCAGGTACGTGAACTGGCTGCACAGCGAGTTGGAGAACTGTTTCAGGAAAAGATTCCCGAATTACGGGAAGCGGTGCTGGAAAACTTTGATCGAATTGCCAAATCGATGTTACAAGGCTACATGGAGCAGGCGCTGAGCGAAGCGCAGAAGCAATTCAAACCGCTTATTGAAAGTAGTGCACGGGATATCTCCCGGCAGGTCTGCGAGGAAGAGGTTGGTACTCAGCTAACAGCCAAGTTCCAGCTGCTCCAGGAGCGGGTCACTCGGGATGTTAATGAACAGCTATCAGAAATATATTCGAGCATTGGTGAGATCAAATCCAATCAGCCGATGAGGACTGCGGCTCCTGAATTGATAGAGGATATCCTTCAGCGAGCGCGAGAAGCTGCTTTGGAGGAGGCCAACGAATCGCTGTTGCAAGTCTCTGATGTGGCGCAGAGCACCGCAAAACAAACTTCGGAGGAGGTAACTCGCAATATCGCGGCTGAACTGGACAGACAGCTGGATGAGAAGTTTTCACGCATGTCTGATTCAGGATTACAAAAGGCACGCCAAGAAGCATCCGAGGTCGCCTGGAAGAAAACCGAGGAGCTCAGACAGGATGCGCGTACCAGTATCAACAAACTCTATGCGATGGCCGGCATTTCATTACTATCCGGTGTGGCCGCACTGGCAGGTGTCGCGTATCTTATCTGGTACTAGCGCCTGTTAAATGGCCCTAAGAGGCATTGCGTTTTCTTTGAATGCCCCGCCAGCGAACATGAAGCAGCGCAGTCGAAAAAACAATCAGCGCCATGGTGGTTTGGATAATGCTCAACCAGGCACCGCCTGTGATGATCAGGTCTGAAAAGAACTTGGCGGAGTAGAAGAGCAACAAGCAGCCCAACCAGACGAAGGCCTTTCCATTCCCCTTAAGCATGCCGGGTAGACAAAGTATTAACGGTAGCATTTGAATCAGTAATACCGGCCAGGTTAAAGAGGCTGTCACCAATTGTGTCGCAGCCAGGCTAATGAGTAGGCCGAAGTAGCTTGTCAGACAAAGGTATCGGCTGATTTCTATCCGTTGCTGAATGTTCATGATGCTTCAACCATTAGCCGCAGGGCCAGTCTGGCAATCCGTCTTCCCTGTGCCTGGCATAAACTCATTTCCTCCTCCGTTAAGGGCAGATTGCTTTCCAGCCCCGCAACATGTGTCGCACCGTAGGGTGTTCCCCCGCTTCGGGTGGAGGATAGCTCGCTTTCGCTATAAGGTATTCCGCTAATAATCATGCCATGGTGGAGCAGTGGCAGCATCATGCTGAGCAGTGTTGTCTCCTGTCCGCCATGCAAGCTGGAAGTTGAAGAAAAGACGCAGGCAGGTTTGTCGATGAGAGCTCCACTGAGCCATAAGTTACTGGTGTTGTCGATAAAATACTTGAGTGGAGATGCCATGTTGCCGAATCGGGTCGGGCTGCCGAGTGCGAGACCCGCGCAGTCAAGCAAATCTGTTTCGCTACAGTAAACAGCACCTTCGTCTGGTATATCCGGTTCCACCGCCTCGCAGACGCTTGAGACTGGCGGCACAGTCCGAACTCTTGCTTCAATGCCCGTAACCTCATTGATACCACGGGCAATACGTTGTGCCATCTTTGTGGTCGCACCATGCCGGCTGTAGTAAAGTACCAGAACGTAAGGCAAATCGGTTGTCATGACAGAATATCCAGAACACTCTCGGGAGGTCTGCCGAGCGCAGCTTTGTTGTTGGCCACCACAATTGGCCGCTCGATCAATTTCGGGTATTGGGTCATTGCTGCGATCAGCTCTTCGTCGCTGAGTGACTGATCAGCGAGATTATTCTCCTTGTAGGCGTCTTCTCCTTTGCGTAGCATTGCTCTCGGCGATATCCCCAGCATACGGATCAGATCTTCGAGTTCACTGGCGTTGGGTGTCTGTTCCAGGTAAAGGACGATTTGTGGCTCGATTCCTTTTTCCTGCAACAATGCCAATGTCTGGCGTGATTTGGAGCAGCGCGGGTTGTGGTAAATGGTGACATTACTCATAGATATCTCTTGCTCATTCGGTAAAATAGTTTAAAACAGGCCAAAAAACGGCTCAATCGATACATAAACTTGGCTGATTGTAATCAGCACTGGTAATGGATTTTAATCATTTTTGACATGATAGCGAAATATAAACGAGTATTATTTCTATTATTGATCGCAGTGCTGGTCGGCTGTGACAAAACTGAATTCGCCGACGCACAGGGAAACGAGTTCAAGTGGCAGGATTTTCAGGGTCGCTGGCTGGTGATTAATTATTGGGCGGAGTGGTGCAAACCCTGTATTGAGGAGATTCCTCAACTGAACAGTCTTTATCAGGCGCGCAAAAATCTGGATACAGATGTTCTGGGTATTAATTTTGATCCGTTGGAACTGGCGGAGCTGAAGGGGCAAATCAAAGCACTTAATGTAAAATTTCCGGTGTTATTCAGTGACCCGGACGGCAAGCTCGATTACCTGCATCCAGAGGTGTTACCCACCACCTATATCTTTGATATGGAGGGCCGGTTGCGCCATAAATTGGTAGGGCCGCAAACGCAAGCCAGTATTGAAGTATTACTGGTCAAGGAGAGTTAGGGTATGGAGAAAATTTGTTTGCATGTTTTTGTTTCGGGACGCGTACAGGGTGTATGGTACCGGGAATCAACCAAACGACAGGCCGTCGAAAGAGGCATTACAGGTTGGGCAAAGAACCTGACCGATGGTCGGGTTGAACTGGTCCTTTGCGGAGAGCGACAGCGTGTTAATACACTAATCGACTGGTTGCATGAAGGGCCTCCCAACGCAAGAGTTGACTCCGTGGAGTCCGCGGAGATGACGTGGCAGCACATTGAGGATTTTACAACCGGTTAGGCCGATCAATATCGCCGGGCAGTTCATGCTAAAACGCCTGCAAGGCTAACCAGCCACTGGTTACAAGGTAGACACTGAATGTACCAATCATACCGATAGCACGGGTGATTGACTGTGGGTTTTGCTGCAGAGTTATATAGTGCATCAGCCGCGAGACCAGTAATAACAGCCCCATGGAATGGACAAACAGCGTCGATGCACCATTGGCTTCTGAAAGCGCAATCAGGGCAAGCGCCAAGGGCACTGTTTCTATAAAATTACCATGGCCCCGCATTCTTCTTAACAGCTGTTCATTGCCACCATCAAGGAACGAGATACCGGTATTTTTACGAACCATTCCAACGCGTATGCTGAATACCAAAGAGAGTAAAGCGAAAACTACAATATAGGGTGTGCTGATTGGTAAAAATGCCATGATCGACTCCGGTTTTTTTTACTTGTATTTAGCAAGTTATTTTAACGCTTTACTTGTTAAATGCAAGTGAAATATAATGGGCACTATGAAACAGCACGCAAGAAGGTCGCCCTGTCCTATTAATTTTGCTCTGGAAATCTTTGGTGACAAATGGACACTGCTTATCATCCGTGATCTGGTTTTCTTTCATAAAACGGGATACGGGGAATTCCTGGATTCGCCAGAGGGTATCTCTACCAATATTCTCGCAGACCGCCTTAAGCAACTGGTCGATAACGGTTTAATCGAAAAATTTACCGACCAGAGTGATAAGAAAAAGTATCTCTACCTTTTGACCGAAAAGGGTGAGGCGTTAATACCGGTACTTGTTGAGTTGATTCGCTGGGGTGCCGAGTATGATCTGCAAACCCGGGAAGTGATTCCACCAGAGATAAACGCTCGCCTGAAAGCTGATGTTCAGGGTTTTATAGAAGAAACACGGCAGTCTGTCAGGCAACAGCGTGATGAATATTCAGAGTTTGTTCAAACTAATTAGCCAGCTGACCGGCTACGGATTGTATGCTCATCGAGCAGATTTACAAAAGGGAAATGACAAATGAAAATCTATGGTTTTGCCACCTACAATGTGACCAAAGTGTTACTCACAGCAGAGGAACTGGGTCTTGAATACCAATATGTTTCATTAGACCCCATACAGGGCGAACATAAGAGCGAGGCGCATCTTAAACGACACCCGCTGGGACAGGTGCCTGTATTGGAGCACGATGGTGATTGCTTCATTGAAAGTGCGGCCATTTGCCGCTATCTGGCGAGAATTAACGGCAGGCTATACCAGGGTGATGCCAGACAGAAAGCAGTCATAGACAGGTGGCTGGATTTTAGTACGCTGCATATGGGACGCTGGCTGGCGACTTTCTTCTTCCAGGAGATTGTGAACAGCAAGTATTTTGGCAATGAGATCGATCAGCAGGCACTGGCTGAAGCAGAAGAGTATCTGCAACAACAGTTCCCGGTACTTGATACGATGCTCGCAGATAGTGAGTTCATGGCAGGTGATGCAATCAGCATCGCGGATCTGATCGGGTTTTCCTACCTGCAGATACATGAAGTAACCAGTGTCGAGATTGAGAAATTTAGCCACATATCCCGCTGGTATCAGCAGATCAGGCAACGGCCCTCCTTTGAGGCTGCGATGGTGCATTTTCCGGGCGGCCAGATTTTTAGTTAGACCTGGTTACGTTTTTCGATGACATGCCTGAAATAGAATCACGAAACTTGATCTTTAGTCTGCAAGAAGGATACTCTAACACCAGCGTCGGTTATTGGTAGGTACTCACAAACGATTGGAGGTAGTCCATGTTCAGAATGCTATTTGGATTGACACTATTGATTCCTTTGTTGATGCTTGCAGGTTGTGATAGCGGTCCCAAATCTCCAAGGGGCTTTAGCTTGCCGGAGGGGGATCCAGGGGCTGGCCAGCAGGTCTTTGTAGAGCTGCAATGCAATGCTTGCCATCAGATGGCTGGCATAGAGCAGCTTGCGGGAGAGGAGGGTAAACCGAAGATTTCTGTGAAACTGGGCGGTAAGGTCAGCAAAATCAAGACCTATGGAGAGCTGGTGACTTCGATCATCAATCCTTCACATCGACTCGTAAAAGGTTATCCTGCTGATGAAATTCAAAACGGCGGCGAGTCAAAAATGCGCAACTACAATGATGTGATGACGGTCACTCAGCTGATCGATCTGGTGGCGTTTTTGCAATCAAAATATGACCTGCTAATTTACGATCCGACGCGGTACCGGTCCTATAAGCTTTAGTTGAAATATGATCGGGCCGGATGCTGGAATCCCCGCGGATTAGCGGGGCTGCATGACGATCGGATTCTCTTTGCGGTCGAAAATCACATAGCTGCTAAGCTCTTGACCGCTCATTAAATCGTTCGCCATCTTGTTGAGGTGGGGTTCCGCGTCGTCGGTGCTCGGCGGCGTGTCCAGTGATCCGCACAGGCCTGCAATCAGCATGATATCCCACTCTTTTGAGATTTCATCCGCCTCAGCGACCAGTGCTTTAAAGGATGCGATATCTTCCGGGAGTTTGTCAACGCACATGACCGGAGTGATGGTGCCGGTTTGGTGTTTCTTCTTTTTTTTCTTTTTCGATTCGGTTTTGGCAAAAAGAAACAGTAGTCGCTGTTTTTCTTTCTGTTCCTGTGCGGCCTGGATCAAATCTGCTAGGGTGGAGATCATAGGGTTGAACCTGCTAATAAACAAAGAGTAGATTAAAGGGTGTTCAGGAAGCGCACTTTAACCGGTTGTAGTGATGCTGTCTTGATTTGTGTCAATCTGTTGCCAGCTTAACATGCAGGGTATGTAAAATTGAAGAGCGTTTTGGTGGAGATGTTTCAATGAGATTTAAATGGCTTTCCATAGGTAGCGTATGCTTTTTATGGATTGTACTGGCCAGTCTGTCGATGGCGCAGAACTCGGAATTTGTCGCTGGTGATCAGGGCTATCTTTGCCTTAAAAGAACACTGCACCCGACCTGGCCGGAGCTGTTTGCGATTCAGGTAGAGGTTATCGAGGTATTGAACCGGCGCTATAGAGTGAAGGTGTTAAATGAATTTCCCATGCCGGGACGCACCAACGAGGAGGAAGTTCCGGTCGAGGGTGATGTGCTGAAAATATCCAAAGGCAGGGTCTATAGCAAAGCTAAGGCTGATGTTGGTCCCGGAGAGCGGTTTGCGGGCAAACCGGTATGTCATCGACTAATGCGTCTTGACCGCCCTTAGGTTGGGTGCCAACTGGTTAAGGAACGCTCTATTTAAGCCACCCCATATCAAAATAGGCATGAGCGGCGGTAGTATCAGGTAGCCTAGCTGATAACCGAGTGCTAATGCTTCACGCAATAGTCGGCTAAGGCCCAACTCTGCGGCAACGCCATTTCCCAGTTTAAAGGATAACGTAACCAGTGCATCGGTCACCACACCCCAGCACTGAAAAGGAATGAGTGCAATTACTCCCGCCAACAACCAGCTGAGTTTGAGTTTGGTTTTGTTGGGTGTGGCGAGGGTCATCGCGGCAAACAGCGGCGTACCGTAACAATACTTCAGTGCTTCTATGTTAAAGGTGATGAGGCCAACCGGTTGTCCGGCCTGATAGTTAGCCAGTAGTGAGCTTTTAAATGGTGTGACCAGCTCGTAGGAGATACCCTGTTGCTCAATGGCGCTAACGGCTGAGGGGAAAAATTCAAGCAGGAACAGTTCACTTAACCAGCGTACTGGCATAAGTAATGTTTCCGAAAGAAAGTACCAGGCTACAAAGCAAACCGGTGCCCAAAGCAATACTCTCAGTAGAAAGCCGCTAAGTAGTGACCGTTGTTTCATCATTTAAGTCCGGGTCTGGTAGCCAGCGCAACCAGAGAATAAAGACGATCAGAGCATCCAGTATGATCAGTGCCTGCCAAAGATAAAGATGTGCCCAGTCGAACCAGGTGCGATTCCACTGAAGTAGATAAAACAGGCTGACCAGCCGAACCATATTGACCGCCTGAATGGCAAAAAAACCGTACACGAATCCCTTCAGCTTGTAGCTGAGTGTGGTGGGCACAGATGCGATCCCTGCAACCAGAATAATAATCGCTTCGATACCGTTGCAGCCGGGCTGAATGGATACTGCCAGGCCACTGTCAGCATCTCTGATGATAATGCCATTGGCGATTACCGCACTGTCAAAGAGTTGCATCAAATTAGCGGACAGATAGGCAAGCAGCGCCGTAAAAGGTTGTACAAAATGCAACTGCACCGGATTTAGTAGTTCCAGGGCAAACAGGGCGAGCAAAACAAGTAAAAATAGCCAGATACGCATGGCGCTATTCTAGTTCAGAACTGGTCAAAAAGTGAAGTAGAGCTTTGTTGGGCGTCTGATATTACTTGCAAATTCTGGCGTTAGTTTTTACAGTCCCATGCGGCTGTTCTCTACAAAACCTCTGATACGATATCGCGCAGCCGCTATGATTCACAACCTTCAGCCAGGACATGCCGCCCGATGACCATAAAAAGTAAAAATCTGCTGCAACCGCTGAGGGAGCGCGTTGGGCAACTGATTGGTAAACAGCGAAAGCGGCGGTTGTTGGCAATGTTAAGCGGTCGGGGACTGGAGATTGGCGCACTTCACCTGCCGGTAGCGGCGCCCCATCTGGATATTCGGTATGTCGATCGTATGTCCTGTGACCAGTTACGGCAGCAATATCCCGAGCTGGAAAAGTTGCCATTGGTCGAACCTGATATTATTGATGATGGTGAGCACTTGGCCAATATTGAAGATGATTCGCAGGATTTCGTGATTGCCAGCCATCTCATCGAACATATTCCCAACCCGATTCAGGGATTGCTAACCTGGCAACGCGTATTGAAACCCAAAGGCAGGCTCTATCTGGCGGTGCCTGACAAGCGCTTCACCTTTGACCGGAATCGGGCCCTGACAGATATTGAGCATTTGCGCCAGGATTATGAAAGCCCGAGCCGGGAGCGCGATTTTCTCGCTTATAAAGAGTTTGCCCTTCAGGTCAGCTGCCGGGAGTTTAACCTCAGACCTGAGTCGGAATATGCAGCATTGGCGCAGGAGCTATTCGATCAGCATTACAGCATCCACTACCATGTCTGGGAGTATCAGAGTTTTATCGCATTTATGGGCTGGTTGGATAGGGATTTCCCGCTTTGGCAAATGCGCTGTGTGGCGACCATGCCGACCCGCGCCGGCGAATTTGCCCTGGTGCTGGAGAAGCCGGCTCCCTGAGTTCAGACCAGCTTTAGTTAAATCCGCAGCCACCGGCTGAACACCCCTCTCCTGTTGCGCAGGGAGGTAGGTCAGGCTGACGCAGGGAGGAGCTTTTAACGACCTGGCCACCATTGGCCAGACGCTCTACCGGTGAATTCGGGGGTGTGTTATCGGTATCAATACCTGCCAGCGAACAGAGTTCTCCCCAGGTTTTCATCTTGTCGCGCATGGGATGGTTAACTTCTACGACGCGACCGTTGGCGTCACACCGATAATCATAGGTAGGCATGCTTCACTCCGAAAATAGTATCCGGGCATTATAGATTTGTGGTGTATTTGTGACAAGTTAGGAGGCATTTTAACACTAACCGGGAGAGAGCCAGATTTCAGGTTCTATGACCAGATTCTGATTCGAATCGCTTACAGAGATCTGTTTGTCTTCAATGCAAAAATGCAAGGCCATCGTTCGTTTTGCCATGCCGGCCAGTATTTCGGTGACCTCTCTGGCAAGGTTGAGTACCTGCAAATTATGATATCGATCCAGCTTGTTTTTTAGACTGTCCCACCAATGCTGAGCAGCCTGGCCACCGTAGCAGTAAAGTACAACCTGCTGCGCACGTTGGCAGGCTTTTCGAATCCGCTTCTCATCTGGTAATCCCAGTTCGATCCAAAGCAATGTTTCCCCCACCAGGTTTTTCTGCCAGATCTCAGGTTCGTCATCGGTGCTTAAACCTTTGGTGAAACGCAGTGTGTCGTTGGCATTCATTGCAAACGCCAATATCCTGATCATCATGCGCTCATCGGTTTCAGACGGATGACGGGCGATGGTCAGATGATGAGTCGCGTAGTAGCCGCGATCCATATCGGCAATATTAATGTCCGCTTTAAATACTGTGGCATTTTGTGCCATATCCAGCTTACCGTAAGCAATAATAAGTGATTATAAGAGCAGTTTAACTTATCATCCGCGCCTTCACGAAAAGGTTAATTTAAATATCGTTGTACATTTGAACAAGAGGATGTGGTGACAGTTCCAATTTTTATTCCCGGACAGCGTTGGATTAGTGATACAGAGGTTAATCTGGGCCTGGGTATTGTTGTTGAACAAAGTGGTCGCCAGGTGGTATTCAGCTTTCCGGCAGCAGGGGAGCGTCGAACCTATGCGCGGAGCAATGCCCCGGTAAGCCGAGTCACCTACGAAGTGGGTGACCAGGTGGCCAGTGCTGATGACTGGACCATGAAAGTCATGCAGGTTGACATGGATGACGGTTGCCTTATCTACAGCGGTATAGACAGCGAAGGTCATGATCGGCAATTGCATGAGTTGGAATTGAGTCCGTTTGTACGTTTTAATACCCCTCAGGCGCGGCTCTTTGCCGGGCAGGTAGAACATAACCGGCGATTTGAGCTTCGTTGTGAAACCCTGGCTCACAAGGCAGCCCATCAACGATCCACTGTAATGGGACTGTTGGGGGCGCGGGTGCAACTCCTGGCTCACCAGATCTACATTGCGCAGGAAGTAGCAGACCGCTATGCGCCGCGGGTTCTGTTGGCCGATGAGGTTGGATTGGGTAAAACCATCGAAGCCGGGCTGGTGGTGCATAAACAATTAACCAATGGTCGAGCCCGCAGAGTACTGATCCTGGTGCCTGAAAATCTGGTGCATCAATGGCTGGTTGAAATGCTGCGCCGCTTCAATCTGCACTTTACCATTCTCGATGAAGATCGCTGTCAGGCCTTTGATGACCAGGCCAATCCCTTCGACAGTGCTCAATTGGTATTGTCGCCCTTAAACCTGTTAACGGACAATCCACGTATTCAGGATTTTGCGGCGACCAGCGAATGGGATCTGCTGGTTGTCGATGAGGCGCACCATCTGGCCTGGTCAGAACATCAGGTGAGTGAGGAGTATGCCTGTGTGGGACGACTGGCTGAAATAGCCAAGGGGTTACTGCTGTTAACGGCGACGCCGGAGCAGCTGGGCCTGGAAAGTCACTTTGCGCGATTGCGTTTGCTGGATCCTGATCGTTACTATGATTTGGCTCAATTCCGGTCGGAAGAGGCAGGCTACCAACAGATTAATGATGTTGTCAAAGATCTGCTGGCATGGCAGGCCGGAATGTCCTCAGAAAAAGGGCAGGCGAAGGATGCCAAAGTAACCGGCAGCGAGCTTGAAAGTCTGGTGACAAGAATACAATATTACCTTGGTAACGAAGCTGCGGAGGCGTTGCAGATTGACAGTGTTGCTATCAATGATGCCGATTCATTGGCAGAATCTGTGCGGACGTTAATAGCAAGGCTGTTGGATCAGCACGGAACGGGAAGAGTGCTGTTCCGTAATACGCGTGACAGCGTTAAGGGGTTTCCGCAACGGCGACTGATTCGTCATCCGCTGGGAGTGCTGGAGCCGTCACTGTTTGAGGATGACGAAACGTCTCTACAGGATCAATTGAATCCGGAACGCCTGATGGGTGAAAAATGGCCAACGATAGATGCTCGTGTGGCCTGGCTGATCGAATGGCTAAAGGCAAACCGGGCTGAAAAGCTGGTTGTGATCTGTGCTTCAACGAAAACAGCGATCGGTCTGGATGAACATCTGAGAAAATCGGGTTTCTCCTCGGCCGCCTTTCATGAAGGTCTCGATCTTGTGGCACGTGATCGGGCGGCGGCTCACTTTGCCGACCAGGAGGAGGGAGCACAGTTGCTGATCTGCTCTGAAATCGGGAGTGAGGGTCGCAACTTCCAGTTTGCGCATCATCTGGTACTGTTTGACTTGCCGTTGAATCCAGACCTTCTTGAGCAGCGTATCGGGCGGCTTGATCGTATTGGTCAAAAGCACAGCGTTAAAATTCATGTGCCTTACTATGAGCAAGGAGCACAGCAAAGACTTCTGGAGTGGTACGATAGCGGTATTAACAGCATCGAAAAAAATTGCGATGCCGGATCGGCTATTTTTGAAAAGCTGGGTGATACCCTGATCAGCTGGTTGGTCAATGGTGACAACATTGACACATTGGAAATAACCCAAAAACTTGCCGAGCAATATAGAGTGCGTCTTGAAAATGGTCGGGACCGGTTGCTGGAGCTAAATTCCTGCCAGCCGGAACGTGCTGCCTCGTTGTTGCAAGAGATAGCCGCGCAGCAGGGAGAGCAGTTGTGCTCGGATTACATGGCGAAGGTCTTTGAGCAGTTTGGTGTGGAGCAGGAAAAGCACAGTGAGCTGAGCTCCGTTGTCTATCCGGGCGATCATATGCGTTGCAGTCATTTTCCCGGATTGCCAGAGGGTGGCGTAACCATTACCAGTGACAGATCTCTGGCGCTGGCAAGAGAGGATATGCAATTCCTTACCTGGGAACACCCGATGGTATCCGGTGCTATAGATATGATACTGCAGGAAGATTTTGGGAATAACGCCCTTTGTACACTCAAACTCCCGCCACTCAAACCCGGTACGCTGCTTCTGGAAACACTTTTTGTTGTACAGGGCCAGGCACCGCTGGAGCTGCAACTTTTCCGCTACCTGCCATTGACCACGGTGCGCCTGGTCTTGAGCAACGAAGGTAAAGATCTGACAAAGGCGCTAACCTCAGAGCGATTAGCCGAGAGAGTTGAACCGGTGAAACGGCAGCTAGCCAGAAAGCTGGTAAAACAAGCCCAGCAACCAATAGAGTCGCTGATGAGTCAGGCACAGCAGTTGTCGATGCAACAGCACCAGCAGATTATCAATGAAGCCAAGCAGAAAATGGTCAGACTTCAGAATGAGGAGTTGCAACGACTGAAAAGGCTGGCATTGGTAAACCCCAATATTCGAAAGCAGGAAATCGAACAGATTGAGCTGGAAACAGATGCGCTGGAGCACTATTTAGACAAGGCACAGCTTATTCCTGATGCGTTACGCGTTATTGTTGTGGTCTAATGTGACGTAGCCCCTAACTTGCTAACCCCTCAATTTTAAGGCGAATACTCGCCGCTGGAGAGCCCATGTTTATTTTCTCAGTCAGTGCCAAAGCGCGCAAAGCGATGGAAGGGATAGCCGTTGGTCAGGAGGTGCCCTTCATTGTTTACATCAATTTCAAAGACCCGATGGGTGCTGAGAAACTGTGCCAGCTTTATCTGCTGCGTGCAGGGTTTACCGACGTTGAAATTGGTAAGCGTAAAACTGTCTCTGAAAGTCTGCTCAAAGATCAACGTGTGGTGAATGCGGACAAAGCGTTAAAAGAAGCGCTTGAAAAAGGTTATGCCGTTCAATTGTTTGATAGACACTGAAAGTCCTGAATTGCAAAGAATACTCCGTCACTATCACCATAATTTCATGGGCAGCAGTTGCTGTTGATTAGTGAATAATTAGAGTCAACGAATAGTCTGCGAATCTGTACTATACTGAATCCTATAGAGCACTTGCGCGGGGTTGGTGTATGCAAGATTAGCGAGCGCAAGTTGATGACATATGTCTCTTATAATTTTCAAGTCAAATAATAAATTGAGCCTTGCGGCGCAAAAGGTGTTTATTGAGTATCATCAATGAGCAATCTCTCAGAATATATGCTCTCCAGAGCGCTTAAGCTTTATCTCCTCAAGCCTTTCACCGGCATGCTGATGGTCGTGCTGTTGCTGGCAAGCCATGCGCTTATCACGCAAGCAGACGAGACTGGGCGGTTAGTCCGTGCGGGTATCTATAACAGTCCACCTGCTATTTTTTTGAATGATGAAGGTCAACCCGATGGTTTTTGGCCACAGCTCCTCCAGCATATAGCGGAGAAAGAGGGCTGGCAGTTGCAGTGGCTTGAGTGTGATTGGGCGCAATGTCTGAATAATCTTAAAAACAATCAGATTGATGTCATGCCTGACACCATCATTAATAGTGAACGACTAAAACAGTATGCCTTCTCTAACGAAACAGTGAGGGTTAGCTGGTCCAGGGTCTATGCTGATCCCATAAAGGATATTCAAACAATCCTGGATTTAGAGGGTCAACGGGTTTCTGTGCTTGCGGGAAGCGCAAATTATAAAGGGCAGGGTGGAATTGCCGACGTGGCGAAAAGTTTTAATTTGGATGTCGAGTTTGTGGAGTTGCCGACTGAAATGTCGGTCCTCGCAAGTGTTGAAAGTGGAGTGGCTACCGCGGCCGTGGTGAGTAAAGATCTGGGTTCCGTTTACGAGCGTGACTTCAACGTGCAGAGAACCCCCATTATTCTTCAGCCTGTGGATCTCAGGTTTGCTTTTACCAAGGACGTTGAATTTAGTGGCTATCTTATCGATACCATAGACCGTGAATTGCGCGAGCTTAAATCCCGGTCTGACTCCAGGTTTTATCAGCTCTTGGAGCAGTGGCTGATGCATAAGCCTGTAGAGGATTCTACGCTGCCCAGCTGGTTCTATTGGCTGTTGGTGTTAGCTGTGATTGTTATCCTGCTCTTGATTGCCGGCAGTTTGGTGATGCGGTTGCGTGTTCGCCAAAGGACAATAGAGTTAAGAAAGGAGGTCCGCTCGAGAAGGCGTTCCGAGGGTAAATTACGAGAAAGTGAACAAAGGCTGCAATCGATTATCGATAATGCACCATCACTGGTATTTGTCAAAGATTATCAGGGAAAATATCTGCTGGTTAACACTCTATTTGAAAAAATGCTCAATCTTGAAGCCAGTCAAATCATGGGCAAAACAGACTTTGATTTCTTTCCGGCGGAGTTGGCACAAAAATTTAGTGGAGAAGATAAGCAGGTAATAGAGAAAAACACTGTTCTGCAAATTGAAGAGCAGTTGCCTGCATTTACCGGCATTGGATTCTGTGCGACCACAAAATTCCCACTGTATGACAAGGGTGAACCCTATGCTGTTTGCGGTATTACGACTGATATTACAGAACGTAAGAATGCAGAAACATTGCAGCTCAGTCAGCAGAAAGTATTGGAACAAATCTCGCGGGGCGATCAATCATTAGAGCAGATACTGAAAACTATTATTGAATTGACTGAAAGTCATACACCGGATATTCATGGTTCCATTTTATTATTAGAGGGAACTAAACTACGTCACGGTGCGGCGCCCAGCCTGCCTGCCGCCTATGTCGAGTTGATTGATGGTCTGGAAATCGGACCACAAGTAGGTTCCTGTGGTTCAGCAGCATATCTGGGCGAGCGGGTTATTGTTGAGGATGTGCAGCTGGATCCCAAATGGCAGGATTTTAGGGACCTCGCCAAGCAGCATGGTTTTAGGGCCTGCTGGTCTGAGCCGATAATGGATAGCCATAATAACGTACTAGGCACCTTTGCCGTCTATCGCGCTGAACCAGGAGCGCCGGATAAAAACGAAATTAGAATGACCGAAGCGATGGTGCATGTCGCAAGTATTGCAATAGAACAGGAGAGAACCAAAGAGCAACTGGCCAGTGCCGAGGAGGAGTGGGTGCAGGCGCTGGACTATTTTGAGGATGTAGTTTACCTGACCGATATGGACCGTAATCTGGTGCGCGCCAATAGAGTGTTCTACGACCGTATAGAACGAACTCCAGATGAGTGCATTGGACTACCCATTATCGATCTTATTCATGCTGACAATGAGGGGCATGACCGCTCCATTTGCCCATCATGCCAACTACAGGACAGTGGCCAGGAGGGCAGTGCCATAATGGAGGCCGATGACCCCAATAACCTTGATAATGGTCCGATTGAAATAAGAGTGAAGCTGGTCAAAAAGAATACTGGTGAAACTACCGGTATGCTTGTCAGCGTACGGGATTTGACGCAGCAGCGGCAAATGGAGGAGAGGCTGCGTTTGTCCGCCAGTGTGTTTGAGAATACCAGCGAGGGTGTGGTGATCAGCGATACTCAGGGCACGGTTGTTGAGGTCAATAGCGCATTTACAGAAATACTGGGCTATGGACATGATGAAGTGATAGGTCAGAATCCCCGCATGTGGAAGTCGGATCGCCACGATGAGTCATTTTATCGGGATTTTTGGAATTCGCTGATGACAGTCGGGCGCTGGCGCGGAGAGATCTGGAACCGGCGCAAGGACGGATCGGTTTTCCCGGAATGGTTGTCGATCAGTCAGGTGGTCGATTCTGAGGGCAAGTTAACCCACTTTATTGGTGTGTTTACGGACATCAGTCATTTAAAAGAATCTCAGAAGCAGTTGGACCATCTGGCGCATCATGATGCGCTGACCGATCTGCCTAACCGTTTACTGTATGTCGAGCGCTTAACGCAGGCGATCAAGCATGCCGGGCGTCAGAAAAAGCAGCTAGCGATAATTTTTATCGATCTGGACCGCTTCAAGAATATTAACGACAGTCTGGGGCACCCCGCTGGTGATCAGTTGCTTTGTAAGGTCGCGGAAAGGCTAGAGGATGTGGTGCGTGAGGATGATACGGTAGCACGAATTAGCGGTGATGAGTTTGTGTTGTTGCTGGAAGACATTGGCGGTTCCAATAATGCCGCACATGTTGCGCAAAAAGTGATGCGTATCTTCGAAAGTAGCTTCCAGTTGGAGGGCCGCGAGGTACAGACCAGTGCCAGTCTGGGCATCAGCCTGTACCCGCAAGATGGAGACGATGCCGCGACCTTGCTGCGTAATGCCGATGCGGCCATGTATCGGGCCAAGGATGAAGGACGCAATAATTACGAATTCTACACAGAAGAGTTGACGCGCAATGCATTTGAGCGGGTGTTGTTGGAAAACAGTCTTCGCCAAGCGTTAGATCAGCAACAGTTTCAGCTCTATTACCAACCTCAGGTGGATATATTTACCGGCGAAATTATTGGCGCAGAGGTACTGATACGCTGGCAGCATCCGGATCAGGGTATGGTTTCGCCTGCTAAATTTATTCCGATAGCGGAAGAGTGTGGCTTGATTCTGGCGATCGGTGAGTGGGTGTTACGCGAGGCCTGTGAGCAGGGTAAACGCTGGCTTGATCAAGATATTCATTTTGGGCAGCTGGCCGTCAATGTCTCGGGCGTTCAAATAAAAGATAGTGCGCTGGTTGAACAAGTGAGTACCATTATTAATGAATGTGAGTTTCCAGCGTCCTGCCTGGAGTTGGAAATTACCGAAGGCTTCATTATGCAGCAAGCCCAGTTTGCTATCTCGCAGCTCGAAGGGCTGCGACAGTTAGGTCTGACGCTGGCCATCGATGATTTTGGTACCGGATATTCCTCTTTGAGTTACCTGAAGCAGTTGCCGATTCAAAAGCTTAAAATTGACCAGTCCTTTATTCGTGATATTCCCGATGACCTTGATGATATGGCCATTTCCAATGCGGTGATTGCACTGGGTGACAGCCTGGATCTTAAGGTTATTGCTGAAGGTGTCGAAACCAAAGAGCAGGCCAGTTTCCTGAAAAAGGCCGGTTGTAGTCAGGGACAGGGTTTCCTCTATAGCCGACCCGTGCCGGCGGAGGATTTTGAAAAATTGCTTACTGAAAAGAAAAAAGAAGGTATTGTGACACTGAAGCCATAACGTGAGGCGCTCTTGACGGTGCTATCCTGGGAGGACCTGACCTGCCTGGCCTAAGCCACTTTTTGCTGTTTAGGGGAATACCATGCCTCTAATGGGCAGTTTACGTATCCTTGTTCCGCTGAGTTTAAACAGTGCATTGCTCACAGCAGCCGCTGCTGGGGGTGTGCCGGGTTCCCCGACTCCTCCTGCCGGTGCGTCGCTGTTCAGGATGCTGACCTCGACATCCGGCATCATCTCAGGGCCAAGGATAGGGTAATCGTGAAAGTTACTCTGTATCGCTTTGCCCTCTTTAAAAGTGACCTCTTCCAGCAACAACTGTGACAACCCGGTAGATATTCCACTTTGCATTTGTGCTTCGATAGTATCAGGGTTAACGACTTTGCCACAATCAATGCAGCACCAGATTTTATGAATTACAGGCTGACCGTCTGTTACGGAAACCTTGGCAATTTGACCCACGATAGAGCCAAATGATTCATGCACAGCAACACCGAATGCATAACGTTGGTTTCCGTCGAAAATGACTCCTGCCTGATAATTGGCCAGAGCGAGCGTGGCTTCCAATACACCAAGATGTCGGGGCGAGTCCCTGAGTAATTGGCGGCGCAGCTCAACCGGTTCCTTGCCAGTTGCAAAGGCCATTTCATCGATAAAGCTCTCGGTAATAAAGCCATTGTATGAGTGACCAACTGAACGCCAGAAGCCGATTGGTACAGGGTGGCTGTGTTTTATCCAGTCGACGCGTTTGTGCGTAATTGAGTAGGGCTGATGAATTGCACCTTCGATAACTGATTTATCCGCCTGACCGGGTTTGAGTGGAAAGAGTCTACCCGAGGGACCTTCGCCGACCAGGCTGATATGCCAGCCGCTGACTTGTTGGTCTGGTGTGATTGCAGCCCGGTGTTTGACCACCGTCATGGGGCGGAAAAAGTCGTGCTGTATGTCCTCTTCACGGGTCCAGATCACCTTGATCGGTTTGCCGGTTTTTTTTGCCAGCACTAACGCCTGCTCAGCAAAATCCTGGTAAAAGCGCCGCCCGTAACCGCCACCCAAATAGGGGGTGTGTACAGTGATACGGTCCAGCGAAAGACCAGTGATTTTTGCCGCCAGCTGAGCGAAAAAATCAACACCCTGATTGGGTGCCCAGAGTTCGCAGTGGTCGTTGGTGACATGTGCGGTACAGTTCATCGGTTCCATGGTGGTGTGGGCCAAAAAAGGAACCTCATAGAGTGCTTCTATTTTTTTTGAGGCCTCACTGAATGCCGATGACACATCCCCCTGGTTCTCGGCTATTACGCCGGATTCGTCGGTACGCGCGCGCATCTCTTTGGACAGGTTTTCGGATGAAAAATTTCTGTTACTTCCGGCTTTATAGGTGATGGGTAACTTGTCCAGAGCCTGTTTTGCGCGCCAATAGCTGTCCGCTACTACAGCAACACCTTGCGGAATACGTTCGACGGCGATGACACCACGCATTGATTTGACTGAATCAGCATCAACCGATCTGATTTCTTCACCGTACACAGGGTTTCTTTTAACCGCGGCATACAGCATTCCGGGTACCTTTACGTCGATGCCAAATTCTGCTGTTCCGTCTGTTTTCGCCCGTGTATCTTTTCGTTTGACCGGTTTGCCGATATAACGAAATTCCGATTCCGGTTTTAGTGGTGGGGATTCCGGAACCGGCAGTGTTCCCGCTATCTCGGCCAGTTGGCCGTAGCTCATCCGGCGTCCCGATTTCTTGTGGTGCACATTGCCGTGGTCGGTGCCTAATTCAACCAACGGCAGGTCCAGTACCTGAGCGCCGGCCTGTAACAGCATCGCCCGTGCTGATGCTCCCACAGTTCGCATCAGGTCGTAGCTTGAGCGAATGCTTCGGCTACCTCCGGTATAGCGCTGGGTACCGCCAAACATGATCTTATACTCATCGCCATGGGGTGCCTGGGTGACTTCAATACTGTCCAGATCAATATCCATTTCCTCAGCAATCAGCATTGGTAATGACGTGTAGGTTCCCTGACCCATTTCGATGAAAGGATTGTAAAAGGTTACTTTGCCTTCTGAGCTTAAAGAAAGAAACGCTGTGAGCGCTGGTGACTTTGAGCTTTTTGAGGCAAGTGCTCTACGTGGATGAATGGGTAACAAAAATGCAAGCGTCAACCCGGATGCACTGCCTGTCAGAAACTGGCGACGGGAAAGATTGCTGATCCGATTCATAACGACCCCGCTTTGGAATCTGCTAGCGACCGAATTGCCTGCTTGATTCGCAGATAACTGCCACAACGGCACAGATTGGTCATGGCCTGCTCGATCTCCTGATCATTGGGAGCAGGGTTGTGTGCGAGCAATGCGGCGGCTGACATGATCTGACCCGACTGACAGTACCCGCACTGCGGCACGTCGATCTCTTGCCAGGCTTGCTGGACCGGATGTGCGATGCCTTTTTCGGCCAGTCCCTCGATGGTGGTGATTTTTTTGCCTACAGCGGCACTGACCGGATAGGTGCAGGACCGCACGGCAGTACCATCAATATGCAGGGTGCAGGCGCCGCATTGTGAAATACCACAGCCGAATTTGGTCCCGGTCAGGCCGATAGAATCCCTGATCACCCAAAGCAATGGCGTATCAGGCTCAATATCGATCTCATGTTCAGAACCATTTACATGCAGTTTAATCATACCCACCACCTATGATTGAGAGGACACAGTTTAGTTGCCGGTAACCTGCTCACCCTGCGCATATTGGATGGCGCGCGCTATATTTTGCCGGCAGAGATAGCTATGACCTGATCTGCGGCTGTCCGTTCACAAAATTAGTCGACGTAATTGTAAACCAGGTATCTAGCTACCAATGGTTTCAGGACCTCTTTCTTAACGCGGTTATGGATTGGGTGATTTTGATAGGTGGCCAGTGCCTGCTGATCCTTCAGGACAATGGTCAGGGCGATATCAAAAGAGTCGTCGACCACATTTCGGTCACTTGGAAAGGTTCTTCCTGCGCTAACGGCCACCACCCCTGGAATCTGTCCGAGGGATTTTGTGCCGTCAATGAGTGCCTGTTGGTCACCCTCTTTTCCCGGTTGTTTTAACCAGGCAACGACCACATGGTAGATGTAACCCTGATCTGATGATGTTTCTTTCAGGTTGGTGCAGCCCAGACAAAACAGCGTTAAGCCGATGATAAAAACAAATCTGAAGTGATTTATGTTCATGTGGTTAGTCCATCAATTTAATCAAGGTTTGGTGTAGCGTAGCGCCTAAATTTACGATAGCTTGATGCTGTTTTGCATCATTTAAGGAACCATTCGGTGAAAAGGCAGAAGCGGCGGCGGGTATGGCCTGCTGCTCTGGTAACACTGTGATGGCTATATTGTTGAGTAGCATGCGAAGAAATACCAGTCCACGTAATCCGCCCAAACTACCGGGGGAGGTGGCCATAATAGCAGCAACTTTACCGCGGTAGGCGAGTAGTGGTTTTTCTTCCTTAGTTTCGGTGCGTGATGCCCAATCCAGGGCGTTTTTCAGCAAAGGGCTGAAAGCGCTGTTGTATTCAGGTGAAGCGATAAGGAAACCGTCGCTTTCTATCAGCAGTTGCTTGAAAGCGCGGGCTTCACTCGGCATGCCCTGGGCTTGCTCGAGATCCTGGTTGAAAATAGGCATCGGGTAATCTGCCAGACTGATCAGCGTTACCTCAGCACCCGCTTGCTCAGCACCGGTTGCGGCGATAGCAACCAGTTGCTGGTTAAACGACTGGATGCGTGCGCTACCTGAAAAAGCGAGTATTTTTGGCATTTTCGGGTACCCCCTTGCTACGGATTGGCTATCATTTCAAATCTTTATTTCGGGCCTTTGGCCAGGATTCGATCAAGAGCGTTAGCAAATGACTGCCGGTCGTTATTACCGAAAGGTGGCGGCCCGCCACTTACCTGACCGGTGCTGCGCATCTCTTCCATAAAGTTCCGCATTGCCAGGCGTTGTCGAATGTTCTCCGGTGTATAGAGAGTTCCCCGCGGGTTTAGTGCCAACCCCTTGTTTTCAATAACTTCTGATGCAAGCGGGATGTCGGCCGTAATGACCAGGTCGCCATTTTCCATGTGCTGGACGATATAATTATCGGCTACGTCGAAACCTGGCGCCACTTGAACCGACTTGATATGTGTGGCGGGGGGTGTGCTGAGTGGCTGATTGGCAACCAGTGTCAGGCTGACGCCGGTACGCCGGGCGGCACGGAACAATATCTCTTTAACCGCTGCCGGGCACGCATCTGCATCAACCCAAATCTGCATGGTCTGTCTCTCAGGGTATTGTTATCAGGTGTCGCTGTTAGGGCATCTGGATATTTCCGCCGCCACCCATGCCGCCGCCAGCTCCGGGTACTACAATCGAGGAGGCTTGCTCACGACGCATCTCCTCCAGCTCTTTCATGGTCTGTTCAATACCCTTTTTGGCTGCATCGCCAAACTGCGTGGCTGCATCACCAATATTGCTGGCGTCTATCTCAAAGCTGATAGGCAGCGCGCCGGCAGGAGTCATGATTTGAGTCTGGCCGGAATAAATGACATCGCGTGAATTATCGTCTGCACCTTCCGGGGTGACCGGGATAAGAAGGCGAATGGTACCAACTTTACGGTCAGTGTAGACCTCTTCTCGATAGAGATCAGTGGTGGCCATTTCTATATCGGGTAGACCCGATAGACTATCTTGTGACATAAAAACCTCAAAGTACTGTGTTCATTTTCTGGCAACACTACCTAAAAAAAGCAGTGATGACAATGTTGGTTACCTTTTTGCCGAGTTTGCAGCCTTACGCTTATTTGCTGATGGTTTCCTGTTCGCTTTTGCGGGTGCGGGTTTGCCGCCTTGCTGCACTCGACTCATTTCCAGCTTTTTATTGCGGACCCAGACTTTTCGCAGGTGCTTAAGAATCTCCTTTGGCATGCCTGTGGGAAGTTCTATGGTGCTATATTTCTCTTTGATTTCAATACGTCCGAAATACTGGCTGTCTATTCCTGCCTCATTGGCAATTGCACCCACCAGATCACCGGGTGTTACCTGATTCGTTTCACCCACTTCCACGCGGAATATTTCCAGATCGGTTTCAGAGCTTTCACGAGCGCGCTTACGTGGTTTTCGGGTACTATCCGAATCGCGTCGGGGTTTCTCGTCATCTTTCCCTGCTTCGTTTCTGGTTTTGTCAGCTTTGCGGTTATTACGATCTTTTTTCCTGGAGCTTTCTTTTTCCTGTGGTTCAGCACGTAATGGGCGATCCTGCTGCAGCAGATAAGCAAGGGTTGCCGCCAGTGATTCAGGTGACTCGTCCAGTTCGTTGCACAGGTCGATAACCAGTGAATCAAAGAACCCTTTGGGTGTGACTGCTCGAGCCTCTGATATGCGCTGTTTGAATCGCTGCACACGCTGTGTAGTGATGTCTTTGGAAGATGGTAATTCCAGTCGAGCGATACGGTGTCCGGTGGTTTTCTCAATGCTTCTTAGCAATCGCTGTTCGCGGGGTGTGACGAATAACAGCGCGTTTCCGGTGCGTCCTGCCCGACCGGTACGGCCAATCCGGTGAATATAAGCTTCGCTGTCATAGGGTATATCGTAATTGACCACGTGACTGATACGCTCTACATCGAGCCCCCGGGCTGCAACGTCGGTAGCTACCAGGATATCTATGGACCCTTTTTTCAGGTCACGAATAGTCTTTTCGCGCTGACTTTGGCTCATGTCGCCGTTGATTGCCGAGCAACTGTATCCTCGTGCGGTAATTTTCTCTGCGAGTTCTGTAGTGGTTTCGCGGGTGCGCACAAAAATAATAGCGGCATCAATCGTCTCGAATTCCAACAAGCGCGTAAGGGCATCCAGTTTTTGACGCTGGTTGACCATCCAGTAACGCTGATTAATGGTATCAACGGTTACCGCCTGACCCTGAATATGTATATGCTCAGGGTTTTTAAGGAATCGGTTTGCCACTTTTCGGATTGGGCCGGGCAGTGTTGCTGAAAACAGGGCTGTCTGCTGAGTGCCGGAGGTATGAGAAAGGATAGTCTCAACATCGTCTATAAAACCCATGCGTAGCATCTCATCGGCTTCATCCAATACCAGCACTTTTAAATCAGATAAATCGAGGCTTTTACGACGCAGGTGATCCAGCAATCGCCCGGGTGTTCCAACGACTACTTGCACGCCTCTGCTGAGTTGGCGCAGTTGCCCGCGCATATCCTGCCCACCATACAAGGGGAGGACGTGAAAACCTTTCATGTAGCGGGCATAGGACTGCAAGGCTTCAGCAACCTGAATAGCCAGTTCTCTAGTCGGTGTTAGCACTAACGCCTGAGGCTTATTTTTTTTACTGTCGATATTTGCCAGAATAGGTAGGGCGAAAGCTGCTGTTTTTCCGGTTCCAGTCTGTGCCTGACCGATAATATCACCACCTTTCATTAGTGGCGGAATACTTGCTGCCTGGATTGGCGAAGGTGTTTCATAGCCTACGCTATGCAATGCTTTCAGCAGGGGTTTAGGTAATCCCAGTTCATCAAAGGAACAGGGAGCTTTTTCATCATTCATGAGATGCGCCTGGTTGGCGCTACGAAGCTGGTCGGTACAGGCAAGTAGCGGGATTTCAAAAAAGGAGGGCTATTCTACCCTAAAAAAGAGAAGCGCAGTGATTTATTTTAGCCCTTACGTGCGGGGAGCTGGGGTGAGGCCTCAATAAATCACGCGCTATATAACGGGTTTCGGTGACGCTGAAACCGTTAATGGCAAAGTTTATTTTTTTCTTCCATGAAGGTAGTCTCAGTGATCGAGACTAACTGTTTTGCCAATTCCTGATCGCGAGCTCTTTCCAGGAAAGGTTGAATTCGCTCCAGGGAGGGTTGCAGACAGGCATAAGCAGCGGCCCGAGTATCTGCATTCAGGGCTGAATCGTTACAGATAACCAGTAACTCTCTATGCATTTGAATCAGTAGTTCCCCGGCGACAGGGTGCCGGTTTTGGCGAGCCAGCGTGACTGAGAGGTTGTGGGCTGCGGTTAGGAGTCGTTCCGAAGCGTAGAATCGACCCGGATAGTTTAGCCGGTTTCGAATTAATAGCCTGGCAATTTCATAAGCGGCGCCAAAATGTGAGCTGGCAGAATCCAGTTCATTCTCAGCAAAAGCAGTGTTACCAGCACGCATCATTCTGAGCCAGGTGGCACAGCCTTTTTCAGGATTAAGATCCAGTTCCTGTCGATGTTTGTGGCAGAGCAAACCGGTAGTGAGGTTTGTCCTTGCTGAGGATTTTTCATTTAGCATGCTTGCCACTCCTGATGATTTGGTTTTGTTCCAGATAGGTCTCCTGCGCGCAGGAGAGCAGCAGTAGTTTTTTTATCAACGTTTGTAGTTCCTGGCGGCAACCTGATTGACTAACCTGGTTTAGGTTCGGGCAATCCCAGGATAATGAGGTTTCACCATCGCAGGGGTTGATTACTCTCAGGCGGGGAGCCCCATCCTCAAGCCAGGCACTTAGCAGATATCCCATGTTGATTATTCCTTTATTTCGTTTCATAGTGGATATAGTAAATTTCATTTAACGCAAATGATAATCATTATCATTTAGTGCGTCAAGCTTTATTCTTATACAAAGGGTAATTTGAAAATATCGTCTTAGGGTCGGAGGATCGGCGCTATCCAATCGCGCAGATAAGAGGTATGCAGCAGCGAAAAATTATCCATTGTGATTGTGACTGCTTTTACGCATCGGTAGAGATGCGTGATGATCCTTCGTTGAGGAGTTTGCCTGTGGCAGTAGGAGGCGATCCGGACAAGCGCGGTGTGATTGCAACCTGTAACTACCGGGCTCGCGAACAGGGAGTGTACTCTGCCATGCCATCGGCTTATGCGCGGCGAATTTGTCCGGATCTGGTGATTCTGCCACCGGATTTTGATAAATACCGTCTGGCATCGAGAAAGGTACGCGAACTGTTTTTCAGGTACACAGATCTGGTTGAACCGCTGTCGCTGGATGAGGCTTATCTGGATGTTTCTGATTCGCAAGCCTGCCGAGGCAGTGCAACGTTAATGGCCAGGGAAATCAGGGCGCAAGTTAAGGAAGAAGTGGGAATTACATTGTCAACGGGAATTGCGCCGAACAAGTTTCTGGCTAAGGTAGCCAGTGACTGGAACAAACCTGATGGTGAAAAGGTGATTATGCCGGATCAGGTGGATGCATTTATTCGTGATCTGCCGGTTTCCAGAATTTTTGGTGTTGGAAAGGTGACCGCGCAAAAATTGCAGGCAATGGGTGTTGATCGGTGCCAGGATCTTCAGCCGTTTTCTGCCTTTGAACTGACTCGAAAGTTTGGCCGTTTTGGTGCGAGTCTCTATGAAATGTGTCGGGGCATCGACCAGCGAAAGGTAAAACCCAGCCAACGGCGAAAATCACTCAGCGTCGAGACAACCTATACCAATGATCTTCCATCGCTGGAAGCCTGTATAAAGCAACTGCCTGAACTTCTCATCAAACTGAGGTCACGTCTGCGCCGTGTTGATGACCAATATCTGGTGACCAAGTTCTACGTTAAAATGAAGTTTAATGATTTTCAGTCGACTACCGTTGAGTGTTTGGGCAGAAAGATAGATCAGGCTGATTATCAGTGTTTGCTTGAAACGGCTTATTGTCGGGGAAACAGGCCGGTGCGATTGCTGGGAGTGGGGGTGCGGTTTATCGATCTGCTGGAGCAAACCCACGTTGAGCAACTGGAACTGTTTGATAAGGAATAGTCTGGCGGTCAGGTAATGCAAACAAGCGAATGCTTGTATTCGGGCAAGTCATTGGTAGAATCATATCTGTAAAGGGGTTGTAACATCGTCCTGCGTTTCTGAATTGGAATTCTCGTGATACGCAAAGCGTTAATAAAATAAAAAAAATGGTTCCGAACATGGTTGAGTGGATTCAGCGTTGGCGTTACCGATTGGAAAAGGGCAGTCCGCACCTTATTTTGTTGGTGGGGCTGTTGTTGCTTATCATTTTTTTCTCAGTGGCTGGTGGTTTCCTCGTCTATATCTCCGGGGTTGGAGAAGAACTGCCCGAATCAATGTGGTGGGTCTTTTTGCGGATCAGTGATCCGGGTTATTTGGGGGACGATAGCACTGTCATCAGTGCATTTTTTGGTACGCTTTTTACTGTGATTGGTATGGTGGTTTTTATGGCCGGGTTGGTTGGCATATTGACCAGCCTGATCATGACCAGCCTCAAAAAATTGCATGAGGGGCGTTCTGCCGTTGTGTTCAATAATCATGTGGTGGTGATTGGCTGGAACAACGAGGTATTTACCCTGATCAGTGAGCTGCTGACCGGCTGGGATGATACCGGTATAGCCATGCTGGCTGCAGAACCGAAGGAATCCGCTGAAGATGAGATAGAGCGGCGTGTCTACTCTCAGGTCGGGCAGGCGCATGACCGAAAGTTTATCAACCAACTGAAAACAAGGGTGGTTTATAGAAATGGCAGTCCGCTGGCGCTGAGGGACCTGCAGCGGGTTGGAGTTCATAAGGCCCGTCATGTCATCGTTCTGGCAGGTGAATTGGAACGTGGCACTACCACTGACGTTCAGCAAATTCGTGTGCTACATGCCATCAACCAGTTGCGCAGTAATTTTGGCAGTGCCGGTGATTTCACCGTGATCGCCGAGCTGACTTTGCAACAGCTGCGTGCTCATGCTTTCTATGCGTTAAATATGAATCCGCTTGCCGATGCCTGGGTTCGCTTGAGTGAACAGCAGAAATTGATACGGGGTGAGGAGAGCTTTTTACCCTGTGCAGAAGTACAGGATAATGACCAGGATATTACTGTAGTCAACGGTGATCAGATCGTAAGTAGAGCGGTTGTCCAGTGCGCAATACAGCCCTCTTTAAGCAAGGTGTATAACGAGCTCCTGTCGTTTGCAGGGAAGGAGCTTTTCCTGTGGCGGCCCAATGGTGCGTGGCAAACCATTTTTGAGCAGGCAAGCGCATTACCCCCGGAACAGATACCGTTGTTCCTGAATGCCCATTTGAGTACAGGGATGATTGTCGGTATTCGGGATTCCGGTTCAGACTTCGGTGCGCTTTTTTTCAAGCCGGCAGACTGGGCGACTAATTTGCAGGGAAATGACCTGATTGTTTTGGCGGATAAGCAGGAGTGGAATAACCCGCAACCCCAGCCAACAGAAGGAATTGATCTCGAGATTAAGGGGCATACCGCAGACCCTGTCGGTGCTGCTGAGCCGGAAGCGGAAGAACATGGTGTTCTGGTGCTGGGTTTTAACCGCAGGCTGGGGGTTGTACTGGAACAGCTTTCGGAATATTGCGAGCAGTACCCCAGCACCCGGGTGCAGTTAACATTGGTTGCACCACAGATCCCGCAGGATTTTAATCAGCTGGCAGATAAGTGGCCGGTGGTCGCTGATGCCAAAGCGCAGGGCCGGCTGGTCAATGCTGATTTCACCGATTGGAACGTGCTGGGGCCCATTATCAGAAATGCGCCGAGACGGAAGTCGATCATATTGCTCACCGATGATTGTGCTCTGTCTCTTTCCGACGGCTCGGTAGATGCCAGAGTGACACTGGCACTGGTCATGTTAAGAGCGTACCGCAGTGATCCAGCCTGGAGTAGGCATTTCGAACAGTCCAATATTGTGGCAGAAATTCTGGACCCGCAAAACAAGTCGGTAATTGAACGGGAACAGATGGCAAATGATGTGATAGTAGGGAATGAGTATGTGAGCCGTTTTATCGCGCAGGTGACCAGTGACTTTCGGTTGGAGGAGTTGTTTCGGGAATTGCTGGATTATGGGGATTATGAACTTTATGTGAAACCGGTAGAACACTATCGGTTAAATGCAGAGGCCCCTTTCTGTGAAGTGGTAAAACAGGCGGCTGCGAGAGCAGAGGTTGCGATCGGATACCTGTTTTCTGAGGCTCAGGGCGGTGTTAAGATGTCGTTGGCTCCTGATCTGATGCAGCCGATGGAAAACGCGGAACGCATCATCGTAATCGCAGAGAGTTAGAGGGGTAAGTCCCCATGAGCGCCGAATATGAATGACGATAGGTCTTTCAAGCAAAAGCTGAAGTGTCTTGTGGAGCGGGATGATACGCCAGCAGGACGCCGTTTTGAGTTCTTTATCATGGGGCTCATTCTCTGCTCTCTGGTAGCCTTTTCCATAGAAACGCTACCCAATCTCTCAGGGCCGGGCTTGGCGCTGTTAAACTATTTTGAAGTTTTTGTAATTGCGGTATTCACTCTGGAATACCTGGCCAGGATTTATGTCGCAGATCAGCGTTTAAAATTTGTGTTCAGTTTTTTTGGTTTGATTGATCTGCTGGCCATCATACCCTTCTATTTGGCCTTGGGTATGGATTTGAGGTCGGTGAGAACTTTAAGACTGTTCAGGCTGATACTGTTGGTCAAACTGGTACGTTATTCTGAATCCTTCGAGCGCTTTCGTCGGGCGTTTTTCATAGCCAAGGAAGATCTGGCACTTTTTTTTGCCGGTGCGGTTGTACTTTTATACCTCTCTGCAATTGGAATCTACCTTTTTGAGAACAGCGCTCAACCAGAGGTTTTTACGTCAGTTTTCCACAGTCTGTGGTGGGCACTGGCAACCCTGACCACGGTAGGTTATGGTGACGTGTATCCGATTACAGCTGGTGGCAAAATATTCACTTTTTTTGTACTGATGCTAGGGTTGGGCATTGTTGCTGTCCCGACTGGTTTAATCTCTTCCGCTCTGGTGAAGGCGCGACAGGAGGATAGAGAACAGCGGGCCGATAGCGACTGAATTTCAGAGCAAGTGTATAGCCCTGTTTAGCAAGGAGTGTGGGTTGGAAAACGAAAAGAGCACAGATGCGAATACTGAACCGTTTGCCTCTATTGAACCGCATGAGAGCATTGACGTGGTGTTGCAGACGATTCAGGAGAGCCAGGTCCAGTTCAGTACCATGGCTGACGAAAAGGCCAACATAATGATTACGGTTTGTTCGATTTTACTCACACTGGCAGTGGGTAAGCTGGAGCAGGGGGTGCTGGTAATGCCCATTATTGTATTTTGCGCATTTGTTTCACCCGCTCTGGTGTTTGCTATTTTGACTGTGATCCCGTCATCCGGTAATTCAAAGGTAAAACCCAAGGACATAATTAAACGCCGAAGTGCATTTAACCCTTTCTTTTTTATGCATTTTTCTTTGCTTCCTATTGATATGTTTGAGAAAGAGTTTGAGCGTGCTATTGGTGATACACAAAACCTGTATCGCCATGTGGCTCGCGATATTTATAACCAGGGTGTGGTGTTGCGTATCAAAAAGTACCGCTATTTGCGTTGGAGCTATCTGGCGCTGCTTTATGGCGTGGTGCTAAGTTTTTCGGTTCTGCTGATTCAGTTGATGCTGGGGCAGGTGAACTGGACACCGATATCACCATAACGAAACACCGCCGTTACATTTGAGTAAACATATAAAAATGAATCTGAGGATCAGGATGGATATTAAACAGCGACTAAAATCTTATAACCTTTCTACGGCTAGATTTCAGATAAAAAACGGGAAGAAAGCTGTCACCGTATTTCTCACAGCGACTCTTCTAACCATAGGGGGCTGCGCGACCGCGCCCGGCAGTGGACAGCAAGGTGGAGACAATATAAAGCCGGCGGGTAAACCGAATCAGATGGTAGAAGCTGGATTTGATGCCTACGCTGGTAGAAAGTACGAGCAGGCGATAACCCTTTTTAAAGATACGCAGCAATCAGCCGGGCAGGAGTCAAATGCCTATGCACGTGCACTAGTGGGGGAGATACTGATTCGCCTCAGTGCGGACAGGAAATGGCGAGATCTTGATCGGGCGGCTCAGGCGTTGAAACAATTGAGATCCAGCGGTAACAGGAGAGCGAATAGCAGCGTTGAAAAACAGATGCTGATGGGAGCCTTGAACAACCTGTTAATTGCCGAAAAGGACAATGCAGAACTTCGCGGTAAACTAAACGCATCTTATGCCCAGTTGTCACGTTTGGAGAAAGAGAAAGAAAACCTGAGTAACGCCCTGGACAAGTTGCGGAGCCTGACGCTGGACTAACGTTTTTCAGGTTGTTTGAGCCAGAAGGCAGATTCTGCGGTGTGACTATTTTTCAGGACTGACTAAGTATAATAATTTCAGCTATGTACTTGTATTATGACTTTTTAAAAAAACTTACACCCGTTCCGGTTTTTTATTTAATATTTCTACGCCGGTAGTCTTTCTCGTATGCCGGTTTTCGGGAAGAGGGCTAGAATATATCCACATGCTATCGCATCGATTCTCTGGATTCGATAGTCCGCCGCGTTTGACTACTACTCTTTCTGCTTGCTGTGATCCTCAAAAAAGCCGGTTAACTGATCGGCAAGATAGTCTTCGCTGGATTCTGAGTTGACCAGCAGTAGTGGGGTTTCCCGGTTGGCTTCGGACCGTTTGGCAACTTCCATAAACAGAGCGATGCCTTTCGGATCGGAATGTTCCCCGATCAGTATCAATTTGATCTCATCTTCGTTAATTAGCCGCTCTGCCTCTTGCAGATCAGCGGTACGAATAATCTTCCAGTCGCTTTCGCTAAGTGCATCTTTGATCGCCTCTCCCAAGGCTGAAGCGTCTTCTGTTACCAGCAGCAGCTTGCCGACCCTTCGTTCGGGCAGGAAACTCTTGACAGTGCGAGTCAATTTCTCCTTATCAATGGGTTTAGTGAGGTAATCAGATGCACCAAGTGACAAGCCCAGCTCACGTTCACTGAGCATCGATTGCATAATCACCGGAATGCTTGAGGTGTCAGCATCCTCCTTCAACTGTTCCAGAACCTGCCACCCGTCCATCTCTGGCATCAGTACATCCAGAACGATCACCTCAGGGTTGTATTGCTTAGCCAGTTCGATTCCGATCTTGCCGGATTCGGCGGCAATTACCGCGTAGTTCTTCTTGTGTAAAATCCGTTTGGTAAGTTCCCTGGAAGTAGCGTCGTCGTCTATCACCAGAATACAGGCGCTGCCATCGCCAACACACTCCTCTATATCGCTCGCCTGACCGACACTTTGCTCGCCTGAATCAGCGAGGGAGTGGTTCGGGCAGATGAAAGTAAAGCAGGTGCCATCACCAGGGGTGCTTTCAACGGTGATATCACCCTCCATTAATAGAGCAAACTTTTTGCAGATTGAAAGCCCGAGCCCGGTACCGCCGAACTGTTTGGTAGTGGAAGAGTCCGCCTGGGTGAACTCGTCGAAAATTTTGCCCAACTGTTCCTCGGTCATACCGATGCCATTGTCCGCAACGGAAAGCCGCAAGAAATCCTCATCTGCCGTTATGCTTCTGTTTACCGTGATCTCGATCAGACCTTCATGGGTGAATTTGCAAGCATTGCTCAACAGGTTGAGCAGGATTTGTCTGAATTTAGTAACGTCGGTTACAAAGGCTTCGTCTTCGGCTTCAAAATTAAGCTTGATCTGATTGTTTTGTTTTTCTGCCAAAGGGTGAGCGGTGTGCAGAACTTCTTCAATGCTGTTTTTTAAATCAATCCGTTCATAATAGAGCGTCATTTTGCCCGATTCGATCTTGGAGATGTCGAGTACATCGTTGATCAGTGAAAGCAGGTGTTTACCCGCTTCCAGAATTTTTGCCAGATCCGGCTGCAGATCCTTTGCCTCTATTTCCTCATCCTCCTCAATCTCCTCCATGAGCATCTCACTATAACCTATAATTGCGTTCATGGGGGTTCTGAGCTCATGGCTCATATTGGCCAAAAAGCTGCTTTTGGCGAGATTGGCGTCGTCGGCGCGCTGCTTCTCCTCTTCGACTTTCTTCATGGCGGTTTGCAGTGTGACGGCCATACCGTTAAAAGCCTGTGCCAGATTGCCCAGTTCATCGTTACTGAGTTTGGGAATCTGGTAGTCCAGATGGCCATGCCCCCATTCGTCCGTACCCTTAAGTAATGCAGAGAGCGCTCTTTTGGTGTAGTGGAAAAGGTGATAGGCGAGCACGATCGTAAATAATAATGAGCATAGAAATACGATCAGGGTGACGCGGTTAGTCAGCGACTCAACCTTGTCGATTTCGGTATTCAGTGCTTGTGACTTGTCGGTTAATAGCTCGGTGTCGGCTTTCAGAGCGTCTACAGCAACACTAAAGTCGGAGCGGTAACTGATGATTGATGTGTGCTTTCCTTCCCCTCCGTCTTCTCCGGCTGGTTCCTTGCCGTTGGCTATCGCTTCCTGCCAGCGATTGAGGAGTCGACCGGATTCGTTAATGCCTTGCATATTGTTCAGTGATTCCGGGTCAACAGAGCTGGAAATTCTGGATAACTGTTTTTTCTGCTGGGTGATACTTTCTAAAAGGTCGGCCCGTTCCGCATCGGTTAGTGCAGATTGGTTTCCGGTTTCCGCCAACGCCTCGATGACAAGCAGCTTCTTATGTATTTTTCTAAGCTGTTGAATATGAGTATTGATCATAAATTGAGAACGGATGACCGATTGAAGTTGCACAACAATCTCTTTTCTTACTCCGTTAGACCAGGAAAAGACCAGTATTGAACAGAGAAAAAACAGCAGAATGATGATCAGGGAGCAGGCAATACGCTTACTTAGGCTCATTATTATTATCCCGGGTAAGAGTGAAAGTTAACTTTTAAGCAGTGTCTCGATCTTTAGCAGCAGTCGTTTCAAGTCGATCGGTTTGGTATCATAATCATCGCAGCCGGCCTCCAGTGCTTTGGCTCGATCAGAGTCCATCGCGTGAGCGGTCAGGGCGATAATTTTGATTGGCTGAGTCGCAGCGTTACTTTTCAGTTCCCGTGCCGCAGTCCAGCCGTCTTTTACCGGTAGGCTCATATCCAGCAAAATAATATCCGGATTCAGTGTGGTTGCCTTGTCCACGCCTTCCTGACCATCCACCGCCAGTTCGACTTCAAAACCCTTGCGCTGCAGCCTGCGGCTGAGCATGTCGCGGTTCATCTCGTTATCTTCCACCAGTAAAATTCTAGGCATTGATTTTTCCTCTCGTATCACTCTGATCTTTATTCTGGGCCAGTAAATCCAGCTCATTGCTTATTATTTCAGGGCAGGAGGTGATGTTAAGGGTATAACATGAAAACTGCTCCACCTGCTCCCCCCGTGCCGTTACTTTTGCATAAACCTGTTCACTGCTCCATTCGCTGTTTTCGGTGAAGGAGATGCTCAGGTTAGTAAACCGCTGTAACGGCTCCGTACTCTTTATCTGCAGGCAGTTCTTTGATATTGCAGTAATAAACCCCGGGATAGCTGCCTTGTCAATGGCTTTTCCCGACAGTTCTGCCAGCGTAACGGCCAGTTCCGGAGCTATGGGCGTCATCTGTTCGCTCATCTCCTCAAGTGTCACATGATGAGGTGCTGCCAGTCCCAGTACTTCATGAATTCTGATTGGGTCCTTGATACCCTTTGCGCTGACTTCTGCGGTTTCACCGAGTATTACGTCAGCCTGGCTATCCATTATTGTGTATTCGGAAGCCAGGATCTGCCCGCCAACGGTAAAGGACTCGATTCTGGAGGTGAGATTGACATGATGTCCAACGATGCCATACTTTGAGCGCTCCAGGGAACCTATATTACCGACCACCACTTCACCTGTGTTGATTCCGATACCCATTTGAATCTCAGGCAAACCCAATTCCAGGTTTTTACGGTTTACTGCCTGCATGGCGCACTGCATCTCAATAGCGCAAAGCAGTGCTCGTTCCGCATCATCATCGCGCTTAATCGGCGCACCGAATATAGCCAGTATGGCGTCACCCAGAAATTCATCAATCGTGCCACCATGTTTGAGTAGCAGGGGCGTCATCTGTTCAAAATAGTTGTTCAGCAGCGTGACACAGTCGACGGGATCAAGAGACTGACTTAATGCCGTAAAGCCGCGAATATCGGTCATCATGACGGTAACTTTCTGTTTGCCACCGCCCAGTTGCAGGCCATCATCATCTTCGAGGATGGCCTTTACAATATCGTCAGAGAGATAGCGGCCAAATACCTTGCGAATAAATGCGTAGCTTTTCTCCAGTTCAGCCTGATACTCCTTCTCTTTGTCATGCCATGACTTGCGTTCCAGGCAGGCAGACACTCTGGCCTTGAGCAACATCGGGTTAACCGGTTTGACCAGAATGTCGAACGCTCCGACCTCGATACAACGTGCTGCACCTTCTTTATCCTGTAAACCTGTGACTACAATCACCGGAATAGCGCGAAGTTTTTCGTCTTTGCGCATCACCTGCAACACTTCAAAGCCGTTCATGTCGCTCATTAACAGGTCGAGCAGAATCAGGTCAGGACTTTGCTCGGCCATCACGTCAAGAGCCATTCTTCCTGAAGAGGCGGTTCGCGTCTGGTGTCCCTGCTTGTTTAGCTGATGCGACAAAAGATTAAGACTGCTTTCATTATCATCCACGATGAGCAGATTGCCGCTCATAAATGGTTCATCACTGGATTTATTACGCTCAAAGCTGTCGAATACAGCACTTAAATCTTCATTAAGGCTGGCGTTGGAATCAGTGGTCGCCGAGTCAGCTGCAGTGAATATCTGATCCAGCTGTTGCAAAATCCTGTTTGATTCGGCAATAGTTTGTTCAAGATAGGAGAGTCCTTCGTTGTCCTCGGGCTCTGCTTCAGAGAGATCCTCAAGAAGCATTTCTGAATAGCCCGCGATTACACCCACCGCATTGCGCAGGTCATGAATGAAGATCGCTCTTTGTTCATCACGGGTTGCTTTCGAAGGATAATTCATCTCTCCCTCAAGCATGGCATTAACCAGGCTTCGAGTATCATACGAAGCTTGCTCAATACGTTTCAAATCATCCAGGCCATCAAAATCCTGATGATCTGACAGGTGCTCTTTGAGCAACTCTGTATGTCCGGCGATAGACAATATCGGTGCCAGCAGCTCCTGTCTCAGTATGTCGATTCGAGCGGACTCAATTCGGTTTTTATCTGGTTGATCAGCCATTTCAGTGTTATCGGTCAAATTTCTTCTATCCGTTGAGGCTGTCGCGAAAGCCCAATCAATGCCTCCTCACTCTTTAAAAGGTGGAGAGGAGGCGTTTCTGTCTTGTATTAGCGACACCCTCCGTTAAGCGAGGTTAAATAAAATAGCAGTAAGCCAGTTTGCATATCAGGTGTAAGGCTTGGTCCTGATGAAAATTTATCCAGTCTTCGCATTTGCTAAAATCAATCATGCTGTGTAGCAGTGTTTCTATAGCGCCCAAAAGCGCACTACCTGTAATCAGGTAGACAGCCCCTCCGTGAATCAGTGCGTGTGCCAGTAGCCAATAGTACCAGGGTGGAAAGCCCTTGCCGCTAGTCTGGTGAATTTCGGCATGGCGGTTTTTTGCGATCGCCATCACCTGTTTTTGTAAGGCAAAATCAGAAAGTGCGTGACCGACAATGAGTTGAAACAGCAAGGCCATCTACAGTCTCCTGGAAGTCAATCGGGAATAACGGTTTGTGAGTTGCCCAGCCTTTTTGTAGCATCTCTTTCTATGAAAAAGTGATTGGCGGGCTCGGGTACTTGCCTGTTGCTGCGCATCATATTACCTGTTTCACTGCACTGAAGCATTATTGTTGGTTCGACTGCAAGTGCCTATTTTACACTGGATCAACCTTGCCGGAAACATAGGATATTTTACAACCCGGGGATACCAGTCTTCGAATTAAAACACATTGATCAAAAGGTTTCTGTTACTCACTTTTAAAGATCTAATCAAGGAAAAATAGCTAAAGCCGTTTTTCTTTGTACCAATTATTGACATAATGCGCGAACATTAAATTCATGACAGGCCAAGGCCTGTAGACACCGACTGAACAGTTGATCCATGCCACCCGTATTAGAAGTTCGTAATTTAAGAAAAGAGTATAAAGAGCTGGTTGCAGTGAACGGTATTTCGTTCAAAATTGAGCCGGGTATTTGCTTTGGCCTGCTGGGGCCTAATGGTGCCGGAAAAACCACCACCATTGAGATGATTGAAGGCATCACCGAGCCGACCAGCGGTGAAATAATCTATCGGGGTGCGCCTCGGGATAAGAGTTTTAAGCTGGAGGCGGGAATCCAGTTTCAGTCCACCTCTGTGATGGAACGGTTATCTTCTGGCGAAATACTGGCGCTTTTCCATAGTCTTTATCCAAAAACAATTCCGATGCAGGAGCTGATAGAACTCTGTGATCTGGAGCCGTTGCTGCCAATGCGGGCAGACAAACTATCCGGTGGACAGAAACAAAGGTTAATGTTTGCGCTGGCGTTGGTGAATGATCCGGAAATTGTATTTTTGGATGAGCCTACAACAGGACTGGATCCGCAGTCCAGGAGAAATTTATGGAAACTGGTAGAGCGGATCAAAGGGCAGGGCAAGAATGTTGTTTTGACCACGCATTACATGGATGAGGCGGAAATTCTCTGTGATTATCTGGTCATTATTGATCAGGGAAAAATCATTGCGGAGGGGCCGCCAAAGGATTTGATGCGTGAGCATTTTGATTATTTCTACGTGTGTATCGACAAACAGGATTTCCATCCGGCCAAAGGGGATTTTGAGGAACCTATCGTGGAAAGTTCTGAACAGATAGAGATCCAAAGTCGTTCGGTCGAGGCGACTTTGCAGTTCCTGATAAAACACGAAATTCGGTTAAATTCGTTACGTGTTCGGAATCCGACGCTGGAAGATCTTTTCCTTAAACTGACAGGGCATAGTTTGCGTGAGTAAAACGAGTACAAATTTTTTACAGGTAATTTGGGCGTTATCGGTAGCGCGTACTAAAGAGTTCTATCGTGATCGTACCACTATGGTCTGGGCTCTGGTTTTCCCTGTCTGTGTTATAGCGGCCATCAGCATCTCTTTTTCGGAAGATAATCAGGAAATATTTAAAGTGGGGGTGATTCAGCAGCAACCGCCCTTAATTCTGGATACCCCTGTGCAGCAGTTGTTGGCAGAACCTTTTGTGGCAGCCATTGATTATCAGGACTTTGACAAAGCGATAGACCGGATTCGCCATCATCAGCTCGATATGGTCATTTCGGCCACAGAACGCGGTAAGTACTGGGTCAATAATACTTCGGTTAAAGGGCGCGCACTTGAAAAATTGTTACAATCAACAGGTGAGAGCAGTTACCAAAGAGAGAGCGTCAGTGGTCGGCAGGTTCGCTATGTCGACTGGGTTATTCCCGGAGTTTTGGGAATGAATGTGATGTTTGGAGCACTCTTTGGTATTGGATTTGTGATTGTCAGGTACCGTAAAAATGGTGTGTTGAAGCGGTTGCAGGCGACCCCCATTACTGCGCTGCAATTTCTCAGTGCGCAGGTTTTCTCGCGAATGCTGGTGTTGCTCATTGTCGCAGTGCTGGTTTATTCGGTCTGTAATTATTTTCTGAATTTTCTGATGCTGGGTAATTACTTTACGCTGATTATGGTGGCGGTGTTGGGTATTTTTTCCATAATCTCTTTGGCTTTGATTGTGGCCAGTCGCATTGCCAGTGAGGAATTAGCCAATGGCCTGCTGAATTTTCTCTCATTTCCGATGATGTTGCTGTCTGAAGTTTGGTTTTCGCTGGATGAAGCTCCTGACTGGCTGGTTAGTATTTCTAACCTGCTACCGCTTACCCATATGGTTAAGGCGGCGAGAGAAATCATGATTAATGGAGCAGGAATTGTGGCGATCAGTCATCACCTGTGGGTTCTGGCGGCCATGAGCGTGCTGTTTCTGGGTATTGCTGCGTATTTTTTCCGCTGGAACGAAAAGTAAGAGGGCATTTACAATGGAAGCAGAGTTTTGGCATGAGCGATGGTCTGAAAGGGAGATTGGTTTTCATCAGGAGGAGATAAATCGGTACCTTCTCGAGTATTGGAAGCGTTTGGGTGTGGATGCCGGTGCAACTGTACTGGTACCCCTGTGTGGTAAATCCCGGGATATGGTATGGCTTGCCCGGCAGGGATATCGAATCCTGGGGGTTGAGCTAAGTGAAATAGCAGTTCGAGAGTTTTTTGAAGAACTTGGTGTTGAAGCGGCTGTTGAACAGCGAGGTGAGTTCAAGCGGTTCTATGCACATGACATTGAGATTTTGGTGGGCGATTTTTTTGCGTTAACCACAGTTGATCTGGAATCCGTTAAAGCGATTTATGATCGGGCGTCGCTGGTTGCACTGCCGCCGGAGATGAGGCTCGATTATGTCGGGTTGCTGCAGAAGCGGCTTGCGGTTGGCACAAAAACGCTGCTGGTCACGTTTGAATATGAGCAGGGTAGCGTGGAAGGTCCTCCATTCTCAATTCCCGAAGCGGCGGTTACCAAGCTTTTTTCAAAGCATTGCCAAATTGAGAAACTGGATAGCCGGTATTTCGACCTGCGAGGTGCGGATGCGACTGAGCATGCGTTTTTGTTAAGCTATCGCTAATGCCGGGTTGTTTGTCGTACCGGCTCATTTTCTCCTGAACGGCTATCCTGTCTGTCGTTCAAAATCATTGATTGGTTAAATGCAGTTATATAGACGATATTGGGCTTTTTATTGGCCGTTAGCGTTAACGGCCTGCTTTCTGCTTATTGGCATGCAGATCTTTAACGCGGTTCTTGCGCGATATCCGAATGCCGAAAGAGAGCTGGCGGTGTTCGCCTATGCCATCAGTATCATTCAGTTTCTCGAAGTAGCTCTGGCTTTTATGCCGCAGATGGTGATGGTTTATGCGCGCACAGCTGTTGCCAGGAAAAGGGTGCTTCGTTTTTGCCTGGTGACCGGTTCTTTATTTTCCAGCTTTGCACTATTTTTGGGTGGGACCGACGTTGGTCGCTCCTGGATTATCTTGGTTTATCCGGTAGAAGGTGCGTTGCTGGATGATATGACCCTCTATCTACTGTACCTGTTTCCGACCGTTTTGCTAAGAAGTGGTTTTCATTATTTTGCAGGATTATTGACTCAAAATGATCGGACTCGCTGGGTATCGGTCAGCGCATTCGCAGGTGTTGGGTTGGGTGTATTTTTCTGTCTTTATGGATACTATTCCGGATGGGCAGCGATGCCAACGCTGGTTTCCGCGCAAATGAGTGCTTCACTGGGAATGCTGTTATGCGCGGTATTTGCTTATCGAAAATTCTATCAAATAGAGGTGCCAACGGATTTTGAAGACCCCTCCTACCGTCAGTTGTTTAGTTATTTCTGGCCAGTCAGTCTCACGGGAATGTCTTTTGGTTTGGGGCGTCCATTGGTCTATGCGTTTGTAAGTCGTACCCCTGATGCGTTGTTGACGATTGCGGCATTGAGAGTGGGGCTTGATTTTTTTATGATTTCGCAGATGGCACTGAACCAATTTCGTAGTCTGATTCCTTCCCTGGGTATGGATAATCTGAGAGAGAAAAAACGGTTTATAGCCGGTGTTACAACAGTGTTTACACTGCTGATGGCCACCGTGATCTTTAGTCCCCTGGATCAATTGGTATTCAGGCAATGGCTGGGATTAAATGAGCAGCTCTATAGTTTGGTCCGGCAAACCCTGATGATGGTCATGGCGACACCTGTCATTCTGGCTATTCGGAACTATTACCATGGTATTCTGTTGATCAACAAACAGACCAAAGGAATTGCGCTGGGCAGCGCCTGTCGAATCGTGACAATCTTCTTTGCCTGCTGGCTGTTTTTGGCGATGGAAGGGCTTAATAGTTGGACCGCACCGCTGTCCATGGTGCTCGCTTTTTTTGTGGAAACAGCCGTGGTGTTTGCGATAGCGCATAAATACGCACGACTACCAGGTTCCTAGTCACTTCACTTCACCTGTTTCATTGCCCAGGTTTTCGTTGAGGCGAATCAGGTTTTTAAGAACCTCTTGCATTATAAGCACGAGTGAGTATACCAGAATTGCGCCACAGGCGACGATGAGCCCGTGAATGGGCCGGCTTGAATAGGCCCAGTAGCACGCGCCCAGTAGCAGTACCCAAAAGGTTACTGTGCACAAAATAAAAAAATTGCTGGTTGCAGTACCGTTATCACCGGCGGAAGGGGAGAGCACATAGTCTGCACTGAGCTGTTCAACTGCCCGGTCATCCTCGGCTTCTTCCAATGGTGGTTGTTCTGTGTCCGCAGTTTTTGCTTTGCGGTTTTGCAACAGCACAAAACCCAGTAATCCAGCGGCGGCTAACACCAGAACAATACCAATTACCAGTAAAATACTCACCTGAACGCTCCCTGCATTAAAGTATAGTAATGGTAATTATGGTTTAAATGTTTGAAATAACAAGTATTTATGAGGTTGACTGTTTTGGTCTGATAATCGTTTAATGAAAGGTGACCGGATTGTTCAGTAACCTGTCATTTCAAGATACCCCCTACCTACCGGCTTTTTATCATCGCGATCGTAAATTACAACGGCACCCTCCCAGTATTTAATCGATACATTCATCCACTGATTTGCAATAGCCGCTTCGACTATCCAGTCCTTATCATGTGTACCCATGCGCCAGCGAATCGGGTATTTTGAGCCGTTAGGTGCTGTCCACCAGTCAAGCGGTGTAAGCTGAATCTCCTCTGGAGCTATTGCTTGGTAACGGCCGTTCGCATTCACCCAGATACCCTTGCTACTGGAATGGGCAGAACCATCCGGTTTGCGCAGCTGGTAATACATTAACTCCTGGTTGCTATCAAATTGGAGTGAAAACCAGTCCCACCCTATCTGGTCTTTGGCAAGTAGACTGGTTCCCCACTCCCGATCAAGCCAGCTGTTGCCGGTAACTTCGAATGTACGCTTCCCGGCTCGAACGCTGCCCTTTGTTTTCAGGCGTGTGATGGAGTAGTAATAGGAGGCATTGCCCGGTTCCGGACTTTTTTGGCTAAGCCCCCGGTCGCCCTGCAGCACTACAGGTTTTTGTGGATCTATTTCCAGAAAAAGGGAAAAGTTTTCTGTATCGATATGCAGTGACCAGGGAAAAGAGCTGTTTTTGGATTGGATCTGCCAATCATCCAGCCATACACGAAAGGGCTCGCTGCGATTGCCGGCTAAACCTGCGGCACCTCTGGACAATCTTTCGGCGTGTAAATGACGCTCGTTATCCAGATCGGATATCGCAGCATGTGCCATCCAGATATGGTCGGTGGCCCAGCGTGATTGTCGGTCACCTGCTTCGGGTGACAGCGCAACTCTAAAGAACGTTACCTGATAACCAAACCGGTTGCCCTGTTCTGATATCAGATTTCCCGTCAGATACCACCATTCATTCTTGAATCCGGGGTGGGCTGAATGATCCTCGGGAAAGTGGAACGGGCGTATGGTTTTGGCACGTAAAAACCCTTCAGTATTTTGGTCCCCCAAAGCCAGACTCAGGTTGTTATCAGGTGCCGTATCGCAGGCGCTGATATGCATCAATAGCAGTAGGATCATGCCTCTTGTGAGCCTGCTCAACATGTTATAGGGAAGGCTTTCGCTGGCGTTGCCGGTACAGTCCTGTTTCGATGTGTGAGCAGATATCGGTGCGGGCTGCATGCTACTCTTGCCTCAGTGCCTGTGCGATGTTAAGCCTCGTGCTGTGACGTGCCGGATGGATCCCGGCTAGAAGCGCTGCAATAACGGCCAGTGCAAAACCCTCGATAATCACCGGGAAGGATATCTGCTGATCCATGCTCCAGCCAAATGAACGCAGATTGATCACGTCGATTAACAGGCTGGACATAATGTATCCGAGCGGAATTGCCAGAAGACCGGCAAATGCGCCCATAAGGGCTGTCTGGCCATAAATGATGGTTCGCACTTCCCGCGGCGTTGCTCCGGTAGCGCGCAGTAGTGCAAATTCCGATGTGCGTTCCAGTTGCAGTGCCATGAGTGCGCTGAGTACACCGATAAAGGCGACTAAAATGGAAAGCATTCTTAATACATGAGTGATGGTAAAGGTTCGATCAAAAATAGCCAAAGAGGCGGCGCGAATTTCGCTGTTGGCCCTAACCTGTATGTTCTGTGCTGTGTTGCTGTATTGGCTAACCAGACGTCGTATCTCATCGCTCCATTCGGCGATATTGGTCTGTCCGGTTTTATACAGTCCCAGTGCCGAAACACCGCTGTCTTGCCACTCTCGCTGATAAAGCGAATGAGCCATCAGAATAAGGCCCTGACTGGAGGTGTAATCATAGAAAACACCCAGTATTCGGAATGGTTTGCTGGCCGTCGCTGTTTTCAGATCGAGCGTATCCCCCGGGTCCAATCCATGGTGTATTGCCAGCGGTTCCGAAATCAGCACCCCCTGTTCCTGAAAAAACGCAGTACGCACAGTGCTGGTATCGCCCTGCTTAAGGTTGAAACCACGCGTGTTATCCGCAGCATCTGATATTGCCATCAGGCGCAGTGTGCCCTTGTCACTTGTTACCCGCGTTGTTCGGTTTTTCCATACGGAGGAAACCTCCGGTTGTTGCTGCAGTGCTTCAATCAGCGAATTTGGCAGGCCCTGTTTTGAATCTCTGGAGCGTCCTTCAATAGTGACGTAGAGATCACTGTTTAAGGATTGCTGAAGCCAGCTGTCAACACTGCTTCGAAAACTGCCGATCATGATGCCCACACCAATGGTGGTTGCCACGGCAATGGTCAGCGCAGTAACAGCCAGACCGGTACGGCTTAATCCCGCTGTCACACCTCGCAGTGCAATGCGGAAGACCAATGTATCGGTTTTTCTGCCCGAAATTTTTTGAAGGAGCAGCGTTAGCAACTTGACGCACTGGGGTATCACAAGGCTGAAGCCGAGCACGGTGAGTGCCAGTGCAAAAAAACCGGTCGTGAGATGACTTCCCAGGTGATAGGCGGCCAATATTCCACAGCCACAAAGAACAATCCCTATTACCGCTAGCCTGGGTAAATGCTGGGCAATCCGTTGTTGAATGCTGGAGCGTTGCTGAACGCTGACAGGCTCTGATCGAGCCGCTTCCAGCGCAGGCAGAAAAGCGGCGATCAGGCTGGTCACCAGCCCCAGTACTATCCCCTTCAGCAACGTTTCGGGAGTTACCATAAAACGGGTTACCTCGATGCTGTAGTAGAGGTCGTCGATGGTTCGTGTGACTAACTGAACCAGCCCCTGGCCAAGCAGAATTCCCAATACTATGCCGGCCAGGGTGCCGATTAAACCCAGTGTGGCTGCTTCGCCGAGTACCAGGCCGAACAGTTGTGAGCGTGTTACTCCCAGTGCTCTTAGTGTGCCCAGCAGTGAGCGGCGCTGCAACACCATAAAAGTGATCGTGTTATAGATCAAAAACCCACCTACCAGAAGAGCCAGTAAGCTCATCGCAGACAGGTTGGTATGAAAGGCAGCGGTCATCTCGCTAAGGGACTGGTTTATGGTTTCGGATTTTCGCAGTTCCAGTTGCGGAGGGAGCAGTTCGGCTATTTGCCTCTGTTGAGCGTCGCTCTCCAGAATGAGGTTGATCTGATCCAGGAACCCTGTTTTTCCCAATATTTCCTGTGCCACGGATATATCCGCCAGGACAATACCCTGCGCCGCAACAGGACTATCCGATGCAATAAGCCAGACAATCTGAACGCGATGTGTCGTGTTTCCATGCGCCACTTCGATCCAGTCGCCCACCTTTAGCTGTAGCTGTTTTGCGGTAGTTTCAGAGACTGCTATCCGGTTGGGTTTGAGAAACAGGTCGCGCCCCGATTCCTGGGATAAGCGAATCCCCGTGTTGTGAAAACTGCTACCGGAGAGGGGGTCGATTCCCAGCAGGCGGTACTGACGCCCTTTTATCTTCAGGTGTCCGGTAACCACTGGAGAGCTCGTTCTTAGCCCATGTTGAGTGCGCAATCGGGTGTAAACATGTTCTTCTATTCCTGCATTATCACCTACAATTGAGTGGGTGGCTTTTCCGGTGACCATTTCCAGGGAGAGACTAAACGAACGTTTGGCGCTTTGGTTTGCCAGGTCAACGGCGATAACAACCGCAACACCCAATGCGATTCCCAACAGCGTCAACCAGGTTTGCCAGGGGTGTCGCTTCAAATGCCGAAAACCGGCTTTAAGCAGCAAGGTTCTTACCATGCGAAATCGCCGACCCGTTCAGCCAATAACCCCTGTTCCAGCGTCATGATGCGGTGTGCTCCCTTCGCCACTGACTGGCTGTGAGTGACCAGCACCAGTGTTAAACCTTCCTGTTTAACCAATTGATTTAGCATCTGCATCACGTCCCGGCCAATCTGCGCATCGAGATTGCCGGTCGGTTCATCAGCGAGCAGCAGGCTTGGCTTGTGTGCGATTGCGCGGGCAATAGCCACCCGTTGTTGCTCCCCCCCGGAAAGCTGATCCGGAAATCGGCTCTGGTAACCGGACAGGCCTACCTGCTCGATAAGTTCTTCTGTTCGTTGTTCTATGGCGGTCCTGGGCCAGCGGTTCAGCTCCAAAGGCAGAGCAATATTTTCCATTACATTAAGCGTGGTGACCAGATGGAAAAACTGGTATATAAATCCAATATGCTGGCGGCGATAGAGGGTCAGGTCGGGTTCCTTTAATGTGCTTATTTCGTGGCCATCGATAGAGATGGTACCGGAATCAGGCTTGTCGATCCCACAGATGAGGTTTAACAGCGTGGATTTGCCTGAACCGCTGCGGCCCAATAACGCGACGGACTCACCGGCCTGCACTTCGAGGTCAATACCCCGTAAAATCTGGCGGCATGTGGTTCCCTCACTAATACTGTAGTGCAGATCCTTGACTGCGATCAGCGATGATTCCATTAAGTTGGTTAGCTCCACTGATTTGAGTTTGTGAATAGCCAACAGCTTTCGATATCGCTGTTGAAGGAAAACCTGATGTTACCAATAAAATGGCCGGGACGGCAGCCGCCGGTGTATTTATTCAAAAAAACGCCGCTGCCTTTTTGTGTCGATGTGCATCAGCTATTGTCGCGGCTGGTATGTTTTTGGCATCTGTGTAACCATGTGTTTTCCCGTTAAATTCTGCCGTGATATGCGCTAGAGCAATTGAACTTTGTTAAAACGATTATTAAAAACAGGCCCGGATATTTCATCGCTTCCGGAGTATCTGACAATAAGTCCGCGCAGAGTAAAGTGGGCACGTATCAAGGTGTTGGCGGGTGGTGAGGTGCAGATGGTTGTGCCGCACCAGTACCGCACTAAGGAGATCGTGGCGCTATACCAACAAAAACAACGCTGGATTGAGCGCCAACGTACCCGGCTACAGCGTTCCGCTCAGGATTTTTTTCAGATTGATGACGACCAGATGTTGCTGTTGGGGCAAGGGTATCGGGTGGTTCGGTCTGTGCGGCGGGAAGAGGGGGTTGACCATTCTGCGCGCTTGATTCGCTCGTCCTTGAATCTGCTAGACCAAAATGAGCAGCAGCGATGGTATCGCGCCTATGCCAGGTGTTATCTGACAGAGCGGATTCACAAGCTATCCGATTCAGGTGGCTTTCATTTTAATCGTCTGTTTATCCGCAATCAGAAAACCCGCTGGGGTTCCTGCAGCAGTCTGAAAAATATTTCTCTGAACTGGAAGCTGGTTAAGGCTCCGGTATTCGTCAGTGATTATGTTATTTATCACGAGCTGGTGCATACCCGGATCATGAATCATGGGCAGCGGTTCTGGTTAGCGGTTCAGCAGGTAGCCCCGCAGTTTCAGGAGGCAAAGGTATGGCTTCGGGAGAACGGGCACTGCCTGTGACGGGTTTGGGCTTTACCGAACTGAAAGTCTCTCCTAGACTTAAGGAATCCCTGATTGATCCGATGAGACCGACCTTTGCTTCGAACATTAAAAAAAATTCTGGTGCTCGTTTTTTTCCTGCTCTCGGCAGGAACCCTGTTTCTGTTCTATTCAGGAGTGGTCGATAAAGATACGTTTCTGTTCTGGGTACGATCTTTGGTAGAACCATCGGCTAAAGAGCAGGTGGAAGAGCCTGCTACAGAATCGCTGGTTTTTGATCCGCAGCATTTTTTTACGCAGTTTGAGGAGCATGTTGAAGGCTTTCGGCAGCTGGTTCATTGTGCAAAAACCAAAACACTGGAAGTGGAGCAGGGAAAGGCTACAGCTATCTACCGCTGGAAAGATTCGGATGGGCAGATACATTTTAGTGACCAGGAGCCCGGCAAGTTGCTTAACTCCGAGCAGATGGTAGTCCACTATCCTGATCGCAAGTCCTATTTTAAGCTGGAGTTACTCACCGACAACGGGCGTCAACCGCCGTTTGCAAGGGACAGGATTAGTGCTGAGGTAAGACAGATCTACGAGATACTGGCCAAAGATCTATCACTGGATCATCTGAGACAGGTTGTGCTTAAAGTGCGCATTATAGATACCCAGGAAGCCTTCCAGGCTTACCGGCAGCGTATCGCTCCTCAATTAAAGACGAATTCGGGTTTTTACAGTAGTGAGCATAATGAAGCGGTGGTTTTTCAGGGTGACAATCTAGAAAGAATGTACGCCGTTACCAGGCATGAAGCGACACATGTGATTGTTGCAGGACTTTATGGATATACGCCCACCTGGTTTAACGAAGGACTGGCCGAGTACTTTGAGTATATGGATATTCAGGGCCAGCAGCGTAAGGTGTCTCCGGTGGGTTCTCATCTGGAACTGCTCAGAGCGGGTATAAACCAGGGAACATTAATGGATCTCAAGCAGTATATGCAACTCAACCCCAGGCAATGGTATGAGCAGAAACTTAATGAGAAGTATGCGCTGGCCTGGTCGATGATCTACTTTCTACTTTCCGATGTACAGGGCCAGACAGTAGTTCGGGAAATAATGAACCAGATGGCTAAAAACTATTGCTCACAGTTTTCCTCGGTCGACTATCTGGAACAGTTCTATACCGGTGGTTTTAATGGCCTGGCCGCTGATTGGCGGGCCTGGTTAATTAAAGATCCCCGGCCACATCGTTACTGATTGCGGCAAACCTGGAGTGCTAGTTTCAGGTCGGCAATGATATCGTCAACATGCTCAAGGCCCACCGACAGACGGATTAGCGTATCGCTGATACCAGCCTGGCGGCGCGTTTCCGGATCGTAGCCGGAGTGGGTCATGGAAGCGGGGTGTTGAATGAGTGTCTCTGCGTCGCCTAGGCTGACCGCGCGTTTACAGAGCTGTAGTGCGTCCATAAAGTTGACTGAGTCGGTGAAGTCGCCTTCAAGTTCGAACGCGATCATGCCTCCGGCGGCCTTCATTTGCGTGCCTAACAGCGCGTGGCCTGAGTGAGAAGCAAGTCCCGGATAATAGACCGCATTAACCAGAGGCTCACTGTCCAGGAATTCAGCGACCAGCTGAGCGTTACTGCAGTGACGCTCCATCCTCAGATGCAGTGTTTTAAGACCGCGAATAACCAGCCAGGCGTCGTGTGGACTGATAATGGCGCCCATGTTTTTTAAGGTCGTCATTTTGATCTCGTTAACCAGTGCTTCCCGGCCACAAATTATTCCGGCAATGACATCGCCGTGCCCGTTAAGATATTTAGTTGCGCTGTGAACAACGACATCGATACCCCATTGAGTCGGTTGCTGTAAGGCCGGAGACATAAAGGTGTTGTCGATGACGGTGGTGATTCCCCGGTCCTGGCCTATGCGCGCGATCATGGCGAGGTCAACACAGACCATATTAGGGTTAAGTGGCGTTTCAGCATAGATAACACGAGTGTTTTCCTGTATTGCATAGCAGATTTCTGATTCATTGCAGATATCGACGAAAGTAACCTCAATGCCGAGATCTTTGCACTTGTTGGAGAATAGCGCATAGGTGCAGCCATAAAGGGCCGAGGAGGCGACCATGTGATCACCTGCTTTGAGTAGCGCAAAGATCGTCGCGGATACAGCGCCCATACCGGACCCGGTGGCGGCGGCATCCTCTGTTCCCTCAAGAACCGCCATCCTTCTTTCTAACTCCCTGACGGTAGGATTTCCCAGGCGACCATAGATATAACCTTGTTCATCACCACTGAAACGCGCGCCGCCCTGGGCTGTATTGTCAAAAATATGAGTCGATGTTTGGTAGATGGGAGTGTTCAGTGCGCCAAACTGTTCTTCAAAAACCCTTCCTGCATGAATGGTATTGGTTTCAAGATTTTGCCACTTCATTAATTTCTCCGGTTCAGTTCCAGTACAGTTGTGCTTTTATATTCTTTTAGTACCAGGCTGGTATGAATTTTTTCGATTCCTGGTATGGGTGTCAGTTTTTTTGAGATAAATTGCTCCAGTGCCTGTGTGTTGTTCACCACGACTTTGAGTAAATAATCATAATCGCCCGTCACGTGATGGCACTCCTGTACCTCTGGCATTTTAATAATGGACTCGAGCACTTGCCTAATCTGTTGATGCTGGTGCAAAGCCAGTGTCAGTTGAATATAGCTAAGTGTGTCGTGTCCGGTTTTGTGCCGGTCAAGAACTGCGACAAAACGGTCTATATAACCCTGTTTTTCAAGTCGTTTCAGTCTGGCCAGTGTTGCCGGTGGTGATAAATGAAGCTTCTCCGCCAGATCCACATTGCTTATCCTGCCCTGATTCTGCAGTATCTTTAAAATTGCGATATCTGCCCTGTCGAGGTCTTGTGGTGAAGATACCATTATTTGTCCCTCTTATTAATAAAAAACTGCTATAGCATTATAAAAACGAATAATGTTAAATTAAAATATATAAATAGTTAATTAAAAAAATTATGGGCAGCTAAAAAGCCCGTTTGAAGGAATATTGTTAAGAAGGATTCGGATTAAAGTTGCAGTATTTTCGGGTCAGGACTCAAAGCTCATTGAGTAACATCAGTTCTGAAGGGTGAGGATCCATGTAATAGGATTGGTCGATATAGTCATTTGGGGATTTTCGAAAATGGTGTCGCAACAGTGTGATTGGTACAATCAGTGGCAGTAGCCCCAACCGATATTGGTGAATGGTTTCAGTTAACTCGTGTTTGTCTTCTTTGTCCAGATCCCGTTTTAGATAACCCTGAATATGTTGTAGTACATTGACATGGTTTTTGCGGCTGGCGGGTATTCTAAGAATGGCCATCAGTTCTGCCAGGTAATGGTCGCAGAATTCCTTGATTTGCCAATTGCCGATATCGGCTACCAGTTTGCCAATCTCTCTGTACCTGGTTTGATCATGACTCATGAGGATCAGTTTGTGCCTGGCGTGAAACTGCGTAATGCCGGCCGGTTTGGGTTGCTGTTCCATCAAGGTTCGCCAGCGCTGAAAGATTAAAACACGCTGAATGAAGTTTTCTCTCAATACCGGATCGCCGAGTCGGCCTTCCTCCTCAACCGGCAAATGGGGAAAGTTCGTTAACAATTGTTGTGCGTAAAGCCCTGTGCCCTTTCGCTGCGGTTGATCGTTTCGGTAAACACGTACACGCTCCATTCCACAACTGGGTGAATCTTTTTTGAGAATATAGCCGCAGACAGACTGGTGCCATTTTTTTTGTTGATCGGCACAGGCAATCAGCTGTTCGGTAACATCCAGTTCCGGGTTCTTGCTGCCAACACATCGTATACCCGTTTCCTGCTCGACCAGCCGGATTGACTCTCTGGGAACGCCCAGCCCGATATCCATCTCCGGACAAAATGGGATAAACCGGAAATACTGCCCAAGCGTTTTAACGATATAAGCGTTGTTCTTATGACCACCATCAAACCGTACCGGCTCACCCAGCAGACAACTGCTAATGCCTACGGCAATTTTTTCAGGCGATGATTCCGGAAGATCATTCATGGGCGTGATTAATCGGCATCTCTTTAACCAGGCTGAAGGCGCCACGAATCTCGCCCAGTGTATAACCTCGTGCTTTGTCTTCAGGGTAATATTTTTGCAGAACCTGTTCGACTTCCGGTGCGAGGTTACTGCCATGACAGGCCAGGCAGATCGGTTCTACAGCTTGCGCCTTCATAAACCGGTATTGATTGTTAATCTGCGCGGAGTGCGTAATCTGATTGACAGGCTCGCCATTGGCTCGCCGTTCATCAAACTGCTTCAAAATATGGCTTTCCCAACTGTCCGCGGTTGCAGAACCGACATTGCGCGGCTTCAAGCTCACCCGTTTAACCTGCCAACCTGTTTCCTTGCTGAGTTTGTCGGCAATGGCGGGCGCTTGTTCGGCACAAACTTCGATCGCCTGTAGTGGGCCTCCGGCTTGCAACGCCGACTTGAGTTGTGGTTTTAGCTCGCCGCCGAATTTCCTGGCGATAATCATCGCCTCTGTTTGTAACGCACTGCTTGTCAGATTGGGTGAGGCTACTGAATTCAGGCTGGTGGTTAATAGTGCAAAAACCAGAGTCAGGGTGTATCTCCGTATGAGCATGATCCTCTCATCCTCGATGATTAGTGTGGGCAAATACCAGAGGCTTTTCATGCTGATTGCTGGCTTGGTGCACTTCAACCTCCCTCTACAGTTTGCGGCCTGTGGATAAGGCTCTGATAAATTGGTTGTGCAATGATACATGGAAATGTGTCAGGGGCTCTAGTATCTTCAGGCAGAGTAATGCATCATTTTGCGAAATTGCCCACCCACAACCGTGGCTAGTGCTTTGTCCCAATTGCTCGAATGAAAATAGCATGCTGAAAAGGCCTTGCGTAACGGGGCCATCAGTTGGCTACTGCTTTTTGGTAAACCCCGGAAAGCGGTCACGTGCAAACCGGGAGTGACATGCGGTACAGGACTCCTGCATTTTGCCCAGGTAGTAGTGAACCAGTTCGATATCTTTGGCTCTTGCTGCTTCCGCCAGACTACCCGCGTAGCCGTGGAATTTATGGTCCATTTTCTTGAAACCTTTGGGCAGCGACTGGTGCAGTTGTTTCATCTGCTCGGGGGTGAGTGATTTTTTCATGATGTAGCTGTTTTTTATCTGTGTGCCGATGGTTTCCATTTCTGGCCACTGGCCACTGACCACATAAAACAGAAGCGACTCCATTCCTTTCTTAACCTCGCCCATCTCCTGTCTCAGTAAACTTCGCAGGTCCTCTGGAATATCAATTGACCTGACCGGCTTTGAGCCCATCTTTACCGATTGCGCTGAGGCGGATATTGAAAGTAGTAGCAGAATGAAGCCTATCGTCTTTTTCATGGATTTCCCGATTATCAATTGTATGTTGTGAACAGTGGGTGATTTTACTACATCCTGGAATATCGAGCCTGGTTTTTCTATGGTCCTGAGACAAGAAAGATCTGTACGTCCATTGCTCAGCGGTGAATTATATGGAACCGGTGTGCCGTTTCGGTGCTGTCCAGCAGGTTGTCCTATTCCTTCCTGTATTTTTTGAAAGATAGAGCGCCTCGTCGGCTTTTTTAAACAGACTCTGGGCATCGTCATCCACCCTAAAATCCGCGATACCAACACTGAGCGTGATGGTGAGTGAACTTTTGGGTAAAGGCTTTTCTTCAAATGCCTTACCTATTTTTTTGCCGATTAATTGTGCGGTTTGTAATCGGGTTTCAGCCAGAAGCATGGCAAATTCGTCCCCACCCAGGCGATACAGGCTGTCCGATGAGCGTGTTATTCCGGTGATGCGTTGGACAAGCTCGATCAGTACCTGGTCGCCCTTGTCATGACCATAACGATCGTTGATCGCTTTAAAATGATCTATATCGAATAAAACCAGCGACAGCGGCCTCTGATAGCGATGTGCTCTGAAGATTTCAGCTTCCAGCGCTTCGTCAAATGCCAATCTGTTTTTTGCATTGGTCAGGCTGTCTGTAGTTGAAAGAATGCTTAATGAGCGAATAGACTGCCGGTCTCTGTGGTTACGCATTACCAGGATCGCAGAGCCGGTGATCAAGAATATGGCAAGGCCGCGATTAATGATTGCAGCTTCCAGTGCACCGACAGGCGGGGGGGATAAGAAGTACCCGGCAACGGTGAAAATAATACCGCTGATGGCGACCAGCATGGTGCTGAGATTGCTTTCCGAGCGGAGTGTAAAAAGCACCACCAGAGCATAAGGCGTTCCTGCTGCAATACCCAGGGGTAACTGTAGGTCGATGATAAAGATGACAAAAATCAGCAATAGCTTGATGGAGCCGATCAGAGAGGTCAGGCGCATAGTGAGCTTCTTCTGTAATCCTATTTGTTGATAGACCGTTTTATCACTGCTTCGTTTCCTGTCGGGCGAAGAGTCCGTTGTATTTAATAGTATTATGACAGACCGATTCGAGCCGGTTGAGCTACTTGACCGGTGGTTATAAAGCGATAAATCAACCGGTCATTCATCGATTTGAATTCGGGACCAGTCGCCATGCTTGTGTTCAAGCAATTTTTGTATTGCTTTACTTTTTTGCTGATAGTTTTGCGCATTGGCATCCCACCTTTGTTTAACGCTGTGATGCAGTGGGCCGGAGATGGCGCGAATAAGTCGACCCCTTGCCTGGTAGATTCCGCGCCGTTCGTTGTGTTGTTTTCCGAGAGGGTTGCTGGCAAGCTTCGTAAGCAGGTGAGACTCGAACTCCAATCCAAATTGATTGGCCTGTTCAAGCATCCATTGTAGGCTGCAATCACTTAAACCGAATTCTTTGTAACCACCACCGATGTCGGAATGAACACCTGAAAACCAAAGTTGTTTAAGATCCATGCCGGGCTTATCGTCCCATAGAGTGGGGCAAAAATCCTCCCGGTCCTCGTCGATGGAAACCGCATGTCGTGCGTGACGGATAATTTTGCTTGGTTCAGTGTCGTGAAATAAAAACTCTTTTTCGCCGAGTGTGCCCCAGAAGGGCACAGGGACACCCAGTGCGCCAACCGTATCCCAGGCACCCACAAACTCAATCGGAGTGAGATCGGCTACGGCATAATCTCTTCTGAAGCGGGTGGCGATTTCCCCGTTTGGTCCGCTGGCCCTGGCGCGCTTTCGATAAAGCTTATAGGCGCTTGGTATTTGCGTTGCATGTTCGCGTTTCAGTAAGCCGCAGTTGCGAATAAAGCCTGCCAAAGAGCGTACCGTATAAGCACCGCGACTAAAACCAAATAGAAAAATCTGGTCGCCCTCCGCATAGTTGTGGACCAGAAAACGATAACAGTCCATGATATTCTTATCAATTCCGGCACCACTGATGCCGCCCGCAATTTTCTTGCGGTCGGTGCCCACACCCCAGTCATAAAAAGCGATCTGTTTTGCTTGCGGTGTGCCGGGTTTCAAAGCTCGCGCCACTCGTAGTACATTGGAAGCGCTGCCCTGTTCCGGTGAGTTCCAGGTGCCATCTGCGAAGATTGCAATTCTTTTCATCCTTTCCTCCTTGATGATGGTGATCATTTGAATGAATCTGTTCAGCCAACCACGACAGGCGTGTCCAGAGATATTCTGGCCGGGTCAAATAAAATGGGCTTTGCCGACGCTTTTTGATAGAGCGGATGTGCCGGCTGGCCTGAACGGTTTATTTTCAGGCAATACATTTCCGGGAGTTCGTTTTGAACCTGATCAGCGCGGTTTTTGAACTGCCCATCATTGCCCCAGGCTGCAATCACAATACCAGCGCCTTTCGCGAGCTTCGTCAACCATTGGCTATTATCCTCGCCAATGGGTTCTTGAGCCGCTTTCAGTACGTCCGGTTTGGTCGCCCGGTAAGCAAAAAGATTTGCCATATAGAGACCGCCATAGCCCCAGTCGGCCGCATAACGCTGGCAACGCCTGATGGTAGGGTCGTCTTTAATGGCGTCCGCAGTTGAGGGGTTTAAACCAATAAAAAGGACATAGGGTTTTGATGGCTCCCAGATTCTGGACAGCGCGTATCGGTATTTTTTGCAGGGTGAAAACCAAGCGTTCTTGAGCATCTGGCTAATGTACCAGAGATTTGTCCGAAGGGTTAAATCGCTGCCGATAGTCGCCGGGGGAAACGCCACAGTGGCGCTTAAACAACCGCCGAAATGAACTGTCATCACGATAGCCGCAACGCTCAACGATCTCGCTCCAGGGCAGTCGCGTGGTTTCCAGCAGGAATTTGCTTTTCTCCAGTCTCAGTTTTTGAATAAAGGACTGGGGACTCTCGTCCAGGCTGTTTTTAAAGCGGCGGATCAGAGTTCTTGGGCTCACGGCTACTGCATCCGCAATATCCTTTACCCGAATATCCTGCTCCAGATGCTTGCGGATCCATTGCTCGGACTGGTTAACAACGGGATCATCGATCTCATAATCGGCCAGCAGGCTGTAGGGTGTTTGACTGGTACGCTGATTATCGATCATCAGAAATTTGGCGACCAGTCGAGCAAAATGCCGGTCCGCCGTGCGCTCGATGATACGCAAACACAGGTCCTGATAGGATGAGGTTGCTCCGCCACACATGATATTACCTGACTCGGCGCAGATCGCCTCGCTATCGAGCTGGATCTCAGGATAGCGACGTTTAAATATATTGGCGAGAAACCAGGCGGTGGTCATGGTCATATCGTCTACCAGCCCGGCTTCAGCCAGAAAAAAAGCACCGCTACAGTGCGTGATAAATAGCGAAAAGTCGGGGACCTTTTTTGCGAGCCACTCAATCAGCTCAACCTGTTCTTCCAGCGCCTTTTCTATTTGTGGGCGCGTAGCCATGGTGATCGCCGGCATGTAAACGATATCGTCACTTCCAATATCTGCGGCACACCCGTCGGCTGATATCAGCTGCCCGCTGGAACAGTGCACGGGTTGTCCATCCATGGAAACGACCAAGGGTTCGAACAGTTGCCCCTTCTCTTTGGTGACATGACTGGCAATTGCGTTTGAAATGGAGAAAATATCGACAACGCCCATCAGGGAGCTGCCCCAGCTGCCTGGCAATGCCAGAATAATAATACGCTGTGACATAAAGTTCCTATAAATCAGTTAGATAAGCCAAATCTGCCATATCGCATGCGATTCCCGCCAAATCAGTTTGTTCCGTACATTTTTGACGTATTTTGCATCAATACTGTCATAAGTGACACTTTTGTCAAGCGTTGGGTAGGATAAGCTGGATGCATCGATTTATCTACGGAGGTGATATGAATCCACTTAAAAGAAGAGATTTCCTTCGCTGGACGACAGTAATGTTGGGTACGCGGTTGCTGCCATTGCAGTTAAGCGCCTGTGCCGGTTTTTCACCCGAACCCTTTGTGGTTGGTGATGAAGTGGAAGCGCCGCATGGCTGCAAGGTACTGCGAGCGGAGAATCCGGCAGGGGATTGCTGATGACACCAAAAGACACGTTAAAGGCAACCCTGATCAGGATTCATCACCGGGTACGTAAACACTTTGTCGAAAGGCGGGAACAGGTGGAACGCTGGCGCATGCCCCCCGACAACTACACGGGAGAACAGCTGATCCTGGATGATTGTGACGGGTTTTGTCTGGCCGTTCGAAAACTGCTTCGGGATGCCGGAATTGCCAGCAGACTGGTCTATTGTGAAATTAATGGTATGGGTCATCTGGTGGTTGAGGTGCAGGGCTGGATTCTGGACAATCGCCAATCAACGGTGGTCCCTAATAGTCTGCTCAAAGACTATCGCTGGCTGCGGATCTCCGGTTTTGAACCCGGGGAGCCCTGGAGAGAGGTGATTGGTTGATGGGATGTATCGGTTAGCCGCAATAGCTGAGCTTCGCGTTGGGCTATCGTTAACCCGGCCAGTTCCCGGCAGCGTTCATAAAAGCGTTCCAAATCGTAGTTGAGCGCTTTCAACTGAGTTTCCAGCGCGGGTACCCAGTCAAAGTAAGTGGCGACCGTGTTCAACTGTGCGTTGTTTAGTGGCTGGTCAAACCATTGTTGGTAGTCCGAACTGCCACCCCAGCGCTTTTTAAGCTGTTCATGTGCGCTTGTTAATTGGTTCAAGAGTGCCTGTTTCCGCTTCTTTTTCTCATTCCGGCTGATCTCTGACCCGTAGAGTTGTTGCAGTTCGTCGCGGTAGTGACTAATCAGTTCTACGAAGGTTTGCTCTTTCTTCTGGTCTGCCAGAAAAGCCTGATAGTCACTCGGGTAACCCTGTGTTTCGAGCCAGCGTTTGACGCCCTCCTGCGCCACCAATGTGGCAAAGCTCTCGTTAAATGCGGTATCGTCTTTGACATAAAGCAACTGGTGCGCCAGTTCATGGAACAGCAGGTTTGCGAGCTGTGGTTCCGAACGGTTGATAAAAGTACTCAGTACCGGGTCTTTAAACCAACCCAGCGTGGAGTATGCGGAGATGCCGGCGACATAGACATCATAACCCTGCTGCGACAGTTTATTGGCATAGAGCATTGCGTTCTGCTGTTTGAAATAGCCGCGGTAGGTGGTGCATCCGGCAACGGGATAACACCAGGACAGCGGTTGCATGGAGAGTTCGGGGGTCGCAAAGACATTCCAGACCACATGCCTCCTGTCGAGTTCGACGTAATGACTGTACTGGCGCTTTACGGGGAGCCCCAGTTGCTGTTCCGCAAACACTCGCATCGCCACGACCTTTTCAAGCTGATGCCTGAGTGCCGGCTGTGTGCTGGAGTCATCGAGGTATTTTTCAATGGCGCGACGCTGGTAAAGCAGTGAAAAGTGGCCCGTGACAGCCTGGCTGTAATAACCGATGGTCTCGCAACCGGAGAGGGTTAGCATCAGGTAGAGCAGGATTATAAATCTGATTGCTGGCATGTTGGATCAACCCTCGCCGAGGGTTTTTACTGTCGAGGAATTACCGTTATCAATGATGGCTGGTCTGGACTTGCTGCTGTTGCTGCCAATCCTGAAGCTCATTCCACAATCGTTCAGCATCACGCACGATTGAGGCGACCGATGCCTGTTGTGTCGGATTGGCAAGGCTTCCCTGAAAACCTCGCATTGCGCACTCATAAATGAAAGCGGTTTTTTCCTGTTGTGTCATTGGTCTATCTCCGAATCGGTTTTGAGGCCTTCAACTTTACCCTGATTAGCACCTGTTCTCCAATTATCCTGGTATCTCGCCATTCGCCCTGTGCCAGGTCGAAGTCAAACCGGTTAATCAGCAGTTCGCCTGAGCCGGAGAGGAGTGAGCGGTTCTGTTTTAAGACACTTAATTGAAAGGGAAAGTAAAGAATAAGTGTTTGATCACGAATTTGGAGTGTTGCGGATGCCAAATAAAATCCGTTACCCAGACTGGTAATCAGGTTGGTGTTGAATCTGGCATGAGGCCACTGGCTGATATCAAAAAAATCAGTCGACCTGAGAATCTCATCCCTTTCGGGGGACTGCGTGTTGACGCTGCCGGTATCGATAATGACCCTGAAATAGCTCGAATCCAGATGCTCCGGGTCGAAGCTCAGTTCAACATCGAACCGCTCAAAGTGACCGGTAAAGGCGTTGCCTTCCTGTATTGCTATAAAGCCTATTTCGCTGCTTTGGTGGTTCACTGTCCATAATGATGCTGCGCAAACCTGCTGCCATGCCGCACACACCAATAGTATCAGTGTAGGCGGCAGGCGATACATATCTGAGAGGGTCGGGCATTATTTGCCCGGGTAGTTTTCCATCTTGACAAAGGGATGGAGCGCAAGCTGAATGCCTTCCAGAATCATATTTTCATCATCGAACAGGTTGCTGTGACGTGTTGCTTTGGGTGTTCCCGTCTTCATATTCAGATTGTCGATCATCTCTATACCGCCCACACTGTTAAAGACGAACTCTTTATCCCATCTGAACAGGGTGATACTGATTGAAGAGGCGCGAAAAGTTTTTGCCCAGTTATAGTCTCTGGGTACGCCGTTACCACCTTTCAGGCGGGGTTTCCGCTTGACCCCATCCCAGCTTGCATAGTGTGGCTGGCTGTAGGTGAAGTTAACTTTGCGTACCAGCAGATCTGTGAAAATGATGGCATCAACATCATGCTTTTGCTTCAGACTGTCCAGTGTGTCAGACAAGATATGGTTAAACCGATCTCTGCGGAATGTCGCGGAGTAGGGGTCGTAATACTTGCCATGCGTATCAATGGCAGCGGTCCAGGCGGTATCAAATTGATTGCCGGTCAATACTTCGTAGCCATTTTGTTCCAGATAGGCCGCCACAGCCGCGTCGACCGTTTTCTCTTCATAGCGAAGATAGGAAGGGCTGTCCTGGCCATAATTGACGGTGGCAATAACCAGTTTTTTTAATTGGGATTTGTCGGCATGCTGTTCATTAAATGTGTAGGTGTAAACCGTCTGGCCATCAACAGATACGGTAGAACCGCATGATGTGAGGAAAAACAGACTGAATAAGATAAGATAGCGCAAGGTGAACTCCCAAATGGATATTTTCTGGTTTTAGAGGTGCCTATTCTAGCCAGTGACCGCTCAGAAACAAGTGTTTATATCGAACCATGACCTGTCTGGCGACCTTCTTTTCTATGATGATGAATCGCCGGTGGGAATGACAAGGTGATACCGAATATCGATTTTATCAGCCACTGCGATGGCTCCTCCGAGAATGCTGAAGGGCTTGAGGTTAAACTGTTGTTGCGATATGACAAACGATCCTCTGGCCACAATGTCAGTGCCATTCCGGGTAACCAGGATAGTTGTTTTTAAGGTTTGCTTAATACCTTTCAGGGTGACTGCAATTAGACTCTCAAGCTGGGGAAGCTCGCCTTTAACGGACACACTCTGTATATCAATATAGGGGAAGTTTATGGCGTCCAGGACCTGATGGCCTAACATGTTGTTTCGAGTGTCAATAATGGCCTGTGCTGTCACGGGTGAAGCAAAACCTGCTCCGGCTTTGGCTCGTGCAGCCGCATCGTCAACAACAAACTCATTCACGTTTAATACCAGTCTAAAGGCGGTTTTCCGGATATCGGGGTGGAGCCTGACCATCCCCTTAACCGGAGCGCTGATAATATGATTGTGACCGAGATGTGCGAGTCGCCCGGCCCGATAGATCAATAGCTGAATACCGGATTTTTCAGGATTGAGGTAAACCACCATCGGGGTTTCGGGCATTACGATCGATTGGGCTTCAGAAGAGCGTTCCAGCAGTCCCGCTTCATGTGGTGCGGTGGGTGGTGGTGCCTGGCAGCTCGTCAGTAGTGAAATCAGCCCCCAGGCTAATGCCTTATAAACGCTTTTATATCGACCGGTCATCTTCAGGTTGCACTATTCGGCGAAATTGAAGTCAAAACGGTAGCTTATCAAAAGATCTGGCGGCTATGTACGGGAATCTTTCTGCCCATGTTCGATGTTGCTGGCGTCACTAGCCACTTCAGGTCACGCTTGGTCGGAGTGGTGTTTCTTTTTTTGGTATCGGGTTGTGCTATTCAGTCTGTGACGGTACCCGAGGCTTTCCCTGTGCTCAAAAATGCTGATTCGGTTAGCGTTGAGGAAGTAGAGATTCTGGCGCTAACGGAACAGATGCGGGCCTTTGTCGAGCAATATGTTCCCGATACCGCCAATGATACGCAAAAAATACGTGCGCTGAGCCGCGCCATCATTCATCCGGGAATTCTGGGCTTCGATTATGATGCGCATATGACGCTGACCGCTGCACAGGCTTTTGAGCAACGACAGGGCAATTGTCTCGCTTTTGCTAATTTGTTTGTTGCGTTGGCACGAGCGGCCGGTTTAAAGGCGCTCTATCAGGAGGAGCGGGTGACTCCTGACTGGAATGAGGCGGATGATGTCCACATCATGGCACGACACGTCAATATTCTGGTGAGAACACAGAGTGGAGATTATATTGTTGATATTGCGCGATCGCGGGTGCAGAACCGGTATGTTGTAAAAGTGATTTCCGATGCTTATGCCAAAGCGCAGTATTTCAATAACCTGGGTGTGGATCAGCTTCTCTCGGGCAAGGTTGCCGAAGCAAGGGGCTATTTTATTCGTGCGCTGGAAACTGCACCGAAGTCTGGTTACATCTGGTCAAATCTGGGTGTCGCCTACAGCCGTAACCATCAACCGGAAGATGCGAAATGGGCCTATCACAGGGCATTGGATGCGGATCACCGGGCCTTTATGGCAATGAATAATCTGTCAAAGATACATCTGCAACAGGGTGATCTGGAACAGGCACGGCACTTACAGCAAAAGGCAAAAAAGCATTTGCGTGAGAACCCCTACTTTCTGTTGATGCTGAGTGACAAGGCTGCCGCGAACGGGGACCATAAAGAGGCCGTCAAGTTATTGCGCAAAGCGCTGAGCAAAAAAAAGGATGAACATCGCCTGCACTTTGCGATTGCAAAGTCCCTTTATCTTCTTGGCCGATGGGGGCAGGCAGAAAAGAGTTTTAGTCAGGCGCGCAAGCTGGCTCCCGAAGAAATGTTGCAAGCGGCATACGGTAAAGACCTGTCTGAACTGGTGCAGGCCGATCCGCAGTAATTCCAAATCGCTGACAAGGACAGCGGTTTAACATCTGCGGCGGATAGATTACACTGCATTTTTGCCTGTGATTAAGTGAAGTATGCCTGCACCCTCCAAACACCATTATTATTCCGCACGACTCAAATTAAATTACGTTGACTGGGGTAACCATGATGCCCCACCGCTTATACTGATTCACGGCAGAATGGATCATTGCCGAAATTGGGATTGGGTGGCGCAAAGGCTGGCGGACCGGTACCACATCATTGCGCCGGATTTAAGAGGGCATGGCGATTCTGATTGGGCGATCGGTAATGCCTACAGCATGTACGATTACATTTATGACCTGTGCGAGTTGATCGAGCAGCTCCAGCTGGCGCCGGTTACGCTGATTGGACATTCTCTGGGGGGCGGTATAGCGACCAAGTTTACCGGTGCCTACCCTGATCAGGTCACAAAACTGGTTTCTATCGAAGGGCTGGGATCTGCGCCGGACTTTCTCGAAAAGGAAGCCAGCATCAGCGCTTCGGAAAAGATGCAGCGATGGACAAAAGAGATGCAGCGCATTGCGGCCAAGCCTGAAAGGCAGTTTGCGACTCGGGAACAGGCGATTGAGCGCATGCAGCAGGCCAACGCACACCTCTCGGAGGAGCGGGCCAGACACCTCGCCTTACAGGGGATCTGTCAAAAAGAGAGTGGCCAGTATCGCTGGAAGTATGATCCTTATGTCGGCGCACATCCGCCCTTTGACATGAGCGCGCAGGATACGCACCAGCTTTGGGAGACGATTGCCTGCCCGGTCTTGTTGGTTTGGGGAAAAGAGAGCTGGGCCAGTGATCCGGCGGAGGATGGCAGAGTCGATTATTTTAAGGACGCTAAGGTGACCAGCATCCCCGATGCCGGTCACTGGGTGCATCATGACCAGTGTGAGTTGTTTATGGGTGAGATCGAGAGTTTTCTATCATGACACCCTTAACAATTCGAGTGTTTTCCGGAAGAAAAATCAATCGTCGCTTATTCCCACTACCACTCTTCCACGAATCTGGCCATTGGTAATTTTTTCTGCATACTCCGGTATCTGATCAAATGTAATCGTTTCAGTAATGCCGGCCCAGAATGCATCATCGAACAGTTTTGACAAGCGTTCCCACATATTTATCCGGTGTGCTCTTGTGACATGGGTTGAATTAATGCCAATCAGTTTGATGGCACGCAGAATAAAAGGCATGACCGTGCTGGACAGTTCATGACTGGCTGCTAATCCACAACTGGCGATTGCGCCGTTAATTTCCGTTTCGGCAATTAGTCGCGAAAGAATCGGGCCTCCGACATTATCAACGGCACCGGCCCATTTTTGGGTTTCCAGCGGTCTTGCGGGCTGTTCCATCTCTGTCCGGCTGATAATTTCTGTTGCCCCCAGTTCGGTCAGGTAGGAGTGGGTTTCTTTTCGGCCGGTGACCGCTGTCACCGCGTAACCCAGACGTGAAAGAATGGCGATGGCGACGCTGCCAACGCCACCGGCGGCACCTGTTACCAGAATGGGGCCCTGATCAGGTGTGACGCCTGCGTTTTCGATTGCTGCAACGGCCAGCATGGCGGTGAATCCTGCAGTGCCTACCGACATGGCATTGTGCGCCGTCATGCCCTCAGGAAGCATTAATAATGCATCGGGATCAACCTTGACCTGTTCGGCATAGCCGCCGCAATAATCCTCTCCCAGCCCGGCACCGGTCAGCACGACGGCGTCTCCTGGCCTAAACTGTTCGCTTTTCGATTCCAGCACAACACCGGACATATCGATACCCGGTATCATCGGGTAATCACGCAGAATTTTCCCCTTGCCGGTCACGGCCAGACCGTCTTTAAAGTTGAGGCTGGAATAGTCAACTTTAACCCGTATCGGTTTGTCGGGCAGTTGTGTTTCCTGCCAGGATGTGAACTGGTATTGATGTTGTCCCTCTGGTTTGTCAACGACGAGTGCTTTAAACATGGTTCAGCAATTACCTCAGTTTCTTCATGATAAAATCCCGCTTTCCTGTGCCGCAGTCCGGGCAAAGCCAGTCCTCCGGCACATCGGCCCAGCGGGTGCCCGGTGCAATGCCCTAGTTCGTCCATCCGCTTATTTCAGCAGCCGGGCAATCTGCTTGAACTCCGGAATATCTGCACATTTCATCAGTTCAAACAGGCAGGTCTCTGTGCTGGTTAGTTGTGCACCGGCATCTTTCATCTTTTGCAGACCTACTTCTTTATTGCTGGCGATACGGGAGGAGACAGCATCACAGACGATGTGCGCTTCTTTGTTAAGCCGTATCAGATCCAGCGCGGTCTGGTAGACACAGATATGGGTTTCAATTCCGGTTACCAATATCTGGCTTTTGCCGGCCGCCGAGAGTGCCTGACGTAAATCATTGTTGCCAAAACAACTAAAGCTGCTTTTGGCTATGGGTTGGTAATCGTTCAAATGCTCGGCGATTTCCGGTAATGTTGGTCCCAGTTTATCCGGAAGCTGTTCTGCCCATATTACCGGGAGCTGCAAAATTTCCGCACTTTTGATCAGTATTTTCAGGTTATTCAAATAGGTATCACGATCCTGCATCAGTGTGGCAAGCTTGCCCTGTACATCAACGATGAGTAGCAGGGTGTTATCTCGTTCCAGCATAAGTACCTCTTTTGCAGCGCCAAAGTGTTTGGCGAAGCGTTAGTCCTGGTCTTTCATTTTTCCCGCATCAATAAAACCGTAGATGCCCCGTTTTGACTCGGCGGTTAACCATTCGCTGAGATGAACTGTCTCCTCTGTTTGGTCTATTTCGTCCAGGGAGCGATTATCTTTTAAACAGCGAAAAGCCTGGCTGAGCGCTTTATAGCGTTTTCCGGTGATTCCCGCCCGGCGTAGTCCAATGGTATTGAGCCGATAATGCCGAACCGGTGTTCCTCCGATCAAGGTATAGGGAATCACATCCTTGCGAATACCAATTACACCGGCAATCATGGCAAAGGAGCCGATACGGCAAAACTGGTGAACCATCGCGCCGCCACCGAAAAATACCTTGCTGCCCACCTGAACGTGCCCACCCAACGTTGCGCTGGTAGCAAATATATTTGCGTCACCGACGATACAGTCGTGTGCCACGTGTGCATTATTCATAAAATAGCAATGGTCGCCGATCACCGTATGCTGGCCTTCAAAGCTGGCGCGGCTGATGGTTACGCCCTCGCGAAACGCGTTGTGGTGGCCTATCGATACGCCACTGACTGTAGTGGGATCAAAACTGAGATCCTGTGGCAACCCGCCTATCACCGCATGTGGATGAACCTGGTTATGATCGCCCATCTTCACAAAAGGTTCGATAACTGCCTGGGTGTGGATATGACAGTTTTGGCCAATTTTGACCTGTTCGCCAATGATGGCGTAAGGGCCAATTTCAGTATCTGCCCCGATTTCCGCTGAGTCGGCGACAATGGCTGTTGGATGAATGTTGGTGCTGGTCATTTCTGTCTACAGTAGTGGGTATAGAGTGCCTAAGTTTACTCAATAATATTGCTAATTGCGCGTCGACAATCGTCTATTTCTGTAAATCTGATTCCTTGAATTCCCAGTTGGTTCGCTGATTCGATATTGGCTGGCATATCATCGATAAACAGGGTTTCCTCCGGGCGTATGTTGAAGCGGGTCAACATATACTCAAATATCCTGGGGTCGGGTTTGGCCAGTTTGATGTCAGCCGATACGATGGCGTCTTCAAATAACTCAAAAAACGGGTTTTGCCCCGTAACATGGTCGTAAAGCTCACGGCAAATATTGGACAGACAAAACACACGATGTCCCCGTTGCTGCAGTTCCTTGAGTAGTTCGACACTCTCACTCTTTGCGGTAAGGTAACTTTTAATAAACGCCATCAACGATTCCATGAGGGGCAGGGGAAGGCCACTGTTCTTCGCAAAACTCTGAACCGCCTGGTTGGCATCAATCTCACCCAGATCCAGGCGTTTCCAGTCCTGATGATGGAAAACATACTCCAGCAATAGCTGTTTTGTTGATTCATCTTCAGCAAATCTATGGGCAATATCCTCCGGATTCCATTCCAGTAATACGGCTCCCAGATCAAAAACCGTATTTTTGATTTGGGCAGTTTTAACAGCGGGATTATTCATAAAGTCTGATTCTACTCTCCGGTTTGACCGCAGACACGATGGAAGCCAGCGGCAATGAAAGGGATCATGTGATCGTAAGCGGCCTTGAAATCCGATGAGCGGCACAGCCCATCAGACAGTTTATCAATTCGTCCGGTTTGCGCGAAGGTCAGTGTGAGCGCACCGGACAGGTAATTGTAGCACCAGTAGATCTGCTCCTCTTTGGCTTCAGGTAATGCTTTTCTGAGCGCGTCGAGAAAGCGTTTGACCAGGGGGTCAAAATGTTTGCTCATCAGCTCTTTGCCCCATACCGGCGAGTTGTTAATGTATGCGACCAGCGCCAGATAATTTTGCCAGCCCTTGTCGCCACTCTCCTGTTCCATTTCGAGGGGTCTGAGAAATGCTTCGATAATCTGTTCTACGGTCGGGCCGCTCGTCCCGGAGCTGGCCTGGCACCTTAACAGCGCTTCCAGCCGTTCTTCGTTAAGAATCTCGGCGCGGCGCAGAAATACCGCGTCAAAAAGGTCCCTTTTTTTTCCAAAGTGGTAGCTGGCCAGCGCGACGTCAACTTCAGCATCAGCGGCTATTTGACGAATAGTGACACCGTCAAAACCATGTTGCGCAAACAGCTCTTCCGCCGCGTTAAGGATACGTTCTTTTTTTGATATTTTTTTTACGTCATTCATCGTCTTTACCGACCGCATCTAAATATGGCAGGCCCGGTTTTCGCCTGGTTACAGATAACCGAAATGGAATAAACCGGTCGCCACTGAACTTTAGTTGACAAAATTCAACAATTGTTGAAAACTAGCTTACTTCAATCATATCACACCCGCATGAGAGGTCGAAGAAAGTGTCACCTGAACTCTTTAAATATCTTGTTACCGGCTTTTATGTGTTTGCCACCTTTGCACTTTCCTGGATTGGCATGAGGCGTACCCGCGATTTGCGTGGTTTTTCGATAGGCAACAAGGATATGAATCCCTATTTGATTGGTATTACGCTCGCCGCATCTATTGCGTCAACGGCTACCTTTGTGATCAATCCGGGATTTGTCTATACGCATGGACTCTCTGCCTATCTGCATTACGGTGTGGCCGCCTCCCTGGGCATTGTCACGGCATTTCTGGTGCTTACCCGGGGCTTTCTTCGACTGGGCGACCAGCATGGTGCGTTGACGATTCCGGAGTGGATCTACCATCGCTACCAACATCGTGGCTTCAGCCTCTTTTTTGCGTTTATTAATCTACTCTCCATTACCTTTGTCGTTTTAATTCTGGTCGGTTGCAGTTTGCTCGTCACCGGGTTGTTTGGCATCGACAGGGAGATTGCGCTGGTGGTTATTCTGCTGTTTGTTTTTTCCTATGTCCTGATGGGGGGTACCTACGCGCATGCCTATACCAATACATTGCAAGGCATCATGATGCTCGGCATCAGCCTTTTTCTTTTTGTGAATGGGCTCAAGTATTTTGATGCGGGGTTCTTTAACAGTCTGGCTCAGTTTGGCGAGCATTATGCGAAGCCCTATAACACGGAAAGCGAACTCTACTACGATTTTTTCTCGGTATTCGGTAGCGGATTTATCGTTACCTTCGCGTTGATGTTACAACCCCATATCCTGACAAAAGTACTCTATCTTCGCAGTGAAGGGGACATTAACAAGTTTATCGTGACGACCGTCGTCGTGGGCTTCTGTTTTGCGCTGATGTTAATGCTGGGTTTCTATGCTCAGTTGTCGGGTGTGCAGGTGAGCGCTCAGGATCGCGTTGTGACCGAATACCTGCTCATGGAGTTTTCCGGATCGGTCTGGGGAGCGTATGTACTAACCTTTGTGTTTATCACCCTGCTGGCCGCCGGGATGAGCACGCTCGATGGCATTCTGGTTTCCCTGTCGGCGATGGTGGTGAACGATATCTACCAGCCCCTGTTCGGTGCACGGTCGGGCAGTCAGGGTTTAATGCTGTCACGCATCGTTTTGGTCGCAGTCGGTGTCTTTGCAGGATTGCTGGCCTGGAATCCGCCACCCCTGGTGGGCCTGTTTGCCCAGAAAGGAGTGTACGGCCTGGCCGCAGCATCCCTGGTGCCACTGCTGTTTGGTGTGATGGTGAAGCGTGAACTACCACTTTGGGCAATTGCCGGTTGTGCCTTTTCAGCACTGGTGATTCATTTGGTCCTTAACCTGTGGATGGGTGTTGCGAATCCCGCCGTTTCAGCCAGTTACGCGATTATTGTATCACTGACAATGGGATTGTTGCTGTTGGCTGTGCTTCGTTTTAAAGGAGTGGCGGAACCAGTAGAGGTTGCCGATCGGGCAGATGTCTAGTAATTGGGTAATCACCCGATCGTGGCGGCTAAACACTCAGGGAGATAGGCAATGACAATGGGATTCACTATTCGACAGTGAGTGGTATTTTGAGGGATCATAAATCAAAGACCTGACCCCGTTTTGTTTGACCCCCGTTTCGTTTTAAATTTTTGCGCCGCCAGAATTGCGAAAAACAACACACCACCGGCAACACCACTATAAATACAAAGCTTATGCAATGTTTCGATGGATATTAAGCCCTGAAATTGGTTAATTGTTGTGAATGGATAAAATGGCTCTACATCAGTGTGCATGATGCTATCAATTAGCACATGCGAGTATGTGCCTATAAATGCAGACACAAACGCAACCCACCACGCGATTTTAACCTGCCATTGTTTATTGAGGCCGAAGACATAAAGACCCACCTCAGACAAGTACTTACCGGTGAGTGCCGAGAATAACGCTAACAGTGTTGCACCGACATAAGTGTGACTAAAACCATGTAGATGGCCCTCGCCAGTTATCATTACGATCAAAGGCTGAATATCCATAATTATTTGTGCCCAGCCAAACACCATAAGACTAAAACTGCCTTGCAGCAGCGCTTTAATGGCTATTCCTGGTCCCATGTGAAATAGAGTAAATGGCACGAACTTTCCTTGTGTGTAGATTTAACGAGACTGTAGAAAAACCGGAATCAAAACCGCTTGATCCCGGCCATTGTTGCTCGTGGTCGTTAATAACATTTTTCTGTTTTCCCGCAGCAATATGCTGTGATACTTCTTGGCATCTACGTTGAGGCTCTTCTGTGTCCTCAAGTCGCCATTTCTCCGTACCTCATCAGCTTCTCTATATTGTGGATCATACAATACAGCTGCCATTGCCCCTGCACCTTGCGTTTACCACGTAAACTAAACCGGTTTAGCCCCTTATTTGTCCCCATATTCGCAAACACTGGCTCCACCGTCGACATCCGGTGACCATAAACTTGCTTGCCAAAGTCACTGTCCACCCGGTGCTTCATCCAGTCCGTGTAAGTAGGACGACGCTTGTTGTCCAAAGCAAAAGATACCTGCCTACCATTACCTTTACGATGATCCGCTGACGCTGGCCGGTGCATGCATTTTGTTTTTATTTCGCAGTGCCGACACTGCAATAAACGCCCTTCAAAGTAAGCCGTCGGTTGCCCACTGTCATTCGCCCTCACACCTCTTGAACTCAGGGTGTTTCCATTTGGGCAGATGCAGGTCAGCTTCACCGGATCAAAATCAAACTCACTGGCCGGGATGACATGGCGTTTTGTCGATTTGGGTTTATCCTGATGACGCTTCCCATATTTGACCTTCTGATCCTGGAACTTAGGATCTCGGGAGCGAAACTGGTTATCCGGAATATAAGCATTGATCTGCTGTTGATGCAGATACTGCATATTGGCTTCGTTAGCAAAACCCGTATCGGCGGTAATCAGGGTTTCTTTCCTATAGATATCACGACTAATCTTCAGCCGTCGAAAACGGGCTTTGATGGTTGCCAGTACCGGCTTGAGGGTATGGTGTTCCTGGCCATGACCAAAGGCTTGGGCATCAATAATGATTTGGTGCTTTTTATCCACCGTAGCAACACCGTTATAGCCCTGGATTGTGCCTTTGCTGGTGGACATCTTCGCTGATTCGTTATCGGTGATATTACTTTTTACTTCCTTTACCCTTTTCCCCTGGCCCATCCGTGGGCTGGAGTGCTTTAGGAATCGGTCAATCTTGTCATGGGCCCGGTTGAGCGTATCAATGGTCTGTTCTGCTCGTTTCCCCCGCTCCTCATCCCGTGTTTCATTTTTATCCTGCTGCTGGTGCTCTTTGAGATGGTAGCGTATTTGGCGTTTGAGTTTGGCCCGCTTGGCTTCCAGCTCTTTAAAGGTGCCTGACCATTCCTTGGCCGCATTCGAGGACATTTTACAACCATCAATGGCAAACAGCTCATTACCTAACAGCCCCTGCTCATGACAAATCAATAGAATCTGTTCGAACAAGGCTTCAATCTCGCAGGAATGATCACTGACAAAAGCGGCTATCGTGGTGAAGTGCGGCACGCTATCACAGGATAAGGCTTTAAAGAGGATATTGGTTTCGCAGCACCACTGTATCTCCCGACTGGACGTAATACCCTTGGAGTAGGCAAACAGGATAATGCTTAATAAAACCGCTGGATCATAGGCGGGTCTTCCACCTTCTGTATTCCGGTAATTCGGATAGAAAACGGAAAGGTCCAGCTTCTTCATCATCAGGTGATGGATGGCATGCTCGAAGGTGCCCGGCTGTAACTGATCCTGATAGTTGATCACCACCATTGAGCTTTGGTTGTGGTCATAAGGGATAAAGTTGGGCATATGCAGCGCTCCTTGTGCAAAAACCTATTCTAACAAAAATAACCCTAAATTCAGGGTTTTTCTACAGGCTCAACGCCGCGATCAGTGGCGGCCGAAAGCTGGCGCGGCCTTTGCGAAGGCAAAGGGCGTCCACTACATTGCCTGGTTACGTTCCCTTAATTGCAACATACCAATAAACGATACCGCTGAGTATCGACGCTAAAAATAAAGCTGTTAACAAAATGCCCTCGAAAAATGAAGATGCGTCAGAAGGCTGGCCCCTAAACAGAAACAGACTGACGGTGACGACGATACCTGTCACTGCGCCAGCCAGAATGCAGTCAATTAGGCTTCGCTTTTTGAAACACAACGCGAGAAGCGGCAGAGCCACAACGGCCATCGCTAGAAAGGAGACAAAATATAGAGCGCCGAACGTAAACAATGGCCACATTGAAATCATTGGCATGCCACCAACTAGCACGAACGCGATCGTCGCTGGGACAAGCGGTGCAACGAAGTAGCCAAGCCTCTGTCTAGCTATGCGCGTCATGGGGAACGTAACGAGACTGTAGAAAAACCGGAATCAAAACCGCTTGATCCCGGCCATTGTTGCTCGTGGTCGTTAATAACATTTTTCTGTTTTCCCGCAGCAATATGCTGTGATACTTCTTGGCATCTACGTTGAGGCTCTTCTGTGTCCTCAAGTCGCCATTTCTCCGTACCTCATCAGCTTCTCTATATTGTGGATCATACAATACAGCTGCCATTGCCCCTGCACCTTGCGTTTACCACGTAAACTAAACCGGTTTAGCCCCTTATTTGTCCCCATATTCGCAAACACTGGCTCCACCGTCGACATCCGGTGACCATAAACTTGCTTGCCAAAGTCACTGTCCACCCGGTGCTTCATCCAGTCCGTGTAAGTAGGACGACGCTTGTTGTCCAAAGCAAAAGATACCTGCCTACCATTACCTTTACGATGATCCGCTGACGCTGGCCGGTGCATGCATTTTGTTTTTATTTCGCAGTGCCGACACTGCAATAAACGCCCTTCAAAGTAAGCCGTCGGTTGCCCACTGTCATTCGCCCTCACACCTCTTGAACTCAGGGTGTTTCCATTTGGGCAGATGCAGGTCAGCTTCACCGGATCAAAATCAAACTCACTGGCCGGGATGACATGGCGTTTTGTCGATTTGGGTTTATCCTGATGACGCTTCCCATATTTGACCTTCTGATCCTGGAACTTAGGATCTCGGGAGCGAAACTGGTTATCCGGAATATAAGCATTGATCTGCTGTTGATGCAGATACTGCATATTGGCTTCGTTAGCAAAACCCGTATCGGCGGTAATCAGGGTTTCTTTCCTATAGATATCACGACTAATCTTCAGCCGTCGAAAACGGGCTTTGATGGTTGCCAGTACCGGCTTGAGGGTATGGTGTTCCTGGCCATGACCAAAGGCTTGGGCATCAATAATGATTTGGTGCTTTTTATCCACCGTAGCAACACCGTTATAGCCCTGGATTGTGCCTTTGCTGGTGGACATCTTCGCTGATTCGTTATCGGTGATATTACTTTTTACTTCCTTTACCCTTTTCCCCTGGCCCATCCGTGGGCTGGAGTGCTTTAGGAATCGGTCAATCTTGTCATGGGCCCGGTTGAGCGTATCAATGGTCTGTTCTGCTCGTTTCCCCCGCTCCTCATCCCGTGTTTCATTTTTATCCTGCTGCTGGTGCTCTTTGAGATGGTAGCGTATTTGGCGTTTGAGTTTGGCCCGCTTGGCTTCCAGCTCTTTAAAGGTGCCTGACCATTCCTTGGCCGCATTCGAGGACATTTTACAACCATCAATGGCAAACAGCTCATTACCTAACAGCCCCTGCTCATGACAAATCAATAGAATCTGTTCGAACAAGGCTTCAATCTCGCAGGAATGATCACTGACAAAAGCGGCTATCGTGGTGAAGTGCGGCACGCTATCACAGGATAAGGCTTTAAAGAGGATATTGGTTTCGCAGCACCACTGTATCTCCCGACTGGACGTAATACCCTTGGAGTAGGCAAACAGGATAATGCTTAATAAAACCGCTGGATCATAGGCGGGTCTTCCACCTTCTGTATTCCGGTAATTCGGATAGAAAACGGAAAGGTCCAGCTTCTTCATCATCAGGTGATGGATGGCATGCTCGAAGGTGCCCGGCTGTAACTGATCCTGATAGTTGATCACCACCATTGAGCTTTGGTTGTGGTCATAAGGGATAAAGTTGGGCATATGCAGCGCTCCTTGTGCAAAAACCTATTCTAACAAAAATAACCCTAAATTCAGGGTTTTTCTACAGGCTCAACGCCTTTAGCAACGGCAGCCGAACCGCAGGTTTGGCTGTCCAGCCCCGAAGGGGCGATGTTGCCTAAACTTGTTATGCATTTAACCCTCCGGTTGCTGCCACGTAAAATAAAAAGACAGCTGCCGCTAAATATAAAGGCACACGAATTATGCCTGCAACTCTGTTTAGCCCCCACTCATCCTTAGATTTAGCCGCTTTAAATTGATTTAAGGTGAAATAACAGAAAAAGCATCCAAGCAGAAAGGATCCTAGTTGAGTATTGAAAAAAGGCAGATCTAAAAGCTCTGGCTGGACAAAGCGAATAGCTAGCAACGCCAACATGCCCAACAACGCAGTCAGGATAATAAACTCGACCAATCCAAATGCTTTCTTACTCATGATGCATAACAGCTAATTATAGAGACTCTGGCACTATATCACTTTGGCACCCTATTACGGGACCGAACGCACCATGCTCTTGTAATTTATCTTTAATAACAGTGGGTTCTAAAAACAGAGGGTTTTTCTTTGCAGACATAAATCGCCACTCCCTGATTCTTTGGGTATTCCTTTCGTTTCTTTATCATAATTCCATTTCTTTAAAAATCAAGGCATTACACATTCAGTACCCGTGATATAGTGCCAGCGGTCCTCTGATCCTGGCATAAACATCGTCAGCAATGCAGAAATCCCTATAAGAAGTAAACGAAGAAACATAAAAAAGGGGGCGTTTGTGGCCCCCTTTGTGAGTGAGTCTGGTGAGAGTTAAAACTGGTAGGAAACCCCCAGTGTCCAGGTTCTGGGGGGGCCATAGAAGGCCAGCTCGCCGGAACCCAAATTATAGCCACCGGTTTTGTATTCCTTGTCTTCAATATTCTTCAGATAGAGACTGATATTCCAATGCTCATCTGCGGAGTACCAGTTGGCACTGGCATCCCATAATGTATAGGAGTCGTCCTGGTCGCAGCTGCAGGTGACGTTGTTGAAGTTTCTTGAGGAGTCCCGGTAGGTAACCGCAGTGTTCAGCGCGATAGAACCGGCATCGCCTAGGTCGGCATCGTAATTAAAACCAAGCTGTCCGGTCCAGTCCGGAGCATTCAGCATCTCCCAGGTATCCGAGACATCAACACCACCGGAAATGACTTCAATCAACTCGGCATTCATGTGACCCACCGATAATGAACTGCTAAAAGCGGGAGTCAGTTGCGCCAATGCTTCAATTTCAAACCCCTTGATCTCAGCGGTACCGGCATTGACGACATCTGAAGAAAAGAACACCGGTGGTGGCTGCGAGGTTTGCACTGTGAGCTGCATATCGTCGTAGTCCATATCAAACAGGGCCACATTTAAGCGTAACCGGTCATTAAACAATTGGCTCTTAATGCCGATTTCCCATGTTTCAACGGTTTCCGGATCATAACCATTGGCCACGTTCGGGTTGAGTGCGGCATTACCGCGCATATCGAACCCGCCTGACTTAAAGCCCTCGGCGTAGCTGATATAGAGCATAATATCCTCGGTTACTTTCCAGTCGATCTTGATCGACGGGCTGACCTCGCTCCAGCTGTCATCCGCATCGTCGTCACTGATATCCGTTGCGGCTCCGAGAAACAGATCGTTTGCCGGGTTGCCGAAGGTAAATGCGGTGCCCTGGGTGGTGGTGTAGGGGAAGGAGTTGCCGGTGATATAGGATATTCGTTGAATATTGGAATTCTTGTCATCCCGGGTGATACGTGCGCCCGCCGTGATCGTGATTGTGTCGGTCAGATCAAAGCTGCCGTTGAGGTAGCCTGAGAGGCTCTCGGTATCGACATCGCCACCGATCGCCAGGTCAAAATGACTGCCATCCATAAAGGGCGAGTTGTTAAGTACCACGTCAAATGCACCGGCAGAGTTTCCTTCAAAGTAGTAAATACCGCCCACCAGGTTGAATCGTTCGGCGGAATAGTTGACCTGCAGTTCGTGGGACTGCTGATCGTCTGAGTATTTCGCGGGAACATCAAATGCATCGAGAGGTGTGGACTCGAAATCGATAAACTGTTGGGTTTCACCTTCGCGATCGGCATACACATATTTGATCGAAAGTGCTTCGCTGATCTCGTATTGGGCCGTGAATGAGAAGCCCTCGTTCTCGACATTGGATTTATGTGAGGTCCCGCAGGCGCCGTCATAGGGATCACTGGAAGCCAGAAACAGCTCTCCGGTTGCCGGATGTGTCAGCACAGTCTGACTCGATTGTGAGCCGCAGCGCTGGTTGGATTCGTCATCAGTTTTGTCCGCCGCAAACCGTAAAAACAGCTTGTCAGTAGGGCTGTATTCAACGCTGAATCGATAGACCAGAACATCCTTGTCGTAATTCTCCTCACTATCATTAAAGGTGCCGGTGGCGATATCGTAGCCGGTGGCAACGTCGCCAAAACCGTCACGATCCATTTTGGCAATAGCGGCACCGATAAACAGCTGATCCTCAATCACGGGCAGCTGACCGGATAGCATGATGTCACGCTGATTCTCGGTGCCCACTGCAAGCTTGATTTTTGCAGACGCATCTCCTGACATTTTTCTGGTGATATATTTGAGCGCGCCGCCGACGGTATTTTTGCCGTAGAGCGTACCCTGCGGGCCTCGCAGCACTTCAATTCTTTCGACATCAAAGACATCCAATACCGCCGCTTGAGGGCGGGCATAGTAGACGTCATCAACGTAAACACCAACGCCGGGTTCAAAGCCCCAGAGTGGGTCCTGTTGTCCCACACCACGAATGTAGGCAGTGAGTGTTGAATTTGTTGCACGACTTGCGCGCAGTTGCGTATTAGGTGAACTTTTCTCCAGATCTATAATGCTGGTGACGCCTTTGTTTTCTAGTTCAAGGGCATTAAAGGCGGTTATCGAAACCGGGACTTCCTGCTGGTTCTGCGCGCGTTTTTGTGCGGTTACTACAATCTCTTCCAGACTGGTTCCACCCCCATCTGCTGCGACCATGCCCCCTGGCAGAGTGGTACCGCCAAGTATTGTGATGATGGTCGCAAGAGGCTTCCTGCTAAATTTTAAAATGTTCATAGTGCACCTGTTTTCGAGCCATGAAATTGGACTCGCCCGCCAGATTATCCGGCCGGCCCCCTGTATGTGGAAGCAGCGATTTATATTGTCTCCCGTAAATGCATGTTATAAGCCAATATTCTAAACTGCACCCTCTAATTTCAACAGACGTTGAAATTAGAGGGATAAGATATTCAACAAATGTTGAAAAGTCAAGCGTTGTTAGAAAGTCGTTGTTCGTGTGCATGACTAAAAGCTGCCTGGATTTCTTTCTGATGGTGGCGAGGTCAATTAAAAAACTGTCGGCGACCCAATCTTTACGCCATTCATTAGGTGCTTTGGTCAGGGCAATTATTCCTCTTACATCATTTGCATCTTGACAATTCAACAATTGTTGAATTACTGTGTGATCTGCTGACAGGAATGAATATCCTGATAACCTGGAGGATAGCAAGTGTGAATGAGATTGAGTCCCCGACTCCCCTGTTGCCGGAAATTATCGCGCTGCACAGTAAATGGTTGGGACCGAAAGAGGCAGCAATTTGTGGGGCTAAGCGATTAACCTGGACCGAATTTGGTGCGAATATAAATACGGTCGCAAATGGGCTGATTGCGCTGGGCCTGCAAAAAGGTGATACCGTTATTGTTTTGATGAGCAACGGTTTACCGATGCTTGAAACGCTGTTTGGTGTCATGGCCGCCGGTGGTGTTTCGGTACCCTTAAATCTGTCGGTACCCGATGAGGCGTTAGCCGGTATGATTGAGGATGCCGCGGCTAAATTTATTGTCGTGACCACGGAGCAGCAGCTGCGTATCGACGGTGTAAGGGAGGCGTTTCCCTCTCCTTTGGGAACAGTGTGTATTGCAGCTAAAGGTGAAAATGGGACAGCGGTTGCCAAGGGCTGGATACCTTATGAGGATATGTTGGCAGGAGCAACAAACTCGGATCCGAATGTGGCAATTCAACCCGATGATTACCTGAATGTGATCTACAGTTCCGGCACTACGGGCCTGCCCAAAGGGATTGTCCATACTCACCGGGGGCGCAGGGATTGGGCCTACGATCTGGCAATTGCTTTGCGCTATCACGGAGGTGCGCGTACTTTGCTGACCATAGGGCTTTATTCGAACATATCCTGGGTGGCTATGTTGAGTACGGTACTGGCCGGGGGCACTCTCATTATTCATACCCAATTTGATGCTGAACTGTTTCTCGAGACGGTGGAGCGGGAGAAGGTGACCCATACGGCGATGGTGCCCATTCAGTTTCAGCGTGTGGTGGAAACCTACCGAAAAGCACCGCGAGATGTTTCATCAATGCATGCCATGATGGCCTGTGGTTCGCCACTGTTCGAACAGCTTAAGCAGGATATTTTTGATGTTTTCCCCTGCGGTATCGTTGAGTTGTATGGATTGACCGAAGGTATTATCACAACACTGGAGCCGGAAGAAGCCGAGGGACGGTGGGCGTCCGTTGGCAAGCCTTTGATCGGCACGGATATCTGTATTGTTGGTGATGATGATCGGCCGGTCGCAGCTGGCACCAGTGGTGAAATTGTCTCGCGGGGACGGATCAGTATGCCCGGTTATCTGAATCGTCCGGAGGCGACCCGCGAAGCGATCTGGATGGATGAGCGTGGCCGGCAATGGCTGCGTTCAGGGGATATCGGACGACTGGATGATCAGGGGTATCTTTATATCGTTGACCGCAAGAAGGATATGATTCTTTCGGGAGGCCAGAATATCTATCCGCAGGATATTGAAGCGGTACTGATCAAACATCCTGCGGTTAATGAGGTTGCCGTGATCGGGGCAAGCAGCCGTCGCTGGGGAGAAACGCCGGTGGCATTTGTGGTGCCCGAGCAGGGCTCACAGGATGAGGATCCTCAGAAGATCAGGGCGTGGTGCAATGAACGGGTAGGTAAACAGCAGCGCATTGTCGATCTGGTGTTTATCGGGCAATTGCCCAGAAACCCCAACGGCAAGATTCTCAAGCGAGAGTTGCGTGAGCAGTATGGAGAGAAGGCTTATGACTGAATTTCAGGATGTATGGTTTGATACCGATGATGGTTTGCAACTGTATGCCCGGGATTACGGGAAGCAGGACACCGCTCTTAACCTGCTGTGTATGCATGGTTTGACGAGAAATTCGGCTGACTTTGAGGGGTTGTGTCAACATTTTCACCCCCATTATCGCATGGTTGTGCCGGATCAACGGGGCAGGGGGCGATCAGATTTCGATCCGAATTCGGGGAATTATCACCCGGGCACCTATATTCGGGATATGTTTCGCTTAATAGACCGGTTGCAACTGGAAAATCTGGTCCTGATCGGAACCTCAATGGGCGGCCTGATGGCGATGCTGATGGCGGGTTTTTTACCGGGCAAGCTGAAAGGCGTGGTATTGAATGATGTCGGCCCGGTCGTCGAGGCGGAGGGGATAAAGCGGATACAGGGCTATGTAGGTCGCGGTCATCCGGTGACCAACTGGTCAGAGGCTGTGGCGCAGGCTCGCGCCATTAACGGGGCGGCTTTGCCTGACTATAGCGACGCCGAGTGGCAGAATTTTGCGCGTAAACTCTATCGAGAGGATGAGCAGGGTGTTCCGGTACTCAACTATGACCCGGCTATTGCCGAGATGATGAATCAGGGGCAGGAGCAGGCGGTGCCTCCCGACTTGTGGCCGGCATTTGAAGCCCTCAGCGCAGTTCCCTGCCTGGTTATCAGGGGAGAGCATTCGGACATTCTCTCCAGGGACTGTGTCGCGGAGATGAAAAGACGCAAACCTGATTTGCAAACAGCGGAGATCAGCCGGCGTGGCCATACGCCGATGCTCGATGAGGCAGAGTCTATCGCGGCGATGGAATCGTTTTTTGATTCGCTCGATATGGCGTAACCCTGTTTCGTGCACGACACCAGCTGGCAACTAGCGTTTTCTTGCCAGCGTTAAGCCGTCTCCGATAGGGATCATGCTGAGGTCGATACGCTGATCTTCTTTTAGCTGTTGATTAAAGGCTCGAATGGCGCGGGTGTCTTCGTCCTGCTTTTCCGGATCAATGACACTGCCGCCCCATAAAACATTATCTACGGCAATCAGTCCGCCCGGGCGAATCAGGGTCAGACAGCGTTCATAGTAGTTCTGGTAGTTTTCCTTATCGGCGTCAATAAATGCAAAATCAAACCGGTCCTGCTCGCCTTTGAGTAACAGCTGGTCAAGCGTTTCAAGTGCTGGTGCTATCCTTACACTGATTTTGTGATCGACCGCCGCGCGTTTCCAGTAGCGTCGTGCGATATTGACCCATTTTAAACTGAGGTCGCAGGCGATAATCTGTCCATCGTCGGGTAATGCCTGGGCCACACACAGGGCGCTGTAACCTGTGAAAACACCGATTTCGATGGTCCGTTTCGCACCAAGCAGTTGGATCAAAAGTGCCATCAATTGACCCTGTTCGGGAGAGACCTGCATGCGAGCCAACTCCTCTTTGGCCGTTTCATCCCGCAATGCCTCAAGCACCTCCTGATCCCTTACGGATACGGACTGCAGGTATTGGTGAAGTTCGGGGGTGAGTTGAATACTAAAGTGACTCATGGGCGCTCTCTGGTTTGTTCTGATTAAGCAAAAACAATTCGGGAATGGCATTTTTGTTTACGCTTAAAGCATATAGAATGGTGTGCTTTGTGGCTAGGGCCTGTTAGCACTAATCGAAACGGAAGAGAGTATGTTGAAGCGAATGATCTGGATGTTGCTGTTCGTCATGGTTCTATTTGGCGGCATCTTTGGCTGGAAGCTGGTTGAAAAACACTTTATGGACCAGTATTTCGCTAATTTTGTGCCACCTCCGCGAGTCGTAACGGGAGGCTATGCACGCGCTGAAGTCTGGCAACCCTATCTGTCCGCAATCGGTACGTTAAGGGCTGTTAACGGCGTTGACCTGAGTGGTGAGGCAGAGGGAAAAGTCAAAGCGATACATTTTCGATCGGGTCAATCGGTTTACCAGGGCGAACTGCTGCTGGAGATAGATGATGAGGTCGAGCAGGCTAACCTGAAAAGCCTGCAGGCTAGATTAAAGCTCGCCAGACTTAACTTTGAGCGCGATGAAAAACTGATTGAAAAGCGATTAACCTCTCAGGAGCAGAGTGATAGAAGTCGCGCTGAGCTGGATGAAGTGATCGCGCTGGTCGAGCAGACCAAAGCAACGATTGCCAAGAAAAAGATCCGTGCCCCCTTCGCCGGTAAAGTCGGCATCAGAGAAGTGAATCTGGGAGAGTATCTCTCAAAAGGCGATGCCCTGACTACGCTGCAGGCAATGGATGCGTTTTATCTGGATTTCAGTTTACCCGAGCAGCATTTTACGCAGATCTATGTGGGCCAAAGCTTGAGCTTCGTCGTGGATGCCTATCCGGATCGTGCGTTCATGGCCAGGGTGGTGGCAGTTAATGCCAAGGTGGATACAGACACCAGAAATATTCTGGTGAGGGCCGAGTTCGATAACTCTGAGGCTTTACTGGTGCCCGGAATGTTTGCCGCTGTGAAGCTGATACTCAACCGGGAGGAGCAGGTTGTCACGGTACCACAAACGGCGGTGACCTATACGCTCTATGGTGAGACGGTATTTAAGGTTGTTGAGAAAGCGCAAGGGGGTCAGCGCATTGCCCAACGGGTTTCGGTAGAGACCGGCGATGTTCGGGGTGAACTGGTGGCCGTTAAATCCGGTCTGGAGGCGGGTGATCTGGTGGTTATTGACGGACAGATTAAACTGAAAAACGGCACCGCCATATCGCTGGCCAATCAGCAGGAACTGGAAGGGATAAACGCTGATGAAATTCACTGATCTGTTCGTCAGAAGGCCGGTACTGGCGACGGTTCTGAACCTGTTTATTCTGTTGCTGGGCATCAACGCCTTTGACCAGCTCAGTATTCGCCAGTACCCCAAAGTTGAAGATGCCGTAGTGACTATCTCAACCCTCTATGTGGGCGCCAGTAGCGATCTGGTGCAGGGATTTATTACTACACCCGTCCAGCAGGCTATCGCGGGTGCCGAGGGCATTGATTATATTACCTCCAGCAGCGTCAACAGCAATTCGACGGTTACTGCTCATGTGAATCCTGAGTATGATACCGATCAGGTGTTGACAGAAATCATGGCGAAGGTTGCCCAGGTTCGGGGGCAGTTGCCTAAAGAAGCTGAAGATTCGGTGATAACAAAAGGCGTGAGCAGGGGTTCGGCGCTGCTTTATATTCGCTCTAACAGCGAGTCGATGTCCGATGAGCAGATCACCGATTACCTAATTCGGGTAGTCGAACCCAAATTGGCCACGCTTGAGGGGGTGGCCGGTGCCGAGGTGTTTGGAGCACGTAAATTTGCCATGCGTTTATGGCTGGATCCGCTAAAAATGGCAGCCCATGACATTACCGCCGATGAACTCAACGCCGCGATCCGCAGGAATCATTTTCTATCCACGGCAGGGCAAACCAAAAATCAGTGGGTTGCAACACAGGTCAAAGCAAATACCGACTTGAGAACCGTGAAGGGTTTTGAAAATATTGTGGTAAAACATCAGGGCGACAGCCTGGTACGGGTCGTCGATGTCGCGAGAGTGGAACTCAATTCAGAGAATTTCGATAACGGGGTCTATTTTAATGGCCGAAAGGCGGTCTTTATTGGTGTCACAGCAACACCTTCCGCCAACCCGCTGGAGGTCAGTCAACGGGTCAGGGATGCTCTGACCAAACTGCAGCCGGAATTACCGCTCGGTACAGAAGTGGAGATCATTTACGATTCCACCAAGTTTATTCAGGCATCCATTGACGAGGTGGCGGCAACGCTAGCGGAAGCGGCTGTCATTGTTATATTGGTGGTCTTTCTATTCCTGGGGGAAATTCGAACGGTTCTGATACCTGTTGTTGCCATTCCACTGTCGCTGGTAGGTACACTGTTTCTGATGTGGACATTGGGGTATTCCCTCAATTTATTGACCTTGCTTGCGATGGTGCTGGCCATCGGGCTGGTTGTCGATGATGCGATTGTCGTGGTTGAGAACATTCATCGCCATATCGAAGAGGGCCTGTCCCCCTTGAATTCGGCGCTACAGGGTGCAAGGGAGATTGCGATGCCGGTGGTTTCCATGACCCTGACACTGGCCGCCGTATACGCACCCATTGGCTTCCTGACGGGAGTGACGGGAAAGCTTTTCAGCGAATTTGCGTTTAGTCTGGCGGGTGCGGTTATTATTTCGGGAGTTGTCGCGCTCACGCTATCACCAATGATGTGCTCCAAACTGATGCGATCAGAGACCGAAGAGAGCCGGTTTGCCCGAACCTTGGATCAGTTATTCACTCGCCTCAGATTGAAGTATCGGGGTATGTTGACGGATCTGCTCCGGTATCGGCCAGTGACACTGGTCTTTGCCTTGATTGTGCTGGTCTGCATCCCTTTTTTGCTGCTCTTTACCCAGAGCGAACTGGCACCGCAGGAGGATCAGGGCTCGCTGTTTCTGGCGTCCAATTCGCCTAACTATGCCAATATCAACTATATCAATCGTCATACCGAGAAATTTGACGAGATATTTTCCTCTTTTCCGGAATACAGGGTGGCCGTGAGATTTAATACTTCGGGAGCACAGAATTCTTCCTTCAGTGTTTTCGGGCTCTCGCCCTGGGACGAGCGGGACCGGACCGCGATGGCGATTCAACCACTGGTTCAGGCTGAGGTTGACAAGATTCCCGGCATAAGTGTGTTTATTTTCTCAAGAGAGTCTCTCCCAGGTGCTGGTGGCGGGCCACCGGTTCAGTTTGTGATTAATACAACAAACGACTATCCCTCGTTGGCCCAGCTTGCTGATCAGTTGGCTTTGGAGGCCCTCAAGAGTGGACTGTTTATGTTTATAGAAAGCGATCTGAAATTTACCAAACCGGAAATCCGTATTGACATCGATCGCGATAAAGCGGCGCAGATGGGTATCAGCATGGAGGCAATTGGTTCTTCATTGTCGACATTGCTGGGTGAAGGATGGCTGAATCGGTTTGCGGTGCAGGGCAGGAGTTATAAAGTAATACCACAGGCTGACGCACCGAATCGGTTGGATAAGCAGATGCTTAACCAATATTATGTGCGCACAGCGGAAGGCAAACAGGTCACCCTGGGGACCGTTATCAGTATGAAAACCGTGGCGCAGCCAGTCAGTTTGAACCAGTTTCAGCAGCTCAATTCAGCCAAGCTGGAGGGCATGATGGTGCCGGGTGTCAGCATGGGTGATGCGCTGGATTTTCTGAACACAAAAGCCAGGGAACTGCTGCCTGACGGGTTTTCGGTGGATTATGATGGTGCCTCTCGGCAATATGTTTCGGAAGGCAGCAAACTCTATGTGACGTTTGGCTTATCCCTGATCGCAATTTTTCTGGTGCTGGCGGCCCAATTTGAGAGTTTCAGGGATCCTCTGGTGATTTTGATTAGCGTACCCTTGTCTATTTGTGGTGCGCTCATCCCGATTACGCTGGGCTTTGCCACGATGAACATCTATAGCCAAATCGGATTGATTACGTTAATCGGGCTGATCAGCAAACACGGTATTTTAATTGTAGAGTTTGCCAACAAACTCCAGCAGGAAGGTGTTTCGCGGTTAGAGGCGATTAGCGAATCGGCTTCAGTGCGGCTGCGCCCTGTATTGATGACCACGGCGGCCATGGTGCTGGGTGTGGTGCCTTTGATTTTGGCATCGGGTGCCGGAGCGGTCAGCCGCTTTAATATCGGTTTGGTGATTGCTACCGGAATGACCGTGGGTACGCTGTTTACACTGTTTGTAGTGCCGGTGGTGTACAGCTACATCGCCAGGGACTATAGCGCTTCACCTGAGGTGGTCGCAGATAAAACTACTGGTCCGGTGCGTTTTTCCTGATCTTAGTAGCTATTTTTTGATGAGCCGGTAGCCTGACAATAGCAGGATTGAACCTGCTATTGCCATCGCAAAGCTACCAAGATCGAAACCCTCTACGCCTGTCAGTCCAACAAAGGAACCAATAAAACCACCTACAAAGGCACCCGCGATGCCTAACGCTGCCGTGATAATAAAACCACCCGGATCTTTTCCGGGCATTATCCATTTAGCGATGATGCCGGCTATTAAGCCAAAGACAATCCACAAAATCGGATTCATTGTTTTAATCCTGTTTCAAGTTGAAGGTTAGTGGGAACGAGCATCTTAAGGATGAGACCTTCCATAATACGCTGCCAGGATATGCGGTTTTAAAACCGGGTGTATTTTACCATCGCTCGTTTTTTAAAATTAAACTGCTGGCTGTTTTATATGCTCGCAATTCGGAAAATTCATGGTGCTGCTTAGTGTAGCGGCTGTGTGACGATTTCACCAGGGATTATTTTTTCTAGAAGAAGGGTTAAATAGGTTGTATTTTCAGGATCTTAGCGTAAAATTTAAATATTAGCTATAGCTAAAGTTTTGTGCTGGAAACGACCGGTAGTGATATTGGAGCGAGCGCTAAAGGCCGTATTTTTTCAGCAATGCAGTCATGGAAATCAAAAGCGAGGAGTTGCAATTGGTTAAACATGCGATTAAGAAATACATGATGATGGCAGCAATTGTCTATCTGGTATTGGTGTTAGTGCCTTCGTTGTACCTCAAATTAACCAATTATCCCTATTTTTTTAATGCTTTAAGTCTCGTTAATGGGTGGCTAGCTAGTCAGATGCCTGTCTATTGGGCTGATATTGTTAAATCCTACGGCCATTACCTGATGGCTAATCTGGAAATTGCCACGATTTTGCTAATTCTGTTTCCCGGCACACGACTTTTGGGTGCATTTTTAGGGTTAATAACAATCAGTATTCCTCTTTCGGCGCACCTGGTAACACCTCTAGGAATTGTTATTCCAATTGGAGCAGACGGTCAAAGTGATGGTGGTTTGGTCTTTATAATGGCCTGTGGTGTTGTGTTGGCCTGCGTAGTGCTGATTTGGTCACAGTATTCAGATTCAATTGGGGCGTATACGGAACCGAAAGGAGCAGGCTTGCCTGAGAGGGATACTAATGAAACGGCAGGTGTACAGGCTGTTGCCATTGAGGATTTGTCTTCGGTGAACGAAGAGGTACCTTTTGAAACTGAAGTGACAATTGAGGTATTTGATACATTTCACCAGGTACTGTTTGATCGCAAACATCGCGTGCGCGATGAAGTTGCGGGTGATCATAAAGGGGTGATTGAGCAGGCAGAAAAACTGATTAACCTTCTACCGGAGCAAAGAAAGTACTTCCCCCGCAAACCGATGATTATTCCGAAATTGCTCCGTGCTGTGAATAGTGAAAGCAGTACGAAGAAAGATCTGGTGGAGGTTGTTAGTGAAGATCCGGTATTGGCAGGAGAATTACTTAAAATCGCTAACAGTCCTTTTTACAGGGTATCAGAAGAACCGGTAGACAGTATCGGGCGAGCTATTGTGTTATTGGGTATGAATGGGCTGAAAGCGCTAGCATCAACGCTGGTTATGCAACCTGTAGTGCAGGTTGAGGTCGGGTATTTTCCGGAATATTCTGGCAGGATCTGGATCCAGGCAGTAAGCGCGGCAGAGGCTGCTCAAGCGTATGCGAGAAAAACCCGGAGTTGTGATAGCTTTACGGCACATCTGTTAGGGTTGATCAGCAGCATTGGGCATATTGTAATATTTCAGCTGGTGATGGATGTCTACGTGGGGTTTCCGGGAATTCGACCAAGTGAAGCGGTTATTAAACTGTTACGTAGCCGCCATGCTGACAGGGTTTCAGCTGACGTTGCTGAGCAGTGGGGGCTGTCAGAAGAGTTTTTAGCTACGTTTCATAGCTATCGGCAGAAATGTTCAGTAAATGAAATGAGTTCTTTGACACGGGCTCTTTATTACGGAAGGTTATGTGCGACGCTCCATATGCTTCACGAGTCTCAATTGTATACGGAGGACAGGGTGAGATTCGTGGCTAACTATCAGGGATTGCACCCACAAGTATTTGATGCCATTTGGCTGGTGCTGAAAAGTGACGGGCGTTGTATCAACGAAGTTTGGGGCGATAGCTCCGGTCAGCAGCAGACTCCGTCAGAAGCGAGTATGTAGACCACACTCCCGTGTTTCCTGTGCCTTTGTTGGATCAAAATAGTCCGGTTCATTAGGTAGTTTGTTTTTTTCCAGGTATTCGTCCATTTGCTGCTCTGTCCAGCTCAGCAGTGGAGCAACCTTGATGATACCCTCTTTAGACAGGCTTACAATATCAAGTGTTTTGCGGAATTCGGTTTGGTCTTTACGCAGGCCGGTAATCCAGACTTCGGGTTTGAGCGTGTCTGTGGCACGTTTAAAGGGCTCTAGCTTAACCTGCTCGGTGAACGCTTCGTGCAACGGATCATCCACATCGGGAATGCCACCCATCATCACGTTTAATCTTGCGGTCGTGATAAGGGGCGTAAAGACATCGATATTCAAATCCAGTTCGTTGATCAGCTTATTGGCAAACCGGTAGGTGGCCGAACTGTTATAACCGGTGTCGATCCAGAGAATTTTGGCGTTGTATTGTATCTTGGATACCATATGCAAAAGCACGGCAGAATGGTCTCCGAATGTGGTCGTGGTAATGGTCCGCTTTCCCAGACTCATGGCCCAGCGAATGATTTCCTGGGCTGATTTTCCAGCCAATTCGGCATTCACTTTTTCCAAATCCAGGTCGACATGGTTAAGCTCGAGATTAGAAGATTCCTGCACTGTGTGTTCCGCTGCCAGCATGTTAGGTGATTGATTCATTAAAAGGGCGCTTATTATATGATAAATACCGATTCCGCGGGATCATCAGTTAGGAACATTATGCTATTAGGATATTACAGCTGGCTACACGCCATGTTTCAGATAAACGGGATCCGCGACCACCTCAACCAGCACATTTGCCAGTTGTTTCAGGTCTTCTTCACTGATTACAAAAGGTGGCATGATGTAGACCAACTTGCCAAAAGGTCGGACCCATACGCCCCGTTCAACAAAAGCACGGGTAATCGCTTCCATGTTAACCGGTTTAGCCATCTCAATAACGCCGATCGCGCCCAGCACTCTGACATCACTCACCTGCTCAAAACTTCGTGCTGGCTCCAGAAATCGAACAAGCTGTTGCTCTATATTGCTGACATTCCTTTCCCAGGGGCTGGAAAGCAGCAGGTTGATGCTGGCCAGCGCGGCACTACAGGCCAGCGGGTTGGCCATGAAGGTGGGGCCATGCATAAATACGCCCGGAACAGCGCTACTGATGCCCGAGCTGATTTTATCGGTGGTCATGGTAGCGGCCAGGGTCATGTAGCCGCCGGTCAGTGCTTTACCCAAACACATAATGTCCGGAGTTACATCGGCGTGCTCACATGCGAAAAGCTTCCCTGTTCGACCGAAGTTGGTCGCAATCTCATCTAAAATCAGCAATACATCATATTGATCACACAGTTCTCTCGCTCGTTTGAGATAGACAGGCGAATAGAACCGCATACCTCCTGCACCCTGCACAATTGGTTCCATTATGAGGGCAGCAATCCGGTTATGGTTGTCATGCAGCAATTCGGTAAGCGCCTGAATATCTGTGTCATCCGATTCTTCGTCAAAACGACATTGCGGGGCCGGTGCAAAAAACTGGGGTGTTACTACACCACTGAAAAGGTCATGCATTCCGGTTACCGGGTCGCACACCGACATTGCTCCAAAGGTGTCACCGTGATAACCCTGGCGAATGGTCAGCATTCTGTTTTTGTCGGGTTTGCCCATTGCCTGCCAGTACTGTATTGCCATTTTCAGGGCGACCTCGACCGCTACCGATCCCGAATCACTGTAAAAAACCTGTTGCAGCGGTTCTGGCGTTATATCGAGTAACAATTGTGCGAGCTCAACTGCCGGCTCATGGGTAAGGCCACCAAACATTACATGAGCAGTTTTGTCCAGTTGATCGCGGATCGCCTGGTTGAGTACCGGATGATTGTAACCGTGAATCACGGACCACCAGGAAGACATCCCGTCGATCAGTTCGGTACCATCTGTCAGCGTGATGCGCACCCCTTGTGCGGATTTCACCGGGTAGACGGGCGGGCTATTGACCATTGTGGAGTAGGGGTGCCACAGGTGCCTGGCATCGGTCTGTAACAGCGATTTGCTATCCATATTGCCTGATTGTCAGAGTTCAATAAAATAAAGCCGTCTATTCTAGCCGGGAGGCAGATTGATTCCTATCAAATCACCGAATAAACAGCACATATTCTTGCTATGGGATAACCCCGTGTAATGGGTTAGAATGAGGCCTCGGGCAACCATACTAGGGGATTTGCTATGAAAGGAATGTTCAATTGGGTGAGTCATCTTGCGGCATTAGTGGGGACATTAGACTGTTTGATCGCCGGAATTGCCAGTGTGATTGGCCAGCAAACAATCAGCGGGTACGACGTTAAGACGGTCTTTCTGGTAGGGATTGCCGGAATGGTGTTAGCCTGTCTGCTAAGGCTTTATCACATGAGTATGGAATAGGCCTCAAATTAACGGTTAATGTTTTTTTCAAAACACCTCCCATTATCTGCCGCAAAGGAAAATTTACGCCGCTTAGCGTTGGTTAGGGCGATAGCGCTATTGGCAATCATGGCGGGCGTCTATTACGCCTATCAATATTTGCAGGCACCGCTCAGTTATCGTCTGCTGTTGTTTATCATCAGTGCCATGACGCTGTTCTCCATCCTGACCGTTTTTCGGCTAAGAGTTTCCTGGCCGGTTACGGATATTGAGTATTTTCTGCATCTGATAATTGACGTGCTGGCAGTGACGCTGCTGCTCTATCTGACTGGCGGATCGACCAATCCCTTTATTTCCTACTATTTAGTGTTACTCACTATTTCTGCTGCGACGCTCGCGTGGCGCTATACCTGTCTGATTGCGGCGGCAACGATTTTGGCCTATAGCGTTCTGGTGTTTTTATATAAACCGCTGGTAGCGGCCGATGCCGCGATGGTAATGGGGCACGGTCAGCATGGAGAGAGTTTCTTTAGCCTGCATATCGTCGGTATGTGGTTAACCTTTGTTGTCAGCGCGCTGCTCATTACCTACTTTGTCGTTAAAATGGCGCAGGCGATTCGTGATCAGGATGCCGTACTGGCTAATAGTCGTGAGTCGGCACTGCATGATGAACAGCTAATCGCTGTGGCGACATTGGCTGCCGGAGCCGCTCATGAATTGAGCACACCGCTTTCAACCATGTCGATTATTATTGATGAACTAAAGCGGGACAGTAGTATTGATGATCCGATACAGCAGGATCTCGGTTTGCTGGATAGCCAGGTGGTTGCCTGTAAGCACGCGCTGCAAAGTATGGTGGACAAGGCGCAGGTAAGCCCCGATGAAGCGATGGGTACGGTGCCGCTGGTACCCTATATAGAATCATTGCTGGACCGCTGGCGTTTGATGAGGCCGGAGGTGGTTTTTGGTTTTAAACAGCTTGGCGAAGGAACCGTACCTGATATTCTGGTTGATGAAACGATGAGTCAGGCGATTCTTAATTTGTTGAATAATGCAGGAGATGCCAGCCCTGAACAGGTGGATATTCAATTGTCATGGGACGACCATACCATGCTTCTGGAGATAAAAGACTACGGAAAGGGTATACCCATGGCGGTTGCCGAGCAAATTGGCAAACCTTTTGTCAGTACCAAGCGTAAAGGTATAGGATTGGGGTTGTTTCTGTCGCACGCAACAGTCAATCGTTTTAAGGGCCAGGTAGCACTTTATAACCATGAGCAGGGCGGCACATTAACCGAATTAAAACTACCACTGCACCAGTCAACGGAGTTAGCCCCTGAATAATCGATTGCTTATTGTGGATGATGACCAACTGTTTACCGAGGTGCTTGCACGAGCCCTGCGCAAGCGGGATCTGTGTGTGGAAACCGCGCACGACTCATTGCAAGCGCTGGAGAAGATGAGTGAATTTGGTCCGGACCGGGTTACCCTTGATCTGAAAATGATTAATGAGTCCGGGTTACAATTATTGCCAGAGTTGCTGAAAGCACACCCTTTAGTAAAAATAGTGGTGTTGACGGGCTATTCGAGCATAGCGACCGCAGTACAGGCGATGAAGCTTGGGGCTATTAATTACCTGTGTAAACCTGCGAATGCCGAAGAGATTCTCGCGGCCTTTGATCCACAAATTCCGGAGCAAGTGTCTATAGAAGAGACACCCGTTTCCGTTGGCAGGTTGGAATGGGAGCATATTCAGCGAGTGTTGGATGAAAATGAGGGTAATATATCCGCAACGGCCAGAGCGCTGGGAATGCATCGGCGGACACTGCAACGCAAATTACAAAAGCGGCCGGTTAAGCGGTAAGCCTTATTGTTTGCCAGGTGCGCTGGCTATTTGCCATGTTCGCGTGCACAATCGCGCAGTTGTCACCGAGTTTCATAGATCAATCAGATAGTTCATAGTTGGAAATTGTTATGAGTCGTTACTGGAGTGCGGTTGTTAACAGTCTTAAACCCTACGTGCCGGGTGAGCAACCGAAAGTTTCAGATTTGGTTAAGCTGAATACCAATGAAAATCCTTATGGCCCCGCACCGGGGGTGTTGGCTGCATTGCGCGGAGAAGCGACCGATGCATTGCGCCTGTATCCGGATCCGAATGCTGAAACGTTCAAGGCAGTGATTGCAGACTGCTATCAGCTGAATACCGATCAGGTGTTTGTAGGCAATGGTTCCGATGAAGTGCTTGCCCATACCTTTCAGGCGCTGCTGAAACAACGGCAGCCGATACTGTTTCCTGATATTACCTATAGCTTTTATCCTGTTTATTGCGGCTTGTACCAGGTTGATTATGAATTGGTGGCGCTGGATGAATCCTTTAAAATCTGTCTGGAGGATTATGTTCGTCCCAATGGCGGCATCATCTTTCCAAACCCCAATGCGCCGACCGGGATAGGCCTAGACCTGTCTGAAATAGGTGAATTATTGGAACGGAATCAAGATTCTGTGGTGGTAGTTGATGAGGCTTATATTGATTTCGGTGGTGAATCAGCGAGTGCGCTGGTTAATCAATACCCAAATCTGCTGGTGATCCAGACACTCTCCAAGTCACGATCTCTGGCGGGTTTGAGAGTTGGTTATGCGATGGGGAATGCGGCACTAATTGACGGACTGGAACGGGTAAAGAACAGTTTTAATTCCTACCCTTTAGGACGTTTTGCCATTGCAGGTGCTGTCGCGGCAATCAATGAGAAAGCTTACTTTGAAGAGACGTGCGCCAGAATCATTGACACTAGAACAAGGCTGGAACAAGCACTTAGGCAGATTGGTTTTGAAGTGCTTCCGTCCCAGGCAAATTTCCTGTTTGTCCGACATCCGGACAGAGATGCTGGTGAACTCAGCGCTGCGCTAAGACAGCAGGCGATTCTGGTGCGTCATTTTCAGCAACCGCGTATCGCCCAGTTCCTGAGAATCACCGTTGGTACTGACGAGCAGTGCGAGCGCCTGGTGGAAGCGCTCAAGGGCATAGTTGGATAGTTTCAGTTCGCCACGACAGTCTCTTGCAGTTGCTCGCTGCCATGCTCGACAAAATGATCCGGCTCATTAATCGGAACCAGATAAAACAGGCAGTCGGATAATGCGATCTCGGTATTTTTGGTGATCATAAAGAGCTTTAGGTCCTGCCGTGTGACCAGGCTGCCCTGTTGGTCACTGAAATAGTGTTGTACATGATCGCGGCCCTGAGCATCTCGGGCCACCAGCGATGCCAGACCTTTCGGGCCAAGCCAGCCCAGATTGGTTCCTTTGTCGACCAGACCGAAATTATAGCGTTCAACATCCTGATGAAGGGTAAGATCAGCCATAGAACTGGCAGTGTTTGCGTATGCTATTTCGGAACCTTTAATCAATTCGACCCGAATCGGGTGTTTGTACAGGTCCATGCTGCTGAGGCTTTGATTTCGGTCAAATAGAGTGGGTAGTAGTGCAAAACGCCGGAATCCTTCACAGGCGAGTGCATGCGCCTGCGGGTCGTGGGCACCACCGCACTCAATGGTGGTGATCGGGAAACCTCCACCCTGATAGTCCATCAGTGCACCAAGGTTTAAGTCGGTAACAATGAGTCGTTCAGTGAACAGGGAGCCAAGAGTAAAATGCTCGGCTTTCAATTCTGTGCCAATCGCAAAAGATGGCCCGGCACCGGATGTGTTATGAATATCGATTACAGCTTCAGGCTGCACACTATTTATCCGGTGTAGTAGATCTGCGGCGACCAGACCCTCATCATCATTGTAGGGTGGTCGAAAGCAGCGGTTCAGGTCTCGCTTGCCTGGCAACATACGGTGATGAAAAATGGGAGGTCGTTTGGCTGCATCCACTGATCCAAGGAAACAGTAAAGATCAACCGCAGGTGTTTCGTTGGATAGAATCCATTGATGCAATGCGTGTAACCCGGAGGGTTCGTTGCCGTGCAACAGGGTGCTTACAACGCGGCACCGATTATGATCTGTTCCCGGGAAATAAAACCAGGTGGGGCCTTCAAGTTGTTCAAGAAATTGCTCGATGGTTTCGCCGATCTCATCGCTATGGGGAGCTTCCCAATAGTGTATGGGATAGGGTTGATCAGTCATTGATAACTCCATTCTGATACGGGATTGCCGCTGTCATAATTGGCCAGATACAGATCAAGCATGGCCTTGAGTGCTTCAGACCGCGTCATCTGTTTTTCCAGTTGGTGAAGCTGGCGTAATTGCCATCGGGCTCCGGTGATACGCTTTTCAAGTCGCTGTTCAATCACAGACAGCATCAGTGTGATTTCGTCGGGGTCGACAGCCAGCTCCTCGAGTCCGGTTTTGGCCATCGGAATCAGTGTTTTGAGTAGCTGGTGAGCCGGTATGCGCCGAAGCTTGCCTTTGCTGTCAGGCCAGAGCACGGGAGCATCAAGGCCAAGTTCGGCTGCCCGATAGAAACTGGTTTTGACATCATTAAAGGGAATCAGGGTGATAAGGCCTTTCATTTGGTGGCTTAATGCCTGGGTTAGCCCAACAAGAAAAGCGGCATTTGCGACCATATCCAGCGTACTGGGGCCGCTTGGCAAAGCACGCATCTCGATGCGTAAATGACCGTTATCCGCATTGTCATAAATGGCACGGTTCCAATGCCAGACTGTCCCATGGTGTAATTTCAATTCAAATAATTCTGGCGCTTCCGGGTTGTCGGATTGCTGTTCCGTCATATACTCGGGTAGCAGGACGTCAAAATCATCGACAGATCGTTGAAACAGCTCAACGGCACTTTCTTGTACCCAACCGCTTCCCAGTCCGGTGCGCGCCGTTCTGTGTATCGTGATCTCTTTCTTGTTGCGTGTTTCAACAGATTGTTTAAACAGTGGTACCCGGGTTTCCTCCCACAACTGATGGCCCAGGAACAGTGGCGAGTTGGTGCTGATCGCAAGAGCCGGTGCGGTGGCCATTTGCGCGGCATTGTAGCATTCCGCAAATTGGTCCGGATTGACACGCAGGTGGATCTGAAAAGAGGTGTTGGCGCCCTCTGCATTGAGGTTGTGCAGCGTCATTTTAAGAGGGTCGGCACCGTTGATGTTAATTTTAAAGGGGGAACCACGCATCGATTTAATAGATTCGGTCAGTACCCGATAACGGATGAAGTCGCTCATTGCACCAGCACTGATATCCTTTTCAATTAATGTTGGCAATATGCCAATGGCTACGGTTCTTGCATCAAAGCCGTCCGCAATTTTGTTTAGATCTGCAAGTTTGGCTGTGATCTCACCAGCTATTTTGGAGAAGGGCGCTCCGGCCGCCTGTAGGGGGGAGAGGTTGCATTCCAGGTTATAACGGTTCAGCTCCAGCGTTAGCTGGGGATCATTGGCCTGGTCAATAAGCGCCTGGTTAATCCATTTGGTATTACCGTCAGGGTCGATCAGGCTTAGTTCAAGTTCAGCTCCCAGTGAGGGGGTTCCAAGTCCGAATCCCGGACGGTCGATAAGATTGGATAATGTGTCAAGATTCTGTTGTAGCCTGTGGGAAAAGGCTTCGTAATCCTCGTCACTAAAGTTACTATGTTTTATGGACGATCCCATGATTGGTTTCCCTCGGTAAAGGTCATAAATGTTATACCTTAAATACTGAAAAATATCATCGCATAGTCCACTCGTAGGAGTGATAAATTTTAAATCCGGTCGAAGCGGAGAAATAATCAGGTGAAAATAAAAGGAGCGGTAGCCGCGGGTCATTCGTTGACCGTTGATACAGCCATTGAAGTGCTAAAGGCCGGTGGTAACGCTTTTGATGCGGTTATTGCGGCGCATTTTACAGCCTGCGTTGCCGAGCCAGTGCTGGCTTCTTTGGGGGGCGGAGGTTTTATGTTGGCTCAGACAGCAGATGGGTCAAGTCGGCTCTATGACTTTTTTGTACAGACGCCAGCGCAGAAGCTCAACGTTGATGAGATGGATTTCAAGCCAATACTCGCGGATTTCGGTACTACCAGTCAGGAGTTTCATGTCGGTATGGGTGCTTGTGCGACACCTGGCGCAGTGAAAGGACTGTTTGAGATTCATCGAGAGCTTGCGACAATGCCAATGTCTGAATTGGTTCAGCCGGCGATTGAGTACGCAAAAGATGGTATTGCTATCAACGAATTTCAGGGGTATATCTTTGATATCGTGTCGCCGATTCTGCTTGCTACACCAGAATCGTCTGCTATTTATGGCGCCAAATCAAATGGGCATGTGAAGGCCGAGGGCGATCGTTTTTATTGTGCACCGCTAGCGGATTCTTTGGAGGCTTTGGCCAGAGAGGGCAGTGAACTGTTCTATTTTGGTGATATGGCCAGGGAGATTGCCAATCAATGCTGCACTCGCGGAGGGCAATTAAGAGAGCGGGATCTTTCGAATTATCGTGTCATTACCCGTGAGCCGTTAAAGACCGGATTCAGAGGGTATCAGATACAAACCAATCCGCCACCCAGTTCGGGAGGCATTCTAATAGCCTTTGCTCTTCAACTTTGGGACGGTTTGTTTCATGGTGATAGTGAATTTGCAGACCTTGCGCACCTGTGCCTGTTGACAGAGATTATGGACAGCACCAATCAGGCACGAGTGGAGGCGCACCTGAATGGCCAGCATGTACTCTCAGAGAGTGAACTGCTTGATCCGCACCTTTTGGCACGCTACCGCCGCCACATAGTGGGCCGAGCCAAAGCGATGCGTGGAACAACGCATATCAGCGTGATTGATCAATGGCATAACGTAGCGACCATGACAGTGTCGAACGGTGAGGGTTGTGGTCATATCATTCCGGGGACAGGTATCATGCTCAATAATATGCTTGGCGAAGAGGATTTGAATCCGGGAGGGTTTCAAAGCTGGACGGAAGATCAGCGTATGACCTCAATGATGGCTCCAACCCTGTTGACCGACAATGAAGGGAAAGTGGTGGCGCTGGGTTCAGGAGGGTCTAACAGAATCAGAACGGCGCTGTTGCAAACGATACTGAATCTGCTGGATTTCGGTATGGATCTTGGTCATTCCATTCATGCGCCAAGAGTCCATTTTGAGAACAATCTGTTAAATATCGAAGCGGGTTATCGGTCAGAAGTGGTGAATGGTTTGGTCGAACACTATCCGAATTATAAACTTTGGGATGAAGTGAACCTTTTCTTTGGTGGAGTTAACGGAGTAATGTGCAGGGATCAGCAATTTTTCGCAGCAGGAGATGTGCGCCGCGGAGGTGTGGGCAGGTGTCTATAGGTCCAGTATTTAAAAGGCAGGTAAAGCGAGGCTTTGTGGACAGGGCGACCCAGAGATGGTGGATGCCGGATATACACGCAGCCTCAACTGCAGGAGCGAATTCTTACTTTTCGCTTTGCGCAGGCTTTTGCTCTTGCGCTTTATTTTGTTCCTGCTCTTTGTCTTTTTTAGGTTCGGTATCTTGACCGCCACAACCGCCACAACAGCTCATAATCAGTTCCTATCTATTGAGTTGAAAAAAATTTGAGGCAGAATGGTACCGTATCTTGAGGCCTGATAAGTTGATCAAGATCAGTATTTAAGATGAGTTCAACGAAATTAATTTACCCAATACTGGGGCTTTAAATAGCGGCGATGTTGCTTGATTCCATTTTTAAGTATGCTTCAAAGTCGCTACTGTTCATGGGGTAAGACAGTAGATAACCCTGTCCCTCATGACAACCTTCATTAATCATAAATTGACGTTGTTCGTCAGTTTCGATACCTTCGGCAATCACCTTTTTCTGAAGACTTTTGGCCAGAGCAATAATTGATTTTGCAATGGTGGCATCATCGGGGTCGTGTGGAATGCCACTGACAAAGGAGCGGTCAATTTTCAATTTGTGAATGGGGAGTTTTTTCAAGTAACTTAATGAAGAGTAGCCGGTGCCGAAATCATCGATCGCCAGTGAGACCCCTAGCTTGTTAAGCTTTTCCATGATCTGGATAGCGATCTCTATCTGGTGCATCAGTGAACTCTCGGTCACCTCAAGCTCAATACTAGAAGGAGAAAGCCGGTGACGCTGTAAAGCCTGATCGACGGTTTTTGCGATATTGCCACGAGTAATTTGAATGCCTGAAACATTAATCGAGATTTTGCCAAGCTGGTAGCCTTGATCGATCCAGTGCTTCATTTTTTTGCACGCTTCATTTAGTACCCATTCGCCGATAGGAATAATCAGACCGGTTTCTTCCGCTATGGGGATAAATTGTGAAGGAGACACTAAACCATGTTCTTTGCAGTGCCAGCGTAACAAAGCCTCTGCGCCAATCATTTTACTGCTGGCCAAATCCACCTGCGGTTGAAAATAAAGCTCCAGCTCATCACGCTCCAACGCCCGCCTTAAGCTGGTTTCCAGTTTCATCCTCTCTGATATTGCGGATGACATGCCAGGGCTGTATATCCTGATCGAATCGCGACCCGATTCTTTTGCGCTGTACATCGCAATATCAGCATTGCGTAACAGGGATTCTGCGTTGTCGGCATCCCCCGGGTATAAGCTGATGCCAATGCTACAGGTTGTGATCACATCATGTCCCTGCAACTTGTATGGCTGTGCAATGGCTCTGTGAATTTCTGTGGCAATAGCCTCTACCGAGGATTCGTCATTCACATTGCGCAACAGAATCACGAATTCATCGCCGCTAAGACGGGCCAGCGTATCACTTTTACGCAACCGGCCATTAATCCGGTCGACAATCTGTATCAGCAATTCATCACCGAGACCATGTCCCAGGCTATCGTTAATCTGTTTAAAACGGTCAATATCGATAAAGAGCAGGGCCAGCTTGCCTCCGTCACGCTGTAAACTGGATATGGACTGTTCCAGCCGGTCATAAAGGAGACTGCGATTGGGAATGCCGGTCAACAGATCATGGGTCGCCTGGAAACGCAGCTCCTGTTCATACTGAACCTGTTCCGTGACGTCGCTGGAAATGCCCACATAGTGAGTCAGTTCCCCTTCGTCGTCAAAAACCGGTGCCACATGCGTATCGGCCCAATATTGTTCGCCATTCTTACGGTAGCTGCGAACGATCGCATTACAGGCTTCCCGGTTGCGTAATGCGCGTCGTATTGCGTGCAGGCCCGGTTGATCCAGATCATCATTGTAGAGCAGGCGGGGATTTGCTCTTTCGATCTCTATTAGCGAGTAGCCGGTCATTTTCTCAAATGCCGGATTGAGATAAATAATTGGTTTGTCTGGTTGGGTTGAATCGGTGATCACAATGCCGTTATTGCTGGACTCTGCCGCCCTGTCCATAATTCGAAGGGTATCTTCGGCCAGTTTTTGCTCGGTGATATCTCTTGAACTGACGATGGCGCCTTGCACCTCACCCTGATCATTACAGTGGGGATAGTAGAACACTTCCATGAAATGACGATGACCGCTATTGAAATTAAACCATGAGCGATAATGTACAGCTTCACCGAGAAAACAGACATCGTAATAGTGCCGGGCAATGGACTCGAAATTTTCCTCCCCCATCAATTCTGAAACGGTTTTGCCAACGATAGCCTCACGTTCCCGCCTGAACGTTTTAAGATAGGCGTCATTAACCATGCGATAGGTGTAGTCTTTATCGACTACGGCAACGAGATCAGTGGTGGTGGCGAGAATTTTAGCAGATAACTCCAGCGCCTCTTCATTGGCGCGCCGCTCGCTGATGTCTCGGATTGTGCCGATGAACATTCGTTTGTTATCGCTTGTCTGTTCCCCAAAAGAGACCTCGACCGGTATTTCCTTGCCGGATTTATGCAATGCTGTGAGGGGAATGGCCTGCCAGTTGTCGAGAATTCTTTCTCCACTTTTCAGGTATTTTGCAAATGCTGTTCGATGGGTGTCACGAAATCGTGCAGGCATCAGCTCTGTGATAGACATCTGGGTCAACCGGGGTACGCTATGCCCGAAAAGTGTGCAGGCAGCGTTATTGGCAAAACGTATTCTATTATCCTCATCAATCGCGAGTATCGCATCGGCGGTGGTACTTAAGATGGTGTTATTCAGGTAGTGACTTTCCCGTAATGCGCGGCGCTCCATATCCAGGTGGCTATTTTTTTCCTGTAATTGGCGTGATAGTATTTTAGTATGTTGACGGCTAAAGCCAAGCAGTTGCTCCGGGGTAGCATTCTGAGGTTTTGTATTTGATGCCAGGCTAATTGCCCGGCAAATATCCTTAAGCAGAATCTCGTTTTCATCTGTAATGAGGATAAATCTGACCGCACCCATCGCTAAAGCCAACTGCTTGTCGTCGGGTTCAGTGGGCCTGTCTGTATAAATCAGCAGTGGTAGGTGCTTGAGTTTGGGGTCAGACTTAAAAGCCAGGCATAGCGCAAACGCGTCCCGCTCTGGGAGCGCGAGTTCACAGATAACAAAATCTGGTTGCCACTCGCGGGTTTTATTGAGAGCCTCTTCGTCGGTTTGGCAACAAAATACGCTGTGTTGCCCACTATCAACCAGTCCCTGCTCAATAAAGCTGGTGCGTTGTTGCTCGCCTGTCACTAGAATTTTCAATGATCTACATCCTGTGCCAGTTAAATCTGCTATCCAGGGATACTAGTTTTTGGTAAAGATATTGGCTGCTTTTCGGTTGAGGTGAAAACGGTTTACCGAAAGCCTGGCATTGATAGAATTCAGTGAAAATATGGCACATAGCTGCATAATGACCCTCCCGCAAAAAAGAACTGATTATTGCTGTTCGCAGGGTTTCCCGCGAACTCCCCTATATTAAAAATTCTCTGCAACTCCAGACTGGAACCTGTGGCTCTGTACTACATTTTTAGAGCGGGCTTTTTCTGTTTGGTTGCAGTTTAAATATTGTTATGTCTGGCAGATTCGGTTTTACCGCTGCTCATTAGTTATAGTTGATTTAAAATTGGTCGCAGATACTACCCTATAGTAATCAATTAAAAATTGACTGAGATCAGTAATTTACATTTGATGCGAATCGTTCGCAGGTTATAGAAAAGATTATAGCCCGCTTGATTTGCATGAACGGTGTTGCTGTTTGTACAACAAACCGGTACCGATTGAGGAGGAGAGGGAGTGAAAAGAGGAGGGCGTTAATGCGCCCTCCGATGGTTTTGTGAAACTACGGTGATTAACCCGGGCGACCGTCAGCGCGGGTTGTTACCAACATGGGGGCGTAGTAATAGAAATAGATACCATAACCTAAAACCCAGAGTGTCCCTGCAATGCCAATTCCCCAGGCGGCGGCTTCCGGTATTACGTTGGGTAAAATCACCCTCACTAAAGCACCGGCCAATACAAAAAGATAAGCGAGAGCAATCAACGCCGGAGGTTGAAGAGGTCTGCCTGTATGCCCCAGTGTAACCCGGGATATCATCGCCAATATCATGCCCCCCATTGCTCCTGCGGTAAAACAGTGCAGCGCGGCGCTTAAATTGGTTATCAGATTGGCACTGTGGAGAGCCAGCGCAATAAAGCCGAGAGGAATAAATGCATATGCAAGGTGCAATGACCAGAGCAGGGGAATGGCGGTACAATGTTGCCCCCCCCAGCGCATAAATCGCCACCCGTTAGCAAAAGCCGCTATCAGGCTTAATGCCAGTAACAGATTTTTGGGCACCTGATGAAAGCCGATAAAGGCAACAGAGGTAATCAAAATGATGCTGGTGATACTGGTTATTTCAAGCCACTTGATTGGCGGTAGTTTGGTGACACCCGCGCCATTGGCGGTAAAGAAGGGAATGACCCGGCCGCCAAGAATTGCAATAATGAGTACAAACATCATGATCGCGCCATGCAAAGAGGCTTGGGCTATCATTGGCTGTTCTGTCACGACACCCCAGTGGCTGACGCCATTCAACAGCGCTAGCAGGGCCAGTATGGGGACGAACATCATATTTCGCCATTGCCGTGTTTTGAACACCGGATAGGCCATCGCTACAGCGGAGAACAGCAGAAACAGCAAATCACCCGCCATCACTAGCCAGGGAGGCAGATCGCCACCGAAAGCAATCAGCAATCGACCTGATAACCAGGCAATAAAAAGCACAGCCAGGGGTTTTCCCCTCAGTCCGATAACGCCTGTCCAGGTTTGAACGGCTGTTAATAAAAAACCGACAACAATAGCCACGCCAAAGCCAAACAGCATTTCATGACCATGCCACCAAACCGGACCACCATAGGGTTGCCAATTAAAGGGGTTTAACCAGAAGTAGGACCACCAGGCGATGATCAGCATGGAGAACAGTGTGCCACTGAAAAAGAGTGGACGAAACGCCAGGCGAAAAAAAGGAGGGATCGCTAAAGCGATACGATTGTCATCAATATTCAACGACATTGTGTATTCCTTAAAAATATAGTAAGGTACACATACTACTAAGCATGCATACAAAATCCAAGTGATTTGTTCATGGATGACTGATTGGCGAGCTATTGTAACAGGAATATAATGAGTTACCGAAGTAGGGAGCTGGATTCTTTGTCAGCGCTGCGCCCGAGTTCGTGCGGTTGTTGGTAGTTTAAGCATAGAGTAAGGTGACAGTCGGCTGATCTGTCATGATAATTGAGCAATGCGAGAGGCGTGCTGCCTCGTACATTGTTAAAAACTAACAAGAGGAACCAAAATGTCTTATACCATGGTTGAATTTTTGGCACATGCCATTGCAATGGAAGAGGAGGCCGCAGAGCGTTACCTGGAGCTGGCCGACATGATGGAAGCGCATAATAATCTGGAAGTTCAAAAGCTGTTTCGGGATATGAATCGTTATTCCATTTTGCATCGTGATTCCATCAAGGAGCGTGCCGGATCATTAGAGTTACCTACGTTGAAATCCTGGCAGTATCGTTGGATAGCACCAACCGAAGTGGGTGGTGAGGAGGGTTTTGATTATAAGCTGGACCCTTATCAGGCGCTGGAGTATGCTCGTGAAAATGAAGCGCGGGCAAGAGATTTTTATGCCACAGTAGCAAAATCGACAGATGATGATGAGATCAAAAAACTGGCTACAGATTTCGCTGCTGAAGAACAGGAGCACACTGATGCGCTTGATGAGCAGCTGTCAAATACCATAAGACTGCAAAACTAATAAAGAAATTTTTTAGTGCCGGGCGACAGCGAAACCGAAACCGTTGTCGCTCGATAGCAGGCCCGGTTTATTCAACGGTTTTGATCCATCGCCCGGTTTTTAACTCTCCTCTGGGGTAGTCGCCGTTTAACAGCCTTAGTTGCTGTTCTGCATATTTTTCGATTTTGCTGGCTTGTGCCAGTGATTCATAGTTTGTGTCGGGTGGCACTTGAATATATTTGATCCTTAGGCCCGCTGCCTTTTTATACTCATCCGCTTTCATCGGCCTGAAACTACTTATTGCGGCCCGAAAAAACGGGTCATAGTTAAAGCTGGAATTAGGTTTTCGATTGACACCGCTAAAATAGAAAGCCTGATTTTTGTGATAAATAACGGCGATACGTACAGGTCCTCTTTTGTCCGTAGCGGGAACAACACCGGTAAAACCGAGTAACCCGTTTTCATCGAGAACCTGACCGTTAGTCAAATCCTCAATTTTTAACCTTTCTTTGATAAATTGTTCGGGTGTTAAGTCGGCAAGGTCTCCCTGGACTTTCATCTGAAGAAAAGCATCCTGTTTTCTTGGATAGGCTACCAGTGCGTTGGATGAATTTTGCATCTTCCAGTTATTGGGAAAAGCCAGGGTAAAGTTCATACCCTTATGGTAAAAACGACTGCCGTGGCGCACGCCCTCTTTGCTACTGTCGCCAAATTCAATGCCGTCAATCCGTTGCCTGAAAGTTCCTGTGAAACCCTTTTTCTCCGATTCTGAAAGATTGCCTGCTTTGCCAATGACTTCCTGAAGACGGGTGTCGTTTCTAGGGTGTGAGGCAAACAGGCCATGGTAGCTTTTAACTTGAGTACCTTCTTCTCGTGCTTTGCGTTTGGAAAATTGCTCGTGATCCTTAAGAACTGCGATCACCTCAACCATGGCTTGAGGATCATAATTTGCATTATAGAGGTATTCGGCGCCCAGACTATCTGCTTCCAGCTCGTGCTCTCTTCCATAGCCGCTTAATAGTGCTGCACCGGCGACATTGGACATGTCTCCGACTGTGCTGCTTCCGGTACCCACTGTCAGGATCGCGGAGAGAATGCTGGCTGCCGTTCCGGCGCTGTGCTGTCGAACCGAGTGGCGAGCGGTCACATGGCCGATTTCGTGTCCCAGGACAGCTGCAAGCTGCGCTTCCGAGTTCAGGTAGGTTAACAGGCCTCGATTGATATAGATGTAGCCTCCGGGCAGCGCGAATGCGTTAATGTCCGGGCTGTCTATGACTGTAAAGTGATACTTTAGGTGGTTCCTGTGTCCTGTTTTGGCAACACGCTGGCCGACGGTATTCACGTAGGCGGCGATCTCCGGGTCGCCGTAGACCGGCATTTTTTCAATGATCTCCTTATGCAGTTTTTCACCCAGTTTTATCTCCTGTTTTTCCGACATCAGTACCGGATTTAATCCACCTGTGGCCGGGTTTACCGCGCAGCCTGATACGAACAGCAAGCAAAGCAAAGCAGCAATAAATAAAACTGGTTGTCTGTTTTCTCCCATTGCACTCTTTCCCAAACGTATTTTTCCTTTGGATGGTTTTGAACTTACATGGTTCCGGAAAGCGACAAAATGGCGGTTTAATGTAAAGAGGTTCCGGATAACATTCAAGATGATCTCGGTATTTTTCAGCTGCGTTGTGGAGCTATTTATATAGGCTTTTTTAGGGCGTGTTAGCGATTTTGCCCTCCTGCGGGATGAGCCAGCTTTTTATTGATATAAGCCTGAATAATATCCTCTTCCTGATCTGCCAGATTCAGAAAGTTGAACCCCATGATATAGTCGTTTTGTGATTTGCGCCGAACATGGATAGCGCGGCAATAGAGTTTCATCAGCCTGTAGTCAACGGAGGGTGGGTTTTCCGCGTCGGGAATCTGGAACTGGATATAAAGCTCTGTCGGCTCGCTGCTCTCCAACTGCTCTCTCATTGACAATATCCGGTTAAAATCCTCTTGTGTGGCTTTGATCATAATACCGGCGATTGAAATATTAAGTACGGGAACCGTGAGACTGTCACTTCCGACAGGTATTATTTTGGCGTCGAAATCAGCCTTTACTCTTGGATGTAGGCGGTTGTCTCTGATCACCTTAATAGCCTTTGGCACATTCGGCCAAACAGACAGAGTCTGTTGTGTTGCGAACAGTTTGTTCGACCAGATTCAGATTATTGCTCTAGTATAGCATTTCGCCCCTTTAAAGGGGCGAAGTAGCCAATAAGGTGCTGTTTGGAGGACCAACGTTGTGTAGTTAAAAGGCCTGGGCATTAAATATGGTTTGAATTGCAGAGGATTACGCGGGTTCTGGTGTCGAGGACAGATGCATCAGATTCACGTTCAGCCCGCTCAGCTCCAGTTTGGCGATACTTGAGTAATTGAGTGATTCGAAAAATTGTTTCTGCCCGTCGCTGCTGGAATCAACACAAAAACCTCTGAATTCGCTGTCGGAACGGCAATCATCGGTTGCAGCCATCATCAGTTTGTGACCATAGCCATGATGCTGGTAATCCGGATGCAGCCCCATCAATGATATCCAGTAATAGGGCAGGTCTTGGTCAGCATCCGCAATCTCGCGGTAATAGCTACGTAACTGTTCTGTATAATAGACACCGGCAACTGAATACATAGCGAATCTCCAACTCCAACTGGAACTGGTTTCATGGGGTTTTCGGGTTTTATCAATCAGTATTGCGCCGACCAGACGTTGCTCGTCGGCGATTGCCAAAGCGCTATTGTTACCACGGTAGTGCGATGAGAGTTGAGCCCGGATAAAGCCCCTAAGTCGCTGATCGAAGCCGCTGCGAGAGCCGTTGAGATAGTAGCGAAGCAAAGGGTTATCCTGATAGGCGCGAAAGAAAATAGATTGTGCTTGAGGCATATTAGCTTGGTTAAGCCGAACCACTCGCAAACTCTTTACGTTATCCAATGGCATGAAGTGCCCCCCTTTTTTCTAATGCGTGCCATTTGCCAGCGAGCATTAAACATTAAGACACTCAATTGATCAAGATCAATTGAGTGTCGTTTGCATTTCCTGTCCGGATGTATAACTATAATCCCCAGAGATTTGTGGGTGGCTTGCCAGGCTGTCAATTGCATTATTCGATCAAGGAAACGGATATGAAAAAAGTAATAGCTGTCGTTGTGGGTTTGGTTGCGGTTATCGCACTGGTCGTGGGTATTGCAGCTTCCCAGGCTGGCTCAATCATCAGGCATGCCGTTGTTAAATACGGGCCTGAAATTACAGGGACTTCGGTAACGCTGGAAGATGTGGACGTGTCGATATTATCGGGTCGAGCCCACGTTAAAAACTTCAAAGTGGGTAATCCTAAGGGATTTGATTCGAAAAATGCTTTTGAAGTGGGGCAGATTGAGGTCTTGCTGGATGTAAAAAGCCTCTTCTCGGAAACCGTCAAAGTCCATAAGATCCTGATTGATGGTGCACAGCTTACGGTCGAACAGGTCGCGGGTAAATCCAATATCAAAGCGCTGCAACGTAGCATTGAACAGCGTACCGCCGGTATGGCCAATAAGGGTGGGCAGCAGGGTGCCACAAGTGATGACTCTGAGACTGCAATGGCAATTGATCATATCTATGTCAATGGCACTCGGGTTAACCTGATCGCAAATTTATTAGGTGAGGGTAACTTGCTGGGTGACCAAAACTCTGAGGTGAGTATTCCTGATATTCATCTTAAGGATATTGGTAAAGAGGGGGCTGGTGTAAGCCCGGCAGAGGTTGCGAAGTTGGTGATGGATGTGATCGCAAAAAATGTGGGTAAAGGCATGTTGAAAGGTTTGCCTTCAGAGGAGGAACTGAAAAAGCAGCTTGAGAAGAAAATGGAAGACAAGCTGGGAGATGTCGAAGGAAAGCTCAAGGGCTTTTTGGATAAGAAGCTCTAACCAGACAGGCAGACTTTTATATCAGGGGTATTTTCAGGCTGAAAGTCGGGCCTATTCACAGCTGGCCGAGCCATTCGGAGGTGCAGCCTGACCAAACAGATCCTGGCTATATTTGGCACGCTGCGCCGGATCCATCTCGGTGCTTTTGATCTTGTTTATCGCCTCGAGGCGTGGCGCAAGCCCGCAGCCGTTAGCTACCTGGATGGCCAGTCCGGGGCGTGCATTTAGCTCTATAATCAAAGGACCGAGGTTTTTATCAAGTACGATATCAACGCCCAGATAGCCCAACCCGGTCATTTCATAACATGCTGCGGCCAGAGGTAAAATTCTTTCCCAATGCGGTACTCGCAGGTGATCAAACATTTGACCTGTATCCGGGTGTTTGAATACAGGGCGGTTAAATTGTACGGCGTGCAGTGCCTGGCCATTGCTCAAATCGATACCGACTCCGACCGCTCCCTGATGCAGGTTAGCCTTGCCGTCTGATGCGTGGGTGGCAAGTCTTAACATTGCCATCACAGGGTAGCCCATGAATATGATGACCCTGATGTCAGGAATACCTTCGTAGCTGAATGCGTCAAAGGCCGAATCAAACTGTACCATTGTTTCGATCATGGCAATATCCTGAGCGCCGCCCAGACTATACAGTCCACTGAGAATATTTGATATATGTCTTTCTATCTGATCAAGTGTCAGGGATTCACCGCTGGGTTTAAAGTAGATCTCATGTTCTTTTTCGGCGATCACCAGAATCCCTTTCCCACCACTTCCCTTTGCGGGCTTGATGACAAACTGGTCATGCGGTGCGATCAGTTGATTGGTTCGTTTAACATCGTGCTGAAACTGAATAGTCCCCAATAACTCTGGCACAGCAATTCCCGACTGCTGTGCCAATAGCTTGGTTTTCAGTTTATTGTCGACAAGCGGGTAGAGGTGGCGCGGGTTGTATTTCGCAACGAAATCCACATTCCGGGCGTTCATCCCTACGATGCCAAGTCTCTTTAATGCGCTAGGGGTTGCCAGATACATTTTTTTCTGTCATCGGTTGAAAGCGCCTCAGTTCCGAGATCCGGTAACCGGTATATTGTCCGAAGATGAGAATAAACCCCAGGTTGACCAACAGCAGTTCAGGGAAGTTGAATGTCAGATACTCGATGATTCGGTTGGTCATGCAAAGATAGGCCAGAACAGCCACAAGCAAGCTGCCGCTGCCCTGTATCATCACCTCTTTGGGGCCTTCCTCCTCCCACAAAATGGACATGCGCTCTATCGTCCAGGCGAGAATTATCATCGGGAAAAAGGTCACCGTTAATGCGTCACTGATGCCAAGTTTTTGGCTAATAATGCTGATCGCTGCCATGATGGCGACCACCACAATAATGACGGCAGATATCCTTGCCACCAGCAGCAAATTCAAACGGGACAGATAGGAGCGGATAATCAGCCCGGTTCCTACAACCAGGATAAATATAAGCAGTCCGGTGAGCAACGATGTTTTTATGAAGGCGAGTGCAATGAGGATTGGCATAAATGTGCCTGAGGTGTGCACACCGACAAGAATCCGCATGATGACCACTACCAATGCACCGATGGGAATTAGCAGGATGTATTTAAAGGCATTCTGCTCTTCGATCGGTAGTGAGTAAATGGAGAAGTCGACCAGTGCGGCATCGTGATCCTTCGTGTAATGTACGGCCAGATCTTTAGTTGCGCGGGCATTTTTGATCATTGAGAAATGGACCTTTGAGCCTTGCCCTCCTGCGACTTCGAGCAGGGAGGCTTGACCGCGCTGCCAGATGACAAACTCTTCGGGTTGTCCAGCAATACCCGATTCCGGGTTAAACAGTTGCCAGTGGATGCCATTGTGAATTTCGATGAAACTGACCAGCGACTGACGTCTTCTGCCACCTTCGAGAAACAGCCCGCGCACAATTCTTGCTGGAATTCCGGCCATTGAGAGCAGGTCGACTGCCAATCTGGTTTTAAAGCCGGTGCCCGGGCGATCGCCGATCAGTAGCCGGACATTTTGTTCCGGTTGGCTTTTATTCAGGGCCTGAATGAGAACGCTGGTAAAGGATTCGGCGTTGGCAGAGAGTTGATGGACCTCGTTGATAAGTGTTTTTGCTGCAGTTTTAAAGGGCTCGTCTAGCTCCGGTGGTTCCGGTGGGTTGGGGGGCAGGCTTTCGGTCACCCGGTTGGTGCCGGATTTTTCATAAATATCGAGGCGATAGTAGAGTGTCTGGTCACCATCTGCGGATCTGGCTGTCCATTGGGCCTTGCGTCCCAGGTTATTGCTGATTTGTGAAAAGCCGTAGCCCGATGATGCAAATCCTTCGTCCAGGGTAACAAAGTCCGGAGGGTTATTCGGTAGAGTGAAATTGACAATGACCGGATCGCCGCGCGCGATAAACTCTATTTTTGCTTCGATCGTCCATACGGGAGTTTTATCTCCCGGTAGCAGAGGAAAGCCCAGGGCCAAATGCTTGTAGAGCATCAGGCCAATGCCGCAGGCAATCAGGACAAAAGCAAATGCGTAGAGCTTTGTTCGAGACATGATCAGGGGATCTTCGGTGTCGTGGTATAACGTTTACTGACGTCGACGACTGCAAAATCACGCAGAAAGTTCCTACCAATCAGCACTTGATGTTTAAAGTTAGAGCGGTCGATCAGAGTAAAGCTGACCCGTTGGTCGATACTACCCAGAATAACACGCATTTTGACCACCGGCCTTCGCTGGGATTCGTTATCATGTTCCTTGATTCGAGTGTGTTTTCTGATCTGACGCACCAGCTCGATCGGTTTTCCGGTCTTTGGATCGATAATGTTGAATCGGACATGGGGCTTCCCGTCACGTTCAAATTCGGTTAAATCAAGCGCATTCAGAGATGAGGTTTGGGCTCCGGTATCAATACGTGCTTTCAGCTCGATGCCCGGTGGCATTATAATCACATGCTCCAGCTGGCCGATGACCAAACTCTCAATATCGATTTTTTGCGTTTTTGTGGCCGTTTCCTGCCGGGGTTGCTGTTTTGTGGAGTTGATTGATTTCCTGATGACCTCCAGTTTCCGTCTTTCCTGTTCCAGTTCAACCCGCGAGGAGGCAACAAGTTTCTTCTCGGTATCAAGTAATGCCAGCTTGGCATCAAGTTCCTGGTGCAGTTCGGTGAGTTCTTTTTGTTGTTGAGATATCTGCTCCCTTTCCTTAACCAGAGTATCAGGTTGGCGCTGATTTGTATGCGCAACTTGTTGACAGCCCGCAGATAAAACGATGCCGCCCAGCAGCGCCATTCGAAGTACAGCGTGGCGTTTGCAATCTTTAAATAACATCGGTATGAAAACCATCGATGGCCGTTTATGTGATTCAGTGACTACTTGGTGATTGTGTAACATAACATAGAAACTGCCGGAGAAGAATGTGCCAGAGTAGGGCTGTGTCGCTAAAGCGTGTAGGAATTTGTCCTGTTCAGGATCATGACTTACGGGTCATGTTAGCGTATCGGATTTACAAACGGCTGTCATGCAGGTACAGCAATATCCTATTCACAGACGTTTGAGAAAACGCTACGCTCAAATGCAACGCTGCTGAATGTACAGTTTTTTAGCGATGTTGCAAGCAAACAACATTTCGCCTGAATTAGGTTTAATTTTTCGGTCATAATCCGGTCGTACAATGGGTGCACATGAGCCAACCCTGGCAGCCTGCTGGGGAACCGGTTATTTTCAAATACGCGATAACCAAATTAGGGAATTGAGGAGATTGATCAATGTGCTATTCAGATACCAGTATTGAAAATATGCATCACAATAGTTGTTATGTTACCGAGTGTGCCTTGGCGGATTTGCTTTACATCGGCGAATCGCTGAATTATGGCCTGCCCGAATTTCCTGATGGGTTTGCGGTGATTAGTGCGCAGTCCAACGGTGAAGTCTCGATAGGAATGGATAATAAATGAGGAGAATTTGAAGCGTACGGATAAAGCCGCATAACACCGCCTTTGTTTTTACCATTTTTAGCACCTGGTAAAGGTGGAATGAGCTTTTTGAGAAAAAGTGTTTCGGTATGTGATTAATGGGGCAGCGACTATAAAAAAATACACTTGGGTAAAAAAGTCCAATATACTCACTGATGCCGGTTCCAAACAGAACCTGATATGTGAAGTTTGCAGATAGTGCAGAAGCGACAAAAACCAGGTTCATCTGCAATTCACAATGAGAATGTAAACCTGATTACTGAAAACCAGGCTGAAAGATAATGTGGCGCAGCAACAAGACAAGATTTTTGGCGTTAAGCCTGGCGCTATTGTTAGCCTGCGCTTCAGCACTGTCTGCATCGCACCTTCCTGCGCACCAGTCTTCCGATTCTCATGTCGAAGAAACATGTCTAGCATTACACACGGTTGGTCTGGATGCAGCAGACCTGGATTCCGGAAAGGGTCAGGCAGCGAGCCCTGTCACAGTGTGGCGTTGTGAGTTAGCAGTTTTTCAACCGCATATCCGTTCATTTATTAGGCCCAGCACCAGAGCACCTCCTTTTTTCCTCAAGCCTTAAGTCAAAACATCAATACCCATTTGGTCGCACTCGAATATTCAAGTGCGATGCCGTGTTATCTGGAAAGCCGCAATACGGCTCGTTAGCTGTTTGCGGTTTCATAGGAAAATATATGAACTATAAAGAACTAATATCAGTTGCTGCATCAATAGTAACCATCACTGTGCCGGCCCAGGCTGCTACGTCCAGGGCGGATGGATCTGGTCTGGAAGAGGTGGTCGTTTCCGCCTCCCCACACGCGAAAACGGCATCGGAGGTGGCTGGTTCACTCAATGTGATTGATGAGCTTACGCTGCAAAGGGAAGTCGCCTCTACTCTGGGAGAGACTTTGCAAAATCAGATCGGAGTGCATTCATCATCCTTTGGTCCCGGTGTCGGAGTCCCGGTGATACGTGGTCAAAGCGGTAAGCGGGTCGAGGTGCTGCAAAACAGCACCACCGTAGGTGATGTTTCGGATACCAGCTCAGATCATGCAGTAGCCACAGAAGCACTGTTGGCTGATCGTATTGAGATTTTGCGCGGTCCGGCGACGCTGCGGTATGGAGCAGGTGCTATTGGAGGCGTGGTGAACGTGATCGATAATCGTATCCATACCCGTCGGCTGGAAGGGCATGAAGGCGCGGTGGAACTGCGGCATAACCTGAACAACGATGAAACAGTCGCCGTGGGGCGATTTGATGTCGGGCTCGAAAATCTGGCGGTGCATCTCGATGGCGTAACGCGCGAAAGTAATCGGGTTGAGATTGATGGTTTGTCTGCCACAGAGGTCGATGATCCGGATGAGACCAGCGACGGTTTTATCGAAAACTCCGATAGCGAGGCGGACGCCTACAGTCTGGGACTTTCCTGGGTTGGGGATAAACTGGTAGCAGGTGTGAGTGTTAACCGGATTGACAATAATTATGGGGTGCCACCGGGTGGTCATGGTCATCATCATGAGGAAGAGCATGAAGAACATGAGGAGGGCGAACACGACGCGCACGAGGAGGAAGAGGATATTCTGACGCGCATCGATATGACGCAAACCCAGTATCAGGCCAGATTGTTGTTGCCCGAACTGGATGGGTTTTTTGAGCGGCTGAATGTCGATATCAGTTACAGTGATTATGAGCATCAGGAGTTGGAAATCGAGGAGGGCGAATCTGAAGTAGGAACGCGCTTTGATACGGATTCTCTTGAACTGCGTGCAGAGCTGGTGCATGGGGAAGTTTCCGGTTGGCTCGGTGCGATGGGTATGCAATACAGTGATCGGGATTTTAGCGCGGCAGGAGAGGAAGCCTTTGTGCCACCTTCGAATACAGAGAGGGTGGGTATCTATCTGTTGGAGGAGACGCATTTTGGTGATGCTTCCCTGGAACTGGGTGTTCGTTTTGACCGGCAGGAGATCGCTACGTCCGGCAGAGGTGATATCGAGCATGACAGCTTTAACGCCAGTGCCAATCTGCTGGTTCCTTTCGGTGAAAACCAGCGTCTCGGTTTTATTTTGTCTCGCAGTGAGCGAGCACCGGTGGCGGAGGAACTGTTGTCCGACGGTGAGCATGTGGCGACGAACACCTACGAGATTGGTGACGCCACACTCGACCAGGAGTCTGCCTTTAATGCCGAACTGACCTGGGTCTATGAGGGGGCTGTTAACGCTCGCGCCAGTCTTTTTTATACCTGGTTTGATGATTACATCTATGCCATGGATACGGAACTTAGGTTCAGTCACGATCTGGAGGAGAGCGGCCTGAGCGGCATCAATGCCTGTTCAGAAGATCTGGCAGATTTCGACAATGATCCGGAAGAGCTCGAAGAAGCGGTTGAGTGTTTTCAGTATGTACAGGAAGACGCGACCTTCGCTGGTCTTGAAGCGGAACTCGGTTATGTCGTCAATAACAGCCATAGTCTGCGTTTTTGGGGAGACTATGTTCGTGCCAGGCTGGATAAAAACGGCGATGTACCCCGTATGCCTCCAGCGCGTCTGGGCGTGAGCTGGGATTTTAACGTTGAGCAGTGGTCGGCCAGACTCAGTCTGACCCGCGCGCTGGATCAGGACAAGCCTGGACGCGGGCAGGAGGAAACCGATGGTTATACGCGACTTGATGCCTACCTTGGTTATCGCCAGGATAATCTGTCACTCTTTGTAAAAGGCACCAATTTGACGAATGAAGAGATACGCAATGCGACCAGTTTTCTACGTGAATTAGCGCCGGAACCGGGAAGGGCGGTGAGTCTGGGAGCGAGCTATCGGTTTTAATTTGAGGTCCGGTAAATGATTGATTCCTGCCTGAACGTTTGATGTGTCTCAGATGCAGATATTCAGCGGGCATCAATCTTTATTGACGCCACAGTAAACCTGGCTCAGGGTTATTAAACGACCCTGTATTGATACACACGTTAAATAGCTTGCAAGTCAGGGCGGTCAGGATCTTTGCGGACAGCAGCAGACGCAATAAAGATCCCGGCGCTACTGGCTGTTGATTTCGCACGACTATACAATGGCTGCTTTTCAGATCTACAGAATTCAAAAAATAAGGACAAATATGCAGTTGATTATCCAGCGCCTGGCGACAGAGCTGAATGCCAAGCCGTCGCAAATAGATAAAGCCGTAGAGTTGTTGGATCAGGGAAGTACTGTCCCCTTTATCGCCCGATACCGAAAAGATATCACGGGTGGTCTCGACGATGGTCAGTTAAGGACGCTTGAAGTACGTCTGGCATATCTCCGGGAACTGGAAGAGCGTCGGGCGGCTGTGCTGAAGAGCATTGAGGAGCAGAATAAACTGACACCGCAACTGAGACAGCAGATTATCGAGGCAGAAAGCAAAGTCAGGCTGGAAGACCTCTATCTGCCCTATAAACCGAAGCGGCGTACCAAAGCCCAGATTGCCAGAGAGGCGGGATTGGAGCCTTTGGCGTTGAGCCTGCTAGAGGATCCTCGCCGTTCTCCGGAAACAGAGGCAATTGTCTATGTTGGCCAGGACGAAGGTGTTTTGGATGTCAAGCAGGCACTTGAGGGGGCGCGTCAGATCCTCATGGAGAAATTTGCTGAAGATGCTGATCTGCTGGCAAAGTTACGTGATTATCTGCAACGGGAGGCGACGATAACCGCCTGCGTTATTGAAGGGAAAGAGAAAGAGGGCGCGAAGTTTTCCGACTATTTTGAGTACACCGAGGCGTTGGTAAAAGTGCCCTCGCACAGAGCGCTGGCGCTGTTTCGGGGACGCAAGGAGGGTGTTTTATCCGTCTCTTTGAAGGAGGCAAGCTCGACAGATACCGTAAACGATGAGACAACGTCCCTCTGCCAGGCGATGGTCGCTGAGTTCTGGGGCATTGAAAACCAGGGCAGGGCAGCAGATGCGTGGTTGCAGGAGGTTGTCAGGTGGACCTGGCGTGTAAAGCTGTTTACGCATCTTGAACTGGAGTTTTTAAATCTGTTAAGGGAGCGGGCTGAGCAGGAAGCTATACAGGTATTTTCAAATAACCTGAGAGACTTATTATTAGCCGCACCGGCGGGTGGCTGCGTGACTATCGGACTTGATCCTGCGCTTAGAACGGGCGTCAAAGTGGCCGTGGTTGATGAAACGGGAAAGGTGCTTGATCATGGTGTTATTTATCCCAATAAGCCTCAGCTCAAGGTACAGGAGGCGGAGGCGTATCTGGTCGCGCTGTGCAGAAAATACCAGGTTGGTTTGATTGCGATTGGAAATGGTACTGCCTCGAGAGAGACAGACAGGTTTGTAGGCGCGCTGTTGCGGTCAAACCCCGATATTAGTGCCCAAAAGGTGGTGGTGAATGAAGCCGGAGCATCGGTGTATTCGGCGTCTGAGGTCGCTGCCCGGGAATTTCCAGAGTTGGATGTGACCATTCGTGGCGCTATATCAATAGCACGCCGCCTGCAGGACCCGTTGGCTGAGTTGGTTAAGATAGAACCAAAGTCCATTGGTGTAGGGCAGTATCAGCATGATGTCAGTCAGGTAAAGCTTGCCCAGGCACTGGATGCGGTGATCGAAGATTGTGTGAACGCGGTTGGGGTAGATGTGAACACGGCTTCGGCACCGCTGCTTTCGAGAGTTTCGGGGGTTAACCAGACGCTGGCGGAAAACATTCTGGTTTTTCGGGATGCTCATGGGAAGTTTACGAATCGGGAACTGCTCAAACAGGTACCCCGTTTTGGGAACAAGAGTTTTGAACAGGCGGCCGGCTTTCTTCGGATTAATGGCGGAGATAACCCGCTTGACGGTTCGGCGGTGCATCCCGAATCCTATAAGCTGGTCAACAAAATCGTTGCATCCAGTGGTGGTGATTTGCAGGAACTGCTGGGTAATAGCCGGTTGTTGAAACGTATGGAACCCGAGAATTTTGTCGATGAACGCTTTGGATTGAGAACCGTTGTTGATGTGATATCCGAGCTGGATAAGCCGGGCAGGGATCCCCGCCCTGAATTCAAGGTGGCACAGTTTAAGGAAGAGGTCGAGAAGCTGGCTGACTTGAGGCCAGGTATGTTGTTGGAAGGCAGCGTAACCAACGTCACCAATTTTGGCGCTTTTGTTGATGTCGGTGTACATCAGGATGGCCTGGTGCACATTTCGGCACTGGCTGATCGCTTTATCAAGGATCCGCGAGATGTCGTTAAAACAGGAGATATTGTAAAAGTTAAAGTGCTGGCTGTGGATGTTGACCGAAAGCGGATTGGTTTGACGATGCGCCTGAGTGATGCGTTACCGGCGCAAAGTCAGGACTCGAAAAATCCGCGCGCCAAAAAGCCAACGAAAAGAGGTGGCAGTACGGGCAGCTCGACTGTTTCAAAACCGCCAAAATCGGGTACTATGGCAGAGTTGCTGGTTAAAGCGGGTATTCGCTAAAGAGGTGGTTATGGCCACTAATACAGGAATCTGTCAGACAACAAATCTATCTGGAAAGAGCAGGTGAGCAGAATGAAGTTATTACACAAAATATTGGGTATTGCAGGGTTGGTTTATCTGATCTCGGGAGTTTCATGGCTGCAGGCCGAGGGTCATCATGCCGATACGCCCTCTTTTACGTCCATTAAATTAACGGATCAAATCTGGATGCTGCAGGGGCGTGGTGGGAACCTGGCTGTTTTGGCCGGTGATCAGGGTATATTGCTGATCGATGATGATTATAAACTGATGTCTGAGGCGCTCAAGAAGCAGCTTGGTCAGTTTGGAGGGCTGGAGAGGTTGACCTATGTGATTAACACGCATTGGCATGGTGATCATACCGAGGGTAATCTGGCGCTTGGGGATTCGGCACTGATCGTGGCGCACGAAAATGTCCGCAACCGTCTACTGACAGCCCAGGAGATCAAACTGTTTAAAATGGTTTCGGAACCCTATCCTGAGCATGCGCTGCCTGAAATAACCTATCAGCAGGCTATGAATCTCTATATCAACGGGGAACAGGTGCGGCTACTGCATTTCCCAAATGGGCATACCGACGGTGATACGGTGGTATTTTTTGAGAACGCCAATGTGGTTCACATGGGGGATCACTTTTTCTCCGGGTTTTTCCCGTTTGTGGATATCGATACCGGTGGTAATGTCATCAATATGGCTGCAAACGTCAAAACCGTATTGTCTATGATTGGTGATGAAACACAGGTTATTCCCGGTCACGGGCCATTGTCGAGCAAGGCAGATCTTGAAGCGTTTTACCAGATGCTGTTGGGGACCTCTGAAGAGGTGAGGACAATGAAGGAGCAGGGCATGGGGCTTAAAGAGATCCAGGAGACGGGTTTGTCGAACCGCTGGGATTCCTGGGCTGACGGGTTCTTGTCCGAGGAGGTATGGATCGGTATTGTCTACAGAAGTCTGTGAGGTTAGCGGTTTGAGAGAGGCGGTACTCGTTCAGGCAGATTACCAGGATCAGGGTCATGCCCGTGATATCGGTGTTCTGATCAACGCCTATGCGCAGGATCCGATGGGCGGAGGGCGCGCGCTTGATACAGCGGTTACCAAAGGCTTGGCGCATGCCCTGTCCAAGGTTCCGGGTGCCTTTACAATTCTCTGTTACGTGGGGGAGAAGCCGGCAGGACTGATTAATTGCTTTGATGGGTTTTCAACCTTTAGTTGTGAGCCGTTAATTAATGTGCATGATATTTTTGTGGCGGGTGAATATCGAGGTCTGGGTTTGTGTCAGCGAATGCTATCCAAAGTAGAGCAGATTGCTCGCGAAAGGGGCTGCTGCAAATTAACCATGGAGGTATTGGAGGGTAACCGCTCAGCGCAGCAGGCTTATCGAAAGTTTGGATTCGACGGTTACCAGCTTGATCCGGAAATGGGAAAGGCACTGTTCTGGCAAAAGAGCCTGAAAGAGTAACAGTGCCATCATGAAAGCGTATGAACAGCCCTACGAAAGCATGCTTTTGATTTCGGCGATCTCTTCTCTCGATTCCTCAAGAATCGATAGGGTCTGATCCGGTGTCAGATCCTTAAAGGGAAGCTTATGGTAGGCGGCAATTTCCTGAATATCCGGGCGTTGCCTGTTAATGCTCATGTAATAGTGATGGCGGGCAATCGTTACGATATCAGCCGTATCCACTTCGGCACCTGAATCTCGCTGCCAATCCTCTCGGGCTTTGACAACTTCAACCAGTTTGTCGGAAAAACCCCATGATTCCAGAATCATTTCGCCAATATGACCTGACAGACTGTCTTTGAGACGAACAAATTCTGCTTCCAGTTCATTTTCGGGCACTTTTTTATGCGCTAACCAATCGATAATAGGGAGTCCGCCAATGTCCTGGAGTAATCCGGCCAGAAGTGCCTGGTCGGGATCGAAATCTTCACAGCGTTCAGCCAGTATCGCACTGATAGCCGCAATCGAGGTGCTTTCCTGCCATTGGTCCTGAAGCAACACTTTCAGGGTAGGGGACGAGGATTTAAACAGAGCGCGCATAGTGTAGGTCAGTACGATACTCTGTACGGAATGCTGCCCCAACCTGCAAATGGCGTGCTTGGCGGTTTCAATGGGAATGGGGCCTCTGTGTAACGGACTGTTCGCAATTTTGAGTACATACGCGGTCAGTCCCACTTCCGTCTGTATCAGTCGGGCGATCTGGGAGACCTCATATTGCTCATCCTTAAAGGCCTCGCGGATTTTGATTGCAATATCAGGCATTGCCGGAAGGTTAATATGCTCCTGTTCCAGAGCAGTTTTGATTTCTTCCAGTAGACGGTCGTTGGCCGAGTTTGACTCGTCTACCAATTCGAGTTCTTTGGCTAACATAAGCTTAAAGTATCCTTGCTGTAAAAAACTTCACTAAGAGTAAGGATAGACGGAAATTTCTGTTTATCCTGTTAAAAAGCAACAATTTTTTTAGTGGTCGAGGGGGTGTTCAGCCTTTCTGGAGACCGGATTGTCAGCGGGTGGTTATTTGAGCTGGTAAAACCGGACAGAACGGATGGTTTTTCACGGGCAGGCCAATCTGGTTGATTGGATATATGATGGTTAACAGATCCTGTCCTTCAGTAATAGCTCGATCAGCGCCTTCTGCGCGTGAAGCCTGTTTTCAGCCTCTTCCCAGACAACTGATCTTGGATCGTCGAGCATATCCTCACTGACCTCCTCGCCACGATGGGCGGGCAGGCAATGCATGAAAAGCGCTTCCGGTGCCGCGATATCCATCAATTTTGGAGTGACCTGAAATCCTGAAAATTGCTGTACTCTGGCACTTTGCTCCTGTTCCTGTCCCATTGAGGCCCAGACATCAGTCACTACCAGGTGGGCACCCTTTGCTGCCTCGGCTGGATCTTGCCCAATAGTCACCCGCTCGCTATTTTGCTGTGCCAGAGAAGGCAAGGGTTCAAATCCCTTCGGGCATGCGACGCTGAGCTGGAAGTCCAGTAATCTGGCGGCATTGATATAGGAGTTGCACATATTGTTGCCATCGCCGATGTAGCAGACCTTTTTACCAGCGATAGAGCCACGGTGTTCAAGATAGGTTTGCATGTCCGCTAATAACTGGCAGGGATGAAAATCATCAGTTAACGCATTGATAACCGGAACCTGGGAGAACTTGGCAAATCGTTCAATTTTTGCGTGCTCAAAGGTTCGAATCATAATGATGTCGACCATGCGGGACATGACCCGAGCGCTATCTTCAATAGGTTCGCCACGGCCCAATTGTGTGTCCCTGGGGGATAGAAACAGGGCATGGCCGCCGAGTTGAGTCATTCCTGTTTCAAAGGAGATACGCGTGCGAGTGGAAGACTTTTCGAAAACCATCGCCATAGTACGATTTTTCAGAGGCTGGTAGAGCTCTCCGTTATGCTGCATCTTTTTAAGCACAACCGCCCTTTCCAGAAGTTGCCTGAACTCCTGAGCCGTCAGGTCATTAAGCGTAAGAAAATGCCGAATATCCATCACTCAATAATACCTGGTATCTATGCCGCTAGTTTCTGGACTGACGCCGATCATCGCCGGATCGAGGTTTAGCACGACGTTCTCCACCTCTATCGTCGGCGGCATAAATTTTAATCAGTTTGACCAGTGTGTTCACAGCCAAATCGGCCTCTTCATCACTTATATTCAATGCTGGAAGCAATCGAATAACCGAGTCGGCAGTAACATTGAGTAGTAAACCTTTCGCTTTTGAAAGGACCAAAAGCTCGGAGCAGGGACTATCCAGCTCAATACCTATCATCAGCCCTTGGCCGCGAATGTCGGTTACATAGTCCGCAAATTTAAGTTGTTCCTTAAACGCCTGCAGCATTCGCTCGCCTGTTTGTGCCGCCCTGTCACACAGATTTTCATCACGAATGCTATTAATTGTGGCTATCGCAGCCGCACATGCCAGAGGGTTGCCGCCAAAGGTGGATGCATGGTTGCCGGGCTGGAATATATCACCGGCCCTGCCGGATGCGAGGCATGCGCCAATCGGGAATCCGTTGCCCAGTCCTTTTGCTGTGGTTACCACATCGGGAAGAACATTGTGATGTTGGTACGCAAAATAGCGACCGGTTCGGCCATTGCCGGTCTGCACTTCATCGAGCATCATCAGCCACTGGTTATCATCACAGATGTCGCGTACCTTGTTCAGGTAATCATGCTCGGGAATAATTATGCCGCCTTCGCCGAGAATGGGCTCGAATAACACGGCGACCACATTACTGTTACTTTTTGCGATATCGGTTAGTGCCTGAATATCGTTATAGGGTGCCCGTATAAAACCACTGACTAATGGTTCAAATCCGGCCTGGGCCTTTCGGCTTCCGGTTGCTGTCAGTGTCGCCATTGAGCGACCATGAAAGGATCCCTCCATGACAATAATAGTCGGTGATTCAATACCCTGCTTATGTCCATATAACCGCGCTAATTTGATGGCAGCTTCGTTTGCTTCTGCACCGGAATTGCAAAAGAAAGCTTTGTCCATTCCGGATACTTCAGCCAACAGATCAGCCAATTGGGATTGCAAAGGAATCTGGTATAGATTGGAAGTGTGCACCAGTCGACCAGCCTGTTCTTTGATTGCCCTTGTTACTTCCGCATGACAGTGCCCCAGCCCACAGACGGCAATGCCGCTGATCAGGTCAAGATATTTATTGCCATCGGTATCAAATAGCCAGGAACCCTGGCCCTGCTCAAACCCGGTATCAATTCTGTTATAGGTTGCCATTAAGTGTTGATTGGCCATATCCCGCATATCCTTAAAACGCAAAAAGGCAGCAATCGCTGCCAAACTCAAAAGCGAATAATATAAGGAAGCTGCGCTGAAGTCCATTATCTATAGCCTTTGCAGTGTTGTGTCGGGTAAATAATTGAACTATTTTGGCCTGGGGCTATCTATAATCTGCTGCGGTGAGTTAGTCAGAGTGCGGTTGTTAAAAACGCGCCAGCTAATTTAGCATTAGTTCTATTAAATTTTTATCGATGTCTGTAAAATGCCGCCGCTCAGAGTTTTTATCTAAGGAACGTTCTGAAAAACGTAGGCGGTGAAGAGCTGGCTAGGCAAATTGGGCCGAAAAAGCGGAGTTTATAAACCATAAATGAGCATTTTGAGGCCAAATTTAACAACGCCAGATCGAGTAAGGTAGTTTTTCAGAGGTTCCCTAACCCTCCCCTATTTGGGCAAATAAATCACGAGGTGAGTTATGGATGTATTGGACACCATAAAAGAACAAATTGAGTCAAACAGCATCATTTTGTATATGAAAGGATCTCCCCAGCAGCCCCAGTGTGGATTTTCTGCTCAGGCTTCGCAGGCGTTGATGTCCTGCGGTGAGCGATTTGCATTCGTTAATATTCTGGATAATCCGGATATTCGTGCGAAGCTTCCCAGTTACTCCAATTGGCCGACCTTTCCTCAGCTTTATATTAACGGGGAACTGGTTGGTGGCTGCGATATTATTGTAGAGCTACATGAAAAGGGTGAGTTGCAGACCATGGTTGCAGACGCTGCACCAAAAACTGAAGAAAGCAAAGACTAGATAAAAGCGGGTTAAAAATTGTCGGCACAGGCAGTTAACCGGTTGACCCGTACGCGGGTTATAATACAATAATGTCGTAACTAAAATACAACAGAACTATTGATGGAGATATAGAGATATGAGCGTCTTAGTAGGCAGACCAGCCCCTGATTTTACGGCCCCTGCGGTGTTAGGTAGTGGCGAAATTGTTGATGGGTATACTTTGTCGGAAGCGATTAAAGGGAAATATGCAGTGGTTTTCTTTTATCCTTTGGATTTTACTTTTGTGTGCCCGTCCGAATTAATTGCATTTGATCACCGTTACCAGGAGTTTGTTGACCGGGGTGTGGAGGTGATCGGTGTATCCATTGATTCGCATTTTTCTCATAATGCATGGCGTAATACACCGGTTAACGAAGGTGGCATTGGCGCTGTTCGTTATACTCTGGTTGCAGATGTGAAGCATAGTATTTGTCAGGCTTACGGTGTTGAGCATCCGGCAGCGGGTGTTGCTTTCCGTGGTTCTTTCCTGATTGACAAGGAAGGTCAGGTTCGTCACCAAGTGGTCAATGACCTGCCTTTGGGGCGAAATGTTGATGAGATGATTCGTATGGTTGACGCATTACAATTCCACGAGCAGCATGGCGAAGTTTGTCCGGCTGGCTGGAATAAAGGCGAAAAAGGTATGAATGCGTCACCCGATGGTGTTGCGGCTTACCTGGCGGAGAACGCGGATAATCTTTAACGATTAGTTGCTACAGCGCCACGGCGCTGGATTTAATAAAAACCCCCGCTAAGTCAGGTGCTAAGCGGGGGTTTTTTATGTTGTCGGGTTTTCGTGACCCTGAAAGTCAAAGCAGGGTTTAGTCGATATTGTTACATATGGAGCTGATGATCCCAGCCCCCAAGTTCCTGCCAACGATTGATAATGGTACAAAAAAGCTCTGCGGTTTTTTCAGCATCGTAGCGTGCCGAATGTGCTTCGTTCTTGTTGAAATTGATGCCGGCAACTTCACAGGCACGCGATAACACGGTTTGCCCGAATGCCAGGCCAGCCATACTGACCGTGTCGAAGTTGGAGAATGGATGAAAGGGGTTTCTCTTTATTTCGCACCGCTCAGCGGCCGCGCTTACAAAACCGTGATCAAAATGCGCATTATGCCCAACCAGAATGGCCCGTTTGCAGCCGCTGGACTTGACCGCTTTACGTATGTTTCGAAATGTCTCCTGAAGCACATCTCTTTCAGAGTGTGCGATTCTCAATGGATGGTAGGGGTCAATGCCGGTAAATTTGATCGCAGCCTCTTCGATATTGGCGCCATCAAAAGGCTCAACATGAAAGGCAGTGGTCTCATCCGGATAGAGCAACCCTTGCTCATCCATTCTCAATGGCACTGCTGCAATCTCTAGTAGTGCGTCTGTGGCGGAGTTAAAACCACCGGTCTCAACATCTACCACTACTGGCAGAAATCCACGGAATCGCTGTGCCATAAATGTCGCGGCAGGATTATTATTCTCAGACACGCTTGTTTCCTTGTGCGTTAATCACTTTCCAATTTAAAGTTTCCCCGGCCTGTAGCGGGATGAGTTGATCTTCTCCAACTGGTATCTGATGCGGAATTTGCCAGGGTTCCCTGATTAAGGTTATCTGATCTTTATTACGCGGTAACCGGTAAAAGTCTGCGCCGTAATGGCTGGCAAAACCTTCCAGTTTGTCCAGAGCATCCATTTGGTCAAAGATTTCAGCATAAAGTTCAAGCGCGGCCGGAGCAGAATAACAGCCGGCACAGCCACATGAAGTTTCCTTGGTCTGGCTCAGATGTGGTGCGGAATCCGTTCCCAGGAAAAACTTCGAACTGCCGCTGGTGGCTGCTTGACGAAGTGCCTGTTGATGCCGGTTTCGCTTTAAAATCGGCAGGCAATACAAATGCGGCCGAATTCCACCGACGAGCATATCATTACGATTAAACATCAGATGCTGCGGAGTTATGGTTGCCGCTACGTTGTCAGGCATGGCGTTCACGAAATCGGCAGCCTCAGCCGTGGTGATGTGTTCCATAACGACCCTTAGCATTGGGAATCTCTTCATAAGCGGGGATAGCTGACTTTCAATGAATACCTTCTCTCGGTCAAAGATATCAACGCCGGGCGTGGTAACTTCACCATGCACCAGTAACGGCATCCCTTTTTCAGCCATAACCTCAAGTACAGCATCGCATTTTTCCAGTTGGGTAACACCAGAATCAGAGTTGGTTGTGGCACCAGCCGGGTAATATTTTACGGCATAAATGTGTTCGCACTCGCAGGCAGCTTCAATTTCTGAAGGGCTGGTGTTGTCGGTCAGATAAAGCGTCATCAGAGGTTTGAACTGATCTGGATTATCCAGGTGTGCCATAATTCGCGAGCGATAATTCAGTGCTGCTGCGCAGGCAGTTACAGGAGGTTGGAGATTGGGCATGACGATGGCTCTACCGAAATAGCGGCTCACGTCTTTCACCGTAGTGCTAAGAAGCGGATTATCCCGCAAATGTATATGCCAGTCATCCGGGCGAAGCAGGGTTAAACGATCCATTAAACGACTCTGAGTTTGTTATTACGACTTGCGTGCATCCTAACGCAAAGGTGATTTTTTAGATAGAGTCTCTAAAGGTTTTGCCCGATCTGTCGATCTAATTTATATCCAGAGCTTACGCAATTTGCGATACAGGAATATGGTTATTAATAAAAACTCGATACAGTTGGCTATTGGGCTGTTTTTTCTGGCTTGTGGGTTTAGCATGTCATCCCATGCACTCAAATATGGTGCAATACTTGAGAACAGCGAGTGGCAGGTAAAGCAGTCAGAACTGGAGTGTGGCCTGTCGCAACCAATACCCGAATTTGGTGAAGGGATTTTTACTAAAAAAGCGGGTGAGCCACTGGCGTTTTATCTTAAACCATTTCACAATCCGATGCGCCCTGGTGAAGCTGTATTGATTTCGGAAGGGCCTGCCTGGAAACCGCATGTTGCTGCTCGAACGATTGCCAGGGTAGAGGTTACGGATGCACCTGTGCCGCTGGAAGTGGAAGATCCTTATGCAGAAATTATGCTGTCACTTCTTCAGCAGGGATTAAAGCCTACCTTTGAAACCGAAGACCAGTTTTCGATTGAACCGCACCAATCTGTAAAAATAGGTTTATCGAGCGCCAACTTTCAGCAGGCTTATTTGCAATATGTGACCTGCCTGTCACAGCTATTGCCGGTGAATTACAGGCAAATTGCCCGTTCAGCGATATTTTTTACAACCAATAAATCTTCTCTGAACGCGGAGGTGAGGCAGCAACTGGATCTTATTATTCGCTATATCAAAGCAGATAAAGAGGTCAAACGCGTTTATATCGACGGACACACTGACGATACCGGTACCAAGCGGATTAATAAAAATTTATCAAAACGCAGAAGCCAGCTGGTGGCCAACTACTTTAAAAAGTCAGGCGTGAGCAGTAAGCTGATTGTAACCCGGTATCATGCTGACAAATATCCGGCATTAAAAAATGACTCTGATTTGAACAGGGCTCGCAATCGACGTGTGACCATCCGCCTGGAACGTCACTGATCAGCGGCACAGAGTCCGGTGTGTAATTCCTGCCAACTGGTGCAATATCCGAGCTAGGGCTGTTCATGCTAGCCTGTGCGGTTTAAAATAGCGCCCCTTCATTGTTTGTATAGCGCCCTGATATCTTAGGGGCCATATGTTCGGAGCGAGAATGTCTGATATTAAGAAAGTGGTACTGGCTTATTCCGGTGGATTGGATACATCGGTCATCTGTCGTTGGTTACAGGAAACCTATCAATGCGAAGTGGTAACATTTACTGCAGATCTTGGGCAGGGAGAGGAGGTGGAGCCTGCTCGTGCCAAAGCACAAGCGATGGGTATTAAGGAGATATATATTGATGATCTTCGAGAAGAGTTTGTCAGGGATTTCGTGTACCCGATGTTTCGAGCCAATGCCCTCTATGAAGGTGAGTACCTGCTCGGTACTTCTATAGCAAGACCACTCATAGCCAAACGGTTGATTGAGATTGCCAACGAAACCGGAGCAGATGCGATTTCACATGGTGCAACCGGCAAGGGAAATGACCAGGTGCGCTTTGAGCTGGGAGCCTATGCGCTGAAGCCGGGTGTTCACGTGATTGCTCCCTGGCGTGAATGGGATCTGAATTCCCGTGATTCGCTATTGGCCTATTGTGATACGCATGATATTCCGGTTGAGAAAAAGCGAGGCACCAAATCCCCCTATTCCATGGACGCGAATTTGCTCCATATCTCCTATGAAGGCGATATTCTTGAAGATCCCTGGAAGGAGGCGGAAGAGGATATGTGGCTGTGGTCAGTTTCTCCGGAGAACGCACCGGATCAGCCGACCTATATTGAACTGAGTTATGAGAAAGGTGATATTGTTGCCGTTGATGGTCAGGCGATGTCACCGGCCAGCGTATTGGAGCTTTTGAACAAGATTGGTGGTGCCAACGGTATTGGTCGGGCGGATATCGTAGAGAATCGCTTTGTCGGCATGAAATCGCGGGGCTGTTATGAAACACCTGGCGGGACCATCATGTTGAAGGCGCACCGGGCGATAGAATCGATAACGCTGGATCGTGAGGCGGCACATTTAAAAGATGAACTGATGCCACGTTATGCCGAATTGGTCTATAACGGCTTCTGGTGGTCACCTGAAAGAAAAGCACTACAGGCACTGGTTGATGATACACAAACGCCGGTAAATGGCCGGGTGCGACTAAAACTGTATAAAGGTAACGTGATTGTGGTCGGACGCGAATCTGCCGACAGCCTGTTTGATGAGAGCATCGCGACCTTTGAGGATGATGCCGGTGCCTATGACCAGAAAGACGCCGAGGGCTTCATTAAGCTCAATGCCTTGCGCCTGCGCATTGCTGCCGGAAAAGGTCGAAACCTGCTCGATTGATTGCGGAGGATACTGCTGATGCGAATTATGCATACCATGCTGCGGGTTACTGATCTGGAGCGTTCAGTTGGTTTCTATACCAATGTGCTTGGCATGCGTGAAATCAAGCGCATGGAAAACGAAGAGTATAAGTACACACTGGTTTTTGTGGGTTACGATGAGTTCGACGAAGGGCCATTAATCGAGTTGACCTATAACTGGGATGTCGGTCACTATGATCACGGCGATGCTTATGGTCATATCTGTCTGGAAGTAGATGATATTTACGCCTTTTGCGACCGGGTTAAGAAGGAGGGAGAGGTGGTTTCCAGGGAGCCTGGGCCGATTAAAGGCGGTTCGACGCATATTGCCTTTATCAGAGATCCGGACGGTTATTCAATTGAACTGGTCAATGCCGGGCAGGAAGCAAAGATCTGAAAACCAGGGGTCAGAGTCTGGACTCTGACCCCGTTCCGCGTAAGCTAGCTTGAAACAGCCTTCAATACTGCATCGATACTATCCTTGGCATCACCAAATAACATACGGGTATTTTCTTTATAGAAGAGCGGGTTGTCGACACCGGCATAACCGGTCGCCATACCTCGTTTTAGTACAATCGTTGTTTTACCTTTCCAGGGCTCCAATACCGGCATTCCAGCGATGGGGCTTTCCGGAACTTCCTGGGCGGCAGGGTTCACGATGTCGTTTGCGCCGATCACGATAGATACATCCACTTCCGGAAAATCTTCGTTAATCTCATCCATCTCATACACAATATCGTAAGGCACCTTTGCTTCTGCCAGCAGTACGTTCATGTGTCCCGGCATACGGCCGGCAACCGGGTGAATACCGAAGCGTACGTTGACTTTTTTATCTCGCAACTGCTTGGTCAATTCGTATACCGTGTGCTGTGCCTGCGCAACGGCCATACCATATCCCGGAATGATCATCACTTCTTTGGCGTCCAGCAACATGTCGGCTACTTCATCGGCTTGAACGGCGACAACATCGCCGGCATCACCCTCTGCTGCAGGTGCACTTGCACCGGCAGTAGTGCCGAAACCACCTGCGATTACGGAGAGGAATTTACGGTTCATTGCGCGACACATAATGTAGCTGAGGATTGCACCGCTACTGCCCACGAGAGCGCCGACCACAATTAGCAGATCGTTGCTTAACATAAAACCAGTTGCGGCTGCTGCCCAGCCTGAATAGCTGTTGAGCATGGAAACAACGACAGGCATATCAGCACCACCGATCGCCATGACCATATGTACTCCAAACAGCAAGGCGATGATGGTCATGAGAATGAGGGGTACCATACCGGCGCCCTGTGCAGACTGATCAATGAAATCACCGCCGAACCATATGGCCAACACCAATAGTCCCAGATTCAGCCAATGACGTGCGGGCAACATAAGGGGTTGACCACTGATTTTGGCGCTGAGCTTTAAAAAGGCGACGATTGAACCGGAAAAGGTCAGTGCGCCGATCAAAATACCGATATAGGTTTCCACATCATGGATTGTTTTATCCACGCCAGTCAAAGCGATATTATGATCCATGAAGTTTGCGTAGCCGACCAATACCGCTGCCAGCCCAACCAGACTATGAAGAATGGCGACCAGTTCGGGCATTTGGGTCATTTCGACTTTCTTGGCCAGCATCCAGCCAACAAAACCACCGATGGCAACACCAAAAATAAGAATGCTGTAGTTATCAGTGACGATACCAAACAATGTTGCGAACAGGGCCAGCCCCATGCCTATCATGCCATAGAGGTTGCCGCGTCGAGCGGTTTCCTGATTGCTGAGGCCTCCCAATGCCAGGATGAAAAGGACTGATGCGCCGATATAGGATACTGTTACTATTCCTGCAGACATGATTCTCTCCCTATTTCCTGAACATGGCTAACATGCGTTGGGTAACGGCAAAACCGCCCACGATGTTAATGCTGGTAATTAGAATGGCGATACCGGATAAGATCATAATCCAGTTCTGCTCAGATGAAACCTGAACCAAGGCGCCGATAATGATGATGCTGCTAATGGCGTTGGTAACACTCATCAATGGCGTGTGCAGAGAGGGAGTTACATTCCAGATCACCATGTAGCCGACAAAGCAGGCCAGTACGAAAACCGTAAAGTGTGCCATAAAGGCAGCCGGAGCAACGGAACCCAGGCCCAACAATGCGAGACCACCAATGACGAACGGTAACAGACCTTTGAACTTGCTTGGTGCTGGTTCCGGTTCCGGTGGTGCTGCGGGTGCCGGGGCGGGCTCTTTCTTTGGCGCTGCTGACAGCTTGGGAGCCGGTGGTGGCCAGGTGATCTCACCGCTGTTAATTACAGTGGCGCCACGAATGGCTTCATCTTCCATATTAACGAATATTTCACCATTCTTTTCGGGTGATAACTCCGTCAGCAGGTGTCTGAGGTTGGTGCCGTACAACTGGCTGGCCTGGGCTGCGAGTCGGCTGGGCAAATCAGTATAACCAATTAGCGTGACGCCGTGTTTAACCACAACTTTGTCTGCTTCGGTCAGCTTACAGTTCCCGCCTTTCTCGGCAGCTAAATCAACAATAACACTGCCATCTTTCATGGTTTCAACCATGGCTTCGGTAATCAGTTCCGGAGCGGGTTTGCCCGGTATCAAAGCAGTGGTGATGATAATGTCCACTTCCATTGCCTGACGTGCGAAGAGTTCCATTTCGGCTTTGATGAACTCATCGCTCATGACTTTAGCGTATCCGCCTTCACCTGAGCCATCATCCTCACCTTCAAATTCCAGCATCAGGAACTCGGCATCCATACTTTCTACCTGTTCCTTGACTTCAGGACGGGTATCAAAGGCTCGTACGATGGCACCCATGCTTTTGGCGGCACCAATTGCGGCAAGACCGGCAACACCGGCTCCGATCACTAATACCTTGGCGGGTGGTATTTTACCGGCTGCAGTAATCTGTCCGGTAAAGAACCGTCCGAAATGCTGAGCGGCTTCCACTACGGCTCGGTAGCCACCGATATTGGCGAGCGAGCTAAGGGCATCCATTTTTTGTGCGCGGGAAATACGGGGTACACTGTCCATCGCCAGCACGGTTACTTTTTTATCCGCCAGGCGCTGCATCAATTCTTCATTCTGGGCCGGCCAGATGAAACTGAGCAGGGTTTGGCCTTCATGCAACAGCTCAACTTCATCCACACAAAGCTCGGGGTGGGTTTCCGGCGCCCGAACTTTAAAGATGATATCCGACTCACTCCAGAGCTGTTTGGTGTCTTCAATGATACTTACGCCGGATTCCCGGTAAGCCTCATCAGAAAAATTCGCCGCCTGTCCTGCACCGGACTCGATGGCAACATCAAAGCCCAGCTTTGTGAGCTGTTCCGCCACTTCAGGGGTGGTTGCTACCTTTTTCTCCCCTTCGTGGATCTCTTTGGGTATCCCAATTCGCATCTCAATCTTCTCCTCAAGTGTGAGTGGTGCTTCTTCTTTTACTACAACCGATGATAACCGTTCAGCAGTTTGGCGAATCAATTAGCATATTGCCCGCGTAAACTTCTGAAATGATGGATTATTTGATTCTAATTCGAATTCGATAGTCCACATTATTTTATCCCCGAGTAACGCCTTCCTGAGCGAATGTGATCATAGAGTGGAGAGCCACAGATGTCTTGCCTGTGAATGCTTAATCTTTTGATTAGGGGTGCATTTGACGCAGGTCAATATCTGCTTGGATCAGTTACTCCCTGTTGGGCTGGCGTTTTTCGAATAATTTCGTTGTATATTGTCCTTGCGCAAAAGATGATGACGCATAATATGTGTTATTGCAAAATCTTAAAGTGTCTCTATTGTTTTGATTTCTCTTTGTCGCGGGTGACTGAATGCAGGATGACCGGCTCTGCCGGCAAATCATAGTAGCGATCAACATTCTTTGTCTCAACATTACTAATCTCATCAACCACTTCCATGCCCTCAATGACACGGCCAAAAACGGTGTAGCCGCCGTTGCGCTTGGTGTAGTCAAGGTGCTTGTTGTCTTCGAGGTTGATAAAAAACTGTGATTTGGCGCTGTTAACGTCCCGTGTTCTGGCCATTGCCACTGTGCCCCGTTCATTATTCAGTCCATTATCAGCTTCACTGATGATAGGTTCATGATTGGGCTTCATATTCAATTCCGTATCCATACCGCCGCCCTGAATCATAAAATATTGAATCACGCGGTGAAAAAGTGTCTCGTTGTAAAATCCCTCATCCACGTAGGTGAGAAAGTTTTGCACTGTAATTGGTGCTTTGTCGGGATAAAGTTCGAGCTTGAACTGCCCCATACTGGTCTTCATGACCACAACGGGCTGCGTGGCGGGTGCAGTATTGTCAGCGACACTGAACTGAACCAGTCCTGACAATAAGCAGGTGAACAGTAGTAAATTTTTCAGGTAATTCATAATTAAACTGATAAAGCCGAAAGCTTTAACTCCTCTGTCGTTCAAAGTAGAAATAGGACTCGTAACAATATGCTATACCCAGCCAGGATCCTTTTTGCGTGGGCGAATTGCAGGCATGGCTAAGCCCAGAATGACGCCCACCAAAATGGTTCCCGCGCCGTATAAAAAGAAATCCTGCTGTTTTTCCTCTTTTAACCGGTCATTTTCCGCGCTTAACAGTTCAACCTGGTTTTGTAGCTGCTGATTCTCTTCGATTAACTCCTGATTGCGCTGATTGATGTTCACCGCGTTTCCGGAAATCTGTTTGATGTAGGATAACTCATCCACCAGCTTGCTGTTTAACTCTGTCAGTGTCTGATTATCTTCTTTTGCCTGCCGGCTGGATTTTAGCAGCAGGTTCTTTTCTTCGCTGAGTACTTTTTGTGTGCTCTCGCTCTGACTCAGCTTCTTCTGCAGTGCTTTTAGTTGGTCTCGTGCGACTGGCTGGTCGGTCAGGTAGCGTGTCAGAATCCAACCCTCGGTACCGCGTCTGGTTTTTATATGGCTATAACCGGTCTCACTGTTGGAGTCCAGCAGCTCAACTGCAGTGCCACTGCTTATTTCAGCGCGAATGCGATAGGCATTGGTTTGGCCGGTCCGCAGCGGCGCCTTGAACTGATCTGTTACATAGCGTGTTTCCGCATTCAGCAAACTACTAAAAAACAAACTGGCTAACAATATTGAGGTACCGCGATTCACTGTTGTTCTCCTTAAGGCAGTACTTTTTTAAAGGGTTTGACGGTTACCTTCTGATAGACTCCGGCGCCGACATAAGGATCCTCATCAGCCCAGTTCCTGGCTTCTTCCAGAGAGTTGAATTCAGCAATGACCAGGCTGCCGCTAAAGCCGGCCTGTCCGGGGTCGGGGCTGTCAATGGCAGGATGCGGTCCGGCAACCAGTAGTCGCCCTTGCTGTTTCAGTAATGCTAGCCGTTCCAGATGGTCCGGGCGCGCGGATTGGCGCATGGGCAAACTATCGGGTACATCTTCACTCAGTATGGCGTAAAACATAGTCATCGTTTGATTATTTTTCCGCTTCGTTGTTTGATTCGAGTTGTTCTATCTGTTCCGCATTAACATGCCGTGCCAGGTACAGGCCTTGCAGAATCACAAAGACCAGGGTTAGTCCAAGCATGCCGAACAGCTTAAAGTCGACCCACTGTTCCTCGGTGAACTGGCCGCTGAACGCCACGTAAATATTGATGGCTCCTGCAAAAATAAAAAAACCGACCCAAAGAAAGTTCAGGCGACGCCAGATGTTGGGTGGCAGTTCGATCTGCCCGCCCATCATGCGTTCCAGAATGTTTTTCTGGCCAATAAATTCGCTGCCCAAAAAAACCAAAGCGAACAGCCAGTTCACCACAGTCGGTTTCCATTGAATAAAGACCTTGTCCTGTAGAATCACTGTTGCACCACCGAGCGCGACAACAAGTACCAATGTGATCAGATACATGCGTTCAATTTTGCGGGTTTTCCAGTAGGAATAAACAACCTGAAAAAGGGTTGCAGGAATCAGTACGGCGGTGGCGATAATAATATTCTCGGCATTTTCCAGAACGCCGGTTTTTAAAAAAGGCAACTGATCTGCGTATTTGTAGACGGCGAAAAAAATGGCAATCGGAAAGAAGTCGAACAGTAGTTTTTTCATAAATCGCTGTTTCTAATTGGGTATTCGCTGATGCAATACCTCATGCTGCGTCATCGCATCGCGGGTTGAAAGCCGCGTATTATAAAGCAACTTACCGTGATTTTCTGAGTTGTATTAAAAAAAACCGATTTTAATTGGCGGGTTGTTATTGATCATTTGGATTATGAAATACCAGTATGGGGCTTTTTGAGTTGTTAGGGTAAACGCGAATCCGGCAAAGTGCGGCATAGGGCATGTGTAAACGACCCACTGAGTTGAGGGGCATCTCGAGAATATGGGCAAGTATGACCCGTATGGTGCCGCCGTGCTGAATGCTGAGCAGGTGACCACCCTGGAACCGGTTGACCATGCTGTCCCAGCCCTGGAGCACACGTTCCTGCAATTGCGAGAGTGATTCACCATTCGGTGGTGGTGCCTGAGCCGGATTTTTGGCAAAAGTTTCTGCCGCCTCTTCACAGGTTTTCCAGATATGGTCAATAGCCTGGCCATCCCAGTCGCCAAAATCCAATTCTTTGAATGATTGCTCGCACTGCCAGGGAATATTTGTCTCTAGAGACAGTCTGTCCGCGAAATCCGCGCACCTTTGAAGCGGGGAACTGATAATCTGCTGCCACGGCCAGGGCCTGCCAATGTAGTCCAGGCTGTCACGCATCTGTTGCCAGCCTTTTTCGATAAGCGGTACATCCGTATGTCCGCGGAAAATCTCTCCCCCTTCACACTGACCGTGGCGAAGCAGGTCTATTGTCGTAAAATCAGAAGGATTCATGAGGCTACTGAATTGCAGTGTATGTAGGTCGCAGTTGTTAAATGGCTATACTACCGTATCTTTGGGTTGGTGCTAAGGAATCTCTGAATATTTCCTTATTGCCTCGCCCTGCGGAGCTTACAGAACATTCGCCGCTCTGCGTTGGCTTTGTTTGCAAGGTCTGGACATGACTGTACCAAGCCGCCTTGATCTACAAACGCTCTGTACGCCAGAGGGATCAAGTAAATATTCAGAGGTTCCTTAAGTCTTCGTTGCGCTCCGTGCCAGCGCGACGCGGTTAAACAGCAGGTCGAGGTCGAGGTTTTCCTCTAATGAGTCTGCAAGGCGGTCAATATCGTGCTCCCGGCGCACCTGATAGCTGGATGTTTCCGGATCGGATAATCCTGCCCACCGCAATAGCGCGTCGAAGGCCTGGTGATGGCCGAATAACCCGTGCAGATAGGTTCCGAATACCTGACCGTCATCGGATATTGCGCCGTCAGTTGCATCAGGAAACCGAATTGCAGAGTGCTGCAATGCCGGGCCGGTACTTATTCCCGCGTGTATCTCGTATCCGCTGATGGGAGTATTTTCCTCGAGCAACAGCTTGCCTGTGCGGTTAGTCAGCTGCTTCTCCTGCTCCAGACGGGTTTGCATGTCCAGCAATTCCAGTCCCTTGGCTGTTTTGATATTACCTTCTATCTGCATTGGGTCATCAATCCTATTGCCTAGCATCTGAAAGCCTCCACAAATCCCCATCAGTTTGCCGCCATAACGTAAATGCCTGTAAATGGCCTGTTCCCAACCCTGTTCCCTTAACCATGCCAGGTCCCGAATCACACTTTTTGATCCAGGCAGGATAATCAGGTCTGCGGCGGGAATTTTCTGCCCCGGACCGATAAATATCAAATTGACCTGAGGGTGCAGTCGGAGTGGATCAAAATCGGTATGATTGCTGATTCTTGGTAAAACTGGCACAACCACATTCAGTTGTTGTTTTGACGGATCGAGAATCTGCTGGCTGGCGATGGCGTCCTCGGCTTCCAGATGAAAACCCTGAAGATAGGGCAGGACACCAATCACCGGTTTTGCGGTGCGCTGCTCCAGCCAGGTTAAGCCGGGATTAAGCAGTTCAATATCGCCGCGAAACTTATTGATGACAAATCCGATCACACGGTTGCGTTCCGACCTGGAGAGAAGTTCCAGGGTGCCGACCAGATGTGCAAATACCCCGCCACGGTCAATGTCTGCGACCAGTATCACGGGGCAGTCAACGGCTTCGGCGAAACCCATGTTGGCAATATCCTTGTCGCGCAGATTGATCTCTGCGGGGCTGCCGGCACCTTCTACAATAATGGCTTGATATTGCTGCTTTAGCCGCTGGTAGGACTCCAGTACCGCGTTCATCGCGACCGTTTTATAGTCGTGGTAAGCCGCCGCGTCCATTTCTGTCAGTGCCCGACCCTGAATAATCACCTGGGCACCAATATCGCTGTTCGGCTTCAGCAGTATCGGGTTCATGTCGATACAGGGTTCAATATTGCAGGCCTGGGCCTGCACCGCCTGTGCCCGTCCAATCTCGCCACCGTCTGCGGTTACAGCGCTGTTCAGCGCCATATTTTGTGGCTTGAATGGCGCTACAGCTATATTTTTCCTGGCAAGCACCCGGCAAAGTCCGGCAACCAATACGCTTTTTCCGGCATCAGAGGTGGTGCCCTGAACCATTAACGAAAAGTGAGTGATTGCCGGTCGGGTCACGTTAGAAGTCGACCCCCTTTCTCGCCTTTATGCCGCTGTTGAAAGCGTGTTTTATCTCCTTGATTTCAGAAACTGTGTCAGCCAGTTCCCTGATGGCACTACCTCCGCCACGACCGGTGACTACCACGCTTTGGTTTTTTGGACGATCACGCAACACTTCAAGAATATGTTGTTCGTCCAGGTATTTGTACGCGATCATATAGGTCAGTTCATCCAGTATCACCAGGTGGTAGCGATCGTCTTTTAGCATGGGCTCAGCTTTAGCCCAGGTTGCACGGGCGGCCGCGATGTCCGCATCGCGATCCTGGGTGTCCCAGGTGAAACCGGTACCCATCTGATAGAAATCCACCTGTGGACATTGATCCCGCAGGTAGATTTCTTCACCGGAAAGTTGCTGGCCTTTGATAAACTGCACTACGCCAACCCGGTAGCCATATCCCAGAGCGCGCATGACCATGCCAAAGGCCGAGCTGCTTTTACCCTTGCCGTTACCGGTCAGCAAAATCATCACGCCGCGCTCCTCTGCGGCCTGCGCGATATGCTGATCGACTTTGGCCTTCTGTTTTTGCATCGCGCTTTTATGCTTGTCCGATTTGGTGTTGGTCATTGCGCTGCTCCTTGAAGCGGGTTAGTCATCAGAATCTGAGTCTGACACCGGCATAGACGCTGGAGCCATCCGTATTGAAATTGGTGATCTCCTGATAGTCTTCGTCGGTAACATTTTCTGCACGTCCAAATACTTCCAGGTTATCTGAAACAGCATAGGAAGCGCTGATGTCCAGTACTTCGTAATCATCCAGATTAACAAAGCCAACCGCAAACAGTTCGTTTTTAGCGTCTCTGGCAATGCGCAAATTGGCAATCAGGTTAAATTTTTGATCAAAAGCGGTGAAACTGACACCCAGGTTACCCTGCTTTTCGGGCCTGCGTGATCGCTGTACGCCATCGGTATCTTCGGTGTCGTTATAGGTGAAATTCGCAAACAGCTCCCAGTTTTGGTGAATGGGGAACTCAGCAATCAGTTCCACTCCGCGTGATTCGCTATCACCATTACCCTGTAAATAACCGGAAAAGGTGATCAGGTCAAAATAGATCTCATCTTCGATCTGCTGGTCAAAGTAGACTGCTTCCAGGTGCAGACCATTGGCGCCGAAATATTCAATACCCAGGTCGTAGCCTTTGCTTGTTTCCTCAGATAGCGCAAAGTTCGCTGCCATCCCAAAGGCGTAAGGTCCGAAATTATAGGCGATCTCCGAAAGGCTTGGTGCTCGAAACCCTGTTCCATAACTGGCTCGATATTTGATGGTCGAACCATTCGTCAGTTCCTGTAGGTAGGCGACTGAGACCCTGGCGCTGCTGTGTTCGCCAAAATCGTCATTATCATCGTGTCGGGCACCGGCCGTGATGAACAGGTTTTCCTTAAACTCTCCCTGGAGCTCCAGATAATAGCCTTTCTGATCTCTTTCCATGGCATTACCGCTGGAGCTGACAATGTCCTCATTTTCCCAGTCCAGACCATAGACTGCCTTTACCTGCCTGGTGAGTTGATAGCTACCGGTGTACTCCAGTCGGTCAGTATCACCTTCAGTGGTAAAAGATTGATAGCCTGCGGCAAAGCTTGCTCGCTCTATGTCGGTGTTGGCGTAGGCCAAGAAATGGCTGACTTTATCGCCTCTATAGTCAATAGAAACCTTTGCTGTGGTTTGTTCAAAATCACTGTTGCAGTCGTGTGTGGTAGGGAACCCGCAACCATCAAATTCGCTTTCTCCGTCGATATTGCGTGCGACGAGCTGCAGCCGTAGTTTTTGGGTAGCGTTCCAGCCAAGTTTGGTGTGTAGCGTGGTGTTCTCGTAGCCGTCATCGTCCTTAAGCAAGCTGTCGTCAGCGCGAGTGTTAAAACCATCGGATTCAAGTGTAGTCGCCGAGATAAAGAAGTCACCTTGATCGTTACCTGCTGAAAGGCTACCGGTAAATTTTTGACTGTTGTGTGAGCCGGTTTCAAGATCAAGTTGACCACTCAGGTCGCCCTTTCCCTGTCGTGTAAAGATATTAACAACACCACCTGCATCGGCACCATAAATAAAGCCTTGTGCACCACGCAGGATCTCAACACGCTCGATATCGTTGGATACCAGCAGGTGCTCCAGGTGTGGCCCGACCTGTGTGCCGGTTGGGTCTGATATTTCTATACCGTCGATCATAATCAGGGTCCGGTAGGACTCTTCTCCGCGAATACGCAGCGAAGTCTGCTTGCCCATGCCACCGCTGTTGGATACACCAATACCGGGCTGGGTTCTCAATAGATCTGGTAGTGAGCTATAACCTCTCAGGTTGATCTCCTGATCGGTAAGAATAGAAACAGAAGTACCTATCTGGCGAAGCGGGACTTCAACGCGGCTGGAAGTGACGATGATCTCTTCATCGATTTTCTTGGCGGCGATAGTGGTAAAAGAAGTACTTGCGGTGATGAGTGCTGCCGCGACAGCAGTGTATTTAATAGTCATTGTTATCCTCAATAGCTAAACAAAAAAATAAGCGATCGAGGGAGGGAAAATCGTATGGAGCTGAAGCGATGGGGAATGATCAGCTACAGATGAAGCCCTCCGCTACATCGTTCGAGAACTGTTCAAGGCCGGTTCCGGGCTTGTCACATATGTGATTCACCGTTGCGGGGGCAGCGTTGGTTTAACAGTAGGCCAGCCAATCACAGGCCAGTGCGCACCAAACTTCCCGTTTAACTCAACCTGGTATTTTGGCAAATAGCGAGTTGAGCACCTTAGACAGGGATAGCGAATATAGCAGGTTACGGGCCGCTTTCGCAATGCCAAAAAATGCAATTATTTGCTAGGTGACATAAGTATGGCGTGGTTCAATAGTGCTATGAAGGTTGATCTACATTGCCATAGTAATTTGTCTGACGGGCAGTTGGCCCCAGCGGAACTGGTGCGTTATGCGAGTGAAGTGGGGCTCGATATGCTGGCTATCACCGATCATGATCGTGCGGAACCGCTACCAGAGGTGATTGCGCTGGCCAAAACGCTAAAGCTAAAGCTGATTTCCGGAATAGAACTGTCCTGTCGCTGGAACAAAATGACAGTGCATGTGGTTGGTTTGAACATCATGCTCGATAGCAGTGCTGTGCAGGAAATGACCAACCGGCAATCACGGGCGAGACAAAAAAGAGCCGTCGAAATCGGCAATCGTCTGGCTAAGCTTGATATTCCGGACTGTTATCAGGGTGCCAGTGTTATTGCTGGTCAAAGCCAGATTGGCAGACCGCATTTTGCACAGTATCTGCTGAAAATCGGCGTTGTAAAGGATTTAAATGCAGCATACAAACGGTATCTGGGAGCGGGGAAGGTGGGCGATGTAAAAGCCCATTGGCCGGAATTGGAAGAGGCGGTAACCTGGATACAGGATGCCGGTGGGCTGGCTGTGCTGGCACATCCTGCCAAGTATAAATTGTCGCGTCGTAAACTGGACCTGATGTGTGACGCCTTTAAGGAAGCAGGCGGAGATGCTTTGGAGCTGGTTTCAGGGTTGCAGGCCGAAAATGTGACCGAATACCACCAACAGCTTTGTCGGAAGTACGGACTATATGCATCTTGCGGCAGCGATTTCCACGGTCCGGTTTCTTCGTGGCATGACTTGGGTAAAATGGCGCCCCTGCCGGTATCCTGCAATCCTGTCTGGGAGTGTTGGGATGATAAACTTTAGGCATTAAACGGTGCCTTTTTGCAACGATATTCGTTTTATAAGAAGAAAGTACCCGGTTTGGGTGTATTTATATCTTGCCAGACCTTATGTGAATCGTTAGATTGCCAGCCACTAATATAAAGATGAACGCTAATGAGTCAGTTATTTTCCATACACCCGGATAACCCGCAGCATCGTCTGATCAAACAGGCGGTAGAGATCATTAATAAAGGTGGTGTGGTGGTTTACCCGACAGACTGTGCTTATGCGCTTGGCTGTCATATGGGTGACAAGTCAGCGGTTGACCGGATTCGCCGAATTCGCAAACTGGACGATAAGCACAACTTTACGCTGGTTTGCCGGGATCTATCCGATCTGTCTATCTACGCGAAGGTGGATAATTCAACCTATCGACTGCTTAAAGCACATACACCGGGTGCCTATACTTTTATCCTGCGGGCCACCGGAGAGGTGCCTCGACGGCTTCTTCACCCGAAACGACGGACAATCGGGTTACGAATTCCCAATGACCCCATTACCCTGGCTTTGCTGGATCATTTGGGTGAACCCTTAATCAGCACTTCGCTGATTTTGCCGGGGGATGAGTATCCGCTGACCGAGCCTTACGACATTCGGGAGACACTGCAGCATTCGGTGGATCTGGTCATTGATGGCGGTTACTGTGGTATGGAGGAAACAACTGTGATCAGTCTTATCGATGAGATTCCAGAGGTGATCAGGGTAGGGGTGGGTGATCCATCTCACTTTGAATAAAACGGGCAAACCCCGTTATAATGCGTTCCTCAAACGATTTTCCAATATGGCCTGTTAGCAGGCCCTAATAAGTCACCCCACAATTCTAGGAGACAAGCTTGTCCGTAATTAATACTGATCGTCGGGTTCTTTCCGGCATGAGACCTACTGGGAAGTTACATCTGGGTCATTATCACGGCGTTCTAAAAAACTGGATTAAACTACAGCATGAAAGTGAGTGCTTTTTTGCGATCGTTGACTGGCATGCGTTGACCACGCACTATGATGACCCACACATGATTGAACAGAATGTCTGGGATATGCTGGTGGACTGGCTGGCTGCGGGAATTAATCCGGGCTCCGCAACCATTTTTCTTCAGTCACGTGTACCCGAGCATGCTGAATTACACCTGTTATTATCGATGATCACACCATTGAGTTGGCTGGAGAGAGTACCCACCTATAAAGAGCAGCAGGAAAAGATCAAGGATAAGGATCTTGCGACATACGGTTTTCTGGGATACCCACTGTTACAGGCGGCGGACATACTGGTTTATCGGGCGGGAGCTGTGCCTGTTGGTGCTGATCAAGTACCACACGTGGAGATGTGTCGTGAGATCGCGCGCCGGTTTAACCATATTTATGGCCGTGATCAGGGCTTTGAAGAGCAGGCCGAGGCGGCGATCAAGAAGATGGGTAAAAAGGCGTCCAAAGCATACATTCAGTTGAAAACGCAATTTCAAGAGCAGGGTGATCAGGAAGCATTTGAGAGAGCCTGCGCGTTGGTTGATGGCCAGCAGAGTATCTCTATCAGTGATAGAGAGCGCTTGATGGGTTATATTGAGGGTGGTGGAAAAGTGATATTGCCCGAGCCGAAAGCGCTGCTTACACCGGAATCCAAAATGCCGGGGCTGGATGGCCAAAAGATGTCTAAATCCTATGGTAATACGATTGCACTTAGAGAGGAGCCGGAGGTCGTTGAGCAAAAAATTCGTACCATGCAAACGGACCCGGCACGTATACGCCTCTCGGATCCTGGCGATCCCGAAAAATGTCCGGTATGGCAGTTACATGAGGTCTACTCGGATGACACAACTAAAGAGTGGGTTCAGGAGGGTTGTAGAAGTGCGGGAATTGGGTGCATTGAATGCAAGAAGCCGGTAACCGAAGGCGTGATTGCAGAGCTTGAGCCTATCAGAGCTCGCGCTAAAGAATATGAAGAAAACCCCGATATGGTGCGAGGTATTCTGGCCGACGGGTGCGAAGCGGCGCGCGATGAAGCAAAGCAGACGCTGGAGGTGGTGCGTGACTCAATGGGGCTGGGGTACCGCTAGGTAACAGGTATGATAGACTCAACTGAGCTGTTGCAAGCTGAAGCGGAATCCAAGGCGCCGCCTGGCGCGGCCGCGTCCGAAGTTCAGCCTTCTCAGCAGGAGATGCCTTTCGCCATTGTCGAGGGGCAACCGGTTACCCAAATTCCTCAGGATCTTTACATTCCACCTGATGCGCTTGAGATTATTCTTGAGGCATTTGAGGGACCACTGGATCTGTTGCTTTATCTTATAAAGCGACAAAACCTGGATATTCTCAATATTAACGTCGCGCGCATCACTCAGCAGTATATGGAGTACATTGAGCTGATGCATGCCATGCAGTTTGAACTTGCGGCTGAGTATCTGGTGATGGCGGCTATGTTGGCGGAGATTAAATCACGCACACTGTTACCTCGCCATGAGCTGGCAGAAGAGGATGATGGCGATCCCCGGGCGGAGCTGATTCGACGTCTGCAAGAGTACGAACGCTATAAGCAGGCCGCGGAGGATGTGGATCATCTGCCGCGGCTGGAAAGAGATCTGTTTCCGGTGAGTGCCGAAGTGCCCGAACTTGAAGCCAGTAAGCCGCTACCGGATGTTGCGCTGAAGGAGATACTGCTGGCTTTCGCGCAGGTCTTGAAACGTGCAGAGATGTTTGAAAGCCATTCCGTACAGATGGAAAAACTGTCCACCAGGGAACGAATGTCGCATATTCTGTCTCAGCTGCAGGGTAAGCAGTTTGTACCCTTTATCAGTCTGTTCACAGTCGAGGAGGGACGTCAGGGCGTGGTAGTGACGTTTCTCGCGATGATGGAGTTGATTAAGGAGTCCCTGATTGATATTGTCCAGAATGAAATTTTTGGCCCTATTCACATTAAGGCGCGATGACTAAGCAACCAATAGCTGAGCAACCAACAGAACCAAGAGAAAGGTAGCTTGATGGATGACCCCGGACAACTAAAGAGGATTCTTGAAGGTGCCCTGCTGGCTGCGGGAGAGCCGTTGCCGATCGACAGGCTGGCATTGCTTTTTGCCGACCATGAGCGCCCTGCGAATGCCGATATTCGCACTGCCTTAAAGGGTATGGCAGAGGAATTTCTGGGTAGAGGTTTTGAGCTGAAAGAGGTGGCCAGTGGTTGGCGCTTTCAGGTATGTCAGGATCTTAGTCCCTGGATTGGCCGGTTATGGGAAGAGAAACCCGCGCGTTACTCCAGGGCGCTGCTCGAGACGCTGGCATTGATTGCTTATCGTCAGCCGGTCACTCGAGGCGAGATAGAAGAGGTGCGGGGGGTCAGTGTCAGTTCAAATATAATTCGTACGCTGCTGGAGCGCGAGTGGGTCCGTGTAGTGGGTCACAGAGATGTGCCAGGACGACCGGCGATGTACGCAACCACTAAGACTTTTCTTGATTATTTCAATTTAAAAAACTTGTCAGAGTTGCCCCCACTGGCTGAAATTCGTGATCTGGACAAGATCAATGCGGAGTTGAATTTTGATGCCGCTGAAACTGACAGTGCGGAAAAAGAGGTGGAGCCCGAAGAGGCTTTTGAAGAAGTACTCGACGAACCTGTAGCTCCAGACACGGGAACTGAGATTGCAGATCAACAAGGTTAGCATCGACGCCACCCATGATGATTATCCTGCAATGGACAGACAAGCCCCATAACATTAGCAAATTAGAACCCGAGAGCCTTAATCTCCCTGGTAGGCCGGGTGAGCGTTAACCTCTCCAAAGTGTGAGTAAATCAATGGTAGACGGAGAGAAATTACAGAAAGTGCTCGCGCGGGCGGGCATTGGTTCAAGACGGGAGATGGAGTCGTGGATCAAGCAGGGGCGCGTCAGTGTCGGTGGTCAGGTCGCGAAGCTGGGTGACCGGGTAACAGAACAGGATGAGATAAGGGTGGATGGCCGCCCGGTAAGGGTTACAAAAGCTGAAGAAAGAACCGTGCAGGTGCTCATTTATAACAAGCCGGAGGGTGAAGTTTGCACCACAAATGACACTGAAGGGAGGCGTACAGTATTTGATCGTTTGCCGAAGCTTGCCAGTGGCCGTTGGATTATCGTAGGTAGACTGGACATTAATACCACCGGGTTGCTGATTTTTACCACTGATGGTGAGCTGGCCAATCGATTGATGCATCCATCCTACCAAATTGATCGGGAATATCTGGTACGTGTATTGGGCAATGTTACAGAGGATATGAAGCAGAGCCTGCTGGCTGGCGTTGAGTTGGAAGATGGTCATGCGTCTTTTACTGATATTGTTGAAAGTCGGGGTGAGGGTGCGAATCGTTGGTATTACGTTTGCCTGATGGAAGGGCGTAATCGCGAAGTAAGAAGGTTGTGGGAGCACGTGGGTGCCAAGGTCAACCGGTTAAAACGGGTACGTTTTGGACCTGTGTTTATGCCCTCAAGGCTAAAGCTTGGGCGTTGGGAGTATCTTGAACAAAAGGATGTAAATGTTATTTATGAGGCGGTTGGTCTGGCTCCTGTTCGAGTAGCGGCGCCGACCAGGAACCAGAAGGAAGAAAGAGAGCGGGAGAAACGTCGAAAGGCAAGACGGTAGCGGACACTGAATAAAAAATTTGAGACACTGTTACCATTAATAAGGTAAATCAAGAGGATTCTGTTATGGCACAGGTTACATTAAAAGGAAATGCTATCAATACATACGGTGAGCTGCCGTCTACAGGCGAAGCGGCCCCTGACTTTGAGCTCATTGATAAGGATCTGGGGGTGCGTCAGTTGGGCGATTTCAGCGGTAAGCTGCTGATTAATATTGTGCCCAGTCTCGATACACCTGTTTGTGGAGCGTCGACCAGGGAGTTTAATCAGCGCGCCGCGGGACTGGATAATACGCAGGTATTGGTGGTATCAACGGATCTACCCTTTGCTCAGGGTCGATTCTGTTCGACGGAAGGTTTGGCGGATGTGGTCCCACTTTCAATGATGCGCACGCGAAAGTTTGCCAAAGATTATGGTGTGCTGTTAACCGATGGTCCGTTGCAGGGGCTGTGCGCAAGGGCAGTAGTGGTGGTTGATTCTCAGGGACAGGTTGTTTATACCGAGCTGGTTTCCGAGATTACGCAAGAGCCTGACTATGATGCGGCAATTGCTGCGATCGAGGCTGCACAATAACGATGACCGAGATTAACAAGTTACTCAGTACTGGCAGTGAGGCTGGTGACGATAGCCATGTCTTTATCACCCGCAGATTAGTTCGCTTTGGCGATGTGGATCCGGCAGGCATTGCCTATTACCCAAGGATTAATAATTTTATCCATGAGGCATTTGAGGATCTTTGGGAAGAGTATATTGGTGTCCGCTATTACTTGTTGATACAGCAGCATCGTGTGGCATTTCCTATGGTGCATACCGATATTGACTTTAAGGCGCCGCTGCGGTTTGGCGATCGCCCGGTGATCAAGGTGACCTGTTTTCATATTGGCAACAGTTCTTTGGGCATTCGCTATCGGTTTGATGTGAATGGGACGATCTGTGTGGACGCCCGGACCATGACCACCTGCATTGATGCGGACAAGCTAAAGAGCCAGCCAATTCCTGAGAAGTATCGACAACCATTGCAGCGAATTTACAAGTCTGAGAGTGAGTAACTTGCCGGGGCGCAGGGACTATTTTGTGTAACTGGAGGTTGGCTACCATAACTCTTGCTGAAGTCGTGGTATGCCCCCTACCCCCCGGAAGGTGTTATAAAAATAAAACAGAAATACCTCCTCTCCCTCTGGGAGAGCAACTGTGTTTAGAGTCAAGTGTTTGTTTGATAATTTGGGTTCCACGAGGCTTGGTTTTTGACCATGGCATTTAAAATGGTTAATAGTTTTCGCATACAAGCCGTAATGGCCACTTTTGGTGGCTTCCCCGCAGCGCGCAAGCGCTGGTAGAACGGCTTGATTACAGGATTACATCGGATTGCGCTAATGGTTGCCATATATAATGAACAACGTACCTGGGCTCTGCCACCCCATATCGTGCGTCTGCCACGATACTGGCCGCTGTCCCGGTTAAAGGGGGCTAAACCAACCAACGCCGCTATTTGGCGCCGGTTCAGCGCACCTAACTCCGGTAATCCTGACATGAGTGAAGTAGACGTAACTCGACCCACACCTGGCACACCCTGGAGCAGGTCGTCTTTTGCTCGCCAGTTTGGATTACTCTCGAGTTTGACGCGCGTCTGGTGGTCCGTATCAGCCAAGCGCTTCTCTAACCAACGAATATGCTCTTTAATATCCTTACGCACGGCCACAGGCGCCCCTGTTACCCGGTTCTTCTCGGCCGTCAGCATAGTGACCAACTGGTGGCGGCGTGCCACTAATCCCTGTAATTCAAGAGCATCTTCGTCCTTGAGCGCTCTGACCTCTGGACGTACGGCCTCACCAAAGCTCACTAACACGCGAGCATCGATGCGATCGGTTTTAGCCAAAACGCCTTTTGCCCTGGCAAAGGCCCGGACTTGGCGAGGGTTGACCACCACAACTGGCAGATTGACGGCAACCAGTGCACTCACCAGCTTAGCCTCAAAACGTCCGGTGGCCTCTACAATGATGAGATCTGGTTTCAATTTCTGGAGTGGGGTAACCACCTTGCCGATGCCTGTCAAATCATTAGTGGACTGCCAAACCGTGTCTGATATGGAATCGGCAACATCCAATGTGGCTTTGGCGACATCGACGCCTGCAACTACAAACGATTTTGTATTCATGATTTTCGACTCCCCAGCCTTGCTAAATGCGGGCTCTGGGCCCAAGCAACTGTTCGGGTTAGAAGAAAACGGATGTAACGACCCAAGCTCTCCCACGGTCTTAACACCTAGGACTGAAACGGTCTATTACATCCGGGACACCAACAATTACAGTAACACTATGCGTGCCATTGAATCTATAATTTATCCTTATCCGTTAACATACAAGGACAGAGGTGAGGGGAGCTTGTCGGATTAGATAGTGCCGTTCAGGTCTGACCCAATTTATTGAGATGATTAATATAAGTGAATGATTATGACTGATGCTCTGGAACCCTTTGTAGATCAACGATGGCTGGAAGACTTTTCTGTTGGGCAACGGTTTCGTTATGGAAACTGGACAATGAAGATTGAGCAGATGCTTGATTTTGCGAGGCTATATGACCCGGAACCCTTTCATCTGGATGAACAGAAGGCGAAAGAACTTGGGTGGGAAGGAGTGATTGCTTCCGGTCCGCAGATATCAGCGATATGGCGTCGCATGAGCAAGGATGCATTTCCAAACGCTGAAATTATCGTGTCGCCGGGCTGGGACAGCATTCGCTGGTTTAAACCTGTTTATGCAGGTGATCTGTTGCACAGCGAAACGGAGATTGTGGAAGCGAGACCGCTTAAAAGTCGTGACCGACAAGGAATGATCAAACTGGATAATCGCATACTCCGGGGTGAGGAGTTAGTGTCCCAGTTGTCGTCTACCTGGTTCATGCGCGCCAAGGCTTGAAATGCGTCAGGGTAGAGGCCAGGCAATTATAGTTCTGCGCTGACCACCTGGTTTCTACCCTTGCGCTTGGCTGTGTACAGCGCTTTGTCAGCACGCTCAACGATAGAGGTGACACCGTCAAATTCGTTCAGTGATGCAACGCCCAGACTGATTGTCGTTGAAATGGTTTGATCCTCGTGGGTAATAAGATTGGCCGCGACACCGCGCCGTACCTTTTCTGCAACCATAGCAGCACCTTCCAGATCAGTCTTGTGTAACAGAATGAGGAATTCCTCGCCGCCATAGCGAAACAGCAAATCTGTTTTGCGTAATGTTGTTTGCAGATCCATGCAAACCTGCTTTAACAGATTGTCGCCGCACTGGTGACCATGATCATCGTTGATGCGCTTAAAGTGGTCGAAATCGAACATAATAATGGACAGAGGGTCTTTATCCCGTAGCGCCAGATCTATTTCTCTGTGCAGTGCAGCATCCAAAGCTTGCCGGTTACCACAAAGTGTCAATGAATCGGTAGTGGCCGCCTTAAGAGCGCTATGGTATTTCAGTGAATTGCGCAATGGGTACATCAGGCTGCTCATGAGATCTTCTAACATAAGAATCTCATTTTCACGATAACGGCGATGACGCGTAAACACGATCAACCCCAGGCTACCTTCTTCTGTGTTCAACTGATAACTGACTTTGTGTTTGCCTGAAACCGCACTACTGAACTGGATATCGGATTCTTCGTGACTGTAGTTGATGCCGTCGACGGGAACCAGAGTTCGAATACGATTGAGAAACAGATATAGAATTTCTTCAATTTCGAGTGAAGCCTGAAGATCTCTGGACAGGTCAATGAGTAGCTGATTGAGTTTTGCCTTCTGTTCAGAATGCTCAGCTCTAGCCGGCTCCAGCCGGTTAGTCAGATTGAAAACGTTGGCGCCCTGTGTGATGTTTACCATATCTCATCCCTTAATCATCAGCGATTCTTGTTCCCGGAAGCCTGCTGGTCGATAGTGAAAGCAGTAAGCTTCTGGTGTTTTGTAGGGATAATGCGAAATACGTGCCAATAAAAAAATGGCTATTATTGCCAATAAAAACAATAAGATGGATATTGTGTCAAAAAAATGTCGTGCTTTTTCTTGTGAGGGAGGTTAGGTGTTGGTGAGAGGTGACAATTTTCTGTCACCTCTGTGGAGGCTGGTTTTATTCCTGCCAGTGTTGAGCGTCGATAGATTGTCCGTGAGTTGATTTTCCATCAGGGCCCATTAAATAGAGGTAGGGGCCCATAATATCTTCAGCTAGCGGGTTTTTCTTAACATCTTCAGCAGGGAATGCCTGTGCGCGCATACGAGTTCGGGTTGCTCCCGGATTGATGCAGTTGACCCGAATATTGGTAATTCCCTCCAGTTCATCAGCCAGCGTTTGCATTAATCCCTCTGTTGCAAACTTTGATACGGCATAAGCGCCCCAGAATGCACGACTCTTCCTGCCAACGCCCGAAGAGGTGAAAATAATGGACGCATCATTCGATTCTTCCAGCAAAGGTAACAGCGCCTGAGTCAGCATCAATTGGGCTGTTACATTGACGTGCATGACTTCGCACCAGGTGTTGATATCATAGTCTCCGATAGCTGTTCGCTTACCCAGAATGCCCGCATTATGTAGCACTCCATCCAGTCTTCCGAGTTCTTTTCTGATTGCTTCAGCCAATTCATCGTAATCCTGTGGTGTTGCGATCAGCAGGTCCAGAGGGTGAATAAGAGGTTCAGGCGAGCCGCTGGCTACAATTTCGTCGTATACCGATTCCAGCTTTTTTTGCGTGCGCCCAAGCAGAATAACGGTAGCGCCATTTTCCGCATAGCATTTTGCGGCTGTGCGCCCTATCCCGTCTCCCGCACCAGATACCAGTATCACGCGATTTGCAAGAAGTTTGGGTTGATCAGTCATGTTGTTGGTCAAACTGGGTTCCTCATCAGTGGGCCTGGCTAGAAAATCGTGTGTATCATTTCTGTCAGTTGGTCTGGGTGGTCAATGGCGAAATCAGCACCCCATGCCCCGGGGTCGTCCTGTGTTTCGATATAGCCGTAATGCGCGGCAACAGTAAGCATACCGGCATTGCGTCCGGCCTCAATGTCCCGGCGGTGATCTCCGACATAGATTACCTGTTCCGGTGCACAACCAATCAGGTCGCAGGCTTTTAGCATCGGTTCCGCATGTGGTTTGCTGTGGGTTACCTGATCCGCGCAGACAACAGCAGCAAAGGCGGGCTTCAGCGCCATCTTTTCCATAATAGGAAGGGTGTATTTGCTGGGTTTGTTGGTCACCACTCCCCATGAGAGATCAAATTGATCCAGTGTGGCCAGCAAAGCCTCTATACCCGGAAAAGGAACTGTATGCTGTGTCAGATTCTGCTCGTACAGGTTCAGTAGCCTTTGGTAAAGGTGCAGGTGTCTTTCACTATCAATCTCGCTGTTAAAGCCCAGCCTGACCAGAGCATTGCCACCGTTAGATACCACGTTTCGAATCGTTTCAAAGGGCAAAGGGACCTTGCCCTCTTCCTCTAGCAGTCTGTTTAGCGCGTTCGCCAGATCCCTGGCGGTATCCAGCAATGTTCCATCGAGGTCGAACAGGACTGTATTAATTAAGCGATCAGTCATTCTGAATCTACTCGGGCTTGCTCACGTGCAGCATATAGTTGACATCGACATCATCAGCCAACTTGTAGCTTTGGGTAATGGGGTTGTAAACCAGGCCAATCATTTGATGTGATACCAGCCCTGATTGCCTAACCCAGGCTGCGAGCTCCGAGGGGCGAATGAACTTGCTGTAGTCGTGGGTTCCTCTGGGTAGCAATTTAAGTAGATATTCCGCACCGACAATCGCAAACAAATAGGATTTTGGATTTCTGTTTATCGTTGAAAGAAACAGATGTCCCCCTGGCTTAAGCATGTCGGCACAGGCCTGGATGACCGAACCGGGATCAGGTACATGCTCGAGCATCTCCAGGCAGGTGATGATGTCGAATTGTGGCGCTTGGCTGTCGGCACGTTGTTGGGCCAGTTGTTCCGCGCTAATTTGTTGATAATCAATGTCCAGCGCTGATTCAAGGCTATGCAGTTTGGCAACATTAATAGGAGTGTCGCCCATATCAATTCCGGTTACCCGAGCGCCTCGCCTGGCCATGGATTCGGACAGAATGCCGCCGCCGCATCCGACATCAAGTACATCCTTGTCTGCCAATGATGCTGTTTCATCGATGAAATCAAGTCGCAAAGGGTTGATCTGATGCAGGGGTTTAAACTCGCTTTCCTGGTCCCACCAACGATTTGCGATGGCTTCAAATTTTGCAATTTCTGCCCGGTCCACATTGGCCTCAATTGGGTCAATGGTGTCTTTCTGTGTAGGGCTTTTTGGCATGGATAGTTACCTTGGTTTCTGGCAGATGGGCCGCAATCTGCCTTCTAAAAATTCATGCTTTGCTGGTTTTCCGCGATGATGATTTTATCACGCCAGCCAGCGATCTTGCATTGCAGCCGTTCTGTATCAATAGAGGTTAGTTTTCGTTGATCGACTAGTATTCGGCCCTTCACCCAAACGTGAGAGATATCCTGGCTACAGTTTGTGTAGATAATATGGGATATCGGGTCATAGATGGGTTGATGTTTTAAGCTGTCGAGATTAATTGCGGTGATATCGGCAGATTTGCCAATCTCCAGGCTACCGATGCTTTCCTCCAACCCCAGCGCCTTCGCGCCATTATAAGTGGCCATACGCAGAGCCTGGTATGCGGTGAGGGTGTCCGCTCTCTGAGAGACACCTTTGGCCAGTAATGCGGCCGTTTTGGCTTCGCCCAACATGTCCAGATCATTGTTGCTGGCGGCACCATCTGTACCTAACGCAACATTGATTCCGTTTTCGCTCAGGCGACCGACTGGACAAAAACCGCTGGCGAGCTTGAGGTTTGACTCCGGGCAGTGAACCACATGGCAACCATTTTCAGCCAGCAGTTCTATGTCCGAATCTTCCACCTGTGTCAGGTGAACAGATTGCAGGCGAGGGGAGAGCAGTCCCAGTGTATTAAGTCGCTGCAAGGGACGCTGCGCATTTTTTGTCAGTGCTTCCTCCAACTCATGTGCCGTTTCGTGAATGTGGATCTGAATGGGGGCGTCAAGCTCGTCGGCCAGCATGCGCACTTTTTCAAGCGGCTCGTCAGATACGGTGTAGGGAGCATGAGGCCCGAAACCGATAGAGATCAGCTCATGATTTCGGTAATCATCATGAATGGATAGTCCCTTGTGGATGTATTCGTCAGCACTGCCTGCCCAGGCACTGGGGAAATCCAGCACCGGCATCATAATCTGAGCCCGAATCTTGTGTTTATGCGCAATTTTTGCTGTTTGGTTGGGGAAAAAGTACATGTCGCTGAAGCATGTGGTCCCGCTGAGCAGCATTTCGGCAATTGCCAGCTCTGTGCCATCTGCGACAAACTCTTCATTAACCCATCTTCGCTCGGCTGGCCAGATATGGTTATTGAGCCAGTTCATTAGTGGCAGATCGTCTGCCAGGCCCCTGAACAGGGTCATTCCGGCATGGCCGTGGGCGTTAATCAGTCCGGGTATCAGTGCATGTTCATTGAGCTCATAATGCTTGCTACAGCGGTAATTCTTTTCAGCCAGGTCTGATTCAAGCAAGTCCACGATAAGGCCCTGCTTGATAACCAGGCTATGGCCGGTTAAAACCTGGTTTTTCGGATTGACAGGGATTATCCACTTTGCCTTGATCAGGCTGTCCGCTTTTTGCTTGGCCATGGGGTCGTTTGGATTGTTTGCTTAATTCCAGTTTAGAAAGCGAGCGATTGTTTCATTTGGGCACGAATCTGTCCAGAAGACTTCACTAATAATGAATTTTTTGTGTGGGCAGTGCGTAGATATTTTTGTCTTCAGCCGGCCAGGAATCCTGCGTCGGTTATATTTGCGATTTAAACGCATCTGATTGTGAAATTCTGCGTTGATCTGTGTTAAAATCCACTCCTTTTTTGCGTTGGCCAATCTGGTGTGCTGCACCGAATCAGTGGCCGCTGATGATTATAATAATTGTAAACAAGGATACAGACCTTTATGGGTGAGTTAGCCAAAGAAATTCTACCCGTTAATATCGAAAATGAGTTGAAGCAGTCCTATCTGGATTACGCAATGAGCGTTATCGTAGGGCGGGCGCTTCCTGATGTCCGGGACGGTTTGAAGCCGGTGCACAGGCGCGTGCTATTTGCGATGAGTGTACTCAATAACGATTATAACAAGCCCTATAAGAAATCAGCGCGTGTTGTGGGTGATGTGATCGGTAAGTACCACCCTCATGGTGATACCGCCGTGTACGATACCATCGTGCGTATGGCTCAGCCTTTTTCAATGCGGTATATGCTGGTTGATGGGCAGGGCAACTTCGGGTCTGTGGATGGGGATTCTGCAGCCGCCATGCGTTATACGGAAATTCGCATGGATAAAATTTCCCACCAGATTCTCGCAGATCTGGATAAGGAAACGGTTGATTACGTGCCGAACTATGATGGTACGGAACAGATTCCCGAAGTAATGCCGACCCGCATTCCCAATCTGCTGGTTAATGGTTCGTCAGGTATTGCAGTGGGTATGGCGACCAATATTCCTCCGCATAACCTGAATGAAGTTATCAATGGCTGCCTGGCTTTGATGGACAACCCGGATATTGAACTGCCGGAGTTGATGGAGCATATACCGGGGCCTGACTTTCCGACAGCGGCTTTCATTAATGGTCGGGCGGGTATTGTCGAAGCATACAGAACAGGGCGTGGCCGCATCTATATGCGCGCTCGCCATGAAATTGAAACTGACGAGAAGAGCAATAAGCATACTATTGTTGTTACCGAGATACCCTACCAGGTTAACAAAGCGCGTTTGATTGAGAAAATTGCTGATCTGGTCAAGGAAAAGCAGATACAGGGTATTACCGAGTTGCGGGACGAGTCGGACAAGGACGGTATGCGTATTGTTATCGAGTTACGTCGCGGTGAAGTACCGGAGGTAGTGCTCAATAACCTCTATGCGCAAACGCAATTGCAGAATGTTTTTGGTATCAACGTGGTTGCGTTGGTGAACGGACAACCAAAAACGCTGAATCTCAAGCAATTACTTGAAGCGTTCATTCGGCATCGTCGAGAGGTTGTGACCCGGCGAACCATATATGAATTGCGCAAGGCACGAGAGCGCGGCCATATTCTTGAAGGGCAGGCAGTAGCGCTATCCAATATCGATCCAGTGATTGCGTTGATCAAATCTTCGCCCTCTTCAGCCGAGGCCAGGGAAAAACTGATCTCACAACCCTGGAAGCCCGGTGCTGTGTTAGCGATGCTTGAAAGATCCGGGGCGGACGTATGCCGGCCTGAGGGACTGGAGCCACAGTATGGCTATCGTGAAGGAAGCTATTATCTGAGTCCTGAGCAGGCCCAGGCCATTCTTGATCTGCGACTGCATCGGTTAACGGGGCTGGAGCAGGAAAAACTGGTTGCTGAGTATAAGGAATTGATTGAGCGTATTACCGGGTTGCTGGAAATTCTGGAAAATCGCGAAATACTGATGCAGGTCATTCGAGAAGAGCTGAAGGAAGTGAAGGAGCAATTCGGTGACGAACGGCGAACCGAGATAATCCAGAGTCAGCTTGATTTGACTATGGAAGATCTGATTACAGAAGAGGATATGGTGGTAACCCTGTCCCATGGTGGTTACGCGAAGACCCAGCCCGTTGATGTCTACCAGGCGCAAAGGCGCGGTGGTAAGGGTAAGTCTGCAACAACGGTGAAAGATGAGGATTTCGTAGAGCATATACTGGTATGTAGCACCCATGACACCATACTTTGCTTTTCCAACCGGGGTAAAGTCTACTGGCTTAAGGTTTATCAGATACCGGTCGCAGGCAGGGCGGCTAAAGGCCGTCCTATGGTGAATTTGCTTCCTTTGGAAGAGGGTGAGCGAATTACTGCAATATTGCCGGTGAACGAATACACAGAGGACCACTATATTTTTATGGCGACAACTAGTGGTACGGTAAAGAAAACGTCACTAATGAACTTTTCACGTCCGCGCAGTTCAGGGCTGATAGCTCTGGACTTAAGTGGTGAAGATACATTAATTGGTGCTGCTATCACAGACGGATCGAAAGATATCATGCTGTGTAGCAACTCGGGCAAAGCGGTACGTTTTTCCGAGACAGATGTGCGGCCAATGGGCCGAACAGCACGTGGTGTGCGCGGTGTTCGACTAAAGAAAAGCGAGCGAGTTATTTCGTTGATTATTCCTGAAGCTTCAGTGCGGGTGCTCTGTGTCAGCGAGAATGGTTACGGGAAGCGCACCGGAATGGAAGATTTTCCTGTGCATAATCGCGGTGGCTCGGGTGTGATTGCGATGCAGACCAGTGATCGTAATGGAGAGTTGGTAGGAGCGGTGCCGGTGAAGGAAGGGGATGAGATTATGCTCATCAGTAATAAAGGAACACTGGTTAGAACCCGCACCGATGAAATACCCGTCCTGGGTCGAAACACTCAGGGTGTCAGGTTGATTAAGGTAAGTGCAGATGAAAGCCTGGTGGGTGTAGAGCGAGTTGAGGAGCCTGAAGAGGAAGATGCAGAAGGTGAAGTTGCCACCGATTCCAGCGGTGAAACTGAATAAGCGGCGCAAACGGGTATGAGTGAAGGTAAAACAGAACAACCGTTAGACAAGTTACGAAAGCGCATTGACACTATTGATGCGGAAATTCAGGCGCTCATAAATGAGCGCGCCAGCTGCGCTCAGCAAGTGGCTGAAGTTAAAATGCAGTCTGGCGGAGTTGAGCAACCGCTGTTTTACCGTCCCGAGCGCGAAGCTCAGGTGTTGCGTAAAATAATGGCGCGTAATAACGGGCCGGTTGCTGACGAGGAAATGGCAAGAATCTTTCGCGAGGTTATGTCTGTTTGTCTCGCGCTCGAGCAACCCATGCGGATTGCTTTTTTGGGGCCGGAGGGCACCTTCACACAGGCTGCTGCACTGAAACATTTTGGGCATTCCGTCGTTAGTGTTCCGCTATCTTCAATTGATGAAGTTTTTCGCGAGGTTGAGTCTGGAGCGGCAAATTATGGTGTTGTGCCGGTAGAAAATTCGACGGAGGGAATGGTCAACTCAACACTCGACAGCTTTATGAATTCTGCGCTAAGAATCTGTGGTGAGGTGGAGCTGCGTATTCATCACCACCTGTTGGCTCAAAAAGGGGCTGAACTGACTAATATTCGCAAAATATATTCACATGAGCAATCGCTTGCGCAATGCCGAAAGTGGCTGAATACACATCTGCCGCAGGCAGAGCGAATCAGTGTCGGCAGTAATGCCGAAGCTGCCCGAATGGTGCTCAATGAACCATCAGAAAGCATATCTCAGGTTGCCGCAATTGCCGGTGATATGGCTGCTGAAACCTATGAACTCGAGATGGTGGCCTCAAGAATTGAGGATGAGCCGGACAATGCCACTCGATTCCTGGTGGTGGGTCATCAGGTGGTACCGCAAAGCGGACAGGATAAAACTTCGATCATCATCGCGATGCGCAATAAACCGGGGGCACTCTATCACCTGCTTGAACCATTTCAGCGAGCCGGGTTAAGTTTGACTCGTGTCGAAACAAGACCGTCGAGATCAGGCACCTGGACCTATGTGTTTTTTGTTGATTTCGAGGGCCACTGTGATGATGAGAATGTTCAGGCTGTGCTTGAAGAGATAGCGGCTGAAGCCGCTGAGCTTAAAGTTCTGGGCTCATATCCTGTCGCGGTGCTCTAGAATCTATCGATTACGTGCTGTGATGCCATACTCCCCGTTGTTACCGACGATAACTGCTTATAACTGTGCTCGCATTTTTGTTAGATAACGGCTGATAATTTGCAATGAAACAGAATGATACGCTCGTGAATGGACCAACCATAGATAAAATGGTGGTAATTGGTGTAGGTCTGATCGGTGGCTCGCTGGCGAAAGTGCTACGCACGGTGGGTGCTGTAACACATATGGTTGGTGTAGGTCGAAATGAGCAAAATCTTAAGCGAGCAGTTGCGCTCGGTGTGATTGACAGCTACTCCCTTGATGCAGCTGAGGCGGTTCGAGGCGCGGATCTGGTGCTGATCGCAACGCCGGTGCTTGGTATAGAGCAAGTGTTGTTGTCGATTAAAGATTCACTGGATTCCCGAACAATAGTCACTGATGCAGGCAGTGCCAAGGGTATTGTCGTGAAGGCCGCGCGAAAGGTATTTGGCGAAATTCCAGCAAACATGGTGCCAGGACACCCGATTGCCGGTTCCGAAAAAAGCGGTATCGATGCAGTTGATGAAAATCTGTATCAGCAACATATGGTGATCCTGACCCCATTGCCGGAGACCTCGCCAGACGCACTGGCCACGGTAAGCGGGCTATGGCGTGCGGCAGGAGCGGAGGTGGTGACCATGGATGTGTCCCGTCATGACCAGGTACTGGCGGTAACCAGTCATCTGCCGCATTTGTTGGCCTACTCCCTGGTTGAAACCCTGGCCGGGCAGGAAGAAAACCGAGAGATATTTCGCTATGCTGCTGGTGGTTTCAGGGATTTTACGCGGATTGCTTCGAGTGATCCGACCATGTGGCATGATATATTTTTGGCAAATCGTGACGCTGTATTGCAGGGACTGGAGTCCTTTTCTCAAGGAGTCGATTCGCTCCGCGATGCGCTCCAGAATCGTGATAGTCAAACGATGATGGGTGTCTTTACCCGTGCCAAGGCTGCCAGAGACCATTTTACTAAATTGCTAGCTCAAAGGGCTTATGTTGAACCAATGAATGAAAGTGATACCACATTTTACGCGGCATCCCGCGGGGCGATAACCGGGACTATTCGAGTACCGGGAGATAAGTCAATTTCTCACCGCTCAATTATGCTCGGAGCCATAGCGCAGGGAGAAACGGAAGTTTCCGGATTTTTGGAGGGTGAGGACAGTCTGGCAACCTTGCAGGCGTTTCGTGATATGGGGGTGGTTATTGAAGGCCCTCTTAAGGGGAAAGTAAAGGTATATGGTGTCGGCATGCATGGCTTGAGGCCTCCTCCTGGCCCCCTTTACCTTGGCAATTCAGGTACTTCAATGCGTCTTTTGGCGGGGCTTTTGTCGGCCCAGAAATTTGATGTGGAGTTAACTGGAGACAGTTCGCTTTCTGGCCGGCCGATGAAAAGGGTGGCAGGGCCGTTAGCGCAAATGGGTGCTCAAATTAGCACCAATGAAGGCAAGCCACCATTAATGCTAACCGGTGCGAGTAAGATAAACGGTATTCGGTATGAGATGCCTGTCGCCAGCGCACAGGTAAAGTCTAGCCTGTTGCTGGCCGGTCTTTATGCCAACGGCAGGACTACGGTGATCGAGCCGGCGCCAACACGGGATCATACAGAGAGAATGTTAACCGGCTTTGGTTATCAGGTGGATGTAAAAAGCCTGTCTGACCAGGCGAAAGAGATCAGTCTTAGCGGAGGAGGCTCTCTTCAGGGCGGTAAAATTGATATTCCTGCAGACATCTCTTCAGCAGCATTCTTCATGGTGGCGGCCAGTATTGTGCCGGGTTCCGATTTGATACTGGAACATGTAGGCATTAACCCGACACGTACCGGCGTGATCAATATTTTACGATTAATGGGTGGCGATATTGAGTTATCCAATGAGCGTACGGTAGGAGGAGAGCCCGTAGCAGACGTCAGGGTTCGGGCAGCACAGCTGCATGGTATTGATATTCCGCAGGATCAGGTGCCTCTGGCTATCGATGAATTTCCGGTTCTTTTTATCGCGGCAACCTGTGCCAAGGGTAGAACGGTGCTTTCGGGTGCGGAGGAGTTGCGCGTCAAGGAGAGTGACCGCATTCAAGTGATGGCGGATGGCCTGATAGCACTGGGTGTGGATGTCCAGCCCATGCCGGACGGGATTGTCATCGATGGTGGCGCGATTAACGGAGGTGTTGTTGACAGTCATGGTGACCATCGTATCGCAATGGCGTTTTCGGTTGCTGCGCTTATCGCAAAGGGTGGTATCGAAATCCACAATTGTGCCAATGTGGCGACCTCTTTTCCCGATTTTGTGGCTAAAGCAAATCACGTCGGCATGAATATTCAGGTAGAGGAGTAGCGGTGGCGGGTTCGGTGCAGAAGCCACCGGTCATTACCATTGATGGACCGGGGGGCGCGGGTAAAGGGACCATAAGTTACCTGCTGGCAAAGCAGCTTGGCTGGCATTTGCTGGATAGTGGAGCGCTCTATCGTATTTTGGCATTTGCGGCGGATCAGCGCGAAATCGATTTCTCAGACACAAATGCGCTGGAGGCGCTTGCAGTTCAGCTCAAGGTCTCTTTTCAGCCGGACGAGAAGATATCCGGGGCGAGGGTTTTGCTTGAGGGTGTTGACGTAAGTCGGCAGATTCGCACGGAGTCCTGTGGCAATAATGCGTCGAAAGTGGCTGCTTTGCCGGGCGTTCGAACGGCCTTGCTGGAGCGACAGCGCGCATTTCGGGAAGTGCCGGGTTTGGTAGCCGATGGTCGGGATATGGGTACTGAAGTTTTCATGGATGCGCCATTGAAGATATTTCTCACGGCCAGCGCGGAGGAAAGGGCAAAAAGACGCCATAAGCAGTTGAAAGACAAAGGTTTTGATGTTAGCCTTCGCGCTCTTTTTGACGATATTCAAAAAAGGGACCAACGAGATGCCTCCAGAAGCGCATCACCGTTGCTTCCTGCCGCCGATGCGATTCTATTGGACAGCACGAAATTGAGTATAGAAAAAGTGTTTGAAGAGGTCATGGCTGAAGCAAGGAAAAGAGCTTTGGTGTGATTTAATTTGATTGCCTGTGTAGTGCGTATAAACCAGCCTCGCATTGCCGGGTATTTTTAAATAGACCCACGTAGATTGGCTGGGTACGTGGGGAAATAAGTGGAAGATTTGTTTTTTTCACTTATAGCTAACATGTGTAGGTAGAGATAATGAGCGAAAGCTTTGCAGAGTTATTTGAAGAGAGTTTAAAGTCGGTCGAGATGAAACCCGGTTCAATTATAACCGGAGTAGTCGTTGCAATTGATAGTGATTGGGTGACTGTAAATGCTGGGCTGAAGTCTGAAGGTGTTATTCCCCGTAATCAATTTATAGATGAAGCGGGTGAGTTTGAGCTGAATGTAGGCGATGAAGTCCGAGTCGCCCTGGAAAGCCTGGAAGACGGTTTTGGTGAAACACGGCTATCAAGAGAGAAAGCACGACGTGCCGAATCCTGGGAACAGCTGGAAAAAGCCTACGAAGCAGGCGAGCTGGTTACTGGCGTAATTAATGGAAAGGTTAAAGGTGGTTTTACCGTCGATTTGAACAACGTGCGAGCGTTTTTGCCGGGTTCATTGGTTGATGTGCGACCTATACGTGAGCCGATTCACCTGGAAGGTAAAGAGTTAGAGTTCAAAGTTATCAAGCTGGATCAGAAACGCAATAATGTTGTTGTTTCGCGTCGTGCGGTACTTGAGAAAGAAAACAGTGCTGAGAGAGAGAATCTGTTGGCTACCCTGGAAGAGGGCATGAGTGTCGACGGTATAGTTAAGAACCTGACTGATTACGGTGCATTCGTTGACCTGGGTGGTGTTGATGGCTTGTTGCATATCACTGATATGGCTTGGAAACGTATCAAGCATCCGAGTGAAATCGTAGCCATTGGTGATGAGATCAAGGTTAAAGTTCTGAAGTTTGATAAGGAGAAAAATCGTGTTTCTCTGGGACTCAAGCAATTGGGTAGTGATCCCTGGGGTGAAATCAAAGGCCGTTATCCTGAAAACAGCAAGGTTAAGGCGCGTGTCACAAATCTGACCGATTATGGTTGTTTTGCAGAGATAGAAGAGGGCATTGAAGGATTGATCCACGTTTCCGAGATGGATTGGACCAACAAAAATGTTCATCCTTCCAAACTGGTTCAGGTTGGTGAAGAGATTGAAGTGATGATTCTTGATATTGATGAGGAGCGTCGCCGAATATCTTTGGGTATGAAACAATGTACTCAGAACCCTTGGGAAGAGTTTGCCTCAAATCACGCAAAAGGATCCAAAATATCTGGTACCATTAAATCGATCACTGATTTCGGTATCTTTATCGGACTGGAAGGTGGCATCGACGGGCTGGTCCATCTGTCTGATATTTCCTGGAGCGAAACCGGTGAAGAGGCCGTTCGCAGCTACAAGAAAGGGGATGATATTGAAACCGTTATTCTTTCCATTGACCCGGAAAGAGAGCGTATTTCCCTGGGCGTGAAGCAGTTAGACAGCGATCCGTTTGCCGAGTATGTAGCGGCCAATGATAAAGGCACAGTTATTACAGGTAAGGCCAAAGAGGTTGATGCCAGATTTGTCACAATCGAACTGGCTGAAGGTGTAGAGGGTACATTGAAAGCCTCTGAGATAAGCCGGGATAAGATTAAGGATGCGCGCGAAGTTATTAATGAAGGCGACGATGTTGAGTGTAAAGTGGTCAATATTGATCGCAAGAATCGCGTGATCAGCCTGTCTATTAAAGCCAAGGAGATGGAAGAAGAGAAGACCGTGATGAAGGAGATGCGGCAGCGTGAAACAGAGCGAGCCGGACCTACGACGATCGGTGAACTGATTAAGGCGCAAATGGCCAATCAGGGACAGGATCAAGAAGAGGAATAAAATTGTATTGTGAACAAGGCGATACATAGTATTCTGGTTTATACTATTTGGCATACAACAACAATCAGGAAGTGGCTATGACCAAGTCAGAATTGATTGAATGCATTGTGGCTAAGCAGTCGCAACTGTCGGTGAGGGATGTTGAGCTGGCAGTCAAGGCGATTATTGATATGATGGCGCAAAGCTTATCCAGCGGTGAACGTATTGAGATCAGGGGCTTCGGCAGCTTTTCGCTGAGGTATAGATCCCCGAGAACAGGACGAAACCCTAAAACGGGTGACTCCGTTCAATTGTCGGGTAAGTACGTGCCTCATTTTAAGCCGGGCAAGGAGTTGCGTGAACGCGTGGATGAAAACAGAAGCCATTCGTAGAAGCCATACTTGTATTATAGTAGTGCGGCATGCTTTTCAGCATGCCGTTTTTTTATCTGCCATTGAAAGGTTCTGACTGTAAAATGTATGGAATCCGCCTTCCTGTCGGTTGTGTTTTTGTTAATTGTTTCAGCTAGGGTAAAATACCTGTGCATATAAAGGTCGCTGAAGATCTTAAATCTATTTATCTCGCAGATTAAGGGTGTAGCATGAGATGGGTTAAACGAATACTCATGGTTTTGGTTTTGCTGGTTGTTTTTGCATGGGGACTTCTTTTCACTACAGAGAATACCATCCAAACGCCCCTGTCATTAGTCTTTATTACGTTGCCGGAAGCCAGTATCTCAATCTGGGTGGCGGCAGGTTTTGTAAGTGGTGGCTTGATCGGTCTGCTTATTTGCCTGTTGCTGGTGACACGTGTGAAAGCGTCGCTATTAACAGTAAAGCGCCAGTTAAGACAGAGTGAGCAGGAACTGTCAAAACTACGGTCGGGCGTGACAGGAGATTAGTGTGTCCGACCTGCCATTTCTCGTGGCTTTGTTTGTTGCTGTTGCGGCAGGGTGGTGGCTTGGCCGCCGAGAGTTAAAAAAAAGGCCGGGTCGAAGTTCCGCTGGTCCTACTGAGTATTTTGAAGGTCTCAATTTTCTCGTTAAGGAACAGGCTGATGCGACCATAGAGATGCTGCTCAATGCCATGGGAGCGGACGCCAGTTCTGTTGATACGCATCTTGCGCTTGGACGACTGTTTCGCACCCGCGGAGAGGTGGATAAAGCGACCCGGGTTCATCAGGCACTTTTGGCGCGACAGGGATTGGCAAGGGATAAGCTTTTGCTGGCTCAGTTCGAATTGGCAAATGATTACATGGCGGCAGGGCTTCTTGATCGCGCAGAGCGTCTGTTAAAGGAGCTAGGTAACGAGCATGGAGAGGTTAAATGGCGCAGCCTAGAGTTGTTGATGGAGATTTATCAGCAAGAGAAGGACTGGGATCGGGCCATTGCCTGTGCTTTATCCCTGTTGCCCAAACAAGGGCCTGAAGTAAGACCCGTGTTGGCACACTACTGCTGTGAGAAAGCGAAAATTCTGATGGCCAGTGAAGAAAATACGCTGGCGCGCAGAGAACTCAAACGAGCGCTTAACTACGACACCGGATGTGTGCGGGCAAGTTTGCTTAAAGGGCATTTGGAGGCACAAACGGGGCATTACCGGGAGGCAGTCAAAGCGCTGCGAAGGGTTAAAGAGCAAGACCCGAGTTATCTGCCGGAGTCGATCCCAAAATTGTCGGATTGTTATCGGGCATTGGGAAAAGAGAAGGAGCATAGAGAGTTTTTGCTCGATTGTTTGCAGAAAAAGCCTTCTATTACCCTGGTCTTTGCTGTTGCCGACCTGCTTTATGACAAGCCTGGTCAAGAGGAACAGGCTCAGCAGTTCATAACCGAACAACTGGCTGCCAGACCTTCTCTTAAAGGGGTGTTGCATCTGCTGGATATCCACCTGCAGGGAGAACAGGATACAGAGGAGACAGACTTGTCAGAATTAAGAGGGCTGATTGCACAACTGATTGATGCAAAGCCTGTCTATCGCTGTTCGAGTTGTGGTTATTCAGGAAGGCATCTCATATGGTTGTGTCCGGGTTGCCAGCGTTGGGGAAAGATAAAACCAATCTATGGTCTTGAAGGTGAATAACAGGGACTATTAGAAGAGTTTAATATTGGCTGGCTTGAAAGCAGCCGGGAAATACAAGTGGAGATCAATGAGCATTGCCTGACATTAATCATAAAAAAATAATCGTAGCGCTGGACTACAGTGATGTAGATTCAGCGTTAGCACTGGTAAAGCAATTGGATCCTGGGAAGTGCTATCTGAAAATTGGGAAAGAGCTTTTTACCCGATGTGGCCCGACTATCGTTGAACAGACACAAAATCTTGGCTTTGAGGTATTTCTGGATTTGAAGTTTCACGATATTCCCAATACCTGTGCCAAGGCTGTGCGCGCTGCGGCAGATCTTGGTGTTTGGATGGTGAACGTTCATGCTTCTGGAGGTCGGGCTATGATGGAAGCTGCGCGTGAAGCGATAGAACAGTCGGCATCCCGACCATTGCTGATTGGTGTTACAGTATTAACCAGTCTGGAGACCAGTGATCTGGTGGAAGTTGGATTCACCGACGAATCCACACAGTTGGTTTCCCGCTTGGCCGGAATAACACAGGATTGTGGCCTGGATGGTGTTGTTTGCTCCCCGCAAGAGGTGAGCATGTTGCGCGAACAGAGAGGTGAGGATTTTATTCTGGTGACACCGGGGATTCGCCCTGCTGACAGCGACAGTAATGACCAGAAACGCATTATGACACCGGCGCAGGCGCTTGATGAAGGTAGCAGCTACCTGGTGATAGGTCGGCCCATCACGCAAAGCCCATCTCCTCTGGCCGCATTGCAGAGAATCGTTGACAGCATTTCAGACGAAGCTTGATCTTGGTGTGCGGCCTTGTTAGGATTGCCCTGCTTTTAATCACACAAGGAATGTAGTTATGAAAAGTATCAAATGGATTATTGCTGTTATTAGTTGTTCACTTCTTTTAGTCTCGGTTCCCTCCTATTCCAGCGAAGCGCTTACTGTAGCCGCGGCGGCTCAGGCGGTACAGACGGTGAATGTAAATAGTGCGGATGCGGAAACTATCGCCAGGCAGTTAAAAGGTGTTGGCCTCAAGAAAGCTCAGGCCATCGTCGATTATCGTGCTCAGCATGGCCCGTTCAAGTCCGTGGAGGATTTGCTGCAAGTTAAAGGTATTGGGGACAGCACACTGGCTAAAAATCGGGTGAATATCCGTTTATGAAGCTTGATTTGCCGATTGTAAAAGGCGCAATTATTGCGCCTTTTTTATTGCAAGCCTGTCAGCGCCAATTATACTTCCTTCGCAAAGCAAAGAATTGTGCTGTAACCTGTTGTATCTGTTTTTTAGCCAGGCTTATGGCCAGGAACATTCGGACAAGTTAATGGGAAAAGTTGAGCAAGCGAGTCAGTCCCTAAAGCGTTCACCGCAATGGAAGGCTTTGGCTGAACATCGAAAAGCCCAAAAAGAATGGCATTTGCGTACGCTTTTTGAGGAGAACTCCAATCGGTTCAAGGATTTTTCTCTACTCCTGGATAACACGCTGTACGATTTTTCAAAAAACCTGCTATCAGAAGAAACCATCAGTTATCTTATTGATTTGGCAGAAATAGCAGGGTTGCAGGACCGGATCCAGGCACTGTTTTCCGGAGCGCATGTTAATACCACAGAGGACCGACCTGCGTTGCACACAGCATTACGCAGCTTTGGTGCGCATCCGGTGTATGCGGGTGGTTGTGATGTGATGCCCGCTATTTTGGATGCAAGGGAGAAGATGCGGGACATTTCAGAACGCATCCGTGCCGGCTTGTATTTGGGTGCCACCGGAAAACCAATTACAACAGTGGTTAATATTGGTGTTGGTGGGTCGGATCTGGGACCAAGAATGGTTTGTGAGGCGTTTAGACACAGGGCCTCTGTTCATGTCAAAGTACTGTTTGTATCCAGTATTGACGGAAATGAGGTCGTTACCATTCTTCGGAATCTGGATCCGGAAACCACTCTTTTTATTATCTCGTCAAAATCCTTTTCAACTGTCGATACGATGGCTAATGCGGAAACCGCCAAAGCCTGGCTGACGGATCATCTTGGAGCCGGAAAAGATTTAGGTAATCATTTTATCGGCGTTTCTGCAAACGCCAAAGCGATGAGTGCGTTTGGTATTGACCGGAAAAACCAGTTACCGCTGTGGGACTGGGTTGGCGGACGCTATTCTGTCTGGTCAGCAATCGGTTTGTCGATTGCGATAAGCCTGGGAATGTACGATTTTGAGGAGCTTTTAAAGGGTGCTGCGCTTGCAGATGATCATTATCGAACAGCCGGGTTCAGAGAGAATATACCGGTTTTACAGGCTTTGATTGCAATCTGGTACAACAATTTTTGTGATGCACAGACCCGTGTAGTGTTGCCCTATGATCATAGATTGCATGTGCTTCCGGCATTTTTGCAGCAGTTGGAAATGGAAAGCAACGGAAAGCACGTAACCTTGACAGGTGAGCTGGTCGACAGTGCGACATCGCCAATAATCTGGGGCGAATTTGGTCCCAATGCGCAACATGCCTTCTACCAGTTACTACACCAGGGAACTCATTTTGTGCCCACTGAGTTTATTGTGGTAGCAAATAACCCTGCAGTGCCGGAAAAACATCAATCCCTGGCTATGGCGAATTGCCTGGCACAGTCGCGAGCCTTGATGCTCGGCGGTTCTATAGCAGAAAATGATAAAGATCATGATGTGCTGGCGAAACACTATCCCGGAAATAAGCCTAGTACGACCATTGTACTGAAAGAGCTGACACCGAAAAGTCTCGGATCTCTTATGGCATGTTACGAACATCAGGTCTATACAGAGAGTGTTATCTGGAATATAAATCCATTTGATCAGTGGGGTGTTGAGCTGGGTAAAAAATTGGCGGGACAATTGCACGCCAACGGGGACCAGGAGAAAAAAGAGCAGGTATACGATGGTTCGACGGCGGGCTTGCTGAGATTTGTGCATAACAATGAGTAACATAATAATTTTTAACAATAGTTGGGAGCTCTAGTGCTAGTACCCGTTATATTGGCTGGAGGCGCAGGATCCAGGTTGTGGCCTCTGTCTCGAGAAAACTATCCAAAGCAGTTTATCCCGTTGCTGGATAAAAACAGCTCACTCATGCAGACGACTTTGCGGCGTCTGGATGGTATGAGCGATATTAGCGCACCGATTATCGTGTGTAACAGTGAGCACCGATTTATGGTGGCTGAGCAGTTGCGGCAGCTAAAGGTGCAGAATCCAACTATTTTGCTAGAGCCAGTGGCAAGAAATACTGCTCCTGCAGTCGCGCTTGCAGCAATTGAAGCTGCAAAGAAAGATGAAGATGCAGTTTTGCTGGTGTTGCCCGCTGATCACCTGATTAGCTCAAACGATACTTTCCACGAGGCTGTCAGTAAGGGGTCGGAGCAAGCCAGTGCAGGCAAACTGGTAACTTTCGGGATTGTGCCGAGCAGACCGGAAACCGGGTATGGCTATGTCAAACGGGCGCGGTCTTTGGTGGATGGATGCTACGCTGTCGATAAATTTGTAGAGAAGCCCGATGCTGTTAAAGCGGAAGAGTATATCGAAAGCGGACGTTTTTACTGGAACAGTGGGATGTTTATGTTTTCAGCAAAAACCTATCTGAAAGAATTGCAGGTGCATGCCCCGGAAATATTGGAAGCTTGTGATGCAGCCAGCGATGCAGTGACTACTGATCTGGACTTTAAAAGGGTCGATAAGGACGCCTTTGCAGCATGTCGCAGCGAGTCGATTGATTATGCGGTCATGGAGAATACAGAAAACGCGGTTGTGGTTCCCCTGAATACCGGCTGGAACGACGTTGGGGCGTGGGCTGCAATTTGGGATGTAACCGAGCAGGATCAGCAGGGAAATGTTGTTGTTGGGGACGTGATGCTGGATAATACGCAGGGCAGCTACCTGCGTTCAGAGTCGCGTTTAGTGGCCGGCGTTGGAATTCGGGATCTGGTGGTCGTGGAAACTCCCGATGCGGTATTGGTTGCAGATCGCCAGCGGGTGCAGGATGTGAAGAATATCGTGACCCGATTAAAACTGGAATCGCGCCGGGAAACCACAGATCACACGCGAGTGGTCAGACCTTGGGGATCCTATGAGTCGATAGTCAGTGCCGGCAGGTTCCAGGCGAAAAGGATTATAGTCAATCCTGGTGCTCAGCTATCGCTTCAGCTTCATCACCATCGTGCCGAACACTGGGTGGTGGTCAAAGGGTGTGGGTTGGTGACCAGAGGTGAAGAGAAATTTCAGTTAAATGAGGATGAATCGACCTATATACCGATAGGAATGAAACATCGATTACAAAATCCGGGTATAATCCCGCTGGAAATTATAGAAGTACAGACGGGCAGTTACCTGGGAGAAGATGATATTATTCGATTTGGTGATGATTATGGCAGAGAGAATTGAACTGCGACCCAGGGATAAATCATTTAAATAATAATAGGGGCTTGTTTAAGTAGCGCTTTTTTCATTGGGCGTTCTTACTGTAAAGGAAAAATTCGTGCCGAACTTCGTTCATACTCGAATACTGCATTTACCACGAAAATACAAACGTATTATCATGATGGTTGCCGACAGCCTCATGATACCCTTAGCACTCTGGTCCGCGTTTGCTCTGTATCTCAGCTCGGTCACTTATGACTTTTCCCAGTATCTGTGGCTGTTTATTGCGGCACCGTTAATCAGTGTTCCCGTTTTTGGCCGATTAGGTCTCTACAGGGCTGTGGTCAGATACATGGGGCCACAGGCAGCTTTCGCGGTGCTTAAAGGTGTTACGCTGATCACTGTTGTTATGATGATCTCCGTATTGATGCTCAAGATTACTGCAATTCCGCGGTCGATCTTCGTTATTTTCTGGCTGATTGCTGTGCTCTACGTCGGCGGCAGTCGCTTCCTCGTACGCGCTTATTTCCACTGGTTGATAAAAAGCTATACAGAGCGACAGTTGGTTGCGATTTACGGTGCAGGAAGCGCGGGAATGCAGCTTGCTTCGGCCCTTTCCAGTGGTTCTGATTATCTACCGGTGGCCTATATAGATGATAACCCCATCACACGTGGCAGCGTGATTAATGGTATTCAGGTCTATGCACCGGACCATCTGGAACAAGTGTTGAAAAACCTGAAAATTAAACAGGTATTGCTGGCTATGCCTTCGATCAGTCGGGCCCAAAGACAGGCAATTATTGATAAGTTGGAAAGTTTGCCGATCTATGTGCGCACGGTACCGTCAATGCCGGATCTGGTTTCCGGGGAAGTGCGCCTGGATGAAATTCAGGATGTCGATATCGAAGATTTGCTGGGTAGAGACGCCGTGCCGCCCAACCAGATGCTGTTGTCGAAAGCGGTTAGTGGTAAAACTGTGATGGTGACGGGTGCTGCGGGTTCGATTGGTTCAGAGCTATGTCGGCAGATTTTATCGGCCGAACCTAAACGGTTATTGTTGTTTGAGATCTCGGAATACGGATTGTACAGTATCGAAAAAGAGCTGCGCTCACTGGCAAGAGAAAAGGCTTGCGATGTAGAGATTATTTCAATGCTGGGCTCTGTGCAAAATGAAGTGCTTTCAGAGAAAATCCTGGCGCAGTTTAAAGTTGATGTTGTGTTCCATACCGCCGCATACAAGCATGTACCACTGGTTGAGCATAATATTATTGAAGGCGTGAGGAATAACGTATTCGGAACGCTGGCTTTTGCCCAGGCCGCTGCCAGAGCGAAGGTAAAGTCCTTTGTTCTGATCTCTACCGATAAAGCGGTACGCCCCACCAATGTGATGGGTGCAACGAAACGATTGTCTGAGTTGATTCTGCAAGGGCTCTCGCAGCAACAGGAGAATACCTGTTTTAGTATGGTGCGTTTCGGTAACGTGCTGGGGTCGTCCGGTTCCGTAGTTCCGCTATTTCGTAAACAGATTAACCATGGCGGCCCGATTACGGTAACCCACCCGGAAGTGAGTCGTTATTTTATGACCATCCCGGAGGCGGCACAGTTAGTGATTGAGTCGACTTCTATTGCCCAGGGCGGCGATGTGTTTGTTCTGGATATGGGAGAGCATGTCAACATAGTTGATCTGGCCAGAAAGATGGTGCATCTGATGGGGCTCGAGGTGCGCGATGACGAGCATCCCCATGGCGATATCGAAATTCAGTTTACCGGTCTGCGTCCAGGCGAGAAATTGCGTGAGGAGTTGTTAATTGGCGAAAATCTGGCAGGCACGGAGCACAGTAAGATATTACGTGCAGAGGAATCCTCGATGACCTGGCAGGATGTGCAGCATATTGTCGCAGCGCTGGATCAGGCCTGTGATGATTTCGATTATGAGAAAATTCGGGATCTACTCCTGAATTCTGTGATTGGCTTCAAACCCCAGCATGCTTTTGTAGATTCTATTTATGTTAAATCCGCTCAGACCAGTGAGATCGAATCCGCCGCAAAGGCAAAAGTGACCAAGCTTTATCCCAATAATAATTAAGGATTGGCTGGCAGGATAGGGTTAAGCGTACCGGTTTTAGATATCCCAAAATCTGCGGTTCCACGATACTATCTGGCCTGGCGTGTAGGCGCATTTAATCACTTTTTTCAGACGGTGAATGGTTGGCCACAGGAATTGAAAATAACTGCCCGATTTGCTGGTTTTTATGGTTGACCTCGTTGGCAAACGTCATTAATATACGCGCCTCAACTGAATTGATCCCCGATAGCTCAGTTGGTAGAGCAAATGACTGTTAATCATTGGGTCGCTGGTTCGAGCCCAGCTCGGGGAGCCATTTGTAAGAAAGGGTTGCGCAGGTCGCAGCCCTTTTTTTATACCTTTTCCAGGCTACTTCTGTTTTCATTATCCGTTTCGCAGCTGTTGTCGGTTGCCATACTATTTCGATTGGTTAAGATAGGGATTCTTGATAAGTGGCACAGTAAAATACCAGGTAACCCGAGTGCAGGAATTAAAAGTTGTCTCCGCCTTTCAGGCAGCAGGTGATCAGCCCGCTGCAATCAATTCGTTATTTGAGGGGGTGGAGGCAGGTTTGGCCTACCAGACACTGCTCGGGGTAACCGGATCCGGTAAAACCTTTACCATTGCCAATCTGATTGAGCGCACCCAGCGCCCGACCCTGGTATTAGCGCCAAACAAGACGCTCGCGGCTCAACTCTATGGTGAGTTTAAGGAGTTTTTTCCCAATAACTCCGTAGAGTATTTCGTATCCTATTACGACTACTATCAGCCAGAGGCTTATGTGCCAGCCTCGGATACTTTTATTGAAAAGGATGCGTCCGTTAACGAACACATTGAACAGATGCGTCTGTCGGCAACCAAGGCGCTGCTTGAAAGGCCGGATGCCATTATTGTCGCAACAGTATCCTCTATTTACGGGTTGGGGGACCCCGGTGCTTACCTGAATATGGTGATGCATCTGGACCGTGGCGATCGAGTCGATCAGCGTTTTATCCTGCGTCGTTTGGCAGAATTACAGTACCGTCGAAACGATGTCGAGTTACATCGAGCCTGTTACAGGGTGCGTGGTGATGTGATTGACATCTATCCTGCGGAGTCGGATAAAGAAGCGGTGCGTGTTGAGCTGTTTGATGATGAAATAGAGTCCATCAGTCTGTTTGATCCGTTGACAGGCAGTGTTAGCAAGTCGGTACCGCGCATTACCATCTACCCCAAAACGCATTATGTAACACCACGCGAACAACTGCTGAAGGCGGTCGAGCATATCAAAGAGGAGCTTCGTGAAAGACTGGAGCAGCTTCGGTCAGCCAATAAACTGGTAGAAGCACAGCGCCTTGAACAGAGAACTAATTTTGATACCGAGATGATCCTGGAACTCGGTTATTGCACGGGCATTGAAAACTACTCGCGTTACCTGTCGGGCAGACCGGAAGGTGAACCTCCGCCAACCCTGTTTGATTACCTGCCTGACAAGGCTTTGTTGGTGGTTGATGAGTCTCATGTGACAGTTCCACAACTGGGGGCGATGTATAAGGGGGATCGGTCCAGAAAAGAGACGCTGGTCGAGTATGGGTTTCGTTTGCCATCGGCACTTGATAACAGACCTATGCGATTTGAAGAGTGGGAACAGGCCTCGCCGCAGACGATTTTTGTATCTGCCACTCCAGGCCCCTATGAGGCTGATCGCTCAGGGCAGGTGGTTGATCAGGTGGTTCGTCCTACCGGCTTGCTTGATCCGAATATTCAGGTGCGCCCGGCAATCACCCAGGTAGATGACCTGCTTTCCGAAATAAACCATCGTGTTGGGGAAGGTGAACGGGTGCTGGTGACGGTATTGACCAAACGCATGGCGGAGGACTTAACGGAGTATTACGCCGAGCATGGTGTCAGAGTGCGATACCTGCATTCTGACATTGATACTGTTGAGCGCGTGGAAATTATACGGGATTTGCGTATCGGTGAATTTGACGTGCTGGTTGGTATTAACCTGCTCAGAGAGGGGCTGGATATCCCGGAAGTATCGCTGGTGGCGATATTGGATGCTGACAAAGAGGGTTTTTTGCGTTCAGAGCGTTCATTGATCCAGACGATTGGGCGGGCGGCTAGAAATCTAAACGGAACCGCTATTCTCTATGCGGACCGCGTGACCGGGTCGATGGAGCGTGCGATGGGTGAAACCGAACGGCGTCGGGAAAAACAGATCGCTTTTAATCAAGAACATGGGATCACACCAAAGGGCATTAAAAAGTCAGTAGAGGATATTTTGGAGGGGGCGTTTACTCCTGGTGGGAAATCTCGTCACGGTTCCAAGCGGGTAGCTGAAAATACGGCTTCCTATGAGGTGGAATATCAGAAAATGTCACCGAAAGAGTTAGGTAAACGAATTAACCAGTTGGAAGACAAAATGTATGAAGCTGCCAAAAATCTTGAATTTGAGCAAGCAGCCAAATATCGGGATGAAATTACAGAAATTAATGCGGCGTTACTTGGGTGAATGGCAGATCTGAACTAAAGTTAGTGTCAGGATTACACATTGTTCCCGATGTCGGGGAGCAATCGGTTAGCGTTTAATAAGGGAGTAACAGAAATTGAGAATTTTGGTCACCGGGGCGGCAGGATTTATAGGGGCAGCATTATCAAGACGTTTGTTAAAGAGAGGTGACGAGGTTATAGGTGTTGATAACCTGAATGACTACTACGATGTCTCCCTAAAAGAAGCAAGGTTGCAAACGCTGCTGGCATTTGATCGATTCACTGATGAACGCATCAGCATCGAAGATCAATCAGCCATGGAGGCGATGTTTAAAAAACATCAACCGCAACGGGTGGTGAACCTGGCTGCGCAGGCTGGCGTGCGCTATTCACTGGAAAATCCCCATGCTTATGTTTCTGCCAATCTGGCAGGTTTTATGAATGTGCTGGAGGGTTGTCGCCATAATAAGGTTGAGCATCTTGTCTACGCATCGAGTAGTTCGGTGTACGGCTCCAATACCAAAATGCCTTTTTCAGTGGCAGATAATGTGGATCACCCCGTTAGTCTTTACGCCGCAACTAAAAAGGCAAATGAGCTGATGGCTCATACCTACAGCCATCTCTATCAGTTACCTACCGCCGGACTCCGTTTTTTTACCGTTTACGGACCCTGGGGACGCCCGGATATGGCGTTGTTTATATTTACCCGAAAAATACTGGCAGGGGAGCCGATAGATGTTTTCAACTACGGCAAGCACCGACGGGATTTCACCTATATAGATGATATTGTTGAGGGTGTGTTGCGTACACTGGATCAGGTGGCTGAACCCAATCCGGATTGGAATGGTGATGCCCCGGATTCATCGACCAGTTCATCGCCGTATCGGTTGTACAATATAGGCAGCAATAACCCCGTTGAACTGATGCGCTATATAGAGGTGCTAGAGGATTGTCTTGGCAAGACGGCTGAGAAAAACCTGCTGCCCCTGCAGCCGGGAGATGTGCCGGCCACCTACGCCGATGTGGATGCTCTTATTGAAGATGTTGGCTATAAACCCGAGACTCCGATAGAGCAGGGAATAGCCAATTTTGTAGACTGGTACAGAGAGTATTACAGGCAGTAGACAGTCTGAATGTGGGATTAAAAATAAAGCGGCTTTTGTTTTGGATTTTTGCTTGAGCAAGCCTGCGACTGGTGGTATCGTACGCAGCTCGAATTAGGCGCGTAGCTCAGTTGGTTAGAGCACCACCTTGACATGGTGGGGGTCGTTGGTTCAACTCCAATCGCGCCTACCAATTCAAATCAATAATACTGATTATTGTAGGCGCCTCCTGAAAAGGGGGCGTTTTGGTTTCCGGGATCCTGTCTGGATAAATATCACCGACTCTACTCCGTTGACGGAGCATGAGCACTCATCAAGCTCGATTGATAATTCCATTTCACTCACAGTGGGCCAGCGTGTAGCCATTTGTCTTGCAGCCCTTTTCCTATTGAGTATCCTAAGCCAAAAAACTAAAAGCAGGTTCGATTCAATTAAGGAATTCGTCGAATTCGCGCTGAACATAGTTGGGCAGCGAGCGTCTTTGGACTTCAAGGGTCTCTTTAAATACCGGGTAGTGCTGCGCTACAATCTGGTAAAGTAGGGTTTTTTCCGGCTGATGGCGTTGATACGTCGGATCGCCCAACCCGCCGGCAGTCCTTGCCGGATACATGCGGCATTCCTTTGCATGCTATGTTTATGTACAGTGTTCGCCCAAAAAAGGCCTTCACGCAAATTTTGGCGTTTACGGGCTAACTCGATTCATGGAACGTGCGTGGAACGCTGTTTTTGAACATCATCATTTTTTATCGTACGTGACAAATAGATCACCTAAAAGGTAAATATCCGCTAAATTATTACGCACGGTACATTTTTGTTGATCTAGCATCATTTGCATGCTATTTTTTACCGTACGGTAATATTTTGACAGGTGAAATATGAGCAACGATCAGGTGCAATACGGTGCGGTTCTATCGGCTGAAGATCTCGGCAAGCTTGTGCGTGCTCACCGAAAACAACGGAAGCTGACACTGGAAACGATTTCCGGTTTGGGCAACCTGAGTACCCGCTTTCTATCTGAATTTGAGCGGGGCAAAGAAACCGCAGAGCTTGGCAAAGTGTTGCAAGCACTACGCACATTGGGGCTGGAGGTAGTGGTTCAGCCCCGTGGGGGCACGCCATCCAGACCGCCATCAAAAAAGAATGGAGGACGCCATGCTTGACCCCGATGGCCTCAATGTCTGGAGCGATCAACGACTCGTCGGCTACCTGTGGCGAAACCCCCAGGGACTGATCGGCTTTCGTTACGAAGAGGGATGGCTGGCACAAGGTGAATTTGCCGTTTCCCATGCCCTGCCTTTGCGGGAAAAAGAATTTACCCCTGAAGAAGGCCTTGCTCATCGCTTTTTCGCCAACCTGCTGCCAGAAGGTGGTGTACGCGATCAGATAGTTCGCGACCTCAAAATCGCTAATACCGACTTTGACTTGCTCCGAGCCATAGGCGGCGAATGCGCGGGCGCGCTTTCTATATTACGGGCAGAGCATCAACCCAAAAGGTCGCACGCGTACCACAAGATTTCGGACGAAGAGCTCGCCAACCTGGTTGCCCGACGTGGTCTGGTCTATACCTGGACTGCCAATGAACGCCCGCGGTTGTCCTTAGCCGGAGCCCAGGACAAATGCCCTGTTCTGTTGAAAAACGACGATTACTGGCTACCCAAGAAGGAGTCTCCCTCCAGCCACATCCTGAAATTCGAACTATCAGATTATCGTCATCTACCCGCCTACGAGACCTTTACCACCCTGCTGGCTGATGCCATCGACCTGCCAGTGGTCGACATACAGCTGCGCTCATTAGCCGACTCACACTATGCGTTGATTGAGCGTTATGATCGACACCCGCTAGAAAACGGCCAGATTGTGAGGTTGCATCAGGAAGATTTTTGTCAGGCGCTGGGCTTCGGGTACGAGCGCAAGTATCAGGAGGATGGTGGTCCGACATTTGCGGACTGTTATCAGCTGGTTCAGGATGTTTCCACCGACCCTGCCAACGACGTGCAGCATTTACTTCGCTGGCAAGCCTTCAACGTCTTGGCAGGCAACTCAGATGGCCATGCCAAAAACCTTTCTCTGCTGCATCAGGCCAATGGTGAAATCCGCTTAGCACCTTTTTATGACCTCGTTTGCACCCGCGCTATAGAACGTATTGATTACCATCTGGCTTTTTCCGTTGGCGATGAAAGAAATCCGGGAGTTGTAACCCTGAAGCATTGGGACGCACTGGCAAATCAGTGTGGATTGCGTCCTCAGTTCCTCCGGGGTCAAGTTCTGAATGTTGCTAACGGGCTGCTTGAGAACCTACAGCCAGTAAGGAAAAACTTTGAAAATCTTTATGGCGAATATGCGGCACTGCAAAGGATTGTACAGGTTGTAACCAAACAATGTGAGCGCACGATCAACGAATAGAAGGAGGTGCCACTTTATCCCAAGTAATGGAATGGCCCCATCCCTCTTCTCAGCGCCACTTTGACAGTTCAAACTAGTGGGGGCAACCACAAAAGAGGGAGTTATGAGATGAATACCATCAATAATTTAGCGTACTTGGGAATCGACTTGGGCAAGAATATGTTTCACATGTGTGGCACCGGCAAGGCAGGACATCCAGCCTTGAAGAAAAGGCTGAGCCGCAAACAGCTGCTCTCCTGCTTGGCTAGCCTGGAGCCATGCATGGTTGGTATGGAGGCCTGTGGCGGGTCGCACTATTGGGCTCGGGAGATTAGCAAGCTTGGCCATGAAGTACGGCTGATAAGTCCTCAGTTTGTAAAGCCTTATGTCAAAAGCAATAAGAACGACTTTAACGATGCAGAGGGGATCTGCGAAGCGGTTAGCTACGACGCAGCCACTTCCCTATAGCCTAATTTTTCCGAATGGGGATCTCATTACCGGTGATAGCGAAGGAGTAATAAGGGAATCAAAGAGACTATTGTAGTCTCAAACCTAAAAGCACGAATCTCAACGAGTCCTTACTTTGTACAGTGTATAATCTAGATAGATAAACCGAACCAGTGATAAATTTCTGGGGGTATATGTGGGGGTATAATTGTGAGCCCGGATTAATTAATGATTGATAATTCCATTTCACTCACAGTGGGTCAGCGTGTAGCCATTTGTCTTGCAGCCCTTTTCCTATTGAGTATCCTTAGCCAAAAACTAAAAGCAGGTTTGATTCAGTCAATCTTATCCGACCGGTTTCGCACCCACTTCCAGCCGGTAATCATCGGCTTGATCAGGTTTTCTCGCTTCCAGATCCAGTAATAGAGAATTGCCATTACATGCAGCAGTGTCAGAGCCAAAATACACTTTGACAACAACTGATGCCACCAGGCTAAGCGCCCGACCATGCTATCGGAAACCATATGGTACAGGGGGGCCGTTTCAAAATAATCTTCGGATTCAAGAAACAATCCTGATACGGCCTGTGCGGTTAACAACAATAAAAATGCAATTACTGATAGCGAACCGAGGGGGTTATGGCCTGGAGTGCCACTTGGCGAGCGCTGCCCTAGCGTTGCCAGATAGGCTTTGAGCGTTGACCCAGAGGGTATCAGCGACCGTAATCGAATCGGCTTGGGTCCAATCAACCCCCAAGCCAGTCGAATCACCATTAAACCCAATATGGTATACCCACAGTAGAAATGCCATTTGACGGAGGTGAATGACATAAACTCACCAAAATACCATCCTGCTGATACCACCAGCGCCAGAATCCAGTGCCACAGTCGTGTCACTGGATCCCAGATTTTTTTGAGAGAATATTGTTGCAAAATAAACTAGTGCTTGTCGCGAAATTCGTCGTGGCAGCCTTTGCAGGAGTCACCGACATCGCCAATGTTGGCACGTAGCTGGTTTAACCCTTTGCCAGCCGAATTTGCCAGGGCGTCAACGGCAGTATCGTATTTTTCTCCGTATTCGGCAATTTCCGGGTAAGTTGACCAGATTTTCCCCAGTGCCGTTGTTTCATCCGGGTATTTCGTCTTATCGGTATCTGGTGCCCAGGCTCTACCCATGTCCAGACTGCCTAACAGTTTAAGATCACTGGCCAGGTTGGTCGCCAGTTCAGCATCGTAGGGAAGTTCGCCTTTTGCCATACCTACCAGCGGCCCAAGGTAAAAGGATCTGAGTGTCATTTCCCCTTTTCGTGCCTCAATGAGATCAAGGTTTGGATCATCTTTGTCTTTGTCGGCATAGGAGGATAAGGCGAGAGTCAAGGTAAACACTGTTCCGATCAATCTTATCATTTTTATCATAATGTACTCCTGTTCTGTTAAGTGTATGGATTATAAAGACTGCCTGTCTTAACTCAAGCGCGGTCATCTAAAGAGTTGGATTTCGTTCGAACTGAAGCCCCGAATCATGATCAATTTATGACAAGCTTTTATGAATACTTTAGAATGGAGTTCAACCCCTTTTTATTAAACCCTGATTGTTGTTGAGAAATTGGCAGCACATCAGATAGTAAAAGAATATATAGATGTCACAGCAAGTACAGGAACAACTGGCTACTCAAATTCATTTGGCACAGGTCAATGAAGCGAAAGCGATGAATCTGGGTGAGGCTGCCAACTATAAGCAGGAAATCAAGCAATTACTCAAGCGTGAAGATGCGGTGTTGGTGGCGCATTATTACACCGACCCGATGTTACAGGAGTTGGCGGAGGAGACTGGCGGTTGTGTGTCCGACTCACTGGAAATGGCTCGTTTTGGTAATCGACACTCGGCATCGACGTTGGTGGTGGCTGGAGTTAAGTTCATGGGTGAAACGGCTAAGATTCTAAACCCTGAAAAACGGGTTTTGATGCCAACCCTTGAAGCCACCTGTTCGCTTGATCTGGGATGCCCGATTGAAGAGTTTGCCCCCTTTTGTGATGAGCACCCGGATCACACTGTAGTGGTCTATGCCAATACATCGGCAGCAGTTAAGGCGCGTGCAGACTGGGTGGTGACTTCCAGTATTGCATTGGATGTGGCAGAGCACCTGGCAGCTGAGGGGAAGAAGATTATCTGGGCGCCGGACAAGCACCTGGGTAACTATATACAGCAACAAACAGGTGCAGAAATGCTGATGTGGGACAGTGCCTGTATCGTGCATGAGGAGTTCAAGGCAAAAGGCGTGTTGGATCTTAAAGCCCTGTACCCGGATGCGGGAGTGCTGGTTCATCCGGAATCACCGGCTGCGGTGATTGATGTGGCCGATGCGGTGGGTTCAACCAGTCAATTGATTAAGGCGGCGCAGGAGCTGCCTCATAAAATGTTTATAGTGGCAACTGACCGCGGTATTTTTTACAAAATGCATCAGATGGCGCCACAAAAGACCTTTATTGATGCGCCGACTGGCGGAAAAGGGGCGACTTGCGTGAGCTGTGCACACTGTCCCTGGATGGCGATGAACGGTCTGGAAAACCTCAAGCAAACGCTTGAGCAAGGGGTGAATGAAGTGCTGATTGACCCGAAGTTGGCAGAACAGGCAATGATTCCCTTGCAGCGTATGCTGAGCTTTGCCGAGGAGATTCGGCAGCGGGACTCAGTTGTTGGTAGAGCTTAAATAGCGCAGTGATACCCTAGAAGTTTTTTAATTCCAGTTTATAGTTTTGTACATCGCGAATACGTTGATCAATCTTGGCCGTAAGTTGATAATTCCCGCCTGCTTTTATTCTGGCGAATTCAAGCTGCTCGGTGGCCCGATCCATATTTCCGGTCAAAATAAAATACTCTGCTCTGGCCTGGTGTACACCCAGTATGTTACCGCTGAGCCCATGAATTTCAGCGAGTTCATACCATATGTTCGGGTCGTTCGGACGATTCTTGCTAAGTTTCAATAACAGAGCTTCGGACTCCTTGTATTTCTGTTGTAGATTAAGGTTTTTCGCTAAGGTGACACTGAGCGGATGGTTGCTTGGTGAAATCTCAAGATGTTTCTTTAGCAGTTGTTCCACCTCACCCAGCTTTTCAGGTTGAAGATTAATCTCGGCATAAGCCACTAGATAACTGATACGGTTCGGGTTTTTATTCAGCAATGGAGCGAGGGTCTGGTTGGCTTTTTCAGGTTGATTGGCGGCCTTGTGTGCAAGGGCAAGGCCATAGCGAGCAGCATCTGCAATCAGCGTATTAGGATTGTCCAGTTCGCCTTCAAACAGTTTTACTGACTGTACAGGGGATTCACTGAACTTAAGGAGTATACGATTTTTCATCAGGTAATACTCGATGCTCTCCTGATAAGTACCTGGGCCGAGTTGTGCTGCCCGACTGCGTGCATCCGATACCCTGGATTCTGTCACCGGGTGCGTCAGTAAAAATTCCGGTGGGCGGGAGCCCAGCAGTCTTTGCGATGCCAGCATACGTTCGAACATGCTTGCCATTGCGTTCGGGTTCATGCCGGCGTTGACCAGTGTTTTTAAACCGATCCGATCTGCTTCCTGCTCGTTTTGACGGCTAAAACGAAGCTGTCCTTCAAGTATTGCTGCCTGGGTCGCTGTTATGGCAGCCATGCCGGCTTCGCCTCCGGCCGCAGCAGCGATCACCACGCTGGCCAATAACGCTGCCATGCTGGGAATCTGCTTGCGCCTGGCCTCTTCCACATTACGTGAATAATGTCTTTGGCTCAGGTGCGCGAGTTCGTGTGCGACGACCGAAGCGAATTCCTGTTCAGAGTGTGCGCTGATAAAAAGCCCTGCATTGACCCCGACGATACCTCCGGGTACGGCGAATGCGTTTAACGCCGGACTTTTAATGACGACCAACTCGAGCCTTCGGTCCGAGAGTTCACTATGTTCGGCGAGCCGGTAGAGTAAATATTCAACATAGTCATGAACCAAAGGGTCTGACAAGATGGGAGTTCGGCTGCGCAATGCCTTTAGCCATGCGCGCCCAAGGCGGTGTTCTTTTTCGGGGGAAACCGTTGCGGAGGATGCATCTCCGAGCGAGGGAAGGTTGTCGACATTGGCTGAAATGATGGGCGCGAGTAAAAGGAGTAGCCAACTGATTAACTTAATGCTGTGTTGCCGGAAAAAAAGTGTCATTATTAAGCCATGCTTCCCGTTTGTTTTGTGACGTTTTGGCCTGCGTGCCGGTATTGCAACGCTAATGTGACAGTGTCTGTGAAAGATCGTTTCAATCTTCTGCCGGTGAAACCGGTATCTCGTTCCATAATCGCATCATATGCTATAGCATTCCAGAGAATTATTGTATGCTTGCGCATTAGAGAACTATCAAGGAGTAACAGCAGGTGTTGGAGATAAACCGGGAGCTGGATGCAATGAATCTGCGTTGTCCGCTTCCTCTGCTTAAGGCAAAGAAGGCGCTCAATGAGATGCAGGCCGGAGAGGTGCTGAAGGTCCTGGCGACTGACCCGGGTTCGGAGCGGGATTTTAAGGTATTTGTTGAGCAGAGCTGCCATGAAATGATAGACATGTTTAAGGAAGGTGAGCGCTATACCTACATTATCAAAAAGAATATTTGAGTCAGCGTTTGACGCACACGATATGGAGCAACCATGATTAAGGTTGTAAAAACCTGGGTAGATCGCTATTTCTCTGACGAAGAAGCGTTAATACTGTTTCTGCTTCTGGCGTTTATGCTGATGGTGGTCTTAACCGTTGGCGAAATGCTTGGGCCGGTATTCGTCGGGCTTGTGCTGGCGTTCCTGATGCAAGGTATCGTGGCGCAGCTAGAGCGCTTTAAAATCCCCCATCTGGTCGCTGTTTCTTTGGTGTTCGTGCTTTTTCTTGGTTTCCTTTTTACCTTTATTTTCATATTGTTACCACTTATTTGGAATCAGCTGTCCAGTCTTTTTTCAGAGCTGCCCAGGATGCTTCACGATGGGCAGGAGTTACTGCTGGGCTTGCCAGAGAAATATCCGCAGTTTGTATCTGAAGCACAGATAAAGGATTGGATTAAGGAAGCCAGCAAGGAAATTGGCCAAATAGGGCAGTGGGTTGTTTCCTACTCGCTATCCACTATCCCCAATCTGGTGGCGCTAATTATTTATCTGGTGTTGGTGCCGATACTGGTGTTTTTCTTTCTAAAGGACCGTACCGTTATTTTGGGTTGGTTTTCCGGGTTGCTGCCCAAAGAACGAAAACTGATGAACCAGATCTGGTTAGAGATGAATGACCAGATTGCAAACTACATTCGTGGCAAGGTGATCGAGATATTTCTGGTCGGGGTGGCTTCTTACCTGGCCTTTTCGTTGATGGGGCTTAATTACGCGGCGCTATTGGGTATTTTGGTGGGATTGTCAGTCATTATTCCCTACATTGGTGCGGCGGTTGTTACCATACCTGTCGCATTAATCAGTGCTTTCCAGTGGGGCTGGACATCCGATTTCTTCTATCTGATGATTGTCTATGGCGTTATTCAAACGCTGGATGGCAATGTGCTTGTGCCGTTCCTGTTTTCCGAGGTGGTGAACCTGCACCCGGTTGCGATTATCATTGCGGTACTTTTTTTTGGTGGTTTATGGGGCTTGTGGGGCGTTTTTTTCGCAATTCCGTTAGCAACCCTGATCAAAGCGATTCTCAGTGCGTGGCCCACCCCAAAACGAAAACCTAAGAAAGTGGCGGCGACGGATAGCGAATAGTCGCCAGTAAGTGGTGATTCAATGATGTCGCTATTGAACTAAAAGCTTTTTAAGGCCTCTCAGTATTTCGTAATTTTGACATAATCAATTGCCCTGGTATTAGGGGCCTGTTAATACCCATTGGAGCGTCTATGCATTCAGTATTAAACCCATCCTTTTCAGCGTATCGGTTGATTATGGGCTTTTTAGCCCTCGTGTTGTGCTTCGCAAGTGGTGCCAATGCCGCTTCGTTGCCTGATTTCACGGAACTGGTGGAAAAGCTCAAGCCAGCGGTGGTTAATATCAGTACGGCCCAGAACGGCAGCAAAAAATCAGCGCACCGTCAGGATCCGAGACAACAGATGCCGGAATTATTCCGTCGTTTTTTCGGAGACGAGATGTTTCCGCGCCGTCAGGGACCCGGACATCAAAATAAACGTTCTTTGGGGTCCGGTTTCATCATCTCTGAAGATGGTTATATTCTGACCAACAATCATGTGGTTGCAGATGCTGACCGAATTGTTGTGCGTCTGTTTGATCGGCGTGAACTGGAAGCGGAACTGATCGGTGGTGATGAGCGCTCTGATTTGGCGCTACTAAAGATTGATGCAGAGGATTTGCCTGTTGTCGAACTGGGCGATTCGGAGGACCTGGAGGTTGGCGAGTGGGTGATGGCGATAGGTTCACCATTTGGCTTTGACTATTCAGTGACGGCCGGTATTGTCAGCGCCATTGACCGCAGTCTGCCCAGTGATAACTATGTACCTTTTATTCAAACCGACGTTGCAATTAATCCCGGAAATTCAGGCGGTCCGCTGATCAATATGGATGGTGAAGTGGTGGGTATCAACTCGCAAATATATACCCGTTCCGGAGGATTTATGGGTTTGTCGTTTGCGATTCCGATGCAGGTAGCGATGGATGTGGTTGCACAGCTCAAGGATAAGGGCCATGTCAGTCGTGGCTGGCTGGGTGTAGTGATTCAGGAAGTGAACCGGGAACTGGCCGAATCATTTGGTTTGAAAAAGGCTGCCGGCGCACTGGTTGCCGAGGTTATTCCCGATAGCCCGGCTGAGGAAGCCGGATTGCGTGAGGGAGACATTATCACCAAGTTTGGGGATAAAGAGATAGAGTTGTCGGTTGATTTGCCCCATGTGGTGGGCAGTACCAAAGCGGGTAACAAAGTACCTGTCCAGGTGGTACGCAACGGACGAATGAAAACCCTGACTGTTAAGGTGGGAGATCTGCCGGATGATCCTGGGCAATTGGCAGCAAAGAAACCTGGCAATGAAAAGGTTAATCGTCTGGGTATGACGGTTGCTGATCTGACCGATACCATTCAATCAAAAACCGGCATCAAAGAGGGTGTGATTATTATTGAGGTCGAGCAGGGCGATGCAGCGCAAGCGGGGTTGCGGCGTGGTGATATAATTACCATGATCGATGGAGAGAAACCGGGTTCTGCTGGGGAATTTGAGGAGCTGGTTGATGACTTGAAACCAGGAAAATCAGTGCCTGTTCGTATTGTCAGAAATGGTCGGCCGATCTTTTTACCACTAAAAATAAGTGAGTAATCTACACTTCATAGCTGTTTGAAGGTAAACAATATTTCGGGGCTGCCTGACAGCCCCGAAAGTTTCAGTCACGGAATCCATTGAATACTGCCCAATTCATAAGCATGCGCATAGCGCTGTCTGCGCAAATCATGTAGACTTGCCTCCCCAATTTGAAGATAGAATACTATCCCTTTTTTCCGGTTGAATTAACTAAGTGACTGACCTTAAACACATACGCAATTTTTCAATTATTGCTCATATAGATCATGGCAAGTCCACTCTGGCTGATCGTTTTATCCAACACTGTGGAGGACTGAGCGATCGTGAGATGTCTGAACAGGTGCTGGATTCAATGGATATTGAGAGAGAGCGCGGCATCACCATTAAAGCGCAAAGTGTGACGCTGAACTACAAGGCAAAAGACAATAACACTTACCAGCTCAATTTTATTGATACACCGGGACACGTCGACTTTTCTTATGAGGTATCCCGGTCACTGGCTTCCTGTGAAGGTGCTTTGTTGGTGGTTGATGCGGCTCAGGGCGTTGAGGCTCAGTCGGTTGCCAATTGCTACACCGCAATCGAAGAGGGGCTTGAGGTGGTGCCGGTGTTAAACAAGATGGATCTGCCTCAGGCGGAGCCTGAGCGGGTAATCCATGAAATTGAAGAAGTTATCGGTATTGAGGCAGAAAATGCGGTGCAGGTGAGCGCCAAAAGCGGCATGGGTATTGAGGATGTGCTCGAACAGATCGTCGAGTTGGTGCCGCCACCGGAAGGTGATCGATCCGAACCGTTACAGGCGGTTATTATCGATTCCTGGTTTGATAATTACCTGGGCATTGTTTCATTGGTAAGAGTACGGCAGGGCGTGTTGCGTAAAAAAGACAAGATTCACGTCAAGTCTACGGGACAGAATTATCAGGTTGATATCGTCGGCGTTTTTACACCAAAACGTCTCGAAACAGGTATTTTGCAAGCTGGAGAAGTAGGCTTTGTGGTGGCCGGGATCAAGGACATCCATGGCGCACCTGTAGGTGATACACTGGTATCGGCGAAATTCCCTGAAACAGACGCCTTGCCCGGCTTTCAGCGGGTCAAGCCCCAGGTCTATGCCGGGATGTTTCCTGTCAGTTCCGATGACTACGAGTCCTTTCGTGAAGCGCTGGCCAAATTGAGTCTCAATGATGCCTCGCTGTTTTTTGAGCCGGAAAGTTCAGATGCACTGGGGTTTGGTTTTCGCTGCGGGTTTCTTGGTATGCTCCATATGGAAATCATTCAGGAGCGCCTGGAACGGGAATATAATCTGGATCTGATCACGACCGCGCCTACGGTAGTGTATGAGGTGCTGGACAGTAAGGGGCAGGTGCTGCTGGTCGATAATCCTTCCAAACTGCCGGATCCATCTTCTATTGATGAGATGCGTGAACCGATTGTTGAAGCCCATATTCTGGTGCCACAGGATCATCTGGGCAGTGTGATTACGCTCTGTGTGGAGAAGCGTGGTGTGCAGAAGGATATGCAGTTTCTGGGCAGCCAGGTTTCCATTACCTACGAGCTGCCTATGAATGAGGTGGTGCTCGATTTTTTCGATCGATTAAAATCGGTCAGTCGGGGCTACGCGTCTCTGGACTATAGTTTTAAGCGATTTGAGGCAGCCAAGCTGGTCAGGATGGATGTGCTGATCAACGGTGAAAAAGTGGATGCGTTGGCGGTTATTATCCATCGCGATGATATTCGGAACCAGAGTCGTTTGCTGACCGAGAAAATGAAGGAGCTGATCCCTCGACAGATGTTTGATGTGGCGATACAGGCAGCGGTTGGTAATCAAATTGTAGCGCGCCAAACAGTCAAAGCACTGCGCAAGAATGTTACGGCCAAGTGTTATGGTGGAGATGTCAGTCGTAAGAAAAAGCTGCTACAGAAGCAGAAAGAAGGTAAAAAGCGAATGAAGCAAGTGGGCCGGGTTGAGATTCCCCAGGAAGCCTTCCTTGCTGTATTGAAAGTCGATAAGTAAAGCCGAATAAGGTGCAAGGTAAGCCGACATGGATTTAGATTTCCCTCTGATACTGGTCTCAGCGGTGTTTGTAACAGGAGCTATCTGGCTGTTTGATATGCTTTGGTGGGCGCCTTTTCGCGCAAAAAAAACGTCTTCGAAGGTTCCCGACACTGATCCGTCTGTGCCGGTGGTGGTGGAATACTCTAAATCCTTTTTCCCTGTTTTGTTTGTTGTTTTGATTTTACGTTCATTTTTATATGAACCGTTTCAGATTCCCTCCGGATCGATGTTGCCCACGCTTAAAATAGGTGACTTTATCCTGGTCAATAAATTTAATTATGGCCTCAGGCTACCTGTTTTAGGTACCAAGGTTTTAGCCGTTGCTGACCCGCAGCGCGGTGATGTGATGGTGTTTAAATTTCCTGGCAACCATAAAATCAACTATATCAAGCGAGTGGTTGGGTTGCCCGGTGACAAAATCAGCTATCGTAATAAGCAGCTCATGATTAATGGCGAACTGGCTCCTTTAAAACTGGTTGCGCAGTTACCACCGGGTAGCCCGCGGTTCCAGTTGCTGGAGGAGCAGTTAGGGGATGTTAATCATCGTATCTATATCAATCTGGTGCCTGGAGGACGTGCTGGCGAGTGGGTCGTGCCCGAGGGACACTATTTCGTGATGGGAGATAACCGGGATAACAGTAACGACAGTCGATTCTGGGGAACTGTTCCTGATAAACTGGTAGTCGGTGAAGCAGTTTCTGTTTGGATGCATTGGAATAAATTCTGGAGTCTGCCCAGTTTTGCGAATGTCGGGTCGATAGACTAAAGTTAGGAAAGAATTAGCGATATCAGCATAGCAGGTGTTTATCATTTGATGAGGAAAAAACGGTGAAACAAAAAAAACAGGCCGGTTATAGCATACTCAGTTTGATTGTCGTTGCGTTACTGGTGGTTAGCGGGTTGTTGTTAACCATGAAACTTGTTCCTCTCTATATAACCGATTACGCCATCGGTAAAGCGCTGTTCTCTTTAGAGTCGGAAGATGATCTGGTCAGTTGGAAGAAAAAGAGTATTCGTGAGGCGATCAAAAAGAAATTGAGTGTCGATTATTCGCGTAATATGGATGATGATGAGATCATCATTACCAAGAAAAAGGGCACTATCACCATTGATATTGTCTATGAAGAGAGAATTCCGCTGGTTTATAACCTGGATATGGTAGCCAAATTCAATCATCATCTTGAAAAAGACAAGTGACGCTCTCGCCCAATAAACTATGCCGTTCTCTAAATTATGAGTTCAATGATCAGCGGCTCTTAAAAAAAGCGCTGACGCACAGTAGTGCAGGTAAGAATAATAATGAACGTCTGGAGTTTCTGGGCGACTCCATTTTGGGCTGGGTCATTGCCGAAGCGCTCTATCAGCGGTTCCCGCACGCTAAAGAGGGGGAGCTTAGCAGGTTACGGGCAGGGTTAGTCAAAGGTGTAACTTTGGCAAAGATTGCCCGGGAGTTTAATTTGGGTGATTTTTTACGGCTTGGTCAAGGTGAACTCAAAAGCGGTGGTTATCGTAGAGACTCAATTCTGGCCGATGCTCTGGAAGCTCTGATTGGCGCTGTGTATCTGGATTCCGATATTGAGACTTGCCGGACCCAGGTGCTGGAATGGTTCAGCGAGCGACTGGAGAAAGTTTCGGTAGCAGATAACCACAAGGATTCCAAAACGCGATTACAGGAGTACTTGCAGTCACGAAAACAGGGCCTGCCCCAGTATCAGGTGATTGCGACGCGCGGGAAGGAGCACGAGCAGATATTTGATGTAGAATGTACCGTGGGTTTGCTGGAAACTCCTGTGACTGGTACCGGCAGTAGTCGTCGGCAGGCAGAGCAGGAAGCTGCGCTCAAGGCGTTAAAGGCTCTTCAGGTTACATAGCGCAACCTGTGATTTGACTCTTGCCCCGGGGCAGAGCGTGGATTGTTAGCTGACCCTGGAATCTCACTTATTATATGGGAGTCTTCCTTCCTGACAGAGGTTTTTTGATCTAATGATAGATGATTTTTTTAATACCGAAGTTAAGCGTGGCAAGTGCGGATATGTTGCGATTGTGGGGCGACCGAATGTTGGCAAGTCAACGCTATTGAATCATATTCTCGGTCAGAAAATCAGTATCACATCTCGAAAACCGCAAACGACGCGACACCAAATTCTGGGTGTTAAGACAGTGCAGGGTGTACAAGTGGTGTATGTCGATACTCCGGGGTTGCACCAGGGACGCTCCCAGGCCTTAAACCGTTATATGAACCGAGCGGCTACGACGGCGTTGCGTGATGTTGATTTGGTGGTCTTTGTGGTGGAAAGAACTGCCTGGACAGAAGAAGATAACTGGGTCCTGGAAAAGGTAAGTGCCGTGACTTGCCCGGTGATTCTGGTAATCAATAAGGTTGATCAGGTTAGCGATAAAGAGACCTTGTTGCCCCATATCAAAGTGTTGAGTGAAAAGATGAGTTTCGCGGAGATATTGCCGGTATCCGCCACGCAGGGTGATAATCTCGATGCGCTGGAGCAGATGGTCGCCGCCAGATTGCCAGAAGGTGTTCACTATTTTCCGGAGGATCAAATAACGGATCGCAGCGAGCGTTTTCTGGCCGCTGAGTTGGTGCGTGAGAAAATAATGCGCCGCCTGGGTGACGAGATACCCTATCAGGTAACTGTGGAAATTGAGGAATTCAAGCGAGACGAAAAACTGCTGCGTATTGGTGCATTGATACTGGTGGAGCGTGAAGGACAGAAAAAGATTATAATCGGTCGAAAAGGCGAACAGCTGAAGGCCATAGGCAAGGACGCCCGGTTAGATATGGAAAGGTTGTTTGATTCCAAGGTGATGCTCAGTCTTTGGATTAAGGTTAAATCCGGTTGGTCAGACAACGAGCGTGCTTTGGCCAGTCTGGGATATGAAGATCGCTAGTGTAAGATAGGACAGATGCAAGCCAGCGTCGAACTGCAGTCAGCATTTATCATCCATAGCAGAAATTATAGAGAAACCAGCCAGCTGGTCGACTTTATAACACCGGAATATGGCAGGGTCAGAGCTGTCGCCAAAGGTGTTAAGCGCAATAAATCCTATAGAAATCTGTTACATCCTTTTTCAAGAATATTGATCTCCTGGTATGGTAAAGGTGAGCTGAAGACCCTTCGTGCTGTGGATCAGGCGGGACCGGCGGAGTCTCTGGTGCTGAGAGGCAATGCATTGTTCAGCGGTATGTATGTTAATGAGTTGTTATCGATACTGTTTAAAGTCCATGATCATTCGGAGAGGATTTTTAATGGTTATCGGCAGGTATTGATGCTGTTGGCCAACGCAAAGGAGATTCAACCCGGTTTAAGGGCTTTTGAAAAGCTGCTGCTAGAGGAGTTGGGTTACGGTATTCCATTTCCGGAATATATCGGGGCTGACGATCGAAAAATAGATTTGTCTGTCTCTGATACCCGGTATTACTATAGCGAGGAAGGCGAATTTATCATACTGTCAGATCTTCCGTCAGAGGGCCAATTGAAACGCTGTTTTTCCGCCAATGAGTTGGAGAGTATTCGGTTGGATCAATATCAAACAAAAGAGGTGCTGCAAGCGGCTAAACGCCTAATGCGTTTGTCCATTACCCCTTTGCTGGGTGGTAGATCGTTGCGCAGCAGAGAGCTATTTAGAATCAAGGATTAGTTGAATGAATGCGAAAAATCGAGTGTTGTTAGGGGTGAATATCGATCATGTGGCGACGCTGCGAGAGGCTCGTGGTACCCGTTATCCCGATCCGGTTCAAGCTGCAATAGAAGCAGAAGAAGCTGGTGCGGATGGAATTACCCTGCATTTGCGAGAGGACCGTCGGCATATTCAGGACCGCGATGTGCGAATGCTCAGGGATATTTTACAGACTCGAATGAATCTGGAAATGGCGGCGACCGACGAAATGGTTGCGATCGCCGGGGAGATAAAACCACCACATGTGTGCCTTGTGCCGGAGAGGCGAGAGGAACTGACAACCGAAGGTGGGCTGGACGTCATCGCCCAGCAGCAGCGGATTAAGTCTGTCACGGAGCAACTGGCAGCCGATAATATCGAGGTGTCGCTATTTATTGATCCGGAGCCTGCGCAAATTGAAGCAGCTGCTTTCTGCGGTGCGCCTGCGATTGAGATTCACACGGGGCACTATGCTGATGCGGTCAGCGAATCACAAGAACAGATCGAGTTGCAGCGCATTTCAGATGGTGTGGCCTTTGCGCTTGATCAGGGGTTAATTGTGAACGCGGGGCATGGATTGCATTATCACAACGTAGAAGAGGTAGCCGCAATTCCAGGCATCAATGAGCTGAATATTGGCCACGGTATTATCGCCAGGGCCGTTTTTACCGGACTAAAGCAGGCGATCCGGGAAATGAAACAATTGATACACAAGGCCGGGTAATCACTACCCGCAGAGCTGTTTGATTGCTGGTGTTAAACACCAGCGACCTTTTCTGAAAGTATGGTAGATTTGAGGCTGCTTGCGCCCATTTAGCAACGGACGGATTTTGACCAAAAAACTCAGTGCACTGTTTCTCACGGTTCTGCTGCTGGTAGCAATTCTCTACCTGTTTCGAGTGCCTCTGGCGATTTCCATGGCGAATCGCTGGCTGGCCGATTCAGAAACTGTCATCGAACAAGTTGAGGGGCTGCGATTAGGCTGGCACCAGACCACACTGCAGCAGTTGCGACTTAGAATCGGGTCCAACCAAGCGATGCAGGTGATAGAAAAAGTCACCGTTGATTACACCTTCAATGATCTGCGTTTTGTGATAGAAGGACTGGCTGTAGAGCGCGCAGCACTGTCGATTCCGGAGTTTACGGAATCACAACCCACGTTGATAAGTGAATTGATCGGCCAGGCTGTCACATTGCCCAATGGCGAGTTGGAAGTTGGTGTGCTGGAAATGGAGATGTTTCCCGGTCCCGCGCGGCTCCATATCCTTAAACAGGCGCGTGAGATTCGCGCAAATATGATCAGTGCAGGTTATAGCGCGGACCTTCAATTAATAGTTCATTTGAATGGTGAAGCAGATCTTGGGCTGGAGGTTAAAAGGCCCCGGCAATCTATGCTGAGACTTAAAGTATCGTTAGCGCCTACAGGGAATAAGCAGTATCGACTGGTTGGAGATCTGACATCCGATTTAGAGCAGTCCGTGGAATGGCTGGAAATGTTACCGCTAGCGATTCCACCACCAACACCGCAACTCTCTGGTCCGTTGAGTTTCGGGTTTGCTGCGGATTTACCCGATATGCTTGATCAGGCTCTGGCTGAGGGCACAGATGTACAATTAACGATTACTGAACCGCTCACGGTAGAATTTCAGGATCAGCAATATGGCCTCGAGGGCAGTTTGCAAATGGAGTTGCCCACGGGCGCATCGATACGGTTTCATGATCAGCAGGGCCTCAATCTGGTGGTTCGTTCCAGTATGCTGGACTTTCGACTGCAGGAGAATAACAACAGATTGGATGTTGCCGGTAAAATTTCAGAAATCATCTGTCGCTGGCAGCGTCAGTTTGATTGTCAGTCCGGGCTGGCGATTGAAGCAACTTTGCCCTATTTTGAACTGGATGGAAGGACTGTAAACTCCATGGCGTTTGATTTGGCTGGTACACTTTCACTGCGGCCTGAAAAATTGAGTGTGGTGCTATTTCCCAGCGGGCACCTGGAAGCAAAAGAGGTCCGTGTTCCTGACTTGGTAATCAATCAGCCAAAGCTTATCTTTACCGAGCCGCTACAGTTCAAATATGGGTTTACCTCCGAAGAGGTTGAGTTAGGAGTCAAAGCATTCAAGGTGGATGCCGGTGTTCACGCCACCAATCCACAATGGAATGCGCAATTTGAGTTGACCGGGACTGATGCAAATCTGGATAATTTTCAACTTGCGGCTTTAGATATTAACGCACTTGTCAAAGATGCCTCACATCTGGACTATCGGCTTTCGAATATGTGGTTGCAGGGTTCAATCACCGTTAAAGGGAAGCAGATTGCTATCAAAGGAGCGGTAAAATCCGAAGCAGAGCAGTCGCTGATGGCTTATCACCTGGCGCATGATATTGAAGGTGGTAACGGCAGCGCCAGGATTGAAACGATTGATTTGGATTTTGGTCAAACCAAACTATCACAGTTCTTTAAAGACTGGCCGTTTAACTATAACCTGGTCTTCGGAGCAGTCGATTTTTCCAGCCGGGTAACCTGGTCCCAAAGTGATGGCAAACTGATGATTCGGGGAGATGCTGAACACAATGCTGCGGGGTTGGCAGGTTACTATGAGGACGTGGTTTTTACCGGATTATCGAGTACCGCTCAGATTGAAATTACAGGCCAAGAAAACCTTTCCGGCTATGGCTCCGGGTCCTTGACCCTGGATACACTGGAGATCGGTATGCCGATTACTGATCTGGCCATGAATTTTGCGTTTGCTTTGCCGGCGAACGAGCTGAAACTCAGTGACTTTAAGGCTGAATTGGCGGGAGGGAGTATCAATTTTAACGAATTCGCGCTTTCTCTTGAAGATAAGGTGTCGGATCGAAATCCGCCGTTACAATTAAATATCGAAGCGATTGATGTTGCCAAACTGCTGGAACAGGCTGATTACCAGGCAGTGCAGGCAGCAGGAAGAATCAGCGGTACGTTACCGATAAAGGTGGCCAACAGTGAGGTCAGCATTGAAAAGGGGGTGCTGGCTGCGATACCGCCTGGTGGCATCATTCGCTACGATGCAGAGATGGGTGAGACAGCGGTGAATCCGACAATCAAGTTAGTCAATGAGGCGCTCAGTAACTACCATTATGATCAGATGCGTTTGCTAGCCAGCTACTCCCCGCAGGGAGATCTGGTGTTGGATGTTAAAATGCAAGGCATCAATCCTGACATGAACAATGGACAGAGAATCAATCTGAACGTTAATATCAGTGATAATATTCCTCTATTACTGAAAAGCCTGCAATCCAGCCGGGTCATTACGGATATACTTAACGCTAACTTGCTGAAACAGTAGTCGCCTTGAAATTTGTCTATAGTGATTCCGTTCAGCGAATGTTAATCTTGGTACCCTAACAACAGTTAAATGGGTTATACCTGATGAAAAGAAATTTTTTGCTGCTATTCCTGACCTCTTTCTGTTTATGGGGCTGTGCGCCAACAGTACAGGTAGCAGTGCCGGATAAACCCATAGAGATCAATCTCAATGTCAAGATCGAGCATGAGATAAGAGTCAAAGTGGACAAAGAACTGGATCAGATTTTCGAAGATGATAGCGGGTTGTTTTAAATGTTGAAAAGATTGAAGGAAAGAGGGCCTATGAAGCAGGTTATTTTAGCTTTAATACTGATCATCTCAGGTATCAATGTGGCTTTTGCGCTCACACTCAAGGAGGCAAAAGAAACCCGACTGGTGGGAGAGCGCAATGACGGTTATGTTGGCTACGTTGTCACTCCGCCGAATGAAGAGACAAAGGTGGTTGTCAAAGAAGTAAACAATAAACGCAGAGCGGTTTTTATCGCGACAGCCAAGAAAAATAATCTGACAGTAGAACAGGTCGCGACACTCTTTTATCAGCGCGCCGTCGAGGAAACCGAGCAAGGTCATATTTACCAGGACCTACAGGGTAACTGGCAGGAAAAATAGGTCTTGACTAAAAGGCACTGGTTTCGTTGCTGGCCCAGTTATTTAGACGCTGAATCTCGTAATTGAGGTTTTCCATTGCTTCGTTCAGATCTTCAGCAGGGGACTGTTTTAAGGTGCTCTCCACATAGGCAGTAGCAGACTGAAGCGCCGGGACTCCGCAGTATCGCGTCGCACCGTGCAGGCGGTGCACGTTCTGCAATAATTGATCATGATTGTTGTTTTTGTAAGCTTCTACAATGGATGCCTGTTCCTGCTCCAGACTGCTTAGCAGCATATCAAATAATTCCTTGGCCAGTTCCTTTTTACCCGCTGCCAGGCGTATGGCCATATCGGTATCAAAGATCTCTTGGTCTGAACCCTTACTCGCTTCTTTCGGTTTATCTGCTTTGTTCAACGCCGTGTTTATCTGTTCGCCGCTGGCAATTTCTACATCAGTCCAATTAAGAATTGTGTCCAGCAGTTGCTTCTCGGTTACAGGCTTGCTGAGATAATCGTCGAGGCCGGAAGCCATTAGATGCTCCTTTTCCGACTCAAGTGCGTGAGCCGTCAACGCAACGATGGGTACGTCACGATAGGCGCTGGGTGTATTTCTGATTCGTCTGGTGGTTTCTACGCCATCCATGCCTGGCATCTGGATATCCATGTAGATAATGTCAAACGGTTCAACCTTTAACATATTGAGTGCGTGTTGACCGCTGATTGCAGTGTAGACTTTGGCGCCCAGGTCAGTCAGTAATTCCTGAACCAGCTTTAGGTTGGCTGGATTGTCATCAACGGCCAACACCATGGGTTGACGGCCTACAAATCTGGAAGTGCTGACTTTATCTTGCTGGGTGATCGCTGCAATTTCGGCTGGTTTCGCCAGTATTTTACCAATTTCAACATGCAACTCATGCTGGCGCACCGGTTTTGCAAGCTTGACGCAGGGCAACCGGCTGATACACGCTTCATGTTCATCATCGTTTACCGTGTTATGCTGCAAAATAGTAGTGCAATCAAATTCCGTTTTTAATTGGGTAATGATCTTCTCCGCCACAGACCATTCCGAATTGTTAAAGCCCAGGCTGACTATAGCTAGATCGACCGGATTCGATGAGTGGCAGCTCGCTACATACTTTGCCATCTCTTGCAGGCTGGAGGAACTGTGTGGTGTTACTTGCCAATCTCTTAAGCAACGGACAGAAGCGAGACGTGAAATAGGGTGACCATCATAAAGTACAATATGACCTTGGTTGACCGACTCTGGCGTTTTATTTTGTTTACTGCTATCAGCCGGCTTCGCCTCGAAGGTGAACCAGAAGTTAGCGCCCTGTCTGGGTAGACTGACAACACCAATCTGGCCATTCATTTGTTCCACGAGCTGTTTTGCGATGACCAGGCCCAGCCCTGTTCCTCCAAACTGTCGGGTTGTCGATGTGTCTGCCTGAGAGAACGCGTTAAACAAAATTTGCTGTTTTTTCTCAGCGATACCAATTCCCGTGTCAGATACGGATATCTTTATGATAGATTGGTTTTCCTGCTTTTTATCGAGTGTTGCGCGAACTACAACGTTTCCGTGTTGGGTGAATTTGATGCCGTTACTAACCAGGTTGGTCAGAATCTGTTTAAGACGTAATGGGTCGGCCAGAATCAGATTCGGTACTTCGGGGTGGACCATGCCTACCAGCTCAATTCTTTTTTCGTGTGCAGAGGGGGCTAGTACGGTGAGAACGTCATCAATTGTGTCGCGCAGATTAATAGATATTTTGTCCAGCGCAATTTTTCCGGCTTCGATTTTTGAGAAATCGAGGATGTCGTTAATGATCTGCAACAAGCCGACCGAAGATTTACGAATAGTGGAAAGAAAATCCTTCTGCTTGTGATCAAGAGAAGTTTTTAACAACAAATCAGTAAACCCGATAATGGCGTTCAGAGGCGTTCTGATTTCATGGCTCATATTTGCAATAAACTGGGATTTAATTTCGCTTGCCTTCAGTGCTTCCTCCCTGGCCTTATCAATGGCTTTTTTCTGCAGTCCCATTGAATGCTCTAATTGCCTGTGTTCCCTTTTTGTTGACACTTCTTTACGTGCGGAGTGAGTTCTGCTGGCCATTCCCCCCGAAGGTGTGTGTCGCCATTTGATTATCATCAGATTAATCAATAGCAGGCAAAAGATGCCGGCGAATCCGTAAGCTGCGAGCAATTGCTTTCTTTGCACACCTTCGGTCTCTGATAGCGCCAGGATTATATAGCCATTTGGAGAGTGATTGGCTGTCAGGTCTTTAGCGCTATAATCGCTGTGCATCACAGGAGCAGAAACGTAAAGCAGATTTTGTTGTCTGATGCCCAGGGTTTCGGTGCTGGTAAATCGATCAATCAGCGATTTAGGGATTGGTAGTCCGGATTGAGCGATTTCGGTTTGTACGGAATCGATCAGCATTACGCCGTCGATGTTTTCGATGGTCAGCATGCTTTCGGCAAGTTGGCCTAGCTGCTCTGGTGCTTCTTCAAACAGGGCCTTTCCAGAACGCACTGCAACGCTTTGTGCGATATTGTGCCCGTAGGCAATTGCTGCCTGATCCGTTTTTTGAGCTAACAGATAGGTCTGATAAATCAGTATTCCACCGGCCAGATTAACTAACAGCACCAGAGTGATGGTAGATAATAATTTGAAGGAAACTGGTGTCTTCATTATTTGAGAATGTGCCCCGTTAAGGTTGATTTTAGTCAGTTCCAACCTTTTCAAAAATTGTATTTAAATTGAGGTAAATATCTAAGTTCAATGTCTAACTTTAGCCTAAGCTATTGTTATTACCAATGGCTATGTCGTTAGTTGCATACAATATTATGAGTTAAATTGTAATAAACGTATTATAGCGGCGATTTATCTGTCCAATACAGTTGCTATGATCTGCCGGCTTTGTCATGGTCGCTATCAAGCAGCTAACTTTTGTGAAATTTGCTTGAACCAGGAATTGTACATGAGCAGTACCCCTTTAAATAAAAAACCCCAGCCGTCGCCCAGGGCTTCTGAATTGCCGGAATTTCCCACTATAGAAAGCTATGTTGGAGAGACGCCACTGGTCAGATTGCAGCGAATGGGAGCTGGAAAAAATAATCAGTTACTGGTAAAACTTGAGGGTAATAATCCTGCTGGATCGGTCAAGGATCGGCCGGCAGTCAGTATGATTAATCAGGCGGAACTTCGAGGTGATATCAAGCCGGGTGATACGCTGATCGAGGCAACCAGTGGTAATACCGGTATTGCCTTAGCGATGGCGGCGGCGATTAAGGGCTATCGTATGGTTCTGATTATGCCTGATCACATGAGTGAAGAGCGCCGGGCGTCAATGGCCGCATACGGCGCTGAGCTGGTTTTGGTGAGCCAGGAAGAGGGTATGGAGGGCGCCCGGGACTTGGCGGACAGCATGCAGCAGGCGGGTAAGGGGATTGTGTTGGATCAGTTCGCCAACAGTGACAATCCTTTGGCTCATTATCAAGGTACCGGACCGGAGATCTGGAGGCAGACTGCGGGTCGTGTTACCCACTTTGTGAGCTCAATGGGTACTACCGGAACTATTATGGGCGTTTCGAGGTATTTAAAAGAGCAGAATCCGCAGATTCAAATCATCGGACTACAGCCAAAAGATGGTTCCAGTATTCCCGGGATCAGACGTTGGCCAGAAGCGTATTTACCCAAAATTTTTAATTCCGATCGAGTTGATCAGGTGTTGGATATTTCCCAGGAGCAAGCGGAGAAGACCATGAGGGAACTTGCTGCGAAAGAGGGTATATTCTGTGGTGTGTCATCAGGTGGTGCAGTAGCCGGTGCGTTGGAAATTGCGCAAAATCTTGAAAATGCGGTCATAGTGGCTATTATTTGTGATCGTGGCGATCGATATTTATCAACCGGAGTTTTTTAGGCTTTTACTGCGGTGCGTTTGTAGTAAAAGCCAATAGATTAACAGTAAAGCCTGGTATCAATAACACGGCAAAGCCTATTAAAAAAACGATAGCTGTAAGACTGTTCACTATATTCCTTGTTTACTAAGGCCCGATTATGGGCCTTTTTATTTTAAATGCTCGTTTGATATATCTGTTTTAGGCCCAATATATCTGCCGTAGCATATTTTACAGAAACCTTAATAAGCGAGCTTCATGTCCAGACGAAACCGTAAACCCAAAAGCTATGAAAAACTGGAACTTGATATTGATGCCTTAAGTCATGACGGGAGAGGTCTGGCGCTGCGGGAAGGCAAAAGAGTCTTTGTCGATGGTGCACTGCCAAAGGAGAGGGTTTTAGCAGAGGTGCGACGAAAACGTGCCCGGTTTGAGGAGGCAACGACGCTGGAGGTTGTCAGTCAGTCGGAAACGCGGGTGGAACCGCGCTGTGCGCAAGCGGAGCGGTGTGGTGGTTGCAGTTTACAGCACCTCGAGAACCAGGCTCAGATCGAGCTGAAACAAACAACCTTGATGCAACAACTCGAACATTTTGGAGGCTTGTCTCCGGCCAAACTCCTGCCGGTCATGACCGGTCCCTGTTTTGAGTACCGACGAAAAGCACGATTGGGTGTGCGCTATGTTGCCAAGCGTGATGAAGTATTGGTCGGCTTTCGGGAAAAAGGAAGTAGTTTTATTACCGATATTGAGCAGTGCCATATCCTCGATCAACGGGTCGGAGGGCAAATTATGGCATTACGGGAATTGATCGGAGGTTTATCTGTTTATCGTGCGATTCCCCAGATCGAAGTGGCTATGGGTGATGAAAGTGCGGCACTTGTCTTTCGCCATCTGGAACCTTTGCAGGAGCAGGATGTTGAACGCTTGAAGCGTTTTGGGCAAACTATCGACATTGAGATCTATCTACAGCCGGGTGGGATTGATACGGTACACAAAATATGGCCTGCAGATGACCTGGATCGTTTAAGCTACCGGTTGCCCGAATTTGATCTTGAGATGCGCTTTCACCCGATGGATTTTACACAGGTCAATCAGGAAATAAACCGGAAGGTGGTCGCGTTGGCTGTTTCATTATTAGACCCTCAACCTGACGAGTCGGTATTGGATTTGTTTTGTGGTTTGGGCAACTTTACACTGGCTTTGGCACGCTCGGGAGCTCGTGTCGTTGGTGTTGAAGGTAGTGAGGAGATGGTCAAGCGCGGCTTTGAAAATGCGCGTCATAACAAATTGGACAAGGTTGATTTTTTTGCGGCTGATTTGACGCAGGAGTTTGCAACACAGCCCTGGGCAGAACAGGGCTTTGATAAAATGCTCATTGATCCACCGCGATCGGGAGCGCTTGAGATTGTCAGGGAGATGGCGAGGTTTGCACCAAAACGCATTGTCTATGTATCATGCAATCCCGCGACTTTGGCCAGGGATGCAGGAGAGTTAAGCCTGCTGGGTTATAGTCTTTCCGAGGCAGGTGTGATGGACATGTTCCCTCATACTACTCATGTAGAGTCTATTGCAGTGTTTAACCGGGAGTCTGTCAGCAAACGCTGAGTAAGATTATGGTTCAAGTTCGACAAAGCAGGCCCGTTTCACCGGACGGGTCAATCAATATAGAGGCCTGGTTGCACAGGTTGCAGATCGATTTGGGTGTTGAGGATGTCAAGGATATCAGGGCCGCCTGTTTCCTGGCGGAAAAGGTTTCACAGGCTCCCGGCGACGATCTGCAGATTACTCATCCCGATAACAACTGTTTTTTTGCCGGACTGGAAATAGCTGAGATATTGGCTGATCTTCGATTAGATCAGGAGTCACTTATCGCGGGATTACTCTACCGTGCAGTGCGAGAGAATAAACTGTCATTACAGCAGGTGAGGCAAGAGTTTGGTTTTCGCGTGGCCAAGCTGATTGAAGGTGTTCAGCAAATGGCAGCGATTTCAGCTGTGCAGCAACCCCTGGATCAGCCTGTGTTAGGAGATACGCAGCGTCAGATTGAGAATGTGCGCAAAATGCTGGTGGCGCTGGTCGATGATGTGCGCGTGGCGCTGATTAAGCTGGCGGAAAGAACCTGGTCGATCCGCTCTGTTAAGAATGCTCCCGAATTGCGTAAGCAGAAAATTGCGCGAGAAGTGTTTGATATTTATGCACCGTTGGCCCATCGATTGGGAATCGGACATATCAAGTGGGAACTGGAGGATGTGTCCTTTCGTTATCTGTCCCCCGACAGCTACAAAACAATTGCCAGGTTGTTGGACGAGAAGCGGCTGGATCGCGAACGCTATATTTCGGAGATGATTCAGCTGCTTGAAGGGAAATTAAGGGAGTTTGATATCGATGCGGTGGTTACCGGTCGAGTGAAGCATATATACAGCATCTGGCGAAAAATGCAGCGTAAAAATATCGACTTTGATGAGGTGCACGATATCAGGGCTGTACGGGTACTGGTGCCGGAAATCAGCGATTGTTATACCGCGTTAGGCATAGTACATAATCTATGGAGCCATATTCCCAAAGAGTTCGATGATTATATCGCAACTCCCAAGCGCAACGGTTATCAATCGTTACATACAGCGGTTATTGGGCCTGCCGGACGTACTTTGGAAATTCAGATTCGTACCCATGCGATGCATGAGGATGCCGAGTACGGTGTTTGTTCTCATTGGCGATACAAGGGAACAGATGATGCAAATTCCGAGCGTAGTTATGAAGAAAAGATTGAATGGCTCAGGCAGGTGCTGCAATGGCATGAAGAGGTGGGTGATCTGGGATCACTGGCCGATGAGCTGCGAGTTGATATAGAGGATGCCCGGATCTATGTCTATACGCCTCACGGACATGTAATTGATTTGGCTCAGGGTGCGACACCGATAGATTTTGCCTATCGTGTACATACTGAAGTTGGTCACCATTGTCGAGGTGCAAAGGTCAATGGCCGTATAGTACCGCTGAATTACCGGTTAAAAACCGGAGAGCGGGTAGAAATACTCACGGCCAAAAATGCCATGCCCAGTCGGGATTGGTTAAACCCGGCTCAGGGATACGTCAATTTGCCGCGAACCCGAACAAAAATACAGCACTGGTTCAAGCTTCAGAATAAGGAGAAAAATGAAGCTGCCGGAAGGATCATGATAGAGCAGGAGCTGAAACGCTTAGCGCTCGATAAAGTGAATTTTGACTTGCTTGCGCCAAAGCTCAATTATAAATCGACGGAAGATCTTTTTGCTGCGGTGGGTGCTGGCGATCTGCGCTTGGGGCAGGTAGTCACTTCTGCGCAGGATCAGCTGGAGCCGGAAACCGCAAAAGATCAGTTAGACCTGATGCTGGGCAAAGAGGGCGCATCCCATAATGTTGGAGAGAGTGTAGACTTTAAGGGAGTCGGTAACCTGCTTTCCAGTATCGCCGGCTGTTGTAAGCCCATACCAGGTGAGGATTGTACCGGTTACATCACCCAGGGAAGGGGTGTATCTATCCACCGCAAGGATTGTTCCAACGTACTGCGTTTACAGCAGGATGAGCCGGAGCGAATCATTGACGTCCAGTGGGGAGGAAAGCAGCAGGGGCGATATCCGGTTGATATTTCGGTTCGTGCTTTTGACCGTACCGGGCTGATTCGTGATATCACGGCAGTTGTGGCAAATGAAGCGGTAAATGTTACCTCAATGACCAGCAAAGTGGATCAACCGAATAACCTGGTTGACTTTACGCTTACTCTGGAAGTCTCAGACCTGGTTACACTGGGTAAAGTCCTGACAAAAATCAGCCAGATCCCTAATATTATCGATGTTAAAAGATATCGGCAAGGTGGCTGAGCGCAATACAGCCTGTAGCTGTTTTTAGGGAATTCACTGGTTAAGGAATCGGTCATGTCAAAATACAGCCTGAGTGATTTGCTGCAATTGATGGCGCATTTAAGGTCTCCGGATCATGGCTGTCCCTGGGATCTTAAGCAGACTTACCAGACGATACTACCCTACACACTGGAGGAGGTATACGAAGTTGCTGATGCCATTGACAGTGGTGATATGCGAGCCTTGCAGCTTGAGCTGGGGGACTTGCTGTTTCAGGTGGTTTTCTACGCACAGCTGGCAAAAGAAGAGCAAGCCTTTGACTTCAACGATGTTGTTTCCTCAATTACTGAGAAACTGTTGCGCCGTCATCCTCATGTATTTCCGGAAAGTACGCTGGAATCTGCCGGTTCCGTCAGAATTGACACAAATGAGCAGCAGATCAGGGACAATTGGCAGCGGATCAAAGACCAGGAACGAGTCGACTCCGACAGTAAACCCGGTAAAATCACGGACACAGTACCCCAGGCGCTGCCCGCGCTTATGAGAGCCAGCAAATTGCAACAGGTTGCCTCTGGCGCAGGTTTTGACTGGCCTGATGTGGAGGGTGTTTGGGAGAAGCTGGATGAAGAGATAGCAGAGCTTAAGAGTGCTGTTTCGAGTGGTCGGTCAGAGGAGATACTCGATGAGGTGGGGGACCTGTTATTTACCTGTGTTAATCTTGCCCGACATTTGAAGGTTACTCCGGAATCAGCATTAAGAGCTGCAAATTTGAAATTTGAATCACGGCTTGGTTGCGTTGAAGCATCCGTTGCTGCGCAGAATAAGGATATGAAGTCTATGGAACCTGAACAACTGGAGTTGGAGTGGCAGCAGGCCAAAAAGCAATTGGCTGAATAAATATGCTGAATCCGGACATTTTGATAAAGGGATTTTAACCCTCTTCAAAAGGGGTTATAGTCGTTTGCAATTGAAAATGAAAAGAGGAGAGTCTCGCGACCATGCGCATAATATTATTGGGGGCACCTGGAGCCGGAAAAGGCACACAGGCACAGTTCATCACTGAGCAATATGAAATACCACAAATCTCAACCGGCGATATGCTAAGAGCGGCTGTTAAAGCAGGTACGGAATTGGGGTTGAAGGCCAAAGGTATTATGGATGCGGGTGGTTTGGTTTCTGATGAGATTATTATCGGTTTGGTCAAAGAGCGAATCAAAGAGCCAGATTGCCAGAATGGATTTTTATTTGACGGATTTCCACGCACTATTCCTCAGGCTGAAGCGCTGAAAGAAGCGGCCATTAACATCGACTATGTGGTTGAGATAGATGTCGCAGATGAGGAGATAGTCAAGCGCCTCAGTGGACGTCGAGTACATCCGCCTTCCGGAAGAGTTTATCATGTTGTCTATAATCCGCCGAAAGAAGACGGGGTAGATGATGTTTCCGGTGAACCCCTTGTTCAGCGCGACGATGATACGGAAGAAACAGTGAGAAAACGGCTTAGTGTGTATCACGATCAAACAAAACCGCTGGTTAGCTACTATACTAAATGGGCTGATCAGGATTCCGGTGCTGCACCAGCTTATCGAAAAGTGGATGGATTGGGTTCAGTTGAAGAAATTCGTAATCAGATTACCAGCAGTTTAGAATAGATCCTGTGTTAGGGCCTGTTCACACTAATTGGATAACGCCTGTTGTGGCTAAAAAGCCGCCAATAGAGGCGTTAGAAGCGTGGTTTGGTTATTCCAAATAAGCGCCGAACAACGAAGAGTGGCGGTTTTTTTAGCCACAACCCGCTGGGCTGGGGCCAATTTTGCCTCCAGCGTCGTTGTCACTCGCTTATTTGGAATAACCAAACTTCACTCCTTCCGTCTAGCTGGAAGCAAAATTGACCGCCAGCAGGTGCTATCCAATTAGTGTGAACAGGCCCTAAGAAATTAACGGAGAAATGCTATGTCCCCAGCTAAAAAAACGACCAGCAAAAAGGCAGCTGACTCTGCGGTAGATAAGATGTTAGCAAAAATCCAAAAGGAGCTTGTTCAGATAAAGAAAAAGGTGGTGGTGGCCAAGACCAAGGCCAAAGCGACCAGCAGCAAGGCGGCAACTGCGGCCACTGCAGCTAACAAGCGTAATGTGGACAAGGCTAAAAAGGAGTTGGCCAAACTGGAAAAATCACTCTCTGATTTGCATGTCAAAGAACAACTGGCCAAGATCAAGCAGGCGGCTGAGAAAGTTGAGTCGAAAGTAAAAGCGGTAGAGGAAGAGGTTGAGGACAGGTTAAAGGACTATGGGCATAAATTAGCAGAAGCGGCAGAAAGGGATTGGAAGAAAGCTGTTGCGGCGTATGAGCGTAAGTGGCGCACAGAACGTGATACGCACAATAAAAGAAAGCATAGGGAAAAAGCTAAAACAGAAACCGCTAAAGTGAAAAAGGCGGCAAGTCAGGCGGCCAAAAAACTCGCTGAATTGGAGGCGAAACAGGTAGAAATCAAGAAGAAGTCCCCAGCCGCAAAACCAAAAACCAGGAAAGCGAAGCCGGCTGCCAAAAAGGCCCCTGCGAAGAAAGTGACCACTAAAGCAAGTGCTGCAAAAACGGTTAAAAAAACTGCCACCAAGAAACCTGCGGCAACGTCGAAGCCTAAGGCCGCTAGTAAGAAGGCGGCCTCGACTACAAAAAGAGTGCGTAAAGCGCCCACAAAAGCTGCATCTGGTTCAGCAACTGGAAAGTCCACTGGTAAAGGAAAGCCAGCGCCTAAAGCCAAGACGGCACCCGGGAAAACGGTGACGGCAGCAAAGAATACGAAAACTGTGAGCGGTAAGTCGAAGGCGACAAAAGCGGCAAACCCCAAAACGAAGAAAAAATAACGATAAGTAGTTTTATCAGCCGAATGTGCAATGGTTACAGATATTTGCGGACCGAGCGTGCTTCGTCCGTTCAGTCAATTTGGCCCGTTTTGATCGAAAATTGCGGCAGAGTAGCCAATGTACTCACGGATTGCCGATATTAGCCAGGATAAGATGCCCGTTTATAATTTAGAAAAACTAATGGAGGAGACGCGGCGTATCGCTTCAGAGTACCGCCAATCCACAGGCAATACTTTGCCGGTCAGTGCGGAGCTGGCGAAATACGATGCCATAAGATTGCTTGGCTTAAAGACAGCGCCGGAACAAGAGCGCGCGGTAGATGCCTGGATGGTTACCCCTGAGGGCGACAAAAAAGTGCAGATTAAGGGGCGGGTCATCTTCGACCCTGAAAAATCAGGGCACCGCGTAGGTCAGCTCAACCTGGATGCGGATTGGGATATCCTGGTTATGGTGGTCATGAATGATCAGTATGAAACACAAGAAATCTATCGTGTATCCCGTGAGAAATTAGTTGCTGCTCTGTCGGAGGGGCGCGATAATCGGCGCAAATCGAGGGGCGCTATCTCCGTTAAAAAAGTGCAAGCCATATCTGACGTCTGCTGGCCAACCGGTTAGCGCAATGCTGGTTTATGTTTCCATCCTTCTAATACCTGATAATCCTGCGTTTTATTTATGACCCGAATTTTAGCTCTAGATACCACCAGCCAGGCCTGCTCGGTTGCGTTGACTGATCGTGGCTCACTGACTGAAGAGTTTACCGTGATGCCGAAACTGCATGCAAGGCAGATATTGCCGATGATAGACCGAATCATCACCCAGTCAGGATACGAACTGGCCGACCTGGACGCGATTGCGTTTGCAAATGGACCGGGCTCGTTTACGGGAATTCGAATCGCAACAGGTGTTGCGCAGGGACTTGCATTTGGTGTGGATCTGCCACTGATCCCGGTTTCGTCATTGGCGGTGTTGGCTCAGACCTGCTCGCGCGAGCGAGAACAGCCTAATACCATGGTGGCTATTGATGCTCGTATGGATCAGGTTTATTGGGCCTGTTATCGTCAAGTCGACGGTCTGGCAGAGCTTCAGGGGGAGGAACAACTCGCCTCGCCGGAATGTGTCGAGGCCGGAATGGTGGATGATACACTGGGCAGTTGGTTCGGTGTGGGTGACGGTTGGAAATATGCCGAACGTTTTCCGTGCAAGATCGTGAAGCAGATCGGCCAGGTCGACATGGAATGCTACCCGCATGCCCAGGATGTCGCGACACTAGCGGTAAAGAAATTTGTCAGCGGAAAAACATTTCATCCGGAACAGGCGCAACCCAACTATTTGCGTGGCAAAGAGGCCTGGAAAAAGTCGGTGAAAAAATAGCGTATGGATAGCCTGCAAATCATCATACTGGCCCTATTGCAGGGGTTAACCGAATTCCTGCCTATATCCAGTTCGGCACATCTGATTCTTCCAGCGCAGATTCTGGGTTGGAGTGACCAGGGGTTAGCCTTTGATGTGGCTGTGCATGTTGGTACATTGGCGGCGGTTGTGTTGTATTTTAAAAAGGACCTGTTTGGGATGGGGACCGCATGGCTGCGTTCATTAGGCGGTGGTAAGTCCTCGCAGGACAGCCGTATGGCCTGGTTTGTGATCTGGGGTACATTACCTGCTGTCATAGCTGGTTATCTCGTCAATGGCGGTTTGGAGGATTGGCTGCGTGATACCCGGGTTATCGCCTGGGCAACACTTGTATTTGGTTTGTTTCTTTTCATGGCGGACCGGTGGGGGGCACAGAAACGAGTAATCGGTCAGTTGAATGTAAGGGATGTTTTGTTGATTGGTCTGGCTCAGGCTTTGGCGTTAATCCCGGGTACCTCCAGATCCGGGGTAACAATTACCGCGGCTTTGGCGTTAGGCCTGTCCAGAGCAGCGGCAGCCCGCTTTTCCTTTTTGCTGTCTGTACCGATTATCAGTGCTGCCGGAATGCTTAAGCTAATTGAGTTGATTGAGCTGGGAGAGCGCGTCGATTGGACTGGCATTCTGCTCGGGGTCACGGTTTCTTTTGTCAGTGCTTTTCTCTGTATTGGTTGGTTTTTGAAAGTGATAGAGCGAATGGGATTGTTGCCATTCGTGCTTTATCGGTTTGCTTTAGGCCTGATTTTACTTTTCTTTTTTAGCTAGAAATCTTAATCTAGACTCTATGATTATAAATTCGGCAATTTCGAATATTTCCGTTCAATCCAGAAAGGCGGCCGTCCCTGCCGAAATCAACACGACCGCTAATAACAGACAGGTACCCAATCAACAGCCGGATGGTGCCGGTCAAAGAGCGCGCAGCGGAGAAATTTCGTCAACCAGGCAAATGGAGAGCCGACCGGTGCCTTCTCCACATTCATCACTGACAATTGATCTTCGTGTCTTACACAGTGAAGTTGATGCGTTGCCAAACCGCAAGGCTATCAATACCTACCATACTATCAATACACTAAAAGAGCAGGAATCTTCCGAAGCACACCAAGGACTCGACTTGCTTGTTTGAATGCCAAACCGGTCCTGGAGTAACAGTCATTGAATAACCGACAACTGATAGTTGTGGCCGAATCAGGTATGTATGAGCAGCAGGCTGAACAGGTAGCTTCCCGGCTTGACCTGCCCTTTGTTGGCGCTGGACAAATCACTGATGACCGGGCGCCACTCTGTGTTTGGGTGGGCGCGAAAGGGATTGGTATTAGTGCAACAAATGATCTGAAAACCAAGCCCGTGTGTGTGGATTTTGTTGGTGGAGCAATGGGTTATCGAAAGCAGCACCTGGTGCTTAAAAATGAGCTGATCGCCAAAGCGGTAATGATGAAATCCAAAACAGAACTAAATGTTCTGGATGCAACCGCAGGATTGGGTCGAGATGCCTTTGTGTTGGCAAACCTGGGGTGTCAGGTGCAGATGCTGGAAAGAGATCCAATCATTGCGTTGATGCTGGAGGATGGTATGGCAAGGGCATTGGCGGATCCTGGTTGCAGTGTTGCGGTTAAGCGGATGATGCTTCGGTTGGTCGATTCTGCCAGCTATATTCAGCAAATAGAAGTAAACTGCAGGCCTGACGTTATTTATCTTGATCCGATGTTCCCCCCGAGGCGTAAAGCTGCCAAGGTAAAAAAAGAGATGCAGTTGCTACATCAGCTTTTGCAAGACTGTGAACCGCAGACCGCTTTACTCGCGTTAGCCAGAGAAAAGGCGATCAAAAAAGTGGTTGTTAAAAGACCCAGACACGCGCCGTTCCTCGAGAGCCAGCTGCCAAATTATAGCGTGGAAGGTAAATCCAGTCGTTACGATATCTATCTAACTCGTTGATTTTTTAATAAATATAAGCAGGTATTTTATTGGCATAGTGGCGTAAAAGTGGTAAAACTACAGCGCTGTTTAAACCAGAGATGTACAAAATAATATGTTTCTTCAAATATAAGGATGGTGAAACTATGAGTAATCGAGGTTTATTTCAATGGTTTGTGGTGTTCTGTTTTTCATTTCTATTAGTAGCCTGTGGTGCCGATGACAAAGCATCGCAACCAGATGCGGCAAAAAAATCGACCGATGCTGAACAGCAGGCCGGGAGTATGATGGATGATATTAAGGACTCCGCAGAAAAGGCGGTTGAATCGGCTGAAAATACAGTGAAGGAAGGCGTGGAGGCGGGAAAAGAAGCACTTGGTGAACTCGTCGATGATGCGGAGGAGGAGATTGAAGAGGGAATGGACGCGCTCAGTGAGGGAACTGAAGAATCTGAAGATAAATTACAGGGAGCGATGGATCAGCTGAAGTAAGTGAATCTGACCATGGATGGCGTTATAGCGTAGATGAAAGCGAACAATCTGAAGAAGCTTTTTTGACGGGTATCCTGAGTCAGATGATTCGCTTTTAATACAGATAGTTTTTTCAGAAAAATTAAGCGGCCAAAGAATTCTTGGTAAAAAGTGTTCCGCGGCCGCTTTGTATTTATAGCACACTTAGCAGGTTTTTCATGAAGCGCTAAGCGTTCTGTTTCTACCCTGTTCCTTTGCCTGATAGAGTGCTGCGTCTGCACGGGAAATCAAGCTGGCAGATGTCTCAAGTGGCTGCCACTGGGCAACGCCAAGCGAGGTGGTAATCTGATCGATTTGCTCCTCGGAACCTCTTTTTTTGATCTTCATGGATTCGACTGTTTTACGAACCTGCTCTGCAAGCTGCATCGCTTTTTCAAGATCCTGATTGGGCAGCAAGATCACGAATTCTTCACCGCCATAACGTGCTGGAAAGCCCTTGTTATCGCAAATGCCTGACAGCACCTTGGCAAAGGCTTGTATGACTTTGTCACCGGTTACATGACCGTAGGTATCATTGCATTTTTTGAAATGGTCAATGTCGGTGATAATGAGACAAAGAGGGCTCTGCTCCTCATGTGCCTCTGACATTAGGCGCTGTAACTCTTTATCGAAAGCCCTTCTATTGTTGAGTTGTGTCAGGGGATCCAGTGAGGCTTCGTGGGAAAGCGTTTTCAGATCATGGCGCAATGACTCAATCTCTTCATGTGCTTTACTGATTTCTCCGCGAAAGCTTTCAGCGATTTGGGTTGCTTGTTGAGTATGTTCGATGAGCGACTGCACAACAGATTCCAAATTGTTTTCACCGGAATCTTCCTTAAGCAGTGACAAATTATGGCTCAGGTGGCTTTCATAGCTTTGCTCATCGCTTATGGTTTGCTCGGTTTTGTCGGACAGATTTCGAACAATATCCGCGATTTGGTCACGAACTTCATTTGCGAAGTCCACTTCCTCGTCAATAATATATCGACGAAACAGGTCGGCGCTGACATCAGCGGGACAGGTATCGTGCTGCTGAATTGCCGAATCCAGTTCCTTAATAAGATTAGGTTTGCTGTTAGATACGTAGCCGTACCAAAGTGCAAAGTTACGTGGGTTTGGCTGTATATTATACTTCACCATCAGTGGGATGGCTTCACGTAGATAATGTGCAGCCTGCGTTGCGTCTTCTGGATACTTCATTTTTTATTATAACCTTCTGTAATAATCATTTGCCTTTGTCCACGCAAATCGTGAATTCCGGCAACTAACAAAAATATAGCAAGCTTTTCGGTTTTCTCCATTAAATAGACTAATAATTGTCCGTTTTGAGCGTGGCAATCACTAGTTTGGACTTGAATATAGGCTAGGGCGTATGTTTATATAAGTGCGCGCGAAACAGGGGTGTTGCTTGAGTTTTTTGGAATTTCCTGAAAAAGGCTTCTTTAAGGGGAGGGGAATACCGGAATCGGGCTAATCGCGCCGCCAGGAACGGAGTTGATCCGGTTCATGGCCCAATTGGGAAAGCAGCCCGTTTGACCGGAGTTGCCTATTATAAATTGTCAGCCGACTAATTTCGTGAAAGGTTGAAGTAATGAGTTTGAATGTTCTACTAAGATGTATATTTTTTAGTTTTTTGTTGGCCTTACCAGCACCGTTTATTTTTGAATGGGTGTCTCAGGCTGTTGCTGTAAATATTAAGGTCACACAGTTTTTTACAGTCTATCTGCTGGTATTCCTGGGTTGTCTGATGATGGGGCTGACCGGAACAAAGCAAGAGTCTGGCGAAGAAACAGAACCCGAGGGAGAGGACGTCTCAGGGCACGAAAAAGGTACGGTTAAGTGGTTTAATGTAGCCAAAGGATTCGGATTTATCACGCGTAGCTCTGGCGAAGATATTTTTGTGCACTACCGTTCGATAAAAGGAACAGGAAGGCGTTCTTTGAGTGAAGGGCAGAAAGTTCGGTTCATCGTTACAGAAGGTGAAAAGGGGTTACAGGCCGACGACGTATCGGTTGATCGTTGAATTCAGTTAGCCAGGGTTGCCAAAGGCCCCTGTTTCAGGGGCCATCGTCATCACGAAAAAACCGGATCAGACGAAAGATGCTGAGTCCCAGGTAGCCAACCAAGGCGGTCAGGCAGCCCAAAGCACAGATTACAAGGGCTACCAGTGCGATAAGCTCCTGTTTTACCGAAGAGGGCATCGATTTCTCAGTCCACACCAGAATACCCGCGCCAACAAAAAATATACCTGCGCCAGTGATAACCAGTTGCAGGTTGTTTTTATGATTCTCACCTCGCTTGCCGAGCCAGGCAAGCAGTTTTTCGCGAATTGACAGATGATCCGGTGGGCCCTGGGTTGCCATAGGTTATGCTGATTCGGTACCGATTAAACGGATCATCAGGTTTTCGTAGATCAAGGCCAGTTTGTCCAGATCATCTACGCTGGCCTGTTCATTAACCTGATGGATGGTACTGTTACATGGACCGAGTTCGATTACCTGGGTACCTGTTGGCGCGATAAACCGACCATCCGAAGTCCCTCCACTGGTGGATAGTTGAGAGCTATGACCGGTCACCTCCTGTATTGATTGGATGGCAGCATTTACCAGTGATCCTTCGCCTGTTATAAATGGCTGGCCATTTTTGCTCCACTCCAGTTGGTAGTTTAGCTCATGTTTGTTGAGAATCGCTTCAACCCTGGAAATAATCTCGTCAGCACTGATTTCGGTGGAAAATCTAAAGTTGAACATCACTTCCAGTTGACCGGGAATGACATTAGTGGCGCCGGTTCCCGCATTGATATTTGAAATCTGAAACGACGTAGCGGGAAAGTAATCATTGCCCTGGTCCCAATGTTCAGAGATCAATTCTACCAGTGCAGGCATTGAGCGGTGTATCGGGTTTTGTGCTTTATCCGGATAGGCTATATGGCCCTGAATGCCCTTCACACGCAGCAAACCGCCAAGAGAACCCCGCCGGCCATTCTTGATGATGTCACCCAGTTGCTCATTGCTGGTTGGTTCACCAACCAGACACCATTTGATCTCGTCGCCCTGTTGTTGGAGGTAGTCCATAACTCGAACCGTTCCGTCCACAGCAGGGCCCTCCTCGTCGCTGGTAATCAGAAAAGCAAGTCTGCCGGGATGATCTGGATGGCCTGCAACGAATCGCTCAGCAGCAACTATCATCGCTGCCAGGCTGCCCTTCATATCGGCAGCACCGCGCCCGCATAGAAATCCGTCTTTAATCACGGGCTCAAACGGTGGTGTTTGCCACTCCTCCAACGGGCCGCTGGGTACCACATCGGTGTGGCCTGCGAAGGCGAGAATAGGACCGGAATCGCCGCGGACAGCCCAAAAGTTTGATACCTCGCCAAAGGGCAGGGCGGTCACGTTAAAGCCTAGCGCATTAAGGCGTTCACATAAAAGTTTCTGGCAGCCCGCGTCATCCGGAGTTACAGATGGTCGGCTGATTAACTGCATGGTCAGGTCGATAACGGGGCTGGTTTTCATAGATTGCTGCATTAATGATGATGGATATTTTGGCCTAACTGTAACCTAGTTAACTGTTCATCTCAAAGGGAATCCAGCGATGTGCTGATAAAGAACTGGAGTGCTGTTGGTTTTATTGCTGTCGGGTGTTTTTGAAAAGGAAAAGTGAAAAGTGGGGTCAGAACAGACTTTCCGTAAATCGACCTTGCCCCTTTGATCTCAGCTAGTAGTACAATTGGAGAAACGAAAAATTTAATATGGGTGATGAGGTAGGAATAGTTGGTTCGTTTGTTACAGCCATGTTTGCTATATTCATAGCAAGCTGGTTTAGCTCGGTCTGTGCCAAGCGCAATTATTCATCAAACCGCTCTTTCTTATATGGAGCTGTATTGGGAATAGGTATTTCTTCTATCACAATTGCTGCGGCTACGGTATTGGGAGAATCAAACATTCCTAACTATGGCCTGCAAAACCTCATAAAAGACTTGGTAATTGTTTCGATATGCGGCATAGGTCTTGGCATCTATTGCTGGGACGAAGCAGTTAAAGAACACAGGGAATAGAATGAAATTAAACATAATCAAAGGGGGAAGACCAGGGTGAGACGATTTTGATTTACCCTCACCCTAGCCCTTTATGATGCCCTTGGGTGCTTCCGGAGGGAGAGGGGATTCCCGGGGTTCTGTGCCTACCAGAGGGTGAGATTTTTCTAAGTAGTCGGCTTAAAAATCAAAACGGGCTATTCATGACCTAATTGGTCAGTGGTTGGATTTACTTTCTTCGAAAGACGTTTTATAGTGAATGCGCTTTCATCGGATTGAAGGCGGATATAGATCGATTCATACAAGGAGGTTTTCATGCGAGTATTTTTCTCTGTTAAGGTTTTATTGCTGGGTTTTTCGCTCAGTCTCTTTTGCGTGGCTGGCGTTCAGGCTACGCCTGTATTCATCAATGAACTTCATTACGACAATAGCGGTGCCGACCAGGAGGAAGGGGTCGAGCTGGCGGGTCCGGCCGGTACAGATTTATCTGGTTGGCAGTTGTTTTTTTATAATGGCAGCAATGGCAGGCCTTATCTTTCCAGGTCTTTGTCTGGAGTGATCGAAGATCTATCGAACGGGTTTGGGGTTGCTACGTTTGGAATTTCCGGCTTGCAAAACGGTGCTCCTGATGGCATTGCCCTGGTAAATGCGATCAGTGAGGTGGTGCAGTTCTTAAGTTATGAAGGCCAGTTTGTCGCATCTGCGGGTGTGGCAGAGGGTATGAATAGCGTCGATATAGGGGTCGCTGAGAAACCAGGTACTGCAGTCGGACTATCGCTTCAGCTTGGGGGTGCCGGGCAGCAAGCTTCTGATTTTATCTGGAACGCCCCTGCATTGAGCAGTTTTGGCGCGATCAACGCTCAGCAGCGGTTTTTGCCTGCCGGGACGGGTGAAATTTCGATCCCGAGCACACTACTGTTGATGCTGGCAGCTATTGGCATGCTGACATTTTCGGGATCAAAAACCCGCGCGCGAAGTTAATGAATTAGTTGCGGATTCTCTGCTGACGCTTGAGATGGTGTTAATGAGGGGCTGGTCTGAACCTGCCCCTCATTGAACACTTAATTGTTGGCGTGTAACTCCTCATTGAGTGCGATTGCTGATTTATTGCTCTTGCATTCGATCCGCCCTGTTTGGGAATTGCGACGAATTAACAGATCGGATTTTCCGGCGAGATCACGAGCCTTTATGTGCTGAATTTCCTGGTTGTTTTCATCCAGTAACGTGACCTTTGACCCTGCGGTCAGATAAAGCCCTGCTTCCACAGTGCACCGGTCACCGAGGGGAATTCCGATACCGGCATTGGCACCGATGAGGCACTCATCCCCTACCGATATAATCACATTGTTGCCGCCGGAAAGCGTGCCCATCGTGCTGCAGCCACCACCCAAATCGCTTCCCTGGCCGACCACTACGCCTGCAGATATGCGTCCTTCCACCATGCTGGTGCCTAGCGTGCCTGCATTGAAATTAACAAAACCCTCGTGCATGACCGTAGTGCCCTCACCGAGATAGGCACCCAGCCGAACCCTGTCAGTGTCTGCGACGCGCACGCCGGTTGGCATCACATAGTTGGCCATTTTCGGAAATTTGTCCACGGACATAACTTCTATGATCTCGCCATTCAGCCGGGCCGATAATTGCCGTTCTGGTAATTCGTCGAGGGCGATAGCGCCTTTGTCAGTCCAGGCTACGTTCGGTAAAACTGCGAACATTCCGCTCAGGTCTGTTTCGTGTGGTTTGACCAGACGATGTGACAGCAGATGTAGCTTAAGATAAACCTCTGGTACGGTTGTTGGGGTCTTGTCTTCAGCCAGTACGGTAATAACTGCAGCCTGATTACTTTGCTGCAACTGCTCGCACAGTGTGGCGTCATCGTTGTTACCTATGGCGGACAACTTGATAGCCAGTTCGCCCAGTTGTTGGTCGGTGGGCTCTAGCGAACAATTTTCGCCATTGTAGTCGAGAGCTGCGCTAACAGCTGTTATCTGCTCTTCATTTGGCTGCAAAACCGGTTGAGGGTAATATACCTCCAACCAATCGCCGGACTTGCTTTTAGTGCCAACGCCGATTGCGTAGCTAAAAATGTGTTGATTACTCATAATAGACCTCTTGTATTGCTATCCTAATAAACGTTCATATTCAGAGGGGTTAAACCCAATAATTGTATCTTTTCCGGTTTCCAGCAATGGCCGTTTGATCATGGCGGGATTTGCCAGCATCAGATCGATTGCCTTTTTCTCATTCAACTCCGATTTTGCCTCTTCGGGTAGTTTTCGCCAGGTAGTTCCGCGCCGGTTGATCAGTATTTCCCAGCCCAACTGATCGCACCACTTCTGTAACTGGTCTTGGTCAAGTCCGTCAGTACGGTAATCGTGAAACTGATAATCTATTTCTGAGGCGGCTAACCAGTTTTTTGCTTTTCTGATGGTATCGCAGTTTTTTATTCCATAGAGTTTGGTCATGCAATAGCTCCTAAATAACAGTCATAGAGTTGGTGGCGCCCGATTCATGTTGTGCCCACTGATCCAGCTGGCTACATATTTCATTTTCTATTTTGCGGCATAACTTTGCGTTGACGATGGCCTCCATATCTTCCGTTGTGACAAAAAATACATCCTCAACACGCTCGCCCAACGTCGTGATTTTCGCCTTTTGTAAAATCAGATTATTCTCTAAAAGGATACGTCCTATTCGTGCCAGCAGACCGGGCCTGTCAGGGGTGACCACCTCTATCACGGTGCAGTTAAGAATATTGTCCGAATAGATGTGCACTTCGGTTGGCATAGTAAAATGTTGCAGTCTGCGCGGTGTATGGCGTTTTATAATTGCCGGTAGATCTTTTGGATGTTGCAGAGCTTCAACGAGGTTTGCTTTTATCCTTTCCAGTCTTAGCTGGTTATCTCCAATTGGTTGTCCGTTTTCCTCCAGAACAATGTAGGAGTTGAGGTTGAAGTTCTGCGGTGAAGTGCTGATTCTGGCATCAACAATATTTAATTCAAGTTGCTCTAAAATGGCTGCCGTTGTTGCGAAAAGGTGGTGCCCTGTTTGTGAGTAGATGAAAATCTGGGTGCCACCTACACGGTCCTGAAGATTTAAATCCTTAATCATCACCAGAGGCGTGCCAGGCTCGGTATGCTCCAGTATTGCCTGTGTGTGCCAGGCAATATCATCATGTGAGTGCTGGATAAAATACTCATCCCCAAGTTGCTGCCATAGTGATTCAACCACGACGGGATTAAAAGAGAGCAGGGCAAGTGCCTGACACTGCTTCTTGTTGATCGCGTTATTTCGGTCTATCGGGTTTTCCAGTCCGCGACTCAGGGCGCGTTTGGTTTCCAGATAGAGCTGCCTCATCAATGTGGCTCGCCAGCTTGTCCAGAGTTCGGGGTTGGTCGCGTTAATATCTGCAACTGTCAAAAGAAACAGATAATCCAGATGCAGTTGATCCTGCATCTTCTCGGCAAACTGCTGAATAATGTCGGGATCCGATATGTCTTTGCGTTGAGCGGTAATCGACATGATCAGGTGGTTTTCAACCAGCCACGCAACCAGATCAGCATCCCATTCACTGAGACGATGCCGCTGACAGAAGCTACGTGCGTCCACAGCGCCTAGTTCTGAGTGGTCTCCACCTCGTCCTTTGGCAATGTCGTGGTAAAGGGCTGCTATATAAAGCAGCTCCAGTTTGGGTATCTGCCGGATAATTTTAATGGCGAGAGGAAAACGATCGCTTTCGGTTCGCAAATAGATGCGGCGCAGGTATTGCAGTAGCAACAGCGTGTGTGCATCTACGGTATAGATATGAAACAGGTCGTACTGCATTTTACCGATGATTCGTCCGAATTCCGGTAAATAGCGTCCGAGTACTGCATAACGACGCATTCGCTGAAGCTGTGTGACCATTCGGTTGGGTGAGCGCAGCAGCTCCATAAATATTGAGATGTTACGAATATCCTGCCGAAAATCATCGTCAATCAAATGTCTATGGTCACGTATGAGACGGATTGTAGAGGCGCGCACACCCTGAATCTCCAGGTTTTGTGCCATCAGCAGGAATATCTCCATCAGCGCAAAGGGTGTTCGTTTAAAGACCTGGTCGTTGGTGACTTCGATATAGCCGTTATTGATTTTAAAACGAGTATTCAGGGCAACGGTGACGGGTTTTTCCCTGGCACGAAGAATGGCTTCGTCAAAGTGCTGCAGCAGCATGTCATTTAACTCCATGGTGCGCAAAACGACCCGGTAAAACTGCTGCATTAATTGTTCGATTGCCAGTGATTCATCGGTATCCACAAAACCGAAAAGTTTGGCCAGCGGCTCCTGGTAATCAAAAAGTAGCCGATCCTCCGCTCTTCCCGCCAGCATGTGCAGGCCGTATCTGACTTTCCAAAGGTAGTTTTGGCCTTCGCTGAGGAGACCGAATTCGGTTTCATTGAGAAATTCGTTCGAGACCAGATCACGTAAATTATTGCCACCAAAATGTCTTTTTGCGACCCAGGCAATCATCTGTATATCACGAAGCCCGCCTGGAGACTCTTTTACGTTGGGTTCCAGATTATGTTCCAGTTCGTTAAATTTTTTGTGGCGCGCTTTCTGCTCCTCTCTCTTGGCGGTGAAGAAAGGTTGCTCTGGCCAAATTTTGTTGGGCCCCACTTTGTGCTGCATCTGGTCCAGCAGATCAGGATCGCCGACTATGGAGCGAGACTCCATCAAACTGGTCGCGATGGTAATATCCCTTCTTGCATCGTCCTTACATTGTCGCAGGGAGCGTACGCTATGCCCGACTTTTAGCCCGATGTCCCAAAGCAATGTGATGAATTTTTCTATATGAGGGTGTTGTTTTCTGATGCCGAATCCCCGGTAGAGGATGAGAATGTCGATGTCAGAGTGCGGGTGTAGTTCACCTCGGCCATATCCGCCCACGGCTATAAGTCCGAGATCCTTCTTTCTAAACGGAAATTTTTGCCATGCCATCAGTAAAATCTGATCGATAAACCAGGCCCGGGCATAGATCAGCAAACGGGTGGGAGTGCCGTCGCAAAAATGCTGATCGAGTTTTTTCTGAGTATCAGTAAGCGCATCTTTAAATGCCTGAATCGGAGAGTCGCACTGTTCAAGTTGTTGAGCGAACGCAGCGGCATCAAATAATCCAGACTGAACAGATTTCAGGTCTTCGGTTTCAGGAATCATAACGGACCATTATAGGTCTTTCTCTTCGCCCCGCCGAGTGAGGACTTCGTAACCGGATTCGGTAACTAAAATGGTGTGTTCCCATTGTGCGGATAGTCGTTTGTCTGAGGTTTCCACTGTCCAACCATCGCGAGATGATAGTTTAACATGACGTTTGCCAGCGTTGATCATGGGTTCTATGGTAAATATCATGCCTGCCGCAAGCTGGATGCCGGTTTTTGGTCTACCGTAGTGCAGTACCTGCGGATCTTCGTGGAAATTTTTACCGATCCCGTGGCCACAGTATTCACGCACCACTGAATAGTGATGGTTTTGCGCGTAGTTTTGTATGGTATGGCCAATATCCCCGAGATAAGTGCCCGGCCTGACCAATGCAATACCTTTGTACAAACACTCCTGGGTGACTTGAACCAGTCTTTGTGCATGCGGTAATCTCTTGCCTACAAAAAACATCTTGCTGGTATCGCCGTGATAGCCGTCTTTGATAACAGTGATGTCAATATTAACAATGTCACCCTGTTTTAGTATTTTCTTATCGCTAGGTATGCCATGACATACGACCTGATTGACAGATGTGCAGATGGATTTCGGGAACCCCTTATAATTGAGAGGTGCCGGTATGGCCTGCTGGTGGTTGGTTATATAATCATGACAAATACGATCAAGCTCGCCAGTTGAGATCCCCGGCACTACTTTGTCCTCGATCATTTCCAGCACTTCGGCAGCAAGTTTTCCAGCTACGCGCATTTTTTCTATTTCATCAGGTGTCTTGATGGAGATGCTCATAAATCTACCAAGATTAATCGATATTGTTGTGGGAAGGTAAAAAGGCCGATCTTTTTACCACAAATAGCGGCTGATTATAACTGTTTTTTGAAATCAGGGTGTGTTGGCTGGAAAAGGTGAAATCTGTATATGACATGCGGTTGTCTGCCCGGGCAATAAGCGGTCTTCGCAACGGAGTATTTGATCGTAATCGTGCACGTTATGAAATGGACTTGGAGCTTCATTTTGTGAATAGATATTGACTGCCCGCTATAACGTTAGTTTGTTGATAGAGCTCTTTTACTTGGCAGCTATTTATGGTATAAATCAGCCCGCTCGTGACAGCTGCCCATTGTTGAATGGTTTAACTGACGCGCGCAAAAACAGGAGCAGTCAATCTGCTCCATTAAATCACACATATACCGTCACTTTGTTCCGGGTGCTTTCTGTGAAAACAGTGAGTTGGAAAGAAGGGGTATGTGGAGGCCTAACCCAAACTAAAAGAAGGTTATTATGTCTAGAGTTTCAATGAGAGACCTGCTTAAAGCAGGTGCGCATTTCGGTCACCAAACGCGTTACTGGAATCCAAAAATGGCTCCGTTTATTTTTGGGGCGCGCAACAAGATTCATATTATTAATCTTGAGCACACAGTGCCGGCGCTGAATGAGGCGTTGGATCTTGTACAAAAGCTTGCTTCAAACAAGAATAAGATTTTATTCGTGGGTACAAAAAGAGCTGCGAGCAAAATCATCAAAGATGAAGCAGAACGCGCCAATATGCCGTACGTGCACCATCGTTGGTTGGGCGGTATGCTCACTAACTACAAAACGATTCGCCAATCCATTAAGCGTTATCGTGATCTGCAGGCACAGAAAGAAAACGGCACCTTTGATCAGATCACTAAAAAAGAACAGTTAATGCGTACTCGGGAAATGGAAAAGCTTGAGCGCAGTATCGGCGGTATTAAAGATATGGGCGGTCTGCCTGATGCATTGTTTGTGGTCGATGTTGATCATGAACGTATTGCAGTTAATGAAGCCAATAAACTAGGTATTCCTGTAATTGGTGTGGTTGATACCAACAGTGATCCGGATGGTGTTGACTATGTTATTCCCGGCAATGATGATGCGATTCGCTCCATAGGCATTTATGTGAAAGCTGTTGCCGACACGATACTGGAAGGTGTCGGAACTGACATGAGCGGAACCGATGAATTTATTGAGGTGACGGCCGAAGCGGAATCCGATGGAGAAGTGGAAGCTTCCGCAAGCTAGAGATACTCAGCAGGGGTAATTTGTAATAAACAAAGCCCAGTCACAAAGTTATAAGCAGTTAAAAGGGGCAAACGCCCCTTTTTTTAAGTTGAGAACCAGATTTAGAGGATTTTAGAAATGGCAGCAATAACAGCCGCGATGGTTAAAGAACTACGTGAACGTACCGGGCTCGGTATGATGGATTGTAAAAAAGCTCTCACTGAGAACGATGGTGATATCGACAAAGCAATTGAGCACCTGAGAAAATCGAGTGGAATGAAGGCCGCCAAAAAGGCCTCGCGAACTGCAGCAGAAGGCGTCGTTGCCACGCAGGTGGCTGAAGATGGCAGTTATGCTGTGCTCGTGGAAGTCAACAGTGAAACAGATTTCGTGGCGCGGGATGATAACTTCAAGTTGTTTGTGGACAAGGTTGTTGCGAAAGCGTTTGCCGATCGTCAGACCGATGTGGAGACTTTGATGGAGTCTGGACTAGAGGATGACCGCCAGGCGCTGGTGCAAAAAATTGGTGAGAACATCAGTGTGCGTCGTGTGCAGGAGTATACGTTAGAAAACGGTGTGGTGGGCTCATACGTCCACGGCAATAACCGTATTGGTGTGCTGGTGTCGTTGCAAGGTGGTGATGCTCAACTGGCCAAAGATGTTGCGATGCATGTTGCAGCGGTTAATCCGATGGTGGTTAATCCGGACGATGTGTCAGAAGACGTAATCGCAAAAGAGCGTGATATTTATACCGCTCAGGCCCAGGATAGCGGTAAGCCGGCCGAGATCATTGAGAAAATGATTGATGGTCGTTTGCGTAAGTTTCTTGCTGAAATTAGCATTGTGGAGCAGCCCTTCGTAAAAGACCCGGATACTAAAGTCGGCGCACTGGTAAGCAAGGCCGGTGCAAAGATTCTGGCATTTACTCGCTTTGAAGTGGGTGAGGGGATTGAAAAAGAAGAGGTTGATTTTGCTACTGAAGTGGCGCAACAGGCAGGCTTGTAATAACGAAAGAATCGGGGTGGCCGGCCTAAGAACATGATTGGCTATCCCGCACTTAAACCATGAATTAGTTGGAGTATTAATACCTATGCCGAGTACTGACCGCAAAGCGAAGTATCAACGGATATTGCTAAAATTGAGTGGTGAGGCTTTGATGGGCGATGAGGTTTTTGGCATTGACCCCCGTGTACTGGATCGAATGGCTTTGGAAATTGGGCAGTTAGTGGGTATTGGTGTTCAGGTAGGTTTGGTGATTGGTGGCGGAAACCTGTTTCGTGGAGCTGCTTTGAATGAGGCGGGTATGGATCGGGTTACCGGAGACCACATGGGCATGTTAGCCACTGTGATGAACGCCTTGGCTATGCGAGATGCGTTGGAGAGATCTAATATCGCAACCCGTGTTATGTCCGCCATACCTATGAGTGGTGTGGTTGAACATTATGATCGTCGTAGTGCAATGAGGTATCTCGGGTCGGGCGATGTGGTTATATTTTCTGCCGGGACAGGAAATCCTTTTTTTACCACGGACTCGGCAGCCTGTTTACGTGGCATTGAGATAGAGTCAGATGCGGTGCTGAAAGCAACCAAAGTTGATGGCGTTTATACGGCGGATCCTGTTACAAACCCGGAAGCCACCAAGTACGACCATTTGACCTATGATGAGGTAATAGAAAAACAGTTAGAGGTAATGGATTTGACAGCCATCTGCCTGGCACGCGACCACAAAATGCCGTTGAGAGTGTTTAATATGAATAAACCGGGTGCCCTGGCAACGGTGGTTGTAGGCGGCGATGAAGGAACGCTGATTGAAAACTAGAGTGCTTAGACCATGATAAATGAAATAATGAAAGACACAGAAGACCGGATGGAGAAATCTCTGGTTGCATTGGCAGCCGCGTTCAATAAAATTCGAACGGGAAGGGCTCATCCGAGTATTCTTGATAGTGTAAAAGTATCCTATTACGGTTCAGAGATGCCAATTAATCAGGTAGCGAATATTGGTGTTGAGGATGGGCGTACCCTGAGTATTGTTCCCTGGGAAAAGCCTATGATTCCTGAAGTCGAAAAGGCGATTATGAAATCTGACCTGGGCCTGAACCCGGTTACAAGTGGCGAAGTCATTAGGGTTCCAATGCCAGCGCTGACTGAAGAGACGCGTAAAGATTATATTCGTCAGGCAAAGCATGAGGCGGAAAATGCTCGAGTATCGGTTAGAAACGCCAGAAGAGATGCCAATAACGATTTTAAAGAGCTGCTCAAGGAAAAGGATATCAGTGAAGATGAGGAGCGGAAAGCGACGGATGCCGTACAGAAATTAACAGACAAATTTGTCGCAGCTGTAGATGAGGCATTAAAAGTTAAAGAAGCTGACCTCCTTGAAATATAAGGCCTGAAGTAGGCGATAAAATCCGATTGCAAAGAGGTTGTAGCGGCTTTCGTGCCGATAGCGCAAAAGGGCAGAGCTGGTGCTTGGTTATATTCTGCCGATCTCATGGATGTGGCACTTAATCGCTGAGTCTCTTGGAGCACAATGATATGAATAAGCATGTGCTGGCAGGGTATGAAGTAAATAAGAGTTCTAGGGGTTCTATGCAAAAGGAAAATTCCATAGATACAACGGCAGATTTGCAGTTAAGCAAGATACCCCAACATGTCGCCATCATAATGGATGGCAACAACCGTTGGGCCAAGGCGCGAAAACTGCCGGTAGGCGCTGGTCATAAAGCCGGCGTAGACTCTGTGCGCAAAGTGATAGAGACCTGCGCCAAACACAATATTAAGTATTTAACATTATTTGCGTTTAGCAGTGAGAATTGGCAGCGCCCGAAAGCGGAAGTCAGTTCATTGATGAAGCTGTTCCTTAACGCCCTGAAAAGAGAGGCTAATAAACTCAATAAAAATAATATTCGTTTGAGAGTGATAGGAAATCGGCTTCGTTTTAGCGAAACCATTCAGAAACATATGGCTGAAGTGGAACAGTTAACGGTAGACAATGACGGCTGCACCGTCATTATCGCGGCAGATTATGGCGGCCAGTGGGATATCGCCCAGGCGGCCAGAAAGTTGGCTGAAAAGGTTGTTGCAGGACAGTTACAATTGTCCGATATTAACCCGGATACGCTGAACGATGAGATTAGCATCGGTGATTTGCCACCTCCAGACCTGTGTATCAGAACGGGTGGTGAGCAGCGGATCAGTAATTTTCTGCTCTGGCAGATGGCCTATAGTGAACTGTATTTTACCGACCTTTATTGGCCTGATTTTGACGAGCCAGCATTTCTGCAAGCATTGAAAGCCTATGCGAATCGCGAGCGCCGATTTGGGCACACCAGTAATTCGGTAGAGAATTAGTTTGCTCAGACAGCGTGTAATAACAGCTTTAATTCTGGCGCCTCTGGTTCTGGCGGCGATTTTGTTTTTGCCTGACAGTAGCTTCAACCTGATTGCAATTGCTATTTTCGCCCTGGGTGCATGGGAGTGGGGAGGGTTGGCAAGTTTGTCACAACCAGGCCGAATCTTCTATGTAGTAGTTTTTACGGTGGTAAGCTTTGTATTGTACCGGGCTGATCAACAGGTCTGGCAAAGCGTACTGTGGTTTTCGATGGTAGTCTGGCTTTGTGCCCTGTTCTGGGTTGTCCGATTCCCGGCGGCGATTCATTTTTGGGGTGGCCGGTTTCAGCGTGCACTGCTGGGAATGGTGTTATTGGTCCCCGCCTGGTTGGCGATCGTCTATCTGAAACAAACCTCACTCGGTGGTGTGCTGATTGTTATGCTGATGCTCATTATTTGGGGTGCAGATATAGGTGCTTATTTTAGCGGCAGAGCCTGGGGCAAAACAAAGCTTGCTCCGCAGGTGAGTCCTGGCAAAACCTGGGCTGGTGTGCTGGGTGGATTGTTCTCTTCGGTAGTAATATGCTGGGCTTTGGCGTCGGCAGCTGGATTGATGAGCTATTTGCAGCCATTACAATGGCTGAGCTTTGGCGTGCTTGCCCTGGCAACGGCTTCGATATCCGTTCTTGGTGACCTGACAGTCAGCATGCTCAAGCGTCATCGCGGTGTTAAAGATAGCGGAAATTTATTACCCGGGCATGGCGGGTTGCTGGATCGTATTGATAGTTTAGTGGCAGGTTTGCCATTGTTTAGCCTGCTGATTGCAAAGATGGGGTTGGCTTAGGTGAGTGGAGTAAATCGTTGAAGCAGATTTGTATACTGGGAGCGACGGGTTCTATTGGTGTGAGCACGCTGGATGTTATTGCCAGGCATCGTGATCAGTATCAGGTATTTGCACTCACCGCTAATCACAATGACAGCCTCATGCTTAAACAGGTGATGGAGTTTAAGCCTCGCTTTGCGGTGTTGGCAGATGAAAAAGCGGCTGAACTTCTGCGCCAGAGTTTGTCAAAAAAGCAGGTTTCTACAGAGGTGCTGTCAGGAAAGGAAGCATTGGAGTTTGTTGCGTCACATGAGCAAGTCGATTATGTGATGGCTGCGATCGTTGGTGCTGCAGGGTTGCTGCCTACTCTGGCGGCTGTGTCGGCAGGTAAACGGGTACTGCTGGCCAACAAGGAAGCACTGGTGATGTCCGGTGATCTTTTCATGCATCAGGCTGAATCTTCCGGCGCAGAGGTGTTGCCGATTGATAGCGAGCACAATGCGATTTTCCAATGTCTGCCGAAATCCATTGAAGGTGGTTTGTCATCAGCAGGGGTCCGAAAAATTCTGCTGACCGGGTCGGGAGGGCCTTTTCGCACGCTACCACTTGAGTCGTTGGCTTCTGTAACTCCGGAGCAGGCCTGCGCGCACCCTAACTGGTCTATGGGGCAGAAAATATCGGTGGATTCTGCCACCATGATGAATAAAGGGCTGGAACTTATTGAGGCCTGCTGGCTTTTCAAAACCACACAGGAAAATATAGAGATCGTCTTGCACAGGCAAAGTGTTATACATTCAATGGTGGAATATAGCGATGGTTCGGTGTTGGCTCAATTGGGTAATCCTGATATGCGAACGCCGATTGCCTATGGGCTTGGTTGGCCTCACCGCATAGATTCTGGGGTAAGTTCTCTGGATCTTGTTCAGGTTGCCCAGTTGGACTTCGAACCTCTGGATAGGGAGCGATTTCCTTGTGTAGAGCTGGCTGAACAGGCGATCAAGTCAGGCGGGACAGTAACTGCAGCGTTGAACGCGGCCAATGAAGTGGCTGTAGAGGCATTTTTAAACAGGCAGATTGCATTTGTTGAAATTGCCAGCGTGGTTGCCGAGGTGATGAGTCAGTACCAGCGACAAGAGGCTGATAGTATTGACGTAATTTTGGAGCAGGACCAGTTGGCGCGGCAGTTAGCCGGTGAACAGGTCAAGCGCCGCTCTCATTAGGGCGGCCCGAGACAAGCATGAGTTTTATTCAAATTATATTTGCCACTATTGTTACTCTGGGTCTCCTGGTAACCATACATGAGTATGGCCATTTTTGGGTGGCTCGTAAATGTGGCATAAAAGTACTGCGTTTCTCCGTCGGATTTGGCAAGGCTCTGTTTAAAAGGGTTGACCGACATGGAACCGAGTTTGTGATTGCAGCAGTGCCCCTTGGGGGCTATGTCAAAATGCTTGATGAGCGCGAAGCAGAGGTTGCCGAGGAAGACTTGCCGTACGCGTTTAACCGGCAATCAGTTGGAAAACGTATAGCGGTGGTTGTGGCGGGTCCGGCCGCTAATTTTGCCTTCGCAATAGTGGCCTACTGGTTGTTGTTTGTGGTGGGTGTTACAACCCTGGTACCGGTAACAGGTAATGTACAGCAAGGCTCTATAGCGGCTCAGGCGGGTATTGGAGAGCGACAGGAGATTGTGGCGGTAGATGGTGCTACAACCAGGACCTGGCAGGCTATTAATGTACAGCTGTTGGGGTATGTTGGGGAAACTCGAGAGATTGTTGTGACCACGCGACCACTTGGTTCGGCTATCTCGAAGCAGGACTATTCGTTGAGATTGCAAGATTGGCAGGCGGGTGAGGAACAACCTGATCCGGTCCGGTCTTTGGGTATTCACCCCTACTTGCCCGATATTCCGGCGACCGTAGGAAGAGTTGAAGCTAAAGGGGCCGGCGCACAAGCCGGCTTAATGGCAGGAGATCAGCTAAAAGCGGTGGGCGGGCAGTCCATTCGTTACTGGGGAGAGTTTGTCGAATGGGTGCAGGCGAGTCCGGGGAAGTCTATTCAGGTTGATGTGGATCGACAAGGCGCTAATTTGCAGATTAGAATACGGCCTGCATCTAAAGTGCTGGAGGATGGTTCAACGATTGGATATGTCGGGGTTGCTGCCCAGCCTGTACCCTGGCCTCCGGAGTTAACGAGAGAGATAAAATATTCGGTTCTTGGCGCGTGGCTTCCTGCGGTTGAAAAAACCTGGGATATGACTCTGCTGACGCTGGTGTCTCTGAAGAAGATGCTGGTTGGACTGATTTCAATTAAAAACTTGAGTGGGCCGATCACCATTGCTAAAGTTGCGGGGGCTTCGGTGGATAAGGGGATTGAAACCTTCCTTAATTTTCTCGCTTATCTTAGCATTAGCCTGGGCTTGATTAATATTCTGCCAATACCCGTGCTCGACGGTGGTCATTTGATGTATTATCTCGTTGAGTTGGTGCGGGGTAAGCCTGTATCGGAAAAAATACAGGGTTTAGGGCTAAGAATTGGTATGAGTATTATCCTGACTCTGATGGTGTTGGCTATCTATAACGATTTAACCAGGCTTTAAAACAACTAGCTTATAAGAAGAATATGAAAAGAATTTTATTTTTACCTCTATTTGTTATTTTATCGATGGCAAGCTGGGCACAGTTGGCAGCTGCTGATCAATTCACCGTGGCGGATATTCGAATAGAGGGGTTGCAACGTGTTTCTGCCGGTACCCTGTTTCGTGCTTTCCCTGTTAATCTGGGAGATACGGTAAGTGAACAGGCTTTGGTTGATGCGACCCGTAGCCTGTTTAAAACAGGCTTTTTTAACGATATTCAAATCGCACGTGATCAAAATGTGTTGATTGTCAGTGTCGTTGAACGCCCATCGATCAGTGATATACAAATTGATGGTAACAAAGCCATCAAAACAGAAGCGTTGATGGATGGACTGAAACAATCGGGACTGGCTGAGGGTGAGATTTTTAAACGCGCGACGCTGGAAGGTTTGGAGCAGGAACTGTCCCGTCAGTATATCGCGCAGGGACGCTATGGCGTTGAGATAGAAACCGATGTTGAAACACAGCCCCGTAATCGTGTTGCGCTTTCCATTAATATCACTGAAGGGGCGCCGTCCTCTATTAAACAGATCAATATCGTCGGCAACAGTGTTTATGACGATGAGGCCCTGCTGGATCTGTTTGAGCTGCACACCACCAACTGGTTGAGCTTTTATCGCAATGATGACAAATATTCGCGCGAGAAGTTATCGGGTGACCTAGAGAAGCTGAAGTCCAAGTATCTGGATAATGGCTATATCAATTTTAATATCGAGTCGACACAGGTATCGATAACGCCTGATAAGGAAAAAGTGTACATTACCATTAACCTCGTGGAAGGCGACCAGTTCACTATTGATCAGGTTACCTTTGCAGGTGATCTGGTACTTGATGAGGAAGAGCTGGAGCAGTTTTTGCTGGTCAAATCGGGAGAAATTTTTTCCAATGAATTGTTAACGGTCACCACCGAGGCGTTGACCAACCGGCTCGGCAATGAAGGCTATACCTTTGCTAATGTGAATGGTATTCCGGAGATTAATGATGATGAAGACACCGTTGATATCAGTGTGTTCATCGATCCGGGTAAACGGGCCTATGTACGTCGTATTAATTTTAAAGGTAATACCAAGACAATTGATGAAGTGTTGCGCAGAGAGATGCGGCAGATGGAGTCGGGTTGGGCCTCCAATCAGCAGATTGAACTTTCTAAATTACGTTTACAGCGGTTGGGCTTTTTTAAAGAAGTGAATGTAGAGACGCCACAGGTACCAGGATCATCAGATCAGATTGATGTTGATTATACCGTGGAAGAGCAACCTTCCGGCAGCGTAACAGCGAGTCTTGGTTTTGCCCAGGGGCGAGGTCTGATATTGGGTGCAGGTGTAAGTCAGAATAATTTCCTGGGTTCTGGTAAGCGTGTTTCAATCGGGCTGAATAGAAGTCGTTTCCAGTCTGCTTATAACTTTTCGTATCTTGACCCCTACTATACCGTGGATGGAGTCGCCCGGGGTTTTAATCTGTTCTACAGAGAGCTGGATTATGATGAAGATAATATTGCCAGTTTTACCACGGATTCTTTCGGTGGCGGTGTCTCATTTGGTTATCCCATCTCCGAAACACAGTCTTTATCCTTTAATATAGGCTACGAGAATACGGATATTACTGAGGGAGTGTACCCTGTTCAGGAGATCTCTGAGTTCCTGGATCTCGAGGGTAACACCTTCAATGAGTTCCTGTTTACCGCATCCTGGCGTCAATCCCGGCTTAACCGTGGTGTGTTTGCTACCCGAGGTAGTTCGCAATCATTGGGGCTGGAGTTAGCCATACCGGGCAGTGATCTGACCTACTACAAATTAACCTATAAAGGCCAGATATTTTTCCCACTGACACGAAGCCTTACACTGAGATTACGTTCGGAGCTGGGCTACGGTGATGCCTATGGAGATAGCACAAGACTGCCCTTCTACAAACATTTCTTTGCCGGAGGGTTTGATTCCATTCGTGGTTTTAAAAACAATGAGTTAGGGCCGCGCAGTACACCAAGCCCACTGGATCCTGATAGAGAACAGGATCCTTTCGGGGGGAATTTTCTGGTGACTGGCGGGATTGATATTATTTTCCCGTTACCCTTCCTGAAAGATCAGCGTTCGGTGCAATCGACTTTGTTTTTGGATGCAGGCAATGTGTTTAATACGGAATGTCCGAAAGTCAGCACAAGTTGTCTGGATTTCGATGCCGGTGAACTGCGCTACTCCGTCGGCATCGGTGCGACCTGGTTATCAGGGTTCGGCCCGTTGACCTTTAGCATCGCCCAAGCCTTTAATGAAGGTCCGTTGGATGATACTGAGTTTTTCCAGTTCTCATTCGGCAAGACCTTTTAATACCGAGTTTTTATAACCTACTTATATAATTAACCGTCAAGGGGAAAGAGAGTGAAGCAATTAATACTAGGTATAATGATGTGTTTTCTGATGGGTGCGCAATTGGCATCAGCGGAAACCAAGATTGCAGTCATTGATATTCAGGCGGCCATACTGGGCTCCGAACAGGCTAAAGAAAGAATTGCTGAATTAAAAAAAGAGTACGCTCCCGAACAGAATGAAATTAAGGCTTTAGCGCAGGCTATTCAGAACCTTCAGAAAAAAATGGAGCAGGATGCTGCGGTGATGAGCGAGAGTGAGAAGAAAAAGCTCGCGAAAGATGTTGAAGATAAGGCGGTTGATTACCAGTTTAAGGTCAAAAAAATACAGAAGTCGCAGAACGAAAGCCAACAGGAACTGCTCGCAGAATTAAGTCCCAAGCTTGAACAGGCTATTCAGGCGATCATTGGCGAAGGGACTTATAGCCTTATTCTGGAGAGAAGAGCGGCAATATTTGTAGCCCCAGAGCACGATATTACCAAGAAAGTCACGGAGAAACTCAACCTTAACAGATAGTTTTAGGGGAATATGAAAGGTAGCACCCGTTATTCTTTGGCCGAACTGGTATCCTATCTTGAGGCAGAATTAAAAGGGGATCCCCAGTGCGAAATTGGTGGTATTGCCGGGTTGAAAGAGGCTAAACCGGGAGAGCTTAGCTTCTTGGCCAATCCGGCATATAAATCGATGTTAGCCGGTACGCGAGCATCCGCGGTAATTGTTGATCAGAAAAATGCGGACGAGCTGCGTAACGCAATTATTTATCCCAACCCCTATCTAGGCTACGCACGTATTGCAAAGTTGTTTGAAGAACGACCGACCTGTGAGCCCGGTGTACACCATAGCGCAGTGGTTGATAGCGCGGCACAGGTTGATAAGACTGCGTCTGTAGGCCCTTTAGCCGTTATCGCAAAGGATGCCAGAATAGCCGGAAATGTAGTTATTGGCGCGGGATGCTTTATCGGAGAGAAAGTGGTTATCGGCAAGGATGGTTTTCTCGATGCGAATGTAACCGTACAACATGACGTGGTGATTGGAGAACGAGTGGTTATCCACAGTGGGGCGGTTATTGGTGCGGACGGGTTCGGCTTTGCGGATAATGAAGGGCGCTGGGAAAAGATTGCCCAGATTGGCGGGGTACGTATTGGTGATGATGTTGAAATTGGGGCCAGTACAACGATAGATCGCGGAGCTTTGGCAGACACGCTGATTGGCGATGGTGTAAAAATTGATAATCAGGTAATGATCGCCCATAACGTTAAAATAGGCGATCACACTGCAATAGCGGGTTGTGTCGGAATTTCCGGTAGCACAGAAATTGGTCAACACTGTACTCTGGCTGGTGGGGTGGGTCTGGTTGGACATATCCGGATTGCTGATCATGTGCATGTGACAGGTATGACAATGGTGACCAAATCGATAGAATCGGCTGGCAGCTACTCTTCCGGAACAGCCATGATGCCAACTAATCTATGGAAGAAAAACACGGTGCGCATACGTCAGTTGGATGATCTTGCCGCGCGTATCAGGGATTTGGAAAAACAGCTAAAAGAATTTAAAGGCAATCAGGTATGATGAAAATCAATGAAATCAGGGAATACCTTCCTCACCGGTACCCTTTTTTATTAGTAGACCGAGTGGTGGAGCTGGAGTTAGGGAAATCTATTGTGGCGTATAAAAATGTTACAGTAAACGAAGGCTTTTTTAACGGCCACTTCCCGGACTTCCCTGTGATGCCTGGTGTGTTGATTATTGAGGCGATGGCTCAGGCTGCCGGTATTCTGGGATTTAAGTCTGTTGGTAAAAAACCGGCTGATGGTTCTATCTATTATTTCGTGGGTGCAGAAAAACTGAGATTTAAACGGCCGGTTCAACCGGGTGATCAGTTACAGCTTGAAGCTGCTGTGGTTGCCGAAAAAAAGGGTATCTGGAAATTTGATTGTAAGGCAACCGTTGAGGGAGAGCTGGTTTGTTCCGGATTGATTATTTGTGCTGACAGGGAAAAGAATATTGATTGATAACACTGCCCGAATTGACCCTTCAGCAAAAATCGGGGCTAATGTCAGCGTTGGTCCCTGGAGTATTATTGGTCCTGACGTTGAAGTAGGCGATGATACGGTTATCGGGCCGCACGTTATTCTAAAAGGCCCAACCAGGATAGGGCGGAATAACCAGATATATCAGTTTTCCAGTGTGGGAGAAGACTGCCAGGATAAAAAGTACGCAGGCGAACCGACCCGTTTGGAGATAGGCGATAACAATGTGATTCGTGAAGCCTGTACCATTCATCGCGGCACGGTTCAGGATCAGGGCATTACGCGGATCGGTAATGATAATCTGTTTATGGTTAACGTGCATATTGCACACGATGTGATAATTGGCGACCATTGTATTATTGCCAATAACGCAGCTGTAGCAGGTCATGTGAAAGTTGGTGACTATGCCGTGCTGGGTGGATTTGCCGGTGTTCACCAGTTCTGTCAGATTGGTGCCCACAGCATGAGTGGCGTGGGCAGTGTAATTGTGAAGGATATTCCGGCATTTGTCGTGGTCAGTGGCAATACAGCGGAATCGCATGGTATCAATATAGAGGGATTAAGGCGGCGTAATTTTTCTAAAGCAGCGATTGGCGGGTTGCAAAAGGCCTATAAAATCATATTTCGCCAGGGCTTGACTGTTGCTGAGGCCGTGACAAAAGTTAAAACTCTGGATTATCAAGGCCCCGAAATTGATATGTTATTGGACTCCATAGCCAATGCCACACGCGGTATTGTCCGTTGAAAGGTGGACAATAGTTCATTGTGCGACCATTACGTATCGGCATTGTTGCGGGCGAAGCCTCAGGAGATCTGCTGGGATCCGGACTGATTGCCTCGATTAAAGCGATTCATCCGGATGCGGTTTTTGAGGGAATTGGCGGTCCCAGAATGATTGCCGAAGGTTTTCACTCTCAGTTTCCGATGGAACGGCTGTCTGTGATGGGCCTGGTTGAGGTGCTGGGCAGATTGTTTGAGTTGCTTGGGATTCGTCGACGCCTGAAAAAATACTTCATTGACAACCCCCCTGATGTTTTTATCGGAATTGATGCGCCAGACTTTACACTCTCTCTGGAGCGTCAACTGCGTGCGGCAGGAATAAAAACGGTACATTATGTGAGTCCGCAGATTTGGGCGTGGCGTCAAGGGCGGGTGAAACACATCACACAATGCGCTGATCTGATGTTGACTCTCTTTCCTTTCGAAAAAGAGTTTTATAAGGAACATGGTATGCCGGTTCAGTTTGTGGGGCATCCGTTAGCCGACCAGATATCCTTTGAAAACGACAAAAATGCAGCACGAATCGGGATTGGTATCGAAGCGCAGGATTGCGTGTTGGCCTTGCTGCCAGGAAGCCGCCTTGGTGAAGTAGGCCGATTAACGGCTACTTTTCTAAGCACAGCGCTATGGTGCCAAAGGCAGCGCCCGGAGTGTAAAATACTGATAGCCGCGGCCAACGACAGGATTGCAGAGCATATCCGTTCTGAGTTACGGCAGTTTTCCCGGCTGAAAAACGTGCAGATTGTAACGGCGAGGGCCAGAGAGGTGATGGCCGCAGCGGATGCTTTACTTGTGGCATCGGGGACCGTTACCCTTGAAGCAGCCTTGATTAAACGGCCGATGGTGGTTGCCTATAAGGTGGCGCCGTTGACCTATCAAATCGCATCCAGATTGGTGAAAACCGATTCAATCGCGCTGCCCAATTTGTTAGCCGGTAAAGTACTGGTTCCTGAGTTTATTCAGGATAAGGCAACGTCAGAGTTAATTGGTCCGGTACTATTGGATTATTTAAACGGGCACGCTGAGTCTGAAGCACAGATTGAGGCATTTATGACTATTCATCAACAACTGGCACTGGGTGCAAGTGATTGCGCAGCCCGGGCCATCATAAACCTGGTGAATCGGTAAAACTGAGTATGTTTAATGTTTATGAAGAGGGCATCGCCGGTGTTGACGAGGTAGGTAGAGGCCCCCTTGCGGGTGCGGTTGTTGCCGCCGCAGTTATCCTGGATGTCAATCAGCCAGTCCACGGGCTCATGGATTCAAAAAAGCTCTCTGAAAAGCGTAGAGAAGCGCTGGCCGAAGAGATCAAGGAGAAGGCGCTTTGCTGGTTTGTGGCTCGTGCTGAAGTTGAGGAAATCGATCAGATTAATATACTGCAGGCAAGTCTTTTGGCGATGCGCCGGGCTGTTTTGGGGCTGAAAGTAAAACCCAGGCAGGTGTTAGTCGATGGCAATCGCTGCCCTGACCTGGAGTATCCGGTAAAAGCAATCGTCAAAGGTGATTCGCTTGTCGAGGCGATTAGTGCTGCTTCAATTATAGCCAAGGTAACCAGGGATCATGAAATGGTCGCGCTTGATCAAAGCTATCCCGGATACGGATTGGCCCGGCACAAAGGCTATCCGACGGCAGCGCATATAGCCGCTTTAGAGCAGTTAGGACCTTCACCGATCCATCGACGCTCTTTTGCGCCGGTTAAAAAATTGTTATAAAACCTTTCTATTATTGTTCGGGCGCTGGCCGATGAGTGATTTAGGCAGAGAATCATGACAGCATCATTTATCCATCTCAGGTCTCACACCGAATTTTCCCTGCGTGATGGGCTGCTCAAGGTGAAGCCGCTGATAAAGGCTGTTTCGGAATTTGGTATGCCTGCGGTTGCAGTGACAGACTTATGCAACCTGTTCGCTTTGGTGAAGTTCTATAAAGGGGCTGTTGCGGCTGGAATCAAGCCCATTGCTGGTGCTGACCTGCTATTGGCAAATGTTGATGCTGATGCTGACTCCAGGCCGTCGTTATGTACCTTGCTGGTGCAAAACCGAGAGGGTTACGCCAATCTTACCAAGCTGATATCCCTTGCTTTCCAAAAAGGGCAAAAACAGGGCCAGGCCTTGATCAACTATGACTGGTTATCAGCGCATAGTGAGGGACTGATTGCGCTTTCAGGGGCAAGAGAAGGGGATGTTGGCCAGGCGCTTCTGGCAAATAATCAAAAGCAGGCTCGTGAATTGCTGGATTTTTGGCGTCGAGTATTTCCTGACCGTTATTATCTGGAGTTACAGAGAACAGGACGGGAAGGGGAACAGTCCTATTTGGAGAAGGTGCTGCTGGTGGCGGAGCAGTTTGAGTTACCGGTGGTTGCCACCAATGATGTCAGGTTCGCATTGGCTGAAGATTTTGAAGCACACGAGGCTCGTGTCTGTATTCACGATAGTCGGACACTGGATGATCCAAGAAGAGCGCGGCTATACAGTGAACATCAATACCTGAAGTCCAGCGAAGAGATGATCGAGCTGTTCTCAGACCTACCGGAAGCTATAGAGAATACCTGGGAGATAGCCAAACGATGTAACCTGGATATTGAGCTGGGTGAAAATTACCTGCCTAATTACCCGGTCCCTGATGGCATGACAATGGATGATTTCTTCCGGCAATTGTCGCTACAGGGGCTTGAACGGCGACTTGAGAAAATACTGGAAAAATCCTCGAGCGAATATGCCCAACAGAGGCAAACCTACATTGAGCGGTTGAACTTCGAACTGGACGTGATCATTCAGATGGGTTTTCCCGGGTACTTCCTGATCGTAATGGACTTTATCAAATGGGCCAAGGAAAACCAGGTGCCTGTTGGACCGGGGCGTGGTTCCGGAGCGGGATCTCTAGTTGCGTATGCGCTGGATATTACAGACCTGGATCCGTTGGAGTTCGATCTTCTGTTTGAGAGATTTCTGAACCCGGAACGTGTTTCGATGCCCGATTTTGATGTCGACTTTTGTATGGATGGTCGTGACCGGGTAATTGAGTATGTTGCACAAACCTACGGCAGAGATGCCGTGTCACAGATTATCACCTTTGGAACCATGGCAGCAAAAGCAGTGGTGCGCGATGTCGCGCGAGTGCAGGGAAAACCGTACGGGTTAGCGGACAAACTATCAAAAATGATCCCCTTTGAAGTGGGTATGACCCTGAATAAGGCGATTGAGCAAGAAAAGGTGTTGAGTGAGTTTGTAAAACAGAGCGAAGAAGCTGCTGAAATTATGGAGATGGCTTTTAAGCTGGAAGGCGTTACTCGTAACGTGGGCAAACACGCCGGGGGTGTGGTTATAGCGCCGACACAGCTGACTGATTTCTCTCCGCTTTATTGTGATGAAACCGGCGGAAGCCTGGTTACCCAATTTGACAAGGATGATGTTGAGCAGGTTGGATTGGTGAAATTTGACTTTCTTGGCCTGCGTACACTTACCATCATCGATTGGGCGGTGGAAACTGTTAATCAGTTGCGCCGCGAACAGGACGAGCCGGAACTGGATATTACGGCAATTGAACTGGAAGACAAGGAAGTTTATAAGCTGCTTCAAAATGCGAATACCACCGCCGTGTTTCAGTTGGAATCACGTGGCATGAAGGATCTGATGAGGCGGCTGGAACCCAACACGTTTGAAGATATTATCGCGCTGGTTGCCCTGTTTCGTCCGGGACCTTTGCAGTCCGGGATGGTTGATGATTTTATTGCGCGCAAGAAAGGCAAAGCCGAGTTGGCCTACCCGCATCCCCAATATCAACATGAATGTCTGAAACCGGTGCTGGAACCCTCTTATGGCATTATTCTCTATCAGGAACAGGTGATGCAGATCGCTCAGGTGATGGGGGGCTACACCTTAGGTGGAGCGGATCTGCTGCGCCGGGCGATGGGTAAGAAAAAAGCCGAAGAGATGGCCAAACAAAGGCAGATATTCATGGAAGGTGCCGCCGGACAGGGATTTGATGCGGACCTGGCAAAAAATATTTTCGACCTGATGGAGAAGTTTGCCGGTTACGGTTTTAACAAGTCACACTCTGCAGCTTATGCTTTATTGTCCTATCAAACAGCCTGGTTAAAGACCTACTATCCCGCACCTTTTATGGCAGCGGTTCTATCGGCGGACATGCAAAATACCGATAAGGTGGTGATACTGCTGGAAGATTGCCGGCAGATGGAGTTGCCTCTTGTGTTGCCGGACATTAATGTGGGCGAATTTCGTTTTACTGTTGATGCGAGTAATCGCATTGTTTATGGTCTGGGCGCGATCAAGGGGCTCGGTGAGGGACCGATTGAATCGATCGTAGAGGCGCGGGAAAAGGGTGGTCATTTTACAGATCTGTTTGATTTTTGTGCTCGTGTGGATTTACGCAAAGTCAATCGAAGGGCAATTGAGGCGTTGGTTCGTTCCGGGGCGATGGACAATATAGCACCACACCGGGCGGTTCTGATGGCCTGCTTGGAGGAGGCGATCAAAACGGCAGAGCAACACAGCAAAAATGAACAAAGCGGAATGACCGACCTCTTTGGGGGTTTGCCTGGTGTTGCCGCTGAGCAGAGTCAGGATGATCTGTACGCCGATTATCTGCAGGTGCGTCCCTGGACCGAGAAAGTTCGGCTGCAGGCGGAAAAAGAGACGCTTGGTTTGTATCTGCAGGGACACCCCTTTGATGAGTATGAGCAGGAATTACGAAAAATTGCCAGGGAACCGCTGGTTTCGCTACAGGCTAAAAAAACAGATCAGCTAGTGGCTGGTCTGGTAGTCGCGATCAGAACCATGAAGAGCAAAAGGGGAGATAGTATTGCCTTTGTGACGCTCGATGATCGTACCAGTCGTATAGAAGTGTCGGTATTTGCTGAGGCTTATGAAAAATATAAAGATCTGTTGATGAAGGATACTCTGCTGGTGATTGAGGGTGAGATAGGCCATGATGATTATTCCGGTGCCGTCAAAGCCAGGGCGAAGAGTATTTATGACCTGGTTGGTGCACGTACGCGCTTCGCTCGTGATATTGTTTTGAAGGTGGAGAAGGGCGAATCCACACAGAATCTGCCGGATCAGCTAGCGCAACTGATTTCTCCCTATCGGGGAGGGGACTGCAAGGTGCGGCTCGAGTTTACAAACGAGATGGCCAGAGGTGAAATTGTACTGGGCAGCGACTGGAATCTAAAACCGGAAGATGATTTGTTAGCTGGTCTTAAGGAGTATTTTGGTGAGCACAAAGCGGATCTCAGGTATTGATTTGTCTCTTGTTATTATCACTGAAACTCAATACCATTGGTCACAAAGATACAGAGCAACAACGCAACTAAAGGTTAAACCAGAATTTCCCAATGAATCCGAACTATTTAGATTTCGAGCAACCGATTGCTGAACTGCAAATCAGAATCGAAGAGTTACGTTTGGTTAGTAACGATAATGATCTTAATATCAGCGAAGAAATAAGCAAACTGGAAAGCAAGAGTCAGGATCTTACCAAAAGCATCTTTGCCAGCCTGAGTTCATGGCAGGTGGCCCAGATGGCACGTCATCCCCAGCGCCCATATACACTTGATTATATCAAGGCCCTTTTCACCGATTTCGATGAGTTGCATGGTGACAGGCACTATTCAGACGATGCAGCGATGGTGGGCGGGCTGGCCAGACTTAATGATCAACCGGTAATGGTCATAGGCCACCAAAAAGGGCGTGATGTTAAGGAAAAAGTGAAGCGCAATTTTGGTATGCCCCGGCCTGAAGGTTATCGTAAAGCCTGTCGGTTGATGGAACTGGCTGAGCGTTACAAAATGCCGATATTGACGTTCATTGACACGCCAGGAGCCTACCCGGGAATAGGCGCTGAGGAGAGAGGGCAAAGTGAAGCAATCGCCTATAACCTGGGCGTGATGTCGCGCTTGAAAGTACCCATCGTCACCACAGTGATTGGTGAAGGAGGGTCGGGCGGTGCATTGGCGATTGGTGTTTGTGATGAGCTGTTAATGCTTCAGTATGCAACCTATTCTGTCATATCGCCGGAGGGCTGTGCTTCGATTTTGTGGCGTAGCGCGGACCGCGCAGCAGATGCTGCCCAGGCTATGGGTATCACTGCTCCGCGTTTGCATGAGCTGGGTTTGGTTGATCAGGTTATCGAAGAGCCGCTGGGTGGCGCTCACAGGGATTTTGAGGCAATGGCTGAAAAGTTGAAGGATATCCTTGTGCAATCGCTCGGCAATCTGCAGGGCCTGACTGTAGATGAATTGCTGGAAAAGCGTTATCAACGCTATATGTCCTACGGTATAGAAGTATAATCAGGCTTACCGATCAGTAGCCTGGCCCTGATGGGGCGAGGCTATTCCGCTAATGCGAGATGAATGCGGATAAACAAAATGACCTTCAGTACCACCTATTTGATGGAACAGCTGTCTGCCGGGCCCGTAGTTGACGGCGGGCGCTATGTTGTCGCCTATAGCGGAGGTCTGGATTCCCATGTGTTGCTGTATGCGATGGCGCAGATTCGACAGCGTTTTAATGCAGAGATTATGGCGGTGCATGTTGATCATGGCGTAAGTGATAATGCCCGGTCCTGGGCGCAGCATTGCCGGCAAGTGTGTCAGCAGTTGGACATTCCTCTTAAAGTGGCTTCCGTTCAAATTGATTCTTCTCGACCCAGTATGGAAAACGAGCTGAGATCGGCACGCTATCAAGTATTTGAGCAGCAGTTGACTGAACGAGATGTATTGCTTTTGGCACATCACGCTGATGATCAGGTTGAAACGGTTTTGCAGAGGCTCTTGCGCGGCAGCGGTGCAAGAGGATCTTCCGGAATGCCAGGCAGAAGGCCGATCGGCAGAGGTTCACTGCTCCGCCCTCTTTTGGAGGTATCACGCGCTGAACTGCAAGAGTATGCCATTACAGCAGGTTTGCAGTGGATTGAAGATGAGAGCAACTCAAATGAGGTGTTTGATCGCAACTTTATTCGCCACCAGCTTATGCCGGGACTGGAGCAGCGCTGGCCAGGTTGTCGCAAAACACTGATACGGCATGCCCGAATCAACAGGGAGATAGATCAGAGCCTGGATTTTTTCCTGCAGCGAGAAATCGAGCAGCTGCAATGGAATGAGCAACTGGATATTTCACAGTTGCAGAGCTACGAGCGCTCAGTCCAGTTGAATTTAGTGCGGCACTGGATCGCATCAAAACATCTCTCGGCGCCGGGCTACGGGCATCTTGGTCAAATTCTGGATGAACTCGTTGAGGCGAAACAAGATGCTCAGCCCTTGGTCAGATGGGCTGATGTTTGTGTACGGAGATACAAAAGCAAGCTTTATGCAGCCAAGGCACTGGCTTCGCATGATACCCACCAGACTCTTGCCTGGCGGGTGGGCGACGCTCTGGAAAGCGACGCATTTGGCCGGTTATGTGCGGTGCCATCCGCTGGTGCCGGTCTGAATAAGAATATTGCAACAGAGATGCTAACGGTGCGTTTTCGTACTGGCTCTGAACGCTGCCGGCCACAGGGCAGGCAGGGCTCGCACCCACTTAAGAAGTTGTTTCAAGAGTACGGAGTCCCGCCATGGTTGCGAGAGCGTGTACCTCTGATATACAAGGGTGAGCACTTGGTGGCAGTTGCTGACCTTTGGGTTTGTCATGGGTATGGTGCAGCAAATCATGAAGAGGCCTATAAGCTGGTTTGGGATAGACCTTAGCGCATGTAGTGATAGGCGATCTGGTATCGGTTGAGGCTTTAAATCCGGTGCGGATCCAGTTTGATGGTGATACAGCGCTGGCCATGCATAATTGTCTCTCCGAAGTAGCGATCATCCCCGGTTGATGCAAACTCAAAATTGAAACATCTTAGCAGCTTTAATGTGCCGGACTCATCCCGTCTAATCCTGATGCGTTTCAACGCGAGACTTTCATCGAGTAACTGAACATTCATTTCGGAGCAATGGCTTTTGGTTGCGGTTAAAGCCAGTTGCTTTACACCATAGGCTTTCCACCAATAGATGAAAGCGATGGCGAGCAGCATTAACCAGAATAGATGGTTGAGGTCCAGGTACATATTAATTCTATGCCATTATTAGAAGCGGGATTTGAGGATTACTCTCTCATATTGTAGCTCAGAAATAAATGCGCCATTATCAATTTGCAAGAACGTGATCTTTTGGAATTACCTGCTAGACTTAATCTCCCGAAGCGTCGGAATACTTTACAGTTATTTGTGATTCTTTCGGATCAGGGTTATACGATTGTGCTGCAGCCCCTGTAAAACCGGGTTTTTTTGTGGGCGGCATAATTATTGCTTTATTTGGTTGCTGGCGTTCATTCGAAGGTTATTTGTTGTGGATCACATAAACGTAATAGATTTAAAATGCCCTGTAGGCAAATTGCCGGCAATTCGGAATATCGCTAGTATCGTAGTAAAATAATAGTAGTTCAGTGAGCAAAAGATTGGAATGGAAGATGGAACTATCAGGCTATCAAATTATTGAACCCATAGGTCGAGACGACAATTCAGAGTCGTACCTGGCAAAGCAATCCGATACTGGTAAGAGGGTGGTTATTAAGTGTTGGAGTAAGGACGGAATCGAAAGCACAGAAACTGACGCTACAATCCGATCTTTTATACGAGAGGGCGAGTATGCCAGCCAAATCTCTCACCCCAATATTGCCAATATCTGCGCGGTTGGGGAAACGAACGACCTTATCTACTGTGTGACAGACTATATCTGTGGTGATTCGCTGGAAAGTCGAGCCAGCGATATGTGTTTGCTGGATAAGATTTATGTGGTCAAACAGTTAGCCGGTGCTTTGGATTACCTGGCTGAAAAAAGCATTATCACCCAATCCGTATTACCCTCCAATATACTGTTAACAACTGACCAGAGCCGCCCCTGTTTAACACGGGTCTGGCAATATCCGAATACCTTTGCCGTCGCTAATGAGCAGGAGGAGAATGAGGCGGAAAATTGTTCTCTGCATCATTATTTGAGTCCTGAGCAGTTAGGCCATGAAACGGTTGATATTCGTTCGAGCCTTTATAATCTGGGAATGGTTTTCTACTACCTGCTTGCGGGCAAATCAAAATCTATCGCTTTGGCGAAAGCGATTGGAGAAAACAAGAATGCAGTGGAGAATATGGTTCAGCTGCCGTCAACGTTGGAGCTGTTTCAGGGCGTAGTGGATAAAGCAGTGGCAATTGATCCGCAGCAACGGTTTCAGTCGGGCAAAGAGTTTATATCGAGTCTGGAGCTGATACGCGATGAGGAAATAATCCTTGCAGACAGCGCCGGGCAACCCCGCGAAGCTGTGCATGGCAAGGCACCGAGTGATCGCAATGAAGTATCGATGGGTAATAATGTGATCGCACTGCCAGTGGTTAATAGAAAACGGGTAAGTGTAAAAGATGAGAGCCATGAGTTAAATCCCCCGGCGGAGCAGTTGGAAACCCTGGTTGAGCGAAACCAGATGGACCAAAATACTGATAATGAGGAATCTCTGCAGGAGCAGGTAGAGATGGAAACAATCGGCGGGGCTCTTGAAGATACACTTGACGAGCCGGTAAAGATAGCAAATGCTGTCGAGGTGTTGAGTGAAAAAGATGAGGATGCTGCCAGCGAAGTTCGGCCGGTATTTTTGTCTTGGTCATTGTCTTTGGCTGTCGCTGGCCTGGCTTTTGTTTTGTGGTTAAATAGTGACGCGCAACGGATAGATAATCTATTGAATGAGATCTCTCATCATATTCAAATCGGTGTTGAACTGATTAAAAAAGTTTTCTATTTCCTATAGATAGTTGGTTTGTTTTTAAATACGGCAACCGAGCTATAGAGCAGCACCGAAAACTCCTGCCAAAACAAGTTATATATTTCATTTCCTGAATAGGGTGATACGCTACTCAATGCGGTATACTCCTGCCATTCAGCCCCTAGCCTAATTTTGATAAACTGGCCCACAAATGAGCACATTGCGAATACTTTTTTTATGGGTTCTTTTTTCCTCGACACCGCTACTTGCCGGTATGGCGCAGGGTGATGATATCAAGGTTGCGGTATCCAGTAATTTTATTGGCGCAATGCGGGCAATTGTTGAACGGTTTGAGAATAAAACAGCAGATCAGGTTACCTTGATTTTTGGCGCAACCGGGAAGCATTATGCCCAGATTCACAATGGGGCACCTTTCGATATTTTTTTTGCGGCTGACTCGGATCGACCGCAGCGCCTGGAAAAAGAGGGCATTGCTGTTCATGGAAGTCGATTTACCTATGCTTATGGGAAGGTGGTGCTGTGGAGTCCGATAGCCGGTTACCTGGAATCCGGGGCCGATCGTTTGTCGACGCAGTCGTTCAGGTATCTGGCAGTGGCGAACCCCAAGTTGGCACCCTATGGAAAAGCGGCCTTTGAGGTATTGGACCAACTGGGCCTGTGGGCGACGTTATCGACCAAAATAGTGCGTGGTGAGAATATCGGGCAAACCTATCAGTTTGTTCAAAGTGGTAATGCAGAACTGGGCTTTATTGCACTATCCCAGATACAAAGGCCAGGGTTTGCGATTGAGGGGTCGCTTTGGCGAGTACCGGAAGCACTGTATACTCCGATTGAGCAGCAGGCTGTGGTGATTAAAGATAGTCCGGCTTCGCAGCGATTTATAAGCTTTGTTAAGAGTGATGAGGCGCAGGAAATTATTCATGGTTTTGGATATAGCACACCTTGATGCTTAGTGAATCAGATATCATAGCCCTGGCTATAACCGCTAAACTGGCGGCGTTAACAACTTTAATCCTGCTAATATTGGGCACGCCATTAGCCTGGTGGCTGGCACGCAGTAATTGGCGCTATAAATTCCTGCTGGAGGCGGTGATTGCGCTACCGCTGGTGTTGCCGCCAACAGTGTTAGGGTTTTATCTATTGATTGCTTTGGGGCCACATGGACCTTTGGGCGGGTTGATGGAACAACTGGGCGGGCGCTCTCTGGCTTTTACCTTTACCGGATTGGTGATCGGCTCTGTTTTCTACTCTTTGCCCTTCGTGGTGCAACCGTTACAAAATGCCTTTTCTGCAATTGGCACAAGGCCACTCGAGGTGGCCGCCACCTTGCGGGCTTCTCCTCTCGACAGATTTGTCACGGTTGTTTTACCCCTTGCACGGTCAGGGTTTTTAACGGCAGCGGTATTGGGCTTTGCCCATACTGTTGGTGAGTTTGGCGTGGTATTGATGATTGGTGGTAACATTCCCGGTGAAACCCAGGTGCTATCGATTGCAATTTATGATCATGTCGAGGCACTTGAATACGGACATGCCCATTGGCTTTCCGGTGGTTTGTTATTACTTTCATTTGTAATGCTGGCTGCAGTTTATCTGGTGAATCGCCGTTTTTCGGTGATGCAGCAATGACGGTTGAAGCGCGATTTACCATCCCTCGTCGAGATTTTTTGCTGGATGTGGATCTTAATTTTCCGGCCCGCGGCGTAACGGCAATTTTTGGGCCATCCGGTTGTGGTAAAACAACCTTGCTGCGAGCCTTTGCAGGGCTTGAAAAGTGTGAAAACGGCTATTTTCGTTTAGGTGATCTGTTGTGGCAAACACCGGAATATTTTGTGCCGCCACACCAGAGAAGCCTGGGATATGTTTTCCAGGAGGCGAGCCTGTTTCCACACCTCAAGGTAAAAGGGAATCTGGAATATGCTATTCGACGGGTTCCTGAAAATGAGCGCAAGATGACCCTGGATCGTGTGGTTGGTTTGTTGGGTATCAGTTCATTGCTGGATCGCAGCGCCTATCAGTTGTCCGGCGGAGAGCGGCAGCGCGTTGAAATAGCGCGAGCACTGGCAGCAAGTCCTCGTATTTTGCTGATGGATGAACCGCTGTCCGCGCTTGATCTGGCTCGTAAGCAGGAGATTATGCCCTATCTGGAGTCATTGCATGACGAGCTGGATATCCCCGTGCTTTATGTCAGTCACTCTCCTGAAGAAGTTGGACGATTGGCAGACCATTTGATTCTGCTCGATCAAGGTCGCGTGCTTGCTTCGGGAGTGACCAGTGAATTGTATGCTCGCCTTGACCTCCCGTTGGCGCATGAGGAAGATGCGGCAGCGATTATTGATGCTAATGTGGTGGGGCATGATAAGGAGTTTGACCTGACCTATCTGGAGTATCCTGGAGGCCGTTTTGCTGTTGCTTATAAAGAGATTGAGGTTGGTCACGCGGTCAGGCTGCGCGTGGCTGCTCGGGACGTAAGTCTGACGCTTGAACGCCAGACCGATACCAGTATTCTCAATATATTTCCCGCCACAATTCAGGAGTTGATTCCTGAAGGAGGAGCACAGGTAACGTTGAAACTATCGGTGAGTGGCGTACCCTTGCTGGCTCGTGTGACACGTAAATCTGCTGCCCTGCTAAATCTCGAAGTCGGAAAAAAGGTTTTTGCTCAAGTTAAAGCGGTAGCGCTATTGGCATGATATTGAATGGCGTGGAAATGTCGCGCTGTGAGTTGATTTGAACAAACATAAGGAAGTGAAAGAAGCGGCATTTGAGTGCTGCTTCTTCATATTTATGATGACAAATTAAAATTATCAGGTTTTTGACTGTTTAAGTCGGTATTTTCGGGAAATGCCAATTATTAGTATTAAGGCCAGCAGCAGTCCGAGACCTAACGGCCCAAGCACAGGTACGCCGGTTGGTACGGCTTCTGTCATCAGTGTTGACACAACGCTTCCAGAACCCCAGATCCCAATTGTTAAGACACTGGATACAAGCAGTAAAGCCAATATCGGCCCGACTTTATTAATAGGGAATCCATTGAGATGGCGAATTTGCAATGTGGCCAGCGTAATAGCTACAGCAGCCCCTGGCCAGTAGGCAAACAACCTCGGGTTTGAGCCGGCGGCTATGACCATCGCCATACTTGGAAATCCCGTGAGCAGGCTTACCACGCCCAGCTGTAGGATTTGCGCACCCAATGCTGGGTCGGTAAAGGTTGCCAGTTTAACGGCGCCGCTGGCGAGGAAGTACATAAAATAGAAAGCGCCATTAAAAAACAGGCTGTCTGCTTCAATATAATTGGCCGAACCCACTGCGGAACTGAGCGTTTCCAATATGACCGTGGTGGCCACATTGTTTAGAAAACAGGTCGAAACAATATTACCCAATAGCACTGCGGTTATGAGTTGTCGGTATATATGACAAACACGGAGCGTGCCCGGATCAACAGCGGATCGGGCGATGGTGGCACCCTGAAAGGTACTTCCTACATTGAGTATTGAGTGGACCGCGACAAAATTGATCAGTGCCAGAGTCGCAACCAACGGATTTGCCTGCTCAAAGAGCAGTCGGTTGTCGTTAGTGATCATGGTTAAGCCGAGGTTGTTGCCAAACAGCACCAGAGCGGTGCTGACTACCACGCCGGCAGCGGTCGGTAACAATACCGGCCCCTCCCATGTATTGGTGTTTAGATTAAAGCGAAAAATACAGGCGGTAAAACCGTCACAGACTGCAGACAGGTATACATAATTGCCCACATGAATCATCTTTGGACTGATGGCAAAAATTTGTCCGCTATAGAGACTCTGCACCTGGAAGTTATTGCTCTTAATATTATCGCCGGCCTGATTCTGCACAGCACCGTATAGTTGATTCCCGGAAATGGCTCCGGCAGTAAGAAAAGCCAGGACGATGCGTCCTTGAGGAGTAACAACGCCGGCTGTTTCATACAGCTCACGATCGATGTCACCCTGAAAAACGGTTAACAGCAAGGAAAATACGATTTCTTTAAGTGTGAGTTCCATCATTTCCTCCCTTTTTATGATTATTACATGCTTTACCCGTGTTGTTAGATCTTTGACTGAACGATGAAAAGGAATGAATTGGCCATCAACCGTCTTGGTATGCGTTTCGCTGAATTATTCGCGGCGGATGAACAACTTTAAGCATAAACGATTGCATATTTATTTGCTATAGGTTTAATTTAGCGACCATGATTGCTTAAAAGTGATCATTGGGGATAAAAGACAGAAAAACCGGGATGAGAATTTTACTATGAGTGAGCACGAAACAATAAACTATCTGGAGCTTCCGGCTCGAGATCTTTCCGCGGTGAAGCGCTTTTTTAGTACAGTCTTCGGCTGGTCTTTTACAGATTACGGTCCGGAATATGTGGCTTTTACAGATGCAGGTGTGGAAGGGGGTTTTTACCAATCGGATCAGTGTGCCAGATCTGACAATGGCAGTGTTCTGGTTGTTTTTTATAGCGATAATTTGAGTGCCACCCAGGCCAGGATTGAGAGTGCGGGTGGTTCGATCATTAAACCGGCATTTTCATTTCCCGGCGGGTATCGCTTTCATTTTGTTGATCCGAGTGGCAACGAATTTGCGGTTTGGTCTGAGCAGCTTGGTAAATAATCGGGAGGGCGTAAAAGATCGTTAATCCATTAGAATGTTATAGATAAATCCCCGGATTAGCGTAAATGCGTAAAAAATAAAAAACCTACCTTGGAATAGGTTAAATGCTGACGTAATTGAGTGTTATTTTTGATGTTAAATCGAACATATCTGAAAAAATTATGCTAACCTTAGTTATCCCAAACAGGAACGTAATACCTGGTGGGGTAAAAAGAAAAGACGGCACCGTTTTTATTCAAAGCCTGATTTTCAATCGGGACTGCGATTTGAGCAGCCAAAAGAGGGAATTTGTTAATAACTAAATAGGGGATAACGGGCAGATGCCCGACTATCGTGTCATGGAAGAATTTCAGCCATTTACCATTACTCAACAAGATATTTATCAAGACCTTAACGGATATAGTTTACAGTTTACCCTGCCGGATGGGCAGTCGGTCAAGCTAACCCATAAAGATCAGCATATGCTGTTAAAAGCGGCTAAAGAGCTGTATCTTGGGCGATTGAAAAGGAACGATCATGCCAGTGTTTAGTCCTGGTTAGTCTGTTTTCTTATTCATGAGAATAAGTGCCCAGCGCAAAGGATGCCTGTTCATTTAGATTGAAATGGTCTTGATCTCGGGATTTCACTAAAGTGGGTGGAATTCGAATAGCCTGAATGTTACTGCATTTGTTGAATATATGGCCGATATACTACCTTTCAAAAAGCCGTCCGCCAAGCCACTGGGACTTTGCCAGCATGGCCACCATAAATGGGTGGTTATAAAAAGCAATCATGTTGACTCCAAGCAAGGAAAGCTGGTTACCCTGTTCAGGTGTGAACGTTGCGGTAAACAAAAAGTAAAAGCGCTCTAGCTGGTGCCAATCAGGTGGCATCCGATTGGATGCCACCTTTGGTTTATAAAGGGTGTGTGGTTATTGCCTGCACAGTCTTCTGCTGCTCACCCATCTCAGCTAAAAGTTTCTTCTCTGCCTTTATACTGTTAAACAGAAAGAGTAACACCAGAGCAAAAACCGGCGTCAATATGCAAGACAACACGAGTAAACCTGTTTCAACGCCCCGGTGATCGACCAGAACTCCCAAAAATGGACCAGTTACAATAAATATTCCCCGAAAACCCAAGCTGACGATTGAGTTCACAGTGGCGCGAAACTCTCCATCCAGTCGTTTATTGAGGCCATCGGCCAGTATCACTGAACTGAGTCCTCGAGCGACCGGTAAAACAAACGCAACAAACACGCCTGTAAGTCCTGGGCAAAGCGCCATGCCTGCGAGTCCGAACAGGTTTAGCAGCGCGATCATCATCAGCGTTTTTTGCGACCCCAGAAACATCTCAACCTGGTTGGCGAAACGGGCAGCGACTCCCCTAATAATGCAGTGACTGGCCCACAGGTAGCCGAAGCAGGAAAGAGGAATACCTCGACTTTCCCAGAATTTCTGATACAACCAGAATCCGTAGATTGCCGCCAGATTAAACGCGATGATGGCAAGAGCAATACTGAGTACCAGGGGTTTGTTGGTAATCACTGATTTAATCTGCTGTGCATTGTCACGGTGCCCGTTAACGGAAATGTGTCGCGGCGCTTCAACCAGGGTTATCGCAATTAAAACTGGTGCGAGCCCAATAATGGCCTGCACCAGCACCACGAGTTGCAGTGACCAGAGTGTCAGCAAACTCGCCAGTATTGCGGCCACAGCGCCAGCCAATCCCTCAAGGGAGATAAGCTTCGCGATATGCTGACTACAACTTTGGTTGCTCTTGTTACGATTAAGGTGGCTTTGCGTATCGTAAAGCAACGCCAGGTCGGCACCGGAGTTTAGGCTAATACCCACTCCAAGAATTAGTTCGTAGGCCATAAACTCCCAAAAAGTCCTGGCAAAAAACAGCATGCCAAAACCAATAGCACACAATATTGCGCCGCTCAATATGGCACGTTTGCGTCCCCATAAATCGGCAAGATAGCCGCTCGGTACTTCGCAAAACGCTATGGTGAGCGCGAACAGGGCTTGAGTTTGCATCACTTCCGACATTGAAAGTCCGTACCCTTGGAGCAGCGGCACATAAATTGCCGTAATGACCATTGCGGACTGAAAAAATGCCATCAGATAGATTTTGATAATGTTGTGTTGTAATTTTCTTTCCATGTTCTTCACTTTTGCTTTCATGAAGCCTTGCCGGAGCGGGTTGTGTAACAGCAGTTAATTGCAAATTCACAGCATCAACCAATCCGAATAGGGGAGCCAGGATCCGAAGGGTGTCTTTCGAAGATCAGTAAAATGAATCAGGGGAAAGAAAAAAGCCTCCGGGATGTAGGTCCCTGGAGGCTTTTTAACGTATCTTTTATCTAGAACTTAAAACCTTTGGAACCGCTCCACAGCGAATCGTGCATAATGACACGCAGGCACAGAGCTGCGCATGATATGCATGGATCGATGTTTTAGTGTGAGCATGTTCATATTCTGCAGCCTTCGCGGTGCTTGTTTGGTTTCAATTCCCAGAGATTGGGTTGTCCTGTCTTTTGACAGTAGTTCAATACTCGTTCAACCTTTGAATGAAGTCAATGGATGCGTAGAAATATTTTAGATATTAAGCAATTTTATTTGTAGAGGGCGTGCTAACGAATAAAATTACACTGGTTATTTGATCTTTGTTTATACAAAATAGGCGTCCCGAGAATTATGTTACTGGAAAAGTGGCCCGGTTATGGCAGTAAGTTGCGTTAAATCTCCCTGTATCATGGTATGTCATCTTGATGACCATCGTATCTGTGTTGGTTGCTTTCGCACAGAGAAGGAGATAGAACAGTGGAATGATATGCCTGACCAGCAAAAACAGGAAGTACTGAAAAAAACCTATAACCGCTATAACAAAATGCACAAAGCCGGGCTGGCAGAGTAGCAATGCGAATTATCCTGGCGCCCATGCAAGGTGTGGTGGACTTTGCAATGCGTGAAATGCTGACCGGTCTGGGGGGCTATGATCGCTGTGTTACAGAGTTTGTAAGAGTCACGGACCATCGCTTTCCTTCAAGAGTTTTCCAACGCTATTGCCCCGAGTTGAGTAATGGCGGAAAAACTGCATCAGGAACGCCGGTATATACTCAGCTATTGGGTAGCAACGCCAAATGGATGGCTGAAAATGCGGCAGCAGTTGCCAGGTTGGGAGCACCAGGTATCGATTTGAACTTCGGCTGTCCGGCCAAGACTGTGAATCGAAGTGATGGTGGTTCGGTGTTGTTGAAGGAACCTAAGCGTGTTGCTTCCATTGTTGCCGCTGTGCGCAATGAGGTGGACGCTGATATTCCGGTAACAGCAAAAATTCGATTGGGATTTAATGACTGCAGTTTATTGAGGGATATTGTTGCCGGCATTGTAGAGGCGGGTGCGACGGAACTATGTATTCATGCGCGGACTCGGGAGGATGGCTATAAACCACCGGCCAAGTGGGGGCATATCAAAGCAATATTGGATATTTCCGAAGGTATTCCGGTGATTACCAATGGCGATATCTATAGCGTCACCGGTGCACGCCATGCGCAAATTGAAAGTGGCTGCCAGGATATCATGCTGGGTAGAGGTGCGCTGGCCTGCCCTGACCTGGCCCGGCAGATCAAGCGTAGCGATACACCTGATGATTTAGCACTTACCTGGTTACAGATACTGGATTTTGTGGAGAATTTTTTTGATAAGTCTGATCAATGGAGTCCGCGCTATGTGGGTAATCGTACCAAGCAGTGGCTGGCTTACCTGAGAAAACGCTATGCGGGTGCCGAGTTGTTGTTCCAGCAGATCAAAGGCTTAACTAAAATCGACCAGATTAAAAAAGCGATCGCTCAGCACCGACTGGATCAGCAGTATTTGGCAGCGAGGGAGTCTGTTTGCTGATAATGCCAAACAGCTCACGGAACGCTATCGATGGATAGCGTTCCTGCTGAGTACTCTGCCAATCAATTAGTCGAGAGGTTTAAGCTTGGAAGTGAAGTGGCGTAACGAAGACGGTTCCCAGGTGATTTCAAGACCTTTAAGCTGATCCTTGTCCCTGAAAATTTCCTCAAAAACCTCGATCATGTAATCGGCCTGACTTTGGGTATACACTCGTCTAGGCATGGCCAGTCTGACCAGTTCCATTTGCGCCGGTTTTTCAGTGCCGTCCGGTTGGCGCCCGAACATAAAGGAACCGATTTCGGCACCTCTGATTCCGCCATAGATATACATGGCTACTGCAAGAGCCTGTCCCGGATATTGCAGGGCAGGGATATTTGGTAACATTGCTTTGGCATCGATAAAAACAGCATGGCCGCCCGCAGGTTTCATGACCGGAATACCAATCTCGTCCAGCTTCTCTGTAATGTATTGGATAGAGCGAATACGGTATTTCAGATAATCCTCGTCCACAATCTCCTTCAAACCCTGAGCCACACACTCCAGGTCACGACCTGAAAGCCCTCCATAGGTTGGAAACCCCTCGGTCATGATTAAACGCGCGCGGGCCTTTTCTGCCCACTCGTCATCGTTTAGGGCCAACCAGCCGCCCATGTTTGAAAAAGTGTCCTTTTTACCACTAATCGTCATGCCATCAGCCAGTGAAAACATTTCGCGGACAATTTCCGTGACAGACTTATCCTGATAACCCTCTTCACGCAGTTTGATAAAGTAGGCATTCTCTGCAAAACGTGCGCTATCGATATAAAGTGGTTTGTTATATTTTTCGCAGATTGCTTTGGCACCGCGTACATTCGCCATTGATACCGGTTGTCCACCGCCGGCGTTGTTGGTGATGGTGATCATGACAAGAGGTATTTTGTCAGCATCTTTCTCCAGTATGGCTTCCAGTGCGACCAGATCCATATTGCCCTTGAAGGGGTACTCCAGCGCCGGATCTTTCCCTTCCTCGACAACGATATCCACTGCATTAATACCGGCATTCTCAAAATTAGCCCTGGTTGTATCAAAATGCGTGTTATTTGGAATGACCTGGGTGCTGGTATCACCTGGCAGAATTGAGGTTAGAATCTGTTCTGCCGCCCGTCCCTGGTGGGTAGGGATGATATGCTTAAAAGGAAAAAGAGCCTTTACTGATTCTTCAAAACGATAGAAAGAAGGTGAGCCCGCATAGGATTCGTCTCCCTTCATTAGGGCCGCCCACTGGTCTGTGCTCATCGCTGAGGTTCCGGAGTCCGTTAACAGATCGATCAGCACATTCTCGGATTTAAGTGAGAAAACATTGTAGTGGGCATCTTTCAACAATTGCTCACGCTCTTCGCGTGTGGTCATTTTGATCGGTTCAACTGATTTGATTCTAAATGGTTCAAAGATGGTTTTCACAATACGGCTCCTTTCGGGGGGCTAGGTTTGTTTGGATTCGCTTAATAATAGTTTTAAACTAAAATAGTTGCAATATGAAATTAAAAATTATTTAAAAGAATTTCTTCTTAAAGTCTATTTTTTATCGAGCAACAGAATAAAAAAAGCAGGCCCGGAGAACCGGACCTGCTGTCTTGCGCTCTAATGAGCGCGAGGAGGAAGTGCTATGGGATAATAATTACAAAATGTAAAATATGCTGGCAATTATAATAACGTAGTTTAATAATTGCAATATGTAATTAAAAATCAAAAGTTACTTTTCGCTTTGGCAGAGCTGGTTGTCCTGGCAAATTATTAATAGAAATTGACAGTGCGGCTGATGAGGGCGTGGTTAGTTTTGCGCTTACAAAAAAGGCCTACGAAATACGTAAGCCTTTGATCTTACCGGCAGCTATTGGTTAAACAGATGAAAGCTGAACGCTATGTCTGTCAGATCCGATATGTTGTTTCAGTTTGCCCAACATCTGGATGGCAGTATCAGTCCCTTCTTCAGAAATTTGTGTGAATATTTCGGATAGGCAGGATTCGTAGGAGTGGGTCATCTTTTGAATCTGTAGTAGTCCGGCATCGGTCAGTGAGACTCTATAGGATCGCCTGTCTTTGGCGGATATTTTACGTTCGATGAGCCCTTCTTTTTCAAGCTGATTGGATATTCCCGTTACATTTCCGGCGGATACCATCATCAATTGGGATAGCTCACCCATGCTTAATCCTTCCGGGTTTTTTTGCAGTTGCGCGAGCATGTCGAAGCGCGGCAGGGTACAGCCAAACTCCTTTCTTAGGTGGTTGCGCAGCTTGTTTTCGATCATATTAGTGCAGGTCAACAGACGTAACCATAGACGTAAAGGTCGGTGATTTTGGTCGTTACCACGAAACTCTGCGTCGAGAATTGGATTATTTACGCTTTCCACTATTTTTGTTCCTGATTGCCTGGCCAAAGAGGGCTGGGATTATAACTGAGCTAATGACTGAGCTTTAAACCTAAACTAATCGGTTCTTGACCTGGATCAACTGCAGGTTGGGGAAGCCAACGGCTGTGATCTCGATTTTGTAAGACAGCTACCAGCCAGGGTTTTAGACCAAAGACCCTATTATTTTAGTACCCAAACAGTAGTCAAGCGGATAGGGTAGCACCAATAGTAAAGCACCGGTTATCCACGGTTTTTTATTGTTCAGCAAGGTCTTTAAACTGGCGCAGGAGAATTAAAACAGATGTATAAAGTTATTGAGACAGATAGAGCTCCGGCAGCCATCGGTCCTTATTCCCAAGCGGTTGAGGTGAATGGATTTTTGTTCGTCTCCGGACAGATACCTTTACATCCGGAAAGCGGGGAGGTTGTTGGGGATGGAATTTCGGCGCAAACCGAGCAGGTAATCAATAATCTGCTGGCGATAATAGAAGGCGCGGGAGCCAGCATTGAAGATATCGTTAAATGCACCTGCTTTTTGGCAAATATGGAAGATTTTGGGGCTTTTAATGAGGTCTACGCTAATCATTTTGGGCGAACGGCACCAGCGCGAGAGTGTGTGGCCGTTTTAGGATTACCGAAGAATGTGCTGGTAGAAATCTCGGCGATTTGTGGGCGATAGTGGATGAATAGTGCTTTTCCGGATCAGCTACGGGGTGGAAGAAACCACTATGGCCAGGTGGCCGGTATTCTGTCGCTTCACTCTTCAATCCCTCGTTTGCCAGGTGATCCCGGCCATGCCCAGAGTTTTGATTTCCCGGTTTTGTACAGCACTGTCGAGGGTGTTGGCATTGAGCAATTAATTGCTATTGATGAAACTTGTATTCCACCTATTATTGCTGCTGCCAGGCGGTTGCAGGATAAAGGGGTCTGTTTTATAACCACCAGTTGCGGGTTATACGCACCGTTTCAAAAGCTGATTGCGGATGTACTGGATATTCCCTTTATCAGCTCGGGTCTGCAGATGTTGCCCATGCTGAAAGGCTTTCTCCCGGCCCACAGAAAAGCAGGGTTGATAACCGGCCATTCTGGCTTACTCACTAACGAGCATTTGGTGACATCCGGCTTCAGCCTCGATCAGGTTCAGGTAAAAGGAATGCAGGACTATCCGGAATTTCGACGTGTGGTGCTTGAAGGGGCACAGAACATGGACGTGAAGAAAATGAGACGGGACGTTGTTAACGCAGCGTCCTCACTAAAAAACAGTTGCGATTATTTGGGGCTGGTTGTGCTTGAATGTCCCAATCTGATTCCCTTCAGGACAGATATTCAGCAGGTTCTCAAAGTGCCTGTTTTTGATGTCGTCAATCTGGCCTGTTTTTTTGCCGATGCCTATCGCTGCATTGATTTTAATCAGCGTTTTATTGAAGTTGTCTGATGATAATTCAGACAATGAGTATAAATTGAACAAAGGAGTTCAGAAGTAAAGTGAGCACAAATTATATTGATCAACATTTAGATGAAATTCGCGGTGAGTTTAAGCTAACGGATTATTGGGTTTACCTTAATGCCGGTGATCAGATGATCCCTGGTAATTATTGGTTAAAGGCGGCCAGAGAGTTTTACAATTTCGTTGAATTTGGAAGAATGGAGGATATTCCCAATGCGGACATTGCTACCCATCCTTTTCTGACAACGGCCTGGAGTGAGAGTATTGAGCGGGGTGCACGTTTTATCAATGCCGACGTTGACGAGGTAACCAATTCATATCGGCCCTCCATTACCGCGAATTTGATTATGTATAACATGTTGGAGTGGCAGCCCGGTGACAACATAGTCGTCAATGACCTGTCCTATCCATCGTTTCTTTATATCGCTCAGGATCTCAGAAAGCGTTACGGCGTAGAGTTGCGGTTTGTTAAACATGTCAATGGTGAAATATTGATGGAGGATCTGGAGGCTCAAGTGGATGACAATACCAAACTGGTGATTGTCGATCGTACCACAGCTTTTTGCGGTTTTACCTTCAATATGAAAGAGGTGTGTCGAATCGCTCATAAACACGGCGCGCTGGTGCTTGATGATGCGATTCAGGCTTTCGGAGCGATTGATATTGATGTCAAGGATGATGATGTTGATATGATGGTGACGGGCGCTTACAAATGGCAATGTGGACCTGAAGGAGCGGGACTTTTCTATATCAAAAAAGAGTTGATAGAGAAGATCAATCCGCGGTTTCGCAATTATATCTGGGCGCAGATTCCGGGGCCAATACCGTTCGGTATAGAGAACCACGATAATATGGCGCACTGGGACTACCCGCCGGTTAATACCGCGAACAAGTTTTCGCAGGATATCACGATCGGACCATCACTGTTTGGCTGGATTGCAACGCTGAAATTCTACGAGAAAATCGGTATTAAGAATGTTGAGGAGCGTGTTAGACGTCTGGGCACCTTTGCCATTGATCGGTTGCAGGAGATTGGTTGTACTGTCACTTCCCCAACGGATCCAGCGAAAAGACATGGACTGATTACCTATACCAGCGGCAGTTATGAAAAAGATACCGCTTTTTTTGAAAGTTGCGCTGCACCCGGTCGCTGTATGAAACCGATCAAGATATCACTTCGAAATCTTGGTGGCGTGGGTAATCTTCGGGTTTGTACCCACTTCTTTAACACTGAAGAAGAGATTGATTATCTGGTGGAGCATCAAAAGCGAATGCTGTAGCTAGCGTTGCCATTTCTCTGGGCCGTATTGGGTATCGTGCGGCCTTAGTAGTCACTGTGGGTTATTTTATTGTCTGACATCACTGGGGCTTTTGCCAAAATGCTTCTTAAACGTACGTGAGAAATGTGCCGGACTGGAGAAACCCAGGGTGTATGAGACGCGCTCAACGCTATGACCACAATAGGCGGGATTGCTGAGTATCTCATAGGCTCTGCGCATGCGCTTATCCAATATGATGCGGTGTATGCTCTGTTCTTCATCTTCAAACAGCTTATTTAAATAGCGCGTAGAGATGCCCTGGGCCGCAGCAATATGATGATTGGATAATTCCGGATTGCACAGATTATTATCGATGTACTGTCGAACTCTCAGCTTGATGGATTCGCGTGCCACGGGTTGATTGCCGCTTTCCTCAAGCATCAATGAAGAGCTGAATGCCATAGCAATCATATTTACCAGGTTTTCCGATAACTCGTCGGGAGCTTGTTGTACGTGGTGTAACTCTTTCGTTAAAGAAAAAATAAAATTGGATAGAATTGCGCCTAATCCATGATTGCCTGATATCGGAATCGCCGTGTATTGCTCGGGGTTCATTAAATGCCGGCTTAGTACCTCTTTGGGCATTTGCACAATAAACTGATGGAAATGTTCCTTGAATGTCAGTGTGTACGGACGGGTACTATCGTAAAGCGCAAAGTAACCGGGCTTCAGAACGGCTTCACGTCCATCTTGCCTGACCAGCCCCTGCTGGGTTAGCTGAAAGCTGATTAAGAAATCTTCCTCCGCTGATTTTGAAATCTGTTGTTTCGATCGGCGCACTAACTGAGGGTCAGAAATCACTTCGGAAAAGCGCAAACTCGATACACCGACACCGCCCCGTATTTCACCGTGAAAGGAACCGTTTTCGACCGCTTCACAATCCAGTTTTACGAATTCATCGCAGATAAGATCCCGCCAATAGTCAAACCGCTCTTTCTCAAGAATATTGACGGTGGATTTTTGATAACCTTCGGGTATTAATGGCAGCATATCCGGTACCTGTCCAACCTCAATAAAGGGGTTTTATCGATACTACCCCATTTCTGGAAGATCTGCATAACTCAATAGGCCTGTGTTTGGGTGACAATTAATATATTCAAACTCGGACCCCTTCTGAGGCAGCACACTGACCTCATGCCAAAGCTGAAGCTTCATTCCCTCGCCAAAGATCGATACCATCTTCATGAAACTGCCAAAAATTGCCAGATGTTTCGGGTGACTCTTGGCCCAATTTTCAAAGGTATAGATGTCTGGTGCGTATCCCAGGCCAAAACTCTGCTCGATGTCATTCCATGAGCGGTCTTTGTTGTTCACAAAGCGAAGGCAATAGCAGTTTGCTTCGACGGGGTTATCTCTGAGAAAGCGCATACCTTCGAGCAGGGCCGGATGCACATTCTCCAGATAGTAGGCTTTTTCATCAGCCTCGCAATGTGACCAGTTTTGCCCCGACCGGATGACACACATTTTCTCAGGAGGCGTGACGACGACCCTTTTGCCGTTATCTTGCTGGCTGGCCTGAAGTGGAACGTGAACAGATTCGATATGCTTTAGGTCAGATGTTTCCGAGAGTGGAATTCGGTCTCTCGCACCGCCGGGATAACCATGCTCATCAATGGGCCCTTCAACTCCTTGGGCAGACACACCAACTCCATGGGGATTGGGCGAAGAGTGCAAAGTTTCGAAATGATCAAATGGCATGGTAATGATTTCACGCCAGTAGCCTGCACCGTCCTCAAGACGTTGCTTATTGGCCCACCAGTCTCCATTTGCAGCCCACCAGCGCTGATAATCTGAATGGCGCCAGTACGCGATAAATATGTGATTGGGTATGTTGTTCTGATCCACATAACTGCCCTGTTCGTACAGTAACGGCGCATCTGCTCCTGAAAATGCACTGCTGACCCATTGGTTGAGTAAGGATGGTTCTACTGCCTGTATACCAAAATAGGCAGCAATCAGCGGATCGTCAGTTTCCTGCCAAACCGACTGCCAGGCCGGTGCAGGAGGGGTCCAGTTGTCGGGCATATTGTTTCTGGGCAATTTCGTTCTCCTCATCTAGACCGGTTATGCGACTATTGGGTGTCGGTACGCTCATTCGCGTTGCACTCGTCCTGTTCGAAAGTTATTTCGTCGCTCCAATCGGGTGTGAATGCCTCAACATTGGGTCGTGGCGATCGGTTGAGCAATAAACGTGTGACATCGGGTCGGGCATAATGTCCCACAGGGTCAGCAAAAGATTTGGCCACTGCGATTGCGCCAAGGTCGATCTCAGCAAAGAGCAGTCCCTCCTTCGTTTCGGCCAAAGGCTCGCACAGTGCGCGACCGTCGGGTGCATATATCTGGGCGTAACCACCGCCAACGGCAATCAGCTCTGCCTGCGCTTCGGTTGTTACCAGAGAGTCATACATCTCCTGTGAAACGACGCCGCAGGGCGCAAGCACATAGCACTGCCCTTCCAACGCGTAAACCTGAGAAGCGGCGTTGTTGGCCTGGGCGCCGAGCGCATGGGCCTGCGGGTAAGTGCTGAAGGATGGCCAGGCGGCGATATGCACCTGCTCATGCATGCTGTACATGGCATACTTGGAAAGTGGTTGTAAATGCTCCCAGCAACAGAGCTGGCCAATATGGCCAAGTTCGGTGTCCAGCACGTCAAAATCACTGCCATCACCATCGCCGTAAACCGTTCGTTCCATATGTGTCGGTTTTAGTTTTCTGCGTCCCTGTAGCAGTGTTCCGTCATCGCTAAACAGGAACTGAGCAATGTACAAGGAACCATGATCTCGCTCGCTGGCACCAATCGATAAAAATATTTTATTATCCCTGGCGGCATTACCCAATCGATTGAACGCATCGTCACCCACGACCAGGCTGTTTTCATGATACTGCTGGAAATATCTGACATTGTGAGCTGCCGGGGATAGCCAGATCCACCATGGGTATCCGGGAAACCAGCACTCGGAGAAAGCCACTATCCGTGCCCCTTCATGTGCGGCTTTTTCGATGAATGTAATGGCTTTGTCGACACAACCCTCAAGGTCCATAAATACGGGAGCGGCTTGTACAACGGCGGCTTTATAGAGGTTACTCATCTTTACATCTCCAAAGTATTAGAATCGATATCGTAAGGTCACACCATACTCTCTTGGTCGGTTGTAGTTCGCCTCATGAAAACCCAGCCCAAAATTGGAGTCTCCACTTTCGATGTAGCGCTCGTCGGTAAGATTTTCGATAAAGACTACCAGATCGAGATCTTCGCCGATGGCTAGCCGGGCAGAAGCATTCCAGGTGTCGTATGAGTCCTGGAAAAGGAAAGGGGAGTTTTGTGAATCATTATAAATGTCATCGGTATAGGCATAATCCAAACGAAGTACTAATTCGTTGCTACGTAACGGAATATTATACTCGATACCAAGGTTGAAGTTATTCTTCGGTGTGTTAACGAGCTTTGCAGATTCACTGATCGTTAATGAAAGTCCGGTGATGGTGTTGATTTTTTTATACTCAGCATCAGTATAACCGAAACCCATATCCAACTGCAGATGGTCTGATAACAGTGCGGTCACCTCCACCTCCAGACCCTTTAGTTCAACCTCCCCGGCATTGGCGGTAATGGGGCCGCCGAGGCTGTCAAAAAAGGTAACCTGCACTTCATCGTAATCCGCGTAAAAAAGCGCAGCGTTAATGCGCACACGATCATCCCATCCCTGCCATTTTAAGCCGATTTCGTGGGAGTCAATCGTCTCCGGTTCAAATGAGCGAATGTCCGGAACGGACTCAACATAGCGAAGTACGAAACCACCGCTTTTAAAACCCTGTGAAAAACTGTAGTAGAGCAGAGTGTTATCCGCCAACTTCGCGTCAATTCCGAATTTAAAAGTTGTCTCTTCGAAGGAATCGCTGGTGGAGCCGCTGCCATTGCCTACCAGAGGCAACAGCCCGCTGGTAAATACACCCTTCTGGTTAATTGCGCCCGGAAAGAAAGGGAGTCCGTTTCCTGCCATGTCTGCACCAATAAACTGGGTATATTCAAACCCCTTGTCGTCTGTTGTGTGGCGGATTCCACCCGTTAAGAATAAGGTATCTGTCAGGCTCCAGCTTGCCTGCAGGTAGGCCGCTTCGCTGCTGTTATCGACATCAGCAAAATTACTGATGGTAGCAGGAAATCCGGCTGCCAGATCGGGGGTGGGCAGAAAAACCGGCACAAAGACATTGTCTGTACCCTCTTCTTCAAAGTAATACAGGCCGGCTGCGTATTTAAGCCTGCCGTCAAAGGCCATGCCAGTTATCTGCAATTCATGACTGGTTTGCTCGTGGTCATAATCCGGATTCAAGGTGTGGGTTATTGCATGAGGCGAGTTATCGGGATCACGGAAAAACTCGCCATCGGTTTCCCGGTAAGCCAGCGTATATTTAAGATCCAAGTTTTCAGCGTGATAATTGGCTGTCAGCGAAAGTCCGCTGATACTCAACTCGGTACCGGTTGGACCAGTGGCAAAGCTATCGTCATCTTCACCATCGGTGACATATTGGGCAAGATCTGCCAGACCGGTAGCAATGTCGCCAAAATTTGCCAGTGCGTATCCCACTGTACCTGCGCCGGGTGTAAAGCCGGCCAGTGTCGACCCGGCACTTTGTTCATCGATTTTGGTATGGTCGATACTGAGCAGGAAATCCACCGAATCACTGGGCTCAAACAGGAGTGTTCCGCGAAATGCTATTTTGTCCTCATCGCCCAGTTTGTCCCCTATGGTTAGACGGTCGACATAGCCATCCCGTTTTTTCCTGGATATAGCTAGTGTGCTGCGCAGAGTTTCCGAGATTGGAATGTCAACTGACCCGCGGACGTCAATCCGGTTGAAATCACCGGCGGTCAGCTCCAGTTTGCCTGCAAAGGTATCGCCGGGTAGGCGCGAAGTGACGTTAATCGCACCGCCAATAGTATTTCGTCCAAAAAGCGTACCTTGAGGTCCGCGCAGCACTTCGATACGCTCCACATCAAGCACGTCAAGTACACCACCTGCAGACCGGGACATATAGACGCCATCAACATAGATACCTACGCCTGGGTCGGTGGTCAAGCTGAAATCGGTATTGCCGATACCACGAATGAATACAACAGCGCCGGAAGACAGGCCGCTGACAGGAGAGGTGGTATCGAATATTAAGTTAGGTGTAAAATCGGCGACTTCCGATAGGTTTTCAATACCTTTGTTTTCTATTGCCGATGCTGTAAATGCGGATACGGCAATCGGTGTATCCTGCAAGCTTTCTTCACGCTTCTGAGCCGTGACGACGACCTCTTCAAGGACAGCCTCGGCGGCAGCGATTTGGATATGAGTGATAGCTGTGATGGCGGCCATTAGACTGGCTAAAGGCATCTTTCTAAATCGGTGTAAATGTATTGTTCTTGTAGTAAGCATGTCCCCTCCAAAGCTGGTCAGTTTTCGAGGATAAGTCTATGGCAGTCGCGTGGTGACGCCCATACCAAAAAGGGAACGATAGCTTGCCCTAATCGGAACAGGGCGTAATGGAATTGACGCTATTGTGGTAGATTTTCCAGATGCCAAGGGTCATCACCGGTAGCACGAAAACCAGTAAAAAAGCGTAGGTTAAGGTGCCAAAACCTTCAGCAATCAGCTGCACCAGCCCTATTTTTGTAGCCAGAAACACTGAGAGTGCTAGCGCGGTGACCGCTGTTGCCGGGCGCCACCAGTTTGACTGTAAAGGGCGCTTTCTGAGCTTGAACATTGTAGCGATGCGTTCATTGAGTGAGTGAATCAGTGCGGTACCGGTTTCAATAAAGGTGCCGATGATAATAATCTGAAACAGGTAGCCGAAATAGGTCCAGTTGAGTTGATCAAGGATGAAGGTTAATGGCAGTTTTTCGGCAATGATTTCAGGATAGAATCCGATTAATAATGAATAAAAGAGTAGTGCAGGGAACATTGCAATAGGGCCAGCGAGCAGGCCGGCACAAATGGCTTCCCTGCGTGCCTGAAAATGTCTGAGACTGAATAGTATGGCCGGTATGGCGGCAATATTAATGCCGGCATAAACAAATCCGCCCTGATACCAGTCATCGGTAATAACAGGGTTATTGAAGCCCTCTTTGATCAGCGCACTAAAGTGGCTCCAGGTGCCAACAAAAAGGGTAATATAGGCTGTATAAAGTACCAGCGACCAGGAGGCGAAAACCCTCTCAATGAGTGCTGTTCCCTTAAAAGTAAGAATGCCGATCAGTAGGGCGAGTAACAGGGTTCCCAAGTATTCCGGTACGTTAAAATGACCGCTTAACAGGTTGCCAGTCGCCGACCCGAGTACCGCCAACGATACAATAATGAGTGCGCAAAAGGGTATTTCAAAGAGAAACCAGCATCGCCCCAGCAGATTGCGGAAAAAGGTAAGGTAGTCATAGCTTCGAGTGATTCTGGCCAGCTCAAAGCTGACTGCCAGGACCATACTCCAGATGGACATCGCCAGCAGCATGGCGAGTAACCCCCCCAACGGCCCTTTGGAGACGAAAAACTCGACCAGCTCACGTCCGGTGGCGTAACCACCACCAACAATCACCGACTGAAATATCAGGCCGGGTAATAGGTAGCGTTGAAATAGTGATAACATTTATCGAAACCGGTTCGGCAGTAACAGCGCCAGATCAACGTTCAAATCATTTGCGGTCGCCTTCGGATTCTTATCAAGCAGAAGTGCCGCTCCGAGTTGCGCCAGAGCCGGTGCTGTTTGAATGCCAAAACCACCCTGGCCAACAAACCAGAAAAAGTCTTTGGTAAGCGGTTCAAAACCGATCACCGGTAAACGGTCCGGACTGAAAGTTCTCAATCCCGCCCAACTGTGGTTGACCTTGCTAATCTTCAGGTGGGTATGTTGTTCGATATTATAAATTGCGGTGGCGATATCCAGTTCATCCGGTCTGGCATCGCAGGGAGGGGAAGGGCTTTGATCTGCCGGGGAGCCCATCAGTTGCCCGGATTCCGGGAGAAAATAGAAGCTGCTGCTTATGTTGCCCATCATTGGCCAGGTGGATATTTCCGTGTCTGCTGGCCCATCAAACGTTACCATGGTTCTCTTTTTCGGTTCCAAACCTATTGCGGACACTCCGGCCTTTGCTGCCAGGAAGTCGCCCCAGGCGCCAGCAGCGTTAACGAGTACGGAACACTCAAAGGTTTGCTCCATCGTCTGGACTTGCCAACGCTGTTTTGCTCGTGAGATTTGCTTAATTTGGACGTTATGCAAAGTCCGACCACCCCTTGCACGTAAGCCCTTCAAGTAGCCTTGCAACAGACCATCAACATCGACCCGTTTGGCCTGAGGTTCCAATAGTCCTGCATAAACGGCTTCTTTATCAGCGCGTATCATGGGAATTTTTTCGGTAATCTGCTTTGAATTGAGCCATTGGGTTTCTATGCCCAATTGAGATGCTTGCTTAAACAAGGATTCCAATTGTGGCAATTCCGAATAATTGGCACTGATAATACAGCCACAATCTGTTAATAGGGGTGACTCGCTAAATCCGTCGGGCGGGCAAGAGAGAAAAGGTTTGCTGGCGCGGGACAATGCAACAATCGATTGGTCCTGCAGTAGTTCGATATAGGTCGCAGCCGAACGTCCTGTCGTGTGGTAGCCAAATGCATCTTCCCGTTCCAGCAGTAATACCTTTTCTGACTGGCTCAGTTCATAACCAATAGAAGCGCCGGCGATACCGCCACCAATAACAATATAGTCAAATTGTGTGGGGTCCGCCTGGCTCACGCTTCACCTTATTGTCTATCAGTTATCAGGCTATACTGCTATAGCAAATGATGCCGATGGCTACAGGCGCTATATAACGAATACTAAATCGCCAATACCGGTAGCTCCAGTTGTCAGGTAGTTGCAGCTCTTCCAGTGTTGAGGATTTAGAGAGTACCCAGCCGGCGAAGAGTGCTATAAGTAGGGCATTCAGTGGTAACATGAGGTTGGAAATAATGAAGTCGATCAGTTCAAAGATATCCTTTTCCGCCAGTAAAGGAATGACTGACAACAATCTGACCTCTGACCAGATATTAAAGGATAGTACCGCAGCCAAACCCATAAACCAGGCCGTTGCACCGGATACAACGGCCATTTTGGGGCGGCTCATACCACGGTCACTGAACCAGGAAACAATGGGCTCCAGCATTCCGATGGCAGTAGAAAAGGCCGCAAAAAAAAGCAGGACAAAAAACAGAAAACCGAGAATATGGCCACCAGGCATCTGTCCAAATGCAACGGGCAGTGTTACAAAAATAAGCCCGGGTCCGCCGCCTGGATTTAAACCATACTGAAAAACAACCGGAAAAATCGCAAGGCCGGCCAGCATGGCAACGCAGGTGTCTGCTAAAGCAATAGTTGCCGCAGATGTACTCAGTGAATAGTTTTTAGGCATGTAGGAGCCATAGGTCATCAGTACACCGACGCCAATAGCAACTGAAAAAAATGCCTGCCCAAGTGCGATGACCAGGGTGGCTGGGGTCAACTTGGAAAAATCGGGGGCAAACAGGAATTTCAACCCGGCTTCAATATCAGCAGCTACCACAGAGTTGATGACCATAATGATTAGCAGCAGGAACAGGGTCGGCATCATGATTTTTGAAATGCGCTCAATGCCACCATGTATGCCTCGGCTGACCACAAAAACCGCACCACCGATAAACAGCGTATGTAGTAATACTAGGTTAATTGGTGAGGCCAGCAAACGGTTAAAGGTTTGTTCTGATTGATTGCCATCGAATCCATGAAAACTATTCATGGCGGCTTTTGCAACATAGTCAATGGCCCAGCCGGCTACCACACTGTAATAGCTTAGCCCAATCAGAGGTATACCAATGCTAAGCCAGCCTATGACTTGCCAGCGGCGACTCGCTCCTTCATCGGTGCTTAGCTTGCGCATGGTAGACAGTGGACTGCGCCCACCCCGGCGACCAATTGCAAGCTCCGCCATCATGATAGGTATGCCCAACAGTAATACGCAGGCCAGATAGACCAGCACAAACGCACCGCCGCCATTCTCGCCGGCCACAAAAGGAAAGCGCCAAAGGTTTCCAAGACCGACGGCAGCGCCAACGGTAGCGAGCAAAAAAGCTGGCTTTGAGGACCAGGTATCGTGAGATTTTCCTGCAGCCATTATGTGCCCTCGTTAATAATTATTCTTATAGGTGATTAAGCTTACTCTTTATCCAAAGGTGATTCTCTATCAATCTGCGAGTGTGACAAAGAACTGCTCCATACGATTCATCGCTTCTTCGATACGTTCGTAGGGTTCCGCACCAAAGCAGATGCGCAGATGTCCCTCGCCGGTAGCCCCGTAGAACACGCCGGTTTCCACCACCACTTGGCACTCCTCCAATAATCGATCAGCGATGGCCTGAGAAGACAGCCCTGTAGCCTCAATGTTAGGGAACGCATAGATGGTAGCGTCCGGTATTTCGCATTGGACGTTTGGCATGCTATTTAATCTGCTGCAAACCAGATCCCGTCGGCGTTTGTCCTCCGCGACCATCTCAACCACACAGTCCTGAGATCCGGCAATGGCGGCATATCCACCTTCCTGGATGAATACGTTAACGTGTGCCATATCATTAATAGTGATTTTTAGAATGGCTTCCATCAGGTTCCGCTGTGCAACGGCATAACCCATACGCCAACCGTCCATGGCATAACCTTTGGTAAAAGCAAAAAGGCTGATGGTGCGTTCCTGCATGCCGGGCAAAGCGGCAATGCTTATATGTTGGTTGCCGTCATACAAAATCTGCTCGTAAACCTCATCTGACATGACCAGTAGATCGTGTTTAATGGCCAGGCTGGCGAGAGCGGACAGCTCTTCGTAGCTATAGACTCTGCCGGTAGGGTTAGCGGGATTGACCAGTGCAATCATGCGTGTTTTGTCAGTAATTCTCTGCTCAATCGCGTGACTGTCGATGCTAAAACCTTCATTCCGGTTCAACGGCGCGGTAACGATTTTTCCTCCGGCCAACTCAACTTTGTTTACATGTTGTGGATAGTAGGGTTCCAGCAGGATAACCTCATCACCTGGATCTAGTGCTGCCATGCAAGTGGCGTAGGCTCCGTGGGTTAAGCCGCCGGTAACGACGATTTCATCGGGTGTAGCACTGATATTGTTATAGCGATTCAGCTTTTCGGCAAGTGCTTCGCGAAATTTGAGCTCTCCGAAGAAATCTCCGTAATGGACGAGGCCGTCATCCAGCGCCTTTTTGGTGGCTTCTTTGATATGATTTGGTGTATCAAAACTGGGTCGGCCCACCTCCAGATGGATAACATCAATGCCTTCGGTCATCAGTTTTGCTGCTTTTTCATACATGCCGAAAGATTTTTTTGAGCTGTTGGTAATTCTGTCTGCTGGCCATTTCATCGCAATGGTCCCCCACTATAAAACTGTCAAAGAATAGGTCGCGTGAAACTGCGTCACCTCGCCAATTGAGGAGAAAGTGTATCTGATTAAGGCGTTGGAGTTGTTATTTAAATTAGGGATGGAGCCCTAATGCCGGGTGTCGGTAATGTCGCGCAATAACTCAGGATGGTTGATGATTTGCTGGTATTCACTTTTGGCTTTGGCGGTGAAATAGGGGTTGAAAACTTGCATGATCAGATCAAAACCCTCCTCAATGTTTTCTTCATGCACACCCTTATCATGCAGGTCGAGATTGGGCAGCCATTGATCGGTTATCAGCCATGAAACCTGAAGCAATGATTCCATGGTAACTGGTGGTTCCGGGTTGACCATGAGGCCGGCTCTGATCATCTCCTCAAAAAACAGGCTTACCTCTTTCATGCGTTTTTTGCGACAGTCCATAAAAAGAAGCTTTAAGCGAGCGTCATTTTGTAGAAGTGAGTAAAGTTCACGATAAAAAAAACGGTAACGCCATATCAGATCGATCTGGCGGGCGAACATGAAATGGGTGTATTCCATAGAGGGGTATTGATGGTCCTCGTACCAGGATTCATCCATTTCCCGATCAATTCGCTGGAAAATTGTCTGAATAATCTCTTCCTTGGTTCGAAAGTGATAATGCAGATTCCCCCGGCTTAACTGGCACTCGTCGGCGATGCGGTTGGTTGAAATCGCTTTGGTGCCATGCTCGTTAAACAGTGTGATGGCGGTCTGAATGATCAGGTTTTGTGTTTCACGTGTAGCCATGATGCATCTATTGTACGCTTTTCTTTCTGGCTGTGCTCAGTCAACGACAGCACAATCGTTTTCAGTCTCGCGTTTTTGGTTTCGAGATTTACAATCATTCTATGTCCTGATCGTTCCGGGATGCCAGTGTAACTCTCAAAATTATAGAGTCATTGCCCTAATTAACTGTTTTACATTTGGAAGGGCCTCTGCAACATTCTATCTCCCGAACAGGTTCAAAATCGTTATCTACTCATAACAAACAAAACTACGTTCATACGGAGTCAAACGGAAAGATGAACCAGCGTAATACCCAGGCCGCATGGAGCTCCCGTTATGCTTTCCTGTTGGCGTGTATTGGCGCGGCGGTAGGGCTTGGCAATCTCTGGCGTTTCCCCTATGAGGCAGGCGTTAATGGCGGCAGTGCTTTTGTACTGATCTATCTATTGTTTATTCTGCTGCTTTGCGTGCCTATCATGATGGCCGAGCTGGCATTAGGCCGAAGAGGTAAGGCCAGCCCCGTTAAAGCGATTGCTCGCCTGGTTGAGGCGGAAGGGTTGAGCCGGTTTTGGCACCTGATTGGCTGGCTCAGTATCGTTACGCCGTTTATTGCCATCAGTTTTTACAGCGTTGTGGCAGGCTGGACACTCGATTACCTGGTGCAGGCATTCTCCGGCGCGTTTGCCGGTTTCGAGGGGCAGGAGTCACAGCGCTCATTTGACGCGCTTCTGCAATCACCCCTGCGCATGCTGTTGCTGCATACCCTGTTTCTTGCTTTTGCGGTTCTGATTATCTCCCGAGGTTTGACCGGAGGCATTGAATGGGTAGCAAAATTGGCCATGCCAGTACTTTTTCTGCTGTTGTTAATCATGGTGCTAAATGCCGTTTTTTATGCAGATATCGAGGCCGGTCTGCATTTTCTGTTTAACCCGGATTTCAGCAAGATTAAAGCCAATGTTGTTTTTCTGGCACTGGGCCAGGCGTTCTTTTCGGTGAGTGTCGGTGTGGGTGCGTTGCTGACTTACGGTTCCTACCTGCCAGAGGGTGTTTCCATTCCAAAATCTGCAGCTATTATCGCGCTGGTAGATACCTCGGTTGCGCTACTGGCCGGGATTGCTATATTCCCGGTGGTTTTTGCCTATGGTTTGAATCCGGGCAGTGGCCCGGGACTAATATTTGTGACCTTGCCAATCGCATTTGGGCAGTTGCCTGGAGGAGCTGTTCTTGGCACACTGTTTTTTGCACTGATGTTTCTTGCTGCGTTTTCAACGGTGGTTGCTATGCTGGAGCCAGTTGTGTCCTGGGCAGTTGAGCGAACCGGCTTCAGGCGGCCGGCAATGACGTTGCTGGTTGGCAGTTTGGCCTGGTTGCTTGGTGTTGCTGCGCTGCTCTCTTTTAATTACTGGGGCGATCTTCACCCCCTGGGCTGGATTCCGTTGTTCACTGAAAAAAATATTTTCAGTCTGCTGGATTTCCTTGTTTCCAATATCTTAATTCCGGCGAATGGTCTGCTGCTGGCGCTTTTTGCCGGCTGGGCTGTCTCCCGTTCCTCCATGCTGGAGGAGCTTGCCATCAGTCGCAGCGCTTTGGTCCGCTATTGGCTGATTTCTATCCGCTACCTGGCGCCAGTTGCAATTGCGCTGGTTTTGGTGAACCGTATTAATTAATGAATCTGGAGCACCATCATGCGTGTTAAGGTACATAAACTGTTTGAGCTCTTTTTGCAGGCGCATAAGGCCCGACCGAAAGCCTCTATTGTACATTCATTATCACAACCACCCCGTTTGGGAGAATTTCTATCAGAGCTGGATCCTGAGATGAACCTGGATTGGTCAGGCGAGTCCTTTCAGGGCATGCCCTCCCTTAGACAAAAGGTAATTGATCGCTGGGGCTATGGGCCGGTATCTGACGCTGATGATGTGCTGATTACAGCCGGCACCGCCGAAGCCAATTTTTTGGCTGTCAGCACACTGGTGCAGCCGGGCGATGAGTTGATCGTGGATGTGCCCGGTTGGCCCCAACCGCTGGTGCTCGGTGATGCAATCGGCGCTACCGTTAAAAAGCTAATGCGTGATGAATCCTCCGGTTGGGCACTGGACCTTGACCAGTTGTCCGCGATGATCACCCCTAAAACCAGGCTTATCTTCCTCTGTAATCCCAATAACCCGACCGGGCAGTTACTTGATGAGAAAACCTTGTTAGCGGTCGCCAATCTGGCAGACCGTGTCGGCGCCTATGTGCTGACTGATGAGGTCTATCGTGGAATGGAGTGGAGCGAAGAGGAAACACCTCGCATGGCATCACTTTATGATCGCGGAATTAGCACCGGTAGCGTCTCGAAAGTGCTCGGTATGCAGGGTCTGAGGACCGGTTGGCTGATCACTCGCGATAAGCAATTGCTGTTTGATGCCATGGTGTTACGGGAAGATACCAGTGAAATTATGAATGTGATGGGTGAGGCGATTGCCGATATCGCACTTTGCCGCGAAAGGTTTGCAGCGTTAGTGGCCCATGCCCGAAAAACGGGGCAAAGCAATATGGACCGGTTACACCGGTTCGTTAGCGAACATGCTGAGCTTGACTGGTACAGGCCCCGGGCCGGTCTGATAGGCTTTTGTCAATTGAATACAACAATAGATGCTTCTGAGCTGGCACAGCAATTACTGTCCCCCCCATACCATACCTTCGTTATGCCGGGAGAGGCCTACGGTTTCCCCAACCATCTTCGAGTCGGCGCTGGCGGTGAGCCCGAATTGATGACGGAAGGGCTGGCGCAATTTGAGCGCTATTTAAAACAATTGTCAGGTTGATAACAGGACTCACTCTTATGATAAAGATAGATCTGCGTTCCGATACATTTACCCTGCCCGATGCTGGCATGCGAGAGGCTATTTACCAGGCCGAGGTGGGTAACTCAGGTTATGGAGAAGATCCTTCCGTAAACGAGCTTGAGTCAGAGGTTGCTGAATACTTCGGTGTTGAGGCAGGGCTGTTTTTGCCTTCAGCCACGATGGCAGGGCAGATTGCAATTCGTGTTTGGAGCAGACCTGGTGATCGAGTCGTTATTGAGGAGTTTGGACATAACTATTATTTCGAAACCGGCGCTATGTCTGCCATATCCGGTGTGCAGGCGACGCTACTTAAGGGCGAGCGAGGCATTCTTTCTCCCGAATCTGTCGAGGCTGCTATTGTGCACCCTGAAAACCCCTACGCACGGACCTCCCTGATTGTGCTCGAGAACAGCTCCAACTTTGGTGGCGGCGTGATTTACCCTCAAAGCAAACTCGATGCGATATTCGCTCTGGCTGACCATAATCGCTTGCCGGCGCATGTTGATGGCGCAAGAATCTGGAATGCCATTATCGGTAGCGGCGCTGACCCGCATCAACAGATTATGCCCAATGGCTCCATGTCGGTTTGTTTTTCAAAGGGGTTGGGTGCACCGATGGGGGCTTTGCTGCTCGGCTCTACGGAATTTATTCAGGAGGCACGACGTATCCAGTGCATGCTGGGTGGTGTTATGCGTCAGGTTGGTTTTATGGCCGCTGCAGCGTTATATGGTTTCAGGAATAATCTCCAGCGTTTGCAGGAAGATCATGAGAACTGTCGCTTTATGGCGCAACAACTGGCGGATCTTCCACAGTTGGAGATTGATCTGCCGAGGGTGCAAACCAATATTCTTTATTGCCGAATCAAGGAGGGTGCCGATCGGGCTTCCCGATTGGTCAGTGAGTTGCAGAGCGAGGGGGTAGGGGCGCTGAATGTCGGCCCATTGCTCAGATTGGTGACCAGTTTGAATGTCAATCGGGCAGACTGTACAGAGGCCGTGACGGTGATACGAAGGCTGCTAGAGGGAGGGAAGTGAGTGGATACCTTGCTGATGCATTGCCAGGATGCCTTGCGTGTGATGCGGGTAAATTCATTTACCGGTCAACCGTTCAGCGGTAATCCGGCGGGTGTTGTAGCTGACGGAGATGGGTTGTCCGATGAGCTGATGCGTGCTGTCGCCGCTGAGTTAAACGACATTTCCGAGACGGTTTTTATCTGTACACCGGATGCTCCCGATGCTCAGGTCAAATTACGCTATTTTACTTCGACAACCGAGGTGGATCTTTGCGGGCATGCTACTGTTGCCGCACTGTTTGTACTAGCGTGGTTGGGCCGTATAAAGAACGGGACAGGGACGCAATGGATAAACGCGCAAACCAGGGTCGGCGTGTTGAGGCTTGGGCTCAGTTTTGAGCAGGGTAAGCCTGTCTGGGCATCGATGGAGCAGTTGGAGCCAATAACCGCGGAGGCGCCGCGTGCCGATCTTGCCGCAGAAGTGCTGGGTTTACCTCCATCCGCAATAGCAGATGATCTACCGGTGGGTTGCGGGAGTAGCGGTTTATGGTCCTGTTTCGTACCTCTAAAAAGCCTTGATGATCTGCAGCGAGTCGTCGTAAAAAATGAGCAGATCGAATCGTTGTGGCCGGACAACGAAGCACTAACCGGCATCTATCCTTTTTTTTTTCTCGGTGACCTGAAAACCCGGGGCCGCTTCTTTTCACCACCCAAATATGGCATTAAGGAAGATCCGGTAACCGGGACTGCATCCGGTGCCTTGGCCGCGTATCTGCTGGCGCATGGGCGGATGAAAACGACTGATGAGTTAATCGCGCTGCAAGGGGTTGAAATGGGCCGGGGTGGCGAAGTTAAGGTCAGTTGTACCGATAATGGTCGAATAAAAATACAGGGACAGGCAGTGCTGGTGATGGAAGGAGTGGTGTCAAAGGGGAGTTTGGCTTAGGGCTGTGACCCTAAATATCCCGTTTACTTTGACAGGCAATTTTGAAATATTGGTAGATGTGTTGACACGGAGTATCGGTAAGTTGCGTCTGTATCATATTCTGTCGTTGGCTTAAATTGGAAAACTATATTAATGGTTAGGGGGGAAGGCTATGAAAAGCCAGATTAAACCGATCGCACTTGCTGTTTCCGTCGCGTCGCTGATGATGACGCCGGGGTACTCTTTTTCAGCTGAGGGCGTGGTGATAGAAGAAATAACGGTGACCGCATCCAAACGTGGTGAAGAAAACCTGCAATCCGTTGCGGCATCAATTTTCGCACTGGCCGGTGACTCTTTCGAAGAAAAAGGGCAACTGGATTTTGAGGATTTTGCCGGCAGTGTTCCGGGGTTGCAGTTTCAGGATCTCGGACCCGGCGATAAGGAATATATCATTCGCGGTATCAACGGTAATGGCCCTTCTGTAGTGGGTGCCTATTTTGATGAGTATGTGATCACCGCTGTTGATAATCAGGATGGCGGTGGTAAAAACGCACCGATCAAGCTGATTGATCTGGAGCGTATTGAGGTATTAAACGGTCCTCAGGGTACGCTGTACGGGGCGAACTCAATGGCAGGGAATATTCGGTTTATAGCGAAAAAGCCGGATACTGCTGAGTTCGATGCTTTTGTCGATGTTGATTTTTCTGATACCGACGAAGGCGGCGATAATAATACCATCAGCGGCATGGTTAATATTCCGCTGGTTGAAGATGTGTTGGGAGTGCGCCTGGTTGGTTGGCGTACCGACAATTCGGGCTGGATTGATCAGCCTCGCCGGGAAATTACCGTAGCTGGCGTCACCAGTTTTGACGGAAGCAGTGACGATATTAATGACGAGGAAACAACCGGCGGACGTATGCATCTGCGTTGGACACCCAATGATCGATTCACACTGGATCTGATGTATCTGGATCAGGACATGGAAACGGGTGGCTCCTCTCGCTTTACTGACAAAGGATCTCCTGCTTGGCCGGATCAGCCAGCAGAGATCGCTATGTTGCCCGGTAATGGGGGTTTCGCACCTCTGGCTGGTCTTCCCTCCCTGACTCCCGGGGATGATTTTATCAACTCTGATATTACGGTAAATACCCGTGATGATGAGGTCACGCTGCTTGGTCTAACGGCCCAGTATGAGTTTGATGCGGGTACCTGGTTGTTATCAGCGGGTCAATTTGAGCACGATATCGAACTGGTCTTTGATAGCACACCTATATTATTGTTTTTTGGTGTACCCATTCCCGGTGTGACCGTGCAGCCACAATCCTATGAGATTGATATGCTGGAAACACGTTTTGCATCCTCATTTGACGGGGCTTTTAATTTTGTTGCCGGTCTCTATTACCAGAAGGATGATAATAATTTTGAAGTCAACGTGGTTACCACGGATGGAAATGGTAATCCGGTTGCCTGGAATCCTCTCAACTCAAATGATGCACTGATTGCTGGAGGTACCGCATTCTTCGGCCGGTTCCGGGCCGACGAGGTAGAGCAGAAAGCAGCATTCGGTGAAGCAACCTTTGACCTTAATGACCAGTGGCAGTTGTTGTTCGGTATTCGTTACTTTGAAGTGGATCTGGAATCTCGACAGGCGACCACACATGGATTTGTTGCTAACGCGCCGGTGCCGTCTGGTGAAATCGTTGGAACCACAGCGAATGGAAATCTCGTAGGTCTGATTGAAGATGACGATGATCAGGTTACGACCAAGTTTACGGTTACCTACAATCACACTGATGACGTAATGTTCTATGCAACCTATTCTGAAGGTTTCAGGGTTGGTGGCGTTAATAACTCCAATCAGCCCTTTGCGGCGGGAATTCCGGCGACCTACGAGTCGGATGAGTTAACCAATATTGAGTTTGGTCTTAAGTCCAGGTTGATGGGGGGCAGGGTCCAGGCGAACGGTGCGCTATTCTTTGTCGAGTGGGAAGACATTCAGGTAGAACCGCGAGATCCGGCCGGTAACATTCCATTTACAGTTAACGGTGGAGAGGCTGAGGTGAATGGTCTGGAATGGGCAATCAGCGCGTTGCTGACCGATTCGCTGAAACTCGATTTTACCGGTACCTATTTCTTTAGTCATGAACTGACAGAGGATCAACCGGTACTGCCGGGGGCTTCTCCCTTTGTGATTGTAGGTCTCGATGGTGATGATATGCCCAACGTACCGGACTATCAGTTCTATGCCGCGCTGACCTACGATATGGAGGTGGCGGGCAAACCGCTGACTCTGGTGGGCGATATGACCTACAGGGACGATGCCAATACCGAGTTTCGGGATGATAATGCATTCAATATCGAGCTGGATTCCTACACCATTGTCAACTTCAGAGCGAACTATGAGCTCAATGACAATATCACCCTGAGTGCTTATGTGAAAAACCTGACTGATGAGTTGGCGGTCTATGATGGAATCGGAACTTTCCAGGATCCAGAGTCAATCGTAGCAGCCCGCCCACGTACTATTGGTCTGGGATTTAAATGGAGACTATAAGCTAGCCACTGATTTTTGGCACTCGGGATTCGAGTGCCGGAAATATCTCCCCTCCTCTAACCGCGGGCGGAAAAGCCCGCGGTATTTTTCAGGTATATCTGTAGATGTTAAATTTGAAATCCGGACAATCGTTGCTGGGATTGTGGCTGGCCGTTACCGCTATTGCCTGCTGGGGGTTGCTACCTGTTGTGTCAAAGGGTGTGCTTGATAAAGTGGATCCCTACACTCTGAACTTCTATCGGTTTGTCGCGGCGACTGTGGTATTACCGCTTTATATGGTGCTGAAAAAAGGTATTCATGTACCTTCACGTCTGGATATCAAGCAGTTTGGACTGCTGATAATGGCAGTTTTGGGGCTACTCGCCAATCATATTATGTTTATGGATGCGTTACAGTTTATTCCAGCTGGAAGCAGTCAGATTATTATTCAGCTGGGGCCGATTGCGCTGCTTCTTCTTTGTGTGTTGGTATTAAACGAAAGTTTTAGCAGTTTACAGTGGCTGGGCACGCTGGTATTTGTATCGGGTCTCGTGCTGTTCTTTAATGATCGATTGCTCGAGATTGTCAGTGCTTCAAGCGAGTATGCGTTAGGAACGCTCTACATGACTGGCGCAGCGCTAGTCTGGATTTTCTATGGTATGGGCCAAAAACTGTTATCCGGCCGCATCTCTCCAGTGTTTTTATTATTCTGCTGCTATAGTCTCGGTATGCTGGTGCTTTTGCCGAGCGCAAATCTGGGAATAATTTTTTCATTGGATCAAATACAACTTGCTCTGTTGCTTGCGAGTTGTTTTGTGTCATTGGTCGCTTACATCTGTTTTGGTGAATCGCTGGTGCGCTGGGAGGCATCAAAAAGTAGCGCGCTGTTGGCATTTATTCCGCTGGCGACACTGGCCTATGAGTATCTGTTTGCTTTGGTTTTACCTGGTTATACCCATGTTGATGCGTTAAACGGATTGAGTATTTTTGGTGCATTGCTTGTGGTTTTTGGTTGTCTGGTTGTTGCAAACCCTGGCGCAAATTCTGGCGCAAAACCCTAAAAAAAAGCCCGCGATAACCAAAGTTATTGCGGGCTAATAATCACCTCTAGGGGAGAGGGTCTAACATACCCCGGAGACGTGGGACGTAACCGGGGTCATTCCGGGGTTCAGGATTAGAAGCTTGCGCCTACCCAAACCCAGAATTTGTCAGCATCAACCTTGATGTCGTCAGCTGAATAAGTAGCGTATTTGATGCCGAATGAATAGTGTTTTCCGAACTTTCTGGTGTAGACCAGATCAAGCTCGTCACCCATATCATCGACAGTTGAGGTATCATCATCCGCTTCGAAATCGTGATAAACAATCTTGAATTTACCTCCGGCCAGTTTGCCTGCGAAGGTTAATGACATATCAACCAACCCTTGAGCGGGGGTGCCGAGGAACTGGTCAGCCCAGCCGTTGTGCGCATGAAGAGTAGCCAGAGGTGTAGCAAAGCCGTAGGCCGCGTCATCTGAACCCAACACTTCGTAGCCCAGTTTGGCGGTAAAGCCGTTTACGACCACGCCTGCTTCCAGATTGTAGTAGTCGGCGTCAAAATCAACCGCGTTTTGCTCAAATTCCTGCGTGGCAAACTCAGCGCTGTATAGTACTTTGATGTCGCCGGCTTTGGTTGAGCCGTTGAAACGAACACCGTAAGTCTCATGCTCCTGATCGTTGTCTTCGTTCTCCAGAAGATAAGCATACCCGGTCAGTGTTCCGACTGCCGTTTTGACCGAGGCATTGAGCAGGTGATCGTCAGAGTCCACATCGGCATCTTCAGCAAAAATACGTTCACGCTCGTCAATATAGTTGTAGCTGATATTGATGTTATCCGCTGGTTTGAAGCTCAGGGATACCGCATCATAGGTTTGTCGGTCCTGTCTCCACCCTACGTGCCCGATAAAACGGTGGTTGTCATAGGTGATTACCTGACGTCCCAGTTTTGCGGTAAAACCGGCGTTTTTGTACTGGATATAGGCCTGGTCCACTTCGGTAGTTTCCGGGTCGGCAATTACTGAGTATTCGCCAACATTAAAACCGGTTGGGCCAACCGTATAATCATCTACTCCTGCTACTACGCGAGAATCTTCAACTTCAACTTTCGCAGAAAAACCGTTGTAAGTGCCAGTGGTGTAGCCCAGTCTGGATCGCAGGGTCAGCGCATCGGCGTCTTCCAGAGCATTATCCTGATCGACATTCTCAAAGCGTAGTCTGAAATCTGCGCTGACCTTGCCTCCGGTGAGCGCGTCGGTAAAAGAGGCGGCCTCGCCATTGGCTAATACAGCCTGGCTTCCGCCTGCCACTAACAGGGCAATTGAGGTGCTGAGTACGTGAGAGCTGAGCTTTTTCATTATGCCTTCCTTAAAATTTATTGAGTTAACCGTAAGTCGCTAAACTTTATGTGAAACTTAAAAGTGTTGTTTTTGTGATTTGAACTGGGTTGTCTCCTCGTTAGCCAGTAAAAATTCTGGGTTAAATATAGAGGCGGGTTCTGTGTTTAAGATTGATCCAGATCAATGTTTCGTGGGGTAAAAAGTGACCAAAAAATCAAAATACCACTTTTGGAGTATCCTTTTTTTCTTTTTTTATTCAATTATTTCAATGGGATATAAATAATCGTGATAAAGTGTGCATTTTATTGCTGTGCGGAAGTTTATTGGTGGTAATTGGCCAATTTTCTAAATTTTGAATAACAGGCTCAGGACATTAGACTGTGAAAAGTGTGTGTCTGCTGAATAATATGGTGGCTTATCTAATCCGGCCTTCTTACTGTATGACGGGTTGGCAATTGGTTAAAGCTTGTTTTCCATAGCCCATATTGCCGCCTCTACACGTGATTTGAGACCAAGCTTCTTAAATAGATGTTTAATATGGACTTTGACGGTTCCTTCGGTAATATCCAGTTTTCGCGCAATGTGTTTGTTGGTCATTCCCGCCGATATTAGTTTTAGTATCTGTCGTTCACGTTTGGTCATAGACTTGGCGTCTGATTTGCTGTCTTTTCGGCTTTTACTCTGGATGGCTAGTGCCAGCAGTTCTGTCAGTTCCTCACTGAGCACCAGTTGTCCATGTGCGGCAAGTCTGACTTTCTTGATCAGATCGTCAGGCTCCATATCTTTCAATAAATAGCCGTCGGCACCGGCTTGCAGTGCGGCCACTACGTCCTCCTGATTATCAGAAACCGTAAACATAACAATCCTTGAGGTGATTTCCGCGTCCCGCAATGCAGAAAGAGTATCGATACCATTCATTCCTTTCATATTGAGGTCGAGCAAAATCAGGTCAGGGTCAAGTTCCAGCGCCTTAGTAACGGCTTCTTCCCCGTTGGATGCCTCACCAACCGTTTCCAGATCCTCTTCCAGCGCAATCAGCTGAGCAACGCCGGTTCGCAGTAAAGGATGATCATCTACCAGTAAAATCTGAGCTTTTTCTGTCATGCCATATTCTCGGAAGTTTCAGTTGTTAACTGTGGTGTGAATTTTAATGATACCTGGGTACCCGATTGTTTGCCTGGCTCAATAGTTAGCTCGCCACTGAGGCTGTTAGCGCGTTCATGCATGATCGATAACCCGTAGTGATATTTTTTTGTCGCTTCTCTTTCGATCCCGATACCATCATCAATAATATCAAAGGTTACCGTACCATCGCCGACTTCCCCGCAATTGATCTCTATCTGCTTGGCAGAAGCGTGTTTAACTGCGTTTGAAACAGCTTCCCGCACAATCTGTAATACATGAATGTCTTCATTGGGAGTTAACTTTTTTGCCAGCATATTGTAATTCAGTGAAATAGGTACGCCACTAAATTCCGCAAATTCTTTTACCGTAGTATCCAGTGCTGCCTGTAGTGAAGGGTGGGTGATTTGCAGGCGAAAAGTATTTAACAGCTCTCTGAGGTTTCGGTAAGCAGCATTCAGGCCGTCCTGAAGCTCATTGCTGACGCCCATGATAGTCTCTTCATCGGCTTTTCTTTTGAGTAGAGTTTTTAAGCGTGTGATCTGCATTTTCAGATAAGAAAGTGACTGCGCCAGGGAGTCATGGAGTTCTCGGGCAATGACAGCCCGTTCTTCAAAAAGCATCAACAGACGTTCCTGTGCATCCTGATGCTTCAGGCTGTAGGCGGCTGCCAGCTGGTCAGCTACGTTTTGCAGCAGTTGTTCCTTCCACTCACTCCGGCTCTTTTTGGAATGTAGCTCCGCATAGAGGTAACCGTATTGATTTTGTCCCTCTTTAAGCTCTGATATAACTGCCGGCACCCGCTCGTTGGGGAGCACCTTCATGGAGGCTAGTATTGCAGGTGCGTTGGCTAATTGCTCCGGTTTGATATTCTCTGTCGCACCACAGTCAATGAGTTCGTAGTAGTTACTGTCAGCGGTGGGTTTGTAACAAAGCAACAGGTATTTAAGCTCGGCAACTTCTCTAAGTTTTAAAAGAATAGCGCGCAAATTTTCCGGATCGTTTTCACCGGCCAGCTTTCTGCTGGTATCGTAGAGAAACTCCAGTGTCAGGTTGCTCTGAGTGAGCTCGGCGGTTTTCTCCGCAACCATTTTCTCCAGTCTTTCGTACTGATTGGCTATGGATTCGGCCATCTGATTATAAGTCTGTGCGAGTATTCCGAGTTCGTCGCGGTTGGGGTTGTTTGAGCGAGCTTTAAAATTGCCCTTTTTGAACTGGGTTGCCAACTCCACCAATTCTGCCAGTGGCAGAATAACTGAAGAGTTCAACAGATACATTACACCATAGGCGACGCCAACTGTGCAGAATACGCAAAACAGCGTGATTAGACCAAGGATTCTGATTTGCTGCTCGGAATCAATCTGAAGAGCAAGTACAAAGTGGTCAATGTTATCAACAAATTGATTGACCTGTTCCAGGTATTGATCGGTTAGGGCCAGATATTCTGCCGAATTAGGCTGAAATTGCTGGAGCTGGTTGAGCATGGGTACGATGCGCCTTTTCCATGCCGTTTCAACCAGTTTGTATGATTTGCCAGGCTCGAGGTTTTTGTCAGATCGCCTGACATCGTAGAGCTCCTCGCTATTCAGCTGTGCAGAAAAATCTTCGATCAGTTTGTCCAGCCGGCTGTCGCCCCTGCGAAAATCGAAAGCTTCCCCCTCATTAACCAGCCGGGTTTGTATGGTTAGCAAGGCTGTACCTATTCGATAAGATTGCATGCGCAGAGAACCGGCGGAATTCACGGCAGCAGCGTGCGTTCCTGCCTGTTGAATGACGAATATAGCCGCGACGATACTGGTAAAAGCCAGCAGAGTGATGCAGGCAATGGCAAATCCAAACCGCTGGGAGAGAGACTTTTCTGTTGGTTGATGTTTAAACATAATTATTCTGGGGTAATTACTACTAAATAGTTGGTAGTACCTGTTATATGGCTTTTGGTTCTTGTTTAATGTGCAACACGCTGATTAAAAAGGAAAATATTTGGTTTCTATAATACCACTTTAGTGGTAGTTGATCCCTTTCTGTAAAAATGGCTGCGTGGCATGCTTGATCTATGTCAATAGCTCTCACTTTGCTCGATTATATATTTGGCATCGCAAAATTCCAGTCAGTCCTTTAGTCGTTCGAGGGAGCAGTTAATGGTATCAGAAACTTCAAAGAAATGGTCAGTGCTGACCATGAATACATTGGCGTTCTCCTGCAACTTTGCAGTGTGGACCATGTTTTCAATCATCGGTATTAAGATTAAAGGGGAATTAGGCCTCACCGATACAGAGTTTGGTATATTGGTTGCGACACCTATTCTTACCGGTTCGATAACCCGCTTGCCACTGGGCTTGTTAACGGATCGTTTTGGCGGTCGTGTTGTGTTTTTTATTCAGATGCTGCTGGTGGCGATACCCACCTACGGGCTGGCATTTGCGACTGAGTATTGGCAGTACGTCACCATTGGATTATTCGTCGGTTTGGCCGGTGGTTCTTTTGCGATCGGTATTGCATATACCTCCGCCTGGTTTGAAAAGGAACGCCAGGGTACAGCCATGGGTATTTTCGGTGCTGGTAACGCCGGGGCTGCGATAACCAACCTGGTGGCTCCTACGATTGTTGTAGCGGCCGGTTGGCGCATGGTGCCCCAGGTTTATTCGATTTCTATGATAGTCATGGCGGTACTGTTCTGGCTGTTTACCTATAACGACCCTCATCAGGAGGAGAGAGCAAGGTCCGGTACACACAAGTCGATTAAGGATCAGTTGGCTCCGCTTAAAGAACTAAGGGTCTGGCGCTTTGGTCTTTATTACTATTTTGTGTTTGGCGGGTTCGTCGCCCTCGCTTTGTGGTTACCCAAGTACTATGTCGGTGAATACGGCATGGATCTTAAAACAGCCTCATTTATTACCATGCTGTTTACCCTGCCTTCAGGTCTGATTCGTGCCGCAGGTGGCTGGGCATCAGATAAAGTGGGTGCACGCGCAGTGAACTGGTGGGTATTCTGGATTTCGATTGCCTGTCTGTTTTTCCTTTCCTATCCGCAAACCAGCATGATTATTCACGGCATTGATGGAGATATTACCTTCAGTGTCGGTTTAAACGTCTGGGTGTTTACTGCGCTAGTGTTTGTTGTTGGTATCGCACAAGGTTTTGGTAAGGCCAGTGTGTATCGAATTATTCATGATTATTACCCCGATAATATGGGCTCAGTTGGTGGTATGGTTGGTGTAATTGGCGGTTTGGGTGGTTTCACTCTGCCAATCTTCTTTGGCATGTTGTCTGATGCCTTCAATATTCGCAGCTCCTGTTTCATGTTGATGTTTGGACTGGTGGCAGTTTGTTTGATCTGGATGAACTACGCCATTTTGCAATTGAAACGGGAAAGCGACCTGCTGTAATTCAAAGAGCTCCCGCAGCCAATGGTTTGCGGGAGTTTTTATTGGAAAGGTTTTTAATTTAGCGAGATTAGAAATATAAAACTGGAGAGACTTATGTCTGACATTAATAAGTGGGACGTCGAAGACCCGGCATTTTGGGAGTCGACGGGTAAGAAAGTCGCAAACAGGAATCTGTGGATATCAATCCCCAGCCTGTTATGCGGCTTTGCTATTTGGTTGTACTGGGGAATTATCACAGTACAAATGCTCAACCTGGGCTTTGATTTTGAAAAATCAGAGCTGTTTACACTGATGGCAATTGCCGGTTTGACCGGTGCTACTTTGCGGATTCCCAGCAGTTTTTTTATTCGACTGTGTGGTGGTCGTAACACCATCTTTTTTACAACGGCGCTGCTGATGATTCCTGCCTTTGGCACCGGATTGGCGCTACAGGACAAAAGTACTCCGCTGTGGGTATTCCAGCTGCTGGCGCTGTTGTCCGGTTTTGGCGGCGGTAACTTTGCTTCCTCAATGTCAAATATCAGTTTCTTTTTTCCGAAAAAGGTACAGGGTCTGGCGCTTGGTTTGAATGCGGGGCTGGGTAACTTCGGTGTTACTACGATGCAGATTCTGGTGCCTCTGGTAATGACATTTGGCCTGTTTGGCGGAATGGGTGGCGAGTCCATGATTTTGGAGAACTCCAGTGGTACCTTGATCGGTAAAATATCTGCTGGAACCGAAACCTATATTCAGAACGCGGGTTTTGTCTGGTTGCTCATTCTGATTCCGCTGGCCTTTGCCGGTTGGTTCGGTATGAATAACCTGAAAGTGTCACATGTTTCTCCTGATATAGGTAATCCTGTCACCAGTTTTACAATCATTATCGGCATGCTCTCAATTGGTCTGTTGACAGCAGCAGGCGGACTTTGGTTGATATTACCGGCTAGTGCGAACGGTTCAGGCTTTAATGTCCCCAAAGAGCTGGTGTTGGTTGCAGTAGTTGCGCTGACAGTTTCTCTGATGAAAATACTTCCCGGAGATATTAAAACCAGCCTCAATCGCCAGTTTAAGATTTTTGATAATCGTCATACCTGGATCATGAGTATTATTTACACCATGACTTTCGGGTCGTTTATCGGCTTCTCTGCAGCATTCCCGCTCGCCATTAAAGTCATCTTTGGCTATACCCATGTTGTGGGACCGGATGGTGTCATGGTGCATGATGCGATTAATCCCAATGGTCCGAGTGCGTTGATGTACGCCTGGATGGGACCTTTTATTGGCGCACTGATTCGTCCTGTTGGTGGCTGGATTGCTGATAAGATGGGTGGAGCATGGGTGACACACATTTGTTCTGCCGTAATGGTCGTGTCGGCTATCGGTGCCGGTTACTACATGAAAGCAGCGTACAATTCTGCCACACCTGAAGAATACTTTGTTCAATTCTTCCTGCTGTTTCTGGTACTGTTCGCGGCGACCGGAATAGGCAACGGCTCCACCTTCCGCACCATCGCGATGGTGTTTGACAAGGAGCAGGCCGGTCCTGCGCTTGGTTGGACCTCAGCCGTTGCAGCGTATGGTGCATTCTATATTCCCAAGGTGTTTGGTGAGCAGATCAAGGCAACCACTCCGGAAAATGCGTTGTATGGTTTTGCGGCCTTTTACGCGCTTTGTATCCTCATTAACTGGTGGTTTTATCTGCGCAAGGATAGAAAGACAACGTTAGTTAATTGTCCGAAATGCGGAGAGGAGTTCAGCCTTAAACGGGATAATGAGTTCTACAATCCTTAAGGCCGAAAGGTAAATAGATTTAAAGTGGGGAGCGTATCCCCGTTAGTTAAGCGACAAAGAGATTTTTGTTATGAGTCACTTTTTAGATAGATTGCAATTTTTCAAGAAAAAACAGGGTGAGTTCGCCGATGGTCATGGCGACGTCACCAATGAGAGCCGCGAGTGGGAAAATAGCTACCGGCAGCGCTGGCAGCACGATAAAATCGTCCGCTCAACGCATGGTGTTAACTGTACCGGTTCCTGTAGCTGGAAAATTTACGTAAAAAACGGATTGATTACCTGGGAAACCCAGCAGACTGATTATCCGCGTACGCGTAATGACCTGCCTAACCATGAGCCGCGCGGCTGTCCACGTGGCGCCAGCTACTCCTGGTATATTTATAGTGCCAACCGTCTGCGTTATCCGATGGTTCGCAAGCCTCTGCTGAAACTATGGAGAGAGGCGCGTCTGGCACATTCGAATCCTGTAGAAGCCTGGGGTTCTATTGTTGAGGATTCAGCGAAAGCGACCTCATACAAATCTAAACGTGGTCTCGGTGGTTTTGTCCGCTCTTCCTGGGATGAGGTCAACGAAATTATCGCAGCTGCGAACGTTTATACTACTAAAACTTTTGGTCCTGACCGAGTTGTTGGTTTCTCGCCAATCCCGGCTATGTCAATGGTTTCCTACGCTGCAGGGTCACGTTATCTATCGTTGATCGGTGGCGTCTGTATGAGCTTCTACGACTGGTACTGTGACTTGCCTCCTTCATCACCGATGGTATGGGGTGAGCAGACCGACGTTCCTGAATCGGCTGACTGGTATAACTCGAATTACATTATCGCATGGGGATCAAACGTACCCCAGACACGTACCCCCGATGCTCACTTCTTCACTGAAGTGCGTTATAAAGGTGCAAAAACGGTTTCTGTGACACCGGATTATTCGGAAGTCGCTAAGCTCACTGATCTGTGGCTTAACCCCAAACAGGGTACTGACGCTGCACTTGGTATGGCATTTGGCCACGTAATTCTGAAGGAATTCCATCTGGAAAACCCCAGCGAATACTTCACTGATTATGTGCGTCGTTATTCCGACATGCCGATGCTGGTGCTGTTGGAAGAGCATGAAAATGACACGCTCAAGCCTACCCGTTTTATTCGGGCATCTGATTTGGCGGAAAACCTGGGTCAGGACAACAACCCGGAATGGAAAACCATCGCTTATGATGAGAAAAGTGGTGAGCTTGTTTCTCCGCTTGGTTCGATCGGCTACCGCTGGGGTGAAGCAGGCAAGTGGAATATTGAAGCCCGTGAAGGAAAAGAAGGTAAAGATACACAGCTACAGCTTTCCCTGATTGACGGTGAAGCAAATACCGTATCAGTATCTTTCCCGCACTTTGCAGCGGATCAAAGCAACGAATACTGGAACTACTGCGAACATGATGAAGTGCTGCCACGTAATGTTCCAGCGCGTGATATACAGTTGGCGGATGGCAGCAGTGTCAAGGTTGCTACAGTCTTTGACCTGACCATTGCTAACTACGGTATTGATCGTGGTCTGGGTGGTGGTAATGTAGCATCCAGCTATGATGATCTGACTCCGTTCACTCCTGCATGGCAGGAAAATATCACCGGTGTATCCCGTGAAAAAGTGATTCAGGTTGCTCGGGAATTTGCTGATAACGCCGATAAGACCAAAGGTCGCTCCATGATCATTGTGGGTGCAGCGATGAACCACTGGTATCACATGGATATGAACTATCGCGGACTGATCAACATGTTGATCATGTGCGGTTGTGTGGGCCAGAGTGGTGGCGGCTGGGCACACTATGTGGGACAGGAAAAACTTCGCCCACAAACTGGCTGGACTCCACTGGCGTTTGCTCTGGATTGGCATCGACCTCCACGTCACATGAACTCTACTTCGTTCTTCTATAACCACAGTTCGCAGTGGCGCCATGAGAAAGTCAGCATTCATGAAGTGTTGTCACCCATGGTGGATAAATCACAGTACCCTGAAGCGATGCTCGATTACAACATCAAGTCTGAACGCCTTGGCTGGTTGCCAAGTGCGCCACAGTTGAATCGTAACCCGCTGCAGATCACCAAGGATGCTGAAGCGGCCGGTAAAGACCCGAAAGAGTATCTGGTCGAGCAACTGAAAAGCGGTGATATTCGTTTCTCTGCGGAGCAACCGGATAGTCCGGAGAACTTCCCGCGCAATATGTTTATCTGGCGTTCAAACCTGTTGGGTTCTTCAGGTAAAGGGCATGAGTATATGCTCAAGTATCTGCTGGGCACTAATAACGGTGTGATGAACGAAGATAACGGTAAACGTGATGGCATTATCCCTCAGGAAGCAGAGTGGGTTGCAGACGGTGCGACAGGAAAACTGGATTTGGTCACCACTCTGGATTTTCGTATGTCTTCAACCTGTCTGTACTCGGATATCGTGCTGCCAACTGCGACCTGGTATGAAAAGGATGATCTGAATACTTCGGACATGCACCCCTTCATCCATCCGCTCTCAAAAGCGGCGGACCCGGCCTGGGAAGCGCGTTCGGATTGGGATATCTATAAAGGAATTGCGAAGAAATTCTCTGAAATCGCTGAGGGTAACCTGGGCGTAGAGAAAGATATCGTGACCATTCCTATGCAGCATGACTCCCCGGGAGAACTGGCACAGGCGATTGATGTGCTGGACTGGAAAAAAGGTGAATGTGACCTGATTCCGGGCAAGACCGCACCCAATATGGTGGTGGTTGAGCGGGACTATCCCAACACTTACAAGAAGTTTACCTCGGTGGGCCCCTTGTTAGAGTCAGCGGGTAATGGTGGTAAAGGGATCGGCTGGAATACCGATGAAGAGGTAGAGTTCCTGCGTGACCTGAACTATCGCGTCACCGATGAAGGTGTGAGCAAAGGTCAGCCGCGTATTGAAAGCGCGATTGATGCTGCGGAAATGATTCTGACTCTGGCACCTGAAACAAATGGTAACGTGGCTGTCAAAGCCTGGGACGCATTGGGTCAGATTACCGGCCGTGACCACAAGCACCTGGCCGAGCCCAAGCATGAAGAGAAAATTCGCTTCCGCGATATTCAGGCGCAACCGCGCAAGATTATCTCTTCGCCTACCTGGTCTGGTCTGGAGGATGAGCACGTCAGCTATAACGCTGGTTACACCAACGTTCATGAGTATATCCCCTGGCGTACCATTACCGGTCGTCAGCAGTTCTATCAGGATCACCAGTGGATGCAGGCTTTTGGCGAGCAGATGATTTCCTATCGTCCGCCGGTCAATACCAAAACCATTGAGATGGTCAAGGGTAAAAAATCCAACGGTAACAAAGAGATCGTGCTGAACTGGATTACACCGCACCAGAAGTGGGGTATTCACAGCACCTACTCCGACAACCTGTTGATGCTGACTCTAAACCGTGGTGGTCCGATCATCTGGGTCTCAGAGGTGGATGCCAAGAAAGCGGATCTGGAAGATAACGATTGGGTTGAAGTATTTAACGTTAACGGAGCAATTACCTGTCGTGTGGTGGTAAGCCAACGTGTGAATGAAGGTATGACCCTGATGTATCACGCCCAGGAGCGAATCGTTAACGTGCCGGGTTCGGAAACGACCGGTACTCGCGGTGGACACCATAACTCGGTTACCCGTGTGATTATGAAGCCGACCCATATGATTGGTGGTTACGCACAGCAATCCTACGGCTTTAACTATTACGGTACCGTAGGTTGTAATCGCGACGAATTTGTCGTGGTACGCAAAATGAATAAAGTGGATTGGCTGGATGATACCGAGACCGGTGGTCTGGGTGGAGATGCTTTGCCACAACCACTTCCTCAAGACGTTTAAGGAGGCTGCACAGTGAAAATTCGTTCTCAAATAGGCATGGTGTTAAACCTGGATAAGTGTATCGGGTGTCATACCTGTTCTATTACCTGTAAAAACGTGTGGACCTCTCGAGAGGGTATGGAATACGCGTGGTTTAACAATGTAGAAACCAAACCGGGCATCGGTTACCCGAAAGAGTGGGAAAACCAGGATAAGTGGAATGGTGGCTGGGTACGTAACAGCGATGGCTCCATTAACCCGAAAATCGGTGGAAAATACCGTGTGCTGGCGAACATATTCGCAAACCCGGATCTGCCGGAAATTGACGACTACTACGAGCCCTTTGATTTTGACTATCAGAATCTGCATACCGCTCCTGAGCAAAAGCATCAGCCTGTGGCCCGACCACGGTCACTGATTTCCGGCAAGCGCATGCAGAAAATCGAATGGGGTCCGAACTGGGAAGAAATTCTCGGAACCGAGTTCTCGAAACGTAGCAAAGACAAGAACTTTGATAACGTTCAGAAGGAGATTTACGGTCAGTTCGAAAACACTTTCATGATGTACTTGCCACGTCTATGTGAGCACTGCCTGAACCCGGCTTGTGTGGCTTCATGTCCCAGTGGCGCGATCTACAAGCGTGAGGAAGACGGCATTGTACTGATTGACCAGGAGAAGTGCCGTGGCTGGCGTATGTGTATTTCCGGTTGCCCGTACAAGAAGATCTATTTCAACTGGAAGTCGGGTAAATCAGAGAAGTGTATCTTCTGTTATCCGCGTATCGAATCCGGTATGCCGACTGTCTGTTCGGAGACCTGTGTGGGACGTATTCGTTACCTGGGCGTGCTGCTCTATGATGCGGACCGTATTAAAGAGGTTGCGAGTGCACCTTCAGAGCAGGATCTGTATGAGAAGCAACTGGAAATCTTCCTGGATCCATTTGACCCTGAAGTGATCAGGCAGGCGAAGGCCGATGGAATTCCGGATTCCACTTTGGAAGCGGCACAACGTTCTCCCGTATACAAAATGGCGATGGACTGGAAACTGGCGTTACCTTTGCACCCGGAATACCGCACTTTACCGATGGTTTGGTACGTGCCGCCACTATCTCCGATTCAGCATGCTGCTGACGCGGGACAAGTGGGCATGGCGGGTGTCATTCCGGATGTGGATTCGCTGCGTATTCCTGTGAAATATCTGGCTAACCTGCTCACTGCAGGTGATGAGAAACCCGTGACCCTGGCATTAAAACGACTACTGGCGATGCGTGCATACAAGCGTGCCCAGAACGTTGAAAACGCTGATGATGCGGCGGTTCTTGAAGAGGTGGGGCTGACAGCGCTTCAGGTGGAAGAGATGTACCGCTATCTGGCGATTGCCAACTATGAAGATCGTTACGTGATTCCGACTGCTCATCGTGAGGATGCATTGGTAGAAGCTTATGCTGAACGCGGGGGCTGTGGATTTAGTTTTGGTAACGGATGTTCAGACGGTACCAGTGACGTCAATATGTTTGGTGCAGCTAAAGCCAATCGTCGCGACATTATTGATACGGTTCAGGTTTGGGAGTAATTGGTGATGATTATTTTAAAAGTTATCTCAAGGCTGATGAGTTATCCCAGCGAAGAGCTGATGGCTCACGCCGATGAGTTGATCGAAGTGATCAAGTCGGCAAAGGAGATCTCGCCGGCTATGCGCACGCATTTGGTGCAGTTGACTGAGGGCTTGCGGGATCAGGAGCTTATGGACGCGCAGGAGTGCTATGTGGGTCTGTTTGATCGCGGCCGCGCCCTGTCAATGCTGTTGTTTGAGCACGTGCATGGTGAGTCAAGAGATCGAGGTCAAGCCATGGTCGATCTCATGGCACTATACGAAGAGAAAGGGTTTAGCCTCGGCGTGAAGGAACTGCCGGATTATATTCCCCTCTATCTGGAGTTTCTGGCTCAGGGTGATGAGATGGATGCTCGAGAAGGACTTGCTGATGTTCATCATATTCTGGCATTGCTTAGCGCGCGACTGCAGGAGCGTGAAAGCCCTTACCACTGTCTTTTCGATGCGCTGCTGATGATTGCCGGGGTCAAAGTAGACCTTCAACCGGTGTTGGAGCAGGTCGCCAGAGAAGCACGGGATGATACGCCGGAAGCGTTGGATAAGGTCTGGGAAGAGGAGGCCATTACCTTTGGCATGGGTGATGATAATCAGGCTTGCCCGTCACAGGGCAAGGCGCCTTTTCCTATGCAGGAGCAGAAGTCCGAACCCGTGCATTGGGTTAAGGATGTGTCGCAGCAGTCTAGCGTAAGCAGTCAGCCATTGTAATTTGCCAGTAGATGTTGGAGATAAAACATGAGTTACTTTAATACATTATTATTTGGTCTCTACCCATATATTGCACTACTGGTATGTCTGGTAGGCAGTTGGATTAGATTTGATCGAGAGCAGTACACCTGGAAAGCAGGTTCCAGTCAGATGTTGAATAGCAAGAACTTTCGCGTCGCCAATAACCTGTTCCATGTCGGTGTGTTGTTTGTTTTGATGGGGCACTTTGTGGGCCTGTTAACCCCGGAATCCTTGTATCACTACGTGATTTCGACACCTGCCAAGCAGATGTTAGCCATGATTTCCGGTGGTGTTTTCGGTATACTGGCGTTTATTGGTATGACCATGCTGATCAAACGTCGCCTTACTGACGAGCGTGTAAAAGCAAACAGCAGCAAGTCGGATATCATGATACTGTTGCTGCTTTATGCACAGCTGATCTTGGGGCTTTGTACGATTATTGCTTCAAGTCAACATCTGGATGGCTCCGTCATGCTACTGTTGGGCACTTGGGCGCAGAGTATCGTTACCTTTCAGCCTGTAGAGGCGGCGGCAGCGATATCTGGCGTTAACCTGATTTACAAGTTGCATGTATTGTTGGGTCTAACACTGTTTGTCGTGTTTCCTTTTACTCGAATGGTTCACGTAATCAGTGCACCTATCTGGTATCTGGGACGTAACTATCAATTGGTAAGGCAAAAGGTATTTTAGAATAAATACCGGAGCTTGAACTATAAAGCTCCATCACAAGCTAAGGAAACTGGACGCCCCGCAGCATACGCTGCGGGGTTTTTTTGAGGTGTAAAAATATGTCTGATTCTAAGCCAAAGACTCAAGCTGAAATGGCAGACCTGCCTGAAATTACGGTTAACGGCAGTGTGATAACACGGGAAACGCTCGCTCACGAATTACAGTACCATCCTTCAAAGTCAGCGGAGGAGGCGATTGGTCAATCAGCACAAGCGCTGATAATTCAGGAGCTGCTGGTTCAGGAGGCTATTGCCCAGGGATTTGATCAAGAGCTGACACTGTTGGAAAATGAAAGCAGGAATGAAGGGTTGATCAGAGTGCTGATCGATAAACAGGTAGAGGCGCCTCAATCAGATGAGATAAGTTGTCGCCGCTATTTTGAACAAAATCGCGAGCGGTTTCGCAGTCCGGATATCGCCGAAGCAAGCCACATATTGATTGCTGCAGATCCACAGGATATTGAGGCGCGCGATGCTGCCAGGCAGAAGGCTGAGCAACTGCTTGCTGAGTTGAAGGAAGATCCAGCCAGTTTTGTATCGCTGGTGAAGCTGCACTCAGACTGTCCGTCCAAGGAGACGGATGGAAATCTGGGGCAGTTGAGCAAAGGACAGACCACTCCGGAATTTGAGCGGCAGCTTTTTAAATTGGAGATTGGTTTGGCCGCTCACCCGCTGGAGTCCAGATATGGTTATCATATCGTGCGTATGGATCGTAAAATTGATGGAGATCCGCTGGAGTTCGAGCAAGTTAGGGAAAAAATTGCCAACTATCTGTCGGAACAGGGTAATCGACGAGCTGTTCGCCAGTACATCCATAGCCTCATGGAGAGTGCCGAGATTGACGGGATTGATTTGGCAGAACTTAATCAGCCGTTGACGCACTGAAGCCAAAAGCCTAAGAAAGCAATAAGGTTTGGGTATTCTGATAAAATAGACCGGTTAAGCAGCTTCGAGTCTGCCGTTTGACAGATTGATGAGTAAAACAGAAGGTTATCGTTGAAATAGAAATGATAGAAACGGAGAGTAACTGATGAGCCCGATAATACAAAAGTTTCTACAGCCGGTGGTAAGTCATTCCGCCCAGGCCTGTCCGTTTCTGATGCAGAAAATAGCACTTGAAAAGTTGCTGCCTCAGGTGTTTGCTGCGGAAATAAGTGATGGCGACCTGGATTGCCTGGAGGGGCGATACCTAAAAGTCTATGTTACCGACCTCAATATTGGCTGGCGGATTACCATGCAGAGTGGGCAGCTTGAAGTAGAAAAAGCGGATGGCGAGGCTGATGTCACTATTAGTGGTGAAGCTCAGGAGTTTGCTCTGCTGGTCAGTCGCCAGGAGGATCCCGACACACTGTTTTTTCAGCGCCGATTGATGATTGAGGGCGATACAGAGTTGGGTCTTGAGGTTAAAAATATTCTTGATGCGCTTGACCATGAGAACCTGCCGTTTCCGCTTAAGCAGATTCTGGAATCCGTATCGCAGGTTAGCCGCTTTATTTACGCGGCCTAGAGGTGAAAGATGGAGTTAGTTTGTCCGGCTGGTAGTTTACCCGCACTCAGGGTTGCAGTTGATAGTGGTGCTGACGCGGTGTACATGGGTTTTAAGGATGATACCAATGCGCGTCACTTTGCGGGTCTGAACTTTAATGACCGAAAAGCCCGGCAGGCTTTGGATTACGCGATCGACCGGAAAGTTAAAGTTTTTGTGGCCATAAATACCTACGCTCAACCCAAGGGCTGGAAGCGTTGGCAGGAGGCGGTCGATAGGGCCTATGATCTCGGTGTGGACGCTTTAATTGTGGCCGATATGGGAGTTCTGGAGTATGCCAGAAATAAATACCCGGATCTCAATCTTCATCTTTCGGTTCAGGGCTCCGCAACAAACCACGAGGCACTGAAGTTCTATCACCAGCAATTCGGTATCCGCCGCGCGGTATTGCCAAGAGTGCTGTCCCTGGCCCAGGTTAAACTGGCAGCGGAAAAAAGTCCCGTCGATCTGGAAGTTTTTGGTTTTGGCAGCCTTTGTATTATGGCTGAAGGTCGATGTTATCTCTCCTCCTATGTGACTGATGAATCGCCAAATACCTGTGGCGCTTGCTCGCCAGCGAAAGCTGTGCGTTGGGAAGAGACGCCTGAGGGTCGTGAATCCCGTCTGAATGATGTGCTGATTGACCGTTATCAGGACGGGGAGAATGCCGGTTATCCGACGCTCTGCAAAGGACGTTTTAAGGTGGATGAGCATGTTTATAATGCGCTTGAAGAACCCACCAGTCTGAATACAATTCGCCTGATTCCGGAGTTGAGCAATGCCGGTATAAAAGCTATCAAGCTGGAGGGTCGTCAGCGCAGCCCTGCTTATGTAGAGCAGATTGTCAGAGTCTGGCGGGAAGCACTGGATGCCTACGTGATCGAGCGGGATAATTTTGCACCGCGTAGTGAGTGGCTGGATAGCTTATCCAAGGTATCAGAAGGCACCCAAACTACACTGGGCGCGTACAGTCGGCCCTGGCAGTAAGCCAGTGTCGCATTTCGGTCAAGGCATTAGACGGATAAGTAAATCACTCAAACAGACTAAAGCCGTACCTACAGGATAATTGCAGGATGGTTAAATATTTTTTGGAGATCACCAACCAGTGAAAATTTCAGTTGGCCCCATACTCTATTATTGGCCCAAGCAGAAGGTTCTCGATTTTTACCAGCAGATCCTGGAAACGCCAGCCGATATTATCTATCTTGGTGAGGCTGTTTGTTCAAAACGCCATGAGCTGCGCATTGAAGACTGGATCGATTTGGCGGTCAAACTCTCCGACTCCGGAAAACAGGTTGTGCTTTCCACGTTGGCTTTGATTGAGGCGCGCTCAGAGCTGGCAGGTCTCAAAAAAATGTGTATCAACGAGACCAAACTGTTGGTGGAGGCCAATGATATGGCAGCCGTGCAAATGATGGTCGAGCAGGAGCTGCCCTTTGTTTGCGGCCCTTCGATCAATATCTACAATGCACATACACTGAAAATATTACAGCAACAGGGTATGCAGCGCTGGGTAATGCCTGTTGAACTGAATCGCGAAACGCTGGCGGATATCCTGGCGGAAGCTGAGGCGATGGAGTTTCAGCAAAAGGTTGAAACAGAGGTTTTCTCCTATGGTAAATTGCCGTTGGCCTACTCGGCACGTTGCTTTACCGCCCGTATGAAAAATTTGCCGAAAGACGACTGCCGTTATTCCTGCATTGAGTACCCGGATGGTGTGGCGATGGAAACACAGGAAGATGAAGAGTTGTTTACCCTGAATGGTATTCAGACTCAATCCGGTTATTGTTATGATTTGATTCCTCAGATACCTGAAATGGCTGCTATGGGTGTTGATGTGGTTCGAGTCAGTCCTCAGTCGAATGGAACCGATCAGATTATCGAACAGTTTGCTGCGGCTATTACGCAAGGGCAGTCCTCCAGCCAGTTGATCGCCAGACAGCACTGCAATGGATACTGGTTTGGACAGTCTGGTATGGATCTGGTGCAGGAGGTCGACTGACCAGGGCCTTACCTGCAGAATTCTGTCGTTTGATCTCCTTTCTGCGTTATCCTCAATAAAGAATTTTAGCTTTAAATTAACCGGCTTTGATATAATGCCCGGTTTCTGTTTATCGTTTTAGGAAAGAGTGAAATATGGGACACGCGCAAGAGAACGCCGAATTTGTATCACTTAATGTGTCAGTGTTGACGGTGTCAGACACACGTACCGAAGAGACGGATACATCGGGTCATACGTTGGTTGAAAGGCTGCAGCAGGCTGGCCATCAGTTGTATGGTAAAGCTATTGTCAAAGATGATGTTTACCAGATTAGATCAATACTCTCTCAATGGATTGCTGATAGCCAAACGCATGTAGTGTTGGTTACCGGTGGAACCGGTTTCACCTCAAGGGACAGTACACCAGAGGCGGTGACACCGTTATTCGATAAAACGGTTGAAGGTTATGGGGAGTTGTTTCGTCAAAAATCGGCTCTTGATATTGGCTCTTCAACCATTCAGTCCAGAGCCGTTGCCGGCATCGCCAATAACACCGTAATTTTTTGTATGCCCGGGTCTCCTAATGCCTGTAAAACTGCCTGGGATGAGATTATTCTTGAGCAACTCGATGCACGTCATCGTCCCTGTAATTTCGTAGCGATGGTTCTGCAAAAGGTGGCGACTGAAGCGCCGGTTGTTAGCGCATGTGGTACGCGATCATGAGCGGTTGCAGTGGTTGTGATACACAGCCGGCCGGTGCTGGCCAACTGATGCCCATTGAGCAGGCGCTCGAGCAATTACTGGCGGCTGCACCAATTAAAAAAGAAACAATGACGGTACGGTTGGAGGATGCTCTGGGGTTGATCCTGGCAGAGGATCAGCATTCAACCGTTAATGTGCCGCCAGCCGATAATAGTGCTATGGATGGTTATGCTGTAAATCTGCAAGGGCTGAAGAGTGCCGGTTTAAAGCTGCCGGTGGTTCAGAGAATCCCGGCTGGAGCTGTGCCAGAGCCTATTTCTAGTGATGGTGCGGCACGTATCTTTACCGGTGCAGAGGTGCCTGAGGGTGCGGATGCGGTGGTGATGCAGGAGGAGTGTCAGCTGGAAGGGGACGCGGTTCGGTTTCCCGCCGATGTGCGGTTGGGGCAAAACATTCGGCCGATGGGAGACGATATCAGGCAGGGTGAGCTGATTGTTTCCGCCGGAGCTAAATTGACACCACAGTTACTCAGTTTGATCGCTTCGGTCGGTATTGCAGAAGTGCCTGTTGTTAAACCCATGCGCATTGCAATTCTGTCAACAGGAGATGAGTTGGTGGAGCCAGGTAATAACCTGGGTTCAGGGCAGATCTATAACTCCAATCGGTTCGCGTTGGGCGGGCTGGTAAGGTCCCTCGGTATGGAAGTGATGGATATGGGGATTGTCGCAGATACTCGGGAGGCAACGGAAGAGGCACTTCGAAAGGCTGCCGCAGAAGCGGACTGTATTGTGACCACGGGCGGTGTTTCTGTGGGTGAAGAGGATCACGTGAAGCCGGTCGTTGAACAACTGGGGCAATTGCATTTATGGAAGATCTCCATTAAGCCGGGCAAACCGCTGGCTTTCGGTGAGGTCCTGGGTACGCCGATTATTGGTTTGCCTGGAAATCCGGTTTCGGCTTTTGTGACATTCGTGCTGCTGGGGCGACCGTTTATGCTCAAATGCCAGGGCGCGACGCAGTTATATCCGCGAGAGATGATAATGGTAGCGGATTTTGAGGTTAATAAAACATCAAACAGAAAACAGTATCTCAGAGCCCAGGTTCATAATAGCGAGCAGGGAGAATCGCTGGTGTCGGTATATGATAATCAAAGCTCGGGTGTTATGTCGTCAACCTGCTGGGCTAACGGCTTTGCAATAGTTCCCCCGGGGGAGACAGTCAAGCGGGGTGATAAGATCAGTTTTATACCTTATGCAGAGTTGTTGAGTTAGGAGCTTACCCCTGACTCAACAACTACTTAATGGATGCGGTCATTAAATGATGCGTGAAAAGGATTTGGTTTCAGTATCTTTTGGTATGTAGGCATCAAATACCATACATATGCTGCGGATCAGCAGACGACCCGTTGAATGGATTTCAATACGACCGTTTTCAATCGTTAGCAGGCCATCCTCGATAAAGGGTTGAAGGCGTGTCAGTTCATCGGCAAAGTACTGATCAAAATCGATATTATGCTGTTTGCCTGTTTGCTTCATATCTAGTTCGAAGTGGCAGATTAACTGGGTAATCACGTCACCGCGAATCTGGTCATCCTTGTTAGTCTTGATACCTTTAACGACAGGCATTTTACCGGCATCGATCGCCTTGGTGTAGTTGTCCAGATTCGGATGGTTCTGAAATATATAGGGGCCGATATGGCTTATAGAGGAAACACCCATGGCCACCAGGTCACAGTCTTTGTGTGTGGTGTAACCCTGGAAGTTGCGATGCAACTGGCCATGCTTTTGTGCCAGCGCCAGTTCGTCGGTCGGTTTGGCAAAGTGATCCATACCGATATAGACATACCCGGCACTTTCCAGCTGACTGATGGTGTTCTGCAAAATATCCAGTTTCACTTCTGGAGCAGGCAAATCCTCGGCTTTGAGTCGTCGCTGAGGCTTGAACCTCTCGGGTAGATGTGCGTAGTTAAACACGGATAGCCGATCAGGAGACAGCTCGATAATACGGTCGACTGTTTTTTCAAATGACGAAGCGGTCTGAAACGGCAGGCCGTAAATCAGATCCATATTGATCGATTTGAATTTGATATGACGCGCCCGGTCAACCAGGTCTTCAACCAGTTTGATCGGTTGAAGTCGATTGACAGCTTTTTGGACTTTTTCGTCAATGTCCTGGACACCAATACTGATGCGATTGAAGCCTTCATAGCGCAACAGGTGCAGTTTCTGTCGTGTGCACTCTCGCGGGTCGATCTCTACCGAGTAGTCGCCATGGTCATTATCCAGGAGATTGAAGTAGGCACGCAGGTGGTTGACCAGACTATGAATCTCGTCTTCGTTAAGAAAAGTCGGGGTTCCGCCTCCCCAGTGCATTTGTTCGACCATACGCTTGCTTTCGTAGAGCCGTCCTTTGCTTTCTATTTCCTGGTAAAGACGGGCCAGGTAGGGAGCTGCTTTATCGTGACGTTTGGTTACAATTTTGTTACAGGCACAGTAGTAGCAAAGGTGTGCACAAAAAGGAATATGGAGATATAGCGAGAGTGGTTGGTCACCCTTGGCGAGCTTTTCAACAGACGCGTCCAGTTCATCCACATCCAAGCCTTCCGAAAATTGAACAGCTGTCGGATATGAGGTGTAACGTGGTCCGGAATAGTTGTACTTTTTAATCAGTTCACTATCCCAGGCGGTTTGGCTTGAATGACTCATTGATACTACCAATTGGAAACAATTGAAAGGGATGATAGGGTAATGGCTAAATGAACTAATGACATAAGTCAAGAATTTGATATAAGCAAAGACATTATCAATGTCGCCAGTAGGAGCACGGCCGGGAGCACGCGCGCCGCTGGACATTTTCAGTATATGATAGTCGTTACAAGCTGTTTTAAACTGCCCGGATTTAGCAGCAAAGGAATAAAAAATGCTATCTGATTGTCAGCCAAATCTTACCGTAAATCCCTGGGTGAAAAAGTATGCGGACATAGTTCCGCAGGGGGAGGTGCTTGATTTGGCCTGCGGGAATGGGCGGAATGGACGTTATTTCCTTAACCGGGGCTATCGGGTGACTTTTCTCGATCGGGATGTTTCAAGGCTGGCGGACCTGCATGATCACCCAATGGCGAAGGTGTTGGCGTTTGACCTGGAAGCGCGGCATGCCTGGCCTTTTGAACCAGGTAAATTCTGTGCGGTGTTGGTTGTTAATTATCTGTACCGACCACTTTTTTCGAGGTTATATGAGTCGCTTAAAACAGGTGGAGTATTGATCTATCAAACTTTTGCTGAAGGCAATCAGGCATATGGAAGGCCCGCTAATCCCGATTTTTTATTGCAGCCGGACGAGCTTTTGCATCAATATCAGCCGATTATGGAAGTGACTGCATTTACCCAGGGATTTGAGCCTGATCCGCCCAGTGTCAGGCAAAGTCTGTGTGCGATTAAAAAAGAGTAGAGTGAGTGGCCAAGGTATCGGGCGCTGTCACTTTGTCTGGTTGAGGTCGGTTTTGTTGATCAGGCAATAACCTACTAAAATAATCGGATATATACTTGACTAAAATAGTTGGTTTTAACATAATGATCCCCATAATATTGATTGTAAAGCGATGAGAGATTGTTATGCGGCTGACTACAAAAGGGCGATATGCGGTGACAGCAATGCTGGATTTGGCATTACACAGTACTCAGGGGCCGGTGAGCCTGGCTGATATATCTGGCAGGCAGGACATCTCTTTATCTTACCTGGAACAGCTATTTGCCAAGTTGCGTAAGCGCGAATTGGTAAAAAGTGTTCGGGGTCCTGGTGGCGGTTATCGGTTGACCCGCGAGGGTGATAAAATCAGCGTTGCTGAAGTGGTTGACGCCGTGAATGAATCCGTTGATGCCACTTTGTGTCGTGGTGACAATGATTGTCAGCATGGACATGAATGTTTGACGCACCATCTGTGGAGCGACTTAAGTCATCAGATTCATGATTTTCTGAGTAAAATCAGCCTGGGAGATCTGGTGCGAAGAAATGAGGTCCGGGTGGTTGCCAACCGGCAGTCTGTTGACGCTCATAGAGTGAATCAGAGTCAAAAGGAAAATTTAATCAAAGTTGAGGCCGCGCTCTAATAATAGAGTTTGGTTCGGTTAAACACGAGTAGCGTTTAAGATTGGAGTAGAATTGATGCAGTTACCTATCTATTTGGATTATTCCGCAACCACCCCGGTTGATCACCGGGTGGCGGAGAAGATGATCGAATGTCTTGAGCTTGAAGGCAACTTCGGTAATCCGGCATCGCGGTCCCATTTGTTCGGCTGGAAAGCAGAGGCTGCGGTAGAGAATGCGCGAAAACAGGTGGCCGAGTTGGTTAACTGTGATCCCCGGGAGATTGTATGGACCTCTGGCGCCACAGAATCGGATAACCTGGCGATCAAGGGTGCAGCTCACTTTTATGGAAAGAAAGGTAAGCATATCATTACCTCAAAAATTGAACATAAGGCGGTACTGGATACCTGCCGGCAGCTGGAGCGAGAGGGTTATGAGATAACTTATCTGGAACCGGACTCAAAGGGAATTATCGCGCCTGAAAAAGTTGAATCTGCGCTTCGGGATGACACCATACTGGTTTCCTTGATGCATGTGAATAATGAGATCGGCGTGATTACCGATATCGCAGCAATTGGTGAGCTGACGCGTAGTAAAGGCGTGTTGTTTCATGTGGATGCTGCGCAGAGTGCGGGAAAAATTGAAATTAATCTGGCGGAGATGAAGGTCGATCTGATGTCTTTTTCCGGGCACAAGATTTATGGTCCGAAAGGGATTGGCGCCCTGTTTGTTCGCCGTAAACCGCGTGTACGAATCGAGGCGCAGATGCACGGTGGTGGTCATGAACGCGGTATGCGTTCAGGTACCCTGGCAACACACCAGATTGTGGGCATGGGTGAGGCCTGTCACATAGCAAAAGAGGGTATGGACAGCGATAACGAACGCATTTTAAAGCTGCGCGAAAAATTGTGGAGCAGCTTTTGTGAAATGGATGAAGTGTATTTGAATGGTGATGAGCATCAGCGTTTGCCGGGAATATTAAATGTCAGCTTCAATTTTGTTGAGGGTGAATCGTTGATGATGGCATTAAAGGATTTGGCTGTGTCGTCAGGCTCTGCCTGCACATCAGCGAGTCTGGAGCCTTCTTATGTATTGCGCGCACTTGGTATGAGCGATGAGATGGCGCATAGCTCGATCAGATTCTCTATTGGTCGGTTCACCACAGAGGAAGAGGTGGATTATGTAATTGGCCACGTGCGAGAAGCAGTTGAAAAGCTGCGAGAACTTTCTCCACTGTGGGAGATGCATCAGGATGGGATTGATTTATCAACTGTGCAGTGGGCTGCGCACTAAACGCTTGCTGGCAGAATTGAGAGGTTAGGAAAATGGCTTATAGCGATAAAGTACTGGAACATTATGAAAACCCCCGCAATGTTGGCGCTTTGGATAAAGAGTCAAATGATGTGGGAACCGGAATGGTAGGCGCGCCTGCCTGCGGTGATGTCATGCGGCTGCAGATCCAGGTGGGTGACGATGACGTTATTCAGGATGCCAAGTTTAAGACTTATGGTTGTGGTTCGGCGATTGCTTCAAGCTCACTGCTAACGGAGTGGGTAAAGGGCAAAACGCTCGATGAAGCAACCCAGATCAAAAACACTGATATAGCAGAGGAGCTTGCGTTACCACCAGTTAAAATCCATTGCTCGGTGTTGGCGGAAGACGCGATTAAGGCAGCGATCTCTGACCTTAAAAACAAGCGGGATGAGAAATAATATAGCCTTTGGTAAAGATGAATATCCGGGCTGTATAACCGACATTACTGATGTCGGACTATGAGGAGTTTTTATGGCGATAACGGTATCAGAATCCGCTGCTGCGCATGTGTCACGGCAGCTGGAAAACAGAGGTAAAGGTTTGGGGATACGGGTCGGAGTGAGGACCAGTGGATGCTCAGGACTTGCCTATGTGCTGGAGTTTGTTGATGAACTGGCAGAAGATGATCAGGTATTTGAAGGGTATGGGGTCAAAGTGATTGTCGATGAAAAAAGCCTTGCTTATCTGGATGGAACCGAATTGGATTTTGTTAAGGATGGTTTGAATGAGGGCTTTAAGTTTACCAACCCTAATGTCAGCAGCCAATGTGGCTGTGGAGAAAGTTTCAATATTTAGCAAAAACGGTGTTCGATACGCATACTCACCGGCAGCATGGTTTAACGAATACCAACTCATGCGTGATTCAGTTCGCGATTTTAAACAGCGCAAGCGATATAAGGTGCAAGAAATCAGTGACAGTCTCCCAAAACTATTTCCAGCTTTTCGGGTTTGAGCAGCATTTTGATATAGACCTGGATCTTTTGGCGAAGACTTATCGGGAAATTCAGAGGACTACTCATCCAGATCGTCATGCGCATGCGTCCAGGCGGGACCAGCTGCTATCGATGCAGTATGCCGCAAACGTAAACGATGCATATGCGACACTCAAGTGCCCGCTCAAGCGTGCAACCTACCTGCTTAAGCTTAACGGAGTGGATCTGGCAGACGATAATTCGACTAATATGGATCCCGAGTTTTTGATGCAGCAAATCGAATTGCGTGAACAGTTGGAAGTAGCGCAGCATGCCGAAGATCCCGAAGCTGAGCTGGAAAACGTATCGTCTCATCTTGATCAGCAAATGAATGTTTTTCAGGACGAATTCCGGCAGTCTATTGCAGGTGGTGCGGAAGACTCCCTTGAAAAAGCGGCAGAGATGGTTAAAAAAATGCAATTTATCGTTAAAATGCAGCATGAGGTGGAGCGGCTGGAGGAAGAACTGCTCGATTATTAGCCCGACCTGTTTTAACCGGATTAATCTAGAGAATACTATATGGCGTTATTACAACTATCCGAGCCGGGGGAGAGCCCTCAGCCTCATCAGCATAAGTTTGCGGTCGGTATCGATCTTGGCACCACCAACTCTTTGGTGGCGACAGTTCGAAGTGGGTCTGCGGAGGTGATATCGGATCTTCAACAAAGAAAGTTGTTGCCCTCAGTCGTGCGCTATAGTGCCGAGGGTGTAGTTGTTGGCGAAGCCGCCAAAGAAGCTGCAAAAGAGGATCCGCTCAATACAATTGTTTCTGTCAAACGGCTTATGGGGCGCGGTGTGGCCGATGTTAAAACCTTCGGTGAGCAGGTGCCATATCATTTCGTCGAGAAAGAACAGGGAGGTATGCCCTATATCCGCACTGTTTCAGGAGATGTGAGCCCGGTCAGTGTTTCGGCAGAAATATTGAAGGTGTTGGCATTGCGTGGTGGAGAGGCGCTTGGTGGTGAGCTGGATGGTGCTGTGATAACCGTACCGGCCTATTTTGATGAAGCGCAGCGCCAGGCAACCAAGGATGCAGCGAAACTGGCTGGTTTGAATGTTTTGCGTTTGTTGAATGAGCCGACAGCGGCGGCTGTTGCTTATGGTTTGGATAAACAGGAAGAGGGTGTAATTGCCGTTTATGATCTCGGTGGTGGTACCTTTGATGTGTCGATATTGCGTTTGCATGCTGGCGTTTTTGAAGTTTTATCCACAGCGGGGGATACCGCTTTAGGTGGGGATGACTTTGACCATGCAATTGCAGAGTGGCTGATTGATAAGGCCGGTGTGGAACAAAGTCTGGATCACTCTGAATCGAGAGATTTGTTGCAGCTCGCCTGTAAGACCAAAGAGCAGCTTTCTGAAGCGGATCAGGCAACCCTGGCATTTACCTGGGCGGACAATCAATGTCAGGAAACGCTGGCTCGAGAGACCTTTAATCAGCTGATTGACACGTTGGTCGATAAAACGCTAAAGGTTTGTAAGCGGGCGCTACGCGATGCCAAATTGAAGGCAGATCAAATTGACAATGTGGTCATGGTTGGTGGATCCACAAGGGTACCCTACGTGCGTACGCGTGTTGCCGAACTGTTTGGTGCGCAGCCGATGGTGGATATTAATCCGGATGAAGTGGTCGCCATTGGTGCTGCGCTTCAGGCCAATGTGCTGGTCGGTAACCAGTCCGGCGATGACATGTTGCTGCTCGATGTGAACCCCCTGTCGTTGGGTATTGAGACTATGGGTGGGCTGGTTGAGAAAATAATTCCACGTAACGTAACCATTCCGATTGCCAAAGCCCAGGAATTTACCACCTATAAAGATGGTCAGACAGCCATGGCTATCCATGTGTTGCAGGGGGAGCGTGAACTGGTAGCCGATTGCCGTTCTCTGGCCCGATTTGAGCTGCACGGGATTCCGGCAATGGCCGCTGGAGCTGCAAGAATACTGGTGACTTTCCAGGTTGATGCGGACGGTATTTTGAGCGTTTCGGCTCGTGAGCAGAGTACAGGCACGGAGAGCAGTATTCAGGTAAAACCCTCCTACGGGCTGAATGACGAAGAAATCACGCAGATGATCAAGGATTCGATCGATTATGCACAGCACGATGTGGCCGCGAGAAAGCTACGTGAAAAACAGGTTGAAGGTGAAGCGCTCCTGGCCAGTGTCACAAACGCAGTGGCAGAAGATGGTGAAGCACTGTTAAGTGATGAAGAGCAATCGCAACTCAAGCAGGAGGTTGCGAAACTGATGCAGGCATTGACCCAACAGGATGTCAGCGCGATCACGAGAGAGATTGAAAATTTGAGCAACGCGAGCAGTGAGTTTGCTTCCCGGCGAATGGACGCCAGTATCAAGAAAGCACTCGCGGGAAGAGCCCTGGACCAGCTCGAGATAGATAGTGAAACACAAGACTAGGATATTTATATGCCTCAGGTAATTTTTTTACCCCATGCAGAGATTTGCCCCGAAGGCGCTGTGCTTCAGGCTGATACAGGCGACAATCTGATTGAGATTGCGCTTAAAAATGATATTGAAATCGAGCATGCCTGTGAGATGTCCTGTGCCTGCACAACCTGCCATGTAATCGTCAGGGAAGGGTTTGATTCCCTTGAGGAATCTGACGAATTGGAGGATGATTTGCTGGACAAGGCATGGGGGCTTGAGCCGGATTCCCGGCTGAGTTGCCAGGTGGAAATAGGTGAAGAGGACTTGGTGGTTGAGATTCCCAAATATACGATTAACCAGGTATCGGAAGCAAAAATTTAGGCGCGATCGGCGCAACCGTCAGCGCTGACGAGTTTTTTGAATGAGGCATGAAGTGATGAGTTTGAAATGGACAGATGTGCAGGATATTGCTATTGAATTAGCTGATAGTCATGAGCAAATCGACCCATTATCGATCAACTTTGTCGATCTGCGTGATTTGGTGATGTCACTGGAAGATTTTGATGATGATCCGAACCATTGTGGTGAAAAAATTCTGGAAGCGATACAGGCCGCCTGGATTGAGGAAGCTGATTAACCAGGGCTATCGATGGCCTTTGGATGATCAGCAGATGCTGTTATTGAAGATTCACCTGGACCGATAGTTTTGCAGGCGTTGCAAGCTGCACGAGTTAAAGATCTCCGGACAACCAGCTTTTCATACTAATTTCCCCAAAAAAAACTTATAATCCGCGATCTTGAGTAGATGGGCGTGACAGCACGTGCTGTTGTGCGCCATCAATTTTTTCTAAGTATGTAATTTCAGGAGATATTAAGTTAATGGCCGTTGAACGTACCCTTTCTATTATTAAACCCGATGCCGTCGCAAAAAATGTTATCGGTGAAATTTACAGCCGTTTTGAAAAGGCCGGACTAAAGATTGTTGCTGCGAAAATGCTACACATGGATGACGAGAAGGCCGGTGGATTCTATGCAGAGCATCGTGAACGCCCTTTCTTTAAGGACTTGGTCGGCTTTATGACCTCTGGTCCTGTTGTCGTTCAGGTTCTGGAAGGTGAAAATGCTGTCGCGTTAAACCGCGAACTGATGGGCGCGACCAATCCGCAAGAAGCGGAAGCGGGTACCATTCGCGCAGATTTTGCCCAAACAATCGACGCAAATGCCGTTCATGGATCTGATTCAACACAGTCAGCGGCACGAGAAGTGGCCTACTTTTTTCCAGACAGCGAAATCTGTCCCCGATAAGTACTGTTGATTCGTTTAGCGTTATCAGTCATTGAGCCTGGATATGTCAGAGCCGCAAGCAAAGATTAATCTGCTGGGAATGACCATCGCGCAACTGGAAGCGTTTTTCCTCGAGATTGGGGAGAAACGCTTTCGCGCCAGTCAGGTGATGAAATGGATACACCATTATGGTGTATCTGACTTCAATGACATGACTAATATGAGTAAGTCACTGCGGCATCGTTTGGCTGAAATTGCAGAAATTCGTGGGCCGGAGATTGTTGAACAGCACACCTCGGAAGACGGAACCAAAAAATGGGTTGTCAAAATTGACGGTGGCAGCAGTGTTGAAACGGTGCTGATACCCGATGGCAACAGGTCAACGCTTTGTGTCTCATCACAAGCAGGTTGTGCTTTGGACTGCAGTTTTTGCTCTACCGGCAAACAGGGGTTTAATAAAAACCTCAGTGCGGCAGAGATTATCGGACAGGTCTGGATAGCAAGTCAGTCCGAGACGCGTAAGACGGGTACCAATGATCAAAATATTAGCAATGTGGTCATGATGGGTATGGGTGAGCCATTGCTGAATTTTGATAATGCCGTGGCAGCGATGGATATCATGATGGATGATTTCGGATATGGCATTTCCAAGAGAAGAGTAACGTTAAGTACCGCCGGAGTGGTGCCGGAAATTGATCATCTTAGTGAAGTCTCTGATGTATCTCTGGCAATCTCTCTGCATGCGCCTAACGATGCGTTGCGTGATGAACTGGTACCGATTAACCGAAAATATCCGGTACGGGAGTTAATAGCCGCGTGCCAGCGTTATCTGAAGGTGATTGGTGACCGAAGGGTAATTACTGTCGAGTATACGCTGATTGAAGGCATTAACGATCAGTTGACGCATGCCAGGCAGCTGGCCAAATTGCTAAGGGTGCTGCCCTGTAAAATTAACCTGATTCCCTTCAATCCGTTCCCTCATACCAGCTATCGCCGTTCACCGAGAAAAGCGGTGTTAGCGTTTCAGCAAATATTGGCCGATGCTGGTTATACCGTGACAATAAGAACGACCCGGGGAGACGATATTGCTGCTGCTTGTGGGCAGCTGGTTGGAGAGGTGCAGGACAGAACGCGAAGAAGTGAGCGTTACATTTCAGCGGTTAGTCTATAATAAGCAGACTCAGAACTTTTGCAGGAATAATAATGAAACAGGCATGTCGCTTTAACTGGATTTATGTTGGCTGTTTGTTGACCTCGATTTTTTTAATGGTCGGATGCGTAACCACGGGAAAAACCCGGTTTAGCGAAAATGCAGATGAACAGCAGGCATTAAAGAAGTATACAGAACTGGGGTTGCGTTATATTCAGCAAGGCAAAACTGTAGAAGCTAAACGCCCGTTGAAACGCGCACTTGAAATTGATGCCAAATCACCCGAGGTCCATAACGCGCTGGCAATTCTTTTTCAGGCGGAAAAAGAGCCCAAAATGGCGGAGGATCATTTCGCAAAGGCTCTGCGATATGGGCCAAATGAAACGCGTATCAGGAACAATTATGCAGCGTTCTTATATAGCCAGCAGCGCTATGGTGACGCCTGTGTGCAGTTGGAACAGGCAACCAACGATACCCTGTACGAGAACAGAGCGTCGGTTTATGAAAATCTGGGTATGTGTTACCTCAAAATTGCACAGAATGAAAAAGCACTTGCTGCATTCGATCGGGCGATTGATATCAATGACGGTCAGGCAAGGGCGTTGTTGGAAGCCGCACATATCTATTTTATCAAGGGAGAATACGGCGTCAGCCAAAGATATCATGTGCAGTATCAGAGGTTAGTGCGCTTGCGGTATGCACCCAATACCCCAAGAAGTCTGGCGCTTGGCATTAAATTAGCCAGATTGAAAGGTGATAAGAACAGGGAAGCCAGTTATCTGCTCATGCTTAAAAATATGTTTCCAGCATCGGGCGAATACCAGCAAATAAAAAAAACAGGTAAGTGAGAGCTGAATTGGCTACTGAACACAATGAGTCTGAGCTGGAGAGCAGCCAGGAGTTACCTGGCGGTATATTGAAAAAGAACAGGGAAAGTCTCGGCTTGAGCCGCTCAAATATAGCGATGAAGCTGAATCTAAGTGAGAAGGTAATCGCCAGTCTTGAGCAGGATCAGTACGATAATCTGCCTGGAAAGACCTTTGTTAAAGGCTACATCAGAAATTACGCACGTTTTTTAAATATCTGTGCAGATGAACTGATTGCCGGGTTCGACAAGATTGGTGTAGCCCCGGAAGGTCGTGCTAAAGGGCTGATTAATATCAGGCGACAGGTGAAACCGGGTGATCCTTTGGTTAAGTGGGCCACGCTGGTGATTGTGTTGTCGCTGCTGGCATTGTCGACTGTATGGTGGAGGAGTCATAGTGATTCAACTGCTACCGGTTATCAGAGTGTGCCCGGGGTAAGTGCGCCAAATACAGAGTTAACCTCTTCCAAAAGGTTAAAGCCGAATTGAAGGTAGTGCGGCGCAGTGCTGTTTGTTTACGCTAAGGTGTTGCGTTTATTGCGTGTGTAATAAAAATAATTAGTTGCTGGTACCCGCTTAATATTAAAACCGGTGGGCATTAATCCAACCTCTTGCTATTTGTGGTGCTGATTGGCGATGCAGTGCTTGCCAATCTGTCATACAATAGCGCACCCGAAGTTCAGTAATGCCTGGGTCAGGTAGAGATCAGGTGTAAATTTGACAGTTTTTGGATGGCGAACAGTTGGATGTGAGGTGGTTGTTGCGTGGCTCTGCTTCATATGAATACCATATAGAGATTAAAGGAATCCCGTTTTGGGTAAGATTAAAGCAATACGTGGTATGAATGATATCCTGCCGCAGGATTCTTCCGCATGGCAGTATCTTGAGCGGTGTACCGGTTCGGTGCTGAGCCGTTACGGTTATCAACAGATTCGATTGCCGATTGTTGAACAAACCAATCTGTTTAAGCGATCAATCGGTGAGGTGACTGACATTGTTGAGAAGGAGATGTACACCTTTGAGGACCGAAATGGTGAAAGTCTGACGCTCAGGCCTGAGGGCACAGCCGGATGTGTACGGGCCTGTGAGGAGCATGGCCTGCTTTTTAATCAGACGCAGCGTCTTTGGTACAGCGGCCCGATGTTTCGTTACGAACGTCCGCAAAAAGGGCGGTACCGACAGTTTCATCAGATAGGTGTAGAAACCTTTGGTATGGCTGGACCGGATATCGATGCCGAATTAATAGTATTGAGCGCGCGTTTATGGCAGGATCTCGGCTTGCTGGATAATGTGCGACTGGAATTGAATTCGCTCGGCTCAGCGCAGGCAAGAGCAAAATACAAAGAAAAACTGGTCGATTATCTAACCCGGTATGAATCTGATCTCGATGCCGACAGTCAGCGGCGTTTATCAAGTAATCCGCTGCGAATACTGGACACCAAGAATAAAGAGACTCAGGACATTTTAGCCGGTGCACCGGACTTTGCGGATTTTCTCGATGAAGAGTCGGCCATTCACTTTGCGCAGTTAAGGGGGTATCTGGAGGATGCCGGTATTCCTTACAGGGTAAACCCGCGCCTGGTAAGGGGGCTGGATTACTACGGTAAGACTGTTTTTGAGTGGATTACTTCCGATCTGGGAGCGCAGGGCACTGTTTGTGCGGGCGGCCGTTATGATGGCCTGGTAGAACAGTTAGGTGGAAGAGCGACCCCTGCCGTAGGATTTGCTATGGGAGTTGAGCGATTAGTGTTAATGTTGCAAACTTTGCAGGCTGTCCCAGAGGATTATGACCGGATTGCTGATATTTATCTGGTCGCAACAGGACAACAGGAACAGCGCCAGGCTATGAAGGTTGCCGAACAGATACGTGATCAATTCAGCGGGATTCGAGTGCAACTAAATTGTGGTGGTGGTAGTTTCAAAAGTCAGTTCAAGCGTGCCGATAAAAGTGGTGCCCGTTATGCATTGGTTATTGGCGAAGAGGAGTTGGCCAGCGAAAGTGTGATGTTCAAACCGCTGCGTGAAGCGGGCGAGCAACAACGTGTTCATAGAGATCAGTTAATCGCTTTTTTGCGGTCTGCGATGACCGCTAGCGAAAATAGTGTCAGGAGTTAAACCAGGTGGAATATCGTACCGAAGAAGAACAGGTAGAAGCATTAAAAAAATGGTGGCAGGAGAACGGAAAGTCAGTACTGATCGGTATCGGACTTGCGCTGGCGCTGATATACGGTTGGAAGGCATGGCAAGGGCATCAGCGGCAAGTCAGTGAGACTGTTTCCACGATTTACTTTGACCTGGTTGATGCGGTTCAGGTGGCGCAGGAAAATAGTGAACAGGCCAATCAGGCGACCATCAACCATCTGGTTGATAAGCTGAAAGCAGAACATGCAGATTCAATTTATGCGCTCTACGCATCTCTTCTGGCAGCCAAGCAGGCTGTGGCAAAAAATGACCTGGATGCGGCGGAAAAACAACTGCAATGGGTGGTTGACAGGAGTGAAGCTGCATCGTCTCTGCATATCATTGCACGCCTTCGTCTGGCGAGAGTGATCTACGCACAGGGTAACACAGAGCAGGCTTTGGCTTTGACGGAATCAATTCAGGCCGGGGCCTATACGGCTGTTTACCAGGAGTTTCTTGGTGATCTTTATCTAAATCAGGGTCGCATAGAAGAAGCACGGTCGGCTTATAGAAGTGCACTGGCCGAGACTGAAAAAGTGGGTACCAATAACCCATTATTAACCATTAAATTGAATGACCTGGCACAAGACGGAGAGAGTTAGATGAGAGCCACATGGCGACTTATTATTGCTTTGATGCTATTACCTGCTATTTCTGCCTGCGGGTTTTTAGGTGGAATGTTTGAAGGGGATGACGAAGGGCCGAAACCAGCGGAATTGGTGGATCTGGATCCGGAGCTTAAAATTAAGCAGGTCTGGTCAACCGGCATTGGAGATGGCGTGGGTGAGAAATATATCAAGTTCAAACCTGCTGTTGAAGAAGATACGGTTTATATCGTAGATGTGAATGGCCAGTTGAGTGCTGTTAATCGTAGCAATGGCAAGAAACGGTGGAAACGAAAGATGAAAGAATCGGTGAGCGGCGGTCTTGGCTCAGGGTTTGGACATCTGTTATTGGGAACTCGTGATGGCCGTGTCATAGCGCTCAGTCAAGAGGATGGTTCGCAAATCTGGCAAGCCAATGTATCCAGCGAAATTCTTTCAGTACCCCAGACCAATGGTAACATTGTGTTGGTGCAAACTTCCGATGAGAAGATATACGGGCTGGATCACGCAACCGGTGAACAGCGTTGGTTTTATGAGAGTATCCTGCCTGCTTTAACGTTGCGGGGTAACAGTAACCCGACATTGACTTCAAATATGGCGCTGGTAGGTCTGGCCAACGGTAAAGTACTTGCCCTGCATGCCGATACCGGTCGTGTGCTATGGGAAAAACGTATTTCTGTGCCACAAGGGCGCTCGGAACTTGAGCGTATGACCGATGTTGATGGCGACCCTTTGCTACAGGGTGAAATGGTTTATGCAACCAGCTTTCATGGCAAGGTCAGCGCAATAGAGATGAGTACGGCGCGACTTCGCTGGCAGAAGGAGATTTCAAGTTTTCTAGGCCCGGATGAAGGGTTTGGTAACCTCTATGTCGTGGATACGGATGACCATATTCATGCGCTTGACATCAAGACCGGAAGCAGTGTTTGGAAGCAGGGGGAGTTGGATCGCCGTCAGCTTAGCGCCCCCGTGACTTACAGTAACTATCTGGTAGTGGGTGATTTCGAAGGGTATCTGCATTTTATGTCCCAGCTGGATGGTCACTTCATGGCGCGAAAAAAGATTGATGGTGCTGGTATTACGTCAATGGTTGCGCAAGGCGATACGCTTTATGTCTATGGTAACAGTGGCAAGGTGGTCTGCCTCAGGGTTGACGAAAAGTAAGCGTATTCAGAATAGGCAGCCTTTTGGCTGCCGGTTCCTTGGTTGCAGGTTAGTATAAATGGTTCCCGTTATAGCCATCGTCGGTCGTCCCAATGTTGGTAAATCTACACTTTTCAATCGCTTAACACGCACTCGTGATGCCTTGGTGGCAAATTACGAGGGGCTGACTCGTGATCGCAAGTATGGTGAGGGAAAGGTTGGCGAGTCCCCCTATATCGTTGTCGATACCGGTGGTATTACTGGCAATGAGGAAGGCATCGACTCCATGATGGCCGACCAGTCACTTCAGGCGATTGAAGAATCAGATGCTGTGTTGTTGCTGGTTGATGCTCAGTCAGGTGTTACGGCGGCGGACCAGATGATTGCGCAGCATCTGCGTAAGATGGATAAACGCTGTTACCTGGTGGTCAATAAAATCGATGGTTTGGATGCCGACTCAGCAACTGCTGAATTTCACGAGTTGGGTGTCGCTGAATTATATACGATAGCGGCAGCTCAAAACCGGGGTGTTCGTAATCTGATAGATCAGGTGCTATCCGGCTTTCCTGTGCCAACAGAATATTCCGAATCGGATATCGAAAAAACCGGTATTCGCATTGCCATAGTCGGGCGACCAAATGTGGGTAAATCGACGCTGGTAAATCGAATGCTCGGAGAAGAAAGGGTGGTGGTTTATGATCAACCTGGTACCACTCGCGATAGCATCTATATCCCTTATCAGCGTTTTGGCACTCCATACACGCTGATAGATACTGCCGGTGTGAGACGGCGCAAAAACATAAAGGAAACGGTAGAAAAATTCTCGATTATAAAAACGCTGCAGGCGATACAGGATGCCAACGTAGTGATTGCAGTTTTCGATGCGCGAGAAGGTATTGTCGATCAGGATCTGCATATGCTGTCTTTCGTGTTGGATGCAGGTCGGTCGCTGGTTATTGCGCTGAATAAATGGGATGGTATGGAGTTCTCCGAGAAACAGCGAATTAAGCAGGAGATTAAACGACGGCTCGAATTTGTCAGTTATGCGAAAGTTTACTTTATATCCGCGCTGCATGGCACAGGGGTTGGGGACCTGTATAAGTCGGTTGATCGCGCTTATCAGTCTGCGGTAAGCAAATGGCCAACCAATAAGCTGACACAGATTCTCGAACAGGCGGTTACAGAGCACCAGCCGCCAATGGTGAGAGGGCGGCGCATTAAGTTACGTTATGCGCATCAGGGCGGTTCCAACCCATTGCGGGTGGTCATTCACGGTAATCAGACACAGGAAGTGCAAAACAGTTACAAACGCTACCTTGAAAAAACCTTCCGTCGCCGTCTATCAATTGAAGGTTCGCCAATTTTTATTGAGTTTAAGGCCGGTAAGAATCCCTATGAAGGACGGAAAAACAAACTGACTCCACGGCAGGTAAAAAAGCGTAAGCGTTTAATGAAGCATGTTAAAAAGTAAATTGCGAAGGATGATTATTGATGGAAAGTGAAGAGCCAGTGTCAAAGTATATCCGCAAAACTTTTCCGGTAGGACCTCTCCAGTGCAACTGCAGTATTATTGGTGATTTGGAGTTAAAACAGGCAATTATTGTTGATCCCGGTGGTGATGCTGAGAAAATTATGGCCCAGGTGCACGAGATGGGACTTAAGATCACAGCGATCGTTCATACCCACGCCCACCTGGATCATATTCTGGCGGCAGGAGAGATTAAGAAGGCCACTGGTGCACCGCTCTATCTACATCAGGGTGACCGGTTTTTATGGGATGATCTGGAAAATCAATGTCGAATGTTTGGTGTGCCCTATCAGGCAGTGCCAGGTCCGGATGAGTGGTTGCAGGATGATCAGGATCTAAACTGTTGTGGTGGAGTGACGCTGCATACACCGGGACATACACCTGGTTCCATGAGCTTCTGGTTTGCCGACCATCAATTGCTTATCGCGGGTGACACTCTGTTTCGGCGATCTATTGGCCGGACGGACTTTCCCGGTGGTGATTTTAAAACCATTATGAAATCGATCAAGGAACGTCTCCTCGTGCTTGATGAAGAGGCAACGGTCATTACTGGTCATGGCCCTCAAACCACGATTGGAGAGGAGTTGCGGGAAAATCCTTTTATCAACGGTTAGTAGTCTTAACCGGCTTTGGCTGAAATATGTGAGTTGATCACTTTAAGGAAATCAGCACCATATTTTTCGAGTTTTCGCTCACCCACGCCAGTAATCTGTGCGAACTGGTCAAGGCTTTGGGGTAGCGAGGTACACATCTCCTGTAGTGTCCGGTCATGAAAAATTACATAGGGAGGTATATTCTGTTGCTCTGCCAATACGCGACGGCAATCGCGAAGTGCCTCCCAAAGCGCAATGTCGATCTCTGCCGGTAGTGTTTTCCTGGTTTGTTGTTTGGCTTTTTGGGCAGATTCATCCTGACGAAACTCAATCTGCTGCTCGCCGCGAAGTAGCGGGCGGCATTTTTCCTCCAGTTGCAGTGCACCAAATTTCTCCAGATCTACACTGAAATAACCCCGCGCGACCAGCTGCCTGAATACTGAACGCCACTGATTGTTGTTAAGTGCTTTGCCTACGCCAAATGTTGGTAATTGTTGATGGTTAAACTGCTGGATTTTCTCGGTGGCTGAACCGCGTAACAGATCAATAAGATGGTTGACCCCGAAGCGTTGACCGGTTCGATATGCAGCGCTTAGCGCCATTTGAGCTGCCTCTGTGCCGTTCCAGGTTTTTACAGGGTTCAGGCAGGTGTCACAATTACCGCATGGTTGTTCCAGTGTTTCACCAAAATAGTTGAGTAATGCCTGGCGGCGGCAACTGGTTATCTCACACAGTCCCAGCATCGCGTTTAGCCGGTGTTGCTCTGCTCTTTTGTGAGTTTCGCTGCCGTTTGAGGAGGCCATCATCTGGCGTAACTTGATAATATCCTGTAAACCATAGACCATCCACGCATCAGAAGGCTCCCCGTCGCGTCCCGCCCGACCGGTTTCCTGATAGTAGGATTCCACTGTTTTGGGCAGGTCCAGATGAGCGACAAACCGAACATCAGGCTTGTCGATGCCCATGCCAAAGGCGACGGTTGCCACCATGATGATACTCTCTTCACGCAAAAATTGCGCCTGATGGGTCGCCCGGATATGGCTTTCAAGACCAGCATGATAGGGAAGGGCATTGAATCCCTGTTGTTGTAACCAGGCTGCAATTTCTTCAGTTTTTTTTCTTGAAAGGCAGTAGATAATTCCCGAGTCGTCGGGGTGTTCGTTTTTCAAGAAACGAAGCAACTGCTGTTTGGCGTTCACCTTAAGTGCAATGCGGTATCGAATGTTGGGGCGATCAAAACCGGAAATAAACTGTTTCGCGTTACCCAGATCCAGGCGTTCAATAATCTCTTTCCTGGTACGCTCATCTGCTGTAGCGGTCAGTGCAATGCGTGGTATCTTCGGGAATACCTGGTGAACAATGCTTAACTGAAGATAATCGGCTCTAAAGTCATGCCCCCACTGGGATACGCAATGGGCTTCATCAATTGCAAACAGTGCGATTTTAGAGCGCCTCAGTAATTCCAGTGTACGCTCCTGGCAAAGGCGCTCTGGTGCGATATAGAGCAAATCAAGCTCATTCGAGAGTAGCTGCTGCTCGACGTTGCCGGCTTCCTCAGCCCCCAGGGTAGAGTTGAGATAGCTGGCCTTCACGCCCGAATCACGTAGTGCCTCCACTTGATCCTGCATGAGTGCGATTAGTGGTGAGATAACGATGCCACAACCTGCGCGTGCTATAGCAGGAATCTGATAACAAAGGGATTTTCCGCCGCCTGTTGGCATTAGCACCAGAGCATCCCGGTCCTGCATCAGGGTGTCAATTATCTCCTTCTGAGGTGGACGGAAAGTCGAATAGCCAAATACTGAGTTGAGAATATTAAGGGCTGAGCTCATATCAACGGCTGATTGCAAGTTGCTGGTAGTGTTGTTTTTGTCAAAGGTGCAGACTCAAAAATACTATCCGCCAGCGATCTTTGCCTGATAACCCATCTTTTGCAGTTTTGAGAGTAATACCTCCCGGTAGTCTCCCTGTATTTCAATGATGCCATCCTTGACCGTTCCCCCGGTACCGCACTGCTTTTTTAACTGTTTGGCCAGCATAGTGAGCTCCTTGCCAGGGAGCTGTAGCCCTGTTATCAGGGTTACTCCTTTGCCCTTGCGCCCTTTTGTTTGTCTTTGAATCCGTACAATACCATCCCCTTGCTGTGCTTCAGAAGATATACCTTCTGTTCTACAGGGTCCGTTGTGCTGTTTGGCACCGCATTTCGCGCATAGTCGCCCGGTTTCGGTTGAATATACGAGTCTTGAGTGAGAGTCTCCGGACGTATAATTGTTGCGGTTGTTTTTAGCCATTCTGTTGTCGGTAACGGTTGATGATAATCGCGTATGTTAATTTGAAATCTTCACTATAGCTAGCGGTGTTTTTTAGATAGTATTAGCGCCTGTTTGAATCAGGAGATCTGAATGTCCTATTTAGTCATTAAGTATATTCATATGACTGCCGTTACCTTGTCGATTACCGGGTTTCTGGTGCGTGGTCTGTGGATGTTGATCAATTCGCCCATGATGCAGCGTCGCTGGGTCAGAGTAGCTCCGCATTTTATCGATACGGTGTTGCTTCTGAGCGCCATAACTTTGGCTGTGAAGATTCAGCAGTACCCGTTTGTACATGGATGGTTAACTGCCAAATTTGTTGCGTTACTTGCCTACATTCTGTTGGGAATGGTTGCACTGACCTATGGCAAGACCAAAGCGCAACGTGCTGTTGCTTTTGTCGGGTCAGTGCTTGCTTTTGCCTATATCGTTTCAGTTGCGCTAACTAAAAATACATTGCCTTTGGGTCTGCTGTGACCGAATCCGGAATTCCAGAATTTCAACTATCCGGAAGTTATGAGGATATTGGTGCTCAACATGGGCATTATTTGGCGTCTAGAATTGAAGATACCCTGGAATTTTATGGCAGTCTGTTCGGGTTGCGGCAGCAGACTTTGTTTGATGTTGCGAAGTGTTATAAGAAGGAGATAAAGCGTTTCAGCGATGACTTTGCACTGGAGATTGAGGCGCTTTCAGATGCTGCCGGCGTTGATCCGCTCTGGATTTACGCTTTGAACGCACGCAGTGAAATCATTAATAATCAGGTGCTGGAATGCACGGCAATCTTTTTCCCGAAGACTGGAGTGCTAGGGCAAAACTGGGATTGGTCGCAGGTCATGGAACAACTGGTTTGTGTGCTTGATATTAAGGCACCTGGTAAACCTCTGATTAAAATGGTCACCGAACCCGGAATCATAGGCAAGATTGGAATGAATTCCGAGGGCTTGGGTGTCTGTTTGAATATACTGGCATGTGCCAAACTCACTCCTGGAGTGCCTGTCCATATCTTGCTTCGTGCCTTGTTAGAAAGTCAGGATATGCACAGTGCGCTGGCTATTGCTGACAGCTCTCATGTGGGCAAGGCAAGTAACGTACTGCTGGCTGATAGCAACGGACAATCCTATAACCTGGAGTTCGCTGGGGAGGGTTTAGTCCGGCTTGAAGGACAGGGTGTTCAGTGCCATACCAATCACTATCTGGGGTGGGATAATTTGCAACGGGATGCGAATTTTGAGGGCTCTACTGACCGTTTGAGCCGGGCGTATGAACTCGCGGCTCAGTATCAGGAAGAAGGTGTGTCTGGTATGAAGGCGGTACTGAAGGATAACACACAAAAGGATTTTTCTATCTGTTCCGGCTATCACAATAATACGTTACTGGGGCGTTATGGCACGGTATTGACTTTGGTGATGGATCTGGGACAGCAAAAAATATGGCTAAAAAGAGGCAGTGATAGCCAGGACGGCTATCAAAAGATGGCACTTTAAACTTGTTTGTTAAATAAATATCCATTTTTTTAACTTTTTTCTGAACTAACCGGAGAGTGCTTGGTCTATCAGATATGCATTAAATTGCAACGAGTTATACCCTCCCTTGTGAAACTTTGAGCCCGGCATTTTACCGGGCTTTTTTTTGCCTGTATATTGGTGGAACTTGTCATGACATATCCTCTGATGCATTTACATTTTGATCCATTGCTGGTCACGTTCCGTTATAATTTCAGGTAGGTTGTTAAGGTATAAATCTATTTTTACATTTGGGAGGCAGGATTGGCAGCACTACTTGAGACGATTGAATTAGAGTATAACCCTTCACAGAAAGAGATCGATGCGACTGTCATCTGGTTACACGGCTTAGGGGCTGATGGCCATGATTTTGAAGCGATTGTCCCGGAGCTTAATTTACCTCGGGAAATGGCGGTTCGATTTGTATTTCCGCATGCGCCGATACGAGCGGTAACGATTAATATGGGCTATGAGATGCGTTCCTGGTATGACATTCTGTCGATGTCAGAGGTGCGCGAAATCAACGAAGAGCAGCTGCAGCAGTCCTGCGATCAATTATTGGCATTAATTGACAGGGAGGTGTCCCGAGGGATTAACACTAACAGAATTATCCTAGCTGGGTTTTCACAGGGTGGTGCGGTCGCAATGTCGACGGCGACGCGATTTGATAAACCCCTGGCCGGTATTATGGCGTTATCAACTTATATTCCGGTGGTCAGATGGCTTGATGAAGTAGACTTCGAATCCCGGCATCTGGTTCCCGTATTTATGGGGCATGGCACTCAGGATCCGGTTGTATCCGTGTCACTGGGTTTGAAGGCGCAGCAACAACTGGAACAGAGGGGTTATTCGGTTGAGTGGCATGACTATGAGATGCCACACTCGGTTTGCATGGATGAGATCAGGGATATTGCCGACTGGATGGCTCGCCTGCTGGACTGAACCAGCATAGTCTATACTGATGATATGCTCTCCTGATCGAAAGCGTACTGGGTAGAATATCTTTAAAGGTGTACATAATGATGATGCGGGTGTTTTGTTTTTTGTTGCTAATTCTGGCGCCGCTCTTAGGTCACGCGATGCAGGAGGTGGCTCCCTCAGAGTTGGTTGTTATCGACCATGTCACCTATGTCAAAGGTAGCGATAATAGAATCCCCTTTAGTGGCATCATGGTCAGCTATTTTGAAAACGGACAAAAGAAAAATCAGATCACTTATCGGGACGGGCTTCGTCATGGCAAGGACACCGCTTGGTACCCGAATGGGCAATTAAAGCATGTTGTCCGTTATAAAGCCGGTCTCATACAGAGTCATAGATCAAGTTGGTATGCCAGGAACGGTGAGAAAAAGTCACTGGATCCGTTTATGTCCTGCATTGAACCGGATGCCATAGAGGCGATATGCGGTAAGGCTGAGGATGGTCCGACGGCGCGATTTGAACGCTGCCCAAACGGTCTATGTTAGTCGCGCTGGTTCGCGTTTTCAGGTACGCGTGGGCGTTCCGCAGTCATCGGGCTTTCTCTTCGCTATGGAACTATATTCTGGCCACCAATGAGAGTCCGTTCGAATCGCGCTAGTGGTGCCTACCCTCTCAGAGCGCAATCAGCTAAAATTGGCTCCCATATGATCCAGGTCAATATGACCGACAGTTAAAACACAGATGATGGCGGCATGAAATATTTGGTTGGATATTCAGTTAGTTGGTTCTTAGTTCTTGCGGTTGTCACTTTTATTGTTTTTCCTGTTTCAGACACCATTGCTCAAGAAGCACTCATCGATGATGCACGCCAGCAGGAACTGCGCTACCTGTTGAAGCATGACTGTGGTTCATGTCATGGCATGCGGTTAAAGGGTGGCCTGGGCCCCTCACTTTTACCAGAGGCGTTAGCCGGAAAACCCGACATATATTTAAAGCAGGTAATCAGCAAGGGAATGCCCGGGTCGGCAATGCCTCCTTGGGAAAAAATGCTTTCTGAGGCGGATATTGATTATCTTGTATCACTTTTGTTGACTGCGCCTGCACCTGAATTAGAGGTAGAAGAATGATTAAAACATGTTGGGCTACCGTACTGTGGATACTCTCGGTAGTGCTACCTTTGCAAACATGGGCCTGCGATGGCAAATTAAGAGGTACTGGTGATCTGGGGGTGGTTGTTGAAAGGGAAAAGGGCAACCTGCTGATTGTAGAGCATACGTCGGACCAGGTGCTTTGCAGAGTTGAGGGGCTCGGAGACCTGTCTCATGCCTCTGCGGTATTTTCCAGGGATGCCCGATTTGCTTACATTTTTGGTCGCGACGGCGGATTAACCAAAGTCGATCTGTTAACCGGTAAGATTACCAATCGGGTGATACAGGGAGGTAACTCGATTGGCGGAGCGGTTTCCCAAGACGGTTCTCTTATCGCTGTGTCAAACTACGAACCGGGTGGCGTAAAAGTATTCAGCAGCGAGGATCTGTCGCTGGTGGAGGAGATCGTTGCATCCTATCGGGGTTCGCCGGAAGGATCAAAAACCGTTGGGCTGGTCGATGCGCCGGGTAATCGTTTTATATTTTCCCTGTTTGAGGGCGGTGCTACCTGGATTGTGGACTACTCAAAGGGACAGTCAGCAGAAATCACTAAGTTTGAAGCGGTGGGAAAACAGCCCTATGATGCGCTGATATCAGGCGATGGACGGTATTATATCGCAGGCCTGTTTGGTGAGGATGGTCTTGCCATGCTGGATTTGTGGCAGCTTGACAAAGGCGTGAAACGCATACTTCCCGGTTATGGGCGTGGCCATGAGAAGCTGCCGGTTTATAAGATGCCGCATCTGGAGGGTTGGGCTGTTGCCGGGGATTTGACTTTTTTACCGGCTATTGGATTGCATCAGGTCCTGGTGGTTGACCAGAAACAGTGGCAACAGGTGGCCAGGATTGAATTAAAGGGGCAGCCCGTGTTTGCGATGGCGCAACCGGACGGACGGCAGGTTTGGGTTAATTTTGCTTATCCTGATAATAACTGGATTCAGGTTATTGACGTGTCCAGTCTGAAAGTAGTCAAAACCCTCGATGTGGGTAAGGGCGCCCTGCATATGGAATTCGCACCACGAGGGGAAAAAGTATGGATATCCGTTCGTGATGAAGACCGCATTAAAGTTTATGATACTCAGGATTTTACACTGCTCAAATCTCTGGAAGCTGACAAACCCAGCGGTATATTTTTCACTAACCGAGCTGGCAGAATAGGGCTGTAATGATACTCTCTGAGCAGGATCGGGCATTGTTAAACCGGATTCAGCAGGACTTTCCGCTGCATCCTGAGCCGTTTAAATTGCTGGCTGAAGAGCTGGGTGTGTCCGAGCAGGAGATATTGCAGCGTCTTCGAGAGCTTGAGAGTCAAAACGCCATCTCCCGATTTGGCGCAGTCTTTAACCATCATCGTGCCGGTGCCAGCACATTGGCAGCGCTTGCTGTACCTGAGCAGGAGATTGAAAAAGTCGCCGATTTTGTCAATCAGTTTTCAGAGGTTAACCACAACTATCAGCGAGAGCATGATTATAATCTTTGGTTTGTCGTCAATGCTCCTGAACAGTCCGGAGTGGAACGAGTGCTGCAAGAAATTAAGGCACAATTCGACTTTCCATTGCTAAACCTGCCTATGGTCAAAGGTTATCATATCGACTTGGGGTTCCCATTATAATGACTGAAGTGCCGGATCAGGAACTGCGTCGCGTTTTGCAAAAAGGCCTCCCTCTGGTCAGTCGGCCATATGCCGCGATAGCCGAGCAGTTGGGTGTCACCGAACAGCAAGTGATTGACAGGATTGCTGCCTTTAAAGAGCAAGGGTTAATAAAGCGATTTGGTATGGTGTTGAGGCACCGCGAGTTGGGTTATTCGGCAAACTGCATGGTGGTTTGGGATATACCCGAATCTGAGCTGGAGCAGGTTGCGCAGAGGCTTTCAAAGGAGTCTTGTGTGACACTCTGTTATCAGCGACCGCGCCGACCGGGATGGCCCTATAATCTGTTTTGCATGATTCATGGCAAGGAGCGTGATCAGGTCAAACAGCAGTTGCGGGATATGATTGATCGAAATCAGCTGGACTATACTCATCAGTTGCTATTTAGCAGTAAGCGCTTTAAGCAGCGCGGAGCGCACTATGTCTAAGCGGGCAAATTTACGTCAGGAAAAGGTAGAACTGACCGATTTCGAAAAAAAACTGATTAATGCATATCAGGGCGACATTCCGCTGCACACCGAACCTTTTGTCCAGATGGCAGCAGAGCTCGGAGTTACCAGTCTGGAAGTACAGCAAACAGTGGAGAAGCTGCTGCAAAATGGAGTGTTGACGCGCTTTGGGCCGCTTTACAATATTGAGAAAGCCGACGGTGCTTTTTCACTGTGTGCTTTGAAGGTGCCGCACAACCGTTTTGATGAAGTTGCGGAGCAGGTCAATAGTTACCCCCAGGTAGCTCATAATTATCAGCGGGAGCATGAATGGAATATGTGGTTTGTTTTGGCAACGGCTGATTATCCGGAACTGGAACAGGTGTTTGCTGAGATTATGCAGGTGACAGGCTGTCCCGGGTTAAACTTGCCGAAGCAAACCGAATTTTTTGTAGGTTTGAAACTGCAGGCATAAGGTGTTGAGTGAATGCTAGATCCCGTATTGGTTAAAAAAGTGATTGCTGCAACACAAAACGGTCTGCCGATTTGCGATCGTCCATACCTGGCCATTGCCGAACAGCTTGGTGTTGATGAGTCGGAATTGCTGATAACCATGGGTGAAATGCTGGATCAGGGGTTGATTCGGCGAATTGGGCTGGTGCCCAATCATTATGCGCTGGGCTATCGTTTTAATCTGATGACCGTCTGGGATGTGGACGATCAGAAAATTCTAGAGTTGGGTGAACAGGTTGGTCGGCTCGATTTCGTAAGTCACTGTTATCAGCGACCCCGGCAGGAGCCCAACTGGAACTATAACCTTTTTGCCATGGTTCATGGTCGCACTGCTCAGGAGGTCGATGAGCAGGTGCAGACCATTCAGGTTTTATTGGGCGATGCCTGTAGAGCGATGACGCAACTCAACAGTTTGAAAATATTAAAGAAAACGGGTTTGAGAATCCGTTCTGGGAGAAATTGATATGTTTCGCGTGACACAGTTTATGCAGGCACTCGCTAATCCTGAAGCCGCTGCGCCGATACGAAAACCACCGGGACCCGTGGTTATCTGGAATTTGATTCGTCGGTGCAACCTGTGCTGTAAGCACTGTTATTCGATTAGTGCGGACAAGGATTTTCCGGGAGAGCTTTCAACCGAGCAGGTAAAAGGAGTGATGGATGATCTCAAACAGTTCCGTGTGCCTGCGCTGATTTTATCAGGTGGAGAGCCGCTGCTGCGACCTGATATCTACGAGGTTGGTCAATACGCCAAGAAGAAGGGCTTCTATGTGGGCCTTTCAAGTAACGGCACGCTAATCGACGAGTCACATATTGAACCTTTGCTGGAAACAGGATTTGACTATGTAGGGATCAGCATCGACGGTATTGGCAAAACACACGACAAATTCCGTCAACTGGAGGGTGCGTTTGATGCGTCCATGAGGGCGGTGCGGCTTTGTCAGGACAACGGAATCAAGGTGGGACTCAGATTTACTCTAACCCAGGATAATGCAGAGGAGTTACCGGAACTGCTCAAAATCGTCGATGATGAGGGCATTGATAAATTCTACCTTTCACATCTGAACTACGCGGGCCGGGGCAATCGAAACCGTAAGGATGATGTAGTGCATCAATTAACCCGGTGGGCGATGGATCTGATTTTTGATCGTTGCTGGCAAGAGCTACAGCAGGGTCGTATCAGAGAATATGTTACTGGCAATAACGATGCTGACGGTGTTTACCTGCTTTACTGGGTGCGCAAGCACTTCCCGGAAAAGGAAGCTTTTATAAGAGAGCGCCTGGAAAGCTGGGGTGGGAACGCATCCGGATTGTATGTGGCAAATATAGATAATATGGGCAATGTCCACCCTGATACATTCTGGTGGGACTACCATTTGGGTAATGTCAAAGAGCGCCCGTTCTCAGAGATCTGGGAAGACCGGTCGGATCCTTTGATGGATGGCTTGAAAGAGCAGCCGAGACAGTTGAAAGGTCGCTGTGGCGCCTGCCAATACAGCCTTGTTTGTGGTGGTAATACTCGTGTCAGGGCCTACCAGTTGACCGGCGATCCCTGGCAGGAAGATCCGGCTTGCTATCTCACGGATGAGGAGATCGGTGTAGACGGGGATCTCGAACGGTTACAGGTAACCCCTTACAGCAGGGATACCATTCCCAGCAAATCTATTTCTTCATAACTGTATAACTGATAAGGAAAACCAACAGATGCGATTAGTGTCAATTTTACCGGTGCTGTTTAGCTTATTGCTTACCAGCAGCATAAGTGTTGCCGGTTCGGATACAAACGCACTTTACCGGCAGCACTGCGCTCAATGTCATGGCGATCAGAGATTGGGGGCCATGGGCCCGGCGCTGTTGCCACAGAACCTAAGCCGACTAAAGAAAAAGTTTGCAGCTGATGTGATCTCCAATGGCAGGGTGGCGACACAAATGCCGGCGTTTGCGCAACAGTTGTCTGTTTCTGAAATCGACCAGTTGGTGGATTTTATTTATTCGAAACCTCAGGCAGACCTTGTTTGGGATATGGCAAAAATTAAAGCGTCTCGGGTCACCCATTTCAAGGCCAGCCAGCTAAGCGATAAGCCGGTATTCTCTGCGGACCTGCAGAATCTTTTTATGGTGGTTGAACTGGGTGATCATCACGCAACGGTTCTTAATGGCGATACATTTGAGCCGATTCACCGATTTAAAACACGTTTTGCCGTGCATGGCGGTCCCAAATATACCCGCGACGGACGCTATGTTTTCTTTGCGTCACGCGATGGTTGGGTGTCAAAATTCGATCTCTATAACCTGAAAACGGTGGCTGAAGTCCGCGCAGGGATTAACACCAGAAATCTGGCAGTTTCATTTGATGGGCGTTATGTTGCTGTTGGAAACTATCTGCCCCATAACCTGGTGTTTCTGGATGCTGAAACTCTTGAGCCCCTAAAAATACTACAAACCGAAGGGGATTCTGGTGTTACTTCAAGGGTAAGTGCGGTTTATACAGCGCCCACCCGGAACAGTTTTATCGCAGCATTAAAGGATCTTCCCGAGGTATGGGAGATTTCCTATAAAGCTACTGTGGATAAACCAACCTTTGAGCCACGGCGTATTAAGCTTGATGACTATCTCGATGATTTCTTTTTTAATCAGTCCTATTCCCAGGTGATGGGAGCGGCAAGACCTGTGGATAGTGGTGGGAAAAAGTCTAAGGTGCGTGGAGGTTTGGTCATCGATCTTGATACCGGAAATCGTATTGCAGAATTGGCATTACCGGGTATGCCCCATCTGGGTTCGGGCATTACATGGCAGTATCAGGGTAGAACGGTACTGGCATCTCCAAACTTAAGTAATGGTCAGGTGAGCGTGATCGAAATGGATAACTGGCAAACGATTGCCACGATCGAAACGGAAGGGCCGGGGTTTTTTATGCGAAGTCATGCGCAAAGTCCCTATGCCTGGGTGGATGTGTTTTTTGGTCCAAACAGGGATAAAATGCATGTCATCGATAAAAAAACACTTAAGATAGTGAAAACCCTGCAGCCATCCCCCGGCAAAACCTCCGGGCATGTGGAATTTACAAAAGACGGGCGTTACGCGTTGGTCAGCGTTTGGGATAAAGAGGGCGCATTGGTCGTTTATGATGCTCATAGCCTGAAAGAGATCAAAAGACTCCCTATGAGTAAACCCTCCGGTAAGTATAATGTTTACAACAAAACCCATTATGAGGAGGGGACGAGTCACTAGCATCAGATTGGTTTGGTTTGTGGGATTGTGATGGCCGTGAAAAGGATGCTATTGATTCATTTTTAAAAATTATCTGAAGCGAATCAGAAGGTCTGTTAACAGGACGTAAAAGGAGGTTGTTTTGTTTGAGCCCAGGGTGAAATGGCTACTGTTGTTCTTTCTGTCGGCGGCGGCTGCGTTTGCTGAAGAAGACGCCATGCAGCTGTTTAAGCAGTATCAGGATCGTATTTTCCAAATTCGGGTTATCGATCTGCGCGCCGACAAAAAAGTTGGCCTGGGCAGCGGATTTCTGGCTTCCCGGGATAATCTGATTGCGACCAATTTCCATGTCATCTCAAAACTAATTCATCATCCCGATAAGTACCGAGCTGAGCTGGAAAGTTCTGACGGAGTGGTACAGGAACTACAACTGGTCGATATCGATATTCTGAACGACCTGGCATTGTTAAAAACAACGCCACTGGACAAATCACCGTTACACCTTCCGCAGAAACCCGTTGAGCAGGGAGATACGATCTATTCTATTGGTAATCCATACGATATCGGGTTTACCGTAATACCGGGAACATTCAACGGTATAGACCAAAACAGTTATTATCAACGAATTCACTTTTCAGGTTCTGTTAATCCGGGTATGAGTGGCGGCCCCGTGCTGAATCGAAGCGGGGAGGTTGTTGGTATCAATGTTTCCACGGCTGGAAACCAGATCAGTTTTCTGATTCCTGGTGAGCCGCTAAAAGCCCTCCTTGATCGACAGACTGCTGAGGTGGCTGAGCCGGTTACGTTTGAAGACAGGATTCGTGATCAGCTGGTAACCAATCAGCAGCGTCTTATTGGCGAGATGCTGAAGCAGGATTGGCCCATTGAGGCGCTGGGGGATGCGAAGGTATTGGGAGAAATAGAACCTTTTGTAAAATGTTGGGGAGGGTCGAATAAGGAAAAAGACCTTTTTCGCAGCATCTCGACATCCTGCAGAAGCAAACAGTCGATCTATCTGGATGACCGATTTAATACCGGAGTGATCAGCTACCAGTTTCTCTGGCTTGAAGCGGGGAAATTAAGTGAGAGTCGTTTCCGCAGTTTTTACAGTTCTATGTTTGGTCGCTTTTATCCGGATAATCGTGCCGATGAAAAGAACGTGGGTAATTTTGTCTGTGAAGAACAGTTTATAAGTGACGATGCAGACAATACAGATAAGCTGGTGCTCTGTGCACGTGCCTACAAAAAGTATGCAGGACTGTTTGATTTGCTTTATCTCAGGGGAGCTGTTGATCAGTCGAGTCGAGCCTTTATCAGTCACTTTACTTTAGCGGGTGTGGATCTTGGCAGTATAGAAGCCTTTCTGGTGCGCTTCATGGAGGAGGTAAGCCGATGACTGTTATTGAGGTGCGTGGCAGAGGAGGGCAGTTAATAGAACGGTTCAGAACGGAGCAGGAGCAGATTTCGATTGGTCGGGCATTTGATAACGATGTGATTCTGGAAGATGCATACGTTTCGGCGCACCACCTCAGGCTAACTCTTCACCCGGAGGGTTGGGTTGCTGAGGACCTGGACAGTGCAAACGGTGTGCAGTATCGAAAACAAAAAATTCAAGCCAGTCGGCATGTCGCATCGGGAGACAGGCTCCGTGTCGGGCACACCTATCTGTATATATACGAGGACACTCATTCGGTTAGTCCTGTTTTAAAAGTGGATAGTGCGGAAGCACGGTTGGTTACTTTGGGGCGTCATAGTGTATGGCCCATACTTATTGTGTTGAGCTGTGCCATTATGGTGTTTGACAGCTATACCCGAACATTCACCGAATACAAACCATTAAAACTACTGCAGCCGGCATTGTGGAGCCTATTGGGCGTCGTCATGTTGTCTGTTGTCTGGGCTTTGGTCGGCAGGCTGGTCAGGCATCGTGCTTATTTCTTCAGTCACTTGTCTATATGGTATTTGTTTGGTATCGCTTCGTTCTGCGCGCATTATGTGACAGATATTGTTGCCTACAATCTTAGTAGTGCGCTGGTGCAGGACATCTTGATTAGATCCGGTAAGTTTTTGTTGTTGCTCGTAACCATATGGTCGAGTCTGACTTTGGCAACTAACTTGATGTCCAAAAAGCGTTTGTGGTCCGCGTTCGGCCTGGCGGCAGTGGTCATGCTCGTTGGCATTGCAGGAGAGTTCAGGTGGCAACGTGATTTTAATGCGGCTCCTTCCTACTATGCACAGATGAAAAGCCCTGCTTTTCTTTGGGTTAAAGGTGCTACCGGGGAGCAAGTAGTTACGCAGCTGCCTGAGTTGCTTGCCCAAGCGGAGGATGAGGCGGAGAAAGATGATGAGACTGAAGTGGCCTCTGACAGCCAGCAGCCAGTCTCGCAATAACAGTTTTTAAAGGGTGTCGCTATTCGATAAATGGCTTAGTGGCCCAGGCGAGGCCTTAGTTTTACAACTTCTCCGATGATTAAAATGCTGGGCGTTTTGAGTTTTTCATCGATCACTTTTTGAGGTACATTTTCGAGATCACTGATCAGAATCTGCTGTTCCGGTTGTGTTGCCCGGTGGATTACGGCAACTGGAGTGCTGGCGTTCATGCCATGCCCAATCAATTGCTCGGAAATAACCGGTAAGCCACCCAGGCCCATATAAATAACCAGTGTCTGTCCGTCCCGAGCCAGAGCTTTCCAGTCAAGGTTGACGCTGTTATCTTTTAGATGACCGGTTGCAAACGTCACCGACTGCGCGTAATCCCTGTGAGTTAATGGGATGCCGCAATAATTTGAGGCGCCTGCCGCTGAGGTTATACCGGGGACAGCCTGAAAACCTATACCCGCCTTGATCAACTCTTCGGCTTCTTCGCCACCTCTGCCAAATATATAGGGATCGCCACCTTTCAGACGTAATACTCTTTTCCCTTCATTCGCCAGTTTAACAAGCAGGTTGTTAATCTGGTCCTGAGGGACGCAGTGATTGCTGGCCTGTTTGCCAACATAGAACTTGTCTGCATCACGTCGTACCAGATTAAGAATGTCTTTTGAGACCAGCCTGTCATAAACCACGACGTCGGCTTTCTGCATAAGGCGCAGTGCTCTGAAGGTCAATAAATCCGCATCACCCGGACCCGAGCCGACCAGATAAACTTCGCCCTGTTGTTGAGGATGTTGCTCATTACTGTCAAGTAATGTCTGAAGCTCTTTGTCGGCTGTATCCTCGTTGCCTGCGAGTACCTGTTCTGCGATGGAGCCCTCGAAAACATTCTCCCAGAAGTTCTTTCTCGCAGTACCTTCCGTGAGCTTTTCTTTTACCTGATCACGAAAGCGGTCGGCCAGTTTTGCCAGATGACCGTAGCGATGAGGAATCATGGATTCGATCTTACCACGCAGCAGTCTTGCCAGAACCGGGGCTTTACCAGATGTGCTCACGGCAATTGTGATGGGCGACCGGTCAATTATTGCGGGCATGATAAAGCTGCACAGCTCAGTATTGTCGACTACATTGACGAACAGGTGTCGCTGTGAAGCATCTTCATAGATGGTCTGATTTAAATGTTGGTCATTGGTGGCCGCGATCACCAGATCCATGCCATCCATCATGCTGGACTCGTAAGGACCGTTAACAAGTAGCAGGTTGTCGCTGCGGTTAGTTTTGATCTCTTCGCTAATCTCCGGGGCAACCAGGGTCACCCTTGCGCCAGCTTCCAGAACTATTTCAAGCTTACGTGCCGCAACGTTGCCGCCGCCCACCAATAGACAACTTTTACCAGTCATTTTGGTAAATATTGGTAAATGGTCCATAGGTAACTACCCCGAATTTCAGAAGACTAGAATACTAGTCTTTCTTTATAGCTAAATATTGATGTACAACAATTAAACCGAAGAACAAAACCGATTTTTCCGCTACTGGGCCAGCGCTTTCTGAATCAGTTCATTCTGATCTTCCGTGTAACGCAATTGAAGCGCATGCTCCCGTCCGCTGTGAGACATTTTATGCCAGGTCTTGCGTATGACCCCAACTATCTTTTCCGGACAATGCTTCTTTTGCATTGGCGCAAGATAGTATTCAAGAAACACCAGACAAGCAACATCTTCGAGTGTTTGAGCACTAAAATCACTCTTTAAATTTTCTTTTTTGATGACCTGGCGAACCTGAGCGGCCTCTTGTTCGCTATACCCGCACTCTATCATAAGTTTGGAGGTCAGTTGAGCGTGGTGCTCTGCCAGCGCTCTTCGCCATGCTAAATAGCCTTTTCTTCCTTCGGGGTAACTTTGTCGGGGAATTTTCCAGCGATTAATGTGCTGGCCATAAACAGCAATTTTAAGCAATTCTGATGCGTCAGGTTCAATCGAAAGTAAGCGTGCCAGCATCCTTTTGCTGTAGACCAATTCCCTGGCAACGGTTTTTCTGCTTACCTCTTCCTGGTTGGGGTCCTGACTATTGATTCTATCGATTTCGGCTATGAGATTTTGGTAACGCACTGATAAAACAATCTCTCGGGGTTAACAGTCTTCCGATGTTAGCATTTTTTGCAGTTCAGTGATCGATATTTTTGTCTCTGGTGAACGAGTAGATGCTAGTTGGTTCTGGCCAGATCCGCTTTGGGTGATTTGTTGCAGTTGCGTATACGCGTTATGGTAGCTTGGGCATGGCGTGTAACGACCGGTATCTTTGGTGTTATGGATAAATGCACATTTTTGTAGAGCTGATTTAAAAGGAGAGAGTCGTTCTGTTATTTGTTGCCTGGTAACAGTTTGCAGGCTAACGGTAATTCCGTTGAGTGTTAATTTAAGTTTGTTGATTGTTGTCTGACAATCAACTTGCCAATGTGCTTCCAGCTCCGATGGACTAAAGGGTAATCTTTCATTAACGCTGCTTTCGGTATCTGCCGCACAAAAGGGCGTTACCAAAAACAGCGTTAAAAGACAATGCCTGACGATAATGGCTTACAGGCTGGAGTAGAAGGCTGCCAGGTTAGCGATATCTTCGTCTGACAGGTTTTTAGCCATTGGCGCCATCATGGGATCATTACGGTTTCCATCGCGGAACGCTTTGATCTGTTTGGCCAGGTAGCCCGCTTTTTGACCGGCCAGGTTAGGCCAAAGATCATTCGGGCTCATGCCGTTAGCGCCGTGACATGCTGCACAGGTCATAGATTTTGCTTTGCCAGCAGCCGCGTCGGCAGCGTGTGAAGTGGATACTGCGCCAAGCATGGCCAGGCTACAAACTAAACCAAGTAAAAATTTCATTGAGTTACTCCTAAGATTCTGTAAAATTTAGCGGGCACATTGTACATAATAAAAAGGTAAACCTACAAAAATATAAAGCGGAATGGATTGAACGTGACTCAGATCAATTACTTCCATTTATAGAGTGGATAGAGTTGCAGCCTCAATAAAAGTTCTAAATTTTTTCTATTAACCACTAAGGAGTTTGGTATGTCGCCGCATGACGTTCCACCCGAAAATGAAGAAATTCCTTTCATGCAACGATTGTTGGATAATCCCTTTATCCTGTTGTTTATAGGTGTCGCAAGCCCATCTGTGCTTTATCTGATTTGGGGAATCATGGAGATTGTTAGTATCCCTCTGGGTAAATAACAACTCATCACACAATAACAACATACTTAATTACTTAAAGTAAGGAGAGCATATGAGTATCACGCCTCCCGCAGATAAGGTTTGGTGGAAAGAGCCCATCGAGAAAACCGAGCTTATCTGGATATCCATCGTGTTTGTTTGGGGTGTCTTTATGACATTTATGATGCCCTATTGGCACGTTGTCGGTGATCAAAACTTATCAAATGAAACTTATCGGGTGACTCCGGAAGAGTATATGGCAAAGGCTCAGGCCGTTGTCGATCAATATACTGTTGGGGAATACGGGCCTCGTAAAACGCCAATTGTTCATCCCCCGGCAGGTGGTGATGTGTATCTGGTTGCGCGTTTATGGGACTGGTGGCCGGTGATTGAACTGGAAAAAGGTCAGAGTTACCGCGTTCACCTGTCCTCTTTAGACTGGCAGCATGGCTTCTCGCTACAGCCGGCCAATATCAATATTCAGGTTGTACCCGATTACGAGTATGTAGTCACCTTGACGCCTGATCAAACCGGTGAGTATTCGTTGATTTGTAACGAATATTGCGGAATCGGCCATCATCTGATGATCGGCAAAATGTTAGTCGTTGAATAGGTAGGGGATATCATGAATACTAATTTATTTCGTGTATGCCCAGAGACTGGGTTCCAGGTTCACAAGCCGGCAGAACTGCTGATGAAGGCCAATGCGGTCGCAGCAGTTGTCTTTTTGTTGGTGGGTGGTACATTTGGTTTGTTTGTCGGTCTGACACGCTGGCCTGCAGTGCACTTGCTGCCTGCCGATCAGTTCTATCTGGTGTTGACTGCTCATGGCATTAACGTGCTGATTTTCTGGATTATTTTCTTTGAAATAGCACTGCTCTATTTCTGTTCGGCAGTCTTGCTGAAATGCAGGCTGGCGACCCCCAAGCTGGGGTGGGTGGCGTTTGCATTGATGCTGATTGGGGCACTGTTGAACAACTATATTGTGATGCAGGGCAATTCCAGTGTGATGATGACTTCTTACACGCCAATGGGTGCAGATCCGCTATTTTATCTTAGCTTGATCCTGTTTGCTGTGGGTGCGTTGATTGGTTGTTTTATCTTTTTCGGTACGCTGACGATTGCAAAAGCAGAGAACACCTATGAAGGGTCTATCCCGCTGGTGACATTTGGTGCGATGGTGGCAGCCATTATTGCGGTCTTCACGATCGTGAGTGGTGCTATTATCCTGATTCCGACCTTCCTCTGGAGTGTCGGTCTGGTAGCACATATCGATCCGCTGATGTATCGCATGATCTGGTGGGCATTTGGACACTCTTCGCAGCAGATCAACGTGTCTGCGCACATATCCATCTGGTATGCCATCGCGGCTATTCTGTTCGGTGCCAAGCCGTTGTCAGAAAAAGTAAGCCGTACGGCGTTTCTGATGTATATTCTGTTCCTGCAGATCGCCAGTGTGCACCACCTGTTGGTTGATCCGGGTATTAGTTCAGAATTCAAGATGTTTAACACCAGCTATGCAATGTATCTAGCGGTAATGGCGAGTATGGTGCATGGTCTGACTGTTCCGGGAGCTATCGAGGCAGCACAAAGAGCGCGAGGCTTTAACAAAGGCCTGTTTGAGTGGCTGACCAAAGCACCCTGGGGTAACCCCGTCTTTTCCGGTATGTTTATATCGCTGGTAGGCTTCGGCTTCCTGGGTGGTATCACCGGTGTGGTTATGGGTGTTGAACAGGTTAACATTCTGATCCACAACACGCTGTATGTCCCGGGACACTTCCACGCTACCGTTGTGATTGGTACGACGCTGGCATTTATGGCGTTAACCTATTGGCTGGTGCCAGTGCTGTTCCGTCGTGAGCTGGTGATGAAAGGTCTGGCTAAATGGCAGCCCTATATCTTTGGCCTTGGCATGTCAGGTGTTTCGTTGTTCCTTATGGGTGCGGGTACTCTGGGTGTGCCACGTAGACACTGGGATATCGGTTTCGCAGGTACAGGAATGACGCATGATTTCCCTGCAGCGGCCTATACCATGATGGCGCTTAACGGTGTATCGGTAGTATTGGCTGTGTTGGGTGGTGCGGCATTCTGTGTCATTATCGTTGCTTCACTGTTGTTTGGCAGAAAACTGGGTGATGAGAAATCTTCCCCTGCGCTTGCTGTGGAAATGGTAACCGATGAAGAGTATAAGGTAGTCCATAACAGTGCGATTTCCGTACCTGGTACGCTCTGTCTGACCTTGATTTTCTTCGCCTCATTTGCCGCTTACTACTTCATTAACTGGAAGTATCTCGCGCAAACCTGGGGGATCAGCTAAGGCATTTCTTGGCGGTTCTTTCGAGTAAAGGCTTTTGAATTGAGTCTTGTCAAAATAAGCCCCTTTCGAGGGGCTTATTTTTTGGTTGGTACTTATGGCAGAGGTTCTATTAGGATATACTAATCAACCTTATTTCTGGTTGAGTGTTTAGTAAATTTCAATGATGCATCAAATCGTCTGTTATGGTTTTCGTTTCCTGGCTGTAATCGCTTTCTCTCTCCTGACACCGCTCTCGGTAAGCTTCGCTGCCATGGATAATATGGCAGAAGGCCAGCATGCTATGGATATGCCTGCGGAAGATGGTGCTGACTCTGGAAGTCATAATATGACAGATGGTGGGCATGGTGCTGCTATGCAGGAAAATACCATCGATTTTGAAAAGTTTGATCGAGATGAAGCGTTTCAATACAGTCAGGCAGTAATAGGAAAGCAGGTTTCAAACCATCGATTTATCGACGCGGAGGGGCGCAGCGTTGAGTTTAAAGACTTTGCCGGGCAGCCATTGCTCATTAGTCTTATTTACACCAGTTGCTACCATATCTGCCCTACCACAACACGCTATCTGGGTCAGGTCGTTGCAGATGCACGTAAAGCGATGCCAGGTAAACAGTTTACGCTGCTGAGTATCGGCTTTGATACGCCGATTGATACGCCGGCGGCAATGCACGATTTCCAGAAAAAGCAGCATGGCCAGGAAGGTTCGGACTGGCATTTTTTAAGTGCGGATGAATCGACTATTCAGGCGCTCGCAAAGGAGTTGGGCTTTATCTACTACCCTTCGCCACAAGGCTTTAATCATTTGGTCCAAACAAGTATTCTGGACGGACAAAGGAAGATATACCGTCAGGTATACGGTATGAAATTTGAGGTGCCCATTTTGGTGGAGCCTCTGAAAGAGCTGCTCTATAATCAGCCGGGCGCCTCCCTTGTGCAGGCGTTATCCGATAAAGTCCGTTTTTTTTGTACGGTCTATGATCCATCCAGCGATAACTACCGTTTTGACTACTCAATATTCATTGGCGTTTTCATTGGCGTCATGAGTTGTCTGGTAATGGGCTTCCAGCTTGTGAAAGAGTGGCGCCGATCAATTAAAGCATCATAGGAAGTAATGATGAAATCCCCTGTAGTATATATTCGACAAGCCGGGAAAATACTGCTCAATCCGGTTGAGTTATTATTCTCAAAAATTTTTACTGACCATGCCAATCCTTTTTTCCATCTGGGTACGCTCTCGTTTTTCTTTTTCTGGGTGGCAGCGGGATCCGGACTGTATCTCTATGTGTTTTTTGAAACCAGTGTTCATGGTGCTTATTCTTCCATTGAGTATATGATGAACGAACAGTGGTATGTGGGTCGCATTATGCGCGGCCTGCATCGTTATTCGTCGGCGGCGATGGTTGTCGCTGTTACCCTGCACATATTTCGCGAGTTTGTAAAAGGTCGTTATCAGGGGGTGCGAGTTTTTTCCTGGGTCACGGGTGTGCCGCTGTTATGGTTGCTTTTTCTATCCGCTATTGGTGGTTATTGGCTGGTTTGGGATGAGTTGGCCCAGTATATTGCGCTGCTGAGTTCCGAGCTTCTGGACTGGTTGCCTATTATGGTGGATCCAATGGCAAGGAACTTTCTGAATGAAGAGACCGTCAGTGATCGGTTGTTCTCATTGCTGGCGTTTTTGCATATTGGATTCCCCTTGGCGTTGTTGCTGGGAATGTTTGTCCATATTCAGCGAATCAGTTATGCAAAAACCAACCCGCCCAAACAGCTTGCGTTGGGTGTGTTGGGCGCGATGATTTTTTTATCACTGGTTTATCCGGCCCAAAGTCAGGAGCCGGCCAATATGGATCTGGCTGTCACCGATGTTGGTCTGGACTGGTTTTATCTGAATATTTACCCCCTGATTGAACTTTGGGGCCCGGGTTGGGTATGGGGCCTGCTGGTAGCAGTATCCGGTTTGCTGGTGATTCTCCCTTGGCTGTCACCTCATCAGCGTAAGCCCATCGCCGTCGTCGATCCCCCCAACTGTAACGGTTGTGCATGGTGCTTTGCAGACTGTCCCTATAACGCGATTACCATGAAAGAGCATGATTTCAAAAAAGGTCATAAGCAGGCGGTGGTCAATCCGGACCTTTGTATTGGTTGCGGTATCTGTGCCGGATCATGTCCGTCATCGACGCCGTTTCGCAGTGTAGATGAGCTGGTTACCGGCATCGATATGCCTGACTTGCAAGTAAAGGATTTTCTCAAGCTGGTTGACAGGAAAGCGAAGAAACTCAAGGGCGATAAACCAAAGGTGCTGATTTTCGGTTGTCGTTCCGGTGCGCCGGCAGAATCGCTTGAACAGGATAACGTAGCAGGGATCCTGTTGCCCTGTGTTGGTCAGATACCACCTTCATTCATTGATTACATCTTCAGGAATGAATTGGCTGACGGGGTGATGGTGACCGGTTGTTGCGAGGAGGATTGTTATTATCGTCTGGGCAACACCTGGCTGGAAGAACGCTTTGCTGCAAAACGTTTTCCGAAATTGCGTACCAAAGGTGCCAAACGGGATATTGCCGTGATCTGGGCTGGAGAGCAGGGTAACAAACAGCTGGCCGCGAAACTTGATGACTATGTTAAGACGCTCGAAGCAGAGGGCCATGAGGATGATGAACGTTTCGTGAAAGGAGTGGGCAATGAATAAAGCACGCCTGATCATTTATCAAATTATTGCCTATACATTTTTTATGGGTTTTATAGCCTATTTTTCATCGGCGCCCGACTGGGCTCATTCCCGTGCAGATGAGGCGATGGTCAAGGTGAGTATTCGTCATCCTGGCAAAATTGTTGGTGAATGTCGGAATCTCAGTGAAGCCGAGATGGGCAGGCTTTCACCCAATATGAAGGTGATTCAGGAGTGCCCCCGTGAGCGTTCACCCGTCACATTGACGATCGACATGGATGGTAAGGTGTTTTTTGAAAAGATCGCAGAACCCTCCGGGCTGCAGAAGGATGGCGTCTCGACTTTTTACGGTCGCTTTAATGTGCCAGCCGGAGAACACAAAATAAAAGCTGTTCTGCAGGATGATGCCAACGCAGCTGAAAGCAGCTATAAGTTGCTGGAGACGATCAGTTTAAAACCGAGACAGGTGTTGGTGATCGACTTTAAGGACGGGTTTATCTTAAATTAGAATAATCTATGTGCGGGTAATTGCCTTCTTTGTTAGCATACATGGCTGGCAAAAAGCGCATCTGTGCGTTCGGAAAACCGCACATTCAGGTGAATAAGGGTAAGTATATGCAGGAACAGTTGTTCACATTAATCATACCTCAAGATAACCGCAGGCTGCTGTCGGTTTCCTGGCTTTGGTTATGTGTGTTGGCTTTGTTTGGTGCGGGAATTTTTTCGTTATTGCTGGTGCTTTCCAGAACACCTTATGTTCAGGATATTTTTCCCTGGGTGGATTTCTTTCATACTGCCTTGGTTGTGCATGTTGATCTGTCAGTGCTGGTGTGGGGCCTGGCTTTTGCGGGTGTGCTTTGGAGTTTGAATTCCAAGCCGCGATTTATGGGTGCGGCCTGGACTGCTTTTGGATTGGCTGCTGCGGGGACGTTAATTATTGCGCTTTCACCTTTTACAGGTGCCGGTAATGCGCTGATGAGCAATTATATCCCGGTACTTCGTGATCCGGTCTTTTTTGCCGGATTGCTGACCTTTGCGCTGGGTTTTACGGTTCTGGTTTTTCACTGTATGACAGCCTGTCCACCTGTCGGGCCCTGGATGACTGGTGAGGCGTCTTTGAGGTTTGGTTTGAATGCTGCTGCGGTTTCGGCAGTTGTGGCACTATGTGTGTTCGTCTGGACCTACATACAGTTACCTCAATACCTGACGGGGCAATCTTTCTATGAGCGGCTGTTTTGGGGTGGCGGTCATGTCCTGCAGTTTACCTACACATTGTTAATGCTGGTTGCCTGGCTGTGGTTGTCGAGCAGTGCCGGAATACGATTACCCATCAGTCCCAGAGTTGTGCTGTTGATTCTTTTCTTTGGCTTGTTTTGTGTGTTCTTGGCGCCGATTATCCAGTTGGCCTACCCGGCTACCAGCGCTGAGAATATAGTATTGTTTACCTGGTTGATGAGCTACGGTGGGAGTCTTGCAACGCTTCCTCTTGGAGCGGCTATTTTGATGGCGCTGTTGACCGATAAGTCCCATACCAGCGAGCAGAAGCTGGCCCGTTATGCGCTTATCTGTTCACTATTGCTTTTCGGTATTGGCGGTATTATCGGATTCCTGATTCAGGGCAGCAACGTCGTTATTCCGGCACATTATCACGGCAGCATTGTTGGTGTCTCTCTGGCACTGATGGGCTTGACCTATGACCTGCTCCCGAAAATGGGCTATGCATTGCGAGACATGAAAATTGCCAAGTGGCAGCCTTGGACTTATGGTGGTGGTCAGCTGATGCATATAATGGGATTGGTTTGGTCCGGGGGCTATGGCGTACAGCGCAAGGTGGCCGGAGCCGCGCAAGAGCTCGACAGCATTGAACGCGTGGTGGGAATGGGCTTCATGGGAATGGGAGGGCTCATTTCATCGATCGGAGGGCTGTTGTTTATCATTGTTGTGTTACGTGCGTTATTGCAGAAGCGTGATTTTCAGACCCAAAAAGAGTTAGCGGACTAGTTTGTCATATAGTAGCTGAACGCCTGAAATGAACCGACAGCCAATATGCTGATGATTACAAAAAAAATAATATTGCGGTACTTAAAGGGTTTGCCGTGCCAGAATTCCGCCTGAACCAGAATGAAGTCTGATAAAAAATAGAGCATGATTCCGGCTGCTGTGTATAAAATAAATTCCATTCACCTATCCTCGGTTTAGAGATCGATGAATTATACCCTCTTCAAACAAGTTGGGCAGTTGTTTTAGGTCAATGTTAGCTAAAGGTAACAATGTCACTGCAATATTGATGCTGTCCGTCAGTCTTTTGTTGGCGGCTTGTAATGACCCGCGATTTGCATCGCAGCAAACGCCTCAAATTGATTTGCCGGGGTTAATTGATAAGCAGAGATACAGACTGGAGGATTTTAAAGGAAAGGTGGTTTACCTCACTTTTTGGGCATCCTGGTGTGCACCTTGCCGAATGGAGATGCCGTTCCTCGTTGAGTTGCATCGCCAATATGCTGATCAGGGTTTTCAAATTCTGGCGGTCAACGAGGATGAAGACCTGCAGGCAGCGGTAGCGTTCATCAAACCATTCCAGGTACCTTTTCCACTGTTGAGTGATAGTGATAAAGTGGCACTCAAGAACTTTAATGTTGAGGGGATGCCTACGCACTTTATCGTTGATCGTTCCGGCATGATACGTTATTCGCATATGGGGTTTAAGGAAACCGATAAAGATGTGATTGCAAAACAGATAGGGCAATTGGTTCGACAGAAAAGCCCCCAGCTTACCAACTGAGTTAATAGAGTACTTATGACCAATCAAAAAACACCCAATTACACGAGTGTCATTATCTGGCTATTGATTGTCTGCGGATTTATTTTTGCCATGGTAGTCGTTGGAGGAGTGACCCGGCTCACCCATTCCGGGCTTTCCATGGTGGATTGGCGACCGATCATGGGTGCTATTCCTCCGCTCTCAGAGGCAGAGTGGATGAGGACCTTTGAAATGTATAAGCAGTACCCTGAGTATATCAAGATGAATAAGGGTATGAGCTTGGCTGAGTTCAAAGGTATTTTTTTCTGGGAGTACGGCCATCGGTTGCTGGGGCGAACCATTGGATTGGTTTTTTTTCTCCCCTTTCTATATTTCTGGATTCGCCGCAGATTGAACAGACCGCTACTAAAAAAACTGGGTATCGCTTTTTTGATTGGCGGACTGCAGGGGTTAATGGGCTGGTATATGGTGATGAGTGGCCTGGTGGATATGCCAAGGGTTAGTCATTATCGCCTGGCAGCGCACCTCAGTCTGGCACTCTTTTTGCTGGCGTATTTGTTTTGGATTGCTGTTGATTTAATGAATGATAACAATAATATACAGGTAAATTCTGATAATGATTCTAGCATTCGTAGTCTGGGCTTAATAACGACCGGACTGCTCAGTATTCAGATAGTCTACGGCGCGTTTACCGCAGGGCTGCGGGCCGGGTGGGGTTATAACACTTTTCCAACGATGAATGGGGAGTGGTTTCCTGAAGCGCTAACGGCCATGACTCCTTTTTGGTTAAATTTTGTGGAAAATAATGCAGGTGTGCAGTTTATGCATCGGCTACTGGGTACGCTTTTGTTGTTAGTTGTGATCTGGCTGTGGAGCCGTGTTTTGCGTAGTCCTTCAAGTCAGCGACAACGGTTTAGTCTGCATGCACTGTTGCTGACTGTGATTGTACAGTACTGCCTGGGCGTATATCTGCTACTGGCAGTGGTGCCCCTGGTTGCAGCTTCCGTGCATCAGGCTGTCGCCTGCCTGGTATTGCTGGCCGCCATCAATGTAAATTTTCAGTACCGCAGGGCGGCCGTCAAAACCACTTAGCAAGCTTGCATGTTGCACTACTTTAAGCGGGTTGCCGATAAATATAGACGGTGGCATTTACAAGGCAAAGCAGGATTAGTGCGGCAAACAGATTGTGAGCAGTGACCAGAAATAACGGCAATTGATAGTAGACGGAAATTACGCCAAGTAGCAGCTCAACTGTCAAAAAAAACAGAAGAGCTTTACCTGTTGTTGCCAAAGGTTTTCCCTCTTGTAGCATTTGGGTTGCAAACAGGCCAATGATAACCAGACTCGCGATCGCCAGTAGGCGGTGACCCATATTGATGGTCGTGGCCAGTTGATCGGGGAGCAAAATTGAGCCCTGGCTATTCAGGCTTAATTCACGGGCGAGAGAAAAACTCTCTCCCCAATTCATATTCAATAAAGAAAAGCCATTGCAAAACAGCTCTCCGTTGCAGGCGGTTGCGGAGAAGGTTGCGCTGACCCAGGCACCGGAAAAAATTTGCAGGATGATCAGTGTTAAAGCACCGATAGCCCACCTTTTGCTCAACCGGGTCTTTATTTGAAGGTTGTTTATTACTTGTGCCTGTCCCAGCCACCAAAGCAACGCCAGCATCAACATGCCACCGCCGAGATTGCCCAAAGTTATCCAGGGAATGGTGCGGGCGGGTGTGCTGTAACCCAATACAGCGAGAAACAGTGTTGCCCCCATTAGAAGTGACGCGGCCATTAAACCAGGTTGCCCCCTTACTCTTCGTCTTATCGAGATTAAAAGAATTAGCATCACGGTAATGCCCAGCGAGCTGGCAATAAAACGGTGAGCGACACGAGCACCTTTGTGTGACATTTCGGCCCCTTCCTTCGTGAGCACGGCAATACCCTGTTGCTCTGCCTCAAGGCCTATTGCTCCATAACAGTCGGGCCAGGGTGTGCAATCAAGCCCGGATTGTGCCAGGCGGATGTAGGCGCTCAGCACCACGGTCAGAAGTGTTAATAAGAGCGATAGGAAAATAAGGCTTGAATAGAGACCGTCCTGGCCGCCTGTTCTTTTGGGTTTGGGGTATGCCGAAGTCATAGATTTCCGCGTCCGGGTTAAAGGCTTATTAGGGCGCTTGTTTGATTCTTATCAAGAATGAAGTAACCTTCTGCCCTATAATTCGGTTTGCTAATTTCCAGCTGGAGTTTATCCTAACTAAATGCAAATGCAATCTCGCTTACGGAGAATTTCCTTTCATCTTCGCTTCCTTATCGTTTTGGCAGGCCTGCTGGTTTTATCGAATACGCACGCTGTCAGTCTCAATGACGTTACGCTGGCACAGGCAAAACACCTGTTTGAGGACGCTACCCATATCGGTAATAGGGAAAGGAAAGCGCCAGTTAAACCCGTGTATCGAGAGAACCAGCTGCTCGGATATCTGTTATTAACGAATGAAGTTGCACCAATTCCTGCGTATTCCGGTAAACCGGTAGCCGTGTTGGTGGGGCTTGATCTGAAGGCAACTATCCAGGGGATTCAGATTCTGGAGCACGAAGAGCCGATTCTGGTGATTGGGGTGACCGATCAGCACCTGGCCGAATATACAGCACAGTATCGCGGCCAGTCCGCCTGGTCGAAGATAAGGGTGGGCGCTCATAATCGAGAGGGCTATATCGGGGTGGATGGCATCTCGGGTGCTACGATAACGGCCATGGTGCTTAATCGCTCAATCATGCGCTCAGCGCAGCGAATCAGTCAATATTACGGCTTACCGCTGAGCGATAAACCGGTAACAGCAGAGCCGGTTACGGCAAACCCGGTATCGCTGCAAAATAAAAGGCAGCCACAGCCCGCAGTGGCGTCTGTTGCAGAAATCGAACCAGTGGTGGAGCCGTTAGAAACCAGTAAGCAAACCGTAATCGGTGAGCCGGTGGCAGAAAAGGGTATTGCCCAACCAATAGCGGAGGCTGTTCAAAAACCGGCAATCCAATCCAGTGCGTTGCCGACGGATTTACAGCCGGTCGCTGCTTTCTCCCCCTCTGCGTATACTGAAGACCCCCTGTTTGACCTTAATTTGATCTGGAAGGAAAAGGGCGTGCAGCTAGTCCTGATCCTGATAGCGCTGGCAGTACTTATATTTATACTGTTTTTCCAGGACTGGCTAGTGGTGCGAACCCGGTTATTCAGGCGTATCAGACTGGCTTATCTGATTTTTACCGTGGTATTCATCGGCTATTACTGTATGGCCCAACTGTCGATTATGAATGTACTGGCTTTTATACAGTTACTGATACATGACTTTACCTGGGAAACCCTGATGATCGACCCCCTGATATTTATGTTATGGGGCTTTGTGGCAATCAGCATTATACTTTGGGGGAGGGGTGTGTATTGTGGCTGGCTGTGTCCCTTTGGCGCGATGCAGGAGTTGATTCACAAACTGGCAAGAAAGCTGGGCATAAAATCCTATCAGTTTCCACAAATGGTTCATGAAAGGTTGTGGGCTATAAAATATATCGTCCTGATTTTGCTGGTCGGTGTGTCACTGGAATCACTTGCCACGGCATCGGCGATGGCGGAGATCGAGCCCTTTAAAACAGCGCTGACAATGAAGTTTCAGCGGGAATGGGGTTATGTGTTTTACGCGGTTGTTCTGTTGGTTATCTCGGCGTTTAACAGCAAGTTTTTCTGTAAATATCTCTGTCCGCTTGGTGCAGGGCTGAGTTTTATTAACAGATTCCGTGTCTTTGACTGGCTGCGCCGCAGGAAAGAGTGTGGACGCCCGTGTCAAACCTGCGCTTCTATCTGTCAAATCTCGGCAATCAAGCACACGGGAGAGATTATCGATACCGAGTGTCATTATTGTCTGGAGTGTCAGGTGGATTATTGGGATGATTGCCTATGTCCACCACTGATTGAAAAAAGAAAAAAAAGAGAGCGTCGTTCAAAGCGCAGCCAGCAGACGATCGCTTTGGAAGTGGTAGATTGAAGAGACCGGGCTATAACCTTAGTGGTACTCAATTTGAGGTATAATGTTGATTGTTGATTTGGATCAATGACTTGTCAGCGTTGAACTTTTAGTCTGCGCGCAGCAGAAAGTAATTTACATCAAGCTAGGGGTTTTATAATGAAAATGAGGGTTCAAAAACGGCTGTTATCAGCTGCAATTCTGAGTGCGGGAGCGCTCATAGCCGGCTCTGCCTTTGCAGAAGATCAGGCAGGCAGAAAAATCGACCACCCAAATGTAGTCGATTCCGAATTACGTTATCAGGGAGCACCGGTTCCTCAACAAGATGTGAAAATGCACATCACCCCGGGTGCACCGGATGTCACAGAAGCAGAGTTTGCTAAATCTTCGCAAATTTTCTTTGAACGTTGTGCAGGTTGTCACGGTGTGTTGCGTAAAGGTGCGACCGGTAAGGCGCTGACTCCTGATATCACTCAGCAACGTGGCACAGAGTATCTGAAAGCACTGATCTCCTATGGTACGCCTGCTGGTATGCCCAACTGGAGTACCTCCGGTATTATGACTGAAGCGGATATCGACGCGATGGCCCGTTTCCTTCAGCATGAGCCACCAACACCTCCGGAGTGGGGCATGAAGGAGATGAAAGACTCCTGGAAAGTGCTGATTCCTGAAAATGAGCGTCCGAAGAAAAAGCTTAACAAATATAATATTGATAATATCTTCGGTGTGACATTGCGTGACAGCGGTGAGATTGCTCTGATTGATGGCGACACTAAAAAGATCATCACCATCATCAAAACCGGATACGCGGTACATATTTCACGTCCATCACACTCTGGTCGCTATCTCTACACGATCGGACGTGATGCAAAGATTGATCTGATCGATCTGTACATGAATCCGCCAAAGCGGGTTGCAGAGATCAAAATTGGTCTGGAAGCACGTTCGGTTGAGACTTCCAAGTACAAGGGCTTTGAAGACAAGCTGGCAATCGCTGGTGCTTACTGGCCGCCACAATACGTGATTATGGATGGCCCGACTCTGGAGCCGAAGAAAATCATGTCTACTCGTGGTATGACTGTTGATACGCTCGAGTATCACCCAGAGCCGCGTGTTGCTGCGATTGTGGCTTCTCACGAGCACCCGGAATTTATCGTTAATGTTAAAGAAACCGGTAAAGTATTACTTGTAGACTATAGCAACCTGGATGCTTTGAATGTGACTACTTTAGAGGCTGCCCGCTTCCTGCACGATGGTGGTTGGGATTCAACGCACCGGTATTTCATGACGGCAGCAAACAAGTCTAACAAGATTGCTGTGATTGACTCAAAAGACCGTGAAGTAGAAGCACTGGTTGATGTGAAAGAGATTCCACACCCAGGTCGTGGTGCAAACTTTGACGATCCGAAATATGGACCGGTTTGGGCGACCAGCGCGTTGGGTAATGCTGATGTAACTCTGGTGGGTACTGATCCGAAGCGTCATAAAAAGAACGCCTGGAAAGTGGTTCGTACACTGCAAGGCCAGGGCGGTGGTTCACTGTTCGTTAAAACTCACCCGAAATCTAAAAACCTTTGGGTAGATACTACACTGAACCCGGATCCGAAAATCAGTCAGTCAATTGCTGTCTATGACATCAATGACCTGGAATCAGGCTATAAAGTACTGCCAATCGCAGAGTGGGCTGGTTTGGGTGAAGGACCAAAGCGAGTCGTTCAGCCTGAGTACAACAAGGGTGGAGACGAAGTTTGGTTCTCTGTCTGGAGTGGCGAAGATCAAGAGTCCGCGATTGTTGTAGTAGATGATAAAACGCGAACTTTGAAAACAGTGATCAAAGACAAGCGTTTGATTACACCAACTGGTAAGTTCAACGTAACTAATACCAGAAAAGACATTTACTAATCTAACGATAGTAAGTCTGGAAATAGGCGGGCTGCTTTGAGCAGCCCGCTTTTTTTTGTCCGGGGAAAATACTAAGTCCAACCGGATTGAATCTCTTTTACAAAACAAAACCAATTACCACAGACAATGTAGTAAAATAGCCGCCTTTATTAGATGATTCACTAACAAGTCCCACATCAAAATTTTTTAAATCGTATGGAGCTGATTTTTCAATGACTCTGATTCGCCAAAATGACCTGATCGAAAGCGTTGCCGATGCGCTTCAATATATCTCTTACTACCATCCGCTGGATTTTATTCAGGCGGTACATGAGGCATACCTTAAAGAGGAATCGCAGGCTGCCAAGGATGCGATGGCGCAAATACTCATTAATTCACGCATGTGTGCTGAAGGCAAACGGCCGATCTGCCAGGATACCGGAATAGTCTGCCTGTTTATGAAAATAGGGATGGATGTGCAGTGGGAATCCGGAATGAGTGTCGATGAGATGGTTAACGAAGGTGTTCGCCGAGCGTATCACTGCCCGGATAATGTCCTGAGGGCTTCAATATTGGAAGATCCTGCTGGCGCGCGCAAGAATACCAAGGACAACACCCCGGCAGTTATTCATTATGAGCTGGTTCCCGGAAACAAGGTTGAGGTGCAGCTTGCAGCCAAAGGGGGTGGTTCAGAGAATAAATCGAAGATGGTCATGTTGAATCCCAGCGACAGTATTGTTGATTGGGTGGTCAAAACCGTTCCGACTATGGGTGCAGGCTGGTGTCCTCCGGGCATGCTCGGTATCGGCATTGGTGGTACAGCAGAAAAAGCAGCGCTATTGGCAAAAGAATCATTAATGGACCCCATTGATATTCATGAACTGCGAGCACGCGGACCGCAAACGCGGGCCGAAGAACTGCGTCTGGAAATTATGGATGCCGTCAATAACCTTGGAATCGGTGCGCAGGGCCTGGGTGGTTTGACCACCGTACTGGATGTCAAAATAAAAGACTACCCAACTCATGCAGCATCCTTGCCACTGGTGATGATTCCCAACTGCGCGGCAACGCGTCATGCGCACTTCACTTTGGATGGTTCCGGGCCAGCGCTACAAACGCCCCCTGACCTGAGCGAATGGCCTGATGTGTCCTGGGATGTAGGTGACCAGGTAAGGCGAGTGAATCTTGATGAGATGACTCAGGACGATATACAGGACTGGAAGTGTGGTGAAACGGTGCTGCTCTCAGGAAAGATGTTGACGGGTAGGGATGCGGCGCACAAGCGCATGGTTGAAATGATGGATCAAGGAGAGTCGTTACCGGTAGACCTCACCAACCGTTTTATATACTACGTGGGTCCTGTTGATCCGGTGCGTGATGAGGTAGTAGGGCCAGCCGGTCCGACAACTGCTACGCGGATGGATAAATTTACCGATACCATGCTCGAAAAGACCGGGCTGATCGGTATGATTGGAAAAGCGGAGCGTGGCCCAGCCGCGACCGAGTCCATTAAAAACCATAAATCTGTTTATCTGATGGCAGTTGGTGGTGCCGCTTACCTGGTTTCAAAAGCGATTAAAAGCGCCAACGTCGTGGCTTTCCCGGAACTTGGTATGGAGGCCATTTACGAATTTGAAGTTACCGATATGCCGGTGACGGTTGCCGTAGACTCTCGTGGTGAATCCGTACACCAAACCGGACCGATTCATTGGCAGAAAGTGATCGCACAGAAAATTAGCGTTCAATAACAGTCTGACAGCCAAATTACAGACTAAGGATTCCAGGTGGAAAAAGACGGTATCGCTGAAGTAATCGCACTGCATCGGTTTTTTGAAGCCTGGCTCTCGGGGAATACCAATCAGTCACAACAGACTTTCGCACGGTTGAGCGACAGCTTGGATGACCAGTTCCTGATGATTAATCCTGACGGCGCGTTGATAGAAAAAAAAGAACTGTGCGAGCAATTATGGCAGGCCCATGGATCGGCACCGGCACATTTCAAAATAGAGATTAAAAATGCCGTTTGTCGCAAGCTTGATGAGACACTGGCAATCGTCAATTATCAGGAATGGCAAACTGGTGGCGACCAGACACGCAGAATCAGTAGCGCAATTATCAAGAAGGAGAGTGATCGCTTTGTGTGGTTACGGGTACATGAAACCTGGATTCAGGAGCACTAATTGATGCACACCAGTTATGATAACTATCAGTTCAAATCCCTCGACAGTCTGTTGTCAGAATTGAATGACTGAAGAATCCCAACATCCTTTTGACCAGTTAACCCCGGACTTTATACTGGATGCGATTGAAAGCCAGGGATACCTTTGTGACGGACGGTTGTTTCCTCTCAACAGCTATGAAAACCGGGTCTATCAAATTGGAATAGAGGATCAGCAGCCGCTCATCGCAAAGTTTTACCGACCTGCCCGATGGAGCGATCAGCAAATTCTTGAGGAACATGCCTTTTGCTATGAGCTTGCGGAGCAGGAACTCCCTGTTGTGATTCCTCTTCTAGACTCGAATAAGAGTAGCCTTTCTCAATATCAAGGCTTTCGTTTTTCGCTTTTTCCACGAAAAGGGGGGCATGCTCCAGAATTTGATAACCTTGATAACTTATTGATTCTTGGGCGTTTGCTGGGGCGAATTCATTTGATTGGTGCGAGTCAGCAATTTCAACATCGTCCAACACTGGATATTGATAGTTATGGCTATCAAAGTGCTGAACTGATTAGCAGCGAATTTATTCCGCTCGAATTAAAAACGGCTTACGATAGTTTAACCGGCGACCTGCTGGATATGATCGCTCAGATTTTGGGTGAATCGAATACGATTCAATATATCAGGGTTCATGGCGACTGCCATGCCGGAAATATTTTATGGCGCGATGACTACCCGCATTTTGTCGATTTTGATGATGCAAGAATGGCTCCGGCGGTACAGGATATCTGGATGCTGCTGTCCGGTGACCGAGCGCGTCAGACAGCACAGTTATCTGAGATAGTTGAAGGCTATAACGAGTTCTTTGATTTCCACCCAAGGGAGCTTCGTTTGATCGAAGCGTTGAGAACCCTAAGAATTATGCATTACAGCGCCTGGCTGGCTAAACGGTGGGGCGACCCTGCGTTTCCCATGCATTTTCCCTGGTTTAATACAGTACGCTATTGGAGTGAGCATGTACTGGAACTGAGAGAGCAGTATTCGGCTTTGCAGGAGCCTTCGCTGGAGTTGATGTAAAATACCTTCCGTTGATGGCTGGGCTGGATTCAACTCAATAATCGGGTGCTCCCCCACCTCAGATCCATCCCAGAGAAAGGTCGGTTACTTTCTCCCGCATTGGGAAAGACTGAAGTGGAGGCACCAGCTGAACGGTTACCAGGTTAATTTTGCTTCCAGATAGATGTTTCTACCCGCGCCGTATAGGCGTTCGCCCGGTGCTATCTCGCTTAGATTGTTACGGTTATAGCCTGCCAGATGGTCCTGGTGCTTTCTGTCGAAAAGGTTCTGAACCCCAAGGCCAATCTCAATATTTTCCGCTACTCGATAGAAGCTATCCAGATTGACAAGGCCATAGCCGGCTGTTTCCTGCTCGTTGTTAAACGCCGACACTTTATCCTGTTTTGCATAGATGACGGACTCGATTTTGAATCCAAGCCGATCCGTTTCGTAGCTAACCGTAAGACGATGATTGAGTGGTGCCACCCGGTACAGGTCATCGTTTTGGTCGCTGCGCTTGCCGCGAACATAGCTGAGCACGCCATCGATGCGCCATTGTTCATTAATCCGGTATCCCCAGCCTGCATCCAGGCCATACATTTCAGCATCAATGTTATTAAACTGCAGGGCAGTATTGCCACTCATCATGGTGGCGACCATGTTAGCAAGCATGTCCGTGCTTGGGGTGCCCTGAATGAAGTCCTCTATCTCTCGGTAGAAGAGTTCGGGCGTAAAGTAAGCATTGCCCTGTTGCCAGGCCAGACCAATATTGAGTTCGTAGGCAATTTCGCTATCCAGATCGAGATTTCCTATATAGCTGCGACCGTCAGCGAGCCCTCCGGCTGCGGGCAGGGGAAGCCAAAGAAAACTTTCCTGATATGAGGGAGCACGGGATTTCCGGGCAACCCCGATATGGGCCACGGTGTGCTCGGTTAAGGGTTGTGACGCTTTCAGGACAATATCAAAATTATCATACTGCTCGTCACGATCTGACTGGTTAAAGCGGCCAGCCAGATTACCCGCGTTCATACCCATCATTCCCATCAGGCCTGAGCTGGAAACAGCGTCGCTGTCCATATCGATCAGGTTATAACGGATGCCTGATTCCAGCTGAGTATTTCCCCAGTCGCCCTTCCATTGGGCAAACAGGCCATAACTGTTTCGTTCTGAATTGTTAAAATTCTCGATCAAAAACATCGCGCTGTTGGGGTTCGAAATATCAGAATCGTGGATCACTTCATTGGCATCGAAGCCAAGGGTTATTTCACCCTCGGCGAGCGGAATGCCGGCCTGTAAACCGTAAGCCAGATTTCTTCCAATTGCTTTCGTAGAGCGAAACATCATGGGTGATGCAGGTGCACGCATTGCGAAATTTGTCATGACGTGGTCAACATGACCATAAGCAACATGTGCCTTGATCTTAATATCACTGACCAGGGTGTTAACATTAATGCCTGCCAGATCGCTTTCGATGTAGTCGATATCCATCGGTAGTGCGGGTGTGCCGGTGTCCTTGGTGTCGAGTCGCCCGACAAAGGCCACGACTTCCGTCTCACCGGTACGAAAACCATAGCTTAAATCGTAGCGCTCGCGCTGGTATTCGGTGCCGTCAATTTCGATGTCGTCACCGGCATCGGTATCATCGCCTTCATCGTAGCTGGCTAACAGTGAAAGTTTATGCGTTTGATTCGCCAAATGCCCGACAATGGCATGGCTCACTCCTTCGCTACCACTGTTATAGCGGGTAAACAGGCCGCCACTGGCGTTGAACGATGAATCGGAACCAAACTGGCCACGATTCAGGTTCGCCGTAATCTGACCGCCCAGAGTCTCCTGGCCGGAGGCGACGGATGCAATACCACGGCTGACCACGATATTCTCCAGCAGTAGTGGAGGCGTGTAGGAAAGGGGCGAATCCATTGCATTGGGGCCGCCAGTCAACGCCGGACTGTTATCCAGATGCACATTGACCCGGTCGCCATAGAGTCCGCGATACTGGGCAATACCGGTAATAGCGCCGTTACTGTTTACATTGGCTCCCGGTATCGAAGGCAATAATTTGGCGCTGTCTGTTGCCGAGTGCTCTTTTGCTGAAATTGTGGTGGCCTTGTTAAAGGTGACAAGTTCACCGCGCACCACGATCTCTTCAATATACTCGCTGTGTGCACCAAAGCTGGATTGTATGAAGCCCAGGCTGAGTAAGCTGATGCCCGGGACGGCGATAAAACTGAAAACTCTCAAAACGCTACCTCTGTAATATTGCGGCAATAGGTCATGCTATTGCTTGAAATCAGGCGCTATTGTACGGTAGTTTGGGTGTTTTAGGGATGCGACAAATTGTCGCACGGACCGGTTCAAGCGGCTGTTTTCAGGAGATTATTATGAGAAAGCTCAGTGAATTAAAGTGCGTGGCCTGTCACCGTGACGCAACACCTGTGAACAGTCAACAGGTTAAGGGCTGGCTGGTGGAACTGCCCGGTTGGTCTGTTCTTGAAGACGATGGCGTCCCGCAATTGGTGCGCGATTATTCTTTCAGGAATTTTGCAGATGCATTAAATTTCACCAATCTGGTAGGGGAGATTGCTGAAAATGAAGACCATCACCCGAGGCTGGTCACTGAGTGGGGCAGGGTCAGGCTCAGTTGGTGGACACACAAGATAGGTGGATTGCACCAAAATGATTTTATTATGGCAGCCAAATGCGAACAACTTTACCGGCCGCTTAAGTAAGTAGCCCCTCACCTTAGTCCTTTCCCAGAGGGAGAGGAGACATCCCTGTCTTGTCTTTCTCGACACCCTTTATACTGGCGGCTTCTCGCCACATTTTATGCGTCAGCTTTATCTGATATTCGGAAAACATTGCTTTAATTCCAGCCTTTTATCCATTAGAATATGCCAAATATTCCGCAACGCAAAATAAATGAAAGGTGGATCTCATGCGTCGTGTTGTTTTTAATCAAAAAGGCGGTGTTGGTAAATCCAGCATTACGGCAAATTTAGCGGCGATAAGCGCCAGCCAGGGCATAAAAACACTGGTCGTAGACCTGGACACACAAGCAAATTGCACGCACTATTTACTGGGCCAGCTGGATCAGGAGCTGGAAAATACAGTAGCAGACCTTTTTGAGCAGACAGTCTCCTTTAACCTGTTTGCGAAAGAGCCTTTTGATTTTGTGCATGAAACCCCTTATCCGAACCTGTTTATTATTCCTTCCAGCCCAAAACTTGAGCACCTTGAAAGCAAGCTTGAGTCACGTTATAAAATTTATAAACTGCGTGATGCTCTGGTGGAATTGGAGCAGGATTTTGAACAGATCTATATCGATACACCTCCAGCACTTAATTTCTATACGCGTTCGGCATTAATAGCGGCGCAGAGTTGTTTGGTGCCTTTTGACTGTGATGATTTTTCACGACAGGCGCTGTATACCCTGTTTAATACGGTAAAAGAGATTAAGGAAGACCATAACGAAGAGCTTGCTGTGGAGGGTATTGTGGCGAATCAATTTCAGCCACGTGCCAAGTTGCCCAGACAGTTGCTTGAAGAGTTGATCGAAGAGGGCTTGCCGCTGTTACAGGCTCGCTTGTCAGCATCTGTCAAAATGCGTGAATCTCATCAACAGGCCAAGCCGCTGATACATATGGCGGCATCTCATAAATTAACCGGACAGTTTGTCGAGTTACACCAGGAAATTAATGGCGACAAAAAAGCAGCCAGGAAAAAGGCCACTCGAACTGCGTCCGGGGCAGCATAATCGCTATAGGTAATCATCATTGAATCAGTACTCTGAATTAGCGGATATATTGCTCGCCCTTGAAACAGTGATGCGCAGTGAGGGCCTTTGGCAACAGCAAATGCCTTCCGGTGATGCGCTTGCCAGTCAGCTGCCATTTTGTGTCGATACGCTGACGTTCCCGCAGTGGCTGCAGTTCATCTTTGTGGTGAGAATAAAGTATATTATCCAGCGGGAACAAGCTATACCAAGGTCCAGCAACATTCTTCCCATGGCAGAGGAGTATTTTAAATCCGCTGCTCAGCCGGGTGAGCAGGTTTTGGAAGTGTTACGTGATTTTGATCAATTTATTCAAGAATGTGCAGTCTGTTCCGCGCAGCAAGTGCCGGAAGTTATACAATAAATATTCAGACAACCGATAGAATTCAGTCTAGACTTGGTTAGAGTTTAATAAATTTAATAAGAATTCTTGTGGATTCAGCATTCACTCAGGCCGGTCTAAATTGCCATCAATAAGCTTCAAATCCGTTATTGGCCACTCGGCACCATTGCTGTTTATCATTGTTGGAGTGCTATTAAAGCCCTCTCTCGAACCCGTCATTGCAGAATACCGCGCCATTCTAGAGTTATTACCCTATGTGTTACTGATTTTTGCACTATTGCTCGGGATTCACTTCAATGTCGGTCGTCTGTTTATTGGAGCGGTGATACTCACACTGTGTTATGCGTTGCTGCAAAGCGTAGCCAATACCGGTCCGTCATCGCCGCTGGTGCAGTTATTGTCTGTCATCGTGCCAATCAATTTCGCATTACTCGCGTTACTCCCTGAGCGGGGCGTGCGCTCAATTTTCTGCTATACACTGATGGGGTTGATGATTACAGAGGGTGCGCTATCAGTGGCGATGATGAACCAGATGGATCATTCGCTCTGGGCCTGGTTTCGAGCATCACCGGTGGATTGGGGTATAGCACAACAATTGGCGTTATCGCAGCTCAGCCTGATAACGGTTTTGGTCACCACAACGCTGGTTCTGTTCTGTTGGCTGTTTATGCAGGGAGCGTTCACCTGGGTGCTATTAGTTTTATTGCTGGGAGTAAGCCTGGTGCTCAATGACGCCAGTGAGTTTTCACTCAGGCTGATAGTTTTTAGCATACTCGGAGCGATCCTGCTGGCTTCGCTGCTGTGGTACTCGCATAACATGGCATATCGTGACGAACTGACCGGCTTGATGGGGCGCAGGGCTCTGAATGAGTATCTCTCGCGCCTGGGGCGTCGCTATGTCATTGCGATGCTGGATGTTGATCGGTTTAAGAAGTTTAACGATACCTATGGTCATGATACGGGCGACCAGGTGCTGCGCATGGTAGGAGCGCAACTCGGTAAAATATCGGGTGGAGGCAAGGCTTTTCGCTATGGTGGTGAAGAGTTTGCCATCGTTTTTCCACGAAAAAAGCTGTTACAGGTTAAACCTCACCTGGAAGTAATACGCGAAATGATCGCAGATTATCCAATGAAAGTGCGTTCTACCAGTCGCCCCAAAGACACAAAAGAGGGTAAAAAACTGCGTCGTAAAAACGAGGCCAACAAGGAGGTAAGCGTTACGGTCAGTATCGGTGTGGCAGAACGAATAGCACCCTTAAAACTAGCTGCGCAGGTCATAAAGGCGGCGGATCAGGCGTTGTACCAGGCGAAGCGTAAAGGCCGAAACCGTGTCTGTTCTCACTGATACTGAGTGTGCGCCAAGGCAATTTTGTGGAGTGGATTGTTAGCAACTTGTGATACCCCGTCTATACTGACATAAGTGTGTTGTTCCGAATGACACTTACTTAAGCAAAAAAGCACGTGTTTTGATTTCCTTCCCCACCTTGGGGGAAAAGGTCAGGGTGAGGGAGCGGGAGCGGGCGCAAAACCACTTAAGTAAATGCCATTCTTCCCTGTCCCTGTTATTTGATTGTTGATGGAAGTTACTATGCTTGAGCTAAAAAACTATTTAAAAATACTTGTTGAGCGTGATGGATCAGATCTCTACTTGAGCACCGGTGCGCCTCCCAGTATCAAATGCCTGGGCAAGATGATACCTATTGACCAGACACCCCTGCACGTAGGTAAAGTCCGGCAAATTGCCTATGAGGTGATGAACGAAGATCAGATTGAAGAGTTCGAGCACAAGCCGGAAATGAATTTGGCTATATCAGAGGATAATCTGGGTCGATTTCGCGTCAATATATTTAAACAAAGAAATGAAGTATCGATGGTAATTCGTTGTATTAAAACGCAAATACCAAATTTTTCAGAGCTGGGTTTGCCTCCTCAGTTACCCCAGTTAGTGATGCAAAAAAGAGGACTTGTTTTGTTTGTGGGAGGTACCGGTTCGGGTAAATCAACCTCACTCGCTTCGCTGATAGATCACAGAAACAGCAACAGCGCCGGTCATATCATCACTATTGAGGATCCGGTGGAGTTTGTACATCGGCATAAGAAAAGTATCGTCAATCAGCGTGAAGTAGGCGTTGATACCGATTGTTATGAAGATGCATTGCAGAATACCTTGAGACAGGCACCCGATGTGATTTTGATTGGTGAGATACGAAGCCGTGAAACGATGGAGCATGCCCTGGCATTTGCTGAAACCGGCCACCTTTGTTTGTCTACGTTACACGCCAACAATGCCAACCAGGCATTGGATCGTATTATTAATTTCTTTCCTGAGGAACGCCATAATCAGCTCTTCCTGGATATGTCCCTTAATCTTAGGGGTATTGTTTCACAGCGGCTGATACCAACGGTTGACCATAAGCGTACCGTTGCGATCGAGATATTGCTGGGCACACCGCGCGTGAAGGATCTTGTTAAGAGAGGCGAGATTGACCAGATCAAAGAGGTGATGGAGAAATCCAACGAGCAGGGAATGCAGACATTTGATCAGGCGCTGATGAAACTATGTGTTGAAGGCAAAATTAGTATGGAAGAGGCATTACGCAATGCCGACTCGGCAAATAACCTGAGGCTTCAGATTACCCTCCATGAAAAAGCTGGTGGAAAACCGGTTGTAAGCCAGAACGCTCCTTCAGAAGAAGCAAAAAGGCCATCGGAGAAATCCGGTGAGCCGGATCAGCAGGGCGCTAAATCATCCGTTAGCGTTAAAGAAGAGTTGAAGCGATTAAAGCGTCAGGCGATGGGGGAGACGTCAAAAAAAGCAGAGTCAAGACCGCAGCCCCCTTCAGATTTTACATTGCAGCCGCTTTCCGGTGATGAGCAATAGTTAACTGCCCGGCACAGATTAGCGCTTTTTAACAGACTGCCAGGATTCATCAAATCGGTTAGCTGCCTGCTATGGTTGTCTTGCTTCGATAATAGCCTACAATACCGGTAAAATTCCTGTTAAGGAGAGACATGTCTTTTTATTGGTATGACTTTGAAACCTTTGGTGCAGACCCCTTTCGTGATCGCCCAGCGCAGTTTGCGGGGATTCGCACAGATGAGAATTTCAACCCCATTGGTGACCCCCTGGTCATCTACTGCAAACCCGCTAACGATTTTCTGCCACAGCCTGATGCCTGCCTGATTACGGGAATTACTCCGCAGCTCGCCGAAAGCAAGGGCGTCTGTGAGGCGGAGTTTATAGCCAGGATTCATCAGGAGTTCTCCGAACCGAACACCTGTGTCGTAGGTTATAATTCGATTCGCTTTGACGATGAAGTGACCAGAAACTGTCTTTACCGCAACTTTTATGACCCCTATGCCAGAGAGTGGCAGAATGGCAATTCACGCTGGGATATTATCGATATGGTGCGTCTTACCCGCACCGTCAGACAGGAAGGGATTGAATGGCCCAATCATGAGGATGGTCGCCCCAGTTTTAAGCTGGAGCAGTTATCGGTAGCCAACCATATTGAGCATGCTGCGGCACATGATGCATTGTCGGATGTATGGGCGACCATCGGCCTGGCAAAGTTGATTCGTGAAAAGCAGCCCAAATTGTATGAGTACGTCTACCAAAATCGCAACAAGACAAAGCTGGAACAGCAACTCAACCTGCGTGAAAAAAAACCACTGTTGCACATATCGGCGAAGTATTCAGCCGAACGGGGTTGTGGGGCTGTTGTCATTCCGGTGGCCCGAGACAAAACCAACAAAAATGCTATCTATGTGTATGACCTGAATGTTGATCCGGAGCCAATGCTGGGGCTTAACTCCGAGCAGATCAGGGAACGCATCTTTACTGCCGCCGATCAGTTGCCTGAAGGGGTTGCACGCATCCCGTTGAAAGCGGTTCATATCAATAAATGTCCGGTATTGGTTCCCGTCAGCCTGGTATCCGATACTGTTGCACAGCGTCTGGACCTTGATGTTGAGCGCTGCATGGCCAACAGACAGCAGATCATGCAATCAGCAGATCTTGAGCAAAAGGTGGCAGAGGTCTTTGGGCGATCCTTTCAGGAACAGTCTGATCCTGATCTGATGCTCTATAGCGGTGGCTTTTTTAGTCATCAGGACCGTCAGCTTATGGAGCGTATCAGGTGTGTAACTCCGGATCAGTTGAAGGAGTTTCGGGAACCTGCCCAGGATCAACGCATACCGGAAATGCTATTCCGTTATCGGGCACGAAATTTTCCGGAAACGCTGGATTTGGAAGAGCAGCAGATCTGGAAAGAATATCGAACAGCACGGATTACCCAGGCCGATGCAGGCGCGAGCATAGCGCTGGAAGAGTATCATGCCAGGATTGAGACCCTGAGGGGCGATCACGCAGATGATCAGGCTAAACTCGCCCTGCTCGATCAACTCGAGCAATATGCGGCGCAGGTTCTGGTTGAATAGGCACGCCGGATAACGCTACCCGGCGTAAATACAGGTTAAAAATAGCTGGCGGGCAGGTCGCTTCGCAAGTTGATCACGCTAGCCTTGTCCGTCGTACTCTTGGGCAACGGAAAGCGTTCGCCGTTTGCGAGGACTGCGAGTTTTCGTTTGCCATTGCCCAATAGTTCGTCTGCAAATTCCCGCCTCAATTCATCAAGTGAGTATGCCTCAACAGCGCTGGCCAATTGTTCTCGTCGATTAAACGAATAGTTATTTCTGTCGATCTCATGCCAGAAACGGTTGGATCGTTGGGATAGCCTTGTCTCTTTTTCCAGAATTGTCGACTTGAGCGCCTGAACGTGTTTCTCGAATTCCTGTTCGCTCATCTTCTTTAGCTGCGTGTTGAATGATGTTAGAAAGCTCTCAGTATGGTCTGCCAACTCGATCGCTGCGGTGTTTGGTGATTGTATGACCAGTGCCAGTGCGGGTACGTCCATTAAACTCATCGGTGTCGAGAAGACGATATAACCCCGTTGTTGGCGGGTGCGCAGCGTTTCATAAAATGGAGCTGATAGCAGTTGGTTATATAGTGCGTAGCGAGCAGCGGTTTTGATTGTCTTATCCCTGCCCTGATAATAGATCGCCAGTGCCGAGTCGGGGTGGGGGACATCAAAGGGAGCTGTCAGAGATGCCGATTCTGGTAGTTTGATCACCGGTTGGTGGGCCACTGGTTTTGTGTGGCTGTCTTTAACGAACTGCTCCGCTAACAGGTCGGCCATCTGTCTGGCTTCCTGAAGATCAAGATTGCCATTGGCCAAAGCCACCAGCTCGATAGTATGCAAATAATCTGCTGTAAATGCTCTCAGATCGTCCGCCCCGATCGACTCGAGGGCGGCAAGTAGCTGTTGTGCGGTCCAGCTGGATTCGAGGAGCAACCTGGATAGTTTATCCAGTGCCTGATTGTAGGGACGTTCCTTTTCCTGGTTGCGCAGTTTGCGCTCGATTTCATCCTTAAAAACCAAAAATTTGTCATCCTCAACACGAGGATTTTTTAGTGCTGTACTGATCTCTTCCAGCATTCGAATCTGCCGATCATGGTAACCGGAAATCTTCACCGTCATCCCCCTGACATGTTTGTAGAGGTTATAGTTCAGTCCGGCCAGATATGCCGGGTAGCTGAATTCGCTGAGTTGGTCATTGACGGTTTTCACGTACAGCTCAGTGAGCAGGGCATGCCGGGCAGTATCATTGGCAATTGGTGAGCGGATCGTGAAATAAAAACTGGCTCTTGGTGTGTTAAACCCGGTATCCAGTTGGTGCCACAACTCGAGTCCCGGCGCTATCGTCTCACGCGAAGGTACCTTTAAATCACTGGAGGTGCTCTTTACCGACAAATTGGCAGGGATAAAGGGGTTGGCAGCAGGCAGTGCGATAACAGAGTTCGGTAACGGTTTTGTCCATCGCTCAATTTGTTGTGCCGAAACAGGGTAGACCCGATAGGGTGTGTTAAACCATTGCGTTTTCTGGTTGGTTTCCAGTCCTTTTGCAATCACGGTCAGCAGCATATTTTGCGGCTGCAGCCGATCGGTCATTTGTTTCAGCAGCTCGGCGTCAAAATCCTCCAAAAGATATTGGGCGCGCAACACATCCTCGACAGGGTAGTGGTGCATCTGCCGGGCCAGTGAGGTTGCGTCATGAACTGCGCTGTTTTTCTCCTTAAATGCAAATTCCATTTCGGCAAGTTTTTGCTGCTCTTCAAACCGCCACTGATCGACTCCCTGTTTTCTGATCAAATCAATCTGACTGAATAGTGCCTGAATCACCGAGTCGGTGTTTTGCATACCGTCCTGTGTTAAACCGATCGAAATCTGAAAAGTGGCTGAGTCCGTTGCTTTGTGACCTACACCAGCACTTAAGTATTCCGCCCAACCTTTTGTTTTCAGGTAAGAAAGAAGGCTTCCTTTGCCCTCGTGCCCAAGCAGGTTGGCCAGGTAATGCGTGGGTTTGCTACGGTAATAGTCATAAAGTCCGGGCAGAGGGAATTGCGCCGTGAGCCTTCGAATATCCTTAATTGGTTCGATATGCACATTCAGCGGCAGTGCATCAGCGTTGAATAGCGGTTGTTCGATTTTAAGGGGGCGAGCGCTATGGTTCGGAACTGCACTAAACATTTCCGTGACCATCGCTTTGAGAGCGTCGGTTGACTGCGGTGCGACCACCACCAGGGTCATCAGATTAGCGCTGTAGTGCTCACGGTAGAACTCAACCAGATCAGCTCGCAAAGACTGGTTTTCACGATCCTCCAGGGTTGTCAGACTGCCCACAGAAAATCGGGAAAAAGGATGGGAAGGGTTGACGATCGATTTCAAAACGTCATACATACGCCGCCCGTCATCCTTCAGTTTAGACTGGTATTCGGAATCAACCGCATGTTTCTCCCTTTCTACAAACTCGCTATTAAACAAAGGCGCGATAAAGAACTGCGCAAACCTGTCCAGCGCCGGCTGCAGTGAATCTTTCTCCACCTCAAAGAAATAGTTAGTGTGCTCAAATGCGGTGTAGGCATTATGCGAGCCGCCATGCTCGCTGATGAATTTTTGATAGGCACCGGGCTCAGGATATTTTTTAGTTCCCAGAAACAGCATATGCTCCAAAAAGTGCGTTAAACCCTGACGATCAGAAGGGTCACTACTGCTGCCGATATTAACATCCAGCGCCGCGGCAGCCTTATCCGAATCCGGATCAGAAATCACCATCACTTTAAGCTGATTCGAGAGCACAAAACTCTGGTATTGTCGATGATCATTGGCGCTTTTAACAGGTGACCGATTATCAGCCACAGGATGGTAGCCACAGCTGGCTATGCTAATCGCAATCAGGGCTAGAAGCAGGAATATGCTGGTATGACGGGTGGTTTTGCGCACTCGATAAATCCTTTCAGTTTGAACGACATCTTATAATTGCTGACAGGCCTATGACCCGAAGCGATAGTTTAGGTTCAGTAACGGCCCTGTCAATGGTTGGGTTTATTTATAAGTGTGGACGAGGTCAAGGGGGGAGGTTGATTGCGTAAACTTGGTAAGGACATTCCACCCGGAGAGTGGCGCATAACATCACGTGATGTCTATCAGGTATTAGGTGGGAAAGTAAAATATTGCGCGTTTTGTGCCAGCACAATGGCTCGTTTTGTACTGGCTTTATTTTTGAATATGTTGCAGAATCAGGGCGTTAGCGATGTTCGGAGGGTAGATACGTGGACACCCCCCTTAGGAGTGCATATGAGACACGCTCGCTTTGTTCGGAAGGGAATCCGGGAAAATCCTGAAAATCCCTTTCGATTCAGTAAATTACCGAAGTCGCTGAAAAATACGCCAGCGGCAAAACGCGCATGCGCAGTATGCAGCTGTTAGAAATAAAACCCAAAAAAGGAGAAGTAAATGCCATCAGGAGTTAGTCAAGCGATTATTGCAATATGGGTGACCATTGGGCTTTCAGTAATTGCTGCACTCGTAAATACTTGGACAGGTGAAATATCAACCGGAGAGTTTGTTTTCTATATCTTGATATATTCACTGTTATGCCTTTTTCCCTACAAGCTCGCTAAAGCAAGTAACCCTGCTCGATGGGTGTATTGTATTTTTTTCGCAGGTTCTGTTTTGTTCATGCTTGGCGGTGTCGCAACTGATATGCCTAAAGTAAAAAATAGACACCCACCAATTGAAAACGAACAAAAAAAATAGACACCCATCAATTGATAACTAAAGCCCGGCATTTTGTTTGTGCGCATAAAAAATAGACACCCACCAATTGAAAACTAAAGCCCGGCATTTTGTTTGTGCCGGGTGCGATTTGATTATTGGTCTTGGTTTATCGGATATCGTTGGTGCGACAGGGCGAAACTACCGGTATTAGCACTAAACTCTCAACTTCAAATCGAGCGACATAAAAATGGCATAAAAATAGACACCCATCAATTGAAAACTAATGAAAAAAAATAGACACCCACCAATTGAAAACTAAAGCCCGGCATTTTGTTTGTGCGCTGTGGCACTTGATTATTGGTCTTGGTTTATCGGATATCGTTGGTGCGACTGGGCGAAACCACCAGAATTAGTATTAAACTCTCAACTTCAAATCGAGGGATATCCTGCACCGGGGTGTGCATATAAATCTTAGGTTGGTTTAGGTTAAATCAGATCAGATCAGATCAGTATGGGTTATCGCTACCCGCTGGAAAACAATCGTTCGCACTGTCGAACACCCTGTGCCCAGTGCTGACCTAATTGCTCACAGGCTTGCCGGACATGATGGGCTTTTCCAATCAGTTGCCTGAACGGGCTTTCAAAATACCGGGTGAACCAATATAAAAAATAGACACCCACCAATTGAAAACTAAAGCCCGGCATTTTGTTTGTGGGCTGTGGCACTTGATTATTGGTCTTGGTTTATCGGATATCGTTGGTGCGACTGGGCGAAACTACCGGTATTAGCACTAAACTCTCAACTTCAAATCGAGGGATATCCTGCACCGGGGTGTGCATATAAATCTTAGGTTGGTTTAGGTTAAATCAGATCAGATCAGATCAGTATGGGTTATCGCTACCCGCTGGAAAACAATCGTTCGCACTGTCGAACACCCTGTGCCCAGTGCTGACCTAATTGCTCACAGGCTTGCCGGACATGATGGGCTTTTCCAATCAGTTGCCTGAACGGGCTTTCAAAATACCGGGTGAACCAATATAAAAAATAGACACCCACCAATTGAAAACTAAAGCCCGGCATTTTGTTTGTGGGCTGTGGCACTTGATTATTGGTCTTGGTTTATCGGATATCGTTGGTGCGACTGGGCGAAACTACCGGTATTAGCACTAAACTCTCAACTTCAAATCGAGGGATATCCTGCACCGGGGTGTGCATATAAATCTTAGGTTGGTTTAGGTTAAATCAGATCAGCACGGGTTATCGCTACCCGCTGGAAAACAACCGCTCGCATTGTCGCACACCCTGAGCCCAGTGCTGACCTAATTGCTCACAGGCTTGGCGAACATGATGGGCTTGCCCAATCAGTTGCCTGAACGGGCTCTCAAAATGTTGGGTGAGATAAAGCCAGTGCTTTTGGTCGAGCTGTAATCTTGGCAGTATCGCTGGAAGATCTGCTGCGATGGCGCCACGTTTATCCTCTCGCAACTGCCTACCAGTCCAGTCGACTAACTCCAGATAGTCGGTAAGGCGAAAGGGTAAACCTTTGGGCATCTCTGCGCGCGGGTAACCTACAAACGGTAACAGGTTGCCGGGTTGTGCCTTTGGGTTGTGGGATGTGTGGGAGTGCTTTGCCTGCTGTATCTGCTTGATGCGCTGACGAATTGATGTATAAGCGGATGCCTCAGGCGTTTCTGCCATTTTGGCACGAACAGGATTGAGATCGACATAAGCCATGCAGGCCGCCAGGGCGGCTTCATCCAACAGCGCCTGACTCTTGAAGCGCCCCTCCCAGAATCGCCCGGAAGCCTTATCCTCCCGATTCGCCTGACGAGCGATCGGCTCATTCAGGCAGCGCATAAACCAGCTGATGGAGGTCAGCCGCTCGCGCCACATCGAGACTTGTGATTGTAGTACCGTCGATTCTGCCTGGCCCAAAGGCTGTCCCCGGGCAAAACGTTGTGACAGTGCAGACCCGCGAAAAAGGCGGTGCCAGCGATCCACCACCTCCCGGTCAGACCAGCAACCGGCTTTATGCTGATCAATATGCAGCACCAGATGGTAATGATTGCTCATGATGGCATAGGCCGCGATATCAATGGCGAACAGCTCGGCCAGATCCAGCAAGCGTGATTGAATCCAGCCACGACGGTGCTCATAGTCAGCACCTGACACGGCATCTTTACCGCATAAAAATGCACGGCGGACACACCGTGAGACACAATGATAGTAGGGAGTGGTATCGAGCGAAATCAACGACTTCCTGGGTCTGGGCATGGTGCAATCCTTTGCAATAGCGAGTGATGTATACCATTTTATTGGGCGAAGTGCACTGCGTCAATCTGATTTGTGGGTGTCCAATGCTAAAGAACTGCTACAGTGGGTGTCCAATGCTAAAGAACTGCTACAATGCTAAAGAACTGGGATTTGCCGTTGAGCGATTAGTGCGCCGGTTTGGATGGGCTGGATTTTCCGGGCTATTCGATGAGAAGAAAAAATAAAGACGCATCCTCTTTTATTCATAAAAGATATGATATAACATATCTTTTATGAATTTGGCTGAACAGTTGGTCCGCTTCTGAATATTTCTGTTCGTAACCTCTTTGGTTGGGAGCTACCAGATTTTTTTGCTAGAACGATCCGTAATCAGTACGCGGTTGACATTCTATGCCATCGGGTTGTGCGCTGAAGTGGAGATTTCGGAGCCAAAAAAAGCGGGGCGACAATACCCCTGAATAGGACATTCAATCAGGAAAAACCAATGAATCATCATGAAAGATCTCTCTACCTGTTGACCTGCTTGGGGCTGACCCTTTCGGGTCAGGCTCATGCGCTATCAGGACAGGTTATTGATGCATCCGGTAAGCCCATCAGTGGTGCCTCTGTCGAGGTTGTCGGCAGCAGCCTGCAAGCTAACACTGATAACTATGGCCGATTTAAATTGGACACAAGTGACGGCAAATCAGGTGAACTCCACATCCATGCCCCTGGCTATAGCCATCAGACCCTCCATCTGGAGTTTAGTCCGACCGAATCACTGCGTGTGATATTGCGGCGCTCGGCGATTGAACAGATCGATGTTACTGCCACACCCCTTCACGCATCGATCATTGAGTCTGCTCAGCCAGTCAGCGTTTTAGCCGGCGATCAACTGCGTCGTAGACAGAAAAGCACACTGGGCGAAACTCTCAAGAATGAAGTGGGTGTGCATTCCAGTTATTTTGGGCCGGTAGCGAGCAGCCCGATTATTCGTGGTATGGGCGGTCCGAGAGTCCTTATTACACAGAATGGACTGGATGTGAGCGATGCCTCTCGGGTTGGACCTGATCACGTCGTGGCAACAGAGGCAACAACAGCGGAGCAAATTGAAATTCTGCGAGGCCCGGCGACGCTGTTTTATGGCTCCGGTGCTATTGGCGGCGTGGTTAATATCGTCGATGATCGTGTACCTGCTTCCGGCGAATCCAGGGGTGCGATTTCGCTGGGCCATAACTCGGTATCGGATGAAAACGAGGTGTCCCTCGCCTATACCGGCGGCAACGACTCGTTAGCCTTCCATGTCGATGGGTTTTGGAGAGATGGTGAAAATTATGAAATTCCCGGGATAGCAGAACTTGAAACGGAGGAAGAACATAACCAGGAGGGTCACGATGAGCATGTTGAGGGTGTATTGAAAAATAGCGCATCGGAAAGCGAAGGCTTTAATATTGGCGGTAGCTGGTTGCTGGGCAATGGTTTTATAGGTATCTCCTATGGGCGTCTGGAGCGGCTCAACGGTATTCCGGGCCACAGCCATAGCCATGACGAGGAGCACGGGGAAGAAGGTGAGGAGCATGACCATGAAGAGCACGACCATGAAGGGGAGGAGACGAGTGTCGTTTCCGACCTGGAGCAGGATCGCTGGCAATTGATCAGTGAACTGGATTTTGACACATCATGGTTGAGCGGAATTCATACCCGGATCAGCTTCACAGACTATGAGCACGTTGAAATCGAAGGTAGTGAAATTGGCACGGTGTTCCGCAACGAAACGCTACAGGCCCGGATTGACCTTTTGCTGCAGGAGCTGGCCGGTTGGCGTGGTGCACTATCATTTGAGGGCAAGACCTCGGATTTTGAAGCCATTGGTGAAGAGGCATTTACCCCCCCCAGCCGCACAGACAGCTATGCCATAGCGCTGATGCAGGAAAAGCACCTGGGCAACTTATTATGGCAGTTGGGCGCGCGGGTTGAGAAAGTCACTATCGAAGCTGACCCCATTGCTTTCGGCCATAGTGAACACGCCCTGCTGCATTTTGAGGATTTGGATTTTACCCCGTACAGTATTTCTGCGGGCGTAGTTTGGGATTTTGCCGAAGATTATAACGCGGCCCTCTCCCTGACCCATGCCCAGCGAGCCCCCAGTGCCTCAGAGCTGTTTTCCTATGGACCTCATATCGGGACTGATAATTTTGAAGTGGGAGCGTTGTTCTGGCTACATGATGGCGAGCATCCGCACTTCCATTACGGCAACGATGTAGAGGAGGAGGTTTCAAACAATATTGATCTGAGTCTGCGCAAGCACTCGGGTCAAATCGGCTGGGTCGTGAACCTGTTCTACAACCAGGTGGATAACTTTTACTATGAACGCAATACCGGCTACACCAATGAAGATATCGAAGGTCACGATCACGAGGAAGGGCACGAACACGAAGAGCATGAAGAGCACGAACATAACCATGGTGTCCTGCCGGTCTATGCCTTTGATCAGGCTGACGCTACCCTGTACGGCCTTGAGGCGCAGATTGCCTGGCAATTTGCCACTCCCTTCACCCTGACGCTTTGGGGTGATAGCATACGTGGCAAACTGGATGACGGCGGAAACCTGCCACGCATTCCACCCGCTCGTCTGGGTGGCCAACTGCGTTACCAGAGCAAAGGCTTGGAAGCGGAATTTGGCATTTCCCACTATTTTAAGCAGGATGAAGTGGCAGAGCTGGAAACGGCCACTGATGCCTATACTCTGCTTGAGGCGGAGCTGGCGTATACCTTCTCCGGCACACACGATGGCCTGACGGTCTACCTGAAAGGTACTAACCTGACAGACGAAGATGCACGTGTACACTCTTCCTTTCTGAAGGATCGTGCACCCTTGCCGGGACGCGGGTTCAGTATCGGCCTGCGGGGAATGTTTTAACTGACACTGAAGTATACACAAAGAGGATAAGCCAATGACCACTTACCCTATTGCTGCGCTGGCAACACTGATGCTGATTGGTAGTCCGGCTCAGGCCCAGGATCACCATGACCACAACCACGACGATCAGCAAGCAGCGTCCGGTATAAGCCAGGAGGCCCATGTGCATGGAATCGCAGAGCTGTTTGTTGTGCTCGAAGGGGAGTGGCTCGATATTGAGTTGCATTCTCCCGCCATGAATCTGTTGGGATTTGAGCATCAGGCGAGTAGTTCCGAAGAGCGGGCGAAAATCAATCGTGTCAAGGATACCCTGGCTAACGCTGACAGCCTGTTTCAACTCGGTTCCGCTCAGTGCCAGTTAATCGAATATGCGCTGGATTTCAGTAGCGTCATCGAGGAGCACGCTGAGCATGGTGAAAAGCATCGCGGTAATGACCATCACGATGAAGAACACCACGATGAAGAACACCACGATGAAGAACGCCACGATAATGAAGCGCATGACACCGACCATCATGACACACATCATCAGTCTGAAAGTCACAAGGATGCTGACCGCCACAGCGATATTGAGGCCACTTACCATTATCGCTGCAAACAACCCGACCGGCTGGATTCATTGATGACGACTATTCCCGCTCAGTTTACAGGGGTTGAGTCATTAAAGGCGCAGTGGATTATCAATGGTCGACAAGGGGCTGTAACACTGGATAATAGCCAGCGTAACGTTCATTTCAGGTAAGCAACTTTATGAGCACAATCACACAAATTCTTAACCATGCCGAGGCAAGCTGTCGTACCAGCGGTGCCAGGCTGACCGACAAACGCAAGCGCATACTGACCGGCCTGCTGAGATCCCAAAAAGCCCAGTCTGCCTATGACCTGATCGACTATATGCAGAAGGAGTTTAACGAATCTCTGCCACCGACCACAGTCTATCGCATTCTCGATTTTCTGGCCGGAGAGAATCTCGTGCACAAGCTTCATCTGGCCAACAAATATGTTGCCTGCGCCCACATCAGCTGCGATCACGCCCATGAGGTGCCGCAGTTTCTGATTTGCGATCAATGCAGCAGCGTAAAGGAAATCGGGATTAAGAAAACACTGATCAATACCCTGAAGCGCAATGTGGAGGAGGCGGGTTACCTGCTCAAGAGCCCGCAACTGGAATTACATTGCCTGTGTCAGGACTGCGCACATCTAGCGGCTTAGCCGCCATTGTATGGAGATAATGTGAAAACCCTATCGACAGGTATCGACAAGGTTGCTATTAGCCTTTCATTCCTTTGTGCGGTGCATTGCCTGGTGCTCCCTGTTGCACTGGTCATGCTACCCGCGCTGGCTGCCACTACGTTTGGAGACGAGAGCTTCCATAAATGGATGCTGGTGGCGGTGCTGCCCACCAGCCTGGTCGCGTTGACAATGGGGTGCCGGCGACATCGCAATATGAGTGTCATGGCCATCGCGCTGCCGGGGCTCGCTATACTGACCTTTACGGCATTTTTTGGCCATGACCTGCTTGGTGAGAGCGGGGAAAAAACTGCATCGTTACTCGGTGCCTCGCTCATTGCGCTTAGCCATTTTCGGAACCATGCGCTGTGCAAACGTCTTCACTGTGGCTGTGAAACAACCTGAATGGCGCGCTTGTCTTGCGGTGCTGGTGAACGGGGGCTGGTATGTCAGCACTAAAAGCTATCCCCACCAATGTGATTACCGGTTTTCTGGGCGTTGGAAAAACGACCGCTATCCTGCATTTGCTTAAGCAAAAACCGGCGCATGAACGCTGGGCCGTACTGGTCAACGAGTTTGGTGAAGTAGGTATCGACGGTAGCCTGTTCAGTGGCCAGGAAACGGAAGGGACAGGTGTTTTTATTCGCGAAGTACCCGGAGGGTGCATGTGTTGCGCGGCCGGTTTGCCCATGCAGATTGCCCTGAATATGTTGCTCGCCCGCGCCAAACCGCATCGCCTGATAATAGAGCCAACCGGGCTTGGCCATCCCAGAGAGGTACTGGCGGTGCTGGCGGCTGAACACTACCGGGAGGTACTGGATCTGCGTGCCACCATCACACTGGTTGATGCCCGTAAAATTCAGGATGAACGTTACACCCTTCACCCCACCTTCAACCAGCAATTGGCGATCGCCGACGTGATTGTCGCCAACAAGGCCGATCAGTATCGGTCTGAAGATTTCCCGGCGCTGCTGGGTTTTCTGGAACAAACTGCAAATCTTGAGGATAAACTGATCTTTCAAGTGAAGCAGGGTGCTCTGCAACCGGAGTGGCTGTCAAACCCAGCCAATCAGTTCAGTCACGCACACCACCACCATCATGGTGATCAAAACGAGCAGGATAACTTCACCTCGCAGTTGGAGACTCCCGAAATACCGGAAGAAGGCTATTTGAGCATTAGCAATGAAGGTGAGGGCTATTACAGCCGGGGCTGGATATTCAATCCCGACTGGGTCTTCGATGCGCGCAAGTTGTATGCGCTGTTACTGGGGGTAGATGCCGAACGAATCAAGGGGGTATTTATGACTGATCAGGGCATTGCTGCCTACAATAAGGTCGATAGTGTGTTGACAAAAACCGGTATGGACAGCTACCTCGATAGCCGTATCGAATGCATCACGACCAACCCCGGAATACTGGATACTCTGGAGGCTGACCTGCTTGGCTGTGTGGCCAGCCGCTAGGTTTTTTATTATTCATAAAGCTCAAGCCGCTCCACCTTGATGGTGTAGGCAGCAGTCGCGGTATCGTTTTCAATCAGCTTTGTGTTCAGCACGCCGGAGAGCCAGAACGGTTCATATAAGGATTCCAGCTTGAAGCCTTTGTCATATTCGGCGTAGATGATTTGATTGGGCGGCGGGGGCGGTACATGGATACAGGCGCCGAAGTACGGCACCAGAAAAAACCGGGTAACCTGTTGCTGCCCGTCACCAAACTCCAGCGGCACGATAAAGCCGGGCACTCGTATGGACTGCCCGTCAAATGCCTCAACGACGCGAGTCGATACCAATGCTTGTTGATAGGCGCTATCGCTTGCCTGCTCAAGCGCCATTTGCATTTGACTGGCAATCTGGTCCTCGACTGAACCATCCGCTATATCGTTCAGGGATTCCGGCGGATTAAGGAGTGCATCGAGATCCTCCTTTGGTATCAGGTCTGTCCATTCGATAGTGCGGTAGCCGTCGATAACCAGCGTATTGTTATCTTCAGTGTTACCGGTCTGAGCCTGAGCAAAACCACAGATTGGCAGCAACAGTGGTATCAGAATTAAGGCGCCGACTGCGCGGAAAGATCGAAACAGGCGTAAGTGGGTCAACATCGTCTCCGTATGAACAAGCAAATGTAGTAACATCAAAATAAGATATGTTATATCATATTTGTTAAAGCCCTGATACAGATAATAACCATTCACTGACAGGAGATCTCTCCTTGGTAGTATCCGTAAACAATCTCAGCTTTCACTATGGCAATACCAGTGCGCCGGTTCTGGAGATTGCACAATGGTCTGTCCAATCCGGCGAGCAGGTGTTCCTTCACGGCCCCTCCGGTACGGGTAAATCCACCCTGCTGAATCTGCTGGCCGGAATTCTGCTCCCCAGTACCGGGAGCATCGAGATACTTGGCAAACCACTAAACACACTGAGTGGCCGCCAAAGAGACAAATGGCGCGCTAAACACATCGGTGTCGTCTATCAACAGTTCAATCTCATACCCTACCTTAATGCTGTTGATAATATCAAACTGGCAGCCTGTTTTGCAGCTACCACCAATGCCGGCAAGCATGCGCGCGAACTACTCAATGCCCTGGGTATCGAAGAGCGACTGCACCAGCAGCCCGCTGCCCGACTGAGCATCGGCCAACAGCAGCGCGTTGCCATTGCCCGGGCCCTGGTCAACCAGCCAGAGTTGTTGATTGTGGATGAACCCACTTCAGCGCTGGACAGAGATAACCGGGATACCTTTATGTCACTTTTGCTGGATCAGGTGCAGCGACATAAAACCGCATTGGTATTTGTCAGTCACGACCTGACTTTGGCGGAGACCTTTACACGGGTCGAGGCCCTGACCGATATTAACCGGGCAGGAGTGCAGCACTGATGTTTTTACGTTTAGCCCTCTACAGTCTGTGGAGTCGCAAGGGCTCCGCTTTGCTGACCTTTCTGGCCATTACTGTAAGCGTATTTGTACTGCTGGGGGTGGAACAGATCCGCCACCAGGCCAAAGACAGCTTCAGCAATACCGTCTCCGGTATCGACCTGATCGTCGGTGCACGCACCGGCGATATTAACCTTCTGCTTTACTCGGTTTTTCGGTTGGGCAACGCGACCAATAATATCTCCTGGCAGAGTTATCAGCAGATTGCAGCAAATCCGAATGTCGCCTGGACTATTCCCATTTCTCTGGGTGACTCCCACAAGGGCTACCGGGTTATGGGTACCAGCGTCGATTATTTCAGTCACTTTCGTTTCGGACAGAACCAGCCACTGACGCTCGCCACAGGGTCGGCCTTCGCTGATGTATTTGACGTCGTGCTCGGCAGCGAGGTGGCGCGCACACTGGATTATCAGTTGGGAGATCAACTGGTGCTGGCTCACGGAATGGGCAGTACCAGTTTCAGCAACCATGATGATAATCCCTTTCGCGTAACGGGCATTCTCAAGCCCACCGGCACCCCGGTAGATCAGACCCTTCACGTAAGTCTGGAGGGCATCGAAGCGATCCATGTTGGCTGGCAAAACGGCGTGAAACTGCCGGGCAGACCGGCCACGTCCGCAGCGGCACAGCAAAATCTCACGCCAAAGAACATCACCGCCTTTATGGTGGGGCTGAAGTCCAAACTGGCCATCTTTAAAATGCAGCGCCAAATCAACACCTACCGTGGTGAACCGATGCTGGCTATTCTGCCCGGTGTCACTCTGACTCAGCTTTGGCAGATGATGTCGGTGATGGAAAACACCCTGCGGCTGATTTCAGCACTGGTACTACTGGCCTCATTGCTTGGACTGGCCGCCATGCTGCTGACATCCATCCGTGAACGCCAGCGGGAAATTGCCGTAATGCGCGCCATAGGAGCTTCGCCCTGGTTTCTGTTGGCTCTTATTGAAACGGAGGCGTTGCTGATTGCCCTGGCAGGAACATTGCTGGCCATGACCCTGCTTGGTCTGGTCACCGCATTTGCAAGCGATATTCTCGCCGAGCAATTCAGTCTGTTTATTGAGGGCAACCTTCTCACCACCCAATCGCTGGGCTACCTGCTGGCGATTATTGTTTGTACATTCATCACTGGACTTATTCCCGGAGTGACGGCTTATCGAAAAGCGCTACAGCGACAATTGACTTAAACAAAGATAGGGAAGGGCAGATTATACAATCGCATACTGGATATCGAATTCAGTTGCTTTTGCTATTGGGCGCACCTTCCGGCTGTCATGTCTTTCAAGTTCGACGATTCCGTATTTCTCCATTGTTTTCAAGGTACGGCTAAGATTGCTTGTTTTGCGACCGCTTAACTTGGCGAGCTCCGCTAAAGTTTCCGGATGGTGGTCGTTAATCAGTTTTAATAAGCGTACGTTATTGTCGCTTAAAACCTCGCTTAAGGATTTCATGGAGCTAAACCAGACTTTTGGTTCGCCACGCTTTGGTTTCAGTTTTCCGGCGGCAATTTCAACTATGCGTTGCTGAAACTGCTCGCGGGGCATAATGCCTATTTTTAACTTGTTCATTTCGATACTTCCTCGATTATGCTGTTGACCTCACGGAAGAAGTCCTCAATCAACTGTTGAGCGCTAGAGAAAACATAGGGCGCCCCTTTGTCCGCTGCCGATTTATGCAAATGGTCATGGGCGATAATCCGGCCTTTAAATTTCCCTTTTCTCTTTGACTTAACCGCATGCGCGTTATCGAATCCGAAGATTCGCTGGTTTGACCGATCGTGCAGAGTCAGGCTGTATTTGATGCCGTGAGGTATTTCTTTGGTTGGGCTAACCCGATATGCCTCGATCTTATACCAATAGCCATTTTCCTCTGTATATTCGGTTCCATTGAGCTCCAATAACACATCCAATCCTGGGTCTCGTCCCATAATCTCCTTCCTTGATATCTAGATGTTATCATCAGATGATAACTATAGTAGAGCAAAATTGATATTAAGTCACCCTGAACTTTATTTACCACTTCCCCAATGGGTTACTCGCCACTCCTGGAGTGCAGCTGCTCCATACAAAATTGATTTGAAAAGTAGGGTCAGAACCTGAAAAGTAGGGTCAGAACCGACTTTTTAGTTTGGCCGATCAAATTCGCTTGGAGCGAGCGCCTGCAATAGATCTGTATTTTAGGGTTAGTATAGAAACTTACTGCATTAGATGCTGAAATGGTGCCGGGGCCGGCATTGAAAATAATATCTATCTAATTGAAATATAATAAATATAATTATTATAAAAATGAATATAGCACCAAATGTAGCACCATTTTTTAACAACTACACTTGGTTTTGGTGTGTTGATTTGTACGCTAGATTAACCCGCTTTTTGTAAAACATTTTGATCCACTATGAATAAAAACAAGGGTCAGACCTTACAAATTACATTCTGGGGAATGTCAAATGTAAGGTCTGACACCGTTCCTTGTGTAGCACCGGATGGCAATAGCCTATATTGGACTGCTTTGGATGATAAAAGATATTATTTGTTGTTTTTAAAGGGGTTTTTGCATGATGCTGTACTGCTGTGGATGTGAAAATGGTGCCCGGGGCCGGAATCGAACCGGCACGGTATCAAATACCGAGGGATTTTAAGTCCCTTGCGTCTACCAATTTCGCCACCCGGGCATGGGGGGCTTTTTATAGTTGGCAAAATGGGGTCAGAGTAAAATTTTTTAAAAGGTAAGCTTAAAACTTACTCTTTTTTTTATAAAAACTTTACTCTGACCCCATTTCTGATATGGAGGCGCGGGTCGGAATCGAACCGGCGTAGACTGAGTTGCAGTCAGCTGCATAACCACTTTGCTACCGCGCCTTTACCTGTTTAGCCAGAGGCAAAATCTGGTACAAATTTGGAGCGGGAAACGAGATTCGAACTCGCGACCCCAACCTTGGCAAGGTTGTGCTCTACCAACTGAGCTATTCCCGCTGATAAACCTGTTGAGCATCAGCTTTGATACTCCTGGTGACCGCTCTAATCTGTGGCATCGACTTCAGACAAATGCTGGAGCCAATCCTGATCAAGGTGATCACTGTTCTAGCAACGATCTCTTTGGGCCACTCAAATATCCTGTTGAGCAACAAAAGAGGATCGCTATTGTATCTGGATGCTGATCGCTGTCAAGGCGCTTTTCGCTCCTTATCCGGGTTTTGGTTGATTTGCTTGAGCTGGGTTCCGGTCAGCCATTCTGCCGGAGTATTTGGGGACTTGAGATACCGGGTTTTCTGCTAGCCGGTTTTGAGGAATTCGGATACCAGACGGTTAAATATGGCTGGTTTCTCGGCGTGAAGCCAGTGGCCCGTGCCGGCAATTATCTTCAATTGGGTGTTTGGGAATAACCTGAGTGTAATATCGCGATGTTTTTCCTGAATATACGGAGATTCCGCGCCCTTGATAAACAGAGTCGGGCCTTCAAAAGGCGTACCATCAGGCCCTTGAATTAGCTGTTCGTAATTTTTGGTAATTGAAGCCAGGTTAAACTTCAGCTGAAAATATCCCTTTTCATTCCTGGACAGGCTTTTTAACAGAAAGGCACGTACTTCCGGTTCGGTAACATATCGGGATAGCAGTTGGTCAGCGTCACGTCTCGATGTGAGTTTAGCCTGGTTAACTTCTGTCAGGCCGTCGATCACCGGGTCATGCCTTCGGGTGTAGCTCACCGGGGCGATATCGGCAACTACCAGCCGATTGACCCTTTCGGTATGATTGAGGGCGATCTGCATGGCGGTTTTTCCGCCCATGGAGTGTCCCAGCAGGTGTGCCCGGGTGATATTTTGCGAGTCCATAAAGTGAAGTACATCTTCCGCCATGTGTCTGAAATCCATCTGGTCGCTGTGGGGTGAGGCGCCATGGTTTCGCTGATCCAGGAGGTAAACCGAAAACTCATCTGCCAGACTTTTACTCACCTGGCTGAGGTTTCTCAGGGAGCCAAACAGGCCGTGGAGCAGGATGACGGGATAGCCCTCACCCTGGTGTATAAAATTCAGTTTCATACTCATTGCTGATATGATCCGCCTCTTGCTTGAATTGAGATCGACTTTATTAGAGGCTGGCCAGGAAATCCAGCTGTTCGTTAGCTTGGGAATGAAAAACCATGGATCCGATCCTATATTATCTGCTGCTGGTGTTCACCGGACTACTGGCCGGATTTGTTAATACGCTTGCTGGTGGAGGGTCTAGCCTGACGATTCCGGCGCTGATGATTATGGGTATGCCTGCGGATATTGCCAACGGGACTAATCGAGTGGGAGTGGCATTGCACTCAGTGGTCGCTACGTTCGGTTTTCGTCGTGAGGGTGTGGAGGTGGCGTCGCCAGACTCGCTATCGATTGTCGCAATCACTGTCGCTGGCGGGTTAATCGGGGCGCTTATTGCATCTTTTCTGCCCAACCTCTACCTGAAACCGGTGCTGCTTGGTGTTATGGTCAGTATGGCTTTGATTATTCTGGTGCGGCCGTCTGTGGTTGTGCCACCACCGGGAACCCCCGTTGCAAAACTCAAGGACAAGCCTTCAGCCTGGATTGGATTGTTTGCTGCGGGGCTCTATGGCGGTTTTGTGCATGCCGGCGTGGGCTTTTTGTTAATTGCCGCGATAGCCGGAACGTTACGCTATGATCTGGTGCGTACTAATGCTTTTAAAATGCTCTGCGTGCTGGCGTTCACTTTCGCAGCCCTCACGGTTTTTATCTGGCGGGATCAAATCAGCTGGGTGCCTGGTTTGGTGTTGGCGCTCGGGATGATGGTGGGTGCACATTACAGCGTTAAAGTGGCATTCAATGTCAGTCCGATGGCATTGAAGTGGTTTTTATTCCTGATGACGTTGGTGGTTAGCGCGATTGCGTTGCTCTCCTAGCAGGCTGTTGATTTTCTACTCATACGGTTCGATACTGCGTTAAAAATGACCTCAAAATGCTCATTTATAGCTATAAACTCCGCTTTTTCGGTCATTTTTGCCTTGTCTCGCTGTCGCCTGAGCGAAAATCAACAGCCTGCCAGGGGCATCCATACTCGTGGGCAAGATTGCTATATTGGTTCGATGCTAGCCGTTTAATTGTTGAATTCTTTGGCGCACGGAAGCCAGTTTGACGCAAACCACGAAGGCCTGCATGGTGCTATCCACATCTTCGACACTGGGGAAGGAAGGGGCCAAACGAATATTGCGATCTTCCGGATCGATACCGTAAGGATAAGTGGCACCAGCCGGAGTGAGTTTTACACCCAGATCTCCCGCCAGTTTTACAACCTCTTGAGCCAGACCGGGCAGGGTGTTGAAGGAAACGAAATAGCCTCCCTCCGGACGCTGCCACTGGCCCAGATCGGAATTGGCAAAATGTTGATCCAGGTGGTTTAGCACCGACGCAAAGCGTGGTTTGAGGAGTTCGGCATGTTTTTGCATGTGAATATGCAGTGTTTCAAGATCGGGAATTAACTGCATGTGTCTGAGCTGATTGACTTTGTCCGGTCCGATAGTTGCGCTTCCCAGATGTTTTGCAAATAAGCTCAGGTTGCTTTCAGAGGCTGCCAGAAAAGCGATGCCTGACCCGGCATGGGTTATCTTGGAGGTCGAGGCGAACTGTAACACGCTATCTTCCGTACCCGCTTTTTGACAGGCAGCCATGATGCTGGCTAACGGCTTTGGATTATCAACCAGGTCGTGAACGGCGTAGGCATTATCCCAGAAAAGACGAAAATTTGGCGCGGCCAAGTGGCCAAGTCCCGCCATTCGGTCGACTGTTTCATCGCTGTAGATAATACCTGTCGGATTGGAGTATTTGGGAACGCACCAGATCCCTTTTATCGAGTGGTCCGCTTTAATGAGTGACTCGACCTGTTCCATGTCGGGTCCCTGATCCGTCATCGTGACCGGGATCATCTGGATTCCCAGTTCTTCACAAATGGTGAAGTGCCGGTCATATCCGGGGCAAGGACAGAGAAATTTGATTGGCTGTTCATCTTTCCAGGCCGGGTTCTGCTCCGAAGGCCCGTAAAGGTAAGCAAAGGTGACTGCCTGGTGCATCAACGTGAGGCTGCTGTTGCCCCCAGCGAGCACTTGGTGGGGGGCAACCCCCAGAATTGCCGCACCGAGTTCCCTGGCCTCATTGATACCGCTAAGGCCACCGTAGTTGCGAGTATCCGTGCCATCGGCAGATTGATAGTTGCCGCCAAGAATCCCGTCCAGGTTGTCGGATAAATTCAGCTGTTGTGCAGAAGGCTTGCCTCTTGTCAGATCCAGTTGCAAATTCTGTTGAAGCAGACGTTGATATTCGGCTGATAATTCAGCCTGCCATTGTTCAAGTTGCGGGTAGCTGGCATCTTCGAGTTGCAAGGTGATAATCCTCTGGCGGTGGCGCCTGGATGTTAATGGAGTCGAGCAGGGTCATTATATCGTTTCGGTTGTTTGCGTGAAACTGTCAATACGGTTTCCGGCTGTTGCTACCGAAGATTGGTAACTATTATGAGAGTAGAGTGGCTTGACCGTAGCAGAACCCGGATCACGTGGTGATCCCCCCCCATGCAGACCAAGGATTAGATAGTGGTTACTGTTACATACGAGTTAAAAGGGCGCAGACTTACTCCGGCAAACAATAGCGGGGCTATTATGCATTGCGACTGCGTGGCTTGGCCACGCCCCTGTATTGAAACGATTATCGCTAGTGAGCGGAACTGCCTTCGTGAGGATGTCCGTGCGAGACTTCCTCTTCTGTCGCTTCACGTATATTTTCTACCGAAACATCGAAGTTAAGCTGTTGCCCGGCAAGCGGATGGTTACCGTCAACTGTGACGGTATCTTCGCTGACCGCTGTCACAACCACATGCATTGGTCCACCTTCCGTCTGGGCCCGAAACTGCATGCCGGGGGCGACGTGGTCCACGCCATCAAATGCTTCACGTGGCACTTGCTGTACCAATTGTTCCTGGCGATCACCATAACCTTCTGCCGGTGAAACCACCACATTCAACTGGTCTCCGGTGTTTTTACCTTCCAGTTCCTTTTCCAGGCCTGGAATGATATTGGATGCTCCATGCAGATAATGTAAAGGTTCTTTTCCTTCTGAAGAATCCAGTACATCTCCTTCTTTATCGGTCAGTGTATAGTGGATGCTGACAACACAGTTTTCGCTTACTACCATAATTTTATCCTGCGATTAAATCGCTTCAATATTTTCTGCCTGAGGGCCTTTTTTACCCTCACCAAGGGAAAAAGAAACCTTTTGGCCTTCTTGTAATGTACGGAAGCCGTCACCCACAATGTGAGTGTAGTGAGCAAAAACATCAGGTCCATCGTCCCGCTGAATAAACCCAAAACCTTTCGATTCGTTAAACCACTTAACGGTACCGGTTTGCTTTTCTGACATTGTTAAAACCCCAAATTACTCAACTGTACCAAGACAGTTTGCTGCTTTTTGTGATCGGTGAACCAAAGGAAATTTTAGAAGAACACGAGCAAGACGAGAGAGCTAACTGACGGGTTGCTGATAGTTGCAGGTAAAACGCCGTTGATTCATAAAACATTATATGACTAGTGTATGTCAATTTGAAGGCATGCTTCCTAATAATTCAGGTGTTTGGCCCGCCTGCCGGCTTTTTATTCCGGCTTGAATGCGGTGATTGTTTTGACGATATCCATATAGATATTATCCACGGTAGTGATTTTGAATCCTGCCTCTGACACGTTTTTAGTGGTGTTTCGGTTCATTTCCGGACCCAGTTTGCCACTGATCGGCGTCATGATATCCATCATGAATTTAAACGGCTGGAACAGGCTGCCGGTGTGTTCAAACATGCGCAGAACGCCTCCGGGTTTCAGCACACGATAGAGGGTTTTCAGGCCTTCAACGGGCTGAGGTACAGAGCAGAAAGTACAGGAAGTATAGATCTGGTCGAAATGGTCATTCGGGAAATCAAGGTCATGAACGTCCATTTCGAGGGCGTCGATGGCACCTGAATAGTCATCGATACGGGGTTTTGCGACCTCCAGCATTTTGGCACTGATATCAATGGCGGTAATGGTTTTGTTCCTGGGAAAAAACTCAATATCCAGGCCGGTACCCAGCGCCAGAAAAAGTATCTCTCCGTCCATATGGCTGAACAAGGCCCGTTTCCTTGGTGCCCAGCGTTTTTCGGCTCCGATGCCGGCCATATAATCGAAGGATTTTGCCGCCTTATCCCATTTGTTTTTGGTGATCTGGTCCATGCTTATGACTCCTTGTCGACAATGTTTCGGTTACCGCGGATCAAGTAATCGCAATAGCTGCAGAATACCAGACAGACCAGGCCTGTGGCTGCTCCAGAACCCATGGCGGTCATTAGGGAAACGGGTTTCATGGCCAGTAGCATGGCGACCAGCATTCCCGAAAGCATTCCGGTCAACATGGTTGGCACCATCACTTCATTAGCGCCGAAATAGCGATAGAACAGTAACAGCCCAAGTATAAGTGCGAGAACCATGCCAACCGGCATTGCAAGCAGCATTGCAACCACCATGTTCCAGTTGGTGCTGACGAAAAGGTGACAGACCAGCCCCACTATCGCACCCGTGGCCAGGTTGGAGGCGATATCACCAAGAATAAAGTAGAGTCTGTCTGGCATCAATGAGTTTCCTTTTCTGGTCTGTTTTAGAGGCAGTTTGTGGGTTTTGGCAGTCCGGCAATTTTGCAGGCTTTTCGCATCGGTGTTTCGGGAAACAGGCTCATCAGGTAGATGCTGCGACCCTTTTCCTTACCCAGTTGTTCGGCCATAATTTTTACAAAGACACGTGTAATCGGAGTGTGCTGATATTCCTGGTATACGCCCCGGAGCAGGCTGATGACCGACCAGTGCTCATCGGTGAGCGTGATTCCTTCGCTCAAGGCAATTTTAAGGGCGGCCGATTCGCTCCAATCCTCAAGATTGAGCAGGTAGCCCTCTTTATCAACCGCCGGTGTGTGCTCGTTCATGGGCAGTCTATTTGAACCTCAAAACCAGCTCTGAACGCTGTCACACTCTGTAGCCAGCACCACGAATCCCTGGTAGTCCACGCACTTGATACCGGGTATCAGTTTATCATTTATGCCCCGGGCTTTAGCGTCAGCTTCCAGCACATAAAGCTCAAACCGGTCCATTACTTCCTCAAGCGGGGAGGGCGCAACCGCTCCGTAAACCCCGTCCTCGATCAAAATAATGGCGCTGCCATTGCTCGCAACTCTCAGACAGGATTCTATGGCGGAGTGCTGCAGACTTTTATTAATGGTATGTAAAATCATTGGCTTCAAAAGTTAAGCACGACATGTTGCTGTTCGATTAATTTCCTCACCCCTTCGCCGGTAAGAATTTGAACCGGCATGAGCAGGTCCTGTTCCTTCAAGCCACGTGTTTCAAGTGATGTACTTTCGACATACACAGCATCGACGTCGTACATCTCGAGCATCGGAAAGGTGGCCGCATTGTTTTTCTGCTGAATATCCTTCGGATCCTGGTTGTTCAGTAATTGGTATACCCCGTCATCCATAAAAAGAACACTGGTTTTCTGATTAAATACAGCGGCCATTAACGCTACATCAAGCGCTTCTTTGGTGATGCTTGACTGATAAGGGCTATGACGATTGATGATTAAAAAAGACTTGATATTACTCATAGCTTCCTCTTAACCACCAAAGGTAATTAGCCGATCAGATTCGATACCGGCTTCGATGAGCTGGCCCAAACCGGAGAGGGTGAAGCCATCGGCAAGATTATACGCCGTTTTTTCATAGCGGCTGGCCTCCTCTTCGTTGATTATGCCGCGTCTGAGTGCTGCCGCAATACAGACCACAGCATCGATCTCATGTTTTCGGATCAACGCACTCCAGCGAGCCGGAATATCAACTTCATCCTGAGGTGGAGTTGCCAGGGCGGTAGCATTTTGCACGCCATCCATATAGAAAAAAAGACGGTGAATCTGATGCCCTGCTGCCAGGGCGGCCTTGGCAAACTGATAGGCGGTATCAGGTGCCTGGGATGCATAGGGGGCGCCATAGATTGCGAGGGAAAATTTCATGGAATAAGGGTCGGTCGGCTTATTGGTGGGGTGTTAGTGTAGCGAAAAAAAAGCCCCGTGGCGATCGCCAGCGGGGCTTTCTGTTGATCAGGTTTATTTAATCGTCGCCACCCAAAGCGCCCATAATATGGAGCAGGCTGACAAACAGGTTGTAGATGTCCAGGTAAAGGGCAACAGTCGCCATGATGTAATTACGCTCGCCACCGTTAACAATGCGGCTGGTATCAAAAAGAATAAAGCCCGACATGATAAGTGCAATCACTGCACTTAGGGCTAAATGAGCTCCGGCTATGTGTACACCAAAGAATCCTGCAACAATGAGCGCTAACATAGCGACAACAGCAATGATCAGACCGGTCATCAAAAAACCGCCCATGAATGAAAAATCTTTACGGGTAGTCAGGACATAACCAGACAGGCCGAAAAATACCACTGCCGTTGTACCCAGGGCCTGCATGATCAGCGTACCGCCATTGGTCATCTGCAAGTAATGATTCAAAGTCGGTCCAAGAGCAGCACCGAGCAAACCGGTAAAGGCAAAGACGACCCATAAGCCATTAATAGAGTTTGCAGTGCGTGGCAGGACAAACCAGACCAGGCCAATCGCCACCAGGTTCATTATCATCGCAGTGCCAAAACCAATGTTGACGGCCATGGAAATACCCGCAGTGACCGCGCTCAACAGCAATGTGACCGCTAACAGCGCATAGGTGTTGCGCAGAACCTTGTTAATTTCAACACTCGATTGCTGAGCGGCCGAAATTGTATAGGGATTGCTTGGCATATTTGTTACTCCGTTTGCTATAAATCAGTAAATTGTATGATTCAGTATTTTAGATAGAGTTCAGTTTAACAGATTTCAAGGGGTGTTACGTTAAATAACCTGTTTCGTAAAGGTGAGATGATACTGACAAACCGTGCAAAATCAAGCAGCACTGGCCATAAATAAAGAGGCCACTAATTTCAGCAGAAATTCACTAAAAACCATAAATCGGCATTGACACTTTTACTCGATAGGGTAATATGCTGGCCTCTCTGGTGGGCTGGCAGAGTGGTCGAATGCGGCGGTCTTGAAAACCGTTGAAGGGCGACCTTCCCGGGGTTCGAATCCCTGGCCCACCGCCATAAATATAAAGCCCAGCCTTGCGCTGGGTTTTTTATTTATACGTGCCGGTATTAGAATTCATGGGGTTCGACCAGGCGACGCGAATAGGTGCCGCAGAACGTTGGAGTGTCAGCGATGACTGCCCGATGGGAGAGCCTTGAAAAGCCTTATATTCGCATCAAAGCGTCTGACTGACAAAGTGCAATCCCTCGTTGATCATCTGACTTTCGGCGAATCTGTGCGATATCGTCAATCACATTGTCTCCATCGAGATTCCCTCTGACCCAGCTGGGTTTCATCCATGCATCTAAGAAAAACTCACTTGCCAATCCGCAACCAAACATGCTCTCCTTTTCTTCGTCTGTTTATTGAATTCGATTATAGTTGGCTTCTTCAATCATCCCCTGCTCTGATTTTGGCCATGTCAGACAAATGTCGAATTTTAAATACACCATCCGCGCTTTTTCTCCTTTGCCAAGGTCCGCAAGTCCGTAGTCTAGAATCCGCAATATGCCACGGCCTGGAGAAGCCACGGCATCAAACTCGTGGTCGTTGTCTGGTGGGCGAAAACCGCCAGTACCCTCCAGACTCGGATCAAAAACAAACAAGCGTATATTCTGCGGTGCGTTCATGCTGCCATCGCTTGAATCCGAATTATCGGCTTTTCTGAAATGCCAGCCTTCGATGTCACGATGATTTACACCGGATTGGAAAGGTGGGGTGACGGCGCTCAGGTCCACGCCCGTAGTGTCTTTCACTCGGATCGACCAGCCATGCTGAATCCGTTGCAGTACAAAGGTCCACCGCTCATTCACTGATAGCAAAAAGGACCGATTCCCCGCCACTTCACCTGCAGCATGAAAAGAGTATCGAGTCGGTGATGGCTGACATGTCTGCGCTATCGTGGTTCCGGATGCGAATGCAGCGAGTAGTAACAGCACGATAGTCTGGATCCGCATCGAGTATTGTATTCGCGACTCGAAAACCGCAAACAACCCGAACAGGTAACGCAGACGCTGGTAAAGCTTGAGAGGCGAGATCACAGCGTCTGATAAATCATTACAGCAAAAGGTTGTTGGTATCATGATGGGGGGTATGCTGGTGCGGTTGATTGTAAAACACGCTTGCTCGAACTCCACCTTCGCTGACCATAGAAAGTTTTTAAAACAATCACTTGCAGTCGATACTTGAGTTTGTACGCAAACTTACCTGCTGAACTGAAAATACTGCTAACTGGATGGCCGGGTTTCTTGCAATGCATTCCTTGTTCAATTCTATTGCTCCATCCTTTAAGCCGTGTTGCGTTTCCAGTGTCCAGCTAAATATCTGCTCGATCCGCCCTGAGCACTTGGGAATTACGCTGCTAGCAACAAGTTCAGCAATCGCCTTCGACGCTTTGCGCAGTGCCTCCGCCGAGGCTCTTCCGCGACAAACCCGCTTGTCGGGCAATTGTGTGCTCCATTCCTTTTTGACTGCATTAACAGTCATCATCTTTGCGAGAACGGGATCTGCGAATTTCGTTCTCTCGATTGATGCGGTAAAAGAGGGAATACCCTGGTAGGCTTCTGGCGGATCCTGATTTGCAAGTCGCTGAGTACGGACTTGCATGAATGTGTAAGCGGAAATGATCACTAACCCGATGCCAGCGATTACGGCAGTGCGCTGAAGCGTGACTTTGCTAATTCGAAGAGATACTACGATTCCAGCAATCGCAGCAATTGCCGCGCCGATCAAACCATATCCGAGTACAATTGCACCACCGGCCAGACCCTGCCCATCGGCGGCACCAGTCTGCTTTGCCCACAACATGCCAAGGACCAGACCTGAGATGGCGCATCCGACGCTTACGAGCAGTGTGTAAAGAATTTTCATTGATCCGCTCCTCTTAATTGACCCCCCGTCAATCGAATCTGCGGGTAGAGGAAAAATAAGTGTTATTTACCTGAATATCAACTACTAACTTTGCTCACGGTGTATACCGGTGCCATAGCTAACACTTTTCGGCTCATTAAAGATTCCTGGATCATGTTCCGTAATAACGAACAAATCAAATCCAGGTAATCAGCAGGGCAATGGGGAATCCGCTGGCCACCTAAAAATCCATATTGCCGATCTTTTGTGATACCCCTAATTGCACAGATCAGAAAATGGCGTGATTGAACTTTATACGATATAGTAAATCACAGAGTACAACGTTTCTTTAACTTGTTATCGGTTCCAAATTAAAAGTCGTGATGCTAAAAAATACAGCAATATTGATGATTTTTTGGTTGTTCTGCCAGCAGGCAGGAGCGGCTGTGTTTGGCGTTGCCAATACGTTTCCCAACCAGAATGAAGCTGAAACCGTTGTTCAGGGTGACGGCTCTTGTCATGAGAACGTCATGGCCGAACCAGGTTTCGATTTCAATAAACCCATGCATTCTCCAGCCCACAGTGACGCTACACAAAAAGTAGAATCACACGCTGGTTCTGCTGAGAATTGCCATGAGGTTGTTTGTCAGTGTTGTGTGAGTGGCTGCCAGTCTCTATTAAGCGGTGGATCAGATCAAAACCAGTTTAGCTCACCTGTCAGTCCGGAAGACAACTACTCATTTGTAGTACCCAAAATCCCATCCAGCTTGCTTTTTCGTCCTCCCATTATTGTTTAATCCCGGCGTTATTGCGCCCAAAAAATAGTTAATCTGCCATAACAGGCGGATTGCTGTAGCTATATTCGAGGATTAAACGATGAAATCGTTTCGTGTGACAACCAGTTGTATTGCCCAACAAAATAAAGATTAATGGACAACATTAGCGATGAATATTGTTATGAATAGAAAGCTGCGTATCAGGATATTACTGAAGTGCCTGTTTGTTCTTTGGTTGAGCACAACGCCAACCATAGTAACGGGCGGTGAATCCGCTGACGGTCCACCCAGGGGCATCGAACTTCAGACTGCGGTGCGAATGGCGTTGTCCGTTGACCCCTGGCTGGTGGGCAACAGGCATACACAGGAAGCTGTTGAAGCGTTGAGTGTGTCCGCTGGCGAACTGCCAGATCCTAAGATATCGGTGGGGCTTGCAAACCTTCCGGCGGATACCTTTGATTTCCGGCAGGAGGGAATGACCCAGGCAAAAATTGGTATTTCTCAAATGTTTCCGCGAGGTAGCAGCAGGGCGATCAAGCGAAAGCAACTTGAAGTGTTAGGTGGCCAATACCCTTATCAGCGGCATGACCGTCAAGCCAGGGTGGTAACAACGGTGAGCCGGTTATGGCTGGATGCTTATAAAGCTCAGGAAAGCATCGTGCTGATCGAAAAAGATCGTGCACTATTTGAGCAATTAGCCGATGTTGCCCAGGCGAGTTATTCATCTGCAGCAGGCAGAACGCGGCAGCAGGATATCGTGCGAGCAGATCTGGAGCTGACCCGGTTGAAAGACCGGTTGACGGTGTTGCGGCAGCAACATGAGATGCTTCAGGAAAGATTGTTTGAGTGGCTGGGTAGTTATTCAAGCGGCCATTATCTGGATGACTTTTCGGTCGACAAAATGCCCCCCTCTTCAGGGATTCAATTTCACAGAGCTTTACCTGATATCAAACTGATTCATCCGGATCTGTACAAACCATTGAGTCAGCCAAGCCCGAAAAAGCTGGCGAATAAACTATCCACTCATCCTGCCATATTGGCGTTGGACAAAAAGATCCGGGCCGCTGAACTGGGCGTCGATCTGGCAAAACAAAAATATAAGCCTGAGTGGAGTATTAACGCCAGTTACGGCTACCGTGATGATGATCTGCTAGGGCGGGATCGCGCAGATCTGTTTTCCTTTGGAGTGTCATTTGATGCGCCAATTTTTACTTCCAACCGGCAGGACAAGCAATTAAGCGCGGCGGTATCGCAAGCCGAAGCTATCAAAACGGAGAAATGGTTGTTGCTTAGAAAAATGATCTCTTCGTTAGAGGCAGAAAAAGCGCAGCTTGCAAGGCTCAACCAGCGACAGCAGCTTTATCGTTCCGAGCTGTTACCGCAAATGTATATGCAGGCAGAGGCTTCGCTAACCGCCTATACCAATGATGATGGTGACTTCGCCGAAGCAGTCAGGGCGCGTATTGAGGTATTGAATACCGAGATTGAGGCGCTGGGTATTGAAGTCGACAGGCAAAAGGCCATCATAGGATTGAACTACCTGTCCATCAACGAACATAACGCCGTCGAAATGATGCTCAATACAGGTGCTGAGTCATCGGCAAGGAAAAACAAATGAACAAATCTAACCTTTTTACAGCAATCGTGTTGATCGTGGTGGCGGGCAGTATAGGACACTGGTTAGGCAAGAGCGGCTCAGCAGATAAGCCGGGCGCTCAGCTAAAACAACAAAAACCGCTCTACTGGGTAGCACCAATGGATTCGAATTATAAACGTGACAAACCCGGTAAGTCGCCGATGGGTATGGATTTGATCCCGGTCTATGAAGAAGGTAACTCAGGACCGTCTGCCGGGCCTGGAACCATCAGAATTTCTCCGGAAGTGGTGAATAATCTGGGTGTGCGTACCGTTGTTGCGGAGCGCAGTACGCTCCATTCAGCAATAAAGACGGTCGGCTACGTGGCATACGATGAAGATCAGTTAATTCATATACACCCAAGAATAGAGGGGTGGATTGAAAAACTGCATGTGAAAGCAGCAGGAGACCCGGTTAATCAGGGGCAGCCACTTTACGAAATATACTCCCCAGAGTTAGTGAATGCACAGGAAGAGCTGGTGCTGGCACTTGATCGAAAAAACAAGCGCCTGATTAAAGCGGCGGAGGACCGGTTAAGTGCTTTACAACTGCCCAAAGACGCGATCAGTAAATTAAGAAGAACCAAAAAGGTGCAACAAACGGTGACTTTTTTCTCACCGCAAAGTGGCGTAGTGGACAACCTGAATATTCGGGAAGGTTTTTATGTAAAACCAGGTACCACGCTGATGTCGATAGGTGCGCTTGAGCAAGTCTGGGTGGAGGCTGAAGTGTTTGAACGTCAGGCGTCCGAAGTCAAAGTTGGCTTGCCCGTCAGCATGTCGCTCGACTATCTGCCCGGAACCGAGTGGTTGGGGGAGGTCGACTACATCTATCCAACACTGGACAGCAAAACGCGAACAGTGAAAGTCCGGTTACGTTTTGATAACGAAAAGCAAATATTGAAACCCAACATGTTTGCCCAGGTGGTGATTCACACAGAGAATTCAAAAGAAGCACTGCTCGTGCCTAGAGAGGCGGTGATTCGCACAGGGAGCAGCAATCGTGTGGTGCTGGCACTTGGTGAAGGTCGCTTTAAGTCGATCGATGTCAAGGTCGGTCGTTTTGATGGCCCGTCAGCGGAGATTTTGGCTGGTTTGAAAGAGGGCGATCGAATAGTAAGCTCAGCGCAGTTCCTGATCGATTCCGAATCAAGTAAAACCTCTGATTTTAAGCGCATGAATCACGACAACAGCGATGAGACTATGGCATCAAGTGTTTGGGTCGAGGCGACCATCAACAGTCTGATGGAAGGACACCGAATGGTTAACGTCACCCATCAGGCGATCAGTGAATGGCAATGGCCCGAAATGACCATGGATTTCACCGTTGCTGCAGGGGTCGATTTTTCCGGTTTTGAAAAAGGGTTGCGGCTGCATATTGAAGTGACAAAAGATAAGGATGATCAGTACCAAATCTCTAATGTACATGTGCCGGACAGCAAGATTCCTGAGCAGACCAAGCACGAAGATGAAGTGGATCACCGTCAGCATCAGATGATGGAACCGGAAAACATGGATCATAGCCAGCACCAGAACATGAGTCATGATGGGATGGATTACAACCAAATGCAGAGTATGGACCATGAAAACATGGATCATACCCAACATAACGAATAGAAGGGAATGAGATGATTGAATCTATTATTCGTTGGTCGGTTGGCAATCGCTTTTTTGTATTGCTGGCTACATTCATAGTCGTTGGTGTTGGGCTGTTTTCACTAAAAAACACACCGGTGGATGCAATACCTGACCTGTCCGATGTGCAGGTCATCATTAAAACCAGCTATTCAGGACAAGCGCCGCAGGTGGTGGAGGATCAGGTTACCTATCCATTAACGACTGCCATGCTGTCCGTGCCTGGCGCGGTGACAGTTCGTGGCTACTCCTTTTTTGGAGACTCCTACGTCTATGTCATTTTTGATGAAAAAACTGATATGTATTGGGCGCGTTCGCGGGTGCTTGAATATCTGAGTCAGGTGGCGCCAACGCTTCCTCAAAATGCCAAACCGCAATTGGGGCCGGACGCCACAGGAGTGGGTTGGGTGTATCTGTACGCGTTGGTCGATAAAACCGGACAGCATGATATTGGTCAGTTAAGAAGCCTGCAAGACTGGTTTTTGAAGTATGAACTGCAAACCGTACCGGGAGTCTCCGAGGTGACAGCCCTGGGCGGCATGGTCAAACAGTATCAGGTGAAGGTGGATCCCGAAAAACTCAGGGCTTTCGGTATACCGCTTTCTCATATCCAGACCGCTATCAAACGGGGTAACCAGGAGATTGGCGCTTCCGTGGTAGAAATGGCTGAAGCCGAATACATGTTGCGCGCCACCGGGTACCTGCAAAGTATACAGGACATAGAGAATATCCCGCTGGGGGTTAATCAAAACGGAACACCCCTGTTACTGCAGGATGTAGCAGACATTGATCTCGGCCCGCAAATGCGTAGAGGGGTGGCGGAGCTCAACGGCGAAGGAGAAACCGTTGGCGGTATTGTGGTCATGCGTTTTGGAGAAAATGCACAAAACACTATTGATGGTGTAAAAGCCAAGCTGGAACAGCTCAAGCAAGGGCTGCCTGAGGGTGTCGAAGTGGTGACGGTTTATGACCGCAGTGCTTTGATTGAACGAGCAGTGAACAATTTGGCAATTAAGCTGTTAGAAGAGTTTGGGGTTGTCGCTCTCGTCTGTATGGTGTTTCTATTCCATGTTCGTTCATCACTGGTGGCGATTATTAGCTTGCCAGTAGGTATTCTCACGGCATTTATCATTATGTATGCCCAAGGCTTGAACGCCAATATCATGTCCCTTGGCGGAATTGCCATTGCCATTGGCGCCATGATCGATGGTGCCATCGTCATGATTGAAAACATGCACAAGCATATGGAACGCACGCCCCTCACAAAGCAAAACCGCTGGCAGATTGTTGCTGAGTCCGCCAGCGAAGTGGGGCCGGCGCTATTTTCCAGCCTGCTAATCATTACCGTTAGTTTCGTTCCTGTATTTACACTTGAAGCTCAGGAAGGGCGGATGTTTTCGCCGCTGGCCTTCACCAAAACCTATGCTATGGCAGCATCGGCAGCTTTGGCGATCACCCTGGTACCGATACTGATGGGCTATTTTATTCGTGGAAAAGTTCTGCCTGAACATAAGAACCCCATCAACTGGCTGTTGACTACAGCTTATTTGCCGGTACTTAAGACGGTACTGAAATTCCCGAAAACCACGCTGTTTGCGGCGTTACTGGTGCTTGCGGTTGGACTATGGCCGCTCGATAAGATTGGCAGTGAGTTTATTCCTCCGCTGGATGAAGGCGACCTGATGTATATGCCCACAACCTATCCCGGTATATCCATCGGCAAAGCACGAGAATTGCTACAGCAGATGGATAAACTGATCTACAGAGTGCCTGAAGTCAAAACGGTATTTGGCAAGGTCGGCCGCGCGGAAACCGCGACTGATCCGGCACCACTGACCATGGTGGAAACCTTTATTCAGCTAAAACCCAGAGACCAGTGGCGGAAAGGCCTGACCACGGAAGGGCTCATCAAAGAGCTGGATAACCTGGTGAAACTGCCCGGTGTCACCAATGCCTGGGTGATGCCAATCAAGACTCGAATCGACATGCTGGCTACCGGGATTAAAACACCTGTCGGCATCAAAGTTGCCGGGCCTGAGCTTGGAAAAATACAGGAGATCGGGCAGCAACTGGAAAAAATCCTTAAGGATGTTCCAGGGACAGCTTCTGTGTATGCAGAACGAGTTGCCGGGGGCCGCTATATCAAGGTGGATATACAAAGAGAAAAAGCTGCGCGCTATGGCCTCAATATCGACGATGTGCAGCAGGTTGTTGCTACAGCCATAGGTGGTATGAACGTGGCGCAAACGGTCGAAGGGCTGGAACGTTACCCTGTTAACATCCGTTACCCGCAGGATTATCGGAATTCGCCCGAGCAATTATCCCTTCTTCCCATTGTTACGCCCAGTGGCCACCGTATTTCGTTAGCGGATGTCGCGCATATCTTTATTGAAGACGGCCCCCCGGCGATAAAAAGCGAGAATGCCCGGCTCAATGGCTGGGCCTATGTCGATATCGAAGATGTTGATGTCGGTAGCTATGTGCTCGAAGCGCAAAAAGTCGTGAGTGAGCAACTGGATTTACCTGCCGGATATTCTGTCAGTTGGTCAGGACAGTACGAGTATATGCAGCGCGCAAAAGCAAAACTTACCTATGTCGTGCCACTGACGTTGGCCATCATTATTGTGCTACTGTTTATGAATTTCGGTAATCTGGTTGAGGTCGCCATCATCATGGGTACGCTGCCTTTGGCCATGGTGGGCAGTATCTGGCTAATGTATTTGGAGGGATTCAACTTTTCGGTGGCAGTCAGTGTCGGGTTTATCGCACTTGCCGGGGTCGCCGTCGAAATTGGCGTCATTATGCTGGTCTACCTCAATCAGGCCTATCGCCAAATGCTGGATGATTGTCATGCGCAGGGTACCTCACCAACGATTGCCAGGTTATCCGAAGCAGTGATTCATGGTGCGGGCATGCGGGTAAGGCCGGTGATGATGACCGCCGCGGCGATTATCGCAGGGCTATTGCCAATATTGTATGGCACCGGTACCGGATCTGAAGTGATGAGCCGCATAGCTGCACCGATGGTCGGGGGAATGGTTAGCGCCGTTCTTCTCACCTTAATTGTATTGCCCACCGTCTATTTCCTCTGGCGACGCAGATCAGTGGTTTAGCGGCAAAGAACCATACGCCCTCCTCGAGATCGTTATTTGCCCGGGATAGAGGACAACAGGTCTTTTTATCTGAAGTAAGAATGATTTTTGTAATATTACTTTTCGATTGGCGAAAAAACTGAAAAGTGTGCTTTCGATCAGTTATTGTAGCTCTCCCTGGTTTTGTTTTTAAGTATCTGTAATCAAAGGAAATAATTGAGTTGGCTCGGTTATTGCTGCTGTTCGCACATAATTAAAACGAAAGAAACACCCCCCCATTTGCCTGCAGGAGGAGAATATCTGATGGTAGAGAATGAACACGGCTTTTCAGAGCTTGAAAAACGATTAGGAGTATCCCGTAGAACTTTTTTGCAGTTTTGCACGGGTGTTGCGGCTTCATTAGGGCTCTCGACTAAATCGGCAATGGCAATGGCGGAGGCGGTGGCGGATCCAAATAAGCGTCCTCCGGTTATCTGGTTGCACGGTCAGGAATGTACCGGCCCCACTGAGGCGCTTTTGCGCTGTGAGCAACCTAGCCTGGAGCACTTGATTCTCGATCTCATTTCCCTGGATTACCACCAGACACTTGATGCTGGTGCGGGTCACCAGGTTGAGGAGATGAAGAAGAAAGCCATGCAAGAGAATAAGGGAAAATATTTGCTGGTGGTCGAGGGTGCGATACCGGTGAAGGATAACGGAATTTACTGCAAGATTGCCGGGGAGACCATGCTCGACCTGACTCACGAAGCGGCAGAGCATGCAGCAGCAATTGTTGCTTATGGTTCCTGCGCGAGCTGGGGAGGGGTTCAGGCCGCTGAGCCGAATCCGACCGGTGCTCAGGGTGCGCCGCAAGTGCTTGAAGGCAAGACGGTACTCACCATTCCGGGTTGTCCGCCAAATCCTGCTAATTTCATCGGTTCTGTCCTCTACTTTGTTACCTACGGAAAGCTGCCTCCTATCGACGACAAAGGACGCCCCAAGTGGGCCTATGGTCGCCTTATTCATGAGAACTGCTATCGTCGTCCCCATTTTGATGCTGGACGCTTTGCAACAGAGTTTGGTGATGAAGGCCACCGCAAGGGGTACTGTCTCTACAAGCTGGGTTGTAAGGGCCCGGAGACCTATAACAACTGCCCTAGTCTGGAATATAACAATGTTGGCGGTAACGTTTGGCCCATTGGTGTTGGTCACCCCTGCTTCGGTTGTTCCGAAGAGGGTGTTGGCTTCAACAAACCGCTGTTCAGCCTGGCCGATGTGAAAACTCATACGCCTCCCAACATGTTCCCTTCAATTGAGGATCGAGATGAGAGCGGTGGGATTTCTGTTGGCGCCGCTGCGTTAGCCGGAGCAGCGGTAGGTGCTGCGGTAGGTGCCGCCGCTATCAGCGCCAAAAAGCTGAATGAGAAAGAAGGTAACCAGGAATAGGGGGCGCCATGAAACGTCGAGATTTTCTCAAGGGAGCGCTCTCCAGCACCACCGCCGTTGTTTGCAGTGGCGCCGAAGCTCGCCCAAACCTAGAACCTGCAGCAGAAGCTGTTGGTATGCTATTTGATTCAACTCTTTGCGTTGGCTGCAAAGCCTGCGTCGCTATGTGCAAAGAGGTTAATGGTATGCCTCCTGAAATTGAAGAGGGAAAGGAAGCCTGGGACTCTGCTCATGATCTTTCCGATGAGACGCTGAATGTGATTAAGGTTTACAAGGATGGTACGGCTGAGGTGAAGGATTCCGAAGAAAACGGTTATTGCTTCGAAAAACGTAGTTGTATGCATTGTGTTGATCCGGGCTGTGTTTCGGTCTGTCCTTGTACCGCTATGAGGCGTGATGAGAAAACGGGAATCGTGACCCACCATCCGGATGTTTGTATCGGTTGTCGTAACTGCATGGTCGGATGCCCCTACAATGTACCGCAATTTGAGTACAACAAGGTATTTGGCCAGATTCAAAAATGCGAAATGTGCAATCAACCTGGCGTTGAGCGAATCGACAACGGTCAGATAACCGGCTGCGCCGAAGCCTGCCCAACGGGCGCTACACTGTTCGGGCCACGAGATGCGTTATTAAAGGAAGCAAAAAGGCGGATGGTGCTTAAACCCGGTGACATCTATAACTATCCGATGGGTGATGTGACCAAGCCTGATAGTCATCATGAAAAGGAAGTCCCCCTGTACAAACAACATATCTGGGGTGAAAAAGAGGCCGGAGGTACTAATGTGCTGCATGTGTCATCCGTTTCCTTTGACAAGCTTGGAATGCCGCCATTGGAGGAGCGCTCTGCCGCATCCATTGCTGAAACCGTTCAACACTCTGTGTACAAATACATGGCGTTACCAGCCGTCGCGCTGGCCGGGTTGACCTATTTTGTACGCCGCAATACCGGGGAGGACGAAGAATGAGCCAACATCAAGCACTAGGTGGCCGTATTGTCACCAAACCGTTTATGGTTCTTGCAGTTATCTTTCTCATCGGCTGTGTCTTCATGTTTGACCGCTTTTTTATTGGAGGTATGGGGGCGGTTAGCAATTTGAATGGTGGTTACGCCTGGGGAATCTGGGTGGTCTATGATGTCGTGGTGGGTACTGCCTTTGCATGCGGTGGTTATGCCTTGGCGTTTGCTGTTTACGTTTTCAACAAGGGGCAATACCATCCGTTGGTGCGGCCGGCCCTGTTAGCCAGTTTGCTGGGCTACGCCCTTGGTGGTTTTGGTGCTTTTTTTGATATGGGACGATTCTGGCAGTTCTATGAAATTTTTCTGCCTTCGAACTGGAATTTCAATTCAGTCATGCTGGAGGTTGGCCTTTGTGTTTCCGCTTATATTATTGTGCTGGCCATTGAGTTTGCTCCGGCATTGCTTGAAAAATTGGGGCTGCGCAACCTGCTTAAGTCATTAAATAAGGTGCTGTTTTTGGTGATTGCCATAGGCGTGCTACTGCCTACCATGCATCAATCATCTCTTGGTTCATTGCTTATTGCCATGGGGCACAAGGTGGACCCATTATGGCAAACCCTGCACATGCAGCCGCTGTTGGCCTTGTTAAGTGCATTGATTATGGGGTTTTCGATTGTAATATTCGAGGCGTCTACCTCAGCGGTGGGTTTCGGTCGTCCCAGTGAATCTCCCTTGCTGTCCGGGCTGGGTAAGATAGTGATTGGTCTGATTTCGGTATTCCTGGCTGTGCGTTTTGTTTGTCTGGCCTACATGGGCAAGCTGGGGCTGATTTTTGCCGGTGATTTTGCTTCCATGATGTTTATTCTGGAGACTGTATTGTTTGCCGCCCCGCTCTTCATATTGCTCTCTCCGGAAAAGCGTGAACGAGGGAGTAATTTGCTCTTTGCAGGAATGAGTATGCTGCTTGCCGGCACTCTGTACCGCTTTGACGCTTTCCTTATCACATTAAATCCCGGTCCGGGTTATAGCTATTTCCCGTCCGTGCCGGAAATAATGATAACGCTGAGTATCATTGCGTTTGAATTAATGGCTTATCTCGTATTAGTCAAAACCTTGCCCGTCATGCATCGTGAACAGCATGCATAGAATTAAGACCAGATTATAGGAGAACAAATTGTGGCTACCCGAATAACAGTTGATCCGATTACCCGTATTGAAGGGCATCTTCGAATTGATGTGGAAGTGGATAACGGAAAGGTTAGCAAAGCCTGGTCATCCGGTCAGATGTGGCGTGGTATAGAGCAGATACTGATTGGCCGGGATCCGCGTGAGGCTTGGACCTATACCCAACGCTTCTGCGGTGTTTGTACAACGGTGCATGCAATTACATCGGTGCGGGCGGTAGAGAATGCGCTGAATCTGGAAGTTCCGGTCAATGCGCAATTGGTGCGTAATATCATTATGACGGCCCATGCAATCCAGGATCATATTGTGCACTTTTATCATCTCTCCGCTGTGGACTGGGTGGATGTTGTTTCTGCGCTGGACGCTGATCCGGTTGCGACTGCGAAGCTGGCTGAATCCCTGTCCGATTGGCCGCTTAACGGGCCGCACGAGATGAAAGCGGTACAGGAGCGCCTGAAGACCTTCGTTGGAAGTGGACAATTGGGGCCATTTGCGAGCGGCTACTGGGGGCATCCGGCGATGAAACTGCCCCCGGAAGTCAATTTGTTGGGGGTTGCCCACTATTTGCAGGCCCTTGATGTTCAGAATCATGCCAACAAAATTGTTGCGATTCTCGGTGGCAAGACACCGCATATTCAAAATGTCGCGGTAGGTGGTGTCAGCAATTCCATTAGCCATGATGCGCCATCGGTGCTCAATATCGAACGACTGATGTTGATAAAGACTTTTATCGACAAACTCGAACACTTTGTGAAATCGACCTATATGGTTGATGTGCCAGCGATTGGTGCTTTCTATCTGGATTGGGCTGGTATCGGTGGTGGAGTTAATAACTATTTATCGGTCCCCGATTGTCCTCAGGACAGCAAAGGTACGCAATTTGATCTGCCTGGCGGTTACATCGCTGATGCTGATCTAGCGGGAATGAAGCCGATTACATCTTTTGCCGATGCTTATTTCCGAGATGGCGTAGCGGAAAGTTCCAAGCACGCCTGGTACAGAGGTGATGCTGCGCTGCATCCGTGGGATGGAGAGACGGAGCCAGATTACACGGAGTTTCAGGATGAGGGTCAATACTCATGGGTTAAAGCGCCTACCTTCTATGGAAAACGAGCTGAGGTCGGCCCGCTCGCTGATGTTCTGGTCGGCGTTGCCGGCGGCCATGAGGGGTATACCAAATATCTTGATCAGACCATGGGTATTCTCAAGACGGTATCTAAAAACCCGGATATCCCGCTGGCAGCTGTCCACTCCACCATTGGTCGTCATGCCGCGCGTGCGATACGCTGTGGCGTCATGATCGATACTTTAAAAGTCCAATGGCAAAGGCTGGTGGACAATATCGGCACGGGGGATACCGATACCTTTAACCAGCCGGAATTCCCTAAAGGAGAGATAAAAGGGGTTGGCTTCCATCAGGCTCCTCGTGGGGCATTATCCCACTGGGTGGTTATCGAGAATGGTAAAATCAAAAACTACCAGGCGGTGGTGCCGAGCACCTGGAATGCCGGCCCTCGTGATGCGGATGACCAGATCGGGCCCTATGAGGCGTCACTGATGGATAACCCTATTGCCGACCCGGAAAAGCCTTTGGAAGTGTTGCGTACCGTTCACTCCTTTGATCCCTGCATCGCTTGCGCCATTCACATGGTCGATACCGAGCAGAAGGAAATCGTCAAGGTCAAGGCGCTGTAAAATGGTTTCGAATAGTCCGGAGTTTGCATGAATAGCATGAAGAAAATTTTGATTATCGGAATGGGTAATGTTCTGATGCAGGATGAAGGCGTTGGTGTGCGTGCGGTTGAAGAGTTGGAAAACCGCTATCACATTCCCGCTGATGTTGCTGTCGTCGATGGCGGTACCACTGGTATGGAACTATTGGATCCCATTCGTGAGTGCGACCAGCTAATTGTGGCCGATGCGGTTAATACTGGCGCCCCCTACGGTACCTTGGTGAGGATCGCCAACGAAGAAGTTCCCGCCTTTTTCCAGACTAAAATATCCAACCATCAACTCGGCTTGTCTGATCTGCTGGCGCTGCTGACTCTCAAGGGAGAGGTGCCGGAACATGTCGCTATTATCGGTATGGTGCCACATTCGCTGGAGAACAAATTAGGTCTTACCCGCGAAGCTACTGACGGTTTGGCTACAATGGTAGAGATGTTGGTGGCCGAACTGGCAAATCTAGGCATCAAATTAGTGGAGCGCAACGAGCCTGGAGTTGGCCACTGGCGTAAGGAGGCTGAATTGGAAGCGAGAAGAAGATGTGCATAGGTACACCGGTAAAGATCAAGAAGTCAGGAGAATTTATGGCTTGGTGTGAAGGGCGTAACGGTGCTGAGCAGGTAAACATGATGCTGATTGGTCCGCAACCGGAGGGCACCTGGGTGTTAAACTTCCTCGGTTCCGCGCGTGAAGTGTTAAGCGAAGAAGATGCTGCCAGTATTAATCTGGCTCTCGACGGATTGTCACAAATTATGAAAGGTGAAGGCGAGATTGATATGGATAGCTACTTCCCAGGGTTGGAGGGGGGAGCGTGAATGATCCTCAAGCTGTGGCAGCTATTCTGGAAAAAACCTTCAACAAAATTCATCTGAATGAGATGCAGGGTATCCCGATACTCAATCCTGCTATTAAGGTCAGGACCTTGGGGTTTCAGGAGCATAATGACAGAGTGATTGGTGTCTTAATTACGCCATGGATGATGAACCTGGTTATGCTCCCGCACGATGGCGAGGATTGGGGTGCTATGACTCTGGGGCAAAAAATATCACACCAATTTCCATCGCGAATTTATAAATTTATGGTAAATGAATTTGATGGCATCGGTCGTTGCCAAACTCATTCACTTCATTCGCCCATGAGCAGATTTCGGAACGATGAGCAGGCCGTGAATGCGGCTCAACATGTTATTGAAAATTTGCTGGTTGAAAAAGAACCCACCGAGGAAGATCTGGTCGACGAAGAGTTATTGGGGCATGTGTTGCGTGCTGAAAAAATTCCTATAAAAAACCTTGATAATTATACCGCAAACAGTGCTGCTTTGGCTGATTCCAGGAACAGTCAGCGTAACGAGTTGCCTCGGGATAAGAATGGGTTTTCACGTCGTGATTTGTTGCGCGGCAGGCTGGCAGACAATGCCTGACCGAAGATTATTGCTGGAGCGATGATGGGTAGTCTGCTTCTCTTGGGGCTTGTTCTCGGCATGCGTCATGCTCTTGATGCCGACCATGTGGCCGCTGTAGCGACTCTGGTAAATCAAAAGCAGTCCTTAGGACAAAGTCTCAAGCAGGGCGGTATCTGGGGGGCAGGGCATACCTTAACACTGCTTCTTTTCGGTACCATCATATTATTCGCGGACTGGATGGTTCCAGAGCAGCTGGTCATGGGTCTGGAGTTGGCAGTTGGTCTGATGCTGGTATTGCTGGGCCTGGATCTGCTGCGGCGCTTGCTTAAGGGAAGAATTCATTTTCATAGCCACAGCCATGGCGAAGCCGGTCGTCATCTGCATATCCACTCGCATGCTAATGAGGACCGGTCTCAACACCACTGCAGCACACATACGCATGAACATGCCCGGGGATTCCCATTGCGGGCGCTGTTGGTCGGAATGATGCATGGTATGGCAGGTTCGGCTGCTGTAGTGGTAATCGCTTTGGGTTTATCATCATCGCCTTGGCAAGGGATACTCTATATTCTGGTTTTTGGGGTTGGCTCTGTCCTGGGTATGGCGTTACTCTCCATGATCATTTCTATTCCTCTGCGTTTTTCAGTCAACAGACTATTTCGATTGCATCATGCCTGTCAGGTGGGTATTGGTCTATCAACGATCGTGATGGGACTTTTGGTGATTTATCAGAATAGTGCTCTTTTCCCCTTTTGAGTAACGCACCACAAGCCGTTTTCCGGTAAGAAGTTAACTTCGACTGCTGTATTGAAAAAAATGGAATTAAATATTACATTGTTGATTAAATCTGGATACTAAGTTACCAATATAAAGCTGCGTCTATTTGAGAGCAAGCGATAATTTCTCGTAATAACAATTGGTTAGATCTGCTGGTGGTTTGGTATGCGGATTGCAGTATGTCGAAGAAAAATACTTGGTTAAATAAAGCGAGCAATAAAAACGGATAGCAAGTCTCCATTTTTTTCTCAATTAGGTATTTAGCCTGGCGGGCTAAATGAAGGTCTGCCAAAACCGACCCCTGAATTTGAAGGGGTTCAACATTCAAAACACTGCGGGCAAGGCAAGTGCGAATCGAAGGGCGTTTGGATATACGTATCGAAATGAATGGCGAGCATGTCGGCGCCGTTAAGATTCATTCGAGCCGCCCCTTGCTCGCATCAAGAGTATTTGAGGGTGGATCTGTACAACGAGCGCTGCAAATCATGCCATCGCTTTTCAACATTTGTGGCACGGCACACTCCTGTGCTGCTGTGCGGGCGTGTGAACAGGCAATGAATGCCCAGCCCGAAGCTGCAGTAGAGCAAGTTCGAGACCGCCTGGTTTATATGGAAACTATAAGTGAACATTTATGGCGCATTTTGCTGGACTGGCCGGTACTGCTGAGCGAAGATTCAGAAAAAAAAGCCATGGCAGCCACGGCTTCTATAAAGGCTGATTTCCGCCAGCAGATAACAGATGGCGATAATCCCTTTTTGCAGCCAGGTAACAACAGGCCATTATCTACAGCGGACCCGGAAAAGGTGGTGAGTCAGCTTGGCAGCATACTGGAACACCGAGTATTTAGCATGCCTATTAACCAGTGGTTGGAGATCAGACGCCTGGATGAATTGGACGATTGGGCGAAAAATAAAGCAACGGTAGCCGCTCGATTAATACATCGCGTTATTAAATCGAATTGGGCAGGTCTTGGCAAAAACTCTGTGCAAGCTTTGCCTTCGCTGGAACGGGACCGGTTGGAGGAGCTGATGGAGGAGGAGAACTTCGTCCGGCAGCCTGATTACTTTGGCGATTGCCGTGAAACCAGCGCGTTAACCAGAACGGAAAGCCCTTTGCTGAAGCAACTGGCTCAACTCAATGGAAACGGCTTATTGGTGAGGTTGGTTGCGCACATGACTGAGACCGCACAACTTGCAAATCAATTGATTTCCGGTGCCGAGCAAGGCTGTAAAACAGATTCATATAGTAAACAGGGCTCTGGGATTGGTCAGCTGGAAGCCGCAAGAGGCAGGTTGATACACAGAGTGCAACTGAATGGTGATCGGATTGACCGTTATCAGATTTTGGCGCCGACAGAATGGAACTTTCATCCTCAAGGTGTCGCCGCTCAGTCATTGCTTTCACTTAGAGGTGAGATTGAGGAAGTCGAACAACAATCAAGGTTCCTGATCAATGCTATTGATCCCTGTGTCGGCTATGAGCTGAGTATAGGCTGATGCATGAATTATCATTGTGTGAAGGGGTGTTGCAGGCGCTGGAGGAGAGTGCCAAGAAACAGAGTTTCAAGCGGGTTCGGACGGTCTGGCTGGAAATCGGAGAGCTTGCAGGGGTTGAAATTGAAGCGATGCGCTTCTGTTTTGATGCCGTGATGAAAGGCACCCTTGCTGACCAGGCCAAGCTGGAAATTATTGAAATGCCAGGGCAGGCATGGTGTATGAAATGTGCCGCTAATGTTCGGGTCAGGCAGCGTTTTGATCAATGCCCGAAATGCGGGAGCTATCAATTACAGGTGACAGAGGGTGACCAAATGCGGATTAAAGAGCTGGAGGTGGATTGATGTGTACGGTATGCGGGTGTGGGGAAGGTGAAACCCAAATCGAAGGGCACAGTGGTGAACATCATCACCATCATAGCCACAGCGATCAGATGCACGACTATGGCCAGGGGGCCGCGCGGACCCATGCACCAGGTATGAGCCAGGCTCGCATGGTCCAGATTGAAGAGGATATTCTCAGTAAAAATAACGCCTACGCCGCCGCCAACAGGCTTTGGTTCGCAGAGCGTGGCATTCTGGCGCTAAATCTGGTTTCCAGTCCCGGTTCGGGTAAAACGAGTCTGTTAACACGGACTATTAATGACCTGAAAAAAGAGGTCAAGCTATCGGTTATTGAAGGTGATCAGCAAACAGCCCAGGACGCCGAACGAATTCGTGAAACAGGGGCCAATGCATTACAGATTAATACTGGTAAGGGCTGTCATCTTGATGGACATATGATAGGTCATGCATTGGACTCGCTGAAACCGGAAAAGGGCAGCGTACTCTTTATCGAAAATGTTGGAAACCTGGTATGCCCGGCGGCCTTTGATCTCGGCGAGGCACATAAGGTAGCGATTCTATCGGTGACCGAAGGTGAGGATAAGCCGATCAAGTATCCCGACATGTTCCATGCCGCAGACCTGATGCTGCTCAACAAAATAGACCTGCTACCCTACCTTCAGTTTGATGTTGAGAAATGTATTGAATACGCGCGGCGGGTTAATCCAAAAATCCGGGTTATAAAGGTATCTGCCACCAGCGGCGAAGGCATGGATATCTGGTATCAGTGGCTCAAGGCAGCGCAAAAGCTGGCGTTGGTGGAGTACTAAACATGTGCCTCGCAATACCTGCAAAAATTGTCGCGATCGACGAACAAAATGATAGCGCAACCGTCGCTCTGGACGGAATAAAAAAAGAGATATCCCTGGCCCTGATCGATGAGGTGCAGATAGGTGATTATGTGCTGATACATGTTGGTTATGCGCTCAACAGACTGAGTCCTGAGGAAGCTGAGTTAACGTTACAACTGTTCGCCGAGGCCGGTATCGCGGATGAGGCAAAACCATGAAATATATTGAGGAATTCAGAAGGCAGGAAACTGCGCAAAAATTGTCAGATGCAATCAGAAAGGAGGTTGATCCAGAGCGTCAATACAATCTGATGGAATTTTGTGGTGGGCATACCCATGCGATTTTTCGCTATGGCGTACAGAATTTAATGCCGGAAAACGTTAAATTTATTCATGGCCCGGGCTGTCCGGTTTGCGTGTTGCCTATCGGGCGTATTGATGACGCCATTCAATTGGTGCAACGGCAGGATGTTATTCTCTGCAGCTATGGCGACATGCTGCGCGTGCCAGCCAGCAAGCGTAAAAGTCTACTTAAGTTACGAGCGGAGGGTGCTGATGTAAGGATGGTATATTCAACGCAGGATGCACTGAAAATTGCCAGGGAAAACCCGGACCGTGAAGTGGTTTTTTTTGCTATCGGATTTGAGACCACTACGCCGCCTACTGCAGTTGCCATCAAGAAGGCTAAGGCCGAGGGATTGAAAAATTTCAGCGTTTTTTGCAACCATGTGCTTACGCCCGCGGCGATTCAGAATATCCTGGATTCACCGGAATTGAGGGACATGGACTCCGTTTCCATAGACGGTTTTTTCGGCCCGTCGCACGTTAGCACTATCATTGGTAGTCAACCCTATGAATTTTTTGCTGAGGAGTTTCAGAAGCCGGTGGTAATCGCCGGTTTTGAGCCGCTGGATGTGATGCAGTCTGCCTTGATGCTGATTCGGCAACTGAATGAAAACCGCTATGAGGTGGAGAACGAGTATACCCGCCTGGTTTCACGAGAGGGTAATCGTAAGGCGCAAACCCTGGTTGCGGATGTCATGGAACTGCGTCCCAGCTTTGAATGGCGTGGCTTGGGTATGGTGCCATACAGCGCCTTGCGGCTTAAAAGGACTTACGCGACATTTGATGCCGAGCGAAAATTTGAAATAGCCAGCGTTCAGGTTTCTGATCACAAGGGCTGTGAATGCCCCAGGATATTACGTGGTGTTAAGAAACCAACTGACTGCAAGCTGTTCGGAACCGTCTGTACCCCGGAAAACCCGATGGGTTCCTGCATGGTCTCATCGGAGGGTGCCTGTGCCGCTTATTGGAGTTATGGACGTTTCCAGCAGACTGCTGCGCAACAGGAGGCCGTTGTATGAACATCAAAATGAAACGTTTTCCGGTACGACTCAATACCGCTAACGCTCTGGTGGATATGACCCATGGTGGCGGAGGTCGAGCTATGGCCCAGCTGATTGAAGAGCTATTTATCAAGCATCTGGACAACGAGTTGCTGCGCCAGGGGAATGATCAGGCATGTTTTGATGTAGAGGCCGGCCGTATGGTCATGAGTACCGACGGCCATGTAATTGCGCCACTTTTTTTTCCTGGCGGTGATATCGGATCACTTTCAGTGCACGGAACTATTAATGATGTTGCTATGTCTGGAGCTAAACCGTTGTACCTGTCAGCAGGATTTATTCTGGAAGAGGGCTTTCCATTATCCGATCTGGAACGCATCGTCATAAGCATGAGTGAAGCAGCAACGGACGCGGGTGTGCCGGTGGTTACGGGAGATACCAAGGTAGTTGAACGGGGCAAAGGAGATGGCGTATTTATCACTACTACAGGGGTAGGGGCAGTACCACCGGGTGTGAATATTTCCGGCAATAGAGCAAAGCCCGGGGATGCCATTTTGGTTAGCGGTAGTATAGGTGATCATGGTGTTGCGATTATGTCGAGTCGCGAAAACCTGGAATTTGAAACCAGTATTTGCTCGGATTCGGCGGCGCTGCATACCCTGATTGCCGATATGATAGCTGCTGTTCCAGATATTCACTGCTTGCGCGATCCTACCCGTGGGGGGCTGGCGACGGCGCTGAATGAACTGGCACAACAATCAGCAGTAGGAATGCATCTGAATGAATCATCAATACCTGTCAATCCCGCAGTTAAGGCAGCCTGCGAATTGTTAGGGCTCGATCCACTTTATGTTGCCAATGAGGGCAAGCTGGTTTGCATCTGTGCGGCAGAAGATGCTCAGCAGTTGCTGGCAATTATGCAGTCGCACCTGCTCGGACAGCAAGCCGCTGTTATTGGTGAGGTGGTTGAAGATCAGAATGGCTTTGTGCAAATGGAGACCAGTTTTGGTGGCAGTCGCGTTGTTGACTGGTTGGCAGGTGAACAGTTGCCGAGGATTTGCTGATGCGAATCCTATTATTAAGCCACGCATTCAATAGCCTGACCCAGAGACTCTTTGTGGAGTTGCAGGACGGGGGACATGAGGTTTCCATTGAATTTGATATAAATGACCACACCAGTGTTGAGGCAGTTACACTTTATCAGCCTGAGCTGGTTATTGCGCCTTTTTTGAAAAGAGCTATTCCCGAACAAATCTGGCGTAATTATCTTTGTCTGGTTGTACATCCTGGAATACGAGGAGATCGAGGGCCTTCAGCACTGGATTGGGCCATTCTCAATAACGAGGATCGTTGGGGTGTCACGGTACTACAGGCCAATGCGGAGATGGATGCTGGTGATATCTGGGCCTATAGCGAATTCAGGATGCGCGATGCCAGCAAAGCCAGTCTGTATCGCAATGAGGTGACAAAGGCGGCATCGTGTGCGGTCCTGGAAGCTGTTCAGAAGTATCAGCAGGGTAACTTTTTTCCGCAACCGTTAGACTATAATGATCCCGATATTCATGGGCAACTCCGCCCTCTGGTAGTACAGTCCGACCGGTCAATTGATTGGCAGCGGGACGATAGTCAGACCATTCTGCGTAAAATTCGATCCGCCGACGGTGTTCCAGGATTACGCGATACGCTGTTCGGACGGGAATTTTTTCTTTATGACGCACAGCCTGAACACAGCCTGAACGGTGAGCCTGGGAAGGTGATCGCACGCTGCGGCAATGCAATATGTCGTGCCACCGTGGATGGTGCGCTATGGATCGGCCATCTAAGAGACAAACAGTCGCCTTACCCCTTTAAACTACCAGCTACCTTACTGCTTGCAGATGAAATACAGGAGCTGCCGGTTATTAGCGCCAGTGAGCAAAGCGGATACCGTGATATCTGGTACGAGCAGCATGGAGAGGTTGGCTACCTGCATTTTCCCTTTTACAACGGCGCCATGGGGACCGATCAGTGCCAGCGCTTGCGGCAGGCGTATATTGAAGCCCGTGAGCAGGATACAAAAGTCATCGTTCTCATGGGAGGGCCGGATTTCTGGTCCAACGGGATGCATCTGAATTTAATTGAGTGCGCTGATAGTGCGGCTGATGAATCCTGGGCAAATATCAATGCCATTGATGACTTGGCGCTGGAAATCATTAATACAGAATCTCAGTTGACGGTTGCCGCATTGCAAGGCAATGCCGGGGCTGGAGGTGTATTTCTGGCGAGGGCGACAGATGAGGTATGGGCACGCAATGGCGTAGTGCTCAACCCCCATTACAAAGACATGGGGAACCTTTACGGATCTGAATATTGGAGCTATTTGTTACCCCGTTATGCGGGTGCAGAAAACGCCGTTCGTATCACCCAGACACGCCTGCCCATGTCCTCCGGGGAAGCACTGTCGCTGGGGTTGATCAATGCGGTGTTTGAGCAGGATACTGACAATTTTGTTGCTGCCGTAATAAAACGTGCCAGCGCCATGTGCAACGCGCCAGCCTATGCATCGCGCCTGGAGTTCAAATCCAGGAACCGATTAACCGATCAGCAGCATAAGCCTCTGCAGTCCTATCGGGACGAAGAACTGGAACGAATGCATCTTAATTTTTACGGTTTTGATCCAAGCTATCACATCGCTCGATATAACTTTGTCTACAAGATTCCCAAGTCGCGTACACCAGTGACCATTGCGCGACATCGGCGTAAATCCGTTAACCTGAGGAGAGTGTCATGAGCACACTGCCTACTATATTGATTGTTGATGATGAAGTGCGCAGCCTGGAAACCCTTAAACGCACACTTGAGGAAGATTTTGATGTAAAAACTGCCTCCACCATCGCACAGGCAGAAAAGATCTTGCGACAGGAGTGGGTCGAAATCGTCCTGTGTGACCAGCGTATGCCGGAGATTACCGGGGTGGAGTTTCTTAAACGGATACGGGAACAATGGCCGGATGTAATTCGAATGATTATTTCCGGCTATACGGATTCGGAAGATATTATTAATGCACTCAACGAGGCGGGTATTTACCAGTATATTACCAAGCCCTGGAACCCGGACAGTTTAATTCTGACACTGAGAAATGCGCATCAACTGCTGCAGATACAGCGTCAAAATGAGGCCATGTCCGTTGAGCTTAGAAAAACACCCGAGCAACTCAACAAATCAGTTAACGAAAAATGCAAGACTCTACAGGAGAAATACTCCGGCGACGCGAATATTGTGCGAATGCCAGATAGCTGCATGAATCAAGTTTGTGAAAAGATTCTGCAGGTGGCACCCTATAACGTGTCGGTTTTATTGGCGGGTGAATCAGGTACCGGTAAGGAATTGGCTGCAAGGGCACTGCATTATAATAGTCTGCGGTGCGACCAACCCTTTATCGCAGAAAACTGCTGTGCTTTGCACGATGAACTGTTGGAAAGCGAGCTTTTCGGGCATAAGCGCGGAGCCTTTACGGGTGCCGTGGAGGACAGGGTGGGGCTGTTTGAACGAGCGAATGGTGGTACGGTTTTCCTGGATGAGATTGGTGAGGTGTCGACTGCGTTCCAGGTGAAACTTCTCAGAGTCTTGCAGGAAGGCGAGATTCGGCCGTTGGGCAGTGGCCGTACGCGAAATGTAGACGTAAGAATTATTGCAGCGACTAATAAGGATCTGGAAGGAGAAGTGCGCGCGGGCCGTTTTCGTGAAGACCTGTATTACCGTCTGGCAACCATGACAGTCTATTTGCCCCCCTTACGTGAGCGCAAGGGTGATATTCCGCTGCTTGCTAACAGCCTGCTTAACACGGCGATGCAAAGCCTGGGCAAAAAGGTAATGGGTTTTACCTTGGAAGCACTCGAATGCATGCAGGCGTATCATTGGCCGGGAAATGTGCGTGAACTGCAGAATGAAGTGCATTACATGCTGGTGATGGGTAACAGCGAATATCTGGGTGCGGAACTATTAACACCCAAAGTGCTGCGTGCCTTGCCTGAAGATGAAACGCCTGCGCTGGAGACCCTTGCAGGATTGCAGGGTTCCCTGAAAGAGCGCGTTGAAACCCTGGAGTCTCATATCCTGAAAGAGGCACTTATTCGCCATCGCTGGAATAAAAGCCGTGCCGCGAGAGAACTCGGGCTTTCCCGAGTAGGTTTGCGCAGCAAGCTTGAACGCTATGGGCTGGAGCAGATCAGTGAGGCCTCATCTGTTATCGATCTGGTAAGTAATTAACCTGATGTCCAATAATACCCAGGAAACCAATGCCAGCCTGATCGATCAGGCTGGGGTTACTCAGTCTCTTGAGCTGACACCATCCACAGAGAGCGCCTGGATTGAGGTTATCCATAAGATGGACTCGGTCTATGCTGATCTGGTCCGTTATCAGGTAGAGCTTGAACAGAAAAACTCGGAATTGGAAGAAGCTCAGCAGTTTATCGGTAGTGTACTTTCGGCAATGACTGACATACTGATCGTGTGCGACACCGAAGGTCGCGTCCAGCAAGTCAATGCCGCACTGGAAAGCCTGACTGGTAAAAGTGCAGCAATGCTTCTAAACAGTCCGATTGAAAAAGTTTTCTGTGAGGACTCTACCGCCACGGTCGACCTGTTCTCCCAAAACCCGGGTCATATGTCACTGGCGGACGCCAAGGTTAGCGTTCTTTGCGCGGACGGATCCAGTGCTCCTTTGGCGATGAATTGTTCAGCGCGTTATGATCATGATGGCGGCCTGGTTGGTATGGTATTAATCGGCCGGCCGGTTGGCGAACTGCAGCGTGCCTATGATGAGTTAAAGAGTACCTTGCAGGAGCTCAAACAGACACAGCAACAATTGGTTCATTCCGAGAAAATGGCCGCGTTGGGGCGCCTGGTTGCAGGTGTTGCACATGAGCTTAACAACCCCATCAGCTTTGTGCTGGGGAATATGTATGCACTGAGGCGAAACGGTTCCCGGCTGACAGAATTTTTGCGTGAAATTGAACCCCATACCCAGGGGTGGGAAAGATATGATGAACTTAGAGAAAAACTGAAGATCGATCATATCATGAAGGATATGGATCCGCTGATAGACGGCACATTGGAAGGCGCTGAGCGGGTCAGTGATATTGTGCAGGATCTGCGTCGTTATTCTGGCAGTCAGAAGGAGGAGAACGAACCATTTGAGTTGGTTTCAGCGATTAAAAAGGCGACGCATTGGGTCATTAAAGCTTGCAGAGTCAAACCGGAGGTTACCTACCATCTTCCGAAGGAATTGGAAATTGCTGCGAGTAAAGGTCAGGTTCACCAGATAATGGTAAATCTGGTACAGAATGCTGTCGATGCAATGTCAGAGATTGATCATCCCCGATTAAGTTTGAGCTGTGAAGCAAAGTCTGGCCTGATAGAAATCCAGGTTAGGGACTTCGGGCCTGGAATTCCAGCCGAGGATCTGGCGCATATATTTGACCCCTTCTTTACCAGTAAACCGGTGGGTCAGGGGACAGGGCTGGGTTTATATATCAGTTACGGATTGGCAAAGGAGCTTGGTGGAGATCTGACAGCGGAAAATCATCCGAAGTGTGGAGCGGTATTTACCTTGCAGCTACCTGCATCTAATATCGAAGCCGACAAGAAACAGGATGGTGTTGGATAATTTGTGATGAGTGATAATTAATCTATGACAGACCATGCTGAAAAATTGAACCTGTTGTGGCTGCAATCTGGTGGTTGTGGTGGTTGTTCGCTGTCCATGCTGTGTTCCGAATCACCGGATTTACTGACAGTGTTTGAGAGTGCTGGAATCAATTTACTCTGGCATCCGAGTTTGAGCGAGCATTGCGGCAGAGATCTGCATGATTTACTGGGGAAAATCATGGATGGCGAGATCAAACTCGATTTGCTTTGTCTGGAAGGATCGGTGGTTCAGGGGCCAAATGGTACGGGAGCCTTTCATCGCATGTCTGGCGATGGCAGGCCAATGCGTGACTGGATTAAAGATTTGGCTCGGCATGCCAACTATCTTCTGGCAATTGGTAGTTGTGCAGCATTCGGTGGTATTACCGCTGCGGGAGGTAATCCCAGCGAGGCATGCGGGTTGCAATTCCATGGTTCTAAACCGGGAGGGCTTCTGGGTGAGGCGTTTAGAAGTCATGCATCTTTACCAGTGATCAATGTGGCAGGTTGTCCAACCCACCCCGACTGGATTACTGAAACCATTTTGCAGATAACCCAGGGTGCAATGGATATGGAACAATTGGATTATTTGAATCGGCCACGCAGTTACGCAGATCACCTGGTGCACCATGGTTGCCCTCGAAATGAGTATTATGAGTACAAGGCCAGCGCTGAGAAATCGTCAGACCTGGGCTGCCTGATGGAGCACATGGGCTGTCTGGGAACTCAGGCTCACGCCGATTGCAACACCAGGCTCTGGAATGGCAGTGGCTCCTGTTTGCGCGGAGGTTACGCTTGTATCAACTGTACTGGAGCTGGTTTTGAAGAGCCGGGACATAGCTTTGCGCAAACGCCCAAAATAGCGGGAATACCCGTAGGGTTGCCTACGGATATGCCCAAGGCCTGGTTTGTTGCGCTGGCTTCTTTGTCTAAGGCGGCGACGCCAACCCGCTTGAAAACAAATGCGCACACTGACCATATTAAGGTAGCTCCCGGAGACAAAGGCAGGGAGAAATCATGACTCGTCGTGTGATGGGCCCTTTTAATCGCGTCGAAGGTGATCTTGAGGTGCAGCTGGATATTGAGGCTGGACGGGTTACAGATGCGAAGGTTGTCTCCCCCCTTTATCGTGGTTTCGAGCAAATATTGCAGGGTAAGGACCCTTTGGACGCTTTGGTTTATGTTCCTCGTATTTGTGGTATATGCTCGGTAGCTCAATCTGTTGCGGCGGCAAATGCACTGGCCGACCTCCAGGGACTGAAAATTGCACCTAATGGTGAGCTAGCCACCAACCTGATACTGGCTTGTGAAAACGCTGCCGATCATCTAACTCATTTTTATCTGTTTTTTATGCCCGATCTGGCACGTAATAGCTACTCTAACGAGTCATGGTTCGAGCAGACCCACCATCGCTTCAAGGCAATCGAGGGGAATGCGGTAAAAGCCATGTTGCCGGCGCGAGCGCAATTCATGCACCTGATGGGGTTGCTCGCGGGTAAGTGGCCACATAGCTTGGCGTTGCAACCGGGTGGCACCAGCCGTGCCATTGAGATACAGGAAAAATCGAGGATATCCGCTATCTTATTCAGCTTCCGGCAGTTTCTGGAGGGAGTTCTGTTCGGTGACAAACTTGAAGCAATCGTATCTCTGGATTCTGTTTCAGCATTTGATCGTTGGATAAAGCAGAAGGCTCCGGCAACCAGTGATTTCAGACAATTTTTGTACATATCAGAGGCGCTGGAATTTGATAGCCTTGGGTGCGCTACTGATCATTTTATGAGTTATGGTGTTTATCCGGATGATGGAAAACAGCTTTTTGAGCGCGGAGTATGGAAGGCTGGTCTGCATCATCTGGATGAGGCACATATCAGCGAAGATATCAGCCATAGCTGGATGCACAATCAGAGCGAACCGCTGCATCCCTATGAGGGTGTTACCCGCCCCCATGCTGACGCAGCAGAAGGCTATACATGGTGCAAGGCACCGCGTCTGAATGGCGATGTGGTTGAAGTGGGTGCTTTGGCGCGACAGGTTGTGAACGGCCAGCCACTGGTAAGGGAACTGGTGCAGCAAAACGGTGGTAACGTGCGTAATCGAGTTATCGCACGATTACTGGAGATAGCCCAGCTGGTTATAGCCATGGAACAGTGGAACGCTCGGTTACAACCTAAAGAGGCCTTTTGTTACCACGCCGGGATGTCTAACGAAGGTCAGGGAAGGGGCATGATCGAAGCTGCGCGCGGTAGCCTGGGGCACTGGCTGACCGTCAAAAACGGACGAATTCTCAATTACCAGATTATTGCACCCACTACCTGGAATTTTTCTCCGCGAGACGGGCAGGGTATACCGGGAGCACTTGAACAGGCTTTGTTAAATGCGCCTGTGCGTGAAGGTGAGCGGGAGCCGATATCAGTTCAGCATATCGTACGATCCTTTGACCCCTGTATGGTTTGTACTGTTCATTAATGATTGGCGAAAAGATCCAGATAAATGGCATTGTGCAGGGTGTGGGGTTTCGCCCGACAGTGTGGCGTCTTGCTCGTGATTGTGGTGTTGTCGGGCAGGTACTGAATAACGCAGAAGGTGTGTCGATCAAGGCCTGGGGAACCAGGGTATCCCTGGATAATTTCGTTACACGTATCAACGCTGAAGCGCCGCCGCTGTCGAGAATAGATCGACTGGTTCGAACCAGCCTGGAGGAGCAAGACGAGCCTCCGGGAGATTTTCAAATTGTGGATAGTCAGGGTGGTGATACTCGCAGCGGTGTTACTCCCGATGCAGCCACCTGTTCGGCCTGTCTGGAAGAGATACTGGACCCATCCAATCGTCGTTATCGCTACCCTTTTACTAACTGCACTCACTGTGGCCCAAGACTTTCCATAATCAGAGCAATTCCATACGATCGAGCGAATACCAGCATGGCGCCTTTTAGCATGTGTAGCCAGTGCCAGAGCGAATATGAGGATCCTGCTGATAGGCGATTTCATGCGCAACCCAACGCTTGCCCCGAGTGCGGCCCGAAGATTTGGTTGGAGGATGCGACGGGTAACTGTCTGGAGGCGGAGCAGGGCAGCGACGTGATAGTTACCGCAGCTGGTTTAATACGCGCAGGAAAGATTCTGGCCATCAAAGGTATAGGCGGTTTCCATTTGGCCTGTGATGCCAGCAACGAAGAGGCTGTACACAGGCTTAGACAGCGCAAAAGACGCTTTCATAAAGCGCTGGCGCTAATGGCAAAAGACATCGAGATGGTTGCGCGTTTTGTCAAACTGAATGATGTGGATAATGTTACCTTATCGGAGCGAACCGCGCCGATACTTATTCTAGAGTCAGCCGGCGAGCCATTGGCGAGCGAAATAGCGCCCGGCCAGAATACCCTTGGCATTATGCTGCCTTATACGCCCCTTCAGCATTTGATGATGCGAGAGCTGGAGCAACCCATGGTCATGACATCCGGCAATGTTAGTGAAGAACCGCAAGTCATTGGTAATCAGGAGGCGCGGCAGCGCCTGAGTCAAATCGCGGATTATTTCCTGCTACATGACCTGGATATCGTTAACCGTGTGGACGATTCAGTGTTGCGTCCTGCGGCAGATGCGCCACGTTTTCTGCGTCGTGCCAGAGGATATGCACCGCAGCCTATCCTGCTTCCACAGGGTTTTGAGGGTGCCGGAAATGTTCTGGCGATGGGCGGCGAACTGAAAAGTACTTTTTGCCTGTTAAAAGAGGCCCAAGCAATCCTCTCTCAGCATATGGGTGATCTTAAAGACAGCCGTGTCTACAGGGACTATCAGTATAATCTGGAGCTCTATCGTCAGTTGTTTGATTTTACACCTGATCTGATAGCCGTTGATATGCACCCGGACTATCTGTCCTCTCAGCTTGGCCAGATGATTGCCCGAGGAGAGGGTGTACGCCTGCTGGAAGTACAACATCATCATGCCCATGTCGCCGCCTGTATGGCGGAGCACCTGTTGCCTTTGGATTCCGGGCCGGTTCTGGGGGTGGCTCTGGATGGGCTTGGTTATGGAGGGGACGGTACCATCTGGGGTGGGGAGTTTTTGTTGGCTGATTATCTGCGCTTTGAGCGAGTGGCACATTTTCAACAAGTAGCCATGCCGGGAGGTATTCGGGCAATACATGAACCCTGGCGCAATACATATGCGCAGCTTGCAAGCTGTATCGGTTGGGATACTATCATTGACGAGTATGCAGACCTGGAATTGATACGTTTTCTTTCCAGAAAACCGATTGATACGATGAACTTGATTATGGAAAAAGGGCTGAACAGTCCATTAACTTCATCAGCGGGCCGTTTGTTTGATGCGGTCGCCGCAGCTCTTGGCCTGTGCCGTGATTCGGTTAGTTTTGAAGGTCAGGCTGCAATTGAACTGGAAGCTTTGGCTACCAGTCATTTTGCAGATGAGGTGGAGGGAGCTTATAGTTTTGAGCTGCAAGGGGGTAATCTTAATTGGGCAAAACTCTGGCGGGCTATACTCCGGGATCTTGATCATCATATAACGCCGGGCGTGATCGCTGCCCGATTTCACCAAGGATTGGCTTTAGCGATTGCCGAAACGGCAGGCAAATTATGTCATCAATATCATATTGATAGGGTGGTATTGAGTGGCGGAGTATTTCAAAACCGTTTAATGCTGGAACGCACCAGTCAACTATTGGTTGATCAGCATCTGTCTGTAATGACACCAGCGCACATTCCAGCGAATGATGGAGGGCTTTCCCTTGGTCAGGCAGTTATTGCTATGGCGGCCGAGATGGCCAACTCATGCGATACCATTGTATAGTTGCGCTCCATGCTGAAGCCATAATCCCACTTGTACGAACTTCGTCGATATTGACCTCAGCCAGGTCCCTAAGCAATCACTTGCAGTCGACAGACGAATTTGTACGCAGGCTGATCTGTTGAACTGAGAACAGGGCAAATTGAATGGCTGGGTTTGTTGCAATGCATGCCTCCTTTACACCATCGTCCGTTACCATTGTACAGTTGAATACCTGCTCAATCTGCCCGGAGCACTCGGGGCTTATCCTGTTCTCAACAAGTGCTGCAATCGCGTTCGATGCTTTGCGCAGCGCATCCGCAGAGGCGTTCCCGCGACAGATCCGCTTGTCGGGCAATTGCGTGCTCCATTCCCTTTTGGCGGCATTGACCGTTATCATTTTCGCCAGCACCGGATCTGCAAATCGGGTTCTCTAGATAGAGGCGGTAAAAGGGGGGATGTCTTCGTAGGCTTCCTGCGGTTCCTGGCTGGCCAGTCGCTGGGCTCGAACTTGCAATAGCGTGTAAACGGATAGCGCTACCACGCCGATGCCAAAGAGCACAGCCGTACGCTGAAGCGCGACGGTGCCCCAGTCGAAGCGATACTATGATGCCAGCAACGGCAGCAAGGATCTTTATTAACACATATATGTTATTGACATATATGTGTTAATAAGAGATTATCTCCCAATATTGTTAAAGGCCTGTTTCATCAAAGAGGTAGAAATTATGCAAAAGCACGGTCGGCATGCTCCGGCATTCGTATTGATCCAGCTAGCAAAAGCACCGGGATACGGTCTGGATATTCTGAAAAGACTTAAAGCGGAAATGCCGGTTTGTAACCTGGATTCGGCCATAATTTATCGTTCTTTGCAAAAACTGGAGGAGGCGGGTGCGGTTATCGCTGAGTGGGATACCAGCGAATCAGGGCCGGCAAAAAAATGCTATGAAATTACCGAGATAGGTTTGGCGATGCTGATTGATTACAAGGAGGATGCGGCGTTGAGTATACAAAAGCTGCAGTACTTGTTGGAGGAAATTGACCAGCTTGAAAAATCGGAAGGCAAGCATTCGTGATTAGCCGCAGGGTGATGGATAAGCAGTTTGAGTTGTTGGGTGCGCTGATCTACGACTACCGTTTTATTGTGCTGTTTGGCATGTTGCTGATTGTGGTGCTGATGGTAATGCAACTCCCCAAGACCACTATGGACATGTCGACCGAATCTTTTCTTCATCAGGATGATCCTGCTCGTGTTACCTATAACCGGTTCAAAGAGGAATTCGGCAGAGATGAACGGGTGATTGTGGCGTTAAGATCTGATGATCTGTTTTCGTTTGAATTTCTCAGCCAACTCAGGCGATTGCATAATGAATTGCAGGATAACGTACCCTATCTGAAGGATATCACCAGTCTGTTTAATGTGCGTAATACCCACGGTGAACAGGATCAATTGAATGTTGACGATCTGTTGATGGTGATACCTGAAACGGAGGGTGATTTAGCAAAAGTAGCGGAGCTTGGTTTTTCTAATCCCTTCTATCGAAACCTGGTTATTTCTGAAGACAGGCATTTCACGACCATTATTCTGGAACCCTATGCTTATATTCCGCAGCAACAGAGTGACGATCTTTTTGCCGGGTTCGATGATGCTCCAAGCGAATCGGTTGAGCAGATCCCGTTATCTGATAGGGAAGATTATGAGATCGTCAGTGCCGTCAGGAATATCCTGAAGAAATGCCAGCAGGAGGGTATGGAGGCCTATCTGGCGGGCTCTCCGGTAACCAACATCGCAATCAGCCACATGATGAAAAAGGATTTGATGAGCTTTTTGTTGCTCACGTTGGCGATAGTGGCTTTGGTTTTGTTGTTATTGTTTCGCCGCTGGGTATGTGTGGCGCTGCCACTGATTACCGTAGTTCTTTCGGTATTGGGTACCTTGGGAACGATGGCGCTGCTGGGTATTCCTGTTCAGATTACCACTCAGATAATGCCCTCTTTTCTGATCTCGGTGGGCGTTGGCGCCAGTGTTCATGTGCTGGCTATCTTTTTCCGGTATTACGATGAATGTCGGAACAAGCGCCAGGCAATGATTTCTACGATGGGACATTCCGGCTTTCCAATCCTGATGACCTCGCTGACCACCGCGGCCGGTGTTCTCTCATTTGTAGTATCGGATGTTGCACCCATTTCAAACATGGGGCTGGTCACAGCGATCGGCGTGGTGATGGCATTGCTGTTTACGCTGGTGTTGCTCAATGTGCTACTGGCAATTGTACCCATCAAGCCGAGAGTGCAGCGCTATGAATCCGGCACCGGAATTGTTGATTGTATATTGTCTGGGTTTGCCGCTTTTGCAACACGTCGGGCCAGATGGGTGGTCGCGGTTGGCGGTCTGCTTTTGCTCGCGTCAATCGGATTGGCAACCCAAATAGAGTTTTCCCATGATCGCCTGCTTTGGCTGCCGAAGGATGCGCCGGCACGTACCGCTACAGTACTTCTGGATGACCGGCTAAAGGGTACGGTTAATATGGAGTTGGTTATCGATACTGGAGAAGAGAACGGGCTTTATAACAATGTTGTACTGCAGGAGATTGAACAACTGTCGCAGGAAATTGAAGCGATCAGGGGTGATGGCTTTTCAGTGGGCAAAGTAGTCTCTTTAACCGATATCGTCAAGGAAACCAATAAAGCCTTGCATGAAAACAGAGATGCTTTTTATCAGATTCCAGATAACAGGGAGTTAGTTGCCCAGGAGCTGTTCCTGTTTGAAAACAGCGGTTCTGATGATCTGGAAGATGTGATTGATTCACGTTTTTCCAAAGCGCGGGTGAGCATTCGTGTTCCCAGCATCGATGCGGTTCATTATGGGGCGCTTATCGAAGAGGTTGTGGAAAAAACACAACGACGGTTGGGCGAGCATGCCACGATTACCGTTACCGGAATGATGCCGCTGTTGGCGCAAACCCTGACAGCGGGAATTTATGGTGCCGCACACAGCTATATCATTGCGTTTGTTGTGATCGCACTCATGATGATCGTGCTAATCGGTAATATTCGAATGGGGCTGCTTTGTATGATTCCGAACATAACCCCGGTGCTGCTGGTTTTGGCTATTGTTGTGCTTGCAGACATTCCGCTGGGTATGTTCAAACTGCTGGTTGGCACTATTGCAATTGGACTGGCTGTCGATGACACAGTTCATTTTGTGCACAATTTCAGGCGATATTACGAGCAGACACAGAACGTTGATGAAGCGGTCAGGTTTACCCTATTGTCAACGGGTAGGGCGATGTTGGCTACGACAATCATTCTATCCGTTGGCTTTTTTATTTTTATGTTTGCCTCAATGATTAATATCGCTGAATTCGGTCTTTTGACCGGTCTCGCGATCATATTTGCGTTGTTGGCTGACTTTTTACTGGCGCCGGCCATTATGAAGCTGGTGGTGAGCAAATATCCGACATTGATTCAACAGCGAGGTAAAGGATGAAATTATCAGCGTTACAGTTGTTATTGATTGCCGTAATGGCCAGTGTTACGGCACATGCCGGTCCGGAAACAGCTCTTGAGGTGATGACCCGTGTGGATAATCGGGATGATGGCGATCACTCAGAGGCGCTGCTGGAAATGGTGCTGATTGACAAGCGGGGTCACCAGCGTGTTCGAAGAATGAAGCGGTTCTCACGCGATGTAGGGAAGGATATCGAGAACCTGATTTTTTTTCTGCATCCCAATGATGTGAGGAATACGGGTTATCTTTCCTACGATTTTAAGCCCGGAATGAAAGATGACGATCAATGGCTCTATTTGCCGGCCCTCAAGAAGGTAAAGCGCATTGCCAGTAGTGACAAAAGCGATAGCTTTATGGGTTCAGATTTCAGTTATTCGGATATTACTCAGCGGGACTTGGATGATTACCGGTTTTCTATCCTGAAAGAGATAAACATGGAGGGAAAAGATCTGTGGGTGATCGAGGCGCTGCCGAAAGAGCAACGGGTGATTGAACAAACCGGCTACACCAAAAACATCCTGTTTGTTCGCAAGGATATCGATATGGTGGTGCGGGCGATTTATTACGTCAGGGAGGGTAAAAAAACCAAGTACTATGATGTTAAAAAACTAGAGCAGATTGACGGAATATGGACTGCTACAGAAAAACATATGACGACCAAACTGGGAAAGAAAACACTCCACAAAACGGTGCTGAAACAAAGACAGACCAAGTTTAATCAGCAGTTTGAAGACGCACTGTTTAATATTCGCACTCTTCAGCGTGGTGTTTGATTGGTGAATGTGCAACGGGCTCTGCTGCTGGTATCGATTTTCTGGATAGGGCATGCCCATTCTGTCGATTTTGATCGGTTGATGGAGGGTTTTGACGATGGTGTGGAGGTGCTTGAATCGGATATTCCGATATCAGAGCAACAACAGAAGCACTTTAAAGGTAGCCTTGAATTGGCTTTAGACTATAGTTTTACAAAAACAGCCGGCCCCAATAACCAGTTGGATGAGCGAAGGGTTTCGGCAGCTTCACTTAAGCTGAATCTCGATTATCAACGTAAATTGACCTCCAACAGCCGATTTTACATGGAGGGCTATGCTGTTTATAACGGGGCTTACCAAATTAATGGGCGTAGTGTTTATAGTGCCCGTTTTCTTGGAGAGTATGAAAGTGAGCTGGAGGTCCAGGATACCTATATTACAGTTTCGCTGGCCCGAAATACCGATCTGAGCATCGGTCGAAAAACGCTGGTTTGGGGTACATCAGATAACCTTCGTGTTACGGATAGAGTCAATCCGCTGGATAAGCGGACTCCTGGTCGGGTCGATATTGAAGACCTCCGCCTGGCACTGGGTATGGTTAGTTTGGATCATATCCGTGAAGACTGGATTTTTAGTTTGTCTGCCATACCGGAGGTACGCTATGACAAAAATGCACTCGCGGGTAGTGAGTTCTATATTGCCGGCGCTAATTCTTCGCCGCGTGAAGACCGGCCCGGCGAGGGGATTTCGGGCGACCGAATGCAGTGGGCCTTCTCCGCGACGGGGCGTTTCAGTGGTTGGGATCTGGCGCTTTATGCCGCAAGTCTCAAGGATTTGGTGGGAATAATGGACAAGCAAGTAAAACGGCATAATAACTATCGTTTGTTCGGGATTGCCTTCAACTATGCGAGGGGATCCTGGCTACTCAAGGCGGAAGGTGCGGTGATGCGTGGTCTGGCGTTTAACCGGTATGAAGATGTTACGGTTAACAGGTTCGGCGGGTCAGAAAGGAAGAACCGCGCCGATCTGATGATCGGCTTTGAATACACGGGGTTATCGAATGTCTCGGTATCGATGGAAATAGCAAACCGCCATATCACTGGTTTCCAAAAAGTGATCAGCCCGAATGAAAATGTTCGGGCGAGAAACATGCAGCAGCTTGCATTGCGGATTCAGGCGGACCGGCTTAATGACCGTTTACACACGACCTATCTTGCCAGTCTATATCGCAGCAATGGTTTTGGTGGAGGGTTTCACCGGGTTACCCTGGAGTATGATATCTCCGATCAATCGCAGATCACTCTGGGTGTCATCGATTATCTGGGGGGTGACAGCCCGCAATGGGATACATTTCGCAATAACGATAGGGTATTTGCTGCTTACCGCTGGTACTTTTAACCCGTCAATAAGTTGCCCAATTTTCCTAAAGCTGATTTTATAGTTCAGCGACGATTCAGGTAGTATTCTCTAGACTGTTGTTTGGCCGTCCACATTGTGCGGTGCCATTTCAACTATCACTTATCACCTACCAGCTATCATAAAAGGACTTAACGATGAACTGTTTAAAAACATCTGGCCTCGCTTTACTGGTGCTTTTTCTCCCGATAATGACTCATGCAGCGCCCATCAGTTGTAAAGCACTCGATGAAGATATATACCAGGTTATCCCGTCACAATGGGTCTTGCCCGGAGAGTACCGGGGCTGGAATACCGATTGTGTGCATTATGTGTTTAATCGCATCACGCGTCCTTCGGATGCTTCCTACTATGTGCCAGAGACTGGCCGATTTTTAAACTATGGCTTTGCCACCAATACCATTACCGATTTGGCGGGTGACAGCCATAATGCAACAGTGGCTGCGCAGATTAATGCCTGGTCATCGGTCAGGTCGGGTGCCCACAAACTATTTGGTGCTGCGATTCAGACGGCTGATACGGCTGACGGGGATGCACAAACGACTATTGTTGCCACTGAAAGTCAGGTCAACTCACGTAACAGTGAAAACACGGCACCAAAAGTGGGTTTAGATACGGTGTTGTTTACCGCGCATGGTAGTGAAGGTGAGGACATCGGATCGGACAACTATAACCTTAATAGCTGGGCACATTTTATCTCTGCCGCGCCACCAAAAAAGGGCGAGCATGCAGGTTGGGAGCGAGGTATTCATGTCTCGCGCTGGGGGCTGGGAACTTCGGTCAAGCGAAACTTTAAGACTATGATCGATCTAGAGCAGGTTCGCGACAGTGTTTGTCTGGTGACCTTCACCCGGCGCAATGGAAAGGTGGGTTGCCTACGCTACAACATTGAAAAAGACCAAATGGAAATAGTGGGGGATATCTATAAGAACACTGATGTTAAAACCTTTCAGACATTTTGACTGTGTTAAGATCGGCTGTTTAATCTGGGTCGGGTACAATATTATCGGAAGATAATTCGCAATTGACCAAGGCCTGATCACCAATAGTCAAGGATAATGCTCGCCACTGTGAAGGGGTGATCACGGCGTGGAACATTTCTCCTGCGTCAACGGTTACTCGAATCTTTCCTGACTCTTCTGCCAGGTTTTTAATGCGGCCGAGAAACTGGTTTTCTCCTGCTGTCTGGCCTTCCGCGCGTGACAGTTTCAGGTTTGAAGATTTAATAACGAGGGATGAGCCCGGTTTGCTTTCGCCGCTAATATGAAACCGGATCTTGCCGGTATTAAATATCGCGGTGTTATCGACAAACTCACCGTGGAAAATATTTACCACACCTCCCGGTTGAGTTTCCTTTTCGTGCAGGTTCAAAACATGATCTGCCAGTGTTTCAGCCTGGGACTGGTCATGGGTGCTAAATATAACCGTCTGTTCGCCGCGCTCGCGAATGGTGCGAAGCATTTGCTCCAAATCGAGACGAAACTCTTTGTCTACATGGCTAAAAGGCTCATCGAGTATGAGAACACGAGGGTTCAAAATAAGTGTTCTAGCCAGGGCTACCCTCTGAATTTCGCCCCCTGAAAGGTCGTCGCCACGTCTGTTTCTGAGGCCGGACAAGGAGAACTCTTTAATGATGGCATCTACCATTCCTTGCCTTTGTTTTTTTGAAATGCGTCTGAGCTTTAATCCGAGGCCGATGTTTTGCTCAACGGTGATATTAAAAAGATAGGGTTTTTGCTGCACATAGCCTATTTGCTGCTGCAATTCCAAATAGCTTTTATTAGCTGATTCCCGGCTAAAAAATTCAAGTTGTCCGCGATGGGGGCGTTGTACCAGGGCCAACATGTCCATCAGCGTGCTTTTACCGCTGCCGTTCGGCCCTACCAGAGCCGTGACCCGTTTTGATTCGATCATGTACTCGTCCAGGGTAAGGACCACGTTCCCGTTATAGCTTTGTTCAATATTCCGAAGTTGATAAGCAGCGTTCATCTGTTCAAACTCTGAAAATGTTGTAGTGAGGCATTAACAATAAATGCGGCAGCCAGTAATAAAACTCCCAAGGCAAGGGCGAACTCGAACTCTCCCTTGCTGGTTTCCAGGGCGATAGCCGTGGTCATGGTTCTTGTGTAGCCTTCAATATTACCTCCGAGCATCATGGCAACACCGACTTCGCTGATAGCCCTGCCAAAGCCGGTTACCACGGCGGCGACCAGGGCAAAATGGATCTCTCCGATGAATAACAAGTTTTGCTGGATGTTATTGGCACCCAGTGCCTTGGAGGTGGGTATTATGCGTTTATCTGCGCTCGCGGCGGCGCTGATAGTGAGATTCAAAATAATGGGCATAATCAGAATACACTGGCCGATCATGATTGCCGCCGGGCTGAAGAGTATCCCCAGGTCACCTAACGGCCCCTGGCGAGTGAACATACCGTAAAGTAGCAATCCTACGACAACTGTCGGTAATGCCATTAAGGTATTTAGCGACTGTAGCAGCAGTCTTTTACCTGTAAAGCTGTGTCGTTGAATGAGCAAGCCGAGTGGTACACTGATTAAGGAGGCAATAATCACCGCGACCAGGGAAATTCGTAATGAGGCCCAGACGATCAGGTAAACCTCAGCATTAAAGCTGAAGATCAGATTGAAAGCTGCTGCGATTGCCTGGCTAAAGTAATCCATCGTCGTAAGTGGTAATCAGTTAATAACGTCAGGTTGAAATAATTGTTCGCCGGACTTTCTGAAATTCTTAATTATACGCTGTCCCTCGGGCCCCCGAACATAGTCCGCGTAAGACTCGGCCAGTTTTGTTTTTACGTGCGCATGTTTTTCCGGATTTATTAAAATTACGTGGTAGGGATTAAACAGTTCCGGCGCCCCTGAGGAGACTATATTCAGTGTAATCTTGTCCTTAAAGGCAAGGTAGGTTCCACGGTCGGATAGTGCATAGGCCTCTTTATCATCGGCAATCTTGAGTACGGCGCCCATGCCCTGGCCGGCTGCCAGATACCAGTTACCCATGGGTTTGACATTAGCTGCCTTCCAGAGTGATAGCTCTTTTTTATGGGTTCCTGAATCATCTCCACGGGATACAAAAGTTGCTTCACTTCGCCTGATCTGTCTCATTGCTTCCGCGATGCTTTCGGTATTTTTGACAGCTGCCGGATCGCCGTCAGGTCCCAGTAAAACAAAATCGTTATGCATGACGGGTAGCCTTTTTAAGCCGTATCCCTGTGCTATAAATTGATTTTCCGCCTCTGGTGCGTGAACCATAACCAGGTCTACATCACCGTTTGCTCCTAACCGGAGTGCTTTTCCCGTTCCCACTGCGATTACATCAACCTTGACGCCCAGTTTCTTTTCAAAGGGCGGATGCAGCACGGCAAGTAACCCGGAGTTATCGGTGCTGGTGGTGGTAGCCAACCGCAGCCGTTGTTCAGCTTCAGAAGCTGTAGAGCAGAGGGAGAGCAGTAGAACAAATAATGATAAATACTTTTGTAAAATTTGCATTATGTGATTTCCGTTAAGCATTAAAATGCAAGTTGTGATCTGAATTGGAAGGCGCTGGGTGTATCATCCTGACCCGGGCCGCCTTCGACGTCTAATATATCAACATAATTAAAGCTAAAACGCAGCTTGTCCGTTGCATACCAGTTAACACCTAAAGTCATACTTTGTGCGTCGCCACCACTAATATCCTGGTCGGACAGGTCCAGGCTGCTATATCGGGCCGCCAGTTGCCAGGCCCCCCAGCCACCATCACCGACAACCGATACAGGTTTGATTTTGCCAAAATTTCCGCTCGAGCTGTTGTAATTCATCGACTCACCAGTAAGGAACCACCCGCTTTCAATATAGTAACCAGTGAAATCAAGGTCAGGGTTATTATCATCAATACGTTCTATAGAAGTGTGGTAATACTCGGCCTGCAAGTTAAAGGGGCCATGTACATAGGCTGCTTCAAGCACTGAGCGCAGGTAGGTGTCGGCATCAATATTTCCAGTGTCCAGAATCTTGGTGTTGGTGACATGTGATTCGGGACGCTCGCTAAACCGTAGCTTGTTTTCAGAACCGGTTGCCCTATAGGAAAGTGATAATCCCAAGTGTAAATAGTGGTCCTCTTTTTTTATAGGTGCAAATGTACCTCTGCCTGAAAGCCCCCAACCTTCATTTTCATCACTGGCGCCATCTCTACCATCGCCGAAAATTCCTGCGCTAAGGGACCAGTTTTCACCCTGGCTAGCTGCCTGAATTCCTATATTTCGCCCTTCGGCAAATACATGTGGCAAACCCCGTTCAGTGAATAGAACATTTTTTGAGCTGGTAATATTCTGCAGGCTGAATGGCTCCTTAAAATGACCCAGTCGAATGTTCGCTGATTCAAATCCTTTATAATCCAGGTAGGCGTCCTGTATGCCCTTGTTACCGGTTGCAGTAAAATCGTACTGTAATTTGAAACCCCAGTTGTTACCAAGGTTACCCTGTGCAAACATCCGTGCTCGCCTCAATTCAGAACCGTTATTCTGCTTTGCGCTATCCTCATCATAGGCCGCAGCATCTATTTGGATGCGTCCACCTAGCCTGACCTTTGGCTTAAAGCTGTTTTGAGTGTGTGCGATTCTTTGGTCTACGATTTGTTCGATGGACTGCTCCGGTTTAAATTGACTTAGTTGAAGCTCCTGGGTTTTTCGAATACCTGTTTCTATGTCCTTCGACTCCTTGTCAGCGATTTCCCGGATTAACCTGTAGGTCTTGTCATCAATCGTTCCATTTGAGTTTAGCGCCTTTAACAGGGCTTCAAGCGCCTGGTTTTCTGCTTGAGCCATTAAAGGTGTTGCCAGTAAAACTGCTGCCAGCAATTTGATCATTGTATGACCACTTCTGTTTCTGTACATACCCTTCCTTAAATTGCGGATAATGTTTGCGACAATGGGTAGCTATGTTAGAGCAAGGGGATGTGTCCGGAACATGGAATTTTATGCATTTTTCAAGCAGTTTTATCCGTTTTGGGGGGATTGTTTTAGGGATCAATAAGTCGTTACCCAAAAAACCAGTTTCTATTTAGTGGTAAAAAGTTACCTCTTTTTAGCTCTTTTTTACATTCCTGTGTGATCGTACTGTTTGTTAGCATCGAATCCTTTTGTACTTGAGAGGCAATCAAGGCAGCGCAGAGCCGAGAATGAATTGCCTAATAATTACTAGCAATTATTAATAAAACTGAAAACCAAATGAGGAGGGAGTGCATTACCAAAACAAGGGGGCTTGTGATTTAAAGCCTGATTTTAGCCAGTTAAAAAGGGTTGTAAAACCATTAATAAAGAACGGCAATAATCAAGGAGCACAAGAAATGAAGAAAGCACTTATTAGAAACAACATGGCGGTAGCTATTACCGCCGCATTATTTTCAACTGCCTCGATAGCCAAATCAGGGGCGATCGAAGAAATAATGGTAACCGCCCAGAAAAAATCCGAGAGTCTTCAGGATGTCCCTATCGCGATCACTGCTTTTAGTGGTGAAGATTTACGTCAGCAGGGTATAGATGACTTTCAGGGCATCAGTGAACGAACACCAGGATTGTTGGTCGGCGCTTTTAGCCCGGCTCAGCCTGAAATCTCCATTCGTGGTGTAGGTACCAAAGAAGATGGGCCAGGAGCCAATGATTCGACTGTTGTTTCTGTCGATGATGTATATATTGCAGCTCGTATTGCCCAGGTGATTGATATTTATGATCTGGAAAGGGTGGAGGTTCTGCGTGGCCCGCAGGGTACTTTGTATGGTCGTAATTCCATCGCGGGTTCTCTCAATTTCGTTACTGAAAAGCCCAATGAAGAATTTAATTTGCGTGCAGAACAGACCATCGGTAGTAACGATCATTTTGATACCCGCTTGCTGATCAAGGGGGCTCTTAGCGAGGAAAACGGCCTTTACGGCAAGGTGAGCTACAGCCGACGTGTGCATGATGGTTATGTGGATCTTTATACCAATGCAACCACCAGAAATGGTACACAAAATGGTATTGATCGTCAGTCCTGGCGCGCGCAGCTTCGTTTTGCGCCGAACGATCAACTGGATGCGATTCTTACTATTGATGGTGCCCGGGATGATGATGAAGGTCAGAATCGTGAGCCGATCGGTGATATCACTGGAGATCCGGCACGTAACTCGGTGGCGTTGAATACCGCTCTGGGTGGTGCAGGTGATTTGGAAAACTCCTTAGCTACTGAGGGTTTTCTGGAGCGAGATGTTTTTGGTATTAGCCTGAAAGTTGACTACCAGTTTGAGGCGTTTACCTTTACCTCAATTACCGCCTACAGGGATGCTGAAGTACAGACAGCTTTGGATTGCTGTGGATTGAACGGTTTTGTTTATCCAAGGGCAAACTATGATTATGTTGATGAAAATGCTCAACAGTTTACTCAGGAATTCAGGTTATCTGGAGATGGCGATCAAATAAACTGGGTGGCAGGAGTGTTTTATACCGACGAAACGGATCACCGGTTAGAGGGTTTTGGCTTTGGTCCGATTACGGACCCGACCGGGTCGTTTGACGAGATTACTGCTTCTTCAGCCTTTTCAAATATTGCCGATGTGGACGCAGATATTGAAGCGTGGGCAGTATACGGACAGGGAACCTATAGCCTCTCGGAGGCGATGCGACTGACGCTGGGGTTGCGTTATTCTACTGAAGAAAAAACGGTGATATCTGCCGGTAGTGTTACGGGTGGGCCGCCAAGTGGAATTATTGTAGGGCCCTTTGCGCCAACAAAAGGCAATGATGACTGGAGCTCGACCGATTTTCGCTTGGCGCTGGATTATGATCTGTCCGAGAATTCGATGCTATACGGAAGTATTTCAAGTGGCTTCAAAAGTGGCGGATTTACGGGGTCTCCGAAAAATGTAGCCACTGCCTCCAAATCCTTTGATGAAGAGAATGCGTTGAATTATGAGATCGGCTTTAAGTCGACTCTGTTTGATAACACGCTGCGTTTTAATCTGGCTGCATTTTTTACCGATTACGAAGATTTACAGGTTACGCGGTTTGCTTTAACGCCTGATACACCGACGTTTGGCCAGTTTTTAACAGAAAATGCGGGAGAGGCTGAGATCAAGGGTATTGAGTTAGAAACGACTTGGGTGCCAACGGATAATTTTGAGCTAACCTTTAGTTGGGCCTATCTCGATGCGGAGTACACTGATTTTGGTGGACTGACTCCGGCACCGGATGGAAGCGCTCAGGATTTCAGTGGTAATACCATGCGGCAAGCTCCTGAAAACAGCGGCAGTATTAATGCACGCTATCGGTGGGATGATGTGATAGGTGAGGGCGATAATCTGGCGTTCAATCTTTCAGCACGTTATGTCGACGATGTGTTCTATGATCCTGACAATAACCCCAGGGCAGTGGTTGATTCCTACACGGTTTCTGATGCCCGATTGTCCTATTTGTCGGGAAGCGGAAGATATGAAATTGACCTATGGGTCAATAACCTGGCAGACGAAGAATACACCACGCACGCGTTTTCTCTAACGGGTGGTCAGCGTGCTTTTGCCAATGTTGGTAAACCGCGTTGGTATGGTGTGACCTTTACTTACAATCTCAACTAGCAAAACCTGTAAGGTAGCATTTGCGGCTTAATGGGTGGGCCGTAAATGCTGCCGAGCAGTATCTCTTCAAAGCGGTCCGTTCTGTGTTTTTTTACTAGTACCTAATATGCAAATTGTATGGCACTGATATTGCCAAGATTTGGCTGGATTTGGTTAATATGATACAACTGATAGTGGCCGCTGGTTTCAAACATCGATCAATAGATGATGAGGCGGAAATCAACCACTCAAGTTGTCACATGATTTTAAAAGCAACCGAACATGAGGTGGGCTAATAAAATGAATGCAAATGGCCAAACAGCGGATGATCTTTACGCTGAGCGACAACAGCGAATCGCGGATGTGGTTGCATTAAAAACACCAGATCGCGTACCGGCTTTTCTATTCAGTACCTTCTGGGCAGCACGAGCGGCGGGCATGACTTGTGAGCAGGCCATGTACGACTATTCGGGCCTTTCAGCGGCAATGCGCAAAGCGATACTGGAGCTGGAGCCGGATGCATTTCAACCTTGTCACCCGATGCTGTCACTGGGACCCACTATGGAAATTACCGGTTACCGCCAGCTAGAGTGGCCGGGTGATGGCAAAACCAATCCGGATGTTTCATTCCAATACCTTGATCGAGAGTACATGAAAGCGAGCGAATATGATGATTATTTGCTTGACCCTACGGGGTATTACTTACGGCAATATCTGCCTGGACTGGCAGATGTTTTTGAGCCTTTTGCAGAGTTACCAGAGTATCCGTCCATCTATTTTACCCGTGTGATGCATTCGCTTGCGGTGTTTGCGCAACCGGAAATGCAAAAGAGTTTGCAGACCCTGATGAAGGCCGGTGAAGAGATGCAAAGGATGCTTGAGGAGAATGTACGCTTCATTATGGAGATGAAAGAATCCGGTTTTCCTCTCTCCTCGGCTGCCAGTGGCCATGCGCCTTTCGATGTGGTGGCGGATTATATGCGTGGCTCCAAGGGTGGCATGCTTGATATGTTCCGTAACAAAGATAAGTTGCTGGCAAGTATTGATAAAGTTACAGAATTTGTACCACGAAATATTATTAAGACGGCACAAAGGCTGCCTGGAAATATTATTTTTATACCTTTGCATTGGGGGCTGGATGGCTTTATGTCACCCGATCAGTTTAAGACTTTTTTCTGGCCGTCTTTGCGAGAGGTGATGTTGAAGCTGATTGACAATGGGCTTACTCCCTGTCCGTTTTGGGAGGGTGATGTGACCTCCAGACTGGAAATAATTAAGGATATCCCTGCTGGAAAATGTATCTATTTTTTTGAACGCACGGATCTGGCGAAGGCTAAAAAAATCCTGGGTGACACCGTTTGTATTCGCGGTGGTATGCCGGTCTCGACACTAATCACAGGCAAGCCTGACGATGTGCGGGATCGCTGCAAGGAGATGATTGATGTGGTTGGCGACGGCGGAGGATACATAATGGATGCAGCTGTCGGAGTCCCCGATGAAGCCAAGCCGGAGAATGTACAGGCCATGTTTGAAGTAACACGAGAATACGGTGTTTATTGATATAAGGTACATGCCTGTCTGGTGGCTCAGACAGGTCGCAGAAACATAGAAAAAATATAACAATTAATTAAGGGGGAGGGAATGCCCGATAAACAACATTTAACATCAATTGCATCAAATCCGGTTTTTACGGAGATAGTAAAGCGACGTCATCGCATGGTTTGGGGGCTTAGCCTGGCGGTGCTGGTAATTAATGTTCTATACATTTTGGGTATGAGTCTTATGCCAGACCAGTTTTCCAGACCGCTGTATTCTGAGGCTTATATCACCTATGGCATTGTTTATTATCTGCTGATAATTCTGGTTGGTATTGCAGCATCAGCCTATTACAGCTGGTGGAGTAAGCACTGCTATGACCCGATGAGAAATGAACTGTTAGCCTCCCTTGAGATAGAACATAAGGGTGGATTAGATGAATAGTCGAAACCGCCAAAAGTTGGGTTTGTTGGTTTTTTTAACCGGGTTTAGTGGCTGGCTATGTGCATCGGGCGCAATAGAGGGGGCCATTGAAAAACAACCGCTTAACATTACCGCTATTTTTATGTTTGTGATATTCGCCTTGTCTACATTGGGCATCACCTGGTGGGCAGCGCAACGGTCTCAATCGCGGGCTGATTTCTATGCGGCGGGTGGGGCCATCCCTGCCTGGCAGAACGGTATTGCGATATCAGGGGACTTTTTGTCAGCGGCGACATTCCTGGGTATCACCAGTGCTGTGTATTTTGGCGGTTTCGACGGCCTTTTGTTTGCCGCCGGAGTGATGATGGGTTGGCCTATTATTCTCTTTCTGATCGCTGAACCTTTGCGGAATCTCGGGCGTTATACCTTTATCGATGTGGTTTCCTACCGTTTGAAGCGCCGCCCCGTGACCATATTGGCAGCAGTCAGTTCATTGGTCGTGGTTATTTTCTATTTGATTGCGCAACTGGTTGGTGCAGGTAAACTGATCCAGTTACTGTTTGGTGTGGATTATATCTATGCGGTGATTTGTGTGAGTTTGCTGATGATACTTTATGTCAGTTTCGGTGGAATGCTGGCGACTACCTGGGTTCAATTTATCAAAGCTATTCTATTGATATTCGGTGGAACGCTGATCGCTTTTTTAGTAATGAAACATTTTGGTTTTAGCCTTAATAATTTGCTTAAAGAAGCAACGCAGAGCCATAAGCTGGGTCAATCCCTTTTAGCTCCAGGCAATCTTTTCAATAGTCCGGGAGCGATCATGTCATTGGCGATCACTTCCTTATTTGGTTTTATGGGCCTGCCTCATATTCTAATGCGTCTGTTCACTGTTAATAACGCGAAAGCTGCTCGTATGTCGGCTTTTTACTCCATTGCAATTATGGGGTACTTCTATGTGTTGATCATGGTGATCGGATTCGGCGCCGTACCCATAATCATGGATAACCCCGACTACCATAACGGACAGAGCTTGATTGGCGGTGGCAATATGGTGGTGCTGCACCTGTCACATTTTATCGGCGGGAATATGTTGCTGGGTTTTATTTCAGCAGTCACCTTTGCCACTATATTGGCTGTGGTGTCGGGTCTCACCATGTCTGGTGCGGCGACTATTGCCCATGATCTGTATACCAATGGTTTTGCAAAAAAAGAGGTTTCTGAAGCGCAAGAGGTTTGGGTGTCGCGTATTTCAGTGCTTGTTCTCGGACTGTTAAGTATTGCTCTGGGAATTGCCTTTGAGCATCAAAATGTGGTGTTTGTGGCCACTATGTCGCTTGCTATTGCCGGTAGTGTAAATGCACCAATTTTGTTAATGAGTATCTACTGGAAAGGTTTGACTACACGGGGTGCGATTGTTGGTGGTATTGCCGGCTTAGTGTTGTCCGTCGGGTTGATTGTTGTGGGGCCGCAAATATGGGTGGCCGTGCTTGGCTTTGATGAGCCGATATACCCCTATACCTACCCCACAATGGTATCAGCACCAGTGGCATTCATTGTGTTATGGCTGGTATCCATTACTGATCGTAGCAGGCAGGCGGAAATCGACAGAGCGGGAATGGAGTTGCAGTTCGTGAAATCTGAGACCGGTTTAGGTATCGCCGATGCATCGGCGCATTGATGCAGGCATTATAAATTAGAGGGGAGAAAGCAATGAGCGATCAAAAAAGCCAACTAATTGACCACATAGTGGAGATGCGAGAAGAGGAAGCGTTGGGTCTGACGCAACAGATGCTGGATGCAGGGTACGATCCGCTTCAGTTATTAGCCCATTGCCGGGAAGCGATGGATCAGGTTGGCAAACGCTTTGAGTCCCAGGAATACTTTTTGCCGGAATTGATGATGGCGGGTGATATGCTCAGCCAGATCAGCGATATCGCAAAACCTTTAATCAACAAGGGTGAAACGGGAGAGGCGGCAAATACGCATGGTACGGTGGTTATCGGTACAGTGAATGGTGATCTGCACGATATCGGCAAGGATATCGTCACTTTTATGCTGGAGATCAATGGCTTTAAAGTGATTGATTTGGGTATTGATGTGCCCGTGTCAGATTTTGTTGAGGCGATTCAGGAGCACCAGCCGCAGGTTGTCGGATTGAGCGGTTTCCTTACATTGGCTTTTGACGCGATGAAGCAAACGGTTGATGCCATCGAAGCGGCCGATTTGCGTGACGAATTAAAGATTATGATTGGTGGTGGCCAGGTGGATGAGTCGATCAAAATACATACCGGTGCGGATGCTTTCGGTATGAATGCGATGGATGCTGTCAATCTTTGTCGAGACTGGATGGGTGTGGCGGCGTAGCCTTTTTCAGGGTGTTGGGATAAAGGTCTGAACCATGACTTCGATTTGTGATATTCCGCTGCATATCACGATGGCTGAAGTACAACAGTTTCATGGTTTGCAATGCAGTGGCTTGCTGGAAACAAAAAGTTTAGATCAGCTGAGCGCGTTGCTCGATGATGTAAATCGTCAACACCTTTTTAAACCGAAAGTTGCATATACAGTGACTGTGCTGCAGAGTCTAACCAGTGGATGTTTGTGCTTGCCAGGTCAAGTGCAATTGCGTGCGCCAATTGCATCGCACCGTCTGCGAGGGGCATCGCACCTGATGCTTGGTGCCTGTACGTTGGGTGAGGCAGTGGCTTCCAGGGTGGCTAATCTATTTGCAGAGAAAAAGCGTTATAAGGCCATTCTGCTGGAGCAGTTGGCGAACTTTGCTTTGTTTAAATTATCGGCGCACATGCAGCAGTTTGCTGATAATGAAGCGCAGGGGCTTGGGCTTCAGGCTAGCGGACCGCTTAGTCCTGGCGACGATGGATTTGATCTTTCAGCGCAAAGTGTAATGATAGAGTTGTCCGGCGCGCAAGATATAGATATCAGCCTGTCGGCAAATTATATGATGTTACCGCAGCACTCAATGACTATTCTCTATGGATTAGGGCAGAAAATGGATAGATGGACCCAGGCGCAGAATTGTGAAAACTGCAGGTCACGGGAAAACTGTCAACATCGAAACTTGTCCTCGCAAATAGCTGGCAACCCGCATGTCTAAGGTCAAAGATATTGGGGAGGTAAACCTGATATTTGAGCCGGAAGAAATTACTGTTCATCCGCAGCCCCAGGAGTCGCTGTTGAGTGCGGCGCATCGTGCAGGTGTAAAAATAAACAGCTGCTGTGGCGGTCGCGGTATCTGCAAGTCCTGCATCATTCGTTATGTTGAAGGCGAGGTGCCACCTCCTTCTGCTCAGGATAGACATTTCTTTTCAGCGACCAAGTTGGCTAAAGGCTGGCGGCGAGCCTGTCAAACAGCTGCCCGATACAATGCGCGGATCAACGTACCGAAACGAACTCGATCCAAGGCAAGTCGATTGTTTGTCGGCGGTGAAGATATCTGGGTTCATCCGGAGCCGCTGGCCAAGAGTGTGGATCTGCGACTGGATGAGCCTTCATTAAAGAATCACCTAAGTGACGCCCAACAACTCGTCGAAGCTGCCAATAGTGTTGAAGATGGAATCTGCGAGGCCGTCGATTTAGCTGTGTTACAGGTATTGCCCAGTTTTGTGAGACAACAGAATTGGCAATTTCAGGCGGTTGTTCGAAAGAAAAAAATCATTGCGCTGCTCCCGGTAAAAACCCACACATTAGGCCTGGCAATCGACCTGGGTACGACAAATATCGCATTATTGTTGGTGGATCTGCATACGGGGAGTACCCTGGGTTCATGTGGAATTGAAAATCCTCAGGGTAAATACGGAGCGGATCTCATTGCGCGTATTTCCCATGCCAAGGGTAAACCAGAGGTGCTGTTGGCCATGCAACGGGCTTTAGTTGAGGCGATCAATCATGCTGCTCATAAACTGTGTGCGGAGCATTCCCTGAATACAGCAGCTATTGTGGATTTGGTGATTGCAGGTAATACGGTGATGCATCATTTCCTGTTGGGTTTGCCAGTAGACCAACTGGGTGTTGCTCCATTTGTAGCGGTTGCCAGGACAACAGAAGACGTTACGGCCCGGCAACTGGGTTTGGACGTAGCTTCAGCGGCAGTAGTGCATGTGATGGACAATATTGCCGGATTTGTCGGTGGTGATCATAGCGCCATGCTATTGGGTATTCGAGCGGACCGGGAACAACGTACCTTAATCGCGCTGGATATTGGTACTAATACTGAAATTTCCCTGATTCATGGTGGACAGGTTTATTGTCTATCGAGCCCTTCAGGCCCGGCATTGGAGGGTGGCAATATTTGTTGTGGCATGCGCGCTGCCGCGGGTGCCATTGAGGCTGTGCGTGTGAGTGGTGAGTCTGTTCAGCTACAAACCATTGCGGACGCTGATCCGATAGGAATCTGCGGTTCAGCGGTGTTGGATATTGCCGCAGAATTTTACAAAGCAGAGGCAATCAATTTTCGTGGGCAGATTAACAAAACATCACCTTTTGCAGCGGAACGCGATGGTGTGGCCGAGTTGCGTCTGAGCAAAACGGACCCTGAGCTGGTATTTACGCAAGCAGATGTACGTAACCTTCAGTTGGCAAAAGGTGCGATTAGGGCAGGTATTGAACTGTTGTTGGAGCGCGCCGGGTTAGATGCGCAGATGCTGGATGGTATTATTATTGCCGGTGCATTTGGCATGTATATTCGTCCTGAAAGCGCAATTACCATTGGAATGTTGCCGAATATACCAATTTCATCGATTGAGCAGGTGGGTAATGCAGCAGGTATTGGTGTTAAGCTGGCCCTGCTTTCGGAACCTCTGCGAGAGACGGGCAAAAAACTGGCTGCTGACAGTGTCTATTTTGAGCAGGCGGGCTCCAAAAGTTTTATGAAGTCATTTATGTCACAGCTGAATTTCCCTCCATTAGAGGAAAAAAACTAGCACTCTACCTATCGCCGTTTGGCAGTTTATTGATGCCAGCCTGGTGTTGAATAATAAATTGTTTAGGTGTCATTCCGGTCATCTGTTTAAACACTCGATAAAAATGTGCCAGATCGCCAAAGCCGGCATCCAGGCTGGCATGCAGAATATTCCCGGTTTCCACCAACAGCTGTTTGGCCAGCTCTATCCGTTTGTTTCGAATATACTCGTTGGCGGTTGTTTGCATTCTTTTTTTAAACAGATCGGTGTAGCGTCGGTAGGACAGCCCGGCAAAATCAGCCAGTTCGGCGACGCCAGATATTTCCTGAATATTCTCCTCCAGATATTTGAGGCTATTATCGAAAGATTGCTCCCATGGCTCCAGATTAAGCTGATCTTCAACTTCTCGATATGCCCGGATCAGTTGTGTGACAAGTGAAATAAAAAGACTGAATGTAAGGCTGTTTTGATCTTTCGCTTTGGCACGTTTTTCTTTGATGAGTTCTTTAAACAGGTATCTGATTGTGGGTGCACGAATCGTACTTTCCGGTGAAAAACCGGTCAACACAGGGAAGACTTCCGCGAACGAACCCAGCAGTTCTTTAAGTGTGTTGGGGCTGTCGAAATACGGTTTGTTATAACAGATCATGAGCAGCGCTGCCGAGTTTTGGTCTTGGCAAATCCATCGATGTCTGACACCCGCCGGTAGCAGCAGAATTTCTGAATTTGATATCGTTGCTTTGCTATCCATAGAATCGAGAATCAGCTGTCCACGTTTGACGAGACAAATCCGGTCATGACGCCACTGGGTATATTCTGTTTCTGTATTGCTCGAGAGCGATGCTTCGACAAGGACAATGCCGTTGCATTTCAGGGGGGCATCAAAAGGTTTGAAATCAAGATTTGAGATTGGTATTGCGCTCGTCATTTCCGAAATTGCAAACTATTCTCCACTCATTTAGCCAAGATTTCAAGCATCGCGAAAGTTAATCTGAAAACAAGATTGTTAGTTTACCTGAAGTGAATTTGGTGGGCAGTCAAGAAGGATAATTTCTAATGGCTATCTGTGATTTAGTGGTGATTGGCGAGCGAATTAATCCGGGATTTAAGAGCTCGAAAGCCTTGTTTGATGATTCGGATCTCCGTGGTATACAGGCGCTTGCAACAAAGCAGAGAGAAGCAGGCGCCAGCTATCTGAATATTAATATTGGCTCCAGAGCACTTGATGACCCGGCATTCATGCGCGATGTCATCGTTGCGATTCAAGAGGCTGTGAATATTCCTCTGTCTTTTGATTTTCCCGGTTTTGAAGTTCAAAAGGTGTGTCTGGATACCTATGATTCCAGCAAGGCTGGCGGTAACAAACCCATTATCAATTCAGTCGCTGAACCCCGCTGGGAGATGGCGGAAGCGCTGCGAATAAGACCAAGTCGCATTGTTGTGATGGCCTCGGAGAGAATGGAAAATGGCGAGGGGGCGGCAAACAAAGAACCGCAACAGGTTTTACAAGTTGCAAAACGCATGTCCCGACGTCTTATACATGAGTATGGCCTCACTCTGGACGATATTATCCTGGATGTTTCTATTACTACACTAGCAACCGATCGTGCAGGGTTGATTAAAATGGCTCTCGACGCGATCAGGTTGATCGGTGAGGACCCGGAGTTGCAGGGCATTCACATGATGGGCGGCATCAGTAATATCGGCATGATGTTACCGGCGCTCGCAACCGATGGAGAGCCACTTAAAACACGCATCGAGCGAGCTTTTATGACCCTGGCCCGTCCTTATGGTTTTGATACGATTCTTGCGACGCCCTGGCATTCTTATGAGTCGCTTCCTGACGATGATTTTGTGCTTAATATGTTCAAAGAAATCATTGAGTTACAGGGCATGGATGCCATTCGTCATTTGAGAAAACTCTACCTGTAGTGCCCAAGCGCATGAAACAACTGATCATTAATGCCAATAGCTACTTTGACGGTGAGCACCATCACTGTCAAGGGCCCTATCGGCTGCTCATTAGAGATGGGTTGGTTGTACAAATTTGCCGGGGTTCCAGCAGGACAGGGGGGCTTGCCGAGGGATTTGAAGATGCCAGGATAATTGATGCCGAATTTGTCATGCCGGGTTTAGTGGAGGCGCACTGTCACCTGTTTTTGGATGGGACGGAGCTGGATTTTAGTGCTCGCAGTGCGTATTTAAAAGCGCCTTTTGCAACAATGCTTGAGACTGCTGATAAGAATGTGAAAGCGAACCTGGAATCCGGTATTACCCTGATCAGGGATGCGGGGGACAAGTATGGTGTCAATCATGCGATTCGGAATGAGCTTTCCAACTGCGGCGCTGCAACGATCAGATCACCGGGAATGGCTATTCGTTCACCAAAGCAGTATGGCGCCTTTATGGCCCGTGAGGTGTCGGGAAGAGAAGACATTATTGCTGCGATCAATGATGTTGCTATAGATTCAGATGACCTGAAAATACTACTGACCGGAATTATTGATTTCGAAGCGGGAGCGGTAACCACAGCGCCACAATTTGATATGGAAAGCCTGATGTTGATCGTGGAAACAGCAGCAAAGCGGGGTTTGAAAACCTTTGCGCATTGCAGCGGTCTTGAGGGGTTGGAGATGGCCGTGGCGGCCGGGGTCGACTCCATTGAGCATGGCTTCTTTATGAGTGAAGCAGTATTGGATTTAATGGCGCAAAAGCAGATTGCCTGGGTGCCCACTATTTCGCCTGTGCATTTTCAGTGGGCTCGACCGGAGTTGGCAGGTTGGGCGCCGAATACCATTGCTAATTTGCGTTATATATTGGATCAACACTTGTATCATATAAAAAAGGCCTTTCAAAAGGGTGTGCCGTTGGTAGCGGGTTCTGATGCGGGTAGCTACGGTACGGGTCACGGTTCAGCGCTGATTGATGAGCTGTTTTTTTTCCTCGAGGCGGGGCTACCTATGCAGGAGGTGCTGGTTTCCGCCACCAGTAGACCAAGACAGCTTTGGGGCTGTCCCTCCAATAGTATCGCTGAGCAGAACAAAGCCGAGTTGATCATGTTGCAAAACTCGCCCTTCACGGATCCCGTGGCATTGCGCCAGGTTCAGATGGTTTATGCGAAGGGGCAATTGCTTGAATATGGCTAACATGGAAGTGACTCACTGATGTTCATGGTGCGACGCTGGGTGGTGCGCAGGGCGGTGTTTTTCAGTGGGCTCTATCGATGTTGTGAGCGTGTAATACTTGGCCTGAATCCGCTATGGAGGCGGGTCGGTTTATCTCGGCTGGACAGACCCTTTGCTTTATTGGAAAGGATAAGTAAGCGCTTTCTTTTTGATTGCAGTATGTGTGGGGATTGTTTGCTGGGGTCAACGGGTATGTCGTGCCCGATGAATTGTCCAAAAAGGGTACGCAACGGGCCGTGTGGTGGCGTTAGGTCGGATGGCAGTTGTGAACTGGACCAGGATATGCCTTGCGTTTGGGTTGATAGCTGGCAGGGTATTCATAAAACCGGTCTGTTTGGTCGTTATATGACGCCGCGGCGAGCAGCGGAAACGACCCGCCATGGAAAATCAGCATGGCTACAGGTGATTGAACATCAGACAGTCGCTCATCCTAAGCCTGATCGACCAGAGCATTTGGCTGAGCCGCTGGAGGAGGGCCCAATACGGTCTTCCCCCTATCCTCCTAATCCTTTTGAGGTACTGCTTAATTCGGAAAAGTTTGTGGTAACGGCTGAACTTTCGCCCCCTGATTCAGCGAATCCGGATGATATTGCAACCCGTGCCAGTTATTTTGAGGGACTGGTTGATGCCGTAAATGTTCCTGACGGCTCTGGCGCAAATTGCCATATGTCGAGTCTGGCCTCTTCGTTATTGCTGCGAGAGCTTGGATTTACGCCAGTCATGCAGTTTTCCTGCAGGGATAGGAACCGTATAGCCCTGCAGGGAGATATATTAGGCGCCGCAGCGTTAGGCATCAAAAACCTGCTTTGTTTGACGGGTGATGGCGTCTCGGCCGGGGATCAGCCAGGGGCCCGGCCGGTGTTTGATTTGGACGCAGTCAGTTTGCTAAGAACAGCGAAAACCATGAGAGACAATTCACACTTTATGTCTGGAAGACCGATAAAAATGCCCCCTGACCTGTTTCTGGGGGCCGCGCTTAATCCTTTTCGCCCGCCCTTTGACGCGCGTCCTTATCGACTGGCGAAAAAGATTGCGGCGGGTGCCCAGTTTTTTCAAACCCAGTATTGTTACGATACGCACCGGTTAGAGACATTTCTTTCGCAAATAGAAGCTTTAAGATTGCATCATCGCTGCCATATTCTGGTAGGAGTAGGTCCCCTGATTTCAGCCAGGTCGGCTCATTGGGTTCGTAAGCACGTGCCAGGTGTTTATATTCCTGACCGGCTGATTTTGCGAATGCAGGAGGCAAAAAATGAAGCGAAGGAGGGTAAGCGGATCTGTATTGAGTTGATTGAGCAATTACAGATGATGGCTGGTGTGTCCGGGGTCCATGTAATGGTTCACAAACATGAGAGACTGCTGGCAGAAATCATTCAGGATTCCGGGTTAAAAAGCGCTTAACCTCATGACTTAGATGCGGATCATGTCGGTCCCCTGATCCCTCCTGCGGTGATATTGTATTGATCCTCTTCAATTGATCTACACTTCTAGAAAGACTACCAATAAACTGGTAAATATCTCCCAAAGTGGAACACATATAGTGAATATTCTTGATTTAAGGTATCTAAACACAATGTAACGGGGCTCTCTTATTCTGCGGGTTAGTATGAGTCCTGATCTGGTAAAACTGATATCAGAAAGGAGTCAATGCAATGTCTGTTTCCAGTACCCGGAAAAAGCTGGAGCAATTACGATCCCGGATTCAGCAATATCATATCGCTGATGAATCTGAGTTGTTGCAAGAGCTGGTCGTCAAAGCCGACATCGGAAAGAGTGCGCGCAACCGTGTATCAGCTAAAGCGCTTCACCTGGCTGCCCATATTCGAGATACAGCATCACAAACCACCGGCGTAGAGGATTTTCTGGCTGAATACAGTCTGTCCACTAAAGAGGGGGTGGCGTTGATGTGTCTGGCCGAAGCTTTATTGCGCGTCCCTGATCAACAGACAGCAGATCGTTTGATCAGGGACAAGCTAGCCAATGCGGACTGGCTCTCACATCTGGAGGATCAGGATTCACTGCTGGTCAATGCCTCCACCTGGGGATTGCTTTTATCCGGAAGACTAATGGATATGTCTCAGGAGAAAGATTTTGAACCTGTGGGTATAGCTGCTCAACTGATTGCACGTTCCGGAGAGCCTCTGATTCGTGCTTCGATGAAATATGTGATGCGCATCATGGGCTCTCAATTTGTGCTGGGCCGTGATATTGAAGAAGCACTGCAAGAGGCAAAAAAAAGCGAGAGAACGGGTTATCGATACTCTTACGATATGCTGGGTGAGGCGGCTTGCACAATGGCAGATGCTGAACGCTATTACGAATCTTATCTGCTGGCTATTGCAGCAATTGGCCAACACGTGTCTGGCACGAATCCCGTTGAAAGTGCGGGTATCTCGGTCAAGTTGTCAGCACTGCATCCCCGTTATGAGTCTGAACAACAAGAGCGCGTGTTGACGGAATTACTTCCTCGATTAAAAGTGCTGGCGCTTGAGGCGAGGAAATTAAACATAGGCTTTACCATCGATGCGGAAGAGTCTGAGCGGCTGGAAATATCCCTGGCAGTAATCGAGTCTCTGATAAAAGATGAAGACCTAGGGCAATGGGATGGGCTGGGAATTGCGGTTCAGGCTTACCAAAAGCGAGCGTTTTATCTGCTTCAGTGGCTGATTGAGCTATGTCGCCAATCCGGTCGAAAAATAATGGTGCGGCTGGTTAAGGGTGCGTATTGGGATCAAGAGATCAAGCGTAGTCAGGTTGAAGGGCTACAAGACTATCCGGTGTTTACTCGAAAAGCGGTGACAGATCTGTCTTATCAGGCCTGTGCCAAACTGTTGCTGGAGAACGCGCGGTGGATTTTCCCCCAGTTCGCGACGCACAACGCCTACACGGTGGCATTTGTTCAGGAGACTGCCGGTTCGTTTGTTGGCTATGAATTTCAGCGGCTACATGGCATGGGAGAGGAGCTGTTTGATTACCTGATCGGCTCTGATGCAGTGGATTGTCGCATCTACGCACCCGTTGGTCGTCATGCTGAACTGCTTGCCTATTTAGTCAGAAGGCTTTTGGAAAATGGTGCAAACGCTTCTTTCGTCAATCATATCTATGACCAGACTGTGCCGCTTGATTCGTTGGTGGCCGATCCGGTTGAAAAAGTGATGGGTTGGCGTGGTAAAGTTGATAGCGGTATACCCTCACCGGCAAAAATCTACGGTAATGATCGATTGAACTCGAAAGGGCTTGATTTAAGTGTGATGGAATATGCCTGTCAAATTGAGGACTCAGTGAACAACTGGCGTCAGCGTCACGGACAGACGCGCGGAATGACAAAACTTGATCGGGCGACGCGAATAGCATGCCCGGCGGAGACTGCTATTGAGTTTGGTGTGTTGCCTGTCACCCACGTTGAGCAGTTTGAGGAGATTTTAACAGATGCCGGGGCTGCATTTGATCACTGGTCAGAACGCTCAGTGGTTGAACGTCATGATTGCCTGCTTCGCCTGGCAGATAAGATTAACGAGCAGCGTGACAAGCTGATCGCAGTGTGTGTTTGGGAAGCGGGTAAAACCATTGCAGATGCGGTGGCAGAGGTGCGTGAGGCGATCGATTTTTGTCGTTATTATGCTGCACAGTCATTGCAAATACTGGATCTGCCTCAACACGGGAAGAGCGTGCCGAAGTTGAGGTCGCGTGGGGTGATGCTTTGTATCAGTCCATGGAATTTCCCGTTGGCGATTTTCCTGGGCCAGGTTACGGCTGCCCTGGCAGCAGGAAATGCGGTGATCGCCAAACCTTCCGAAAAAACAGGTTTGACTGCTCATCTCCTGGTGCAGCTGATGCAATCGTGCGGGTTTACTGAAAATCTGGTGCAGTTGATCAACTGTACCGGACAGCAGGTGAGTCATGAGTTGCTACCAGATCCACGTATATCAGGGGTGATGTTTACCGGTTCAACGGCAACGGGGGCGTCAATTGCGAGAAGGATTGCACAGCGATCCGGTGTCAGAATTCCTTTGATTGCAGAAACGGGCGGCCAGAACTGTATGCTGGTTGATTCTACCGCTTTGCCGGAACAGGTGGTGAAGGATGTTGTTACCTCTGGCTTTCAGAGTGCTGGGCAGCGCTGTTCAGCGTTGCGTGTGCTCTATCTGCAGGAGGAGATTGCCGATCGTGTTATTACAATGATCGCCGGAGCAATGCGAGAGTTACGAATTGGCGATCCTGCCAGGGTGCGCACCGATATCGGCCCGGTAATCGATAGTGACGCTTTAGCAGCGCTGCAGAAGCATGTGCTTTACTTGGAAAAGCAAGGGCGCTTGATATACCAATGCCGATTAACAGAGGAATGCGAGCGCGGTCATTTTTTTGCACCACGCCTTTATGAAATTGAAAACATCTCCTGTTTGGCCGGGGAGGTCTTCGGGCCGATTGTCCATGTGGTGAGGTTCAGATCAGCAGATTTACATCGCATATTTGATGAGATCAACAGTACAGGGTTCGGGCTAACCTTTGCGGTTCACTCGCGAATCCAGCGTACTGCCGAGTTGGCTGCTGATTCGGTGCAGGCAGGCAATATCTATGTGAATCGCAATATGATTGGCGCGGTTGTGGGTGTGCAGCCTTTCGGCGGGCGCGGAATGTCGGGTACCGGTCCAAAGGCAGGTGGTCCATTCTATTTGTGGCGTTTGCTCCAGCAGCATCAAGACGGGCAAGGGCAGGAAAAAACAATCGCTATTTCTGAACCTGATATTTTACAAGATGTAGAGTGCCAGGACTCTTTAGCGTTACGCAATGGCAGGCAATGGAGTAAAGAGACCGTTGAGCGTCGAGTTGAGCGGGTGACAGAGTGGTTTGAGGCTCGTTACGCACAGCCGTTTGATCAGTATCAGGATCTGCTGGAGCTGGTGGTGCGGTTGCAATCAGAACCAAGGGTGTTAACCGGCGTGACGGGTGAGCTCAATGAGCTGCATCTTGAGCCGCGCGGTTTGATATTTGTTATTGCTGAGAACGAACGACACCGGTTATCTGCATTAAAGCAGGTGCTTGTTGCTCTGCTGGCCGGAAATCAGGTGGTTCGCGTCAGGCTGGGTGACGGAAATAATAGGCCGAGCGAAATGCCAGAGTTGCCAATGCTTGATAACAGATCTCCGGTTTACCAGGAGATTGATCTCGACAGCTGGAGAATGCTTGAACAGTTTTTGCAGACACAGGCTATGGATGGTGTTGCTGTCGCAGGATCAATCGATATTGTGCAGCGTCTGGACCGGTTGCTCTGTAAAAAAACGGGTCCATTAGTACCGCTCATAACGGAAACTGCACTGCCCGTTTTGTTACTGCGCCTCACCGTTGAAAAGCTGGTATCAACCGACACAACCGCATCTGGAGGTAATGCCAGTTTGCTGGCGATGGGTAAATGACACCTGTTAGATATACTGCGTATCCAGCGGCAGTTCGGTGGTATCCTTGATTCGGGTGATGGCGACATTGGAGTGCATCTCCCGAATACTCGGTATTTGCGCCAGATGGGTTCGTGCGAATATCTCATAATGCCGGACATCTTTGGTCACAATTTTCAGCATATAATCCATGCTCCCGGTCATGGTGTAGCATTCGACCACTTCAGGGAATTGGGCAACCTGTTTTTCAAAATCCTCAAGCGTGGAGCCGCCGTGCCCTGAAAGATTTACCGAAGTAAATACCACCACCTCCATGCCCAGTTTGTCACTGTCGAGCAGTGCGACCTTCTTTTTGATGATTCCAGCTTGCTCGATGCGATTCAGGCGTCTCCAGCAGGGGGATTGGGAGATGCCGACACGCTCGGCTAGCTCGGCCGTACTTAGGCTGGCATCCTGCTGTATCAGTTTAAGCAGTTTTAGATCCAGTGGCGACAATTCGATTTGCATAATATATCCATTTTAAACGGTATAAACGAATAATATATCTAATATATAGGCGATTACCAGCGAAATAGGAAGAATTATGCGGCACTTTTTCGCTATTATTTTTTCCAATAGTAAAGGGTTTCGGTACCCGCAATATATAACTTTTTTGCCCTGATTGGCCGGCGGCAGCTGATTAAGAGACTGTCTGAAGCGATCACTTTTCGTCACGCAGTTAATAGACTTTTTGTTGGAGTCGGATATGTCACAGTTGAAAATTTCTCTTGATGATAAATATGCACTGGATAGAACGCGTGCTTATATGACAGGAATTGAAGCGTTGGTACGTCTGCCCATATTGCAGCATCAGCGTGATCTGAAAGCCGGGTTGAATACTGCGGGATATATCTCGGGTTATCGTGGTTCGCCCTTAGGTGGTGTGGATCAGGCGTTATGGAAAGCAAGAAATTATCTCGACAAACATAATATCCATTTCCAGCCGGGTGTGAATGAAGACCTGGCGGCGACATCAGTGTGGGGATCGCAGCAGGTTAATCTTTTTCCGGGCGCCAAATATGATGGTGTGTTTGGTATGTGGTATGGCAAGGGACCGGGTGTTGACCGCAGTATGGATGTGATTCGCCATGGTAATGCCTTTGGTACATCCAAATATGGTGGGGTGCTGGCGATAGCGGGAGATGATCACGGTTGTAAATCCTCGACGCTACCCTATCAAAGCGAGCACATGTTTATTGGTGCATCGATACCGGTATTGAGCCCGGCCAATGTTCAGGAAGTGCTTGATCTCGGAATCTATGGCTGGGAGTTGTCCCGTTACAGTGGCTGTTGGGTTGCGTTAAAGGCGATTACAGAAAATATGGATTCCGCGATATCAGCGGAAATTGACCCGTCCCGTGTCAATATTGTCATCCCGGATGATTTTGAGATGCCCGAAGAAGGGGTTCATGGACGTTGGCCGAGCACGCCGCTTGAGCAGGAACGGATACTGAACAAGTACCGAATTTATGCGGCACGTAAATTTGCCCGGGCCAACCAGCTGAACCGGGTAATGATCGACAGCCCGAATGCGAGACTGGGTATCATTACTACCGGTAAAGCTTATCTTGATGTCATGCAGGCGCTGGATGATCTGGGTATTGATGAGGCGCTGGCAGCCCATATTGGAATCAGGGTGCTCAAAGTGGGAATGCCCTGGCCATTGGAGCCGGTCACGACGCATGAGTTTGCCAAGGGAGTGGAGGAGATTCTCGTTGTTGAAGAGAAACGCAGCATCATTGAGGATCAGCTGACAGGGCAGCTCTATAATTGGCCGGTTGATGAGCGCCCCAGGGTGATTGGGGAATATGATGAGCACGGCGCAGATCTGCTCAGTAATTTGAGTGAGCTGACGCCGGCCATGGTAGCGCGCACCATTGCTGCCCGTATTGAGCGATTTTACAGTAACCCGACCATCAAAGAGCGACTGGCGTTTTTTGAGGCTAAAGAGCAGACTTTGGCGAAACCGCGCAAGAAGCTGGACCGCGTGCCCCACTATTGTTCGGGTTGCCCGCACAATACCTCGACAAAGGTTCCCGAGGGTAGTCGAGCGATGGCCGGTATTGGTTGTCATTACATGGTGACTTGGATGGATCGTAATACCGATACCTTTACGCAGATGGGCGGTGAGGGCGCCACCTGGATTGGTCAGGCGCCTTTCACAGAGACCAAACATATCTTTCAGAACCTGGGGGATGGTACCTATTTTCATTCCGGGTTGCTGGCAATTCGTGCCGCGCATGCCTCGGGTGTCAACATCACCTACAAAATCCTCTATAACGATGCGGTAGCGATGACCGGGGGGCAGCCAATTGACGGGCCCCTGACGGTGGATATGATTGTGCAGCAACTGCGAGGCGAAGGGATAAAACGTATCGCAATTGTATCGGATGATCCTGATAAGCACGGCGACAGTGTGCCTGTGTTTGACGGACTTACTGTTGATCACAGGGATCAGCTTGAGCGTGTTCAAAGAGAGATACGTGATGTTTCGGGTACCAGCATCATTATCTATGATCAGACCTGTGCTGCCGAAAAACGGCGCAGGCGGAAAAAGGGAACACTGGAGGATCCTCCGGTACGGGTGTTTATTAACGAAGATGTTTGCGAAGGGTGCGGTGATTGCAGCGTTCAGTCCAACTGTTTGTCTGTTATTCCCAAAGAAACGCCATTCGGACGTAAGCGTGCCATTGACCAAAGTGCCTGCAATAAGGATTACACCTGTCTCAAGGGATTTTGTCCAAGTTTTGTTACGGTGACGGGTGGCGCACTGCGTAAAAACAAAAATTCGGGTCAGTCAGCGCCATTATCGAAGCTACCTGCACCAAAAATGCCAGAAATTGAACAGCCCTGGAATGTATTGATCACCGGTATTGGGGGTACCGGCGTGTTGACGATTGGGTCAATATTGGCAATGGCAGCGCATATTGAAGGCAAAGGCTGCACAACGCTTAACCAGACAGGACTGGCGCAAAAGTTTGGTGCTGTGGTCAGTCATGTGCGTATTGGTCAACAGCAGGAGGATATCCACGCAGTAAGGATTGCCGCCGGTGATGCCGATCTGTTATTGGGCTGCGATCTGGTGGTTTCTGATTCGGATGATGCGCTGGCAAAATTGCATCGATCCCGTTCCCATGCGGTCGTAAACGATTCTGAAACAGTTACTGCCGAATTTATCAGAAATCCCGATGCAGAATTCCCAACCGAGGAGATGAAGCAAACCATCCGGGAAGAGGTGGGTGGTGACAAGGCGCATTTTGTCAATGCCACAAAAATTGCAACTGCTCTGCTGGGTGATTCGATCGCAAGTAATCTTTTTTTGCTGGGCTATGCCTATCAGATGGGACTGATTCCAGTCTCTGAGGATTCTATTTATCAGGCGATTGAATTGAATAATGTTGCGGTTGAGTTTAATCAGCAGGCTTTTGCATGGGGTCGATCTGCGGCGCATGATCTTGAAGCGGTGGCACGCACGGCGGGTATTGAAACAGGTGAAGAGAAGAAGCCGGAGACGCTTGAGGAGGAGTTGAAGCGCTATGAACATTTTCTGGCCGACTATCAGAACGACGACTATGCGTCGCAGTTTCATGATTTTATCGAGAAGGTAAAGGGTTCATGTGCAGCATCATTTGTTGATCGGGAACAGCAGTTTGTGGCTGCTGTGGCCAGAAGTCTGTTTAAGCTGATGGCCTACAAGGATGAATATGAAGTGGCGCGGTTGTTCTCTCATCCAGACTTTAAGAAGAATCTGGATGCTCAGTTCGAGGGGCGCTACAAATTAAATTTCCATTTGGCGCCACCGATGCTGGCAAAGCAAGACCAAATAACCGGTCATTTGATTAAAAGGGTTTTTCCGGGAATAACACTCAGGCTGTTTACTGTTTTAGCCAAATTGAAGGGGTTAAGAGGGACACGCTGGGATCTCTTTGGCTACAGCAAAGAGAGAAAGCAGGAGCGAGGATTGATTACGGAGTATCGTCAGCGAATCGAGCAGATACTGGCGGATATCAGCCTCGAAAATTTTGACAGTGCACTGCAGATAGCTCAGCTACCGCAAAAAATTCGGGGTTATGGGCATGTGAAGCAGCACAGTATTGAGCAGTACAAAGAAAAGCAGGCAGTACTCATGGATAAGTATTATGGTCGGGAAGAGAAGGTGGTAAGAATTGCAACCCGCCATGTGGCATAGGTTGGGAGCCAGGCTGATGTCATGGTTATTATTTTTGAAAAGGTACATCGAAAAGAGAGGCAGGAATGACGGTTTTTACATTGGCAGATTTTGACGACCACGAAAAAGTGGTATTTGGAAACGACCCGGAATCCGGGTTGCGGGCGATTGTCGCGGTACATAATACTAATCTCGGACCTGCGCTGGGTGGTTGTCGAATGTTTCCTTACGCTGGCGAAGAGGATGCCCTGAAAGATGTATTGAGGCTTTCCCGGGGTATGACCTATAAATCAGCGTTGGCCGGATTGCCTATGGGCGGTGGTAAATCGGTTATTATTGGTGACCCGGGACGGGATAAATCTGAAGCTCTATTCAGGGCGATGGGCCGGTTTGTTAATGGGCTTGCCGGACAATATATTATGGCGCAGGACTCGGGTACCAGTGTTGCTGATCTGCAAACTGCCGCGAAGGAAACAGCCTATGTGGCTGGTGTTGAAGAGGTGCTCGATGATCAGGGTAGAGTGCGTGACGGGAACCCTTCTCCAGCCACGGCATTTGGTGTATTTGTGGGCATCCAGGCGGCGATCAGACACAGATTTAAAACAGATAATCTGGACGGCATAACTGTGGCGATACAGGGTGTGGGTAATGTCGGGTTGGGGCTTGCAGAGCACTTACACCAGGCTGGTGCTCAATTGATTGTATCGGACGTAAATGAGGCTAATCTGGAGCTCGCTCGAGAGAAATTTCAGGCAACGGTGGTGGATAATGACAGCATAGGCACGATTCAGACCGATGTGTTTGCGCCCTGTGCGATGGGGGGTGCCATCAATGAAGTCAGCGTCAAACAATTGCGAGCGTCTATCGTAGCTGGCGCCGCTAATAACCAGTTGTTTACACCGGACATGGCTGACGAGCTGAGGGCACGGGATATACTTTACGCGCCGGATTACGTCATCAATGCAGGCGGTATTATTCACATCCATTACATCAGAAGCCGGTTGGGTTGGAAGGCATCAACCGAACATGTGAAAGGGATTGGTGCTACGCTGCAGGAAATATTTGAGCGTGCCGATAATGAAGGCGCCGCGACTTCAGTCATCGCAGATAGAATGGCAGAAGAACGATTCAGAGAAGTTGGTTCTCATTTGCCCGCAGAGGATTCTGTGTCATATCAAAAGCAGTCCAATGGCTGAAGTAACATTGGATCTGAAGTGTCGATGAATTAGCACCCAAAAAAAAGCCCGGTAAAGACCGGGCTCAAATATTCACAGGGAGGGTAACTAATGAATAGTAAATACACTTAATACGACCCTGCACTTATCAATTAAGTTCAAAATTATTTTATATTTTTTTATCCGGGCGTGAATTTCAGTGAAATGGTGAACGCGGGCTGTATAATAAGCGGCCAATTCGCCGATCATCATTGTTTATTCAAAGGCCCTGTTCATTGTTAGATCTCTGTTCGTCTCCCCTTGATGTTGCGCTACAAAAAGTGATGCCTGATGCGTCGGTCGTCAAAACGGAATTGCCGTTGACCAGGCAGATCAAGCTTTGGCTGCTTGATCCGCTGTTTCATCACCATCCATACTCCAGTGAAGAGAGTGCGGCAATCATGAATGATCCGCCCTACTGGTCTTTTTGCTGGGCAAGCGGACAGGTGCTCGCGCGCTATATTCTGGATCAACCTGAACTGGTGGCGGGTAAGCGTGTGATCGATTTCGGCGCAGGATCCGGCGTTGTAGGTATTGCCTGTATACTGGCCGGTGCCGAACGGGTGGTTGCCTGTGACATTGATGCCGATGCAAGATTGGCCTGTATGCAAAATGCGGCGGATAACGATGTGACACTGGCAACCTGCGCATCGTTGGATCAGATTCCCTGGAAGCCGGATCTCATTTTCGCCGCTGATGTGCTCTACGACCTGGAAAATTACCGATTATTGGAAGAATTTCTCGACATTACAGAGCAGGTTGTTATAGCTGATTCCAGGGCAAAGAGTGTAGCGCCTCACCTGTACCAACTGCTTGATGTCAGGGACGCGACAACATTGCCCGATTATGGTGAGTTTGACGAATTCAAGCGGGTAAAAATATATCGCTCAAGGCCATAAGTCGAATCGGCACATTTAGTTTAAATCGTTTATACTAGGCGCTTTTAATTGGGGACGGGTAACGAAGTTGCGTCTACTCGGGCGTCTCCAACTTACCAAGGTTGATATATGATTGTACTGGGCTTGTCTGGCGCGCTGACGCACGACCCATCTGCGGCTATTTACAAGGATGGAAAACTGCTTGCAGCGGCGGAGGAAGAGAGGTTTATCCGCGACAAACATGCAAAAAATAAAATGCCCTACGAGGCGGCGAAATTCTGTATGCAAAGTGCCGGTGTCAGGGCTGAAGATATTGATGTGGTGGCGGTTCCTTTTGCACCGATCAGTCTGCTGTCACCGGCAAGATGGCACTATGCGAAACGATACTGGTATGCACCGGACCGCTCTCTCGATGTGCTGTTCAATGGCAATCGGCGTTATCGTCGTTATCTGAAGCGTATCAAAGAGCTATGCAATCAGCTTGGTATTAACTGGAAGGAGATTGAATTTGAGCCGGTGGAACACCACCTGGCACATGCCAGTAGCTGTTACCACTTGAGTGGCTTCACCGAGAAAACCGCAATTCTCGGAGTGGATGGTAAGGGAGAGTATGCGACCACCTTCTTTGGTTATGGCGAGAACGGCAAAATCCACAAGATTAAGGAGTTCTACGATCCCGACTCCCTGGGTGGACTTTATGGCGCCATCACCGAGTATCTGGGTTTTGAGATGCTGGATGGTGAATATAAGGTGATGGGAATGGCACCTTATGGCGATCCTGATAAGCATGACCTGTCGGCGCTGATTGAGTTTGATGGTAAGAATTTTACCGTTGACAATAAAATGGTGAATACCGTTGGTGTGAGGCGTTATAAAGAGGATGGCGTTGGCTTCTATTTTAGCCAGAAACTGATCGACTGGCTTGGCCCGCGTCGTATTGGCGATGTCGCGGATGAACCCTATATTGATTACGCTGCCAGCATTCAAAAACTCTACGAAGAAGTGGTTCTAAAGCTGCTTGATTATTATTTGGGTGATGTTTTAAAGGAGACCGGCAAGCTGGTCTTTTCCGGTGGCGGTGCGCTTAATGTGAAATTGAACCAGCGTATTATCGCGTTACCTTACGTAAAAGAGCTTTGGGTTCAACCGGCATCCGGAGATGCCGGTACCGCTGTCGGCGCCGCATCCTTTGCGTCCGTAAAACGTGCTGTTCCGGTAGAAAAAATGGAACATGTGTATCTGGGGCCCAGTTATAGCAATGACGAGTGTATTCTGGCCTGCAAGCAGCATTCGGGGAAACCTGATTTCGAAGTGATAAATAACGTACCGAAACGGATAGCAGCCATTCTTGCCGAGGGCCATCCTGTCGCCTGGTTTCAGGGGCGTATGGAGTTTGGCCCCCGAGCGCTGGGAGGACGTAGCATTTTGGGTTGTCCCAGTGCTGAGGGTGTTGCCGATCGAATCAATGAACAGATTAAATTTCGTGAACGATGGCGGCCTTTCTGTCCGAGTATGTTGGATACAGTCGCGCCGGAAATGTTGCAGACAGATCATCCCTCACCCTTTATGACCTTTACCTTTGATGTGGCAGAATCCTGGAAAGATAGAGTTCCTGAGGTGGTGCATGAAGACGGGACAGCCAGAGCTCAGGTGGTGGAAGAGGCGCATAACCCGCGTTACTACGCACTGTTAACCGAGCTGGAAAAGCTGACTGGAAACGGTGTCGCGCTCAACACCTCATTGAACAGAAGGGGTGAGCCAATGGTCTGTTCACCCGCAGACGCGCTAAATATGTTCTTTGCGTCGGATCTGCAATACCTGATTATGCAGGATGTGCTGGTGGTTAAGGAGGGTGCCGATAAGAATGCGGGTATTTCGGGAGGCGACTGAGGAAAGGATCTACTGCCCAAGTGGTTGGAAAATGGCCTGCGAGAAAAGAATAGCGCAGGCCGTTTTACGAATTTCCTAGGGAAGCTCTACCCCAATACGCAGAAAAACCCGGGTTTCAAAATGATTGCTGACGTGAAATTCCGGGTAATCGTTCAGCAGATTGTGTGCGATCAGTTCCGCTTTCAGCTGATTTCCACCGACATGAAAGTTCTTGGCCAATCTAAAATCCAGCCTGTCATGGGCTCGAATATCGTGCCCCTGCCGCCAATTGACGTCGGAGAGGTAGTACCAGACAAAGCTTGCCTGCCATCCATGGTCGAACTTATGTGATAGCAATAAGTTAGCATTATGCCTGGGTATTTCCACGTTGAGTTTGCGGTTCTCAATATAGGGATAAATCCGCTTGAGCCGATCGCCCTGGTAGTCAGTGTAGGCATACTGCAGGGAAATGAGAGAGCGTTCGTTGGGGCGTAGTTTTATCTGTGTGTCCAATCCCTTGGTGGTCCAATCCATGGTATTGCCAATGACAGAAATATCCCCCGTTAAATCCGGAAACTCGTCTATGTACTCGCCGATAATCTGGTCGGCCTCTGTTCGAAAAAGGCGAACATCGATGGATAATTTGCCATTGAACAGGCTGCCCATGTAGCCGACTTCGACCTCTTCAACCGTTGACTCATCTATATCTGAGCCGAAGATAACATCTGCTTCGATGAGGGTGCCGTCAGCAAACCGGACTCCCTGGAACTGGTTGGCCTCCAGTATGGAAGGTGTCCGGTTGCCATAGGTATAGGAAGCATGGAAAGTGTGATTCGGGCTGAACGTATAGTTAACGGCTGCGCGGGGGGACACCAGATCACCGATAATACTGTTGTGTTCAGCCATGGCTCCGATATTGGCCGTCCAGTTTTCGTGGAAACACCATTCCCAGTTGGCGAACAAACGGTACTGAATTTCATCAACGGTATCATCACGGCTTAGCAGAAATTCACCCTGCATTCTGTCATATCGTACGCCTAACCCCCAGACGAAACGTTGCTTTTCCGCCAAATTCAGTTTTTGCTGAAACTCCAGGTCGTATCGTTCAGAGAGCGTGTCTTCCAGTCCCGTTGTGATATCTTCGTCAGGATGACCGTCAAAGATAAACGGAATAAATTCGGGTGGTACACCCAGGATGGCTGATAAGGGTCCGAGCTCCCTCAATTCGCTGACTTCCAGCCGGTTATGGTAGAGCTGAAGGTGAATCTGGTTGTTGTTTGGTTGGTTGTGCACCCAGCGTAGCAATTGGAAATTGTTTTCCATTTCTCGCTTATTGAAGCCTTTTTGGTCGCCGCTGGCATCCCCATCCGGGATGTGAAGAGTGCTCTCTCCCACACCGAGTTGAAATTCAAGTGTATTATACAATGACGGTGAATAAATGCCTTTTACCACCAGGTGCGTGGCTTCGTTGGAGTCATCCATTCTATCAAACGGTCCTGGATCCTCCTGTCCACTCAGACGCGGGAACCCCTCATTATGCCGGTAATTGATGCTGGTGCTGAAATTGAGGTTTCCGATACTTCCGCTGTGACGCAACTGGGCGTTGCGGGTCTGTAAATCTCCCACTGTGGTGTGAAACGAGGTTCGGCTGGATTTTACCGGGTTCAGAGTCACTATATTGATCGCTCCTAGAAAGGCGTTTGAGCCATAGGTTGGCGCATTTGAGCCTCGAACCACTTCGATATAATCGATATCTTTAATAGAGATGCCCAATGAACTCCATTCGACGGCGGAAAACACCGACTCATAGACGGAGCGTCCGTCAATCATGACTTCGAGGTCTCCCGGATACTCCAGCGTCAACCCTCTGTTAGTGACGCCAAACTGATTGCCTAAAACGTAATAGGACAAGTAGCCCGGAACCAGACGGAACAGTTGAGGTATTTCGGTAGCGCCTGATGCTTCAATCAGTTCGCTGTCAATGATGGTGATTGATGCGGGCACATCGGTAATTTTCTGATTGAGCCTCGTTGCCGAGGTGACAATGGGCACTTCGGATAAAAAATCCACTTCATCCATATACTCTGCATCCATGGCATAGCTGAGCGATGCTGTCGGGATCAGAAAACAGGCGGTGAGTGTTATGGGGATTAAGCGGCGGGTAATAGAGAGGGACGTAAACCAACTTCCCTTTTGGCGGCCTGACATGGAGTTAACCCTATAGTATTAATTCGCGCGGCATTATATCACGATGTATAAACATGGCCAGAAGCTGGGTCAAGAATACGCAATGAGGATGCATGCTTTAACTAAACCCTGGTTCAGTTAAAGCATGCGTGATGTAAAAGAACTATGCCGTCTGATGACAGGAGGGAGTGACAGACACATTGTTGTGTTTGATTCTGAGCGATGCAGGAATTGGTATGCTAACCCTAAAGTACTAGTACTTATAGGTAATATCTTTTTCCGGATCGATAGCGGAGAATAGCTTCAGCGATTTGAGGTTTTCTGGTTTACCATGGCGGGTGAGTCTTAAGGACAAGTCATGGATGACACTGGTCAAGGATGACCTCTATTCGGTTTGATAATTCGCCCTCTCCCAATAGCAGGCCTTCCTGTCCGGCTTTATTAGCACGATTTCTATAGTAAATCCGTTAAATTTGAGCTGGCGTTTTAAGATTCTGATTTGAACTGCTGCGTGAAATGATCCAATTCATCCATCAGGGTGTCAATTTGATGTGTGCCAATACCATCGGTGATATTTTCGAGTCTCAGGCTTAATTTGCTCAGTTCGGAAAAGAGTTTTGGATCGATAACCCCTTTTAACTGGTGGGCGTAATTGCGAATTTGATCAGTCTTTCTGCTGGATGCAGCTTTCTTGATCATACTGGCCAGGCGAATAACTTCCTCCTTGAGTGCCTGTTCAGAAACCTGAAATAGTTGAGTCGATGTGTTGGAATCACTTGCTGAACGATCCTGTTGAACACAGTATTTTGAAAGGGAATCAATAAAATTCTGTTCGTCGATTGGCTTCGTCAATACTGCATCAAATAGCGATAGCTGCTCTGATGCTGATTGGGCACTTGGCGCAATCGCTGAAATTGCAATGATAGGGGCGGGCCGCTCTTTCCGTTTTTCTCTTATAATACGAGCAGCACTGTATCCATCCAGCTCGGGCATATTGAGATCCAGCAGAAAAATATCAACCTGTTCGCTTTCCGCGGCTAAAACGGCTTCTTTGCCATGACTGGCCTCAATCACCGTTGCGCCAGCCTCGACCAGCAAATGCGCAATTAGTCGCCTGTTGAAGTCATTGTCTTCGGCGATCAGTACACGTTTATTGTTTAGACGTTTGCCAATACCGGCAACAGGCTCCGCTGTAAGTCTGGAGTGGTTTTGTCGTGCTATACCGAATATCAGGGCTGAGAGCTTTTCAATAAATATTTTGCTGCGATGGGGTTTGCTGATGAAATCGATTGACGGAAATTTGTTCCACTCCGAGGGGTTTTCCTGCAAGGTCAGTCTAGCTGTGGCGCCAGCAAGCAACAGAGGTGTAGTGCAGACTGAACGCACTTGCTGTAACAGTGAAGATAATTCCTGGCTGTCTGTTTCTTCTTTGCTGAGTCCGATAATGATGCAGCTGAATTCAGCCTCAGGATGTATCAATCTTGTCAGCAATTCTGAAATGTTGCTCACGGTTACGATATGGGTGGTCCATTTTAGGACGGTATGACGAAGCTCCCTCAATGCCCAGGGATGCTGGTCGTAAATAATAATTTTGTCGTCCCGTTGCGGGATTGCCGGAAGATTCTGCGAACGGGCGTCAATGGCCATAGTGATCTGACATAAAGCTTCTGTACCTTTTTGCCAGGTGCTTTCCAGGACTAGACTACCCTGCATCAGCTCGGCCAGTTCTTTTGCAATGACCAGGCCTAATCCAGAACCACCAAAACGCCTTGTAATGCTCGAGTCAGCCTGGCTGAACTCGGTAAATAAGCGCTGTTGATCTTCCGGTTTAAGCCCGATTCCTGAGTCCTTGACCCGAATGTTCAGTAGAACCTGATTCCCCTCGACATTGCTGACTGAAACAAACAGTACTACCTCTCCCTGTTCGGTAAATTTTACAGCGTTGCTGAGCAGGTTGTTGACAATTTGACTGAACCTCAATGAGTCGCCAACAACTTCTGTTGGCACATCCGATTCGATAAGTAATACCAGTTCCAGACCTTTTTTAAAGGCGCTGTGTGCGTGCATGGCGATGATGTTTTCCAGACACTCTTCCAGAAAGAATGGGCGTTGTTCCAGTTCGATAGCATTGGAACGTAGTTTGGAGTAATTCAACAGATCGTTGATAACCGACAAAAGGAGATCTGAAGACTGTTGAATGACCTGATTAAACTCCAGTTGCTGTTCATGTAGCCCCAGTTTTTCTATCAGTCGGCTGTAACCCATGATTGACGTAATCGGCGTTCTTAGTTCATGACTCATCCGTGCCAAAAATTCATCTTTGGCCTGATCTGCAAGAATAAGCTCGTTACGGGTTGTTTCAAGCTGTCGGTTACGTTGCTCCAGATCTGTCATAGTGGTTTTTAGCTTCTTTGTTGCTTCTTCAATACGTTGCTTTTGTTGTACGCTGGCCTGTTCGACCTTTTTGGCCATCCGGTTAAGGCCGATTGCCAGGATTTTGAACTCATTCCCTTTCAGATCGGGTGCTCGTGCTGACAGGTTGCCGGATTCAAGCAACTCAACGGTTTCAGATAATTTGGATAATGGGCGGCTTATACTGCGACTGAAACTCGCTGCCATAAGAAGTGCTAACGCAAGGCCGGCGCCTGCGATGCCCGCTCCTGTAAGCAGAATAACCTGCTGCTGGTGTTTTAATCTTGAGTCGCTGAATATGACACGTACCCAACCAAGCAGTTGTGTTTCCGGGCTGTTTTCGCTTGTTGGTTCGTCACTGAGCGCAAAGTCATCGACCTCAATTGAACTGTATTGAATGGGATGGTTAAAAATCCAGTTACCTGACTGGAATTCCACCGGTTCAAAACCAGATGGTTTATCGGAGAGCGGACCTGCCTGACCAAGCAATGACCCATTCGGGTTTAAGAAACTGACAGCGATTGTGTCCTGTTCTTTCAATGCAGCCTGCGCAATCGATTGAAGAGCCGGCGTGTCTCCCGAGAACATGTACAGCTCGGATGCTGAAGCCAGTGATTGCGCCATATTGCTACCTTTTTGCAGAAAGAAAGCTTCAGTTTCTGTCTGCCTTACCCAGGTGAAATAGCCGGTAAGAAGGCTGGTAGCCAAAAAGAGAGGGATAATCGCAAGAGTAAGTACCTTACGCCTTATCTTCCAGTCTTTGGGGGTTAGAATATTCATTTGCGTCATTCAGTTTTATGGTTAGCATCCTGCTTTTCCAGGTGGTATGGCTCTGTTTCCTTGGCCATTAATTTTCTAGCAAGCGTATTGGCGTCCAAATCGGGGAAACCCAAAGATCGCTTGACCTTGTCATTTAGTCGTATTACAAAATATTTTGGATATTGAAATTTGTGTATTCCCGATTCACCTTTTATCAGGGCCTCTATGAGTTCATAGGATTGCCTGCCAATATGCTCAGGAGTGCTGTAGATGGAGAGTAGGGCGCCTGCGTCAACGTAGCGGCTGGAATAACCGATGACCGGTATTCTGTGGCGATAACCAAGGTAAATAATCCATTTGGCGGTTTGCCGGTTAAAATCCGCTTTGTCCGGGAGAACTAAGTATCCTTCACTATTGGCAAAGATGGACTCAAGTGCTTTGACGGGATTTTGCGTCGGCTGGAGCTCCAGCTTGTTAAGCGAAATACCGATATCTTTGCTTGCTTTCGTCAATTCAGGGATACGTTTTTGAGACTGCCTTCCGGTCAGCAATCCAAGCCGGGACATATCAGGTTTAACCAACTGTGCAAGATGCAGTAGTCGAGTCGCTGGCTGGTCAAGCACTACCGCGCCAAGCAACCTGTTAGGGAACTCAGCTGTTAATTTTTCCAACGTGCTCAGAGTGATAAAGCAGGCAGCCACCCGTTGCTCGGGAAACTGTTTCAGCGTCAGATAGGTCGCCTTAGCACCAACCGTAATGACCAGGTCGGATTTACTGATATTGTTTGATTCAGAGGGGCTTTCCGGGTCGATTGCATGGGTTACATAGTGGATAGCTTGATCGGTGCTGCTGAGATTTTCAGCGATGGAACTGGCGACCTTTTGATAAGCAGGGTTTTTACCGGATACGACCAGACTGATTGAACTGTCGCCCCAGCAGTGTCCGGCAAACATTGCCAGAAGCAGGGAGCAGATTATGGCCCCGCCTTGTAACCGCTTCGCTAATCCCTGCGAATTCACCATTCAGTGCTTCCCTAGCATACTTGAGTATTGAAAATTTGCAGCTGTGGTTTGCGAAACCGAAGCAAGGCCCGATCCATCAGACTTGGTATGTTCGCCCGGTATATAGCAAACCACATAGGATGTTGGGTGCTGCTCAATCTTTCCATATCTAATGCAGGCCTAATTCTCTGGCTGCATTGCTAGCCTGTATGCGATTATCGACGTTTAATATTTTTAGTATGGTGCTGACATGAACCTTGACTGTATTTTCTGAAACATCCAGGTCGTTCGCGATCTGTTTGTTGGATTTACCGTCAGTGAGTAATTTCAGAATTTCCAACTGCCTGTCTGTAAAGATTCTTTTCTCTTTTCTACCCCGGATTCCGTCCTGTTCAGCATTCGCGATGCCCGTTGAATCCTGTGATTTGACAAGGTCGTCAGGTATATAGGTTCCGCCGGAAAGAACGGTGTGAATTACATTATTAAACTGCTGATTGGATGATGACTTTGAAATAAAGCTCATAGCTCCCAGATCCAGAACTTTGCGTATATGCTCGGTTTTATCTGTTGCGGAAATCACGATAACCGGAAGTTCGGGGTTTTCCGAACAGAGTTTTCTTAAAAAATCAAAACCATCCATATCCGGCATAAACAGGTCGACGATGGCAAGTTGGAAGCCAATATCCTGGGTGGTAAGCCGAATGGCTTCGGACGCATTCTCGGCATTAAAAATTACCGCTTGCGGGAAAAGTTGTTGCAGATTGTCGTTCAGCCCCGAACGCATAAATGTGTGGTCGTCAGCGATTAATATATTCACGCACGAAAGCCCTTTGTTCTGATTATTTGGTTTCCCTATACAACTAAATATACACCTTTAGTCAACTATTTTAACTAGCTCGAAAGGATTAATACATTCGGATGTGGTGTAAAGATCGATGATCCTTCTTGACAACATATTAGATGCTGCTAAATTAATACCGTTATGAATGCAGAAGATAAGCCCGATATCGAGGTCCTTCGAAAACGTGCCAATAAAGCGGCGGCGTTAATGAAAGCTCTGGCCAATGAAAACCGGTTGTTGATTTTATGCCAACTGCTGGATGGTGAGTTATCAGTAGGTGCGCTGAATGCGAAAGTCGAATTGGGACAGTCCGCCTTTTCACAACATTTGGCGGTATTGCGAAAGGATGGGCTGGTAAAAACACGTAAGGAAGCCCAGACCGTTTACTATTCGGTGGCCAACGATCACGCAGAAAAGGTTTTGGCCGTTCTATACGATATTTTTTGTAATTGAAAAACAGAAGGGGGTATTCTTACCAGCCCCGTCAAACCTCCAATCCGCAAGAATTTACTTGGCTAATGAACAGTGCCAGAGTAATCTACTTAACGATTTCTAGAAACAATACGGGGGCGTATATGAAAAGGATAATCGCAATCGCATTTCTGATGTGTGGTGCAGCAGCGCAAGCCAGCGAGTGGGTACCGTTAAGGGACTATGATTTGCATCAGCTTTATTCAGGAGAGATATCCAGAGTAATGGGTGTGTCTGCCAATGCTGAATTAGTGGGTACCAGTGGTTTGTCCTGGCCTGATGGCAGGCAGGCGACCATCACCTATCTTGAAATTGAGCGTGATCAGAAGCGCTGGCTGTACAAGTGTGTAGAGACCTGGTCTTCCGATCTGCAGCTGATCCAGGAAGAATGTTTCGAGCTGAAACGATAATTGTTCTCTGTTTTAGCGGTTATACAAGATCGAATGTTTGCGATAGGTTACGTTGGCTGTGAATAAACAACAAAAATTACAGTGGATGGAGCTGGGGCCGGTAAACGGTGAGGCTTTTGATATTCGGCATCTTGAGAATTTTACCTATCTTCCAAAAAATTCCGCCCAGGCGGAAAGGCCGCATCGTCACAATTTTCATGAGTTAATCTGGGTGCGAGCCGGGAATGGGCAACAGGAAATTGATGGTCAGAAATTCCAGGTAGAACCACTTAACTTCTACCTTATTGCTCAAGGTCAGGTGCATCAGTTTCTAAAAGCGGAATCAGTTGATGCTTATGTGCTGAGATTTACTGATGACTTTCGGCCCGCAGATCATGAGGAAAGCAAGCTGCATTTCATTGATGTTATGTTTAACAATGTCAGGACTATCCCGGTACTTCAGATAGATCCGGATCAGGTGGCAATGTTTGACAGTTTGTTTTCAATGATAATGCGAGAGTATGAGGCACCGGAAGCCTTTGGCGGTCAGGCGGTTTTGCGGCATTTGCTCTATGTGAGCCTTATAAAAATCGGCCAGGCCGTTGGTGAGCGCATCGATAGCTATGATGACACGGACACGCGGGATGACCTGTTTAAGAGTTTTCTGGCGTTATTGGAAGAGCGGTTTCGCACCCATCATGATGTTTCCTATTATGCGGCTGAACTGGCAATAACGCCAAGACAGCTCTCCGAGCGAACCAAGCGGGTGATGGGTAAGACAGCAAAACAGGTGATTGAAGATCGTGTTACGCTGGAAGCCAAACGTAATCTCAGGTTTACTAATAAGTCGATTAAAAGCATTGCCTATGAACTGGGTTATGATGATCCCTCCTATTTCAGTAAAGTGTTTAAAAGAGTCACCAGCCAGACGCCTCAGGATTTTATGGATCGTTTGCCTTAGCGCCATTACACACCGTTCAGGTTAGTAAAAAATTACCTTTCTTTAGCAAATTTCTACATTCCAGCAAGCCTGGCTGATTGATAGCATTTGGTTTTTAGCCAGTCAGCGAAAATCCGGGAGAGTTTCGAATGCCAGAATTTAAATACTCCAACGCAGAAAAAGAAGTAGAAATGTACGAATATGATGAGGTGATCAAAAGCCATTGTCGTATGTGCCATGGCGGCTGTGGTGTACATATCTACAAAAAGGAGGGGAAGATCGAGAAGATTGGTGGCGACCCCGATTGTCCGATTGCCCATGGTACGCTTTGTCCCAAGGGGATTGCCTCGACCCAGATTGCCTATCACCCAGACCGCCTTACGCATCCAGTTAAACGTGTCGGACCCAAAGGAAGCGGCCAGTGGGAAAGGATTTCCTGGGATGAGGCTTTGGATACCATTGCCGAGAAGATTAATGGCTACAAAGCGGATTTTGGTGCCGAGTCGATTCTCATGGGATATGGAACCGGCCGCGATAACGAAGCGGTTATCTACCGTTTTGCCAATCTGCTGGGAACCCCCAATGTACTGACAGCCGGCCATCTCTGTTATGGGCCGCGTATTTCAACCGGTGTAATTACCTGTGGATCGATTCCGGTTGTAGATTATGAAAGCCAGCCAGACTGTGTGATGGTCTGGGGTAACAATCTGGTGATTGCTAATTCGGATGAGTATAAGGGTGAGTCGTTGGCGGTTTGTGTAGATAAAGGCGCGAAGCTGATTGTGGTTGATCCGCGCATGACCCGGCTTGCGGCAAGAGCGGACATCTGGTTGCAACTTCGTCCCGGAACAGATACCGCTCTGGCGTTAGGAATGGCGCACTACATTATCGCCGAGGAGCTTTACGATAAAGAGTTCGTGGAAAACTATGTGCATGGTTGGGACGAGTTCGTGGAACGGGTGCAGGATTACCCGGTAGATAAAGTATCGAAAATTACCTGGATTCCGGAAGAGCAGATCAAAGAGGCAGCACGCATGTTTGCTGAAGCCGACACCGCTGGTATTCAGTGGGGTGTTGCGATTGAGCAGCAAATCAACTGTGCTGACAATAATCGAACCCTGATGGCGCTGATGGGGATGACGGGTAACCTGGATAAGAAAGGTGGCCAGGTATTGTATGAGAATGCAAAAAATCGCAACGCCTCAGAGTTCGGTGCACATAAGTTGCTCCCGAAAGAACAGCGCGCGAAGCGTTTGGGTGGAGATCGGTTTCGCCTGGCAGGGCATTTTTCAATTATCAATCCAAAATGTGCCTGGGATGCCATCCTTACTGAAGAGCCATATCCGGTTAAGATGGCATTTTTTATTAGCTCTAATCCGGTATTGACTCGCGCTAATGCCAGTCAGGTGTATGAGGCATTGGAGAAGATTGAGTTTATGGCAGTGGCGGATTTCTTTATGACGCCAACGGCGGAATTAGCCGATATTGTATTGCCAGCAGCTACCTGGATGGAAATGGATTACGTTGGAGATTTTTGGAAACGTCATGGTTATATTCTGGCCAGACGCAAAGCGATACAGGTTGGAGAGTGTCGCTCAGATCATGAAATGCTTAATGAACTGGGTAAGCGGGTAGGCCAGGGGGAGCACTGGTGGGATACCTTTGAAGGAGGTCTGGATTATATATTGGAGCCGTTGGGTATCAATTTCCAGGAATTTAAGAAAATGGATTATATTCGTGGCGAAGTCAATTACGAGAAATACAAAACCAAGGGTTTCTCAACACCAACCGGTAAACTGGAGATCTATTCCACTATGTTAGAGAAGTGGGGTTATGATCCTTTGCCAAAATATGTTGAACCCCATGAAAGCCCAATCAGTAAGCCGGATATGACCGATGAATACCCATTTATTCTGGTCACAGGTGCGCGCTCTCCTGGCTTTTTTCATACCGAGAACAGGCAGTTGCCCTGGTTGCGGGAACAACACCCCGATCCCTGTGTGGAGATTCACCCTGATACCGCAAGAAAACTGGGTATTACCAATGGTCAGTGGGTTGTTATTGAGTCGCCTCGCGGAAAAGTGCGGCAAAAAGCGAAAATATTTGAAGGTATCCATCCACAGGTGATCGGTGCACAACATGCCTGGTGGTACCCGGAAAAGAAAGAGGGTAATCATGGTTGGAAAGAGTCCAATATTAATATGCTAACGGATAACTCTTATGAATCCTGCGATCCCGCAATGGGAGCGACCAGCGTCAGAACGCTGCTTTGCAAAGTATATAAAGAAGAATAGGGAGCCGAGTAGATGAAACAGTTAGCGTTGATTATTGATCATTTTGCCTGTTATGGGTGTTATGCCTGTGAAGTGGCATGCAAGCAGGAGAACGGAGCTGATTTTGGTGTAAAGCTGATTCAGGTTGGTGAGGATGGTCCTCGACAGATAAACGGCAAGCTGGATTTTCAGTTTGATGTGAATGCCTGTCTGCATGCAGCCTGTGAGGATACCCCCTGTGTTTATTCCTGTCCCGATGATACGATTTCCATTCGTGATGATGGTATCGTAGTGATGGATGAGCGCACCTGTACCGGCTGTGAGGCCTGCGTGCCAGAGTGTCCGACCGATGCTATTCGTATTAACGGCAACAGTATGATAACTGAAAAATGTAACCTTTGTTATCACCGCGTAGACGAGGGGTTGATGCCTGCCTGCGCCGATAATGTTTGTCTGGCCCATTGTATCTATTTTGGTGACCCGGATGAAATTGCCGAAGAAATTGCCCAAAAAAGGACGTTGCTTAGGGCCTGAGTGAGCAGACCGATATGTCTGGTATAAAGGAGATTGGCGTTCAACTAAGAGACGGGCTGATTTGGCGAATGGTGTAAGTCTCTTCGGTTGTCTCTAATTGTGAATATTTGTCAAACGCTACGATGACTGGCTCTTCATAATACATATGGCGTTTGGTATTTCGGCCGGGTGGTGGGTATTGCAATCCTGGTTAGTTATGTCAGATCCAAACGCAATAAAAGCGTCGTAGCTTAAAATCCCTTGTTCTTGCAGAATCTACCAGTTTTCCAGCTGTATTACCTTGGCGGTATTTTGGCAAAGAGACAGTCTGTCGTCAGGTTGAGGTTTTAGAGTTTTAAGTCGGCTATTGAATTGCCGGAAATAATGGTAGCATGGCTGGCAAATGGCGGGTAGGGATTACGATGAAAGTTGTCAATTGTCACGAAAGGAGAATTCAGGCCAGTTTGGCGCAAGTCGGCGTTCTGATCGATTCGCTGGCTTCAGCAGAGGACAAACTTTGGCCTTTTGAGATTTGGCCGCGTATGAAATTTGATCGCGATTTGGCTGTGGATGCGGTCGGTGGCCACGGACCGATTCGTTATTTTGTGGCTCGGTATTGTCCTGGACAGTCAATTAGATTTTGTTTTACCGGGCCGGAAGGTTTTAATGGTTACCATGAGTTTGTGGCGGTTGAAGTGTCGGCAAAGCTGACCCTTATACGGCACAACCTGAAAATGGAAACCACCGGTCTGGCTGTATTATCCTGGCCTCTGGTGTTCAGGCCTTTGCATGATGCTCTAATTGAGGACTCATTCGCAAAAGCTCAGAAATCGCTGGGGCTTTCCCCTGAAATACATCCCTGGTCACTCAGAGTCAAATTGCTGAGACGGTTGGTAGCTGGAGGTAAAAGCCGGCCACAAGTGATAGCCGACGCTTCCTGAATTAACCCAAAGTCCGGTTGACCAAAATGGCATCATACTGCTGACGCGTAGTATAAGCGTGAGATTGGACCATTACCCACTGTTCGACTCGAACTTCCAATTAATTAATAAGCAATTCCCCCTGGTTTTTAACCAGCACAACCTTAAAAATGAAATACAAAAACCCTCCCCCAGATCACTTCGGGCTGTCGAAACCCGACAGCCTTTTGAATGATTAACCTTGTTTAATAGAGCCCCCACCGATCATTGTATGGCATAAAATGCTTGTTATATGTCATTGATGCCATTATCTGGTCGGCGTATATTTCATGTATCTAATTGAGGGTTTGATTTGTGGCCAGGAGTATAGATTTTATTCTGTATGAGGGAGCAGTGGGGCTTGATATCAGCGGCCCTCTGGAAGTGTTTAATGCAGCCAATATTCTGTTGCAGAAAAACGAAGGTTTGGAGGACGCCTACAGTATTCGGTTTCTTGCACTTGAAGCGGGCAAAATAAAACTGAATTCAGGTCTCCAGCTTTTCGCGGAGTCATCACTTTCAGAAAGCGATTGTAAGGGTCTGATTCTGGTTCCGGGAACCGATGACGTTGAACCTGTTTTGTCGAATGCCGAGTTTCTTTATCAGGTACATAGAGCGGCAGAAGGCTGTCAGCAAGTGGTGTCGGTCTGCACTGGAGCTTTTGTTCTTGCAGCATGTGGTTTGCTGGACAATCGAAAAGCAACTACCCACTGGTCTATGGCGGAGCAACTGGCGTGCCGTTATCCAAAAATCCAGGTGAAACCCGATGCAATCTATGTAAAGGATGGAAATGTTGCTACCAGTGCGGGTGTGACCGCAGGAATTGATCTGGCGTTGGCGCTGGTAGAGGATGATTTTGGTGCTGCACTGGCCATTGAAATCGCACGTTGGCTGGTGTTGTATCTGAGAAGGCCTGGCGGGCAGGCACAGTTTAGCGCGCCCCTCGCGCTTCAACAGCGTGCCGGTGACCGCTTTGGTAATTTGCATCTATGGCTTACCGAAAACCTGGGTGAACCTCTGAATGTGGAGTTGCTGGCAGACAGAGCGGGCATGAGTCCGCGAAATTTCTCTCGGGTATTTGCGCAGGAAACAGGCGTGACGCCTGGTAAATATCTGGAGCTGTTGCGCCTGGAGAAAGCCAGAGAGCTGTTGGAGAACGGACAGAAGGCGATTAATCAGGTAGCAGTACAAAGTGGTTTTGGTCGGGAAGAACGTATGCGTCGGGCATTTTTACGCGAGCTGGGTGTGACTCCGGGAATGTATCAAAGCCATTTCAGTAATTAGAGTTTTACCATTAACAGGAGAAATATGATGAGCTATCGCTACGGTATATTTATCTATAATCAGGTGGCCGCTTTGGATTTTGTGGGCCCTTCGGATACTTTTGCAATTTCCAATCAATTGGCCGAAGGCGGCAGTGTGGTTACTATTGCTTCCGATACGTCACCAATAACCTGTTTGTCTGGCATGCGGGTAACTCCGGATTTTTCTTTTGCAAATGCACCTGAAGTGGATGTGCTTTTGATACCCGGTACTGAAGGTGTTGATGCACTGCTCGAAATGGATGATGCCATTGAGTGGGTTAAGTCCAGAGCCAGCCAGGTCAAATATCTCACCTCGGTCTGTACCGGCGCGTTGCTGTTGCAGAAAGCGGGGTTGTTGGCCAACCGCAAGGCAACCACGCATTGGATGCTGACTGAAGCACTGGCTGCGGATCCTGACGTAGAGGTGTTAGCCGATATGCGCTATGTTCGAGATGGTAATATCGTGACATCACAAGGGGTGTCGGCGGGAATCGATATGGCGTTATGGCTGGTGGGGCAGTTGCATTCTCCCGATCATGCCCGACAGGTAAGGAAAATTTTACAATATGATCCGGCGCCCCCTTATGTTGCGGATGTTTGATCATAATTGATCCAGATCGTATAAAGGCAAGGAAACTGGAGGATTTGTTGGCTTATAGGGTGATACAGAGCTAATCTGGTTGTTAATAACAACAATTTTCCAGGACTCCTCCTTTGTCAGAGAACTACGGCCGGTCAAATGGATTTGGTTGTGAGGTTCAAAGGGAATTAGTCGCGAAATTGCTGCAAGCCAGCCCCGCAACGCTAGTTGTTGCAATACTGGCAGCATTGGCTGTAAGCAGTGCCCTGTATTCTGAGAGCAATAAATCCAGCATACTGATATGGTGCTCGGTTGTTGTTCTGGTTTCAGCCGTTAGAATAGCTCTGGTGGCCCGGTGGCGTAAGTGCTTGACTCAGCAAAACGCAACTACCATTGCAAACCTGTATTCGTTTGCTGCTTTTGTCGCAGGACTTTGCTGGGCGGGCTCTCTGTATTTTTATTCAACGGAAATTCCACAGATCCATCAATTATTGATTTTGATAATGCTTACCTGTATGCCGCCTTCCAGCCTGGTGTCCAATGCGTATTGGCTTCCGGTATTTATATGTTTTAGTCTGCCTTTATGGATTGCTGTCATAGTGTGGGCGGTATTATTTGGTGGTGGAAAGCAGATTCAGTTGTTGGTGATATTTCTGGCTTATATCACTTTAATGTTGATGATTGCCAAAAAGACCGGGGAAACTTTTAAAAAGCTAGTGTACGAAGGTTATAAAAACCGGCAGCTCGTTCGTGAAGTCAGAGAGATGAACGACAAGCTCAACCTGCTTGCTTACGAAGACCCGTTGACTCGGTTGGCCAACCGTCGCCAGTTTGAGGAGAAGGCTGTTGAGGCCATGAGGCTGCTAGAGGATATGCACATTAGTGAGATTGTGTTGCTGATGATCGACGTTGATAATTTTAAGGGTGTTAACGATAGACTGGGGCATGATGCCGGTGATGAACTCTTAAAAGCAATCTCAAATCGTATGATGGAGATGTCGCGTCATTCAGAAGTGGTTGTACAGGGGCAAATGGATACTGCAAGAATTGGGGGTGATGAGTTTGCGGTGATGTACTGTATCGATAAAAACAGCGCTCCTTCCAGTATCGATAAGCTGGCTCAGCGTATTCTAAACGCTTTATCTGAAGCGATCAGCTTTGAGAAAGAGGTGTTCTGGCCAAGCGTTAGCATCGGTGTTGCAAGGGCGCCTGCTCATGCCACCGACTTTGCTCATCTCAGACGTTATGCTGACTTGTCTATGTATCAGGCAAAAAAAGAGGGCGGAAACCGCGTTTGCATCTACCAGCAGTCCTGATACTAAATTTCCCCATATTCCCCCGCTCGTTTCAACCATTATTGCGTTATACTGCCTAACCATTGTGAAAGAGAATAATGCTCTTTATTTGGCTGACTGATTCAAATACAAGCGCAATTTTTTATTATTTGGTCGGCGAACAGCAAGCAAAACCCCGTATATAAAAAAAGAATAAAGTGATGACAATCAAAGGGTAAAGTAGATGAAAATAAAGCTAAGCAAAATATTGGAAGACTTTGCAGAGCAACGAATATTTGCGCACTATGATGACGTTGATACGATGATTACCGGCTTTGCCGGGGTTGAGGATTGTGGTGAGGGCGACATGGTCTTTGTCGAGAGTGAAGCGTTTATGGCTCAGGCATTGAAGGCGGCTCCCGCTATGTTGGTAACAACTTCAGAGCTTGCGGAAAAATATAAGGAGCGCTCTGAGGTACCCTTTATGGTTAGTTCCAATGTCCGGTTGGCGCAGGCATTGCTGAGGCAGGCGTATGTTGATCGTGACCTGAGGGCGAATGGTTGGGACCCGATACATGCAACTGCCGTTATTCATGATTCGGCATCGGTAGCAGATGATGTGAGGATAGGCCCGGGTGCTGTGGTTTCGCAAAACGTAAAGATTGGCACCGGTGTTATCCTGATGGCGAATGTGGTGGTAGAAGAGGGCGCATCAATAGGTGCCGGCACAGTGATTCATCCCAATGCGGTTATTGGATATGAATGTGTCATTGGAAAGCGATGTATTATTAAATCCGGTTGTATAGTGGGTATGGAAGGGTTTGGTTTTGCGCAGGATCAGCAACGCAAGAGCCATCGGATGCCTCACCTTGGCAATGTTGTTGTTGGTGATGATGTTGTATTGGGCGCAAACTGTAATGTCGATAGGGCTGTGTTCAAGGAAACCAAAATTGGTAATGGCTGTAAACTGGATGCGCTTTGCCATATTGCCCATAACGTTGAACTGGGAGAAGATTGCCTTTTAGCGGCACAGACCTGTATAGCGGGTTCAACACGTGTTGGAAGTCGCACTATGTGTAGTGGGCAAACAGGAATACTGGATCACCTGACAATTGCTGAGGATGTTGTGCTGACCCAGCGCGCGGGTGTGATAAAGAATATTGATCAACCCGGTGTCTATGCCGGGCATCCGGTCCAGCCCGTACGACAGTATTTCAAAAATATGGCGATAATGACCAGGCTTTCAGACAAGCTTGCTCGACTTAAAGAGTCATCCTGAGTACAACAACGGTGGGCCGGAGTAGGGTTGGATTAGTGACGGATTGTCAGCTTTTTTTACAAAAGCGGTAGATAGGGTAATTTGCAATATTTGTTAAGATGTTGATTTGTAAGTAATTAATGGTCTTGGGGAATGATTCTTGCACCCTAATTAAATGATAAAGTGATCGATAATTCTCAGAATTTTAGTGTACGTATATAGCTTTGCAGGTAACCGTTATGCTTGAAGTTGTTAAAACTTTAAGATCAGGTGAAGGCTATCTCCCTTCAAATTGTGCCAGAACAAAAAGAATTCTCTGTTTGAATGGTGAGTGGTTCTTTTTAACGCGAGAAAGTAAAACACCGCTCGGACCTTATGCCGATCAGAAACAGATGCTGGCGGTTGCCAGTGATTATGTTTCGTTTGCGGCTGTGGCAGATAACAAACTGGTTGAGCGTTGTTTTGAGCATCTTTCAAAAGCCGGTTAGGGTCTGTAAAAACGAATCGAGTGATCACTGCCGCTGACAGCTTATTTTGTCGGTAATGCGAGAAAGTGTGGTGTAGCGATGTTGCATGTAACTGCAGTGGCCGGATAAATAGTTGTGGCCATTGTGGGCAACGGCTGTGCTCAATTGGTGAAAGCAGTTCCATATTCCTTGTTGTGGTTGATCTGGGTCAACTTGCCCATGTCAGGGCAGGCGTATGGTTAAAGGCAATACTCATTTAAGGAGATACCCTCAGTGGCTCAATATCTGAATATCCTCATTGCGGTCGACCTGGATGAAGAAAATACAAAAATAGTAGAAAAAGGGAAAGCGCTGGCTGGTGATAATGCCGGCCTGTCTCTGGTTCATGTGATTGAGCCGATTCAGATTCAGGGGCCCATACCGGCAATTGACTATTCACACATATACAAGCATACCGAGGAGCAGGCGAACACCCGGTTAGCCGAATTGGGCGAACGCTATGCCATTGATAAGCAAAACCAGCATGTGCTTGAGGGCGCGGCAAAAAAAGAGATTCAAAAGTTTGCTGAACAAAACAGTATTGACCTGATAGTAATCGGAAGTCACGGACGTCACGGGGTGTCGTTACTACTTGGTTCAACGGCAAATGCTGTGCTGCACGGAGCGCAATGTGATGTGCTGGCAGTAAGGGTTTAGCGGGTCCAGTTGGAGGGAGCCGGCTTCACTTAACCGGAAGACAAAAACCCGGAATATGCAGATAAAAAAAGCCCACCGGTTTGGTGGGCTAGATTTAGGGGGGTAATAATATTTGAGGGTGAAGTTAAACAGTGATTTGTTTAACTGTCCTCATATGCAACAGCCGCCAAGAGGGCGATTGTGACGGGTACCATAATTGATAAAATCATAATAATGCTCCTGAGTTATCTTGTTTAACCAAACACATAACAGAATTGTATAACTGAATAAGAAATAAATAAAATGACTTATGTTGATAAAATATATTCTTTCAGGTTATATCACGACTAGCCCCGAGTTCTTTGCGGTAAGGCGTGGCCTATAATTTTTCAATGATTGAGTGCCTTAGAGTTGCATCAGAGCCGGTGATTGTGCGTCGATCTGCTCGTATTGCTTTAATGGTAGGAACGCTATTGGTGCTAATTAATCATGGCGGCACGGTGCTTCATGGGGAGCTCGATCATTGGGTCATTTTGAAGATGCTGCTAACCTAGCTGGTCCCCTGTTCGGTGGCGACGTATGCGGCTGTAGAGACGGTTCAACGATAGCACGAGTTTCAATAATCTATTCTTCCGACTCGGTAATTTAACTAATCATTACGTCTAAATAGACTTTCGTCTATTTGACATATTTCCCTCAAAAGAATAACATTGTCGACAATATAATATATTGTCGACAATGTCTTGCTGAGGGCGCTCTATGGACTCTGTTTCATCATTGAACAGCGATACAAAATTACACCGAACCATATCCGACAGTCTTTTTGATCAGTTGCAAACGGCTATTATCAAAGGTGAGCTAGCTGCTGGCAGTAAAATCAGTGAGCCGGAACTGGCACGAAAATTCGGTGTTAGTCGGGCGCCATTGCGAGAAGCAATCAGACGTCTGGAAGGGCAGAAGCTTGTTGAGCGAAAACCTCATGTCGGTGCGCGCGTTGTATCACTTTCTTTGGATGAGTTAACTGAAATTTCATTCATGCGAGAAGCGCTGGAGGGCATGGCGTGCCGGCTTGCGGCTGAAAACATGACCGATGAGGAGATCTTCAGGCTCAAATACCTTTTGTCGGTGCATGAAAAGAATGAAGATCTGCAGGAGGGGCATGCGTACTACCAGAAAGAGGGTGATCTCGATTTCCACTACTGCATCGTACAGGGTAGCCACAACAACAAGCTGGTTAAGTTGCTTTGTGATGAGCTCTATTACCTGATTCGAATGTACCGATACCAGTTTAGTGTCGATACTCCCCGGCCTAAACACGCATTTGACGAACACCATGCCATTGTTAATGCCATTGAACAGCGCGATGGTGATCTGGCAGAACGATTAATGCGAGCGCACATAAGCGCCGCGCGACAAAACATAGAAAAACGTTACGGCAATTCCAGCTGAAATGAAAATCATGAAAGAGGTCAATAATGTCTAGTCAGGAAAAGATACGTCTGAATTCCCCCGGCGCACGTTTTCGCGCAGCACTGGAGCAGGAGAATCCACTCCAGATAGTGGGTACAATCAACGCATATACGGCAATGATGGCGGAGAGAGTTGGCCATCAGGCAGTCTATATTTCAGGTGGTGCCTGTGCCAACGCGTCCTACGGATTACCGGACCTCGGTATGACCAGCATGAATGATGTGCTGGAGGATGCGCGACGAATCACTGCAGCGGTTGATACACCATTGATGATCGATATCGATACCGGCTGGGGTGGAGCTTTCAATATCGCCCGCACGGTTAAAGAGTCGATTCGCGCTGGTGTCGCAGCGGTGCATATCGAGGATCAGGTTGCGCAAAAACGGTGCGGTCATCGCCCTAACAAAGAGATTGTCAGTCAGGAAGAGATGGCTGATCGGGTGAAAGCAGCCGTTGATGCCAAAACCGACGATCAGTTCTTTATTTTGGCGCGTACCGATGCCTATGCAAAAGAGGGGCTGGAGGCGGCTGTTGATCGTGCCTGTGCCTGCATCGAGGCGGGCGCCGACGGCGTGTTTGCTGAAGCGATGTCCACTCTGGAAGAGTACCAGGTGTTTAAAGACGCAATCAAAGCCCCATTGCTGGCCAATATGACGGAGTTTGGCGTCACGCCACTGTTCAATAAAGCTGATCTGGCCACTAACGGGGTAGATATGGTGCTGTATCCGCTGACCGCTGTACGTGCCATGAACAAAGCAGCGGAGACAGTTTACAAGCATCTGCTTGAGGCGGGCGATCAAAAAGAAGTCGTGGATCTAATGCAAACACGAATGGAGCTCTATGATTATCTTGGGTATCACGACTATGAGCAGAAGCTGGATAAGCTGTTCAGTCAGGGCAAGAACAAATAGCAACTTGAAAGGTTAGAGGAGGCAGAAAAATGGTCGATAAAAAGTTAGGCGGGGCTGGATTACGTGGACAGTCAGCAGGTGAAACTGCACTTTGTACAGTGGGTAAAAGCGGTAGCGGATTAACCTATCGTGGTTACGATATTTCCGACCTCGCAGCCAATGCAAAATTTGAAGAGGTCGCCTTTTTGCTGGTGCACGGTAAACTGCCGAATCAGCAGGAGTACGATGCCTATGTTGCCAAACTGAAAGGGCTGCGCGGTTTACCTTCGGCATTAAAAACAGTTTTGGAAGCCATTCCGGCTGATGCTCATCCGATGGATGTCATGCGTACCGGCTGTTCCATGCTGGGAAATCTGGAAACCGAGCAGGATTTTTCTGAACAGGATGACCATATTGACCGAATGTTGGCAGTATTCCCCAGTATCATATGTTACTGGTACCGCTATAGCCATGATGGTGTTCGCATTGAAACGGAAACGGATGATGATTCCATTGGTGCACATTTTTTACACATGCTGCACGATAAAGCACCGAATGAGATGTTTGAACAGGTGATGCACTGTTCACTGATTCTCTATGCAGAACATGAGTTTAATGCCTCAACCTTTGCTGGCCGGGTCTGTGCGTCAACCCTGTCCGATATTCATTCCTGCGTGACCGGTTCCATCGGCACATTGCGCGGTCCTTTGCACGGCGGTGCCAATGAAGCCGCTATGGCGATGATTGAAAACTATACCGATCCCGACCATGCCGAGCGTGAAGTGTTGGGCATGCTGGAGCGTAAAGATAAGATCATGGGCTTTGGTCATGCTGTTTACAGGGAATCTGATCCGCGAAATGCCATTATCAAACAGTGGTCTGAAAAGCTGGCGGAACAGGTGGGTGATACCCGTCTTTACCCGGTTTCCGTTCGTTGTGAAGAGGTGATGTGGCGCGAGAAGAAGCTGTTCTGTAATGCCGACTTTTTCCATGCCTCTGCCTATCATTTCATGGGTATACCCACCAAGCTGTTTACGCCCATCTTTGTTATGAGTCGTGTTTCCGGCTGGACAGCTCATGTTAAAGAGCAGCGCTCAAACAACCGGATTATCCGTCCAAGTGCGGATTACACCGGACCGGATTTTTGTGAATGGGTGCCGATGTCCGAGCGCAGTTAGCATAATTGGCCCGCTTTCGGCGGGCCCGATTTATCGGTCCAATGGTGGTCTGAATTTATGCTCGGTAAACAGGAGTAGGTGAGTTCGACTCGTTATATGCCATTTGTTTTGGCCGCAGCCCTGAATACCCGTTATGAATGGCGGGATGAATTAATGAATATCGGTAAATGATGTGATGAACACTGACTATCGCAAGTCCCTACCAGGCACCGGCCTGGACTATTTTGATACCCGAGCGGCGGTTGAAGAAATTCAGCCTGGTGCGTACGACAAACTTCCCTATACCTCACGAGTATTGGCAGAGCAACTGGTTCGCCGTTGTGATCCAGGGGCATTGTCTGATTCACTAAAACAGATTGTCGAACGCAAACGCGATCTCGATTTTCCGTGGTATCCGGCGCGGGTAGTCTGTCACGATATTCTTGGTCAGACAGCTCTTGTGGATTTGGCCGGGTTGCGTGATGCGATAGCCGAGCAGGGTGGTGATCCTGCTAAAGTTAATCCCGTCGTACCCACACAGCTTATTGTCGACCACTCTTTGGCGGTCGAGCATGCAGGATTTGATCCGGAAGCGTTTGAGAAAAATAGAGCCATTGAAGATCGCCGTAATGAAGACCGATTCCACTTTATCGAGTGGACAAAGACTGCCTTTGAGAATGTGGATGTGATTCCTGCTGGCAACGGCATCATGCATCAGATCAATCTGGAAAAGATGTCGCCGGTTGTGCAGGCACGCGATGGAGTGGCGTATCCCGACACCTGCGTTGGCACCGACAGTCACACACCACATGTGGATGCGCTCGGCGTTATCGCCATTGGCGTCGGTGGTCTGGAGGCTGAAACAGTGATGTTGGGCCGTCCATCGATGATGCGCTTGCCGGATATAGTCGGTGTAAAACTCACCGGAAAACGGCAACCCGGAATAACCGCAACCGATATCGTGTTGGCTCTGACCGAATTTCTACGTGAGCAGCGGGTGGTGTCTGCTTATCTGGAATTCTTTGGTGAAGGAGCGCGTGACCTTAAAATTGGAGATCGGGCGACTATTTCAAATATGACACCTGAATTCGGTGCTTCTGCCGGCATGTTTTATATCGATGATCAGACCATCGAATACCTGAAGTTGACTGGTCGCGAGCCGGATCAGGTTGAACTGGTTGAGAAGTACGCCAAATTAACCGGGTTGTGGGCTGATGATCTGGAGCATGCAGAATACGAGCGTGTGCTTGAATTCGATCTGTCCGCAGTCTGTCGTAACATGGCCGGGCCGTCCAACCCTCATCGTCGACTGCCTACAGGGGAATTGGCGGCACGAGGCATAGCGGGAAACCTGGATAGCGCGCAGGCGGAAGAGGCCGACGGAAAGATACCGGACGGGGCAGTTATTATTGCTGCCATAACCTCCTGTACCAATACCTCGAACCCGCGTAATGTGGTGGCCGCTGGTTTATTGGCGAAAAAAGCCAACGAACTGGGATTGGTGCGTAAACCCTGGGTCAAATCCTCTTTTGCGCCGGGTTCCAAAGTTGCACGTCTCTATCTGCAAGAAGCGGGGCTTCTCCCGGAAATGGAAAAGCTGGGCTTTGGTATTGTCGCCTATGCCTGCACCACCTGTAATGGTATGAGTGGTGCTCTTGATCCGAAAATTCAGCAGGAAGTGATCGAACGCGATGTCTATACGACGGCAGTACTGTCGGGTAACCGCAATTTCGATGGTCGAATCCACCCCTATGCCAAGCAGGCATTTCTGGCATCGCCGCCACTGGTGGTGGCTTATGCGATTGCTGGCACCGTGCGCTTTGATATTGAAAACGATGTGCTGGGTCTCGACAACGCCGGTAAGCCGATCACTCTGAAGGATATCTGGCCGAGCGATGAGGAGATCGATGCCATCGTTACCGAATATGTCAAGCCGGAGCAGTTCAATCAGGTCTATATTCCCATGTTTGATCTTGGTGCCAGAGAAGAGGCGGAGAGCCCGCTTTACGACTGGCGACCGATGAGTACCTACATTCGTCGTCCTCCCTACTGGGAAGGGGCGTTGGCGGGAGCGCGCGCTCTGAAAGGGATGCGGCCGCTGGCTGTGTTGGGCGACAACATTACCACCGATCATCTGTCTCCCTCCAATGCGATTCTTGCCTCCAGCGCTGCCGGTGAATATCTGGCGAAAATGGGGCTACCTGAGGAGGATTTTAACTCCTACGCCACCCACCGTGGTGATCACCTGACAGCCCAGCGAGCCACTTTTGCCAACCCGAAACTGCTGAACGAGATGTGTCGTGATGAAAGCGGCGAGATTATTCAGGGTTCGTTGGCCAGGGTGGAACCCGAAGGAAAGCAGACGCGAATGTGGGAAGCGATCGAAACCTATATGGACCGGGCGCAACCTCTAATCATAGTGGCTGGAGCAGACTACGGTCAGGGTTCTTCCCGTGACTGGGCTGCAAAAGGTGTACGACTCGCCGGTGTGGAAGCAATCGTCGCCGAAGGTTTTGAGCGAATTCACCGAACCAATCTGGTCGGCATGGGTGTTTTGCCCCTGGAATTTAAATCAGGCCATACTAGGGAAAGCTACGGAATTGACGGTACCGAAACCTTTGACGTGATTGGCACCCCGTCACCCCGCGCGGAGCTGATTGTAATGATGCATCGCAGCAACGACGAACAGGTGGAGATTCCAGTCACCTGCCGCCTTGATACCGCCGAAGAAGTCCAGGTATATCAGGCTGGTGGCGTGTTACAACGATTTGCACAGGATTTTCTTAGCGGCTCGACGGATTAGTTTCGTCGATAGGTTTGGCTTTGTCGGGCAAAAGAAAAGTAGACACCTACGGGTGAAAAACATCGGAGAACCAGCATGCATTATGTGCCTCAAATCAAAATCCCTGCTACCTACATGCGTGGCGGCACCAGCAAAGGTGTGTTTTTTAATCTTGCGGATCTGCCCGAAATTGCGCAGGTTCCGGGCGAGGCACGTGACAAACTGTTACTGCGAGTGATCGGCAGTCCCGATCCCTATGGGAAGCATACCGATGGCATGGGCGGTGCCACCTCCAGCACCAGCAAAACGGTAATTCTGGCCAAAAGCGAAAAGGAAAATCACGATGTTGACTACCTGTTTGGTCAGATATCAATTGATAAACCCTTTGTTGACTGGAGCGGTAACTGCGGCAACCTGACAGCTGCAGTAGGCTCGTTCGCCATTTCCAACGGTCTGATAGATCCGGATCGAATTCCGGATAACGGCATTGCGACGGTACGTATCTGGCAGAAAAACATCGAAAAAACCATCGTAGCCCAGGTCCCGATAACTAATGGTGAAGTGCAGGAAACAGGCGACTTTGAACTTGATGGGGTCACTTTTCCCGCTGCGGAAGTGCAGGTTGAGTTCCTTAGCCCGGTGGATGCCAGCGAAGCTATGTTTCCTACGGGCAACCTGGTTGATGAGCTTGAGGTTCCTGGTGTGGGTACCTTAAAGGCGACCATGATCAATGCCGGCATTCCCACCATTTTTCTCAATGCGGACGAAATAGGATATACAGGTGCCGAGTTACAGGAAGCAGTTAATGATGATCCGCGAGCACTGACCCGATTTGAAACCATTCGAAAATATGGAGCGGTGCGCATGGGTATGGTGGCAATCCGTGAGCACACCCCCAAAGTCGCCTTTGTGGGCAGCCCGCGCGACTATCACGCATCAAGCGGAAAGCGAATCAGTGCTTCGGATATAGATTTGAACGTCCGTGCTCTCTCGATGGGCAAGTTGCATCATGCCATGATGGGCACGGCAGCCGTCGCGATCGGTACTGCGGCAGCCATTCCCGGCACACTGGTGAATCTGGCGGCTGGCGGTGGTGAGCGTGAATCGGTTACTTTTGGTCATCCGTCGGGTACCCTGAAGGTCGGCGCGCAGGTGAGTTGTTCTGATGGAAAATGGACGGTGGATAAAGTGATTATGAGCCGAAGTGCGCGAGTACTGATGGAAGGCTGGGTTCGCGTGCCGGGGGATTGCTTCTAAACGGTCGCACCGGCCTTTCAACCTGGTGTATGATACAAATAACGTCATAACCGACAGTTTGGGGGATGGGTGCAGGAGTCCTTTCAGGTAGTTCAGATGCGAATTTCTCGCTTTGCTCCAGGAAGAGTCCTGGGTCTCACGCTACTCCTTTCAAATTTTGATCAATTAACGGTATTTCCCGCGGGCGCGCAAGGGTTGACTTCGACCCATAGTGCCGTTTGTTGAATCAGATACTGTTTTTATGACAGACTCTGATAAGGTGCGGTATCAAAACGGGAAAAGTTGTTCTGCTCATTATGATTTTTGACGGGAGGTCGTCGTGATCAAATCAAGGGTGGTTGATGCGTTAACCGTAATAGTTGCGATCAGTGTACTGGAAACCGCAGTCTTGCCTGATGAGGCTGATGCTGCCGCGCGGCGGGTCGATCGCAGTCAGCCTGTGAATAGCACCCAGTCTGCCCCGATAAATACACCGAATTGTGCTTCCCTGGAGCATATCGCAAGCGAAATTGACGCGGCGAATCCGCAGCCAATTAACCTATGGGTAGAACCTAGCGCGCGTGGCGGTTTAACGCTCGCAGCCGGCGTTGAAACCCCCGGATTTGATCAGGCTTTTGGCAAACCTCTGCTGAACTGGAGTCGTGATGATCTTCGCATCTTTAATCCTGCCGTGAACAGTTGCATGAAGACCGCGATGAAAGAGAAGCGGTTTGATGCCCAAAAGCGGCTTATAGAACTACGCCGCGTCGTACAGTTCCATATCAGCCAGCCGTTGAATACGGTAAATCGGGCGAGACAGGATGTCGCGGTTAACCTGGAAAAATTAAACGCTCTTTCGGCTAGTGTTGAGAAGCTGAAGGTGGTTGTCCTGTTGGGCCGTTTAGGAAACCTGAGCCGGTCTGAAGGTGCCAGGGAGGTGCGCATGCCGATAGAGCAAATGCGACATATCGCGGCTACGCCAGGCCGGTTGGTTGCCGCCAGTATACAAAACTTGCCACAAAAGGAAGCAGACCGGTATTTTTCAGAGATAGATGGTATTCGTAAAACGTTGACTGAAGAGGTGCTGGTTGATCTGGAGCTCCAGATGGCAAATGCACCAGAGTCAATCGCTGGATTGGTTGCTATTGATACGATAGCCAAGGTGGTCAGTAGTGATCTTTCCGGTATTGCACCACAGGAGCGCATGAAAAAGCTGACGGGAGAGGCGGACAGACATAGCGAACGGATTTGGGTTCAGCTTGAGAAAAAAATAGCGGCAGTTGCAGATAATGAATTAGGGAGTCAGGCGTTAAATGCAATGACCGGCAGTGCCGAGTACCGGCAACTCGGAGCCCAGGACCAAAAACGTCTGAATCAACTCGTTATGGCTCGTCGTGAGCAAGTGGCCGGTGCCGCAGTTACAGGCATTATAGAAAAACTTGAATCCTTTCCAGCAACGCTCGACGGATTGGGCCAGTTAGTCGCATTTGCCGCTGAGGAGCGTCGTCGGTTAGGACGTCAATATGTACCTGGCGCACGCCAGTCATTTGATGATGCCTATCACAGTGCGCATCAGTCAAGAATCAATGCTGTAGAGAAGGAGTTTGAGGGGTTTTTAGAAAATCTTCCAGTAAGCCGTGCAGGAGTAGGGCAGATCAAGCAAACCTTGAGAGCGATAGATGCCCCGGCCAAAAGTAAGCTTTACCGGGACGGTGCTGATCGTGCAAGGCAGATCTTTACTTCTGTCACTCGTGCAGAACGTGAGCAGCAGTGCCTGAAGGCGCTCCCTGATATGGAGCTGGATGATGATGACGCTATGCAGAATGTGATGGGTTTTGGTGGCGAGGCGTTGGTTCTTGGTGATTTGTTGTGTGATATTGCATTAGCGGGCAATCAGGTGCATGGCTTTGAATCTCCCGGGTTTTTTGGGGAAGATTACAGGCTGGAAATTACCGAACGTGATGGCATCTTTCGTACCTATATATTCAATCTGGCGCCGGTTGGCCCGGACAAGGAGGCCCTGGTCGGCGTGAAGGTCATTAACCCAACCAGCGAAAAGGCCCTGGATGTGAGTCAATGGCGTGCTGTGCTCGCTCAACTGTTGCCTAATAATAAAGCGCGTAAAAAGGCCCGCTGCAAAGTGCTCATGGCCAAACCGGAATCGAAGCTTTCGGCTAATGAAAAGATAGAAGCGATGGGCTGCATTATGGGGAGCCTGCTGGGGCAGTAGTTTGAGGCGTGGCAATCGATAATATTCAGACCTATTTTAACCTTTGAGCCACCATCTGTTTTCATCGTTGATAATAGCCGATATGATTGGTCTTTGGATTAATCATAAGGAGAGGCTCACTTTGAAACATAACTTCACTACAGCACTCATTGCATTGTCGTTTGCAACTACCCTATTTGCCGCTAGTGGTCACGAAGAACATAGTGATGGTCAGATCTGTACCAATTTCGGCCCCCAAACACCCCGTGATATCGATAGTGTTTCCGGTGAAAACGGGGTGGTTTTCAGTATGGCGCCAGCAGCTGAGCAGATGAATCTGTGTAATATACATTTTCATGAAGGGGCAGAGCATAAGGCGAAAGCGTTTTCGATCTACGCAGGTGATGGGCATGACGGTTATGGCAGTGGTTATTTATGTGCAATGAGTAAAACACTGAGTAAAGCCGAGCTGGCACCAACGCGAGAGAAAATCTGCGCCGGGGAGCATGGTGATTTGCAGCCGGGAGATACAATAGAGGTACATTGGGTGCACACCTCCTGCGACGTAAACCCGGGTCCGACTTTGGGTGCCTGTGTTTCTGAGGCCTGCGCAAACCCGGACCTGCGGGTCGAAACTCAGCTGTTTACTCTGGTTAATGATACGAATGCGCTAGATTTTAATGATCTCAAATCAGCTAAAGATCTCCCTCGAAATACCGGTAAACCGGTTGAGTTCCTGGGTTCAACTACGGGGCCTAAATTTTCCGAACAGCAGTGTTCTCCCTATCAGGTCAGCTGGAGTGTTCGGCCGAAATGCGCAAAACTGGATATTAATTCCATCGGACAGTGGTGCAAAGGTAACGTGTTTAATGAAGATCATGCCCATGGTGTTCGCAAGTTGGTGACTAATCCAAAACTACTCTCCGAAATCAGATAGTGTTATCGGTAAATGATAAGTCTGGTGCAGAATCTTCTATTTGAGCATCTGTTCAATAGCAAGCTCGGTGCCAGATAGAGAGGCTCATTAATTGCTTATATAAAACCCTTTATAACAATATGATAGGATTAAAATCTAACAATCTACTTTAATTTTTAGATGGGCGGGTTTTTCGTTTGTTTCCAGGAGCAGTGGGCCAGGGAGACCGTAAATGCCAGCTTGCTTGAAAGAAACTGTTGAAGGTGTCCCTGAAATTTTTACTAAAAGGTTAATTCCCACACCGAAATTAGGGTAAAATCGCCCACCGTTTATGACTGAATCAGCAATTTAACTTAAAGGCAAAATTTCTATGTTTTCCGAGCTTAAGCCACAACCGGCCGACCCTATCCTGGGGTTATCTATCAAATTCAATGCCGACAGCAATCCGAATAAAATCGACCTCGGGCCGGGTATTTATAAAGATGAAATGGGTAATACGCCGGTATTGGAGTGTGTCAAAAAGGCTGAGCAACTACGGGTGGACAATGAGCCTAGTAAAGCCTATCTGGGTTCGGCGGGTTCGGCGCTGTTTAATCAAAAAATAACTGAGTTGCTGCTGGGAGAGCATCAGGTCATTGAAAGCAACCGGATTCGCACCATCTCTACTCCAGGAGGAACGGGATCGCTGCGTGTTGCCGGTGAGTTTATTAACCGTTGCAAGCCGGATGCAACCATCTGGGTAAGCAACCCTACCTGGGCCAACCATCAGGGCGTGTTTGCGGCAGCGGGTTTAAATGTCAAAACCTACCCCTACTATGACTACGAAAACAAGTGCCTGGATTTTGCGGGTATGGTGAGAGCGCTACAGGAGGTATCGGCGGATGACGTCGTGTTGTTGCATGCCTGTTGCCATAATCCAAGTGGAATGGATCTGAATCAGGAGCAATGGCAGCAGGTCGCCACATTGGCTAACGAAATTGGCTTTTTGCCGGTGGTGGATATTGCTTACCAGGGTTTTGGTCAGGGGCTGGATGTCGATGCATTTGGTGTTCGATTGATGGCCGATAACGTGGAAGAGATGATTATCTGCAGTTCCTGCTCAAAGAACTTTGGGTTGTATCGTGATCGTATCGGTGGCTGCTCAATAATCTGCAAAGATGAAAATACGGCTGATATTGCCCAATCAACGCTGCTGCGGGTGGTGCGGGTCAATTACTCGATGCCGGCAGCCCATGGTGCGGCTATTGTGGAAACCATTCTCAGTTCAAATGAGTTGACCGGCCAATGGCACGAAGAGTTGAAATTAATGCGCGATCGCATTGGTGGCATGCGTCACTTGCTGGTTGACAAGCTGAAAGAGAATGGCGTGGAACGGGATTTCAGTTTTATTACCCGACAAAACGGAATGTTCTCATTTTTGGGAATTGAGGCCGAACAGATACAGCGTCTACAGGATGAGTTCAGTATCTATATTGTAGGTTCCAGTCGCATTAATGTGGCGGGAATTTCGACGGCGAATGTGGATTACCTGACGCAGTCGATAGCAAAGGTGTTGTAGGGAGGGTGAATTTGGTGATTTTAGGTTGTTTCGCCATATTGACAAGATACTCAGGGTGCTCCCTAACATAGGTTTCGCCTCTAGGCGAGTTCATTTGACTCGCTACGCTCGGCCTTCGGCCCGACCTAAAGGACGTTCAACGCATAAAACGCTTTTGTCTTTGCTTGCCCAAAGAAAACGAACCAAAAGAAAAGGCACCCCTGGTTCCGCCGCCCTTCGGGTGCCCTACGCTTCTCGCCTGCCAACGGTCGCTGCGGAACTCGCTTTGCTCAGACAGTCCTCGCTCTTATCCGTCAGCAGTCTGCGATGCTCGGTGGCTGCAGAGGGGGGAGTGGGTGTTCGGCTGGATAGCGCTAAAAGAGGGATATGCCGACCGAATATAGAATAGTATTCCGTTATACAATCTTTTCCGCACAAACAATTACGCCATCGGTGTCGGCATAAAGATAATCACCGGGTTTGAACTTGATGCCGCCGAATGAGAGTGGGATATTTCTTTCGCCCTGTGTAACCGGGATGGATTTACGTGAGCAGGTGCCCAGTGCGTACAAAGCGACAGGGATATCCTTGATCTGATAGGTATCCCTGACATAGCCATTGATGACGATACCGGCATAGTTGTTCTGGTGAGCAAATTTCATCAGGTTTTCGCCGACCACCGCATAGTATGCACTATCCACGTCGACCACGACTACTTTGCCGCTTCCGTCTTCATCCCTTAATAATGTAATCAGGTCAGTATTGTTGTTATCCAGTTTGATAGTGACAATTTCACCCTGACACCGGCCCGCTCCTCCATAGTTCTGGAATCCCGGACCCAGTACATTCACTTTGTCGCTATGCTCGTCGCAGATATCTGCGGTAAAAACTTCCATAATACTTTCCTGTGGCTGAAAAAATCCCGGGCATTTTAGCATTATATAACCGGATTTCTTCACGGTTTTTTTGTATCATTACCCGCTTTGTGAAAAAAATGCAATTGCCGCATCAGGTGGCGGACAATGGCGGGAGCGGCTGACTTTTCTCTTTTGGCAGTTAGTCGAATTATCCGATTTGAATTGGGTTGCGAATGCGCAGTGCGCTGCGGGAAATAACAACCCCTAAAGATTAGACGGTATTAGATGAAGGTAGTAACAGGTGTGGTGGGCAACGATATCCATGTAGTGGCCAATCGGCTGATGGAACTCTCCCTGCATGCGCGCGGATTTGAGGTATTCAATCTGGGGGTCAATACTCATCTGGAAGAGTTTTTTGATGCAGTGGTGGAAACGGGTGCAGAAGTTTTGTTGATTTCCTCGTTAAATGGTGAGGCAGAGGGCTGGAGTCGTGAGGTGCGTACGCTGAAAGCCAAATACAAGGGACTCGATAATCTGGTGATGATGATTGGTGGTAATTTAACGGTGGGTAGCGGCAAGGCTGATGAGATTGAAAAAAAATACAAACGCTATGGGTTTGATCTGGTGTGCCACCAGGTGGACCTGAATACCGGGCTTGATTCGCTGGAAGCCTTTTTAGAGCATAGAGATTAGGATCTGGTAATGAGTCTTCTGCAGGAAGAGAGAGAAATAATTCTCGGTAATGAGTATGTGGATGCCTTTGATTTTGAAGAGGTGGAAGCGTTTGTCAAAAGCGCCAGTCCGGAGCTGTTTATCTCCCATCATTTCAATAACAAAGAAAAGATGCTGGTTCAGCCTCGGGGTGGTTTTCCCACCTACAAACAACAGTTTGCCCTGTATGAGTTTTTTGTGGATGCCAATGTTGATGTGCTGCCTTTGACTATTGATTCCAATACTCGCCTTAACGATTACGGCACCGCGCAGAAAATGCTGCGGCTGAGCGAAGAGAATGAGATGGATATGCTTAACGGCTATCCACTGGTTAACCATGGTTACCGTACTACTCGCAAGATGATCACACACTTTAACAAGCCGGTCAGCCTCAGGCATGGCACACCTGATGCCAGGTTGCTGATCGAAACTGCGATCGCATCCGGGATATTTGAGATAGAGGGTGGACCGATTACCTATCTGTTGCCCTATTCAAAAAATTTCCCTCTGGATAAGGCGTTTCTGTACTGGAAATATGTGGAGCGGGTTTGTGCGAACTACTCCCTGTTGAACAAGCCGATCAACCGGGAGTCCTTTGGTCCGCTCACAGCTACTCTGGTGCCACCGGCTATTACCATTGTGATTCAATTGCTGGAGATGCTGCTTTCTCTGGAGGAGGGTGTAAAGTCATTTTCCGTGTCCTTTTCCCAGCAGGGCTCGATGAACCAGGATATTGTGACCGGCGCAGTGATTAAAAAAATGGCGAAATACTACGCTGAGCAGATTGGTTGCGCTGACGCATCGATACACCTGGTTTACCATCAATGGATGGGCGCATTTCCGACCAATAAGGATTACGCTGAACAATTAATCAATATGTCGACGGTTATTGCTTCGATGGTGGGTGCGGATAAAATCATCACCAAAACCCGCGAGGAAGCGACCGGTATCCCGACCAAAGAGGCGAATGCCAAGACAGTCGCGGATACCCAGTACACATTGCGCATTCTTAGCGGCTTGCCAACGGTGGTGGATGAGCAGGAAGAGGAGATTCTATCGCTGGAGGTCAAGGCCATTATGGAGGCAGTATTTAATGATCCTGCTGATACCCTGTGGCGCAAGATTTTCAATTCGATTAAGAACGGGATTATTGATGTACCTTTTTCACCCCATATCATTAACCGCAACGAGATGATTACCATTCGGGATGCCAGCAAAAATATTCGAATTATTGATCGTGGTAATGTGCCGATTCCGGATCGCTGTTTTGAGTATGAGAAATCGCATTGTGACCTGAACAAGGACACAACGAGTATCGTCAATGACATTATTCACGATATAGGCATTATGCAATGAGCGATGCTAACAAAAAACTGTTGATCGATGTGGGCAGCACCTATTTCAAGATAAGCACTCAGGAGTCGATTGAACAGCATTTCAGGGATTTTAACAGAGACGTGCTGGATGACCTGATGAGCAAGTGTGGTCAGACCATTCAGCAGTTTGACAAAGAGAATGTGCAGATATGCTCATCTGCCAATGGTGGTTTGAGTGCATTGATTATCGGCCTGACGCACTCTTTTTCGATTAAATATGCCACCAATATCGCTTTTAATTCAGGTATCAATATTATCGATACCATTCTTTACCAGAATATCGAAGAGTACTCCATTCCCAGCGACCTGGTGGATGTGGTGATTGTGGTCGGTGGTATCGACAGCCATGCGAACCTTTTTTCTGAGAAACTCTATAGTTACCTGGTGAAGCTGAGCTACTCCAATATCGTATTTGTCGGTAGCAAACAGGATGCACTATCAGTACAGGAAAACGTCCCGAATGTTGCGGTGCTACCGAATATCATCGATGACCGTTTGCACATCGTTGAAGAGCACCTGAAGGAGTATCTGACCAATCTTTATCAGCAGGATATTGAAGGCAAGGAGGATATCAAGCACCTCTATGATATAACGGCCAATCAGATCTATTCGACACCCTATATCGTTAATAAGGCGCTTCCCTATATCGATGCCAAACTGTCTGTGGTCAACCCCTTTATCCTGCTGGACATTGGTGGTGCCACTACCGATATCCACTATTCCAAAGATCTGGTGGTGGATGACAACATAGTCACGGAAAACGAATATGACCGCTTGGTGTTTAAGAAGCTCGGCGTATACAAGTCGAAACAGTCGTTGATCTTCGCGGCGCAGAATAATGAATTTGTTTATGAGTTGTTGATGCATCTGAAAGTTACGGAAAATATCTTTGAAGAGCAGAGCGAAAAGGCGACCAGGATTTTGATGCAACTGGCTATCTTTCTGGTGCTTTGCAAGATTTCACATTATCGAAAAGCGTACATTAATCTTAAATTGCTAGTGGTGAATTCAATTGTCATCACAGGTGGGGTAACCAAAGTGCTCAGTCTTGACGAGGTGGAAGATATTATTGCATTTTTCTACAAAAAGATTCTTGGGTCGGAACATAAACCCGCTGCCATAATGGACAGCAATTACGATATCTGGACGCTGGGAGCGGAAGGGGAGGCCGTATGTCAATAAACTGTATACGAACGTTAATCGAACGAGCGGCTGAAACGCACTCGGATAAAACTGCATTGGTTTTTGATGAAACCGGTTTGACCTATTCAGAGCTGTTCACCAAAGTTAACCAGGTCGCCTTTTATTTAAATGAATTGGGATTGCCTAAAGGTTCACGTGTCGGCATCTATTCAAACAAGAGTATTGAGCAGGTCGTCGCGATTCTGGCGATACTGTCCACCGATTACATCCTGGTGCCCTTAACGCGCCTGCTTAAACCAGAGCAGGTGGAATATATTATCGGCGATTGCGGTATCAGCTGTATTATCACTGACCGGCTCAAGCTGGAGAGTATCGAGGAGATTGAGTTTGACGGACATATTATCTCCTATGAAACAACCAACAAAGAGATCGCCTCTTTTGAGGAGATTTTCAAGTACTACAACAAACCCTATGCCTGTGACATAAACGGCCATGATAATGCGGTGATCACATATTCGTTCGGTCTGACCGGGACACCCAAGGGGATTGTGCTTTCACATCGAAATCTGATCGATTCGGCGCGTGTTGTTTCCCAATATCTGAATCTGGAGGAAGAGGATGTTATCTCAGGGTTGCTGATCTTCAACCTCGATTATGGTTTGAACCAGATATTTTGCGCGCTCTATAAAAAGGCGACACTCGCCCTGCATCGTTTTATTCTGCCAGTCGATTTTTTCAATCACCTGATTGATGACCAGGTAACAGTTTTGCCACTCATGCCGGTTAATATTTCACAGATGTTTGATGAGGACGCAAGCCGAATTCCCGGTGCTGAATTGTTTGATCATGTCAAAACCATTACCTCTTCGGGTGGTAATGTCACATTGAAAATGATTAATGACTGTAAAAATACGTTCCGCAACGCAGATTTTTACTCCATGCATGGTTTGACCGAGGCGTTCCGTTCCACCTACCTGGACCCTGATCAGGTGTTGATCAGGCCCGATTCCATAGGCAAACCCATTCCGGATGTCGAGCTATATGTGATCAATGAGGAGGGTAAGGAGTGCGCACCACGAGAGGTGGGTGAGCTGATTCATCGTGGAGGCTATATCTATCGGGGATTCTGGAATGCTCCGCAGGAAACCGCGGAGCGCTTTAAGTCGGTGCAAATACTGAAAGATGTAGTGAATCTGGAAGGACAGCTTACCGATGAGATTGTTGTGGCATCAGGAGATTACGTTTACAAGGATGAAGAGGGCTACTTCTACTTTGTCTCGCGTCATGACAATATGATCAAAACCCGTGGTTTCAGGGTTTCCCCCTATGAAGTTGAATCAGTGGTGGCAAAGAATATTCCGCAAATCGAGCAGTGTGCTGTTTTTGGAATGGAAGATGAGGCAATCGAAGAAGAGATTGTCATGGTGTACTCCGCATCGAGCGAAATTCCGGAAAAAGAGATACTGTTTGAACTCAAAAAGCACCTGGCGTCCTATATGATTCCGGGCCGGGTGATCTATAAACGGTTTCTGCCGTTAGTACAGAGCGATAAAAACCAGATTAACAAAGATGCGTTAAAGCGGGAGTTGTCGGAGGAGTAGATCAGATCCGATCCGAAATAGATCGGGTTTGCCAAAAAGGCTCTCAGTTTCTGACTTAAGACGAGAAGCACACGCTTTAAATCCCTTCTCCCTCACGGGGAGAAGGTTAGGATGAGGGGGAGGGAGGCCCGAGAGGAATGCCCCCGGATTTGATCTCACATCGTAACAGAAAGGATTTCATATCGTCTGACTTCCGTTTAACGCCTGTTAACAGACGCTCATTCTTTGTGATGCGCCTGCTACGTGTAAGACATTGATTTGAAACATTTTATTGCTCGCTGCCTCTGGTTTTTGGGGTACTCACCCCTGTCGAAACCCGTTTTCACGAGCCACCGGCTCTATAACACTGAAGAGAGCATGTAAGCTAGCGTCTCCCCATTTTTTAGCGCGCTATTTTCTAACCTTCTGAAATCGCAGAAAAAATCATGGCATTATAAAGGAATCGGGGCTCTCAATCGGATAAAATGGCGTTACCACTAACGTATTGAATCCGAAGGAAAACCCCGATGTCTAACGATGCCAGAGAACGCCGCAAATGGAAAGCCCGTTTAACCCATTGGACCGATCAATGTGATGTTTCGCGCCCCGTGCGTAAACTGGTGGCCGAAGCGACCCTGGGCATACTCACCAGTGGCAGCCTCCGGTTATCCGATATAGCCCGAAGCCTAAAAGAGCCGATGGACTTACACCATACCCTCAAACGCCTGTCCCGGATGCTCGGTCGACACAGCGAGGTCACTTGGGCCGCCGAAGACCTGCTGCTCAGAAAGCTTGGCCCCCAAGTGACCGATGAGATGATACTGGCCATTGATCCCGGTGATTTAAATCGTGATGGTGCCGAGAAAAGCGAACGCCTATGCCGGGTACGTGATGGCAGTAGAGGAGAAATTGTGAACGGTTATCCGTTACTGAGTGTTGTGGCACGTGACATCCGCCAGGGTCACACGTTTCCACTATTAACCCGGCTTCTCTCAACGGCAGGGCCGAGCTATAAAAGCGAGAACCACGATATTCTTTATACCATGGAAACCGTGCAGCGCTATCTCTGTACCTGCCCACTGTGGGTGATCGACCGTGGAGGCGAGCGGGGTGTGTTATGGAAACGCTGGATTGAGGATGAATGGGATGTGCTGGTGCGCGCAGACAACAAGCGTTTCTGGTTGTGGCGAGACAGCGAGAAGACGGCACAGCAGATTGCCCGGGATCTACCTTTGAAGCACCGTGGTAAGTTGACGCGGCGTAGTAAGGAGGAGGTTCGTTTTGGGATCACTCGGGTGGTGTTACGAGATCATCCCGGTAAGTGGCTCTCGATGGTGGTTGTACGTCACGGCAAGCAGCAACCGTTAGTATTGGTGACCACCCGCCCTGTTCGAGGGCGCAGGCAAGGTGAGCGATTAATGCAGGCGTATCTGGATCGTTGGGCATGTGAAGAGGGCTACCGTTTCAGTAAACAGGGTTTTGCGCTGGAGAAGATGCTGGTTCGTAAGTTTGCCTCTTTACAGAATCTGATCGCATTAGCCACCCTGGCCTGGGGGCTGCTGGCATACCATCAAACCGACGGTTCGCGGTTGTTGAAAAAAGCGAAACGGCAGAAACCGCATAAGCCCCTGGTATTTCCTTTCTACAGCTTACTCATGGGCTGGCAGCAACTGTTTGCAGCAGCAGGAAGTCTCTTTTATGACTGGTGGCGACGGCCTAAAACCAAATCACCTCCTTTAATTGAGGACCTGTTCGCCAGTACCGGCACGCTAATACCCGATTCTGGATAAAAAAATGGGGAGACGCGAAACATGTGAGGTATTGATTTTTAAATCAAGACGTTTATATTAACAAGCCAACGGATTGTAACTCTCAAACAGGAGGTGGCTTGTTTTGTCCTTAATCAGAAAAACCCCTAATTCCCCGAAACCAAGATCGCACAAGGCTTTTGGCTTATTCACATCCTGCGTGGATGCCGTGTTAGATAGCCAAAGTGTTATAAAGCCATAGGCTTTTGGATTTACTGTTATGGTGCTACCGAGAAATAGGCATTTTCATGCAATTGATATATTGCGATGAAAGTAATTTAGAAGAACAACCAGGGCATTTTTTTGTCTATGGAGGAGTATCTGTTGACTCATCAAAAATATTGAGCCTTCATAAGAAGATTGAAGATTTAAGAAAAGAGATGGGAGTCGATCCTGAGTTTGTTTTAAAGTTCAATCCGGGCCCCGAGAACTTAAACCACGAAAAATTCATAGAATTAAAGCAAGGCATAATTGAGGCTGCCATAGAACATGATTGTGTACTGTTTGCTTCACTAATCCTACATGATATTGCTACAAGCCCAATAGATGCCCGTCTCAATGAAATTAATAGAATCTGTTTTCACTTCAATTGCTATCTTAATCGAGCTGATTCACCTGGGCTTGTAATAATTGATAGGTTTTCAGGCAAAGAAATAGATCACCACCTACGAGATAAATTTTTAGTTGGGCTACGAAATATGCCCTATACATCAGAGAAACGCTTGAAAAATATTATGGGTTTACATTATTCAACCGTTGGCCAATCACACATGTGTAGCGTCGTTGATGTAATTATCGGCTCGTTGAGGTTGGCCATCAATTCACATATGTCGCCCAGCGCAAAAACAAAAGAAACAGCTAAAACACTGGTTTCATTAATTGGGCCAATGTTCTTTAGAGAGGCAGGCTCAAAATCAGTCTCAGAAATTGGTTTGTTCTTTAGCCCAAAAATTATAAAGGCCGCTAAATATCGTACAGTCTACGAAAATCTACATGCATTTTTTCAAGAGTGTGGCGTCACGCCAGAACAAGGAATTACCGGTGAAAGAACATACTAAGCACCATAACCAGCAAAGGCAGCGGACAGCTAAAGCTGCGCGCTGCTTTGGGCGTTGCGCAAACAATGCATCTAGGCAAAACGGAAGCTGAGCGACATGCCGAACAAACCTAATCCTAGAGACGTCACAGATTCAGATCTTGAAGAAATGTATCGAACCCTTTGGCAAAGCTCGCAAGGGAACAGCTTTATAAACGTTGAATCTGATCTGCTCGTTACCGAGATGAATAGACGACTTTTTGAGGCAACCGATAACAGCTCAAAACGGGCCAGAAACGCAAGTTTACTCGTCTCATTCCTCGCGTTATCCATAGCTGGCTTATCTGCGTGGTTTTCTTACATTGATTGGGAAGGCGATACCGGCTGGCAATCTACTCAAATTCAAGAGCTGAAAAAGCTAAAACAAAGTATCGTCGAAAACAGAGTTTCGAACGCGCGGGGATTGAGAGAGCTAAGTGAAGAAATTTCTGCATTCTCAAAAGTAGCTGAAGCTTTGGGCACTCAAACGCTTTCCAAGCCAAGTAACCAAAGCAACAAAGACCAATAAAGGGGACGCATTTATTTTTTAGATAGCCGACTGGATATTTTTGTGAAAAATTGCGTCTCCCATTTGTCATACCGTTCTGGGGCTTTAATGTCCAAGGTGGCTACGATGCAATGGTGGGTTACATGGTCTCGCTTTGTGAAGGGGCTATTTTGGCATTGGCATATCTGTCGAGTTTAGGCAGTGAATTTAAGAGCAACACATAACCAGGTGCAGCACAATGCAGTTGCGCTGATCGGACAGCCGACCATCGGTTTGTCTGCACGGTTACACGGCTATCAATCAGTAAGTAACAGCATTAAGCTTGGAGGCGAGATGTTAATTACAAATAAGAAAAATACCAATATCGGTAAATATGATGGATTTTCAACAAACCTGCTAATTGGGGAATCGAATAGTGGTTCCAAAGAAATCTCAATTCAAATAACAGATGTTGAGCCCAATGGCATGCAGTTTTTGCATTCCCATGAGCAGGAACAGTGTTATTACATCATTTCAGGTCGAGGGAAAATGATCATTGATGATCAAATTCAAGCTGTCAGGAAAGGGGATGCTATTTATATCCCCTCTAATGCCGAGCATGGAATTGAAAATTATGGTGAAGAGGTGTTGACTTATTTGACAGCTAATAAGACGTTTGGTGAAAAAAGAGAGGCTGAGATATGGCCTCACAAAAGTGATCTATAACCCATTTTTCCCCTGTTAGGCGGTCACGAAAGAAAGAGATAGGTAGAGTTAAGTGAATGCTAGGGATTTTGAAAAAAGTTTGCTGAAGGAAAAGAAGGTATTATTTGAGTTACAACCTAAATCTTACCTTTTAACAGCTTTTTCAGCCGATGCTTCAGGTCGTAAGAATATAGAGATAGTCGCCAGGTGGAAGGTAGAGCATGATTTGATTTCCGGTTATACGCGCCAATGAAAAGCCTTCTGTCTTCCCAATTAAGCTTATAACAAATTCGTTTTAAATCGCTCAATCGGTGTCTTGAGCGAATACTCTTATTTTGGCCGCTCACGATTGCCCGACCTATATCAATGACATAAATAGCTAGCTGATTATCGGTTATTGTCATTATCAGGTTACCTGATGATAAGTCCCGATGAATTATATTAACATTATGCATATTGGCTACAAAGCCAGTTAATTCCTCAAAATACCGGGTTTTCTCCAGACCACGGTATTCGGTGTCACCTGCTTTGAAAGCGCCAAACAGATGGCGGCAGGAAAAGGTGTCGGGGATGTATCGTGCCAGGTAATAATTATCTTTTACACCGCTGTTTTTATGTCGTTCAAAAAAAGCTATCGGCTGTGGTGTGTTAACACCCCGGCGTAGCATTTCGGTGGCATTGTTCCAATGCCTTCTTCCCTTGCTGTCCAAAAATCGATAACTAAATTTCTTAATGCCCCGGGCGCGATTAAGCTTCACGCTAATCAACTCATCCGAGTCATTATCGGCCTTTACGTTCCAGATGCGGTTACGCTTATCCCTCAACAGCGCGACCTCCTCCTTTTGCATTAGCGCTTCAGGGAGATACTGGTCAATCACTGTCTCCTGCGATTGTGAATTCGGCACTAATACGGCTCCTCTCCATTGCTGCGTGTCCACTGCAATTGAATAAGCATCAGGCATTACCCGGTGAGTAATTTTTTTTGCCGCTGTTTGATTAAATGAATGAAGAAAAGAAATGGTTGGCCGGTTTGGCTTTAAGTGTGGCTTCCAATGAATGATCAGCGGTTGTTCGGTGATGGTTTTTGGCGCAAGATCGAGGACGTGCCCCCTAGTATCGAGAAATTCGGCCTCTGCTAAACAGTCATCCGGGTAAATAGATGATAGAGCAACAGCCGCTCTATCCAAACACCAAACCAGGTGGATTTCATCCTTTTGTTCAGTTTCAAAGATAAAGTGACTAACTCCGTTATCAGTGCTAACGCCCTGAATACAAAAAACATTTTTTAATATTCCGGCAACATTTTTTAGTGCTTCAAAGGCCTTTGTTACTCTAAACTGATCAACATCTCCTCTTACCGTTCGATAAAAAGTAACCTGATCGATCTCTGGGTAGTGCGAGTTGCCACAATCGATTAAACCATCACGGTGACAAATAAGTGGCCCCCAATAAACACGATCCAGGACACCGGAAGCCGCGGCCAGCGTTAAATATCTAAACAGGTAGTCCGCGTGCTTTTGTTCCGTGTCGGTGTTCCACCGAGCCAGCCGTTTACGGGTCCAGCAGTTATATGAGCAATAGGTTTTTATGCAACCGAAGCGTTGGCTAATATGCGCGATAATTCGGGCTTTTTTGATTAAATTGAGTTTAAGTCTGGTTTTCGCCCAATATCCCAAGACGCGGTGATCGTAAAGCTCCGGCTGGATGACTCGTTCCACAAACAAGTTATCCGTGTGAATTCTTGGGACTAAACGAAGACGCTGCATAAATTTTAAAAACCCCATATTATACAGAGGTTCAAAATCGGAGATATTGGGGCCAGCCACAGTGACAGAATGTTCTTTGGCAAGTGACACTGCAATTTCAACAGCAACTACATATCCCTTACTCTCATAACCTGACCATTTGCCTCGGTTGGGCGTATTACCAATCTCAAGTGCGGAAATTCTCGTGCCGTATTTTGTTAGAACCTGTGTAACAAATCCTTGCCATCGTAGTTGCGCCGATTGGTCTTTATGAATGATTGCCGCCTCTTCGCGTGAGGGAAAGATGGTGAGTAATACATCAAACCCCTTGCTTAATAGCGTTTCCAATAGGCGCTGGGCATCGCTGTTTTGAGAACAATAGGTGAAGGCGAGCCGGACATGCGTTATTTCTAATTCCTGTAATCGCTGAATAATATACTCATCACAGGCCGGGTCGCTGGAGGTTGCTATATTTACACCAATGAAATCATCGCCAATCCGGTGATTCGCAGTAATTTCATGTGAGAGCTTTAACCAGGACGGTATTTGCGCCAGACTTGCTATTAGATCTTTTATTACAAGCGGCCACACGACCCAGGAATTGATTGGTGCATTCAACTTGATTTCGTTCCCTAACTAATAAATGGCCGTCACTAAAATTGGCAATGCATTGTACCAGCTTACACCAGGGAAGCATGCACAATAATTAGTCTTTAACGACCCATTTAGATGATACTTTTCCTTTTAAAGCGAAACAGTCGCTTTTTGCGTCGGCCATTACCATAATATGCGCGTGTGGCGGCTATTTTCTTTTTATCGCTAACGCTTAACCTGGTTGTCCTGGCGTAAGATTTATAAAGGAATAGTTGATCAGCCTTTCTAAAATACAGTTTTGCATCCCGATCCAAGCAGGCAAGGTCCTTGATAAGAGACTTTTCAAAGATCCAGGCTGGAGGGTGATAGCCACTGGGGCAGTCTATAAAATAGACCTTCCCCGCTTCATCATCACTAATTAAAATATTGCGCCACTTGAGATCGACGTGGAGAAAACCATCATCATGCAGCAGGCGAGTATATTCAGCGATTTGGCTTAACACCTTTCGCAACCAGGGTACGCCACGTTCATAAAGGCGGTTTTGAAGGGCAAGCTGTTCCAGCGTGAGGCAATCTGTCAAGCCTTCGGTGACTATCACGCCCCGGTTTAATTTGAACCTTACGACATCCTTGCCGTAGGCGATCAGCGGGGGAGTCGCAATTCCCAGTTGGTTAAACAGGAGGATGTTCTTATATTCACGGTCAAAACGTGCGTGGCCTAACCACTGTCGTAACAGTCCTCCACCATCGAGATAAACCTTAATGTAGTAAAGGCGTTCCAAGCTGCAATGACCTATGTGGCTTATTCGGTCCTTTGATACGCGTTCTGTTTTCAGTGCCAGTACTTTCTCGAGACAATCCAGTTTTGATCGATCACCCTCGCTGAGTTGGTCTCCCGAAAAATACCAAATATCTTTGTTAATCGGCACGTAAAGTTCCCTGTTATAACCTGCACAAGGCAGTTTTGATTTGAGTGAACGTATTTTATAAACTCCGGCGAGGGATTGCTATGGCTCTGCTGTATGTTGGGATTTTAACGAAAACTCAAGCGTAGAAGGCCATGATTTACTTAAAAACACTGCAGACCATGGACGCGGTAAATCATAACTCATGCTTTTAAGCGGGATGAAAAAGAAAATACACTTAACGAGGAGCGATTTCCCTTCTTAAAGGGTGGGGCCAGCTCTGAGTCCGGTTAATGTGAGAATTGTTTGATTGATAAATTACAGAGTGAGTCAGGATCGATATATGCCGATCCGATAAAGTCGTTGGTTACCCATTATTCGTATTGAGTAACCAAAATTCAAAAGGTATGAGCCGGTTGCGATAGTTGACCGTAAAACAGAGTTGCTACTCCCACTCTTCCCTGGTTTCGTAGAGCGGCTTAATATCGCTCCCCTCAATCCCTTTACGCCCGGGTTCCACCTCGGTTAGCGGCTCCACTTTTTGTAGGCTGGCCAGTGAGCGCGTTACCAGGTTGTGATATTCACCTGTACCGCGGGTTTTCCATTTCAGTTCATCATCTGTTACTGAGCGGATAACTTTAGCAGGTGTGCCGGCAACCAGGCTTTGTGGCGGGCACTCAAAAGCGGCTTTAACAAAGGAGCAGGCGGCGACAATGGAGTTTTCGTTAATGATCGCGCCATCCATCACCACGGCGTTCATGCCGACCAGGGCATTCTTGCCAATGCGGCAGCAGTGAATCACCGCGCCGTGGCCAATATGGCCATTTTCCTCGACAATCGTGTCTCGAGCGGGAAAACCGTGCATGACGCAGGTATCCTGGATATTGGCGCCTTCTTTAATGATCAGTCGCCCGAAGTCGCCCCGCAACGAAGCACAGGGGCCGACATAAACGTTGGGGCCGATAATAACGTCGCCGATCAGAACGGCAGTGGGGTGGACAAAGGCGCTTGGGTCGACGACGGGTGTGACGCCGTCAATACTGTATACTTGCATAATATCCTTCAGATGTTTACTTCAATTCGTAGAGGCATCAAAGCATGTTTGCCTGTTCTTGGCAATACAGCAGGTCATGCTACTTCGACAAATTGAACCGAGTCCTCATTGCCGTGGAAGCGGTCCAGCAATAATCCGGTTTTAACCCTGGCCTCCTGGATCGCTTGTTCCTTAACCGGGCCATAACCTCTAATCTCATTCGGTATGGCGGCAATTTCGATTGCGGTCGCCAGATTGTCCGGTGTGAGTGTGTTGAGCAACCCTGCAATTGTTGATTGATAGTGATTCGCCAGTTGCCGTTCCCTCTTTCGTTCAGAGTTGTATCCAAAAGGATCAAAGGCCGTGCCGCGCAGAAATTTCAGTTTGGCCGTGAGACGCAATACGGAGAGCATCCAGGGACCGAAAGTCAGTTTCTTCGGGCGACCCTGTTCATCCTTTTCACGTGCCAGGAGTGGCGGGGCCATGTTGAAAGTCAGTTTGTATTTGCCATCGAATGTGCTGGATAGCTTTTTCAGAAACTCTCCATTGGTGTATAGCCTGGCCACTTCATACTCATCTTTGTAGGCCATTAGTTTAAACAGATACCGTGCGACGGCTTTTGTCAGATCCAATTCTGCGTTACCAAGTTGCTGTTCAACGGACCGGACCTGTTCAACAAAATCCCGGTAGCGGTTTGCGTAGTCGCTATTCTGATAATCCACCAAAAAGTCGTAACGATGGGCTATGATGTCGTCCAGCCCTGTTGTGGTTTTAATCGGTTTTTCGGCGGTGATCTGTGTCACATATGCCAGATCCTCTGCTGCGATGCGCCCCCAATGAAAGCCTTGCTTATTGGCTTCAATGGCAACACCATTAATCTCTATTGCTTTCAGCAGTGCATCCAGGCTGACGGGTATCAACCCCTGCTGCCAGGCGTAACCCAATAGAAATATATTGGAAAACACGGTATTGCCGAGCAGCTTTTCTGCCAGATTATTGGCGCCCAGTGTGTCCACACGTTCCTTGCCGACGGCTTGTTGCAGCGTGTTTATCCGCAGGTCGGCCTGCATGTCGGCATTCCGGTCCAGTACAAAATCACCCGAGGGTAGTTCCGACAAATTTACTATAATGCGGGTATGGTCATGACGCAGTACGTTGAGTGCTCTTGGATCTGTGCCGACGATCATGTCGCAGGCGATAAGCGCATCGGCCATCCCGTAATCGATTCTTACCTGGTGCAGTTGGTCGGGTTTTTGCGCAAGGCGGACATAACTGAGTACTGAACCTCCCTTTTGCGCGAAGCCCATGAAGTCCAGTACTGAGGCACCTTTTCCCTCCAGATGTGCGGCCATGGTAATCAGGGCCCCGACAGTCACCACGCCGGTACCGCCGACACCACCAACCAGTAGATCAAAGGGTTTGCTTAGCGGGGCTGGTGTTGGTATCGGCAGAGCATTGACGCGGCGGGTAAACTCCTCACCTATCTGGAGTGCAGCGGGTTTGCGCAGCGAGCCGCCTTCAACAGTGACAAAGCTTGGACAAAACCCCTTCACGCAGGAGTAGTCTTTGTTGCAGGAGGATTGATCAATCTTGCGTTTGTTTCCGAATTCGGTTTTTACCGGGAAAATGGACAGGCAGTTGGATTGTTTGGAGCAGTCACCGCAGCCTTCGCAAACCAGGTCGTTTATGAATATCCGCTTGGCTGGATCGGGAAAGGTGCCCCGTTTGCGTCGTCGTCGTTTTTCAGCGGCGCAGGTTTGATCGTAGATCAGTACTGTCACCCCCTCTATCTCACGCAGTTCGCGTTGCACGCTATCCAGATGGTCGCGATGATAAAATTGAGTGTCTGTGGGAAACAGGCTTTTGTCGGAATATTTTTCCGGCTCGTCACTGACGATCACTACTTTTTTTGCGCCCTCCGCTCGTACCTGATTGGCAATGGCCGGTACAGAAATAACGCCATCAACTGGTTGTCCGCCGGTCATGGCCACTGCATCGTTAAACAGGATTTTGTAGGTAATGTTGACGTTGGCTGCAATTGCCTGGCGAATGGCCATATATCCAGAATGAAAGTAGGTTCCCTCGCCGAGGTTCTGAAAAATATGCCGGTTCCCGGTAAAACGCGATTTACCCACCCAGTTGACTCCTTCGCCGCCCATTTGGATCAGAGACGAAGTATCCCGGTTCATCCAGGATGCCATAAAGTGACAGCCAATTCCGGCCAGCGCCTGACTGCCGTCAGGAACTTTTGTTGAGGTGTTGTGTGGGCAGCCTGAACAGAAATAGGGGAGTCTTTTGACGCCGCCTGGCGCCTGTACGGTGACGCCGGAGTTTTTTATGTGATTAAGTTCATCGTCAAATGTGACATCTTCAAACTCATGGCTGATCCGTTTGGCGACGATAGGTGCCAAGTAGGAGGGCGACAGTTCTGCGGTCCAACTCACCAGGGGGTGAAAATACTCGTCATATTTGCCGACCATACGCTTGGGTTTATCACCCGGATAATCGTAGAGCAGCTCTTTTAGCTGGCTTTCAATAATGCCGCGCTTTTCTTCAATAACCAACACCTCTTCCTTGCCCTGTAGAAATCTTCTAACCCCCAGCGGCTCGATAGGCCAGACCATGCCTACCTTGTAGATGTCGATCCCGAGTTTACGTGCTCTTGCTTCATCGACGCCGAGTAGTGCAAGGGTTTCCATCAGATCCAGGTGGGCTTTGCCGGTGGTGATGATGCCCATACGTGCATCGGGAATATCATAGATTCGCTGGTCGATCGGGTTGGCTCTGACGAAGGCATGCACCGCTTCAATTTTATCCTTCATGCGTGCTTCGATCTGTGGGCCTGGTAAATCAGGCCAACGGAAATTAAGACCACCTTCAGGTGGTTTGTAATCTTCGGGCACCCTAAACGCTGGTGGTTCGCTTAGCTCAACAGATGCTGCGCTCTCCACCGCTTCCGAAATTGCCTTGAAGCCCACCCACATGCCTGAAAAACGGGACAGTGCGATACCATAGAGTCCAAAGTCAACATACTCTGAGATACTGGCCGGATTCAATGTTGGCATATACCAGGCCATAAAGGCGACATCAGATTGATGGGACATGCTCGAAGACACGCAACCATGATCATCTCCGGCAACAACCAGCACGCCGCCATGGGGTGAGCTGCCGTAACCATTACCATGCTTGAGCGCGTCACCAGCGCGGTCAACACCGGGTCCTTTCCCGTACCAGATTGAAAAAACACCGTCGACCTCCCTGTTGGGGTCGGCTTCAACCTGCTGTGTGCCGATTACCTGAGTGGCGGCCAAATCTTCATTTACAGCCGGTACGAAAGTGATGTTACTTTCTTCGAGGAAATTGTTGGCTTCCCAGAGTGCCTGGTCATATCCGCCAAGAGGTGAACCACGGTATCCGGTGATATATCCTGCAGTGTTAAGACCTGTTTTTTGATCCAGCTCTCGTTGAATGAGTGGCAGGCGAACCAGTGCCTGGGTCCCGGTCAAAAATACACGACCCTGTTTACGCAAATACCTTTGCTCAAGACTGTAATCATCCAGTACATATTGTTCTGTGGTGGCTTTAGCGATTGCCATGATCATTCCTCTCCCGTTTAGACCTGTCGGGATTTTATTGGTTGCCAGAATAGTTCTGGTATTCATTCTGGGTGATATTTTACTATGCGGCTTGAGAAATAGGCTTTCTAAATATTTTAAAAAATCTGAAAATAAAATATAAAAAGCGATATAAATGGCTAAAATAGAAAGAATATTGTGTGGTGGACCAAGTGTATGAATGAATCTTTAATTGATCTTGATAAGGTGGAGCGTCAGATTTTGACGGTATTGCAATCTGAAGGGCGGTTGACTAACCAGCAATTGGCAGAGCGTGTGCAGATGTCGCCAGCAGCCTGCTGGCGACGAGTCAAGCAGCTTGAGCAGCGAGGGATTATTCAAAACTATGCGGCCATTCTTGACCGCAAACAGGCAGGCTTTCAATTCTGTATATTTATGCACGTATCTCTGTCCAGACACGTGAAAGAGAATGTGGAGAAATTTGAGCAGGCGATGAAAATGCGACCAGAAGTATTGGAGTGCTATGCCACAACCGGTGATTCGGATTTTATACTCCGTGTCGTGGCGCAGGATATCGAATCCTATGATCGGTTTCTCGAGGAGTTTGTTTTTGGGTTACCAGGGATTCTGCAGGTGAAATCCAGTATTACGTTGCGAGAGATTAAATTTGATACCAAATTACCTCTCTAGCTGCCCCGATAATCTTAGATATGCCGCTCAATACCCTTTTCAGCAATCATTTTGGTGGATATCTCCTCAATCGAGTGGTGGGTGGTATCCAGAAAGGGAATACCTTCGCGACGAAACATGCTTTCTACATCTCTGATCTCCTGCTGACATTGGCGGTCAGACGAGTAGCGACTGTCGGGGCGCCTTTCCTGGCGAATGGCTTTTAACCGTTCGGAGTTGATAGTCAGCCCGAATACTTTTTGTTTAAACTGCCTGAGTACTTTCGGTAACCGCATCTCCTCAAGGTCTTCCTCGGTGATGGGATAGTTGGCAGCCTTGATACCAAACTGGAGTGCCATATAAATACAGGTTGGTGTTTTGCCGCAGCGGGAAACGCCAACCAGTATCAGGTCGGCCTCTTCGTAATTGCGTGTCACTGCACCATCATCATTTTCAAGGGCATAGTTCATTGCTTCAATACGAATGGAATAATGATTGTTATGGTCGATACTGTGCATTTTACCTACCGAATAGGAGGAAGAAGTGCCAAGTTCCTTTTCCAGGGGTGACAGAAATGCCGAAAAGATATCCACCTTGAAGCCGTTGCTTTGCTGAATAATATCGCGAATATTCTGATTGACGACGGTATCAAAAATAATCGGTCTGGCACTATCCTGTGTGGCTGAGGTGTTGATTCGTTCGACCACCTCTTTTGCTTTTTCTTCGGTGTCGATGTAGGGAAGGGTGATGCGAGTAAACTCGATATCGCCAAATTGGGATAGTAGGCTAAGTCCTAATGCTTCCGCGGTAATGCCTGTTCCGTCTGATATAAAAAATGCGCTGCGTTTCATAATTAAAGCTGCTTGTATGGAAAAGGACAGTATCGCAGAAAACCAGTCAATTTAGTGTTTTTTGGTTAAGATTTTAGTACCATTGCCCACCTTTATTTTACACCTAAATAATTGGTAAAGAGAGGTGACAAGTTGAGTGCATTGGTAGTGCCTTTAGATCAGGTCGGTATGAATGATGTTGAGCATGTGGGTGGCAAAAACGCTTCGCTGGGAGAAATGATCAGTAACCTGGCGTCAGCCGGAGTTTCCGTGCCCAGCGGCTTCGCAACTACAGCCAGCGCCTATCGGGATTTTCTCTCTGATAATAATTTGACTGTTCGAATCAAAGATGCCCTTGCCGAGCTGGATGTTGATGATGTTAACGCATTGGCCAAAACGGGCGCAGAGATCAGGCAGTGGATTATTGATGCGCCTTTTGATGCAGAGTTCGAAGCGCAGATCCGATCCAGCTTCAAAGAACTACAGGACGGAAATGAGCAACTGGCCGTTGCCGTTCGTTCATCAGCTACAGCGGAAGATTTGCCGGATGCATCCTTTGCCGGCCAACAGGAGACCTTTCTCAATATTCGAGGCATAGACAATGTCTTGTTGGCCATTAAAGAGGTTTTCGCTTCTTTGTTTAATGACCGTGCGATTGCCTATCGCGTGCATCAGGGGTTTGAACATAGCCTGATTGCGCTCTCTGCTGGTATTCAGCAGATGGTGCGCAGTGAGACAGCGGCAAGTGGTGTGTTGTTTACTCTGGATACGGAGTCCGGATTTCCCGATGTGGTCTTTATAACCTCTTCTTATGGCCTTGGCGAAACCGTGGTGCAGGGTTCGGTAAATCCCGATGAATTCTATGTTTACAAGCCGGCGCTGGAAGCGGGGAAACCTGCCGTGCTGCGCCGTAATCTGGGTGGCAAAGCTATTAAAATGGTCTATGATCCGTCAGGAGAGACCGGGCGCTCGGTAGAGACTATTGAGGTTGATCCAGCAGATCGTTACCGCTTTTCAATTACGGATGAAGAGGTTCAGGACTTAGCCAGGCAGGCGCTGATTATTGAGCGCCACTATCAGCGGCCAATGGATGTGGAGTGGGCCAAGGATGGAGATACCGGCAAGCTATATATTGTTCAGGCGCGACCGGAAACGGTAAAAAGCAGGGCGTCTGTTAATCAGCTGGAGCGGTATCTGCTGAATGAAAGCTCGAGTGTACTGGTGGAGGGACGAAGTATTGGTCACCGGATTGGCAGTGGGCCAGTCAAAATCATCAACGACATCGCCCAGATGGATGAGGTTAATACGGGTGATGTGCTGGTAACTGAGATGACCGACCCTGACTGGGAGCCGATTATGAAGCGGGCGTCAGCCATTGTGACCAATCGCGGCGGTCGTACTTGTCATGCGGCAATCATCGCTCGTGAATTGGGTATTCCAGCTATCGTGGGTTGTGGTGATGCTACTGCAAAGCTGAATTCCGGGCAATCAGTTACGGTTTCCTGTGCGCAGGGTGATACCGGATTTGTTTATGACGGGTTGCTCGATTTCGAGGTGCAGTCCTCAAACGTTGACAGCATGCCTGACCTGCCTTTCAAAATTATGATGAATGTGGGTAATCCTGATCGCGCCTTTGATTTCAGTGCGATACCGAACGCCGGTATTGGTTTGGCAAGGCTGGAATTTATTATCAATCGCATGATCGGCGTGCACCCCAAAGCGTTGCTTAACTACGAGACGTTGCCTGCTGACGTAAAAGCGCAGGTCGATGAGCGGATTGCCGGTTATGCTGATCCGGTAGACTATTACGTACAAAGGCTGGTGGAAGGTATTGCTACATTGGGAGCAGCCTTTGCGCCAGAGCGGGTTATCGTTCGGCTTTCTGATTTCAAGTCCAATGAATATGCCAATTTGATTGGCGGCGAGCTCTATGAGCCGGAAGAGGAGAATCCGATGCTCGGATTCCGTGGCGCATCCCGTTACCTGTCGAAGGATTTCGCGGACTGTTTTGAACTGGAAACTCGCGCCATGAAGATTGTGCGTAACGAGATGGGACTGACCAATGTAGAAGTGATGGTGCCCTTCGTTAGAACAGTCGCTGAAGCCGAAGGTGTCGTGGAGCTGTTAGCGAAAAATGGCTTGAAACGTGGAGAGAACGGGTTGCATGTTATTATGATGTGCGAACTGCCGGTCAATGCGTTGTTGGCGGATCAGTTTTTGGAATATTTCGACGGTTTCTCCATCGGTTCTAATGATTTAACGCAATTGACGCTGGGCCTGGACCGCGATTCCGGTATTGTTGCCGGTTTGTTTGATGAGCGGAATCCGGCGGTTAAACAATTGCTAAGTATGGCGATACAGAGTTGCAAGAAAGCCAATAAATACATTGGTATCTGCGGGCAGGGACCATCGGACCATCCGGATCTGGCACGATGGCTGATGGATGAGGGGATCGATAGTGTATCTCTTAATCCCGATTCTGTGCTCGATACCTGGTTATTTTTAGGGGATAGAACTTGATAAAATGGGGTCAGAGTCCAGACTCTGACCCCATTTTATCTTCTGATATTCTGTGAAATAAGGAGTGAAAGTGGAATACATAACCCCGGATTTGTGTGACGCGTACCCAGATTTGGTGCGTGTCCTTGAGCCGATGGTCCATAATTTTGGTGGCCGAGATTCTTTTGGCGGAGAAATAGTAACCGTTAAGTGCTTTGAGGATAACTCGCTGGTAAAGGAAGCGGCAGGTACTGATGGTAGAGGAAAGGTAATGGTGGTCGATGGAGGCGCTTCCTTGCGTCGTGCGCTGTTGGGTGACATGATTGCCGAGAATGCCGTAAAGAACGGTTGGGAAGGTTTTCTAATTTACGGTTGTATTCGGGATGTTGATGCGATTGCCGCCCTGGATATGGGAGTACAGGCGCTTGGCGCTATTCCGCTTAAAACCGACAAACGGGGTATTGGTGATCTGAATGTCCCGGTGACTTTTGGGGGTGTGACATTTAATCCCGGTGAGTTTGTTTATGCTGATAACAACGGGGTTGTTGTCTCTTCACAAGCATTAGAAATGCCGGGATAAATATTTAAAATCAAATAGGTAAGCCTGTTTGTTAATCTAATTTATTATATAGGAGTAGAAAAGATGGCTATAGCCAGTGCAAGACATATATTGGTAAGCAGCGAAGATCAGTGTCAGCAGTTGAAGGATGAAATTGAAGGTGGAGCAGACTTCGCTCAACTGGCAAAACAGCATTCAAGCTGTCCGTCCGGCGCACAGGGTGGTGATCTGGGGGAGTTTGGTCCCGGTATGATGGTTAAGGAATTTGATGAAGTGGTTTTCAGTGCGGAAGTTAATAAAGTACAGGGACCAGTCAAAACCCAGTTTGGCTACCATCTGCTTGAAGTGACAAGCCGAACAGACTGATTTTAATACCTGCCTTTGCCGTAGGCGCGGCCTCAGTTGCGATAATCCCGGATAAAACCGGACCTACGGCAGTTGCGTAGTGAGTCGGGCGGAAAGACTTCAATAGCCATTGTGCATCGCCGCACTGCCACCAGACCTGACAAGATACTCAAACCGGAATGAAAACCACACCCAATCTCTTTTCATACCCTAAATACTGGGCCGAGTGCTATGGTGTTGCACCCTATCTGCCTGTGTCTCGGGCAGAAATGGATGATCTGGGTTGGGATAGCTGCGATATTATTATCGTTACCGGTGATGCCTACGTGGACCATCCAAGCTTTGGTATGGCCGTTGTGGGTCGATTTCTGGAAGCTCAGGGCTTTCGGGTCGGTATCATTGCCCAACCGGACTGGCATAGTAGTGACGATTTTATGGCGCTGGGTGAACCGAATCTCTTTTTCGGTGTAACAGGCGGTAATATGGATTCGCTGATTAACCGGTATACGGCGGATCTCAAAGTGCGCAACGATGACGCTTATACACCCAATGCTGAACCGGCAAAGCGGCCGGATCGTTCTGTAATTGCCTATACGCAAAAGTGTAAGGAGGCGTATAACCACGTCCCGGTGGTGGTTGGTGGCATTGAAGCCAGCCTGAGAAGAATTGCTCAGTTTGATTATTGGAGCGGTGAGGTCAGGCGTTCTGTTTTAGTCGATGCCGGGGCAGATATTTTACTCTATGGGAACGCTGAGCGGGCAATCGCTGAAATTGCTCATCAGATAGCAAATGGAAAAACGGTACAACAACTGGCGGATATACGCGGTACTGCGGTTACCAGAGCCATTCCTTCGGGCTGGACAGAACTGGACTCCACTCGAATTGACTGGCCGTCCAATATCAGCGCTATTCCAAACCCCTACGATTATGCTGAGCCCGCCAGTTGCGCTGTTAAAGAGAATTTGGAAGAAGTGGCTCAACCGCTTCGAATTGTACCGATGCCACTGCAATCCCGGGAAAAACTGGATGTTAATCGAACCTATATCCGGTTGCCATCCTATGAAAAGGTATCCAGGGATTCTGCGCTTTATGCGCATGCTTCGCGCATATTGCATCAGGAGTCCAATCCACATAATGCCCGTGTATTGGTTCAGAAACACGGAAACCGTGAAGTATGGATTAACCCGCCGCCAATACCGTTAGAAACGGAGGAATTGGATAAGATTTTTGATTTGCCGTTTCAACGACGGCCGCATCCCAGTTATGGTGGGGCGAAAATCCCGGCGTATGAGATGATCTGTACATCGGTCAATATTATGCGTGGCTGTTTTGGTGGTTGTACTTTCTGTTCAATTACTGAGCATGAGGGCAGGGTGATTCAAAGCCGTTCCCAGGAATCGGTACTGCGTGAGATCGAGGCTATTCGGGATCAGGTGCCGGGTTTTACCGGACAGATCTCCGATCTGGGTGGTCCGACGGCAAATATGTATCATCTTAATTGTAAGGACCCGGAAATTCAGGCGGGTTGTCGACGCTTGTCCTGTGTTTATCCAACGATCTGCAAAAATCTTAAAACGGATCACCACCAGACAACAGAGTTGTATCGCAAGGCCCGTAAACTAAAAGGTGTGAAGAATATAGCAATCGCATCCGGGCTTCGCTATGACCTTGCGGTTCGTGATCCGGAATATGTCAAAGAGCTGGTCATTCATCATGTCGGGGGATATCTGAAAATAGCTCCGGAGCACACGGAAGAACAGGTGCTTACAAAAATGATGAAGCCGGGAATCGGCACCTATGACCAGTTTAAAAAGATGTTTGAAAAGTATTCAAAAGAGGCCGGAAAAAAGCAGTATTTGATACCTTATTTCATTGCCGCACACCCTGGCTGTGATGACGAGGCAATGCTTAATCTGGCGTTGTGGCTAAAACGCAATAAATTCCGTATTGACCAGGTGCAGACTTTTTACCCGTCGCCGATGTCTCTGGCAACGGCAATGTATCACTCGGACCGTGATCCACTAAAAAAAGTGAGTTATAAAAGTAATAGAATTTACACACCAAAGAATATCGATCAAAGGCGGTTGCAAAAGGCTTTTCTAAGATATCACGACCAGAAAAACTGGCCGCTGTTACGCAAAACGCTGATTGCGATGGGACGTAGTGACCTGATTGGCAACCGGCCAGACCAGCTTATTCCCGCCGAAAGCAAAGCAGGGGTGTATCGAAGCAGTTCCAATCGTAAGGGTGTCAGTGCCAAGTCCAGAAAATGGAATAGGGCGCGCGGTGGGCAGTGGAGTGGTAAACCCTGACTGGCAGTTGTTTTACCTCCTCACCTGTACATAGATCGGTTTCGCATAAATGTTCACTTTTTGCTGGATTTTCGGGTTTAGCAGGATTAGCCTTGCGTGTTCAAAAACAATAAACAAAGGATTGCTTTCATATGATCAGAAAACTATTTATTTCATTATTCATTCTCGCTGTTTCCGGTACATCTGCCGCCGGTAGTAATCTCTTGCCAAATGACTCTTTTGATACTCCGAATAAGCAGTTTCACGTTAAGGGAATTAAAAAATTTGGAAAGTCTGATACTATTTTGCTTCCGATGATTTACCTCCACACTCTGGTGCAGGGCACTCACAAGCAATCCAAAGGTGGCGCGCATGCAAAAGCGGAGTTTTCTGTTAGTAATCTCAGTCCTGATTTAGGTGCTGAACTTGCTACAGAAATTCACCATGATTTAGTGCTAAAACTAAGATCCAGTGGTTGGACAGTTTTAACTTACGAAGATGTAAAGGATCATGCAGGATGGAGCAAACTAAAGCGGGCCAGACCTGAAAAAGTAATTGGTGTTGATGGGTTCAAAAATAATCTGGGCTTTGGTGACCAATACTGGATGACATCCTATCCCAAAGGTACTCCCAATCTTAAAACTCAATCCTTTGGTGCAAAGGGGGCGGCTGATCTGCATTCGGTGCACACCAAGGTTGCAAAAAAAATAGGCGCCAATTTATTGTTTCCGGTGTTACGGTTTGATAGTCCGGTAGCTTATGGATCAAGCGGCCGTGGGTATAAAAAAACAAAGGCTTCAGCCAGCGTAATTCCGGCAATGGAATTGGGTTATGCACACTCAGGCTTTTATTCTGTCAAAGGTGCCTGGGGTGGTGTTGATTTAAAATCATCGGTTAGGATATCCGAATCAGTCGGTAGTATAACGAAGGTTGACGAGAGTTCCGGTAAGGATGTTTCGCTATTTACGTTTAAGACATTTCGTTCAATCGCAAAGGGTGATTATGTGATGACGCTTGACGAGGCGGCTTACAGAAACACAATTTTGAAGGTAGCGAAAGACTACAATGACCTGTTGGTGAGTGCGCTAAAGGTTGTTGCGCCTAAAAGCTAGATATTGTGGCAAAGCAGAAAAATAAAAAAGCCCCGCCAGCAATGACGGGGCTTTTTATTTAACACGTTAGAGCCGGTTTGACTCCAGAACTGATTCTAGAACTGGTTCATTGTGTTATCTTTGCCGCCTGCTTTCAGAGCAGCTTCACCAGCAAAGTAGTCTTTATGGTCGTCACCAATATCAGAACCTGCCATGTTCTGGTGTTTGACACAGGCGATCCCTTGACGGATTTCCTTGCGTTGTACACCCTCAACATAACCCAACATGCCTTGCTCACCAAAGTACTCTTTGGCCAGGTTGTCAGTGGACAACGCAGCTGTGTGGTAGGTCGGCAGAGTGATCAGATGGTGGAAGATGCCGGCTTCACGTGCAGCGTCAGCCTGGAATGATCGGATTTTGTCATCAGCGACAGTAGCCAGTTCGGTTTCGTCATACTCGACGCTCATCAGATTGTCGCGGTTATAAGCAGACACGTCTTTACCTGCTTCGCTCCACGCGTCAAATACCTGCTGACGGAAGTTCAGCGTCCAGTTAAAGGATGGGCTGTTATTGTAAACCAGTTTGGCGTTGGGGATGACTTCACGGATACGGTTAACCATGCCGCCAATTTGTCCAACGTGCGGCTTTTCAGTTTCAATCCAGAGCAGATCTGCGCCATTTTGTAGTGATGTAATACAGTCAAGTACACAGCGATCTTCACCGGTGCCCTTACGGAACTGGAACAGGTTGCTGGGCAGACGTTTTGGACGCAATAGCTTGCCGCCACGGTTAATCACAACATCACCGTTGTTCATATCGGCAGTGGACACTTCTTCGCAATCAAGGAAGCTGTTGTACTGATCGCCCAGATCTCCCGGCTCATGAGTTACGGCTATCTGCTTGGTCAGACCGGCACCCAGAGAATCGGTACGCGCTACGATAACACCATCGTCCACACCCAATTCCAGGAAGGCATAGCGTATGGCGCGAATCTTGGCCAGAAAGTCTTCGTGAGGGACGGTGACTTTGCCGTCCTGGTGTCCACATTGCTTTTCATCAGAAACCTGGTTTTCAATCTGGATCGCACAGGCACCCGCTTCAATCATGCGCTTGGCCAGCAGGTAGGTAGCCTCGGCGTTACCAAAGCCGGCATCAATGTCCGCGATGATCGGCACAATATGTGTTTGGAAGTTATCCAGTTTATCCTGGACCTCTGCTGCTTTCGAAGCGTCACCTGCTTCACGCGCTGCATCAAGTTCGCGGAACAAACCGCCAAGCTCTCGAGCATCGGCCTGGCGCAAGAAAGTATAAAGTTCTTCAATCAGTCCTGATACAGAAGTTTTTTCATGCATGGATTGATCTGGCAGAGGGCCAAAGTCAGAACGCAGTGCTGCGATCATCCAGCCGGACAGGTAGAGATACCTTTTGTTAGTATTGCCAAAATGTTTTTTAATCGAAATCAGCTTTTGCTGACCAATAAATCCATGCCAGCAGCCCAACGATTGAGTATAGTTTGCGCTGTTCGCGTCATACTCGGCCATATCTTTGCGCATAATGCCAGCAGTGTACTTGGCGATATCAAGACCGGTTTTAAAGCGGTTTTGGGCACGCATTCTGGCAGCATACTCTGGTTCAATAGCCGCCCAGGTGCCGCCCTGTGCTTCTTTCAAAGAAGCAACCGAGTCGATGTCGTTTTGGAAATCTGACATAATCAATCCTCAATCTATGTGTCTAGTTAACCGGCTCTGTAAAATACAACGCCAGATTTTAGGTAGGGCGACTATGATAAAGATCAACTGTCTATAAAAGAAATAAATGCCAATTATTTCAGCTATTCGCGCGGTGAATAAGTTGTGTACCGATGTTTGGTGATCGAAGGTCTCCGGGCTCTTCGCACCGCAGACAGATCTCCTTTTAGTGAGAATTAAGGTGCGAAATTCAGTTACTTATGAGATGATTTATCTGATTTATATAAAACACGCTTGATATTTTCAATATGAATGTTTCACGAATTGACCTGAATCTGCTGGTATATTTTGACGTTTTACTGAGAGAACAGAACGTCACCAAAGCAGCCCACCATCTGGGAATTACGCAACCCGCTATGAGCAATGGCTTAAGGCGTCTGCGTGAACTGTTTAAGGACCCATTACTGATTCGAACCAGTGAGGGTATGACTGCTACCGAAAGAGCACTGGAACTGCAGCCGTTAATACGTAATGTGCTGGTGGGCGTGGAAAAGGCGATTCAGCCACAGGGGGAGTTTGATCCCGGTGTCAGTGATCGTGTATTTCGTGTAATGGCCAGTGATTACGGTGAATCTGCATTGATGCCTGCGGTGCTTAGCCGGCTGAGAGAAAAAGCCCCCAATGTGACGCTGGATATTCTGACTCCGAGTGATGTAGGCTTTCCTGACCTGGAGCAGGGCAAGGTTGATATGGCCATTAACCGGTTTGACGAACTGCCACTATCTTTTCACCAGGTGACACTATGGCAGGACGGTTTTGCCTGTCTGATGAGTTCTGACAATCCGATTTTGGAAGATTTTACTCTCGATAATTATCTGAAAGCGCATCATATCTGGGTCAGTAAAACAGGTATGGGTGTGGGTGTAGGTATGAACCCCCAGGATAAACAGCGCCTTGGATGGGTGGATGAGGCACTGGCCAAGTTGGGGAAAAAACGAACCATAACCGTCTTTACCCGACACTATCAGGTGGCCAGGCTGCTGGCTAATCAGAAAGATCTGATTGCAACCTTGCCACGAAGGGCTGCTGAGCTGGAGCTGGGGAATCCCCAATTGGCGGTAAGAGAACCACCTTTTGAAATCCCGCCGTTTGATTTGATGATGGCCTGGAGTCCCTTGTTACAGCAGAACCCCGGCCATCAATGGTTGAGAAGACTGATTGTTGAAGTCGCCCATCAGATTGGTGCCGAGGACTCAAAGGCATAAGGCACTTCTGAACAAATCATGTCCTGTTTTTCGCAGGTTAAAATATTTAACCCAGGCCTATTTCCGGGCTAGCTAAATATTATTGGCCTGCTCCACAGCGTTTCCGATATAGTTGCCGGGTGTCAGTGCTTTCAGCTCAGACTTTGCCTGCTCTGGTATTTCAAGGGTTTCGATAAACTGGTGCAGTCCATCACGGGTTATGCCTACGCCGCGAGTCAGTGCTTTAAGCTTTTCGTAGGGTTCCTCCACCGCGTAGCGGCGCATAACTGTTTGCACAGGCTCAGCCAGCACTTCCCAGCAGTTTTCCAGGTCAGCATCCAGTGCCGCTGAATTAAGCTCCAGCTTTCCAATCCCCTTCAAAACGGATTGGTAGGCAATCATGCTGTGACCGAAACCCACGCCCAGATTCCGCAGCACGGTGGAGTCAGTCAGATCACGCTGCCACCTTGAGATAGGCAGTTTTGCCGCCAGGTGTGAAAAAAGAGCGTTGGCAATACCGAGATTACCTTCCGAGTTTTCGAAGTCAATCGGGTTTACCTTGTGGGGCATGGTTGATGAGCCGACTTCACCGGCAACCGTTTTTTGTTTGAAGTATCCGATTGAGATGTAACTCCATACGTCACGATTGAAGTCGATTAATATGGTGTTGAAGCGCGCAACCGCGTCAAACAGTTCGGCGATATAGTCGTGTGGCTCGATTTGTGTGGTATAGGGGTTCCAGCTGAGCCCCAATTGGGTAACGAAGCTTTCAGCCAGCGATGCCCAGTCTGTTTCGGGATAGGCGGATAGGTGTGCGTTGTAATTACCCACCGCGCCGTTTATTTTACCCAAAAGCTCTACCCTCGATATCTGCTCTAGCTGACGTTGTAATCGATAGGCCACGTTGGCCATCTCTTTGCCCATTGTCGTAGGTGATGCAGGTTGCCCATGAGTTCTGGAAAGCATAGGCTGACCCGCATATTGCGCGGCAAGCTGTTTGATGGCGTCGAGTACCTGTTCCATTTGATGTTGGGCGACTGCGAGCCCCTCTTTTAGCATCAAAGCATGAGACAGATTGTTAATATCTTCTGAAGTGCAGGCGAAATGAACAAATTCACTGATGTTAGAGAGCTCAGGTAACCCTTCAACCTGTGCTTCAAACTGCTCTTTAATGAAATACTCCAGCGCCTTTACGTCGTGATTGGTTGTGCGTTCAATCTCTTTGACTCGTGCAGCGTCCTCGACTGAGAATCGCTCGACCAGTGAGTCGAGAAAGCTTTGTGCTTCATCGCTGAATGCTGGTGCTTCTGTGATATCGGGATGTGCAGCCAAATGCTGTAGCCAGCGAATTTCCACCTGATAGCGGCAACGGATCAGGCCGAATTCACTAAAAATGGTGCGTAAAGATTCTGTTTTGCCGCCATAGCGGCCGTCAAGAGGGGAAACAGCGGTCAGGGAGGTTAATTCCATTGCTTAAATACCAATAAATATCGGGATTGAGAAAGGGATGCAATCATACACCAAATTGCGATGTTGGGCAGTCACATCAGTGTTTTTGTGACGGATATCATTGCTTTGCGATTGAATAGTAGATCCCATCGTTTGCCGCCCATTTGGCGCCAAAGCATCGCGGAGCGTACTCCAGCGAGCAGTAATGCCCTTATTTTATGAACATTTTGCTGATTTTCCAGGTATAGACGGTTTCCATTTACCTGGATTCGGTAGCGAAAGGTGCTCAGTGTATCCTCATATATCTGGGCAAAATTTGCGATCATCCGCTCGTGAGTGACATCAAAATGCTCAAGCTTGTCCTTAGATTGTTCCAAGCGGCTGCTGAGTACCTCTATCAGATCGCTATTTCGCTGAAGTTTCTTCTGCAGGTGCAGGAGACCGACAACATATCTGAATACAGGTGTTGCGCTGTTACTTTTATTCTCCAGAAGTCCGTTAAGCTGTTTGAACCCAACGGAAAGGCCGGGAATAAAATTAACCTGGCCGTGAAAAACTTCCTCGATTGATACGGAATCGATAACCAGAATGCTGGCGATGCTGGTTTGAAATGCCTCTTCATCCACTGTTCCGGTGTTTGCAAGTGTATCCACCAGCGTTGCAGCCTGAACCATTCCAGCCAGTGCAATACACTGTTTGTAATTTTTGTTGGAAAAATCGGTGTTAGACAATGATGCCTCCTCCGAGACAAATTTCATCAACATAAAACACAGCAGATTGTCCGGCCGCAATTGCCCGTTGTGGTTCAGAAAAACTCACTTTACAGCGATTGTCGCCATCTGCGGTTATTACCGCTGCCTGGTCTTTTTGTCGATATCGTATTTTAGCTGTACAGTTTATCGGCGGAGCAGGGGATTCGCCAGATATCCAGTCCAACTGCTCAACGTACAGGTGATCGGCAAAGAGCAGAGGGTGGTCGTGACCCTGAACGACAAGTAGTTCGTTGGCAGCCAGGTTTTTTCCTGCCACATACCAGGGAGCTTCTTCAAACTGTTTCAAGCCGCCGATACCCAGCCCCTGGCGTTGACCAATGGTATGGTACATTAATCCCTGGTGTTGGCCGACAATCTCTCCTTCCGGGGTTACGATATTACCGGGTTGAGCCGGCAAGTACTGCTGTAAAAAATCCTTAAACCGTCTCTCCCCGATAAAGCAGATGCCGGTGCTGTCTTTCTTGTTGTGGGTGACTAATCCATGTTGCTCGGCGATCTCTCTCACCTCATGTTTTTCCAGTTCGCCGACAGGAAACAGTGCTTTGCCTAGCTGTGTCCCGGATACCGCATAAAGAAAATAGCTTTGATCCTTGTTCTGGTCAATGCCTCTTAGTAGCTGGGTTTGGCCAGCCTCTTTTCTGATTCGCACATAATGACCGGTCGCAATGTAGTCCGCGCCCAGTGCTTCGGCATACTCCAGAAAAGCTTTAAACTTTATCTCTTTGTTGCAGAGAATGTCAGGATTGGGTGTTCTGCCTGCCCTGTACTCCTGTAAAAAATGTTCAAATACATGATCCCAGTATTCCGCTGCAAAATTAGCGGTATGCAACTTGATACCTAAATGGTCACACACGGATTGGGCGTCGGCCAGATCCTCTTTCGCTGTGCAATATTCCGTACCGTCGTCCTCTTCCCAGTTTTTCATGAACAGGCCTTCGACCAGATACCCTTGTTGCTTGAGCAGGAAAGCGGACACTGAGGAGTCAACGCCGCCGGACATGCCTACGATGACTTTGGTGTTGGATGGATTCATTACAACCTGGTTAACCATAAATAAAGAGGCGCTATTTTAACGGTGATTGGGTGCGAAGCAAAATCTAGTTGTAGAAGATTACAGATTCGAAAGTACTCCTTATCCGCGCTCTGGTATAAACTCTATTTATCCTGACTTTATCAACGATACTTTCTGATATGCTCGGTAGTTTCTTCAAAATTATTAAAATTGCCCTTTTTGTATGGGTGCTATTGCTGATTTCGAGTCCTGTGGCCCTTGCCATCTGGGGCATAGAAGCACAACCGCTGGTGATTAAAAATAGCTCAATGAACTATGAGCATGTTAATCGACTACGTGCTTTGATGGAATCCCATGATCCGAGGCGAATGCGTCATGGTGAAATCAAAAAACTGGTGACGTTGGAGGAAGATTTAAACCTGATGCTGGGTTACGCCCTTTCTCATCAACAGGAGATGGCTGCCGAGGTTGACCTCGAACAGGGTTATGCGCGAGTGCAATACTCCGCCAGTCTGCGGCCTCTAAATTTTGATGGTTATCTAAACCTGTCCATGAAACTGGCCGTTCGGCAACAGCAAGTCTGGTTGGAGGAGGTGGCCATTGGGCAGATCAATATTCCGAGTTGGATGAGTCGGCGACTGCCACAATTGTTACACCGAATAGCAAAAATTGATAAAGATTACCGTGACGCCGCTAATACTATTACTGACCTGCAAATTACGCAGGATCAGTTGGAGGTAACCTATCAATGGCGTCCTGATTTGGTGAAGGAGCTTGCCGGTAAAGGTAGAGAGTTATTTACCCAGGAACAGGATTTTGAGCGTTTGCGCTTTTATCAGGAGCAGATAGAGGTATTTGCTGCTCAGCAACCACGCATCTCTTCAATCGCAGTTTTGTTTGGTAAATTGTTTGATCAGGCTTACCAGAGATCAGCGGAGTCGCAGCTGGCGGTGGCGGAAAACACCGCTTTGTTAAACGCACTGGCTCACTATATTTCCGGATCAAGCTATCGGCAGTTAATGGGAACTCCGGAAATTGATGTTGGGAAAAAGACCCCGCGCCGCTATCTGCTGCTAGCTGGCCGCCTTGACTTAACCAAGCATTTTCTCTTGTCAGCCTTCATATCAAACTCGGCGGGTGGCGGTGTTGCCGATGCGCTGGGTTTGTTTAAAGAGTTCAAAGACTCCCAGGGAGGGTCAGGATTTAGTTTCTCGGATCTGGTAGCTGATAAAGCCGGTACACATTTTGCTAAACTGGCGACAAACGAACAGACAGCGCGAGCATTACAGAAAGTGATGAAAGGCGTTCAGGACGAAGGCGCTTTTATGCCAGACGTTAATCGTTTACCGGAAAATATTCAGGAGTTGGAGTTTAAGTCGCGCTATCGTTCGCTGGAAAGTGCTGAGTATAAGTTGATTGAAGAAGAAATCACCCGTCGTCTATTGCGGTGCGCGGTGTACAGGATTGAGCCCGCTGCCTGAAAAGAGGGCCCTCATGAATGAGGGCCACGGATACACGTTTCAACGCAGGGTTTTTGTTGTTGTAGATAAAGATCAAAGCAATTACTGTGCCGTTCAATTAAAACAACAGGTTACAGGTGGTTTTTTGATCGTTTGTAAAATATTTTGACAATATCGAATGGAAAATTCGATTATCGATATCAGACTAAGGAATGAATCAGGGTGAGCCATATGGTCAATGAACTGGATCGGGAAGTGCTCGATTATATTAAAAACCGCAACGTGATGACGTTGGCTACACAGGGTTCGCAGGGCATCTGGGCGGCAGCAGTTTTCTATGTCAACGATGGGTTTAACTTCTATTTTTTATCGGCGGAAACAACCCGCCATGCACAGAACATGCAAGACTCCCCTAATGTATCAGCAACGATTCAACTGGATTATGACAATTGGCAGGATATTAAGGGAGTGCAGATGGAGGGTGTTGTAGAGCCCTTGGAAGGGCTGGAAAAGGCTGCTGTGATTGCACGCTATGGTGTCAAGTTTCCTGTTGTAGCGAGTGCCATGAAAACGCCGGCGGAGATTAAGAAGGCGATGGCCAGAGTGTCCTGGTATAAGCTGGTTCCGGACCGGTTGTTTTTTATTAACAATGCCAAAGGGTTGGGGCATCGTGACGAGATCCAGCTTGATTGATAATCTGGCGGACTACTGTCCTGGCAAGAATGAAAACAGTTTTTTCTCCCGTTTAGAAGAATTACCCTCTCAAAAAAGCCATTTAAGAGTCTATCGTTGCCTCCTGCAGCCCGTAAAACATGACATAGGTCATGAGTCACTCTTTTCGAATTCTGTACTATAGCCGACCGTTTAATCGTCTGATGGAGCGTATCAGACGGCCCCGTAAACAACAGAAGTATAAAAGTATGCCTCAGCTCGCCGAGAATAATAGCAAAGCTACGTCACTTGATCAGTCCTCTGTCAAGGCCAAAAATCAGCAGAAAGCGCGGCCAATGATGGGTAATGAAGCCATCGCCCGCGGTGTCTGGGAAGCTGGTGTCAGAGTGGCCGCCGCCTATCCCGGAACACCCAGTACAGAGATCATGGAAAACATCGGCAAGTATCCGGCAGAAGATCTGCATGCCGAATGGTCAACCAATGAAAAGGTCGCTCTGGATGTGGCGATTGGTGGCTCCTTTGCGGGAGTACGTTCGTTTACTTCAATGAAGCACGTGGGTTTGAACGTTGCTTCAGACTCACTCATGTCACAAACCTATATAGGTGTAAACGGCGCACTGGTGTTGGTGGTTTGTGATGACCCGGGTATCCACAGTTCACAGAACGAGCAGGACACAAGAATATTCGGTCAACTGGCGATGGTGCCGGTTCTGGAGCCGACAGATGCTCAGGAAGCGCTGGATTACACCAAACTGGCCTTCGATATCAGTGAACAGTTTGATACGCCGGTTATCGTTAGAAGTACCACACGTCTTTCACATACGCGCAGTTTGGTGAAGACAGGCCCGCGTCAGGAGGTCGAGTGCAAAGGCTTTTTGGAACAACCGACCAAGAATGTGATGATTCCGGGGCATGCCAGAGCACGTCACGGAGCGCTTCTGGAACGTGAACGGTTGCTCAAGGAGTACCTGGAGGATTCCGAGCTGAATCGCTGGGAGGCGGGCAGTGATGAGGTGGGAATCATTACGTTGAGCACTGCCTATACCTATGTAAAAGAGATGATGCCGGAAGCCAGCGTGTTAAAGCTGGGTGTATCCTACCCGTTGCCTGAAAACAAGGTTCGCGATTTTTGTGCGTCAGTCAAACGCGTTATTGTGGTTGAAGAACTTGAGCCCATTATAGAAAACCAGTTAAAGGTGATGGGTCTGGATGTGGAAGGTAAGTCGCTGTTTCCCCGTGAGGGAGAATTCTCCACAGAAGTTATTCAGGAAGGGTTTGCAGAAGCAGGGTTGCTGCCACCTATTCCAAAGCTGGAACTGATTGACGTGCAACCGATGGCTCGTCCGCCTTTGCTATGCGCGGGCTGTCCGCATACCACTGCTTATATGGCTTTGAGAGCGCTGAATTCACGAGTATCAGGTGATATCGGATGTTATACCCTGGCGGCTGTAGAGCCGTTAAAAGCGATTGATACTTCGGTTGCTATGGGATCCAGTATCGCCAACGCTGCCGGCATTGCGATGGCCGGTACGGAAACACGACCGATTGTTGCGACCATCGGTGATTCCACTTTTCTGCATGCGGGTATTCCGCCACTGATTAATGCAGTTTACAACAACGCCAATATTACGGTACTGCTGCTGGATAACCATATCACAGCAATGACTGGCGGCCAGGATCACCCGGGCACTGGGAAAAATCTGCGTGGTGAAGAGGCTCCCAGCGTCGATTATGAGGCTTTGATCAGGTCAGTAGGGGTTAAATGGTTTAAGAAAATTGATTCATACAACATGGGTAGTGTGTTCCAGTCACTGCGCGAGGCCGCACTTTATAAAGGTGTTGCGGTGGTTCTGCTGGATCGGCCCTGTGTGCTCGATCCGGTTAAACTAAAAGGGCCGGCTTTTCAGGTTAAGTCCGAATCCTGCACCGGCTGTCAGGCCTGTATGAATCTGGGCTGCCCGGCGATTTCCTGGAGTGACGAAATGTACGAAGGACATCACAAAGTTAAAATTGATGAGTCCGCCTGTATTGGCTGCAGTCTTTGTGCCCAGGTCGGATCAACCAACTGTATTCAACCGGTCGAGACAGAGCAATAGTGATGACTGATTCCATTCAGGCAAGTTCAAGTAACGCGCAACCTGTTCAGCAAACGCAAGTTGCAAAGGCTCCAATCAATGTGCTGATTGTAGGAGTGGGAGGGCAGGGCGTTATCATGGTCTCCAAAGTACTGGCTTCACTTTGCCAGCAACAGGGTTTTGAGGTCAAGCAGAGTGAAGTACATGGAATGGCCAAACGTGGTGGTTCTGTATTCAGTCACGTGCGTTTTGGCGAAAAGGTTTATTCTCCGACTATTCCGGTTGGTCAGGCCGATGTTCTGGTTGCGTTGGAGTGGGCTGAAGGACTCCGCTGGTTACCTTACCTCAAGCCGGAAACCGGTATCTTTATTGCTGATACACAGAAAATAGTACCTCCTTTTGCCTGTCGTGATCGCAAGCACGGTGCAGCGAGTGGTTACGCCAAAGAGACCGTTGCTGATATTTCCGAGATGATCTCCAACTGTTACGCCGCTGATGCGGGAACGACGGCTGCAGAATTGGGCAATGCACGGGCGGCGAATACGCTGTTGCTTGGCATGCTGTCAACCACACTGGATTTTCCGGAAAGCGAGTGGCGTGACATTATTTCGAAGTTTGTACCCCCCAAAACTGTCGATATCAACATGAAGGCGTTTGAGCAGGGCCGCGAATGGGTGGAGCGTTATGACCCTGATGTGTTGGCTGGAGCGCAGGCCGAAGCGGTGTCTGTCGAGGAGCAGCCTCACGATGTGCAGTTTGAACTCCCCGTGATTACCGAGGCCTGGTGCAAGAGTTGTGATATATGCGTTAAGTTCTGTCCGGAACGTTGTTTGAGCCTTAACGAGAATCAAGTTGCAGAATTGACCAAGCCAGAATTGTGTACGCTTTGTAGAATCTGTGAGCGTCTGTGCCCGGATTTTGCTATTTCTCTCAACTATAAATATTAACAGTAGCGGTTTTCTTCATGTCTGACTTATCCGAATCTCGCCTTCAGAATCTTGAAGGCAATCACGCCTGTGCGCTTGGTGCCATTGCTGCGGGCTGTCGTTTTTACGCGGGATACCCGATTACCCCATCTTCAGAAATTGCCGAAAGAATGTCTAAAGAACTGCCTGGGGTGGACGGCATATTTATTCAGATGGAAGATGAAATAGCCTCAATGGGCGCAATTCTGGGAGCTTCGATGGGCGGTATGAAGGTTATGACCGCAACCAGTGGCCCCGGCTTTTCTCTAAAGCAGGAGAATCTGGGTTATGCCGCCGGTGCAGAAATTCCCTGCGTTGTCGTTAACGTGATGCGTGGTGGGCCCAGTACCGGTTTGCCAACACGGCCAGCGCAAGGGGATATCATGCAGGCGCGCTGGGGCACCCATGGTGATCACCCGATTATCGTGATTACTCCGGCCTCCGTGCCTGAAATCTACGAGCAAACTATTCGCGCTTTCAATCTGGCGGAAACCCTCAGAGTTCCGGTGATTATTCTTTATGATGAGGCGATTGGCCATCTGCGCGAAACGGTTGAGATTAAGGATAGTAACAGCATTGAAATCAATAACCGCAAGTGGGCCAGTGAAGTTACTGATAGCTTCCAGCCCTACGCAGCGGGTGAAGACAAGATACCTGAGATGGTGCGCCCCGGTGACGGCTTTAGAACCCATACTACCGGCTTAACCCATGCGCCAGACGGTTTTCCAACGCAGGATCCGGAATTGGTTAGCCAGTATATGGATCGATTGCTGGGCAAGCTGGGCCACCATGGCGACCTGGTCGAGAGCTACGAGACGATTGAGCTGGATGACGCGGAGCTGCTGGTTGTTTCCTACGGCATTACCTCCAGAGCAGCGCGCAGGGCCGTTAAGCTGGCACGTGCAGAGGGTATTAAAGTTGGTATGTTTCGCCCGATTACACTGTGGCCATTTCCCGCAAAGGCATTTAAAGAAATTCTGGCTTCAATTAAGAGTGTGCTTGTGCCGGAAATGAATGCGGGTCAGTTGATAGAGGAGATTGAGCGTTATCGTCCCGAGGGTTGCGATATCGCGGGTTTGAACCGTATCGATGGCGAAACGATTACTCCAGAACAGATCCTGGACAGAATAAGGGAGTTGGCTAGTAATGAGTGAAGTGGATAGCAAGTTCAATATTCGTGACTATCTACGGGAGTATATGTTCCCGCATTTTCTGTGCCCGGGTTGTGGTCATGGTATTGCCCTGCGTGCTCTGCTGTGGGCCATCGATGAATTGGAGATTCCCAAAGACAAGCTGGCGTTTGTTTCCGGTATTGGCTGTTCCGGAAGACTGGGTGCTTATATTGATGCAAACACATTCCACGTTACGCACGGGCGACCGCTAGCGTTCGCGACCGGTTTGAAGCTGGCGCGGCCTGATCTTGAGGTGATTGTAATTACCGGCGATGGTGACTGTCTGGCAATTGGCGGTAACCACCTGATTCATGCCTGTCGACGTAATCTCAATATCACCTGCATGATGCTGAATAATGAAGTTTATGGAATGACCGGAGGTCAGGTCTCACCGACTACCAGTAGCGACCGTTTTACAACAACTACCCCAAACGGAAATTACGAGCCGGTCTTTGACGCTTGTGCTTTGGCTGAAGCAGCCGGTGCCGGTATGGTGGGACGTGAAATTACCTTGCAGACACCCGCACTGAAAAACGTTTTCAAGGAGGGGTTGTCCCATAACGGATTCTCCTTTATCGAAGTTATGTCTGATTGCACAGAAGTATTCGGTCGTAAAAATGAATTGGGTGATTCAGCAGAAATGGTGCTCACGCAAAAATCATCAGTCAGACCCGATGGCTATGATAATACAGTCGATCAGCCGTTCCGCCCCAATTTCCTGAAAACCGGGGTTATGGCACGTAATGATCGACCAGAATATGCTGACGCATACCGCGAGCATGTTCAATCGTTGAATAAGGGGTAGAGTGATGTCAGAACTGGAAATACGTATCAGTGGAAGTGGTGGGCAGGGTATCCTGCTGGTAGGCCGTATTCTCTCTGAAGCACTCACTATGGAAAAATTCAACGTGGCTCAATCGCAGAGTTACGAACCGACCTCACGTGGCGGGTTAAGTCGGGCAGACCTGGTGGCGAGTACCGAGATGGTTGATTACCCACTGGCCAGCTCGCTTGATTACCTGGTGGTTTTACACAAAATTGCAACGGGTGCCTCTGACGATTTGCTGAAAGAGAGCAGCTTCAGTTTGATTGATTCCGGCCTTGCCGATTATTACGCGGTGGAGAAGGGCCGAAGTATCTATCTGCCGATTATCGATACCGCCAAAAAGCTGGGCAATATTCGTTCCACCAATATGGTAGCGCTAGGTGCTCTTCTGGAGCTTGGCGAGATTTGCGAACAGCAAACCATATTGGATGCGATCAGAAAAGTTGCGCCCGCCAAACTGGTTGAGCCGGCTTCTGAAGCGGTGATTGATGGTTATCGATTGGCGCAGAGTGCCGACTTGCATGAGCAGGGTGGTCGAGTGTTGGAGCGAGTGCCACTGGCATCGGTGTAGACTGACACCTACAGATCTTACTAACAGAATTTTCTTTCCCTGCTGGAATTGCCATAGGGTGTGAAGTGATCAATGTGATAGCCGGTTGTGACAACAGCATGGCACATCCATAATGATTGAATAATCTACGAATCTGATAAGTGCTGCCTGATAACCAGAGTCCCTGGAGATGAGCCGATGGCCGCAATCGGAGCGACTAGGCCGATTGCCGCCTGGTTGGCGATTGGCCAGGCTGCAGCACAGCTAAATTGAATCGATCTATCAGAAGACATAAAAATTGTATCAATCAGGAGTCCAGTAGTCCCCCTGTTTTCGCCATGATGGTGCGAAACTCCAGTCCGGCAGTGAGCAAGCCGATGCGCCAGCTTGTCTGGTGGGTGATCAAAGCAGATCTTTTTCCTGAGGTGTTCGCAGAGAATCAGCATTATCCGGTTGAAATCTGAACATTCAAATCCCCCCCCCTTTGAAGGCCATACAAATCTAGTCTGATTTGCCCCTGTTAAATTAAGTCAGCACTCCAATGCTCCTGTTATTTAGGCATTTTTCCGGAAATTAACCGCTCAATTTTATTATATTGTACAAAAGGTGTACATCAGGAGGCAATAAATGATATTGAAAATAAAAGAAAATTAATTTTCATGTACAAATACTTTACATTTAAAAAGTTAAAGTATAGTATTTGTATAACTTAAGCATCAAGGTGTTTCAAATGTTGTCTAATCGTGTCCAGGAAGGTTTGTTTTCGATCAGTGCAGTATCGGAGCAGACGGGCGTTAACCCGGTTACATTGAGAGCCTGGGAAAGGCGCTACGGTTTGATTCAGCCGGCCCGTTCCGAATCGGGCAGGCGGCTCTATACGCAACAGGATGTTGCGCTGATCAAGGAGGTACTGGAGCTGCTTGGGCAGGGGGTCGCGGTCAGCAGGGTTAAAGAGGCGCTGGCACTGGCAGAACGGGATCGTGTTGAGGGTGACGGGGTGAAAAGTCCTTTGGTGGCCTATCAGCAGCGGATGCTGGAGGGTGTTTCCGGGTTTGATGAAGCGCTGCTTGAGTCAACTTATAATGAGGCACTTTCGCTGTTTTCCGCGGACCTTGTGACCACGGAGCTTTTTCTGCCGGTATTTGAAGCGCTGGGAGCCCGCTGGAACAACAACCCTATTGGTGTAGCTGAAGAACACTTTTTCAGTGTATTTATTCGCAATAAGCTGGGCGCCCGTTTCCATCATCGTAATCTTCAGAACGAAGGTCCCAGGCTTGTGGCGGCCTGCCTGCCAGGCGAACAACATGAATTTGGTTTGCTGCTGTTCTCCTTAATGGCTCATGCGCGTGGTTATCGCATCGTTTTGCTCGGCGCTAATGTCCCTTTGTTGCAGTTGCCGGGTGTAGCAGATCGCACCAACGCTGATGCCATCATATTGTCCGGCTCCGTTCCGGTAGATGATGGTGATCTGGAAATGGCGCTGCAGGAACTGAGTACGGTCACCCGCGTGCCAGTATTTGCCGGTGGCAGTTATGCTCAATTAATGCGCGACCAACTGGTGAAAAAGGGCATTTATCCGTTGGGTGATGATCTGGTTGCCGGTGTTCACGGGCTTGGACAGCAACTAAAACGTTTAAGCCGCCGAAAAAGGTAGAGACAGTTATGAGTAATGTCAGTCAGCTTGCATTTGATCTCACTGAACAGGGTATGGTGCCGGACGCTGTAACCCGTCGTGGTATTCGTTTGCTTCTCAAACAGAGATTAAGGGAAATCAAAACACAGGATCCTGAACACACAGCGCAACTGTGCCGTGCATTTTTATCCGAGATGGAGACCGCGCCAATTGCCGTTGCAACAGAGAAAGCCAATGAGCAGCACTACGAACTGCCCGCTGAGTTTTTCCAGAAGGTCCTGGGCCCCCAGCTCAAATACAGCTGCAGCTACTGGCCTAGCGATGTTAGCGATATTGCAGAGGCAGAAAAGGCATCGCTGGCAGTGACCTGTAGTCGAGCACAACTTGTTGATGGTCTTGATATTCTGGAATTGGGTTGCGGATGGGGGGCGTTGACACTCTGGATGGCAGAGCAGTATCCGGGCAGTCGAATAACTGCGGTATCGAATTCTGACTCGCAACGCATCTTTATCGAGGATCAGGCGAAAAGGCTGAAAATTCGTAATGTAGATGTCATTACTGCGGACATGAATATTCTCAATTTGGAAGCAGAGCGTTTTGATCGTGTAGTCTCGGTTGAGATGTTTGAACATATGCGTAACTGGGCAGCCCTCTATGAGCGGGTTGCTGACTGGCTGAAGCCTGGGGGGATGTTTTTCAAGCACATCTTTGTAAACCGCACTGCTCCCTACCTTTTTGAGGATAAGGGGCAGAGCGACTGGATGAGTCGGCATTTTTTTACCGGCGGGATGATGCCCAGCGATGACCTGCCCCTGTTCTTTCAGAACCACCTGAGACTCATCAACCGCTGGCGCTGGAATGGACAACACTACGAAAGAACAGCGAATGCATGGCTCAGTAATATGGATCAGCAAAAAGGTAAATTATGGCCGCTGCTCCAGAGCTGCTATGGCGATGCGTTGGCGCAAACCTGGTGGCACCGCTGGAGAGTGTTTTTTATGGCCTGTGCGGAACTGTTTGGTTATCAAGGCGGGCAGCAGTGGTGGGTGAGTCATTATCTTTTTGAAAAGCCGGAGTCGGGTAAGGAGGCCTCAGGACAATGATGAGGGTTTGGGCCAATATTATTCTCTTCCAGTTGGGTTGGCTGGCTTGCGTCACCAGTGCAGCTGCGGGTAAGCCCTGGCTGGGAATGGTCCTGGTCATCGCTATTATAGGTTGGCATATTTGGCGTGTTCCGGTTGCATCGGCAGAAATTAAACTGATCGCGATGGCAATAGCCATTGGACTGTTGTGGGAGAGCTTTCTGGTGTCACAAAACTGGCTTGCTTATCCGTCCGGATATATATCACCAGTCCTGGCACCTTACTGGATAGTAATGATGTGGGCGTTGTTTGCGACCACGTTGAACTGTTCGCTGAACTGGTTGAAGGGGCGGTGGCTGCTAGCGGCACTATTTGGCGCAATCGGCGGGCCACTGGCCTTTATTGCAGGAAGCAGTATGGGAGCTGTCGAATTTAATCAGCCTGCTCAGGCATTCACAGCGCTGCTACTCGGCTGGGCATTTTTAACGCCTGTGCTGAGTTGGGTGTCTATGCATTACAACGGCTTTGTGGGCAGTGAGGCGACACCATGAATACGGGACTCGCCATTCTTGCCCTGGGCGCTGCTGTGGTGCTCTCTTTGTTGACCTGGATTCTTAGTATCTTCAAGCGGGATGTAAGTGTTGTAGACAGTGCGTGGTCGCTGATGATTCTTGCCTGTGGAACTGTTTATTTCTATGTCGCTGAATCGGCCGGCACGACCGGTGTTTTAGTCTTTATTTTGCTGGTCCTATGGGCTGTCAGGCTATCCCTCTATCTGACATGGCGCAACTGGGGGGCACCTGAAGATCGCCGATACCGCGAGTTGCGCAGCAAATACTCCCCGGGATTTACGCTAAAAAGTCTGTTTATAGTGTTTTTGCTGCAAGCGTTGTTGGCTTGGTTCATATCAATTCCGCTATGGCCGGCATTAACAGTATCCGCCCCCTTCGGAGCGTTGGCATTGATTGCGTTGCTGGTTTGGCTGACAGGAATGATTTTTGAAGTGGTCGGTGACTGGCAGCTGGCGCGATTCAAGGCGACCGAGAACAATGGAGAGAAGGTGCTGGATACGGGGCTGTGGCGTTACACACGGCACCCCAATTACTTTGGCGAGGCTTTGATCTGGTGGAGCTTTTATCTGTTCGCACTGGATGCCGGAGGCTGGTGGACGCTGCCGGCGCCGTTGTTAATGAGCTGGTTACTGCTTCGCTTTTCCGGAGTGGTGTTGCTGGAAAAAACGATCAGCGGTCGCCGCCCTGATTATCGACGGTATATAGAGACAACCAACGCGTTTATACCAGGACCCAGACGGTTGCTGGCGGATAAATAAGGGAGGTGTTTGTGCTATGAGATCGTTGCGTTATTACCTGCTGGCCATTTCAGCACTATTGTTGCCGGCTATATCGGTAGCTGATGTTGAAAAATATGAGTTTAAGGTGTTTCTGGATGAACGGGAGATTGGTTACCACCGGTTTGTTGTCACACCTCAGAATATGCGCACATTTGTGTCAAGTGAAGCGCATTTTGATGTCAGTTTTCTGTTCCTGAATTTTTATCGGTATCTGCACTCCAGTAACGAAATATGGCTGAACGACTGCTTATCGACTATTGAATCGCACACGAACGATAATGGTGAAAACCACTTTGTTCGCGGACAAACCAGTGATGACAGTTTCCTGTTGCAGACAGCTGAACAACGTTTGCAGGTCGATGGCTGCGTGAGAACTTTTGCTTATTGGGACCCATCTTTACTGAGTAGCGGGCAGCTGCTCAATCCCCAGACCGGGGAGTTAATCGAGGTGGAGATCGTCTTTATCGGAGAGTCAATTATTGATCGTGGTGAGCGTTCATCCATCGCACGCCATTATCAGATTACCAGCGACCAGTTAACCATTGACCTCTGGTATTCAACGGACGAAAAGTGGTTGGCGCTCGAATCGACCGTTGAAAACGGTGCGCGACTGCGTTACGCCATTCAATGAGGAGCGAATCATGATACGCGCTGTGTTTGTTGGAGCTATGCTTGGGCTGATGGGTTGTAACCACCATGCGCCAATGAAAACGGTAGCTTACCTGGATTTGGATCGTTTTATGGGTGACTGGTATGTCATCGCCAATATACCAACCTTTGTTGAACAAGATGCGTACAACGCGGTTGAGTCTTACCGACTTGATGATCGTGGTCGCATCATCACGACCTTTACTTTCAGATCCGGTGGTTTTAGCGGGAAACAGAAAACCTACCAACCGACGGGTTTTGTGCTCGACCGGGAGACGAATGCTCATTGGGGTATGCAGTTTATATGGCCATTTAAAGGCGATTTTAGAGTGATTTACCTGGACCCGGATTATCGTCATACCATAATCGGCCGTCAAAAAAGGGATTACGTTTGGATCATGGCCCGCACACCCGCAATATCGGTGGGAGATTATCAAAAGCTGCTGCGGATCGTCGCAGACAATGGTTACGACATCGAGCAGGTGCAAAAGGTACCTCAAAAATGGGATTGATAGTGTTTAGTTTAAGGAGCCTATGGCTCGACCGGAGTCTGTTATGAAAATTGCTATCGTGGGCAGCGGCATCGCCGGTAATGTTGCCGCGTATTCATTGCACGCTGAACATGACGTGACAGTCTTTGAGGCTGGCTCACATGTCGGTGGACATACCCATACGCATCAGATTGCATGGCAGGGCAATACCTATTCAGTCGACACGGGTTTTATTGTGTTCAACAAGAAAACTTACCCGCGTTTTACACGGCTGCTGGAAGAGCTTGACGTGGAGATAAAGCCAACCACCATGAGTTTCAGTGTGAAGTGCGAGCAGACCGGCTTGGAATATAATGGCACCGGTCTTAACACCCTGTTTGCGCAGCGCAGAAACCTGTTCAATCTGTCATTCTACCGGATGCTAAGGGAAATAGTACGCTTTAACAGGGAAGCAGCAGTATTCATTGAAGCACAAAATGAATCAACTACGCTGGGCGAGTTTCTTCGGGACGGTGCCTATGGACAAGAGTTTGTTGAACGGTACCTGGTGCCCATGGGCGCTGCGATATGGTCGGCGGACCCGGAAAGGATGTATGGTTTTCCTGCGCGCTTTTTTATCCGCTTTCTACATAATCACGGTCTGTTGACGGTTACCGGACATCCCCAGTGGTATGTGATCAGCGGCGGTTCAGATCAGTCTGTGGAAAAACTGACAGCGCCATTTTGCGATCAGATTCTGACTCAAGCACCCGTAGAGCGGATTATTCGATATCCCGATCGTGTGGAAGTTGAGGTCAAGGGACAGAAAAGCCGGATTTTTGATCAGGTGATTCTCGCCACACACAGTGATCAGGCTCTGTCGCTTTTGGCAGACCCAAGTGCGCTGGAACAGGAGGTCTTGGGCGCGATTCCCTATCAGTCCAATGAGGCGGTTTTGCACACAGATAGCAGCGTGTTACCGCGGGTTAAAAGAGCATGGGCAGCCTGGAATTACCATCTGCTTAATGAAAAAAGCGGGCATGTGCCGGTCACCTATAACATGAACCTGTTACAGGGAATAACAGCACCCGTAGAGTTCTGTGTCACACTGAATAACGGTACAGCCATTGATCCTGAAAAGGTGATCAAACGGATTACTTACCAGCACCCCGTCTTTACGCCGGAATCGGTGCATGCACAGCAGAAGCAACGGGATATAAACGGGGTCAATCGCACCTATTTCTGCGGTGCCTATTGGGGCAATGGTTTTCATGAAGATGGCGTCGTCAGCGCGCTGAATGCTATAGATCATTTTCGGGAGCGGACTCATGGAGAGTTGTCTTTACGAAGGGCTGGTTAAACACCGTCGATTTACGCCAATCCGACATGCCTTCAGTTACCGCATGTTTTATCTGTATATCGATCTTGATGAGCTTGATACGCTGTTTGAGCGTCGCTGGCTCTGGTCGACCAGTGCGCCGGCATTGGCCTGGTTTCGCAGGAAAGACCATTTCGGACCATCCGGGGAATCGTTAAAAGAGAGCGTGCTGGCTTGTGTTGAGGATTCAACCGGGAAAAGACCGCAGGGGCCAGTCAGAATGCTCACCCATTTGAGATATTTTGGTTTTCTATTTAATCCGGTCAGTTTTTATTACTGTTTTGACGGACATGCTGGTCAGCCAGAGGCGATTGTCGCAGAGGTTAGTAATACGCCCTGGGGAGAGCGCCATCTTTATGTGTTGCCGGTAAGCCAAAATCGATCATCCGGCGTGAGAATGCGGTTTGATCATGACAAGGAGTTTCATGTGTCGCCCTTTATGCCGATGGATATGCATTATCGATGGTCCTTCAGCAACCCGGAGAAATTTCTTACTGTGCGAATAGATAACTACCGTGAAGCACAAAAGTTGTTTTCTGCGACCCTTGCACTTAAGAAACGCGAGCTTTCGGGGGCCCGGTGTGCGTCTGTACTGGCCCGGTACCCGTTTCTGACCGCAAGAATTATAGTCGCGATTTATTGGCAGGCGATGAAGTTATATTTCAAAGGAGCGCCTGTATACAGTCATCCCGAAAAGTTACGGCCATTGAAAGGAGGCGCCAGAAAGGCGAGACCCTGATGAATGCAAACACACATCTGCCAACGATTCCTTACCGTCGTCAAAAGCACAAATGCAAACCGGGTAGGATCGGTTCAATTGCGCGCAGGACGCTGCTAAAAACCCTGGCGGGCATTACTCATGGCCAGATCACCCTGTTTGATAACGGTGAACGGTATTGTTTTGGTGCGGTGACGGAAAAGTTACCGGTGAGTGCCGACATTACAGTGATCGACCAGAGGTTTTACAGCGATGTTCTCTACGGAGGCTCCATCGGTGCCGGGGAATCCTACATGGCAGGTTTCTGGTATTCTGATGACCTGGTGGCCCTGATGCGGATTATGGCTTACAACCTGGACATTGTTGATGACCTTGAGGGTGGTCTCGCAGGACTCAAAACACCTTTGAGAAAGTGTCTACACTGGATGAACCGGAATACTGAGACAGGCAGCAAGCGAAATATCGCTGCACATTATGATATCGGTAATGATTTTTTTGGTCTGATGCTGGATGAAACCATGATGTACTCGTGCGCCATTTTTCAGGACGAAGAGATGAGTCTGCACAACGCTCAGCTTCACAGGCTGAAGGTGATTTGCGAAAAACTGGATTTACAGCCCGATGACCATCTGCTTGAAATCGGTTCGGGGTGGGGGGCTCTGGCACTCTACGCTGCAAAAAACCATGGCTGTAAAGTGACCACGACCACCATTTCAAAAGAGCAGTATGACCGTGTCTGTCGCCGTGTCAAAGCAGAAGGCCTGCAAGATCGTGTCAGTGTATTAATGACAGACTACAGAAAGTTGTCGGGCACCTACGACAAGCTGGTATCGATTGAAATGATTGAGGCGATCGGACATGAACATTATGCAGGCTATTTTCAAAAGTGTGCAGCCCTGTTGAAACCCGAAGGGATGATGCTGTTACAGACCATAACGATAGCGGATCAGCGTTATTCGCAAAGCCGCAGATCAGTGGATTTTATTCAGCGATACATATTTCCGGGCGGCTGCTTGCCTTCAGTGACCCGAATGATGAACGAGATAACCGGCAATACCGATATGCGACTGTTTCACCTGGAAGATATCGGACCTCATTATGCGACGACCCTGTCCCGTTGGCGTGCCAATATTCGTGAGAACCTAGAAAAGATCAGGTCTTTGGGGTATTCCAATACTTTTTTGCGGATGTGGGACTTTTATTTGTGTTATTGTCAGGGCGGATTTATGGAGCGACGTATCGGTACGGTTCAGATGTTACTGACAAAAACAGAAAACAGGCGGATTTCCCTCTAGATAAATGCACTGCTCTAACAGTTTTTGTCCAAGTGGATACCAATGTGGCAGGGAAGGTTGAATATTAGTAAGTAAGTCTAGCTTCTCTTAAAGGCTTGATTGCAGGCAGCGGTATTGGGGTAATCAGGCACAACAGGCCAGTTGATCCACCGAAAATTCAATAACCATCACTATGTGGTTGACGACTGCGTTAATAATCTAATAATGGACGGTGTTTCATAGGTAATCTGAAGTTTTTGGACAAGGAAAAATAAATAATGAAGATTCGTAAAGCGGTTTTTCCAATTGCCGGGTTGGGAACGCGCTTCCTGCCGGCCACAAAAGCGAGCCCAAAGGAGATGCTGGCGGTTGTGGATAAACCTATTATTCAGTATGCGGTGGAGGAGGCGATTAAGGCCGGAATCACCGATCTTATCTTTGTGACCAGCATTACAAAACGCTCAATCGAGGATCACTTTGATTCCAATTATGAATTGGAAGATAAGCTGGCAAAAAATGGTAAGCAGGATGTGCTGGAGATGGTTCGTAATATTATTCCCAGGCAGGTTACCTGTGCCTATATCCGACAGCAAGAGGCTTTGGGGCTGGGACATGCCGTTTTATGCGCAAAACCGCTGATCGGAGATGAGCCATTTGCTGTTATTCTTGCTGATGACATGATTTACTCTGATGAGGAAGATTGCCTGTCTCAGATGGTATCCGTAGCGCAGGAGATGCACAGCAGTGTGATCGCGGTTGAACAGGTTGCGCAAGAGGATGTCAGCAGCTATGGCATTGTCGATCCGGAGTCGCTGGATACAAGACTGCACAGAATAAAAAATATTGTGGAAAAGCCCCCCGTAGATAAAGCTCCTTCACGTCTCGCGGCCGTGGGGCGGTATATTCTGGTACCTCGGATTTTATCACTGTTGGAGAAAACTCAGCCCGGAGCGGGCGGGGAGATTCAGCTCACGGATGCAATCTCCGCGTTATTGGAAGAGCAACGGGTTTTGGCCTATGAGTTTGAGGGTAAGCGCTATGATTGCGGCAGTAAGTTGGGTTACGTTCAGGCTACCGTCGAATATGCGCTCAGACATGATGAGATTCAAAAAGAGTTTAGCGATTACTTGAAGGAGTTTTGTAGATAACGCGTTCGGAAATAACAAAAACCTGACGTATTGGGATTGGCTATGATCAATAACCAGGAAAGTTTTATTTCCAGTTTTCTCAAGCTGGAATCAGCGGGCGGCATTATTCTGATGCTGGCTGCCGTACTGGCTCTACTCTGCGCCAATACACCACTAAATCCCTATTACGAGTTAATTCTCAGTACACCGGTTGAAGTGCGGGTGGGCGCTTTAGAGGTCGCGAAGCCTTTGTTGCTATGGATTAATGACGGGTTGATGGCGGTTTTCTTTTTTCTGGTGGGGCTGGAACTCAAACGGGAACTGGTCGAAGGGGAGCTATCTGAAAAGCGTAATATCATACTACCCGGCGTGGGTGCGATCGGGGGTATGGCGATTCCGGCGGGTATTTATCTGGTGTTTAATCATGATAATCCCGCTGCTCAGGCAGGATGGGCGATTCCGGCTGCCACGGATATCGCATTTGCACTGGGTGTGCTGACGCTGCTGGGTTCGCGTGTGCCGTCATCGATCAAGATATTTCTAACCTCATTAGCAATTTTTGACGATATTGGCGCCATTATTATTATCGCGTTGTTCTATACGGCCAATATTTCGGTGGCGGCATTGATCGTCGTTGCCTGTTGCATCCCTGTCCTGGCACTGTTCAGCTGGCGGCGGGTAGAGTCACGAAGTCTTTATATTCTGGTCGGGCTGGTGATGTGGGTGGCGATGCTGAAATCAGGCGTCCATGCGACCTTGGCGGGTGTTGTGGTAGCAATGTTTATACCGCTCAAATCAAGTCTCAGAGAAGGCACCTCACCGCTAAAGAGCCTGGAACATGATTTGCACTCTGTGGTGGCGTTTTTTGTGTTGCCTGTTTTTGCTTTTGCCAATGCAGGTATTAACCTTTCAGGTGTTGGTGTGGCGCAGCTGTTGCACCCCGTTCCCATGGGTATCGCTCTGGGCCTGTTTGTGGGCAAGCAGGTGGGTATTTTCGGTCTCTGCTGGCTTGCTATCAGATTAAAACTAACCGAACTGCCCAAGGGCATGTCCTGGGGTGGTCTCTATGGCACCGCTGCGCTCTGTGGTATTGGATTTACCATGAGTTTGTTTATCGGGTCGCTGGCTTTTGAGGAAACCGGTGTTGACATGATATTCGATGAGCGGCTGGGCATTATCGTGGGCTCGTTAGCATCCGGTGTGGTAGGTTATATCTTGCTTCAGCGCAGTTTAAGGGCGCCTGAAAAGAGGCACTCTTGATGCCGGGTGAGCCAATATGAGATGCCTTATTGTATCCGCCCATCCACTTACAAACAGCCTCTGCCGACAATTTACTGACCAGGTGATTGAACAGCTCAACACGGCAGGGCATGAGGTGATTAGTGAGGATCTTTATCAGCAGCGTTTTGATCCGGTGTTAAGTGTGCGGGAACGGGAGACCTATTATCAAGAGCATTATGATCAGGTCGAAGTGGCAGAGCAGGTGGGTCAACTACAAAATGCCGAAGCATTAATACTGGTTTTCCCAACCTGGTGGTTTAATTTTCCGGCGATCCTGAAAGGCTGGTTTGATCGGGTTTGGGCTCCGGGTATCGCCTATGATCATGCGTCCGGGTTTGGCCCTATAACACCTAAATTACACGGGTTAAAGCGGGTACTGGTTATTACCACACTCGGATCAGCTGCCTGGGTGGGTTGGTTGATTATGTGGCGACCGGTAAAGCGCCTTATAAAATTTGCCTTGATTGGTGCTTGCGCGCGTCAGGCGAAAGTCGAGTATCTAGCGCTCTATCATTGCGAAAAAATCAATGAAAAGAAACTGCGGGCATTTCGTTCGCGAATCACCAAAACAATTACCAAGGCTGTTGGTTAGCGCTTTAGATTGAGGCAGCCAGGCACAGCTGCCACAGGCCTCTTTTCCGGAGCAGTCACTCCCAACTGGTGCTATATTCTTTTGGAGCCGGCCCCCCTTTTGCTCTTCTGGCAAGCGCCTGTTCGACTGATTCTGCATTGGCTGCGATATCCAGGCCGGCTCGCCGGTCAGTGGAAACAGGGCCTTCAGCATCGGGTGGTGGTACTTTGCTGGCAGGGAAGTACGAGATGCGATGTGTTTTCGGGTCAATATAATGGTCTGGTCTTAGCTGTTTTCGATTAATGCCAACAGTTGGATGATCACAGTAGTTTTTAGGGTCGGGTTGATTGCATTGGTCACCAATCACCTCAAGATCCAGCCACCATTTCTTGGCATCATTAGGTGTACCGTTTTTCAATTTGTCGTCCAGCCAGATGGCCAAAGGTGCGAGAACCGGTTTTAACCACATCGCATGAATGCCGAGCCAGCTCCCTACGCGGGCATAGAGAGGACCATCCCAGGTTACGTCTTTGGTCAGCGGACAGGTTTTTATACAGCGGCCGCAGGCAGAGCCTTTGGAGTTTTGCATGCGATATTTGGCACAACGCTCGCTGTCAGGCTTCCATGTTTCGTAGCCATTGAAGACAACCTTGTCGCCAAAGGGAATAGATTGGCTGGGGCATTCCCGTGCGCATTTAACACATTTTGAACAGAACTGTTGCAAGCCGAAATCAATCGGTTTGTCGGGTACCAGGGGTAGGTCAGTGGTCAGCACGACCGTTTTGATGCGTGGCCCCAGAAACGGGTTGATGGCTGTTTCTCCGATACGGCTTTGTTCACCCAGTCCTGCGAGGATGACCAACGGTACATGAAGTACGTCACTGTCAATGCTGGTCTGTGCACGAGCCGGATGCCCCAGGCGGCGTATATGGTTGGAAATTGTTCCGGAAATTTCTGCACCACGCATATACGAGCGCATCGACTGGGAGCCGGATATCCAATCGTCACCACAGCCCCCTTCAAAAGTTTCATGCCCCTGGTCGACCAGCATGACAACGGCATATTTATGATAAGGATTAATAACGGAGCCATCTTTGCGGTGGCTGTACCAGCAATAATCCGGAATCTCGCATATACCGGTGATCGAGGAGCCTATGTAATGGCTGAGTGCTTTAATAGCTTTGGTGTTGGCTAAAGCATCATCGGTCCCCGGTGCTTTTTGTGCAGCGGGTTCCCCCTCCTGATGGGGCACCATATTCCAGAGTAATCCCAGAATGCCCTGTGATAACGGGTGTTTATACGCCCAGCGCGGCCGTTCCTTAAGTGCTCTTTTGCCCAGATCCCCTCGTTCCGCTCGAACATAAAAGTTGGCGCGCTGCGGGATTCTTGGAACTTCGTCGTCAAATATGTGCGTGGTTGGCCGGTCGATTCGTTTTAGTTTCTCAACGGGGTAGGGGCCAAAATGCGAAGGCCGCCTTTTCCTGCGCCATCGTTCGAGTCCGGATACCGCCCCATCGAGTCCCAGCAGATAGGAAATGTTTTTTTCATCAGTGATGTCCCTTGCTAAAGGTAGGTCTGTTGCCGCAGCATACTCGGTGGTTACTGCTGCCAGTGAAAATCGGCTTTCCACATAGGGATTGACCAACTTGTCTTCTTTGCGGATTGCTAACCCTGAAAGGACTGCAAGTCGCTCCAGATCAACATCGGTAACGCCGTTCCAATGAGCTTGAGCGTGATACCCAAGTGCAGCAATATGGCCAGCGAGAATCGCAGAAATTTCCGCGGCTCGTGTGGTGGCCAGTTCATGTTCGTATCCTGTGACCCATTGGCTGGCGACATTATTCGCATCGATTGAATTGGGATGTTCGACCAATACAACAATGGCATGGCTATGTGATGGATGTTTTGGGTTTCCGGCGATCCAGGCATTTTTCGGCAACTTTGAGATGCCCACCATCGACGCATCCAGAAAGTAACCGGCACCCTTAAGATCTTGAGTTCTTCGAGCCAAATCGTCCGGTACAGGTGCTCGTTTTATAAAGACGGTTACTTTTCTTAACTCCTCAAAAATACCACGGTATTTCCTTGTGGATAAGACCAGTTCTGTTTTCGCTTCCGGCAGGTCAGGTGCTGATTCGAGCGCTGCGAGTGCTGATTCATCATTGATGATTGAAGCGTCTCGGGCAAGTGACTCAAGAGGAAAAGGCCCGAGATCTACAGGACGGTTTCTGCGTTTACGATTCAGCATGTTCATAATCTCCTGAAGCTGGCGAAAATTAGTGGTTATTGGGCCTTAAAATAGAGTATCAACTATAGCTTTTTAGATTATAAGTGTCAAAATAAGACATAAAGGTTCGCAAATTGATATTTAAATGATTTTTTGGCAGTGAAAACTAGGATAAAACTGATATTTGTATTATAAAGGTTCACTATATGGACTATTCAAAAGAGCATATCAAATCGATAACGAAGGGTTTAACCGTCCTAAAGGCGGTAAATGAGCTCGCTCCGGTGCGAGTTTCGACATTGGTAGAGCATACAGGATTACCTAAACCAACGTTGATTCGCATACTCAATACTCTGGTAACGGATGGTTATCTTTTAAACCGTCCGCGCGCAGAAGGCGGGGGATATGTACCAACGCCCAAAGTGCGCCTGCTATCGAGTGCATATGCGGAAGGCACTTTATTGACACAGGTTGCCCAGCCAATACTTAATCATCTGTGTGAGGTGATTAAATGGCCGGCAGAACTGCTGGTTCGTGACGGCTTATCAATGGTTATTGAAGTAGGTAACCGGGCGGTCGCTCCCATTCGACTAAAGAGATTTGAACAAAAGCGATTTCCGTTAATCAACTCCAGTTCCGGATGTGCATTTCTCTCGGGACTGCCTGAACCTGAATGTACCGAAATTTTAACTTCGGCATTGGCGCACGGTGTTCCCGCGGGTATGGCGCCGCCAAGCGAACAGCAAGCGAGATTGTTGATAAAGCAGGCGCAACAGTTGGGTTACTGTAGCTGGGATTACGATGCTCCTATTCAGGGTACTCGTGTATATAGTATCGCGGTGATGGGTCGAACAGAGCCTATTGCCGTGTTGACCGTTATTACTTTACGGGAGGTGCTCGACGTCATTAAATTTGAGCGGGATATCCTACCCATTCTGCAGGATGCAGCCAAACAGATCGCCGAGCAGGTGGCACGTCATCCGTTGACGGAATAATACTATTTGAATACTACGGTACGATTACCATTCAAAATAACCCGGTGTTCGCAATGCCACTTAATTGCTCTTGCAAATGCCATGCATTCCGTATCGCGGCCGATTTGAACAAGCTCTTCCGGGCTGTAGAGGTGGTCCACACGCTCGGTACACTGCTCGATAATCGGCCCTTCGTCCAGATCGCTGGTAACATAATGAGCGGTTGCACCAATAATTTTTACACCTCGTTCATAAGCCTGATGATAGGGTTTGGCACCCTTGAAGCCGGGCAGGAAAGAATGGTGAATATTGATCGCTTTTCCGGTTAACTGCTGACACATCTCATTGGACAGAATTTGCATATAGCGAGCGAGTGCCAACAGTTCAGCACCGGTATTTTCCATTATCTCCAGAATCTCTTTTTCCTGCCTGGTTTTTGTTTCGGCGGAAACGGGCAGGTGATGATAGGGCAGGTTGTGCCATTCAACCATCTCTCGCATATCCTCGTGATTTGAAACGACACCGACAATTTCTACAGGAAGTACACCTGTATTCCAGCGATGTAGCAGGTCATTCAGGCAATGACCATATTTGGAAACTGCAATCAGTACTTTGGTTTTCCTGCTGGCATCGTGATATTGCCAATCCATAGCGAACTCTTCAGCGATAGCCCTAAAATCCTGTTCCAGTTCGGCAAGACCGGAGAGTGGTGTATCGGAAGCGTTGCAAAACTCGGTTCTCAGAAAAAAACGTTTTGAGACCGGATCGCCATGTTGAGCGGCATCGACAATGGTCGCGTCACGGTCATAGAGAAAATTGGCAACAGCACGCACAATACCCTTTCTGTCAGGGCTGGAGAGTGTCAGGATGTAATGTTGTTGCTTCGGGCAACCGATTTGTTCGACCATTAATGCAAGCTTCTCAGGTAGTCATAAACAGGAGGTGGTTTTTTAAATACAGCATGCAGCAGGAATTGGGTTTTGGCAAATGGATCATGCTATTTTTGGATTTCTAACCCGGGCATTCGAAATTACCTCCCTTTCCTGTTGTCTACTGACTGGCAGCCGATATAGAAAGTAGCTTTCTATTTTTACTTCAAGACGTGAGTTAGGCAATAGTAATAGTTCGAAATCGGGAATATAGCATGAATCATGCCGGAGTGATGTGATAATGAAACGAACCGATAAAACGCTGTTGGAACAGATGCAGATCAGTGACGTTGAGATTAATCGGCGCATGGAGTTACTTGGGCTTGATAACGAAAAACTCGATTTTCTGGCCAGTTATCAGCAGGCTGTTGAGTTACATATAGATCAAATTGTCGAGACGTTTTATGAGCGGCAAACGGCCGTGGATGAAATTTCCTTGCTGATTGGTGATGCTGATACTCTGGAGCGGCTGAGAAAAGCACAGCGGTCTTATATTCTTGATTTGTTCTGTGGTCCCTACGATGGTGAGTACGTAAACAATCGGTTGCGCATTGGTCTGGTGCACAAGAGGATTGGTGTTGAACCGAAACTCTATCTTTCTGCAGTCAAAACTCTGAAGGAGATCATATTCAAACATCTCAAAAAGGCGATCGGCAATCAGGAAGATTATGAAATGCTGGTAGATGTGCTGGACCGGTTAATTTATTTTGACGTGACACTGGTTTTTGATACGTACATAGAGAGTCTTGTGGAAGAGATCAAGAATGCAAAACACCGAACAGAGATCTATGCCAAGAGTCTGGAAGTCAAAGTGGCGGAGAGAACCCGGCAGCTGGAGATGCTGGCCAAGAAAGATCCCTTAACGGGATTGTTTAATCGCCGGGCCATGAGAGACATGTTTCGAAGGGAGATTTCATTGGCACGCAGGCACAAAAGCAAGCTCTCACTTGCCTATCTGGATGTTGATAACTTTAAACAGATTAATGATGAGTATGGTCATGTAAAAGGTGATGAGGTGCTGAGCGATCTGGCTCATCTTATGCTGGAGAATGTTCGGGAGACGGATATTCCATGTCGCTATGGAGGCGATGAATTTTGTCTGATTTTGCCGGAATGTGATGCTGAGAGTGCGGCCAGGAGTTGTGAGAAAATAGCTCAGCTGTTTAATGAACGATTCCCCAGGTTCGGGCTCAGCATTGGAATTGCTGAAACCGGGCCTAATAAGTTTCTGGATGAGCACGAGTTGATAGAAAATGCTGACTTGCAGATGTATGAGGCTAAAAAGAAAAAGGGAAACGCAATTTCCCGATAACGATAAAGTTACAACAATTTTTTTGCTTCAGGCCTTTTTTTCATTGATCGTTTAAATTAGAATGCGCGCCTCTTCTCTAGAGTTTGAAGGTTTTCTTCAGGCATTAGAACCAGTCCAGGAGAATGAGTGCGGGAATAGCTCAGTTGGTAGAGCACAACCTTGCCAAGGTTGGGGTCGCGAGTTCGAATCTCGTTTCCCGCTCCAGATTTTAAAAGCAGCAGCCGCTGCTTTTTTTATGTCTGTTGCCAAATGGAATAGTCACTGGCAATGCAAATAGGTTAACATCAATCAAAAGAGATCCGAACAGGATTGATAGGATGGATGTTGGACAAACCATAACTCAGATGTATTCTGAGGCTTGCCAGAAATATAGTAGCAACCCGGTGTTCACAGCGCTGGGCTGTACGATGACATTTGAAGAACTGGATTTGCTTGCCACTCATTTTGCAGCTTATCTTCAGCAAAACAGCTCTCTGAAACCCGGTGACCGGGTGGCACTTCAATTACCCAATCTATTGCATTATCCAGTTGCTGCGTTCGGTGTGCTAAAGGCAGGATTTGTACTGGTAAATACCAACCCGCTCTATACCGAAAGAGAATTGCTTCACCAGCTACATGATTCTGGCGCCAGGGCAATCGTGGTGCTGGAAAACTTCGCCCATACAGTAGCCAATATTCTGCCTGAAACCGATCTGAAATACGTATTTATAGCGAAGGCTGGAGATCTGCATCCCCCATTACGCAGGTTCATGCTCAATTTTGCCGTTAAGTATCTGAAAAGGGCGGTTTGCAGTTACCACATACCAAATAAAATTGCGTTTAGAAAGGCATTAAACGCGGGTGAGAGGTGCCAGTTCACTCCGGTGGAGGTGGATCCACAAGCGTTGGCGGTGTTGCAATATACCGGTGGTACCACAGGTGTTGCCAAAGGGGCTATGTTATCGCACGCAAACCTGGTGGCAAATATGTACCAATCTTGTGAGCACCTTCCTGATGTATACCGAAAGCAGCAGGAGACAATTGCTGCGCCACTTCCGCTATACCATATTTATGCGTTTACCATGCATCTGATGTGTGCAACGTACACAGGCAATCACACTGTTCTTATACCTAATCCAAGAGATACCGGTTCGATCCTGAGGATTTTCAAGGATTTCAAAATAACCTGCTTTATCGGCTTGAATACGCTATACAACTCGTTAATGCATAATCGTGCTTTTCGTAGCCTGGACTTTAGCGGATTGAGGAATTGTTCGGCGGGTGGCATGGCATTGACCTCCGACACTGCGAAACGGTGGAAGGAGTTAACAGGATGTACGATTCTGGAGGGCTATGGATTGACCGAGGCCTCTCCAGTGGTCAGTAGTAACCAGAATGGCCATGTGGTTTCGGGGTCGATTGGTAAACCTGTACCCAATACCGAGGTTAAAGTAGCTGATGATGACGGCTCTGAGATGCCGGTTGGGGAATCCGGTGAATTGTGGGTGCGGGGTCCGCAAGTGATGATGGGGTATTGGCAGCGCCAGGATGAAACAGATAAGGTCATTACCAAAGATGGCTGGTTGAAAACCGGTGATATCGCCCAAATAGATAGAGAAGGTTTTATCAGGATTGTGGACAGAAAGAAGGACATGATTCTGGTCTCGGGATTCAAAGTATTTCCTAATGAAGTGGAAGAAGTGGTCAGTATGCATCCCGGAGTTGTGGAGTGCGCTGTTATTGGCGTGCCAGACGACGAAAGCGGGGAGGTCGTAAAGGTGTTTGTGGTAAGTTCCGACAAGTCTCTGACAGAGCAGGAATTACGTTCATTTTGTCGTGAGCGATTGACGGGATACAAGATTCCAAAGCATGTCACTTTTCTCAAGGAGTTGCCCAAGTCAAACGTGGGGAAAATTCTGCGTCGTGAACTTCGGTAGCGAATCTCTCGTGCAAAATGTTCATTAGGGCCTGTTAACAGCCCCTGATACTGTTTGCTATTACTCTGCTGCCTGGATGATGGCGGGCACATCTATGTTGAAGAAAATATGACTAAAGCACTGGTTATCAAGGATTTAAAAAAGGTTTACGCAGGTGGGGTTGAAGCACTAAAGGGCATTGACCTCAATGTTGAGCAGGGGGATTTCTTTGGTTTGCTGGGGCCCAACGGGGCAGGTAAATCGACGACACTAAGCATCATCACCTCGTTGGTCAATAAAACATCCGGCAAGGTTGAAGTTTTTGGTTATGACATTGATAGTCATTTTTCGCAGGCGAAAAAACATCTCGGTGTGGTTCCACAGGAGTTTAATTTCAGTCAGTTTGAAAAGGTCTATGACATCGTCGTGACACAGGGTGGCTTCTACGGAATTCCGCTTAAGCTGGCCAAACAACGTGCTGAACACTATTTAAAGAAAATCGGGCTATGGGAAAAGCGTGATACGCAGGCGCGGATGCTGTCAGGTGGTATGAAAAGACGTTTAATGATTGCCCGGGCACTGGTCCACGAGCCCAAGGTTCTGATTTTGGACGAGCCAACCGCAGGAGTTGATATTGAACTCAGGCGATCTATGTGGGATTTTTTGAGAGAAATCAATGCCGCCGGAGTGACTATAATTCTGACCACGCACTATCTGGAGGAAGCGGAGAGTCTTTGCCGAAATATTGCGATCATTGATAAAGGACAGATTATTCAGGACTCCAATACTCGGTCGCTAATTCGGCAGCTGAATATGGAAACATTTATTTTTGATGTCACCAATGAACTGGCTCAGGCACCGCAAGTTGAGGGTTATACGACCAGGTTGATTGACCGCCACAGCTTTGAAGTTATGGTGGTCCAAAATCAGGGGTTAAATAGTTTGTTTGATAGTTTATCTGCACAGCAGATTCAGGTAGTGAGTATGAGAAACAAGGCAAACCGCCTGGAGGAGTTGTTTGTATCATTGGTTGCTGAGGGAAATGCCGCGTGAGTTATTATGAGTTGTGGGTTACCTTCAGTACCCTTGTGATCAAAGAGGTTAGGCGTTTCCTGCGGATCTGGGTGCAGACCCTGATTCCCCCAATTATCACGATGGCGCTCTATTTTGTGATTTTTGGCAATTTGATCGGCAGCCGTGTGGGAGAAATGGGTGGTTTCGACTACGTAGCCTATATTGTGCCCGGATTGATAATGATGTCGGTGATTACCAATTCCTATTCTAATGTGGTCTCCTCGTTTTACAGCGCAAAGTTTCAACATCAGATTGAAGAGGTGCTGGTCTCGCCGACACCTAACTTTCTGATATTGTTGGGTTATATCGTTGGCGGTGTGGCGCGCGGCTTGATCGTTGGTTTTATTGTTACGCTGGTATCCCTGTTTTTTACAGACCTGCATATCGCCCATGCCGGCATTATGGTGACGGTGGTGATCCTGACCTCTGTACTGTTTGCTTTGGGCGGTTTTTTAAACGCGATCTATGCCAAAAACTTTGACGATATTTCGATTATACCGAATTTTGTTTTAACGCCACTGACCTACCTGGGCGGGGTGTTTTATTCCATTGAGCTATTGCCTGAATTTTGGCGAAATGTATCGTTGATTAATCCGATTCTTTATATGGTCAATGCATTTCGCTATGGTGTGCTGGGAGTCTCTGATATCGATATCAGTATAGCCTTTGGTGTAATTCTGATCTTTATAGTGTGCTTTTTTACACTTGGCCTATACCTGTTAAAAAACAGTACTGGATTGCGCAGTTAATGGATGTGGTTGTGCGAGAATGGGCTGCTTTTCCGACACTGGTTCGTTATCAGGTCAGGCGATTCCTGAGTATATGGCTGGAGACGATGGTGCCCTCTGCAATCAGTTTGGTGCTTTATCTGCTGATATTTGGCACCCTTATTGGTGATCGGGTGGGTCCCGTCAGAGGTGTGAGCTACATAGAGTTCATTATTCCCGGTTTAATCATGCTGACAGTCGTTATGAGCGCCTACGAAAACGTCACGTTTTCGCTCTATATGGCGAAGTTTGAACACTGCATTGAGGAGATGCTGGTTGCACCGATACCACTCTATGTGCTGCTGGCCGGATATGTGACGGGGGGTGTAGTGCGCGGTCTGATGGTGGGGGGTATTGCGTTGATCATTTGTACCCTGTTTAGCCCGATAAGCATTGCTCATCCAACGGTTTTGTTGGTCACACTGGTTCTGGCTTCCGCGATATTTTCCATGGCGGGATTCATTAATGCACTATTTGCCAATAATTTTGATGATGTCTCGATTATCCCTGTTTTTGTGCTGACGCCGCTTATCTATCTGGGCGGGGTGTTTTATTCCGTTGAGATGCTCCCCGATTTCTGGAGACATCTGTCTATGTTTAACCCGCTGCTGTATATTATTAATACAGCACGCTATGGATTTACCGGGATTGTAGAGGTTAACCTGATGCTGGCATTTGGCATGATGCTGGTGTTTGTACTGTTGTTTTTATCTGTAAGCCTGGTTTTATTGCGCAGGGGAACCGGGCTGAGAAGCTGACGGCTGATTCCGAGGTATTCATGAAACAAAATAGTCCGTTGCACTCTCCACTCGGTAAAGAGAGTGAATATCGCTGTCATTACGCACCTGAATTACTATTTCCCATTCCAAGATCACAGGGTAGGGACGAGCTTGGTGTCGGGTCAAATTTGCCCTTTCAGGGTATTGATCTCTGGACCGCTTTTGAATTGTCATGGCTCAATCAACGGGGCATACCACAGGTTGCGATGGCTGAGTTTCAAGTGCCTTGTGAGTCGCCAAATATTATCGAATCAAAATCACTGAAGCTTTATTTAAACTCTCTTAACCAAACTAAATACAATAATAAACAAGAAGTTATGCGGGTTATTAAAGCTGATTTATCAATTTCTGCGGGAAGTGATGTTTCGGTGAGTTTGGTTCCTGTAACCGCACAAATATCGCCTGTGGCTGATTTGAGCGATTTCAGTTGTATCGATGCAATAGAGACTGAAATCGATCAGTACCAGCCAGATGGAAACCTGCTTCACGTAGATTCTAATGAACAGGTTACGGAGCGATTGGTTAGTCATCTGCTTAAATCCAATTGTCCGGTAACCGGTCAGCCGGACTGGGCGAGCCTGTTTGTAGAGTATTCCGGACCCCGAATCGATCGAGCTTCGCTGTTGCGCTACCTGGTATCATACCGGCAACACATGGGCTTTCATGAGCAGTGTGTTGAACAGATTTTTATCGATCTGCTGGAGCACTGTAATATTGAGAAGTTAACGGTTAGCGCCCGTTACCTGAGAAGAGGAGGACTGGATATCAACCCCGTTAGATCAACAGAGAAAACTTACGGTATTATAGGAAGACAGTCGAGGCAGTAGTCGAGGCTGGCTGTTCGTAATACTTATTCAACGAGAGTAAAACGGTCGTAGCGTTGTGCGGCGAAGGAGAGAAAAGATGAGCTCTTTTTATGACTTCAGTTTAACCAGCATAGACGGTAAAGCACTTGATTTATCCCAATTTAAAGGTAACCCGGTATTGGTGGTCAATGTGGCCAGCAAATGTGGCCTGACCCCGCAGTATGAAGCCTTACAGAAACTTTATCAGGAATATCAGAGTGACGGATTAGTGGTGCTGGGAGTGCCCTGTAACCAATTTGCCGGGCAGGAGCCGGGAACACCCGCCGAAATCAAGGCGTTCTGTTCGACAAATTTCAATGTATCTTTTCCATTGACCGAAAAGCTGGAAGTCAATGGTGAGGAGCGACACCCGCTCTATCAGTGGCTGGCGGGAGAGGATGCCGATTATCCAGGAGATATAACCTGGAATTTTGAAAAATTTCTGATTGGCTCACACGGGAACGTGGTTGCCAGGTTTGAACCGAAAGTTGCTCCAGATGATTCACAGGTGGTCAGTGCGATTGAAAGTGAACTGTCTTAATTCGGATTTCGAGATTTTTGACGGCACTTCCACGAGTTTCAGTGACTTATGGGGTGATTTCGAGTTGGTAAGGTGAGGTACGAAAGAGATTGATGGATGTAATAACCGCATTACACAACAGGGTATCCTGTGCATTACTGAAGGAGCCTGGCCCAAGCTCCGAACAGCTTGAAACCATGCTCCGTGCAGCTGCCAGAGCACCTGATCATGCAATGTTAAAACCCTGGCGCTTTTTACTGATTGAGGGCGATGCACGTCACGACATGGGCGAATTACTGCTACGGGCAGCTCTCGAAGCCAAGCCGGACAGCGATGCGGCTGCGCTGGAAAAAGTAAAACGCAAAGCTATGCGCGCGCCCACTATTCTTGTTGTCATCGCAAGCCCGACAGAACACCCGAAAGTACCCGAAATAGAACAGATTATAACGGCAGGTGCCGCAGCCAATAACCTGGTTATGGCTGCTTTTGCACTGGGCCTGGGTGCCTATTGGCGGACCGGAGGTGCCGCTTATAACAGCAGGGTTAAAAAGGGATTGGGGCTTAGCGAAAGAGAACAAATTGTCGGGTTTATCTATCTAGGCACACCACAAGTCAGGTTTAAACCTGCGCCCGAAATAGAGGTCAGTGACTATCTTAAACGGTGGATTGCCTTCGATGAATGAACAGCGGTTTTTTGCTTTAATTGAGTCACAGATACCGCTGCTTAAGGCAATGGGGATGGAGTATGAGCATTATGATGGTCAACAGCTTAGGCTCACATTTCCTCTGGAATCAAACATCAATGATAAGGGCACAGGTTTTGCGGGGTCACTGACGGCTGCAACCACATTCTGTGCCTGGGCCGTCGTGAAATTGTTGCTTAAGCAAAAAGACCTGGATTTTGATCTGGCTGTGGTGACGAGCAATAGCGAGTATAAAGTGCCGGTAACCGATGACTTCAGGGTGGAGTCTCAGCTTCCATCGACTGAGTCAGTAGACACGTTTTTAGACAAGCTACGCTCAAAAGGTAAAGCGAGTCTGCCGGTTAGTGCTGTCATCAAGCAGGGTGAAGCGGATGCGGTTATCTATCAGGGAACCTATGTTGCATTTCCGCGATAAGGCTTCGGATTAATCGGTAGATTTTTAAAACCTATGGTAGGGTGCGGGATAGAATCGCTGTTCGTGTTCATCGCAGTTTCCCTCATAGTGAGGCTGCCGCGAAAGGTAAGAAAGAAACGCTTCAATATTCCATTATTTTTTTAAGGATATAACCTGACATGTCTTCGTCGCTTACTCGGTCTATTATATTTCCTGTTGTCGGGTTGTTTTTTTTAGTGTTGCACTTAAGTGTGTATGCTGAAGAGGGTGTGCCCGTTACTATTCATGAGGTCAGGCAACAACAGGTTTATCGTCAGGTTACGATTACCGGTAGTGTTACTTCCCCCAGCGTGGCGAACCTGTCACCGATGATCAGTGGCCTGGTCCATGAGCTCTATGTTGATGAAGGAGATAAAGTAATTAGCGGTGACTTGCTGCTCAAATTGGACTCAGAACTGGCAGAGTATCGCTGGCAGGCCTCAACGGCCTTACAAAATCAAACCGCCGCTGCTCTGGCAGACTCCCGTCGACGCCTGCGCGAGGCGCAACAGCTGGTGTCGCAGCGTAGCATCGCTAAAAGTAATGTTGATGCACTTGTTTCGGAAGTTGCTCAAGACCAGGCGGCGTTTGAACAAGCAAAGGCCGATGCATATTATCAGCAGGCGGTACTCAACCGTCATCGTATTAAAGCACCGTTCAGCGGAGTGATTAATAAAAAGCTTGCCGATAAGGGAGAATGGGTTTCGCAAGGGCAGGGGGTTTTTGAACTGGTTGCCACCGACGGTTTGCGCTTGGATTTTGCCGTTGCCGAAGATTATTTGAAAGCAGTTACGCTTGATGCATTGGTGCAATTCAGAATCAGCGCGCTCCCCGGACAAAAATTTTCAGGTAGGGTACAGAAAATTGTACCGGTGGCCGATCCGGGTGCGCGAACTTTTTTATTGCGTGTGATGGCCGCAGAGGAGGGCTTGCCGTTGATGCCCGGCATGTCCGCTCAAGCAATTTTGAAGATTCCCGATCAGGCTGACGGAGATGTGTTGAGTGAAGGTCTGGTTGTACCGAGAGACGCTGTCCTGCGCTACTCTGACGGTCGCCGGGTGGTGTGGTCAGTAGAGCAGGTCGATGGTACGTGGGTTGCCCGGGAGAATCTGGTAAAAACAGGGCCGACCTTTGAGGGGCTGGTAGAAATTCGAGAGGGTTTAAGCGCTGGCACGCGTGTGGTGGTGCGGGGTAATGAGGGGTTACAGGATAATCAGCGTGTACGTATTGTAAAAGCGAGGTAGTCGCTAGTGTTTCAACAGATTATCAGACATGGCACCTTGATAGCCGTAGTAACACTCATAGTTTGTTTGCTGGGGGTCATCGCTGCAATGCGGATACCGGTACAAATGATTCCCGATCTCGATGTACGGGTGATTAGCATTCGCACGCACTGGCCAGGTGCAACGCCACAGGATGTGGAAAAAGAAATTCTGATCGAGCAGGAGGAGTACCTTCGCAATCTACCGAATCTGTCCCGGATTACAGCCTCTGCTCGCAGTGGTAGAGCAGAGATAGAACTGGAGTTTCCTTTCGGTACTGATATTACCGAAATGCTGATTCGGGTAAATAATGCGTTGAGCCAGGTGCCATCTTATCCGGAGAGCGTCGATGAACCGCGTATCTATGCTAATTCGTTCTCCAGCAATTCTTTTATGTTTTTTAGTGTTACCCCGCTTCCGTCAAACCCAAAGCAACTGGATATGGATTTGCAACTGGATTTTGTTGAGGACAATGTGAAGCCGCGCATGGCTCGCGTACCCGGCGTTTCCGAAATCAATGTATACGGGGGTGCTGAAAGGCAAATACAGATCCTAATTGATCCAGCGAGACTTGCGCAGCGCCAGCTTGCCATTACCGATGTGCGAAATTCTATTCGTAGCCGTAACCGGGATCGTTCAGGTGGTGATGTTGATTCAGGGAAGCGCCAGTATCTTGTCCGTACTATAGGTCGTTTTGACAGTATTGAAGAGCTCAATGAGCTAATACTGACAAGGCGTGGAGATGCTGTCATCACACTGCAGGATGTTGCCAAGGTTAGACTGGATCACTTCGAGAAAAATAGCGCTACCTTCTATAACGGCAATCCGAATCTGTTTGTCACGGTACGCAAAGAGGCAGGTTCCAATGTGATTGCGATTAAACAGGCGATGATGAAGGAGCTGGAGAAGATTAATCATGATGTTTTGGCGCCGGCGGGATTGCAGATGGTGTTGGTGGCCGATGACGTGCGTTATGTGCAGGAATCGATAAAAAATGTATGGCAAAACCTGGCACTGGGTAGTGGGCTTGCCATTGCCGTCATGTTTTTGTTTCTGCGTTCACTTCGTGGGACCGCTTTGGGGGTGATGGGTATCCCTGTTTGTATCATTGTTGCCTTCTTTGGTTTATTGATAACGGGTCGAACCATTAATGTGATTTCACTGGCAGGGATAGCTTTTGCGATTGGTATGACGCTGGATAACAGTATTGTAGTGCTGGAAAGTATTGCGCTTGAACGCCGACGTGGTGCCGACCGTTGGCAAGCGGCTTTACAGGGTGTCAAGAGTGTATGGCCAGCTGTCCTGGCCTCGACTATGACCACAGTACTGGTGTTCCTGCCGGTCGCCTTTGTTGAGGAAGAGGCTGGTCAGTTATATTCAGATATCGCGATTGCTATTTCCTTCGCCATTCTTGCCTCAATGCTGATTGCAATTACCGTGCTTCCTACGGCAGCAGCGCGGTTAACGCTGGAACCTCCATCGAATAAGGAGCTGATCATGACCCGTTGGGCGGAGCGGGTGCGTATGAGGACTTTGAATGCAGTACATTGGTTGGTTTCCACGCCATTGCGCCAGCTGACTTGCGTTGCTATAACCACTTCAGCGAGCGTCGCCATTATTGTAGGATTGACACCCCCGGCGGAATACTTGCCCGAAGGGGAGGAGCCAAAAGTTTTTGCTTCCATGAATGCACCACCCGGCTATAACTTGTCCACCATGTGGGAGATATCCAAGGAAATAGAAAATTACTTTTTGAATTTTGTTGGTGATGACCCCGATGATTTCCATAGTGGCAAGTCACCTGTTCCTGCGCTGAAATATATCAATATGAGGGTATCACCTCAAAGTATGCGTGTTATTGCTGAAACCGAAAATCCGGGCGATATCCATAGCCTGTTAGACGCGCTTAGCGACAAGTATAGGGATTATCCGGGTATGCGAGCGTTTGCCACCCGAGGTTCGATTATCACCAGCAATGATGGCGGAACGCGAAGTATCAATCTTGATATCTCCGGTACCGATCTGGCGACTATTTACACTGTTGCCCAGGCTGCTTATCAACGTGCACGAGAGGTGTTTGAAAAGCCACGTATTCAAACTCAACCTTCATCGTTATCACTGGCCCAGCCGATGCTGGAAATTCGGCCGGATTGGCAGCGTACGGCTGAATTAGGCATTACAGCAGATGAGCTTGGTTTTACTGTTTCCGCATTAACTGATGGAAGCTACGTCGATGAGTTTTTCATGGCTGATGACAAGATTGATATCTACCTTTACAGCGATGTTGGCCAGAACAGTTCGTTGGATGCTTTAGGGCAGCGGCCTATTTACACTCCGAAAGGGACGGTTGTTCCTCTTGGCGCCATAAGCACCATCACTGAAACGGTCGACACCAGTACTGTGCGAAGAGTAAACGGAGCCCGTACGGTGACGCTTAATATCATTCCGCCTCGCAATATCCCTCTGGAAACAGGTGTGGCGATGGTGCGTGAGCAGGTGGTGAAGTATTTACGTGACCGTGGCCAGATCCCTGTTGGGGTTAACCTCAGTATATCCGGTGCCGCAGATCAGCTTGATGCCACTCGTAATGCGTTGATCGGTAATTACCTGGTTGCGCTGTTCATTATCTATTTGTTACTGGTAGCGATATTCAGCCACTGGGGATATCCGTTACTAATTATGACGTCAATCCCGCTAGGGATTGCTGGAGGTATCGTCGGTTTATGGGGGCTCAATTTTGTCGGTGGCTTGCTACCTCGAGTGGGGTTCAATGCATTGGTACAACCTTTCGATATGATCTCTATGCTGGGTTTCCTTATTCTGATGGGGACTGTCGTTAACAATCCTATTTTGATTGTGCACCGTGCGGTTAATAACTTGAAACAGCAAAAGCTGCCACCGATTGAGGCTGTCAATGAAGCTGTCAGCGCACGCCTGAGGCCGATCGCCATGTCGACCATTACAACCCTCTTTGGTCTGGCTCCATTGGTTCTGATTCCCGGTGCCGGAACTGAATTGTACCGTGGTGTAGGAGTCATAGTGATGTTTGGCATTGTTGGTGCGGCATTAGTGACATTGACAATGTTACCGGCGCTTACGGCGATGGTATTACAATATGTAGATCGTCGTGCCGGTCGTGGAGATGGTTAGTCATGACGTTAGCGATTTGCCAAGGTTGCAAGCATAAGCGTTAGCATTTGCGGCAGGATCTGTCTTGCAGCTAATACTTAATAACTAGCAGGGCGTAGATGTATTAATCAGAAGGACTGTTTTAATCAGGTGAGACGGTTAAAATGGGAAGATGTACCATAACGCGGTTTCACGGTTGGAAAGACATGAAATTTGGCGTGAGGTTTTGGTGCGGTGCCCAAGCAGGGTGAAGCGGATGCGGTTATCAATAAGTTGCAAGATTTCCCCTCACCCTTGTCCTCTCCCAGAGGGAGAGGAGGAATTTCTGTGTTGTCCTTCTCTTCACCCTTCATGGGAGAGGGAACAATGATTAGGCTTTCGCGGCAACATCATATTTGAGGGGAGGCTGCGCAGACCAATGGGCGGGGGTAGTGTCTAACTCTCCTCCAGGTCGCCCATCGCTGTTGTATTGAAACCACCATCGACGTACAAAATCTCACCGGTGATGCCTCGTGCGAGGTTGGATAATAAAAACGAAGATGCGTCGCCCACCTCGTCGATGGTTGTATTATGTCTTAGCGGGGTTTGCTTTTCGTTGTAATCGAGCATTCGTCGAAAACTTTTGATGCCCGATGCGGCCAGAGTACGTATTGGCCCGGCAGATACGCCATTAACACGTGTTCCTTCTGGTCCGAGACTTCTTGCCATATAGCGGACGTTGGCTTCCAGGCTCGCTTTGGCCAGGCCCATCACGTTGTAGTTGGGCATGGTACGTTCTGAACCAAGATAAGTTAATGTGAGTAGGGAACCGTTGCGCCCCTGCATCATTTCACGACCACCTTTGGCTAGCGCAACGAAACTGTACGAACTGATGTCATGGGCAATTTTAAAACCCTCACGAGTGGTGACATCGACATAGTTTCCATCCAGTTCATGGCTCGGCGCAAAACCAACGGCATGGACGATACCATCTAGTCCGTCCCATTGTTTGGCAAGATCTGAAAACACCGAATCGATCTCGCCATCATCAGCCACATCACATGGCAATGTAATATCAGATCCCCAATTAGCGGCGAAGCCTTCCACGCGGGATTTCAGCTTTTCGTTTTGATAGGTGAAGGCTAATTCGGCTCCTTCACGGTGGCAGGCTTCGGCGATACCCGAAGCGATAGATAGTTTACTGGCAACGCCTACAATCAAAATCTTTTTACCAGAGAGAAAACCCATAGTGAAATCCTTCGTTTAGGTGACAAATTTTGGCGCTAGTATAGCTAAAGCACTGCCTAAATACGATACGAGCCGGTTTAATTCGAGCAGTGGCTGAATCCGCTAATCAAGATGTGTAGAAAGCAGCCTCAAGCAAGGCCTGTGTATAGGGGTGTTCCGGCTGTTGGAAGATGGTATTGGCATGCCCCTGCTCGACAACCTGGCCCTCTCTCATCACAATCAACTCGTGACTCAGTGCCTTAACGACGGCAAGGTCGTGACTGATAAATATGTAGCTTAGCTGATATTTGCGCTGAAGGGCGCGCAGCAGTTCCACGATTTGCGATTGAACGGTGCGATCCAGCGCTGATGTTGGCTCATCAAGAATAATCAACTTTGGTTTAAGTATCAGTGCTCGCGCGATGGCAATGCGCTGGCGCTGGCCGCCGGAAAACTCGTGCGGATATCGATGCCTGACATTCGGGTCCAGGCCCACTTCCTGTAGCGCTTCGACCAGCAGTTGTTCATGCTGGTTCTTGTTGTCGGCATCGTGTACGGCGAGACCTTCAGCAACGATTTCCGAGATAGACATACGAGGGCTAAGGCTGCCAAATGGATCCTGAAATACTATCTGAATTTCGCGTCGCAGCGGTTTCATCTGCGCATGACTCAAGCCATCCAGCCGGCTGTTATTAAATTGAATTAAACCTTTGCTCTCAATCAGCCGAATTAAAGCCAGCCCCAAGGTTGTTTTACCGGAGCCACTTTCTCCTACGATACCGAGAGTTTGCCCCTGTTTTAATGCCAGGTTGATATTGTTTGCCGCTTTGACATAGTCGGCGATGCGACCAAAAACACCCTTACGGATTGGAAACCACACATCGAGAGAATCGGTGCGCAATAGTTGTTTTGCGTCATCGGGTACCTGAGTTGGTTTGCCACCCGGTTCTGCGTTGAGTAACTTGAGGCTGTACTCGTGCTGTGGTGCAAAGAAAATACGTTGAGTCTCACCTGCTTCTACGATGGCTCCCTGATGCATAATACAAATATGGTCGCTGAAATGCCGTACGATGCCCAGGTCGTGGGTGATGAGAAGAATGGCCATGCCCAATCTTTTTTGCAGGTCAGCCAGCAGTTCCAGAATCTGTGCCTGTATGGTTACATCCAGGGCTGTTGTGGGTTCATCTGCTATCAAAATATCAGGTTCATTGGCCAATGCCATGGCTATCATAATGCGCTGTCGCTGGCCCCCGGAAAGTTCGTGTGGGTACGATTGCATTTTTTGTTCGGGTGATTTAATCCCGACCAGTTTGAGCAGTTCCAATATTCGCCTGGTCGCGTCCTTGCCATTAAGTCCCTTATGAAGATAGAGCACCTCACGAATCTGTTTTTCCACCTTGTGCAGCGGATTCAGTGAAGTCATTGGTTCCTGAAAGATCATACCGATCCGATTGCCGCGAATGCTTTGCAGATGTTGTTCTTTCATCTGCATCAAGTCTTCCCCGTTAAACAGAATACGACCGCCAGGATGTCGGGCAGTGGGGTAGGGGAGCAGTTGCAGAATGGATAGAGCGGAGACGGATTTGCCGGAGCCGGATTCACCAACCAGCGCCAGTGTTCGGCCTTTATCCAATTCAAAGGAAATACTTTTGACCGAGTGTACGACCTCTTTGTCGGTTTTAAAGTCGACACTAAGATTTTCAATTTTTAGCAGTGGTGTGGTATTCACAGCAACGTTTTCCTGGGGTCAAAGGCATCGCGGGCGGCTTCACCGATAAATACCAGCAGGGTCAACATAATTGACAGTACCATAAAGGCAGTGATGCCCAACCAGGGGGCCTGCAGGTTTGACTTGCCCTGAGCGACCAACTCCCCTAATGAGGGTGATCCGGGTGGTAAACCAAATCCAAGAAAGTCGAGCGCGGTGAGCGTGGTAATGGCGCCGGTCAAAATGAAAGGCAGGAATGTCATGGTTGCAACCATGGCGTTGGGGAGAATATGGCGGAACATGATACTACGATCAGCGAGACCCAGCGCCCGGGCAGCTCGAACATACTCAAGATTCCTACCCCGCAGGAATTCTGCACGCACTACATCGATCAGGGCCATCCAGCTAAACAGGAGCATAATGCCGAGCAGCCACCAGAAATTAGGTACGACGATGCTGGACAGTATAATCAGCAGGTACAATCGAGGCATACTGCCCCAGATTTCAATCAGTCGTTGACCGATGAGGTCAATTTTCCCGCCATAAAAACCCTGAATGGCACCCACGGCAACGCCTATTACCGAGCTGATAATTGTCAAAGTAAGGCCGAACAGCACCGAGATACGAAAGCCGTATATTACCCTGGCACTGACATCACGTGCCTGATCATCGGTCCCCAGCCAGTTTTCCGCAGTGGGTGGCGAGGGTGCGGGTTGGTCCAGTGAATAATTGATGGTGTCATAGCTATATCGAACAGGTGGCCAGATCATCCAGCCTTTGTCATTGATTAATTCAATGACAAATTCGTCCCGATACTCTGCTTCGGTCTCAAATTCGCCGCCAAAGGTGGTTTCCGGGTATGACTTGAATACAGGGGAATAAAAGGCATCGTCATAATAGACCAGTAACGGCTTGTCGTTTGCGATAAATTCTGCGAGCAGGCTGAGTACGAAAAGCAGCAGGAACAACCAAAGAGAGTAGTAACCCCTTTTATGAGATTTAAAGACCTCAAGCCTGCGTTGATTGATCGGATTAAGTTTACGGGTGATCATGGCTGAGTTCAGACCTCCCGACTTTCAAAATCGATACGCGGGTCGACCAGGCTGTAGGTTATATCACTGATCAATTTGATCAGCAGGCCGAGCAGTGTAAATATAAAGAGGGTTCCGAAAAATACCGGGTAATCGCGGTTGAGAACTGATTCAAAACTCAGCAGACCAAGCCCGTCCAGCGAGAAAATAACTTCAATCAGCAGTGAGCCGGCGAAAAATATTTCAATCAGCAATCCGGGAATACCGGCGATAATAATCAGCATCGCGTTGCGGAATACGTGGCCATAAAGAACACGTTTTTCCTCCAGGCCTTTTGCTCTGGCAGTGGTTACATACTGTTTATTTATCTCATCCAGGAATGAGTTCTTGGTTAGCATCGTCAGCGTGGCAAATCCGCCAATAGACATTGCTGTGACGGGTAGTATCAGATGCCAGAAATAGTCCAGAATTTTACCGGTGATGCTGAGATCCTGCCAATCGGGTGAAGTTAGACCTCGTAGTGGGAACCAGTCGAAATAGCTGCCTCCGGCAAAAAATACGATCAGGAAAATGGCAAAAAGGAAACCGGGAATGGCGTAGCCGACGATAATGACAGAACTCGTCCACAGATCGAAGCGGGAGCCGTGTTTAACCGCCTTTTTAATACCCAGCGGAATTGAGATCAGGTAGATCAGTAGTGTGCTCCATAGTCCGAGAGAGATGGAAACCGGCATCTTCTCCAGGATAAGATCTGTAACCTTGGCGTCACGATAGAAGCTTTCACCAAAATTAAAGCTGCTGTAGTTTTTGAGCATCAGCCAGAATCGCTCATGAGCAGGTTTATCAAAGCCATAAAGACGTTCGATTTTTGCGACAAGCTCAGGGTCGAGCCCCTGTGCACCACGGTATTTGGAATTCTGGTTGCTGGCTGAACTGCGAACTTCACTTTGTCCGGAGCCGCTGATACGTGATGTGCCGCCAATATCCAGCCCCTGTAATCGGGCAATTGTCTGCTCGACCGGGCCGCCGGGAGCGATCTGAACGATGGCAAAATTTATCAGCATGATTCCAAATAGCGTTGGAATCATCAATAGCAGGCGACGAATGATATAGGCAGACATGAATTCTGGTCAGCTCAGCTTTGTTGTTGTGTTATTGTTTGTACCACCAGGTATCCAGCCCCAAACTAAATTTTGGCGCAATCTCGGGTTGCTCAAATTTGTTCCAGTAAGCGATACGATGATTGCGGTTGTGAAATTGGGGAATCACATAATGTCCCCATAGCAGCACTCTGTCCAGTGCCCGGGTTCTGGCGATGAGTGACTCCCTGTCCGGTGCGCTGATGACCTGTTCAATTAATTCATCGATAACCGGGTCGCTGATACCCATTCGGTTTCTACTGCCGATTCGTTCGGCTTCACTGGAGTGCCAGAAATCCCGTTGTTCGTTGCCGGGGGAGTTGGATTGTCCGATTGAGGTGACGATCATATCGAAGTCAAAGTTATTGATACGATGAATATACTGCTGTGTATCAATAATGCTCACCTTCATCTCCACACCAAGTCGTGCCAGATTTTTCTTAAAGGGTAGCACCACCCGTTCAAAAGTAGGACTGACCAGAAGCATTTCAAACACCAGCTTTTTACCGGTACTGGTTTGGGTGAGCTGATTGTTTTTCACCTTCCAGCCTGCTTCTTTGAGTAATTTTAAAGCCGCTCGTATATTTTTTCTAATGCCTCCTTTACCCTCTGTACTGGGAGGCAAATAGGACTGTGTAAATACTTCATTAGGAATTTTAGTCCGGTAAGGCTCCAGAATTGCCAGCTCTTGCTGGCTGGGTAATCCCCGCGATGCCAAATCGGAATTGGAAAAATAGCTGTGGGTCCGTGTATAGGCGCCATAGAATATGTTGCGGTTGGTCCATTCAAAATCAAAAGCGTAAGCCAGGGCCTGGCGAACTTTTGGATCCTCGAAAATTTCGCGCCGGGTATTAAATCCAAAAGCCTGCATTCCCGTAGGTTGCTGGTCGGGAATCTCAGCCTTAACCAGTTGCCCTTTATCAAAGGCTGGCCCGGTATAGGCAGTGGCCCAGTTTTTTGCGGAATTTTCGGCACGAAAATCGTACTCGCCGGATTTCAATGCTTCCAGTGCAACATTTTCATCGCGATAGTAATCAAAGGTAATGCGGTCAAAATTAAAGCGGCCTTTGTTGACCGCCAGATCGGCGGCCCAATAGCCAGGGTTTCGCTGGTAGCTGATCGACCGACCGGGATCTACGTTATCAACCCGATAGGCACCACTGCCGACCGGAATGTCGAGAGAGGTTTTACTGAAATCGCGTTCAAGCCAATAGTGTTTGGGCAGCACTGGCATTTCCGCAATAATCAATGGCAATTCCCTGTTTTGGTTAGTGCTAAAGAAAAACTGAATGGTGCGCGGATCAATCACCTTAACTTGTGATACATCTTTATAGTAGTTGGCGAACAGCGGGTGGCCCTGCTCGGTTAAAAGCTTAAAGGTGTATTGAACGTCATCTGCGGTGATCGGTTGGCCATCCTGAAAGCGCGCTTTCGGGTGTAGATAGAATTTAATGTAGGATCGGTCCCTGGGGACTTCCATTTTTTCCGCAATTAGTCCATAGAGCGTAAATGCTTCGTCATAAGCGTGAACAGCCAGCGAGTCATAGAGATAACTTTGGCGAAGGTAGCTGACACCCGAAGCGGGCACTCCTTTTATGATAAAGGGGTTTAAGCTGTCAAAACCGGAAGTGCTTACAGTGGCCAGTCGAAGCTCACCACCCTTGGGTGCATTCGGGTTAGTGTATTCAAAGTGTGTAAAATCTGCTGGATATTTTGGCGCGCCATGCATTGCTATAGCATGGGAAATACTTGATTCAAGTGCTACAGCACGAGATGCCAAAATGAGCAGGACGAAAACGAGATAAAATCCCGATTTTACAGCTTGTATCATGAGGCTATTCCATTAAACAGTATCAGTTAGCGTCGATAATCCATGGTTAATTTTCTTTTATCCACCAATCTCTAAAATTAAAAGCATAGGGAGGGTTGACCTTCGGCAAGGCGAATTTGTTCCAATAAGCAACCCTTCGATAACCGGCATGCCACTGGGGTACGCTATAGTAAGACCATAGTAATACCCGGTCCAGAGCTTTTACCGCAGTTATAAGTTCCTTTCGTGATGCGGCACCAATAATCTTTTCCAACAGAGCATCGACCACCGGACTGTTCACGCCGCTGTAATTTCTTGCGCCGGGCGTATTAAGTTGTTGTGAATGGAAATACCCCATTAACTCATAACTGGGAGACAGGCTCTGCGGCAGAACCTCCATGATCATATCGTATTCAAACCGGTCGACGAGAGATTTGTACTGCGTGTAATCGACCAGTCTCAATGATGCGTTAATACCGGCCTGCTTCAGGTTTTTTATATAGGGAAGAATCAGCTTTTGTGCGCGAACATCATCATGCAGAATCTCGATGGAAAATAGTTCTTGAGAGTCGCGATGAACCAGCTTGCCCTGAGATATCTGCCATCCGGCCTCCTTAAAAAGCTGCATGGCGCGCCGTCGGTTTTTTCGAAAAGAGGCATTGCCACCCTCTGTTACCGGTGGCTGAAAATGCCTGGTAAAAAGCGCTTTTGGTAGCTGGTCACGAAAAGGTTCCAGGAGCGCGACTTCATTGGCTTTGGGAACTCCAGATGCGGCTAATTCGGTATTGGGAAAATAGCTGTTATTTCTTTTGTAGGCGGAATAGAAGAGGGACCGGTTGAGCCATTCGTAATTCATTAACAGGCCAAGTGCCTCACGAACCCTGGGATCCTGGTATTGGTTGCGACGCGAGTTTATAAAGTATGCCTGATAGCCATAGGCTTCACGATGAGGCTGTTTGGCTTTAACCACTCTGCCTTGGTGAACCGCCGGAAAATCATAACCTTTTGCCCAGTTTTTAGCCGTGTAATCGATAAAAACATCAAATTCCTCGCTTTTGAACGCTTCAAAGCTCACTTCAAGATCACGGTAAAAATCAAATCTGACCTGGTCGAAATTGTATCGGCCCCTGTTAACTGGCAAGTCGCGCCCCCAATAGTCATCGACGCGCTCGAATACAATATGGCGACCTGCCTCAAACTCCTTAACACGGTAGGGGCCGCTGCCCAAAGGTGGTTCCATCAGAGACTTTTCAAAATCCCGGTTCTGCCAGAAGCGTTTTGACATCACTGGTAGTTCTGCGGCACGCAACGGCATTGCCCGAGTGTCCTCGCCGGAAAAGGTAAACTTGATCCGACGCTTGTCAAGCGCTTCAACTCGTTCAACGTTGGCATATTTTTGTTGCCAGCTTGGGTTGCCTTTTTCAATCAACGTGTGAAAGGAAAAGAGAGCATCTTCTGCGGTGATTTCAGAGCCATCGTGGAACCGTGCTCCGGGATTGATATTGAAAATCGCCCAGCTTCGGTCCTCCGGGTATTCAATGGACTCTGCGATAAGCCCGTAGGCTGTTTGCGGTTCGTCCCCGGAAGGAGCATAGTCCGAAGAGCCTACCATCAAGGGTTCATTCAACTCTGAAATGCCGTACAGATAAAGACCGCGCGAAGTAAACGGGCTTATACCTTTCAGGGTGTAAGGGTTTAATGTGTCAAAACTGCCATGACCCATTAGTCGAACAGTCCCGCCCTTCGGCGCTTGAGGATTAACGTAATCAAAATGACTAAAACCGGTCGGGTATTTGGGGGAGCCATAAAGCGCAATAGCGTGCGCTTTGGTGACTTCGGCGAATCCTGTTACGGGAAGTACTGCAAGATATGACAACAGTAAGGCAAAGCAGCCGCGCAGCGCTTTTTTATGTTTAAGGTACGACATGAGTGATAAGATGAACTGGCTCCTCACGTTCAGTGGTTTTCTCTAGGAAAAGTTGATTTCGGGTATTACCGGTCGGGCAATCTTTAGTTTTTCCGTTGGTGCCAACACCTCAGAGGTACCTCGAGTAACCACTTTGCCGTTCTGATTGGTAACCTGACATTTGAATTCCACCTTTTTGGTTTTCGCATTCTTGGAAATTACTTCAACTTCTATCGTCAGGGCATCGCCGATGGCAACGGGTCTTAGAAATTTTAGAGACTGGCTCAGGTAGATGGTTCCGGGGCCAGGCATTACCGTAGCAAGGGTTGCTGAAACCAGCGAAGCGGACCATGCCCCATGCGCTATCCGCTGTTTGAAACCGGTACTTTGAGCGTATTCGTCATCCAGATGAATCGGATTGATATCACCTGAAACTGCCGCAAACAGGACCAGATCCTTTTCTACCAGGGTGCGTTCAGTGCTTGCTTTATCACCAACCGCCAGTTCATCAAAGGGAATATTTTCCAGATAGGACATGCAATTTCTCTTAAATTAAATAGGTTTTGCTCACCTGTGTTGACGCTGAAGCAGGCAATTTACTCAGGCGAGTATAAAAATTCCATCCGCTGCCTGCCAAGTTAATGTAAACTCCGTGTCTTGTATTTTAAAGCGGATTTAGTGAAAAGCCCGGTATCGTATAGCGGCCTTTTGCAAAGCCTAGTGTATTTAATTTTAAAAGTCGTTGTTAGTCATTTAGTCTTTTTTTCAGGCTATACCCGAGTTTGACACGCATCAGCCGGAATCAATGAAAAAACAGTTTCAATTAATCGCCAGGCAGATCAATGAAAGCCTGCTATATGATCGCTTTCGATTAAACAAAAAGTTGCAGCGCATCAGGCGAGATAAAAACAGTGAGCGAGTCGAACAGCAGTTGTCGGCACTTGGTCATCAGGTGGAGCAGTCTTGCCAACTGGTTGAGCAAAGAAGAGCGCGGGTCCCCGCAATTGAATATCCCGAAGAGCTACCCATTTCACAAAAGCGGGAAGTGATCGCTGAGGCCATTGCTAAAAATCAGGTGGTGATTGTTGCTGGCGAAACCGGTTCAGGGAAAACCACTCAAATACCCAAGATCTGCCTTGATCTAGGTCGTGGTGTTTACGGAATGATCGGACACACTCAGCCCAGACGTCTGGCTGCCCGAACGGTTGCCAACCGGGTTACTGATGAGTTGCACGCTGTTCTTGGCCGAGAAGTGGGTTATCAGGTGCGCTTCACTGACCAGGTTAGCGATGACAGTCTTATCAAACTGATGACTGATGGTATTTTGCTGGCGGAAACGCAGCATGATCGCTTTTTGAATCGCTACGATACGCTGATTATCGACGAGGCTCATGAACGCAGTCTGAATATTGATTTTCTATTGGGTTATATAAAACGACTGTTACCAAAACGTCCGGATCTGAAGGTGATCATTACTTCAGCAACCATTGACGTGGAGCGGTTTGCAGCCCATTTTGGTGACGCACCTATTATCGAGGTGTCAGGCCGAACTTATCCTGTTGAGGTTCGCTATCAGCCCCCACAAAATGATGGAGGCGGTAGTGGTGAACTGCTATCAAAAAACATTGTTAATGCGGTCGAAACGATCAAAACAATGCCCCGAAGGCGAGGGGCAAGCGATATTCTGGTTTTCCTGTCAGGCGAGCGTGATATCAGAGAGGTGGCGCTGGCCCTGAAAAAACAGGACTATCGGCACACGGAAGTTCTGCCCCTTTATGCACGGCTCAGTAATGCAGAGCAAAATCGTGTTTTCCAGTCACACACCGGGCAACGTATTGTATTGGCTACCAATGTTGCGGAAACCTCCATTACCGTGCCGGGGATAGGATATGTAATTGATCCCGGGCTGGCCCGTATCAGTCGTTACAGTTCCCGGTCCAAAGTACAGCGGTTGCCGGTTGAACCGATATCCCAGGCCAGCGCAAATCAACGTATGGGCAGGTGTGGGCGCGTCGCTGAAGGTGTCTGTATTCGGCTGTATGAAGAAGAGGATTTCAATAATCGTCCGGCGTTTACCGATGCAGAGATATTACGCACCAACCTGGGCTCGGTGATACTACAGATGTTGAATCTAAAGCTGGGTGAAATTGATCGGTTCCCCTTTATTGATCCGCCCGAGCGCAGAGCGATAAAGGATGGTTTTGAGCTGCTTAAGGAACTTGGAGCGGTGGACCAAAAGCTACAGATCACCCGGACTGGACGTCGTATTGCCCGTTTTCCTGTTGATCCGCGTCTCGGTCGAATGGTGCTGGAGGCAGCTCAAAGTGGATGCCTCAATGAAGTACTGATTATTGCATCGGCACTGACTATTCAGGACCCCAGAGAAAGACCGTTGGATAAACAACAGGCAGCGGATGAAAAGCACCGGGTTTATCAGGATGAGAGCTCCGATTTTATCAGTCTGGTCAATTTGTGGAATTCGACGGAGGATCAGCGCCAGGCTTTATCGCAAAACCAGTTCAGGAAATACTGTCGTAGCCAGTTTCTATCCTATTTAAGAATACGCGAATGGCGAGATGTGCATCGGCAACTGCTGCTGGTGTGCAAAGAGATGGGGTTTAAACCCAATGCGCAGGCTGCGGACTATTCGAATATTCACAAAGCGCTATTGGCCGGACTTTTGAGCCATATAGGTTGTCAGGACGAAAACAGGGAGTTTAAAGGGGCTCGCAATCGCAGGTTTCATCTGTTTCCGGGTTCCGCTCTTTTTAAAAAGCCGCCTAAATGGGTAGTCTCGGCGGAGCTTGTGGAAACAACAAAGCTCTACGCCAGAATGAATGCCAAAATTGATCCTGGCTGGATCGAACCGATGGCTAAGCATCTGGTTAAGCGATCCCATTTTGAGCCACATTGGGAAAAGAAAAGAGGACAGGTGGTCGCCTTTGAACAAGTTACCCTTTATGGGTTGGTGATTGTTGCCAGGCGCAAGGTGGATTTTGCGAAGATTGATCCGGCTCAGACCAGAGAGATATTTATTCAATCTGCGCTGGTAGAGGGCGCTATCGTCACGAAAGCTGCCTTTTATCGAAATAATTTAAAACTGCTGGAAGAGGTTGCAGCGCTCGAAGACAAGTCGCGCCGAAGAGATATTCTCGTTGATGACCAGGTGCTTTTTGATTTCTATCAGGAGCGGTTACCCGATCACATCTGTTCAAAAGTCACTTTGGAGCAGTGGGTAAAGACCACTTCCAAAGAGGATCAGGCAACCCTGCTGTTAACGCGTGATTATTTGATGCAGCATGCGGCCCATGAAATAACAGAAGAGCAGTTTCCCGAAGCGCTGCTGATAGAAAACAGGAAGCTCGCTTTGAGTTACCAGTTTCTGCCTGGCGCGGAGGATGATGGTGTTACGTTGACTGTGCCGGTAGCTATGTTGGGACAGATTCCGGCTGGTTTGCTGGAATGGCTGGTTCCGGGAATGCTTAGAGATAAGTGTATTGCTTTGGTTAAGGGCCTGCCCAAAAGCATAAGAAAGAACTTTGTGCCGGTTCCCGCTTTCATAGATCGGTCGCTGGGTGAAATGAAACGCGGTGAGCAGCCACTGATACAGGCTCTGACCCATGCGCTAAAACGTGCCTCAGGTTATGAAGTCCCCTTTGACGAGTGGAATATTTCAGGACTGGAAGATCATTACCTGATGCGTATTTGTGTGATAGATGAGTCAGGACGAGAGATAGGTCAGGGCCGTGATATTCAGCTGTTGCGTGAGCAATTCAAAGGCCGTGTTCAGGAAAGTCTGGAAAGTGTTGATAATCCCGAATATGAACGCTCCGCTATAACCCGTTGGGATTTTGGCGATATTGCAGAAGAGGTGGATATATGCCAGGCCGGGATAAATCTTAAAGCCTATTCAGCCATTGTCGATGAGGGGAGTAGTGTAGGGCTGACCCTCGTTGATACGCGTTCAAAAGCGTTAAGGGAATCACGAGCTGGAGTGTTACGCCTGCTGATGTTACAAACCCCCACCCAGGTAAAGTATTTACGTAAAAACCTCCCGGGGATTAAGCAGATCTCCCTTTATTATGCGACCCTGGGGAGTAAGGATTCGTTGATGGATAGCCTCCTTATGGCAATCTATGAACGTGTCTTTCTGAATGGTGATGATTTGCCGATCAATGAAAAAGCATTTACAGAGCTTCTGGAGACTCAGAAGGCTGATCTTGTGGGCGTGGCAAATGAGATGGCTAAACAGTTGCTGGATATCATGGCGCAGTACCATCAGTTAATGAAGCGCCTCAATGGCAAAATGCCCCCGGCATGGCTATTTGTGTACAGCGACATTAAAAACCAGATCTCACAGTTGATTTATGATGGTTTTGTCGCAAAGGTGCCTTGGATACGTATCCAGCATTATCCACGCTATCTGCGAGCAATTGGACAGCGTTTGGATAAAATTCAAAACCAGCTGTCACGCGAAAAGCAGTGGTGTGCCGAGTTTGCGAAGCTTTCGGGATTGATCGAAGAGTTGTTGGTTAAAGCTTCAAAAGCAGAGTGTCGTCAACAGGAGCCGGAGCAACTACGTTGGTTGCTTGAAGAGTACAGAGTATCGGTTTACGCGCAAAACCTGGGTACCACGGAGCCGGTTTCCTGTAAGCGAATCGAAAAAAGGATTGAGCAGCTTAAGCGCGCTTTCTAACCACTAGAGTTGAATCCTATACTCTTATGACAAATTCGAATTAAAGAGCGAAATTAACACTGGTGTGGTTTGGTTTATTTCGTACAATAGGGATCTGATTGCCTTCCGGGGCACCGGTCGAGAAATGGGATGTCATCTAGAAATGGAAATAAATGCCAATGAACAAAAAAAATAGTTTATTTATGAAAGCAGTCCAGGCGACAGTCGCGGCACTGCTGATCAGTATTTCCGTCACAGGCTATGCGATTGAAGAGGATCCCTGGGAGGGGATGAATCGAAAGATCTTCGTCTTTAATGAGCAGGTGGATAAGTACCTGTTCAAGCCGTTGGCCCGAAGCTATGACTGGCTAACGCCTCGTCCTGTAGACGATCATGTTACCAATGTGTTTGATAACCTTCAGGATGTCGGTATTTTTTTGAACAATGCGTTGCAGGGTAAATTTGAACAGGCCTTTTCCGACGTCGGGAGAGTACTGGTTAATACAACATTGGGAGTGGGCGGAATATTCGATGTGGCGACTCATCTGGGTATGGAAAAACATGAAGAGGATTTCGGTCAGACCTTTGCGGTTTGGCGTGTCGGTTCAGGTCCTTACCTGGTGCTGCCTTTTTTAGGACCAAGTACCGTGCGTGATGCGATTGGCCGTATTCCTGATGCCTATGCGCTGCCTCAGCGTTATCTGGACCACGTGCCGACCCGTAACAGTGTCTATGGCGTAGATCTGGTAGATACTCGCGCCGACCTGTTAAAAGTGGAAAAACTGATACAGGGTGATCGATACTTGTTCATTCGGGATGCTTATCTGCAACGAAGGGATTTTCTGATTGCTGATGGCCAGGTCGAGGATGATTTTACGTCAGATGATCTGGACGAAGAATAGTCTGGTAATGAGTGGTGGATCATCACTGTTTAATTTCACTCTTAAGTTGGCTTGACTGGAAAGATAGGGCTATAGTTAAAATTAGATGAAATTATATGAAGTAGCCCGGTTGCAGGGCACAAGTTGGCGAGTATAATGCTTGCTTTTCGAGTAGTTCGGACGTTTTAACAAGCCAAGTCCAATGGTCATACCGACAGCACGTCAAAAAGCAGATATCCTGGTGATGGACCGGGATGCCGAATCACGAGACCTATTGACTTCCTCTCTGGATGAAGCTGAATACAATTCAATCTGCGCCGAACAAACTGATATTGCGCTACAGAAAATTACAAATTCTGAAGTTCAGCTGGCCATTATCGATCTGGATATTGCCGGAGCTGAAACGCTTCAGTTTATTGAGAAGATAACCAGTCAATTTCCGGCGTTCCCAATTATTGTCATTTCCCACCCGGGAATTGAAGATAAAACTCTCGATGCTTTTAAACTTGGCATTGCCGAGTATCTGATGAAACCGTTACGTCCTCATGTTGCGGTGTTGTCGGTATACAACGCTTTGGATCGTGCCCGTTTGCGGCGAGAGAATATTAAGTACCGGGAACAGCTGGAAAATGCAAACCGGGAACTACAGGCTCGCCTTGAAGAGATTCAGGCTGATCAGCAAGCAGGTCGATTGGTTCAACAAAAGATGCTGCCCCGATCCCCGGCGACGCTGTTTAACTACAGTATGGAGCACTATATTCGTCCGGCTAATTATCTGGCCGGCGATTTTGTCGACTACCATCAGGTCAGTGATACCAAAATGGTGTTTTATCTGGCGGATGTAACTGGCCATGGCGCCGCGTCGGCTTTTGTGACGGTTCTAATGAAACAGCTTTCCACCCGCTCGCGCCGACATTACTCGAAGGATCATAAGCATGAGGTCCGATCCGCTGCCTGGATGTTGGGCTGGATCAATGAAAATGTTCTTGAGGCGGAGTTGGATCGGCATATGACCATCTTTTTGGGTGTTATCGACAAGGAAAAAAATACACTTAACTACAGTTATGGTGGCCATTTTCCACAGGCGATATTCAGTAGTCCCGATGAGACCAGCTTTCTGGATGGTAGGGGTTTTCCTGTGGGTCTGTTTGAGGGGGTCGAGTACGAAGACCATTATCTGGAGCTGCCGGAAAAATTCTCCATCACACTGTTTTCGGATGGTGTGCTTGAGATTTTGCCGCAACAGGAACTTGCAGAGAAAGAAGCGTTTCTGTTAGATACCATTGGCAGCGGGCGTAATCATGTAGAAATGATTGTCCAAGCACTGGGGTTGGAAGAAAACAAGCTTTGCCCGGATGATATATCTGTTTTGACTTTGCATAACGAGTCTGTCGATGAGCAATAGTGGTAAAATTTTAGTCGCAAAGAAGAACGGCGTTTACGTATTGAAGTTTGTGGGTGATGTGCGACTGACGCTTTGCACAGCGCTCGATATCTTTCTAGAACGCATGATGGCGGATTTGAATCTGAAAGCCGTTTTTATCGATTTGTCTGATACCGATGGTATTGACAGTACCTCCCTGGGATTTCTCGCCAAAATATCGATCTCCACAAAAAGATACTGCAACTGGATTCCCACCATCATCTCCACCAATAAGGATATTACGCGGATTCTGCTCAGCATGGGCTTTGACTCGGTTTTTCATATTGTAGAAAGCCGGCTTGATGAGGCTGGTTCGTTACACAAACTACCGATGCTTGAGAGTACTGAGGAGGAGGCCCGTGAAAGAGTGGTTGAGGCCCATAAAATCCTGATGGGTTTAAATGATGAAAATAAAGAGAAGTTTAAAGAGCTCGTGGAGATGCTCGAAGGGCAGTAGCCCGATTTGAAAATCCAATCTAGTTCAGATGATCTCTGCCCGCCGCTAATTTTGCACGAATGAAATCCTTATGCGTCACATAAATCAGTTCTGCCACTTTTCTGATCAGGTGTTCTTCGTACTTGTCCAGGTCCCCGTCGGCATAAGCAATGTTCCACATCGAGTCGATTAGCTCGAGCTTTTGATCGTAACTGTAGTAGTCATTAACCATTCGCGTGAACTGGTAAAGAGAGCTGCTATCGTGCAGCTCCTGTTCCGCAAGTTTGAGCAACGAGTCGAGAGTCACCGGATCAAGGTCAAATTGCTTGCGCAGAGCGTCTATTACAGCATTGGACTCTTCCCTGGTAAGCTCAAAATCTGCCTTAGTCACTTCAATTAGTAACGCTGCGGTCGCTAAATGAATGACCTGTTCTTCGCTGAGAGCTTTTTCGTTGTTTTCTATCTCCAGATAGACGCTAAAGAACTGCTTTATGCTGGCCAGCATGGTACGTATCCATTTCCAATATTAGGGACTCCAGTTTACCCTGATCAATAGCAAAATTTCGAATACCTTCTGCGAGTTTCTCTGTGGCCATTGGGTCCTGGTTAAGTTCCCACCGAAATAGCTGCTCATCAATTGGTGCATGACGCGCAATGGCTTCAACCTTATCGGCAGACAGTTGCTGTTGAAGTGTGCCGGTATCTTTCTGCAAATCTTCCATAAGTTGAGGGCTTATGGTGAGACGGTCGCAACCCGCGAGTTGTTCAATTTCACCTGTATTACGGAAACTGGCGCCCATAACGATGGTGTTGTAGTTATGCTGCTTGTAATAATGATAGATGCGCGTGACCGACAGTACGCCAGGATCCTCCTCGGCGGGGTAGTGGTCGCGACCGGAATCTTTTTTATACCAATCGAGTATACGACCCACAAACGGGGAGATTAGCGTTACACCAGCTTCTGCGCAGGCAACTGCCTGGGTGAAGTTAAACAGCAGCGTAAGATTGCAGTGTATGCCTTGCTGTTCCAACTCCTTTGCGGCACAGATCCCTTCCCAGGTTGAAGCGATTTTGATTAAAACCCGTTCTTTGCCGATACCAGCTTGCCGGTACAGTTCAATAAGTCGTTTTGCCTGCTGGACACTAGCCTGTGTGTTGAAGGAAAGCCGTGCATCTACCTCCGTTGACACCCGACCAGGAATGACTTTTAGTATCTCCGCACCGATGTTCACCGCAAAACGGTGCAGTGTATTTTGCAGACGCTCAGATTCATCGCCCGGTTGCTGTTTTGCCCAATCGATTGCTTCCAGAATGAAGTCCATATATTCAGGGTTTTGCGCGACCTTGTAGAGCAGGGACGGGTTAGTTGTCGCGTCTTCCGGCTGATAGGTCTTGATGGCATTGAATTCGCCGGTATCGGCAACTACCACGGACATGTTTTTAAGCTGGTCCAGTTTGTTTGTCATGATGCTCACTACTGCGTTGTTGGTTATTCAGAGATTATAGTCGGATAGCCTGGAAAGGGTTAATAATTTAGTCATGGATCAGAGCTGAAGCTTCGTGCAGCACTTGTGTGTCAGCCGTTGTTTTGTGAATCTGTTCGCTCAGAAAGCGCCGATAAGACCGGGCACCGGGTTGGCCGTGAAACAGACCGAAAGTATGTTTGGCCATATGCTTCAGTTGGGTGCCCTCGGCGATCTCCATGTCAGCATATTCAATAAAACGGCGTAGAATCTCTTTTCGGCTAAGGGTTTGATGTGGCTGATTGAATATCCGCTGGTCTGCTTCTGCAAGAATATAAGGGTTGTGGTATGCCTCCCTGCCGATCATCACACCGTCAACCTGCTGCAGATGCCGGGCCGATTGCGTCAGATCGGTGATGCCGCCATTAATAATAATTTCAAGATTCGGAAAGTCACGCTTCAGACGGTACACCCGTTCATAGTTGAGTGGTGGTATCTCACGGTTCTGTTTGGGGCTAAGACCCTGCAAAATGGCTTTGCGCGCATGCACGATGAAGGTTTTGCAACCTGTGCTGGCGACACAGCTAATAAACCGGTTCAAATCCTCGTAGCTGTCCTGATCATCAATTCCGATTCGACATTTTACGGTCACGGGAATCTGGACAGCCAGCTGCATGGCATGGATACAATCTGCTACCGTTTGTGGCTGGGCCATGAGACAGGCCCCAATGGCACCGGTTTGCACCTTGTCGCTGGGGCATCCAACATTGAGGTTGACCTCATCGTAACCCCACTGTTCCGCTATACGAGTGGCTTCGGCCAGTTGCTTCGCGTTACTGCCTCCCAGTTGCAGAGCCAGTGGGTGCTCTGATGCATCAAAATCCAATAGAAATTTTCGATCTCCCTGCAATACGGCACCGCAGGTGACCATTTCGGAGTAGAGCAGTGTGTGGCGACTGATCAGGCGGAGCAGGTAGCGGCAATGGCGGTCGGTATACTCCATCATGGGGGCGACACATAATTGTCTGTCGAGCTTGTTGAGCACCTCATGCTGATGCGTGCTGCTGATTGCTGCTGTCATCTTTTCTATTGTTGCACCTGAGTATCGCTGGAATGCTAATGAGCCTTCATTATACGTAAAAATCACTGCCGCCGGCCATCGAAGAGCGTTGTTAATCGCGAGAAGAAAAGTTCCAGGTCGGTATAGTAACAGAGCGGCTTGTCAATTGATTTCTGGTTGGGGGGAGTGTTCTCTTAATGTCGGGGTAATCCGACCAGTCGCTCGCTTTGACCAGATTACCCCGAAGATGGATATGGTAAGGTTCATTTCTCTTTTTACAACAGATTCTCAATATGATCTGCAAGAAATGCCGGATCGTAACCAAATGCGATCTGGTCGACGATTTTACCGAAGGGATCCACAAGATAAGTCATGCTTGAATGAATAACGTTAATGTCGCCATGGTGCGTATGCTGTGACTGCTGCACTTCATAATGTGTTCCAAAGCTATTAACAACCTGATCAAGTTGCTGTGGATTACCGGTCAACCCAATCAGTCGTTGATCGAATCGTTGCAGGTAACTGTTAATGCCTTCAGGTGTGTCCCTCATATGATCGACTGAGACAAATACCGGTGCAATTGCATCACCTAAACGCTTTTTATCAAGTAACCTTAACGTTTGGGCCACTTTCGCGGTCTGGGTAGGGCAGATGTCCGGGCAGGATGTGAAGCCGAAATAAAGAAGCATCCACTTTCCGCCCATGTCTTTCTGCGTTACTTCAGAGCCCGTAGCGTCAGTTAACGCAAAACTGACCCGGCTATCCAGATCTTCATGCTGGAAATAGGCAAATGCAAATCCGGTACAAACAATACCGATAATAACCATTAGCATTTTAAGGGACTGTGTGAGTGGAGATTTAGCTGTGTTTTTCATAAAGCCTCCGTTGACTTGAATTGTATAATAACTGTGTGATTGAAGATTGAGTGACTATGCCGAGATGCTTTTGTCGCAGCAGTCCGCCGGTTTTTTCTCTTTTGCCGAAAGCGGACATTTTTTTGCCGAATAAAACCAGTATCCCAGGCCCATAAAAACACTGCCGCCGATAGTGTTGCCAAGGGTCACCCAGAACAGGTTGTAGAACATACCGCTCAGGCTGACCGCATCGGGATGATTGGAAAAGAGAGATAGTGATAGCAGCGTCATGTTAGCGACCGAGTGTTCGTATCCGCTGGCAATAAAGGTAAAAAGAGCCCAAAAAATAGCAATTGCCTTTCCTGCATCTGATTTGGTTTTTGTAGCCATCCAGAGCGCCAGGCAGACCAGCCAATTACAAAGAGTGGCTTTTGCGATTAATGCGAAGGGGCTGGAGTGCGTTTTGTAAGCGGCTATTTTGTGCAGTAGCGGGGCGGCGTCGCCGACCAGGTTGCCTCCGCCACCGGCAAAAAACAACGCGGACAACAGGGTGGCGCCAACAAAATTACCTATCCATACAGCAGCCCATATTTGCAGAATCGTGCGCCAGCATAGCCGCCGTTGTAACCAGCCAAACATCATGTACATGGTATACCCGGTGAACAGTTCAGCACCCGCGAATACTACTAAAGTAAGAGCTACACCAAACGAAAGCCCCATCACTAATTTTTGGTAGGCGGGGTCTACTGTGCCGCCTACAGACAGAATAAGAATAATCCCCAGCCCTATATAGGCACCGGCCATCATTGCTCCAACGAAAAAGGCAGCCGGATGAGATTTAAAAAACGCCATTTTCTTTTCGGCGTAGTCACCGAAGTGGTTGATCGTATCAGTATGCATCTTTAACACCTCGTATATTTAATGAAGTACCGGTTAAGGTGTACCGGTGCTCTTGATGTTTAAACTATTACCCCTGCGGTTAAACATACATAAATAATACATTGTATAAAAGATGTATGTCAAGCACATTAAAAGCTTGACAATACCTATTTAGTGGTAGATTATAAGATGTAAGTGGTATACATATATAAATCTATGTAAATCATATGCATTTAATTAGATAAGGAGGCGTTATGTTTCAAATACAGGATACGGTTTTTGTCCTTAGCCTTGTTTTGATGGGAATTGTGTTGTCGGCCTTTGTGTTTGTGGTACTGAGATCTACCACTAAAGTGGAATATGCGGGGGTTCAAAAGAACGCCTATCGTCTTCGCCGACTGGTGTTTGGCGTTATCGTCGCTGGTGGAGTGTTTGTCGCGTTAGGGACTACTCGTTCGCTGCCATACAGTGCAACGCATACGGCAGGCGTGCAGGGGACAGCAATCAATGTGACAGGCAAGCAATGGTATTGGGAGCTGAGCCAGAATAGCGTTGAGGTAGATACACAGGTGACTTTCAATGTCTCAAGCGGCGACGTAAATCATGGCCTGGGTATCTATGATGAGGATCTAAGACTGCTTGCACAAACCCAGGCCATGCCCGGCTATACCAATAAACTGGTTCATATCTTTGATCGTCCTGGTAATTACCAGCTTATGTGCCTGGAGTACTGTGGTTTGGTACATCATGGAATGATCGCGAATTTTACTGTGACTGATGTTGCATCAAAAACTCAATTTTAAGGAGAAAGCGATGAATCATTCAAACCTGAAACCACTTCCTCGCTCAGCGCGGACCGGTATTTTAACCTATCTGAGTATCAGTGCTGCAGTCTATTTGCTGATGATGCTGGCGGGGCTGACCATGAGGCTCGCGCAAGCGGGGTGGGTGGCCGTACCTCCGGATTTCTTCTATCAACTCATGACGGCACACGGTGCCGGCATGGTGGGTATTTCCGGTTTGGCTGCCAGTGCAGTGCTCTGGTATTTCCTGCGTCGTTACGTCGAGCTGACTGTCTCTGTATTATGGATAAACCTGGGCCTGTTCTTGACCGGTGTGGTCTGTGTGTTGGGCGGAATTTTTATCGGCGGATTTGGCGGAGCCTGGACATTCCTTTTCCCCTTACCTTCGACATCAATGGGTGTTTGGGGCGTATGGGCCGCAGCGTCCTTTATGTTTGGTATGCTGCTGATCGGTACTGGATTTTTGATTTTCTATCTGGATGTCGCCCGAGCAGTTTTGTCAAAGTATGGCAGCATTCCCAGAGCACTTGGCTGGCCTCAGTTGTTTGCCAATAGCGACGCGCCAATGCCACCGGCGACCATAGTTGCGGCCACGATGGTGTTCGTGGTCAATATCATGGGTATTGTGGCCGGTGCCGTTGTGCTTGCAATCATGTTGATCAACCTGTTCATCCCTGAATTTGCGGTTGACGCCTTGCTGACCAAAAACCTGATCTACTTTTTTGGTCATGTTTTTATTAATGCCACCATCTATCAGGCGGTGATTGCTGTGTACGAACTGCTTCCTGAGTACACCGGGCGTCCCTGGAAAGTTAATAAAGTCTTTCTGGCGGCCTGGAGTGCATCTTCGTTAATGGTGATGGCTGTATATCCGCACCACCTGCTGATGGATTTTGTAATGCCAACCTGGGCAATGGTGCTCGGGCAAATCCTCTCTTACGCGAATGGAATACCTTTGGTGGTTGTAACGGCTTATGGTGCGCTAACCATCGTTCATAAATCCGGTATCAAGTGGGATATTGCCTCCTCCTTGTTGTTCCTCTCGATGTTTGGTTGGGCTGCTGGCGTGATTCCGGCCATCATCGACGCCACTGTTGCTGTGAATAATGTAATGCACAACACCATGTGGGTGCCGGGTCATTTCCACTTCTATCTGTTAGTGGGATTGGTGGCGATGTTGTTTGGCTTTATGTATTACCTGGTGCATAAAGAGGAGCAGGGGTCCAGTATGGTCGATCGCTCTGCATTCTGGACCTATCTGGTCGGTTCGGTTGGATTTGCCGGTATGTTCCTGGTCAGCGGTATGAACAGTGTTCCCAGACGTTGGGCAGCGCACCTGCCGGAATGGGTTACCTATAGTGAGATTGCATCAGTATTTGCCGTACTGATCGTGATTGGCGCCACGGCATTTGCCTTGCGCTTTATCCTTCGATTACCCCAGGCACGTACGGTGTAAGCCATGAAACTCTGGTTGGGCGTTGTTTTATCCATCTGTGTCACGGTCGCCGGTTTTTCAGCACTGTCTGCCGCGACACATGGCTTTACCGTATGGACAGAGGAGGGGCAGCGGCGCTGGAACGCAATGCATCACCCGGAACCGCTGCCGATGTTTGAATGGCAGAATCAGTCGTTGCGTCGGGAAAATCTGGTGGCTTTGAACAAGTCGATCGTATTGCTGGATTTTATCTATACCCGTTGCCCGACAGTCTGTCAGTTGATGGGGTATGAATTTAGTCAACTTCAAAAGATGCTGGTACAAAAACAGCTTGGAGATTCCGTTGAGTTACTAAGTATCAGTTTCGATCATGAGTATGATACGCCTGCAAAAATGGGCCAGTATTTGCAGCGGTACCAGGCTGATACCACAAATTGGCAGGCGGGTGTGATCGAGGATAAGGAATCACTGGTGCGATTGCTCAAGCAGTTGGGTGTGGTTGTACTGCCCGACGGTCAAGGCGGATTCGTGCATAATGCAGCCTTTTACCTGATTTATAAAGGAACGTTGGTTAGCATCCATGACCGAAAACAATTGCCTGAGCTGATAAATAAAATTGAAACCTTACGTTGGTCGTTCTAGAGGGTTTATTATGAGTGTTCAGCTGAAAAAGCATTCATTGCCACTTATGTCCTTTTTGCTGGGCGGTTCGTTGATGGTGTTAGCAAGATGGCTGGAGCAATCATTGGTTGCCTCTCTGCTGATCGGTTATCCCCTGTTGGTGGTTTATGGCTACTTTTTGGGTGTGCTGGCGCTAAGAAGAGTCTTTGTGGCAAAAGCAGTCGCGTTCAGTGGAGGTATACCAGGAGTACTGGTGGCGTCCTTTGCTTTGGCGTTCTGGATGATCCCGCGCTGGATGGATGCTTCCGTTGCTAACCTGGAAATTGCAGTCCTTAAGTATCTCACGCTGATTCTGGTGGTCGGCTTTATGCTCGGTTGCAGCTGGTCTAAGATGCATTTTATAACCCGTGCCGTTGTGAAAATAGAGTTTTTGACCATGTTGTTCCGATTAGGCTGGATCTATCTGATCACGCCGGACCGCTTGTGTAACAACTACCTGATTGGCGAACAAATACTGCTAGGTAAAACATTTTTAGCTATTGCTGTGCTGTTAATAGTGGTATTTTGTATACCACTTTTTGTTGCCAACACCGGCAGACAGGAAGTTTGTGATAAAGGGGCTTATTGTTGCCGCTGCTAGACGTGTGGGGGTCGGCTTGGGATAGCCTCGAGTTTATGAAGATTAGCAGGAGAGCGCATGCATTTAACCAAGCATACTGATATGGGTCTTAGGGTGCTCATGTACCTCGGGACACGAAAAGGAGAGCTCTGTAATATCAGTGATATCGCAGTAAAAGTGAATGTTTCCCGAAACCACCTGGTCAAGGTGGTGCATAAATTGGCCCTGCTGGGCTATATTCAGTCAAAACAGGGGCGGGGCGGCGGTATCTCGATTGATGGAGACTTGAGTGAGATCAGGGTCGGAGATGTGGTCAGGGATATGGAAGCCAATCTTACGATCGTCGACTGCTCAACCCGAAGTTGCCCATTAACGCCATCATGCATTCTCAAACGGGCATTAAGTGAAGCAACCGTTGCATTCATGGATGTGCTTGATAAATACACATTGGAAGATTTGATTCGTAACAAACGCACCCTGATCCGATTGGTAGGCTAGGAGGTCTATCCCTGCTTTCTTACCAGCTCCTCCAGGTGGGGCAGCAGTTCCGAACGTTGCTGTACGTGGAAGATATAACGCGGAATTTCATGCTCTGTCGTTTGGGCCATAAACGGGGCACCCCAAAAGCTCAGTAGTGCTTCGGCTTCACCGGTTAACGAGCTGTCCCCCAGAATAAAAGACACCGGGTTGTCTAATGTCTGCCATTGAGGCGCATTAACCTTGTTGCTGAATCCGCTGTTCTCAATCATAGGCAACACCGTATCATTCCATACCTGCTTTTGGTTGGCATCCAGTACAAACTGGATGGTGGTGACTCGCTGGTTTTCCAGTGCTTTCTTTAATAGTGCATCAAAAAGCGCTTGAGTGCGGTACATCGAAAGGCAAACATTGAACCATATGGTATTACCGCTCAGATTCAGCAGAAACGCCTCATGAGATGTCTTTAGATGTCTGGGGCCTACCAGAATAACGTCGGGTGGCTGAATAGCTTGTTGGATCTTAGAAATTTTTCGGGCGGATTGGATTACCTGGTGCGCCGTTTTTTCGTTTTCATTGGTGTGTCTGAGGAAATTGATAAACAGCAAGCCTACCAAAGCTAATAGAATCAGCAGTATAGTATGCTCATCGACAATATGTAGCAGGTGCAGGACAATCGCAGTAACTGCGGCAATTATTCCGGCAATGGCATCCCATTCAAACTTAAGAATATTTTTTAGTTTCACTTTTATGTCCTTGTAAATTAGACAGATATTCTGGCGGTAAAGTTAATTTGAAAAAAGGATCATGTCGGGTCAGCTTTGCTGTAAGTTTTATTTTATTCCTTAATCTCCCGGTATCACAGCTATCGTTACAAAGCCTGCTCCATTAGTAACCGTTTTATTTTGTCGATTGCTGACATGGGATTGAGTCCTTTAGGGCAAACCCATGCACAATTCTGAATGTTACGGCATCGGAATACGCTATAAGGGTCCTGTAGTTTGTTCAGGCGTTCATCCCTGGCTGTGTCGCGGCTGTCAATCAAGAATCGATAGGCCTGCAGTAATCCGGCCGGGCCGATATATTTTTCCGGGTTCCACCACCATGACGGACAGGCCGCAGTGCAGCACCCGCATAGTATACATTCATAAAGTCCGTCCAGTTTTGCCCTTTCTTCAGGGCTCTGCAGGCGCTCTGTTGCTGGTGCTGGGGTGTCATTAATTAGAAAGGGTCTAATTTTGCGGTACTGCTTCTGAAACAGTTTCATATCAACCACCAGGTCGCGAATAACCGGCAGTCCTGGCAATGGTCTGAGAATCAGTCGGTTATTTGTTAAGACATTTGCGACTTTTGTGATGCAGGCAAGTCCGTTTTTTCCATTGATATTCATACCGTCCGAACCGCATACACCCTCTCGACATGAGCGCCGATAAGTGAGTGTCGGGTCTGTTGTCTTCAGATGTTCCAGCAGATCCAGCACCATTTTCCCCGTAAACATCCTGTCTACTTGAAATGCTTGCATGGATGGTTCCCGGTCTGTTTCCGGATGATATCGATAAATATCAACGCTAATATTTGAAGTTTGTGCAGATGGTTGTTTTATCATTGTTTCCATCAGGTTAAGCAAATATATATAGGAAGCATTGTGACAAGGCAATCAGCATTTGTGGATAGTACACCCCGCAGACAGCTTTCGCTATTGATATGATCCCCGCTCTCAAATATGCTATTTTAAATAAAGACATCAGTTTTAGTCTTGCCTTTGGATAGAGTGTAATGACAAAGCCACAAATACTGCCTTCAAATACCACCACAGTCGTTGGGTTTGATCAATTCAATGATACTGTCTCCAGTGTGTTTTGCTCGATGGATTGCCGGTTACGCGATCGGCAATTGGCAAAGAGTTATGTCGGCGAGTTGGGTTCCACGCAGCTTAACCGCGTAAATCTGGCGCGTGTGGGGGGGCTGCCGATTGATGCTTACCGAAGAAAGCAAAACATATCGAAGCTTCATGAGGCGGTGTATCTGGTCAAATTCCAGTTGATCGGTCAGGGGCTGATTAAACAGCGGGGCCGTGAAGCGCACCTGCAGCCCGGTGATTTTGTTGTATGCAGTACCGCTGAGCCTTATGAGTTACAGTTTATGGAAAACTATCGTCAGGCAGTGCTGGCGGTCCCTCAAGCGCTACTCAAAGAGATGTTTCACTCACCGGATGATTATCTTGGTGTAAGAATGGGCAAGGAGTTGCCAACCAATAGTCTGTTAAGCCAATTTGTTATCTCAATGGTTGAGCATATCGATGTGCTCGAGTCATCGATTGTGCAGCGCTTGGAAGCTAATGTGCTGGACCTGCTGATTACCGCGTTACATTCTGTTGCCGGAACACCTGCAAAAGAAGTTGAGTCGACTGCAGTCGCGCATCTGCGCCGGATTAAACGCTTTATCACCATGCACTTGCAGGATCCAAGGCTCTCTGTTGAATTCATTGCAGAGTCCGAAGGGATCAGTAAGCGGTACCTTCACCTCCTGTTCAAGCAGGCAGACATGTCTGTGTCTCGTTATATTCAGTTGCAAAGGCTGGAGGCCTGCTGCAGAGCGTTCGCCAATCCGGCGATGAAAAATGTGGCAACTGGAGATATAGCAATGGAGTGGGGTTTTGGTGATATTTCACATTTTCACCGTTGCTTTAAAGCCCAGTACCAGATAACACCTAAGCAGTATCGTATACAGATGGCTGACAACTCTGCATAACCTCACATCAGTCCCATTCAGGGGGACTGCACTTCCAGTCAATCGCTTTGTTCTCTTTAACCCAAGACAAACTAGCCCAATTGGGCTAAACTTGCCGGATATCGTTTGGGAATCCGTGCGATAGGGCCTTTTGCGGGGAGTGATCTGTAAAGAGCCAACGGCGGATTTCAACGGTATATTCACATTTACAGGCTAATAAAAGATAAAAGAGAGGGGCAGTTATGGTGGTGCATACTAAAAAAGCGCTTGTGTTGGCTATGTCACTATTGTCGGCATCGACAATGTCTTCCGCAGCAGTATTAATGGAAGAAGTGGTAGTTACAGCACAAAAAAGGGAACAGAATCTTCAGGACGTCAGTGTCGCGGTGACAGCATTCTCCGGCAACGCAATGCGAGAACTGAATATGACAAACAGTACCGATATTGCGGGCCAGACTCCTGGCCTGAATATTGGTACACCGGTTGGTGAGGGTAATAACCCGTCCATTACATTACGTGGTGTGGGCCTCAACGATTTTAATGATAACAACGAAGGACCTATCGCGGTTTATCGTGATGAGGTTTATCAGGGTGCAATGCCCGGGCTGACGTTCCAATTGTTCGATCTGGAGCGAGTGGAAGTGCTGCGTGGCCCGCAAGGAACACTGTATGGCCGTAATGCAACAGGTGGTCTGGTGCACTTTATATCCAAGAAGCCCACTGAAGAACTCGAAGGCTTCGTGGATGTAACAATTGCAGAGTACGACCAGATCAAGTTTGAAGCTGCCATTGGTGGCTCTATCGGCGATATGATTCAGGGTCGGGTGTCTGTTGCAACCAATGATCATGATGGATATGTTGATAACCGCATTGGACCAGACGCCAATGAAGCAAACAGTCAAGCGTACCGCGTGCAGTTGAACTTCAACTTTACCGATACTTTCAGTGCGTTGTTGAACGTACACGGTGGTGACTCCGATACCAATGCGCCTCAGTACCAGCACCAGGCGACTGCCGGTGGTACGGATTTCTTCGGTTACACAGATCTCGATGGCGACAACTTCGAGGGTGCTTACAGCCGTGAAGGGGTGTTGGATATCGAATCTGAAGGCTACTCGCTGAAGTTAAACTGGGATATTGGTGATATGGAGTTTGTCTCTATCACCGCCGTGGAAGAGGTTGAGAAACTGCACCAGGAAGATACTGATATGGGGCCTGGTGATTATATTAACCCTCAGTTTGCCTCTGACAATGAGCAGTTTAGCCAGGAATTCAGGCTGTCAGGTAATACTGAAAATATGACCTGGGTTGTGGGTGCGTTCTATTTTGATAATGAGGTAGACGGCGCGCTGGATCTCAACAATGATTTTCCGGGTCCTTTGCTTGATGCAATTACGGGAGCGCCCGCCGGAACTTTTGGTGACGGTATCGTGCCTTTCCTGAACTACGATGTGGATTACGAGCAGGAAACTGAATCACTCGGCTTTTTTGGTCAGGTGGAATATGAGCTCTCCGATACCTTAACGATGACCTTTGGTTTGCGTTATACCGAAGAAGAGCGGGAGATGGATTATCAGAACCGCACCGATGCGGATCCAATGGCAGTGTTAAACTCCTGTATCATACCTGCCGGTGACGTGTGTGGTTTTGGTTTTGGGGCTGACTGGCCAGGTAGCAATACCTACATCGACTTCACAGATGCCAACCCCCTGGTGGCGGCCTCTAATATGAACGAGCTGGATACCGATAATATCTCCGGTAAGATCGGTATCGATTTCCGTCCTAACGAAGACACCCTGATCTTCTTTAATATTGCGAAGGGTTTCAAGAGCGGTGGCTTTAACGGTGGATTCCTTGATTTCACCGACGGTGTATTGGAATCGGATATTCCGTTTGATGAAGAGGAGTTGACCAGCTACGAGATTGGTTTCAAGGCAACTCTCGCCGGTGGTGCAATGCGTTTGAATGCAACAGCCTTCTACTATGACTATCAGGATTATCAGGCATTGACCTTCGCCGGTCTGAGTCAGTTTATCAACAACTCGGATGCGGAAGTACAGGGTCTTGATCTGGAGATGATCTGGGTACCCACTGACCAGTGGGATATCAGCCTGGGTGCCAGCTTCCTGGATACTGAAGTGGATGAAGTGACTGTACGTGGCGTGGGCACGGTTTCCGACACTGAAATGGTGTTGGCGCCTGATTTCTCGTTGAATGGTATCGTGAGATTCCAGGCAACAGAAGCCCTGTCTTTGCAGGTTGATTTTAATCACCAGGCTAAGCACTACTTTGATATCACCAACAGTGATGTTTCTGAAGAGGACAGCTACACGGTCTATAATGCCCGCATTGGCTATCAGGTTACCGATAACTTTTCGGTGGCTGCTTATGTCAAGAACCTGACGGACGAGGAATACCGAGTGTATACCTTTGACTTCTCAGGTCCTGCAGGCTTTAACCAGCAGTTCTTTGCTCCACCACGCTGGTATGGTGTGAATCTCAACTACAGCTTCTAATCACTGAAGCTTTTGAATACCCCCGGTTAATCTTAGGGTTAGCCGGGGTTTCTATCTGGACCTTGTTTATTTTCCCTGTGATGTTGTTTCGTCATGGGGTGTGGTAGTTAATCTTTTATAGGAGTTTTTCCATGGCGTCTTACAGTCTAATCATCGATGGCAAGAAAGTAGCCACTGAGCATTATTTCGATGTTATGAATCCCGCTTCGGGTGAAGTTGTGGGCGCATGTCCGCAGGCAAGTGATGAGCAGTTAGACGAAGCGGTAGCGGCGGCTAACCGGGCATTCAAAAGTTGGAGCGTTGTGCCGGACGAAGAACGTCAGGCGGCGTGTAATAAAATTGCTGATGTGCTGGCTCAGAATTCAGCTGAATTGGCGGAGCTTTTGACGCGTGAGCAGGGTAAACCCTTAAAAGGTCTGGGGTCTGAGTTTGAGTTGGAAGGTTGTGTCGGATGGACACAGGCGACCGCCGCACTTACCCTACCCGTAAAGGTTATTGAAGAAACTGAAGAAAATATTATTGAACAACACCGCAAGCCTGTTGGTGTTGTGGGCTCCATTGCTCCCTGGAACTGGCCGCTGATGATCGGTATTTGGCATATTATTCCTGCGATTCGATCGGGTTGTACGGTAGTGATGAAACCATCTTCGCTGACTCCTTTGAGCAGCATTCGTATGGTTGAGCTGATTAATGAAGTACTGCCAGCGGGTGTCATGAATATTGTCACTGGCGGCGGTAGTATCGGTCGTCGTATGGCGACCCACGAAGGTATCCAAAAAATTGTTTTCACCGGTTCAACACCTACCGGCAAGAGCATCATGGAAAATGCATCCGCTACGCTCAAACGCTTAACTCTGGAGTTGGGAGGAAACGATGCGGGGATTGTATTGCCGGATGCAAATGTTCCTGCAATTCTGGAAAAACTTTTCTGGGGTTCTTTTATCAACTCAGGGCAAACCTGCGCTGCACTGAAGCGTCTCTATGTTCATGAAGATATTTATGACCAGGTTTGTGAAGGTCTGACAGCCATGGCAACGCAAATGCCTATGGGTGACGGGCTTGATGAAAATAACGTGTTTGGCCCGGTACAGAATCAGGCACAGTTCGACTATGTAAGAGAGCTGGTGGACGATGCCAAAGCGCAGGGTGGACGTGTACTCTGTGGCGGAGAAGCGGGCGAGGGGTTGTTTTATCCGCTGACGTTGATTGCTGATGTGTCAGACGGCTGCCGTGTTGTTGATGAGGAGCAGTTTGGTCCGGTCTTGCCGATTATTAAATACACCGATGTGGACGATGCGATTCGTCGTGCAAACGATTGCGAAAATGGTCTGGGTGGTTCGATTTGGACCAGCGACCTGGAAAAAGGCAAACAGCTTTCTATGCAGCTGGAATGTGGCACTGCATGGGTCAATAAGCATGCAATAGTTCAACCTAATGTGCCGTTCGGTGGTGTTAAAGCCTCTGGATTCGGTGTAGAGTTTGCAGAGGAAGGCCTTTCGGAGTACACATCCATCCAGGTCGTTAGCATCGATAAAAACTAAGGAAGCTTACCATGAAAAGACACCTGTTTCTGGCACTGCTTGCATTAGTCGGTCTTGCCGCCTGTGGCGATAATGCGGAGCAACCTAAAGTTGATTCGTCGGTATCTGAGGTCGCTGCTAGCTCAGAAAGCTTGAAAGAGTCTAAGGAGCCTGCGTCGGTCCCGGCGGCAACGCCGGGGCTAACGCCCGCGCCTTTAAAAGCCGAACCGATTGGAATCATCAATAAGCTGGCTGTACCCTACCCTGAAAACTGGATAATTGCCCACGATGCGGCTTTCTTCCACTTTGTGGAAGGTAAGTTGTTCGTGATAGACCCAACAGCCGAAACCGTTGGCGAGCAAATTAAGGGGCAGATATCGATTTCATTTATAGGGCAATTTGTTCAAGGCACAGCAAGACCGGAAATGTATGTTGCTGAAACTTTTTATTCCAGAGGTACCCGTGGGACACGAACCGATGTGGTCACGATTTGGAGTAAAGACGATCTGGCTCCGATAGCAGAAATCATTCTGCCCATGAAGCGATCCAATACGATGCCAGAGCGGCATGCGCTACAACTGATTAATAACGAGAAGTTTCTGCTGGTGTTTAATTTGACACCGGCGACTTCGGTGACCGTCATTGACCTCGATAGCAGGGAAGTGGTGAACGAAGTACCCATTCCCGGTTGTTCACTGATTTACCCAACTGGCCCGAGCGGCTTTAGCTCGATTTGTTCGAACGGCGGTTTCTATACCGTGCAATTGGATGGAGAAGGACAGGTAGCAAGTAACGAACGGATTGCACCATTCTTTGATACGGACAAAACCCCGCTGTTTGAAAAGCCGGTCATTATCAACGGCGTCGCTTATTTCCCGACTTTTGCCGGTAATGTTCAGCCCATTGACTTAAATGGCGTTAAGCCGGTGATTGGCGAAATCTGGTCATTGACTACTGATGAAGAAAAAGAGCAGGGTTGGCGACCCGGAGGCTGGCAGTTAAATGAGACAGACGATCAGGGTAGAATGTATATTCTGATGCATCCTGAGGGCTATAACGGCAGCCATAAAGACGGTGGCCCTGAAGTCTGGGTTTTTGACGTGACAAAGGGTCAGCGGGTGCAGCGGATCAAACTTGAAAACTGGGGCGTCTCGCTCGCGGTTACACACGGATCAAATCCAACGATGGTAGTGACTAATGCTAATATGCAGTTGGACGTTTACGATGCCAATAGTGGCAGTTTTCAGCGAACGCTTTCGGAGGTCGTGATGGAAACGCCATTTGTAGTCTACGGCGCTGAGTGAACAGGGACTGACCGTAGTGGATTTGGTTTTTGTGGTGATTGCGACGCTCTTTATTAGCTTTTTGTTTTTGGTTGCAGGCTGGCAAAAACTAAGAGCCCCTCGCTATTATGCATCGGTAATTCGTGAGTATCAGTTGCCTCTTGTAGCGGGTAATGAAGCCATTGCGATCACCATAGGCCTGGCCGAATTATGTACCGGCTTTCTATTGCTGATTCCCGTCAGCCGAGAGTTGGCTGCCTGGTTTGCACTACTGCTATTGCTCATTTATGCGATGGCTATTGGTATAAACCTGCTACGTGGCAGAACCAGCATCGACTGCGGGTGTTCCGGGCCTGCAGCAACTAAACAGAAATTGAGTGCCTGGTTATTGTTAAGGAATGGCTTGCTGATGGTGATCGCCATTATAGCGGGTATAACGCCGTTTTCCCGTGAGCTGATCTGGTTCGATATGATCGTGATTGTGCTTGCTGCGACGCTGGCGTTTGTTATTTACGCTGGAACGGAACAACTAACTGCCAATTCCACGCGACTCAGGAACTTAAGAGGCTAGAGGTTATGATAGAGGCTCTGATAATTTCCAATATTGTGCTATGGATTGCGCTGATTGCTATGGCGCTGGTGATTTTTGCGCTAACCCGGCAGATCGGTGTGCTTTACGAAAGGGTTGCTCCTGCAGGTGCGCTCATGGTAAACCAGGCGCTAGAGGTGGGTATGCCAGCACCGGAGGTGTCGGCAAAAACATTGGAAGGAAATACGCTGCTATTGGGTGGTCAGTCTCAGGAAAAGAGCCAATTGTTATTTTTTCTGTCGCCCGACTGCCCGATTTGCAAAACGTTATTGCCCGTTATCAAATCAGCAGTCAAAAGCGAAGGAAGCTGGTTTGATGTTGTTTTGGCCAGCGACGGGGAAGAGCATGATCATAGAGGCTTTGTCGCTGAGCATGAACTGAATGCATTTCCGTACGTGGTATCAGAGATACTTGGTAAAACCTACGGTGTGGCGAAGCTGCCCTATGGGGTATTAATTGATGATAAAGGGCAAATTGCATCCATGGGGATCATAAACTCCCGGGAACATCTGGAGAGTTTGTTTGAGGCCAAAGAGCATAATGTGGCATCAATTCAGCAATATATGCAGCAACAACAAGATAATAACGAAATGATTAAAGAAGTGCGCTAGGAGTACTGATATGAAATGGTTGGATAAGGTAGCGGAAGCATCATCGCGTAAAGTGGCTCAAAGAAGCTCGCGTCGAGGTCTGTTAAAGGGCTTGGGTGGCTTGTTGGTTGGCTCTGCTGCCATTCCTTTGCTACCGGTCGCACGTGCAGCGGAGGGTGAAAAGCTCGGCGCACCCGTCGATCCCGGTGACCCGATGCAGTGTGAATACTGGCGCTATTGTGCGATTGATGGATTTCTGTGTTCCTGCTGTGGTGGTACGCAGAATACCTGTCCTCCGGGAACGGAAATGTCACCGATCACCTGGATTGGTACCTGTCGTAATCCGGCGGACGGAAGAAACTATATTATTTCTTATAATGATTGCTGCGGAAAAACATCCTGTGGTAACTGCCTGTGTACGCGTAATGAGAGTGATCGACCGATTTATCGTCCGGATAAGGCCAATGACATTAACTGGTGTTTGGGTACCAAAAGCGCTACATACAATTGCTCAACAGCAATTGTGGTTGGTGTAGCCCTGGATAAATAGCGGTTTTTTGAGGATCATTGGAATGTTAAGAGTTTTAGGTACAACGCTGGCTGCTGTGTTATTAGGCCTATCCAGTCTGGTTTCCGCGCAGGCACCTGATGAATACGGGCGATGCGCGGCTTGTCATCTGCCAGATGGTGCCGGCTTGCCTGGTGTATTTCCTCCTTTGAAAGATCGGTTGGCACCTATTGCAAGTTTGCCTGAAGGGCGGGAGTATTTAGTGTTGGTCGTAGACCGTGGTTTAGCGGGACCAATTACCGTGGCAGGCGTACCTTATGCGGGAATGATGCCGGGGCAGGGCGGAGCACTGGATAGCGTAGCAACTGCAAAAGTACTTAATTTTATTGCGACCGGTTTGAATAAGAGTGCTCCTGACTGGCAGCCCTTCACTGCGCAGGAAGTGGATGCAGTGCTGGCCAAACACGCAGAAGCAGATGTAAACCAGGTATTAAATTTGAGGCAACTATTGTTCAGTCAAAATCCGGAGTTACAGTAATGCGTTCATTTTTTGGTATGCTACTAATTCTGGCTTTTCCAATGTATGCCGGTGCCGCGACTGAGTCGCAATCAGACGCACAGGCGCGAGAAGACTACATTATGAACTGTCAGGGGTGCCATTCGCCGACTGGCGAAGGAAATGGCGATGTTCCCGCAATGAAAGAGTATATTGGCCACTTTTTTAAGGTCGAAGGTGGACGGGAATTTCTGGTTCAGGTGCCGGGCACTGCAAACGCAGCATTGAACGATGAGCGTCTGGCTACCATGCTAAACTGGATGATTGCCGAGTTCGGTGGTTCCAGTCTACCGGAAAGCCTTCAGCCCTTTGGCGCGGAAGAGGTGGGAGCGCTGCGGGTTAACGCACTCACGGAAGTGGATAATTTGCGAAGTAAGCTGGTCGATCAGATAGACAAAGTTTTGGCCAGCGCAAACTAAGCGCTGGTCTTTCCTTTGTTAGGCAAAGTCTGTTTAGCAACCAATCAGTGAAAGAAATTCACTGCGCGTGGCAACGCTATTTCTGAAAGCGCCCAGCATAGCAGAAGTTGTCATAAGCGAGTTCTGTTTTTCAACGCCGCGCATCATCATGCACATGTGTTGAGCCTCTATGATCACGGCCACTCCCTTAGCGCCGGTTACCTGCTGAATGGTTTCCGCGATTTCCTGGGTTAGTTTTTCCTGAATCTGCAGTCGCCGTGCAAACATATCAACCACTCGGGCCACCTTTGAAAGGCCAAGCACCTTACCGTTTGGTATATAGGCAACGTGGCATTTTCCGATAAAGGGTAGAAGGTGGTGTTCACACAGAGAATAGAGCTCGATATGTTTTACTATCACCATCTCGTCACTGTCAGACTCAAAAAGTGCGCCATTAACAACTTCGTCGATATTCTGGCGGTAGCCTCGATTCAAAAATTCAAAAGCCTTGGCTGCTCGCTTCGGCGTGTCTATCAGGCCATCTCGCTCCAGGTCTTCGCCTATTAGCTCGATGATCTTTGCAAATTGCTGTTCCATCTCTTTCCTGCTGATTTAAAAGCTTTAATTCGAATGGTACTTACTTAAACCGAAAAAACATGCGTTTTCAGTCCCTTCTTCCCTCTCCCCATCCCGCTCACCTAGAGGTTGTCGCGCGTTCCCTCGCCCCTTTAAGGGGAGAGCTTCTTCACTGCCCCCTCGCCCCTTTAAGGGGAGAGCTTCTTCACTGTCCCCTCGCCCCCTTTAAGGGGAGAGGGTTAGGGTGAGGGGTAAAACAGAAGCCATACTCATCAATAAGTTACAAGGTTTTCTCTCACCATAGTCCTCTCCAAGAGGGAGAGGAGGTATTTCTGTCTTGTCTTTCGCGATACCCTCATGTGGAGAGGAGACGTTTATTTCTTACCTGTCACCACACACTCCATAGGGGAGGGTGTAAAACAATTTAAGTAAGTGCCATCCAGCTCTAACGCTACGATAAGGTAAACTGATTTATAGGGTTTGTCTATTATTTGCCATTTATTTCGCGGGATATTTGCGGTTGGATTGGGTAGAATTGATCGATTATTGAAAGCCGGAAATCGGCTGGGTACCACTCATTATGCAATCGAAATCGCCTGTTAATGAATTAATTTCAATACGAGACTATATTCGCTGGGCTGCGAGTCGTTTTAACCAGGAACAGGTCTTTTTCGGTCATGGATCTGATAACGCCTGGGATGAGGCAGTCTATCTGGTGTTAAGTTGCCTGCATTTGCCGTGGGATATTGATTCGGCAGTTATGGATGCACGACTGACGCATGAAGAGAGGAAACGTATTTGTGTGGTTGTTGAGCGCAGGATTACAGAGCGTATTCCCCTCGCATATCTGACTAACGAAGCCTGGTTCGCCGGAATTCCATTCTACGTCGATGAGCGGGTGCTGGTTCCGCGCTCGCCAATTGCCGAGTTGATTGAACGAGGGTTTACACCCTGGCTTTGCGGCGATGAAATTAACAGTATTCTTGATCTGTGTTGCGGTAGTGGTTGCATTGGTATTGGCTGTGCCGCTGCTTTTCCTGAAGCGCAGGTGGATTTGGCAGATATCTCTGAGGATGCGCTGGCGGTTGCGCAAATAAATGTAGATAAACACCATCTTAAATCACGTGTTCAGTTGCTTCAATCGGATCTGTACGCAAATATCGCGGCAAAAGAGTATGACTTGATTGTGTCGAATCCGCCATACGTCGATGCCACAGACCTGGCCTCTATGCCAGAGGAATACCGCCATGAGCCTGAGCTGGGTTTAACCTCCGGAAATGATGGCCTGGATTGTATCAGGGCTATTTTGCGAGGTGCCGGACAGTACCTTTCCGAATACGGTATTTTGGTGGCGGAAGTCGGCAACAGTGAGGCAGCATTACGGGAACAGTATGAGCAGGTGCCTTTTCTTTGGCTGGATTTTGAGAAGGGCGGGCATGGTGTTTTTGTGTTAACCAAAGCGCAGCTTCTTCAATACCAGTCTATTTTTTAAATTGCGTCAAACATGATTAATTCGTTTATTTTTAGGTGACTATTACACAATGTCTGGGAACACGATTGGAAAAATCTTTACGGTAACAAGCTTTGGCGAGAGCCACGGGCCTGCTCTGGGGTGTATTGTTGATGGCTGCCCGCCCGGTCTTGAGATTAGCGAAACAGATTTGCAGAGAGATCTTGATCGAAGAAAGCCCGGTACTTCGCGGTTTACCACACAGAGACGGGAAGCTGATGAGGTGAAAATTCTGTCCGGCGTGTTTGAGGGCAGAACCACGGGTACGTCAATAGGGCTGATGATCGAGAATACCGATCAGCGCTCCAAGGATTATTCGCAGATTATGGATCGTTTCCGTCCGGGTCATGCCGACTACACCTATACTCAGAAATATGGTTTTCGGGATTACCGCGGTGGTGGCAGGGCGTCTGCCAGAGAGACAGCCATGCGTGTTGCGGCTGGCGCAATTGCCAAGAAATACCTGGCGGAGAAGATGGGTGTGAAGGTGCGTGGTTATCTTTCACAGCTAGGGCCAATTCGTGTATCCAAAGTTGACTGGGATCTGGTTGAGACCAACCCGTTCTTCTGTCCGGATGCCGACCAGATCAAACCATTAGAGGAGTATATGGATGCGCTACGCAAAGAAGGAAATTCGGTGGGTGCGAGAATTACCGTGACCGCATCAGGACTGCCTCCAGGATTGGGTGAGCCCGTATTTGACCGGTTGGATGCAGACATAGCCCATGCCCTAATGAGTATTAATGCGGTTAAAGGTGTGGAACTGGGTGCCGGATTTGACTGTGTCGAGCAAAAAGGTACAGAGCATCGTGACGAATTGACTCCTGAAGGGTTTCTATCCAACAATGCCGGTGGTGTGCTGGGTGGTATATCCACCGGACAGGATATCGTTGCTCATATCGCGCTGAAGCCAACCTCGAGCATTCTCATACCCGGAAAAACTATCAATATACAGGGCGACCCGGTGGAGGTAGTCACCAAAGGCCGGCATGACCCCTGTGTCGGTATTCGTGGTACTCCAATCGCCGAAGCGATGTTGGCAATCGTGTTGCTGGATCATCTGTTGCGTCATCGTGGTCAGAATTTTGAGGTTGAGCCGGGTGCCCCGGTTATCCCTGGGTCGACCGATAATTAGATAATGAACTCATCAGGTGTCTCCGCCGAAGGGCAGGCCGTGCCCTATTGGCGTTTGTCGCATTTCTATTTTTTCTATTTTGCGGCGCTGGGTGCAATGTTGCCCTACTGGAGCCTGTATCTTAAAGATCTGGGTTTTACGGCAATGGATATCGGCTGGTTAACAGCGGTATTGACCTGCACGCGAATCGTGGCACCTAATCTATGGGGATGGCTGGCGGACAGCACAGAGCAGCGTATCTTTGTCATACGTTTAGGTGCTGCATTTGGCTTTCTCTTTTTTTGCGGCATTTTTTTTGCGCGCGGCTTCTTCTGGGTAGCGGTTGTAATTTTCTGCTACAGCTTTTTTTGGAATGCCATTTTGGCCCAGTTTGAGGTGATCACTCTGGGCTATATCGTCGATAAAAGAAGTACTTACAGCCATATCAGGTTGTGGGGGTCGGTCGGGTTTATCTTTGCGGTTGCAGTGTTGGGTTTGTTTTTTGATCTGTTGCCGATCAAGTATTTGCCACATATCATTGCTTTTTTCATGTTTATGATCTGGCTTTCCACGCTGGGAGTTCGAGAGCGGCCGGTGCGCGTCACTCACGAACAGACGCAGGGATTGATGGCGATATTGAAGCAACCCGCAGTTATCGCATTCTTTTTTGTGTCTTTTTTGTTGCAGTTGGCCCATGGGCCCTATTATGTGTTTTTCAGTCTTCATCTGGAGAGTTTTGGCTATAGCCGCACCCTGATTGGTCAGCTTTGGGCGCTTGGTGTTGTCGCTGAAATAGTTGTTTTTCTCTATATGCATCGCATTATGAAACGCTTCAGTTTGCGGCAAATTATGCTGGTTAGCCTCCTGTTGTCAGCATGTAGGTGGCTGTTGATCGGCTATGGCTCCGGCTCTTTAGCGTTGTTGTTTGTTGCGCAATGCCTGCACGCTTTTAGTTTTGGTACATTGCATGCTTCAGCAATTGAAGTGGTACACCGGTTTTTTGCGGGCGGGCATGACGGTCAGGGTCAAGCGATCTATAGCTCCTCAAGTTTCGGCGCAGGAGCTGCAGTGGGTGCCGTATTTAGCGGTTACCTTTGGTCGTTTGCGGGAGCGACTTTGACCTATACCCTGTCATCGCTGATCTGTATGCTCGGCTTTCTGGTCGCTTTTATCTGGTTCAGAACCCACCAGTTTCAGGAAAGCGCTCGCGGCGTTTGAAAGTGTCCTTTCCTGATGGTAAATGGCGCCAAGTGAGCGAGTGATTGTCAGGGAATCCACCTTTATCTTTTGTAATGGCGGTTCGATCAGTGTTTCCGGTAGTACGCTCCAACCAAGTCCTATGGATACCATCATTTTTATGGTTTCCAGATAATTGGTGTTCATAGTGACCTTTAATGGCAGATTGTTTTTATCAAACAGTGCCTTGGTCATGGTTCCGGTAAAAGTGTTTAATTCAGGTAGAATAGCCCCGTGCTGGGCCAGGTCAGAAAGGGTGAGTTGTACTTTGGTCGCCAACGGATGGGTAAGGGCAATCACGAAATGCATGGGATCATTCCATACTTTATGAGCTTTGACCTTTTCTACCTGATCCTCCGACAAAGTGGTCATTGCCATTTCAAGGGAGCCGGCCTGTACCCGCTGGTAGGCAATCTCTGAGCCCAGGAATTCGATATCCAGTGCAACTGCAGGAAAATGTTCAGTAAAGGTCTTGAGCAGAGGAGGAAGGCGGTGCAGTCCCAGATGGTGGCTGATGCCGAGATGCAGCGTACCGGAAACCTCGCCGGACAGATTACTCATGCTCCTGCGTGTATCTTCAAAATCTGCAATTAATGCGGTCGCTCGAGGCAGCAGTACGGTCCCTGCTTCGGTGAGCAGTATCTGCCGACCAATTCGATCAATCAGGCGTACACCCATTTGTGCTTCCAGTAGCGCTACACGTTTGCTGATCGCGGGCTGGGTCAGATGCAGCTGTTCCGCCGCTTTTGAAAATGAGCGTGTGTTTGCTACTGCTACAAAAGCTTTTAATGCGGGTATGTCCATTGTGTGCTCTGTTTTCAGATTCCAAAAAGGAATCAAAACTATAATAAATATGAATTTGTTTTATCCGTTGTTCAAATGTAGCATAGCCCGGCAGATAATTAGAAGTACTTTGAACGTAAAAAATGATCGCTTGGTAATTGCCAGGCGAAAGCAGCGGGAGTATCAGCTATGGCGGGCCAAACGCTTTATGACAAATTGTGGCAGGATCATCTTGTTAAACAGAGAGATGACGGGACTGCACTCATCTATATTGATCGACATTTTATACACGAAGTGACCTCCCCGCAGGCATTTGAAGGGTTGCGGTTGGCAGGTAGAAAGCCCTGGCGCATCGACGCTAACCTGGCCACGCCTGACCATAATGTCCCGACCACTGAGCGTGAAAGGGGTATAGAGGGCATTGAGGACCCGGTATCAAAAATTCAGGTCACCACTCTGGATCAAAATTGTGATGAATTTGGCATTCCGGAATTTAAAATTCAGGATCCACGGCAAGGCATCGTGCATGTCGTTGGCCCGGAGCAGGGTGCCACGCTGCCGGGCATGACCATTGTGTGTGGTGATTCCCATACGGCAACGCATGGCGCTTTTGGTTGCCTGGCGCACGGTATAGGTACCTCAGAGGTCGAGCATGTGTTGGCAACACAGTGCCTGATTCAAAACAAAATGAAAAATATGCTGGTCCGCGTTGATGGCACGCTTAAGCCCGGCGTAGGTGCAAAGGATGTGGTGCTTGCAATTATTGGTAAAATTGGCACAGCGGGTGGTACCGGTTTTGCGATTGAGTTTGCCGGTGAGGTGATACGAGAGCTGAGCATGGAAGGGAGAATGACAGTCTGTAATATGGCCATTGAAGCCGGTGCCCGTGCAGGCATGGTGGCGGTAGATGATACTACCATCGATTACATTAAGGGCCGTCCCTTTGCACCAACTGAGGAGCAGTGGAATCTGGCGGTCGACAATTGGCGGGGCCTTGTCAGCGATGATGATGCAGAATTTGATCAGGTTGTTGAATTGCATGCTGATGATATAAAACCGCAGGTAACCTGGGGGACTTCGCCGGAAATGGTGTTGCCGGTAGATGCCTGTACACCTGATCCTGCACAGGAGCCTGACCCGGTCAAGCAGGAGGGCTATCAGCGAGCGCTTCAGTATATGGGGCTCAAGCCGGGCCAGGCGATTACTGATATATATGTGGATCGTGTTTTTATCGGGTCCTGTACGAACTCAAGAATCGAAGATGTTCGAGAGGCTGCTGCCATTATCAAAGGTAAGCAGGTGGCTGACAGTGTTAAGCAGGCATTGGTCGTGCCGGGGTCCGGGTTGGTTAAGCAGCAGGCGGAGCAGGAAGGTCTGGATAAGATCTTTGTTGATGCGGGTTTTGAGTGGCGTGATCCGGGTTGTTCCATGTGCCTGGCGATGAATGCTGACAAACTTGGGTCCGGGGAACACTGTGCTTCGACCTCTAACAGGAATTTCGAAGGACGGCAGGGGACGGGTGGACGAACCCATCTGGTTAGTCCCGCGATGGCGGCAGCGGCAGCTATCGCTGGTCATTTCGTCGATATCTCTCAGGTTTAAGGATTGCGGGCTATGAAAAAGTTTACTAAATATACCGGTTTGGTTTTGCCGATCAATCGTGCCAATATCGATACTGATCAGATAATTCCAAAGCAGTTTTTGAAATCGATCAAACGTACCGGATTTGGGCCAAATTTATTTGATGAGTGGCGTTACCTGGACGAAGGTGCACCTGGACAGGATTGCAGCACTAGACCGCTCAATAAAACATTTGAGTTGAATCAGCCGCGCTATCAGGGTGCCAGTGTGCTTTTGGCTCAGGATAATTTTGGTTGTGGCTCAAGCCGTGAGCATGCGCCGTGGGCGATATTGGAATATGGAATTCGTACAGTCATTGCCCCCAGCTTCGCTGATATATTTTTCAACAATAGTTTTAAGAACGGGTTGTTACCCATTGTTTTAGAAAAAGATATTGTAGAGAAATTGCATGCGGAGGTGAGTGGTGAAGAAGGCTACAGTCTGACCATTGATCTGGAGCAGCAAACTGTTACCAGCCCGACAGGTGATGTATACCCGTTCACAGTAGACCCCTTTCGTAAGCACTGCTTGTTGAATGGTTTGGATGATATCGGTCTTACGCTGGAAGACGCAGAAGCGATTCAGAGTTATGAGAGTAAGCGGGCGGAAACCTCTTCATGGTTATTTAATGTAACAAATTAATTAAAATTTATAAGTATATGATTGGTAAGTGAAATGACAAATAAAATTCTAGTTTTGAAAGGTGATGGAATCGGTCCGGAAATCGTAGATGAGGCGCTCAAGGTATTGTCAGCGGTTATTAGCAAATTTGCGCTGGATATTGAAGTTGATGAGGGACTGATCGGTGGTTCTGCCTACGATGCTTTGGGTACGCCCTTGCCGGATGAGACAATGGCCGCGGCTCGAAAAGCAGACGCTATATTGCTGGGTGCAGTCGGTGGTCCCAAGTGGTCGGGCGTGGATGGTACGCTAAGACCCGAAAAAGGACTGCTTGGGCTGCGCTCCGAACTGGATCTGTTTGCCAATTTTAGGCCAGCCATTCTTTATCCGCAATTAGCACAGGCGAGCTCCCTGAAACCGGAGTTGGTATCCAATCTGGACATATTAATTGTTCGTGAACTCACTGGTGGTATTTACTTTGGTCAGCCGCGAGGAGTTCGTACGCTGGATAATGGCGAGCGTGAGGGTTTTAATTCCTATGTGTACTCTGAAAGTGAAATTAGCAGAATTGCACATATTGCTTTTCAGGCTGCGCAAAAGCGAAACAAGCGTCTATGCTCCGTGGATAAGGCAAATGTGCTTGAAGTTACCGTGTTATGGCGGGAAGTGGTATCGGAGATTGCCAGGCAGTACCCGGATGTCGAGTTGACGCACATGTACGTTGATAACGCGGCGATGCAGCTGGTCAGGGCGCCCAAACAGTTTGATGTGGTGCTCACCGGGAATATGTTTGGCGATATCCTGTCTGACGTCGCGGCTATGCTGACCGGATCGATCGGTATGCTGCCTTCTGCGTCCCTGAATAGCGAAAATCGTGGTATGTATGAACCTATCCATGGTACAGCGCCAGATATCGCAGGGCAGGGCATTGCCAACCCGTTGGCTACGATTCTCTCGGTAGCCATGATGTATCGCTACACCTTTGCCAGGGCGGAGGTCGCTGAAGCGATTGAACAGGCGGTACAGAAAGTGTTGAACGATGGTTTAAGAACTGCTGATATAGCGACTGAATCGGAGACGCCGGTAAGCACTGCCGAGATGGGTGACGCAGTGGTTGCAGCTTTATCGTAAAAGTTTTGTAAAACACTTTAATTATCAGTTCGTTTTGCTCTAAAATTAACCACGGTTGTTAAATACGCCGGGTAGCGAATTTTCGCCGCCCGGCTTCTATTTTTATAGGCAGTAGATTATATGGCGAAGTACTACGATGTGGCTGTCGTCGGCGCAACAGGAGCGGTCGGCGAAGCGATGATGGAAATATTGGAGCAACGGGATTTTCCTGTGGCTAATTTGTACCCCCTGGCAAGTAGTCGGTCAGCAGGAAAGACCATTGTATTTAAAGGGAAAACCTATAAAATTCAGGATCTGGCGGATTTTGATTTTTCGCAGGTTCAGATTGGGCTGTTTTCTGCCGGTGGCAGCATTTCAGCAGAGTTTGCACCCAAAGCGGCTGCTGCTGGCTGCGTTGTCATTGATAACACCTCCCATTTTCGTTATGACGATGATATTCCTTTGGTCGTGCCAGAAGTTAATCCGGAAGCGCTCGATCAGTATGCCAATCGTAACATTATTGCCAATCCGAACTGCTCGACTATTCAGATGCTGGTTGCGTTGAAACCTATTTATGACGCTGTTGGCATAGAGCGCATAAACGTAGCAACCTATCAGGCCGTATCAGGTACCGGTAAGGACGCGATTGAGGAGTTGGCGGGCCAAACGGCCAAGTTACTCAACGCTCAGCCTGTCGAGTCCAAGGTTTACCCCAAGCAGATTGCCTTTAACGCGCTGCCACAGATTGATGTGTTCATGGAAAATGGCTATACCAAGGAAGAGATGAAAATGGTTTGGGAAACCAAGAAGATCTTTGGTGATGACAGCATAACCGTCAACCCGACCTGTGTTCGTATACCTGTTTTTTATGGTCACTCTGAGGCCGTTCACATAGAGACCAGGGAGAAGATCTCTGTCGCTAAGGTGCATGAATTGATGCGCGATGCTGACGGCATTGAGCTGATGGATGAGCAGGTGGATGGTGGTTACCCTACTGCGGTGACTGAATCGGCGGGCCAGGACCCGGTTTACGTGGGAAGGGTGCGTGAAGATATCTCACACCCCAATGGTTTGAATTTATGGGTAGTGGCCGATAATGTGCGCAAAGGCGCGGCGCTCAATAGTGTTCAAATTGCCGAGAAACTGATCGCCGATAAATTGTAAGCGAATTACTGGAACTCTGCCTTAATTGGACTAAGCTTTCCATTAACCGTAAATCCAGCTATAGCAAGCTGGTTTTAAAAGGGTTAATAGGGATAGGTAAGGGATTCCACGAATGCGGAATTACTGTATATTGATACCTTCAAACAAGGGATGGCACATATGATGCGCAAACTAGCAACGGCGATGCTCATGGTCAGCGCCGGCTTAGTCAGTAACTTCGCAATGGCTTTGGGTTTGGGTGAACTCAAACTCAACTCGGCATTGAACGAAAAGTTCGATGCCGAGATTAAGCTGTTGAACGTTGGTGAACTGTCGAAAAATGAAATACTTCCTAACCTGGCGAGTCATCAGGATTTTGCCAGAGCGGGCGTTGAGCGTGTATTCTTTTTGACTAATCTCAAGTTTGATGTGCGCCTGGAAAATGGTGATGCTTATATCAGACTGACCAGCGATAAAATTGTTCGCGAGCCTTTCCTGAATTTTCTGGTAGAACTGCATTGGCCAAGTGGTCGTATTCTGCGTGAATACACGGTCTTGATTGATCCGCCTATTTTTTCTGAAACACCGGCAGTCAGCGTTAACAAAGCGGCAACAACACCTCCTGACAGCGGTAAACAAACAAGCGAGCGCACAGAGCGCAGAGAAGTGACACAGCAAGTTCCGTCAACGGACAGGACTTTCGATAGTGGCCAGGCGAAAAGTGAGGGGGTTACTGTTGCAGTAAAAAAGAACGATACCCTGTGGGGGATAGCTCGTGATAACCGCCCCAGCAGGGAAGTTAGTATTAGCCAGACAATGCTGGCAATTCAGAAAGACAACCCGCACGCCTTTATAAGAAACAATATCAATCTGCTCAAAGCAGGTCAGGTCCTAAAAATCCCAAGTGCCGACAAAATCAGATCGTTCAGTACGGCAGAGGCTTTTGTTGAGACACAACGCCAGGAAGATGAATGGAGAAATAGTCGGCCTATCGATGCCAGACAGGAAGATGAAATGCTGTCTGAGCAGATCGAGGAGGAGCCGGAAACATCAGATCTGAGCGATCAGGAAACAGCGGATGTGGAGTCTGCCGGCCAGCTTAAGTTGCTGACTGATGACGTTCAGGAAGCATCACTTGATACTGAGGACGAAGTGGCAGCTTCAGGTGCCTCAATCGATGCACTGCAGGATGAATCATATTCGGATGATGAAGACAATGCGTCTTCCGTCATCAACCAGGATCTGGCTGCCGAGGCTGGTGAACGGGGTGGCGAAACGAATGCTGATGTTTCTGCTAATGTCAAAGCGCTGGAAGAGCAGGTCGAGAGCCTGAAAAAATTGCTGAACCTGAAAGATCAGCAGTTGGCAATGTTGCAGGCTGGAGCTGAAAACAACGCTGATGTCTCTGTTACTCAAGAAGAGGGGCAGCAAGCGCTTGGCAGTATTGCAGAGAGTACGGATGGTGCGGTACAACCGGCAGCTTTGAAAGAAACGCCGGAGAAGAGTGCGGCAAGTAAGCCGGTGAAGGTGACTGAAGAGAAAAGTTGGCTGGATACACTGACCGGAAGTCCGATGTATATCGGGCTGGCAATTCTTGCCGTGCTGGTTGGCCTGGTAATACTTGGGGCCTTGTCTCGACGTAAAAATGCCGAGTCGGATTATCCCGATGATTTGAAAACGGTATTGAATAAAGCTGAGTCTGATGTTCAATTACCTAAAGATCTGGAAGAAGAACTTGATCAGGAACTGGCGATAGCCGAGGCCGCTGCGAAATCAGACGATTCAGAGCAGGCTGAAGCTGATGATATGGACGACTTTGAGTTGCCTGAGCTGGATACGGATATCGACAAGTTATCTGAAGAGGCGGATATCTATATTGCCTATGGCCGTCATGAAAGAGCGTTGGAAATGCTTGAGCCGGTCGTCATGCGCCATCCTGAATCAATTCAATTGCGCTTAAAACTGGCTGAAGTATATGCTGCCACTGGAAATCTGGAAGGCTTGGCGGAACAGAAAGCGGCCATTGAAAGTGAGGGTGATGAGCAGGCGCTGGCTACTCTTGAAGGGTTTAAGGTTAAAATGAGTGAGCCTGCTTCAGCAGAGCCTGTGGAAGAATTTCCACAATCGGCACAGGAAGCATCGAATCCTCTGGAAGATGTTGATCAAAACCTGCCCAGTCTGAATGATTTTGATGATGAGCTGGCTGACAGCCCGGATGAGTTCACTCCAGGCGATGATGATGAGCTGGAATTTACGTTGGATGAGATGGAACTGGACCAGTCTGCGCAAGAGCAGGCCGAAGCGCTAGCCGATAGCGATGGAAGTGATCAAGAGGAAGATTCGGATGATCTGGATTTCCTCGGTGATGCGGATGAGGCGACCACCAAGCTTGATCTGGCCAGGGCGTATATCGAAATGGCTGATAAGGATGCCGCACAGGATATCCTCAATGAAGTATTGGAGGAAGGTAGCGACGAGCAGCAGGATGAAGCTCGAAAGCTGTTAGAAAGCATTGCCTGAACCAGCAGAACAATCATCACAGAATTCAACATCAACTGAATCAACCAGAATAGCACTGGGCATCGAATACGATGGCAGTGCTTTTCATGGCTGGCAGTTTCAATCCCACGACCCCGCCACCGTACAGCAGCAACTTGAGACTGCATTATCCAGAATAGCCGCACAGCCGATACGAACTATCTGTGCCGGCAGAACCGATGCCGGTGTTCACGCAACCGCCCAAGTGGTTCACTTTAACACCACAAGTGTACGAGATAATCGCGCATGGGTGTTGGGAACCAATACTCAGCTACCCCCGGAAATACGTGTTTGCTGGGCAAAAACCGTTACCGAAGAGTTTCATGCGCGATTCAGCGCAACGGGGCGACATTATACTTATGTGATTGCCAACCGTTCGGTCAGGCCTGCGATTATGAGCAGGCAGCTTTCCTGGCAGTGCTTACCCCTGAACGTCGAAAAGATGCAACAGGGCGCTGCTTTCCTGGTAGGCAAACACGATTTTACCTCTTATCGGGCTGTCCATTGTCAAGCGAAAAACCCTGTGCGCACTATCCATCAGCTAGAGATACAACGCAGAGGTGAGTTAGTGATTATTAATATTCATGCCAATGCATTTCTTCATCACATGGTACGCAATATAGCCGGCGTATTAATGACGATTGGTAGCGGCAAGGAATCCCCGGAGTGGGCAAAACAGGTGCTTGATGTGCGGGACAGGAGGCAGGGAGGTGTGACTGCCCCCCCACACGGCCTTTACCTGGTGGGAATAGATTATCCCGAACACTTTAAACTGCCAGAGTTAGATCACAGGTTGCCGTTTTTGAATTGATATTGATACGAAAAAAGCTGTATCTGAGCAACGTCCATTGATAGGATATCCACTTTATGGAAGTTCGTGATTTAGTAAAGGTAGATTGTATAAATGAGTAGCTGGCTAGAAAAGATTGTACCCTCTGTGGTGCGCTCAGAGCAGAAAAAGCGCAGTCGCAGTACCGTGCCGGAAGGATTGTGGAAAAAATGCCCCAAGTGCGACGCCGTACTTTACCGCCCCGAGCTTGAAAACAATCATGATGTTTGTCCCAAGTGTAGCTACCATATTCGAATAAACGCCAGACGACGCATTGATCTTTTTCTGGATGAAGGGGAGCGAGAAGAGATAGGCACCGACCTGGCACCTGAAGATTTTCTGAAATTTAAGGATTCCAAAAAATATAAGGATCGTATTAACGCCGCCCAGAAAAGTACAGGTGAAAAAGATGCTCTGGTTGCTGTTCGTGGCGAGCTGAAAGGTATACCAGTCGTCGTGGCCTGCTTTGAGTTTAATTTTATGGGTGGGTCGATGGGTGCTGTCGTTGGTGCGCGCTTCGTTAAAGCCGTGAATGTATGTTTGGAACGTCGTATACCTCTTATCTGTTTTTCTACCAGCGGTGGTGCCCGTATGCAGGAGGCGCTGGTTTCTTTGATGCAGATGGCTAAAACCAGTGCTGCAGTAGAAAGGATGAAACAGCAGGGGATTCCCTATATTTCAGTGCTCACAGACCCGGTATATGGTGGCGTCTCTGCCAGTATGGCCATGCTTGGGGATCTAAATGTTGCGGAGCCTAACGCTTTGGTCGGTTTTGCGGGCCCCAGAGTGATCGAGCAAACGGTTCGAGAGAAACTGCCAGAAGGATTTCAGCGCAGTGAGTTTATTCTTGAGCATGGCGCAATAGACATGATCATCAACCGGAATGACATGCGTGACAGGCTATCCTCAATATTACTGAAACTGGTTCCTTCGTTGGCTACAGACACCGAGACTGAAGCGTTTGAACCGGTCGATGAGGAGAATGAAGAGCCAGTGGAAGGGGTAGAGGACGTAGAGATTGAAGGAGAAGTTGAAGAGTCGGCGGTAGAATCCAAGTCAGAGGAGTAAACCCCGCTAAACATCGGCAGGCTCGCTCAACAACTATGCCCAACAGCTCTGACCAAAAAACACTCCAGGATTGGCTGACAAGTCTGGAGTCCCTGCATTCGAAAGAGATAGACCTGGGCTTGGCACGGGTCTCAAAAGTTGCCCAAAAATTACCACTTACTGCAATTGCAAACAGCGTCATCAGCGTCGCGGGAACCAACGGAAAAGGTTCTACAATCTGCGTGCTTGAGCGCATTCTGAGCAGAGCGGGTCTAAAAGTTGGCTGTTATACATCACCGCATCTGGTGCGCTATAACGAGCGTATTACCATCAGGGGTGAGGAGGTATCAGACGAAGCGCTGTGCAGTGCGTTTTCGAGAGTTGATCAGGCCCGCGGCGATACGCCTTTAACCTATTTTGAATTTGGCACTCTGGCAGCTTTTGATCTGTTTGCAAGAGCAGATCTTGATGTTGCGTTGTTGGAGGTCGGTTTGGGTGGGCGACTTGACGCGACTAATATTATCGATGCGGATTTGGCAATTGTTAGCTCAATAGCGTTGGATCACCAGGACTGGCTGGGTGATAACCGGGAGGCAATCGCTTTTGAAAAGGCAGGTATTATGAGGGCTGGGGCTTCGGCTGTGTGTGGCGACCCGGAGCCGCCGCTGACCTTATTGCACCATGCGGAATCTCTGGCGGTCAGGCTGGATTGTATCGGTGACCAGTTTGGCTATGAAGAGATTGATGATAATGCATCGGAAAAAAATGGCTGGAATTGGTGGGGGCATCAGCATAACCGGCCAATCAGGTTAGAAAACCTCCCCCGGCCGGAACTACCGCTGTCCAACGCAGCGACAGCCATACAGGCACTGATGCAGTTGGGAATGCCATTGCAACAGGCTCAAATCAGTGAAGGTCTAAAGGCATCGAAACTAGCCGGACGGTTTCAAAAATTTGAACAGCCGGTACGGATGATCCTGGACGTGGCCCATAATCCTCATGCTGCTGAATATTTGGTTCAAAAATTAAAACAGGAAAAAGTGACCGGCCGTGTTTATGCGTTGGTCGGCATGTTAAAAGACAAGGATTGCACAGGTGTTGTTGGCGCACTGGATTCCCTGGTTGACCACTGGGCTTGCTGTGATTTAAATGCAAATCGGGCTATGAGTGCAGGCGAGATCGCTGATAGAATTACCCCGTTTGGGACGGCAGTGGAGCAACATGCGGATGTGGCAACCGGCATTGAAGCGACACTACAATTAATGAATGAGCAGGACTTATTGGTTGTATTTGGCTCATTTTATACGGTGGGAGCAGCACTTCAATGGCTCAATTTAAACAAGAAGCATAGGAACTGAACAAATGGATGACGGGCTAAAGCAGCGGTTAGTGGGAGCAGTGGTTCTGGTTGCGATTGCCGTGATTTTTATCCCAATGATATTTAGTGATGCCAAATTAACTCCTGAAGATATAAAGGTAACCATTCCACCAAAACCTCAACCGCCCGTTGTTGAAATAAAAATGCCGGAAAAACCGAAAACTCCGAAACCGGAAAAACAGGCCGTTGTTCAAGAAGAGTCGAATGGGCAGGTTGACGACAAACATGCAGAAATACTGCCGGAAAGCTGGAGTTTACAACTTGCCAGTTTCCAGGAACGTGATAACGCAGATGCGTTGCGAGATAAATTAAGAGCTTCCGGCTACAAAGCCTATGTGCAATTCAGACCTCATGAAAAGCCGGCATTGGCTCGGGTATTTGTTGGGCCGGAACTGGACCGTGCAAGGATTGATAAGTATAAAAGCGATCTGCACAAACAGTTTAAGCTGGAAGGGATTGTTGTCCGGTTCATGGACAATGAGTGATTGAATGGCCAGTTGCCGATCAGGTTTTTTCTTTTAAACAGTATTAAGAATATACAGGGCTTTAAGTTATGAATTGGGCCGATTGGTTCATTATAGCGGTTGTGAGTGTTTCCACACTTATCAGCATAAAAAGAGGATTCATCAAAGAAGCCTTATCGTTGCTGGTATGGGTGGCCGCATTTGTGATTGCCAGAGTATTCAGTTTCAAGATGGCTGACCTGCTTGTCGGCTATATTGATGCGCATTCGGTAAGACTGGCCGCAGCATTTGCGATCCTGTTTGCCGCGACATTGGTTGTCGGAGCACTGGTGACCCACTTGATCAACGTGCTGGTCAGGGCAACCGGCTTAACAGGGACAGATAGATTGCTGGGTATGATTTTTGGTGTGGCGAGGGGCTGTCTGGTGGTAGTGATCGCTGTTGCGCTAGCCAAACATACACCTTTTAGCGGTGACCAATGGTGGCAGGAGTCCTATTTCATCCCCCAGTTTCTGGTGATGGAGGAGTGGTCTTTCGATTTATTAAAGCAACTTTCAAATTATTTATTAAATTTTAACGGATAGCTCTTATAATACAGCTTTACTAGGGGAGAGTTTTACAAAGATGTGCGGCATAGTCGGGATAGTGGCGAAATCGAACGTCAATCAGGCACTTTATGATGCCTTGACCGTTCTTCAACATCGCGGCCAGGATGCCGCGGGTATGGTAACCTGCCATGAAGGCCGATTTGCATTACGTAAGGATAATGGATTGGTGCGGGATGTGTTTCGTCAACGCCATATGGAGCGATTGGTGGGCAATATGGGGATCGGCCATGTCAGATACCCAACAGCGGGTGGTGCAAGTTCCAGCGAATCTCAGCCCTTTTACGTGAACTCACCTTACGGCATCACATTGGCGCACAACGGTAATCTGACCAATGTTGAGAGTATCAAAAGCGAGCTGTTTACCTCAGACCTCAGGCACATCAATACCAATTCGGATTCAGAGGTCCTGCTCAATGTGTTTGCCCATGAACTGCATTGTTTAGGTAAACTACAGCCTGCTCCGGAAGACATATTTACCGCAGTTAAAGAGGTGCACAAGCGCTGTCAGGGTGGTTATGCTGTGATCAGCATGATCACCGGCTACGGTATTGTCGGTTTTCGTGATCCACACGGTATTCGCCCTATTGTTTTTGGCAAGCGAACCAGCAAAAAAGGCACGGAGTACATGATCGCCTCTGAAAGCGTCGCGCTCAGTGCTTTAGGCTTCACTCTGGTTCGTGACCTGGAGCCCGGAGAAGCGGTGTACATTGATGTCGATGGAAATATCCATTCTCAGCAATGCTCCGAAAATCCGCAATTAGTCCCCTGTATTTTTGAGCATGTTTATCTGGCACGACCAGATTCGATTATCGATAATATTTCGGTCTATAAAGCACGCTTGCGCATGGGTGAGAAGCTTGCAGAGAAAATACTCAGAGAGTATCCGGAGCATGATATCGATGTGGTGATTCCAATTCCCGACACCAGTCGCACATCAGCGCTGCAATTGGCCTATCGGCTGGGAGTCAAATTTCGGGAAGGCTTTATTAAAAACCGTTATATTGGCCGAACCTTCATTATGCCGGGCCAGAGTCAGCGCAAAAAATCGGTCAAACAAAAACTCAATGCGATCGACCTTGAGTTTAAAGGCAAAAACGTGCTGCTGGTTGACGATTCAATCGTACGTGGCACCACCTGCAAACAGATTATTGACATGGCCCGCGAGGCCGGGGCAAAACGTGTCTATTTCGCGTCAGCATCACCGGCGGTCCGCTACCCCAATGTTTACGGAATTGATATGCCTTCGGCGAGTGAGCTGATAGGCCATGATCGCTCTGATCAGGAAGTTGCCAAGACTATTGGCGCGGACTGGTTGCTTTATCAGGATCTCAAAGACCTGGTTGATTGTGCGCTGGAAGGAAATGCCAATATTAAGCAATTTGAGTGCTCGGTTTTTAATGGCGAATATATTACCGGAGATATTGATCAGGCGTATCTCGATCGGTTGGAAGCGCAGCGAAGCGATGCTGTGAAGAATGTAAAACAACGCAGTGATACGATATACGATGATAATATCGCAATCGATCTGCACAACAATAAATAATTTCAGGCCCAGGCGTCATGTCAGATACAGATAATAAAGGTAAGCCTGAATACGGTTTTGAAACACTGGCAATACGCAGTGGCCATCCCCATACCGGAGAGATGGAGCACAGTGAGCCAATTTTTCCAACCTCCAGCTTTGTGTTTAATAACGCCAGCGAGGCCGCTGCCAGATTTGCAGGGGATATTCCCGGCAATATCTATTCCCGATTTACCAATCCCACCGTAAGGAATTTTGAGCAGCGACTTGCCGCACTGGAAGGGGCTGAGCGTTGTGTCGCTACATCCTCCGGCATGGCCGCTATACTCAGCACCTGCATGGCCCTGCTTCAGGCGGGTGATCACGTTATTTGTTCGAGAAGTGTTTTTGGTACCACCTTTACACTGCTGAATAAGTACCTGAGTAAATTTGGCGTCAGCACCACATTTGTTGACCTTACTTCCAGAGAAGAGTGGCAGCAGGCGATAACACCTAATACAAAATTGTTGATGCTGGAAACGCCTTCAAACCCCTTGTGTGAAGTGGCGGATATTCAATGGTTGGCGGATCTGGCACACACAAATAATGCGTTGCTCATGGTCGATAACTGTTTCTGTACACCTGCGTTACAACAACCGATGAAGCTCGGTGCAGATATTGTGATCCATTCAGCGACCAAATACCTGGACGGGCAGGGACGTTGTGTCGGTGGAGCGATGCTGGGCAGTGAAGCCCTCGCAGAAGAAGTATTCGGGTTTCTGCGCGCTGCAGGTCCAACCATGAGCCCATTTAACGCGTGGGTCTTCTTAAAGGGTCTGGAAACACTCCGGCTGCGTATGGATGCCCATAGCGCTAATGCGATGGCAATTGCGCAGTGGCTGGAAGAGCAGAGCGGTATCGAAAAAGTGCACTACAGTGGCCTTGCCAGTCATCCGCAACATGAACTGGCCGCACGGCAACAGCGTGGTTTTGGTGGTGTGCTGTCATTTAGAGTGGCAGGCGATCAGGCCGCCGCCTGGCGTTTTATTGATGCGACCGAGATGGTATCCATCACCGCCAACCTGGGAGACGTCAAAACAACGATTACCCATCCGGCTACAACCACTCATGGTAAACTGACTCCGGAAGAGAAGCAGAGCAGCGGTATTCACGACAACCTCCTCAGGCTGGCCATTGGCCTTGAAGATATCGATGACCTGAAGGCTGACCTGACCAGAGGGCTTGAGGCGCTGTAAAGCGTGACATCGTTGCTGAAGATATATGAAACGGTTTGATAACCTGAATTCGGGTCGTTAGCTCAGCTGGCAGAGCAGTGGACTCTTAATCCATAGGTCCAGGGTTCGATCCCCTGACGACCCACCAGTTTTGTATATAAAACAATAAATTGCGCCTTGTTTCTATTATTCGTGTTAAGTATGTTTGGCGAAAAAAGGCTCTGGTTCCTTATCTCGTTAATGCGAGTATAAACAGGTATCTCATCGAGTAATTTATTTCTTTTGGTTTAGTATCGACTATAGAGATAAGTCCTTGCCTGCTGTTATGTCGAAATCAACTCCCACTAATTTTGCGCAAAATTGGCTCTAATGGACCTCGCCCGAAAACCTTGGCGCAAACACCCACAAAAACCATAGCAATAAGAGCGATTATCAAAGAAACTGGAATCAAAGCCGCGTGGCCGAGCGAGTGAAATAGCCCCAAACCATAGGCGCCGAATACAAACCCAGCAAGCACCCCTTGAGCAACATAGGATGACAGAGAATTTTGCCCAGCAAGCACCAGCAAATGTGGCATTTTAATCATTCTTGAAAGACGAATAAAAAGATACAAATAAATCAATGAAAGTGCAGGCGCTCCTATGGCTATTAACACAAACCCAAGTAAAGACAATATTTCGTAAGTTTCCGGCACAATGCCGCCGACGACTGCAGCATATAAAGCATTTAAAGGTAACGCGATAGTGATTAGAAGTGGCAAACGCTGTTGAATAAGATTAAATCCATTTCTATTGTCAGAAAAAAAGTCTGTTTTGGCAGCGGCCAAGCCCACCGCGAATGCACCAAGGGCTAACGGAGCTTGAAGGAGAACCAAAAATCCAAAAGTGGTGGGCCAATCTGTAAATCTCGCCTGAGATGCTTCGAGAAAACCACTTCCAAGCGTTGCAGTTCCTGTTGCGGTAAATAAAATCGCTTCATCAGTCATAATAAAGTCAATGAGCACCGCAAGTATGGTGAGAAAAATCATACTCAATGGCAGCATCCAAACCGCAAACTTCACTAACTGTCTTGGCGAAAAATCTCTTATTAACCACAGAAATAAGCCCAGTAGCGCATACAACAATAAAATGTCACCACTAAACACCAATATTGCATGGGCGGATCCTAGAATGGCCAATCCAGCCATTCTTCGGAAATAACGTCTTGCGAATGACAGACCTTTTGACTCTGCTGACTTTGATTGAATTGCCATCCCCCATCCAAAGATGAATGAGAACAGGATGAAAAACTTCAACTGGAGAAAACACTCCACCAGAAATGCCGCAGACTTGTCATAAACATAATCCGGCGGAGTAAACACAGATTCTACAGGCAAAGCCATAAACGGCACATTTACCACACATATACCAATGAGTGCAGCCATCCTGATGATGTCAACTTCGTTACTTCGCTGCATAGTATTTATGATGGGATTATTTCCTAGGCATACGAACGCCGCCAACACAGGCCGAGCGAAGCGAGGTCCAGCCCGCGATTTTTGCGGGCGATGTGCTTGGCCTTGTTAGCTGACTGGGTCAAGTTGAAGAGCTTCCTGATATTGCAGTTCCGGTATTTCTTTAACTGCGATATTGCCGTTTGCAAACTTCTTTAGTTTAGCGTCATGGCTATACATGACTTCCGCATTACGTGTAATAGCGGTTGCAACAATCATACAATCTGCTTTTAATTCTTGTCTTGTTGCTTGCATTTCAATTTGCAATTTCGCGACAAGGCCAGACTCTTGCTTTTCTCGCCAAAGGCGAGCAAATAACGCTGCTGCCTTTGCATCATATGACGGCAAATCGAATCCACTTTCTAATAGGTTAACAACCATAGCATGATGCGTGGGCTCTATTGCAGTAAGTAGCTCTCCAACTACAATTGACGGCACCATTATTGTGGTTCTATTAGTTCTACACCATTCAATGAATGCCTTGGTTCGATGAATCATAACTTCTTGGCCATCTTCAGCTCGCTCTCTAACGCCCCATATGAGCACATGAGTATCAACACAAACTACCCTCATTGCTCATCACCTCCGCCATTACGGAGATCGGTTACGAAGGCTGAAACGTCCTTTATGCCAGCAAATGCATCTCCAATCATGCCCGATAGCTCCCCAAGTACTTTTGTTGGGTCTATGTTTGGGAACTCTTTTACTGTGTGAATTTTGAACTCATCAAGCTCTAATGTTTTGGATTCCCATTTAGCCGTGCCTTCAAACTTTGCTAAGGAATAAAGCTTGTGCCCTAATTCCTTAGCAATATCTTCCGGCACTTCACAATACAATGTGCTGCCATCCATTAGCTCTATCATCGCTTTCGGTGTTTTACCCCCGACACGAATTACTTTGCCCAAAATTTCAGTTTGCCCATAAATATAAGTGGGGCTAGGTATTTCAGTATTTGGGGAGATTATCGTGACTTCTTTGTTACTGCCCGACCCGATAATTGCATCACAAGAATGGCGCTTTGAGAAAGATGAAACCACCTTCAATGAGTTCATACTCTGCGGCGTAAGTGATTCAAAATCACCTCGCTCTACTGCCTCTGCAGCTGACACGAAAGCTGATACTACAGCTGCGGCAAATGTGGTTTTGAATTTTAGGCCAATGCTTTCATCTTCAATGGCATAAAAACCAACTATTATGTCTTCCTTTGATAGGTCTGGGTTATGTTTTAAAGCTTCAGCTATTGCCATTTCCTCGACTGATTCAAGGATCTCTGCAATCTCTCGCGACCGTATGAGGCCAGGCTTTATGCCTTCACCTCTTAATCTTATTTTTAATTCTTCGTCCATAATGAATCTCGATGGTGATATTCAGCTAACAGCATGTTTATGAAGCCTACGGCATCATAATAATTATGATCGTGCCGCTTAATTTTAAAACTGTTGTTTTGTCCATGCTAACCTGTTGAATTAGCGTCATTAAATATTAAGTTTGATAACCGGTTTCTTATTATCGTGCCAATTGGCACGATAATCTTAGTAGTGACCTTTACAGATAATAATGTTCTCTAAAATCCAGAAATCGTAAGTGGGGCGTACATCCCATCTTTGCCATTTCTTCAGGCCATCGCTAATTGCGATAACCAATAAAGTTACCCGGGTCTATCAATTCCGGTGCGCGCACAGAATTTTAAAGGTATTCAGGAGGGAAGATTAGAATCGTTTGTCAGGTTACTTCCCTATATACCGCGACCAACACCATCTTATAGTACGACATTGTTTAGTCTTGATCAAAACAAGCAATTATGACGAACTATTATTTTATCTCTGACTTTTTGCTATGCCTTAATTGGCAGCCCCTCAGGGCAGGGCGGAGAGAGGTGCTTCATGCTCTTTTTGGACTTTTCAGTATTTCCGAACCGAATCTACTCGGCAGGTTTAAGGGAGGCTAGATAAAGATAAATCGCCTCAATATCGGTTTTGGTCATGCGCGAATAGGGTCCCCAGGGCATGGGTGACCAGGGTAGTAACTGGCCCGCTTGCATGCGCTCGATAAACGTTTCTTTAGTCAGTTCAGCCACTTTACCCGAAGCAGGGTCTGCCATCAGGCTCGGGCTGGTCAGGTTGAGCTTAGGCTTATCTGGATGCTCAAACCGCATGCCACCCGCATAAAACTCACCCAGATATTCACCTGTTTTCAGACTGCGGTGCGTATGACATTCTCTGCATGAACCCATCGCTTCTGCCAGGTAGCGTCCATATTCAATGGAGGCGGTTCTGGATATCTTATCGGGAAAAGCGGGGGCTGGTTTTTCCGGTTTGATGAAATAGGCCAGGGCCAGTTTTCCAAGAAAATTGTACTCTGTGCGCGCTACTTTGTTTGTGACGGGCCTCTGGGCGCGTAAAAAAGAGAGGATGGCGATCAGGTCAGGATTGTTCAGGCGTTGGTAATTCATAAAAGGCAGGCCATATTCTCCCCGATGATTAATGCCGGTACGCATAAAACGTACGAGCTGGTCATCACTTAAACGCCCGATGCCCGTTTCCACGTCAGGTGTGATATTGGGGAAACGCACTGTGCCGAGAAAAATCTCTTCGTAAAAACCGCCGGACAATGGGACCTTTTTTCCTGCGGCAATCGCATCACGCTGTTTGATGTCGCCATGACAGTCTGCACAGCGGGCCGGGCCATAAACCAGATACTCGCCTCGCGCAATTACCCTGGGGTCGTCAGAGGCTGCCAATGGTTCATACGCAGCGTCAAACGAGCGTTGGAAATTGGTGGTTATATCGATAACAAGGAGAGTGACTGAAAGCGCTATCGCGATGAATACCAGCCGTAACAAGTTCTTTTTGTTTTTTTTATGAAAGCCTGGTGTTGCCAAGGTGCCTCCAGCAGTGAATAGATGTGCCCCGGATTGGATAAATCCTATATGAGCTGCGCGGGCAGGTAGAATAAACGTCCTTTTTGTTTCAGACAAGCGCCGAAACAGTTGCGCTTTCTTCTTTTTAAGCGGGTCGCTATGGAGATCAAGATTGATTAAGTGATAAGCCGCTGTATCTTCGCAGTCTTTCGATCGAGAGCATCGAAGTTGAGAATCACAGAGCAAAAGAACGCTTCTACCGCTCTGAGAAATGATTCTAATAATGAGCCATCTCAGACTTTTAGTTGATGGCCCCTGTCTGGCAATGTTTGTTATGATGCAGCGTCTTTTAAAAAAAATGCGTTTGTATTGGGTGCAGAAGATGTCCTCGATGAGGACTTGGCTGCACAATAATCTGGCCGGGCAAATAGGCCGGTTTTGAATCACTGGTTAGAGCCTCTAAAGGTATATAAAAATATGGCTATAAAAAATCAATTCGACGATGGTTTGTCGACCACACTTCTGATCTCTGTAGTTTATCCATTGGGCCCGGCGGCTATGATTTTGATGCCGATGATTGTCGGTGGGGTAATCGAAAGCTATGGGTTCAGCGAGCAGCAGGCAGGAAACATTGCATCAATGGAAGGCATGGGGTTGGTTATCGCTTCGGTCATTGCTTCTTTTTGGATTCGCAAGGTTTCCTGGACTAAGGCGCTGTTTGTTTCCTTTTTAATGACTGCGCTGCTAAATCTGGGTAGCACCATGTTTAGTGAATACACACCACTATTGATAGCTCGTTTTGCAACCGGGATTGCTGAGGGTACGATGTTCGCCGTGACTGTCGCTGCGCTGGGGGATAACCGGCATCCGGACCGGGCTTTCGGTTTTGCTCAGGCTGTGCAGGGCGCAATGATGTTTGGCTTCTTCGCTGCTGCACCTTATTTGATGAAAATTTGGGGAGTAAGCGGCGTGTTTTATATGTTGGCTGGTGCCTGTATTGTGATGATGCTGACATTGTACAGATTTCCATCAAAAGGTATTGACCATTCTCAGTTACAGGCTGAGCACGTGGACGATTCAAAGGGAAGTACCTTTTTGATTTGGCTTGGACTGTTTGCCAGCGTTATCTTTTTTATCGCCATTTTCGGGTTTTGGGCGTTTATAGAGCGTATCGGTCAAGCGGCTGGTTTGCCGGCTGAGACTATCGGATTTGCGCTGGGAGCTGCTCTGGTGATTGCAATAGGTGGCGCAATGGCTGCCGCCTGGGCAAGTGATAGATTCGGACGAAACTTGCCGCTACTGGTTGTCGTTGCCGGGATTGCAACAGTGTTGGTAGTCCTGGTAGGTCAAATTAGCTCATATACCTTCTTTATCGCCGCAGGCATATTTCAAGCTCTCTTTATGGTGGGCGTGTGCTATCAAATGGGTGCGATTGCGAAAATTGATTTGAAGGGCAAGTACCTGGTGTTGATGACTGCCGCTCAGGGTTTGGGAGGAGCTATTGGACCGGGGCTTGCGGCCTCAGTAATCGGGGAGGGGCAGGATTATGTTGGGATTAATATAATGTCTGGCGTCTGCCTGGTGGTGAGCATACTGATTTTCTTGTTTATTATTTATCGTAGTCGTCACATGGTCGGACGTCCGGTCGAGGCATAGTGCTTAACCCCTCACCCTAACCCTCTCCCCTTAAAAAGGGGAGAGGGGACAGTGCATGGCAAGCTCTACCAGGGAGAGGGGACAGTGCATGCAAGTTCTACCAGGGAGAGGGGACAGTGCATGCAAGTTCTACCAGGGAGAGGGAACAGTATTACTTTCCTGACTGCTTTAATGGTGAGAGATGGAGGTCTGTCTATTTAACTCTTGAATGCCCTGTCGCCATCGATGGCTATTGGGTTAACGATAAACTAAAAGTTAACCATTAGGCGGTCAGGCTAAATAATCCATATGGGAATGACGCGGTGTGGGCTGCCTGGTACATGTGCACCAAACAGCCATTTGTTGCTCGACCGCCGTTAATATTGATTCAATAGGTAGAGCACACTCGGGAGATCAGGATCACGCCCTTCCATTGATTTATGCTTGGTTTGCCAGTCGGTTGGCACCATTCCCATTCCGGGGTAGTTACCCAAACCTAAAACGATATCGGTTTTGTTGTCGCCATTAACATCTGCGGCTTCAACGTGGATATAGGGTGCGAAAAACTCTTTGGGAAGGGTTTGTGCCTCAAACTTAAAGTTGCCTTTATTCTCCAGGTACACAAAGCCTTGTGGTAGATCCTCATTCCATTGCACATAGAGTGCTACGCCGACGATATCTATATCACCATCATTATCGAAATCATTGATTGCAACGCGAGTGGCGCCATGAAACGGATAGATGTTTTTCCTGGTGAATTTCATGTTGCCGTGGTTTTGAAAGATATATACAGCGTTGTACGGTCGCGGTGCCGGAACGGTATTATCTACCGAGTTGCCGCTGACGTTATCGCCATTAAGTAGAACAATATCCTGATTGCCGTCGCCGTCAAAATCCGCTACTTCTATAACATTGCCGCCGAAGGCTGCTGTTTCTGCATCGATAAGGTGACGGGTAAAGGTTCGGTCGCCATTGTTTATATAGACCAGCACATCTTCTCGGGCCTGAGCTACCAGAGCTACGATATCCGGCCGCCCATCATTATTCATATCACCAACGGCAACACCAATCAGGCCCGCCTGGTTGCTGAGAATCAATTCTTCAAGCGCTCCGGGTAATGCACCGCCGGGAATTTCTGCCGGTCCTTTCGCAACCACTTTGTCGAAATCAGCCGTTTTCCAGTACACAGCCAGCTCGCTTTGAGCATCGGCAAATATACCGTCACCGAAGGTTACCGAGACAATGTCATTGATGCCGTCACCATCGATATCCACGTCATCGATATGCTTCACCATCCGCTGTTTTGCACCAACCAGCATGTGTCTTTCGACTTTTCCATCTTCAAATGTATAGTCTGAAATGTTGGCAATACCCACGGGTCCCATAGGGAAGCGTCCGGCTTCCAGCACCCGAACGCCGCCATTGTCGGCCAAGCTCATGTGATTAATATCGCTTTCAACCTGAGCGCCAGCTATTTTCTTGCCAGTTTCAAGATCGAATACATATAGCTTGTCGCGCTCTTTCACATCCGGATGTCGACCGCCGCCGGCGACAAAGTCATCCAGAGTTGAGTTGCCGACATAAATGCGCTTGCGCTTTTCGTCGACCTTGGTGGCAATTACCAGCCCGTTAGGCTCCAGATCCAGGTTTGGAACTACCGGCTTAAATCCTTTGATTACCGGATCCCGGGGACGCTTAATTAGCATATCCTTCCAGGACTTGGCGTTACTTTCATAATACTCCCGCATGGTTAGCCAATCTTCTTTGGACATGAGCGGCTGCGGTGGCATGTATTGCTTAAAAGGAAAAAGGTCGCGGATATAGCCTGTAGATTCCTGAATCAGGAAATAGCGCTTGGTATAGTCCTGGACCGGTTCGAACTCCGGCGGGAAGTCTTCCATCCGCATATCTTCAAATTCGTCCCCCTTCATGCCTACGTAATATCCCATGTAGTGTAAGGCAAAGGGCCAGTATTCTTTTGACAGGTCTGCGGGGGAGGGAGCAAGGTGGCAGCGTGTGCAATGCTGCTCAACTAACTCTTTTCCGCGCTTATCGATTATTTCTTTGCCACTTAACTTGGGGTCAAGCTGTTCTTTATTCGGTGAGCCGCTGCCAGCAAAGCTACTAGATACTGTAAGAGCTGCGATAATGGTAAACACCCAGGCAAAGCTCTTTGGTAACTTTAATGTCATGGGTTGATTCTCCTTTGTAATTTTCAAAGTCTTATTGCTTTATATGCCACAGCGAGGCCTGCTTAGCTAAAGAAGATAGCGAACCTGCCAATTCCTCTTAAAGTGACTAGGAGTCTGTCAGGCTCCTAGGTTACTACTATTTATCCCTTTCATTTACTGTTTTTGGGATTTTTTAAGCGTTGGGCTTTTCTGCGTACGTCATGTGACGTACAATGCTACGTCAAGCGACGTACGATGTAAATATTGTTTTGCAGTATTGGTGAGCAATATTCATCTGGTTTTGGTGAATCGAAAGAGCATTAATATGACGTTACCCAGTACAGCAGAAATCTCATCGCGCATAGATAATGATTTACTTGAAGTGAGTAAAAGATCGGCGAGAGAAAGGGAAATACTGGATGCCGGGCGTCAGCTGCTCGGGAATGAGGGATTTGCAAAATTTTCCTTGCGAAGAGTCGCGTCAGATGTGGGTGTGCACCTAAGGACTGTCCAGCATTATTTCAAAACCAAGGACATCCTGGTGACGGAGGTTCTTCTGGATACGACGATCTACTATCGGCGTATGTTTGAGAATAGCGTTAATAAAAACGACATCTCGGCTGAGAAGCGATTTGCCGTGTTTATAGATTACCTGCTGTCAGGTTTCAACGAAAAAGAAACGGCCGGTTTTTTTCTGCAGCTTTGGGCTCATGCGCATCACCATGCGGGTGCTGCCTCAATACTGGAGCAGATGCATAACTTTCACATCGGTGAGATATTGAGGTTTATGGATGCCATGAATTTAGGTATCAGTAACAAAAGGCGCAACGAGCGGGCAGCAATTATTATTGCCATGGCCGAGGGTGTGACCCATGCGGTCAGTTATAGTAAGCAGGATGTTGCTGGTAATGGGTCTGGTGCTGTTGTAGAGGAAGTACGGGCGATGGCGTATAAAATGGCGACAGAACCATAGAGACTGCTGAGTTTTACCACCATTGCAGTTTGCTGGAGAGAGTCGTTAAGGTTGAAAGTTGGTAATTAGATTAAGAGGAAATCATTCATGGAACCTACAGTTCACGTAAAAGGTAAGGTAGCTCTGATTACCGGGGCTGCTACTGGCATAGGTGCTGCAACGGCCAAAGTCCTGGCCAGGAATGGCGCTACCGTAATCGTTGCTGATATTTCCGATGAAGTTGGTAAGGCGACGGTTGAACAAATTATTAAAGAGGGTGGTATTGCTGAATATTTGTCCCTCGATGTGACCAGTGAAGATCAGTGGAAACAGGTGATCAGTACGGTTGTTGAGCGCCATGGCGGTTTGGATATTTTGGTCAACAATGCAGGCATCATTAAGCATACCAAATTGCTGGATCTCTCTCTGAACGAGTGGCGGCTTGTTAATAGCGTTAATATGGAAGGCGTATTCCTTGGTACCAAATATGCTGTTGATACGATGCGCCCGGATGGTACCAGTGGCCGCGGTGGTTCCATTATTAACGTTGCTTCAGTGGGTGGTAATATTGGTGCTCCTGATATGGCCTCTTATTGTGCTTCCAAAGGTGGGGTTCGTAATTTCTCAAAGGCAGCTGCGGTTGAATGTGGTACTTATGGGTACAATGTTCGGGTCAACACTGTGCATCCCGGTAACTGTATGACAGAGATGTTTCAGCAGGAGTTTGAGGAGATGGTTGAAAATGGAGAAGCTGAAAGTATAGAAGATGCGATGAAATTCTATATGGATATGCAGGTATTACCCGATATGGGGACTCCGGAAGATATGGGTTCAGCGATCCTGTTCCTGGCTTCAGATGCATCGAAATTTGTGACGGGTGCGGAATTTCATATTGATGGTGGGCTGCTAGCTAAATAATTGGTCAATTTTGTTAAGTCATGCGCGGCAGCATGTCCGGATCGATAGTTTTATTATCGATAAGCTGGTGCATAGATTATTTTTGGGTTGGGATACGTTTGAGCAAAAAAATGGTGGATTGGTTGCAATGCAACACAATCCACCGGAGGGAGTATTGACCCGAATAACCAATAAGGTATTCGAGTTGTTTGTCTATCGGTTGTTCCGAACAGACAAATTCTTTGGTGACAACTTATTGTCGCCGTGTCAGGTAATCTGGTGATGCATAATAACCGCATTATCTGAATAAGATAAATTAATAATGCAAATTGATGTATTAATAAAACAAATGCATTGTTGGCGCAAAAAGGCTTTATCCAAGGGTAGCTCATGGGTGCTTTTGACAGTAAAACGAACAGATATTTTTGTGTCGATGTGATAGTGAAAAGGTTGCTGACGATATTGAACTAAATCAGCGGTTGGACTTTTAGGTGTAATTCCATTTATTTGTAAAGTTAATGAATAAATAAATACTATTAATTTATCTTATGATTTTGGTGCGGTTATGATGCTCTCTATTATTGATCTATAGGGAAAATCACCAATGACAGATTTTTTGAACAGGCCAGGTGCAGATGTCGGTTAGTGTATTTGATTTGTTTAAGATAGGTATTGGACCATCGAGTTCGCACACGGTGGGACCGATGCGGGCCGCCAAACAGTTCGTTTTGGGACTGGCTGAAAGCGGCTTGTTATCTAAAACCGCAAGGGTCAAATCGGAAATGTTCGGGTCGTTAGGCGCGACTGGAAAGGGACATGGAACCCCTAAAGCGGTATTGCTTGGGTTGGAGGGGGAGAACCCGGAGGCCGTGGATATCGATACTATTCAGCCGCGTATTGCTGAGATTAGAGAATCGGGCCGATTGTCGTTGTTAGGTAAACATGAAATTTCATTTTCAGATAAAGAGGATTTACTGTTACATCGTCTCGAGGTTTTACCTTTTCATGCCAACGGGATGAGATACACAGCCTATGACAAGAAAGGCACCGAAATTGCGGTCAAAATCTATTATTCGGTGGGAGGCGGGTTTGTTGTTGATGAAAAAGCCGCTAATGAAGACTGTATTATTGATGACACCCGACGGTTGGCTTACCCGTTTCAGACCGGGGCTGAATTGTTGGCATTATGTAAAAAACACAATTACAGTATCTCGCAGTTAATGCGGGAAAATGAAAAGTCCTGGCGTAGCAAGGAAGAAACGGAGAAAGGCCTGCTTGCCATTTGGCGCGTTATGCAGGAATCCGTAAACAACGGGATGCATAATGAAGGCGAGCTGCCGGGCGGGTTAAAAGTTAAGCGCAGAGCGCATCAGTTGCACCAGCAGTTGCTGAGCAAACCGGAAGCAGCGCTGGCAGACCCTTTAAGCGTGATTGACTGGGTCACACTTTATGCGTTGGCTGTTAATGAAGAAAATGCGGCCGGTGGGCGGGTTGTGACCGCGCCTACCAACGGTGCAGCCGGAATTATCCCTGCTGTGCTGCATTACTATATGCGATTTACGCCCGGCGCAAACCTGGATGGAGTTTTACAATTTCTGCTCACGGCAGCAGCTATCGGGATCCTGTATAAGGAAAATGCCTCCATTAGCGGTGCGGAGGTTGGGTGTCAGGGTGAGGTAGGTTCGGCGTGCTCGATGGCAGCAGGTGCGCTAACAGAGGTCCTTGGCGGCACACCCGCACAGGTGGAAAATGCGGCGGAAATTGCAATGGAGCATAATCTTGGCCTGACCTGTGATCCTGTAGGTGGACTGGTTCAAGTGCCTTGCATAGAACGCAATGCGATGGCCTCAGTAAAAGCTATTCATGCAGCGCGTATGGCAATGCGTGGTGACGGGTCACATTTTGTTTCGTTGGATAAGGTTATTAAAACGATGCGTGATACCGGACGAGATATGCAGGATAAGTACAAGGAAACAGCCAGGGGAGGTCTTGCGCTAAATGTTATTGAAGTACCTGTGAATATTATTGAGTGCTAACCTTGGCATGGTTTGTAATTAGAGCAAGTAGTGGCAGTAATGTAATAGACTGAACAGTCAGAGCGTTTTTGTCTGTTGGATTTAGTCTCAATATGGCGGTTTTCGATCGCTTTACCTATTAACCATTTGGTTGGTTTGAGTAACACCGAAAGCTGGTAGTTTTAACTTTGATATTGGAGAATTGTCGATGACAGAATCAGAAAATTCCAAACCCGTTGCGCCCTATCTGGCCGTTGGTTTATCAACGCCGATATATGGCGTTGCCGAGCGTAAGCATATACGTCATAACCTGGAAATCATCGAAGAATCAATTCATGCAGCGATTTCCATGGTTTCCATCAATATGCCGATTAAGGTGATTTGTCTGGCGGAGGGCGCTTTAACGGGCTTTACCGATGAGATATTTGATTTGCCCCATACATTGGCAGCCAAAGAACTGTTTATCGATATTCCCGGAGAGGAGACTGAGTGGCTGGGGCGTCTGGCAAAGCACTATCAAACCTACATCATCGTTCAATGTAAGGCGCGCTGGCCAGAGGTGATGGATAATCGCTTTTTTAATACGCTGTTTATTATTGGTCCAAACGGAGAAGTGGTGCACAAGGCGGCAAAAAACCACATCTGGTGCCGCGAACGATCCTGTATGCCGCATGATGTTTACGACCGTTGGGTAGAATTGTTTGGTGATGGCATCGATGCTTTCTATCCGGTTTTAAGGACAGACGATATCGGCAACATTGCAACCATCTGTTGCAGTGATGGTGAATATCCGGAAGCGGTAAGAGCCTGTGCTTTTAACGGAGCTGAGGTGGTTTACCGTCCGAGTGAGGCAGCGCCGATGACCAATTCGGGCTATCCCGGTGGTGGAACCTGGATGATACAGAATCGTGGCCATGCCGAGTTTAATTCCGTTTATATGCTGTGTCCAAACGCGGGTCCGGTATACGTATCCTCTACCTCCAAACACCCGGTGGATATCGCCGGCGGTAACTCGCATATTGTAGATTATCGTGGAAATATTATGGCGTACAGTGGGTCTACTAATAACACCATCATTGCCGCGACTATCGATATTGAAGCGCTACGCCAATTCAGGGCGATGAACCTGAACAGCAACTGGATGAAGGATTTGCGGACGGAGTTGTTCAAGCGGATGTATGAAGAACCGATTCATCCGAAAAATTTGTGGATGGATCAGGAGCCGTTGGGGCATGAAGAGGTGGACGATATCTATCGCGCCAATATGGAGCGCCTCTACGAGAGAGGTACCTGGACGAGGCCATATATTAAGCATGAAGGGGCGCGGTTTATTCCAGGTCCCGGAGATGGTGAAGAGGGACCTTCCTGGGAAGAAATCAAGAAGCAGATGTGGGGTAACTGGGATTAGTCCCTACTTAATTACATGAGACTGAAGGAGTTTTAGGCGTTGTTTAAGAAATTTAGTTTTGTTTTACCTTTAAGCCTGTGCATGTGGGCGAATCAAACAGTTGCTCAACCGACTGAGACTGATCATTCCGTTTCAGAATTACTGGTTACAGGAACGATTATCGATGATGAGTCAGTATTTGAGAGTATCCCCAAGGACTCGCTAACCGCAGAAAAAATAGCGCTGTTGCAGCCAGCCACTGTGATCGATTTGCTGAGAGGGTTTCCCGGGGTCGACGTAGCGCAGCAAGGTGGTGAAGGGGGGCTCACTTTTATCTCCATCCGAGGTGGTGACCCCAATTTTACCGTTGTTATGATCGATGGAGTTAAAGTGGATGACCCTACCAACTCCAGGGGAGGTGGTTATGACTTTGCCGGTCTTGATCCACTTATGATAGAGCGTATAGATGTTTATTCTGGCAGTTACTCCGCTGTATACGGATCGGATGCATTAGGTGGGACCATTAGTGTGACGACCAAGAGTGCTGCGGCATCAGGAGGGACAATCACAGCTGAAATCGGTACAAATGATTCCAGGGCAGGAGCCTTTCATGTGACCGGAGCTATCACTGATTCGATCTATGCAAGTGCAGCGGCTGTTACCCGGCAAGGTAGCAGTGAGGTTGATGGTGATAGCATCGAACGACAGCAATTAGCGTTAAAGCTGAACAATATTCAAACCTCTTCTAATGATTTGAGCTGGGCATTTAATGTTTTCATTTCAGATGCAAGTGCGACATCCTTTCCCTATGCTAGCGGTGGTGATCAATTAGCCCTGGTCCGGGAAGTAGAGGATCGTGATTTTGACCAGATCATAGCGGGTGGCAGAGTGGAGTGGTCACCGTTATCTAATTGGGATGCAAAGTTGGCGATGGGCTGGTCACGTTATGAAGAGGAAAATGATAGCCCGGGAATCGCACCAGGGGTTTTATCCGGTGTGCCATCGATTATTACAGATAGTCAGTATGATCGTGCCAATGTCACACTTTCGAATAGTCTCTATCTGTCAGATGCACTAACAATAGGTTTTGGTGGGGAAGTGATTCGCGAGGAAGGAGAGATCAAAAGTTTGATTGATTTCGGTTTTCCACTCCCGGCGAATTTTTCACGGAACCGCGATACGACCGCTTTGTTTGGAGAGGCTGCGTTTAGCATTAGCGAAGATGTCGCGCTTGTTGCCAGCCTGCGGCACGATGATGCAGAAGAGATTACCTCGACTAATGGCCGCTTTGCGATCAACATTAATTTTCCTAACACCAATACCTCAGCTTCTTTCATGTACGCAGAAGGGTTTAAATTACCCAGTCTGTTTGCGCTAGGACATCCGTTAACCGGAAACCTTGATTTGGATCCCGAAGAGAGTGAGAGTTATTCGATTAACATTGAACAACCTTTTGCTAATGAAAAGGGTGCATTATCACTGCGTTTGTATTCCAATAAGTTTAAAAATCTTGTGGATTTTGATTCAGACATCTTTTCTCACGTAAACCGTTCCAGTGCTACAGCCAAAGGAATAGACGTAACAATTCAAGTCCGCTTAAATGACGAACTCAGTCTTAGCAGCAATATTGGATATCTGGATACTGACGTTAGCGATGGCACCAAGCTTGAACGTCGCCCGGAATGGAAAGGTAATCTGACATTGTTGTGGGTTCCCTCGGAAGCCTGGCTGGTCTCCGTACGCGGTAACGTTAACGGTGAATTCTACGATGTGTCTGTGCCAACTGGCGAAGTATCCTTAGACGGATATATAGATGTCGATGTCAGTATTCAGCGTGCTTTGACTGAGAAGGTCAGCCTGAAGCTCCTGGTCGATAACCTGCTCAATAGTAGTTATGAAGAGTCGGTAGGATTCTCAGCACCAGGCCGTCAGGCGCGACTAGCTATTTCAGTTCGCTTATGATGAGCTGAAATAGTGATTAAATGAGGCGCATATCTGGCACCATAGGCCACCTTGAAAAAGGTGGCCCACTTGCCCTTTAGCATTCCTCAAGATGCTGTGTTTCTGGCTATTTTGGTAAAACCAAGCCCCAGTAGAGCCAGCCCAAACAGCGCGATTGTAGACGGTTCCGGAATTCGTTTGGGAGTAAGCAAAGTATGGTTGAGGTGGTATCAATTGCGCCAGTCGGTGCTGTCACAACTCCGCCAGTGCTGCCATTGTGTAAAACGCCTGTTTTAAAGGATAGAAAAATTTCATAAAACCGATCTCCTTTTAAACGATGATGGGAGTTCAGTGCATAGAGCAGCTCTAAAAACAAAAATAGAGTACTTTTAAGCACGCATAAAATATGCCGTTCCAATAAAATCAATCACTTATGGGTTGCGTGTTTGGCTTGTGTAAAATTGTCTGACAGTTGACTGACCCACTTTGGGAATGACTCGTCAGACGGTTAGAAGGTGTTTTTTTGACTGTTTCGGGATATGCCCAGTATCAGCTTTTAATCGTCGAGTATATTTAGATGTGATTTAAAGGCAGTACAGTGGTGGCCTTGACCGTTTCCATCACAAAGCTGCAGCTTGCGTCGTAAAGGTTGATTTCGTTAATCAGTTGCTTGTAAATCCGGTCATAGCCAGCCATGTCGTTGACGACGATCTTTAACAGGTAATCGGTGTCACCACTGAGACGGTGCATTTCAAGTATTTCGGGTATGTTTTTAACGGCTTGTGCGAATTTTTCCAGCCAATTTGCGCTATGTTCATTGGTTCGCACGGCTAGAAAGGCGGTAATGGGTAAGTTGACTTTGGCCTGGTCCAAAAGAGTGATTCTACTTTTAATAACTCCGCTTTTTTCCAGCTTCTGGATCCGATGCCAACAGGCGGTTTTGGATAGTGAGATCTGGTCAGCGATCTCTCCCACTGCCCGGCAGGCATCTTCTTGTAGTAAGGCCAGAATCGCCTTGTCATATCGGTCCATATTCTATTTACCACCAATAGTAATCTGCTTTCAGGATCAATATAGAATAATATTCTAAACAAGATTTATTTAAAAGAATTAAAAGCTATTAAATAGCGTTTTGTCTGTATTATTAAAAATACAATTTCATCTGGTCAGTGGTAACTTAACGAGCAATTCAGTTACCCGTGAAGCAGATCATATGATGCGTTTAAAGGCTGTATTTTTCCGTTTGAACCAACGTTTATTTCGACGTCGATCAACGCCGGATTTACTTATAAAAAATATTGCCTCTTCCGTGGTAGGCGAACGTTGTTTGTTCAGTACCCCATTTGGAGAAAAGCCGTTAGTCTATGCTGATTACACGGCGTCCGGCAGGTCACTTTCCTTTATTGAAGAATGTATTGGCAAAGAGGTTCTACCTTACTATGCGAACACTCATACGGAGGCTAACTTTAGCGGAGCTAAAACCACAGCTCTTCGGGAGGAGGCACGCCAGGTAATTAAGGAAGTCGTGAATGCAGATCAAAGCTATGCGTTGATTTTCTGTGGTTCAGGATCGACTTCCGCAATTGTTAAACTGATAGATATTCTTAACCTTCGTATCCCCCCGGAGCTGGATCAGCGCTACCAATTATCAGACCGTATTCCAAAGAAACAACGACCAGTGGTTTTTATTGGGCCCTATGAGCACCACTCCAATGAATTGCCCTGGCGTGAGAGTATCGTGGAGCTGGTGACGATTCCGTTGTGTGAACGCGGGAACCTGGATATGCAATTTCTGGAGAATGCACTGCAATCCTGTCAGGATCGTAATCTGTTGATCGGAAGTTTTTCAGCCGCATCCAATGTTACCGGGATTAAAACCAGAGTGAAGGAGGTTACTCAGTTGCTGCATCGTTATGGTGCACTTTCATTCTGGGATTATGCGGCCGCAGCACCTTATGTATCGATTGATGCTTGTGGAAAGGGGCCTCAAGGGGAAGAAGGCGCCATAGATGCTCTCTTTATATCGCCACACAAGTTCATCGGCGGCCCCGGTACACCGGGGGTTTTAGTGGTCAAAAGGGATTTGCTGACTAACCGTGTGCCGGTCGTTCCAGGAGGTGGTACGGTTGATTTTGTGACACCACAGGATCATCAGTATATTCCTGATCAAGAGCAGCGGGAGGAGGGTGGAACACCAGCGATTATTGAGTCGATTCGGGCAGGGCTGGTGTTTAAACTACAGCAACAGGTGGGTTGTGAGACCATAGAACAAAGGGAGAGAGAGTATGTGAAGCGGGCCATTAACGCCTGGTCTGAAATTCCCAATATTCGTATTCTGGGGTCACGGGATGCTGACCGGCTGGCGATTATCTCTTTTATGATCGAGCACAATGACCGGTATCTTCATTACGGGTTTGTGGTAGCGTTGCTCAATGACCTGTTTGGTATACAGGCAAGAGGCGGCTGTTCCTGTGCCGGCCCTTATGGCCATCTGTTGCTGGATATTGGTGCTGAGCAAAGCAGACAGTATACCGAGGAGATCGATAAGGGAAATAACCTGCTAAAACCCGGTTGGGTCAGGGTCAATTTCAACTATTTTATTGATCGAGACACTTTTGAATATGTCGTGAATGCAATAAAAATGATAGCTGAACATGGCTGGAAACTGCTGCCTTACTATCAATACCAGGCATCAGGAACCTGGTTGTACCAGGGAGATAATGCAGCGGCTCCTTCGGTTTTTTTAAACTTTGATCCGCTATTGAGCAATCAGAAAAAACAACGCCAGGTACCACCCGAAGATCTGAAACGTTTTACTGATATGGCACTCACAGAGTTACAGAAAAACCGGGCTGATACCCCTACATTTTCCCTATCGCTCAGCGATCACGATGAGCGGTTAAGGTGGTTTACTCTACCGCAGGAGTGCCTGCACTAATTATTGAGTAATTTTACTGTTGAGGGTGATTGTCGCTAATCGGGTTGCTTTTTCATCATCACAATATCGGTATAGGTGAGTACAGGCTTGTCATTTTGATTGTTCATTTCCACCGCAAATTTACAGATACCGCGATCCGGTTTGCTGTTAGAGGGCCTTTTGTCAATACATTTGGCGTTTATGGAAATGGTATCTCCGTCATGAACCGGGTTGCGAAAGCGTAGTTCGTCAAAACCAATAGCACCGATCACTGCTTCGCGCCAGGGCATTTGGTTGATGAAGTATTGTTTGATGCAGAGGGTATACTGGCCAGATCCGATAATAGCTGTGTGACCCGCTTCAAGTGCCGCCTTTTCGTCCAGATGAATGGGTAAACGATCCCACTTTTCGTTGAATTCCAGTAATTCATCAGCGGGTATCTCGTAGGGTGTTGCTTGATATTGGTCACCGATGTTAATTTGATCAAAAAACACTGCACTCATTACTTAGTAATCCTGTTAATTATAGGGTGAGTTGGAGATTGAGAGTCTACTACAGAACAAAAAGTCAGATTAGTTTTTAAATAACAAGATAGGATAATGGATTGCTTTGTTATTTGTTAATCTTATGTAAGCACTTTAGATATTGGTTGTGCAAATAGTTTGCGGGCCTATGTACATAAAGTTCCAGTAGCCTTTATCACTGAGTTAGCAGAAGGGCTCTGGCTTTAATACACTGTCTTATAGCGACGTAGCACTGGTTTCCAGAAGTTTTTCTGTTCGCTGATAGCCAAATTCAATAAGCTCGGTCGCGTAGTCAAACTCAAAAAAACCACACAGATTTCTTGGTATTTCAATCAGCACATTAGGGCTGTACGCAGCCAGTTTTAGTCGCGCTATATAGGTTTGCATGGTATCCATCGATTTTATCATCAGGTCAAAAGCGCCTGGAGTTGAAGTATCTGGATTTAGTTCGGATTTTGCCCAGAGGCTGTCGATGAAGCTGGCTATTTTATTGTGGTAGAGATTGGTGTTTTCAGGGGATTCCTTTTTGATCAGTTTACAAATCGGCGTCTCTGGCGGAGCGCATAAATCGACCGCGATGGTCAGCTCACTGTCATCGTTTAATGTGGGCGCAATCGGTATCGGATTAACGATGCTGCCATCAACCAGTAAGCGGTTCCCTTTCTCGATTGGCGCAAAGATCATGGGCACCGCGATAGATGCCCGAATCGCATCGAACAGGGGGCCGGAATTAAGCCATACCTCACGCTCTTCATGGAGCGAAGTTGCTACAGCGGTATAGCCGATGGGCAGATCTTCAATATTTCGTTCGCCAATCAGTTCTCGAAGTACAGCAATGATTTTATCGCCTTTTAGCAGCCCTCCACCGGTAAAGGACCAATCCATCAAACGGACGATATCCCGTTTTTGCAGGGCACTGACCCAGTCTGCATAGGTATCGAGTTCTCCTGCCGCGTAGACACCGCCAATGAGGGCGCCAATCGAAGAGCCTGAGATATAGCGAATATCAAATCCGTAATCGATCAGGCAGCGTATGACGCCAATATGAGTGAGCCCTCTGGCGCCACCCCCACCTAAAACAAGTGAAATGGTTCTACTGTAGTTCATTGCTTCCCTCTGATCTTTATGCCTTTAAATCAGGCTAATCCGAAAATCAGTGTTTTTTTAGCCTTAGCTTGCGCCATTTAAGTTTGCGCCGAATAAAGGTTTTTTTATTCAGCGCGAGAAACTGCTCCATCCAGTTTGATAACACTGATCGACTGCCGCGGGTCAGATAAGCATTTGCTAATAGTGAGACGATCAGCGCGCCCAAAGCATCTACCATCAGATCGTTCATGGTGTCGTCCAAACCTGATTTTTGCATATTCAGTCTGAAAAAGAGATCCATTCCGTACTCAAAAATCTCCCAGATGGCGCCTGCCGAAAGGGTAAAGGTAAAGGCAAACAGGCACATGAAGCCTGATGACAGTTCAAGCTCGATACGGTCGTTATAATTGAGAACCCAGATCAGACTCAGTCCGAGCATTCCAAGCAACAGGCCCGATATAAGGTGCAGTATTTCATCCCACCACCAAAACCGATCATAGAAACCTGCCAGTTCACCCAGTGCAATTGAGGCGACTATGAATAAAATGGTGGCAATATCAAATGCCGCGGGTAAAGCGAGAGAAAAATGGCGAGCAAAGAGTGTTGGTACCATCGATAGAATAATGATGCCAAATAATATAGCGGCATTCAGCCAGTTCTCGTAATAGAGAAACACCAGCAGTCCACATGCAAGAATGCTGAGCAGCAGTGATTTAAGCAGATGTGTCTTTTGCATAAACAGAATTTAGCGGAATCAAGGCACAATAGCCAACAGATAAAATACAAGCCGGATTACCTGCAAGGCTCTGATTTTTGGTTGAGTACTGTCCGAACAGGCCAAATCACCTTACGGCCGCCGTATTATGTATTCAGTGTGCGGTGTAGGACGCTTGATGATTGACTTGATCAACACTGCCGTTGAATCCGCTTTTGATATCGATTAGCAACTGGTGTATCTCAGAAGGGGAGAGATAATCGTGCAGATACTCTGTCTCTTTTAACTTATGCTCTGCAGCGAGTGTCAAAACGCGCTCCTGGCCCTCTTCACGACTGGCCTTAACCACTTTGTTTGCATTCTCCAGTCTACCTGACTCGTAATCTTCCAGCCCGGCCATGGGATCCGAACAACTAGCGAGTGCGAAAGCTAATGCGCGCCCGTCAATAATCGCCTGAGCGGCGCCATTGGAGCTGGTTGGTAGCATCGGGTGGGCGGCATCACCGAGCAGGGTGACTCTGCCAAATGTCCATTGCCTGTGTGGATCTCGATCATATAAGGGAAATCTGTAAATCTGTTTGGTTTCATGAATTAATGTTGGCACGTCGATCCAGTTAAAACGCCAGTTTTTAAAGTATTCCAGAATTTGTGTGCTCTCTACTTCGCGGTGCAACGTTGAACCCGGCTCTTTGGGGTGATCTTCTGGCAGAAAAGCAATCCAGTCAATCAGACTTTTGCCATCGCATTGATCCAGTTGGTATTTTGACGTGGGGTAACACATAAGATGCTGCTTATTATCACCAATAACCGCTATGCTATGGCCATCCAAAAACTGCTGCGCATGGGTGGTTCCACGATAAGCGACTTTTCCTGAGTAGACCGGCTTGCCCTCTCGCGCAAACATCTTTTTGCGGACACCGGAGTGCAGCCCATCGGCACCAATCAGCAGGTCTGCTTCTTCCTGGATTATTTTTCCGTTTTCAGGATTAAGAAAATGACCGGTAACTTTGTTCCCGGTTTGGACAAAATTACTAAGCTGGGCATGGTAAACAAGCGCACTCTCACCGGCTTCACGAATAAAGTGATCCAGCAGTAGCCGTTGCAGGTCGGATCTGCACATGCTCCATTGTGGCCATCGATAGCCGGCAAAAGTGCCGCATGGATCACTGATTATCAGTCGGCCATCGATGCTGTAATAATGGGTGGCGTGGGTACGGATTGCTATCTGGTCGATAGCACTCTTAAAACCTAATTCACAAAGTTCCCGCGAGGCATGAGGCAGCAGATTAATACCAAAGGTGAGAGGGCTAGCATTGGGGTGTGCTTCAAAAATTTTAACGTTAATGCCAACCCGCTGCATACTTAAAGCAGCTGTTAGTCCGCCAATACCAGCGCCGACGATAATCACCTTCATTGCTTGGTCCCTCAAATGGATACATTTTCTGTTTGCTGGAAATGAAAAAACCCATTCTGATTCACTACATTCTACTGGTTTTTAGGTGGGGGTAATTGATATAGTGCAAGTAAAACACAAACAGGGAAATTATGATGAAACTCTACGATTTTACAATTGCGCCAAACCCCAGGCGGGTTCGTATTTTTCTGGCTGAAAAAGAAGTGGATATTCCAACAGTGCAGGTTAATCTGATGGAAGGAGAACAGTTTTCCGAGGCATTCTCCCGCATAAGTCCGTTAAATGAGGTGCCGTTGCTGGAACTGGATAATGGCCACCATATTTCACAGGTAAACGCCATCTGTCGATACATCGAAGCGGTTTACCCGGACAATCCGTTATTTGGTACTACGCCGGAAGAGATCGGTACCATTGAAATGTGGGATCATATCGCCTTTATGAGCGGAATCGGTGCGGTGGCAGAGGCTTTTCGCAATAGCGCCGAAATGTTTGAAGGCAGAGCGCTGGTGGGCAAACGTGGTTACGCGCAAATCCCGGCGCTGGTTGAGCGAGGACGTGAGCGAACGCTAAACTTTTTTAGTGATATGGACGAGCGGCTAAGCAACACTGAGTTTGTGGCGGGAGAAAAGTATTCGGCTGCGGATATTACAACGCTGGTTGCGGTGGATTTTGCGCAGTGGATAGAGCTCGGAATTCCCGATGAGTGCCAACATTTAAAACGCTGGCACGCACAGGTTTCACAGCGTCCCAGTGCTCAGGCGTAGCAGGTTTATTCTATATAACCGGCCCGTTGTTAAAAGGGCCGGTTTGCTATATCTCTGCCTGTCGCATTTGGAACAAATCCGGATTAGGCTGGATTTTGTAGCTTCCAGAGCACGGCTCGGGAGATAGAATTTGCATAATCCTCGAAATTTTCATATTTCTTGGCGACGGCATAATCAACCAGGTCTTTGATCATTTTTCGTGTTTCCGCAACCTCTTCGTGGGTGCGTCCACATCCTTCGCAGTGAGTTCCCTGGTCTGTACATTTGCCATTACATGGGCTGTAAATCATAGTTAATCCTCTTCAATCACTTGTGGTTTTCAATAAAGCGGACATCCTGAAACAGGCGTGTTATCCCGATCGCGATAAAGGTCATTGTTTGACATGCAATCAATGAACTGTCACTTATTGTAGGGAGTCCGAAATGTGGTTTGGATTATAGTGACCGAAGTTAACCGAGGGCAACGCTAAATGCGAGAGGCATGATCCAGATCAATCATCGATGACCCTCCAGTAAGACGGGGAATCAGGGTTGGCCTTTTACGCGGAAACCGACTGTCCTGTTGTTCCAGAACACGAGACTGCTACCGAGCAATGCGACCGCCAGCGACATATCCAGAATAGCCATGCCCAACAGAAAGAGATAGTTTCCCTCAGCCATTGCCGTCATCACCTTGCCGAACAGGATCATCAGTGCCAGAAAGAGCAGGAATCCGGGGCGAAAGCACTGCCAGATTTTTGGTTGGCTGAGCGACTCGATTCGAGTGAGATTGCGTGTGCAAAAATGGTTAAATATAAACCTGACTTTGAGGATTCCAATCACAAATCCGGCAATCAAAACGAGTAGGATTTCCGTCGTGTCTTGTGTTAACTGTCTGGCTTGAACAGCCATAGAGTAGGCTTTATAGAGCAGTACGAAGCCGCCGCTACACCACACACAGGCTGCCATTATTTTGAGATGAACCTTGCTGGTTTGGATCATGGGTCAAAGAGGATAGAGTGGTTTCAAGGGTGTCGGTTTGCCTGCGAATGACTGTTTTTTGGCTGCACGCCGGATTTGTTCCAGAATGGACAGCAGCTTCTCCCCGGAGAAGGCCATATTCTGTGCCGGGTCACCGTAGAGCTGTGCCTGCAGGGCCATGATCTGCTCGTTCAATTCATCGTGAGCCGCGAGATGGCGAATATCGTCCAGATTTTCAATCTTATGATCCGGATATACAGCATTAAACCAACTAATCAGGCTTTGTCGAATTTGAGAGTAATCGTGTGCCGCGGTTGCACGCTTTAGCGCCTTTAATGCGCTGTAACGGTTTTCGATACGCGCCTCATAGGATTGACCTGAACTCGCCGATATTTTTGTGGGTTTTCTGCGCGTCCGTATGAACAACCCTAAGGTGGTCAGCCACAAGATCGCGAAAGTGAGTGTCAGGAAGGGCCAGAAAGTGGCGCCTGAGGAGGGTTCTTCCAGTTCCCGGTCCTCTAAAACTCCTGTGTCACGGGTAAAAGGGGTGGTGGGTGGTTGACTGTGAAGTGCTTGCTGCGTCGCCGGTTTTACCGGTAATTTCCTCGCCGGAACTACGGTTTTTTCCAAGCGGTTTTTACGGGTGTTCCACCATATCAGATCAAAACCGGGAAGCTCGATAAAACCTTCCTGATTTGGCACGATTGCTGCTGCGACACTTCGAATACCAAGGTTACCTTCCGGAATTTCCCGATCCTCCAGCGAGGGTTGATCCGGATAAATTTTAACCCCGGCGACAGAAGGAAGCGGCAAATCCGGTAATTGTGCGGCACTCAGCCCGATTGCAGATAGTGTAATGGTTCGGGTGGTGGGATCACCGGCATGCAGTTCAGGGCTGATCTCATCCCACGAATCATCCACGGTTAGTTCAGGTGTCGGCAACCAGGGCCTGTCAATCGGATAGCTTGCCGGTTTTGGTAGAACATTGACAATCTGGGTGGCTGATTTGATGCGCAGATGTCTGCCATTTGAACGAAAGATATTGCGAGCAACAGGAACCGTGCGGGCTGTCAGGACTTGCTCTGGAATCACCAGTTTCCCGCTGGACTCTGGAGTGACTGAATAATTAATCTCCACCACAGAATAACGCATGCCCTGAATAATACGCTCGTAATTTTTTTGTTCCCCGACCTGTTTTACGACGGCATTTTCAATTTCCGGTGGTGATAGTCTTGGGGAATCCAAACCGGTCGAGTGATGAATTTTTAGCTGATAGCCAAATTGTTCCTGAACATAAACTTCCTGTTTGCTCACTCTGTTTTCGAGAAAAACCTCACTTAAGGCCTGCTTCGGGTCGGCGGGTCCGGCGCTGACGGTTATTTTAATTGGTTCGGTTTTTTCGCCTTTCACACTGAAAGAGGGGATTGTCAGTTCTCCGCTGCGGTTCGGGGCAACGACCAGGATAAAGTCGTGAACGGAACTACGCTGCCCGTTAATAAAGCTAATCTTGTTACTCTGTTTCTGGTTAAGGATAGAAAAGTCCTGCTTAAGCGCGCTGAGGTTCACCAGATCTGCTACCTGGCCATCGGTTGAGCGAATCGTCAGGCTGATGATATCCTCTTCGGAAATTCTATTGCGATCGACAGACGCAATGAGTGCTGCTGAACTTACTCCGGGCAATAGCAGTAATAGCCACCACAAGGTTCGCAGTCGCTTGAGAGCCAAATATAAATAAAGCGTATTTACCATATGGGTTGATCTTCCTTAGGCGGTAAAAACTGATTATCCAACTGTCGCTGGCGATATTGATAATCGAATTTGCGTTTTAATAATCCACTGGGGTCGTCGGGCACTCTGCGCAGCCATTGCTCTCTGGCCTGCGCTTCCTCGGATTGCTCAATCCCGTCCTGAGCCGGTTGTACTTGCTGTGTATCGGTTGCTGGTTGGTCAGTTTGTTCCTTGTCCTGCTTTGAAGCTTGATGCTGTTGCTCCTGCTCATTTTCTTTCTGTGCCTTTTTTGCTCCATCTTGACCGTCAGTCTCGCTGGTTTCTGGCTCAGGTGACTGATTTTCCCCCTGTTGACCTTGTTCTGAATCAGTTTCTGAAGACTGATCCTGTGCGCCGTTTTGCTGATTGTCCTGTTGTTGGTTGTTGCTATCCTGTTCAGATTGATTCTCGTCGTTTTGGTCCTGGGGTTGCTGCTGGTTTTGTTGTTGATTTTGTTCAAGCAGTTGCTTGATCAGTGCCTGGTTAAATTGGGTGTCCTCATGCTCTGGATCCATCTCCAGTGCTTGTTCGTAGGCAGCTAAAGCCGCCTCTAGTTTACCTGCTTTTGCCAAAGCATTACCTCTGTTGTAATGGCCGGTTGCATTGTCTAGCGCACTGAAACCCTCTGCTGCCGCCTTGTAATCTCCAGCCCGATAACTTGCGCTGGCTCGCCACTCCCCGGACTCAAAGAGTGTTGCAGCCTTTTGATGTTCACCATCGGCAAAAGCTTCAGCGCCTTGCTGGTCGCCAGTCTGCCACAAGTCTTTCCAGTCAAAGGCATAGGAGGGCGCGGGCTGCATAACGACCAGCAACAGTGCGGGCAGTAGCCAGCCTCTGCGAAAAGCCAGAGAAACGATGGGGATTAACAGAATTAATAGCCAGGGGCCTTCTTCCCGCCACTGATCAAATTCTCTTTCCACCTCACGTGTTTCATTGACCTTGCGAAGTGGATTTTTTGCTAACAGATAATTCACATCAGTATCGTCGATTTGCAAGCCGATAGCGCGAGCGTCAAGATTCTCGACCAGTTTTGCCAGAGGAGCCGGATCGTTCTTTGCAATCACAATATCGCCGCGTTGCTTGAGAAAACCCTGGTTCGGAATGGGAATGGGAGCGCCTTCCGGTGTGCCTATCGATAACAGAGACAGTGTATGTTCAGTGTGCTCTAGCAGGTCAATAATGCGTTCGCTGTCTTGCTGACGCAGGCCATCGGTAATCAACAGGATCTGACCCTCTTTGATCAGGCTGGCATCCAACATCTGCAGAGCTAATTGAAACGCCAGATCAGGACGACTTCCCATTGCCGGCATAATCAGTGGAGAGAGAGCCGGAACCATCGACTTAATCGTTTCGGTATCATCGGTGAGTGGCGAAACAATATGCGCATCGCCGGCATAGGCTACGAGCGCTGTCTGACCCTGTTGGCGGACATCGAGTATATCAATCAATTTATGGCGAGCTTTAACCAGTCGTGAAGGTTTGAGGTCGGTTGCCTGCATTGATAGCGACAAGTCCATAATAATGACCAGTGCGTCTTCAGCTTTGTGAACCGGCACCGGAATCTTTTTCCAGACCGGTCCGGCAAGTGCGAGTGAGGTTAACAAAACAGAGGTGATTAGCAGATAAAGCGGTGTTCGACGTTCGCTGTGGGCACCCTGTTCCAATAAAAATCCAATGAGTCTTCGGTCAATGGCCTGCGCCCAGGATGAACTCTCTGGCCGGTAGCTTTTGTACGTCCGATAAATAATGGGAATAAGCACTAGCAGCAGTAGCCATAAGGGCCTCAAAAAATGGAACTCAGCCAATTGGTTTAACAGTTCAGACATGCCTGGCCGACTCCCCTGGCGACCGTTGCCAACTGTGTCGGTAAATAGGATATAAACGCACTCCGGCAATCAGCAGGCTGAACAGAAGAAAAACCGAGAGCGGCCAATAGTACAGGGATTTAACCGGGTTAAAGACTTCAGCCTCTTGCTCGATTGGCTCTATCTGATCCAAGGTAGCGTAAATCTGTTGCAGTTCATGAGTGTTGTAGGCGCGAAAATACTGTCCACCGGTCTGTTCGGCGATATTCTGTAGCATTTTCTCATCAAGATCAGCGGAGGGGTTCATCGTGCGCCGTCCGAACAGTCCTCCAAAGGGACTTGAAACTTCCATCTCGGTCGCACCGACACCAATGGTATGGATCTTGATTTGCTCGGCAGTGGCTATTTCCGTGGCCTTTTCCGGGCTGACCTGACCCGCGGTATTAGCACCATCGGTGAGCAGGATTAACACTCGGCTCGCTTCCGGGCGCTTGCGTAATCGTTTGGTGGCGAGCCCTATAGCATCCCCTATAGCTGTTTGTTCGCCGGCAAATCCGATTTGTGATTCATCCAGCAGCGTTTCGACGGCTTGTCTGTCAAAGGTAAGAGGAGCCTGCAGGTAAGCCTGGCTGCCAAACAGTATCAATCCAATACGGTCACCCTTGCGTGCAGCTATAAAGTCGCCAAGCACTTTTTTAACAACATCAAGCCGGGTAACAGGTTCCTGGTTTAGTGTGAGATCCTCCCGCTTCATACTCCCGGAGATATCCACCGCAATCATCAGATCCCGACCTGTGGTTGGCAGGTCGACAGGATCTCCGATCCAGACCGGTCGGGCAGCAGCGATAACCAGAGAGAGCCAGGCGAGGGCGCTGAGCAGGTGCAGCAGGCCCACTGGAGATTTAGTCGGCTGAGTATGCAAAGATGTGTCCTGCTGAATAGCGGTAAGCTGTGCATAGAACGGAACCCGCAAAGCAGATTCCTCTTTATGTCCCGGTTTTAACAGGTATCTGACCAGCAGAGGTAAAGGCACCAATAACAGGACAATCGGCCATGCGAACTCAATCATCGATGCTTCCTTATCCAATAGGATGCACACTGATATAGGCCATCTGCATCCTTGCTCCCTACCTCAATCTCTGCGGGCGCCTGGTAAGGTGCAGTGGCCAGTATTTTTCCCGGACCTGATGAAAAGTGGTTGGTATCTGCCGTTTCATCGAGGAATGCCAGCCAGGTTTCTCCTGTTAACTTTGCAATACGCTCTTTTTGGTAATAAATAACTGAAACTTTCTTTAGTAAAATATTGATATTATTTAAATAAATGCTTGCATTTTTCTTGTCGTTATATTCCTGCTGAATTTGTGCCAGTGCTTTAATGGCCATCCTGCGATAGTGATTTTTTTTAACGTAACGCCACAGTAGATAAGCCAAAGCAATCAGACTCGCCAGCAATGCAATAGCTAACAGCCACCAGCCTATTGCCGGAGGCCAGGAGGAAACCGGATCCGGCAGGTGAATATCTCTTAATTGCGCGAGTGGGTCCATACTAAAAAGCGGCCTCTGTTTGTCTCATCGCTTACGAATACCCAATCCTGTACTTAGCGTGGTCAACAGATCATCATCGGTTCGCAATGTAACCAAAGGGACTTTAAGCTGATCCAATTTTGTCTGAAGCCGCTCCATTCTTCGTGTAAATGCTGCCTGATATCTGGTTCGCAGTGTGCTGTCATAAAGGTCCACTTTTGCGCGATCCCTGCCGTCGCTGATGCTGTAGTAGCCAGGTGGCGGCAGTTCCATTTCCAACTGGTCATAAATGCAGATACAGACAATATCGTTATGGCGTGACATTTGAAAAAGATGTCTTTGACAGGCTTCATCAAAATGCTGGAAATCGCTGACCACAAACAACTCGCTTCCTGGCTTCAAAGTGCGTCTTGCCTGCTCTAATGCGTCACAGAGGCTGAAATTACGCTCGGGTTGGTATTGCGTACCCAGTGCGTGATTAAATTGCACCAAGGTCTCTGTGAGCGTCAATACACTATGATGACTTCTCCTGGGCCTGATATCCTTTTGATGTTCATCGGAAAAGACAATAGCCCCGATTCGATCACCGCGTGCCAGGGCCGCCCAGGCCAGCAAGGCGCCAGCACGTGCTGCGAGCACTGATTTGAAAGCAACCTGGCTGCCAAAAAACATGGACTGACTCTGGTCTACTATCACCAGTGCGGGTCGTTCCCGTTCCTCCGTGTAAAGCTTAGTGTGAGGTTTTCCGGTACGTGCGGTGACACGCCAGTCGATCGAGCGAATATCATCACCGGCCTGATAAGCGCGTACTTCAGCAAAATCAATGCCACGACCCCGGAATTTGGAACCATGTAACCCGGCCTGGTGACTGAGGATTTTTCGCTGTTTGGATAGTTTGAGATCTTTTGCCAGTGATCGACAACGCAGCAACTCATCCAGCGTAATGTAAACCCCGTTATATGATTCGGAAACGTCCCTTTCTTGCATTTGAGTTGGACTCATCGATCAGGGTGCAGGTACTGAATCCAGTAACCGATCTATGAGTTCATCTTTGCCATGACCGCTAGCCTCCGCCTCATAACTCAAAATGATGCGGTGTCTTATTACATCATGGATAACAGCCTGAACGTCTTCCGGTGTGACAAATGATTTATCTGTCAGCCATGCATGCGCTCTTGCACACCGGTCCAGCGATAGCGTTGCCCGAGGGCTGGCTCCATACTCAATCCAGTCTGCGAGTTCCGGGTTATAGCGCTCCGTCTGGCGGGTAGCCATGACCAGCTGTACGATATACTCCTCGACGGATTCAGCCATATGAATATTAAGCACCTCAGCTCGAGCTGCAAATATTTCCCGCTGGGCAAGGGGATTAATCGCTGCGTGTTCATGTGCCGCCTCTGCCAAAGCCTCGTTACGCACCAGTTTCAGAATTTTTCTCTCGGTTTCGATGTCGGGGTAATCAATGGTGACATGCATCAGGAATCGGTCGAGCTGAGCCTCGGGTAACGGGTAGGTACCTTCCTGCTCGATCGGGTTTTGGGTTGCCATCACTAAAAACAGCTCGGGAAGGGGGTAGGTTACCCTGCCGACACTGACTTGTCTCTCTGCCATCGCTTCCAGCAGAGCGGATTGGACCTTGGCGGGTGCCCGGTTAATCTCATCAGCGAGTACCAGGTTATGAAATATGGGTCCCTGTTGAAAATTAAAGCTGCCATCTTCAGGTCGAAATACTTCCGTACCGGTAACATCTGACGGAAGCAGGTCCGGGGTGAACTGAATTCGGTGAAAGTCCGCTTCGATGCCCTCGGAGAGTGTTTTGATGGCCCTGGTCTTTGCCAGTCCTGGCGCACCCTCAACCAACAGGTGGCCATCAGCAAGCAGTGCGATGAGCAGTCGGTCGACCAAATGCTCCTGCCCGACAATTTGTTGCGACAAGGTTTCTTTTAGTTGTTGAAATGCTTTTTTTGTTTCCATCGGTTGTCTGTTGTGCCTTGTGAAAAAGGAGATTCTATCGACTACAAAAAATTCGTCCAGTGCTCGAATCAAATTCGTTGTGAATAGGTTGATATTGTGTTGATCAACGCAGAGCCGGAGTCAATCAGACTCCGGCTTCAAATATAGTGTTAACAGACCATAAGTTATTTAATGAATTTCAGGGTCATCCTGTCGCTCTCGCCAATTGCACGATATTTGTCTTGCTGACCATCGCCACCGCGCAGCGAGGGAGGGAGTGTCCAGACCCCTTTAACATGGTCTTTGGTGTCTCTTGGATTGGAGTTGATTTCTGACTTGGCCAATAACTGAAACCCCGCTTTTTCTGCCAGCTTGATCACGTAATCTTCACGTACGTAGCCGCTTTTGGCCTTTGGGTCTTGAGGCTTGTCAGTGCTGGCCCGATGTTCAACCACGCCTAGAATCCCACCCGGTTTCAGTGTTTTGTAAAAGGTGGTAAATGCCTCGTCGGCCGCTCCATTACCCACCCAGTTATGGACATTTCGGAACGTCAGCACCATATCCGCCGAACCTTCCGGTGCAATGGCCAGCTTGCGGGGCGGCGCGAATTCGGTGACGACAATGCGATCGTAGATATTCGGGCGCGCATTAACCTTTTCATTAAATCGTTTGATGTTTCGACGAAAATACTCGGAAGAGGCGCTCTGATCATAACTGGCGGCATAGTATTTACCGTCTTCTCGCAGGTATGGCGCCAGCAGTTCCATATACCAGCCTCCGCCACCCGGAGAAATCTCAACGACCGTCATATCCGGTTTGACACCAAAAAAGAGCAGTGTCTGCAAAGGGTGCCGGTATTGATCCCGGGCTTTGTTAACAGGGTCTCTGTGATCGCCGTTTAATATCTGCTCAAGCAGATGCTGGGTGCTCTCGTGTGCCTGTGCAGTGGGTACGACCCATGCTCCCAGCACGATTGATGCGAATATCAGTGATTGAAAAATTTTCGTTCTCATGATTTTTCCCTGTTCATAACGGAATGGTGCGCATTATTAGAGAGTAAACGGCATAAAAGTTCAATAGCGAAACAGAGATGAACCGTAGCAGATGGTTCTAGGGTGTGTGGCACTGCGAAACAGCGGTGTTATATGGCAGCCCCTACTTTCGGGTGGGTGGGTAAATTATTGAAAAACCCCCACTTAGCGGGGTTATCTGGATAGCTGCTATTCACTAGTATTCGCGACATACCAAAATAAAGCGCTCATCAAGGGGGGAACATGAACAAATTACACTCTTATAAATTCAAACAGTCAGCTTTGCTGGTTGCGGTATCGCTGGCCTCAATTGGTCCCGGTTCGGCACCGCTCGTTTCAGCTGCAGTTACCCTGGAAGAAGTCGTGGTAACTGCACGAAAAAGGGAAGAGAGTTTACAGGATACACCTATATCCGTTGCTGCATTCAGTGGTGAAGAGTTACAGGCACGCAGTCTCGGAGATGTTTCTCAAATCGATCAGTTTACGCCCAACCTGACCTTCGATGCGACGGCACCCATCAGTGGCAGTAGCAATGCGGCATCGGTTTTTATTCGGGGCGTGGGGCAAACAGATTTTGTATTTACCAGTGATCCAGGTGTCGGAATATACCTTGACGGTATTTATATAGCACGCTCTACCGGTGGTGTCCTGGACTCCATGGATGTTGAGAGAGTAGAAGTTCTGCGAGGGCCTCAGGGCACGCTGTTTGGCAAGAACACCATTGGTGGTGCGGTTAGTGTGACGACGGCAAAACCGGATGATGAGTTCCGCGGTGAGGTAGAGCTAACTACCGGACGGTTTGATCGCCGTGATGCCAGAGGGTTTGTTAATTTACCCTTGAGTGACAATCTCTTTAGCCGCGTTTCATTTTCTACCAAGAAAAGAGACGGATACGCGGAGCGTGTGTTAACCGGACAGGAGTTGGGTGGTGAGGAGAAATTAGCCGCAAGAGCATCGTTGCGATGGGAGGCCAGTGACAGTCTGACCGTCGATTTCGCGGCAGACTGGAGTAAGGCGAATGAAGATTCTCCAGCCTCTACCATAGTCAACAATGACCCCTCAGCCGTTGGTTCTTTGGCTACCGGGTTAGCAGGTCAGACTTATAACGCCCTTATTGGTGGCGGGGCTTCGTTGGCGTTTCCCTTTCTCCCCGGTTTACCTGCCGGTACAACACCCTATGATTCGCGCTGGTTAAGCGGCGACCTGACCAAGAGCTTCGCGACAGGACCTACCGGTTCTGAATATGAGATCAAAGGCGCAGCGATGACCATCAATTGGGATTTAAACGATAACCTGACCATCAAGTCAATTACCGGTTATCGTGATCTGGAAAGCGATTTTGGTCGTGACCCTGACGGTTCCCCTCTGGAATTGGTGCATACCTATAACAGCATGGAGCATGATCAGTTCAGTCAGGAGATTCAGTTTTTAGGGAACGCACTTGACGGTAACCTGGAGTGGGTTGCCGGGCTCTATTACATGCAGGAAGAGGGATCAGATGAAGTGACCGTACCCTTTGTTCAGGAAACATTTAATATTTACGCAGCGAACGGCATAGGCTGTAACCTCAGTGCAATAGGTGGCCCTGACCTGACAGCACTGGGTATTTGCCCGAACTTCATCAGAGTGGATGCGCAAAATGGTGGTACCAAAATCGACAATACCAGTAAGGCTGTATTTTTTGAGGCAACCTACGCCCTTTCGGATGCAATGTCTTTAACGGTTGGCGGGCGCTATACCGAAGATGAGAAGGAAGTGGATTTGTCAGGGTATCTGATTGGTGGCCTTCCCGGTATCGCTACCCCGGTAGCAGACGATACTTTTGACAATACATCAGGGCGCGTGATTCTGGATTATCAATGGAACGACGCTGTAATGACCTATATCTCCTATTCTCAGGGATTCAAGAGTGGAGGATATAATCCACGCTATGGATTGCCTCTGGCCGCCCCAACCTCATTTGAGCCGGAGGAGGTTGATAGCTGGGAGATTGGTGCGAAAGTTGATTTTTTGGAGGGTCGGGCACGATTAAATGTTGCGCTGTTTGATGCTGATTATACCGATATTCAAGTGGTTGTTTTCGACCTGGGTATACCTCGCACCATCAATGCGGCAGAAGGTACGATTACCGGTGCCGAGCTGGAGTTGACCCTATTGCCGGTCGAAGCGTTGATGCTGCAATTCAGCTATGGTTATCTGGACGCTGAATATAGCAAACTGGATGATGCGGTAATTGGATCCTTTGGCACACCCATCGTCAACCCACTCCAGAAAAACTTTGCCTTTGTGAACTCTCCGGAGCATTCCTTTAGTTTTTCTGCCGAATATACAATGGCCGTTGGAGATTGGGGGGCTGCGGCATTACGCGCTGATGTGAGTTACCGGGATGAGATAGCCAATGATGCGATTAATACCCCCGAACTGATAGAAGATTCATTAACCCTGGTCAACGCGCGTGTTCAGATTGAGCCTAATGAGGGCAACTGGTCAATAGCCCTGTTCGGCACCAATCTTGGTGATGAGGAGTACATTACCAGCGGTGTTGCAGATAAGCCGAGTTTTGGGTTGGTTGAAGTCAATGTCGCGCCGCCTCGTCAATGGGGTGCTTCTTTTACCTATAAGTTTTAACCATAGCCACTCCCTCTCTATGGTTAAGGAGCAGCCGGTCGGCTGCTCCTGTTCTTAACGGAAACCGGAACTATGAAATTAGATGAATATTATCAATTTGATGCCACAGGACTTGCCCAATTGGTCAGGAACAGGGAAGTTTCTCCGCTCGAATTGGGTCAGTGTGCCATCGCTGCAATAGAATCTTCCAATCCGGGTTTGAATGCAGTCATTGAGGTTTACGATCAACCGAAGAGTATCGTTCAGGCGGCAATACCGGACGGTCCTTTTTACGGCGTGCCTTTTCTGATTAAGGATCTGGTGTTGCACGAGGAGGGGCGCGCCTGTGAAATGGGTTCACGCCTCTGTCAAGGAATGATCGCCCCGAGCGATACGGATCTGATGCGACGTTTTCGCCAGGCCGGTTTAATGACGCTGGGTCGTACCACCACTCCGGAATTGGGGTTTAATGTCAGTGCGGAAACCTTGTTGCAGGGTAATACCGGTAATCCCTGGCAGCCAGACCTGATGGCTGGCGGATCCAGTGGCGGCAGCGCGGCTGCGGTAGCCTCGGGCATGGTCCCTTTCGCTCATGCAAATGATGGCGGAGGCTCTATCAGGGTGCCGGCTTCCTGTTGTGGCTTGTTGGGTTTAAAGCCCAGCAGGGGACGTATACCGATCGGTCCGGAGGCGGCTGAAGGGCTGAACGGACTGGGTTGTGAATTTGCGCTCACCCGCTCGGTACGGGATGCAGCGGCGCTAATGGATGCGGTACAGGGGCCGGGGATTGGCGATCCCTACCAGATTCCACAGCCGCCAATACCCTACACACAGGTATTGGAGGGACGACCCGGCAACCTTAAAATTGCCTGGACCGAGCAACCCTGGTCCGGTGTGCCGGTAGACTCTGAAGTGACGCAGGGTCTGGCGCGAACCGTTCAGCTGTGTGAAGAGCTGGGGCATCAAATGGAAGCCGTTCGCCCTGAAATTGACTGTCCTGCCTTCATCCAGGCCAACACCGTCGTTTGGTCCGCCAACCTGGCTCACTGGGTCGATATGGTCTGTGCAATGACCGGCAGGCGCGCCTGCGAGGATACACTGGAAGCCACGACTCTGGCTATTTACGACTATGGCCGGCAATTGACAGCGAATGAGCTGTTGGGAGCACTCGACCAGTTTAATCGGGTGAATCGGACGGTTGGCGCCTTTTTTGAGGAATATGATATATTGCTCACCCCCACCAACGCCAAATTACCCCAACCCCATGGCATCTACGCCGCATATCGTGATGTATTTGATGCACAGGGTTGGGCGGAACATATTTTCGGTTTTGCGCCCTTTACGGCTATTTTTAATGTCACCGGACAACCGGCCGTTTCTGTGCCTTTGCAGCGAACAGAGAGCCGGGTTCCTATAGGTATGCAGTTTGCCGCCGGTTTTGGGCGTGAGGATCTGTTGTTCTCTTTGGCCGTGCAGCTCGAACAGGCAGCCCCCTGGCCACAAACAATTCACCATTAAGCGTGGAAAAGACTATGAGCAGTTATAAAACAGGATTTGTATGGCATGAAATCTACATGTGGCATAACACCGGAAACTATGCCGGTATCATGCCGGATGGTAACCCGGTACAACCGGGAACCCATGTGGAAAACCCCGAGACCAAGCGCCGATTTCGCAATTTGCTGGAAGTGTCGGGGTTATTGCCACAACTACAGATGATTACGGCGCGAGAGGCTGAAGAGGAGGAGATATTGCGTTTTCATACGCCCGATTACCTGCATAGGATAAAGGCGTTGAGCGCAGACGCTGGCGGTGATGCGGGTGTTTTTACGCCCATGGGAAGAGGCAGTTTTGAGATTGCCCGATTATCGGCCGGTGGCGTGTTGGCAGCGCTGGAAGCAATTATCTCAGGGGAAGTCAGGAATGCCTATGCGTTGGTTCGTCCACCGGGGCATCACGCACTGGCCGATGAGGGTATGGGTTTTTGCATTTTTGGGAATGCCGTCATCGCCGGAAAACACGCGCTGGAACATCTTGGACTGGAGCGGATTGCTGTCGTCGACTGGGACGTGCACCATGGTAATGGCACCCAGAGCGGTTTCTACGATGACCCCAGGGCTTTGACGATTTCCCTGCATCAGGACAACTGTTTTCCGCCGGATTCGGGTCATCTGCATGAGAATGGTGAGGGGCCGGGTAAAGGCTATAACATTAATATTCCGTTACCCGCGGGTTCCGGAGTGGGTGCTTATGAGGCAGCCTTTGACAGGGTTGTTATCCCGGCACTTGAGGCCCATAAACCGGAGCTGATTATTGTGCCTTCCGGATTTGACGCCGGTGCCTATGACCCGCTAGGGCGGATGCAGATGCACAGTGACGGTTATCGCGCGCTTACCAAACAGTTAATGACGTTTGCAGACCGGGTTTGTCAGGGGCGTATCCTGATGTGCCATGAAGGCGGATATAACGGGGATACCTTGCCCTTCATGGGGCTGGCGGTAGTGGAAGAGCTTAGCGGTATTCGTACTCAGGTTGACGACCCGTTTCTGGAGATTATGGCAGGACTGGGTGGGCAGCAACTGCTGCCGCATCAGGAACAGGTGATCGCAGCGGCGCAGCAGTTGCTGAAACATATCGGCTAAGCAGCCTGTGATTCATGCCGCGCAGAGACATTAAGACATGATTTGGAAGCGCCTTCAGGGCATAATGCCAATAAACCACAGAGAACGGGATGACTTTCATGATTGATCAGAGTACAGCAACGGCAACTATCCAAAGCTATGTTGAATGCTGCCGGCAGGGCAATGTTGAGGGGCTGAAGCAGATATTTCATGAACAAGCGGCTATGTATGGCTATTTGCAGGGCGAGTTAGTTGCCGGAACACCCGAAATGTTCTTTGAGGCGGTTGCGTCCGCACCGAGTCCGACGGAATCAGGCGAACCATACCAGGCTGAGCTGGATTGTGCGGAAGCGACTGATCAGACCGCCACTGTGATCCTGAAGGAAAGTAACTATTGGGGGTTGAGTTTTACTAATAGCTTTCAATTGTTACAAACAGAGGGCAAGTGGTTCATCGTCAGCAAGTTGTTCCACTCTTTGTGAATGTACCAGGGCCTGTTAACAGGCCCTAGCTAATAATACCCCTGTCTTTACCCACAAATACGGCTGAAGTGCGATTGCGCACACCCAGTTTGTCAAAAATATTCTTGAGGTGCCATTTCACCGTATTGTCGGCAATAAAGAGCTGTTCGGCGATCTGGTGATTGGTTTTACCCTGGGAGATCAGTACCAGTATTTCCAACTCCCTGCTGCTCAGATTCTCCGGTTCCCCCACCGTCACCACGGGATGTTGGTCGCTACTGGTCGGGGTTTTCAGGCGTGACACAAAGGCCTGCAGGTGATCCGTGGACTCATTCTGACCGTCGACGTTGTGTGCCAAATCGAATATAAAGGGCGCTTCCTCCAAAAACAGTCCCAGATAGGGGCCGGACTGTGCCAGCTCAATCGCAGAGGAGATGACCTGTAGTGCCTCACGGTTTCTTTTTAACATCAACTCGGCCTGTGCTTTCATAATGCGCAGTAAGATCTGTGGTCTGCGTGTTTCGGTCATATCCACAATCGCTATCAGCTGATTGATCATCGCCAGTGCTGCTTCGAATTCTCCCAAACCGAGTAACAGTCTGGCCTTAATCAGAAAATGAAACCCCGACTCCCGTTGCCAGCGTTCCGGTATTGCCTCTGGCTCCTCCGGGTGTGGTTGTATGCCCAACAGGTTGGCAGTGGCCAACGCACGATAGATTTGACCCTCCGCAATCAGCAGGCGAATCTGCTCATTGGCCACCAGCAGGCGCTGATAGCGAAGGTTGGCCGTTTGACAGATCGCCTGTGCGCGATCGAGATGGGCGTAAGCTTCCACCGGATCGCCGACGCGCCAGCAGATCTTTGACATCACGACATGGCCCATGATCGGTGCGCTTGCCTGCGAGCACTGTTCTACATAGGGAAGGTTCTGCTCTAACAGTTCTCGCGCATCGTCTATCCGGTTCCACTCATAAAGAATGCAGCCCCGGTAGAGGGAGGGTTCGGCCGAAATGTAACTGCGCCAGCTCTCTTCCAGCTCAGCTGTTTTTTCGGCCTGGCTGAATAATTCCTCAGCTCTGGACAGATCGCCAATCGCCATTTCAACAAGGGCGGAAAAGCACTGCGAATAAACCACTCCGTAGGTGGAGTTGCACTGGGCATGGTAATGATTTGCACGAGCCAGTGCCTCCCGGGCAAGCTGGTATTCGCCCTCCGCAAAATGGCAGTAGCCTAGAATATTCTGCTGCGCTCCATGAATAAAGGGTTCAACATCACTACCCAGCGGTTCCAGCGCAATTGCCTTTGCTCGGGCGACATCGTCCGCCGCAACGGCTGTGCCACTGTGGTAGACATTCAGTTCACCACGCAAACCCGGTATGGATTCTCCGCGTGCTTCGAGTTCATCCAGTCGCAGCTCTGCCTCACGTAATGCCTCGGCGGCTTCCGTTGGTCGCCGCATATGGAACAGCGCGCAGCATTTGTAGGCGGGAAGGGTGGGGCGATCTGCAACCAGATCCGCCGGAATACGGTTAATCCACTCCAATACCTGGGTCATGTGACCTCGGGTAATGAAGCGTTTTGCATGCTGTTCCACCAGTTCAGCCAGAAAAGAAAAGTCCTGCCCCTCAATGGCGTGTGATACGGCGTCATCAATCAGGCCCTGTTCCGCAAGCCAGCGACTGGCATTGCGATGGAGCTCCGGTAACTTTTTGGGGTACTTGATGGCCAACTGGTTAAGCAGGAATTCACGAAAGAGATAATGATAACGGTACCAGCCGCGCGTCTGGTCCAGTGGGATCAGAAACAGATTTTGTTGCAGACACTGGTCGATCAGTTGATGGTTGTTCTGTCCCGGATTGACGGCGTCACAGAGTTCTGCCTGAAAGCGGTTAAGTACTGCCGTATGCAATAGAAACTGCCTCATTTCTGGGGTCAGATTGGCCAGCACATCCTTGGCCAGGTAGTCTGCAATATCAAGCACATTGCCCGAAATCTTGCCAAGTATGTCCTGGTAATTGGAACTCCCCATCATCGCCAGAGTGACCAGTTGTATAGCAGCCGGCCAGCCTTCGGTTTGTCGGGTGATGGTGTGCAGGGTGGTGTGATCGAGCGTGCAATCGAGCTGTTGACGGATAAACTGTTCAACATCCTGTTCGGTAAATCTCAGGCTGCCGCTGTCGATCTCCTTCAGGAGATTGCGAACCTTCAGGGCGCCAATTGAAAATTGCGGTCGCTTGCGGCTTGAAATCACCAGTGACAGGTTGTCCGGCAACTGGTTGAACAGTACTTCCATCATTTGCGCGATTGCGGCCGTGTCGACTGAATGGTAATCGTCGATAAACAGAACCACTGATCGCGGTTGCTCCGCAACCTCTTTCATTAATGAGGTAATGATGTTACCCGCGTTATCCGGATTCCCTTTCGCCAGCTGTCCTCTGGCCAGCGTTCCGGAAATCAGATTGGCCTGGCTTAACGCGCCGATCAGATAGCTGAGCAGCGTAAGCACGCTGCTTTCATCCTGCTCAAGAGATAGCCAGCAGGTGGTATGCTGCTGCTCACTGAGTTGTCTGTGCCAGCTAGACATGAGCGTCGATTTTCCATAGCCGGCAGGTGCGCAGATCAGGGTTACCGGCTGCTCTGGAGGGTTGCCCAGCAGCTGATCAAACTGGGCGCGGTGGATCACCCGGCCACTGTTAGTGGGTGGCATCAATTTGGTGAGAATAATATCCTGATCAACGATCATCGTTTATTCAACAGGCCTCTTTTTGATGTTAGTCATTTGGCGGTGAACCATAGCCACCGCCGCCTGGGGTTTCAATGACAAAGGTATCGCCATCATCCAGTTTGATGCTCTCCGTGGCCTGAAGTCTTGTCCTGCCGCCATCCGCTTTTTCAACGTAACATGCACCTGTTTTGCCGGATTCTCCTCCGCACAGGCCAAAAGGCTGCGTGATGCGGTGTGAGGACAGTATGGCGGCGGTCATCTGTTGCTGAAACCTGATTTTCCGGACAACGCCATCACCGCCCCGGCTTTTTCCCTTGCCACCACTGCCTGTGCGAATCGAAAAATCCTCCACCAGAACCGGGTATCGCCATTCTAACACTTCAGGATCGGTTAATCGTGAATTGGTCATGTGTGTCTGTACCGCATCGGCACCATCAAAATCCGGTCCGGCACCCATGCCGCCGGCAATCGTTTCATAATACTGATAGCTATCATCACCAAAGGTAAAGTTGTTCATGGTGCCCTGGGCGGCTGCACAAACGCCCAGCGCGCCATATAGCGCATTGACGATCCATTGCGATGTTTCCACATTACCGGCCACCACGGCTGCAGGGTACCGGGGATTAAGCATGGAGCCTTCAGGAATGATAATCCGGATCGGTTTCAAACAGCCCTGATTCATGGGGATATCATCCTGAACCAGGGTGCGGAATACGTACAGAACGGCGGCTTTGCAGATCGCCGAAGGAGCATTGAAATTGCTGGGCAGCTGATCGGAGGTGCCCGTAAAGTCCACCGTGGCCCCGGTTCGTTCCTGATTCAGCGTAATGCGCACCTGAAGGGTTGCCAGATCGTCAATAGGGTAGGTGAATTGGCAGTCCCTGAGCTCGCTGATCACCTTTCTGACGGCCGCTTCGGCATTATCCTGTACGTGGCGCATGTAGGCCAGTACCGTGTCAGTGCCGAAATGATCGATCATCCGCCACATCTCGTTAACGCCCTTGTTATTCGCGGCAATCTGGGCTTTAAGGTCAGCAATATTTTGATCGGGGTTACGAGCGGGCCATGGGCCGGAGCACAACAACTCGCGAATTTCCGCTTCCCGAAACTGGCCCTGATGCAGCAAACGGAGATTATCAAAGAGCACACCCTCCTGCTCAACCGTTACGCTATCCGGGGGCATGGAGCCCGGTGTGATCCCGCCGATATCGGCATGGTGGCCTCGTGAGGCAACAAAAAACAGAATAGCCGAATTGCTTCGGTCAAATACCGGCGTAATCACCGTGATATCCGGCAGGTGGGTGCCGCCGTTATAGGGAGCGTTGGTGACATAGGCATCCCCGGGCATAATCTCAGCGTTAAACCGGGAAATAACGGACTTGACGCTTTCGCCCATGGAACCCAGATGTACCGGCATGTGTGGCGCATTGGCAACCAGATCCCCTTCGGCGCTAAATATCGCGCAGGAGAAATCCAGACGCTCTTTTACATTGACCGAGTAGCTGGTGTTTGCAAGCGTGGCACCCATCTGCTCGGCAATCGACATAAAGAGATTATTAAATACCTCCAGCATCACCGGGTCGGCCTCTGTACCCAGCGAGACACGGGAGGGAAGCGCGCTGACCCGTTCCAGTTCCAGATTACCCAACTCGCTGAGGGTGGCACGCCATCCGGGTTCAAGAATAGTCGTTCCCGTGGCTTCCGCTATAATTGCAGGGCCGTCAACCTGGACGCCCGGAACCATTTTGTCCCGGTAATAAACGGAAGCGGTGTGCATCTGATCGTTGCTGTAGAACGGTTTGTGCTGTTCGGCTTTAAGTGTAGAACGAACTTTCTTCGGTAACCGGGTGACAGCACCGATCGGTTCTCCTTCGCTCGTCGTTTCCACCGAGATCGACTCCAGTATCAGCGGCTTGTCGGGAATGGCGAAGCCATAATGCTGGTGATGGGCTTTTGCAAAGGCCGTTTGTGCCGTTTCAAAATCGGTAAAGGGAACAGGCAGACTGGCGTCGGTACCCTGGTATTTAAGATAAGCGGTTCGGCGATGGTGAAGCCTGTCCGGTGAGTCGACCTGCTGACTGATTTCGTGATATCCCTTTTGTTCCAGCTGTTCAAATACCGTAGTAATCTCCCTCACCAAAGATGGGTCAAACAGTTGCTCCACCGTTTGTTGATGGATACAACCCAGGTCCGCCAGCCCCATTCCGTAGGCGGACAGCACGCCGGCCAACGGATGAAGAATAATTTTGCTGATACCCAGTGCGTCGGCAACCCGGCAGGCGTGCTGTCCCCCGGCACCGCCGAAACTGCAAAGGGTGTAGGTGGTCACATCATAACCGCGCTGCGTGGAGATCTGTTTGATGGCGTTGGCCATATTATCGACGGCAATCTTGAGAAATCCGTCGGCGATTTGCATTGGCTCCAGTTGCTGCCCGGTCTGTTGGTACACCTCTTCCGCAAGTTCGGCGAAAGCCTGCTGGACGCGCGCTAAATCGAGCGGCTGGTCGTTGGCCCCGCCAAATACGCTGGGGAACAGGTCAGGATTGATCTTGCCGAGCATCAGATTGCAATCTGTCACTGTCAGGGGGCCACCCTGGCGATAACAGGCGGGGCCGGGGTTGGCACCAGCCGATTCAGGGCCGACCCGGAAACGGGTGCCATCAAACCTGACGATGGAACCGCCACCGGCCGCTACCGTATGTATCTGCATCATGGGTGCGCGCATACGCACTCCGGCAACAACTGCGTCAAAGGTGCGCTCGTATTCTCCGTCAAAGTGAGATACATCGGTTGAGGTTCCGCCCATGTCAAAGGCAATAATACGCCGGTGGCCTGCTTGCAGGCAGCTTTTTGCGGCGCCGACAATACCGCCGGCCGGGCCCGACAGAATGCTGTCCTTGCCCTGGAAACGGTCCGCGCTGGTGAGGCTTCCGTTGGATTGCATAAACATCAATCGTGCGGTACCCAGCTGTGAAGCGACCCGGTCGATATAGTGTTTTAAAATGGGTGACAGGTAGGCGTCGACCACAGTCGTATCGCCGCGGCTGACCAGCTTCATCAAGGGGCTGGTCTGGTGACTGGAGGAGATCTGGGTAAAACCAATCTGTTGTGCCAACTCTACCAGCTGTTTTTCGTGCTCTGCATATCGATAACCGTGCATCAGAACAATGGCAACTGAACGCAGCCCCTGACGATAGGCACTGGTCAGATCCGCTCTGGCACGCTCGAGATTGAGAGGGCTAACCACTCTGCCATTTGCATCGACGCGCTCCTCAATCTCGATAACCTGCTGGTAAAGCAGTTCCGGTTTTTGAATATTCAGCGCGAATAAAGCCGGTCTGTTCTGGTAACCAATCCGCAGCGCATCCCTGAATCCCCGGGTAATTGCCAGAAGTGTGGGAGTGCCTTTTCTTTCCAGCAACGCATTGGTTGCCACGGTGGTACCCATTTTGACCGATCCCAAAAGGGCCTCAGGAATCGGGGTTTCCGGTTTTAGACCCAGAATCTCCCTGATGCCCTGCAACGCGGCATCCTCATATTGTTTCGGGTTTTCCGATAGCAATTTGCGGGTGGTCAGCTGACCTTGCGGGTCCAGAGCGACAACGTCTGTAAAGGTACCACCACGATCGATCCAGAATTGCCACCTGGCCGGAGACTGGTGCTGATTACTGCGTGCTGAAAAACTCATTAAAATCCAATTATTAGCTATACTTGTTGATATTCGGCTGAGCTATTGTAAATCAGTTGTCAACAAAAGCGCATCGAACTCAACCCCTCAACGTGAAAAAATTAAAAAGGGTCCGAAAAGATGAAAGGTGTGATGAAGGGTGACAAAAACAAATGCATGTCGCTGCTAACTGCAGAGCTGAAGAGAAAACTCAGTCAATCACAGCAGGACTCGGTTGGCATATTCGCCCGGGATTTTTTTCAAAATACCCCGATGGAGGATTTGACCGGTAAACCGGTATCGGATGTTTATGGACAGACACTAGGCGCCTGGAAGTTTAACCAGGAGTTTCAGCGAACAAGGCCAAAGATCAAAGTATTTAATCCCGATTTTGAGCAACATTTCTGGCAGTCCAGTCATACCATTGTCATGGTGCTGCACACTGATATGGCCTTTCTGGTGGATTCCGTGCGTATGGAGCTGACCCGCCAGGAGATCAATATTCATGCCGTACAAAGCATGGTCTCCCAGGTCAAACGTGATGCCAGCGGTAAACTGCAGGACCGGGCAATTTGCAGTTATGAAAAGGGCTGTCCGGTTGATATCAAGGGCTATGAAACCGAAGCCTTTATGTACTTCGAAGTCGACCGAATGGCCGGAAAAAAGGTTCTGGAACAGCTGGAGAAGGATCTGGAAACTGTTTTAGCCGATGTGCGTATCGTGGTTTCGGATTTTGATGCGATGAAATCCCGGGTAGAGCAGATCATCGCAGGCATGAGTAATCATCCGCCACCGGTTAACAGTGAGGAGATTGAAGAGGCCATTACCTTCCTGAAATGGCTTCTGGATCACAACTACACGTTTCTCGGCTACAAAAAATATGAGTTGGTTCGAGAGGGCCGCAAAAAACTGATCAAGCATATGGACGGTGAGGAACTGGGTATCGTCAAACACAAGGAGAAGTCGACCCGGAGCAAGTATCTGAGTGACCTGAGTGAGGAGTTGCAAACTTTCATAGAAGCGCCTCATGTGCTCAGTTTCGCGAAGTCCGGGACCATTGCGCGGGTACATCGCCCGGCCTATCCGGATTATATCGCGGTACGGGAGTTTAACAGTAAAGGGGAGGTCATTGGAGAACACGGATTTCTTGGCCTGTATACCTTGCCGGTCTACACCGAAAGGTTGCAGCGTATCCCCGTGCTGCGCAAGAAAGTCGAGCAGATTATAGAACGATCTGGCTTGTACCCCTTTAGCCACGAATGCAAAGAGTTGGCGAGGGTGCTGGATACCTTTCCAAGAGAGGAGCTTTTCCAGACTGATATCAATGAACTGTTCCAGACAGCAACCAGCGTCGCACAGATTAAGGAGCGACAACAAACACGTCTGTTTGTACGTAAGGATCATTACGGGAAGTTTTTTTCCTGCCTGGTCTATATGCCTAAAGAGACCTACAACACCGAAGTTCGAACTAAAATCCAGGATATATTGTGCCGCACCTTTAAATCGCTGAACGTTGAGTTTACTACCTATTTTGGTGAATCCATTCTGGTGCGTACGCATTTTGTTCTGCGCACCGATCCCGGCGAGGAAGTGGATTTTGACCCGGAGGATCTGGAACAGGAAGTGATCGATGTGACCCGTTCCTGGCAGGACGAGCTATTGCAGGGGTTAATAGAAAAGTACGGTGAAGAAAAGGGTATTCTCTATGGTCGGCGCTTCCAGAATGCTTTTCCCAGCAGTTTTCGGGATAACTTTCCACCCAGAGTCGGCGTCAGTGATGTGCAGCATATACTATCGTTATCCGATGAGAATCCGCTGACTACCTGGTTCTACCAATATGCTGAAGATGATGACGAAGTGGTGCACTTTTCCCTGTATCACCGAGAAAAGCCGTTACCGCTGTCCGACATCATTCCAATACTGGAAAACCTCGGTTTAAAAGTACTTGGTGAGCACCCCTACAAAATTGTGGATCGTGATGGGCGGGTCGCCTGGAACCATGATTTTAATCTGATCTACCGGTTGGATGGGCAAGTGGATGCTGTGAGTAGCAATAAGTTGTTTACGGATGCCTTTGACGCACTATGGGAAGGCCTGGCGAGTAATGACAGCTTTAACCGATTGGTGCTTGCTGCGGGAATGGACTGGCGTTCAATCGCTTTCCTGAGAGCCTGTGGGCGTTACATGAAACAGATCAGGCTGGGGCTGAGTCAGGACTATATCGCCGACACACTGTTGCGTCATTCTGAAATTGCAAAATTGATCGTTGCCTACTTTGAAACAAAATTTGATCCGTCGCTTAAGCTATCCCTCAAGCAACGACAGCAAAAACTGGACAACCTTGAAGGCACCTATACCGAACTGTTAGACAAGATTGAAAGCCTGAGCGAAGACCGGGTGCTCCGACGTTATCTGGAGCTCAACAAGGCAATGCTGCGAACCAATTTTTTCCAGCGTAACAGCGAAGGTGAGCTTAAAGAGTACATCTCATTTAAATTCAACCCGGGGCAACTGCCGGATATACCCTTGCCAAGACCGATGTTTGAAATATTTGTGTATTCAAACCGTATGGAAGGTGTTCATCTGCGGGGTGGAAAAGTGGCACGTGGCGGTTTGCGCTGGTCGGACCGTATTGAGGATTATCGTACCGAAATACTGGGCCTGGTGAAGGCGCAGCAGGTGAAGAATGCTGTGATCGTGCCGGTCGGTGCAAAGGGTGGCTTTGTGGCCCACCGAACCCTGGAAATGCCCGACCGGGAAGCCTTCATGGAAGAGGGCATCGCTTGCTATAAAACCTTTATCCGTGGATTGCTTGATGTCAGTGATAACCTGCTAAATGGTAAAGTGATTCCGCCGGTGGATGTGATTCGCTATGACGAAGATGATCCTTACATGGTTGTGGCGGCAGACAAGGGTACAGCGACGTTCTCGGATATATCCAACGGAATCTCAAAGGATTACGGTTTTTGGCTGGGAGATGCATTTGCTTCGGGTGGCAGCCAGGGTTATGACCATAAGGGTATGGGAATTACCGCGCGGGGTGCCTGGGTGTCAGTACAGCGCCATTTCCGGGAGATGGGTCATGACGTTCAAAAAGAGGATTTTACCGTTGTCGGTATCGGTGATATGGGTGGTGATGTGTTTGGTAACGGCATGCTGCTTTCTGAACATATCAGGCTGGTTGCGGCGTTTAACCATATGCATATCTTTGTGGACCCCGATCCCGATCCGGCAAAAAGCTATCTGGAGCGCAAAAGACTGTTTGAAAAACCTCGTTCTAGCTGGTCGGATTATGAAAGCAAGCTGATCTCAAAAGGAGGCGGGATTTTTCAGCGTAGCGCTAAATCGGTCGTTATCACGCCTGAAATGAAAAAACGCTTTGCAATTGAGGAAAACCACTTGACCCCCAACGACCTGATCGTGGCATTGTTGAAGTCGCCAGTCGATATGATCTGGAATGGTGGTATCGGCACTTACATCAAGGGTAGCGGAGAGTCGAATGCCGATGTGGGTGACAAGGCGAATGATGCGATTCGGATTAACGGCACTCAGGTGCAGGCACGAGTGATCGGGGAAGGTGGCAATCTCGGTATGACGCAGTTGGGCCGTGTGGAGTTTTGTCTGGCGGGAGGCGCGAGCAACACCGATGCCATTGATAACGCAGGCGGGGTGGACTGCTCCGACCATGAAGTCAACATCAAGATTCTGATCGATAACCTGGTGACATCGGGAGAGCTGACCGAAAAACAGCGCAATAAGCTGCTGGTTGATATGACAGATGACGTATCGGAACTGGTGCTGGAGAACAACTACCAGCAAGTGCAGGCGATCAGTATTGCGCATTCCCGAGCCGGTCAGTATATGAACGAGTATTTGCGTTTTATCAGCTATCTGGAGGAATCCGGAAAGCTGGACAGAGCGCTGGAGTACCTGCCCGGCGATGAAGAGGTATTGCAGCGGTTTGAGGAAGGTAAAACGCTGACCCGGCCTGAACTGGCCGTTTTGCTATCCTACAGTAAGGCAGAGTTGAAGGAAGTGCTGGTTAACACCTCGATACCGGATGACCCCTATATGTCCAGTATCATAGAAACGGCATTTCCGGCGATTTTGGTTAAAAAATACAAAACGGCGGTGCATCAACATCAACTGCGTCGCGAAATTATCGCCACGCAGCTGGCCAATGATATTGTGAATCACATGGGCATTACCTTTGTGAATCGCATGCGTAATTCTACCGATGCGCAAAATGAACAGATCGCCATGGCTTACGTCATTGCACGGGATATTTTTCAGATGCCCCAAAAATGGCAGGCGATTGAGGCGCTGGACAACCAGATATCCGCACAGGTGCAGATCGATATGATGTTTGCCGTGATGCGTCTTGTGCGGCACGGTTCGCGCTGGTTGCTCAGGCATCGGCGCAATTATGGCGATGTACGGTCGGTGATTGAATATTTTGCGCCGGGCATCAAGCAACTGTGTCAGAACATGCCGGATATGCTGTGTGGGGAGCCGCTGAAACAGTGGCAGGCCACCCATAAAACGTTATCAAAATCCGGTGTTCCAGATGCATTGGCGGCTGATATCGCAACTTGTGGTGTGATCTATTTTGCACTGGATATCATCGAGGCGTCAGCGACAGATGGAAAAGATCTGGAATATGTGGCGGATATTTTCTTCAAAATCGCCGACAAGCTGGATCTGCACTGGTTCCGTCATCAGATCAGCCTGTTGGATGTTGATAATCGCTGGCACGCCGCCGCGCGGGATACCTTCAGGGATGATCTGGACCTGCAACTGCGAAAACTGACCCAGGCAATGATTAAACTGGACGATAACGCGCCGCAGGCAGTTGATGAGCGGATCGATTACTGGATGGATGAGCGCCAGGATATCCTGGCCCGCTGGAAATCCATGCAGGCAGATCTACGCAATGTGGCTGAGGTGGATACCGCCATGTTCGCCGTTGCGATTCGCGAGCTGATGGATATGGAGCGCGAGGAGTGATCGCGGGCTGGTTGCGGAACTGCTGGCCTCTGGCTACAGTATTGAAGAACCGGTAAAGTACACTGCCATTCAATTTGCGATTAAAAACAAAGGCCACACATGCCGACAATCCTGGTTGACCTCAGAATAAGTACGGAGGAATTCCTGGCACATTATCAGGGAAAGGCAAAACAGGTGATCGCCGTCGATAGAAGCGGTAAAAGTGTGGCCTTCCCGTCTAATATCCTTCAACCCTACGTTACCCACAACGGAGTCTCAGGAACCTTTGCCATAGAGATTGATGCGAATAACTGGTTTCGGGGGATTCGCCGGGTATAGCGTTTTTCGCTGTAGCATATCGTTTCCAGGATCACCATGTTTTGAATTGTTCGGCTTGATCTGTTTTGGTTACGACAGATATGATAGAAGCGACAGCATGCTCAACGGCAACGTTAACGATTTGGATAATCCCTGGTGAACCTGGACAACTGGCTACTATTTGTTTTCGCAGCTCTATTCATTCTGATCATACCCGGGCCGACGGTGATTTATGCCGTTAGCCAGGCACTGTTTCACGGCAGAAACGCGACGATGCCGATTGTTTTGGGTGTGCTACTCGGAGATGCCCTCTGCATCCTGCTGTCGCTGATCGGGTTGGGGGCGTTACTGGCGGCGTCCTCATCGTTGTTTGGGTGGGTCAAGCTGGTCGGCGCGGGCTATCTGGTTTATCTTGGAATCAGTCTGTTCAGAGGGGGCGTGCAGACGCAAAACATAAACCAGCCCCTGCAAGCTTTTCACACGTCACAGTTGACCCGGCGTGCTTTCACCATCACAGCGTTAAACCCGAAGGGTATTATCTTTTTCTCGGCATTTATGCCGCAATTCGTAAATCCTGATAACCCGCTTTTCGCGCAGTTTGCTGCTCTGGGCATCACGTTTCTTCTGTTGGCCATGATAAATATGCTCATTTATACCACTCTCGCAGGAAAGTGCAGCGAACTGTTTCAGTCGCCGCGTTTGGCTCGCTGGTTTGGTTATTGCGGTGGCACTGCGCTGATGACCGCAGGATTATTAACACTTAGGATAGATAACAATGGGTGATTCAATACCGCAGATTATTGTCTGGGATATGGGCGGTATCATGTACCGGTTTTTTACCGAACTGATGGTTGAGGTCGGGAAAAAGAGAAACTGGCCATTAGAAAGACTACCGCTTGGCCCGACCGGGCCGGGTGACGATCCTTTTTATGAGAAAATGGATCAGGGTGAGATCAGTGAGCCTGAATATTTGCAGCATGTTACGGGTGCGTTGAGAAACGAAGGCATCTCCTTCAATCCCAAACAGGATATGGATTTTTCGACAGGAGAGCGTGGGTTTACCTGGCAGGTGATTACCCATCTTAAAAATTCTGGGTTTCGGCAAGCATTGTTAACCAATGATGCAACAGCCTGGCTGGGTGAGTGCTGGTGGGAGACCTGGCCTCATGCGCATCTGTTTGAACAAGTGGTCGATGTCAAAACCGTGGGTGTAAGAAAACCCGCGCCGGAACCTTATCTGGCCTGTGTTGATGCATTGCAATGTCAGCCGCAGGAGTGCCTGTTTGTCGATGATATGCATGCTAATTGCCGGGGTGCGGAAGCAGTGGGAATGCAGAGTTTCTGGTTTGATATTTGTGATCCGAAGGGGAGTTTGGAAGAGCTGCAGATGATTCTGAGAGTGTCCGCTGATGGCGTGAACTGATAGCCTTAACTGTTAATAAGCGTTATTAAAGTGTCAGGATTTTTTACATTTCGGCGGTTCTGGTTCTTGTTTATAACGATTGTTATATATTAAGTCCATGTTTTTTTTGGAAAAATATTTTTTTCGTGAAGATGGCTCTGATTTTGCATTATCATTTTCGGAGAAATATTCTGGAAGGTGAAAACGGAATAACGAGATGGTTGGTAAACGGATATAGAGAATAATTCGATCATAATCACGGAAAGAAGGAAATAACTATGAACCGAATAAAAACATTTCTGGTAGCGTGTGCCCTTTTGGCCTCGATGAACGCCATTGCGCTACCCATGACAGCAACATTAACTGCGAATGGCAGTCTTGACTATATAGCGAGTGGAATTGAAGGGCAGGTATCAGTAGATCTTGATTCGCTTTTCGGACCTAGGGACTGGACTTACTATGGTACACTGGATTGGTCTACCAGCGTGGTTGGCAGTCCGCCTGGGTTCTCCGAGCCGGCTAATTGGTTTTTATCTGTAGAAGGGTATTACGACTATGAATGGCAAGAGGGTACTACTACAGGTGGCGATGATAATCTGCCTGGTGAATCATTCGGTCCTATTCCGTTAGGGTATGGGTCGGTTGATGATCTATTAAATGTTGGTAGTTATGGCGCTATTTTGTCAACGCTTGGAGGGTTGCTGAGTTCTACTCCTAATCTGACTCAAGTTCTAGTTGCGGTTAATAGTATACTTGAACCAGCATTTCAGGTACCTGGGTTTCCACCACAGATAACCAGTATTACAGATAACATTTTTTTCCATGTAGTTGATTCTGATACCATCGGGTTTGCTTCCAACTTGGGATTAACGATTGATCATGATGCTAACACCCGGCATGTTCCAGATACCGCCCATCTTGATTTTGGCGGTAGCCTGACGCTACAGGCGGTTCCTGTACCCGGCATCATCTATCTTTTTGCTATAGGTCTGGCCGGCGTTTTTGTATCAAGGGTTAAACGACCGATCCGTTAACCAGATTCAGGGTGTCTGAGACAAATACACACGACTGAGTGTTTCAGTCGTGTGTATGACGTTTTATCACGCGTTTGCCTCACACTTCTGACTGAAAAATCTTGTATAGCCACATTCTGGTGCTCTAATTTTCCCCTCAAATAGCGTATAATTCGCGCTTCTTCCGTTTCTTTGAATTTTCGCTATCCTATGAGCTATTCTTTACTGCGTAATCTGCTATTTTTATTAGACCCTGAAACATCACACAATCTGTCGCTCGCCGGTATCAGCCTGGCCGAACGATTGAAAATCACTCCTGCCTTGCTGCCGAAAGTGCCTGACAAGCCGGTCACGGTGATGGGTTTAAGATTCCCGAATCCTGTGGGGCTGGCAGCGGGCCTGGATAAAAACGGCGACCATATCGATGGTCTGGGCGCGCTTGGTTTCGGTTTTATTGAGATCGGAACGGTGACACCCAGGGCTCAGCCGGGAAACCCGCAACCACGACTGTTCCGAATACCGGAGCGTCAAGCCATTATTAACCGTATGGGTTTTAACAATAAAGGCGTTGGTTACCTGACTGCACAGGCTGCCAGACGGCGTTATCCCGGGATTTTGGGGATCAATATCGGTAAGAACTTTGATACGCCGGTGGAAAATGCCCTGAACGATTATTTAATCGGTATGCGCAAAGTTTATGCTCATGCGGACTATATAACGGTGAATATCTCCTCACCCAACACCCCCGGACTTCGTGATTTACAGTTTGGTGATTCACTCAAGGAACTGCTGTCCGGGCTCAAAGAGGAGCAGGCTAAACTGGCCAGAGAACAGGGCCAGTATAAGCCGCTGGCAGTTAAAATTGCTCCGGATATCGATGAAGAAGCCTGCGCCACCGTGGCCTCGGTGTTACTCGAGTTTGAGATGGATGCAGTGATTGCGACTAATACCACGCTTTCAAGAGCCGGTGTGGAAGGGCTGAAGCATGCAGAGGAGCAGGGTGGTTTGAGTGGAGCGCCTTTAACGGATCGCGCCACACAGGTCATTAGTCAGCTATGTGCCGAACTCAAGGGCGATGTGCCAATTATTGCCGCAGGTGGCATCATGGATGCTGCATCGGCACAGGCGAAACTTGACGCGGGTGCGCGCCTACTGCAGCTTTACACCGGATTTATCTATTCCGGTCCCAAACTGGTTAGGGATATTGTTCAAGCGATACCAAATCGATAACAAAAAATGAGTATAGACCTTTACACCAGTGTTGAATCTGCCTGTGCGCAAAAGGTCCGGCTGGTTTTAGCTGAAAAAAAGCTGGATTGGCAGGAGCAATATCTGAACCTGAGAAAGGGCGAACAGTTTTCAACGACCTATCTGCAGCTCAATCCAAAAGCTGTGGTGCCTACGCTGGTTCATGATGGCTGCATCATCAGGGAATCGTCTGTTATAAATGAGTATCTGGATGAGGTTTTCCCTGAGCCTGCTCTCAAACCCGACAATCCGGGGCTGCGCAGCCAAATGCGGCTGTGGGTGAAAACCGTTGATGATGAAGTTCACCCGGCTATCGGGGTGCTCACTTATGCGATGGTTCTGCGTAACCAAATGAACGAAATGAAAACGCCAGAGCAGCTAGAGCGGCATTTTCTGTCGGTGAGAGATCCCAAGCGAAGGGAAAGGCAACAGCTTACCCATAAATTAGGCGTGGCGTCACCGGCGGTGAAACCGGCATTGGGTCAGTTAAAGCTGATCATCATGCAGATGGATCAGGTTTTATCCGGTAGTGAGTGGCTGGCGGGAGAGCGCTATTCTCTGGCTGATGCAGCCTTTGCGCCCTATATGGTTAGACTGGAACTACTCAATTGCGCGTCGCTATGGCAGAATAGATCCCACTTCAATAACTGGCTGATAAGAATCAAAACCAGAAACAGTGTGGCGCGGCTGAAAGATCCATGGGGGTCAAAAACTTTTATCAAGATGGCAAAAGAGTATACTTTGGCGTCAAGCGATCAGATTAGCTGTCTTTTGCAATCAGTCTGAATCTGTATCGGCATAAAAAATATCCCCAGTTTTGAGGATACACCGGGGCTGTTGATTCGAATAAGATGATGTTATTCCAAGTCCGGGGCGGGCGAATGTATGCATCAGTTCAAGATCGTTTTAATGGGTTGTGTTGTACTGTTAATATCTATACTGGGCTGCCAGGCGCAGCGTCCTGCTTTGCCGGAAAACCAGGTGGAGAGTAATAACAGCATGCAACACAGCCAGGCAGTATCCATTGAGCAACAGATCACTCATCTAATTGCTCTGGCCAGAGCAAATTCAGATCTCAACGCGTTTATAACACTTGATGAAACAGGGGCGATTGGTCGTGCCCGCGAATTGGACCAGCTGGTGGCGGAGAATTTGCCACAGGGAAGGCTGCATGGTGTACCACTAATCGTTAAGGATAATATACATGTGGCAGGACTGCCGAATACTGCAGGGACGCCAGGTTTGCAGCAATTTACTCCGCAACAGGACAGCCCGGTAGTTGCCGCCCTGAAGCAGGAAGGTGCTATCATTCTGGGAAAAGCCAATATGCATGAGTTGGCCTTTGGCATAACCAGCAATAACCATGCTTACGGTGCGGTAGCCAATCCGCATAATCGAAAAATGTTTGCTGGTGGCAGCAGCGGTGGTACGGCCAGCGCCATTGCAGCTTCGCTGGTGCCTGCAGGCTTGGGCACGGATACTGGTGGCTCCGTTCGCATACCGGCATCGTTGACCGGAATCACCGCACTACGGCCCAGCATGGGACGTTATTCACAGGTTGGCGTGACGCCTGTTTCCTCGACCAGGGATACCGTCGGGCCGATGGCGGGTTCAGTCGAACAGGTGGCTCTCCTGGATGCGATTATTACAGCGCAACCCAATTTATTGCCAGATGTTGATTTAAAGGGATTACGTTTTGGTGTGCCCAGAACAATGTTTTATCGGGAACTGGACATGGAAACCCAAAACCTGACAGAGCAACTGCTACGAGATCTGAAACAACAAGGTGCTGAACTGGTAGAATCGGATATTCCGTCCATGGAAACCCTGTTAAATCAAAGCGCATTTCCGATTGCTTTATATGAAGTGGCTCGAGATCTTCGAGAATATTTAGTCGATTATAATGTCGGGATGACTCTTGAACAGTTGGCGGAGCAGACGGCCAGCCCCGATGTCAAAGGTGTTTTTGAGCAAATATTGGGTGATGGGGCTATTAACGAAAGCGATTACAAAAAAGCCCTTTCGGTCAGGGAGTCGTTACAGCAGATCTATGCGGACTATTTAAAGGACCATCGTCTTGATGCTATCATTTTCCCAACGACACCATTGCCTGCGCGTCCAATAGAGAATAGTTTACAAACAGTTGAATTGAATGGAAAACAGGTGCCAACCTTTCAAACCTATATCAGAAATACTGACCTGGCAAGTGTCGTGGGAGTGCCTGCCGTTAGCCTGCCTGTGGGCAAGACGGCTGATGGACTACCAGTAGGTATTGAGCTTGACGGGCCATTGAATTCAGACAGGAAGTTGCTGGCCATCGCATTGCAGCTGGAAAAGTTGATAGGGAAGGTGTTTTAGGGCGGTGACTGTATACGGGTAAACTATCACGAGACTGATTTATCGTTTTAGTGGGAAGCGTTTCGATTATTCATTTGCTAACAGAGGAGGGCAATACAGCAATTGTATCTATTATCCTGGACCTGGTCGAAGTTGTCGCGCAATGCTGGTAAAGCGTAATAATTCAGGTCGGGGGTTTTGATAAAGTGTAGTGTTCAAATAATTGACTCATAACACGGCTAACAACTCCGGGAGGGGGAAATATGCTTATTAAAAAAAGACTGGCCTGTGCAATATCAGGCATCGCGACATTAACGGTTGTATCCATGCCAGGTAACGCAGCTGAGACAATGCTTGAAGAAGTTATTGTGACTGCGCAACACCGCGCCGAGAATGTACAGGACATTCCTATCGCTGTGACAGCACTCAGTTCCGATGAGATGAAAAAGGCAGATATTTTTGATGCCGGCAGCATCGCGCAACATACACCGGGACTTAACTATGCAGAATTCTCACCCGGACAAGCCATTCCGTCTTTGCGGGGGATCTCTTCCGCAGATGATGGGGCCGGACTGGATAATTCCGTCGCGCTATTTCTTGATGGCGTTTATATAGGCCGGGGAGCAAGTATCAACTTTGATATGTTTGATCTGGAACGCGTCGAGGTGCTGCGTGGACCGCAGGGCACCCTGTTCGGTCGTAACGCGATTGGTGGAGCGATCAATGTGGTTTCCAGTAAACCTTCCGATGAACTGAACGCAAAATTTGGTGCGACGATCGGTAATGAGGGTATTTTGCGATACCAGGGCCTGGTGAGTGGCCCCTTATCGGACACGCTGGCGGGCAAGATAACGGTGAATCACCGTGAGCACGATGGCTTCGTCGATAATGTACTGCTGGGTACAGAACTACAGGATGAAGACCAGACATCAGTTCGTGGCCAGCTGAAACTTTCACTGGAAACCTCTGATTGGCTGCTGTCAGTCGACGCAATGGAAGATGATCGCGAGGATATGGGCCGCACCGGCGTAAATGACAATGCGCCCCTGAGCCTGATTATGGCTGCCAACGGTGTAAACGATGCCAGGGAAAATGCATCACCCTCTGATGGGTTTTCAGAGCGTGAAGCAAATGGCATCAGTTTGCAGGGCGATATCAGTTTTGATAATGGCGTACTGACTACCATCACTGCGTTTAGACATGCAGAAACAGATTGGGAGATGGCCTCTGTTGGCGCGGGATTGGGTGCATTGGGATTGCCTTTTGATGAGGTGATTGATGATATTGTGGAAGATATCGACACCTTTTCCCAGGAACTTCGCTGGACTTCAACACTGGATGGCAATTTTAATTATACCGTAGGCCTCTATTATTTTATGGAGGACACCGATCGTACTGAGATCTTCCGGATCACTCGTGCTGGAACTTACGGCGATCCAACCAGCCCGTTTCGGATGACGGATGTGGGGCCGCAGGATGTGATCGGTAATGAGTACGCCCGTACGGCCAACGAAACAACCAGTTATGCCATTTATGGACAGGGAACCTGGGAGATCAATGAGCAATGGCATCTGACCTTTGGTGCGCGCTACACCGTCGATGACAAGGATTACACCGCAGAATCGGTGAACTGTGATCTGGTGGCTGCCAACGATCCGTCCATCATTGGTACACAGTTTGAAAACTTTGCGCCCTGTGGCGGCACGGCGGGAAGCCTGAATATTATTGCCGAGGCTTTTGAGGTTAATCCGTCTGATGATTGGGATGATTTTTCACCCAAATTGGCGCTGCAGTACTACCCGAATGACAGCTTTATGTTTTTCGCTTCTGCATCCAATGGGTTTAAAAGTGGTGGATTTGCTGGATCACAAGGGGTTGAGTCCAGTGCATCTACACCGGTTGATCCGGAAACCGCATTGAACTATGAAATTGGGTTTAAAGGTGATCTGCTGGATAATACCCTGCGCCTCAATCTGACCGCTTTCTACACTGATTATGAGGATCTGCAGGTGGTTCGGTTTGGCCCGGTACCGGGTTCTGCCTTTGGCACCTTTATTACCACCAACCTGGGTGAAGCGGAAATAACCGGTGGCGAGATTGAATTCACCTGGTATGCGACGGCGAATCTGCGCATTTCCGGATTTTACGCCTACCTGGACACCGAAGTGGATGATCTGATCATCGAAACGACGGGTGGTGTGATCGATGCGTCCGGTAAAGAGCTGACACGGGCACCGCAGAAATCCTCCAATGTGTCGATCAATTATAATCTGCCTACCGAGATCGGTGAGTTTGATTTCAGACTGGAATACAGCTATTCGGATGAGGCGCGCCAGGATTATATTGACGACCGTATCTTTACCGATCAGTATGAGGTGTGGGATGCGCGGGTTGGCTGGATCTCCAATGATGAGAAGTGGGAAGTTGCGCTCTGGGGTAAAAACCTTCAGGATGACGACTACATTTCTCACCAGTATGTTATCGGACCGGGCGGTATCGGTGTGTGGGGTGCTCCACGAACCTACGGTATGTCGGTAAGCTGGAATTTATAAACTGAACGAGGTGATAAACGGGCACCCCTGGGTGCCCGTTTTGCCTTTTAACATCAAGGAATTTACCAATGCGCTATGGCAAGGCTTTTTTGATATGCCTGTTGGGCTTGTTACTCATCTCCTGCGGTGATTCACTCACCGGCAATAAGCAAAACCGAGTTGAAATTGTTCGTGATAATTATGGCGTTCCCCATATCTATGCAGAAAGCAACTTCGGTCTGTTTTATGGTTATGGCTATGCAGTAGCTCAGGATCGATTATTTCAGATGGCAATGACCAGACGCTCCGTTCTGGGGACAGTCGCTGAGGTAATGGGAGCGGATTATCTCGATCTGGATAAACAGGTAAGGCAGGGTTTTAATCCGGACAGTATTAAAAAGCAGATAGACCAGCTCACGCCAGAGCAAAAGGATGTTTTTGAGGGATACGCGGCAGGGTTTAACCGGTGGATTGATGAGATAAAGGACGATCCGGAAAACCTGTTACCTTATGAATTTATCCATCATGGTTTTGAGCCGCAGCATTGGGAAGCATATGACGTGGTGATGCTGTTTGCCGGAACAATGGCCTATCGTTATGCGGATTTTAACGAAGAGATCAGTAACCTGGCGTTTTATCAGGATCTGGTAAAACAGCACGGGAACGAAAAAGGATGGGCAATCTTCGATGCAACCTTGCCCCCTCTGGATGGCCAGTCACCAACAACTGTCCCGGAATTGACAACGACCGGTGCTCAGATTGCAGAGATGTCGCCTCCAGGTTATCTGGCCGGGCTAAACCCAAAGGCCAAAACTCCGGCACGCGAGGCCTTTCATCTCAGTGGAAAGTTTAATGCACTGAGCCCTGAGAAGCGGCGTATTTATAACAGGGAACACCTATCGCAAAGCGGTATTTCAGGCAGGTCGGGATTCAGCACCACCAGCAATGTCTGGCTGGTGAACAAGAAAAAAGTACGCGGAGCCAAAGCTGTGCTGGTCAATGGCCCTCAGTTTGGTTGGGCAAACCCCTCCTATGTCTATGGTGTCGGGCTACATGGCGCAGGGTTTGATGTGGTGGGTAATACCATGCTGGCTTATCCGCTTATGCTATTCGCCCATAACGGAAACGTGGGCTGGGGCTCAACGGCAGGGTTTGGCGATCAGGTGGATATTTTTGAATTAAAGCTTAATCCGGAGAATCAGACGCAGTATCTGCACAATGGCGTGTATCGGGATTTTGAGGTGAGACAGGAGTTGATCGCCGTTAAGGGTGCTGATCCAGTTGAATTTACCGTATTTCGAAGTGTTTATGGACCGGTAATTCAGATGGACCAGAAAAACGGCATTGCCTATAGCCAGAAAAGGACCTGGGAAGGGTCTGAAGTGGAGACCGGTATCGCCTGGGTTGAATTGGCCAAAGCAAAAACAATTGAGGAACTCCGCGGCCAGATTAAGAAAATGGCGACCAATATCAATTTTTATTACCTCGATAAATCCGGCAACATCGGTTATACGCTTTCAGGTAAGTATCCAATCAGACAGGAACAACAGGACACACGCTTACCGGTGCCTGGTGATGGTTCCATGGATTGGCAGGGGATTTTGCCTTTTGAAGAAAACCCAACTGCCCTTAATCCGGAACAAGGCTATATTGTAAACTGGAATAATCGGCCAGAACGAGGCTGGAATAGTTCCGATCTATGGTGGAGAAACTGGTCGAAAGCAGATCGCGCAAATGTGCTTATAGATGAGTTGGATGCCCAGGAACGCCTGAATCCGGATCAAATGTGGGCAATCAACGCCAGAAGTTCTTTTGCAGACCTCAATGTGGCTTATCTGTTGCCAGCACTGAATGCTGCCTTTGAGGGTAAAGATTCGACAGGGCTACAGCAAAAAGCTCTGCAAAGCCTGCAAGGTTGGGACAAATACTGGTGGGATAAAAACAATGACGGGTACTTTGACAGTGCAGGTCCGGCCATTATGGATGTCTGGCTCAAAGCATTACTGGAGTATGTGTTTAAGGATGATGTGGGCGACGCTTTCTTTTACCGCTTTGCCTCTCCCGGTTATCCGATAGAGTCGATAAAGGGTGCCGTAGCGGTTTCACCAGGCATTAAACTTCTGGTCAGGAATCTGGATGGCCAAAGCCGCTATGATTTTTTAAATGGCGAGTCGTCGAACGCTGTATTGCTGAAAACCTTTGAGCAAGCGGTTAAGCAGCTAGAGACGCGTTTTGGTACAGACCTTAAGGAGTGGAAAATGGAGCCACATCCGCTTCAGTTCAGACCCTATAACTTTAGGGGTGCCCCACAGGCGCTATCGGATAACCAACCCCAACTACCCGTTATCATGAATCGCGGTTCGGAGAATAACCGTTTTGTTGCCAAAGATAAGAAAATTACTGGCGTTGATGTTTTTGCGCCGGGCCAGAGTGGATTTATAGCCCCGGACGGAACACCGGCGAAACACTATAAAGACCAGATGGAGCTTTATCAGAACTTTGGTTACAAATCGTTGCCATTTGAAAGATACCAGGTGGAACAGATGGCTGAACTCAAAACGCGAATCCTGTACTGACGTTTGATTTTTTCTGCACAATCTTCATTACTTTCCCCTCTCCCTCAGGGAGAGGGTTAGGGTGAGGGGTAATAACAATAGGTTGCAAGAATGCCCTCACCTCATTCCTCTCCCAGAGGGAGAGGAGGTCTTTCTCTCCTGTCTTTGGGCAGAGGGCGTGCGTCTTTCTTACCTTTCGCGATACCCTTAATGTGGGAAAGGGATTAAAACAGATGGATGAATCTTATCCGGGTACATGTGAAAATAGTTGAGTAGAGGAAATAACAATAATGCCGGTTAATGAAGGTACAGCAGACGCAAATCTGCCGAGGCAAAGTGACGATATTCTAGGGCACCCCAAAGGGCTATACGTTCTGTTTTTTACGGAGTTATGGGAACGTTTTTCATACTATGGTATGAGAGCCTTGCTGGTTTTCTACCTGACGCAGCATTTTCTGTTTTCCGATCAAAAAGCTTATCTGATATATGGTGCCTATACGGCACTGAATTATGTCACCCCTCTCATTGGTGGTGTGCTGGCCGACCGCTATCTTGGTTCAGTCAAAGCGGTGACCTTTGGTGCCATTTTGCTGGTGCTTGGGCATTTTGGTATGGCTTTTGAAGGGCCTGAATCCTTCAGGCAGGGTGGAGAAGTTGTTCGTAACCCATTATATTTACAGATTTTTTATCTGTCATTGGCCCTGATTATTACCGGCGTAGGTTTTCTGAAAGCGAATATTTCAACTATCGTCGGTTCGCTTTATGAGCGGGATGATCCCAGACGGGATAGTGGATTTACTATTTTCTATATGGGGATTAATTTAGGGGCTTTCTTTTCGGCACTGTTATGTGGTTGGCTGGGTCAGACCTACGGGTGGGGTTACGGGTTGGTCTTGCCGGATTCGGCATGCTTTTTGGCCTGGTTGTTTTTCTAAGGGGCAACAACTTACTAAAAGACAAAGCTCATCCGCCCGCCACAGAAATGCTTCGGGAGCCGCTTTTTGTGGGGCTAAATCGCGAAGCATTTATTTATCTCGGTGGACTGTTGGGTGTGGTGGTGATCTGGCAACTGATACAGTACCAGGAATTAGTGGGGCATGTGCTGCTGGGTATAGGCGGCATCGCGATATTACTGGTGTTGTATTATGCATTTATGGAATGCGATAAGGTGGATAGGGACCGCATGCTGGTGCTATCTGTACTGATCATCTTTTCGGTATTATTCTGGTCGCTGTTTGAACAGGCCGGCTCATCATTGAATGTGTTTGCTGACCGTTCAGTGGATCGCGTGCTGCTCGGCATGGAGATTCCCGCGTCAATGTTTCAGTCACTTAATGCGTTCTTTATTTTTATGCTCGCGCCGATCTTTTCAGCATTATGGGTCTGGCTGGCCAGAAAAGGCTGGGAACCTTCGACACCCACCAAATTCGGGTTCGCAATTCTACAGGTGGGGTTGGGCTTTTTGGTGTTGGTGTTTGGTGCAAAACTCGCCGGTGACAACGGTTTAACAGGCATGGTCTGGCTGGTGCTTGTCTATCTGCTGCATACTACTGGTGAACTTTGCCTTTCCCCGGTTGGTTTGTCGGTTGTAACCAAGCTTAGCCTTAAAAAAATCGTTGGTATGATGATGGGCATCTGGTTTCTTGCTTTTGCCGCCGCTAACTTTATTGCGGGACAGATTGCCATTATGACGGGTGGTGCTGGTGGTGACGCAACCATAGTTGATCAGGGAGAGAGAACGGCGCGTGTGATTGAGGTATACGCAAATGTCGGGTGGTTTGCCATTTCCGTATCCGTGGTGCTGTTTTTATTAGTCCCGATGCTTAGGAAAAGGATGCATGGTGTACACTAGTTTATGGAACTTAAACTTCGTAAGTTCCATAAAAAAGCCCGATAGACGCTCTCTACCGGGCTTAAAAGTATGATAAAAGGACTAATTAATGATACATTTCCGCAGTCTTAGAAACACCTGAAACACCTGTCAGTCCGTCCCAGTTATCCTGTCGACCCTCTCGCCATCCCATTAGCCACTGCTGTCTTTCCGGCTCTCTGTTGAGTGGGCAGGTATCCTTTGCTTTGCCAACAATTCCGGCTTGGTATCCTTTTTTATAGGCACGAATACTGGTGTCTCGTTTCTGTGATTTCATATAGGCTTGCCTCCTGGTTGAAAATCTTGAGATATTCATTTCTTGGCTTACCGCAGCGTAAATTAAAAACCGGATAAGCACTTTTTAAGCTAAGCGACCATCAAGTAAAACGAAATTAACCCGGAATGTCGATGATTAATTTATTCTATCACCGGCTATTTTTATAGTTATTTGGAATGCTCATAACTTGATGTTTTACAAGAAAAAATTATTTTGCACTGCACACAAGGTTCTTGGGGTTGCGAACGCTTTTTAAAGCCGTCATCAAAATAGTGGCTATAACCTCATGTTCTTAATGGTAAAACAAAAAAAGTCCAATTAGCTGTTGGTGCGGTGCGCTGAGTTCGGCAAGTTAACTGACTGAACCCGCAGACTGGTTGTTGATAAATTCCAGAAAAGCATCCTCGGGTAATGGCTTGCTAAAATAAAACCCCTGACAATACCGGCAGTCATGTTCTTTTATAAAACTGGCCTGCGCTTCTGTCTCAACACCTTCAGCGATAACTTCCAGATCAAGATTTTTGCCTAAAGCAATTATGGCCTGGGTAATTGCGCTGTCATTTATGTCTTTTGGTAAATCCTTAATAAATGTGCGGTCTATTTTTAACTTGTTGATGGGGAATTTTTTCAGATAACTCAGCGATGAAAAACCGGTGCCAAAATCATCAATCGCTATCGTGCAGCCCAGCGTTCTAAGCTGTTCTAGCTCAGCGGCTATCTGCTCCGGGTTGGCGATCAGCAAACTTTCGGTGATCTCCAGCTCCAACTGACTCGGATTGCATTGTGTTTGTTGTATTGTTTCTTTGATCTGGTCGATAAAATTGAGTCTTGTCACCTGCCTTTGGGATATGTTGATAGCTATCTTTCCCGCCTGGATGCCTTTTTGTTGCCAGTCTGCCAGTTTGGTACAAACAGTCTCCAGCACCCACCTGCCGATAGCAACAATCTGTCCTGTTTTCTCCGCAATCGGTATAAAATCAAGCGGCTGAATAAGCCCTTTTTCGGGGTGCTGCCAGCGAATAAGCGCTTCAGCACCCTCAAAACGATTGGTTTCCATATTAAACTGTGGTTGATAATGCAAAACAAACTGGTTTTGTTCCAACGCAATTTGCAATTCCGACTCAATCTGCACTCGCTTGCGTGCTCGTTCGGTCATGTCGGATGTATAAAATTGAAAATTGCTACGACCTTCTGCTTTTGCACGATACATGGCCGCATCGGCATTACGCAGCAGTGTTGCCGGATTAGTGCCATCCTCCGGGTAAAGGCTGATTCCGATGCTTGTGTTGAGCGTAAACTGAAGCTTTCCCGCCGAAAAAGGTTTGTTAAAGGAATCAATCAGTTTTTGACCGAAAATCCCGATATTCTGCAAGTCATCCAATTCATCAATGATGACGGTGAATTCATCTCCACCCAAACGTGCAACCGTATCATCCGCACGGGTATGCTCTTCCAAATGACGGGCAACACTCTGTAGGATCTGATCACCGACAAAGTGTCCGAAACTGTCATTAATCTCCTTAAAATGATCCAGATCGATAAACAGCAGGCCGATATGAGTATTGGCGCGCCGCGCCTTACGAATCGCCCGTTCCAGTCTGTTGATAAACAGATCCCGGTTAGGTAGCTGGGTTAATGGATCATGGGTTGCCAGTTGCCAAAGGTCCGCTTCAGCTTTGGCTTTTTCCCGCTGCAGCCGCTGCTCCTGTTTCCAACGCTCAAGGCCTACCCGAATCATGAAATCCAGCTCCTTGATTCGGTAGGGTTTTAGCAGATAGGCGACCGGCCGGGTTTGCTCCGCACGGGTCAGTAGCTCATCCGTGCCATGAGCCGTCAGATAGATAAAAGGCATATTGTAAAAACGGCCTATCATCTCGGCGACATCGATACCGTCCATTTCACCTTCCAGTATGATATCGATAATCAACAGGTCGATCTCACCACCGCGGATATACTCCATGCAATCCTTGGCGTTATCTACCACCGCAAGGACGTGGTAACCCCTTTCGGTAAGGTTTAGCTGTAATTGCTCCGCTTCAAAAGGATCATCTTCAAGAATTAAGATTCGAGCGCCTTCCATAACACTGCCTTTTATCTTTATCGTTCTGCACAGGCTTGCACAATCGTGTGAGAACTATCTGTTTTATATAGGCGCTGGAACCGTGCGCCGAATTGATTAAAATAGTATTTTTAGTTATTAGGCTGCAAACGGGGAGTTGCGCGCCATACGACAGACCGGTTGGTACTCAACCCCGACAAATTACTGCCCGAATGCCATAATAAGAGAGAAATTTAGTGGTATAGTACCATGATTCGGCATGCAGGCGCATGACGCGAATCAAACAACAATAGCAATAATGACCAGGTATCTAGGATGGACACAACTGAAATAGAGCAGCAGCTGCAGCAACTTGCCAGGGAATATTCGGAAAGTCTTTCCGAGCGGCTGGGCAGCATCGCTATCACCATTGATCAGTTGGAAGCAGGCCGTGTACCTGCTGGAGGTCTTAAAGAGCTCTATCGACAGGTTCACAAATTGTCGGGGTCGGCAGCGACATTTGGTTATCCAAAATTGGGCCAAAGTGCCCGCCAGCTTGAGCTTGATTTACGGTTCATCATTGATCACGGGCAGAATATAGACGCCCGTGCGCTGACCAACCTGCGTCTGGGTGTACAGCGGCTCTATCAACTCGCTGCTGAGGGGCCTGCTCAAGACGCCGTTAACCGTGATGAGCCGACTCAAACACTGCCGTTACAGACCAGGCAGGATCAACTTGGGTACCAGGTCTACCTTATTGAAGAAGAAGCACCGGTCGGTCGGGAGATAGCTGCCCAGCTTGGTAATTTTGGTTACGAGGTCAAAGTGTTTGCCGTTGTTGAGGAGGCTGCAAAGGCGCTGCAGGAAAGTATACCGGCGGTGTTGATCATGGATGTTGAGTATGCCGGAGAGAAGCTGACACCGGCACAATTGGCCTCGCTGGTTGATCATAAAAGCCCGCAAAATGAACCGCTTTCAGTGGTGTTCACTTCTGCACGAGGCGACTGGGAAGCTCGGCTTGCTGCGGTCAGGGCGGGTGGAAGTGCTTATATGATGAAACCTGTGGATGTGCCGGCTCTGGTTAGTTACCTCGATCGTTTGCTGATGCGACATAAGCAGGAGCCTTATCGTATTCTGATCATTGATGATGATCCCAAACTGGCGGACCATTATGCGTTGGTGTTGCAGAAAGCCGGCATGCATGCGCAAACTCTCAATAAACCGGAAATGATTTTTAAGGCCATGGTTGAATTTCGGCCAGAGCTTATTTTAATGGATATTCACATGGAAAAAGTTTCAGGAATTGAGGCGGCGCAGGTGGTACGCCAGCATCAGGAACTGTTCAGTATTCCGGTGGTTTTTCTTTCGACCGAGGAGGATCTGGACAAACAGCTATTGGCATTGCAGCAGGGTGATGATTTTTTGGAGAAGCCAATTCGTGATGATCATCTGGTCAAAGCCGTAGCACATCGTGCAGAACGCACCAGAGCTCTGGGTGCATTGATGTATTACGATGGTTTAACCGGGGTGTTGAATCACAGTTGTCTCAAACAGCAGTTAGATGCAGAGTTGGCGAGGGCAAGCCGCCAGAATAGCCGTTTGAGTTTTGTGTTGTTGGATCTGGATCATTTTAAAAAGGTCAATGATCAATACGGGCATGCTGCCGGTGACCGGGTGCTCAAGAGTATCGCCAATCTGCTGCAGGACAGGCTTCGGCAGATTGACCAGGTGGGTCGATATGGCGGGGAGGAGTTTGGTATTATTCTGCCGGAAACCGACGGCGATATTGCTCTGAAGATCATCGACGAGTTACGTGAGCGTTTTGCTAATATTCATCATCTTGCTGGCCGGGAAACCTTTAGTTGCACTTTTAGCGCAGGCATAGCCGTTTCGCTTAAAGGGGCAACGGAAACCAAAACCCTGATTGAGATTGCGGATCAGGCGCTTTACCAGGCCAAAGAAAATGGGCGGAATCAAATCGTGGTCGCCGGGCAAGATGTCACTGCTCCCTGATAAATTTACCACGGCGGGCTCCTCAATTTTCGCCGCTGTTTTAGCGGGTGGTTTGATTGTGAGCGTTCTCGGCTTTCAGATCACCCGTAATCTTGAAGAAAAAACCATTTATATCAGCCAGCAACGGGCAACGGCGCTGTTTGCGGATGCTTTGCACGAGCGAATGGAGTTGAGTATCTCCATATTAATAGCCATTCGCGGACTGTTTTTAGCTTCTGAAAGGGTGAGTAGTGATGAGTTTGGGGTCTTTACCCAAGCCTATCTGCAAGCGCACCCTGAACTCCAGGCACTGGAGTGGGTACCCAGGATATTACCCGGCGAGCGAATCCCGTTTGAACAGCAAGCCAGTGAGGATACTTCAACCAGTTTCCAAATTACAGAGCAGGACAGTGAAGGGCAGTTGATCCGGGCCAGTCAGAGGAATCAGTACTTTCCGGTAGTCTTTATTCAGCCATTAAAGGGCAATGAAAAGGTACTTGGCTTTGATCTGGGGTCCAATCAAACGAGACTGGAATCGATAAAGGCAGCGGCCAAAAATGGGCAGGCAATAGCAACACCAGCCATCAAGCTGGTTCAGGATTCACATAAAAATAATCAACAGTCCTCGGGAGTACTGCTGTTTTTACCGGTTTACCAAACACAGGATGCTGCCAGATCCGTTAGCAATCTGCGTGGACTGGTGCTGGGTGTTTTCAGGGTGGAAAGGCTTTTCAATCTGTCGCTGGAAGGTTTAGCCGAGTTAAAGGGACTGGATCTGACCCTGGCAGATGCGACGGACCCGATTGAGGCGACTTACCTGGCAGGTTCGCCTGAGGCGCTGGTTGAGGAACATTCCTGGGTGGCCCATTATCCGATTGATGTGGCTGGTAGAACCTGGCGAGTTACCACCCGTGCAAATCGCGACTATATTGATAACCGAAGAACGCCGCTTCCCGATACTGTGCTGATCACAGGATTTCTGCTGACAACGGTCCTCAGTTTTTACCTGTGGTCTCTGGTTCGAAGAGAGCGTCAGGTCAGGAAGCTGGTTGACGAGCGAACTTTAGAGCTGAATGCAAGCCGAAAAAGAATGTCCGTTATTCTGGAAAATGCCGCCGATGCGGTTATTACCATTGATGGTCATGGTATCGTGCAGCTCTTTAACCCGGCAGCGGAAAATATGTTTTGTTATTCTGCCGATGAGGTGATTGGTCGCAATGTCAATATGCTGATGCCGGAGCCTTACCATGCGGAACATGACCAGTATCTGGCGAACTATCACACAACCGGTCAGAAAAGCATCATTGGAATTGGTCGAGAGGTAGTTGCGCAGCGTAAGGATGGTAGTACGCTACCCGTGCACCTCTCCGTAGGTGATGCAACTACCGATGAGAATAGACTTTATGTTGGCGTGTTGGTGGATTTGACCCTTAGAAAGGCCCATGAACAGGCACTTGTGACTGCGAAAGAGGCCGCTGAACAGGCGAGCCGGCAGAAGTCATCTTTCCTCAACATGATGAGCCACGAGCTGCGCACACCGCTAACGGTAATTCTGGGCTATCTGCCGCTGTTGCAGAACAGTGCGCAAATGCCCGAACCGGAGATGATTGCAAACATTGCCAACGATATGGATCAATCGGGGCGTCACTTGCTGGAGATTATCAATGATCTGCTGGATATTTCGAAAATTGAAGCGGGTCAGATGCTATTAAAACCTGAGAAAATTGATGTTAGGCAAACCGTCACTCAGGTGCTTAACGAATTCACGCCATTGGCGCAGGAAAAAGGGTTGTCGCTCATCGCTGATATCCAAGCCGGATCGTTTGTGTTGGACCCAATGCGTTTTCGCCAGATTCTGATCAACCTGGTTGGTAATGCACTAAAATTTACGGAGCAGGGTCAGATTGATGTGCAAGGTGAAATCAAAGGTTCGGTTCTGTCGATGAGGGTGTGCGATACTGGCGCGGGTATTCCAGCAGAAGATCTTCCGCAACTGTTTGACGCATTTTACCAGGTTGATTCTACAAGAACCCGAAAACAGGGCGGATCCGGTTTAGGCCTGGCAATAACCAAGAGACTGATCGCATTACAAAATGGTAGTATTGAGGTTGAGAGCGAAGTCGGGAAGGGTACCGTTTTCAGTTTTACTATCGTGACAAATGAGGGGTAGCAGGTGGCAAATATCTTGATCATTGAAGATGATGACCCAATCAGAAAAATGCTGCAATTGCGCTTGCAGATGAAAGGACATCAGGTCGAACAGGCAGTAAACGGCAAAGAGGGCTTAGCAATGGCGCTGGCGGGTAATTACGATCTGGTACTCATGGATATGCATATGCCCATTATGGATGGCCATGAGGCAACCCGGCATTTAAAAGAGCAGGGCTACCAAAAACCGATTATTGCCGTTACCGCTTCGGCCATGAGTGAAGACTGTGAAGCGGCCATTAAAGCAGGCTGCGATGATCATATCTGTAAACCTATCGGGCCGGATTTTGAAGCTAAAATAGAGGCGCTTCTGACTGGCACATAAACACTTTCAGGTAGTAACAACAGCGTGACAATCGCCACGCACCCATGTTTTATCGAGTTGAATTAAGATTTTATCTATGAATGATTTTTTATCACAGCTTAAAGCCATTGTTGGCGAGAGTGGTCTGTTAGATCAGAAACAGGTCAGTACACGAAACAAAAGCTACTGGGACTCCTCGTCCATGAATGCGTGTGCGTTAGTCCGTCCTAAAACGACCGCACAGGTATCCGAAATTCTTAAGCTTTGCCATCAGCATAAGGTCAATGTGGTTGCTCACGGCGGCCTTACCGGAACAGTTCAGGGTACTTTGACCGGGCAGAAGGACCTCATTCTTTCAATGGAACGGATGAATGCAATAGAAGAGATCGATACCCAGGGGCGCACTGCGACGGTCCAGGCAGGTGTAGTGCTGCAAACACTTCAGGAAACTGTAAGGGAGCATGAGTTAATGTTCCCTCTGGATTTGGGGGCGAGGGGATCCTGCACCGTCGGCGGCAATGTTGCCACAAACGCGGGAGGCATTAATGTGATTCGCTATGGCATGATGCGAGAGCTGGTGCTTGGGCTGGAAGTGGTGCTGGCGGATGGCACCGTTCTGTCCTCGATGAATCGCATGTTAAAAAACAATGCCGGCTATGACCTGAAACAGCTGTTTATCGGGACTGAGGGAACGCTGGGCATTATCACCCGTGTGATCGTTAAACTGAAAGAACAACCCTTGAGTGCAAACAGCGCGCTGGTCGCGACCAATAGCTTTTCGAGTGTGGTGAATCTGTTAAAGTTTGCCGATAAATTGTTAGGCGGGCAATTAACTTCATATGAGTTAATGTGGCGTAACTATTATCGTGCGGTTACAGAGCCCGGATGGCATGAATCCCCGCTTTCCAGAGATTATGACTATTATGTTGTGCTGGAGGCGCAGGGCGCCGATCCCGGTATTGATAAGGACAACTTTCAGACAATAATGGAAAGGGCTCTTGAGAAAGGCCTGATTGAGGATGCGGTATTACCAAAATCCGAGTCAGAGCGGAATAAAATCTGGGCAATTCGTGAAGATTTTGAGGCGGTACTCTCCTTGAAGCCATTGTTTATTTACGATGTCAGTCTGCCGATCAAAGAGATGGAGAGCTATATTCGTGAGCTTGAAACGCAATTATCAGAGCACTGGGATAATTGTTATTTCTATGCTCTGGGTCATATTGGCGATGGCAACCTGCATTTTTTCGTCTCGCCACAAAATGACAGTTCCGAAGATTTGCATCATCAGGTGAATCAGATAATTTACAAGCCATTGGCGGACTGTGGCGGATCTGTTTCTGCGGAACATGGCATAGGTCTGGAAAAGAAAGCATATCTGAATCTTAGCAGAGAGTCCCAGGAGATTGATCTGATGAGATCCCTGAAACAGTTCATGGATCCCCATAACCTGTTAAATCCCGGTAAGATAGTATAATCCGCAATTTGTACGCTAACACCTGCGTTATTTAAAATAACGGTAATATTTACTGTTAAAACGCACATTTTTGCTTGTGTATTTATTTATCTGTAACGCCCAAAATGATAATATCGGAAGCGTATATGAATAGAGGAACGCCAAATACAAATAGTCGGACCTCCTCTTGATAGCTTCCTCATGATGTAAGTAGATTGAATGAATCAGTTAACTCATTTAGATGAACAGGGCAAAGCCCAAATGGTTGATGTTGGTGAAAAAGCATCAACTTCTCGTGTTGCAACGGCGGAATCCTATGTGCGAATGGAACCTGAAACGCTTGCGATGATTGTCTCCGGCGGGCATAAAAAGGGGGATGTATTTGCTACGGCACGTATAGCAGGAATCCAGGCGGCCAAGCGCTGCTGGGAATTGATACCGCTCTGTCATCCTTTGATGCTCACTTCCGTAAAGGTTTCGCTGGAGGCATTGGAGCAGGATTCGATGGTTCGTATTGAGGCAACCTGTAAAGTGACCGGACAGACTGGTGTCGAGATGGAGGCGCTGACAGCCGCATCAGTAGCTGCCTTGACTATCTATGATATGTGTAAAGCTGTTGATCGTGGAATGATTGTTGAAAATACCCGGTTGCTGGAAAAGAAGGGCGGTAAATCTGGGCATTGGCGTGCGGAAGAGAGTGAGTAACAGATGGTTAGGGTGTTGTATTTTGCCAGATTGCGTGACCAGCTTGATTGCGCTCAAGAGCAGATAGTGTTGTCCGATTCCGGTTGTTCTGTGTCAGACCTGAAACGACAGATCGCATCCCGTGGCGAGCCCTGGCAATCGGCAATGCAGGATGAAAATTTACTGGTTGCGGTCAATCAGGAAATTGCTACCGCAGATCAGTTAGTTAATCTAGGCGATGAAGTGGGGTTTTTTCCACCGGTTACCGGAGGTTAAAACCTTGCACATTAGCGTTCAGCAAGAGGATTTCAGCTTAGCCGAAGAATATCAGGCTCTGACAGAGGATGCGCCCCAAATTGGTGCTATTGTTACCTTTGTTGGTTTGGTGCGTGACATGCACCAGGATGAATCCGTTACAGGTATGTTTCTGGAACATTACCCTGGTATGACGGAGAAAGTTCTTACACAGTTGGTGGAGGATGCGGAAAAACGCTGGCCGATTATTAACACCAGAATCATTCATCGTATCGGAGCGCTTAAAACCTCAGATCAAATTGTGTTCGTGGGGGTTAATAGCGCACATCGGGAGGCAGCGTTTGCAGCCTGCGAGTATTTGATGGATTTCCTGAAAACGAAGGCACCTTTCTGGAAAAAGGAACAGCGTCAAGAAGGTGATGTTTGGGTGGATGCAAAAGCATCCGATACAGAGAGAGAATCACGTTGGCACAATTAATTGATCGTTTTGGCAGGGAAGTAAATTACCTGAGGATGTCAGTGACAGATCGCTGTGACTTTCGCTGTGTCTATTGTATGTCTGAAAACATGACTTTTTTGCCGCGAGAGCAGGTGTTGACGCTGGAGGAGCTGGCTTTTATCGGTGAAACCTTCGTTGATTTGGGTGTCAAAAAGATTCGCCTAACCGGTGGAGAGCCGTTGGTAAGACATAATGTGCAACAGCTCTTCGGCCATCTTGGCTCTCTGGAGAAGCTCGATGAACTGACTTTTACCACCAATGGCTCCCATCTCAAGCAATATGCTGAGGAGATAAAGGCGTCCGGGGTCAAGCGAATCAATATCAGTCTGGACAGTCTGAAGGCAGACCGTTTCAAGGAACTGACCCGAATCGGTAATCTGGATCAGGTGCTGGAAGGGATTGAAGCCGCTATTGAGAACCGGTTTGACCGGATCAAGCTTAACGCGGTGGTTCTGAGCGGCCGTAACGATGACGAAGTGCTGGATCTACTGCGCTATGCTCTGGATCGCAATATTGATATTTCCTATATTGAAGAGATGCCCTTGGGTAGCATCACCGAACACAATCGCGGTGAAGCTTTTTGTTCCAGCCAGTCGATCAGGGATATGATAAGCGAAGAACTGGAGCTTATTCCAACCAGCGAAAAAACAGGTGGCCCTTCGCGTTACTGGCGCGTTCCGGGATATCAATCCAGGGTCGGGTTTATCTCTCCCCACAGCGAGAACTTCTGCGATACTTGCAATAGGGTTCGGCTCACGGTAGAGGGAAGATTGCTGCTCTGTTTGGGTAATGAACATTCGATCGATCTCAGATCCGTTGTACGAGCGCATCCAGGTGATAAGGAAAAGTTAACCGAAGCTATTATGCAGGGTATGGATATTAAGCCGGAACGACATTACTTTGAGTTGGATAACGACCCGCAAATATTACGGTTTATGAATACAACCGGCGGGTAAACGGCGGGTATACGTAGTTAAGTGGGCGAGATTTAAAGACAACAATAAAGAAGAGGAAGCAAAATGAGCGATCATGTTTATAAAAAGATAGATGTTGTGGGGTCTTCAAAAGAAAGTGTTGAAGATGCTATTCAGCAAGCGGTAAAAAGAACCTCGGAAACGGTCAAGCGGGTAGAGTGGTTCGAGGTTGAAGAGATCCGTGGCCATGTTGTGGACGGCGAAGTCGGGCATTACCAGGTGGTCATGAAAATAGGGTTTCGCCTCGACGACTAAAAACCGGAATAGTAACCATCAAAGAGCGCCTACTCATTGAATGGCGCTTTTCTGATTTTGTCAGCAAATCCCAGAGCGAAAGGGCCTGCGATGTGGCAGTCAGGCTTGCATACGACCTGGTTATCCAGCAATTTGTAAAACTCCGCTTTAAAATCTCGCCTCGGATAGGCCGAGACGATGTGTTGCCGCGTTGTGGGTGAAACATCTTCTGCATGAAATCCGATGACATCGACACCTGCGCCGTAATGGACCAGTGCAACCTCCGGTTCTCGTTTGTCGGCGATGCCGACGGAGGAGTGCAGTGCGATGGCCTCATGCACAAGATCTGCTTTATTGCGGGTCTCCCCTTGATCAAGCAGGAATTGACGGGCCGCTTTGGCGCCTGTGACTTCAAACGAACCCTGCTGCTGATCATAGGGGGCTGTCAATCCCAGGTCATGCATGATGGCCGCCAGATAAAATACCTCCATATCCGCTTTAATACCTAACTGCCGGGCAATTGCTGCACCAAAGCAGTAGGTGCGTATCGAGTGGTTGAGCAGGAACAGCGGTGAACATTGCTCAACAAGACGTGTCGCCTTGACCGCCAGTTCGGAGTCGGGAATTTTAATGTCGGTGATTGGTATGTCAGGCGGCGTTCGGTGTCCAAAAGCACGAGCAACTTTTCGTGCCAAAGCAGATATTTCCAGTCGCATAAATCTGGAGATCAAAAGGGGAGCCGAAACCCGGCTGAGTGATTGGGTAAGTTGCATCGTTTGCCCTTTGTGTCGGTTGTTGAAATCGGTTCAATTGAGGTACAAGCGCAGTTTAAAAAATCTGCTTAAGAACGCAATGACATCTAACCAGCAGAAAAGGCCAATTCAAAGAAGCATTAATCGGATGAAACAGGGGTATTAGCGTAGTTGATAGAATTGCTCGACTCGCCCGGCAGGCAAATCATCAAAACACACCACTTGGTCTCGGCCGTTGTTTTTGGCGTAGTAAAGTGCCTGATCAGCTTTGTTGAATAATGAGTTCGGGGTATCGCCACTGCCATAGGCAGCCACACCGATACTTACCGTCATATTCAATATTGAGCCGCGATCAATCTCAAGGCGGAAGGACGCAACCTTTTGGCGTATGCGCTCCGCGAGATTAACGGCATTATCAACACTGGTATTTGGAAGCAAGATGGCAAACTCCTCTCCACCGACGCGCGAGATCACATCAATAATACGGGCACCATCGGCACAAATTTCAGTGAGTTTGCGCAGCGCGAGATCACCGGCACTGTGGCCATATTTATCATTGATCTGCTTAAAGAAATCGATATCCAGCATCAGTAAAGTGATCTCACCGCCATAGCGAATAATCCTGTTGTGCTCAGACTCTATAAGATCGTAAAAGCCACGACGATTCATCGCGCCCGTTAGCGGGTCGGTTATGATAGCGACCTCAAGTTGCTGGTTGACCTCCTGTAATTCAAGCATCACCTCCTGTAGCTCTTTCTCCTTGCTCTGACGGATCGATATTTCCTGTTGTAAACGCTTTTTCTGGTAGTGTGTCTGATAAAGCCAGCCACCCAATAACAGTATCACGGCAGCAACCAACAAAGAGAGATAGATTAATGGACCATAATCAAAACTCAGGTTTGCATTCGATATGATCCAGCGATTTTGTATGCGCTGTTTCTCCTTTGCAGGTATCGCATTCAGCGCTTTGTTGAGAATCTGTGCCAGCATCGGATGGTTGCGGCTTACCGCAAAGGACATGCTGGTATAAAAGTCAGCCAGTCCCACCACATGAAGATTGGTTATCCCCTCTTTTTCCAGATGGTAAGAGGCGACGGGCTGCAAGACAATCATCGCGTCGGCCTGCCCAAAAGCGGTGAGTCGTAGGGCCGAAGAGACATTCTCAACTTCAAGCAGCGTGATGTCGGGGTACTTTTTCCTGATCAATTCGATATCGGGATAATCAGAGACTACCGCCAGTTTCTTTCCTGAAAGGTCGGCGAGATGCTGTTGTTGAACCACATTTTCTCGCGCCATGATCAGCACCGGGTATTCAAGGTAGCTGTTACTAAAAAAATAATCAGACTGATTGTCAGGGGTTTTAAGCTGTGCTGACAGAAGAAGTGCCTGCCCCTGTTCAACCGATTCAACGGCTTCGCTCCAGCTGTTGGTTTTCAAGGGTTCAAATTGAACGCCCAGCCATTCACCGAGATATTTGAGGTAATCTGCGGTAATACCAGCAAATTTCCCTTTGGTGTCAAAATACTCAATTGGCGGGAAATCGGGATCGGGGGCAAAGGTGATGACGGGATGTTCCTTAAGCCACTTTTTCTCTTCAACCGTGAGTGATTGAATCTGATGTGAGTGTTGCTTTGCTGCAACTCCGCAGCAACATAACAGTAATAGTAGGACTTTTAGTCCTCTAATCAATGTGCGCATATAGTTTGTCTTATAGAAACGCGGCTGGTTGTTTTATTTTCCCTGTTCGTATTAAGTATAGCCAAGGCGTTCATAAGCTCTACACTTAATCTTGCAATCTTTTAGCACAACGAATTATCTGGTTATAACAGATAGTCATTGTGATACCCGACTATTGCGTATGGAATCTAAATTAAACGGTCCGATAGGCTGCACAACATCGTTTAATAATCTTGAGTGGAGTCTTTTTACCTGCCGTCTTTGCAACAGAAAAACTGGAATTTAGGACCGCTAACGCTATAAGATCTGTTGAGGTGCTGCTATTCTAACGGTTCCAGAAACAGATCGATTACGGGTTGTTTATGTCAGCGCATCAGGGAAACTCTCAACGACTCCATCCGGGAAAAGGTAAAGCGAAGGGACGCACTTTAAATCGTGGTCGACAGATAAAAGACTCAGCGCTTCAGGAGATCAGGAAATTGCTGGGTAGTCGGTCTCGGCAAAGGGATTTGTTAATAGAACACCTGCACTTGATACAGGATCACTACGGACACCTTTCCGCGGCGCATCTCGCTGCGCTGGCGGCAGAGATGAAACTTCCAATGGCGGAAGTCTATGAAGTAGCCACTTTCTATGCCCATTTCGATGTCGTCAGGGAACATGAGCAGGCGCCTCCAGCGCTCACTATTCGGGTTTGCGACAGTTTAAGCTGCGCCCTTCGGGGGGCACACCAGCTTCGGAAGTCATTGGAAGATCACCTTGATCCAGCGCAGGTTAGAGTGGTCCGGGCACCCTGTATGGGACGTTGTGATACAGCTCCTGCACTGGAGGTCGGGCATCGCCATCTCGACCATGCTTCCCTGGAAGTCGCACAGGACGCTATTTCTGGAGCGGATTTTTCACCACAAGCAATCCAGTATGAAGATTATCAGGCGTATGCAGGTGAGGGTGGGTACTCGCTCTATAAGCGTTGTCTGTCCGGCAGTCTCGGTTTTCAACAGGTACATCAGACCTTAAAGGAGTCCGGCTTGCGTGGTCTGGGTGGAGCAGGTTTTCCAACCGGCAGCAAATGGGAGTTTGTTCGGCAGGAGCCCAAACCAAGATACATGGCGGTCAACGCCGATGAAGGCGAACCCGGTACCTTTAAGGACCGGTATTATCTGGAACGCAATCCACACCGGTTTCTTGAAGGCATGCTGATCAGCGCCTGGGCTGTCGAAGCGGAGGCAATCTATATCTATCTGCGAGACGAGTACCCGGCGGTTCGTGAACTGTTGCTGAAAGAGTTGAAAACGCTGGAAGATGAGGGAGTGATCGCCGCCGGTTACGTGCATCTGAGACGTGGTGCGGGGTCTTACGTCTGCGGTGAGGAGTCTGCCATGATAGAGTCGATAGAGGGTAAGCGTGGTTATCCCAGACAACGTCCTCCCTACGTGGCGCAGTCGGGTTTGTTTAACCGGCCGACGCTGGTTAATAATGTGGAAACGCTTTATTGGCTGCAACAGGTACTTGAGAAAGGACCGGAACTGTTATCCAAAGAGGGTAGAAATGGTCGGGTCGGTTTGCGCAGCTTTTCTGTTTCGGGACGTGTCGCCAACCCGGGTGTCAAGTTGGCACCTGCCGGCATTACCATGCAGCAGTTGCTTGATGAATACTGCGGAGGTATGGAGCAGGGGCACACCTTCAAAGCCTATCTGCCGGGCGGCCCTTCCGGAGGTATCCTGCCGGCAACAATGGCTGATATTCCACTGGACTTTGGTACTCTGGAAGAGTTTGGTTGTCTGATTGGGTCTGCTGCTGTTGTGGTGCTGTCAGATAAGGATGATATGCGTCAGGTCGTATTAAACCTGCTTCGTTTTTTTGAAGATGAAAGCTGCGGACAATGCACGCCTTGCCGTGTCGGAACGGAAAAGATGGTCGCGTTGCTTGAACAGGATGAGTGGGATACAGAACTGCTGGCACAACTGAGATCGGTGATGTGTGACGCATCGATCTGCGGGTTAGGGCAGGCTGCTTCAAACCCGGTGGCAACGGCGATAAAATATTTTCCGGAACAGGTTCTTTCTCTGAAAGAGGCAGACTAATGGGCAATGTGCGTAACACGATTGATTTTTACCTGGATGGAAAAGAGGTTCAGGCGTTAGAGGGTGAGACGATCTGGCAAGTGGCGCAGCGTAACCACGAGCCGATCCCGCACCTGTGCTATTCACCGGAATCCGATTATCAGCCAAGTGGCAATTGTCGTGCCTGTATGGTGGAAATTGAAGGAGAACGAACGCTGGCGGCTTCCTGCATGCGACAACCAACGGCCGGAATGAAGGTGAAAAGCACCTCCTCAGAGAGTGCCCAAAACGCACGCAAGCTGGTCATGGAGTTGCTGGTTAGCGACCAGCCACCGCGAACCCAGGCACATGACAAGAACGCCAGATTCTGGCATTGGGCAGAACATTTAGGGATCAGTACAAGCCGCTTTCCGGTTCGGGAGAAAATCGAGGCAGATACCAGTCATGCCGCAATTGCCGTTAATATGGATGCCTGTATTCAGTGCCAGCTCTGCCTGCAGGGGTGTCGAATGGTGCAGGTGAATGATGTAATCGGCCTGTCACATCGCGGCGCAGGTACCAAAATCGTATTTGATTTTGATGACCCTATGGGGACGAGTAGCTGTGTATCCTGTGGCGAATGCGTGCAGGCCTGTCCTACGGGCGCGCTCATGCCCTCAACGGCAGTCAGCGAATCAGGTGTGGGTATCTTTGAACCTGGAGAAAAATCGGATAGAGCGGTCAACAGCGTTTGCCCCTATTGCGGTGTGGGGTGCCAGCTCACCTATCAGATCAAGGATGACAAGATACTTTATGTGGAAGGAGCGGGTGGTCCCTCTAACAGAAACAGGCTTTGTGTGAAGGGTCGGTTCGGTTTCGATTATGTCAATCATTCTGACCGGATTACCGTCCCGCTTGTTCGCAAGAAAGGGCTGCCCAAAGTCGTCAATGAAGCCTTTGATCCGGCGAATCCTTTTGCCCATTTTCGTGAGGCCAGCTGGGAGGAAGCCCTGGACTATGCCGCACAGGGGTTAAACAAGATCAGAGATAACCACGGTGGTCAGGCGTTGGCGGGTTTCGGGTCCGCCAAGTGCTCCAATGAAGAAGCCTACCTGTTTCAGAAACTGGTACGCACCGGATTTGGAACCAACAATGTGGATCATTGTACGCGCCTGTGCCACGCATCGTCCGTGGCGGCCCTGTTGGAAGGCGTCGGTTCCGGTGCAGTGTCAGCTTCCTTTATGGAGGCAGACAATGCCGAAGTTATCGTGGTTGCAGGTTGCAATCCCGCATCCAACCATCCGGTTGCGGCAACGTTTTTTAAACGGGCAGTCAAACGTGGTGCCAAGCTGATCATTATTGATCCACGAGGGCAGGTGCTCAAACCCTATGCCACGCACATGCTGCAGTTCAATCCTGGCAGTGACGTTAGTCTGTTTAACGCCATGATGCATGTGATTGTCGAGGAGGGACTGTTCAAGGAAGATTACCTGGAACGCATGACGCTGGGCTTTGAACAGCTAAAAGAACATCTCAACGCCTACAGTCCGGAGGCTATGGAGCCGATTTGTGGTATTGACGCCGAAACCATTCGTGAAGTGGCCCGTCTGTATGCCAATGCAAAATCAGCCATTATTTTCTGGGGTATGGGCGTCTCACAACATGTTCATGGCACGGATAACGTGCGTTGTATGATCTCGTTAGCGCTGATGACCGGGCAGATCGGGCGTCCGGGCACAGGGTTGCACCCGTTGCGAGGTCAAAACAATGTCCAGGGTGCCTCAGATGCCGGGCTCATTCCTATGATGTATCCCGATTACAAGCACGTTGGAGAGGGTGCCGTTACCGCCGAGTTTGAACGGCTGTGGAATACCCGGCTGGATCCTGAACCAGGGCTGACGGTGGTGGAGATTATGGACGCCATTGCAGAAGGATCGATAAAAGGGATGTATATTATGGGTGAAAACCCGGCCATGTCGGATCCTGATATTAATCATGCGCGTGAATCACTTGCGGGACTTGAGCATCTGGTTGTGCAGGACCTTTTCCTGACAGAAACAGCGCTTTATGCCGATGTAATTCTGCCGGCCTCGGCCTGGCCCGAGAAGGAAGGCACGGTGACTAATACCAACCGACAGGTACAGCTGGGCAGAAAGGCTTTACCCTTACCGGGAGAAGCGCGGCAGGACTGGTGGATCATTCAGCAAATGGCGCAGCGGATCGGGCTGGACTGGCAATATGCCGGTCCACAGGCTGTTTTTGAGGAGATGCACCTCGCGATGCCGTCGCTTTCCAATATCAGTTGGGAGCGACTGGTTAGAGAAAACAGCGTCATGTACCCGTGCCCGGCGCCGGATCAGCCAGGCCAGGATGTGGTCTTTGGTGATCGCTTTCCGACGGAGAGCGGCAAAGCGACGATTGTGCCGGCAGCGATCGTCCCGCCGGACGAGCAACCCGATCAGGAGTATCCGCTGATACTCTCTACCGGTCGTTTGCTGGAGCACTGGCATACCGGATCCATGACTCGTCGGTCAGATGCTCTTGATTCGCTGGAGCCGGAGGCCATCATTACCATGAACTCCCGGGATATGCGGAATTACGGGATACATGCAGGTGACCGGGTTAAGGTTTCAAGCCGAAGGGGAAGTGTGGTGGTTATGGTCAGGCAGGATCCTGATGTCGCAGAGGGTTGTCTGTTTATGCCGTTTTGTTTCTCGGAGAGTGCCGCTAATTTTCTAACCAACCCCAAGCTTGATCCTTTTGGTAAAATCCCTGAATTTAAATACTGTGCAGCTAAAATAGATAAACACGTGGAATGAGGAGTGGTAAGTGGTAGAGAACAGTGGGTTGCCCGTTGTGGGTGTTATTATGGCCGGTGGGCTGTCGCGCCGCATGGGCGGTGGTGATAAGTTTGACATCGAATTAAACGGTAAAACGCTGTTAGAGATCACTATTGAAAGGGCTAAACCTCAGGTTGATTGTCTGATTTTAAACGCCAATGTAGATGCGGAGCAGTTTGCTGAGCATGGACTCCCGGTCGTTGCCGATTGTATCGATGGTTTCGCTGGTCCGCTTGCAGGTATTCTCACCGGCATGCATTGGGCGAGGGAGAATCAGCCCGACTGTGAATGGGTGGCCAGCTTCGCCTGTGATACGCCTTTTTTTCCGATGGATATTGTAGCCAGGTTTCAGTCTGCTTTACAGGAGCAAGAAGCAGACATCGCTTGTGCGAAAAGTGGGCCGCAGTTGCATCCGGTGTTCGGCCTCTGGCCAATCCGTCTATATGACGATCTGCGCCACGCGCTCGTGGACCAGGATATGAGGCGTATGGGGGCCTGGTTGAAGCGCCATCGCTATCTTGAAGTGTGCTATGAGGACAAGCCAATAGATCCCTTTTTCAATATCAATACACCGGATGACCTGGCGAAGGCCAGGGAGATAATCTGATGCATTCAGGTATCGTGGCATGGTTCGAGAATCTGCCAGGCGCGTTTAGCGCAGGTTCTGATATTTGGACATTGTTATATCTCTCATTGATCGTCAGTCTTGTTTCGTTTGTGCTGGTAACCTTTCTGGGGTTCTCGCTGGGTGGTGTGATCGCCGTTAAACGCTTTGATGCGAAGTACCGGATTACCGACTACCTGAACGCCGTGTCCGGTAAAACCGAAATTTTTATTGCACTGCTGGCTTATCTGGCCATCTGCCTGATTAGCCCCAATGGCGTGGCAGGCCTGTTGGAAAACCCCGCACTGCTTGTCACGGTACAGGTCCTCTTTGTGATGCCCGCCGTTATTATCGGGGCGCAGAAGACCATAGAGAAAGAGTGGAAACAGTTCAAACCTCAACTGCGATTCTGGCGAATGAATGCCCAACAGGCATTACCAACACTGTTTTGGAAAGCTCGGGGCAAATTACTACGCTTGGTGACAGTGACTTACGGCCGGGTGCTTGCAGAGTTGGGTGGGTTAGCGCTGCTTTGCACGATGTTTGATTATCTGATCAGTCCTCAACAATTTCGAAGCTCCGAAGAGCCTGCCACCTTGTTGTTGGGGCTGATACTGTTGTTGGCAGCTTTGCCTGTGCTGTTCTATAGGTGGCTGCAAAGCCATAAATTGCCGATTTGTGGAAAATAGTCATGTACGTATTTGGAATAACCGGTTGGAAAAACTCAGGGAAAACCGGCCTGGTAGTTAGGCTGGTAGAACATTTTGCCGGGCAGGGAAAAAAAGTAGCAACCATTAAACACGCTCATCATGATTTTGATATCGACGTGCCGGGGACGGATAGTTACCGACATCGTAAAGCCGGCGCAACAGAAGTGGTTGTTGTTTCAAATCGTCGTTGGGCAATGATCCATGAAACGGAAGCGGAGAACGAACCGGCTTTGCAGGAACTGCTGGCTAAATTTAGTGCCGCTGACATTGTGCTGGTCGAGGGATATAAGGTTGAGGGGCACCCTAAAATTCAGGTGATAAGACCTTCCGAGGAAAAATCAAACCGTCCAATGCCGGATAACATTCCAGGTATTGTTGCATTTGCGACCGACCAGCCCATTACAGCGACCGATTATGGCCGCGATTGCCCGGTTCTGAACCTGAATGATACACAGCAAATAGCCGAATTTATCTGGCAACATGTTAGCAGAGAAGATTCGTGAAGCCTCATCAGATGACAGACAGGAGATTCATAGTTCAGTGACGAAAATTGTAAACGATTGTATTAAGCCTAAAGATGAATTGATGTCAGCAGAGGCCGCTATTACTGAGTTAAAGCGGTCAGCAGTGGTGAAGGTCGCAAAACAAAAGGTGCCACTGAAGGATGCGGCGGGCAGGGTTTTGGCCGAAGAGATCGTGGGTACAAGGGATGTTCCGGGTTTCGATAATGCCGCTGTCGATGGCTATGCCTTCGCGTACATCGATTATAAGGCCGCCGCTGGTTCAGCACTTCCGGTATCTGAATACATTAGAGCAGGACGAATGACCGATCATGCACTTGCGCCGGGAACGGTAGCAAGGATTTTTACCGGTGCAAAAATTCCCGACGGTGCGGATACAGTAGTGATGCAGGAAGATGTCAAGCTGGCCTCTGAAAAGGAGATTGTGCTGCCTGAGGGTGTTGATCAGGGTATCAATTATCGCAAACGGGGCGAGGATGTAAGGAAAGACCAGCCACTGTACAAGGCGGGAGAGCGATTGTCACCGTTTGATACCGGGATGTTGGCAGCGTTCGGTTATTCTGAGGTTAGCGTGTACTGCCCTTTAAAGGTTGCGGTTTTTTCTACCGGTGATGAAATCATAGAACCGGGTGATCCTCTCGCGGCAGATGGAGTATACGACGTTAACCGTTACATGTTGCAGGCGTTGCTAAATAATATGGGTTGTCACACCACTGATCTGGGCATCCTGAAAGACGACAAACAAACAATTGGCGATGCGCTTGAAAATGCCGCCAGGCAACACCAGGTTATTATCACTTCGGGAGGCGTATCCACGGGTGATGCTGATCACATCGCAGATATACTAAAAGAAGTGGGTGATGTGGGATTCTGGCGGCTGGCGATTAAACCGGGTCGACCCCTGGCATTTGGTAAACTGTACGATAAACAGTTTATCGGGTTTCCGGGCAATCCGGTGGCCACAGCCGTATGTTTTTTACGTTTTGCCTATCCGCTGCTTGCAACATTTTCTGGACAGAATTGGCCAGAGCCAAAATACCTGGATCTGCCATCAGCCTTCTCTATGCGCAAAAAAACAGGAAGGAGAGAGTGGGTTCGGGCGCGATTGGTGGCGGGGGAAAAAGGTGTTGTTAGTGTTGATAAACACCCGAAACAGGGTTCGGGTGTACTTACCTCCATGGTAGAGGCAGACGGCCTGGTGGAGCTTTCAGAAGAGCAAATTGACATTAAGCCTGGAGACCGACTCTCTTTTATGCCCTTTTCACAATTTGGTTTTTAAAGAGGCTGGTCACAGATAAAACAATAATGCCAAGGTAAGCGCCACTCAGGTAATTGCCGATGGTCGACCCTGGATTATATAGCGAGGATTGGTTTGATGGATAAACAGATACAAACAGAATTGGAAGCTGCTGCTTTCAGGCAACTGCTACAACATTTGGATGAGCGCAAAGATGTACAGAACATTGATCTGATGAACCTGGCGGGTTTTTGTCGCAACTGTTTGAGCAAATGGTATATGGCTGCGGCTAAAGAGCGGGGTGTTGCTATTGATTATGATGCCGCAAGAGAGTTTGTGTACGGCATGCCCTATGATGATTGGAAAGAAAAATATCAAACACCTGCTGACCCGGCCAAGCTGAAACAGTTTGAGGATTCCGGTCAATCTGACGCAAAGTCGTAACTCCCCCGATTGAGGATTATAAGGATATGGTAGAGATTACAGGTTTGTTTCTGTATCCCGTCAAGGGTCTGAGGGGTATTTCTGTGCAGAGCGCGGAATTGACCACCACAGGGCTTCGTCACGACCGGAACTGGATGATCGTGATGCCGAACGGACGAATGGTGACCCAACGACAAAAACCACAATTGGCACAACTATCCGCCCAATTAACAGAGCAGCATTTGGTTATCGGTAGCGAAGATCAGCCAGCATTAAGAGTACCGTTGCAACAGCAGACAAACGATTCTGTTGAGGTGACTGTATGGCGTGATAGTTTCTCCGCTCTGGATACGGGAGCGGAAGCCTCGGAATGGCTAACCCGCGTACTTGGTTCAAATTACCCGTTACGGTTGGTAGCTATGGATGATCGAGTGCGCAGGCCTCAGTCCAAACCCGAATTGCTTGGTGACAATACCCATACAGCGTTTGCCGATTCGGCGCCATTTTTAATGACAAATGAAGCGTCTCTCGAGACATTGAATGAACAACTGATGAAACGCGGTGCAGAACCGGCAGCCATGGACCGGTTTAGACCCAATATTGTTGTTAAGGGACTGCCCGCTTTTGCTGAATACCAGAGCAGGACTTTGGCGGAAGTTGAAGGCAGATATAAGCTGGGACTTAAATATCCCAGCGAGCGCTGCGTGGTTATTACGACCGATCAGTTAACGGGTGAAGTTGAAAAAGAATCACGGGAGCCGCTGAACACACTCAAGTCCATGAATACGGCGCCCGGTTATCAGGGCGCCTATTTCGGAGAAAACTCAATGTTGGAAGCGGGGCTTGGCGAGACAATATTCGTGGGTGATGTTTTAAAATAGAAAAAACCATAACCCATTGTTATTGTTCGCTATGAACCTTCCTGCTCTGTGCCTTTTTGTACATACTGGTCCGGATCAACAAACATCAGGCGAAATACCATTGAGCCGCGGCCAGGTTGTACAACCGACAATAGCAGCACATTAAGTTGTCCCTTTTCTTCTACAAAGCCGGGCGCATGGAAAAGTAACTCTCCTGTTTGCTGATTGGTAAAAGTATCAGTTTCCTCTTTATTTTTCGCTTTTTCAGAGATGTGGTTGATCATACCGCCCAGTGCAGCACGAAACTGGCTGTAGTTTAGCTTGCCTTTAAACTCGCTATGATCGAGCGCCAAATCACCCTGCATTTGTCCGGCTTGCCCCATATCCATGCTAAACAGTGTCGTTTGTTTACCCTTTTCAATCTCATTGTAGATCTGTTTGGATTGTTCACGGTTTGCTTCAAAGAAGCATTTGTATAATACCTGAGTTGCAAGAGTTAAAAGCTGTTGTGGCTGTAGTGAAATCGCTTGAGTGTTCGACATAATTAAAAATAGATCCTGACAGGCTGAGTTTTAGGCGGCAAAGTATAAGCGTTTCATTGGCTACTGGCCAGCCACTAGTGATGCCGAGTAACGCTTGAAGGTGCCACCGGGTCAATTTGAAGCTTTTTGGAGCTCCAGTTCGTAAAAACAGGCGGCTTTTGATTACCGATGATTAAGTTGTGCTCTAAACTTTGTTACTATGGGCGCCTTAACATAATATCGACTATTTCGTTTCAAATATTTCAGCAAGGCATCGTCGAATGTCGACTGAAGAGATTCCAAAAAAGAGTATTTAAAAATGAAAAACGGTTATCTTTCGCGCCTCGCGGTTATTGGGGGAGGGTTGCTTGCTTCAGGATCATCATTGGCTGACTCAACCGCGCAATTGGACACGGGCAATAGTGCCTGGATATTGACCTCTACCGCGCTGGTACTTTTTATGACCATCCCCGGGTTGTCGATGTTCTACGGTGGACTGGTTCGGGCCAAGAACGTACTGAGCGTGTTGATGCAGTGTTTTGCCATCACCTGTATTGTTTCTATACTTTGGCTAATCGGTGTTTATGGCTTGGCCTTCGGTGAGGGTAACGCGCTTATTGGCGGCTTTGATAAGTGGTTCTTTTCAGGCATATCCAGTAGTTCCATGACCGGTGATATTCCGGAACCCGTTTTCTCCATGTTCCAATTGACCTTCGCAATCATCACACCGGCATTGATTGTTGGTGGCTTTGCAGAGCGGATGCGTTTTTCTGCAGTTCTTGTTTTTTCTGTGCTTTGGCTCGTTCTTGTGTATGCACCCGTGACCCATTGGGTTTGGGGTGGCGGTTGGTTAGGCCAAATGGGACTGCTTGATTTTGCCGGCGGCACCGTGGTTCATATCACAGCTGGAGTCGCCGCCATTGTTACTGCTATGGTGCTAGGTAACCGTAATGGCTTCCCCACTCAGGCAATGCCTCCTCACAATATGACAATGACGGTTATGGGTGCCGGTATGCTCTGGGTTGGTTGGTTTGGCTTTAATGGCGGAAGTGCATTAGCCGCGAATGGTGATGCCGGAATGGCTATTCTGGTCACTCATATTTCAGCCTCTGCAGGTGCACTTACCTGGATGTTTGCAGAGTGGATCAGGTTCGAAAAGCCCAGTGCCTTGGGTATTGTAACCGGCATGGTGGCAGGCCTGGGTACGATTACACCCGCATCCGGATATGTTGGTCCTGGAGGCGCATTGGTTATTGGCGTGGTCGCGGGGCTGGTCTGTTTCTTTGCTACCATATGGATCAAGCGCGTACTGAAAATTGATGATTCTCTGGATGTATTCCCGGTCCACGGTGTAGGGGGTATTCTCGGTACCTTGTTTGCCGGAATATTTGCATCCAGCCAGTTAGGAGTATTTTCAGGTAAAGGTTATGCTGAAGGTATGTCAATGGGTTCGCAGCTTGGTGTACAGGCCATCGGCGTGATTTCGACACTGGTTTATACAGCCATTGTGACCTTTGTCATTCTCAAATTGATGTCATTGTTTATGAGTTTGCGTGTGAGCGTTGAAGAGGAAACCGAAGGGTTGGATCTGGTGTTACACAATGAAAGGGGATATGACCTCTAAAATTGCATAAAGAGGTATTTCCTGGTCGCGATGATCAAAAAAAATCCAGGGCTGGTCCCTGGGTTTTTGTTATGGGTATGATACCGGGTTTTAAGTCTATTTGGCCTGTAGTCTTGACTGATACTGTTACTGCTATGAGGCAGATTGATGGAGCGCACTGTCCTGGTCACCCTCGATCCAACGCACCAGGGAGTGCCAATGAACAGAGTCTTTCTCTGCGCTTTTAAGCGATAACTCTTGCACACCCAGGCCTTCTTCCGCAGCGCGCACGTAGTTTTGGGTGTCTCTAAGACTGGTGATGAAGGGGATGTCGAGCTGCTCCAGAAATGCTCTCAGTTTTGCATAGGCCTGAGTATTCTTTCTTACCCGGTTGCCAAGTACTGCCATACGTCTATCCAGTCGCCTGAACTCCGAATCCTTCATAAGGTCCTGTAAAAACTGGGTTGCGGCTCTGATGTCAATTGCAGACGCCAGCACCGGTATTAATATGGTATCGGCTTCACGAATCAACTTGGATGCTGTAATGGTGTCAAGCCTTGCCGGTGTATCTACGATAACTCTCGTCGTTCCATGTGGCACCCTTAGTTGCCAGGTTCGAGTGACCTGCCCATTTTTAAGGAATGCAGATACGCAATGTATTGGAGGCACATGAGGTGGCCGGGCCTGCAGCCAATAGGTGCTGGAACCCTGTGGATCATAATCAATGAGAGCTGTTTGCTGGTTTTCACTGGCAAACTGGCAAGCCAGATTTGTTGCCACGGTGGTCTTTCCGCAGCCCCCCTTGGCATTCAGGATCAGTACTCGGTGCGCCTTATTATTTTGGATCACTCTCATATTGGATTGATCTTTGTCGAGTTAAAGTCGTTTATAAAAAGCAATAATCACCATCCCTGTCAGTAGTGACCGGCCAGTATCGCTTTCCTGTTTTTTTACTACTCTTTAACGCTCTAATTTTTTTCAAGATGGCCGAAAAATCTGATTGCTTTTCGCTAAACCGGCCCAATTAAATTAGAATAGAGCACGATTTTAGACTTTTAATGATGAAATTACCATAACTTATTAATTTTCGGTAATATTCGATTCAAATGGGCCGGCTTAGCAAGCGTATGAATCATACATAAACATGTAAGCGGCACGATTCCAATAACACAATAAATACGGCAAAAATAAACTCACAACGGTAAGCCAGGAGAAATTAGCAGCGTGCATCAAAAGGATATTACGGTATTGGGGGGTGGTAGTTTTGGCACGGTATTGGCCAATATTGCGGCCGAGAACGGATTTAACGTGGCTCTCTGGCTGCGGGATGCTGATCTTGCCGAAACAATTAACCTCCAGCGTGAAAATAAACGCTACGTGCCAGGATACCCATTGCATAAGGGCGTATCAGCGACAACTGATCTGCAACAGGCAGTGTCAGGCAGTCCGGTTATTCTGGTTTCAATCCCCAGCAGTGGTTTTAGATCCGTAGTACGGAATATGGCCTCCTTTTTAACCCCGGATCAAATTCTGGTCAGTACCACCAAAGGTTTTGAGGCGGATGGCTTTAAACTGATGAGCCAGATACTCAGTTCAGATACTGCCAATAAAAAGATCGGTGTACTCAGTGGTCCCAATCTGGCGAAGGAGATTGCCAATCATGTGTTGACCGCTACAGTGATTGCCAGCGAGCATGAAGAGGTCAGAGAAGTTATCCAGCGCATATTGGCGAACGAGTATTTTCGTGTCTACAGCAGCAATGATATGTTTGGTGTTGAACTGGGCGGAGCTCTGAAAAATATCTACGCTATCATTTCAGGTTTGGCAGCAGCGCTTGAAATGGGTGAGAACACGAGAAGCATGCTAATTACTCGAAGTCTCGCCGAGATGAGTCGGTTTGCAGTTTCCATGGGCTCTAATCCCCTTACCTTTATCGGCTTGTCCGGTGTTGGAGATCTGATCGTCACCTGCATGTCTCCACTTAGCCGCAATTTCAGAGTGGGCTATGCGTTAGGAAAAGGGGAATCCCTGGACCAGGTCGTTGCTGAATTGGGGGAAGTTGCCGAGGGTGTTAACACATTGAAACTGGTTAAGCAGGAAGCCGACAAAAAGGGTATCTACATGCCATTGGCTAATGTACTTTATGAAGTTATTTTTAATGATCTTGAGATTGCGACAGCGATTAAGAAGTTGATGCTCAGCGCTCAAAATAGCGACGTTGAATTTATGCTGCCTCGTGACTCCTCATCCAAAGGTGAAATGTGATGAATGATATGAGCAAAAATGTAAAGTCCGAAACGCAATGGCTGCGCGGGCTCTTTATGCTGCTTTATTTTGTTGTCTATGAAATTGCTGAAATGGTTGTGATTTTTGTGGCGGTCCTGCAATTCCTTTTTTCAATCGTCACAGGAAACAACAATCAGAATCTACGTCGTTTTGGCTCAAGTCTTGGTAAATATGCACGGGAAATTGTGGATTACATTACCTATAACAACGAATCAAAACCTTTCCCTTTTGCTGAATGGCCTGAACCTGATGTCACCCCCGATCAACCAATCGCTCAGGAATCGGACGAGCAGGACCCGCCCACTACAGGCTCCTAATGAAAGGGTTCTACTATTTTCTTTGGGGTGCTTATATCCTGGGCGCCAGCGGTACGCTGTACCTTTGGTGGCGAATGGTTAGAAAAGCCAGACCCCGTATGCTGCGTGATCTGCTGCTTGGAGTGGTATTTTTTACGCTGTTTACACCCTGGTTTGCCACAACAGAAAGTGGTGAACTGGCGCCTGCCTTTATCATTCTGGTGCACGATTTGCTTTTTGGTTCCGGCACCAATGACCTGCGCGGCCTTTTCCCGATGCTGGCTGCAATATTATTATTTATTATGTTATTAATACCCTGTTACTGGATTGTTGGAAAGAAAGGATTAAACTCTAGTAGTGAAGATCGTAATAACACACTCGATTAAACAAATGACGCGACAGCCTGCGGGTAGTGTAGAGTTTTAATAAGAATCAAGACCAGCGGCTCTTTAAACAGATAATAAATAACATAAATCATGCCTAAGCGAATGAACCGAATACTCATTGTTGTGTGTTGCTTTTTTATGCACACTGCAGTGGCTAGTGAAACCGTAAAACAACCCGTTGACCTTCGTATACTGGTCGATATATCCACCTCCGTGCGCACCAGTTTGCCAGATAATCAACATCTCGATGCATTAAGAATGTTGGTTGAACAGCTGCCAGAAAACAGCCGTGCCGGAATCTGGACCTACGGAAAGTATGTCAACTATCTGGTCAAGCAGGGGCCGGTTTCAACATTTTGGCGCAAAAACGCTGTTGCACAGATCGAACGTATTCGCTCGGTCGCTGTAAACCGCAATATTGAGGCGGCTCTTGGCAAGGCAGCCTATGACCTGGCCAAGCCTGTAAAAGGCTATCAAAAAGTACTGCTGCTTATCAGTAGTGGTGGCATGCTAAGCTCGGAGGTAGCGTCTGAGAATCAACTTGCAGAGGAGCGGTTGCGTACACAGCTACTGCCCAGACTCAGGGCTGCCGGATACAAAATACACACCATTGCGCTCAATCCGAATACGGACAACAGCCTTTTGGCTGATCTGGCAAAAGAAACCGGCGGGTTTTCTTTTGTGATGGAGAGTTCGCTGGACATTTACCGGTATACCCAGATGTTGGCGCAGTGGATAAAACCAGCCAACAGTTTGCCTCTTGTTGACCAACAATTTGCGGTCGATAATAGTGTTACTCAAATAAGCGCATTGCTGCTACATCGTAAAGAGAGCGATGTGATACTGCAGGCGCCCAATGGGGACCAGATAACATCCGCTTCAGCAACAGGCGCAGTTGATTGGACTCAGGGAGAACGCTTTACGCTGATAACTATAGCGGAACCACAACTTGGCCAGTGGTCGATAAACGGGGATGTCGACAATAACAGCCGCATCTATTTGCAAAGCGATATTGTGCTGGCGTTGGATCAGGTGAATGATCATTATTTTTCCGGTCAGAATATTGAGCTTGCTGCGCAAATCATGGGTGGAACTGCTGATCACAGTGCCAATCTTTCTGAGTCGACAAGAGTGACGGCAGAGATTGCCGGACTGGATAATTTTATCAAAGAGCTGACGCCGGAAACGACCGGCACTTTGCGTTTCCCCGGGCAGATTAATGGCTTTAGAGAGCCCGGAATCTACCATTTGAAGGGGGCAGCGGAAGCGGTTGACTATACCCGAATAAGTGAGCGAATATTTCAGGTCCATGACTTATTGGCGTTGGATGTTGCAGTGCAAACACGCGGTAACATGCGTGACTATCTATTAACTATTTTACCCAAAGATAAGGGTCTTGATTTAACACAGTCCACGGTTATTGCAACCATCACAGATGCAATGGGAGAGTGGAAGGTCAGGACGATTAATCTTAATCAGGAGGGTTTTTGGGAGCTGGTTGTTGAGGATGATGGCAAGAGCAGCGAATTTACAGTTGATCTGGATTTTAAAGGTATCTCGACCAGCGGCCGGGAAATAAACTTTAAACCAAAACCCCTCTTGATAGAAGTGAATCGAGTGCCGGATCAGCAAGTAGCTCAACCGGCAGAATCAGAAATTAATCCGGATGCAGCAGCTGAAGTTAATGGCAAGTCACTTGTCGCAGAAGCTCCAGAGGCGGTCCTCATGGAAAGGGGGAATGAAAGGAGTGGCTCGAGCATATCGCCCTGGCTTATCTGGTTGGTGGCTGCGGCTGGCCTGATTGCCGCTGGTGCGGTACTTTTTTACGTTGCTCGCAATCGGTCATTCGGAAAAGATAAGCCGGCAGCTCCGGAACTTACTGACATAGTCGCACCGCAGGAGTCTGAAGAGGAAGCTGAACCAGAAGAGGACGCTGAACCTGAAGAAGAAGCTGAACCTGAAGAAGAAGCTGAACCTGAAGAGGACGCTGAACCTGAAGAAGAAGCTGAACCTGAAGAAGAAGCTGAACCTGAAGAAGAAGCTGAACCTGAAGAAGAAGCTGAACCTGAAGAAGAAGCTGAAATTGATGAGGGCTTTGAGGTTGAGTTTGAGCTTGATCCGGGTGCTGAGGAGCAGCAATCTTCAGATAGTGCACCTTTGGCCGAAGAAAACGACCAGGACACAGAAGATCCCGCTCCGGATTTCGATGTTCATTCAGATGAGATTGAGGTGGAGATCGAGCTGGACGAAGACTTGGATGAGGAGACCGAGCTGGCTTCGGAGTGGCGCCAGATGGACGCAACTACAGACGCTCAGGTATCTGAGAGTCCCACTAATTATGATGATATAGAAGTAGAAATTGAATTGGATGATGAAGATCTTAAAATAGACCCTGAGGATAAACCAAAGTCAGACTAAGTTATGTGTGAACTACTGGGAATGAGCGCCAATGTGCCGACCGATATCTGTTTTAGTTTTTCTGGATTGATGCAGCGAGGTGGTGTCACCGGCCCACACAAAGATGGTTGGGGTATCGTGTTCTATAATGGCAAGGGTTACCGTGAGTTTCGCGACCAAAATCCCAGTGCCTCCTCACAGGTAGCAGAGTTGGTTAAGCAATACCCAATCAAAAGCGATATTGTGATTAGCCATATTCGACAGGCCAACTCTGGCAAGATTGCATTGGAGAACACCCATCCCTTTTCCAGAGAACTCTGGGGACGTCATTGGACATTTGCTCACAACGGTCAGATCAAAGCGGTTAAAAAGAGTCCTCTGAACTACTTTCAGCCAGTTGGCTCAACGGATAGCGAACACGCTTTTTGCTGGATGCTGGACCAAATCAGGGAACGCTTTCCAGTGGCACCTAAAAGCGGTAAAACACTTTTTCGTTTTGTATTTAAGCTCTGCCAATCGCTCAGTGAGTTGGGTGTATTTAATATTCTAATGACAGATTCAAAATACCTGTTTTCCTACTGTTCGACTCAGCTAGCCTGGATTACCCGTAAAGCGCCGTTTGGAGAAGCATCATTGACTGACACAGAACTGACTGTTGATTTTGTCAATGAAACATCGCCGCAGGATATTGTAACGGTAATCAGCACAAGACCCCTGACTGACAACGAACGATGGAACGAGATGGAAAAGGGTGAATTAACGGTATTTCAGGGCGGCAATGTCGCAGCGCGCTTTACCTGAGCGGTTTTGGACGTTAATCTACTACCCCTGAATATCCTGAATTAACCGGCATCTCTGAAATATTCAAAGACCCCCTAATTCTGATACACGTTTTTCCAATCAAATAGTAACAATCGGATTTTTCTATGAAGTTTGAAGGTACTGATCAATACGTCTCGACGGATGACTTAACCATGGCGGTTAACGCCGCAATCAATCTACAACGTCCACTGCTGATTAAAGGCGAACCCGGCACCGGTAAAACCATGTTGGCAGAGCAGGTGGCTAATGCACTGGGACTCAATTTGATTCAATGGCATATCAAGTCAACGACCAAAGCTCAGCAGGGGTTGTATGAGTATGATGCCGTATCACGTTTGCGCGACTCACAGTTGGGAAATGAGAAGGTTCATGACATCTCCAACTACATCGTTAAAGGAAAATTATGGGAAGCGTTTGAAAGTGACAAGCCTGCGGTATTGTTGATCGATGAGGTGGATAAAGCGGATATCGAATTTCCAAATGATCTGCTGTTGGAACTGGACCGCATGGAGTTTTATGTTTATGAAACCCAACAAACCATTAAAGCCAAACACCGCCCGATCATTCTGATCACCAGTAATAACGAAAAAGAACTGCCGGACGCCTTTCTTCGTCGCTGTTTTTTCCATTACATCAAATTTCCGGATAGCACCACCATGAAACAAATTGTTGATGTCCATTATCCGGGCATCAGTCAGAAGCTGGTTGCGGAGGCGATGGAACTGTTTTTTGAGCTCAGAGAAATTCCGGGGTTGAAAAAGAAACCCTCTACCTCCGAGCTGATCGACTGGCTAAAATTGCTGATGGCTGATGAGATTCCAGAAGATGTATTGCAAAACCCGGATAGCAAGAACGCCATTCCTCCGTTGTATGGCGCTCTTCTGAAGAACGAGCAGGATGTTCACCTGTTGGAACGTCTGGCTTTCATGAATCGACGTGATAGCTGATTTTTGTGTTTGACTGCACACCTAAATAGTAAACCGTTGGAATAGATTTATGTTAGTTGGTTTTTTTCAGGAATTGAGAGCCGCAAAAGTCCCGGCGACACTCAGAGAGTTTCTTGATCTGCTCGGAGCGCTAGAGCAAGGACTGGTGTTCGCGGATATGGAGTCTTTCTATTATCTGAGCCGCACCTGTCTGGTGAAAGATGAAAAACATTTTGATAAGTTTGATATAGCTTTTGGAAGCTACTTCAAAGGCTTGGAGGCGCTTCCTGATATTCTGGATGAGTTGATTCCTGATGAATGGCTGCGCAGCGCCTTTGAGAAATCGCTGACCGATGAGGAGAAGGCGAAAATCAAAACCCTTGGTGGGTTACAAAAGCTGATGGAGGAGTTTAAAAAGCGTCTGGAAGAGCAGAAAGAGCGGCACGAGGGTGGCAGCAAATGGATTGGTACAGGTGGCACCTCTCCATTTGGTGCAAACGGTTATCATCCCGAAGGGATTCGAATCGGCCAGGATGGCAATCGCAATTTCAGTGCCCTTAAAGTGTGGGATAAGCGGGACTATAAAAACCTTGATGATTCAATAGAGTTGGGCACCCGCAACATCAAAGTGGCGCTGCGAAGATTACGGAAATTCGCCCGCACCGGTGCTCCTGATCAGCTGGATATGCACGACACGATTAATTCGACAGCCAAAAACGCCGGTTATCTCGATTTAAAGATGGTGCCTGAACGACACAATACGGTAAAAGTACTGCTGTTTATGGATATTGGCGGTTCGATGGATCACCACGTTAGGCAATGCGAAGAGTTGTTTTCCGCTTCGCGAACAGAATTCAAACACCTGGAATACTTTTATTTTCATAACATGGTTTATGAATCCGTGTGGAAAGATAATGTCCGGCGCTGGTCTGAGAAAACAGCCACCTGGGATGTGCTGCATACCTATGGCAGCGATTACCGGGTCATTTTCGTTGGCGATGCCAGCATGTCACCCTACGAGATCAGTTCACCTGGCGGAAGCGTTGAGCACTGGAATGAAGAGCCCGCGACCAAATGGATGCAGCGAATCACTGATACTTTTGAGAAGGTGATCTGGCTGAACCCCAAGTCAAAAGATGTGTGGCAGTATACTCAAACGATCGAGACCATCAATCGAATGGTAGGCAGACATATGTACCCTTTGACTCTGGAAGGGCTGGAAGAGGGAATGCGCTATTTGAGCAAGTAGTTGGAAGAGAGGGCAGCTATGTTATTCCTTCAGAGCTATATAACCACTCCCTCTTATAGTCGACGGAAAGGTGGGCGACACCCAAAATCACTACCGTGCATGCTATGATGTCGGCGTAAAACCGGTTACAAATCTGGAAATGGTAATATGAGAAATCTGGCGGTCATTTTTTTGGCAGTTTTTGTGCTGCAATCCTGCGGTCATAATGTGACCGATCCCAAGTCTTTTCCGCTTGAAGGCGTTAACAATAGCGTTAAGTTCGGTGACTTGACTATTGCAGGACAGCCAACTAAAGCAGCATTGGGCAAACTGTCGGAGCTGGGATATAAAAGCGTTATCTCCACCCGAGGCCTTGATGAAGTCAACTGGGATGAAGCGAATACTGTGAAGGCGCTTGGTATGGAATATTACCAGGCACCGATGGGAAAACCTCTGACGGCCATCACTGATACGCATGTTGCACAATTTAACGAGGCAATGCAGAATGCCAGGAAGCCAGTGTTCCTGCATTGCGGTTCCGGAAACAGGGCCGCTGCTTTATGGGCTGTGTGGCTGGTTGAGCATAAGGGCATGGCGGCGGATGAGGCGTTACGCCTGGCGGAGCGAAGTGGAATGCGCTCCATGCGTGTGTTAGCTGAAGCGCGACTGGTATCGCGTTAAATTACATGACAGCCCTAAGCCGGTGATGCGCGTATTGGGTCCGGCGGGAAACCCTGGTTGCTGACAACTATTCAAAGGATAGAAGATGATGACTCTTCAACAATCTACCGCTGCCAGATTTCTACTCTATAGCGCCGCATTTGTTATTGTCGTTGCCGGTATGAAAGCGGCGGAATCGTTGCTGGTGCCGTTTTTGTTATCTGTATTTATCGCAGTGATCTGCTCACCACCACTGGCCTGGATGCACAAAAGGGGTGTTCCTTACCTGATCGCGTTGCTGGTTATTATTGGTGTGGTGGTTGTATTCGGATTACTGATCGGTGCAGTTGTAGGGGCCTCAGTCAATAATTTCTCCCAGGATTTGCCTGAATACCAAAATAAACTAAGACTGCTTAGCGGTACTTTTTTTACCTGGCTATCCGGATTGGGAGTTGATCTTCAGGGAAGCAATCTTAAGGACAGTTTTAATCCCGGTACGGCGATGAGTATGGTCGGGGCAACGTTGGCTTCCCTCGGAAACGTAATGGGTAATGCCTTTATGATTTTGCTAACCGTTATCTTTATCCTTGCCGAAGAAAGTGTTTTTTATGACAAACTAAAAGCGGCTTCCGGTAACGCAGGGAAATCAATGGCGGCGGTGCAACGATTTACCAAGAGTGTTAACCGTTATATGGCGCTTAAAACCGCGCTAAGCCTTCTGACTGGCGTTTTGGTTATGGTTTGGCTAATGATCCTCGGTGTCGATTATGCGGTGCTCTGGGGCCTGGTGGCATTCCTGCTGAATTTTGTGCCGACCCTGGGCTCTATCATCGCCGCTGTGCCGGCGGTATTGCTGGCGATCATTCAGTTGGGGACTGGCCATGCTTTGTTAACAGCAGCAGGATATTTGGTTGTTAACGTGGTCGTGGGTAACATTCTGGAACCGCGTTTTATGGGCAAGGGGCTTGATCTGTCCGCATTGGTGGTGTTCCTCTCTTTGGTGTTTTGGGGCTGGGTATTAGGGCCGGTTGGAATGCTGTTGTCTGTACCTTTAACCATGACTTTGAAAATTGCCTTTGAAAGCTTTGATGAAACCCGCTGGGTTGCCGTGATTTTGGGCTCTGGAGCATCCTTGTCACAGCGAAAAGAAGCAACTGAACCTGAACCTGAGAACGTCTGACCTGCTTACGGTTGCTATGGTTTTTAAATTGTCGTGAAGATAAGTCATACCGGCATAGCCATACTCGCAATGGCGGCCTGGGGTTTTAACTTTGTCGCCACCTCTTTTATTAACCGCAATCCGCTTCCTGCTGACCGCCTTTCCACTGCTCTTTTTATTCAAAGGTATGTCAGTAGGCGCAGGAGGAGGGTTACGTCCAATGCTATTCAGTGGCGGGTATTGTTTTCGGTTATTGGTGCCGCAATTCGGTTTTAATGAAGAACATACAGTCGAGGAGTGATAACGGGTGTTAAAACTTTATGAATTTCCGCACTCACATTACTGCGAAAAAGTTCGCTGGGTGCTGGATTACAAAGGTATTGCCTGGCATGCATGCCCTGTCAATCCAGGAGAACATCTGCTGCGCTTTCAAAGAAAATTTGGCTCCGGCAGCTTGCCTATTATTAATGATCAGGGATATTGGCTGCAAGGTTCACAGGCGATCTGTCTGTACCTGGAGGAAAAATATCCGGACACACCCCTCCTGCCAGATAACCCTGAACTGAAACAGGCCTGTCTGGATAGCTGTGAAGCCTATGAGCAACTGATAGGAGATCCACTTAGAAGAGTGTTGTACGACATGCTTAAACCCTGGCCAAAAGCGGTGCAGTACTACTTTACACACCGCAGTGGTACGGTGAGACAATTCGCTTTTCGTTTATCCAGAAATTATATTTTAGGGAAAATTGATCAGAAGTTTATTGGTTCAAGCGAGAGGGTTGATGAGGCTCGCAAAAAACTGGAGCTGGCAGTAAAGCGTCTTAATGGAATGGTTATCGCGCAGCCATTCTTAATCGATGACAGGTTTTCTCTTGCTGATCTAAACGTCGCCTCGCTGTTCTCTATTTTGGTGCAGCCTGAGCAGCACCCGGTTCCCTGGCCAAATGGTCTGCCCCCGACGATGGCAGATTTTCGTAACGAATTCATGGCGACGCCCGCTGGGATTTGGGTGGCAGAGATCTACAGACAGTATCGCCGCCTGAATACCAATGGATATCTACATCAGGCGAGACAGGCACCTGGGGATATTTTTTGTTGATTTTAAAGCACACTAACGAGTATATAGTTGGGCAATAAATACCATGGTAACCAGAACCATTATTTAAATAACAATAGATTAAAAAGGTGGCAACAATGCGTTGGTTGGGGTTTGTTTTCTTGCAGTGTCTGATTATCGGTGGCGTCATTGTCATCACGCAGAAACATCAACAACATGTCGTTGTACTCAAGGAACCACCAGCCTCTCTTGCGCAATGGTATAAACCGCAAAACAAGCGACAGGTGTGGTTGCACACTATGTTTAAGCTGCGCCGTGAAATGTTGGCAGTTGAGCTGTATGCACATTCTCAAGATCAGCAGCACTTGCAGAAGTGGTCGAAGAAACTTGTTACGGATTACCAAAAAATTGGTGAGATGGTGCCTGAATGGGCGGACAAGCTTAACAAGGCTGTTATTAGCCAAATCGAGGATGCCGTGCGTAAAAATAACTATCAACAAGTGCTGAAAGCACTGCCGACATTGAAGCAAAGCTGTGATACCTGTCACGAGGATTATCGGGTGGTCACAGCCACTCGCTATCGGGCCCCTGATTTTGCCGGTTTAACGCTGGATGACTCGACAGAATTAACAGTGCTTATGCAGGCGCTCAGCGACCAGGTAAACAAGATTAAAATCGCTTTTGTGGATGGCAGAAGAGCAGATGCATTGCTGGCATATGCGGATTTGGACAAAGGGATGAGTCAGTTAGGCCAAGTGTGTACAAGTTGCCACGACAAAGAGACAAAACCATATCCAGGTGATTCCATGCGGGTTATGCAGGCAACCCTCAAACAAAGCCTTGAATCTGGCACTTTAAAGGAACAAGGTAGTGCACTGGGCTCTCTGGCGGTTGCAGCCTGCGCAAATTGCCATGCCACTCATCGCTTGGCGTTTGATGCCAGGCAGCTCCTCAGGCAGGAGAGAAGCTGGATTGAGTTGCTTCGGCACTCATTTTAATCCGCTCAAATGGACATCGGTGCCGATCTTATCTGTTTTTAATAGCACGCAGGTAACTTTGATCCGTTTTTGAAAATAGAAATTCTGATGTTTTATCCAATGGAGTGGGCGAATGGATATTAAAGATCATCCGGTTTTTACCTCGATTATTATCACACTGGCATTATCGCTATTCTATCTGTTCTATTGGACAGGCGATAAACAGAGAGATGTTGACGCACCGACACATGTGCGCACGATGCCGACCGGGCAGATTGCTGTGCTAATGGGCACAGATATTTATATTGAAAATGAGGCCGGCGTAACTACCGATATTTTCAATTTGGGTCAACTGGGTATTGACCAGGTTATAGGAGATTTTGCCTTTTTCAGTAACGGTGATTTGTTGGTTCGAGCCGGGGAAAGACAACAGAGTCGTGATTCGGTCAAAGCACATCTTAGAAATGCCGATGACGAAGCGGGTAGCGGTTATCTGGTACGCTGCGATCTGGACAAGATGAGTTGTGATCGCTGGAGTAGTGAGATATCGTTTAACCGGACTTTTCGTCTACATATTGATAATGATGAATATGTCTATATTGCTGATACGGCTCGTGACCAGCTTTTGAAATTCAGCCCAGATGGCAAGCTGCTCGCCAAATCAAAGAGTTACGCCCGTTGGCCTAATCAGTTGTTTGCTTATGCCGAATCACTTTATGTCGCTCTGTCTGACGGTAAAAACCCGGGCGTACAGGTGTATTCTGCGGAGACAGAACATTTTGGCAAGCACCTGTTCAGTTTTAACCAACTACCGGAAGATGCTGTTCGATCCGGCAGGCAACTGATCTCTGACATTATGCGAGTTGGTGATAGCTGGTGGATCAATGCGATGAAGTCTGGGCAGAAGTATGGCGCCATTTATCTGTTCAGTCAGGACTGGCACTTTCAGAAGAAGCTCGCATTACCAGACAATGCCGACCCACTGATGATGACCTACGCTAATAATAAAGTTTATATTGTTGACCCCAGCCTGTTTCGAATGTTTACTTTCACCTCAACAGGAGATGAAATTCAACGGGCAGAGAACAGCCAGCTCGATAGGAAACTTAGCAAACAGCGTGCACAACACAGTTATTATCAAAATCTGAATAGATTGAGTCTGATCGGCTTCATAGCGTTACTTGTTGGCGGGTTTTATGCAGCCTATCGAATTTCAATTCAGTCGCTAGACCATTTAAAGCATAACCAGAAAAATCTTGAGTGGACTAATCTTAATGATCCCGCGATAAAATGGCTTGAATTCGCCAGTGATTTTTCAAGCAAAATTAGGGCAATGCAATACGGCCTGGTTATTATTCTGCTCGGAATAATGGCCGGCTTTATCTGGCTTGGATATCCGATACAGTTTTTCCTGCTTTTAATTCCCTTTGCACTGTTGGGTGTAGTTCTTGGCATTCATATAAATCGACTGATGAAACACCGTATTGGCATAAGAGGGCAGGCGGTCATTCTGGTTGACAAGCACAACCGAAGCGCAAAAGGAGAGGGGGCCGATATTTGCTACTCTGACCACTTTATTATGATCGGGGATGTCATCGTTCCCACTGGTAATCAGCAACAGAGCTACTTTTCAAAAGAGGTATTGATCAAAGAGGTTTACCCTCTGCTCAAAGATTCATTATTGTTAACCAATATGCAGATTCAGATCCTGAATTTCAGAAAAACGAGCTGTTTAAGGAAAATTGCTGTTTTGCTGCCTTTTGCAGGAATTATCCTCGTAGTAGCCTATCTCGGCGGTTATCTGGATGATTGGATATCAGATGCAGCTTTCTATTTTGCAACGATCATTATGTGATCTGTTCTTCTCACCAGCCAAAAAAAAGCCCCGCGATTGCGAGGCTTTTGATAGCTAACTGCTCAGTCTATCAGGCGGTCACTACATCAATCTGCTCAGCGGCAATTAACTTGCCTTGTTCCGCAGACTTTTGGAATGACTCAATCTGATTGAAGTTGAGGTAGCGATAGATATCACTTGCCATGGAGTCGATGCGATTGGCATATTCCATATACTCCGCTGGCGTGGGCAGTTTGCCCAGGATCGCGCCGACTGCAGCCAGTTCTGCAGAGGTCAGGTAAACATTCGCACCATCACCCAGACGGTTCGGGAAGTTACGTGTGGAGGTTGAGAGCACTGTACTATTTGGTGCAACACGCGCCTGGTTACCCATGCATAGTGAGCAGCCAGGCATCTCTGTGCGAGCACCTGCACGGCCATATATGTTGTAAAAACCTTCTTCCATCAGCGCATGCTCATCCATCTTGGTCGGTGGTGATAACCACAGGCGAGTAGAAATACCGCCACCATGTTGTTCAAGCAATTTACCCGCAGCACGGAAATGGCCTATGTTGGTCATGCAGGAGCCGATAAAGACTTCATCTACTTTGTCGCCGGCCACTTCAGACAGCAGTTTTGCATCATCCGGATCATTTGGGCAACAAACGATTGGCTCTTTAACGTCTGCCAGATCTATTTCAATCACCGCGGCATACTCTGCATCCGCATCAGCAGATAACAGCTCAGGATTAGCCAGCCATTCTTCCATTTTTCTGGCACGACGCTCTAGTGTTCTCGCGTCACCATAGCCTTCGGCAATCATCCAGCGCAGCATAGTGATGTTGGAACTCAGGTATTTGGCGACAGACTCTTCACCCAGCTTGATTGTGCAACCCGCTGCAGAGCGCTCTGCAGAAGCGTCAGACAGTTCAAATGCCTGTTCAGCGGTCAGGCCTTCCAGCCCTTCAATCTCAAGCACACGTCCTGAGAAGAAGTTTTTCTTGCCTTTCTTTTCAACCGTTAGCAGCCCCTGTTTGATACCATAATAGGGAATGGCATGTACCAGGTCTCGCAGGGTAATACCGGGCTGCATCTCACCTTTAAAACGTACCAAAACCGATTCAGGCATATCCAGTGGCATAACACCCGTTGCTGCCGCAAATGCAACCAGACCTGAACCTGCGGGGAATGAAATTCCCATTGGGAAACGTGTATGTGAATCACCACCGGTACCGACAGTGTCAGGTAGCAGCATACGGTTCAGCCAGCTATGGATGATGCCGTCACCCGGGCGCAGTGATACACCACCGCGATTCATGATAAAGTCCGGCAACGTATGCTGGGTATCGATATCGACAGGTTTTGGGTAAGCCGCCGTGTGGCAAAAAGACTGCATGGTCAGGTCTGCTGAAAAACCGAGGCAAGCCAGATCTTTTAACTCATCGCGAGTCATCGGGCCTGTAGTGTCCTGCGAACCAACTGTCGTCATTTTGGGTTCACAATAAGTGCCCGGTCGAACGCCTTCAACACCACATGCGCGGCCAACCATTTTCTGGGCAAGGGTATAGCCTTTACCGGTATCAGCTGGTTGTGAAGGTTTGCGGAACAGGTCGGATGCTGGTAACCCCAGGCTTTCACGTGCTTTTGAAGTCAAACCTCGACCAATAATCAGATTAATTCGGCCATCTGCCTGAACTTCATCGAGTAATACGTCTGATTTCAATTCAAACTCGGACAATACTTCACCGGATTCTGAAAGAATCTTGCCGTCATAGGGGCGAATTTCAATCACATCGCCCATATTCAGTTTCTCAACCGGAGCCTCAAAGACCAAAGCGCCTGCATCTTCCATGGTGTTGAAGAAAATTGGAGCAACTTTGCCTCCAATACAAATCCCACCCGATCGTTTGTTCGGTACACCCGGCATGTCTTCGCCGAAGAACCATAATACCGAGTTGGTTGCAGATTTGCGTGATGAGCCGGTTCCGACCACATCACCGACAAAAGCGACGGGTAAACCTTTCGCCTTGATAGCTTCAATTTGCTTCATCGGCCCGGTTACACCGTTTTCTTCCGGCTCCAGACCATCGCGCTGCATTTTATACATAGCTAGCGCATGCAAAGGAATATCCGGCCGACTCCAGGCATCTGGAGCAGGGGAGAGGTCATCGGTATTGGTTTCACCAGTCACCTTAAAGACTGAAACTTTAATGCTCTCGGGGACAGCATCATTATTGGTAAACCATTCGCCGTCTGCCCAGGATTGAATCACCTCTTTTGCTTTTTCATTCCCTGCTTTCGCTTTTTCTTCAACATCGTGAAACGCATCAAACATCAACAAAGTATGCTTGAGTTCTTCACCTGCCAGATCACTTAATTCGCTATCGTCAAGCAGGTCAACCAATGTCGCTATGTTATAGCCGCCCAGCATATTGCCCAGTAGTTTTACCGCAAGTGCTCTGTCAATCAGTGGCGAGTTTGCTTCATTTTTAACAATAGCACTAAGAAAGCCGGCTTTGACATACGCAGCCTCGTCAACGCCCGGCGGAACGCGGTTGCTGATCAAATCCAAAAGATAGTCTTCTTCCCCGGCTGGTGGGTTTTTCAGAAGTTCTACCAGACCGGCAGTTTGCTCCGGATCAAGGGGTTTAGGGGGGACGCCCTGAGTGGCGCGTTCTTCTACGTGTTTGCGATATGCATCGAGCACTATGATATCCTCTTTAATGGCGTTGATCGGCTCCTTAAAGGAGCTGGATTCGGTCACTTAGTGGAAACTCCGGTACTGTCTGAGCTGAATTGGTAACAACCCGATATGTTGTTAGAGGTTCCTGATTTAAAGCGGTATTTTAAGAGCGGCGCATTTTAACGGAAATGCTGGCGAATGTTAAGTGTAATTTAATTAATTTGTTTTTAGGTAATGCTCGTAAGATATTGATAAATAATGTTATAAGAAAATTATTTTTTTTGTGAATAGTGGTTATCTTATAGCACGGTTATACTCGCCAGATACGATCAATCAGAGGTGAGGGCAAATGACAATTTACATCATCACTAAAGTGGATGCACAGTGACAGGCAAAACAGATTTGCAAAAGTTAAGTGATCAGCTACCCCAGGCAAACCAGGGAGCGCCCTTGCCGCTTGATCAGTGGAATCCTACATCAACGGGGAAAATGGATTTGCGTATAGATGCGGATGGCCAATGGATCCATGAGGGCCAGGTGATTCAGCGAAAGTCATTGGTGAATCTGTTTTCCACTATTCTCAGAAAAGAAGAGGACGGGAAGTTCTATCTGGTAACGCCCGTAGAGAAATTTGAAATAGATGTGGATGACGCTCCCTTTGTTGCTGTCAGTTTAGAGATTAGCAGCGATAAGGGAGAACAACAGATCGAGCTGGAAACCTCGCTCGGTGACAAGGTGATCGTTGATGCTGAGCACCCAATATGGGTGGTGGAGAGCGAGGGCCAGCCCAGACCATACGTGCGCGTTCGTAACAATCTGGATGCACTGATTTCACGAAATCTGTTTTATCAATTGGTGGAGATGGCGGATGAACAAGAATTCGAACAAGAGGATATCATGCAGCTGAGCATCAGAAGCTCAGGAGAAGATTTTGTTCTGGGTCGCTTTTAGCGCGCGATATAGAATGACGCTCTAAAAAAAGGGGTGCTATATACACCCCTTTAAAATGAACGATTAAAAGCGCCTACATATTCGGATAATTTGGACCACCAGCACCCTCTGGAACTACCCAGGTGATATTCTGTGCCGGATCCTTGATATCGCAGGTTTTGCAGTGCACACAGTTCTGTGAGTTGATCTGAAACCGTTTATCGCCATTTTCCTCAATAATTTCGTAGACCCCGGCAGGACAATAACGCTGCGCCGGCTCGTCATACAAACTGAGGTTCTGCCCCAGAGGTATACCAGGATCAGCTAATTTCAGATGGCAAGGCTGGTCTTCCTCATGATTAGTGTTGGAAAGAAAGACAGATGTAAGCTTGTCAAAGCTGATCGCGCCGTCGGGCTTGGGATAATCAATCTTCTTACAGTCTGCCGCCGGTTTTAATGCGGCGTGATCCGGTTTAGGATCGCTCAAATTAATGGGCAGCTTGCCACCAAAGATATTTTGGTCGATAAAATTAAATGCGCCGCCAATATAGGTGCCATATTTATGCATCGCTGCACCGAAATTGCGACTACGATACAGTTCGTCGTACACAGATGAGGCTTTAAACGCATCCGCGAATCCGGTCAGCTCATCACCACCTGTAGATCCGCCTTTAATCGATTCAAAGACCGCCTCAGCTGCCAGCATGCCGGATTTCATGGCGGTATGACTGCCTTTAATCTTGGCAAAGTTCAGTGTGCCGGCATCACAACCGACCAGCAATCCGCCGGGGAAGGTCATTTTTGGTAACGAGTTAAGTCCTCCTTTGGATATTGCGCGAGCACCATAGGAAACGCGTTTGCCGCCCTCCAGATATTGCTTGATTGCGGTGTTATGCTTAAAGCGCTGGAATTCATCAAATGGACTGACATGCGGGTTTGAGTAGCTCAGATCGACAATCAAACCAACTACGACCTGGTTGTTCTCAAGATGATAGAGGAAGCCACCGCCGGCTGAACCGCTTTCGCTCAGAGGCCAGCCTGCGCTGTGCACGACCAGACCCTGTTGGTGTTTTTCGGGGTCAATATCCCAGAGTTCTTTAATACCAACGCCATAGTGCTGCGGCTCGGCATCCTTATCCAAGTCAAACTTTTGCAGCAGTTCTTTACCCAAATGCCCTCGACATCCTTCTGCAAAGATAGTGTACTTGGCATGGAACTCAAAACCTGGTTGGTAGCTGTCCTTATGGCCGCCATCCTCAGCAACACCCATATCACCCGTTGCTACGCCTTTGACACTGCCATCTTCGTTGTACAGGATTTCCGCTGCTGCAAAACCGGGATAGACCTCAGCACCCAGTTCCATTGCCTGGTCCGAGAGCCAGCGACATAAGTTACCCAGACTAATAATGTAGTTACCTTCATTATGCATCGTTTTGGGTACAAAAAGGTGGGGCGTTTTAATTGCTTTCTGCTCGCTGCGCATCAGATAAATATCATCACCGGTGACGGGCGTGTTGAGTGGTGCGTTACGCTCTTTCCAGTCGGGGAACAGTTCATTCAGTGCCGACGGTTCAAATACAGCACCGGAAAGTATATGCGCTCCGACTTCAGAGCCTTTCTCAACCACACAGACCATCAACTCCTGCTCAGCTTCCTGAGCGAGTTGCAACAAACGACAGGCGGTAGACAAGCCGGCCGGACCAGCGCCGATGATAACGACATCGACCTCCATTGATTCTCTTTCTGACATAGGACTCCCCAATTAACCCTTGCTGACTAAAGGCGGGCATTATACCGGATACACAAAACGACACAAAAAAAACCATTTTATAACGAGACGGCACATTGGCATAACAAAATAGTGATAGAACTGTTCGATATTAGATTTAGATCATGACGTATGAGTAACTTGAATGAACGCTCTCTTTAAAAATAAAAATAAATCGGTATAGTTGTATTTCTCTCTCGAGTTGGCTATTCTGCGCCGCAGAATTTTAATCACAAAAAGATGGTGAATAAATGAAGGTTCTTGTTCCTGTAAAGCGCGTCATTGACTACAACGTCAAGGTGCGTGTTAAGTCTGATCAATCTGATGTCGATTTGGCAAATGTCAAAATGGCGCTTAACCCCTTTTGCGAAATTGCCGTTGAAGAAGCGGTAAGGCTTAAGGAAAAGGGCGTGGCAAGTGAAGTCATCGCCGTTTCTCTTGGATCAAAAGTATGTCAGGAGCAAATTAGGACGGCGCTCGCATTAGGAGCCGATCGCGGCATCCTGGTGGAGTCCGAAGGCGAACTGCAGCCATTAGCCGTTGCCAAATTATTGAAGGCCGTTATCGAGAAAGAACAACCGGATCTCGTTATTCTTGGCAAACAGGCGATTGATCAGGATAACAACCAGACGGGCCAAATGCTGGGTGCCTTGACCAATATGCCGCAGGGTACTTTTGCATCGGAGGTGGTAATTGAGGATGGCAAAGCGATGGTGACCCGGGAAGTTGATGGTGGTCTGCAAACTGTTGCACTGAATCTTCCGGCGATTGTAACAACCGATTTGCGTTTGAATGAGCCGCGTTATGCTTCTCTACCGAACATTATGAAGGCCAAGAAAAAGCCTTTGGATGTGCTATCGGTTGCCGAGTTGGGTGTCGATGTCACTCCAAGTATAACTACATTGAAAGTTGAGCCACCAGCAGAGCGACAAGCGGGCATCATTGTGGAAAGTGTTGAAGAACTGGTCGATAAACTGAAAAACGAAGCGAAGGTTATCTGATGAGCATTCTAGTTGTAGCAGAACATGACAATAACAGTATTAAAGCAGCTACCCTCAATACGGTAACCGCTGCTCAAAAAGTTGGTGGCGATATCGCTGTATTGATTGCTGGCAGCAATTGCGGTGGAGCGGCGGAAGCAGCGTCCAAAATCGAAGGTGTGGCAAAAGTACTGGTAGCGGATAATGCCGCTTACGAACATATGCTGGCAGAAAATGTTGCAGCACTTATCGCGCAGATTGGTAGCGATTACAGCCACATAATGGCTCCTGCAACCTCTAATGGCAAGAATGTTTTGCCTCGTGCAGCTGCGTTACTGGATGTTGCACAGGTATCCGATATTGTCGAAATAATTGACGCGGAAACCTTTAAACGACCGATTTATGCCGGCAACGCGATTGCCACTGTTAAATCATCTGATGCTATTAAAGTAATTACGGTGCGTACTACCGCTTATGATGGCGCTGCTGCCGAGGGTGGTTCAGCTGCGGTCGAGGCTTTGGATATAGTGACAGATGCAGGAATCTCCTCTTTTGCCAAAGAAGAGCTGGCCAAGTCTGACCGTCCTGAATTGACCTCAGCGGGCATCGTGGTTTCCGGTGGTCGAGGCATGCAGAATGGTGAGAATTTTGATCATCTTTATAAGATTGCCGACATTCTCGGTGCCGCTGTGGGAGCTTCCCGCGCAGCAGTTGATGCGGGTTTCGTACCTAACGACATGCAGGTCGGTCAAACCGGAAAAATTGTCGCTCCAGAGCTTTATATTGCAGTCGGTATTTCCGGTGCTATTCAGCATCTCGCTGGCATGAAAGACAGCAAAGTGATCGTTGCGATTAACAAGGATGAAGAAGCGCCTATCTTTCAGGTAGCCGATTATGGCCTGGTAGCTGATCTCTTTAAGGTGTTGCCTGAGTTTGAACAGCTGATTCAGCAGTAACACGCGCCTATAAACCGTCTTCCGGTTGCGGGTATTGCGAAAGATAAGAAAGAAATGCCTCCTCTTCCGAGGGTGTCGTGAAAGACAGGACAGAAGTGTCTCCTCTCCCTCTGGGAGAGGACGAAGGTGAGGGCAAATCTTGTAACTTATCGGTGAGTGGCTTTTATGTTCCCCCTCACCCTAACCCTAACCCTCTCCCCTAAAATAGGGGAGAGGGGATAGTAATCCGGTTGTTATCCTGAGGTTTGGCTAGTCGCCGAATTCAAACGTCGCCCAGATCGGGCAATGATCAGACGGTTTCTCAGTTCCGCGAATTTCATAATCTATTCCTGCATCCACACACCGGCTTGCTAACGGTTCTGTAATTAGGATATGGTCGATCCGCAAACCTCGTCTGGGGTTGTCGTCAAAACCCCTGCTACGATAATCAAACCAGCTAAAGCGATCATTGACCTCCGGATTAAGCAGGCGATAACTGTCCTTCAAGCCCCAATCCCATAATTTTTGATACCACTCTCTCTCCTCGGGTAAAAAACTGCACTTGCCTGTTTGCAGCCAGCGTTTCGCGTTTTTCTCACCTATACCGATATCAAGATCAGTGGGGGAAATATTAAAATCGCCCATGATCGCCAGAAAATTGTCTGGCGATTGATGCGTATCCAGGTAGGTCATTAAATCCTGATAGAATTTGCGTTTTGCAGGGAACTTGGTTTCATGTTTACGGCTCTCTCCCTGCGGGAAATAACCGTTGACGATACTTAACACAGAAGCCTGTTGGTCATTAACCGTATAGTCGCCGACTATCAGCCGCCGCTGTGCATCGTTATCATCGGTTGGGTAGCCTCTTTGAACGTTTAATGGTTTTTCCTTCGATAACAGGGCTACCCCATAATGTGCCTTCTGACCATGAAAGACGACCTGATATCCCATTTGTTCGACCGCTTGGCGCGGGAAGTCCGGATCGTTCACCTTGGATTCCTGAAGTCCAATAACATCCGGCGAGTGCTTATCGATAATGGCCTGTAACTGATGCAGGCGAGCGCGTATTCCATTGATATTAAACGATACGATCTTCAATTTTGATACCTTCTTTATTCAAATCCAGGCAAAGGAGTTGTATGTGGTTATGGCTGTCACATTGGTCTCATTCAACACGTTCAATCCGGGTTTCGATACTGCCATCATCGTTTAACAGACACCAGCGATAGCCGGCACTGCGTTGCTCGTCAACGGCAAAGTCATGACTGTCAGGTTTAAACTGGACAGGGCAGGCCGCTGGTGTTCCCAGCAGTCGAACACTTTTGACGTATTGGTCGAATTCCTGATGGGCATGCCCCCAAAGAACAAGCTTTGTTCCCTGGTACTTGGCAAACTGATCCAACAAAAGTTCACCGTTTTTTGATCTGATCTGATCCAGCCAATGAGTGCCAATATCGATCAGCGGGTGATGTACCGCAGCGAGTAGGTGTTCCGCATCAGATGAGCTGTAAGCCGCGTCCAGATCACCCAGTTCCGTGCTCTTCAGTTCACCGCCAACCTCGCCGGGAATACTGCTGTCGAGTAGCGCTAACAACCAGTTGCCCAACTGAATATTACCCTTTGTGGCCATTCCATAGCTGGCAAAGGTATCATTCAGCAATACAGGATGGTCGTGATTGCCGGGAATAGCACAGGCCTGAACATTAAGGTCTGCGAGTCGTTCCGCCAAATCCTGATAAGCAGATTGAAACGCACAGTACTGCTTTTCATCGACTATATCCCCTGTCAGGAGAATCAGGTCTGCCGGCCAAAGCTGATGCTGAGTTATTGCTGAAAAAACTGCATCCACCTGCTCATATACATTTTTGCCACGCATAATTGAAGCGCGATCTGCTCTCAAGTGCAGATCGGTGAGATGCAGCAGTTTGATTGGTTCTGACACGGCACTAGCGCTTTGGCAGAACCTCTTTCAGCTTATTCCGCATATCTCGCAAAGTTTTTTCCGTAGTCGGCCAGTCAATGCAGGCATCTGTTACGGAAACACCGTATTTCAGGTCTGAGAGGTTTTCGGGAATTGACTGGTTACCTTGCTCGAGATTGCTTTCAATCATTAACCCGATAATTGACTGGTTGCCCTCCAGTATCTGATTGGCAACATTGTCCATCACCAGTGGCTGTAACTCAGGGTTTTTATTGGAGTTTGCGTGACTACAGTCAATCATGATGTTGTTTGACAGGCCAGCCTCAGTTAAACGTTGCTCGCATAAAGCCACACTGACCGAGTCATAGTTGGGTTTGCCGCCACCACCTCGTAATACGATATGGCTATAGGGGTTTCCGCGTGTTCGAATAACCGCTACCTGACCCTGATGATTGAGTCCCAGAAAGCTATGTGGGTGCGATACAGATTGTAGGGCATTGATGGCAACGGAAAGCCCACCGTCGGTACCATTTTTAAAACCAATCGCGACTGACAATCCGCTCGACATCTCACGGTGCGTCTGGGACTCCGTGGTGCGCGCACCAATCGCTGACCAGGAGATCAATTCATGCAGATACTGGGGAGAGTTAGGGTCGAGTGCTTCAGTTGCCGTGGGCAAACCCATTTCTGCCAGATCCACCAATAAACGTCGGCCAATATGCAGTCCTTCTTCGATATCGAACGAATCATCCATGTGAGGATCGTTGATCAGTCCCTTCCAGCCTACTGTGGTTCGGGGTTTTTCAAAGTAAACACGCATCACCAGATAAATCGTGTCACTAACCTCATCTGCAAGTGATTTCAAACGGTCCGCGTACTCCTTTGCAGCTGCGACGTCATGAATGGAGCAGGGGCCAACTACCACCATTAAACGGTGGTCCTTGCGATCCAGAATATTCTGAATGGTCTGGCGGCCCTGAAGGACTGTTTCCTTTGCGGTTGCTGAGACCGGTATATCTTTTTTGAGTTGTTCCGGGGTAATGAGTACGTCGAGTGATTCGACGTTTACATTGGTTAAATGTGTTGCTGTCATATTTATTGCCTATAGCCTGGACGTCAACGCGCCCTTTGCCTGTTAATCCACAAATCCGAGAGGTCGCTTATGATATATCAAAATGATTTATGGTATAACCACAGAAATATAAAATAGTCCCTGAGAACCAGGCTTTTAAAGCGACTGAAGTTGTTGCTGCAAGGGGAAATAACAGGCAGTTTTGACGGGCAAATTGTCGATCTGCGCTAACCCTTCTCTGAATCGGGTCATTTGTGTTTGATGTTGGTTCACGTATAACTCAATGTCATCAGTCAGACTCACATCCACCACCCAACGCTGTCCATCTGTGACGAAGCAGTGTGGTAGCCGCAAGGTGACAGAATGGTTGGCAATTCGGAACAACATTTCACGGTTGCTTAGATAGCCTTGATGATTCCCGGAAAGTAACCAGCTTCCTTGAGGGTCTGATTTTGCAGACTTTAATACGGCTAACAGTTTCCCTCTAAATTCCGGGTTATGCTGAAAGCCATCCATCCGACTGAGAATAACCGGCAAATAGTCTTGATGCCCGTTTATCCACTGTTCGATGCCTGTCTGCTCAATGGCATAGAACAACTGCCTGACAGCTTTTTCCAGCAGGACATCAGATTCCGAAATTACGGTGTTCTCCGGCTGGTCCCCATATTCATGGCCACGATAGGCGTGCAGGATATCTCCCTTGGGCAGGGCGGGGCTAACCCAGTCTTCATCGAAACGTAACAGCGAAAACTCCGGGCCCTGTTGATTGGCCCTAAGCACCTGTTTCTGTAATGCCTCGGGTTTTATACAGATTGCCTGATCTTCAATCACCGGCCACAGGCAATGCAGCAGGCTCGCGCCTGGTGGTGCCACTAAACGATTTGTTTCCGGATTGCGTTTCAAGCAGGCGATCAGCGCCAGCCGTTTGATGGCGCGTGTCGCAGCCACGTAGGTCAACCGGGTATTCTCCAATCGGACTTTTTGTTTCTGCTCCTGCTTAATGTATTCGTAGAGGCTGTCCTGCTCGCCTCCTGATGCCGCAATCGGACTAATCATTAAATGCACACATCCTTGATTGGAAAGGCGCTCATGTTGCAGCATTAGTTCATTACCCTGTGATCGTCCTCCTCGGTCCATGCCGGGAATAATGACACGATCAAATTCAAGACCCTTAGCCTTATGGATGGTCATGATTTGCACGGCGCCTGCTTGCTCTTCCGGTTGTGCGTATATTTCATCAACAGCATGGCAGAACTGTTCAATATCCAGTGTCAGCCCGTTTTTCTGGTGTTTTTTCAACAGCTCAAAATAAATACTAACCTGCTTTAGTTCATGGATGGAGGATACTGTGGCTGGACCAGCCAACGCTAACCAAAGACCCTCTATCCATTGGCGCAGCGGCTTTCTCGCGCGCTGAGCGAAAGCCGTCGTAAATATTTCTTTAAGCTTGTGAAGTGCCTGAAACCCGGCGCTCGACAGTCCTTGCGTGATATTGTCGTCGTTGATAGCAAACCACACGGGCTGCTGGCCACTTTCCAGGCCGGCAATAAGCTCCAGGTCCTTCAGGGTAAGGCCACACCAGGGGGCACGAAGAATCGACAACCATGCCACACGATCCACCGGATTAAGTGCAGCCCGGGTCAGTGCCAGCAGGTCCTGAATAGCGGGCTTGTCCGTTAAAGGCTCCAGATCAACGCCGGACCAAGGAATGCACACCTCGGTAAGTCGTTGCGTGATAGCACCCAAATGTGAGCGATTGCGCACCAGAATAGCAATACTTTCTTGGGGTGCTTCATCTTTATATTGCTGTACCAGTTGAACCACCTGGTCAGCTTCGACTGCTCTTTCCGTGTCTTCCTCACAAACATAAAAGGCCACAGGATTGGTATCCGATTGCTTCTTAAACGCGATACAACCGGTATAGCTGACCGCTCCTCGGGAAATATCGTCTTTATCAGGAAATGCCTGACTGAAACAACCGTTGACCCAGTCAACAATACCCTGTTGAGAGCGGAAATTGACCTCCAGCTCCAGCGGTTGAAGCTTTACGTTTCCGATACCAAACTGCCTGGCCGCAAGAAACAGCCCGACATTTGCGTCCCTGAATCCATAGCAGGATTGCATCCCGTCACCAACAATAAAAAATGACTTGCCGTCACCCGGTTGCCAACTCTCGGTCAAACGTGACAATAACTGAAACTGTGTGGAAGAGGTGTCCTGAAATTCATCGACCAGGATATGGTGCAGACGGTGATCAAGTAACAGACTGATATCACTCGGCACTTCTCTGTGTCCAAGCGCGGCGTGTGCGGCAATGGTAATTTGCTGATGATCGACTTCCCCAGCTTCACCAAAAACCAGTATCAGCTCTGCCGCCAGTTGCGGCAACAGGTGGCTCAGGCAGCCCAATAACTGCCACTGCCTTTCATCGTATCGGGGCTGGGGCAGGCTGTTAATTTCCACCAAAAGTAATCTTAAATCCTCATTTGTTGAAAACTGTTCAATCAAGGCAAGTGCACTTTCTTTTGCCTCACGATAAGCCGTTTTCTCCCTACTGTTGGGAGCAACCGGAAAACCTTCGTTTTTTGTCAGCTTAACCCGCCAGGTTCCGGATCGAGTTAACAACAAATTGCTGATTTTTTTCCAGGTTGAGAGTTGTTCCGATGAGTAATCGGGCAAAGCAGTCGCATCAGGATCAAGCAGCCGCTTGTCTGTCGGCAGGTTAAGCGATGCAAATTTCAGTGTTTGAAGCAGGGCAGGGTACGCATGCTCAAGCTGATCATGGAGATTTGCCAGTGTTTCGGTGACCAGACACTCTAGATGGCTTTCCAGCTGTTTTTTAAAGTAATCCAAATCACTACCATGTCCGACCAGATAGCGTAGCCACTGTTCTCTTTTTCCCAGAATAACACTCAACAGTGACTCTACTCGCACCAGGTTGTTGTCCAGGTGTGATAGCAATTTTTTAAGATCGGTTAAGGCCGGCCCACCAGTCTTTAACTGTTCAAATAACCGTCGTATAGCCTCTTTGTATAGGAGCTCAGGTTTATCACAGATTCCGAGATCCCCGCCGATGCCACTCAGGATTGGCATCTGTCTGACCAGCGACATACAGAAGCTGTCGATTGTCTGAAGTCGCAGGCGATTCGGGTTTTCCAGAAGCTGCCAGCCTTTGCTGGTATCGCGCGCCAATGCCCGTCTGGCAATCTCCCATAACTCCTTTTGATAGGCATCTTCAGGCGCATCCTGACGAGCTATCTGTAAAGCGGCCAGAATCCGATGCCTCATCTCATTAGCCGCTTTTCGTGTGAAGGTGATGGCTAGAATCTGCTCCGGCTGTTCAACACCCGCAAGTAGCGTAAGTACCCGACGCGTCAAAAGCTCTGTTTTTCCCGAACCCGCCGGGGCCGTGACAGCCAGCGACTGATTCGGGTCCAGGGCTTCCCGCCTTTGCGTGCTATCAATCACAGCGCTCATAGGCTGACCTCGCTGAAACTGCGTGCATCTTTTACGCGGCACAGGCTGCCTAAGTTGCAGTAACGGCAGGTAGTCCCGTTTTTAGGGTCAACATTAGCTTCGCCCCTGGCAAATGCGGTCATCAGCGCCTCCAGGTATGCACGCCATTGTACCTGGAGGTCCGGCCATTCTCTGGCCATCTCCCAGTTTTTTATCTTTTCAGGGGGGGTAATTCCGGAAGCAACATTCTGCTGCCGGGCAATACCCAAAAAACGCTGTTTGTCGACATTGACCTGTGCAAACGCAAGTGCACAGACATCATTTGTAACAGCCAGACTGATTGAATAGAGAGGAAGCTGGGGATCATCGGGGCGCTCCCCCTGCCACTGCCTGATATTGCATTCACCGGTTTTGTAATCAATGAGCACCAGACTGCCATCTTCCAGACGGTCTATTCGATCAATTCTGAGTGTCAGGGTGATGCCGGAAAGCTCAACGCGGGCTGCAGATTCTGTGGCATCAACCTCAAATGGCTGTCGATCCATTTCAACCTTTAACCAGGTATGAACCAGGTTGTGTAATCGCTCTATCTCAAGGTTGACCAGGGTTTCTCCGAGAAGATCAGGGCGTTTGCCCGCCAACCTTAAAACCGCGCTGGTAGCTGCCTGATTGATGATTGTATTTAGGGCGCGGATATCCAGCTCTTTAAGCTGCTGTAGTGTGTGAGTGGTTTTCCAGACCAGTTCCAGTGCACGGTGCAACAGGACGCCCCGTTCGCTGGCGCTCAGCAGATGCTCTGGTGTATCCAGTGCCCTTGCCCCAAGTCTGTGGGTGGCAAATGCCTTGAATGGGCACGCTGCCTGATCCTTCAGAATCTGGGCCCCACCTTTGATAGGTTTTATGGAGTTATTGATGGGAGGGGCATTAGCATCACTTATTCGGGTCAATGATGAAGGTATCCCTTCTAACAACAGATTGTAGTAGGGATGGGGGTAGCTATTACCGGGTTCGGACGAGTTTGCAAAGGGTTCTGTGTTATCAAGCAGGGGGCTTGGGAGTAATGGTTGATCTTTATCCCACAGCGCATAACTGGCAATCAACTTGTCTGTCCCTTGCAGGTAATCACTGAACAGCATTTTAGTAAATCCCAACTCGCGTTCAGCACTCGCATGTGGCATCTCCTGCTCAACCTGAAGCATAATTGGAATAAACGGGTTAGGTGCCGGGGAGGGTGGCCAGTTTCTATCATTCATACCCATCAGCCAAATGGCATCAAAGGCGAGTCCTCCACCCTCCAGCATACCTAAAATCTGGATGGGCGATTTTTTGGATTCAGCCTGAAACTCCAGACCGTTGGCATAGCGATTCAACATGCCGGCCATCGTTTCAAAACTAACTTCTCCGCAGATAACAGATAACTCTGCAAACTCCTCCAGTAGTGCACGCCAGCGTTTTACCTGCTGATACTCAATGCTGTCCAGTGAGCGCGCTCCCGGCCACTGAAAGGATGCCAGCAATGTCTCTGCACGCTCAATCCAATACGCTAGCGGGGCCTTATGATTGCTGAGTCGTTGCCGTTCCTGAATTAATTGGTCGAGTGCGTCCACCCAACTACTCAGTGCACCATCTTGTTGTATCTCGGTTTCAACAAGAATCTGTTTAAGCTGAGTTGCCGTTAGTTTCGCAAACCCGGTTCTGCGAATCTGTAGCTCCGCATCGCAGAGTGACCGTCGGATATCGGTCTGGTTAAAAACAAATGGATTATGCAGTAGCGTCAGCCATTCCAATGTATCCAATTCGCCAGTCAAGGTCTTGAGAAGCAATAAAGCAGTCTGAATAACGGGCGTATCACTTAGCGGAATACCTGCACTGATATTAAACGGGCATTGGTAACGAGGTGTGTCCGGAAGCTGGTATTGCGGCTCAAACTCGGCGCTGAACAGGCGCTCAATCTGGTTTCGCCTGGACTTCAAATCGGGGACGATAAGTGCGATACACTGATTCGGGTTTTCCTCCAGCTCCGCTCTGATCCAGGATGCGGCCGCTTTGATCTCCTGCTCCGTGCTGTCGAAACCCTGACGAAAGCTTTTAGCAGAGCAGCGGTTCTTTTCATATTCAACTGTTTTGGTACCACCCAGCTTAAACAGTTCGCTATACAAAGGTGGAATCTGTTGAAATCCGATCGGTAAAATAGCGTCCTGCCTAACCAGCTTGTTTTGTCTAAAAGCCTCATTGACGATTTCTGCCAGTCTCGCTGCGCTAACAAAGCCATCCTTTGTGCAACGTTGTTGATATTGTCGGGACCAATCCGCAAAACGGGCGCAGTCCGGATGAAAGGAAAAGGCGCCGGAAACGGGAGTTTGCCATAGATATAAGGTTCGTTGTGCTGCTTGAGCCACCCTGGCGGTGGCATGGGGCTTGAGTAATAACGTATCTGGATCATTACGGACAATCTGTTCCCAAAGCAATAAATCCTGGTTAGCGGTCAGCGGTCTGACAGAGAGGGCAATCTGATCACCCTGACAGACCAACTGCTGCCAGCAGCCCGTAATCCAATCTTCAACCGGGAGGATTTCAGGCTTGATTTGACAGTGTGCATCCTGCAATCCAACCCGGCTTTCAAATGCAGCACTGATTTCATTAGCAAGCCGTTGGTTGGCGGTAATAATAAAAGGCTGATTAGCGACCTGACCGTCTATAAAATCGGCGATGAGATTAAGATCAAACAAGGGTTTCATGCTGTTTGTTGTTACACCAACCGGTTACGAGACTGTCCCTGTTTAAAGGCGTTCAGATTGAGCGCCATTTCGTTGGCCAGCCTTTGTCGTGCTTCACGGCTACCCCAGGCACAATGTGGCGTGACTATCAAATTTGGAAGCCCGGTATTCAGCAAAGTATTGCCCGCTTTGGGCGGCTCGCTGGTCAATACATCAATGCCGGCCCCGGCGATCTGTTTATTTTGCAATGCGTTTAACAGTGCCTGCTCATTAACCAGGCCACCGCGTGCTGTATTAACAAGCAAAGCGGTGGATTTCATCGCAGCAAGTTGCTGTTCGGCAATGAGATTTTCCGTATGCGCTGTTAGGGGGCAGTGCAGGGAAAGCACATCAGCAACAGGTAACAGTTCTTCCAGTGGTTGGCGTATGAATTCATCCGTTTTTTCTGCTGATTGATCGGGCTTCAAGCTATCCGCCAACAGCACCTCCATGCCAAATCCGCTGGCCGCTTTAGCAACAGCCTTACCTATCTCACCGTAACCAACGATCACCAGTTTCTTGCCACTCAGCTCTGTGATGGGGTGATGCAACAGACAGAAAAAATGATTTTGTCCCCAGGCACCTTGCTGAACCTCGTTATGGTACTCAAGCAGGTGGGTAGATAAGGCCAGAATCAGAGAGAAAGTGTGCTGCGCTACGGATGCGGCGCTGTATCCTGTTACGTTGGCGACTGCTACGCTATGCTGTTGGGCAGCGTCCAGGTCAATATTATTGGCTCCGGTAGCGGCAACCATAACCAGTTTGAGCGTCTTTGCCTGCTCCAGTAGTGACTTATCAATCGGAATTTTGTTAGTGATAACAACCTCTGCATCCCTTATACGTTCCAACCGCTCATCAGGCTCGGTAGAGGGATAACAGATGAGCTGTGAAAATTCCGCGTTGAGTTTGTCCAGGTTTAGATCTTCGGGTGCGATGGAATCTGCATCTAAGAATACACCTTTCATGCGATTATATTTCCTTATTTGTCATAATATACAGTGTGTTACGTTGTTTTTGTAGAGTACTTTGCAAGCTATATGCAAAGAGCAATAATCCACTAAGCACCAATAAATTGTTGATGAGGCTGCATTCACTCAGACTCCACTTTATAGGTATACCGACGGATTTGCTGAAAACTCTTTATAGGATTTGTCATGGGATCGTGATAAAAAGAGCATATTCAACCGCGTGAGTCTTGTAATGGATTTTAACAACAAACTGGTAGTCGCCATATCTTCTCGTGCATTATTTGATCTGAACGAGAGTCATGAAGTTTATCAGGCACAAGGCCTAAAAGCCTACGCTGAATATCAGATTGCGCATGAAGAGGAGCCGTTACAGCCCGGAGATGCGTATCCACTGGTGCAAAAACTGTTGGGCATTAACGATAAACTGGATGGGGAGCCACGGGTTGAAGTGATTTTGCTTTCCAGAAACAGCGCCGATACCGGGCTGCGTATTTTTAACTCTATTCAACATTACAATCTGTCAATTACCAGAGCTGCTTTTTGTGGTGGTGAAAGCCCCTATCGCTATGTGTCTTCATTTGGCAGCCAGCTGTTTCTTTCAACCCATGCCGAAGATGTACAACAGGCATTGCAAAGCGGGTATGCTGCGGCCACCATTCTACCCTCCAAGAGTCGCTCCGCCGAGGATGATCAACTGCGACTGGCATTTGATGGAGATGCGGTTCTATTTTCCGATGAAGCGGAAAAAGTTTATAAAACAAAAGGGCTGGAAGCCTTCACGCTAAGCGAGAAAGCCGCTGCCAATCTTCCGCTTAGCGGCGGACCGTTCAAACCGTTTCTGGCGGCGATGCATCAGATACAGACGGAGTTTTCGGAAGGAGATTGTCCGATTAGAACGGCATTGATTACCGCTCGATCGGCACCCACACATGAGCGCGTGGTAAAAACCCTGCGAGCCTGGAAGATTCGTATTGATGAATCCATATTTTTAGGTGGCATGGATAAGGGTGAGTTTCTACGTGCCTTTGATGCAGATGTGTTTTTTGATGACCAGGAGGGCCACTGCCATTCCGCGCGTGAGCATGTGCCAACCGGTCACGTACCGCATGGCGTTGCCAATGAGCAGTGAACGGACATCCCCTAACAGTTGCTAAAGGACGGACTGACGATGATAACAACCATTACCAGAATACCTCTGCCAGACTCCATTACATTGGAGGCTGCCAAAAGCTCGTTCATGGAGGTGGCTCCGGTGTTCCAGAATATTGAAGGTTTAATCCGAAAACAGTTTTTGCTGGCCGACGACGGGAACCTGGTCGGAGGTGTCTACCTTTGGCGAGACCGCGCGTCTGCCGTTAACTTCAACGAAAATATCTTAACGGGTATGATTAAGAGTAAATTCGGGGTTGAACCTCAAATAGAGTATTTTGAAACGCCGGTTGTAGTGGATAATGAGACTGGTGAAATAAAAACGTAACCCGTTTATGAAAGCAAGTTGTTGGCACGTCATTGACAGACGATTGCGCAAAATCAAGCCATGCGCTCTTAATTCAGCGCTCGTATGGCATTAGCTGGTCCTTTTTGTATAGGATGAAGCTTAACGTGCAATAACAGATGTTCAATCGATATTAGATAGACCGGAGGAAGCGGGTTATGCATCGATCGAAGCTGAATAGACGTGAAGAGGAAGCCTCGGACATTGACTTAACACCCATGCTGGATGTGGTGTTTATTATGCTTATTTTCTTCATTGTCACCGCCTCGTTTGTCAAGGAGATCGGCATCGAGGTGGACAGACCAGACTCCTCACAAAACCAATCGGATGAAGAAAACGCCGCTATTGTTATTTCCGTCGGTGAAAATGACGACTATTACCTTGAAAAGCGGCGTATCGATGTGCGTGCGCTGCGTTCCAATATTGAACGTCTTCACGCTGAACGCCCCAAAGCGCCGGTCATTGTGCGGTCACATGCAAAAGCCACGGCCAAAGCCTTTATTCAGGTGGCCGATGCAGCACGTGAAGCCGGGGTGTTTGACGTTTCTCTGGTAGCACAATAAAAGAAGACTGGCTAAAACATAGCGGATATAAGCTTTAGCAAACTGCCCTCAAATCCCTTGGATTAATAGCTGGTTTATAACAGTAAACTGTTCAGCGTTGTTGATCATTCGCTTCGATTAAAGCCAGTGGTGGATCCAGGCTTGATTCTTCCTGTGGAAACTGGACCATATTGGTTAATGTACGAAAATCGGTTTTGCCGCTACCCATTCGGGGGAAATCGGAGATCACAACATAATCTTTGGGTAGCGCAATATTGGGTAATAGCTCAGCGAGTTTCTTTTGTATCTCCGTTTTCTCCACTTCGGCATTAACCACGGCAACAATTTTTGCCCCCCGCTTGGCATCGGGCAGTTCTACGGCACAACATTCAATTCCCTCCGGGAGCACCTGAGACAACGCATCTTCGACCTGAACCAGCGAGACCATTTCGCCACCAATTTTCAAAAATCGTTTTAATCGACCGCAATGCCAGAGAAAACCATCCTCATCCAGATAGCCCAGATCACCTGTGTCATACCAGCCGGATTTGATTCTGAGAGAGGTTTCTTCGAGGTCATTCAGGTAGCCTTTCATGATGCTGTCACCTTTTACCAGTATCTTACCCATTTTTCCGGTGGCACAAAGATCTCCTGAATCATAATCCTGAATTTTGACACGTACACCGGTAATGGGCCTGCCGATGCTGCCTGGCTTGTTGGCCTCTTTGGTATTCACCGACAGCACTGGGGAGGTTTCTGTTGTGCCATACCCCTCCAGTATCTCAATGTTGTGTTTTTCCAGGTAGGCCTTACGCAAGGCTTCCGGGCACTTATCGGCGCCACACACTGCCAGTTCAATGCTGACGAAATCACCAGGCTTTGATTGTTTCAGGTAGCCCTCGAGGAAAACCGGTGTACCCACCAGTACTTTTATCTGCTGTTCCTTTATCAATCTGGCGATAATTTTATAATCGAGCGGGTTGGGGTAGGTTATGGACGTCATGCCATGATAGATAGGCATCCACAGATTGGTGGTGAAGCCAAATACATGAAAAAAAGGCAGGATGGCAAGCAACCGGTCCATTCCTTCAAATGCAAGCGCATCAGAAAAACCCTCGATATTGGACAGGATGTTGCGATGTGTCAGCGGTACAACTTTGGGTTCTTTTTCGCTACCGCTGGTGAACAGGATCACGGCATTTGATTCCGGATTTTGTTTGCCGCTACACCGTCTTAATAGCCAAAGAGGCAGCTGGATTTTCAGGGTGGCAATTACTTTTTCATAGATCGATAATTGTCCAAGCATCTCCTCCAAAAGCACCATCTCAGGTAATAGCGGGCAGTTGCACTTTTCGAGTAATGGAGCAGTGGTTATGATCGTGCGGAAGTCGCATTTGGACTGGGCAAAAAGACAGTTTTTTTCAGCACCGGTAGAGTAATTGATCATCACCGGCGTCAGTCCGGCGATTAATGCGCCCAGAGTTGCCAGCGCAGCTCCAGCCGAAGTGGGCAACATAATGCCAATTGATCCTTTCTCAAATCGACGTAGACGCCTGGCCAGAATAAAAGACGCAGTGAGTGCCTGACGATAACTAATCTCCCGATTAGTCGCCTTGTCAATAAACGCCAGCTTTTTAGGTGTCTGTCTGGCGACGGCAATAAAATGATGTTGTAACATGCTTCACTACCGCTGGGACTGTGTTAAGTGCTTAGGGTAACATAACCGACTTGAGACAAAAAATTCTACCGACCAGCCAGGAATGTCGGTTTATACAAGAGGACAGCAATCCGTGGTACTGATTTAAGTCTAAAAGCATGCGTTTTCAGTCCCGACTCCACCGCGGAAGAGAGTGTCGCGACAGGTAAAAAAGAAAGGCCTCTTTTCTCCTTAAAAGAGGGTGTGGCGCAAGACATGACAGAAACATCCTCCTCTCCCTCTGGGGACTGAGGTGAGGGAAGATCTTATAACTTGTTGATGGGTTGGTTTTTGTTTTTCCCCTCACCCTAACCCTCTCCCCATAAAAAGGGGAGAGGGAACAATACTGAAGTTTTTGCGAAAATTTCAAAAGGGGGGGCAGTGATTGGACTTTCGAGGTAGCCTCGCGGGCGAGTACCCTGGGAGAATAATAAAAGGTGATGGGAGAGGGCATGAAATTACTAAAGTAAGCACCACCCAGCTCGTATGCAAGAGAACTGGCTATTTAAAAAACCCGGAAAATGGTGAGGTTTGATGAAAATTAAAACACTTTTAGCATGCCTGCTGGTGGTGGTGAGCTGGTTGCTGATTGAATACAGCGACACAGAAAACCCCGGCCTTCTGAAAACCGGTTCTCAGTCCTTTGATAACCAGAAGCTGGTCGAGGCGATTGAGTCGCGTCGCAGCGATGTGCAGGTGAAAGGGCGAGCCAGGGTGATTCGACTGCTTGAAGATGATCTTAAAGGAAGCAGGCATCAGCGGTTTATATTGCAGCTTAACCAGGGCAGTACAATTCTAGTAGCTCACAATATCGATCTGGCTCCGCGTATAGAGAGTTTGCAGGTGGATGACTGGGTGGAGTTTTTTGGTGAGTATGAATGGAACAATAAGGGTGGTGTTATTCATTGGACGCACAAAGACCCGTCAGGCCGGCATGTAGACGGTTGGCTTAAGCAGGGAGGAAATGTTTATCAGTAATACGGGGTATCTCAGCCAGATATGGCGCGTGGTCAGGTTAATCGATTGGCGATCGTGTTCGCTCAAGTGGCATCACTGTGCTGTGTGTGATGCGCGTAGACCAATGCTAAAACTGGCTGATAATGAGATTTCTTTACGCTGCATCATCTGTCGATCAACCAGCATTACATTGTCACTGGTGCAAATCTTAAAAGAAGTTAAACCCGGCGGCGAGGGAAATACCTGTTATGAACTGTCAGCCAGAGGCCCACTGCTAAACTATCTGAGAACACATTACCCCCAGGTCAGTTGCTCGGAATTTTATGAGCAGATAAGTCCGGGCGAGATATACAATGGCGTGCAATGTCAGGATGTGCAGTGTCTGACTTACGCGGATCAGAGCTTTGATCTTTGCACATCGACTGAAGTTTTTGAACACGTGCCCGATGATCAAAAGGGATTTTCAGAGATCTATCGCATTTTGAAACCCGGTGGTACATTTGTTTTTACCGTGCCCCTGGGAAAAGCAGCGCAAACCGTTGAGCGTGTCAGCCGAAACAGCTCAGGGGAAATCAAGCACCATCTGCCACCGGAATACCATCTGGATCCTGTTAGAGGACATGAGCCCATACTGGTTTATCGGAATTATGGTCAGGATATTATCAGCCGTTTGCTTTCAGCCGGATTTGATCGAGCTGAGATCAGGTCAACTAAAGCAACTCCCTGGCCATTCATTACGCCGGTTATTGTTGCCTATCGAGATAAAAATTTATAAGTTCACCACCAATTTTAGGAACGCCTTACAAATCGCTGATTTCTAATCAATAAATCTGCGTGCGGTTAAGCACAAAAAATATGAGGCATTAAAAAGTCAAAAAATTATAGTGCATTTACGAGCGCATTTTTAAACAACTGCTATGCTTTGTATTAAGTACTTTGGATACGAGTAAGCAGATTAGTAATGATTAAAAATATTCTATATGCAACAGATCTTGGGCTCTACGCGCCTTACCTCCTGCAGCATGTTATGTCACTGGCCACAAAGCATGAGGCAAGAGTGCATGCGGTTCATGCGATTGAACCGATGGGGGTCTTTGCCGAGTCAATTCTCCACACTTATATGCCAGTCTCAGCGGTAGATGACCTGCGTAAACGTGGATTTAATGAAGTGATGGATAAAATACGTGAGCAGGTTGAATGTGCCTTCGCTGATGAATTTGCCGAATGTAACTGTGATCTGGAATTAATACACGGTATACAGGTGGTAAATGGCAAACCGGCACAGGTAATTATTGAAACGGCACAACGGGTGAGTGCGGACCTGATTGTCATTGGTACCAGTTCACAGCCCAGTGAGTCTCCGAGATTGGGTTCCGTGGCCGCGGCTGTGTTAAACCAGTCTTCGGTACCTGTTTTTCTGGTACCCATGGTTAAACTTCAAAACCCCAAAAATTACGATCTTTACCGCTAAACTGATACTCACAAATCAAAACAGGTGTGCCCGGATGCTCACCTGATTAGTCATGCTGAAACAGTATGACTAACCTCTAAACACTAGAAAAAAGCATATTTAGTACCTAGCAGAAGCAGCACTGAAGCTAACAGCGGACGACTCACCTGCTCGGGCATTTTTGATCCCAGTCTTGTGCCAAAATAGATAGCTGGCAAAGACCCGACCAGCAGACTTGCCAGCAAAACCAGATCTACATTACCAAGAAAGAAATGACCCAGTCCTGCAATCAGGGTCAGTGGAACCGCGTGCGCCAGATCGGTACCGATAACATGCACCGATGGAAGCAGGGGATAAAGTACCAGTAGCACAGCAGCACCAAAAGCTCCCGCTCCGACCGATGACAGAGTAACAAAGATACCCAGAAATATGCCCATTGTAAGGGTGAGGTAGAGCGCATGTCGATTAACCCACTGCTGCCACCTGGTTGGTGTTTTTTCTGCATGTGCCTGCAAACGCTGTTTGAGCAGAATGACGGCTCCGGTAATGATCAGCATAACACCCAGGCTGCTGCTTAATATGTGCGAATAATGCTCCGGACTGGGAAAAAAGTTCTTTAGCGCCCATATTGTAATAAGTGACGCTGGAACACTACCTGCAGCCAACAATAATACAATTCGAAAACGAATCGTATTATTACGACGATGCAATATGACACCCCCCGATTTAGTCACGGCCGCATACATCAGGTCAGTACCCACGGCGATATGGGGAGGGAATCCAAACAGCAAAAGCAAAGGAGTCATGAGCGAACCACCGCCCACACCGGTCAGCCCAATGGCAAAACCAACACTTGCTCCCGCAAGAGCGTATAAGAAAAATTCCATGCTTGGGACCGGCCTTTGTTTCAATTCGGTAAGAGCAACCATGCAGGCGTTGCTACGGGTGGTAAAGTTAGCTGTTTAGGTGTATTCTTTAAAGGAATATTTGCTTATATTTTTATACCCTATACATATATAAGCATATAAGTCATTAATTGGGAGGCTGCGATGAAGTTACAGCAGTTAAGATACATTTGGGAAGTCGCACATCATGATCTGAATGTGTCCGCAACCGCGCAGAGTCTCTATACCTCTCAACCCGGCATTAGTAAGCAGATAAGACTACTTGAAGATGAGCTGGGCGTAGAAGTTTTTGCACGCAGCGGCAAGCATCTCACCAGCGTCACACCCGCAGGTGAAGACATTCTCAAACTTGCTGGCGAAGTACTCAAGCAGGTCGGTACCATTAAAGCTGTCGCCCAGGAACACAGTGACCCGCGTAAGGGCAGCATATCGATTGCCACCACACATACCCAGGCACGATATGTGCTGCCACCGGTTATCAAGCAGTTTATCGATAACTACCCCGAAGTTTCATTACACATGAACCAGGGAACACCGATGCAGATTTCGGAGATGGCCTCAGAAGGCGAGGTCGATTTCGCAATTGCCACTGAAGCGTTAGAGTTGTTTGGCAACCTGGTGATGATGCCCTGTTACCGCTGGAACCGCAGCGTTATAGTGCCAAAAGACCACCCCTTGGCACAACCTTCTGCGCTGACCCTGGAAAACCTGGCCAGCTTCCCAATCGTCACCTATGTGTTTGGCTTTACCGGTCGCTCCAAACTGGACGATGCGTTCTCCAGCAAAGAGCTTACCCCCAAGGTGGTTTTCACCGCAACCGACGCTGATGTTATCAAAACCTACGTCAGACTGGGCCTTGGTGTTGGTATCATTGCCAGCATGGCACATGACCCGGAGCTGGATAACGATCTGGTTGCATTGGATGCCCAGCACCTGTTCCAGCCAAGCACCACAAAAATCGGTTTCCGCCGTGGTACTTTCCTGCGCAAGTTCATGTACGACTTTATCGAACTGTTTGCGCCGCACCTCACACCAGATATAGTGGATAATTGTCTGCGTCACCAAAACAAAGCAGAAGTTGAAGAGATCTTTAAGGATATCGAACTGCCGGTTCATTGATCTGTGTCCGGCTACCGAGTTTTACAACGAACCTGTCTTGAATCGCCCCCCGTAAAGCGTTAGAGTGCGCACCTTCATTGTCGCTTGGAGAAATAAGTGGAACTTGCATGCCTTGACTTGGAAGGGGTATTGATCCCTGAAATCTGGATCGGTTTGGCGGAACGCACCGGTATTGATGAATTACGCGCCACTACGAGAGATATTCCGGATTACGATGTTCTGATGAAGCAGCGCCTGGCCTTGCTGGAAAAGCATAATCTGGGCATCAAGGATATTCAGGCGGTGATCGATAATATGTCACCTTTGGAGGGAGCCAAAGAATTTATCGATTGGCTCAATGAGAATTTTCAGGTCATTATTTTATCCGATACGTTTTATGAATTTGCCAAGCCCCTGATGCGGCAGTTGGGTTATCCGACACTGTTCTGCCATCGCCTGGGCATCGACGATCAGGGTAATATCAAAGACTATTTTCTTCGCCAGGCAGATCCGAAAAGGGAATCCATCAAGGCATTCCATCAACTCAACTATCGCTGTATTGCAGCCGGGGACTCCTATAACGATACCACCATGTTGGCCGAAGCGGACGCAGGTATTCTGTTTCGCGCGCCTGGTAATGTCATTGAAGAGTTCCCACAGTTTCCGGCAGTCAACAGTTACGACGAGTTGAAAGCTGAATTTATAAAGGCCAGCGATCGGGCTTTATAAACACGTCGTTGAATTTAAAAGAGATTGAAGCTCATGCCTGATCGGGTATGGGCTTTTTCTTTTTCTCGCCTAACGGCATTCAAGCAGTTAAGATAAGTGCCAAGTTGACTTGCTTCGTTTCTTAAACATCGAAATCACCATGACTATTAAATTGCGTATACCGATATTTAGTGTTTTATGCCTGCTGTTTCTGACTTTAACCGGTTTAAACACCGCCACGGCAGCACGGTATAGTGCTGTTACGGATGATGGCAGTGGAGCCATCGCAACGATTAACCCTAGGGCAACGCAGGCAGCGATGGAAATCTATGCGCAAGGCGGTAATGCGGTCGATGCCGCTGTGACCGCGGCCCTGACGCTCGGCGTCGTTGATGGTCATAACTCAGGTATTGGCGGCGGCTGTTTTATTCTCATTCGCTGGGCTGATGGTCGTATCGAAGCGATCGATGGCCGTGAGATGGCCCCTGGGGCGGCGCATCGTGATATGTATGTGCGTAACGGCGTAGCAGATAAACGTTTGAGTAAAACCGGCGCACTGGCTATTGGAATCCCGGGCTCTCTCGCAGCCTACGATTACTTGTTGGCGCAGGGAGGGAATAAGCGATTATCCGACACATTGGCAGCCGGTATACAGCTCGCCGACCGCGGATTTGCAGTCGACGAGGTGTTCGCCATGCGATTAAGTTGGGTTGCTGACCGAATCGCACAGTTTCCGGCATCAAAAGCAGTATTGTTGAAAGAGGATGGTACACCGCTGTCCGCGGGTGACCGGCTTGTTCAAAAAGATCTTGCTGAAACCTATCGTAAGATAGCAACAAAAGGCATAAATTATTTCTATCGAGGAGAGTTTGCCCAGTCGGTGGGGCAATGGATGCAACGCAATGACGGTATTGTAACGGCCGGTGATTTTGAAAACTACGTCATTAAAAAAAGAGAGCCGTTGATCACGGAATACCGGGGTTATCAACTGGCAGGCTTTCCGCCGCCCAGTTCGGGAGGGGTTCATGTTGCTCAAATACTGAATATACTGGAGCCTTTTAATCTGGCCGAGCTGCCAAAAGTCGACAGATATCATTTGCTGGCAGAGGCGATGAAACTGGCCTTTGCCGACCGCGCATACTGGCTGGGAGATCCCGATTTTGCGCAAGTCCCGAAAGGATTGATCGACAAGTCTTATGCGCAAAGCCTCGGCCAGTCAATTAACATGGCAAAAGTTCATCCGGTAGCGCATCAGGGGCAGCCGCCTCGTGCAGATGTCGATTTCTTTGGTAAACACACTACGCATATTTCTGCCGCCGATAAAGCGGGTAACTGGGTGGCCATTACGACCACATTGAATACCTCGTTTGGTTCGAAAGTGATGATACCTGGCACTGGCGTGATGATGAACAATCAGATGGATGATTTTTCAATGCAGCCGGGTGTCGCCAATGCATTTGGACTGGTGGGTGTTGAGGCCAATAGTATTCAGCCTGGCAAAAGACCGCTGTCGAGTATGAGTCCGACTCTGTTGCTCAAAGAGGGTAAACCCGTTCTCACGCTTGGCGCAGCAGGAGGCCCCACCATCATTACGCAAGTGGTGCAGGGGCTGGTAAACAGGGTTGATTTGAATATGTCTCTAGCGGAAGCGCTGGCTTCCGTTCGCGTGCATCACCAGTGGAAACCTGACCTGTTGTTAACGGAAAAAACCATGCCGGAGTCGATCAGCAAAGAGCTGATCAGGCGTGGACACCAGATTAAGGTGCGCAACTATATGGGTGCTACCCAGGCAATCAGTGTAAATGATCGTGGTGATTTTGTTGCTGTATCCGAGCCGCGCATTATAGCGCGCAACCAGGCGTCCAAATAGGCTGGCGGAGAGGCCTCGTTATTGATCAAGTGTATATTTGAGCGGTAGTGTGAACTGATAACTATCTCCGGGGATGTGCTGCGGCACCGGAGGGTAGGGGCTTGCGTTGTAAGCACTTTGCCGGGTGATTTCACTGAGTTGGTCCGAACTGCTTTCCAGCACCTGCACATTCTTTATTAAGCCATCCCGATAAATATGAATCGTAACCTTGATCTCACCTTTAAGATTCAGTTTTCTTGTCTGCGCGTCATATTGTTGATGTTCAGGCCGTGCAAACCAATTCAATAGCTCGATAAAATATTCCTGCTCAAGCTGCTTTTTTTGTTCAGCGGAAATGGCGGGTCTGACGTCGACTTGCCTGGATTCTGATGCAACAGTTGCTTTGTGTACATCTTGTGTTGGCTGCACAGGTTTGGCGGGTGTCGGCTTGGGCGGAGGTGTCAGCACCTGTTTAACCAAAGCAGTTTGATTATCCGGTTTTACAACCGCCCGAACCGGCGCTTTTGGTATTGGTATTGCCTTTGGTTTTTTCTTTTCTACAGGTGGAATCTTAATCTCTTCAATAACAGGCTTAGGTGCCTGTTCGCTTTTTGCGGGGATGCTATCCGGGGGTGGTTCTGCGGGGGCTGGTGTCACTGGTGCAAGTCGCACCGCTAATACAGGTGTTTTGGGTTGATCAAAATAGCCTTTATAAAAGAGAAATACACCGGACCACAGAATGAAGACCAGCGCTAACAGCCCTCCAGCCAGATAGACAAAGGGAGGTGTTGTCTTGGTTGCGGGTGGCGGCGGGGCATCCTGGCGTACGCGCAAGCAACTGGTAGCGAGTATTTCGCTGAACTCATCCAGCTGAGTCAAATCGACGCATAAGCCGGCTTTTGCGAAGCTGCGCTGATAGTTTTGCGCCAACTCAGGATCATCAGTTTCGATTAAGCTGACGGGAACCACCGAAAAGACCTGTTCAGTGACCAATTCCTGCGAGGAGTTTGTCAACAACGCCACATTTTCAATCGCAGCCTGCTTGGAAATACCAGCTTCCAACTGGCCGTTAAAAATAACTCGATACTGGGTCCTGTCGTGTTCTGGCGCTGTTACGCCGTTATCTGTTTTCTCAGATATCGGCTCTGGTTGTGGTTCCTGTTCCGGTTGTGTCGCAGCGTCAATCTGGAAATTGGGGTCTATTTGCTGCCGCTCCAGGGGGGCATAATGGCTAAAGCTAATCTCTACGTTCAAGATCTCATCATGATCGTCCTGATAAGGCTCTACTGATACCTGCAACCCGGCATTGGTAAAAGCGTTCAGGTAGCTATCGGCCAGCTCTCGGCTGTCGACCTGATTAATGATGATTGGTTTAACCGAAAACAGCTCGTCCAGCAACTCCTCTGGATCCAGATTAGTTAGGTGCGCGATATTGTTTAGCGCTGTATCACGCTTAACCCCGGCCTGAAGGTCGCCACTGAACAAAATGCTGAACTTACCATTGTTGGCCATTCGGAAAGAAGCCTCTGGTTAGTCCTGCGCTCGCTCAAGCAACAGTTCTTTAATGGTTTCAACACCTGGTTTGTGCTGTTTAATTTCATCCGTGCTCAAGCCGTTTAATTCGTGAGGAAAAACCAGCCAATGGTCTGACTCATGCAGATAATAGTCGGGGACGCGATTGGTGGTATTGTTGTCGGGTTTGAAATAGGGCGTAGCAACACGAATCTCCGGGCAACGACCATCGCACGCTTCAGTTAAATGGTGGATAACCTGATCGATACTGGCACCGGTATCAAATACATCGTCAACCAAAAGTAAACGATTTTTAGCGTCCACCCGATTGATAATGTAGTTTAATCCGTGCACTTCAACGGACTGCCTGGTTTGTCCAATACCTGTGTAGTAGGAGGTTCGAATAGCGATATGATCTGAGGCGATTCCGCAATAGTCCAATAACTCTTGAATCGCAATGCCGATTGGTGTGCCTCCTCGCCATATCGCGACGATAAAATCGGGCGCGAAACCACTTTCAAGCACCTTAGCTCCCAGTTGAAAGGCATCGTCAAGTAATTGCTCTGCAGTGATGAATTGTTTGTCGGTCAAAGGACTATTCCCAAGTGAATGCCACATTGTAATTGAATGAGGCCCGCCCTGTGTAGTCAGGCACCTGCTCCATTCATAATAAAGTGATGTTCATGGTAAATTAATAGCATATATTGACAATCTTTATTTCTGAAAAGTAGGGTCAGATCAGACTTTTCGAAAACTATTCAGATAGGTTAAACTTACCGCTCATATTTCAATGGTTACAAGGACGCAACCATGGCTCGTTTACCTCGTTTTTGTCCACCGGGCATAGCACAACACGTTATTCAACGTGGCAATAACCGCAGTGTTTGTTTCGCTGCTGAAAAGGATTTTTCGGCTTATGCAAATTGGTTAAGGCAATACGCGGATGAATGTCAGGTTGCAATTCATGCCTGGGTGTTTATGACCAACCATGTGCATTTGCTGGTTACACCCTCCAGTGAAGATGGTGTATCTAGAATGATGCAATCTGTCGGACGCCGTTATGTCCGTTACTTCAATGATCAGTACTGCCGTACGGGAACACTCTGGGAAGGTCGGTTTAAGTCAAGCCTTGTCCAGTCATGCACTTATCTATTGCGATGTTATCGTTATATAGAACTAAACCCGGTTCGGGCTGGTATGGTGGGGGAACCGTCAGAGTATACTTGGTCAAGCTACCGGTGCAACGCACTGGGCGTTGACGCGAAACTTTGCACAGCCCACGAAGAATACTTAAAGTTGGGCAAGGATAAAGACGGCAGGCTTGGCGCCTACAGGGCGTTGTTTAAAGCGAATGTGGAGGAAACAATGGTAGAGCAGATACGCACATCTATTAACTCAGGTTTAGCTTTAGGAAATGATGATTTTAAGGAACGGGTAGAAAGGCTCTATGGACGAAGAGTGACACCCGCTAAGATGGGGCGTCCTCAAAAAGTCTGATCTGACCCTACTTTTCCTTTTCATGTGATTTCAACCAGAAAATAATATCAACGGCTGTTGAATGCCTGATTAAGATCAAATAATATGGCAGTCCTGACGGGCTGCAATAGCTGGCGAAATCTGCCAGACAGCTTCACGCCCGGTTACGCTAGCAGGGCTGATTTCGAACAGGTCTGCTTTGTTGTTCATTTCTTGGGGAAAATGGTTCTTTGTGTTAACTGTTTTCCAGCAATATTAAGGGATCATTGATGTTTGCCCTTCATGCTTCAAGCAGGGTTTCTAACGCACGGGGCCTATGCCGTGCTCTTTGCCGCACATTTGCCGTTTCTTTGCTGTTCGCGTTTATTTTCTTTTTATCTTCAACAGCTATAGCCAAATCAAATGTTACGCTAAAAACGGTTATCCAATCCAATTCCGCTTCCGAGTTGTTTGAAGGTGCCAACCAATATGGCGAGGTTGATCCGTCAACTTCAGCAGTTCCTGTGTTCAAGGATGATCAACGTGTCGGGTTACTGTTTCTGAATTCAGGTCTGGTTAACTCTGTAGGATATTCTGGTAAGCCGATTCATGTGCTGGTAGGCCTGGATAATCAGGGCGTTATCAAAACGGTTAAACTGATCGAACACTCAGAGCCTATTGTTCTGGTGGGTATCCCAGAGTCTGAAATCACCGACTTGATGGCTGGCTATGTTGGCTTTGATATCGTCAATTTTCTGAAATCACCAACTGATGATCCGCGCTTTGATGCCATTAGCGGTGCGACGGTAACCATCAGAGTGATTGACGACAGCATCATTCGTTCTGCGATTAAAGTTGCCAGAGCTTATGGTTTGGGCGGTTTGAGAACGGCAGCTGCTACACGCAAGGCGACCATTAAAACAGAGTTGCAACAACAGAAAGACTGGACTGACCTGGTCGCAGAAAAGTCCGTGACGCGATTAAAACTGACCACAAAAGTGGTAGATCAGTCTTTTTCAGAAACGCCGACAGATGACACTACTGACTCGGGTGACGTATTTATTGATCTTTACGTCGCCCAGGTTTCCATTCCCAGTATCGGGCTAAGCATGCTCGGGAAAGCAGAATACCAGAATCTGACGCGAAAACTGAAAGAGGGCAAACAGGCCATTATGGTTGCGGCCAAGGGAGAGTACTCCTTTAAAGGCTCCGGGTATGTTCGCGGCGGTATATTTGATCGCTTTGAGTTGGTACAGGGTGATGATGTCATTCGTTTCAGGGATCTGCATCATAAGCGATTGAGAAGAGTTGCGGCCGAGGGCGCACCGCAGGATTTCAAAGAGGTCGACCTGTTTATGATCCCTCAGGACGCCAAGCTGGATCTGGCGCAGCCCTGGAGATTTCAACTATTGGTTGGCAGAGAACTTGAAGCTCTGGAAAAGGTATTCCGCACTTTTAATCTGGATTACCAGGTGCCCTCGAACTACCTGGATATAGAAGAGTTACCGCCTGAAACCGGGGCGGAAGAGATGACGGCGGAGTTTGATCAGCCAGTACTTTGGAAGGTGTTGTGGCAGGAAAAATGGCTCGAATCGACCATCTTGATGATTGCGCTAACAGCACTGACCGCGATCTTCTTTTTCCAGGACTGGCTGGTACGACGTCCAAAGCTTTCCAAACGCGTGCGCACGGTGTTTTTGCTGTTTACGTTGTTTGGCATTGGTTTTTATAGTTCGGCGCAGCTTTCGGTGGTCAATATATTAACAGTGTTTAACGCGCTGGTGACCGGTTTTAATTGGGAGTATTTCCTGATGGAACCGCTGATTTTTATACTCTGGGGTAGTGTCGCGATGGCGCTACTTTTCTGGGGAAGAGGGGCTTTCTGTGGTTGGCTCTGTGCATTTGGAGCGCTGCAGGAGTTTCTCAGTCGTGGCGCAAAAAAAGTCGGTATTCCTCAGTGGGTATTGCCCTGGGGGCTGCATGAACGACTCTGGCCAATCAAATATATTATTTTTTTAGTGCTGTTTGGCTTTTCTCTGCATTCACTGGCGCTCGCAGAACGACTCGCGGAGATTGAGCCATTTAAAACAGTGATTGTACTTAAGTTTATCAGAGACTGGCCCTACGTGATCTTTGCGCTCGTACTATTGGCACCCTGTCTGTTTGTCGAGCGCTTTTATTGCCGCTATCTTTGTCCGCTGGGTGCCGCGCTTGCTATTCCTGCCCGTATACGGATGTTTGACTGGTTAAAGCGATACCGTCGACAGTGCGGTAATCCTTGTCAGGTTTGTGCGAATGAATGTATGGTACAGGCGATACATCCCGAGGGACAGATCAACCAAAACGAATGCCACTATTGCCTGCATTGTCAGGAACGCTATTATGATGACCAGACCTGTCCCGTTATGATCAAAAAGCGTGGGCGAATGGAGCGACAGCAGGCGATGAGCTCGGGGAAAACCTCTGAGCAGGCAAAACAGATTCTCATTGATGTGCGTGAGGAAAAAGGCAACTAACTGATGATCGGCGACCAAACCGCATTTGGTGACCGGTTGTTTGCCAAAACTTAGACTCTCTATTATTCAGGAGTAAGTAAATGACTAGTAAAAAAGATACACCAGCTGAACCCCTCGACCCCAAGGGGGCATCCCGCCGGGAGTTATTGTCCCGTTCAGCGGGTATTGCAACGGTTGCAGGGTTGGGAGCCGCGGTTGGCGGTTTAAGCACGCTTTCACCGCAATCAGCACAGGCCTCCAGTGAAAACAGCCCTCATGTCGGCCCTGGCGACCTTGACGAATATTATGGCTTCTGGAGTAGCGGTCAGGCTGGCGAGGTGAGGATACTGGGTGTTCCATCAATGCGTGAACTGGTTCGTATTCCGGTCTTTAATCGCTGCAGTGCCACCGGCTGGGGCCAGACCAACGAAAGTGTCAAAATTCTCAGTGAAGGTTTATTGCCTGAAACCAAAGAATTTCTGAAGGATAAGGGGGGTATCTGGCACAACGGTGATGCACACCACCCGCATATGTCTTTTACCGACGGCAGCTATGATGGACGTTATCTCTTCATTAATGATAAAGCCAACACCCGCGTCGCACGTATTCGAATGGACGTGATGAAGTGTGACAAGATCATCGAGATTCCTAACGCTTCGGATATTCACGGGTTACGGCCGCAGAAATACCCACGCACAGGCTATGTGTTTGCTAACGGTGAGCACCGGGTGCCCATCCCGAATGACGGTTCAATTCTGAATGAGCCGGAAAAATACCATGCCATATTCAGCGCCATCGACGGTGACAGCATGGAAGTAGCCTGGCAGGTCATGGTGGACGGCAACCTGGATAACTGTGATGCGGATTATCAGGGTCTGTATGCCTTCTCTACCTGCTATAACAGCGAAGAGGGCGTTACACTGGCAGATATGACCGCTGCCGAACAGGACTGGGCCGTTGTATTCGACATTAAAGCGATCGAAGCAGGTGTTAAAAAAGGCGACTTCAAGAAAATCAACGGCGTGCCCGTGCTGGATGGACGTAAAGGCTCGAAATACACACGTTATATTCCGATCTCAAGCAGTCCACACGGTTGTAATACGGCACCTGATGGTAAGCACGTCGTTATCAATGGAAAATTGTCACCGACGGTTTCAGTACTGGATGTCAGAAAACTACCAGACCTGTTCAATGACAAGATCAAACCCCGTGATGTCGTTGTGGCAGAACCTGAGCTGGGTCTTGGACCTTTGCACACCGCTTTTGACGGTAAAGGTAATGCCTTTACGACGCTGTTTTTGGATAGCCAGGCGGTCAAGTGGAACATTGACAAGGCGATTCGCGCCTATAATGGCGAGAAAGTGAACCCCATCATTGAAAAGATTGATGTTCATTACCAGCCTGGCCATAACCACACTTCAATGGGTGAAACCAAGGAAGCAGATGGTAAGTGGCTGTTATCCATGAACAAGTTTTCCAAAGATCGTTATATTAATGTTGGTCCGCTTAAACCCGAAAATGAGCAGTTAATTGACATTACTGGCGATAAAATGAAAATCGTACACGATGGGCCTGCGTTCGCTGAACCACATGATTGCATCATCGTGCGCGGGGATATTGTCAATCCAAACAAAGTCTGGACCCGTGACGATCCTATGTTCGCGGACGCACGCGCCTGGGCGAAAAAGGATGGCGTCACGCTGGAAAGTGACAGCAAAGTGATTCGTGATGGTAACAAGGTACGTGTTTATATGTGGTCGATGGCACCTTCCTTCAGCATGAATGATTTTACGGTCAAAAAGGGTGATGAAGTAACTGTGATTGTCACCAACCTGGACCAGATTGATGACCTGACACACGGCTTTACCCTGGCAAACTACGGTGTAGCTTTTGAAATTGCACCTCAAGCGACAGCTTCCGTAACCTTTAAGGCTGACCGACCTGGCGTTCACTGGTATTACTGCCAGTGGTTCTGTCATGCGCTCCATATGGAGATGCGCGGCAGAATGTTTGTTGAACCCGCTTAAGTAGCCTATCTGGTAATCAGGGTGGCATCAGCCACCCTGAGACCCTCTTAATTGGAACTGTCAGGTCTCTCGACATCAACCGCTTGCGTTTGCGCCTTAGTCAATCTTAGAATCCCGGGTATGATATTCCACAACTTCAGGGCCGCGTTTTTCGGTATTCTTTTAAGCCTGTCTTTCCCTGCAGCTTTCGGCGGTGTCGTCCATCACGCGTCCCCTTCGATTACCCCGTTGAATGAGGTGATCGCGACACTGGCAGATGGCGATACGCTGCAGTTATCGGCGGGCAACTATTCGGGCCCCGTCATCATTGATCGCTCTATTCAGCTGTTGGGCGAGCCCGGTGTCATTATCGATGGCGGCGGAAACGGTCATGTTCTGGTTGTCGATGCCCCCAATGTCCGTATTCAGGGTTTAACCATCAAAAACTCCGGAGAGCTGTTATCTGAGGAACATAGCGGTATATTCATCACAGCCAACGGTGATCATGCGGTCATTGCAGAGAATCAGTTCAAGCATAATCTTATTGGCGTTTATCTCAAAGGGCCTGATCAGGCGCGGGTCAGCTCCAATTTGATCTTTGGTCGACGCGACTTGCGCTTGAACGAGCGGGGTAATGGCGTTCATATCTGGAATTCCCCCGGCTCTGTGGTTGAGAAAAACCGTATTCGGTACGGGCGCGATGGAATTTTCTCAACAACCAGTCACAACAACCGTTTTAGCGAAAACCATTTCACAGATCTGCGTTTTGCTGTGCACTACATGTACACCAATCACAGCGAGATTTCGGATAATGTCTCGGAAAATAATCATGTAGGCTACGCTCTTATGTACTCCTCCTATCTGAAAGTGCGTGGCAATCTGTCCAGCGGCGACCGGGACAGGGGTATTTTCTTCAACTACACCAACCATTCTGAAATTACTCGCAATCGAGTTGAAGGTGGTGTTGAAAAATGTGCTTTTGTTTATAATTCAAATATAAATCAAATAGTTAAGAATCATTTTGAAAGCTGTTTAATAGGTATTCATTTTACCGCCGGCTCTGAGCAAAACACCATTTGGGGGAACAACTTTATCGGCAACAAAACACAAGTGAAATACGTTGGCACAACCGAGCTTGAATGGTCGAAAGCGAATCAGGGGAACTACTGGAGTGACCATCTGGCATTTGATCTTGATGGTGACGCCATTGCCGATAAGCCCTATCGGCCGAACACCATTGTCGATCAGCTGATCTGGCGTCACCCAAACGCCAAAATCCTGCTAAACAGTCCTGCGTTGCAGTTGCTACAATGGGCACAGTCACAGTTTCCGGCACTTCATCCTGGCGGCGTACAGGACAGTGCTCCACTGATGCAACCCAGTGTGCTATAGCTTTGGCAAACACAGAAAAAGGTAACATGATTAAACTAACCGGGGTGAGCAAAAGCTACAGGGGCCAGGTCGTCGTCAATGATGTCAGCTTATCGGTGGCCGCTCAGGAAAGCGTTGCGATAATCGGACATAACGGTGCCGGGAAAACCACGCTGATGAAACTGATTCTGGGCCTGGTTCGACCCACATCGGGTGATCTTGAAATTGCTACAGATCCAGCCAAAGATCCGCATGCCAATATCGGGTTTCTACCTGAAACCGTGTCATTTCCCGGTGAAATGACCGGAAAGCAGATGCTGGGATATTACGCCAAACTCAAGAAAGTATCGCTGAAACAATGTCCGGAACTGCTTGAGCTGGTGGGTTTGAGTGAAGCGGCTGAAGCCAGAATTAAAACCTATTCCAAGGGTATGCGGCAGCGGTTAGGACTGGCACAGGCGCTGCTGGGAACCCCAAAGCTGCTGTTGCTGGATGAACCCACCACCGGTCTGGATCCGTTCCTGAGAAGGCACTTTTATAAAATTCTCCGTGATTGCAAAGCGAGAGGTACGGCCATACTGATCTCTTCTCATGCACTGTCTGAAATAGAGGGTGAAATCGATAAGATTCTGATCATGAACAAGGGCGCCGTCATTATTCAGGGCTCACTGGAACAGTTAAGGGAGGCCGCGCGGTTGCCGACTCGAATCTGCATAGAACCGCATCAGGGAGCATACCAGCGCTTTGCGGGATTTATGGAACAGGCTGCTAATGGCGCCGATGAGACAGGCCAAATTACACTGCTCTGCCAGCAGCAGGATAAAGTGTCGCTGATGGAGCGGATCATGGGTCAACAGGATGCGATCAAAGACCTGCAGATCATTCCACCACGACTGGATGACCTTTATGGCCATTTCGTGGAACAGGCAAACCGTTCATGAACGCTGTCATCACCATCACTACTGCTGAGTTTCAGCGTGCGATACGCAACCGGTGGGCGCTGGCCGCCATCATCCTGCTCGCCAGCCTTGCGTTTTCCCTCGCTTTATTGGGCTCAGCGCCGATCGGGGACTCCAGGGCCAGTCTGATGAGCATCACCACCGTGAGCCTATCAAGTCTGAGCCTGTATCTGATTCCTCTGGTAGCACTGACCATTTCCTTTGACGCGATCGTCGGAGAGCAGGAGCAGGGCACTTTGCTACTGCTGCTCAGTTATCCCGTTTCACGCTGGCATATCATCCTTGGCAAATTTATCGGGCACCTGTTGGTACTGATGTTTGCCATTTTGATCGGCTACGGAAGTGCCGGGCTTTATCTGTCTGCACAAGGGAATACCGGCGTTTCCGATTGGATCAACTATGCGCAGATGATGGCCAGTTCACTACTGCTTGGCGCTGTGTTTATCAGCCTTGGAAGTCTGATCAGTCTGCTCAGCAAAGTGCGGGCCAGTGCGATCGGCGCTGCTGTCGGCGTCTGGCTGTTTATGCTGGTGATTTATGATCTGATATTATTGGGTGTATTACTGACGGACAAAGAACAGCGTTTACTGCCCGGAGTATTTGATCTGCTGGTTTTGGCAAATCCCGCAGACGTATACAGACTCTACAACCTGACCGGCTCAGAGGCCGCCAGTCTGGTGTCGGGAGTGCTCAATGTCTCTGAAACTGTCGGGCCAAACAGTCTGCTTGCAATCATGAGTGCCTGGATTATCGTATTGCTGTCTCTGGCCATCTATCTGTTTAACCGTAAGGAGTTGTAACTTGAATAAGCCAATTGCCCATTTTCTTTTGTTGGCGCTTACCCTCATCATCACGGCATGTCAGCCTGTCGATAAAGCGGAGCGGCCCAAGCCACAGCTGCCCACAACGGAGGCCATTGGCCATTTTTGCAATATGTTGTTGAGTGAGCATGAGGGGCCGAAAAGTCAGGTATTGCGCAAAGGCGGCAACGATCCCCTTTGGTTTACCAGCGTCCGCGATGGCATTGCCTACACCAGACTGCCGGAAGAATCCAAAGACATTGCCGCTGTCTATGTGACAGCAATCGATGCCACACCCAGCTTCAATCTGGCTCACCCGGAAAGGATGAAAGAATCCTGGGTGACAGCGGAGTGGGCGGTTTACGTGATTGGTAGCCGGTTGCGTGGTGGCATGGGTGCCATGGAAGCTTTTCCATTTCGTGATGCCGCGATGGCCACACAATTTACGGAGATTCATGGTGGACGGGTGGTTCGCTTCACCGATATTCCCAAGGACTATGTACTGGGTAATTCCGAGACATTGCCGGTAGCACCGGACCATCAGAACCATAATGCTGATCGAACACATGACCATGAAGGCACTATACACCAGTAGCAAGCGATGTAAGCGGAGAATTAGCCGCGATATCGACTTTTTCGCAATATTTCAGTAGCCTGTCAATATGCTACTACTGATTACCTACGTTTCGGTCGCGCTCGGATTTTCCTTCCTTTGCTCGCTGGCAGAAGCGGTTATTCTCAGCGTAACCACCGCACATATTGCCCTGCTGGAACAACAGGGTAAACCCTCGGGTAGTTTGTTACGCAAGCTCAATGAGGATATCAACGCGCCACTGGCCGCGATACTGACCCTGAACACCATTGCGCATACCGTAGGGGCAGTCGGTGCCGGTGCCCAGGCCACGACACTCTTTGGTAATGCTTACGTTGGCATAGCATCCGCGATACTGACCCTTTTGATTCTGGTCTTTTCCGAGATCATACCCAAAACACTTGGCGCGCATTACTGGAGAACACTTGCACCCCCTACTGCGCATGGTCTGAGAGTGCTGATCTGGGTGCTGTACCCCTTTATTATATTGTCAGAACGGTTAACCCGCGGTTTGACCGGAGGTCCCAGGTTGACCGGATTCAGCCGGGACGAATTTGCCGCAATGGCTGAGCGCAGCGTAGAAGAGGGCGAACTGGAACAACAGGAATCACGCATACTGATCAACCTGCTGGCCCTGCGTGAAATGCGCGTCAAGGACGCCATGACTCCCCGCACAGTGGTGGTCTCATTGCCGGAAGAACTGTCTGTTCAGGAGTTTATCGAACAGCATGATAACGTGCGGTTTTCCCGTATCCCCATCTACGGTGACAGTCTGGAACATATCAACGGCTTTGTTTTGCGTGCAGATCTGTTATATGCCCAGGTGGCAGGGGATGGCGATAGAAAACTGAAGAATTTTCGACGGGATCTGTATGCCGTACCAGCATCTTTGAGCCTGTCGCAGGCCTTTGACGAACTGCTGATTAAAAAAGCACATATTCTATTGGTGATCAATGAGTATGGCGGCATGGATGGCATCATCACCCTGGAAGATGTCATCGAAACCCTCCTGGGACTGGAAATAATCGATGAGAGCGATAAAACGGAAGATATGCAGAAACTGGCGAAACGACTCTGGAAACGCCGGGCCCAGCAGATGGGGGTAAATATCGAAGAGATTAAAGGCGAAAGAGATGACTAAAAACCGTTTTGTAAAAATTCCTTATTAGCGTAGTATTTACTACAACACTCACGAACAAATCGTTGCAGGACGGTAACGATACCCACAATCATGGACTGTTCGAAGGAATGGCGAAGATGACATTAAGAATTCCCTGCCTTAAAGTTACTGTACAAAAAAATAGTATATTTATTTTTGAAAAAGTCAGCGCTTTCCGGGCAAAAAACGGCTCGATAATAAATTTGGCAGCCCAGAAGCCTGTTGTTAGTTTATATATTTCAATGGGTTGCAAATCTTGAATCAGCATCAAAAAAAATTATGTGGCGGCCCGATAATAATTATTATGAGGCCGATGGCCTCATAAACGTACTGTTATGTTTTCACAGAGAATTTCGCATGAATATTAGAGAAGCAATAAGAGAAGATTGGAATGCAATCTGGCCGATTTTCCATGAAATTGTTAAAGCCGGAGAAACTTATGCATACGATGTTGAAACCACGAAGGAACAGGCAGAGAAAATCTGGCTAGATGCACCCCGCAAGACATATGTTTTTGAAGAGGCCGGTGAAATACTCGGAACATACTATATAAAGACAAATCAAGCTGGGCCTGGTAGCCACGTTTGCAACTGTGGATATATGGTTTCATCAAAAGCACGAGGCAAAGGATTGGCTACAACAATGTGCGAACACTCTCAAAAAGTTGCATCTGAGCTTGGTTATAAAGCAATGCAATTTAATTTTGTGGCATCTAGCAACGAAGGGGCTGTTCGCTTATGGGGCAAGCTTGGATTCGAAACTGTTGGCCGTCTTCCTCAGGCATTTATTCACCCTAAAAAAGGGTATGTAGATGCATTGGTCATGTATAAATGGTTACAAAAAACATAACAATCGCAAGCACGCGGACAAACCTACGCTGCGCTTCAGTTTTCCGGTGTTGCGGGCGTGATGGAGAAGTTATGAAGAAATTATTGCTGCTTTTGAGTATGGCAATTTTAGTAAGTTGCTCGTCGAAAGAAGCTGCAATACCCGATTCTATTGTAGGAGTCTGGGCAACTGAAGGCTCAAAACTAAAAGGAGAGTTTCTCTTCGAAGGCCACGCATTTTATCTAGATAAATATGGTAAAGGTGCAATTGTTGGTGGCCCACCTGCTATTGGTTTTGAGGTAAAGGTTGCCTACAACAAAAATAGTAACCTTTTAAGTTATCAAGCCAATCAAAACGAAAAAATAGTAGGTCAATACAAATACGATAAAAAGTCTGGGTTGCTTATACCGCAAGAAGACATCAATAACCCGTTATCAAAACGGTATTCAGAATTTTCAGATTCAACTAAAAAGGCTCTAGGGCTACAATGAAAAAACCACGGAACATTTCGGGTCAGTGTAAAAACTTGATTTGTGGGTGTCCAGAACTGTAGTGGATTGCATAGCCCCATGACCAAAGAAGATATTATAGTTGATGTCTTGATGAAGGCTGGAGAAGTAGCCGAGTAATGGACACCCACCAATTGAACTGAACCCGGCATTTTGTTTATGCTGGATTGGACACAATTGCTGGGTGTCCAGAATCAATTAATAAAAAGGGTGATTCCGGTAATGAGCGATTTATTTGAATTTGGCAGGAGCATTTTAGAATCACAACCATTCAGTCAATGGGTTGGTGCCCGGTTGACAGTGCTTGAGATTGGACGCGCTGAAATCACGCTTCCCATTAAGGAGGAGTTCACCCAACAACATGGCTTTGTTCATGGTGGCGTCGTGGGTTATTTGGCAGATAACTGCCTGACTTTTGCTGGTGGATCGGTGCTCGGTGACAGTTTAACTTCCGAATATAAGATTAACTATGTCAAGCCTGCGATTAGCCACACCCTGGTTGCAAGGGCAACCGTTATATCTTCCGGCAAACGACAAGCCGTGTGCGAATGTAAGGTTTTCTCAGAAAACGGGGCTGGCGAGGTCCTGGTGGCCGTTGCGCAAGGAACGATTATCAAGGTGGAAAAAGCTTAAATCCTATCCCTGCTTCGATTTTACAGACAGCTGTAACCAGCCTTTAAAATGCCCATCCAGAATCTGAAAATCACAGACCGTTCCTCCGGTATCCATTTTTGCGGACGTTCCACTATCAAAAACCTCTTTAAACTGTGCATTACTGACATCCGCCATTTTGAGCGTCACCATCGAGAGATCCTCGTGTGAAACCGTACAGTATCCAGAGGCTTTGTTTCTTAACCACTGTACCGTGCTGCCCTGTGCATATTGTCCAAACTGGGATTCAACGGCGATGGTTTTGTCTTTGGGTGTCAGCACAATGTTGTAGGCATCTTCAGTGATTGACCCTACCACCTCTAGAGGGAAGGGGTTGTTGGTGACTTCATATTTTACAAAATCGGTTGTTTCGTTGCGCGAGACGGGGGTCCAGGTTGCTGAGCCGGTACCAGAACCCGTCAGCAGTTTGGAGTTGCCCTCTGAAGGCATATCAGCGGCGAGTACAGGCACTTCTGGCGACACGTTGTATCGAATATTCGCTTGATAGGTATCCACATGAACTCCGTTGTTATCATTGGTGCCACCGATATATTCCTCCAGCACCAGACAGGGCCTGAAATCCCAGCCCTTACCGTTTTCTATCGAGTTCATGATCTCTTCCATCAGCCGCTCGTCATAGGAGCCGGTATCCGTGGAGGAGACTGTCGTTTCGGCCATAATATTGCCCAGCCATCCTGCATGTGGAATAGAGGTGACGTTGCCATCTTTATCTTCGCTATCCGTATAATGGTCACCAATACCGATCAGGTGCCCCGCTTCATGTACGATCACAGAAGGTTTGGAGCCGCCATACCAGCCGCCGGCTACATCGTGATCATAACCCTGGCCATGCCCGGCGCCGCCGGTGACAAAGGAACGAAAATATTGGCCTCTTGGTGTGACGTAGATCGAGTCAGTACCGGGAAACAGATTTTTATTCCCCCAGACAATATCGGCATTATCCTCAGTATCATCGCCCCAGGAAGGGGATGCAGCCTGATCAGATGATGCTTCCACGTCTGCCGACAGAAACATGTTATAGCAGCTATACGCACTCATGGCGGTATTCCAGCCGTCATTGATCCATTGTTCCCAGTCGCTGGCGACATAGTCATAAGCACCCGGGCCATAGAGCGTAATATTCAATTCGATTGAAATGCTGCCATCCGGAAGAATCGTGACGTTCGTTTTCGCCTGACTGGCGGGTGAAAAAACCAGTGCACAGCCGAGCAATAACATTAGCCTGATGGTTTTTATGTTATTCATATCGCCGCTCGCTGCTGTTCCAGGTGAGGTTTGGGCCGTTATCCTGCCACCATTGTTGCCAGAGCGCCTGGCTTGCTTTAAAGGCTTCTTCAGTGGTCGCTTTGGCCAAGCCAAACTGGGTTCCGGTATAAGCCATAAGCGCATCCTGAGCCAGGTCTCTCGCAGGCAAAGGAGGTCTGGAGTAGGGCAGAGGGGTAGTGTCTGTCAATGACTCGATGAGTACGGGAATTGCCTCCTTGGCCCCCCAGCGCATTAATGTACCGGCAGCGATGGTTCTGTAACTGGTAATCTCATCATTCAAGGCCGATTTTAAAGTTTGCCTATCCTGTTCGGTTCCGGTATTGCCCAGCAGGTAGATTGCGACAAAGCGCCTTACCGGATCCGGGTCCTGGATGTAGAGCGCTGCCTTAGCGGCCGCCTCCTGATGCAGGTCCGGTTGCAGAATGAAGTAATGCAGCCGGTCAAAGGAGCGATCGACCTCTTTAGCGCTAAACGACTCAATTGCTTGAATCACTCTTGATGGCGAGTCTTGCGAACATCCTGTCAGCGTAGAGATCAGTACCAGTAGCGCAGCTACAAAGAGCTTATGCATAGATTCCTCTTTTATTATCAATAAGACTCGAATAGATCATGGTACCCGCCGGAAGGTTATACCATTTGTGATTGCCAGCGTTAGTATTCCACCAAGTCTGCCTTAATTGCGGGTGAAATAAAAGTGTGCGTAATTGTGATTCATTCGACTTTCGTAAAAGATACCGATACCATCGCGCTCTGCTTATCAGTGAGTAAAAATAATTCCCATGAAAACAAAAGATCTCTATGTTGCCCTGGTTTTGATTGCTCTGTTTGCACCCTTCGCTTTGTCGGACAGTGTATTGGATCACTATAATCAGCTGAATAGTGAGCATGGCTTTATCCTGAGTTTTCTTAAATTTGCCATACTCGCCACTTTGGGGGAATCGATTGGGTTGCGCATCAGCGCGGGTTGTTACAACCGGCCTGGATTTGGTTTGCTGCCAAGGGCGATCGTGTGGGGGTTTTTAGGCATCGCAATGAAAATGGCGATTGTGATATTTGCCATCGGTGTGCCCGGCTTGCTCACTTATGCTGGTATGGAGCAGGTCAAAGAGACACTTTCAGGAGGCCTGTCCTTCGCTCATATTTTTATCGCCTTTGCCATCAGCGTGTTTGCCAACCTGTTTTTTGCGCCAATCATGATGGTCTTCCACAAGGTGACGGATACCCATATCATGAATACCGGCGGTACGGTCAAAGGGTTGTTGAGCCGTATTGAGCCTGGCGCGATCCTGAGTGATATGAACTGGCAGTTCCAGTGGGATTTTGTGCTGAAAAAAACCATTCCTTTTTTCTGGATTCCCGCACACACGATAACCTTCCTGCTACCCGCCGATCACCGGGTACTTTTTGCCGCATTGTTGGGCGTGGCTCTGGGGGTCATATTGTCAATTGCAGCCGTCAGAGGAAGGGCGAAAGCCGGGATGGCCTGAACGAACGGTTTTCTGTCCCTGATCAGTTAACGTTTCGTAAACTGGTCAAGGTGAAATCCTGTTCCGTCAAACCAGTATTGAACTGGTATTCAGACCATACCAGTTCAGTGCTTCTTCCCGTTTGATGATTTTCCATCAGCATCTCACCGGCACGCCAGTATTTGTCGTTATACTGCTGATAGCTGTCCAGCGTGAGCGTTTTCAGCAGCGCACCGGAGCGATCATAATAATCAATTTTCTTCACCAGATAAGTACTTTTATCAATCCAGGTTTCAAGGCGCTGGTAACCGGAATATCTGTCTTTGGGAATACGGTTTACTACATAGCAGGGCTGGCCATCCAACCGGGCATCATTAAGATACTCATACTGGTATTTTGCGACATCCTGCGAGCTGATATCCTCAAAGGTAATATCCGTGCCGGATAGCGGGGTGAAGGCGTTATTGGATTGTATCCGCTTGATCTGCTTTGTTTCGGGATCATAGGCCCATTGTTCGTCAGCGCCATCTTTATGGGAAATGGTCAACATCGCGTGGCGTTTGAGATCCTTGGGTTTATCAAAGATCATCAACCTTTTGTTGCCGTCCGGAGTGTTTTCAAGATATTTAAGTCGAATTTCCCGCACATCCTGGCGACCGTCGGGACGTTTGATGACAGCGATAAACCGGGATTGGCTGTCACCATAACCCGGACTCCCGTACCCCATGAGTGGCCCATGTCGTTTATCGGCTTCCTGATAAAGCCTCTCTCCCTTTTCAGTCGGGGGTAAATCAGCCAACTCATCGGCTAATGACTGACAGACCACCACACCACCGACCACCTCGCATTTGCGTTGGTAGCTTTCAGAATCGCCTTGCGACGCTGCTATGCTCACTTGAGACAGGGTAAAAAGTAGAATACCGATGTAACTGGCCCCGTTTCGCATCAATCTTCTCCATGATGAAGGGTGGGTTTGCTTTTTTGATGGCAATAATTTCTGCACACTCTTGCTTAGTTATATATAGCGCATAATCACCCATTTTGCGCCAATTGATCAAACAAATATTACACCATCAGCTTGAACTGAATTATTATAGCCGCCAATTGTTAGTGAAAGGAGCTATTTACATTGGAATTTTTAACTGAATACGGCGTATTTTTGGCGAAAGCTGTCACCATCGTTGTCGCGATCATGATCATAGTCGGCACGATTGTCTCTGCCGGCACCAGGTCTAAGAAAGGTCCGGATGGTCATATTGAGGTCAAGCACCTGAATAAGGAGCTTGATGCGATGACCGATGCGATTAAAAGCGTGGCACTGGACAAGGCGGTTTTAAAAACGGAAAGCAAAGCCCTGAAAAAGCAGGAGAAGCTGGATAAGAAGGATAGGGCAAAGGTAGAGAAAGAGGGCGGCCATCAAAAACGGGTTTATGTACTTAATTTTGAAGGAGACATAAAAGCGTCGGCTGTCGCCTCCTTGCGTGAGGAGATCACCAGCGTCCTGACTATTGCACAAAAAGAGGATGAGGTGATCATACGTTTAAGCAGCAGCGGCGGCATGGTTCACACCTACGGTCTGGCATCTTCGCAAATGCAGCGAATTTGCGATAAACAGATCCCTTTGACCGTTTGTGTAGATAAAGTGGCCGCCAGCGGTGGCTATATGATGGCCTGTATTGCCGACAAGATCGTTGCTGCTCCTTTCGCCATTCTTGGCTCAATCGGCGTGGTTGCCCAACTACCTAATTTCAATCGTCTGCTTAAAAAGCACGATGTTGATTTTGAGTTAATGACGGCAGGTGAATACAAACGTACACTGACTCTGTTTGGAGAAAATACTGAAAAGGGCCGTGAAAAATTCAAAGAGGAACTTGAAGACACGCACGACCTGTTTAAATCCTTTGTTGCAGAACACAGGCCTGAGCTCAATATTGATGAAGTGGCGACCGGGGAAGTCTGGTTCGGCAAACGTGCGTTAGATAAAAAGCTGATTGACGAGTTAGGAACCAGTGATGACTATCTCACCTCCGCTTGCCAGGAAGCTGATGTCTATGAAGTCAGTTATGTACATAAGAAGACGCTACAGGAAAAGCTGGCCATGTCCGCTCATTCGGTTTGCGATCGACTGATTTTGACCTGGTGGGAGCGGTTATCCAACTTTAAATTTTACTCTTAACCAATTGATTCTAAAATTATTTGTCGCGCCATTATTGACTCCTGTCAATCCCTTCGCAGCTTGTCCGACACCGCAATGGGTGTCGGATAACGCAACACGACTATATAGGAGGACACCAGGAAAGATAATATGGCGGTTGCCTGAATCAGGTGTGATGCTTCCTCTCCGATGAGGTGTATACCCGTAGCGATATAGGCAATCAGCAGTGAAAACTCACTGATTTGCCCCAGACGAAAGCCAATCTCCCAGGCAAGCTCTTTGGTTTCACTAATCCTGGTCAATAGAAAGCGGAATATTATAGGTTTTAAGGAAAGCATCAGCCCGGTCAGTAATAACGCCGGCAGCAGGACATCGCCCAGCAAGGCCAACTTGAAGCTTGCGCCAATGGAAAAGAAAAACAGAATAAGGAAAAAGTCTCGGAGCGGTTTCAGGCTGATAGCAATAAACTGCGCAATAGGGCTGGTTGCGACCGTCACGCCAGCGATAAATGCTCCAATTTCAGAAGACAGGCCAATCATTTGAGCGACTTCCGCCAATCCCAGACACCATCCAATCGAAACCAGAAAAACATACTCCTGAAATCGGTCAAATTTTTGAATCAGTCCCAACAGGATGTACCGGACAAAGACAACGGCAGCGGCAATCAGAGCCGGTAACGCGAGAATTGTCATTAAGTAATTAGTGAAGGTCGCGTCGCCTGTTTCACTGGTATAGAGTACAAGCAGTACAAAAATCGCGATCAAATCCTGTAATAACAGCAGTCCGACCACCAGTTCGCCGGTATGACGGTGGTGCAGAACCGTGGTTGGCAGCAATTTAATGCCAATAATGGTGCTGGAAAACATCATTGATACGCCAATCACAAGACTTTGCAGATGCGTAAAACCAAAAGCAGTGGCAATCAGATAACCAACAAGTGCAAACGCGGCCGAGCTGATCAGTGCAACAAAGGTCGCTTTTTTAAGCATGTGATATAAGTTGCTGGGCTGCATATCCAGGCCGAGCAGAAACAACAGAAATATAATCCCGATATGGGAAATATCTGAAAGCATATCGGTATTGGAAATAAAGGCAAAACCGGAAGGGCCGAGCAATGCGCCCAGCACTATATAGGCAACCAGCAATGGTTGGCGCGTGTAAAGCGCCAGAGAAGCCAGTACCGCGGCACCTGAAAAAATCAAAAAAAACGAAAAGGTTATGGACTCTAATCCCATCTGCTACATCAGTCCTTTAGAGAATCAAGATCGTGGTGATTTAGTTTTGAATGGTCATGGGTAGTTTAAGTGATTGGCAATTTCTATGCACGCTGAACTGCTCATTCTTGGCCAGATTATCTTGTGGCGGGTTATTGCTCTGCTTGTAAAACACCAGAACGGGCTTCCAGCTGTATCAACTTTTTCCTTCACAACTTGTATTAGGTTGTAGGCTATTTATAGTATTGCTTCAAATTTCACTGAATTAATGTGGCAGCTAAACTTTACAAACCTCCTGTTGAATTGGACCTGTTGAGGGTAGTGAATACTCACAAAGCAAATATAACTTGCATCACGATGAGAGTTCGCTTATTTTGTGAGACACCTCTCATGAGAGATTTATGTTAAGCCTCTCAGTTAATGAGAGCAATCTCATAATGCATAATCAAGGAATCATAATGACAGAGCACTCAAGAGGATCCCCTCAGTCAATTAAAAGCAAATTAAAGGAGGAGACCCGTAGCGCTATCATTAACGCTGGCATCAAGGCCTTCGCAGAGTTTGGCTATCACGGTATGAAGATTGCTGCGGTTGCGCGGCAAGCAGGCGTCGCAAATGGTACGTTTTACCTGCATTTCAAGGACAAGGAGGCACTGTACAGGGAAATCGTCGGAATCGCTGGAGCAAAGCTTGCCTCGGAGATATTTGCTGCGCACAACTTCCACGGCAGCAAAGGGAGCTCGGAACGGGCCGAGATTGAAGCGGTGATCAGCTTTGCAGAGGATCATGGCAACCTGATGCGAATCGCGCTGGACTCAAGTGCACCGCCTAGCGAGAGCCAGGGCGATCTATTGTTGCCACTGGTTGACTTAAGAATAAGGGAGCTGGAGACGGGTATCAAAGCGGGGCACGTAAATCCAGGAATCCACCCGGAGATTGGTGCTCGCGCAGAGATGGGTATGGTGCTTTCGGTAATACAATGGTGGATCAGTCATCGAAACAAGGCATCCAAAGAGCAGGTGGTCGACACTCTCTGTTATATCCGGCGCGCCTGGGCGGCAACTGATAGTAATGTTGAAGATATTGATAAACTCTTATCCCAGTGGGATTCCAGGTTCTAGCACACTAATGCTGAATATTCGCTTGATGAAAGGGTGTTGTCATATGCTACTATTTCCTGTAATGTTTATTACAGGAAATAGTGTGTAGTCAGGCAATATGCCGTTTCTTGAAAGAATCAATGGCAACGCAATGTTTCACAAGAAATAAATGACTTTTAATAATGCTGCTAACTATCTGTATATTAGAGCATTAATATACGTAAAAACCGGTTAGGCAAAAAAATCTAATGACCGGAAAAGCGGGAAACATTAACCCACCTATAACCATACAAGTTCATGACATCGTCTAAATTTATACCCAAACCCCTATTTGATACCCTGCAACATATTAAGAACCAGGCGTACGATCTTGACCCCGTCGTCGACGGTTACATCTTGAGCGCACCTGTGACGGGCACCAAAGATGATTATCGACGCGCACTGGATTTTCTGTACAGTTACAGAGGCAGCCCGGATACATTTGCCTCTTATAGACGAGAAGTTGAACGCCTGCTGCAATGGAGCTGGTTTTGTCAGCAAAAAAACCTGCAAGATCTCAATAGAATGGATATCGAGACTTTTATCGATTTTTGCCAAAATCCCCCTGATCAATGGATTGCGTTTAAGACCGTCCCCAGATTTGTCGAAACACAGGGTGCCCGTGTGGCAAATAAGGAATGGCGACCTTTTGTCGTAAAGACGCGCAACAAAGGTGATAAACCGGATCTTGCATCGTTTTCTCTATCCGCGAAAGCACTACAAGCTATATTTTCAATACTGGGCAGCTTTTTTACTTATCTCGTTCAGGAGGAATATATTGCGCAGAACCCTGTTGCGCTTATCAGACAAAAAAGTAAATATTTACGCAAACACCAGCAAAAGCAACGGATACGCCGATTAACAGACCTGCAGTGGAGCTATGTGGTTGAAACAGCCGAGCTTTTGGCAAATGAGGATCCACGACAACATGAACGTACTCTGTTCATTATTCAGGCGCTCTACGGCATGTATCTCAGGGTTTCTGAGCTGGCGGCGTCTTCACGCTGGACTCCGCAGATGGGTGATTTTCATATGGATATGGATGGTAACTGGTGGTTTACTACCGTTGGCAAAGGGAATAAAGAACGTGATATCTCGGTCAGTGATGAAATGTTATCCGCACTTAAGCGTTACCGTAAGCACCTGGGAATAGCAACCCTGCCAAGTCCGGGTGAGAACACGCCGTTAATCTGCAAAACCCGCGGGCGTGGTGCCATCAACAGTACTCGTCAGATACGTAATATTGTTCAAAACTGTTTTGATGCCGCCATTGAAAAAATGCGCCGGGATGGTTTTGAACAGGATGCTGAACTACTGTCTGCCGCCACAGTACACTGGCTGAGGCACACCGGAATTTCAGATGATGTAAAACACCGTCCACGAGAACATGTACGCGATGATGCCGGGCATGGTTCCAGCGCAATCACCGATAAATATATTGATGTGGAAATGAGAGAACGCCATCGATCTGCAAAGAATAAGACGATAAAACCTATATAGAACAATAGAATAACCACGCATTACAGAATTTAGTTTAATGAAAAAAAAGTCACTGTTTATTAAAACAATTCCTTACGAAATAGCTACAGAAACACTTTTTCAGCGTATTCGTCACCTGCCGAGACCTGTTTTACTGGATAGTAATAACAATAATAGTGGCATAGACATTATCGCAGCCGCTCCCTGCACCACAATTCTTAGTGGCCATCGTGAATCACTTGTAACCTCTACAAATGGCCCGGATTTTCGAGCACAGGACTGCCCCTTTAAGTTGCTGGAGGAGCAGTTGTCAGCTTATCCTGATTGCGTTGAAGAGAATTTACCCTTTACCGGTGGTGCAATTGGCAGCTTTTCCTATGACCTCGGTCGGGGTCTCCACCCCATAGAAATTCAGACTCGCTCTGATTTCACAATGCCGACCATGGATGTAGGGATTTATCTTTGGGCGATCATCAGGGATCACGGTTGCTCAACAACTTTTTTTGTTGCACGACCTGAATGCGCAAAAGAGTTTCGCACTTCAGTATTAGCGCTAATATCAGGAGAGCATATTGTTGAGGAGCAATCACCCAAACAGTTTGAACTCATGGAAAACTTTCGGTCTAACCTGTCGTTCCAGCAATACAGTGAGGGTTTTCGTAAGATTGCGGGCTATTTAAAAGCCGGGGATTGTTATCAGGTCAATTATGCCCAGCGCTATAAGGCAGCCTATCAAGGAGATGAATGGCAAGCCTATTTGAAACTAAGAGCCATTACCGACGGCTCCTTTAGCGGATTTATGCAAAAAGATGGCTATGCCCTGCTCTCTTTTTCTCCGGAACGATTTATAAAGGTCAAGGATGGCCAGGTAGAAACGAAGCCGATCAAGGGTACGCTACCTCGAAGTACCGATCTGGAACAGGATCAACAATATGCACAGCAGTTAAAAAGCAGCGTCAAAGATAGAGCTGAAAACCTGATGATTGTGGATTTAATGAGAAATGATATAAGCAGGAATTGCGCTTTGGGCAGCGTTGAAGTAACTGAGCTTTTTGACATCGAAAGTTACTCAAACGTACACCATATGGTGAGTACTATCAGAGGGCAACTCGCTGAAGGCAAAAATACAACACAGTTATTGAAGGATTGTTTCCCGGGAGGTTCTGTAACGGGAGCACCCAAGACACGAGCAATGCAAATTATTGAGGAACTTGAGCCACATAGACGCAATTTTTATTGTGGCAGCCTGGGCTACCTTGGTTTTAATGGCAATATGGACACCAGTATCGCGATCCGTACTTTAATCGCACATAATCATCAGCTTTATTGCTGGGGTGGCGGCGCTATTGTAGCGGATTCCAATGTGGATAATGAGTATCGGGAAAGCTATATTAAAGTAAGTAACTTACTCAATGCCTTGAGCGATACAATGAGCAGTAAAGCAACATGTGGTAGTTTAATGGAAGAATATGAAGCAAGCTAACAGCAACTCCTTCGACTTATCGGTCAATCGTTTACGCGAGCATTTTTTACAGCGTGATATAGCTAACAGTTCCAGCTGTACACAGGTAGCGCCCGGCGATAGTGGATCGCTGTATAAAGATGACTCCAGTTTTTTCAAGGCACTGTGCGATGAAACCAACCAGTCAGCTGCTGTTTTGATCCCAATACATTATCTTCCCAGCGGGCCTGAACTGTTGCTCACGAGAAGAGCAGACCATCTTCGCAGCCATGCGGGCCAGATTAGCTTTCCAGGTGGGCGTCTGGAGCAGGAAGACCGATCATTTGCGGAAGCGGCATTACGAGAAGCTCAGGAAGAGATCAGCTTGCCGGTAGATAAGGTAGATGTTCTCGGTTATCTGGATGACTATTTCACCATTAGTGGTTTTCGTGTAACTCCAGTAGTCGGTTTGATAGAGGAGCCGGTGGCTTTGACCCCGGATCCTTCGGAAGTGGCAGAAATCATCCGTGTTCCGCTGGAACAACTGCTAAAGCCGGACGTTTTTCAGTTGGTTGAGCACCCTTATGGAGAGGTGAAGCGCTGCTACTATTCAACGCACTATGGCCATCATCATATTTGGGGCGTTACTGCAGGAATATTGATGGGGCTCTATGAGGATCTGGTGGCGGGGAATATTTAGTCTTTTCTTCGTCTAAAATTACGATAGATTTTGCGATTTTATTGCCTAGAGCAAAGCGCCTAGGTTATATTACCCTGCCAAAAATTGGTGTAATCGACGCCTAAACAGTCTTGCGCCATTTTCAATAACTATATTACCTTTCTGCTCGCCATTGGGGGTGACAAAGGTCAAGGGATGAGAGATGTCACGAAGCATAAGTCAGGCCTTCGCACATAATTTTCTGGGAATTGCCCCGACCTGGTATAAACAGGCGATCGTTGCTTTTCTCGTAATCAATCCGATCATGCTCTATACAGTCGGTCCTTTCGTAACCGGCTGGTTGCTGATTGGTGAATTCATATTCACGTTGGCGATGGCGCTAAAATGCTATCCCCTGCAACCAGGAGGATTACTGGCTTTACAGGCGATTTTGCTGGGCATGAGTTCACCGCACGCGGTATTTGAAGAGGCTATCAACAATATTGAAGTAATCTTCCTGCTGATGTTTATGGTGGCAGGCATCTATTTCATGAAAGACCTGCTGCTTTACGTATTCACCAAGATTCTGATTCGCGTGCGCTCCAAGCTGGCCATCTCGTTATTGTTTTCCTTTGTCGCTGCAGTTTTATCTGCATTTCTGGACGCCCTTACCGTAACGGCTGTATTAATCAGCGTCAGCGTCGGTTTCTATACGATTTATCATAAAGTCGCGTCTGGCAAGAAAGTGCATCATGACCATGATCATGGCAGCGATTCCGACCTGCATGAATACCACCGGGATGACCTGGATGATTTCCGATCTTTCCTACGAAGCCTGATGATGCATGGTGCAGTCGGAACTGCGCTAGGTGGAGTATGTACGCTCGTTGGCGAGCCTCAAAACCTGTTGATCGCCAAAGTGGCCGGTTGGGAATTTATTGAGTTCTTTATGCGCATGGCTCCTGTGACCATGCCTGTTTTGGTGGCAGGGCTGCTTACGGTCTGCGTACTTGAATTAACGGGCTGGTTTGGTTACGGCCAGTTAATGCCGGAAAAAGTGCGTGAAATTCTCGAAGATGTTGATCGGGACCATGATCGTGATCGCACCAACAAACAGAAGGCAGCACTGATCACGCAGGGTGCTGTTGCCCTGTTACTGGTATTGGCGCTGGCATTTCATGTTGCTGAAGTGGGCATCATAGGGCTGACTATTATCGTACTGCAAACCGCGTTCAACGGCGTTATTGAAGAGCATCAGATTGGCCGTTCATTTGAGGAAGGCCTGCCTTTTACAGCACTTCTGGTGGTGTTCTTCGCTATTGTTTCAGTCATTCACGAGCAACACCTGTTTGACCCTGTGAGCCATTTTGTACTTTCGATGGATGAAAGTGTGCAACCGGGAATGTTTTTCATTGCAAACGGTCTGCTTTCAATGATCAGCGATAACGTCTTTGTAGCAACGGTGTATATCAATGAGGTCAAGGCCGCACTGGATGCCGGGGAGATTTCTCGAGAACATTTTAATCTGCTCGCTATTGCTATTAATACAGGTACCAACCTGCCGAGTGTAGCAACGCCAAACGGCCAGGCTGCCTTTTTATTCCTGCTTACTTCAGCTCTGGCGCCCCTGATTCGCCTCTCGTACGGCCGAATGGTGATCATGGCCCTGCCCTATACATTCGTGCTGGGAATTATGGGATTTATCGGTGTGACCTATTGGCTGTAAAGAGAGTCTATACTTCAGGACCGTTCCAGCCAGGCGCACACACCGCTTGATGCTTTGATACTGTTAAGCCGCTCCTCATGAGCGGCTAACTCCTCGGCATTGGCTTTAATAATTTTCAAAGGCTTGCGGTTTTGGCTAACCGGTTTGATTTCAAGCTTACCACTCGGGTCAGTTGTTTCTTCTGTGCCACCCAAATGCAGGTCTGTTTGTCCGCCGGTCATTACCAGATAGACATCTGCCAGAATCTCGGCGTCTAACAGGGCGCCGTGCAATTCACGCTGAGAGTTATCAACACCGTATCGCTTGCATAGCGCGTCCAGATTGTTCTTCTGTCCCGGATGCTTCTTGCGGGCCATAATCACCGTGTCAATGACACCACATACTTCGCGAACCTTCGGAAATGCTCGCTCAAGCATTGAAAATTCACTATCTATAAATGCAATATCGAAAGGGGCATTGTGAATAATCAGCTCGGCACCCTCTATAAACTCAAAGAACTGTTTGGCAACATCTTCGAAGCCAGGCTTGTCCTGAAGAAACTCGCTGGTAATGCCATGAACCTCCATCGCACCTTCGTCTATGTCACGGTTGGGATTCACATACTGATGAAAATGGCGCCCCGTCAACCGGCGATTCACCATCTCTACAGCACCAATTTCTATGATTCGGTGGCCCTGAGTCACCTCTAAGCCTGTGGTTTCAGTATCTAAAACGATCTGGCGCATATAACCGCCCTGCTCCTGTTAAGAGGTTTTTACTTTTTTTTGAGCACCTGGTCGACACCCAGATTGGCCAATTCATCAGCCAGCTCGTTTTCACGATGCCCGCTATGGCCCTTAACCCATTTCCACTCAATCTTGTGCTTTGCCGCCTCGCTATCCAACTGGCGCCAAAGATCTTCGTTTTTGACGGGTTTTTTTGCGGCAGTTTTCCAGCCTCGTTTTTTCCAGCCCTTAATCCAACTGGTAATGCCATTTTTTACATATTCAGAATCTGTGGTTAACACAACCTCACAGGGACGCGTTAATGACCGCAGCCCCTCGATGACCGCTGTCAGTTCCATACGATTATTGGTTGTATCCAATTCTCCGCCATAGAGGCTTTTTTCTTTGTTTTTATAGCGCAATAGCGCACCCCATCCACCGGGACCAGGATTGCCTTTGCAGGCACCGTCGGTGAACATTTCTATCTGGTCAGTCACTTGATTTTAAACTCCTGGCGGTTGGTTCGGTTACCGGAAAAGGTATGATACGGCGCCTGATTTTCCCTGTACTTAGGGGTGTGAGTCCCGCTACCTGTTTGCGTGCGACCATGACATAGAAGCCGCCTAAAAAGCAATTGTATTTTTGACCATATCGTTCCAAACGCTCACAACTTGCGATCAGCTTCAAATTGTTAACCGGAAATTTAAAAAATCCGAATTGCATATCCTGTAACCGGAAATCGAGCAGGTTTAACCAATCAGACACTCTGGAGTGCGAAAGATAGGAGCCACGCCAGGGTGCCTGGTTTGATAATGAAAACCAGCGTTTAAGGGACCAAAGGCTCCAGGGATTGAAACCAAGCACGAACAGGGATCCACCTGAAGCCAACACTCGTTGCGCCTCCCGCAAAATCTGGTGTGGATTAGGTGAGAATTCCAGTACATGGTGAAGAATCACAGCATCCATGCTCTCATTGGCTACTGCCAGATAATCGGGCTCTGATACCAGTGCATGTCCCAACCCCTGCACCGGATACTCAAAATACACCATTGTCTGGTTTGCAACCCGTGACGACTCCCACAATGGCTGACTTCCGGCAATACTTAGCTGCAGCAGATGATTGCCAAAGGTGTTGTTCATCATGGGGTCGATAATTTGCTGTTCCAGCTCAGCCAGGTTTTTCGCCATATTGGAATCACTCCATGATTTCCACTCACGCTGGCGATCAATTAACGACTGTTTTGGTTTCCTGAAAATACCCATAAGAGGAAAAATCCCGAATTGTTATTATCTGGCATGGATTGGAAACGGTTACTTCGTTTATTATAGCGCTTTAGTTGTGAGAGTGAGAGAAGCAAATGCTGTCAATATCCCCAATTTCCGCCTTCAGCGATAACTATATCTGGCTGATAACCTTTAATGAACAGGCTTTTGTTGTAGACCCTGGTGATGCTGGCCCTGTGATAGAGCACCTGGAAACCAACAATCTTAAATTGAACGGTATATTGGTCACGCATCACCACCCGGATCATGTGGGAGGCATTGCTGAATTGCTTGAATATGCGGACAGGGATATCCCTGTTTTCGGCCCCCACAACCCTGAAATAGAGTTTATCACGCGGAACCTGAAAGAAGGTGATCAGGTTGAAATCCTGGGGGTTGCCTTTGATGTTATCGAAGTGCCGGGCCATACTCTCGATCATATCGCTTTTTATAGCGATAATACGCCGCAGCCCACCTTATTCTGTGGAGACACATTGTTTGCCGGTGGATGCGGAAGGATATTTGAAGGTACGCCAGCACAGATGCATGTTTCACTGGAAAAACTGGCAAAACTACCACCGAATACGCAGTTTTATGCAGCGCATGAGTACACATTGGGTAATCTGGCATTTGCTCAGGCCGTCGAACCTGACAGTGAAGCGCTCAAGCAGTATACCGCTGAATGTCAGTCACTTAGAGAAAAGAATATCCCCACCCTGCCCTCTACTATAGGAAACGAACTTCAGATCAACCCGTTCTTGCGTAGCAATGCGGAGAGTGTGCGCCAGGCGGCCGAAGCTCGAAATGCTTCCGCCTTATCCGATGAAGTGGAAGTATTCAGGGTTACCCGAGAATGGAAGGATAGTTTTTAGAGACTAAGGTTAGAAAAACAGCACTGCTTTTGTTGTTTTTGATCAAGACCACTAGGCGAATGACTTTTCAACAACCATTAATTGCGTAAATACAATATGTTAGAAATAAAAATTAAAGTAAAATATATTGTTGCGCTATGGTTCCTGATGCTGGTGATCAGTGGATGCAGCACACCGCTACTGGACTCGCCTGCGCCTGCAGCCGATCACTCATCCTTCTCATCATCCAATACCGTCGAATTGAAGTCTGCTCCTGACATTGAGATAGCTGCCATACCTATACCGAAGATGGCCAGAAAGCCTCTGCCCGTTATCGACCTTTGGCAACGGATTCGCAGTGGGTTTCAATTGGATCTCAGCGAGGATAACCGTCGTACTCGATCCCAACGCAACTGGTACGCACGCCATCAAAGCTACCTGGATCGGGTGGCAGTTCGCTCTGAACGCTACCTCCATAATGTAGTCGAAGAGATCGAAAAGCGGGGTATGCCGATGGAGCTCGCGCTATTACCAATCGTCGAAAGTGCATTCGACCCGTTTGCATACTCACATGGCCGTGCATCAGGAATGTGGCAGTTTATTCCGGGTACAGGCAAACGCTACGGACTGGCACAAAACTGGTGGTATGACGGACGCCGGGATGTGGTAGCTTCAACCCGTGCCGCGTTAGATTATTTGTCTTACCTTAACAAACAGTTTAAAGGTGATTGGATGCTTGCTCTGGCCGCCTACAATTCCGGTGAGGGTAATGTTCGCAAAGCGATCAGGAAGAACCGGAGAAAGCACAAAGCCACCGACTTCTGGTCCCTTGATCTACCCAGGGAAACGCGCGCCTATGTACCCAAGCTGATCGCACTGGCGCAGCTGGTCGATTCGCCAACCAAATACAAGGTGAGTTTTAAACCAATCAAGAACAAAGCCTATTTCGCACAAGTTGATGTAGAATCCCAAATTGACCTCGCACAAGCCGCTGAACTGGCCGAAATCAGCCTGGATGAACTCTATTTGCTGAATCCCGGTTTCAATCAGTGGGCAACGGCACCAGACGGCCCTCATCGCCTCAATGTGCCGGTCGCAAACGCCACTTTGTTTCAGGAAAATTTGTCCCGACTGCCCGCTGAAGAGCGTATTCGCTGGGAGCGTTATAAAATCCGTAATGGCGATTCACTGAGCACAATCGCCAACCGTTTTCGCACTACCTCAGCATCATTGCGCAAGATAAATAACCTGCGCAACAATCGCATAAGGGCTGGAGATGTGCTGTTTATACCCGTAGCCAGCAAAGGCTCGGAACATTACGCCCTGAGTGCCGCCCAACGCCTCAAAAGCAAGCAGCAGGCACCTGCAAAAACCGGGAAATCGAAAATCGTGCACACTACCCGGGCCGGAGACAGTTTCTGGAAAATATCTCGGCAGTATGGAGTCGGAATGCGCGAACTGGCACGCTGGAACGGCATGGGAACCACAGATCGTCTGCGTATCGGACAAAAACTGGTAATCTGGACCAAACCCCAACAGGTCGCCAGCAACGCATCTCCAGCCGCTGACCGGAAAATTATCCGGAAGGTAGGCTACCGTGTTCGTTCAGGAGATTCGCTTGCACGGATCGCACAGAAATTTAATGTCAGCATTGCGCAGATTGAATCCTGGAATGGCATTAACCGCAACAAGTATCTGCAGCCGGGGCAGTCCCTGAAGCTCTATGTTGATATTACACGGGCCAGTTTGTAATAGCCGGTTAAATCAGGCAGTGATCTCAATTCCGGGAGACGCCTCTATAGCATGACAGTCAAGCAATACGGCCAATATCCAATCGGATAAACACTTCGCATTCGTGAAAATTTCAAATCAATCACAGTGTTTTACAGTATAACCACCCGCTGAAGCATAGGTGCAGTTTTGGCCATCTACACGGCCCGACACGACAGATCCGTTTTGTGAACTATTGATTTCGGTTTTACCGTTAGCGCCCTGCTCTGAAGACTGGTCATACGGGTCAGTACTGGCACCATTCAAAACTGATTGAATCGCCTGCCTTGCAAGTTCCGGTGAAACCGGGCAGGAAGGATCGTCCCGAAGACACTGTCCGACCGTCATGCCACACCCGCAATCACACGCAGTGTTTTCAAGGTGGGAAAACAATTGATGCTGCTGAGCCTGAGACATACGCAACACCGCAAGATCATCGCCATAGGCGCTGTGTACCAATAGGTACGAAAGCGCCGCCACCCATAATAACCGTTTCATCTGTTCTCCAACTAAATTAGTCGCTACGAATGCCTCAGATTATAGTCACTATTAATAATTTGGCGATGCTTTTCTAGTACGACCCAACTTAATGAGGCCTGAATCCTCTTAGATTGTGCAGAATTTGGACTCCTTAGCGACGATATATAAGCGAACCATATGATCCTTATTTTAGCGATCTCGCTAACGGCCAACTCGTTTTCAGCTGACCGTCAGGGTAAGATGTTTGGATAAGTTACTGCCATGCTGCCGCAATAGCGGTATTCAGGTCATCCTGCTCTTGCTGAGAGAGACCAGACAGACTGGAAGGCTCATCTATCCCAAAGGCCGCTATCGCATCCACCAATTGCTGTACCTGATTAGCATAAAGCACCTCTCCAGACGCATGGATTTCATCCAGTTGGTAAGCCGCACCTAGAAACCAATCATCAATAATTACCTGATCATCGTTGCCAATATAATCAATCACCAAATCATCTCCATTTTGAGTAAACCAGAGGTGACTTGTGTCCAATTCCTCAAAAATGAGGGTATCGGTCTCCGCTTGCCCGTTTTCAGAGTAGTTATTAATTATGTCCCGACCATCGTTCATACCAAATAGATAACTATCGTTCCCTTCGTTACCTGAAATAAGGTCATTCCCTTTGCCTCCTACAATCCTGTCATTCCCTTGTGACCCCTTAATAACATCACTTCGTCGACTGCCGTTAACCATTTCGACACTATCAAGGAGAACATCGGAAAGATCCAGAGTGCGAATTCCCCACTGGCTCACCTGAATGGTATCGTAACCTTCACCACCTTGAATCAGTTCAACCCCGGAGAGTTCCTTAAAACCAAACAGATCGTTACCCGATGTGCCAAGAATAGTGTCGTACCCTGCTCCACCATCCACCCAGTCGTAGTAATTGTCAGCAGTAGCACTCACTCTCAGCAGATCATCACCATCACCACCACTGATGCGGTCTGACTGATCAAAACTCTCTATCAGATCAGCTTTAGGTGTACCCGTTATGGTGTCCGCTTTCAGGCTACCTCGAATCAGTTCAATGCTCTCCAACGTCACATGCATCAAATCCAGTTCACGAGTCCCCCACTGGCTGACCTGAATGACATCATAACCATCGCCACCCTGAATAAGCTCAACCCCGGAGAGTTCTTTAAATCCAAACAGGTCGTCACCCGATGTACCAAGAATGGTGTCGTACCCCGCTCCACCATCCACCCAGTCGTAGTAATTGTCAGCAGTAGCACTGACTTTCAGCAGGTCATCACCATCGCCACCGTTAATCCGATCTGATTGATCAAGACTCTCTATCAGATCATCCTTAGGCGTACCTGTTATCGTGTCCGCCTTCAGGCTACCTCGAACCAGTTCAATACTCTCCAAAGTCACATCAGTCAAATCCAGTTCACGAGTCCCCCACTGGCTGACCTGGATAACGTCATATCCCTCTCCACCATCGATGAGTTCTATTCCGGAGAGTTCTTTATAGCCCAAGACATCATCACCGCTGGTGCCGAGTACGCGGTCATAGCCCGCGCCACCATAGATCCAGTCGAAGTAGTTGTCTCCATTTGCGTTAACCAGGAAAGTGTCATCTCCGGAACCACCAGTAAGATTGTCCGATCCAGTTAATCCTGAAAACTGCACCGGGTAGCTGACATCGCTATAGTCTATGGTGTTATTGCCGCTGCTGCCTGCCCACGTTTTGTAGACGCTGATATAGACAGTGCTGGAACTGGTTGACGTTCCATCGGTAATCTCATAGCTAAAACTGTCGTTACCTTTAAAGCCGGCATTTGGCATGTAGCTAACGGTATTATCGGAATTCACAGTGGTACTGCCATTGGCCGGCTGCATCGCTGAAACCATTATGGAGGCTGATTGAAATTGATCGTTGGCCAGGATATCAATGGTGACAGCCTCATCTTCTGGTGTCGTCATTTGATCAGATACGGCCAATAACGCGCCTGAAGGGGTCACACTCAGGTCAACCTTCCCATGATCTGTATCCGTACCATCCGAGACCGAATAATCAAAACTGGCCGAGCCGGTATAACCGGCATTCGGCGTAAAGGTCACGATCCCCGCTCCACTATCCAATACAACTGTGCCATTCACTGCATTCGAAGTTGCGGTAACGTATAAGGTATCACCCTCAACATCAGTATCATTAGCCAACAGAGACGCCACATTAATAACCAAGGGTGTATCTTCTGGTGTACTTTCCAGATCATCCACAGCGACCGGCGCGGTGTTATTCGTCGCACTCACCTCTACCGTAACCGTTGCCTGTGAAGTGGCGAGGCCATCCGACACTGTGTAACTGAATCCGGCTGAGCCGGTATAGCCTGTATCGGGTGTAAAGATGATGGTGCCAGCCTCAGAATTTAGTTCTACTGTTCCATTGGACGCCGATTCTACGTCAGTTATTTCTAGTGTGTCGCCTTCCAGATCCGAGTCGTTGGCAAGAAGATCTTCAATATTGATCAACAAAGGCGTATCTTCTGAAGTGGCTGCACCATCATCCACTGCGGTCGGCGCATCATTCACGCTTTCAACAGCAATGTTCACTGTGCTGGTGTCGCTGTCAGTGCCATCCGAGACTGTGTAGGCAAAACCTGCGGGGCCATAATAATTGGCATTCGGAGTGAAAGTTACAGTTTCGGTTGCTGGATCAAATAGCACCGAGCCATGCACCGGGTTTGAGACGCCCGTAATGAACAGAGTGTCTCCATCAGCATCTGTATCATTGGCCAGCAGGTCAGCGACATCTAAGACTATCCTTGTATCCTCAGAAGTGGTGGTTGTATCCTGATTTGCCACAGGGGCATCGTTGCCTCCGTTGATAGTGATATTGACCGTGCCTTTATCTGTATCAGTTCCGTCCGAGACGATGTAGTTAAAGGAAGCAGGACCGTGGTAATCCGCATTCGGCGTAAAGGTGATAGTGCTAGCTCCGCTATCGAGCACGGCTATCCCATTGACACTATCAGATACTCCAGTAATCGCCAGCGCATCCCCGTCAACATCAATATCATTAGCCAATAGATCGGCAACATTAATGACCAACGCGACATCCTCTGGAGTGCTATCCAGATCATCGGCAACTACAGGTGCATCGTTGACACTTTCAATGGTGAGGTTAACCGTACCAATATCTGTTTCGGTCCCGTCCGAGACAGTGTAGTCGAATGAAGCCGCTCCATAATAATCATCTTCCGGAGTAAAGGTGATCGTCTCCCCATCCAGGGCTACAGTACCATTTTTGGGATTTGAAACTGCGGTAACTGATAAGATATCCCCATCCTCATCAGTATCATTAAGCAACAGGTTTGAGGCATCAATAGTCAGGAGCTCGTCTTCTATAACTTCATCGATATCATTTTCAGCAACTGGATTGCTGTTTAGATTGTGCCCACCAATAACATTAACTGTCACTGTTGTACTAGAACTGTTAGTCCCATCCGATAGCGTATACTCAAATGAAGCCTCACCAATATGATCGTCCGTTGGTGTAAATATAATAGTATTGGTGCTTTCATCTAAACCAACCTCCCCATTAACCGGGTTTGAAGTGCTGGTTATACTCACCGTGGCATCTGGCAAATGCAAATCATTGTTGAGCAAACTACCGAAGGGAACGATCGCTTGTGTATTCTCTAAAAGGACAAAACTATCCGCTACTGCCAAAGGCAAACTATCTTGAGGCACAACATGGATAGCGATAGAACCGAAATCATCCACTAACGAATCCCCAACACGATATCCAGTTTGATATATTCCAAGAAAATCTGTGCTGGGAGTATATGTAAATATCCTATTGCTCCAATCAATACTATAATTTCTTGAAGGACCGCTAAGAGGGCCGAATCCGGAAACATCAAGCATGTCCCCATCAATATCAAAATCATCAATAACCAAATCATCGAAACTAATTGTGATTGGTTCCCCCTGCAATGTCGCAAATGAGTTATCGCTAGCAATGGGGTAATGGTTTGGTCCAAACAATGTAATCAAATCACCTAGTAAGAGTTCTTTTAGCTCTGAGCCATCATGGATTTCGACTTTAAAGTTTGCTGAAACACCTTTTATCAGTATTTGATCATTTTCGTTTAATGCCAACCTGACTTCTGATGCTGATTCGTCATAATCAAAAGTTAAATCCTGAAGTTGTATTGATTCTTCAAATCTAATGGTATCGTCCTGCCCGTAACGGACGATAGTATCCGTACCATCACCCACCGCAAACAGGAAGGTGTCCTGGCCACCACCACCATCTATCAGGTCGTTACCGCCACTTCCCGCAATGATTTCTCCATCAGTAGTTCCCAAAATTGTGTTGTCATCATCATTGGCTATGAATGTTCCCCCCCAATGTGGATGGGTCCCTAAATCAACAAGGACAAAATGTTCAATATTAGGCATGCTTGAGACATCCGCCAAATCCTTCCAGCCTAAATATATATTAGCTGTGTCTATACCCTGATCCGGATTCTCAATTAGGGTGTCACCTATCCTGTAATGGTATATATCATCACCCAGCCCTCCAGCCAAAGTTACATTAACTCCGCTGCCAGAGTGCCCATAGAAACTGTTTGGATGACGCCCCAGAGTATTGTTACCACTATTTCCCTCCCCATATGAAGCGTTTCCCAGCAGCCAGAGTTCACTTACTTCTTCCGGGATTACGTAATCGGCACTACTGTATACGACATCACGAAATTTGGTATCATTGGGAATCACCTGATCCAGAGGATCATCAACAATAAATACATCTTTAGTCCAGCTTCCAGTCAGGATATCAATTCCTTTGCCACCATCCAAAACCGAACCCAGGGTATGTTCCGCGGTTATCTTGTTATCGAGGCTGTTCCCAACGAGATAATTAGCATTATGTCTGCCTTCAAGATTTTCGATGTTATCGGGCAGAATGTAGTCATTGGAGGCAAATACCTTATCATCTCCTTCATCCGCCAGTTCGACCAGAGTAATATTGTCATCATAGTAAGGCAGGAAGTAAGTGTCATTACCCGGACCACCCTCAAACACTCCAGTCGCATGGTCTTGCCCGAATAAGGTATCTTTACCCTCTCCACCGTAAAGAATATCACTTCCGTCTCCACCATGTAGCCGGTCATTGCCCTCCCCACCGAACAGCGTGTTATTCCCGCTATTCACAAAAACACTGCTGTTTTTTCCTGCCCACAACACGTCATCACCGGCACCACCGTATAGGGTATCATCTCCTTGAAAGCCCTGAAGTTCATCATTACCACTGCCACCACGAAGTGAATCCGCACCATCTCCGCCATCTATATAGTCGGCGCCTCCTGATGATGAATCGATCAGTTCTTCAAGACTAATCGATGACCCGTCTGCAAAATGCACTTCACTGATATTGCGGAATGACGCCGAAGTCAACTGGACGCGGTCTTCCTGATCTGCGCTGAAAAAGATATAACTGTTACTTTGGTATTGTGCGACAGACAGGTCCTTAACACCGATACCGGGCCCAAATTCGATGATATTTGGTGAGTCGGTGTCATCAATCACTCCAACACCATCTCCGCGACGAAACTTGTAGGTATCCGATCCTCCCTCACCATAGAGGCCATCCAGATCAGCACCACCATCCAACAGATCATCGCCTTCCCCACCTCGAAGAATATCCTGACCAGCCCCTCCTTTTAGTTTGTCATTTCCTTTGTGGCCCATGAGAGTATCATCATCGGCTCCTCCATCGAGCAGGTCATCACCTCCCATGCCGAATATCACATCATTCCCCAGTCCTCCATATACCGTATCGTCACCCTGATACTGTTCGGAAAGCCCTTCCGCATCGCCGACAATCTGGTCATCACCTTCTTCCCCATAGATGGTATCGTCATTCCCATTACCGATAATCGTATCGTTGCCTTCCCCTCCATAAATCAAATCTTTACCATGGAACTGGCCATCGAGTTCAGCATTGTCGCCGTCGAGTTTTGCATCATCTCCTTCACCGCCATCAATCCAGTCATCACCGCCATCCCCGGATACAAAATCACTTCCGTTTCCGCCAAACAGGGTATCATTGCCGTGGTGCTCTCCAGGTAGTTTAAAGTCATCACCGTGGAGTTCATCCGTGCCCGCTCCACCGCTTATCCAGTCGTCATCACCGTTACCCTCTATGTAATCTTCACCATCCCCACCTTCAATAGTATCTTTCCCATGACGTTCTGCTTCAGTTGACAAATGTTCAAACAGGTACGTCTGTACACCACTAAAACCATGGGGATATTCAAAGGAGAACGCGCTAAACACAGTGCTTCCAGAATACTCGAGCCCGTCATTTCGATCACCGAGAATCACATCATTACCGTCGCCTCCTGATATAAGATCATTTCCAAATTCACCAAGCACGATGTCATCGCCTTGCCCACCGTCAATAACATCATCCGTCGGTAAGTCACCAATATTTTCCTGGTCTCCATAGACACCGGTATGCAATAACTCGCCACTTTCACTCGAGCCGGAACCGTCTGTGATCGAATAAATCAATACTGAATCGCCAAAGAGAACGTCATCGCCATTCCCACCACTCAGAATGTCTTCGTTATAACCACCACTGATTGCATCGCCATCATCTCCACCCGAAATAATATCGATGGATCGAGAACCAATCAGGTAGTCATGTCCCGCATTCCCCTCCAGATAATCTGTCGAACCCGGGTCAGCAATTGAATCGATGTCATAAAACTCTCCCTCGTAATAATCGATACTATAGAAACCCGTAATAACATCATCCCCATCTTCACCAAACAATCTATCGGAGCCGGCACCACCGAAGATTGTATCAACGCCCTGTCCAGCACGGATATAATCATCTCCCGGATGGCCATTAAGTCCATCAGAGATATCTGATCCATAGAAAATGTCGTCCTGCTGCGACCCTTCAAAGTAAAATCCCACATAGTTTCCGGCAGAATAGGTAGAAAAATCGCCGTTTTCTCCCGGATGTTGTGCGAACCAATCAGCCCATTCCTCATAAGCGTCATCAACATACCAGTCAACAAAATAACGATCCGAATAAAAGAGGATACCCTCAGTAAATTCCGCTCGATTCAGCCAATCCAGTTCCCCTGTTTCTTGATCAAAACTGACCTTGTTAACCACATAAACACCCCCTTCTCCCGTTCGGGTCACCAACGTTTGTCCTGAATCTATGACTTGCTCCTCTTGGTACTCCTGCAAATTGATGCCAAATGTACTGCCAGTTGTATCGGAGTAACCCAGAAGTGTAATAGAACCTTTTTGTTCACCCTCCCCCAAGCGAACAATCGAACTGCCACCCTCTTCCCCTTTTATGAAAATGATATCGTTGGCTGAAGTGTCATCGTCACCGTTGGCCACATAAATACTTGATTGACTGGCAGACTGTTTGAATTGTAGAGTCGCCAGATCGACATCACCGTCCGGCAGGCCCTGTATAATTATTTTGTCGCCACCTAAATCAGCATCGATAATCAGGTCGTTGCCGTCGCCAATTTTATAGTAATAGGTGTCCGATTTATTATCGTTACCACCTGAGAGAATGTCGTCATCTGCCCCACCGTAGAGCTTATCTTCACCGGCACCGCCAACCAGGGTGTCGTTGCCGGCGTCTCCCTTCAATATATCATTGTCAGCACCACCCTCGACATGGTCATCACCGCCACCACCGGACAGTTCGTCTTCACCAGCCATGCCATACAGACGATCGTTACCCTTATGGCTCTCAATGCCCAACACGGAGACATTATCGTTCTCATCTCCAAAGTAGATTCGGTCGGTGGTTTCGGTTAGACCAACCACAGAGATAGAGCCCGTCGTCAGTTTGGTATTGGATGCCTGATCGATGTAGAGCGCGTCCTTAAGCGATTCATCCAGGCTTTCAGGTGTTGTTATATCTGCTGAATTGCGTTTTAAGATCAACTCCAGCATTTGTGCTCGGTCGGCCAGATACTGAGGCGTATAGTTGTCGACATTATATTTTGGGTCGTCAGCGGCAGTGCCTGTGAGGTTTGAGGTGATGGCGAAGGGGAGAAGGTTGACTAAGGCGTAGCGGTAGCCACGGCCTTGGTCGGTATCTTCTAGAGCCCGCTGTGCAATTTCACCAGGAATACCCGCGATGTCATAGGTCTTGGCCCGGTCCACAATCTCCTGGTAAAAGAGCTCCACATCCTTTTTCTTGGAAGGGAGCGTTAAGTTTCCACCAAGCAAGTTGCCCAGTTTATCTTTGACGACCTCCAGCGATTGATCGGGTGTATTGGATGCTGCATCCAAAATACTGTAGATGATTTCTAATCCGATATCTGTATCCAGGTTAGGGGACAGTGTTGCGAGCACCCGATATACGGAGAGACTTTGGACGAGTTTGGCTATGGAGTGATTCTCGAATGCTACGTCTGCTATGCCACCATACTCTTCAATGAACATGGGTTTTTGGCCACCTGGTCTCGAAAGCGCCGGGTGTGAAGCGCCCTCCCATCCCTTATCCGCAAAGTAATTATGTATTTTAGTTTCATCCAGCGGGTGTCCCAAAAAAGTCGATTTTATTTCCTCCCAGAAATTTTCAACCGGGTTGATTCCCAAGCTGTTATAGGTAAAAGTCTGCCCGAAACTCGAGCTGTATTTGTATGAGGTCATTAACGCCAGGTAACCACCCAATGAATGCCCGGTAAAGTTGATCGGCTGAGTCAATTGCCCGTTCACCACCAGGTTGTTTGCTATGAGAAAATCATCCACATTATTATTTTGATTAAAGAAATGTTCTAACACGCTGTCTGGGTTACCCAGCAATACCAGCAAATCCGTAATAAAATCGACTGTAAAAGGATCTGTGCCGCGAAAGGCTACTGTGAGCTCATGCGTACTATTATGCTCAAACACCGTTGCAGAAAACCCATTGGGATCCTCTGTGTACCCAACAGCCGTGTAGTTGTCTCGAAACCAATTATACTGAGCTTCGGTAAAGCCGCGTTTGGTGATCAGTTCTCGTTTAATATCAACTTCAAGACTACCCTCACTCCAGTTCGCATAAGCGGCTGCAGCCAGTAAAGCTTCAGTGTACATTTCGCTAATCATCTAACTTCTCCTTGTTGGATTTAATCGTTTCCCCAATAAAATCAGTTTTAATAGATATAGAAAACTTTTTGTCTAAAATGCGGCAGCTCTTTGGAGATGTATGTCCCGGTCTTTTATTGTAAGAATAAGAAATATATTCGCTTATAACCTCACGATTTCCTCTGTCCTCAAACCATGCCCGGGATCTTATAAACTCAGAAACGCCATTCTTTTCTCGCCAAATTTCAAGGTCTTCATCGTAACTGTATTCCGCCTCTGGCTTTTTCATTTTCTCTATGGTGATACAGTATTCTTTTAGGAACTCTGGAAAAGGATGAATTCTAAATTCAGAAAGCCTTTGATCAACCCGCAAATGGCAAGTGTTATGATCACGTTTAACTTTTGTAATACGGTAACAACCCTTATCCGCCAAAATGTAGGATAGAGGGTCCCTATCCTCCACCGCGCAGAATTCAACAAACCGGTAGTTACTTCGAATCAATTCATTCCAGCAGTGATGGCAGTCGGTGTACGCGTCATAATATCCCGCTGCCTCCACCGTTCTATAAATCTTCAACCCTGCATCTTTATCACACAGTCGTTTCAGCTCTTTCATCCCAGCCTTTTCGGAATTACACGCCGAGCAAGCTAACACAAGTAACAAGATGGTTAATTTGCTCAGATACAATGGCGCATCTATTTTTTCGGGGGAATGGGAATAGGGGACAGACCACGTTTTGCAATTTAACATCCAAGTGCCCCCTCTCTCTTCGGCCTACCTACTCTTCCGGGCTCGACTCGCCTTCCCAATGCGCTCTCAACTTGCCGACGAAATCGCTCCGTTCCCAACGCACAGTTACCATTCGTTGCCTTACGAATTTCATCTATCATTTCACGCGCCAGGTGTCCCCGAAATAATTCACGGTAAGCCTCGAAACGCCCATCATCACTTTGGCCTAACCCTCGATATGTTTCATGCGGAATTAGCATGTCTGTACCCTCTCCTTGTGCATTAGCCCGATAACTGCTCCAGCGGTATTCCGCCGGATGCTCTACCATCCCTGCCCTCACCGGATTCAGTTCAATGTAGCGGTAACAGCTTATTACGTAACGCTCTTCCTGAGTCAAACAGGATCGAAAACGACCTTCCCACAACGTGCCACTGCGGCGATATGTACGATTTACATACTGCACATATCGTTGACCCAATCGTTTCATGAGTTGCCCCAGATTTTGAGAAGTCTTCGGTGTTAACAGCAGGTGTACATGGTTGGTCATCAGGACGTAGGCGTGTAAGCGACATTCATATTCTTTCAGGTACTCTGATAACCATTCCAAGTAATACTGATAATCTGCCTGCCCATAAAAACAGGCTGATCGGTTGTTTCCTCGCTGTATGATGTGATGCGGCACCTCCGCCAGACTTACTCGCGCCCTCCTTGGCATATTTCTCTTCCTCCCTTATTCTTCTCAAAGTTAGCTCGTTAAACAGCTTGTAAACGTGGTCTGTCCCTTATTATTTTGGTCTGTCCCTTATTATTTACTTCCCATGCCCTCGTCTGCGTTAAAGTTCCCGTAGGCCGCAAGCGCCACCTCTGAACTATTAAAAATATCGTTTTCCATAACTGATCTCACTCCATTTCAATTAAAAATATTTTATTGGATACACTATCTCTAAAATTTGGGACATCTCTACAACTGAAGCTTGAATGGTGAAACCCAGTTGGAAAATCCCCACCCACTCTCGAATATGTCACCCATTTACCAAGCGGCTTTCCATCTGATTTTCTATATGTCACATATTCGGACCTCACCACTAGAGGGTTTGATTTTTGAATTACTATATCTCTATTATCCCAATAAAACTCATGGTTAGGTTTAGTAGTCCTCGCCGATAAAACACTTATGAACCCCTTATGTCCATCATTTCTTATGTACTGTTCCTCTGTAATAATTACTGTTTGATAAACTGTTAGACCTCCATCTCTTTTGCAAAGTACGCCAACTTTCCAGTCCCAATAAGATTTCTTAATTTCCGTAACTGCCACTCCAACAACAATTAGCGATGCAGGAACCAGAATCATCCATCTAACAAATTTCATTGTCGGATTCCCATCAAAACGAGGGAATAGGGGACAGACCACGTTTTGCAATTCAACATCCAAGTACTCCCTCTATCTTCGGCCTACCCGCTCTTCCGGGCTCGACTCGCCTTCCCAATGCGTTCTCAACTTGCCGACGAAATCGCTCCGTTCCCAACGCATAGTTACCATTCGTTGCCTTACGAATTTCATCTATCATTTCACACGCCAGGTGCCCCCGAAATAATTGGGGGGAATGGGGGGGGGAATGGGGGACAGACCACGTTTTGCAATTCAACATCAAAGTATTCCCTCTCTCTTTGGCCTACCCGCTCTTCCGGGCTCGACTCGCCTTCCCAAGGCGTTCTCAACTTGTCGGCGAAATCGGTCCGTTCCCAACGCATAGTTACCATTCGTTGCCTTACGAATTTCATCTATCATTTCACGCGCTAGGTGACCCTGAAATAATTCCCGGTAAGCCTCGAAACGCCCATCATCACTTTCGCCTAAGCCTTGATAGGTTTCATGCGGAATCAGCATTTCTGTACCCTCTCCTTGTGCATTAGCCCGATAGCTGCTCCAGCGGTATTCCGCCGGATGCTCTACCATTCCTGCCCTCACCGGATTCAGTTCAATGTAGCGGTAACAGCTTATTACGTAACGCTCTTCTTGAGTCAAACAGGATCGAAAACGACCTTCCCACAACGTGCCACTGCGGCGATATGTGCGATTCACATACTGCACATACCGTTGACCCAATCGTTTCATGAGTTGCCCCAGATTTTGAGAAGTCTTCGGTGTTAACAGCAGGTGTACATGGTTGGTCATCAGGACGTAGGCGTGTAAGCGACATTCATATTCTTCCAGGTACTCTGATAACCATTCCAAGTAATACTGATAATCTGTCTGCGCATAAAAACACGGTGATCGGTTGTTTCCCCGCTGTATGATGTGATGCGGTACCTCCGCCAGACTTACTCGCGCCCTCCTTGGCATATTTCTCTTCCTCCATTATTTTTCTCAAAGTTAGCTAGTTAAACAGCTTGTAAACGTGGTCTGTCCCTTATTTTCCACACGATTCCACCAGTTGAACATTGCTATTATTTGCTCGCTAGCGATTCCGTTGCTGAAGATTTCTAGATCATCATCACCATCAGAACCTAACAAATCATCAGTACCGCGAATCGCCAATCTTAGTTGCACATCAGTCGACTCAAAGATGGTCGCAGCAAATCCGGTATTATTTGGGCAATAGGGGACAGACCACGGTTTTGCAATTCAACATCAAAGTGCTCCCTCTCTCTTCGGCCTACCCGCTCTTCCGGGCTCGACTCGCCTTCCCAATGCGTTCTCAACTTGTCGGCGAAATCGGTCCGTTCCCAACGCATAGTTACCATTCGTTGCCTTACGAATTTCATCTATCATTTCACGCGCCAGGTGACCCTGAAATAATTCCCGGTAAGCATCGAAACGCCCATCATCACTTTCGCCTAAGCCTTGATAGGTTTCATGCGGAATCAGCATTTCTGTACCCTCTCCTTGTGCATTAGCCCGATAGCTGCTCCAGCGGTATTCCGCCGGATGCTCTACCATTCCTGCCCTCACCGGATTCAGTTCAATGTAGCGGTAACAGCTTATTACGTAACGCTCTTCTTGAGCCAAACAGGATCGAAAACGACCTTCCCACAACGTGCCACTGCGGCGATATGTGCGATTCACATACTGCACATACCGTTGACCCAATCGTTTCATGAGTTGCCCCAGATTTTGAGAAGTCTTCGGTGTTAACAGCAGGTGTACATGGTTGGTCATCAGGACGTAGGCGTGTAAGCGACATTCATATTCTTCCAGGTACTCTGATAACCATTCCAAGTAATACTGATAATCTGTCTGCGCATAAAAACACGGTGATCGGTTGTTTCCCCGCTGTATGATGTGATGCGGTACCTCCGCCAGACTTACTCGCGCCCTCCTTGGCATATTTCTCTTCCTCCACTATTGCCCTAAAATTCGCTCGTTAAATAGCATGTAAACGTGGTCTGTCCCTTATTATTTCGCCCAGTTTTCAATTCTTAATCCCGGCACCCGTTTAAATTCGGCCACATTATTGGTCACCAAAATCAACCCCAGCGAACGCGCGTGGCCAGCAATCATTTGATCGTAAGGCCCTATCGACTTGCCTTTTTTAGCCAATTCCGCACGTAACTGTCCAAAGTGGAAAGCCGCCGCCTCGTCAAAAGGCATAACGTCAAGCCGGGCGGCAAACCCTTCTACATCGGCTAAATTACGCTCTGGCCGCGCTGACTTTTCAGCACCGTATACCAGCTCTCCGAGCGTGATTGCGGATATGGCCATCTGCCCCGCATGCCGTTTGAACACTTTCCTCACCTTCTCCGGCCTGTTTTTGATCGTATAGATAACGATATTGGTATCCAGCATGTACTTGAGCATTAGAGTTCCTCTCTTTCCTGTTCGTTTGACTGTTGCCGATCTTCCATGAAATCCGCTGATACACCTTCGCCGTCAAACCAGCTATCCCAGGCTTCTCCTGCCGGGGTAATTAAACGCGCTTTACCTATTTTTACGATATCTACTTTCTTTACCGAGTCTGGCAGGGCAACCGGTTTGGGTAACCTGATCGCCTGACTCTTATTAGTTTTAAAAACTGTTGATTGTTCCATTACTAACCTCTTGTATATACTTTCAGGATATACCAAATATATACTCTCAGTAGAGATATATCAACGGTATATCCCTTCATCCTAACCTTCTCCCAAAGGGAGAAGGGATAATTACTATCACCGCTCTCGGATACTCTCGCTCTTATACCTCAATAATGGGCTTAGAAAATACTCAATAATTCTCCGTTTCCCGGTCTTAACCTCCACCGTGACAGACATGCCAGGGCCAAGGTTTACCAGCCTTTGATTGACCTGCATCTGGGTTTTCTCGATTAGCACTTTAGCCATATAGACCAGGCCGAGATTTTCATCACTGATGGCGTCATTGGAGAGGTGGGTGATTTCGGCGTCGATGGTGCCATATTTGGTGAAATTAAAGGTGTCGATCTTCACTTCAGCGATCTGGCCCGCTTCGACAAAGCCGATATCTTTGTTGAGGATCAGTGCTTCGACCTCCAGACTGCTCTCCCTGGGAACGATCAGCATCAGTTCCTGGGCAGGTGTGACCACGCCACCGATTGTGTGGACGGCAAGTTGTTGTACGGCCCCAGTAATGGGCGAAGTGATGATTTGTTGCCGGTTGCGCTGTTTGGCTTTGATCAGCTCCTGTTCCAGTGCTGCGATCTGTTGTTGGGTTTCATTGAGTTCGGCCAGATTATTCTTCTGCATTTCAGCTTTGAGGGTGTTGAGCTGAGATTGGGTGGTTTTGATGGCGGCGCTAAGTTCCTGGTATTGCGCCTGCAAGGCTAAAAGATCCTGTTCCTGTTCGATCCGCTCCTGTTCCAGTTCCAAGTATTGATCACGGGCAACCATCTGCTTTTGCATCAGCTTTTCGAGGGACTGTGTTCGTTCGCTAATTAGCGGCAGGGTGCGTTCCAGTTTGGTTATGGTGGCCTGTGCCCGTTGTCGCTCGGCCTGGCGTTTGGTTAGCTCATTATCCAGGGTTTCGCGCCGGTATTGGTATTCACTAATCTGTTCGACCAGCAGACGGTGCTGGGCAGTTGTTTCGTTGGCTACGGTATCAGGAGCCTGCTCCTCAAGCTGTTGTTTGCTATTGACTTGCCAGTTATCAGGTAGGGTTTTCTCCCCTAATAACCGGTGAAAGAGCTGTTGCCTGATCAGGTGTGTCTGTGCGGTACTGAGCTGCTGTTGCAGGCGGTCGGCATCGGCCTGGGTGGCGGTGCTGTCAAGGGTGATCAGGGGCTCACCGGCATCAACGGCCTGCCCTTCCTGTACATGAATCGCTTTGACTTTGCCAATTTCCAAGGGCTGGATGGTTTTGACCCGGCCGCTGGGAATGATTTTTCCTGGGGCGACTGCGACCACATCCATCTTGCCGACGATCCCCCAGATAACGGCAACGATAAAGAGAATGACGATAGTCCAGATTATGGCCCGGCCGATAGGGGATGGTGGGGTTTCCTGCACTTCCAGCGCGGCCGGCATAAAGGCGTAGGTGCTGCGCTTGACCTGGTCGGGGCTTTCGAACCGATCGGTTAACCACTGCCAGGGCATTTTAAATTTGGGCAGCGCCATCAAGCCACCTCCCCTTTACCTGCGGTTTGGTGGTTGTGGAGTTTGGCATAGAGGCCGTTGTGTTTAATCAGGGCATCATGACTACCCTGTTCGATGATTCTACCTTTATCGATGACGATAATGCGGTCGGCATTTCTGACGGTGGAGAGGCGGTGAGCGATGATAAAGGTGGTGCGGTTTTGGGTGATCGCCTGCATATTGTGCTGAATAACCCGCTCGGATTCGTAATCCAGGGCACTGGTCGCTTCGTCGAAGATCAGAATGCTGGGATTAGCCAGCAAGGCTCTGGCAATGGCTATACGTTGTTTCTGCCCGCCGGACAGGTTGTTACCCTGCTCTTCTATTCGTGTGTCGTAGCCTTCCGGCAGCTCAAGGATAAAATCGTGGGCACCGGCCAGTTTTGCGGCCTGAATGACACGATCGATCGGCATGCCGGGGTCGGCCAGGGCGATATTGTCTTTGACGGAGCGGGTAAACAGGAAGTTTTCCTGAAGCACGACACCCACCTGGCGCCGAAGCCAGACCGGCTGCACCAGGGAAAGATCTACACCGTCGATGAGAATACGACCGGATTCAGGGACATAGAGCCGCTGCACCAGCTTGGTGAGGGTGCTTTTACCGGAACCGGAGCGTCCGACGATGCCGATCACCTCACCCGGATTGATACTCAGGGAGATATTGTTCAGCACTTGGGGTTGGTCTGGGTGGTAACGAAAGCTCACATGCTCGAACTGCACATGACCTTTGATCTGCGGCAAGGTGGTGCGGTTGGGGTTGTGGGCGGGTTCTGTCGGTGTGTTAAGGATATCGCCCAGCCGTTCGATGGAGATGCTGGCCTGTTGGAAATCCTGCCACAGTTGAACCAGCCGGAGAATAGGACCGGACACCCTCCCCGCCAGCATATTGAAAGCGATCAGTTGGCCGACACTGAGTTCGCCTGTGATTACTAGCCGGGCGCCGAACCAGAGAATCAGAACAGTGACCACCTTGTTAATAAATTGTGCAACCTGGCTGGCGATATTGCCTAGATTTTGACTACGAAAAGAGGCTGACACATAACCGGCAAGTTGCTCTTCCCATTTGCGCTGCATTTGCGGTTCAACCGCCATCGATTTAAGTGTCTCAACACCGGAGACGGATTCGACCAGAAATGCCTGATTCTCCGCGCCCCGCTTGAATTTTTCGTCCAGGCGTTTTCTCAGAATAGGGGTGATGAATGCGGAGAGCAGGATATAACAAGGAATTGAACCGAGCACCACCATAAACAGTGTCGGGCTGTAGTAGTACATCACTGCGAAAAACACAAAAGTGAAGAAGAGATCGATCACCAGGGTTAATGCGGAGCCAGTAATAAAATTACGGATGGTTTCAAGTTCCCGCACCCGTGCTACGGTGGTACCAACCTGACGGGATTGGAAATAGGCTATGGGCAGGTGTACCAAGTGCTTAAACAGACTGCTACCCAGGGTTACATCCACCCTGTTGGTGGTATGGGAAAACAGATAGGTACGCAGACCGTTCAGTACCACATCAAAAACGGATATAACCAATAGCCCAATGGCCAGCACATCTAAAGTAGTAAGACCGCGATGCACCAACACTTTATCAATAATGACCTGGAAGAACAGGGGCGTTATTAATGCAAACAACTGGATGAAGAAAGATGCCAGCACCACTTCGCCCAGTAGCTTTTTGTGCTTAATAATAGCGGGGATAAACCAGCTGATATCGAATTTCCCGGTCATTCCCGGCAATAGGGATCGCTTGGCCACCAATATCAATTCACCCGACCAAAGAGCCTCAAACGCTTTTATCGATAAGGTCTCAGGGGCTGTTGCTGTTGGTTTCTGGATCAGGACTTTTTCATTTTCACTATCGATGCGGCCAAGGACAAGATAATTGCCGCCCTGATCTTTTGCGATTGCGGGTAACGCAACATCTTTAAGCCGTTGGATATCAGGTTTGACGAGTTTGGCTTTGAGTTTTAAAAAGGAGGCAGCACGTAGAATATCAGTAATAGTAAAGTGCTTGCCGGATTCACCAAACTCGTGTTGAAGCGCCTTCGCGTCTGCAGCAACCTGATGATAGCGAGCCAATAGACATAGGCTGTTGCAGCCGCTATCCAGATTAGCTTTGTGTGGGTGATCACTCGGTTCCATCCGAATTTACAATCCTAAAATCCATTTTATGATCAATTCAGCCATGATGCTGAAGGGTTGCAACTATATCGAAATAGAACCGGAAAATAAACCTTGTATTGAATAGCCGCAAATTTTTCAAACACGCTGTTCCCCTCCTCCCACAAAACACCTAAGATGCACCGCTTAATTAAAACCCAAGAGGAAACCTGTGTTTACTGCCAAAGCTCTGTTTTTTGATCTGGATGGCACTCTGGTGGATTCGTTGCCAGATCTGACCTATGCAGTGGATCAGATGAGGGAATAGTGAGGGAATAGGGGACAGACCACGTTTTGCAATTTAACATCCAAGTGCCCCCTCTCTCTTCGGCCTACCTACTCTTCCGGGCTCGACTCGCCTTCCCAATGCGCTCTCAACTTGCCGACGAAATCGCTCCGTTCCCAACGCATAGTTACCATTCGTTGCCTTACGAATTTCATCTATCATTTCACGCGCCAGGTGTCCCCGAAATGATTCACGGTAAGCCTCGAAACGCCCATCATCACTTTGGCCTAACCCTTGATAGGTTTCATGCGGAATTAGCATGTCTGTACCCTCTCCTTGTGCATTAGCCCGATAACTGCTCCAGCGGTATTCCGCCGGATGCTCTACCATTCCTGCCCTCACCGGATTCAGTTCAATGTAGCGGTAACAGCTTATTACGTAACGCTCTTCCTGAGTCAAACAGGATCGAAAACGACCTTCCCACAACGTGCCACTGCGGCGATATGTACGATTCACATACTGCACATATCGTTGACCCAATCGTTTCATGAGTTGCCCCAGATTTTGAGAAGTCTTCGGTGTTAACAGCAGGTGTACATGGTTAGTCATCAGTACGTAGGCGTGTAAGCGACATTCATATTCTTTCAGGTACTCTGATAACCATTCCAAGTAATACTGATAATCTGTCTGCGCATAAAAACACGGTGATCGGTTGTTTCCCCGCTGTATGATGTGATGCGGTACCTCCGCCAGACTTACTCGCGCCCTCCTTGGCATATTTCTCTTCCTCCATTATTTTTCTCAAAGTTAGCTAGTTAAACAGCTTGTAAACGTGGTCTGTCCCTTATTATTCACACCTACTGGTTACACCAGGGGATCGTCATGGCGGTAGCCGTTTGATGCAGGCGCAAGGCCGTAAATATGTACAGTATTTTAACTTTACTTATGGTCGCACGGGTACGTTATGGGAGGGGCGGTATAAATCGACTTTGGTCGATGCTGATACTTATCTAATGACCGTGTATCGCTATATTGAACTGAATCCGGTTCGGGCAAGAATGGTTGATCATGCTTCGGAATACCCCTGGTCCAGTTACCGCTACAATGCTTTGGGTAAGCCGATCCAATTGTTGTCACCACACCCTCTCTATCTCAATTTAGGCAAAATACCGGAGGAACGGCAGAAAGTTTATCGTTCTTTATTTCGAGGAAGAATGCCGGACAGAGAACTTGCCGAGATACGGGAGGCGACGAACAAAGCCTGGGCATTGGGCGATGACCGATTTAAGGCACAAATTGAAGCTAAAACGGGACGGCGAGCAATTCCGCAGCGTAGAGGGGGAGATAGGAAGTCGGCGAAATATAAGGAGTCTCATAATCAAGATCGATAGTAATCAATGACTCTGACCCTATCGATCGATAATCTGGCTTGCTCAAGCGTTCTTTACAAGGGCGTCAGGGAGACGCTGCTGCGGCTCAAAGAGAGGGGGAAACCAATGGTTTGTATTACTAACAAACCAGAGGATTTCACCCAACCATTGATTGATCATTTGGCTATGCAGGAGTTCTTTTGCCTGCTTCTGAGCGGAGATTCTCTCCCTCACAAAAAACCACATCCAGCACCACTGTTACATGCGGCTGACTTTTGCGGAACGCACATAACAAATTGCCTGATGGTAGGCGATTCCAAAAATGATGTGCAGGCAGCAAAAGCCGCTGGCTGTCCGGTGGTGGCGGTTGATTATGGTTACAACCATGGGGAGCAAATCGCGTTATCAATGCCTGATAATACAATCAGTCACTTTACACAATTATTGGACTTGATCCGCTAGAGAATCACCTGTTTTCAGTGTAAGCTAGATGCTTTTAACGGTTAAGAAAAAGGAAGAAAAATGGCGCTTGTATCACTCAAACAACTCCTCGATTACGCAGCAGAAAATGATTTTGGAGTCCCCGCATTTAACGTTAACAATCTTGAGCAAATGCGCGCCATCATGGAAGCTGCCGATGAATTGGATGCACCCGTTATCGTGCAGGCTTCGGCCGGCGCCAGGAAATACGCCGGCGCACCTTTTTTGCGACACCTTATCCTCGCAGCGATTGAGGAGTTCCCACATATCCCCGTAGTCATGCACCAGGATCACGGCACCAGTCCTGCAATATGTCAGCGTTCCATTCAACTTGGTTTTAGTTCGATCATGATGGACGGTTCTTTGATGACGGATGGCAAAACACCCTCCAGCTATGAATACAACGTTGAAACCACTCGCACAGCTGTTGCCATGGCGCACGCTTGCGGTGTTTCTGTGGAAGGTGAACTGGGTTGCCTTGGATCACTGGAGACCGGACAGGCTGGAGAAGAGGACGGTGTTGGTGCAGAGGGCACACTTTCTCATGACCAGTTGCTGACCGACCCCGAAGAAGCCCGGGATTTCGTTGAAAAAACCCAGGTCGATGCATTGGCAATTGCCATTGGCACTTCTCACGGAGCGTACAAATTCAGTCGCCCGCCCACAGGTGATATTCTTGCAATCGATCGTATCAAACAGATTCACCAGGCGATTCCCAATACACATCTGGTAATGCATGGTTCCTCTTCCGTTCCTCAGGACTGGTTGGCCGTGATTAATGAATTTGGTGGTGAAATTCCGGAGACTTACGGTGTACCTGTCGAAGAGATCTGTGAAGGCATCAAGCATGGCGTACGTAAGGTAAATATCGATACTGATCTGCGCCTGGCATCCACCGGAGCAATAAGGCGTTTTATGGCGCAAAACAAATCTGAGTTTGATCCACGCAAATATTTAACCGTTGCCACTCTGGCAATGAAAGAGATCTGTCTGGCTCGATACGAAGCTTTCGGCTGTTGTGGGCACGCCTCAAAAATAAAACCGGTCTCTTTGGAGGCTATGGCGGAACAGTATTAATAGTACCGCGTGTATGCTTCTATCGGTTACTTCTGTCCATACGTGCAGGACGAAAACGGGCAACCGATTGGCATAGTTTTTTGTCGTCACCTTTTCCGGCATAACAGAAGCGTTCAAAATGCCCGGTGATTTCGGCGACCGGTTGCTTTAGATCCGGGCGAACGCGAATCACCCGTGCCGCAAATTCAGTTGGTGTCTCGTGCGGTTTTCGCACGAAACCCATTTTACCCAATATTCGGCAATAACGAAGGTAAGCCCTTAGCGCTTTGGGCTTTCTTTCCTGCTGCCGCCGACTCTTGGCGAGAAACAAGCCAACCGCACACAGCAATAAAAAGGTAGTCACCAACAACACCAGCGCTACCCGCGCGGGTTCCACCTGACCCAGCAGCCTGGTCAGTAACTCGTACTGTCGCTTTCTATCAAATGCCAGGATATTCTTGTGCCACATATAATCCATTCGATCGAGCTGTAGTCTCAGCAGGTTCAGCCATCTGATATTGCGATACTTGGCCAGAGACAAGGGTGAGTCGGCGAGAAAATCCTGCGCTCCAAGCATATCTCGCAGGCCACGTTGAATTCGTTCAGGCGCTACCGAAGCGGTTGGATCAATGCGTCGCCAGCCCTTCCCCTCCAGCCAAACCTCGGTCCATGCATGGGCATCGTACTGATGAATCAGCAGGTAGTTTTGGTATGGATTCTGCTCTCCGCCCTGATAACCCGCAACAACCCGTGCCGGAATACCGGCAGCACGCATCATAATCGCAAAGCTACTGGCAAAGTGTTCACAAAACCCCTGGCGTGTGTCGAATAGAAACTCATCTGCCGTGTGTTTTCCCAATCGAGGGGGATTGTATGTATAGGTGAATTCGCTATTAAACCAGGACAGCACTCTTGATATGTAGTTTCCAACCGATCCGGATTCCCGGTACCATTTTTCAGCTAGCGCCTTTGTTTTTGGATTATAGCCGCGCGGCAACCGGGTCTCATTTCGGTACCTCCATACAGGCAAACGTTGCTGTTCGAAACGATAATCAGTGTAGGAGGAAACCTGGTATTGCATACGCTGCGTAACAGGTGTTTTGCTGATGAGCCTGAATTCGCGTGCAAGTCCGACACCTCGTTCGCTGCTGACAGGCAGTTCCATCGCATATAACCAGGGCTGATGTGACGGCTCCATAATGATGCTGTAATTGACTTTTTTGCCACGCACTTTGAGCAGATCTTCCCAGGGTAGCCGCCCTTCCCCCTGCCAGCGTACGATTTTTCTGTCTCGCGCATAATCATAAGGTTCCGCCGAAGACCAGCGACGGCCATCAAACCGGCTGAATACCAGCCCCCGCCAATAGCGTTTGGCATGGTCGGGAATGCCATCCTCAAAACTGACACGAAAGGCCAGATCCGCGTTATTGGCCAGTTGACTGATCTCTCCGGGAGACATGTTGTCACTAACGCCGGTTTTAGCGCTGTGTTGCGGCGAGGGTACTGACCATAATGCACCCAGTCGGGGCATCAACAGGAACAGCACTACCATCAACGGTATCGCCTGTAATAACAACAGTGATGCTGTGCCCAGGCTTTTTAGCGGATAGCGATATCCTTGTGACTGGTTGAGGCCAATCAGTGCCGTGGTAATAATGACAAACTGGCCAATTACCGCCAGCGTGGCCATCATGGTTTGCGAGAACAATAATTGTATGGCCGCTACCAGGTAGGCCAGATAGATAACAGTTAGCGCATCTCTCCTTTGATGCATCTCAATGAGTTTTAATGAAAAGCCCGCCACCAAGAGTGCGACCATCGGTTCAAGGCCTATCAAACGGCCATAGCCGAGATAAATAGCAATGAGATTGATGCCCGCCAGACAATATTTGATATAGCGGGCGGGAAATTTCCATAATCCCCGGTATACCTGAATTCGCCAAATCAGGCACAGCCACGCCGCTGCAACTATGGTCATGGGCAAAATGGGAATATGGGGGATCACAACCAAAGCGTGAGCAGCCAGAAGCCAGGCCAGACTGTTACGCGGTATCTGATATATCAGGCGCATGTTCTCACCGCCCCGCTACGTCTATTTCAAATAGCGCCAACGTTTTCAGCAAGTGATCCCGGTGGGCTATGCCCTTGTTGGGAGGGATCTCCAGATTCGGTAGCCGCAATCCGTATGGCTGCTGCGTGCGGGATGCAGCCAGCACCCAAAAACAAAGTCGTGATAACCGGCTTTCCCGGTTCATGCCCGCAAGGTAGTCCCAATCCAACCAAAGCTGTCGATCTGAAGATGCCCGGTATTCTTTGGTATACATGCCCCGCCCTTTTGCAAGCTGCTTCCAGGCCACATGCTTCAGTGCATCACCTGTCTGATAGGTTTTCAGACCATAAAAATCTTCTGAGCCTGCCGTTTCAGAGAGTTCCCCCTCTTCGCCGGCACCGACTGCGGCCGGCACAGGACCCGGTTGAATCGGCCTGGGGTACACCAGGCAGGTCATATCCAGCTTCAACCAGGACCATGCTCGCAGCAGGCCCAGCGGATAACAGGTTTCGATCAAAAGTCTGGGTGGGCTGAACAGCCCGCGTTGGTGAGCCTTGATGTACAGTTTAACGGTATGCTGTTTCTGATCTGTCAAATTGACAATCTGTGGTGCTTCCCCAGGCCAGCTTAGCAACAGATTTTCATAATGAGTCTGATCGCCACACGTTAGCATCAGATGAAATTCTGCATCTTCACCGGCAAAAACCGGCTTGCTGCCAATTGCTGAGACGGTCAAACCGGACAAGTTGCTATGGGTATGCAGGATTGAAACGACAAACAGACTGACCAGCAAAAAAGACAGTCCAAAAATCAGATTATTCTCGTAATTCGTGGCAATAAGCCAAAGCAATGCCGTTAGCGATAAAAACAGAAAACCGGCTTTTGACGGAAAAATAAATACGTTTTTTCTCGTCAATAACGTCGATCTTTGCGCCGGTAATCGACGATTGAGCCATTGTCTGAACCACCGGTCGAAAACGAGAGGTTGCATATCAATTACACGACAGAACGGTTAACCGGATTTAACCCAGCACATCAACTGTATTAAGCACCTTGTCGACCAGTGCTTCACCGGTTGAATGATCATAATCCTCAACCTCTCGCACGCGATGGCTAAGCACAGAAGACAAAACAGCCTGCACATCATCCGGCAGCAAGTGGTTTCGACCATGAATATAAGCCCAGGTTTTTGCGCAACAAAGCAGCGCCAGCGCACCACGTGGGGAGACACCGCAAAAGAATTCCGGGTTGGTTCGAGTATGCTGCACAATGCGCTGCACATAATCGAGAATCGCTTCACTCACGGACAGTGTTAAAGCCTCATCCCGAATTGCAGCAATTTCCTTTGGTTGAATAAGCGGTTCGATGCTCTTCAGGCGTTGCCGTGGATCAACCCCCCGGTATAGCTCGCGTTCTGCGGCTGGATCGGGATAGCCCAGCTCTATTCGCATCAAAAAACGATCCAGCTGAGATTCTGGCAATGCATATGTGCCGGTTTGTGTTGATGGATTCTGCGTGGCTATGACAAAAAACGGTTCCGGGAGTTTTCGTGTTTCCCCCTCGACGCTCACCTGATGTTCCTCCATCGCCTCCAGCAAAGCGCTTTGTGTTTTAGGGGTGGTACGATTGATCTCATCAGCCAGCAGCAGCTGACTGAAAACAGGCCCCGGACGAAAATTAAATTGACCGCTAGCCTGATCGAAAACTGACACGCCAAGTATGTCGGTTGGCAACAGGTCACTGGTAAACTGGATTCGGTTGTAACTCAGGCCCAGAGACTTTGCCAGCGCATGCGCCAGTGTGGTTTTGCCCATTCCTGGAAGATCCTGAATGAGCAGATGTCCGCCACTGAGCAAACAGGTTAATGCCAGTTTGATCTGGTGCTCTTTTCCGAGTAACACCGACCCCACCTGCTCAACAATCGATTGAATGTGTTTACGCATGTAAAAACTATAGATCTTTATCAGTGGCTACGCCAGTGTAGGCGCATGTATGTCGCTTATTATCGACACCTGCTTCTGTTTTGCTATCCAATATTGCTCAATACCGGCCCCCTATGTATCAGGTATCGCCAAATGTTCAGTTTTTTGCAACAATTAAGCTCTTTAATTATCCAAAGTTGCCTACAATGTCATTAATCGATCTAAGCTTTCAGGAAATGCAGCTATTTGTGTGTGTTGTTAACGCTGGCAGCATTACCGCTGCGGCAAATCATCTGGAACTCCCGAAATCAACGCTGAGTCGACGCTTAAAGCATCTTGAGGAATGTTTGGGCACACGGCTGCTGCAACGGACTACCCGGCGAATCAATTTGACAGAGGCTGGCGCTGAATTTTACAACCGCTGTGACCAGATTCTGGAGCAGGTTGAAGCCGCTCGAACGCAAATTGTGTCCAGGCAGGATGCGCCGGTTGGCAAACTGAGTATTTACGCGCCCAACGAATTTTCCAGGTATAAACTGGGTGCACTGGCCGGTGATTTTGCCAACTCCTATCCGGGCCTTCGTATCGAGTTTGTCTCGGGAGCCGGAAACCCCCATATGCTGGAAGACAATATCGATATCATGATTCATATTGATGAGCCACAGGACTCCTCCTTTATCGCTCGCAAGATAGCCTCAGCCACAACCAACTACTATGCCAGTCCAGACTATCTCAAACGAAACGGTATACCTGAAACGCCCAGCGATCTTTACGATCACGATTGCATTGTGGAGCTCACCTATGAGCGCAGCCCCAGGCCCTGGCTTTTTGGCGACGCCAATGCCCTAGCCAAGCTAAAAATCAACGGCAAATATAACTGTGATTCGATTCAGCTTTGCCGGGAGCTGGCTGAACAGAATCTGGGGGTCACCATGGTGCCAGACTTTATTTGTCGGGAAAGTCTGGAGAAAGGCACTTTGATAAAACTGTTTGATGGCAGATACGAGGTGGCTCACAACCTTTACGCCATGTACCCTTCCCGTCGTTTTTTGCCTGCAAAAATCAAGGTTTTCCTGGACTTTCTACAGCAGAATTTTCCGGACAGACTATAACACGCCGACAATCGCGCAGCCCAAAAGGAACAAGCAATGATGAGTACTTCACTGCAGCCTATTCCAATTCTAAATTTGGCGATCTCTTTTATCCCTGCCCTGATCGCGCTGGGAATTCTCTTTAAATGGTCTCTGCAGGCGGGAAATGCCTGCTACGCCATTGTGCGCATGCTTATTCAATTATTGTTGATTGGTTACGTCCTCACCTATATCTTTGAGTCAGACAGCGCCACCATCATTCTTGCCGTACTTTGCGTTATGGTGGTTGCCTCCAGCTGGATTGCTCTCGGTACGGTAAAGGAGCACCGAGCACCGCTTTTCTACTGTGCCTTTAGCGCCATTTTACTGGGTGGCGGTATTACACTTTGGCTGATCAGCCAAGGGGTGCTGGATTTGCAACCCTGGTATATGCCGCAATATCTGATTCCTCTGGCAGGGATGATTTTTGCCAACTCAATGACCAGCATTAGCCTGGCGGCCGAGCGGATATACGCAGAGATGTCCAGGGGTGTTGATTATCGGGAAGCCCGCACTATAGCAATGCAGACGGCCATGATACCCGTAATCAACGCGCTGTTTGCCGTTGGTCTTGTCTCCCTGCCGGGCATGATGACCGGACAAATTCTGTCAGGCGTATCCCCTCTCGTCGCATCCCGTTACCAGATCATGGTGATGTGCATGATCTTCGGCTCTGCCGGTATTTCGGCGGCTTGTTTTTTAAGCTGGGGCAAGACCGTTTTTGAAAACAAGCTATAGCGCTTTTGGTGCTTTAAGTTGTAGTCCGGGTTCAGTAAACTGAGCGCAATGAGTACTCGCGTAAAACCAAACACACAGGCTGCGCTGCAGCAGGTCATTGATCAAGCCAGGCAAACCATCCCCTTTGATCTTACTGAAGCTCAATTGTGCTCAGGCCTGTGTCACGGTTGCTCCAAAAAGCTGCTAAATTTTCTGGAGATGGAGCTTGATAGCTGGGAAACCAGGATGGATTCCGGTGAGGTTCCTACTCTTGGCGATGTGTCTTCGCTTGCACGAATGAGTAAGAAGATATATGTTGCTCTCAGCAAAAGCGGTTTAGTGGCTAGCGATAACAAAATGAAGTAAGCGAAACCACCAAACGCTGATCAAACAACGAAAAATAAACTACACGTAATGCCAACTGGCGTACAGGAAAGACTATGGATATTCAGATTTTGTACTGGCACTGGCTGGTATTCGGGATGCTGCTCATCATCTTTGAGATATTTCTACCCAGCTTCACTGCATTGTGGTTCGGTCTGGGAGCAATGCTGGTCGGGCTCGCGGTATTCACCACACCGGAACTGGCGGTAGGATGGCAGATCTTTATCTGGGCAGTCGCTTCCGCAATATTTACATTAAGCTGGTTTAAGTATTTTAAACCGCTGGCGGTTGATCGCACTAAAGCAGGCTTATCACGCGAGGCGATTGTAGGTGAAACCGCTCAAGTAATAAAAGCCGCACAGGGAGAGGAACGTGGCCACCTGCGTTTTACCACGCCTATACTGGGCAGTGAGGAATGGCCTTTTATTTGTACAGACGAAGTCAGGGTGGGCGATCGTGTGGTGGTCAAGGATGTATCCGGCAACACACTGATTGTTAACAAAAGTTGACCGATGCGTTCTGTCTGCGGAAAAACCGTTTAGTTTCTGTTTTTTAATAGTCTAAGGAGTCACACAATGGAAGGTTTAGTTCCTGTCTTTGTATTTTTAGTGCTCGTGCTGGTGACCATAGCCAAGGGTGTTCGACTGGTCCCGCAGGGAAGCAAGTGGGTAGTGCAGCGATTGGGCAAATATCATGGTACGCTCAATCCGGGACTCAATATAATAATTCCCTATATCGACGATGTCGCCTATAAGGTGACCACTAAAGATATCGTGCTCGATATTCCTTCTCAGGAAGTAATTACCAGGGATAACGCGGTGATCATCGCCAATGCTGTATCCTACATTAACATCGTCTCCCCTGAGAAAGCAGTTTATGGTGTTGAAAACTACACGCTGGCCATTCAAAACCTGGTGCAAACCTCGTTGCGTTCTATCGTCGGCGAAATGGACCTGGATGACGCGCTCTCCTCCAGAGACCAGATTAAAGCAAAATTGAAAGCGGCCATTTCCGATGATATTTCCGACTGGGGTATCACCATGAAAACCGTGGAAATCCAGGATATCAATCCCTCGATGACCATGCAGAAAGCGATGGAAGAACAGGCAGCAGCTGAACGTGGTCGACGTGCGACTGTGACACGGGCCGATGGGGAGAAAGAGGCTGCTATTTTGGAGGCTGAAGGACGCCTGGAAGCCTCTAGACGCGATGCGGAGGCGCAGGTCGTGTTGGCCGAAGCCAGCCAAAAGGCAATCACCAAGGTCACTGAGGCGATTCAACATAATGAATTGCCGGTTATGTATCTGCTGGGAGAGCGTTACATCGAGGCTATCAGAGATATGTCAGCCTCTGAAAATAGCAAGCTAGTACTTATACCGGGTGATATCCCCGCTTCTGTTAAAGGATTGATGGGTAGCCTTAAATAGCCGCACGGCTCACGGCAAATCGTTGAGATAACAATTCAGTAGTGACCGAGAAAGATCTATTAAGTATTATGAAGCAGGCTATCAGGCTTGCCGTCAGGCGGCAGCGGATTCTACCCGGTCCCTGCCGTTAATTTTTGCCCGGTAGAGCGCGTTGTCCACACGTTTGACCAAGTGTGAAACCGGGTCTTTTGCCTGATAATCTGCCAATCCCAGACTCACCGTCACGTCAATACTAATTTCGCCATAGACAAAGGGCTTTTCTGAGATACATTGGCGCAGCCTTTCCGCTAAAGGCCTCGCCTCGTTAAGCGAGGTTCGAGCAAGCAGTATCACAAACTCTTCACCACCATATCTGGCAAAAACATCATTGCGCCTGACAAGGTTTTGCAGTCTTTGAGCCGCTTCAACCAACACCTTGTCTCCAACATCATGGCCATAGGTATCATTGATTTGTTTAAAATGATCCAGATCCAGCATCACCAGTGCGAAATGTTCATCGGTAAAGCGCCTTGCACGATCAAAACTCTGTTGTAACTGTTGGTCAAAATAGCGCCGGTTAAAGATATTGGTTAGTGCATCCTTGATTGAGTAATCCGCTAACAGTTTTTGCACGTCCACCAATCGTCTCAGATGCAGGTCATAGTATACAGGCACAATAATCAGTGTTATCAGCAATCCAATGGACAAGTTGATCTGTGCTCGCCAATAGGGCACCGTTGATACAACCAATAAAAACCCACTCACGGCACAACCTGCCGCAAGGCGCATCAGTTTATAGCCGTACCGGCCTCCATTGCCAACAATGACAAACAGATAAGCACCGAATGCCATCGCCCCGTGCTCACCGGAGATAAGCATACCTGCCGTAATACCTGCCATATCCAGAAAGATTCCACAGATTTTACGGCTTTCACTGGATTTACCCTTATAGATACCGAATAACAGCGCCAGCGCACCTATCAAGAAGATACCAGCCAACGATAATACCGAGGAAAGCTCTATCTTTGCGCCACCCCAGTAAACTTGCCCCAATAGATAGAATATCAGAATACTGCTCAGCAACAGCCTGATCCAGGCTTGCTCAAGCTCAGTGCTTCGTGTGATCAAGTTGGTTTCCGAAATAAACAGTTTTTTGTTATTTATACGGGTTGTTCACCCAACTATAAATATAGTCGGATTGCAGAAATAGTGAAGTAAAATTGGGCAGTAATATTACAAATAGCCTCTGATAATTGATGACAGGCGGAATAGCCGTTTAGTTTATATACGGATTACTTCAGGATTTGGTGACAAAGCGCCGCACGACTGTGCACTCCCGTCTTTTCATAGATGTGTTTTATATGGGTCCGTACAGTTGAAAAAGAAACGAAAAATTTATCTGCTATCTGTTGATCTGATTGCCCCTGAATCATTTCTGCGGCCACCTCAGCTTCTCGCCGGGTCAAGGCATACTGACTGACCAGAGCCATACAAAGCGATTCATTTTTGCTTGATAATGTGACCTGTGCAGAAATACCCGAGGAACTTTGCCGGGCAAACAGGCGAATATTTTTCATCGCATTACAAAAATGAGGCTTGATCATATCTAGTAAACAGAGCGTTTCCCGGTCAAAATTAGGCCTATCCCGATTGCGCCATACACGAATATCACCAATATTATCGTCACCTTCATAAACATAAAGATTGACGCCGTAATAGAGCCCGTCAGAGGCCAGAAAATCGTTAAAAAACTCTGTTTTTACCAGCTCTTTTTGTGGCATTACCTCATTCACTGAAACAGCGCGATTGTACTTTTGAAGTTCACTGGTTATGGGATCATGAAATTGAAAGTAGGCGTCATAACGATCCATGTTGTGCTGATCCATATTGACGAAAACACGATCGCAAAAACGTTCCTCATCAGCACTCCAGACATAGGAAGCAAAATAATCCGCACCTAAAAGATCCAGGAGCGCGATACCGGCTTTTTCCCTAATATCAAAGCTATCGATACCACCGCTGAGGTGCTCAATTACAGTGAGTAGCTGTTGGTATTTTTTCTCCGAAATATGCAATCGTCACCCCAGGACAGTGTTACGCCCATAACAGTCCCAATAATTAGCGTTTTTCGAGCGCCGGTAAACTGCTTGTTCGGCTCACGAGCTGATCCGTAAAGGATAACGCACCTTCATGATCGTCTGCCATCCTCATTTGTGGGGATTTTATCAGTTAGCCACCTGCGCTTGATAAGACCAAAGCCTAATATGGCCTTATAAGAGTGGGCTCTATTACAAAGAGTATTTGCTTAAGTGGTTCAACCCCCCTCTTCCCTGGAGGTTGTCGCAAAATAAAAGACAGAGTTACTTCCTCTCCCTCTGGGAGAGAATTGAGGTGAGGGCAAAATCTTGAAACTATGGATATAGCTTTTATTTACCCCTCACCCTGGCCCTCTCCCAGAGGGAGAGGGCAATGGGCAATGGGAAATGGAAAGTGGTTAGGTTTCTTAGACCCGCTCAAAGATCGTTGCTATACCCTGCCCCATGCCGATACACATGGTCGCAAGTCCGATCCCTGCGTCCCGTTTTTCCATTATATTGAGCAACGTGCCACAAATGCGCGAACCAGAACATCCCAAAGGATGGCCTAATGCAATAGCACCTCCATTTAAATTAACCGTATCATCAAAGCGATCCTGTATTCCCAGCCCACCAATAACAGATAGGGCCTGTGCCGCAAAAGCTTCATTCAGCTCTAGCACCTCAATATCCTGTTGCTGCAATCCAGCCTTGCTAAGCGCCTTTTCTGTCGCCGCAACTGGTCCATATCCCATGATCGCCGGATCAATGCCGCTCACCGACATCGCCCTCACCTTGGCGCGCACCTGCAGGCCCAGATCCTGAGCCCGCTGCGCGGACATCACCAGCAATGCGGACGCTCCATCGGAAAGTGCAGAGGAACTGCCGGCTGTTACTGTGCCACTCATGGGATCAAATACCGGCCGTAATTGAGCCAGCGCCTCCAGGCTTGCGTCAGCACGAATCACCTCATCTTTGGTAATTAGCTTCTTAAAACCTTTATCGTCATGCCCGGCTACCGGAATCAGCTCGTTATCAAAGTCACCATTCAATGCGGCCTGGTTTGCGCGTTGATGTGAGCGAAGGCTAAAGGCATCCTGCGCTTCGCGGGATATTTTATTCATCTTGGCTAACAGCTCTGCGGTCAGGCCCATCATCGCCGAGCCACGAGCCACCCGCTTTGCCAGGTGAGGATTAATATCTGCACCATGAGTCAGCGGAACATGCCCCATATGTTCCACGCCACCAACAATAAAACAATCGCCATTATTAGATTGTATCGATTGTGCGGCGATATGCAGTGCTGCCATCGAGGATCCACAGAGACGGTTAATCGTCTGTCCAGGGCAGGTATGAGGCAAATCAGTTAGCAAAACCGCCATTCTGGCTATATTAATACCCTGCTCCAGGGTTTGATTAACGCAACCCCAGACCACATCTTCCACCTCCGCTCCGGAAAGCGCCGGATTGCGCACCAACAATGCATCGATTAGATTTGCTGAAAGTTGCTCCGCTCTGACATTGCGAAAACCACCATTCTTGGACCGCCCCATCGGTGTGCGAACAGCATCAACAATTACCGCATCTCTGGGATGTAAGCTCATAGTTTCCTCCAGCCGAATGTAACCTGTTAATCGAGTTCCAAATAAAACCTATTACGATAAATTACTTTTAATAAGCAACGTATTTAGCTGTATTAAAAGTATTTTCCGCCTTCTTTGGCCATTGCTCGAAGTCCTTCCGGCACTTCATACAACTCTCCCAGGTGTGCATATTGATCCGCAAGGGCACAGAATTTTTCAGCCCCCAGCGTATCAATATACCGTAGCGCACCACCTCTGAACTTGGGAAAACCGAGACCCATAATCAGTGCCATATCGGCCTCTGCTGGTGAGGCAACAATGCCTTCTTCAACGCATCGGGCAACCTCCAGGCACATTGGCACCATCAGTCGGGCAACGATTTCTTCCTTGCTGAATTCATTCGTTGTGGGCTGAACCTTTCCGATATAGTCCAATATTTCCTCATTGAAGAGCTTGGCAGGACGACCCTTTGCATCTTTTTCGTAATGATAAAAGCCCTTGCCATTTTTCTGACCAAATCTCTCTGCCTCATACAGCAGATCCAGAATCGAAGTTTGTTCAAACTTCATTCTTTCAGGAAAGCCCTCTTCCATCACATCAATACAGTGGTGGCAGGTATCAATACCCACCACATCCTGCAAATATGCCGGACCCATAGGCCAGCCAAAGCCCTCCATCACCTTGTCCACCTGCCTGAAATCAGCGCCGTCGCGAACCAGCAGATTGAATCCCAGAAAATAGGGAAAGAGTACTCTGTTAACCAGAAAGCCTGGGCAATCATTAACCACAATCGGTGTCTTTCCGATCGCCGTGGCATAGGCGACGACTGTCGCAACAGTCTGTTCGCTGGTATCTTTACCACGTATCACTTCTACTAGAGGCATCAGCGGAACGGGATTAAAGAAGTGCATACCGCAAAAACGCTCAGGCTTTTGCAATGCTGTTGACAGATAATCGATAGAGATCGTTGAGGTGTTTGATGTAATAATCGCTTTGTCGCTCACCGTGCGTTCAACTTCTTCAAGCACGGCCAGTTTGATTTTGGGGTTTTCAACTACCGCTTCGACCACTACATCAACAGCAGTGATATCTGACATTTCCAGAGTAGGTTTGATGCTGCCAAGGATTTTGGCCATCTCTGCCGGCTTCATACGACCTTTTTCCACGCGCTTATTGAGCTGTTTGGTCGCCTCTGAAACGCCAAGATCCAGGGCTGGTTCGGCAATATCTCTCATGACAACGGGTATCCCTTTCAACGCTGACTGATAAGAAATACCGCCACCCATTATACCTGCACCAAGTACGGCAGCCTGTGCCACCGGTTCTGCAATCTTTTTCGCCGCTCCGGCAATTTTCTTTAAGGCCTGGCTATTGAGAAACAGGCCTATCAGGGCTTGACTAACGTCCGTTTGTGACATGGCCACCAACGCTTCGGCCTCAACTTCCAGCGCTTCATTGCGCGCCATTCTAGCAGATTTCTCAAGCACGGAGATAACCGCCATCGGAGCCGGATAATGCGGTCCGGCGGCTTTAAAAACCATACCTTTAGCCGTTTCAAAGGCCATCGAAGCTTCCAGCGGTCTCAGTTCAAGCGGTGAGCACTTCAGCGCTCTATTTACCTTATGATCCAGATTACCGCTGTTACACTCATTGATAAGATCTACCGCCGCTTCTTTTAACAGCGCAGCATCGACCACACTGTCAGCTGCTCCCACCTTTAACGCCACATCAGGACGTTGCGGCTTCGCTGTGGTAATCCACTCCAAAGCATTTTCGGCACCGATCAATCTTGATAGCCTGACACACCCTCCAAAACCTGGAATGATACCAAGGTTAATCTCGGGCAAACCCACCTTGCTGTTAACCGACATCACACGAAAATCGGTACTTAACGCCAGTTCAAACCCGCCACCGAGCGCATCACCGTTAATTGCAGTCACTGTTGGAAAAGGCAGGTCCTCAATATCATTAAAAATGCCATGTGCCAGCTTGAGGTTCTGTTTGAGCTGGTCTGAGGACTGCGAAAACAGCTGACTGAACTCGTTGATGTCAGCTCCGAGAATAAATGTATCTTTAGCACTGGAAATAACCAGCCCTTTTACATCCTGCAATGCTTTGATTGAATCAACTGCCGAGCGTAATTCAGTAATAGCATTCTGATTTAGTACATTGACCGGACTTTCTTTCGCATTGAAAACCAATTCCAGCATACCTTGTGACAGGTCGCTGACCTGAATTGCATTGCCCTCGTAGATCATAATTTTACTCCCATGGTGGATGTGCGCGGGATGAATAGTTATCAGTCCTGGCGTTTAGTGTTAATAATGCCAATGCCTGACAAAGAACAGCATTCGCTAAACGCCTTAAAACTTCCGTGAAGCGGAACTTTGGTCGATATCAACCCGGATGTCAATGCTGATTCACAGTGATTGCAAGGCAATTAATGCCTGATGAATCAACTCAACATCCTGTACCTCTCCACGCTCCTTCCAATACAGACCAACGGAGACCGGGGTTCGTTCAATTGCCAGGGTATCGCCAGGCAGATTTTCTAACATAGGGGTCAATTGCTCAACCAGATGTTCGTCAGGCTGAATACCATGTGCACCAAAGCTCCACCCATTAATATGTGACCGATGGCTCATCTCCGGTTGATATAACAACCAGGAGGTATTTGCCGGCCGCTTGGCATCAAGAGGCAGCCGATATGCAACACAATGAACCTTTTCAATTGGGTTTTTCGGGTTTTTTAATTGGCTCAGTTGAACCTGAATCCCTTTACTCATTGCCTGGCGGCGCAACAGCATCTGGCGTTTTTCCTTCGGTGACGGCAAGATCCACAGTGCTGACCCGACAAACATACAGATCACTAACGAAATAATTATTAAGGTCATTAAATTTCCTGTTCAAGTGAGCCCGTCAGGCAATTTTGGCATGATTTCTATCATATAGTCATTGCATAGGCTATGCTAATATTTGAGCGCGGTAAAAGTGGTATTTGAAACCAAATTAGCTACCTGACTGGAGGCTTAAACAATGGCTAAATATACACATATCCTGCTTGCTGTAGATCTTACTGAAGATTCAGAATTTATTGCCGACAAAGCGGCAATGCTGGCGCAACAAACCGGCGCCCGTCTCAGCACTGTCCACGTGATAGAACCAATCAATTTTGCTTATGGTGGTGATATTCCAATGGATTTAACGGCCATCCAGGAACAGTTGGATGAACATGCGCGGAGTAAAATGGCACAATTTGCCAAGCCCTACCTGATTCCTGAAGAAAACCAACACACGGTCGTTGGTCTGCCACAAAATGAAATTCACAGAGTTGCAGAGGAGCAAAACGTCGACCTGATTGTGGTCGGAAGTCATGGCCGACACGGGCTTTCGCTATTGCTGGGCTCCACCGCAAATGGCGTATTGCATGGCGCAACCTGTGACGTGCTGGCTGTACGAGTCGGAAACAAGGAGTGATTGAGCGTTATTAGCTGTGAAGACTGAAACTGTTCATTGGATTAAGCGCGTTTTTTTGCCAGTCCTACTTGGCTGGTATTTACCGGTTGTCTACGCAAGCCTTCCGGCGCAACCACCGGAGCAATGGAAGGCTGAGCGAGAACAATATCAAAAAGCCCAGCGACTGCTTTCACAGGGACGCATAAGACAGTTTTTAGACACCAGCGCGAAACTCAGGGATTACCCACTCTACCCCTATCTTGAGTACTCTTACCTGAAGCGTCTCATCCATCGAAAGACTCCCTCAAAACAGGTTTCCGCTTTTTTAAAAGCCTATTCGGACACACCACTTGCACCGCGCATTAAACACCTCTGGTTAAGAACTCTGGCCAAACGCGGCAACTGGACTGAATATTTAAATTTTTATGATGACAAAGTTCAGAGTGTCGAACTGAAATGCTACGGCTTGTGGGCCACCTATAAAACCGGAAGCCAATTAAATACGCTGGATCTCGTTCAGCCGATTTGGCTCGTTGGGCACTCTCAACCGAAAGCATGCGACCCGATTTTCAAAGTCTGGCGCGAGCATGGCCGACTCACAGGCGAACTGGCATGGCAACGGTTTTCCATGGCCTTGCAATCAGGTAATACACAGCTAGCACGTTACCTGATCCGTTTTATGCCCAAAGCGCAACAACAGCAGGCACGCTTGTATCGACAATTGCATTTCAAACCCCAAAAACTAAGCACTTCGAGGTACTCAAAACTACCGGTAGCGCAAAACGAAGCATTGATTGTTCATGCCATCAAGCGGTTAGCTGGAAAAGATGCCAAGCTGGCCGGACAACTCTGGAAAGAATACCAGGCAAAATACAATTTTGACAAAATTCAAACTCAGCAGACGGACTACCGGATAGTTCTGCAACTGGCCCGCCAGAGTCACCCGCAAGCTTACTATAAGGCGCTAGAGCAATACCCGTTCCCCAACAACACCCGCCTGCTTGAAGCCGGTATCGAGATGGCTATCAGGCTTCAGCAATGGGATAAGGTGCTTGAGCAGGTGGAAAAACTGCCCGGCCCCACGCGACAAACAGAGCGCTGGCAATATTGGCTTGCTCGAGCCTCCGAACAGACTTCCGGTGACACAAATACAAGAATCGAAATACTCAGCGATCTTGCCCAGTCTCGCAGCTATTACGGATTTCTAGCTGCTGACTGGTTGAATTCAGGGTATCAGCTAAACAACGAAAGCTATCCGGTTGAAGGCAATTTTCTAGAAAAATTTATAAGAACTCCTGGTATTGAACGGGCCAAGCAATTGTGGCTTCTCGGCCAGCATACCGATGCCCGGCGAGAGTGGGTTTGGGCTTCCCGCCATTTCACACAGGCACAGTTCTACACCGCCGCCTATTATGCGTCTCACATAGGCTGGCACAGCCAGGCAATCAGCTCAGCCGTGCGCGCAGAGCGTTGGCACGACCTTAAACTGAGATTCCCTCTTACTCACAAACAGCCGATCAACAAGGCTGCAAAGCAGTTGCAACTGGAAGCTAACTGGTTGTACGCTGTGGCGCGCCAGGAAAGCGCCTTGACAACAGATGCCCGATCACCGAAAGGCGCACTCGGACTGATGCAGTTAATGCCATCCACTGCAGCAATGGTTAGCAAGCAGCACAATCTGGGTTATCGCTCAACTCACGAATTATTAAATCCGGATACAAATATAAGGATCGCCAGTCACTACCTTAAAGATCTGCTGACCCGTTTTAAAGGCAACAGCATCTATGCGACTGCGGCATATAATGCCGGGCCCTACCGCGTGGATCAATGGCTTAAAAAGTCAGGCGATATGCCGATCGATATCTGGATAGAGAGCATTCCCTACAGCGAGACCAGACAGTATGTGAAGAATGTACTGGCATACTCCGTTATATTCGCACAACTTCAAAATCAACTCGATTTTTATATGCCAACAGCAACCCACCTTGGGAAAAGGTCTGCCAGTCTGGCATCGCTCACCATAAAACCCGAAAAATAATTAACAATATGAATTAACAAATTGGAAATAAGGGTTACACTTAATAGAGAAGTAACCGATGATACGAGCTGTTTTAATTTTATTATTCAAATTATATTGAGAGCAAATGCTACAAGAAGAAATCCTGCTGGCCCGGCAACCTATCTTTAACTCCAAACTGGATATTTATGCGTATGAGCTGCTATTCAGACCTGCGGCAGAGCATTCGGGCATCATCGATGGTGATCAGGCTACTTCAACAGTTATGCTCAACGCCTTTTCTGAAGTGGGCATGGAAAACCTCGTTGCACGCAGCAAAGCGTTCATCAACTTCACTCGAAACCTGGTTATAACACCTCCTCCCTTTGATAACAAAGAGATCGTTATAGAAATACTGGAGGACATCCAACCGGAACCTGAAGTGTTGGAGGGCATAACAAACCTCAAACAGCAGGGGTTTACCATTGCATTGGATGATTTCGCTTACGACGAATCGCTGGTGCCACTGGTTGAATTAGCAGATATTATAAAGATTGATGTACTGGCTCTGACAGAAGATGAGTTGGAGCACAACATAACAGTATTGAAGAAATATCCGGTCAAACTACTCGCCGAAAAAGTGGAAACCCAAGAGATGTTTCAGTCTTGCAAAGACCTTGGTTTCGATTACTTTCAGGGCTATTTCTTATGTCGGCCTATTCTGGTTAAAGGCAAGATAATACCAGCCAACAAACTGGTGGTCATGAAACTGATTGCAGACCTTAATTCGCCCGAAACCTCCGACCCAAGCGTGCTGCACGACACTATCTCATCTGACCCTACCCTTAGCTACAAACTGCTGAGAATGATCAATTCCGCTGCGTATCGTCGCCCGCGAAAAATAGAATCACTTTATCGTGCAATTCTGCTGATAGGCCCGTCAAATATAAAACACTGGGCCAGTTTGCTGGCACTTTCAAACCTGGATGACAAGCCACACGCTCTGCACGAACAGACCATGCTGCGAGCTCATATGTGCGAAAATCTGGGTGCCAAAGCTGATGAACGTAAAAAGGATCTCTTTTTTACGGTGGGGATGATGTCGATGCTGGAGGCTTTTTTTGATGCCCCCCTTGATGAGCTGTTGTCGTCGATCTCACTGACCGATGAAATCAATACCGCACTTTTGAATAACGAAGGCATTTTAGGGTTCGTTCTTTCCGTTACGCTTGCATACGAACAGGGCAATTGGGGAGACATTGACTGGTCCGGATTAACGCATTACAACCTGTCAATTAAAGATGTAAAAGAGGCTTATCTCGAAAGCCTGCAGTGGTCAATAGAAACGAGCTCTGCGGTCAAAACTCCCCCCGAATCAGCATGATCTGATTTCAATGATTGATATCGGCGTCAATCTTACCTCCAGTGTTTTCAAAAAGGATATCGATGAGGTTATTGATCGTGCTTTTGCGGCTGATGTTTGTGCAATGGTTATTATTGGCAGTAACCTGGGTGATAGCAGCGAGGCCATTAAACTCAGCAACAAATACTCAGGCTGTGTTACAACGGCAGGTATACATCCACACCATGCCAGGGATTGGGATGATCAATCCCGAAGCGCTTTACAAAAACTCACCGCACAAAAATCAGTAAAAGCCATTGGTGAAACCGGCCTGGACTTCAATCGAAATTATTCCCCAAAAAAAGCACAGATACTGGCCTTTGAACAGCAGCTGGAACTAGCCGTTGAGTGCCAACTCCCTGTTTATTTACACCAAAGGGATGCCCATGATACCTTTCTTCCAATGATTGCTGCTCACCGCAGCGAATTGCCGGGTGCAGTCGCACACTGTTTTACCGGAGGACAAAAGGAGTTGGAAGATTACTTGAATCTGGATATGCATATCGGCATTACGGGATGGATCTGTGACGAACGCAGGGGTTATCATCTGCACGACCTTATCAAACAGATCCCTTTGAACAGATTGATGTTGGAAACTGATGCTCCCTACCTGCTTCCTCGTGGTACGGAGATTCCCGCTAAAATCAAGCGTAACGAACCGGCATTTCTACAATACGTGTTGTCTCGTGTAGCCCAGTGCCTTGAAATGACGGAGAAAGATGTTTCGCAAGCAACAACAAATACTGCCCTAGAGTTTTTTAAGATTTCCGGGACTAGCGCTGACTAATGACCTCTGGCCTCACCACTCATCTGTTTTCGGGGCAACTCACTTTCCATTTTCTCGGGCAGTCGCTTTTTAATTAGCACTTTGTCGTGCTCAAAAGGCCTTTGTTGAAGAATCTTTCGCGCATCCTGTTCGGTCATCGGGTGGCCAAACATAAACCCTTGCACTTCTGTACAACCCTGATCCCGAAGATAGTTAAACTGCTCAGCGGTCTCCACACCTTCGGCAATAAGGTTTAATTTCAACCCTTTTGCCATGGCGATGATGGCATTTACTATGCACGCATCATCAGGCTGGCTTTTGATCTCGTGAACAAAGGAACGATCAATTTTTACAGTATGAATCGGCAGCCGTTGTAGATAACTCAATGAAGAGTATCCCGTTCCAAAGTCATCAATAGCCACCTTTACACCATACTCATTGAGCTTAATCAGCTTCTGAATCGTATTATCCATATCCTGCATAATGAGATTCTCCGTAATCTCTACTTCCAGATTTTCACCGATCAGGCTGTTTCGTTTGACCTCGCGAATTATATGATCAACAAAGTTCTTATGTTCAACCTGTAGAGCTGAAAGATTTACCGCCATACGAACATCAATGATTCCGTCTATTTGCCAGGATCGCAAGGTTTCACAAGCCGTTCTGAGCGCCCACTCGCCCAGTTGCATAATCAAACCGGTCTCTTCGGCAACAGCAACAAATTCAGAGGGCGGTATCAGGCCCCTGTCCGGATGCTCCCAGCGGATGAGCGCTTCCATCGCCACAATCCTGCCACTGGCCACATCAACCTGTGGCTGATAATAAAGCGTGAATTGATCATTCTCCATAGCCTTGCGCATATCCCGTTCTAATGACAGTCGCGCAACGGATACATTATTCATTTCACTGCTAAAGAACTGGTAATCATTGCTACCCCGTCCTTTGATGCAGTACATGGCGATATCTGCATTCTTGACCAGCATTTCCATACTTGTCCCGTCATGCGGGTACATGGCAATGCCAATGCTTATGGTTACATATAATTCGTGGCCCTCGATAAAAAACGGGTCTCTGAGTTTGGCAATTATTTTTTTGGCAATAGCTTCAGCATCTTCCTGGCCATAGATTTGGGGTAACAGCAAGGTAAACTCGTCCCCGCCAAATCGCGCCAATGTATCACCTTCACGCAAACACTCTTGCAAACGATGACTCACTGCCTGCAACAACTCATCGCCACAGATATGCCCTAAAGTGTCGTTAACCAGCTTAAATCGATCGAGATCAAGGAACATGACTGCAAGACGCTGACTGGACCGTTTGGTTTGTGCGAGCGCCAGATTCAAGCGATCTTTAAACAACGCCCTGTTAGGCAACTGGGTTAACAGATCATGGTAGGCCTGGAAATTAATGGTGCGCTCAGCCTCTTTTCTATCTGTTACATCACGCGCCACACCATAAGTACCCAGGTATTCACGGTCTTCTTCATTACCGTGATAAACGCCTGTTGCACTCAGCTCAATGGGGACGGTGTTGGTTTCAAAATGTTTGGGGGCAGAATCCGGATCTTTGCACTTGAGCCTCAATTCTACATTGCGCGCTATACGCTCGTCGGTTCGCCGTTCGTTAAATACATATCTGGCCTGCTCTATATCTTCGAAATAGACCAAATCAGAATAATGCTGGCCAACCAGCTCATCCTTGCGATACCCCAACAGCTGCACGATACGGTCATTAACAAAGGTAAACCGCCCCTCCTTGTCGAGCATGTAGATAATATCCGGCGAGCTATTCACCATGTAACGGTGCAAACGTTCCGATTCTTTGAGTTTAAACTCAATTGTTTGATTTTGTTTTTGCAGGTGCCGCTGATGTAAGGCATTTTCAACGGTTTGTAGCAGTTCGTCAGGGGCGTACGGTTTTTTGAGATAATCGTAAGCTCGTCTTCTCAGTACCTGAGACATCGCATCAAAGGAGGTTTCACCGCTCACCACGACAACTGTGGTATCCAGGTTTTTTTCTTCAACATAATCCATCACCTGATGACCGCTAAATCCCGGCATTTTCAGATCCAGTAACATCAAGTCTATGTTGGATTCCTCAAGTCGCGTAACAGCTTCCCTGCCGCCCAGGGCAGTCAGTACCTTATAACCGTTAATGCTGATCAAGTCCCTAAGACTGTTCAGCATTCGAGGCTCATCATCGACGACTAATAACGTTGCTCTATGAGAATGCGTCATTTTTTAACCATATTATTCTAATTGCACCCGCTAAATAGGCATATTTATTATTCATCATCACCAAGCACTCGCGGGATCAGTATTTCAAAACTCGTCCCGGAATCAGCACCGGTACGACAGCTAACCGAGCCACCCAGTTCATCGAGCAGGTTCTTGACAATGGTCAACCCCAAGCCCGAATGCCCCTCGCCTTTTGTGGAAGTAACCGGCGTGAACAATTTGGATTGTATCTCTTCCGGAATGCCTGGACCGTTATCAGCGATCATTATACCAACAAAACTCTTACCGTTCTGATTCACCATTGCCTGTGTCGACAGGGTGATGCGTCCGGACTCCTTCATTGCTTCAGCCGCGTTCTTTATGACGTTGCTTACCACCTGTTTTAATGCGTTGCGATCGACCGCAATTGCTTTCATCTGCTCATCAAATTCAGATAGACACTCAATTTTTCTTGCCGCAAAGAGCGATGAGCGAAATACTTTAAGTAAATCAGATAACATTTTGTTTATGTTAACTAATTCAACTCCTGAATCTGTCGTTAACTTTTCTGTGATCCCAGGCAATCGTAATAAAATGCCACCAGCCCTCTCCAGTTCTTCCTTAATAACATCCAGCTCTTCCTGAACCGAATGCTCATCATCCAGCTTGGTGCTGAGTATGTGCACATAGTTGTTAATGATACTAAGCGGGTTATTGACTTCATGAACAATTTCTCTCGCCCTGGCATGATAGTACTCACGATCCTCTTCGCTTCGACGTTGCTCGTCCCGTGCACTTTGCTGGTGCGCCAGCAGTTTGTTTGCCGCTTCATTTGCAAACATCGCAAGCAAACGGGTCTGGCTCTCAAAGCGATCCCCTTCGTTTTCATTACAGCCAACAACCAGAACGCCTAGTTCATGCTTATCTACGACCAATGGCAGGCAATAAATACCGTCTGTCCCGGACAAATTTGCCAATTGCCGATCGATAACACTTGGCAATCCATCTTCCTTTGACAGCAATGAACTCACCGCCTTTCTTTCTGAAAAACATCCGGACAAAATACTGGATTTGGAATTCAGCGGGATCTTAATCTGAGTAATGAGCTGATCGCTGTCATCAGTAGCAATGCCAATCAATGATTGCAGTTCAGGCTTGGCGAAGAAGAAAAAACTGTTTTTTACTCCGAATAGAATATTCAGACCCTGTTTGATCGCCAGTAAGATTGTGGATTCGCTTGTCGCCTTGGAAAACTGTTGGCGAACACCATCCATTAATGCAATGTTACGAACACGGTCAGCCAGCTCCACCTGTTTATCCTGATCAACAGCAAAACCGTTTTCGGTCTCCCCGGGAGTGTCACCAATCTGAATATCCATTGATTGCGCGGCCTGGGTAACCTCTTCTAATGCCCTCGCAACGAGATCCCTGACCAATGTCTGGTTTAAATCAAATAGCTTTTCCGCCGCAATGAGCGCTTTATCATCCAAATCCGCGCTAAAATTGCAGAGCAAATTAGCAAGATACAGCGATTTCACCAGATGATGTGCATCTACCACGGAATCCAGGGTTTCATTCTGATAGAGTACCGCATCTGCAATAAAGGGATCGACATTCCATCCTGAAATCAGCCAGGCACCAGCTTGATAGCGATTACCACCAAACCGTTCCTCTTCGGCAAGAATTATCTGCTGTTCAGATTCGGCCGATTCAATAATTGACGGGTATTCCTGTGGGAAATTATTCGCAAATACAAGTTCGCCGATATTGTGCATTAAGCCGGCCAGGTAGGCCTCATCTTCGTACTCATATCCGGTTAATTTGGCGATTGACCTGGTCAACAGGGCACAGGTGAGCGAGTTTCTCCAAAATTGCTTTTGGCGTATGGCGCTTGCTGAATCAAAACGGGAAAAAAACTGTTGGACGGAAGCGGTTATCGCGATGGTCTTGATGGTATCAAGCCCCAGCAACACCAGCGTTCTTTCAAAGGTGAGTGATTTACCCTGCCCGCCATAGTATGCGGCATCTGCTGCAGATATAACACGAGCGGCAAGCGCTGCGTCCTTCCTGATTAAATCAGACAGGCGATCGAACGAGATCACCTCTGTATGAGAAGCATCAAGTAAAACCAGTAATACATGAGGTAAAGAGGGTAGTTTGTCTGCCTGAATCCCCGCAAATATCTGGTCTAACGCACTCGAGTTTATTGATTTGGTTTTTGACAAAATAAGACCGTAGCTTAGATAAAATTAACAGCAAACCCGACTACAGGACCAACTGCCAGACCCTTTAGGTCATCTCGGCACAGTGCTATAGCCAAGGTTAATTTTTAATCCTGGTGCGAAGCTTTCATTAAATATAGACACTAGTTTACCATTGTCAAAGCCAAAAGAGACAAATCGGCAGCCTCACAATTATCTGTAGTCAGTTTTTTTGGAGGGGCAACAGGGTTTTTCCAACAGGTTATTTTCCAATCACTTAACTCTCGGCTATTATTAGCTGTGACGGAGAAGACAAGCTCAATAATAATGAATAATCTCGATCAGCCAATACCAACCGAAAAGCCGGCCGCCAGTGCAAAAAATGCGCAGCACTCTGCGTTGACGGTTGCCATTTCCAGCGGCAAGGGCGGTGTTGGAAAAACCAATATCACTACCAATCTTGGCATTGCTCTCGCAAAAGCCGGGAAAAAGGTATGTGTATTTGATGCCGACACCAGTCTGGCAAATATCAATATACTGTTGGGCCAAACACCAGAATACACTCTGGAACACTTCTTAAGAGAGCAGATGCCTATTCAGAATGTTATTATTGAGGGCCCGTCAGGTTTAAAAATTGTTCCTTCAGCTACCGGCATAACTGATTTTGTACTGCTCAACAAGGAGCAGCAGTCCCGCTTACTCAATGCCCTGGAGCAACTGGAACAGGAATTTGATTACATTTTGATTGATACAGCAGCAGGTATCGGAGATTCCGTTATTCGCTTTATTCAATCTGCCCAATATTCAGTTGTTGTCATCTCTCCGGAACCAACTTCGCTGACCGATGCTTTTTCTTTAATCAAGGTGCTAAAAAAGCGCGACCATAAGCAACCGGTTTACATATTGGTCAACATGGCCAATAACTACGCCCATAGCATGGAAGTGTTCAAGCGGTTCGCCCATGCGGTCAATAAATACATTGAAATCAAGGTTCGCTATCTGGGTTACCTTCCTACAGACAGCGCACTGCGAAACGCCGTCGCAAAACAAAACCCGGTATTTGTGTCCGCGCCGGAATCACCGGCAGCACGATGCATTGGTCTACTGGCTAATATATTATTGAAGCATTTTTCTAAATCCAACGCACCGGTTCGCAAGATCAGTCAGTTTTGGAAGGCACAACTGGAAAAACAGGCAGACCTGATCGACGCAAGTTCACTTTCGTCAGATGAAAGTAAATCCAGGTTGGGAAGCTCACCCAGTAACACTGCAACGAAGCAGGAAACGAGCAGCATCCCAGAGGCGCAGACTGAACCGTCCAAAGATTTTCAAAGCCAGACCCAAAACCAGAATCTGACCCAGGAGCAAGCCGATACAATGCTTGCCGATCTTCTTCAGCATTACCTTGGCGAGTTTGGCGAGCTACCTTCTCAAGCAATCGACCTGGTTCTGCAGGCCCACGCACAAGGTGAACTGCCTGACGCGCAAATGGAGGCGATTCAGCAAACCGGTGCTATCGAAACCAAGGACCAGCAGACTACCACAGAAGAAAGCACCCTCCTCTCTCAATCCGAGAAATACTCTTCTATCGAGCAGATTCATACCCACATTGACGAACTGATTAGCGACGCTGAAAAAACCAAACAACAGCTTACCGATCTGGCCAACTACGTCACAGAGCGCTATCGGAGCCTTTATAATCAAAGCATCCACAATCCGGCGGTGACTCAATCAAAATCCGGATTGGCACGTAAGGTTTCCAAAAACCAGGCTGCCGTTAAAATTGAAGAGGATACGCAAGCCCTATTGCAAAGCATACAGTTTGCATCCGCCCTCGATAAAAACGAATAACATATCAACCCTATATCTGCTCCAGCTTAAAATCCTCAGCCAAAACACTACTTCCGTAAAACGCTTTAATTGCATTTAAGAAAATCATGGCTCTGTCGGGCAGCCCTTCGGAAAGGTACTTTAACACCTGGTGATACACGTTAATTTTGAATGCAGCCAGGTCAAACGCGCGCCCTCCCAGATTATCAATACTGATATTAAAACGACAGCCTTTGGTCGCACTGGCAAATATCCACTCCAATGCCTGAGGTTTGATTTCTACCGATTCGAAATTCTTTTGCAGCTGCTCCGAACGGCCATCAGGGGCATACCAATAACCATAATCGAGCATAAGTCTTCGCTTTGGTCCTGCGATACACCAGTGTGCAATTTCATGCAGAGCACTGGCACTGTAGTTATTCCTGAAAATCACCTGATGATAAGCATGCCTGGAATTCGCGGGCTGATAAAGCGGTTCTTCAGCGCCACCTTTTAGCAGGGTTCGTTCACTCTGTTGAAAACACTGATTAAAGAGTTGTGTCAGCTCTTGTGCTGTATCGCTTTTATATTCACTGATATCACTGTCTGTTTCTTGCATGTTGCTTACCGGTAACTTCAAAGAACCTTAAACCGAGGTTAGGGTCTTAATTGTAAACAGGCCTATCGAAAATCGAAAACTGAATATGCCCAAAATCAGTCAACGCAAAACAGCACAGGTCATCGACATCTTTAGTCGCAAGCAACATGAGATGGCTCAAGATGAGCGAATTATTCGTATCTCTCCCGAGAATGACGGCCTGTCCATGCTCTACGGAAACGATTCCAACCCGGGAAAGCTGTTTAGTATTAAAATTCTGGGTTGGGGATTAAAAATGACAGGGGAAGTAGTCGGATTAGTACCCTGGCTCAATCGTATCATGCCCTGTCCGGAACTGAATGACCCTCTCAACGGACATTGGGAAGGCTATTACAATGTGCGTATGGGAAGAGTATTCTACGAAGCACCGCGCCATAAAAAACTGGAACTGAGGGAAGCAGAGAGGTATTACCAGGCAGATCAGCAGGCCAACCCACGATTTGTGCAGGAGATACCCGATACTATCGGCACCCACGCCATATTGGCCGGCACAACATCGAAAAAGTTTATCATTCAAGAGGTGTTTAGCTGGCGTTTAGTAAAAAGCGGTAACATACAGGGTATGCTGATCGAACCGGCAAAAGTAAAACAGACACCGGTTCTGGTCGGTGATCGCAGCCTTTATGTGGCCCAGGATACACCGGGATTTAAATATTTCTTTCAGTACCGGATTGCCAACAAGATCAAACATCATGAGCCGGAAGCCATGGAAGCGATCGCCTTATTGATGGACCCGTAAAGGACAGTGAATTTGCACCGTCAATTCCGTTATAGCGATCAACTACCTTTTCTGATCAAATAATAATAACGCTCTTCGCATTTGGTATTTTCCACCAGTTCGTGCCCCAAAAACTGACAAAATTTTGGAATATCCCTTTCGGTAGAGGGGTCGGTGGCAATCACTTCGAGTAATTCTCCCGACTTTAAATCGCCCATTTTATTATGCAGCATCATTACCGGCTCTGGACAGAATAGCCCACAAGTATCCATTCGATAATCAGCCTGCTGATCAAATCCCGTCATAGAATAACTAATTACTTTTCACTGAACAAAACGCCAGTATAACATCAGCGAGCTTGAGAAAATCAAACCGCATACCCTTTTGAATCTCTTTAAATAGCCATGCCAGCAACCAACCTGCCGAATAGCGCGCTAAATTTTAAATTTTGCGTCGCGTAATACTTTACCCGGCGCGATTTTCGGTTAAACTAGCACCCTTATGACATGGATCAATTGTTTGCCTGATGTCAGAGCAATAGATTGTTACATTTGAAATCAACTTATATCATTTTTTCCCCAGCTTTATCTGTATTAACTAAAAATAATTGGGCCTTTCATGAGCAATCCTATAGATCATCCGACTTACAATTACGATGTCGTACGCAAATTTGCAGTTATGACCGTCGTTTGGGGCGTCGTAGGCATGCTGGTTGGTGTGATAGTCGCCGCTCAGCTCGCCTGGCCAAGTATCATGTACACTGATTTACCCTGGCTTACTTTTGGCCGGCTTCGACCGCTACACACCAATGCAGTGATTTTTGCCTTTGGCGGTTGCGCACTCTTTGCAACCTCATATTTCATCGTACAACGAACCTGCCATACCAGCCTGTTTGCTCCGGGGCTGGCCAAACTGACTTTTTGGGGCTGGCAACTGGTGATACTGTCGGCTGCCATCACATTACCGATGGGATACACCTCCTCCAAAGAGTACGCTGAGCTTGAATGGCCCATTGATATACTGATCACACTTGTCTGGGTCGGTTATGGTATTGTTTTTTTTGGCACCATAGCTAAACGGAAGACCTCCCATATCTATGTCGCCAACTGGTTCTTCGGTGCCTTTATCATCACCGTTGCCGTACTGCATATTTTTAACAATCTGGAAATTCCGGTTGCCCCCTTCAAATCATACTCGGTATACAGTGGCGCTATCGATGCCATGATGCAATGGTGGTATGGCCACAATGCCGTCGGCTTTTTCCTGACCGCAGGCTTCCTTGGCATCATGTATTATTTTGTACCCAAGCAAGCGGAACGCCCGGTCTATTCATATCGCCTTTCCATCGTTCACTTCTGGGCGTTGATCGCGATTTATATCTGGGCGGGACCTCACCATCTGCACTACACTGCACTACCCAACTGGACACAGACACTGGGCATGATCATGTCGCTCATCCTGCTGGCGCCCTCCTGGGGCGGTATGATCAACGGAGTAATGACTCTCTCGGGTGCCTGGCACAAACTGCGTACTGACCCTATTTTGAAATTCCTTGTGGTTTCCCTCTCTTTTTACGGAATGTCCACTTTCGAAGGACCGATGATGGCAATCAAGACGGTGAATGCCCTGTCTCACTACACCGACTGGACAATCGGACACGTTCACTCCGGTGCACTGGGTTGGGTGGCGATGGTCTCGATTGGTGCCATGTATCACCTGATCCCAATCATGTATGGACGCAAGTTTGGCGAGATGCACAGTATTCGCCTTATTAATACCCACTTCTGGCTGGCTACGATCGGCACGGTGCTCTACATTGCTTCCATGTGGGTGAACGGCATCATGCAAGGTTTGATGTGGCGAGCATTTAATGATGACGGCACCCTTACCTACAGCTTCGTTGAGTCAGTAGAGGCCAGCTATCCTGGCTACATGATTCGAGCTATCGGTGGTTTAATCTTCCTGGCCGGTATGCTGATCATGGCCTACAACGTCTGGAAAACCATGAGTGCAGATCAACCCTCAGATGCGAAGCTGACTGAACAAACTGCCTAAGGACCTATACCATGAACCATGATATTGTAGAAAAAAACCTGGGCTTGATGTTTGCGCTGATTGTAGTGGTGATCACGCTAGGCGGCCTGGCAGAAATCGTCCCCCTGTTTTTTCTAAAACAAACCACTGAGCCTATTGAAGGTTTGAAACCGCTCACCGCCCTGCAACTGGAAGGAAGAGACATCTATATCCGCGAAGGATGTAACACCTGTCACAGCCAGATGATACGTCCTTTCCGATCTGAAACCGAACGCTACGGGCACTATTCCGTCGCCGGAGAAAGTGTCTATAACTACCCGTTTCTTTGGGGTTCCAAAAGAACCGGTCCTGACCTCGCTCGGGTAGGAGAACGGTACAGTGATGAATGGCACCGGGCACACCTTTATAATCCTCGCGATGTCGTGCCCGAATCCAATATGCCACCCTTCCCCTGGCTATTCGAAAACAAGCTGGATGGCAAATACACCAGTACAAAACTGGCCGCTTTGCGCAAGCTGGGAGTCCCTTATACCGATGAAGATATTAAAAATGCTTCTGCTCAGGTGAAGGGGCAATCTGAAATTGACGCGCTGGTGGCTTACCTTCAGCAGCTGGGTACCGTTCTGAAAGACAGGCGTTGATATGGACGCTAATGATGTGCGTGGCATCACCACGCTACTAGTAATGATCGCATTTATCGGTGTCTGTATCTGGGCATACAGTTCAAAGCGAAAGTCCCGTTTTGATGAAGCGGCACAGTTGCCCTTTAGTGACGAAGACACACCGAGTAACGATAAAAGCCAGGAGAAGAAAACTCATGAGTAGTTTCTGGAGCATATGGATCATCGTCATCACCCTTGGTTCAATTTTTGGGTGTTGGTGGTTACTACAATCCAACAGCAAGGGCGAAAAAGGTGCCGACGGTGAAGCACCTACCACGGGACATATATACGACGGTATTGAAGAGTATGATAACCCGCTGCCTCGCTGGTGGTTTATGATGTTTGTTATCACCATTCTTTTCAGCCTGGTTTATCTGTTACTTTTCCCCGGCCTTGGTAATTTCAAGGGTGTCTTAGGCTGGTCGCAGGAAGAAGCCTGGCAGAAAGAACAGCAATGGGCTGAAGAAAAATATGGCCCGATATTCGCCGAATACTCTAAAACCAGTATTCCCGATCTGCAGAAAAACCAGAAGGCATTACTATCGGGACAACGCATATTCGCCAATAACTGTGCTGTTTGTCATGGCTCCGCAGCGACCGGTAGTTATGGCTTCCCCAATCTGGCCGATAACGATTGGCTCTATGGCAACGAACCGGATCAGATCAAGGCATCCATTATGAATGGTCGTAAGGGTGTCATGCCTGGCTGGGGTGCAATACTTGGGGAAGCAGGTGTCTCGGCTGTCTCAGAGTACGTAATGAGCTTAAGCGGAAGAAAGGTTGATCAGGGCCTGGCTGATAAAGGGAAATCGCATTACCAAACAACCTGTGCGGCATGTCACGGCGCCAATGGCGAAGGCAATACTCTAATGGGCGCACCCAATTTGTCAGATAATATTTGGCTCTATGGCGGCTCACCCGATCTGATCCGCCATTCAATACGCAACGGCCGAAACGGTAACATGCCTTCCCATAAAGATCTTTTGGGTGAGGATAAAGTCCATTTGGTCAGCGCTTATGTCTATAGTTTGGGTGACAAAGACTAGCATTCAAACCACGTGTTAATAAGGGGCCGCTTTCAGCGGCCCTTTTTATTTAATATTTTACTGTTAATTTTACTTTAAATATAAATTATAATTTTTGGTGTTTGTTGCATGCTAACCCGTGCGATTAACCTGATAAGACATGATAACGGGCAATTGTTTTTTGGATATCCAAAAATCCTGATACTATAAATGACCTTCTTAACCCAGGGTAGTAAATGACCAACAAGATTCCAGTCAAAGAACTTGATGAAGACTCCGAAGATAAACAGCAAACGAACACTCCGGAGACCTTTGACCTTTACCAAAAGAAGGAAAAAATTTATACCCGAAAAATTGAAGGTTTCTACCAGCGCCTCAGACTGTTTACCGGATGGCCTCTTTTATTGGGCTACTTTTTTCTTCCCTGGATAAGTTGGGACGACCGCCAATCCGTTCTTTTTGACTTACCTAACCGCCAATTCCATATTTTCGAGATCACTTTCTGGCCTCAGGACTTCATGCTACTGGCGTGGTTGCTCATTATTGCTGCTTTCGGACTGTTCTTTATTACCACCTGGCTGGGGCGAATCTGGTGTGGCTATACCTGTCCGCAAACGGTCTGGACAAGTATTTTTATGTGGGCTGAGCAGGTTACAGAAGGCGACCGTAATGCCCGAGTGAAATTAGACAAACAACCCTGGTCCGCCAACAAAATTATCAGAAAAACCCTGAAGCATATAATCTGGCTTGGGGTTTCCCTGCTGACAGCTATAACATTCGTCGGATACTTCACACCAATAAAGGAACTCATCTCTAGCCTGGCATTCCTGCAATTAGGCCCGTGGGAAGCATTTTGGATGCTGTTTTTCACGGCAGCAACCTATGGTAATGCTGGCTGGTTGCGCGAACAGGTCTGCATGTACATGTGCCCCTATGCGCGTTTTCAGGCAGCCATGTTTGACCAGGACACGCTGATTGTTTCCTACGACCCCGAACGCGGAGAGAGCCGGGGTTCACGCAAACAGGGTCTGGACTATAAAGCAATGGGGTTGGGCGACTGCATCGACTGCCAACTATGTGTCCAGGTCTGCCCTACCGGCATCGATATTCGGGACGGCCTACAATACGAATGCATTAACTGTGCGCTCTGTATTGATGCCTGCAATAGCATCATGGACAAAATGAATTATCCAAGGGGCTTGATTCGTTACACCACCGAACACAAACTGGAACATAATAGCGGTAGCATCATGAGGCCCAAGCTGATCGGTTACGGATTGGCTCTTGTCTTGATGAGTATAATGTTCGCATACACGATCAGCAGCAGAACACCACTTGAGCTGGATATTATCCGTGACCGAAATCAATTGTACAGGGAAACTCCCGAAGGTTTGGTCGAGAATACATATACACTTAAAGTGCTGAACATGAGTCAGCAAAAAATGAATTATCGGCTAAAGGTTGAAGGTCTCAAAGACTTCAGTCTGAAAGGTGGCACAGAAATCGAAGTTGCCGCTGGTGAAATCTTATCCATGCCAGTGCGGGTAGAGATTGATCCGGCACGGTTGCCCAACGTCAATGTTCCGATTCAGTTTAAAGTCAGCGCTACCGATCAAAGCGCAACGGTAACTGAAGAGTCCAGGTTTTTAGGCCCTCGAATTCGATAACACTGAGTGAGACCCAATGACACATAACGAAATTGAGCCCTGGTATCGCCAATTCTGGCCCTGGTTTCTCATTGCACTGCCATTGACGGCGGTTATCGGCGGTATTGTTACTATCTGGATAGCGGTCACCAACCAAACCGGTCTGGTTTCCGAGAGTTACTATCAGGAAGGGTTGTCCATTAACGAAAAACTGGAACAGGATCGTTTCGCGAAGCAGGCACAACTGGCGACCACAATTTTGTTTTCCGAAGAGAATCAGCTTCTGACGGTACATTTGTCCGGAGATATTCCTCTTCCCGGCTCATTGTCACTGAAACTGGCCTCCTCATTCGACCCCAATCTGGACAAGGATTTCCAACTGCAACGACTTGATCAACAAATTCTATACCAGGTGCCATATTCAGGCAGTTCACCGGGGCGTTATTATCTTTCCGTTGTTCCGCCTGACAACAGGTGGCGTCTTAAAAAGGAGATTCAATTACCTATGAAAAACCCGGTTCACATCTCTTTTGAACACCCCCCCAAAAACTAATGTTTTCTTGATGGATTCGCCACACCCCTGTTATCACTGTGGTCTGCCGGTACCCGCGGATAGCCCCTATTATGTCGATATCAATGGATCAAATGAGGCGATGTGCTGCCCCGGCTGTCAGGCTGTCGCCAAAACGATTATTGAGACAGGACTCACCGACTACTACCAATACCGAACTACAGAAGCATCAACAGCCAATATTTTGGATGAGTCACTGATTGAGGCGCTGCGTCTTTATGACCGCCCCGACATACAACTTGATTTTGTAACGCAGCGCAGTTCCGGAGAGGCAGAGACAGTACTGATCATCGAAGGAATCACCTGTGCTGCCTGTAGTTGGCTCATTGAGCACCAGCTTTTGCAACTGGATGGCATTACGGCAGCTTCCGTTAACCTCAGCAATAGCCGTGCGCGCATTCTCTGGAACCCCGAGGTCATCGAACTCAGCCAGATTCTGAGGGCCATCTATGAGATAGGTTATAAGGCACAGCCTTACTATCCAGCCAAACAGGATGCCGTCATTCAGGCAGAAAACAGACAGTACTTTAAACGCCTGGGTATTGCCGGTATCGCAATGATGCAGGTTATGATGTATGCCGTGGCTCTTTATGCGGGCGCATTTGAGGATATGGCTGAAACTCATCGAAACTTTTTAAGATGGATCAGCCTGTTACTAACCACTCCGGTAGTGCTCTATTCGGCACAGCCCTTTTTCCGTGCCGCGTGGCGTAATGTACGCTCACGTCATTTAAGCATGGATCTGTCTGTTTCACTGGCAATCGGCGCCGCTTACCTGGCCAGTGTATGGTCGACCATTATCGCTGGGGAGGAAGTGTATTTTGATTCCGTCACCATGTTTACCTTTTTCTTGTTGCTTGGCCGCTTTCTGGAGTTTCGCGCACGACTCCGGCTGGATCAGAGCAGCCATACGCTAAATAAACTACTGCCCGAAAGTGTGCAATTGTTGATCGATGGTGGTCAACGAACCGTTGCGCTTCGTGACGTAAAACCTGGCGATCATATTTTGGTTAAAACCGGACAGATCATACCCGCTGACGGCTATGTGATGAGCGGTGTATCAAGTGTTGATGAATCGCAATTAACCGGCGAATTCAGCGCGCAGAAAAAAGCGCCTGAAGATAAAGTCATTGCAGGCAGCTACGTTATGGAGAATCCCCTGCAGATCAGGGTAACCGATGTGGCCGGACAAACCAGGCTTTCCGCTGTGTTGCGCCTGCTCGACCAGGCCCGCGCCAGTAAGCCCCCCATCGCCATCATGGCAGATCATGTGGCTCAATATTTTATTGCTGGCGTATTACTGGTTACCGCGACCACCGCAATAACCTGGTGGTTGATCGACCCTGATAATGCCTTCTGGATAACGCTCTCTGTGCTGGTGGTCACCTGCCCATGCGCGCTCTCCCTCGCAACACCCACCGCATTGACCGCGGCAACAGGATATCTGGCTAAACAGGGTTTTATTATCAGTCATGGCCACGTACTGGAAGGTCTCTCTCAGGCGACACACATTATATTCGACAAAACAGGGACTTTGACCAGGGGAGCGCTGACCATCAGCAAGCTTAACTGTTTAAGCAACCTTTCACGAGAGCAATGCTATCAGATAGCAGCGGCTATCGAAGCACACTCCGAGCATCCAATTGCACGGGCTTTTAAACCATCGAAACTTTCAGCATCTGACATAAAAACAGTGCCCGGTTGCGGCATTGAGGGTGTTATCGAAGGTGAGCTATATCGATTAGGTACGCCGGAATATGTGTTGGGGCTGGCGGAAGGAGATTCACCCACCTCTCTCGCCTTTGAGGGCAACCCATCCACGCAACATGTCCTGCTCGGCAGTCATCATGGTGCTCTAGCGTGGATTGAATTGTCCGATGAGTTACGCCCAAACTGCGCTAATGTCGTTTCGGAATTAAAGACAATGGATTTCCAGGTGGAATTGTTAAGTGGTGATTTTTCAGAGCATGTCCATCTCATTGCGAAGCAGTTAGGCATCAGCAAAGCGCTGGCCAAAGCATCGCCGAGAGATAAGATGGAGTATATACAGACACTCCAGCGCCAGGGTAAGAAAGTGGTCATGATCGGCGACGGCATCAATGATATTCCGGTATTGGCGAACGCAGACATTTCTATTGCCATGACAAATGCATCCGACCTGACAAAAACAACCGCCGACGCTATCCTTTTATCCGGTGAATTAAATCATCTTACGGAAGCCATTCGTTGCGCACGTAAATGCAAAGCGATTATCAGACAAAACATAGGCTGGGCCATACTTTATAACCTTCTGGCACTGCCACTCGCGGCTGCTGGCTGGGTTTTGCCCTATCTGGCGGCAATTGGCATGTCCGGTAGTTCTCTGCTTGTCGTCATGAACGCATTGCGTTTAAATAATCCAGGTAAACGTCTCCCCCGAGAGATATCAAGCTAATGGATATTCTTTATTTGCTGATTCCTATCGCTATTTTTCTGGTCCTTCTGGCCATAGGTGCTTTTTTTTGGGCTGTCAAAAACGATCAGTTTGAAGATCTGGAAGGTCCGGCTCACCGTATTTTATATGACGAACCGGAAACAGGATCGGACGAAAATAAACAACAAAAACCCGGAGAAGATAGTTAGTGTTGCCTTCCGTCAGCTACTCCGCCGCTTTTATCATCGGACTGTTGGGCAGTGTACATTGCGTTGGTATGTGTGGCGGAATTATGGGCGCCCTTACCTACTCAGTGCCAATGGAATACAGGAAACATGGCCGATTTATAGCACTGCTCATTTTGTTCAATGTTGGACGCATTCTAAGTTATAGCATCGCAGGTGCAGCTTTCGGTCTTGCAACCTGGTACTTTTCCGGGCAGTTTCAATATTTCAGTCTGATCCTGCGCCATTTCGCTGCATTGATGCTGATCCTGCTGGGACTCTATCTCACGGGGTGGTGGGCTGTGCTCAGACACCTGGAGTCCGCAGGTGCAAAATTATGGTCTTTACTACAACCCTTGATTCGGCTGGTGATCCCAGTCAAGCATCCGCACCAGGCGCTATGGCTCGGTTTTTTGTGGGGCTGGATCCCCTGCGGTCTGGTGTATAGCAGCCTGGTTTGGGCTTCAACCGCCAGCAACTGGCAGCAATCAGCTGGAATAATGTTCTTTTTTGGAGCGGGCACGATACCAGCGCTCGTGGCGACCGGGCTGTTACTGGACCGGCTCAAGCAATTTCTTCAATCCAGGGGTATCAGAGCTTTTGCCGGCCTGCTAATCATGCTGTTTGGCATATGGTCGCTTGCCTCGATCTACCTGCAATCTCACACCAGTCATCAACATAAACCGGCCAATCAGCAGAAGCATCAACTGATCAAGACACCTGAACAGCACCAAAAAGGAAGTCATTAAAATCGGGTATGATTGAAGAATTTCACCCGATCATTGATATCCCGGCTTGTTTTATTGGAGTCGCGGTAATAAACTGCACCTGTCGGAGCAAACCGCTCTTAGCAAGAAGTAGGTAATGTATTGAATAAGTCTGAGTCACAAGCAGTAAAATTACACTCCTTTCGTGAGACAACATGCCAGAGCTGTAGTTTACGCACATTGTGTTTGCCCCTGTTGTTAAATTCCCAGGATATTGATCGACTAGACTCGATCATCAACAGAAGCCGCCCCATTAAAAAAGGCGAGTTTCTTTTTCGCCAGGGCGAACCCTTTAAAGCACTGTTCGCAATTCGCAGCGGCTGCATCAAAACCTACTCCATCACGGCACAGGGTGAAGACCAGATTACAGGATTCTATCTTCCGGGAGAACTGATTGGATTAAGTGGAATCGATACTCAAAGCTATCCAGTCAGCGCCGTAGCAATAGAAACCACGACCATTTGTGAGATTCCCTACTCTCGCTTTGAACAGCTCACCGATCAGATGCCTGAGCTGAAACGTCAATTTATCCACTCACTCAGTAAAGAGATACGCGGCGACCTTCATATGATGTTGCTGCTCAGTCAGAAAAATGCCGAAGAGAGAGTTGCTAACTTTCTTTTGGATCTTTCTGCAAGAATTCAGCGACGGGGCTATGCCGCTGACTTTATTTATCTCACCATGTCGCGCAACGAAATAGCCAATTATCTGGGGCTCGCTGTTGAAACAATAAGCCGTGTATTTTCACGCCTGCAAAAGTCCGGCGTTATTTCAGTGACCGGAAGAGCGGTCGAAATAACCGATGCCAAATTACTTGAAGAGACCGCTGGATCCTGTGTATTCAACCAGGAGCAGGATAATGGCGAAGTCCAGCCGTAGTGGACTTCGCTTTATCATTTTTCTGCCATACAGAGCACTTGATTTAAAGAATATCGACCGATTTTTTTTGCCGATTGTTGCGCCAGTTTCGGCACCTGGATCGTTAGCACACCATCTTCAATAGTCGCACTGATCAGTTGAGCATCAATATCAGAGCCAAGCGGTATGGTTCGCGAAAACTTGCCAAAGAAACGCTCCCGGCGCACAAGCTCTCCCTCAGTCTGCTCCTTATCGTCATCCTCTTTCGTTTCGGTGATCGTCAGCAGTCCCTCGTGCAGGGAAACTTCGATATCCTCTTTTTTCATTCCTGGCAGGTCAGCCTTGATAAGAAAAGCACCTTCCTGATCTTTTATGGCAATTCGCGGCTACGTTTTCTCTGCACCGAACTCATGGTAGCACCTGCTATCTTCCAGTTAATGGGTATATTCAAACAGCCATATAATGGATCATAAATTGAGCAAATTTTTCATAATTGGAATCAAACATCATGCATTTGCTTGCGGAGCTTCGAAGCACTGTACGACGCCTGTTTACAAGCCAGGCATATTGCTGTAAAAAACAGCCTTTTATTCACAGATCAAAAGAACTCCTATGCAACCAGCGGCAAAGAAGGCAAAAACTGATTTCAACAAACTCCAGAAACGTCTGAGAAGGAACGTGGGCAATGCCATTGTCGATTTCAATATGATTGAGCACGGTGATCGTATTATGGTTTGCCTGTCCGGGGGTAAAGATTCCTATACCATGCTGGATATACTGCTCAATCTTCGTGATCATGCGCCTATTGATTTTGAAATAATCGCCGTCAACCTGGACCAAAAACAGCCAGGATTTCCAGAACAGGTGCTCCCCGATTATCTGCAACAAGTCGGTGTTCCTTACCATATTCTGGAAAAAGATACTTACAGCATTGTGCAGGAAAAAACACCCGAGGGAAAAACCACCTGCGCGCTCTGCTCCAGACTGCGACGAGGCAGTTTGTACGGATTTGCAGGTGAGATAAACGCCAATAAAATTGCACTTGGCCACCATCGTGACGACATCATGGAAACTCTGTTCCTGAATATGTTCTATGGTGGAAAACTAAAGGCCATGCCTCCCAAGCTGCTCAGCGATGACGGCGCGAACATTGTGATCCGCCCACTGGCATACTGCAAAGAATCCGATATAAGCCGGTATGCCGAGCTGAAAGCATTCCCGATCATTCCCTGCAATTTATGTGGCTCTCAGGACAACCTGCAACGACAGGTCATCAAGGAGATGCTCCAGGGCTGGGAAAAGCAAAACCCGGGGCGTCTGGATATTATCTTTAAAAGCATTCAGAATGTCGCACCCTCGCACCTGGCAGATCTGAATCTCTATGATTTTGCCGGACTAAAAAAAGAGAACAACACTGATTTGGCCAGTGAACTAAAGGTTGTAACGCTGTAACGGTTTCCAGGAACATGAGTAACCTGTTTGAGGAACTACCGGCTGATCTTTCACAGGAGGCTATTGAAATACTCGCCTCGGGGCAGCAGGTCACCATAGAACGTATAATTTCCAACGGTCAGTCATCGCCAAATGGGTTTTGGTACGATCAAAACCAACACGAATGGGTGATACTACTGAAAGGTGAGGCTCGTATTGAATTTATCGACAATAACCAAACAGTCTGCATGAAACCCGGTGATTATTTGAATATTGAGGCACATCGCAAGCACAGGGTAGCCTTTACCTCGAACCATGAAACGACCATCTGGCTCGCCATTCACTATAACCGGACAACCTCTGAATAGTTCTGGCAGACTCACTACTGCATTACTATCAAAACTCCCAACCCAGTCCAAACAAGTATGAAAAATCCTCTTTCTCTTTGCTGATAGCGGGACTTTGATCCCAATCGGCAAGCACCTTGATTTCCAGCAACAAATGAGAATTCAATCTGGTTCTTAAACCGGTTTCAGTTTTGATCAACTGATCTTCTGTATCCTGTAAACTCGAGATCCAGCGACCATAATGAAACAATTTCACCTTCTCATAGAGCTGATGATCCAGTTTCCAACCGGTACGCAAAGCAATATAGCTGTTATCATCCGTGTTATCAGAAAAGCTCTCATTGACACCGCTTAATCCCCCTTCTATCTCAATACGGGATCGCTGTGTCTGCAAAACCCGATAACCCGCACCAACGCCCGCGGTCGATCTCAAATCTATATTGGCGGTCGCCTCTTTCTCTGCCGAGACATCACCATAAAGATAGGTTTTCTTTGATATAAAATAGTCATAATGTGCGCCGGCATAGTAACGGCGCTTACTGGTATTATCCTTACCTGTATCCACATCCTGTTCTCGATTTTCGACAAACTCTGCATCCAGTATTAGCCTGTCTGTTGCCTTCTCTCTAACCAGTTGTAGATCAATATTCAGATCCTGGGATTCCGAATTCCCCTGTTCAATCGATAGACTTGATGCTACCTGCCCATTCCATTGTACCGGGGGCTCGGTATCGTAGGAGATACTCTCCAGATCTGAAATCATCACGTTACTCGCCGTACCATCGACCAGTTCTTTTGTATAGAGCACGCCCGGAGCACTCGCTGTTAACTGTCGCGGTATCTGTTCACCAGTTTTCAATTGCAGTATCACTTGCTCGTCCGTTTGCAAACGCTTCACTTTAGAAACAGGTATGACTATATTTCCAAACAAGGGGGACTCAAATTTCAGCTTACCCTTTTCAAGGGAAACCAGGTGTCCGGAAATTCGATCTCCATTGACCAGATCAACCTGGTCCGCTATAGCAAAGACAGGCCAGCACAACAAAAAAACAAACCCCTTAATTAGCGGATTTAACATTAAAAAAACCTCTTATAATTTTGTATTAAAAGAATTTTTCGATAAAAGATGACTAACAAGTTGCTATAAAGCGAGAGACTGAGCACTCGAACAACTGTAGCTAATCAGACAAATAGATCCTGCCAATCCGCCAAATCCGAAACACTTTTCGTTTCCTGAAGCTCGACACCACAGACGTAAACATCCTCATTGGGGTAGCACCACCGCACAATGCCATGCAGCAGAAATTTACCGGGGCACCCCTTAATTTCAACCCATAGCTCCAGAGAAGCATCCATGGGTAACGGCTCGCCCGCCACCAATCGCATACCGCTCGCAGAAACATCCAGAGTTTTGCAGGAAAGCGTGGTATCAGTAGAATCGGTTGACGCACTAAAACTCTGGATCTTGAGAAATAGCCGCTCTTCCCGGGCTCCTCGCAGGTCGCCCCTTCGTTCTCTAGTTTCCATTTATCAACTCCTTTTGCCCAAAGAAGCTATAAGTTAAGTAATGTATGACAGAACCACCCGCAGAGAAAGCTATCAGGACGGGATTAAGGATGGTACACAAAGAACTCGCATTACGCCTGGTTTTGTTCATATAGACACCCGCCAACCCCCAATAGATATGCTCCTTACCAGCTATAGTGGACTTCTATAACATGAGAATCAAGTTGAATTACCATCCCATTGTGTCCTTGATAAAGGGGATGGTAAGTTTTCGCTTTTCCGCCAATGAGCGGCGGTCCAGCGCCTCCAGCACCTCCAATAGGCTCGGCACATTCCGCTCTGCCCGATTCAGAATAAACAGTGCGGCATCTTCGGAAAGCTTCAACCCTTTTTGCGCCGCCCGTTTTTCCAGCAACACACGTTTACCATGATCAGATAATGGACGAATCTGATAAACAACACAGGAGGTAAAACGTGATGCCAAATCCGGCAGGTTTAGCCCCAGCGACTGGGGAGGTCGATCAGCAGCAACCAGCAAAGCGCCACCGACGGACAGTATCCTGTTAAACAGATGGAATAAGGCTTCATTCCAACCACGCTGATTGATTACACAATGCAGATGATCAATACAAACCAGGTCCAGTTGCTCAAGCCCTTCAAGTATCGAGACACTTTCATCTACAAACTGCTCCATCGGAAGATAAACGCAGGTTTTTTCGTTAATAGACGCGGCATTACAGGCAGCCTGAAGCAAATGGGTACAGCCAGACCCACCAGTGCCCCATAGGTAGAGTAGCGGCGAGCCGTCCGGTGCTAGCTGTTTTTTCAGGCTGGCAACAGCATCGGCATTCACATCAGCGACATAACTATCAAATGATTGCTCAGCAGAGAGGTGTACCCCGAGTGGCAGTTGTGTTGGTTTCATGAATCTCGTCATTTGGCTGGTTGTTTGGGCGTTACTGTTTATTGTCCCGGCACGCCGTTAGCGCTTTTCGTCCCCAGGTGACCACATAATCGACTCCACTCACGGAACTACTAATGAACACCAGCCATATTCCCGCAGACAGCAGTGAATCCAGTACGCTGATCATTGCCAAATCAACCAGGGTTAACAACACCAGAGTGAACTGAAGTGAAGTGCTGAGTTTACCCAGCAAGGTCGGTGAAAACTCGTATTCTCCAAACAAAATATGGTAACTCGTTGCACCGGCTACAATAATCAGATCTCTTCCTATAACGACACTCGCCAGCCACCCCGGTATGTGTCCGGTATAGGTGAGCAGCACGAAAGTCACAATCAGTAACAGTTTGTCTGCAACAGGATCCAGGATAGCACCAAAACGGCTCATCCAGTCAAAGCGCCGCGCCAGATAGCCGTCTACACCATCAGAGACACTGGCTATTGCAAAAAGCGCCAGGGTCCATTGAAAATTATTATTCAGAATAGTCACCGCTACCGGCAGCACCAGCAGCAGTCGCATCAGCGTGATTAAATTAGGAATGATATTCAGTTCCAAACCCTTTTCCCTTGTGTTTTTTTATCCGTTACGGGTTGTCTATTCTGGTTGCCAACGATAATTTAAATTCGGCTCCGTCATATCATCAGCGGTTTTTAATGCCTGAAGTTTGTTGTCCAGTGCGATCACTTCCTGAAGTTTCTCTACGGAATCTTCTGCCGTCAACTCTAAAACCAATCTGTCCCGGTCAACTCCCATGATACTCACTCGAGTAACTGCAGCGTGCTTTTTAAAGTACGCAACCACTTTGGCATAAGCAGACAACGATAGAACATTTTCGACCGTGACACGTAACTTGTGCTGACTCTTAACGTCGGTGTTGACGGCATAATGACGTGCTAACGTGTCTGCGACAAAATCAATGACCTGGGCCAGATCTTCACTTGTATTATCGCTACCCGTACCAAACCCTACCGCCTTACCATTAAATATAAACTGCCAACGACCATACCAAACCTGATCCTCATTCCGATACAAACGACCGGCGAGAATTGCATCCGGTTGATATCGCTCAGAAGCCATCTCAAGCGTCTGCCTGAACAGCCCCCACGCTTCGGTGACTGGTAGATTATATTTATCCTGCAGATCCATTAGCGGCAATATAAATGGCACGCCCCTGCGCCGCGCATGCCGATTAATTTCCTCCGTGAATTCGGTTACCTCACCAGAAGCTATGGTACGACGCTCGACACCATCATCAAGAGTCAGCCAAAGTAGTGTAAGTGGCCGATTGCTTCCCCAAATCGGTAACTGTGCGTTACGCAACAGCCCATTAATTTGCGTTTCATCAAACTGCAAACGTAATATCTGCGTATCACTTAAGTGTCCGCTTTCCTGCTGCGCCGCCAGAGTTTCATAACTGAACCGTCTTAGATATTTATCGGGATGAAGCAGCGCCTGATTAACCTTCGCGCGCTCAGTTACGCTTAAATGTCCCGACACACGCTGCAACACGGTCCTCATCCCCTGTTCCATCAAACGTTTTCTTTCTCCAGCATCCTGACTCGCCGCTGGCAGTTCTGCTTTGTAAAGTCCCGAAACCTCTTCAGCCAGGCTTACCGGGCAGGCTATCAGCAGCAGCCAGGCTATCAGGATTTTTGAACTGTTTTTGATTTTGACGAACCGCATCCAGTATCCGCAACATTATACATTCACCTTCGGTCGCTTATTGTATGTAGCAACAGAACAAATGGCCAGCGAATCATCCCGCTTTCCCGCTTGGCCTACAAAAGGCGGTACTGTAGAATAACCGCCTTTCAATTACCCGTAGTTACCAGCGCATATGACCGACTCAAATCGCCCAGCAGATTCAGACGAAAAACCATCCATTAGTTACAAAGATGCAGGAGTCGATATAGACGCCGGCAACGAACTGGTAACGCGTGTAAAACATATCGCCAAAGCCACTCGCAGGCCAGAGGTGCTGGGCGGTTTGGGCGGTTTTGCAGCGATGTGTGAAATCCCCGATAAATATAAGCATCCGGTACTGGTTTCCGGTACTGATGGTGTTGGGACCAAACTAAAACTTGCTATGGATCTTGGCTTACACCAAACAATCGGTATTGATCTGGTTGCCATGTGCGTCAATGACCTGATCGTTGGCGGTGCAGAGCCCCTGTTTTTTCTCGACTATTACGCCACCGGCAAGCTCAATATCGATGTTGCGGCCGACGTCATCCAGGGTATCGGAGAAGGTTGTCGTCAGGCCAACTGCGCTTTGGTTGGGGGAGAGACAGCAGAGATGCCTGGCATGTATGAGGGAGAGGATTATGATCTGGCGGGGTTTTGCGTGGGTGTTGTGGAAAAATCCAAAATCATTGACGGCTCCAAAGTTAAGCCCGGCGATCAATTAATCGCCCTCGCCTCTTCCGGGCCTCATTCAAATGGCTACTCCTTAATACGCAAAATTATCGAGCTCAACGATATCAACCTGAACAGCCCCTTTCAGGATGCAACTCTGGGCGAATGTCTGATTGAACCCACCCGCATTTACACAAACGCCATTCTGACACTGATGGAACAGATGGAAGTTCACGCTTTAAGTCACATCACGGGCGGTGGATTTACCGAAAACATACCACGCATACTCCCAGCCGGGGTCGCCGCAAAAATCGATCTCGACAGTTGGCAACTACCGGTAATCTTTAAATGGCTTCAGGAACAGGGCAACATTGAGCAAACAGAGTTGTACCGAACATTCAATTGTGGTGTCGGCATGATAATTTGCGTGCCTGCGGAAAAGGCCCAGCAAGCGCTGGATTCACTGCATGAATCGGAAGAGAATGCCTGGATAATTGGTTCTATTGTGTCCGCACAACCAGACACAGCTCAGGTCATCATGAGCAGTTCAAGAGATGCATGCTAGATGTCTGACAACAGAGCAGTTGAGGGCGAATGCGCAGATACACCGCTGAGAATAGTGGTTTTAATATCGGGCAGCGGCAGCAATCTTCAGGCATTGATTGATGCAACCAATAATGGCCCGGTTGATGCAACCATTGAAGCGGTCATCAGCAACAAAAAAGATGCTTATGGATTGGAAAGAGCCGCAAAAGCAGGTATTCCAGGGCTTGTATTGGAGCATCAAAATTTTTCAAGCCGTGAAGCATTTGATGCTGAACTGGCTAACCTCATCGACCGCTATGAGCCTGACTTGGTTGTGCTGGCAGGTTTTATGCGCATTCTTTCACAGAATTTTGTGCAGCGCTATCTGGGAAAGCTGGTCAACATTCATCCATCCCTGTTACCTCGCTACCCCGGATTGCACACCCACCAGCGGGCGCTGGAATCCGGCGACAAAGATCACGGAGCCAGCATACATTTTGTTATTCCTGAACTTGACGCAGGGCCTGTTCTGCTTCAGGGTGTCATTCGTATACAGGAGGGCGAATCAGCTGACCAACTCGCCTCACGGATACTGAGACAGGTGGAACATAAGATTTACCCCAAAGCAATCAGCTGGATTGCACAGGGTCGGGTTCAATTTCAATCAGGAAAAGTCTATCTGGACAAGGAACCTCTGCCAGTGGAAGGGCGTCAAATAAACTACAACAACTCATAATGAACAACGATATGACTGCTCATCTGAAACCAAAGTTGTTTTTACTCCTGCTACTGTCGATGCTGGCTTCTGCGCTAAGCGCCGGTAGTTTCACCATTAAGCCTTATAGCACCACCTATCAGGCGCAATATGACTTTCTGTTACCATTCAAAGGCACGGCTACGCGAGAACTATCCAAATCAGAATCTGGTGAATGGGTATTGGCGCATCATATAAAATCACCAATGATTAAACTTATCGAGACCAGTCGCTTTAACTGGCAGAACAACAGGCCGACTCCGCTCTCCTATCAATATAGTCAGTCAACACTGACCAATAAGAAAAAGGTGTTATTGGAGTTTGACTGGGCAAAAATGGAAGCAACCAACAAAGCACTGGATGAACCGGTCATCATAGCCTTACAAACCAACACCCTGGATAAAATCAATTATCAGCTTCAACTAAGAAAGGATCTAATCGAAAAAGGCAGCATGGATACCTATTCCGTTGCTGACCGCAAACGAATTAAAGAGTATCAGTTTGAGACGCTTGGTGAAGAACTTCTGCAAACAGCCGTCGGAACTCTTAGGACATTAAAAATCCGGCGCGCCAGAAAACCGGATGCGAAAAGGCAGACCACCATATGGCTGGCAAAAGACTGGGATTATCTGGTTGTGCAAATCCAGCAAATTGAAAACAGTAAATCCTATACCATTCAACTCGCCGAGGGCACGCTTGACGGGGTTACGATTTCCGGCCTGAAGCAGCCGGATAGCAGCGAGAACGCCTCCACCCCACAATAATTCAGCAGCGGCTTTCTGGCTGCTTAAGTTTTGGGAAGTGTAACACCTCGTTGGCCCTGGTATTTTCCACCACGATCCTTATAACTGGTGGAACAGACCTCATCTGACTCAAAAAATAACATCTGCGCAACACCCTCGTTCGCATATATTTTTGCAGGCAGGTTGGTTGTATTTGAAAACTCCAGTGTTACATGCCCTTCCCATTCCGGCTCCAGTGGCGTTACATTGACGATGATGCCACAACGTGCATATGTCGACTTACCCAAACAAACCGTCAAAACTGATCGTGGAATCCGAAAGTACTCGACAGTTCGCGCCAAGGCAAAGGAGTTAGGCGGGATGATACAGACATCCCCTTTGATATCGACAAAACTTTTTTCATCAAAATTTTTGGGGTCCACAGTAGCGGAGTGGATATTGGTAAACACTTTAAACTCATCTGAACAACGCACATCATAACCATAGCTTGAAGTTCCGTAGGATATAACGCGGTGTTCGCCATGTGCTCTGACCTGCCCCGATTCAAAAGGCTCAATCATCTTGTTTTGTTCCGCCATACGGCGAATCCAGTTATCCGATTTAATACTCATCTAGCCCGTTTCCACTCTTATTTTGAGACACTTAAAACGGCCAGCATCCTGCCACAAAAGGTGGTTTTTCTCCAGCGATTTGTCCTGTTTTCCAACCCCACTGACAACCTAATTAATTGACGAAAGTGAAAAAATGGCCTAAATAATTGTTATGTAAAGATTTTTAATCGCCCACAAACGGCGCACTATGCAACTATTGTCACGCCTTAGAATAGCAGAAATCCTGCAAGTCAGCCGATGCGGGGATAAGACCAGTCGAACAATTGACCTGGCGCTTATTCTGCTCATTTGTTTAAATATCCTTGCTGTTACGATGGATTCGGTAGATAGCTTTTCAGCCAAATACCGCACCCAGCTAGATCTCTTCGAACTGTTTTCCGTGTGCGTATTTTCGCTGGAATACCTGCTGCGAGTATGGACTGCGATAGAAATGTCCGATGCGAAATACCGGCATCCTGTTTATGGGCGACTTCGTTACATGATGACGCCCATGGCTATTATAGATATATTGGCCATTCTGCCATTCTACCTGGTACTTTTTGTTAATATTGATCTAAGATTCTTGCGCATATTCAGAGTGTTGCGCATCTTTAAGCTGACTCGCTATTCCGGTGCAATGGGTGTTGTCCTGAACGTCCTCAGAGAGGAAGCTGATGCTTTTTTTGCAGCATTTTTTGTTCTGATTATCCTGCTGGTTCTGACGTCCAGCGGTATCTACTTACTGGAACACAAGGTCCAGCCAGACGCGTTTGGCAGTATTCCACAGGCAATGTGGTGGGCCATGGCAACCTTAACAACCGTAGGATATGGTGATGTGATTCCGATAACTGCAGCCGGGAAATTTTTTGGCAGCTGCATCACTATTATAGGGATGGGAATGGTGGCACTGCCCGCCGGCATCCTGGCCTCTGGATTTTCCGATCAATTACGCCGTCGGCGCGAAGAGTATAATCTCAAACTCGGAGCGGCACTTGCCGATGGCATTATTACGGAAGACGAACAGAAGGAACTCAATCAACTGCGCCAACAACTGGATCTTAACCGGGAAGATGCAGAACTGTTATTGCGCACCGCGTCCAAGTCAGTGGCACGACAATTATCTCAATGTCCCCACTGTAATCAGGAAATCAATGAAACCCATCTGACAAAAGGATAACCAGATGGGTCGATTGACTATCGGAGCAACACGCTCCATTAGCAGCATACTATCAATTACAAAACATTACTCTGTTAGTCGCTGTACATGACTATGTTAGGTTTTTTCACTGCCTTTTCCTTGTTTTGCCGATCCAGCTCTGCGCCCAGCTTTCGAGCCAGATCTCGATAGATCGCTGCAATATCACCCTCTGGATCAACGGCGACCGTCGGCGTTCCATTATCTGCCTGTTCGCGTATGGACAGATTGAGGGGTAACGAAGCCAGCAATTTACTCTCATATTGAGAAGCAATCGCTTCTCCACCACCCGAACCAAACAGGTGTTCGATATGGCCGCATTCAGAACAAACATGAACACTCATGTTTTCAACCACACCCAACACAGGAATCTCCACTTTACGGAACATCTCGATACCCTTCTTCGCGTCCAGCAGCGCAATATCCTGTGGTGTTGTTACGATAAGAGCCCCTGCCACCGGCACTTTCTGGGACAGCGTCAGCTGCACATCACCGGTACCTGGCGGCATATCAACGATCAGGTAGTCCAGATCATGCCACATGGTTTGATTAATCATCTGCTGCAAAGCACTACCTGCCATTGGGCCACGCCAAACCATAGCCGTATTCTCGTCAACAAGATAGCCCATCGACATCGATTGCAAACCATGAGCGGTAACCGGCATCCAATACTGCTCACCCTTGACTTCAGGACGCACTCCATCGGCTATGCCCAGCATAATTGCCTGGCTGGGACCGTAAATATCGGCATCAAGAATACCTACGCGCGCACCCTCTGCCGCCAGAGCCAACGCCAGGTTCACGGATGTGGTCGACTTACCAACACCTCCCTTTCCGGAAGCCACTGCAATAATATTTTTGACTGTAGTGAGGTTATCCACCTCTTTTTGCGCGTCATTAGCCACTATTTCCCAACCAAGCGCGACTGTAATCTCCCTGTCGCCGGCAATCGTTTTCAGACACTCTTTTAACGCACTCTGGACTTGATCTCTAACGCCAGCGGCAGGGTATCCCACCTCGATCTCTACCTGAATTCTCTTATCGTCAATATTAATCTCTTTAACAGCACCTGCTGCCACATAGTCTTTTTCCAGATAGGGATCCTGGTAGCCTGCTATCGCCTGCTCAATCTGCTCGCGCGTTATTTCTGACATAGAAATTCCTCAAACCTCAATTTGTGAATAGCTTTAATATGGGGGTGATCAAAAAAAAACAAAGGGGATACAGAAAAGATAATTACAAATAGCGTAAGATCGCCCGCCATTATGTTCAAATTCATCAGATCCTGTACAAAACTACTGCAAAAATAAGGCCCTGGCTGTTATAGTTGCCGGCTCATCCGAGACGAACAACTATTCAGACTTAAAATGACTCAAACCACCCAAAAAAGCCCTAGAAAAATTCTTGTTACCAGCGCCCTGCCCTACGCCAACGGGCCAATTCATCTGGGACACATGCTCGAGTACATACAGACAGATATCTGGGTACGTTTTCAAAAACAGAAAGGTGAAACCTGCACCTACGTCTGCGCTGACGATGCGCACGGTACGGCAATCATGCTCAAGGCCGAACAGCAAGGCATCACACCGGAACAACTGATTGCGCAGGTCAAGCAGGATCATCTCGAAGATTTCGAGAGTTTCAGCATCGACTTCGATAATTATTACAGCACCCACTCGAAGGAAAACAAGGAACTCAGCCAGCTTATATATAGCTCCTGCCTCGACAAAGGTCATATCGCTGAACGCGAAATTACCCAGGCATACGATCCGGAAAAAGAGCTGTTTCTTGCTGATCGCTTTATCAAGGGCACCTGCCCACGCTGCAAAACTGCAGATCAATACGGCGACAACTGTGAAGCCTGCGGCGCCACCTACAGCGCCAATGAACTGATCGACCCCAAATCGACCTTATCCGGCGCGAAGCCCGTCGATAAAAAGTCAACCCATTACTTTTTTAAACTACCAGACTTTGAAGCGATGTTGCGTGAATGGACACGCAGCGGATCACTTCAGGAATCCGTTGCCAATAAGCTCGCCGAATGGCTGGACGCTGGTTTGCAGGAGTGGGATATCAGCCGTGACGCTCCTTACTTTGGGTTCGAAATACCAGGACAGAAAGAAAAATATTTTTATGTCTGGCTGGATGCACCGATTGGCTATATGGCAAGCTTCAAGAATCTCTGCGACCAAAGGGAAGATCTGGACTTCAATGAATATTGGGACAAGGATGCAAGCACAGAGCTTTATCACTTTATCGGTAAAGATATTATTAATTTCCACGCACTGTTTTGGCCTGCCATGCTCAGTTGCGCCGATTTCAGAGTACCGACCGCGGTAAAAGCCCACGGTTTTGTGACAGTCAATGGTAAAAAGATGTCCAAATCCAGGGGTACTTTTATTAAAGCAAGAACCTATCTGAACCACTTAAATCCCGAGTATCTGCGCTATTACTTTGCAGCCAAGCTTTCGTCAGGCACAGAGGATCTTGACCTGAATCTCGACGACTTTATGAGCCGTGTCAATTCAGACCTGGTAGGCAAAGTGGTTAACATCGCAAGTCGCTGCGCCGGCTTTATCAATAAACTGTTTAACAGCCAGCTTTCCACAGAGTGTGCTGAACCTGATCTGGTCGACACCTTCATACAGGCAGGCGACCCTATCGCCCAACATTACGAGAACCTGGAATACAGCAAAGCCATCCGTGAAATTATGGCGCTCGCGGATAAGGCCAACCAGTATATTAATGACCGAAAACCCTGGGCTTTAATCAAGGAAACGGGAAAAGAATCAGAGGTTCAGGAAATCTGCTCAGTAGGCATCAACCTGTTTCGTCTGTTGATGATCTATCTGAAACCGGTGATCCCGGTTACTGCATCCCATACAGAGCATTTTCTGAATATTCCTCCCGTCGAGTGGGACCAGCGGAGCGACATTCTGGTAGGGCATCGAATCAACGCCTTTCAGCCACTGATCTCTCGAATTGACCAGGCACATATTGACGCAATGATGGACGAGTCCGCCGCCGAGGTTATCAAAGAGAATAAGGCAGGCGAAATCGCCTCTCACGCATCAGCACCCGAAGATCCATTAGCTGAGGAGATCCAATTCGATCAATTTGCCAAAGTCGATTTGAGAATCGTAAAAATTGTAAAAGCAGAGGAAGTGGAAGGTGCAGACAAGCTATTACAGCTGACTCTTGATTTGGGGGAAAGCTTTGGTGATGAGCGGCATCGCAATGTGTTTGCCGGAATCAAAGCGGCCTATAAGCCGGAACAGCTTGAAGGTCGACATACCGTAATGGTAGCAAATCTGGCACCCAGAAAAATGCGTTTTGGCACCTCTGAAGGAATGGTGCTGGCAGCAGGGCCAGGGAATGAAGATATCTGGTTGCTGGAGCCTGATGAAGGTGCGCTTCCCGGCATGCGCATCAAATGATATGCCCAACATAAGCATATGCCATAAGATGCTAATAATGTTCAATTTTAGAGCTTTTTACTTGATATAATTCCGGCTGCTGAACACCCCTTTCTTTGCGATGAGAGAATAGATGAGCGACTATCTACTGATACTGATCAGTACTATTCTGGTAAACAACTTTGTTCTGGTGCAGTTTCTTGGCCTGTGCCCATTTATGGGCGTCTCCGGGAAACTTGAAACCGCAATGGGTATGTCATTAGCGACCACTTTTGTACTGACTCTCTCTTCGGTATGCAGCTATCTGGTTTTTACCTACCTGTTGCTGCCCTTTGATCTGGCCTATTTGAAAACGATCACCTTTATCCTGGTGATTGCAGTCATGGTTCAGTTTACCGAAATGGTGGTCCGCAAGGTTAGCCCGGTGCTGTACCGTGTATTGGGAATATTTCTACCTCTTATTACAACCAACTGTGCAGTGTTAGGGGTCGCCCTGCTTAACCTTAAGAAAGATAATGGTTTTGTGGAATCCCTGTTCTACGGTTTCGGTGCAGCAGCTGGATTTGCTCTGGTATTGGTATTATTCGCAGCCGCCCGAGAACGAATTAATGTTGCGGACGTGCCAAAACCCTTTAAAGGCTCAGCAATCGGGATGATTACCGCAGGTTTGATGTCTCTCGCTTTTATGGGCTTTACCGGACTAGTGGCCAATTAGGGTCGGTTAAGGAATAAGGAAACCACTGGTGTTCACCACATGAGTATCGTCAGCGCTATTTTGATATTGCTACTGCTAGCCTTGGTATTCGGGGCGGTACTGGGGTTTGCAGCAGTTCGTTTCAAGGTCGAAGAGGATCCCATTGTCGACCAAATTGACAATATACTGCCGCAAACACAATGCGGGCAATGCGGTTACCCCGGCTGCAAACCCTATGCAGAGGCGATCGCTAACGGTGATGCCATCAACAAATGTCCTCCTGGTGGTGAATCAACCATCCATGAACTGGCCGATTTGCTTGGCAGAGAAGTGATACCTCTGGATGCCGAGGAAAATACCGAAGAAGGTAAAACTGTTGCCTTCATTCGAGAGGAGGAATGCATCGGATGCACCAAATGCATCCAGGCTTGCCCTGTCGATGCAATTCTTGGCGCAGCTAAACTGATGCACACCGTTATCACCGACGAATGCACGGGTTGTGATCTGTGCGTAGAACCCTGCCCTGTCGACTGCATCGACATGGTACCGTTAAAAAAATCCGCTAAAGACTGGTACTGGCAGCAACCTGAGGAAGAGACAGCCCTGAACCAAAAGAACCTGATTGCTACTGACCGTCGCATCATAAAAGACGGCGAGGAAGACGCCGCATGAGCCGCAGGTTGTGGGATTTCCATGGGGGTATACATCCAAAGGAAAACAAAGCACTATCCACCCAGCAGGCTATAGAGCACGCGCCGATACCACAAAAACTGGTATTGCCGCTGCAGCAACATGTTGGACAGCAATCAAAACCGCTGGTCAGCGTTGGTGACGCTGTGCTAAAAGGTCAATTAATAGCCGCTGCCGAGGGCTACGTAAGTACCGCGCTGCATGCGCCGACTTCAGGTACGGTAACGTCCATTCAATCAGCACCGATTCCTCATCCGTCAGGCTTGAGTGGCAATTGCATTATTATTGAACCGGATCAAAAAGATCAGTGGGGTGAACGCTTAGCCCCGCTGGACTATCAAAAATGTGACGCCAATGAACTGCTGAAACGAATTCGCGATGCAGGTATCGCTGGCTTGGGCGGAGCCGGGTTTCCCACCTCCGTCAAACTGAATCCCAGTGCCGAAAACACCATTGTCACGCTGATCATCAACGCCGCAGAGTGCGAACCCTATATTACGGCTGATGACATGCTGATGAGGGAACGTTCAGAACAGTTGGTTAAAGGGATTCAGATTATTGCACATATGCTCAAGCCTGTAGGTTGTCTGCCCGTCGAATGCCTGATTGGCATTGAGGATAACAAACCTGAAGCAGCCGATACATTGGACGCAACCATTCAACACCTCGGTCTAGAGCACGAAATTACGGTGGTTCGTATACCGACCAAATACCCTTCCGGGGGAGAAAAACAGCTTATACAGATTCTCACCGGAAAAGAAGTTCCCAATGGCGGCATTCCAGCGGACATCGGTATCGTTTGCCAGAATTTAGGTACCGCTGTTGCGGTCTATAAGGCGGTGGTACTGGGGGAGCCTCTTATCTCCAGAATAACCACAGTAACCGGAAAGGCACTGAGCCAACCCAAAAATCTGGAGACGCTAATTGGCACCCCGATCAGCTTCTTGCTAACACATTGCGGCCTTAAAGAAGAACAGTTAAACCGCTTGATTGTCGGTGGCCCAATGATGGGCTTCGCAATAGATAACCTTGATTCGCCGGTTATTAAATCTACCAACTGTGTGCTTGCCAGCACTCGCGAAGAGTTGCCAGATCCGCCGCCACCACAAGCATGTATTCGATGCGGCATGTGCGCCGAGGCCTGCCCCGCAAGTTTACTCCCGCAGCAGTTGTATTGGTATAGTAAAACCCGGGATTTCGATAAGGCATTAAATCACAACCTGCTCGATTGCATTGAATGTGGCGCCTGTTCCTACGTCTGTCCCAGTCATATTCCACTGGTTCAATATTATCGTTTTGCCAAGGGCGAAATACGCGCCCAGGAGCATGAACATACCAAGTCTGAACATGCCAAGCTCCGTTTTGAAGCTCGTCAACAAAGGCTTGCTCAGGAAGCCGCTGAAAAAGAGGCAAAACGCAAAGCGCGAGCACAGGCCGCAAAACTAAAGAAACAAAAAGCAGCCGCCGAAACTTCACCAGCAGATACGGATAACAAAGATACCGAAGACAAGGCCGCAGTCATTCAGGCAGCACTGGAACGCGTGAAAGCCAAAAAGGCAAAACCCGACACAGAGGTAGCCGAAACGGATGATGAACCAAGCCTGAGTAAGGGAGAATAAGGATCCATGGGTCTACTAACCGTCAGTTCACCGCACCTTACCCGCACTGGAGGCACCGGAGATGTAATGCTACTGGTAATGCTGGCGACATTACCGGGACTTACCATGCTCACTTACTTTTTTGGGTGGGGGAATCTTATCAATGTGGTGTGGGCCTGCATTGTCGCGCTGATCAGCGAATCGCTGGTACTCAAACTCCGGCATCGCCCTTTGGGATTCTATCTTCGGGATCATAGCGCACTGGTAACCGGCTTGTTGTTAGGTCTGGCTTTGCCCCCTTTTGCACCTTGGTGGTTAACAATGATAGCCGTTAGTTTTGCAATAATCGTCGCGAAACATCTGTATGGCGGTTTGGGTAACAATCTTTTTAACCCCGCTATGATAGGCTATGCGCTGGTACTGATTGCCTTCCCTGTCGAAATGACCTCTTGGCTGGCACCACGCGCGCTGGCCTCCGCATCAGGTGAAATGGCAGGCTTTCTTGATACAGTGCAGATTATTTTTTCCGTTGGGACAGCACCCGCCGCAGATGCGATAACCATGGCTACGCCACTCGATGCGTTCAAGCACAAAGGTGATCTGTCTACAGAGCAGCTATGGTCTACGCAAGCCATTTTCAGTGCTCAATCGTGGCCAGCATGGCAGTTTATCAGCCTGGCTTATCTGTTGGGTGGGTTCTACCTCCTCTATCGAAAGGTATTTACCTGGCATGCACCGATCAGCATGCTCCTGTCAGTGGCAATCATATCCACCGCCTTTTGGCTGTATGCCCCCGACAGTTATGCATCCCCTGAACTGCACTTGTTAGGCGGAGCCACAATACTGGGTGCCTTTTTTATTATTACAGATCCGGTCACTTCTGCGACCAGCATAAAAGGCAAGCTGATTTATGGCACCCTGACGGGTTTCCTTATTTACGCTATTCGAACCTGGGGTAACTATCCTGATGCGGTTGCTTTTTCGGTACTTTTAATGAACTTTGCGGCTCCCTTTATCGACATCTATACACAACCGCGAACCTATGGACACCAGGCTAACAAATAGGGTTTATTGAGAACACAGGATTTATAGAGAACATAGTATGCTGGGACAATCGATTCGCCAAAACACCTTGGGCCTGAGTATTTTCGCCGTCGTTACCGCAGGGCTAATTGCTGTGACGCAGATGGAGACCAGGGATCGTATTGATGACAATGTCAGAGCAGCAAAATATCGCGCACTACACGAAGTGATTGCACCGGATATGCATGACAATGAATTGCTGGAAGATAGCTTTAGCATTCACGATCCCGCGCTGGTGGCAGACGAAGGTACTCAGGAAGGCTATATTGCACGCAAGGATGGAAAAGCCATTGCGGTTATACTGCCCACGATTGCCGTGGACGGTTATACCGGAAAGATCAGAAGTATTGTGGGTATTCTGAAAGATGGCACGGTTGCGGGCGTAAGGGTCCTCAGCCATCAGGAGACACCGGGGCTTGGTGATAAAATAGAGGCCAAAAAATCAGCCTGGATCAGGCAGTTTGAAGGCAAATCTCTCAACAATCCCAACCAGGCGGGGTGGGCTGTGCAAAAAGACGGGGGCGAATTTGACCAGCTAACCGGAGCAACGATTACTCCTCGAGCGGTTGTCAAATCGGTGCATCGGGCTGTTGAGTATTTTGAAGCGCATCGTACTCAAATCCTTATTGACCAGAAAACGTCCAATTCAGGTCACGCCGATATCAATCGTACATCGGGTAAATAGCAGGAGCGGGATATGGCGAATAATGGTTACCAGGAAATAGTCCATAACGGCTTATGGCATAACAACCCAGCTTTGGTGCAACTGCTGGGGCTGTGCCCGTTATTGGCTGTAACCGGTACTGTAGTCAATGCGTTGGGGCTTGGTTTCGCCACTACACTGGTTTTGGTCGGCTCCAATCTGGCCGTATCAATGATTCGTAATTTCGTTCCCGATACGGTCCGGCTGCCCGCCTTTGTCATGATCATCGCATCGTTGGTCACCTGTATTGAGCTGTTAAGTCAGGCGTTCACATATGACCTCTACCTATCGCTGGGCATCTTCATTCCGTTAATAGTGACCAACTGTGCGATATTAGGCAGAGCTGAGGCTTTCGCACGTAATAATGCCATTATTCCTTCCCTACTCGATGGCCTGATGATGGGGATTGGTTTCAGTCTGGTGCTGCTGGTGCTGGGCGGGATGCGCGAGATCATTGGCCAGGGCACTCTATTTTCGGATATGCACCTGCTTCTCGGCCCAATGGCACAGAACTGGCAAATTACGCTGATAGCGGATTACCGGGGTTTTCTGTTTGCTATTTTGCCACCTGGCGCCTTCATTGGAATGGGTTTTCTGATTGCATTGAAAAGCGTCATTGATGGCAAAATCAAAGAGCGTCAGGACGCTGAAAAAGCTTCTCTTGGAGCAACAAGCAGACGCGTTCGGGTCACGGGCGAAATCAAGTAGAAATTTATACGCAAATGAATGCCGAGAAGCGCTTACAGATTTTCACCCGTCTTCGTGAGCAAAACCCCAATCCGACCACCGAACTGGTCTACCGGTCACCCTTTGAGCTGTTGATTGCCGTTATCCTCTCTGCACAGGCTACCGATGTCAGTGTCAACAAAGCTACTCTTAAACTGTTTCCCAAAGCCAGTACTCCAGAACAGATACGGGCTTTAGGTATCGATGGGTTAAAACAGTACATTCGCACCATCGGCTTGTATAACAGCAAAGCTGAAAATATTATTAAAACCTGTAACATTCTGATTGAACAGCATGACTCGCGAGTGCCTCAAACGCGTGAAGCACTGCAGGCTCTCCCCGGTGTAGGTAGAAAAACAGCAAACGTCGTCCTGAATACAGCTTTTGGCCAACCAACCATGGCGGTAGACACCCATATTTTTAGAGTGGCAAACCGTACTCGACTGGCACCGGGAAAAAACGTTCTGCAAGTGGAGGAGAAATTACTCAGGCATATTCCCAGGGATTTCCTCCAGGATGCGCATCACTGGTTGATACTGCAAGGCCGCTATATCTGCACTGCACGAAAACCGCGGTGCGGAGCCTGCATCATTGAAGACCTGTGCGAATTTAAAGATAAAACCAGTGACTGATTGTAGTTCGCAAAACCTGTCACCAGCACAACTGGTCTGGACCGAAGAAGGCACGCCCTACTCCAGCCAGTTTGATGATATCTATTTTTCAAGAAAAAACGGCGTTGAAGAAACAGAATATGTTTTTCTTCTACAAAATGAACTACAGCAAAAACTGCAACAGCGTGAGCACACACTGGGCGGACTCTCCATTGGAGAAACAGGTTTCGGTACCGGACTGAATTTTCTCTGTACATGGCGCCTGAGAGACCAGGTTGCACCCTCCTGCCAACTTAACTTCGTGAGTGTTGAAAAACACCCTCTGGTCGCCGGGGACATGAGCAGGGCGTTATCGGTCTGGCCGGAACTGAAGCCCTACGCCGAACTAATGCTAAAGCATTACCCGCTGCTGGTTGGTGGCTGGCATCGGATCAGACTGAACCGGGAAAAAATTGAGCTAAATCTCTACTTCGGTGATGCTGTCAGTGGCTATAGTGACTACCAGGCCAAAATTGACAGCTGGTTTCTGGATGGGTTTGCTCCAGCGAAAAATGCACCCATGTGGTCCCCGAACCTGTTTAAAGAGATTAGCCGCTTAAGCTCTGTGAATACTAGCTTCAGTACCTTTACTGCCGCAGCACAGGTAAGTGAGGGTATGAAGGGAGTGGGATTTAACGTAGAACGAGTAAAAGGGTTTGCCAATAAAAGGCATATGCTTCGCGGCAAACTGGTAAAACCAGACAGTCAGTGCATTCAAGAAGAACACCCCACGCCCTGGTTTGCGCCGCCCCGTCGAGTTGATAAGCAGTCAAACTCTGCAATTGTGATAGGTGCGGGTCTTGCTGGCACCTCGGCTGCATCCAGTCTTGCAGCAAGAGGATGGCAGGTATCAGTTTTTGAAAAAAACAACTGTATTGCTGATGGTGCCTCGGGGAATCGGCAAGGGGTACTTTATTGCAAGCTATCTGCCAATCCCAGCCTGTCTTCTGACTTTTACCGCGCAGGCTATTTGTACACATCACAGCAACTACCACAACTTCTCACAGAACAGCAAAGGGGGGAGTACTGGCAGAAATCCGGTATTCTTCAATTGGCTTATGATCAACAGGAAGCGGATAGACAATCGCGTTTTATTGACCATAATCCACAGCCAGGAGAGCTGGTGTACCCGGTTAATGCCAACCAGGCCAGCGAAATAGCCGGCAGTAATCTGCCCTATGGAGGATTGTATTATCCCAATGGTTACTGGGTGACACCCTCAGCACTCTGTGAGGCCCAGATCAGAGATGACAATATCAGGTTGCAGTGTGAAACCAGAGTACAAAGAATTGAAAGAAGCAGTCACGGCTGGATGTTGTTCAATGAGAAAGACAATTTAATCACAACCGCACCTTTAGTGGTTATTGCCAATGCCAGTGACGCTTTAAGTTTTGAGCAGACCCGGCACCTTCCGCTCAAAGTTATTCGCGGACAAACAACCTCTGTGCCCACACCCTCCGTTGATCACAACCAACTCAGAACGGTGCTTTGTGGCAAAGGCTATATAGGACCTCCTATTCACGGACAGTATCACCTTGGGGCCACGTATAATCCTGATCATAGCAGTCCAAATTGCACCATTGATGATCATCTTGTCAATCTCGAGAACATTAACCGGATTGCTCCTTCTGTCGCAAACCAACTGGCCTTTGACAGGCTTGATGTGGAAACGCTGACCGGACGTGTTGGATTTCGCACCACATCACCTGACTATCTTCCATTAGCCGGTCCGGTACCGGATTACACAGCCTATGTTCGTGACTATGCGCCCCTCAGAAAAGATGCAAGGAGTAAACTAAATCTACCTGCCGGTTATTTGCCCGGCTTGTATATTACGACGGGGCATGGCTCTAAAGGGCTTACTTCAGCTCCTCTATCAGGAGAATTGATCGCTTCTTACATTGGGCAAACACCAGCTCCAATTGGTACTCGTATGGCTAACGCTTTGCACCCCGGTCGCTTTGTTATTCGAGACCTGATACGCAACAAGATTTAATCGCAAAGAATATCGGGCGACTACGACATAAATTCTGGTCAATAGTATTATTACCGGCCCACATTTTATTTAACCGGTACAATTTCACAAAGTTCCTGCTGCTCATCGTAGTGAATCTCTACCTCACCGGATTTCAACTTTACCTTTACCTGTGCCACTTTCTGTTCAAGACTCTGTTCATATTGTCCATAATCAGTCCCTGCCCTGGTCACCAGCTCTTCAATCATCCGTGTCAGTGTATCCGGATCAATCGCGGTATATGGAACCTTCATTTCATCACTACCTCAGGTAAACAGCCGTTTTAACCAGCCCGCATTCAGCTTCTTTTTGCATTTCCTGTATTGTGAACCGTATCGGCTTGCCCGCCGGTCAACCTTTGTCGCTACTTCAATCAGCCAGCTCTTTTTCTTATAGGTACCACGTCGATACCCCCCCCACCCCTCATGGTAATTCAGGTACTGTGCGCGAGTATCCCATTTTGATATTTTGTTTACCTTGTGGGTTTTGTTGATAAACCAGCCCATAAAATCAATTGCGTCGGCAAAATTATCCCTGTCAGCCCAACTATTGCCCGTTTCCCTGACGTAGTCTTTCCAGGTCGCTGTTTTCGCCTGGGAGTATCCGTATGCTGAACTTTTACGTCCCCATGGCAAGAATCCCAGCACATAGTTGCGCGGTGGTCTGGCATCACTTTCAAAACGGGATTCCTGGTACATCATCGCCATTGGAATCTGAAGCGGGGCTCCCCACTTTTTCTCTGCCCGCAGCGCCGCTTTATACCAACCACGTTTTTCCTCAAACAGTTGGCAAAGGTTATCCATATTACGTGGTGGCTGACCTGCACAGCCGGATAGAGCGGTAATCAGCAAAATAGTGGTATAAATCGCAATGCAGCTTTTTCCACATTTTCTGTGGATAAGTCTGGGTATATAATTGGGGTAAGGCGCTAAAAGCGCTCTATACTTGAGCAAATACACAGATTGTACAAATTTTAACCAAAATTTCATTACTCTTTACTTATCAATAGGTTACGTGTTGTCAACAGTGTTTATTCAGATTTTTTGAGTTTTTTTTCAGTTGCGCAGCGCAAAAAAAAGTGCTTGTGCATAAATATCATTTCTTGCGCCCAATTTGATCAAGATCAATGCGCTCTCTATCGCCAGCAAACGCTTTAACAACAACGATTTCAGTGCTTTCTATAATCCATTTTCAGCATAACATTTTATACTATTACCCCTCCATGCACTCATTCAAAAGAATGCACAACGAGATTCATTTCCAACAGACTGCTGTACCAGATCACTCGACAAAAACACATCATCATTCTGTCGTGATGTAGCCTGCACGCTGTAACTGAGACAGTATCCAATTCATCTATTGACAGCCAGCCTCATTCCACCTAGTTTAGCAAATAACAAGAATGAAACATTATCTGGTTTAGACCGGACAGCTTCAGGCACGAACATTCAACCGATAATTCTGTCTAATCTATCATTGTTAATAGAGGCCACTTTCCATTTTATGAAAATTCGTTGTTACGGCACACATATCGTTTTTCCGCTGCTATTGCTTCTAGCCACTTCTTTTGGCCAGGCTTTCCAGGAAAAGCGCATAATTGAGCTTACCCCAAATGATAAGACGCAACTTGAAAGGCAACGCAATATTGTTTCTGGACTGATCAGGGATAACTTCGGCTACATTAAACTGGAAGGTTACACATCTGACTTATACTATGTTCAGAAGATCATCGATAAGCAGCTTATCGCTAAAAACAGCACCTATGATCTACAGGCACTGGGAGTGGTTTTTGGCGATGTAATGGTTAAAAATCTTAATTTGAGTTGGGTGGTTGTTGAGGACCGCTACGGAAGGAGCCGTGCTTTGCGATTCGAGGATTCTGATGATCTGTTTTTTCCTGTCACCATGATTTCACGACGCGCCAAATCCGGCATGCCTGTTAGCATTCGTGCACTTTACAAAAAGGTGGAAGACACCGTTAAACAACTCACCTATAAACGAAGTAGGTATAAGCCGGTACCTAAACCAAAATTCTAGGACACCTCTGAATAACTGATGACTTAACACATATCTTCGTAAGGGTTATCCAGATCAAGATTGATCGGGTTTTGATAGCCGGTAATGCGCATCTCGCTCCTGTTAAGTGTCACATCGGAATCGTGCCGAACATCCTGTCCAAAATGGTAAATGGGCTTGGCAAGCCCCTTCACTGCTTGCTGATTATACTGTTCCGCTTGTTCCTGAACCAGTTGCCGTTTACCCAGATAATTCCGAAAACTCTGTGCCCCATGTTTTTTCTCCAACATAGCGCAAGCGCGGTGCGGTGCAAGTACACTACAGCTCGCATTATTACCACCAAAGCCCTTTGAATTAATAATGGCCGCCTCAATACCTTCCTTACCGACCTCCTTATGCTCGGTGAGCACTTCCAAATGGCTCGCCTCGACATCATCGGCAATATGATCAATCGTCTTGATGCCTGGTATATATCCGTACTGCCATACTCCAAGGCTGGCGATCAACTGGTCCGCCGCAGCGGAGCCAATAGAATGTCCAACATAGCTTTTCACCGCTGCAACAGGCCATTTGCCAAGCGCGAATGTCTTGCTCATTTCGTTTAATATGCGAGACTCGGTCACCCTATTCTGTGGCGTACTGGTCCCATGAGCCTGAACAAAGGTTTTCGCTAAAGCCGAATCGCCCAGAATCGCTCCCGTGGCGGCAAGCGACTTGGCCATTGTGATATAGTTCCCGACCCCGGGACCGGAAATAGACTTTTTATAGCCGTCGGCATTAACAAAAACATCGCCTACAGCGCCAAATATCTGTGCGCCAAGCTCAATTGCCAGGCTATCATCAAACAACACGATGTAGTGAGAGGCTTCAGCAAGAGTAAAACCACAGTTTGTAGAAAACGGCCGGCATGCGCGCTTATGATCAGGCGTCGAACAATCATCCAGAGCCATAAGCTCGGAGTCCTGGGCAAGTGCCCCCATCGTTCGATAACCCTCTATTACTTCAGGCGTCACCGGTGCTTCGCTCGTTCCCACGATCACAGCACGTTTACGACCACTACGAATATCATCAACACCCTGACTCAGGTTATAGAGAAAGGTAGCGCAGGCTCCTATATTAGCGCCCGTTCCACCAACGCTACCGGTAATATAGGCGTTAACAAAATCCGCCGGCATTTCCGCAAAACCAAGTGGACACTGCTTTGAGGTTACCCGTTTGCCCATTAAATTTGCTTGCAGCATACCACCCACGCCATTGCCATCCAGCTGGCTCATTGCAGAGCTTGCATAGATTCCCACCTGATCCGGTGAAACAACTGAAAGCACCTGTTGCCACTCGATACCCATGGACTGAATCGCATCAGAAGCCGCATAAACGGACATCTGCAAACCTCGCGGGTGATTGCGGGATGGATACAGTTTATTGGGTTTAAAGCCGCTAGGGAGTTGTCCGGCGCTATTAACAAGCGATTGTACATGATCAGGTAACAACGCGCTCATTTGGGAAGCGGCCTTTACCCTAACCCTGTCAGAACCATCATTTAATGGTTCTACCGTCCAATCCTCAGGGATGGTTTTGGGTAAATGTCGGGATCTCGCGATAAAACCAATGCTTTCCCCGGACTCTGGCAGCAAAGTCGCTGCAACATTCCTGGGTACGGCATCAGGATTAAACAGGTTGTGTTCCAGCTTTCTGATCAATGTCTGATTGTTAATCTGCACTTTGCTCAAAGCAAGCCATTCGGCAAGTTGAACCGCATTACCATGTGAATCAACATATTGCCCCTCTTGATAGCGCAACAGATTCATCAATACGGCGAGATCAGTATAGGTTTCATCAACAACGTTGGGGTCGAGCACATCAGCCAGCATTCGTCGATAACTATGATTAAAAGATGATCTGCCGGCGGCATTGATTCCGCCAAAACCTACAATAACCGGTAATGATGCCAAAAAACTCTCTCCAATCTTTTGTTCTGTTAATTCAACCAGCGCCACCTTATTCAAGCCAGGCGTGATCTATTCGGATCTGCGTAAATATTACTCTTTTATCTTTAGATAAAACCTGTGTATATTGGCCATTTATATCTGCATACAAGTCATACTGAAGCATCAATGAAGCATGTCACTATATTAGCCGTACCAAAAGCGCTTGGAACCAGCATCACTTTGCCAATCGAAATGCTCAATGCGGCAGACGCTATGAGTCGCATTGAGAATCCTGCAAGGGACCGGTTGATCACGCAAATTGCCAGTGTCGATGGAAAACCTTTGGAAATTACCGGAGGTATCGAAATCAAACCTCATGTCAAACTGGAGTCGATAAATAATACCAATCTTATTATTATCCCTGCGCTATGGGGAAATCCCAGGCCAGTGATTCGTCGTTTCCCCGTTATTATGGAGTGGTTGCTGCATCAACAGGAAAACCAGGCGCTCATTTGCGCGACCGGCACCGGATGCTGCTTTCTTGCGGAGTGTGGAATACTCGATTACAAACCGGCGACTACCCACTGGTACTATTTCGAGCAGTTCAGAAAACGTTACCCCAAAGTAAAACTGCAAACCAAACGTTTCATCACAAACACCGAAAATATCTATTGCGCTGGACGCATCAACTCAATCACCAATCTCATGATTCATTTTATCGAACGATTTTATAATCATGAGATTGCTCTGAAGATAGAGCAACACTTTGCCCATGAAATCAAACAATCCTATGAGAGTATATTTTATTCTTTCGATGAGCAATCTGTGCATCACGATGAAGAGATTATCCAGGCACAGCAATGGATGCTTAGAAACTACCCCAACACCTTTACGCTTCAAGCGGTTGCCAACCAGTTCGACATGAGCATACGAACATTTAATCGTCGATTTAAACAGGCAACGGGCAGAACACCGTCAGAGTATCTTCACCAGGTGCGCATAGGTACCGCCAAAGATCTGCTGAAAGAGAGCAACCTCAGCATAGCGGAGATTAGTTTTAAGGTTGGCTACAGCGATTCAGCCTACTTTGCGTCGCTGTTTAAAAAGCAGGTTTCCTTAACGCCACGCCAATACCGAAAACTGGTACGAGCAAAATTATTTAGTGTACAGGCGGGATAAATTCGCTAAGCTTTTGTCACCGTTCCAGATGCCACTCCAGAAACCTGATGAGTAATATATGGGAAAAATTGTACGTGGATATCGAAAGATTTCCGGTTACTCAACACTCGTCCTGCTGACATTGACAATCGGACTGGGCCTTTACACCTGGTTTACCCGAAGCCAAGTGTACTATGAACGCTACTGCGAAGAACCCGCTGAGAGTGATGTGAGTGTGCTCTACAAAAACAGTTACGAGTGCGACCAAAGCCTGATTCAGAACCGTTTACAAAGCGAGCGCAACTGTAAAATCATGGGCTGCCGAAGGGTGGTCAAATAAACAGGGCGTACTCGAAAGATGGTGATATTTCTTCGCAAATGCGTCTTGCTTAATGACTGTTTTACACTGAGGCTCTAGATATCTTTTGTTAAATCGCCCCAGGCGGCAGCAAGATAAATTACCATTGACCATAATGTCAGCACAGCTGAACCATAAAGCAGAACCAGCCCCACACTTGCAGCATCAGTGTTTGGTCCGTCAAGAAGCAATACAATAATAGCCACCATCTGTAACGTGGTTTTCAGTTTTCCAATATAGGAAACCGCAACGCTGGTGCGTTTGCCGAGTTCAGCCATCCACTCACGAAGCGCTGATATTACGATTTCCCGGCCTATAATAATCATTGCCGGTATCGTTAATAGCAAAGAGGAATGCTCTTCAACCAGCAACACCAAAGCCACCGCCACGATAAGCTTATCGGCGACCGGATCGAAAAAAGCACCGAATTGAGTGTATTGATCCCAACGCCTTGCCAGATAACCATCCAACCAGTCTGAAATGCTGGCTACCGTAAATATGGCAGCTGAAGCGAGGTAGCGCCCCTCAAAAGGCAGATAAAATACCAACACCAGAATCGGAATCAGAAGCACTCTTATGCTGGTAATAATGTTGGGAATACTCATATTCACAGAAGGTCGCCACAAAAGTTGCACATCATACTGTAACAGGCCGGATTATTCATTATGTAGGCAGGCATAAATTTCTTCAGACAGCGTCTTACTGACACCGGGTACTTTAGCAATCTCCTCCAGACTTGCACTCTCAATCGCCTGCAAGCCTCCAAAATGACGTAACAAAACCGCCCGTCTTTTTGGGCCTACTCCGGGTATGCCCTCCAAGGTAGAACTGGTTCGTTTTTTTCCCCTGCTTTGTCGGTGGCCACCGATTGCAAAACGGTGTGCTTCATCACGAATATGCTGCACCAGATGAAGTGCAGCCGAGTCTGAAGACAGTATGACTTCATCGCTTTTACCTGCAACAAACAGTGACTCAAGCCCGGGCTTGCGAGTAATTCCTTTTGCGACTCCCACGAGCAACACTTCATTGATATCGAGCTCTGCCAGAGTATCCTCCGCCATGCGAAGTTGTCCTTTGCCACCATCGATAAACAAAATATCAGGCATTTTAGCCTCTCCATTTTTTAATCTTTTATAGCGTCGTTTAATAGCTTGCGCCATCGCGGCATAATCATCTCCTGGCGTAATGTTTTTAATATTAAAACGTCGATAATCTGCATTCAGCGGCCCATTAGCATCAAATACCACACAGGAAGCTACCGTTGCCTCACCAGCACTATGACTGACATCAAAACACTCCATCCGCTGGGGCATCTCATCCAATGAAAGAGCCTCCTGCAACGCTTTCAAACGACCATAGTAATCCAGTTTGCGCGTATGATGTCCCAGCAGGTTTTTATCTGCATTATTAATGGCCATTTGCAGCCAACGTGCTCTTTCCCCTCTTACATTAGAGGAAAACCTTAATTTCCTACCCGCTGCCTCTGACAATGCACTCAGCAATGTCTCCTGATCTTCCAGGTCGCTGTTGCAAATAATTTCCCTTGGCACCTGGTGGTGAGCATCTTTTCCCAAGTAAAACTGAGGTATAAATGCGCTGAGCAGCTCTTGCAGCGATACTGAGCCATTGGCTTTTGGATAATAAGTTCTGCTGCCCAGAATCCGCCCAGAGCGGATAAACAGTAAATGGACGCAGCACCCGATCGGCTTTACCATGCCGGCCACAATATCCACATCACCACTGGTGCAGGATACATACTGTTGCTCCTGAATTTTTCTGAGGTAAGCGACCTGGTCCCTTAACTCTGCGGCTCTTTCAAAATTGAGCTGACTGGACGCATCATCCATCTGCTTTTGTAATTCACCAACAATTTCCCGGTCCTTCCCTTCCAAAAACATACGGGTATGGCGAACATCCTCATCATAATTTTGTTTGGAAATCTGTCCGACACAAGGGGCTGTGCACCGCTTGATCTGATATTGCAGACAGGGACGAGTGCGATTATTAAAATAGCTCTCATCACATTGCCTGACTTTGAAGGATTTCTGTAACAGCTGCAGGGTTTCCCGTACCGCCGAAGCACTAGGAAAAGGGCCAAAATACCTTACCGATGGCTTACGTTTACCCCGATGAATTCCGATGGAAGGATATTCTTTAGCCTGTGTGAGATAAATATAGGGATACGATTTATCGTCACGCAGCAATATATTATAGGGTGGCTTTTCACTTTTAATCAGATTTTGTTCCAACAGCAACGCTTCCGTTTCGCTGCTGGTGACCGTGACCTGAATATCCTCTACCTTCTGCATTAAAGATCTATTTTTAATGCTTAAGGATTGCTGCCGAAAATAACTCGAAACCCGATTTTTAAGGCTCTTGGCCTTGCCGACATAAAGCACACCACCGCTTTTGTCGAGCATCTGATAGACGCCCGGCAAGTGCTTCAGGTCAGCCAAAAATTGATCAGAATTGAATTCAGACAAATTAACTTCAAGTAGTCAGAGGGTGTTCTCTGGGACTTATCATATCAGGCCGGCTTTGGCAGTCCTTCAGCACTGTTTTCAAGCAAACCAAATCGCACTGCCATTAATGCCAGTTCTACATCACTATTTATACTCAATTTACTGAATATCCGATAACGGTATGTGTTCACTGTCTTAGGGCTAAGGCAGAGCTTTTCAGCGATATCATTAACCTTATGACAATGCACGATCATCATCGCGATTTGCAACTCTCGCTCGGACAGTTGATCAAAGGGCACCCCGTTGGGCTCTCCGCTAAAGGATTTCAATGCCAGCTTTTGCGCGATGTCCGGACTTATATATCTTCGCCCCGCATGCACCTGCTTAATCGCCTCAGCCATCTCTTCTACATCTGCGCCCTTGGTCAAATAACCTGCGGCTCCGGCATTCATCAAGCGTGTCGGGTATACATCATCGTCACAAGCCGTTACGACAATCACTTTGATATCAGGATTGTAATGATGAATTCGGCGCGTAGCTTCCAACCCGCCGATACCTGGCATTAATACATCCATCAAAACAACATCAGGATTCAACTCCCGAACCTGCTTAATTGCTTCCTCGCCGCTTACAGCTTCACCCACCACCGTGATGTTAGGCATATCCTCGAGAATACGCCTTATACCAAAGCGCACCAGGTCATGATCATCAACTATCAGTATATTTGTCACCCAAGTTCTCCGTACGCACAGTTGGGCCCCATCAGTTTATCCGTGACTGGGATGCTGGGCTATATCCAAAACAGCCCTTAAAATGTCACGCTGACTAATTTGCCCAACCAATTTATCATCTTCTATTACAGGGAAACGACGTTTTCTCTTCTTGTTGAAATCAACAGCAATATCAACAATATCGTCTTCCGGACTGATGGTTTCGACATCGATACTCATACATTCTGATACTCTGCCACCCGCCTCTTCATAATATATATCTTTAATTATAGCATTAAGGCAGTCACCTTCCGACAAAACACCAATCAGGTGGCCATTCTCATCAACCACTGGTGCCCCGGAAATCCGATTAGTCTGTAATATTGAGATTGCTTCGAAAAGATCCATTTCGGGCTTCAATGTGATCAGCCCCTTTGTCATATAGTCCCGCACTTTTATTGATCTAAGCATTATTTTGCTCCCTAATTTTTATCGTTATCCGAAATACGGCATGGGATAATTCCACTTTTACGCCGAAAGCCGTGAGCAGTCAAGCTTCATCACTTACTCGCTTACCTCCACCGCCGCTCCAAAACCTGCCTAATACCAGTCTCTAAGCAGAATAATGGCTCAAAGTGTGTAGTTTAATATTTTTATAGGCAATTTCGTACGCTCTAAGCACAAATAAAACCCGTTTAAGTGGATTTATCGTTTTTGGCTGTTTTCAACCGCCAGCACATGGTTTAACCTATCGCTGGAAGTTTTAATATTATTGATTATTGCCAATCAGGACCCCGCATTATGTCAAGTTTGAATAAAGTATTCGCCATCATAGATCCAACGTCGGACAACCATCGATTGCTTAAAAGAGCAGAACGTATCGCAAAATTGCGCGGCGCTAAAATTCTGGCACACTGCTGTGTGTACTCTAGTACTCGATCCCAGGACCCGGAAGAGTTAAAAGCGGTGGAGATGAAACGCTATGAGTTATGGCTCGAATATTTGATTGAACCGCTAAAGAAAGCCGGTGTTGACATCGAGTTTCAGATTGCCTGGGACCCTGAGTGGCGAGATAACATCTGTACGGCAGCCAACGAATCCGGATGCGACCTGATTATTAAAGCCAGCAAAAGAAAAAGTCTCCCCGGCCGACTTCGTAAAAGTTCAGATTGGCAACTATTGCGTACCGCAAACGTACCGGTCTTCTTAATGAAACGGGAAGAATCACTGGAAAGCGCCAAAATACTCGCTGCGATCAAGTCAGATGAATCTGACGAAACATACACAAAAATGAATGACAGCGTTCTAAAACTGGCAAATGAGATTCTCAAGCCCTATGAAAACGGTGAATTACACGCGGTCAGAGCCTACAAGGACTGGGAAGATTTTATCAACCCCGCAGACCTTGCCAAAAGATGCGGAATCGAAAGAACTCATGCACACAGCATAACCGGGCACCCGGAAGATGCTATCGCTGAGACAGCCAACGAGATAGGTGCTGAAATGGTCGTTATGGGTGCCGTAGCAGGGACCGGCATGACCGGAAAAATATTCGGCAACACAGTTGAACGCGTATTGGATAAACTCGATTGCGACGTGGTTACGATTGTCTGGTCAGAATAGCCCTGACTTTAAATAGCTTAACTAAAGCCAGGCTTTTGGGTCTGGCTTTTTTTGTGCCGGCGCTCACCTCAGTTGCTCTCCCGGAGGGAGAGGTGGCGCTTGGGTACAAACTGGTAACACAGTTTACAGATTAAACCGGGCACATGGTTTAAAGGAAATATTTCGACAGTCTACCGCGGTTAAGTAGGCCCCCAAAACGGATACTTTCCGGCTTAATAAGTACCATTCTTATCAACACTTCCCTTATGTGGCTCATGCCTATTTAGTGCAAAAAGGCAAAATAAATATAGAGAATGGCAAACACCGCCAATGCCGAGATACCAAAAATACTCCACATATAGAGCAGTCTGCCAGGTTTAAGATGTTCGGGGACATCGTTACCCTGCATCGCCCGATGATTTAGCAGCGCAAACAGTGGTGCACCTAGAAAAGCTGCGGTTGCCCCAAAGTCCACAAAACTCTTGAACTGCCCTTGAAACAGTCCCAGAATCAACAAAGCGCCCATCACCATGACAAGCATTGTGCTCCAGTAATAACGATGGCGCCTTTTTTCAGAAACAGCATCTTCTTTGATCCCCTCTTCCTGGCCATGAAGCAATAACAGAAAATTGGCGAACCCGCGCGGATACCCGTCCAAAATCGCCAGCAGTGTGGAAAACATCACCGATACTGCGGCAATACCCACTAAAGAACCGCTCCACTTACCCAGAGCCTGTTCATAAAGCCCAATTACCTGGGCGGCAAATTTCGCCGGGCTGCCTTCAAATCCATTCCCTGAGCCATGCATGACCGCCGCACCCAATATGACAAAACAGAAGGCCAGTATAAGTGTCGAGATATAGCCTAAATGAAAATCAAGATTTGCCTCTCTGGCTTGAGGGCGATATCCGGTATCCCGAATTTTGGCGACTGTCCATTGTGATTGCCACACCGATACATCGCTGGGTGTCGGCATCCAGCCAACCAGTGCAGCAAGAAACAAAATCGTCGCCAAATCAAACTCAGCCGGGAACCAAATGCCAGAAACCTGCCAATTAAGCATCGGCAGAGCCATCACAGTTGCAGCCAGGGTTGCTATCGTTAAAAAAGCCATTAACACACGCATGATTCTGTCCAGCCAGTGATAATGACCCGCAACCAGCAAGGCCATACCAACTGCACTAATCACTGTCGCCAGCGGGACTACGCCATTATCCAGGCCAAATACTGCCATCAACAAACCTGAGGTCACCAGCAGGTTTGCCGCTGCGCCGATAAACATGCTAATTATCGTCGACAACCCATAAAAACCCATTGCAAATCTGCCCTGGCGCGCGTAACTGGCAAGCACTGAACGGCCGGTAATCGCGGAATATCGAGGCGCAAAAAGAAAACCGGGGTACTTAGTAAAAAAAGCGGCGATGATGAAAATAACCAGGGCCATACCATACATGGCCCCGGCTCTTGTCGACTGCACCAAATGGGATACACCAACTGCAGAGCCTGCGAAAAGCAAACCAGGGCCAATGACTTTTATCAGTGAATTATTATTCTGCACCAGAGCCTCTGAAAAATTGTTGTTAGCGCGCAGCATACTAAACCAAACATTCGACCGGATTCAATGGCGTTACCAAAGGAATTAAATCAACATCAATACGCTACCGAATGCAAAAGGAGAGAATAATGACAGGAATGGTCTGAATCGACACAAAAAAGAAGCCTGTGTTCCTGAGAAAGGGAACACAGGATCTCAACGCTCAAGGAAAGCAAAACTCTGAATGATTGCTGGCATCTCTAATCTGACTGCCAGCCCATATTCGTCAACAGACTATTATAGGGCTAAAGTATCTCTAAACTCTAGCACTAAAAGCAGATTATCAATTAAATTCGTTCGAACAGCGCAGCAATACCCTGGCCACCACCAATGCACATGGTCACCACAGCGTACCTCCCTTCGCGGCGCTGCAACTCATACAGCGCTTTGACCGTAATCAACGCTCCGGTAGCACCAATCGGGTGTCCTATACCAATGCCACTGCCATTAGGATTCAGCTTGTCATCAGGTATTTCAAGTTCCCTGGCGACAGCGATAGCCTGAGCCGCAAAAGCCTCATTAACTTCCCATACGTCAATATCCTGAACTTCCAGTCCAGTATTTTTCAGCAGACTTTGTACAGCAGGAACAGGTCCAATACCCATATAAAGTGGTTCGACGCCCGCGTAACGATAATCAACCAATCTCGCCAAAGGCTTGTGTCCAGCTTTTTCGGCCTCGGTTTTATCCATTAGAACCAGCGCAGCTGCCGCATCATTAATACCTGATGCATTACCGGCCGTAACTGTACCCTCTTTATCGAACGCCGGTCTGAGTTTTGTCAGGTCATCAATCGTCATGTCAAAGCGCACATGCTCGTCCTGATCAAAGACAGTTGTACCTTTACGCGTTTTCAGCTGTAACGGCAGTATTTGATCCGTGAAAAAACCCTGCTCAATGGCGCGCTGTGCACGTCTGTGACTCTCCAGCGCGAGTTGATCCTGCTGCTCTCTTGATATACCCCATTTTTCACCGATCGCCTCTGCAGTCAAGCCCATATGAACCTTCTCAAACGGACAGTGTAATGCTGCGAGCATCATATCCAGCAACTTACCATCACCCATACGATTACCAAATCGCGCTCCGGTAGCTAAATAGGGAGCACGTGTCATCGACTCGGCCCCTCCCGCCACTGCAGTTTTACACAGACCTAGCTGTATCTGTTGAGCCGCAGTAATCACCGCTTGCAATCCGCTTCCGCAAAGCCGGTTGACCGTCACCGCCGGCACGCTATCAGGTAAACCGGCATTAATCGCCGCAACTCGCGCTAAATACATATCCTGTGGTTCTGTAACGATCACATTACCAAAAACCGAGTGTCCCACATTCTCTGGCGCAACCTCTGATCTTTGTACGGCCTCTTTAACGACCGCCGCTGCCAACTGCGTCGGAGAATAACTCTGAAGACTACCGCCAAAATCTCCAACTGCCGTGCGCACGGCACTCAACACAACCACATTGGTCATCACCTGATCTCCATCTAATATTTTTAGTTTGACGACTAAAGCAATTCTGCCGGAATAGCCATGATCGACTCTTCACCCGCCATTACCGCGGACAGATAGGATTGTGTTCTGGGCATAATATGCTCCGCATAGAATGTCGCAACTGCCAGTTTGCCCTGACAAAAATCCCGGTCAGCGTTCCCGGCCTGTTGACTGTTCAGTGCTGCCACTGCCGACCGCGCCAACAACCAACCACCGACTACTGTTCCCATCAGCATCAGATAATTCACGGCAATCGCTCCTGGCGCACCTGGGCTTTCCAGCCCTTTTGTTTTTAGCCACTGGGAGGCTTCTGCCAACGCCTTCAGCCCTTGCTGAAAATGCTGTTTAATTGACGCCAAGGATTCACCACCTTCATCCAGTTGACTCATAAAACCTTCAAACTCAGCCAACAATGCCATCAGGCTACGGCCGCCATCACGCAGAATCTTTCTACCAACCAGGTCATTTGCCTGAATACCTGTGGTTCCTTCGTAAATAGTGGTAATACGGGCATCGCGCATATGCTGCGCACATCCTGTTTCCTCAACAAACCCCATGCCTCCGTGCACCTGAACCCCTAAGCTTGTGACCTCCTGCGCCACTTCGGTACACCAACCTTTGGCAATCGGCGTTAACAGGTCATAGCGCGCCATATGCGCCTGTTTTAGTTGTTCGTCCTGAGAGCCCAACGCGAAATCAAGCTCGGATGAAGTGACATAAGCAATCGCTCTGCTGGCTTCAGTTAGCGCACGCATGATCATTAACATACGGCGCACATCAGCGTGATGTATAATTGCCGCTCTGCCTTCGACACCCGGCGCATAGCCCTGCACCCGATCACGCGCATAAGCAACAGCCTGCTGATACGCCCTGTCAGAAATTGCAACGCCCTGAACACCAACGCCGATGCGGGCATGATTCATCATGGTGAACATACAGGCAAGGCCGTTGTTTTCCTCGCCAACCAGATAACCTACCGCACCCTCTTCGTCACCAAAACTCATTACACAGGTAGGGCTGGCATGAATTCCCATCTTGTGTTCAAGGGAAACCGCTTTGAGATCATTTCTTGTTCCGGCACTACCGTCATCATTGAGCAGGTATTTAGGTACGAGAAACAGGGATATACCCTTTACGCCTTTTGGTGCGTCAGGTAACCGGGCCAACACAAGGTGGATAACGTTGTCGGTCATCTCATGATCACCCCAGGTAATAAAAATCTTTTGTCCGCTAATCAGGTAATGGTCGCCTGCAGGTACCGCTTTGGTGCGAATGGCTGCCAAATCAGTTCCAGCCTGTGGCTCAGTCAAATTCATGGTGCCAGTCCACTCACCGCTGACTAACTTATGCAGATATTTTGTTTTTAACTCCTCAGAGGCATGCTTCTCTATTGCCTCTATCGCACCTGAACCCAGCATAGGACATAGAGAAAAAGCCAAATTGGATGCATTCCACATTTCGGAAACAGCGGACTGCACCACATGAGGGAGTCCTTGCCCACCAAATTCTGTAGATTGACTGATACCGGGCCAACCGCTCTCAACAAACTGCTGGTAGGCTTCAGCAAACCCCTCGGCAGCCTGTACCTTACCATCAACCAGTTGCGCTCCCTGCTGATCTCCTGTCTGATTCAACGGTGCCAATACGCCCGCTGCATATTTTCCGGCTTCCTCTAGAATGGCCTCTATCAAATCCGGAGTGACCTCTTCATTACCGGGTAACTCTGCTAACTGGTCAATCTTTACCAATTCACTTAATACAAATTGCATATCTTTTGTGGGTGCCGCGTACTCTGTCATGAATAAGCCCTCCTTTACGATCTTCTCAAATAATCACTGATTCAATGGATACCAATCTATCTAGTACCTGATCGTACACTCAACCAGCGCTTTTTGAATTCATATCAACGTGATTGACCAACGATCAAATTGTGCATTTAGAGAAATTACCAAAACTCTTATTTTATGTCAATCTATTGTCATATTATTTCTAACCCGAGTAAGGAAGTGAATAAAGGATATTTGGTCATCCCGGGATAATCCCTCTACACTCTGTTCAAGAAACCCCTGCATTATCTTGTTAATTTCATCGAGTATTTTGTGACCACTCCGGGTCAATACGATTCTTTTGGACCGCTGATCTGTCTTATCCTGTATTCGCTCTACGTATCCTGCTGCTTCCAGCCTGTTCAGCATAACAGACAGGTTCTGTCGACTGACTCTCAGATAAGCACACATATCGTTGACTGACATGCCCTCTTCCACCTTCGGTCGGGATAAAGCACCCAACACCGACCACTGCTGAGTGGTCACTCCCAGATCATTCAGCGCCTGCGCACCACTGCGATGCATAACATTGGATGTCTGAAAAAGCCGAAAAATAATACGGCTATGTATTTCGTCCAAAGCGGTTATTTCGTCGTTCACAATCATCTCCAAAGAATTAACCTATCTTTACAGCAATTCATTTTTATGTCAATATATTGCCTTTAAAGACTTTCAGATCTAATCTCGATAGCGTTTCTTTTTAGATTGGGCCCGCGCTAGTATGATTGATCAAGCCACTATTGAAGGCCCCATCCCAAACCTGTTATGACAAAATTAGAGTATCCCCATCAGGCAATACCAAAACCTGGCGAAACAATCACGATCACGGCCGGTGTAAAGTGGCTACGTATGCCGATCCCGGCATCACTGGATCATATCAATCTCTACCTGCTGGAAGACGATGACGGCTGGTTTATCCTGGACACAGGAATGGGTACCGGCACGACACGCGAGCAATGGCAACAGATATTCTCAACAGAGCTCGGTGAAAAACCGGTAAAAGGCATCATCGTCACACATATGCACCCTGATCATGTCGGCCAGGCGGGCTGGCTTTGCGAACTTTGGAAGGCCCCTCTTTACATGAGCGAGTCGGAGTACAAACACGCAAAACTTGCTTATGCGCCTTCCAGCGAGTCTCACATTGCCGAAACCCTGTCTTTCTATCTGCAATTCGGACTTGACGAAAAAGAAGCACTGAATCGCGCAACGCAGTGGACCCAAAGGCAATGGCCGATCGCCGATCTGCCCGAGCAATATGTTGAGCTTGGTCACGGGGACCGTATCAACATCGCTGGCAATCCCTGGCAAATTCTGATTGGCCGCGGTCATTCACCCGAACACCTTTGCCTTTACTGCGACAACTTACAACTGCTTTTGTCAGGAGATCAGATACTGCCGGAAATCACCTCCAATGTGAGCGTTTATCCAGGCATACTCGATGAGAACCCCCTTTCTCAATGGATTACATCACTGCACCGTTTTTTTGATCTTCCCGATACCACGCTGGTACTTCCTGCGCACAATCAGCCATTCCACGGATTACACTCAAGAGCAAAAAGCATTATAGAGCATCATCAAGAAAACTGCATTGCCCTTGAATCAGCATGCCGCCAAAAAATGTCTGGCCAACAGTTACTATCCGTACTTTTCAACAGGCCACTCAATAGCTTCGAAACAGCCCTGGCCATTGGTGAATGCAGCGCCCATCTGAATTACCTGGTGGAGCAGAACAGGCTTGAGAGACACCTTGATGTCAACGGCACCTACCTCTACGAGGCACCTCAATAACGACTCACACTTTATCGACGCCTTAGCGAGCGCCTGTCATATGCGCAGTCAGTGTAGTGCGCATCGCTTCTTCTACGCTCATATTGACATATTCGAGCTCAGACTCCGGAAGGTAGATGGTATAACCGCCCACCTGGTAGCTCATCGGCAAGTACACCGCTACAAGTGGCTCGCCTTTATTGAAAACAACGTTGTTTTGCGTGACAAACCCCAGCACCTTGGCATTTTCGGCCACAGAAACCAATACCACTTTCTTCAATCCATCCTTATCCTTAGCGCCGGAAACAAAGGTAAGAATATCTTTAAACGATCCGTAAACGGTCCTAACCAGCGGGATTCGTTTGAGCAACCGCTCCACAAGCTCCAACAGCCAACGAGTCACATAGACTTGTACCAGCAATCCTGTCAGAAAAATCAGCATTATCGCTAGTACCGAACCCAGCCCCGGCACATGAGGCAGTCCCGGGAAAGCCCAATAGAAGGCGCTTGCAAGCACCGTTTCCAATGACACCAGCAGCCACCACAAAACCGTTATTGTCAACACGATGGGGAGCAGCGTAATTGCACCTTTTAAAAACAGTTGCCCCAGAACGGATAGCTTCATATTTCTCTTCCTTCAATTTGATAAAGTCTGCAACAACCCCAGCCCCAAATGAAATCATTTCAATAGTTGCATGATATCAACAACATCGCCAATTTGAACCATTTGAAAACTGGCAATTCAATTAATCTTGCCGATACCGAGATCTTTGAATTGATCCCCTGACAGCATATGTATTCACGCTTCAGGCAGCGTTGATAACAAAGATTTCCCCGGAAAAAAGTCCGGATTGGCCTTCGAGTCCAAGTCTTCCCAAAAAAACTCAGCCTCTGCAAAAAGAGTAATGGATGAAGGGCAATTTGCCAGGAGTTCCAAATGGGCTTCGCGGCGCAACGCACTATTTGACACTCCGATTACCTGCCAGATTAATAACTCATACACCAACAGAAAATTTTACATCTGAAGATATTTAAGTAATCACTTCATTTTTAACGGTTAACTATATGTTTTAGAATGTTTTAACCGAGAATAGAGCCGCCCACAATTTGGTAACGCAAAGAAAAATACTTCAAAAAGTGTCGAGATTTTTTACTCTTGATTCCGATTACAACTAATTGATCCCGTGACAGCATAACGGTACACTCTATTCAATAATAATCGTAGGGGTAAATTGGAGTGCTGTTTACAGGAGATGGGTATGCCGCTGTCCGATGCTGAACGCCAAAAACGCTACCGTGAGCGTATGGAAGCCGAGGGTGTTAAACGCTACCAGATCATGGTGCCACAATCCGTGGCTGAACAAGTCCGTGAACTTACCGATACCTTAAAATGCACCAAGGGTGAGCTGTTTACACGCCTCGTCGAGCAAGAGCATAAAAGGCTTGAAACAGAATATAACCGGCTCACAAAGTAATCAGTGGTCGCAATATATACCAATGGAATTGATAAATGAGTGAACAACTAACCCTGCAACAGTTAGAAAGTTTTTTGTGGGAAACTGCCGACATTCTGCGCGGCAACATGGATGCCAGTGAGTTCAAGGACTACATCTTTGGCATGATGTTCCTGAAGCGCCTGTCCGATGCCTTCGATGAAAGCCGTGAAGCGGTTATCGCCCACTACGTCAGTAAGGGCAAGACCCAAGCCCAAGCGGAAGACCTTGCTGATGACGAAGATGAATACGACAGCACTTTCTACATTCCCGAAGCTGCCCGTTGGGATCACCTGAAGGACTTGAAGCATGACATTGGCGCGGAACTGAACAAAGCCACCGAAGCCATTGAAGAGCACAACCCGTCATTGGAAGGTGTACTGGTCACCATCGACTTCAATATCAAAAACAAACTGACCGATAAGAAGCTGCGTGACCTGTTAAGCCACTTCAGCCAGCATCGTTTACGCAACAGTGATTTCGAACGTCCAGACTTGCTCGGTACAGCCTACGAATATTTGATCAAAATGTTTGCAGACAGTGCCGGTAAAAAAGGTGGTGAATTCTATACCCCGTCTGAAGTTGTGCAATTGCTGGTGGCATTGTTGAAACCCCATGCCGGGCAGCGCATCTACGACCCCACCGTAGGTTCTGGTGGTATGTTGGTGCAGACCCGCAACTACCTTGCCACCCGCGGTGAAAACCCGGCTAACCTGTCCCTGTTCGGTCAGGAAATGAACCTGAACACATGGGCAATTTGTAAGATGAACATGTTCCTGCATGGTGTGTTCAGTGCCGATATTCGTAAGGGTGATACCCTTCGTGAACCCCAGCACAGTCAGGGCGGTGAACTTATGTCCTTCGACCGCGTGATTGCCAACCCGCCGTTCAGTTTGAAGAAGTGGGGTAAGGACGAAGCGGACAATGACGCTTATGGTCGTTTCCCCTACGGCACACCACCCAAGGACGCGGGTGACCTAGCCTTTGTCCAACACATGATCGCCAGCCTGAACGCGGAGGGTATGATGGGCGTGGTCATGCCCCACGGTGTGTTGTTCCGTGGCGCCAGTGAGAAAGCGATTCGCCAAGGTATTTTGGAGGATGACCTGTTGGAAGCGGTTGTGGGCTTACCGTCCGCACTGTTCTACGGCACCGGCATTCCCGCCTGTTTGTTAATCATCAACAAAAACAAACCCGCTGACCGCAAAGGCAAGGTGCTGTTTATCAATGGTGAACTGGAATACGAAGAAGGCAAGAACCAGAACAAACTGCGCGAACAGGACATTGCCAAGATCGTTGATACCTTCGACAGCTACAGTGAGATCAAGCGTTACTCCAAAGTGGTGACCTTGGCAGACATTGCCGAAAACGATTACAACCTGAACATCCGCCGTTACGCCGACACCAGCCCACCACCGGAAATCTTCGATGTTCGCGCCATCTTGCACGGCGGTGTTCCCGTACGTGAAGTGGAAGATGAGTACATTCAGGAAGAAATACTAAAAGGTGTAGACCTGAGTGCCGTATTAACTAAGCGTGATAATGATTACTTCGACTTCAAACCGAGCATTGAAACTAAAGAAGCCATCCGAGAAGTGATCGAAGGTGATCGCCTGACCGCCATGGATGGCGGAAATGTCGATAATGCAGGAGCAATTATCGACCAGCTGGAACGCTGGTGGGACAAATACAAGGTGTCACTGAACGAATTGGATGCCCAAGTAGCGGATGCCGAAGCGGTCATGAAAGGATTCTTGGGGGAATTGGGTTATGAGTAATGCGGTTCCTGATGGGTGGTCAATGCAACGACAGGGCGATATATGTGAGTTCTCTAATGGTCGTGCGTACAAATTGTCCGAATGGGAAAAGGAAGGGACGCCAGTTATTAGGCTTCAGAACCTAACCGGTAGTGGTAAAGAGTTTTACTACTCGAATTTAGAACTACCGGAACGCCAATATTGTAACAGTGGTGATTTGCTCTACATGTGGTCAGCTACTTTTGGACCGCATATTTGGAAGGGGCAAAAAGCAATATATCACTACCATATTTGGAAGGTTACCCCAGACGAAGTTAATCTGACGAAAGATTATTCCTATCAGTTGTTGGGCTATAAAACGCAAGAATGGTTAAACAAATCTAATGGCATGGGGATTCTGCATGTCACGAAGGGCGGTATGGAAGACCTTTCGCTTACGTTGCCACCACTACCCGAACAACAAAAAATCGCCGCCATCCTATCGTCCGTTGACGATGTGATCGAAAAGACCCAAGCGCAAATCGACAAGCTGAAAGACCTGAAGACCGGCATGATGCAGGAGTTACTTTCTCCCATAGAAGGTTCTGAACAGTCCAAGAGCGCCTGCGGCGGAAATAAGAGCGGTCACACTGAATTCAAGGACTCACCCGTGGGGCGTATTCCGGTTGGGTGGGATGTTTGTACATTAGGCGACATAACAACAGAAAGTGCCTTCGGTCCTCGTTTTTCGTCGGATTACTATTCAGAGAGTGGCAATATTGGATGTATCCGAACTACAGATATGGACGAAAACTGGGATATTGATTATTCCACTGTTCCATTAGCAGGCTTAAATTTCGAAGAGTTTGAAAGCCACATACTAAGTGATGGTGACCTGTTAGTAACCCGCTCAGGGACTTGTGGAGTGGTTGATGTTTTTCAAGAGCAGCCTGTGCCAATGGTTGCGGCGGCGTTCCTTATTCGTTTTCGTTTGTCCGATACTGTGAATCCATGGTTTATTAGGCTCTCTATGATGTCCTCAAGCATTCAGGAAAATATACAGATGCTTGCTTCTGGTGGAGTTCAAAAAAACTTGTCGGGAACTAACTTGAAAACATTGAGGTTGCCGTTACCAAGCAAAGAAGAACAAAATCGGATTGTTGGTGTTGTAAGTTCAATCAATGAAAGAATTGCACTAGCTACTAAAAAACGCAATCAGCTTGAGGCCACCAAAAAAGCCCTAATGCAAGACCTATTAACCGGTATTGTTCGGGTCACCGTTCCTTCGCATCCATGCGACCACGGCATTAGTGCATCCATGCACGTCAAGCTGGATTAATACTATGTTCAAGGACGAATACGACAAGGTTGAAGCCCCCGCCATCGGTCAGCTTACCCGCACGGGCTGGTGCTTTTTATGGGGCAAAGCTCACACCGCCGCTTTAATCAACAAGGAGCCATAGCGTATGGATGAGCAAAACACGATTGAAATTTATCAAAACGAAGATGGTGGCTTAAGTTTGCCAGTACAGTTCCAGCAGGACTCAGTCTGGCTTTCGGCCGCACAGCTGGTGGCGCTGTTTGGTCGTGACAAATCGGTTATTTCCCGTCATATCAGCAACCTGTTTAAAGAGCAGGAGCTGGTACGAGAGGCAGTTGTTGCAAAATATGCAACAACTGCCGACGACGGCAAAACCTATCAAGTAGATCACTACAATCTGGATGTGATTATCTCGGTAGGCTACCGGGTTAAATCGGCGCAAGGTGTGAAATTTCGCCAATGGGCTACCCAGCGCCTGAAAGAGCACTTAACCCGTGGTTACACCCTTAACCAGCAACGCTTTGAACAAAATGCCCAGGAGCTGGAACAGGCCTTGGCGCTGGTTAAAAAAGCCGTGCAATCGGGCCAGTTAGGGGTGGATGAAGGCCGTGGGCTGGTGGATATTGTCAGCCGCTACACGCAGACCTTTTTATGGCTGCAACGCTACGACGAAGGCTTGTTACAAGAACCCCGTGGCGAAACCGGCGGCACACTGGCCGGCCCCGCGCAAGCCATGGAAGATTTAAATACCCTAAAAGCCCAGTTAATGGAGCGCGGTGAAGCCACAGCTTTATTTGCGCAGCCACGGGCGGAAGGCCTGGCGGGTATTTTTGGCAACCTTGAGCAAAGCGTGTTTGGCGAGCCGGCTTACCCCACCATAGAAAGCAAGGCGGCGCACTTGCTGTATTTTGTAGTTAAAAACCACCCCTTTAGCGATGGCAATAAACGCAGTGGTGCCTGGTTGTTTGTGGATTTTCTGCACCGCAATGGTCGCTTGCTGAACCCACAGGGTGAGGCCGTTATCAATGATACAGGCCTGGCTGCTTTAACCTTGCTGGTGGCCGAATCTAACCCAAAACAAAAAGACACACTCATACGCTTAATTATGAATATGCTGGTACAGGGAGACTAAGGTGTTTCAGGACGAATACGACAAGGTTGAAGCCCCTGCTATTGAACAACTAACCCAGATGGGTTGGTGCTTTTTACCCGGCGAAAGACTTTCGCCTAACGCCGCAGGCGCTATCCACGGTGCTACACCCGAACGAAATTCTTTTCGTGATGTAGTGTTGATTAACCGACTGGAATCGTCCATCAAGCACCTGAATCCGTGGATCAGTGATGAAAACTTGCGCAAGGTCGTCCGTGAACTGACGCACCCCAACTTTGCCGGTTTGATGGAGTACAACCACGCCATCTACCAGACGTTGGTCAATTACCTGTCGGTCGAACAGGATTTGGGTAAGGGGCGCAAAGGTCAGACAGTCAAAGTTATTGACTTCGATAAACCAGACAATAACGAATTTCTTTGCACCAACCAGTTCAAGGTGGAAGGTGTAAACCAGAACATCATTCCCGATATTGTCTGTTTTGTGAATGGTCTGCCGCTGGCGGTGATTGAAGCCAAGTCACCGTATATTTCCAGCCCGATGCAGGAAGGCATCAAGCAACTGCGCCGCTATGCAAACTTGCGTCACCCCCATGAAGATGAGGGAGCAGAAAAGCTATTCTGGTATAACCAGTTGATGGTCACCACCTGTCGTGATCTTGCCAAGGTGGGCACCATTTCATCCACCGCCCAGCACTATGGTGACTGGAAGGATGCTTACCCGTTTACGGATGCCGACTTACTGAACCTTGGTCAGCCAGACAACGTGGTGAAGCTGGATTCCCGCCATCGCGGGAATGACGATGAACTTAGGAAGGTCGCTGAACCAAAAGGCGACTACCAAGCGGGTGAAGTAACAGCGCAGCAACGTTTGCTTGCCGGTATGTTCAACAAGCAATCTTTCTTGGACATAGTGCAAAACTTCGTGATCTTCGAGCCAGTGGAAGGTCGTCTGATCAAGAAGGTTGCCCGCTATCAACAGTTCCGTGCGGTCAACAAGGTCATAGAACGTCTTAAAACAGGCAAGGATCGCAAAGAGAAGTCAGGGGTAGTCTGGCATACCCAAGGGTCGGGTAAATCGCTAACTATGGTAATGCTGGCGGTGAAGATGCGCCGCGACCCGGAACTGCAACAGTACAAGCTGGTGTTTATCACCGACCGCACACAACTGGATGAACAGCTTTCCAATACCTTCCGAGATGCCCAGGGGGAAACCGTTTATAACGCCGGTTCCGTGGCGGAACTGAAAACCCTGTTGAAGAAGGATTCATCCGACCTTGTGACCGCCATGGTGCAGAAGTTCCAAGATGCGGAAAAGGAAAGCGCCAGCGGCGACCCGACAAAAGCCTTTTCCGACTTAAATCCCAGTGACAAGATTATTGTGCTAGCTGATGAAGCCCACCGTACCCAATTCGGCGGCTTGGCAATGACCATCAATGCCGCATTACCCAATGCACCGAAAATTGGTTTCACCGGCACACCGTTGCTCAAAACCCAAAAGATGGATCAGGCCTTTGGTGGCTATATCGACCAGTACAAAATCAACGAAGCCGTGGACGATGGTGCCACCGTTCGCATTTTGTATGAAGGTCGCCAAGTGCAAACCGAAGTGGCGGGAGACTCACTGGATAAGCTGTTCGAAGAATACTTCGGTGGCTTCAGCGACGACGAAAAGCGTGAGATCAAGAAAAAGTACGGCGTGGAACGGGCTGTGCGCGAAGCCCCGGCACGGATTCGATGGGTCTGTATCGACCTGTTAAAGCATTACCGTGAACACATCCAGCCCAACGGCTTCAAAGCCATGATCGTGGTGGGCAGTCGCCATGCCGCCACTATTTTCAAGGAAACCTTGGATGACCTTGGTGCGCCGCCGTCTGAAGTGATAATCAGTGGTGACCACAATGACGAACAGTACATTGCCCAGTACACCGATAAGGTAAAGCAGAAGAAGACTATTGCTGACTTCCCCAAGCCCCTGAACGAAGACCCTACGGCATTTCTGATCGTAAAAGACATGCTGTTAACCGGCTTTGATGCGCCTATCGCCCAGGTGATGTACATCGACCGTAAACTTCAGGATCACACCTTGATGCAAGCCATCGCACGGGTGAACCGTACCTGCGCTTCCCCGGTTGGAAATGGGGCAAAGCAATGCGGTTTTGTGGTGGATTATCACGGTTTGGCGGATTACCTGACCGATGCGCTGGAAATGTTCAGCAGTGACGATGTGGAAGGCACCTACCACACGTTGAAGGATGAAATACCCAAGCTGAAAGCCGCCCATACCCGCGCCATGTCGTTCTTCAAGGATGTGAAAGGCAAGGATGTTGATGGCTATGTGTTGGCACTGAAGCATGAAGATATTCGCGCCCAGTTTGAAATCGCGTTCAAACGCTTTGCCAAGCAAATGGACGTGATACTACCGGATGCCGCCGCCAAGCCCTTTGTGGCTGACCTGAAGTTGTTGGGTAAAGTACATCACGCCGCCCGTAACCGCTACCGTGACCCCGGTCTGGACATTAGTGATGCCGGTGAAAAGGTTCGTCAACTGGTGGATGAACACATCCTCAGTACCGGCGTCGACCCCAAAATTCCACCGGTTGACCTGTTGGCGGCAAACTTCAAGGAATCCGTCACCTCGGTAAAGTCGGATGAAAGCCGTGCCTCTGAAATTGAGTCGGCTATCAAACACCACATTACCGTCAACCTGGATGAAGACCCGGAATACTACCGGTCGCTAAGCCTTCGCTTGCGGGACATTATCGAAAAGACCGCTGGTAAGTGGGATCAACAGGTTGAAATGCTGTTTGAAATGGTCAGCACTATCGACACCGAACACCAACAGGCGGCAATCGATCTTGGCTTATCTGAAACAGAGTTTGCGTTTTATAACATCCTGATGGCAGAAGTGACTGCCGCCAAGGGCGATGCACTGGAAGGTGCTGCCCACGAAGAAATTAAAGCCACCACCCAAGCCTTGGTCGCTATGTTCGATGAAGCCACCCGGATCGTGGATTTTTTCAATAAGCCCGATGAAGTAAAGCGCACGAAGAAAGCGATTAAACGCGCTCTACTGGATACGTCATTTGGAGAAAAGTCGATTGTGAACGCAGTGCAAGACCGCTTTATGGACTTGGCGAAGCATCGTTTCAAGGATGCTGGTAAGTGATGGCATTGACCATGGCACGATCAATGGGTGATAGCGAATATATCGAAGGCAATGGCTTTATTGCTGAAGTGATCCGCACCAATCGCAGCAAGTCCGCTGATGTGCGTGTGGAAGATGGAGCTGTGTCTATCGTCGTGCCCAAAGGGTTAGACAGTGACCGCATTACCCAGATCCTCGATGGCAAGCGCCAGTGGATCAAAAACAAGATTTACCTTCACCGGGACGCCATGCCGGTCAGTAGCAAGGACTTTGTATCCGGTGAATCCTTTACATACCTTGGGCGCAATTACCGCCTGAAGGTCAATCGTGGTCACTTTAACCCCGTAAAGCTGGTACAGGGGCGTTTGCTTGTTAGCGTGCCCAACGGCACTGAACAGCCCCACATGATCCGCAACGCGCTGGTGCGTTGGTACAAACACCATGCGCAACTGAAGCTACAGGAAAAATCCCAACGCTATGCCGCCATCATTGGTGTTGAACCGGCCGACGTAGGTACCAAGTCCTTCAAGTCACGTTGGGGCAGTTGCAGCGCCAGGGGCAAAATCGACTTCAACTGGAAAATCATCATGGCCCCCAACCGCATGGTGGATTACGTGGTGGTGCATGAACTTTGTCACCTGATACACCACGATCATTCTGCCCAGTTCTGGAAAGAAGTTGAGCGTGTGTTGCCGGATTATCGGGTGTGCAAGGAGTGGTTGAAGGCGAATGCCAGTAAGCTGGAAATCTAGTATGGTTTGGCTACCCCGCTAGACCACCTTTGCCAATTAGCTTGGATGGTGCATAGATTTCTTCAATTTCACCATGAATGGCATCCAGTACCATAGGGTCGCCATATGTATGTACTTTGTAAGTACTATAGCGAGAACAACAAAAAAGACCTAAATCTAACTCATTATTTTATAAGATTAAAATGTATATAAATGGCGGTGAGGGAGGGATTATTCGCCGTTACACGGCTCTCCCTTCGGGCCGTCGTCGCTTCGCTTCGACGTTCTGCGTCACCAGACCACTTATAAGTGGTCTGGCTCCTTGTCGAACCCACGAGGGTTCTCACCCTGCCACACCAACCGGCCACAAAAAAGCCCCTTATCGGGGCTGTGGTACCCGAGACATAGTTTACAGACAATACCGGAGACATGGTTTACACATTAATGCATTTGGAGGAGAACTCCGGATGCCCTGGAAAGAGTGTAAACCGATGGATGAACGCCTCAAATTTATTGCTCGATTACTCGAAGGTGAGCAGATGGCAGCCTTGTGTCGCGAATTTGGTATTTCACGAGTGACGGGCTACAAAATCTTCAACCGCTATAAGGATGCTGGCCTCGATGGTCTTCATGACCGCAGTCGACGTCCTTACCGCCACGCGAATAAACTGCCCTTTCAGATTGAGCGAACGATTCTACAGATCAAGAAAGAGCATCCAACCTGGGGGGCTCCTAAAATTCGAGAGAAGCTGATCCGCGCCTACCCCATGATCCAGCCCCCGGCGAAGAGCACCGTACACGCCGTGCTGGATCGGCAAGGTTTAGTCAAACGGCGTAAGAGGAGGCGTTATCGGGCCCAAGGCACACCGCTAAGTGAAGCCCATACGCCGAATGGACTCTGGTGTGCCGATTACAAAGGTGAATTCATGCTGGGCAATAAACAATATTGCTACCCGCTCACGATCACTGACTACCGGTCGCGCTACCTGTTGGCTTGTGAAAGCCTGGAATCAACGCGGTATTGTTTGGCTTCCGCTGTCTTTGAACGTGTCTTTAAGGAATACGGTTTGCCTCAAGCCATACGGACAGATAACGGCGTACCTTTTGCCTCTCCCAATGCCTTTTTTGGATTAAGCCGGTTATCGGTTTGGTGGCTTAGGCTTGGAATTTCTATAGAACGAATCAAGCCTGGGCACCCCGAACAGAATGGGCGCCATGAGCGTATGCACCTGACCTTGAAAAAGGAAGCCACTAAACCGGCCTCCTATAACTTCCTACAGCAGCAGGAGCGGTTTGAAGGCTTTATCGAGGTTTACAATAATCAAAGGCCGCACCAAGCATTGGGTGGCAAGTATCCGGGGGATATCTATACACCGTCTATTCGGGAGTATCGGCCACCGGATGAACCACAGTACCCATTCCATGATCGCACAGTGCGCGTAACACAATGTGGTAGGATCTGTATTGGCAAACGTAAAATCAGCTTGAGCACCGTATTTGCCGGGCAACAGATAGGGATCAGAGAGGTGGCTGACAAAATTTGGCTTGTCAGCTTTATGAAATATGATTTAGGATTCTTTGATGAGGATGAGGGCCGGGTAGAACCGGCCTCTAATCCTTTTGTACCGGAAAAGTGTTAACTATGTCTCCGGTATAAAGTGTAAACCTTGTCCTCGGTATACACCGGCTTGTTTATGGCGGTGAGGGAGGGATTCGAACCCTCGAAGCCTTGCGACTTACACACTTTCCAGGCGTGCTCCTTCGACCACTCGGACACCTCACCAATTGCGTTTTAAATTTGTGGTTCTGATCTAATAAACGCGTCCGCACGCCTGCGTGCACGTTACTCGGAGCTTACACTCCTCGCCCTTCGGGCTGCCGTCGCTGCGCTCCAGCATTCATTCGGCTCTTCGAGCCTCGGTGTCGACCACTCGGACACCTCACCAATCGAGCTAATTAACGTCATTACTGAATTATTTAGCCTGCAAAAAAGAGCGCGTACTTTATACCAGGGTAGTTATAATTGCAACGCCAGAACGACTATCTTGCCCAGTAAAACACCAGTCCATAGCAGGTAATTTTTTGGTTTTTGACCCTTTAGCTTACCCTCATCCACCCTGAGCGTTATCTGCTTTAGCAATATTACTAACCTGTTATTGAAAAAAGAGCCGGCTAAAAGATTACGCTTATATTTCGGGCGCCTTGCCCTGCAAATATACACGCCTGTAGTCCCCAGCGTTATTGGTTACCATTAACACTAAATATTACTTCACTTCTACTCCTGTTAATCCTTCTCACCCCGCAATAAACGTCTATACTCAATGTAAATACATTGAAAACGCTTACTTTTCAGGGAAGAGCCTGGACATTGGTACCGTGAATGTTTGATTCAAAAAAAGATCCTGTAGACGCTAATCAGTGGCGGGAAAAATATCTCACAGAGTGTGAGCTGTTTGAACAGAAACAGCATTCGCAGGATGAGTATATTCAACTTCTGCAAAGAGTTCTGTCACGTGTGAGCCTGGCAGCCGATGGCCGCGATGGAGCTCTGGACAAGGCCCTTAAGAATTTACGAAGGTTACTGCGCAAGGCTCAGCCAAGCAAAGCTCAACTCAGCGACGAGCTGACCACTATTGAAGCGTTGGTCAGAAACCTTGATGATCAAAAAGAAGGCAGTACCGATCAGGGCATGACTGCGCTTAAAGATCTGGCGCAACAGTTACTTAAGCTAAAAAGTTTAAGTAAGGAAAACCGCTCGGCACTTTCCCGGTTTCATAAACAGCTTTCCAAAAAGAGCGCCGATAATAATCAGTATGCGGAATTACTGACTGAGTATGCCGGTCTTCAGGAAAAAGCTATTACTGAAAATCTGGGTGACAACTCTCAACCGGTTTCAGGTGGCGGTTTGTTAACCCGCTTGTTCAACAAGCCCTCAACAGCGCCGGAGGCACCCGCCCAAAGTGCCCCTTCCGCTGCCACTGAAATTGAAGACGGTCGCGATGACCTTTCAAGCCTGGCTGCAGCCATAGAGGCAGAAGAGATTGTCGAAACGGGGGATAATAGCCAGGAAAACGAAAGCCCTTTGCCCAAAGTACCAGATACTGAAACCCTGCCAGAAACCGGGGATAATGAGGCTTCCAAGGGTCCCGACCTGGAAAAAATCCGTGTGCTGCTATCGAACCTGATAGATAAACTCATTGAAGACCGGGGTGACAAAGCCGATGCAGTGGAACTGCTCAATGAACTCGATCACATGTCTAATGCCATGGATCTGGAACCGGCGCTCAATAAGTTGGCTGATTTTATTTGCCGGTTTGTAACTCAAATGCAGCAGGAGTTCGAGAACTTTCTTCTTTCTCTGGATGAACAACTGATTGGAATTAATCAATTTCTCAAACAGGGAAGCAGCACCGAAGAGACCTGGCGAGGGAAAAACATCCAGATTGATGAACAAATGCGAGTACAGGTCAATGCAATTTCAGAAGAAGCGGAGCTGGCCACCGACATCACCTCTTTCAAACGCTCGGTACAACAGCATATTTTTCGCATTACCGAGTCAATGGATGAGCTATTGGAAGCTGAAAAATGCCGCCAGCAAGAGGCTGACAGGCAGATGGAGGCATTGGCCGATCAGCTTTCCCAAATGGAGAATGAAACCAATGTCATCAAAAAGCGATTAAAAGATGAGCAGATTAAAGCAACCACTGACGTGCTGACCAAGCTACCGAACCGGGAGGCTCTGAATGAGCGAATCCAGATGGAGTGGGAACGTTTCAAACGATACAAGAACCCTCTCTGCCTGGTTATTACCGACATTGACCACTTCAAGAGTGTCAATGACAGATACGGCCATCTGATCGGTGACCAGGTGCTGCAAACCATTGCCAAAGAGATCACAGATTCTATTCGTGAAACAGATTTCGTCGCTCGTTACGGCGGCGAAGAGTTTGTGATTCTGCTCCCGGAAACTGACATTGATGCCGCAGAAGGAGCAATGAATCATATTCGCGAAAAAATTGCCCAGCTTAAATTAAAATTTATCGATGAAAACTCCCCTATCACACTTTCCTTTGGAGTAACTGCTTTCACATTGGGGCACACTTTAGAAAACTTATTCGAGCAGGCTGATAAAGCGTTGTATCAAGCTAAAGAGAAAGGCAGGAATCGGGTAGAGTGTTATAGCAAAGACTAGTACCCACTCGGTTTCAACCGTCCTTTTGTCACCACCCAGGTACAGCTCGTTTTGAATGAACCTTTAATCACGGTTTTAATACCAATCGGTTATTCTTATTAATTGCTCTACCGCTATGCTAGTGAAAACGTATAATGTAGGCCTTCCTGTACATGAGCTAATCTTGGTAGCAGTTATTCAAGATAAAAAGTAATTCCTCATGAAAATACACTCTTAATTTATGGCGTAACTGAATGCCTCAGCCTGAGCTCAAAGCAAATATAGAAATTTTAGAAAATAGAGTACGCAACCAGCCAGACGATGTTTCAGCCTGGCAAAAACTGGGCGAGTTGTACACTCACGCAGGACAGATAAACGAATCAAAATCAGCTTTGGCGCACGCCATACAAATAGCCCCGGAAAATATCCAAAGCTGGAACCTGCTAACCAGGCTAATCAGCAACGTGCAAGACAAATCAGCCGCCAAGAACTGGCTTGACGATAACATAAGAAAAAATCCACACCTGATCGCACCCAAGCTGGCTTTGGCCCTCTCATTTATTGGGGAGGATGAGTCTGAAGCATTGACCCGAATCGAAGCGATTAATCAGCAACACCCTAATGACCCTAGAGCTGATAGCTCACTGGCAGCAATATATTTTCAAAAAGGTGACTACAGCGAGGCTGTCCGCCTTTACCAACAGGCACTGAAAAGACAGCCAGACTCGGCAGACATTTTGTGCAATATGGCGGCTGCACTTGCTGCCAGTGAGCAATATGAAGAGGCTATAGAAGCCTCCTCCTCTGCGCTAAAAATTACACCGGCACACATTGGTGCTCTTTCAAATAGAGCGGATTGCTATCGCCTGACGGCGAGAATGGAGCTTGCTGTAGAAGATTACCTGAAAGCTCAGAAACTGATGCCCTCAAACCCGCAGATTTTAAATAAAATTGGCGCGTGTATGCACCACCTGGATAACTTGGAGGCTGCGCAATCCTATTTTGACCAGGCAATAAAGCTTGCTCCGGATTTCGCGCTCCCAAAATTGAATATAGGACTGTTACGCGTTACTCAAGTGAATCTGAGAGAGGCGAAACAGTTAATCCAGTCTGCTTTAGATGACCAGCTGGATGACGAAGCACGTAGCTCCGCGAATATCACTTTGGCGATATTATCCGAACACGAAAGAATAGCGCCCGGCCTGAAAAGCGCGCTTCAGACAAAAAATATTGATCAGCTAGCGGCTGACATCGCTAAAACACCAGCAATTTTGTCAAAAGCCGATGAAAACTGCATTGCTGACCTGGTTAAAATCGCCGATGCGTGCAGCAATTTGGCGATCGAAAAATGGAGTAACCCACACAACACCGAAAAAGAAAACCTCTGTTTTATTGAAGCTTACTATAAAAGCAAACTACCCAACGAACCCGAAACAGCGTCCCGGATTTTCGATCTTCTTCGATCAGGCAAATATTCAAAGTCCGCGTTTCCTACCAATAGGGATTTGCCATGGATCTATGAAACCTGCATGGAGCGTGCAAATACTGCGATGAGTGATGGATTCAATAACAATGGACAAGCCTGGATACGTTATTGGCATGCCAGGCTGCTAAAAGGGTTCCCGAAAGCTTATCCGGGCCAGCTGAAACCAATAGCAAACTACATTAGCACGGCCTCCAGAGTCATACCCCCAGATCCGGAAAAGGTGTCAGCGACAATTAACAAATTGTGCGGCACACTCCGGCCACATGTTTCTGCAGGACTTCCCAGGGCCCTTTTTATGTATTGCGCGCTCATCAGGATTCACGGATTTAGTGACGGTAATAGCCGACTGGCAAGTTTTATAATGAACTGGGAGTTAGAAAATGCCGCAATTATACCTGTGGCAATCCCTGGCGAATACGATACGCAAGCTGGACAGGCAACTCAGCAGGCTATACGTGACCTTAATGTTGAACCGTTTTACCAATTATTGCTGGATTCACAAGAGCAAACCAACAATTTGCTAAATCAAATAGTGAAGTAATTCCTTCAGAAAAGATAACGTCCGTATTCTAAGATAAAACAAAAAACGCGAGAGACTATCTGGTCACTCGCGTTTTTATCAATAGCTCGACGATTTCCTTGCTAAATACCCCATGGAACCGTTAGTCGATTGAGAATACTAGGGGCTATCGCCAAAATCCTCTTTGAATTTAGCGACCAGTTTGGTTTGCCAATCTGTGGTGGTATCCAATTTACCAAAGAAGAATCGTAAAATTTTAGGTTCATCTACAAACGTCAAACCACCCACCAAATCCCGATTTTCATAGAGCCAGGCAATTCTATCGATGGTGTATTTGAGGTGAGACATGGTAAATACCCTTCGTGGCACCGCTAGTCGCAGCAATTCTAAATGGGCCAGAGTTTCCTCACCATTCTCTTCACGTTGCTCAGACAGAGTACCCCGTTCCATGCCACGCACTCCACTCACCAGATAAAGCGCGGAAGCCAATGCACCTGATGGGTATTCTGTTTGTTCTAGGTGCGGCAGGAACGCACTGGCGTCGATATGACAGCCCAGGCCTCCAGCTCAATCAATAGGGTCAGAGTCATTGATTATGAGACTCCTTATATTTCGCCGACTTCCTATCTCCCCCTCTACGCTGCGGAATTGCTCGCCGTCCCGTTTTAGCTTCAATTTGTGCCTTAAATCGGTCATCGCCCAATGCCCAGGCTTTGTTCGTCGCCTCCCGTATCTCGGCAAGTTCTCTGTCCGGCATTCTTCCTCGAAATAAAGAACGATAAACTTTCTGCCGTTCCTCCGGTATTTTGCCTAAATTGAGATAGAGAGGGTGTGGTGACAACAATTGGATCGGCTTACCCAAAGCATTGTAGCGGTAACTGGACCAGGGGTATTCCGAAGCATGATCAACCATTCTTGCCCGAACCGGATTCAGTTCAATATAGCGATACACGGTCATTAGATAAGTATCAGCATCGACCAAAGTCGATTTATACCGCCCCTCCCATAACGTACCCGTGCGACCATAAGTAAAGTTAAAATACTGTACATATTTACGGCCTTGCGCCTGCATCAAACGGCTACCGCCATGACGATCCCCTGGTGTAACCAGTAGGTGTACATGGTTGGTCATCAGCACAAAAGCATGGATAGCTACCCGGTATTTATCAGCAGCATCTTTAAGGAATGATAGATAGGCCCTGTAATCCGCTTCGCTGTAAAAACAGGCTTCGCGGTTATTACCGCGCTGGATAATATGCTGAGCGCAATCGGGCAGATAGAGACGTGATAAACGAGCCATAAGACTTCCTTGTCTTTTGAATCAATGAAGAAAATCTAACCTGCTTCTCCCTAATAATCAATAGATGAAAATCAATGACTCTGACCCTATCGATCGAAATCTATGACTCTGACCCTATCGATCTTCGGGTCCATATATGACCCTATCGATCTTTTTTGCTTTCACAAATCTAAATCAGAATTAGAGTTAGGGTAAGTACATTTAAAACCCATCACAAGAGACATGATAACCCCTGCCCCGATAACTTTAATTAAGTAAATATGCTCTATCTCCACCCCAGACAGTACTCTTTTTGAAATACCAATACTGAGAGCTAGTAACGTAAACAAAGCACCCACAGATACCCCAACGAAAAAAGATTTAATTTCTGAATAATTTCTTTCCTCACAAATACCCGCAATAAACCCAACAAATAGGACACCTACAACCACTACTATATATTCCATAAAGATTTAAACCGATAACAATCTATGTATTATGGTCCAATAAAACCAATACCTAAACCCAAGGTTTCTGAATTAAACCTCCAAGCAGCAGTCCCTATTTTATCACCTTGAGTTAATCCGATTAAGCGATTAGTCCCAGGAGATAATGCCCTTCCAACACCTGCACTAAACGCGAGACCTCCAGCTGTAATAGGACGATCTGTTGCCAAGTTAAATGTCACGTGCAACGATACTCCAACGGTGCTAACTGCAGCAGCAATTGGTGCAACAGCAACAATATGTGCCGCCTGTTCAAATTGCAAAGCAGATTGAATCGCAGCCCCAAGCTGCCCCTCAGTAACTGAAAATTCAACACCTGTATTTACATTATCCAAATACGGTGCATCATAAACTCTTGTCGGCCCAACCGCTGAGAAGTCTACCGCAGAATCCGCTGGATCAAAAATTGGTGCGAATTTAATCGGAGGTATACGGATATCAGGCGGCATTCTCGTTGTAATCGTGAGCACTTCGTCAGTTGTAACTGCCGGTTGTAACGCCGGTTTGCCGCCTCCTCCCGCATTCGGCCCAATGGATATCCGGTCCATTGCATCAACTTGAGGCGGTTTAAACTGCGTAGCCTGATGTTTCTTAACCGCAACATTAGCCACTGTGGACACTAACGCCGTAAAGGCCCCAGTAACAGCTCCATTGGCAAACTTACCACCTGTGGCTTCTGAAATCGTACCACCGACAACGGCCCCAGCAATAATCTTGCTCGCCGGCTGAGCGTACACTCCGCCCATTTTGCTGAGATAACCACCAGCAGCCACGCCAAAGCCTGCCGCAAAGAAACCATGGCCAAACTTCCCCCCTTGCAATGTGCTTGTTATACCGCCGATAACTCCCGAGGCCAGGGCTTTTGCCGTCAGCCCTTTAAGGCCAAGGAAGGAGAAGTTCGTCGCCTGCCCTATAGCCGTAAAGGCTCCGGCGGCTACGCCGGAGAGAATACCTGTAAATAGCGCCTGTCCGAAACTAGCGCCTTGCGCAAGCGCTTGTCCAAAGGCTGTAATCCCAACTAGAATTCCTACTACAACCGCATCGGCTCCAGCTGCTGCCGCTATGATCCCTACAATTGCCGGTAAAATAAACCCACTAGGATCCGTAGCATTCAACGGATTATTCCGCACATAGGAATACCGATTCAACATCTGCATATCACTAGGCGCCTGCACAAACGGATCCGCCTGCACAAACCTGGCCAAATGCGGATCATAAATCCGCCCATTCATATGAATCAGCCCCACCTCATCGAGCATCTCATGCCCGGTATAACCGCGGGTAGTCTCCGTATGATTAAATAGATAGAGGCTACTAAAGGTCCAGGTGGTCCAATCCATGGCGTTGCGCCGTTTACCCCAGGCGTCATAGCTCATCTCCTGGATAATGGTGCCGAACTCATCGGTCATAAAGTCCAGAGAACCCAGATGGTCTTTGTACAGATAGCGCTCATCGGTACCGGTCAGCCCACCGCTATTATCATAGTGCTGGGTAATAATCGCCACACCGTTGATATAGCGCTTAACCGCTTGCGTCCCGTTCGGATTGGTAATCTTCTCGACACTACCAATATAGAGGGTCGTGGTTACTTCGCCGTTACCGGTGTTAGTATCAATCCGCTTATAGCGCGCTCGGTCCGGACCATATTCAAATTCCATTTTGTGGTTGCCTTTGACAATCCGGCTGGGTTTATCAAAGGTGGTATAGTCAATGGTGCGTGTCGACCCATCCGGCATATCATTCGTTATAAGATTACCGTTGTTATCATACTCATAGCTGAGATTACCCAAGCTGGTATTAACAACCGCATGTCGACCTGCCTTGGGTCCTACACCCTCACCGCCGAAACCCGCACCATAGGTATAATTGCCGACGCTGGCATCGCTGTTTAATTCTCCGGCGCTATTGTAGGTATTTTTATCGGTAATATTCCCAAAGGCATCGTAGTTAGTGATGGTGTAATCACCTCCGGTCACATCGGCTCGATTTAAACGATTGAGGCCATCGTACAGGAAGATTTCCTCGATCGCCTTGCTGCCACTTTGGGTATCACGCCCGGTCAGGTTTCCGAGTTGATCCCAAGAGTATGCGATATCCTGAATGGTCGGCACCACTGCCCCGGAGCCAATACCGGCCCCCAAGTGTTCCAAACGCCCCGTGACTTCATCGTAGGTGCGTGTGGTGGTGTGACCGTTGCCCAATATCTCCTGCTTAACATTGCCGCGCTGATCCATCTCCAGCACTTCGTAGTAGCTTAGCCGGGTTTGAGCATCAACATACACCGCATCAACCACCTCATGCAGGTAGCCATACTGGTTATAACGATACTCGATACCGTTATCGTTGTAGTCGTTGCCATCGCGGGCAGCATCGAAGACCTGGAAGGTACGCCCGAACTCATCGTAGGTCACCAGCTCATAATGATCGCCATCAGCGCCAGCGTTAAGACTGGTCATGGTCTCTTCCGCACGGCCCAGACCGTCATAGTTAATGATTTTACTGTAACCCGTCACTGCGTCCGTGACGCTGTCCAGTTGCCCCAAACCAGTGCTGATGTTGGGATCCGTCCCGTTATTGTACACCCAGGTGGTATCCCCCTCGAGGTACTCCATGGAGGTATAACAACTCATGGCCTCCGGTTCATACCTGCGGCTATCTTTTCGGGTTTCCTGGCGGCCCAAAACATCATAGCCAATTACACTGCACTGGCCTTTGGCATCTACCTGTAAGGTCAGTTCACCAAAGACGTTGTAGCGGTAGTCCCAATAACCCTTATCTGGATCGTCCATGTAGGTCTTGCGGCCTAGCAGATCGTGATCCAAATCCGTGATAATGACTTTGCCATCGCCGCTGGCCGTCATTAGATCCATATTGCCCTGAGGATCGTATTCATAATCGATCTGGCCACCCAGATTGTCTATTACACGAACCAGTTCGCCCTGTACGTTCTTGATCTCAACCTTTTCCTGCCCTTTATCATTGGTGGTGGTCGTGGTAAGACCGTCGTAGTGCACGGTGCCGTCATTAAAACCATCTTCCAGATCATCAGAATCAGGTACTCTGGTTTGAATCACTCTGCCTAGAATATCGTAACTGCTGCTGATCCAGTATTGCGTACCTTCCTGGAAATAGGGCTGGGAGACTCGACTGACGCGGCCAAGTTTATCGTATTCTGTGTCTTGGTAGACCCAGGTTCCATCGAAGCTGCGACTTGCTTTACGCATGCTGCGTCCCAGACGATCAAAAAACTCGTCGGTTTCTCCGCCACCCGCTTGATTAATGGTGACTCGATACTTAGCACCTTCGGGACAGCCCGCCTCCAGACTGCAGGGACTGCTTAAGGTCTGGCTCCAGGCACCGGTATCGGAATAACTAAAGTACTGCCGCCCCAACTTACTGTAGCTGATATAACTGTTCACGCCGTCAATATTTTGCACCTGTGTCGGTGCGCCATACTCGTTACGACTGATTACCTGTTCGGTAATCTGCCCCAGCGCATTGATGGTCCGGTCTACATAGCGCCCGTCAGTATCATAGACCCATTCGGTAAAGCGGCTGGTAACCTCCAAACCACTCTGAGTGGCTTTGGTTTTATTACCGAATTGGTCATATTCGTAAGTAGTGGTCAGGGTATACTGGCTATCATCGGGTTCGATAATCTCCTTGTGCAGCAACCCTTTAAGAGGAGCATCGGGGTAATATTCAAAGGCGGAGGTCCGCGTTTCACTCTCCCCATTACGAATCGTCTCCACGGTGGTACGGGTAAGCCGCCCTTTTAGCTGCTCGTAGCTGGGCCCCGAGCCGCCCTCGCCACTTTCGCCACCACTTTCGCCACCACTCTCATCACCACTTCCTCCATACTCGTGACGGCTGTTCTTAATGAAGGTATCACCACCTCCTGTCGTGGTGATGTTGATATAGAATGGATTACCGTAGAAATCATAATCTGATTCCGTGACCACAGTCTGAAGCGGTGTTGTACTGACATCCAGCTTGTCCGCTAGACTCAGATCGGTCACTGTGCTGTAGCTGATTTCGGTACTCTTGTGAATAAAGGGCTGATAGGGTGCGTTAATTCCCTCATCACCAAAATCATAGTCCGTCTGAACCCACCAGATATTTTCAGCGCTGCTGAGTAATTTGCGATCCTCCGGATCGGCTGCTCCGGTATGCACTTCCGTCCGGACCGGATAGCCTATAAAGGGGAAGTCTTGACGGTAAGTAGTGGTGGTTTCCACTCCGGTTTGCTCATCCACGCTTTTGATCTTGTGGAACCCTAAGAAACCGCGGCCGGAGGCCTGTAATTTTGCTTCCCCATAGTAATAGCTGATCCGGCTTTGAGCTTCTTCTCCACCCAATTCCTCTCCAATTTGTTCACCACCGACCGGTCCCGGTAAAGGGGCATCGCTACTGGCTTCAATTACGACATAAACCGGGCCGTTAAACTCTAGTACAGGCCCCATTTCACGGCCCAGGGTATCCGAGCCCTCGGGCAGATCCCAGTCACCATTAAGGGTGGCGTAGAAAGCATCCGCATCGGCATTACAGTATTTCTGTGTCGACCAGTAAAACTCAAAAGTTTGACAGTCATCACCGGTGGCTACAGCAACACGCTCGTAATGTCCACTTCGGCTCAGGCTACCATAGGTGATATCGGTGTCGGCTCCCAGACCATTGGTAATCTTGGTGATCACGTTATGGGGTTGCTCACTGGGGTTATTTTGAGGATAGATTTCCAGATATCCGTCAGTACCCGCTTTAATCCTCACGTAGTCGGACAGGCCGTCACCGTTAACGTCCAGCATAGCGTGGCTGAAAGACTCTCCCCCGCCCACACTTTTGATTAAAATCGCGGCGTCAAATTCTCCGGTACCATTGTTCCATAGACGTACATTTAGGGAATTATCGCTATCGTGCCAAATCAGATCCGTATACCCATCCTGGTTATAGTCCGTTAGCTGAGGAATTTGATCATCACCCAGCTCTGGGATATACACTCCTGGAGTAAATCCCGTGCCCGTACTTAACGCAACGTACCATTTAAGGACAGGGCCAGAAGTAATGTTGATTACTCTATAGATAATGTCTGATAACCCATCACCGTTAATATCATGCACGTGTCTAACTGTGGTGCGATCTGCATCAATACTTGCCTCCATGGGAAAAGCATGCAATACCGAGTAATTTGCCCCATCAACCGTTAAAATTTGAGACTGTCTAACCCCAAGAGTGGACTCATGAAATTCATTAGAATTAGCAACAATATCTACTTTACCATCACCATTAAAATCACCGGCTAACGGCTCTATATCTGTCCAACCTATATCACCTATTCCCAATGGGAGTTGGGGGTGAGGACCAGTCAGCTCCTGTTCGTCACCAAAGTGATAATATCTATTAGAGCTGATCGGCTGAGTGGAATCCACCTCAAGATAACGCACATGTATTTCATTATCTTTTAAATACATGGCATCAACCAAGCCATCTGAATTAAAGTCGCCGAAATTGACCTCTTCCTCCTCAATCGGAATGCGAATCGCGGTGGTCGAGAGTTGCCAATCATTACCTTTAGGTTCCGATAAGAACACACACCATTCGTCGCCCATTCCGTTTCCATCGCAGAGGTGTCCTGGCACGTAGATGATTACATCCATTCTGCCGTCAGCGTTATAATCGATCACATCCCAGGGAAAGGGTTCATCAACATTTGAACTATCTTCGAAAAAACGCTGCGCCGGGCCAAAGGTGCCATTCGGATTCGCTAGTGCATATTTGAAATACTGATCATGAATTTGAGTGTCATTCTCCGGATCCCAATCCGGCTCAAGCCACACGAAATCCATTAGACCGTCGCCGTTAATATCGGCAGGCTTAAAGGAAGTGACGGCCTGATCATCCTGTGTGCTGAGCACTAAGGTTCCGGTGGATGCACCTAGGCTAACCTGCTCGTCATTCCAGCTAAATCGGGTCTTGGGCAAGCAACTGGTTCCAACACACTCCTCAATTGATTCCAGCTTACTCAGTTCATTGGCAAGATCGCCCGTGGGTGTGGGCAGGTAGTCTAGATGATACTCGCGAACCGAAACCGCATCGTTATATGAGTAAATCTGACTCAACCGCTCAGTTGTCTTAAACAGATGACCTGCGACATAACCGCTGATCTCATCATCCCGCCCTTCATAGATAAAATGCAGGTAGGTTTGGCTGGTCTCCGCCTCTGAATTACCAAAGGCATAGTAGATTTTATCGATACGCTGCTCGGAATCTGTGTTGGTATAGTCAAATTCGATGCGGTTACCCACACTGTCCTGGAACTGGCTAATAGCCCAGGTTAAGACATCATCGCTGGTACCGGCTCTATGCTCTGAATCGACACCATTGCCTACATCACCGTAAGTTGACATCGAGCCATCTTTTCTCTCCACGGTAAAGTAATCGGGATGACCATTGCTACCACCATGGGATGTGATGATGGCAAAACTGTCAATTTCGGTTTTATAGATCACACCTACCGACCCATAGCTGCCGCCGCTACTGCGAACCAACCGCTGACCGTCCAGACAGAAGCGATCGTCTTGGCTCCAGGTGATCGGCTCCGCCGACCCATCCTGTTGCAGCGTCTTGCGGCACCGGGTAATTCCAGAAAGACCGCTCATGCTCCAGCCTCTGCCCAGCAAACCGTTGCCACCCTGACTGGAATAGTTGAGGCTCACCTGAGGCGCAACACCCGCGGTACCGGCTACCGTTGCGATGGGAATACTGTAGGTTGCACTGCCCGACTCATCGACCCGAAACTGGCCGGCAATGGAACCTATTTTGTCGGAAGCTATAACTTCCACAGCATCCTGATCCGGTGGTGTGGGCACATAGGGTGCCGGGGGTTCAGGGACATAGGTCGTACCCTGTTCAACCGTAATAGAAATAGTTGCCGATCCGGGAGCGGACGCGCTATCGCTGACATTGGCAGTAATAGTGTGTATACCCCCTGAGAGGGCGCTGATGCTAACCGTAGCACCTGTCCCAATGACACCGTCCAAGCTCGAATGCCATTGAAGCTCATTGCTGATATTACCATCTTCGGCGTCATTCGCTGTACCAGCAAAAGTAATACTTCCACCGACCAGATAGCCACTCCCATCAGCAGGTGAAGTAATGTTGACTACAGGAGGGGTGTTGCTGACCGGATTAATAGTAATAGCAATGCTTACTGATCCAGAAGCAGAAGCGCTATCACTAACACTGGCTGTAATGGAATGTGTACCCACCGAAAGCGTATTAACCACCAGAGAACTACCGGCACCCAATACCCCATCAATACTCGAGTTCCATTGAATTTCGGCACTCAAATTACCATCTTCCGCATCATTCGCCGTACCAGCAAAAGTAATACTTCCACCGACCAGATAGCCACTCCCATCAGCAGGTGAAGTAATGGTGACTACAGGAGGGGTGTTGCTGACCGGGTTGATTGTAATAGAAATGCTCGCAGATCCAGAACCAGAAGCACTATCGCTAACATTGGCAGTAATGGAATGTGTACCCACCGAAAGCGTGTTTACCACCAACGAGCTACCGGTTCCCAACACCCCATCAATACTCGAACTCCATTGAATTTCGGTACTTAAATCACCATCTTCCGTATCACTCGCCGTACCGGAAAAAGACACGCTGTCACCTATTAGATAACTACTCCCATCAGTCGGACCAGTAATGGTGACGACAGGTGTATGCAACGGCACTTCAATCCAAACCATGTAGGGTGGAATACCAGTATTGACATAAATTGATGAGGAAGCAGCAGCATTTGTCAAACATGGCAAACACATTATCAGAATGAATAAAATGCTTCTTTGAAAACTTGTGAATATAGCCGCGTTAAGCATGCTGACTTCCTTATCAATTTTATTGTTAATTAATCTCTGCCTGATTTGGTGAGCATTGACTTAAGAGTAAACTCATTAGCTGTTGAGGGTTGCATGAATGATCAACCCCGTTCGCTTTTCCCTGCCATGAGCGAGTGTGATAACGAAGGGACGTCTAACCAAATGCCCCTCACAGAATCAATAAGCGCTAGGTGGTAAATACCAGGACGAGTTGGTGTAATTTAATAAAAATATCTCATTTCCGGTTCTTTTGATCACCGCAACGAGTATTTATTTCACATACCAGAATCCGAGGATATCATTTCTGTTTGTGTTGGATAAAACGCTGCAGTCTCCATTATCTTCAGGATATCGTACCAATAATTGCTTGTCTGCCGTAATCGCCGCCATTGCCGCACTGTACATTCTGTTCAGATGCGCCTCGGTCACCGTCCCGCCCTGTGTTTTATAAATACACTTAGCCCCTTCAAAGCAAACCCAGACATAGGGGGCATCCAGCCTTTGCCAAACTCTCTGGGGTGTTAACAGGCATTCTGTCCAAGCGAAAGCCTGTGTTGATGTAACAATCATAACGACTAACAAACCTATCATTTTTCCTTTCATTTTCACTCCAACAATACGTTAATAGGCAAAATACCAATATGCTAAACAGGTGCTTTTTAAAGCAATAAATTGCTCTTGAGGAGAAGGGTATAAAAAAATGACGAGGAAAATGATCCTATCTGAATGTGCATTTCCTTGTCCACAACCCTGTCAACGTAAAGCAACGGGCAGACGGTAAAAGAAATATTAGGGGCTGTCAAATAAAATATGATTGGCGTCTTTACATCCTAAATCGGCAACACCACAAAGTATGCGGGTTTATGCAAATATTTACAGATCAGCGGCGGCAATATAGATTGCCGCACCCGCCAAACCATCTATAGAGACAAAGCGGAAACCGACATAGTGTTTTTACAAGTTTACTAAATTCTGCAACAAAAAACGCGAGAGACCCTACGGTCGCTCGCGTTTTTATCAGCAGCCCGGCGATTTCCTAAATGTATTACTCAGGAAACCGCATATCAGTGAGTGACTAGGGGCTGTCTCCAAAGTCCTCTTTAAACTTGGCAACCAGTTTGCTCTGCCAATCACCGATGGTATCCAATTTACCAAAGAAGAATCGTAAAATTTTAGGTTCATCTACAAACGTCAAACCACCCACCAAATCCCGATTTTCATAGAGCCAGGCAATTCTATCGATGGTGTATTTGAGGTGAGACATGGTAAATACCCTTCGTGGCACCGCTAATCGCAGCAATTCTAAATGGGCCAGAGTTTCCTCACCATTCTCTTCACGTTGCTCAGACAGAGTACCCCGTTCCATGCCACGCACTCCACTCACCAGATAGAGCGCGGAAGCCAATGCACCTGATGGGTATTCTGTTTGTTCCAGGTGCGGCAGGAACGCACTGGCGTCGATATGACAGCCCAGGCCTCCGGCTGGTGTCACGACCGGTACACCCTTTTTCTGCAGCTCGGTCACCATGTACTCGATAAACTGAGGTCCCTGATTGACCATATCCAGGTCCATGGTTTCTTCTAGACCAACGGTAATAGCTTCCATCTCCCGGACCGACATCCCGCCATAGGTCAGAAACCCTTCCAGAAGAGGAATCAGCTCTCGAATTTTTAGATACACTTCCTCATCATTGGTACAGATACCCCCGCCCCGTGCACAGCCCAGTTTACGTGCAGAGAAATAGATAACGTCACACAGATCCGAAATCTCGCGGGTAATCTCTCTGATGCTCTTATCTTTGCACTCTTCTTCCCTGGTCTTGATGAAGAAGAGATTGTCCGCCAACAAGCTGGCATCCATTACCAGCATCAAGCCGGCCTGGTCGCAGACTTTGCGAATATCACGCAAATTTTGCAGTGAATGTGGTTGGCCGCCAATCAGGTTGGTGCCAGTTTCCAGTCGAACAAACGGGATATTTTCAGCGCCGTGCTTTTCAATCAGTGCTTCCAGCTTTTTGATATCCATGTTGCCCTTAAATGGATTGTCACTGGTAACCTGTAGCGCATCTTCGGTAAATATTTCTTCAACAACACCGCCATTGAGAACGATATGTGCCTTTGTCGTAGTAAAGTGGTAATTCATCGGCACTACAGAACCCGGCTCTACAAAAATCTGACAGAGCAGGTTTTCACACGCACGCCCCTGGTGCGCTGGCAGAAAATACTCTTTATTGAACAGCTCCTGAATTTTACTTTCCATGCGATAGAAGGTTTCAGAACCGGCATAGCTGTCGTCGGCTATCATCATCGCCGCCAACTGCTGGTCACTCATCGCGTTGACCCCACTGTCGGTCAACATATCCAAAAATACATCGCTGTTTTTTAACAAGAAGGTATTGTGTCCCGCTTCTGAAATGGCTTCCAGTCGGTGTTCGATCGGGGCGAGATTGATTTTTTGAATAATCTTCGCTTTATGCATCTCCAGTGGAATGCTCTCTCCAGAATACAGTTTTACATCAGTCATTAATCATTACCCTCTTTTAGCTTGGCCTGCTCCCAGACAAACACATTGTCCACCTGTAGCGCCGTATTTAAAGATACATCTGGCTTACAAAATGATTTTACGAATCAATCAGTTGCAATAACTAAAAATTCGATGCCCGATTCTTCCAGTTATCAACCAATATGTCTATAGGCAAAGGTCAGGATTGGCCATTCATTTGCCAAAGATCAAGAACAACCGTTGGTTTAGCTGAATACCTGATCGCAATTACCACATCAGGTCATCTGGAATGGGGTAATCCGCGTAAGGATCATCCTCATCAACAGCAGACTCATTTCGGTTAATGGCGATCACAGTGCCCGCATCACGTTGAGCTATCTTTTCTGCAATCACTGTTGGAACCACCTCATAATCGGAGCCAAGTCTGACGATCGCCAGACGGCCGTTTTCCAACTCAACCTGCATTTTTGTGTTCACATAAAACTTTTTGACTTTCCCGGAATCAACAAAATTGTAAGCAACATCCCCTTCCCTGGGCATCGCATTGTTTTTAATAAGCTGCCTGATTTGTGCCGCAATCGCCTTTGCATGGCTTTCACTTTCCCTTTTTAGATTCAGTTCCCGGGATTTCTGTTGCTGCTGCGCTTTTACCTGTTGTGCGGCCACCTTGCTTTCATCCACCGAAACTTCTTTACTTTTAAATTGCTGCTTCTGCTTTTTCTTTTTCTCTTTGCGAACCTGTTTGACCTTTTTCTCGTCAACCAGCCCGGCTTTTAACAATTGATCTGCTAATGAATTCGCCATATACCTTCCAATCTAACCTTTAAAATTTATTGCTCTAACACCTTGTCGGGAGTTGCAACTTTAGATATCCGACAGACAATGCAGCGGGCTGTAGAACCTCCCATCACCGGATCAAGGTCATCGCGTAACGGGGTAAGCACATTAGCGCCCACCTTCAATGTCCCTTCAACCAGATCATCGCCCGGCATGTACCACAGCCCTTCTGCGTTGACGACCCGTTCATCCATACCAGGTAACAGCGCCACTTGCCTAATGATGGTATGTTCTGTAGTCGGTGCGCTGATTTCAACCCAATCCCCCTCCTCTAATCCGTTTTCAGCAGCGGTTTCCGGTGCCATTTCCAAGCAGGGAAACGGCCTTCTTTTGCGTAATCTTGGAACGGAAATGCCAAGTGAACTGTAGTATTCAACTGAGCGCGTACCACTGATCAGCACCAAAGGAAAAACGTTCGCCAGCGCTGACTGCCCCCCCTCGTCAGTAAAGGGACTGAACATCGGCTCTCTCACTTGAGGCATTGGGTCATAGCCATACTTGGCCAACTGCAAGGAGTTGAACTCAATTTTCCCCGAAGGCGTATTAAAGCCCGTTTGGCCATCTGGCCGCAGCTTACCCTCTGCGTATTTGTTTCGCTCATCGGGTCCGATATAAGAGCCCATTTCAGCGAACTCCTCAAAATCAATACCCAACGGAGCCAACCGATAATCAAGCAGTTCACGATAGCTTTGAACGGGCAATTTGTCGCCATAACCCATGCGCCTGAGCACCTCCAACACCGGTTCGGCCTCCTCCCTGACCTCAGCCCTCGGCTCGGTGCATTTCACTCTGGCAGTAATCAGATTTAGTCCCGCGTACTCTGTAATGGCGTCTGACTCAAGATGATTGGTCACGGGTAGAATATAATCAGCAAGGTGTGCCGTGGGGCTCTCAAACATATCTGACACAATTAACAGGTCGAGTGCTTTTAACGCCTCCAGCACTTTGTAACTGTCCTCCAACCCCACCATCGGATTACAATTGGTCCACAGTGCGCGTACAGGGTAAGGTTCACCGGTTAATATCGCATCAATAACGTGAGAAGGATTGGGATAAGGTGCCGTCAGGGCAGTCGGGCCTGATAACAATGGAAACTGTTGCGCACTGATCTGATCAGCCAGCCGTTCTGCATCCAGACCCTCTGCACCAGGGCGGTAATAACTGGGCAGCATCATATTAACCGGCTTGAGCATGCAGTTATTGCCAGTCTGATCAATCCGCCCGGTCAGCGCAGGCAGGAAGCCCATCAACCGCAAGGTTGAAATTGAGTTGCCACCCATGGTCGCGCCGATAAAGGTGTAAAGTGCAGACCGGTTTGCTGTAGCAAATAACCGCGTCGCCTCCAGAATTTTTTCAGCGGGAATCCAGGTTGTTTCCGAGGTTTTTTTAAGCGTGTACTTTGCGGCGCGCTCTTTTAGATCATTAAACCCTAGCGTCCAATCATCAACAAAACCCTTATCGTACCAGTCATTCTCGATCATCTGGTTAATCATACCCATCGCCAGCGCGTCATCAGTACCGGGCCTGATTCTCAACCACAAATCCGCCTTCTGTGCTGAACGTGTGGGCCGGGGATCAACCACAATCGTTTTTGCATTATTTTTATGCACCGCATCCCTGATGCGCACCGCCTTGGATCCGTTGGTTTCTGTCAGATTAACCCCCCACAGCAGAAACAGATCACAGGCCTCAACGTCCATAAAGTTGATATAGGTAACCAGCGAGCCGTAGGTCAGCACATCAGACATCAATTGGGGAGTAAAGCAGTTATGCGCATCATGTTTGAAGAAAGTAGGGCTGCCTATCGCCTCTAGAAACAGATCATAGGCGTAATACTCTTTGGGTGGCAGCGCCTGAACAGCAATCGCGCGGGCGCCGTGCTCATCAATAATGGCGTTCATGCGCTCAGCAATATCCTGCAGGGCTTCGTCCCAGCTTACCCGGCGCCATTTACCAGAACCACGCTCACCCACTCGTTTTTGAGGATAAATCAGTCGATTGGGCGAATCCATCATATCGACTGATGCTTTCCCTTTGACACACAAATAGCCTTTACTGAGCGGATGGTCCCTGTCGCCGATAAATTTTTTAATTTTGCCGGGTAGCGTAGCAGTGCACGGGGAATCTGAATCCATACGCTCTGCACCTTCAGTTTCAACCAGCATGCCGCAACGTACCAGACATAATCGGCAAGTGGTTCTGAGCGTCGGCATAGCAAACCTCCGTTAAGATTCATTTTGAATGCAGGTATCTACAGCCCAAGCGTAAAAGGACACGACCAAAATGTCCAGAAAAGCGCTGGCAATCGAAGCCACTGCAATCTTCAAGGATTTGCAGCACCCGTGTTAAAACGCGTAGCCGCCAATCTTTTCGATTTCTTCACAATTACTCAGTGCAACACCCACCCTGACCGGTCAACACCCGCTCCACGAGGATTACCAATTGCTCCTTTGAAAGTGGCTGCTCATTGGGAAAGGTAAAGGTTAAAAACAGCTTATGCCCCTGTGGTAATGGCGAATCCACCAGAATAATCTGTATACCCTGCTGCCAATAATCAGAGGTTATTGCCTGCCAGGCATCACTGCTGGCCGCAAGGCTCAACGCGAGCGGATAGAGCTCTGCCAACAGCGTGGCATTGGGTTCTTCAGGCTCGTCAATTTTTGCCAAAAGCTCCACCAGTTCTTCTTCACATTGAACTGATCCGCTCTGCTCACGCGAAATATACGGCTTAAGATCTGCCTCTGTAATTGACCAGCTGGCTCTCAATTTGCCGCTACTGCCAACACTGTATAGCCATGCTTTCATTTCATCACCTGATGCATTGATAATCTCTTAGGACCGGCATACCTGGCTTTTGATATAGAAAACCAACCGGCTTCTCCAAACAATCGCACCGGCGCGTTTATCTTCAATTAGAAGGTCGTTTCATATAACGCCAAGCATAAATCACAATAATACCCCAGACTGTAGAGCGCAGACTCATCGCCGCAACGGTTCTCACCTCATAGGCACCTCCCTTCAGGATATACAGCCCAAACAGCACAAACACGAACAGAGTGGAAACCAAAATCATCAGGGACAACCCTGCCGCCCACCGTCGCTGCAGGAGCAGACCAACAGCGGCGGCGATATAGGTAAAACCTGCAAGGAAATTAAACCAGAGTACAAAGGGTACATAATTTCCCGCTTGCTGACGTGCTATACCATCTACAAATAATACGGAACCACCGGATTTTATGGTTAACAGGCCAAATAGCAGCGTAATTACCCCTATTAGCCAGGTTACTGCTGATCGCTTCGCCATGAGCGTTATGCTTCCTGTTTAAGTATTGAAATTTTTATACGGGGGAAGTCACTCGCGGCATCTGAACGACAACAGGCATTTGATTCAATGCGCATTCAACCGGTCTCATCAATTTTGTTTTTGTAATAGGCAGGCCACTTCCTTTTTACCTTTTCACCATCGGACGCCCATGCCACACAACTGTCGATGACACGTGGTTTAATCGCCACAGGCTTGCTCTGATTATATGCCTCAACTTCACGGTACATGGTCTGATATGCGGTGTTGCCTATAGGACCCAGTAGACCAATCAAGTGGGTACAGCCTTTTATTCCACCGACCCGCTCCATCACCTCTTTCATCCAGCCAGACCGGATCTGCAATCCAATCAGTTCCCGCATACGATCAGCGACCGTGGTGCACGCTGCACCGGGCACAAAGTCCGATACCGCTTCCAGGTCATGGATTACAAACTCGATATCCAGCGTTACTCGCAGACTCATTCCGTGGACCGGTTCTCCCGCCTCAATACGCCCTCCCCGAAACTCGTTATCACTACCGTAGGTACGCACATCCTTAAGAACGGCCTCGATATCCCACAGGCCATCGCATCTGCGGAAACCTTCACAAACAACTGTACGGGTATGAATGTGTTCACGTTCTATTGGTTCAGACAGGGGCATGTTAAACAACTCCAAAACTCAAAGCGCCACAGTATAACCATTTGGGATTAACGCTCGATAGACTCAAGTCAGCTAATGCTATTACATTTTGAAAAGAGCCGTTCATAGCCTCTATTTTCCGCCCGGCATCTGCCCCAGCTCTGAAACCTCAAGCGACCCACCAACATCGAGAAATGGGCAGCTTTTTGCCATCGCTAGCGCAGCCTCCATCGATTCGGCCTCAATGATGGTAAAACCGGAGATAGAGGTGCTTCCACCATCTGCCACAGAACCATCAGCGTTTATTGTTTTTGTGTGCTTAAGCGGGTTGGCGGGGCTTATTGCCGCATCACCCAAGGCTGAAAGCCAATCCATATATTTTTGAAAATGCCGCTGCCCCTCTTCTGGACTGGACGGAGGATTTCCACCAAGGTAAGTAATCAAATACTGAGACATAGTGTACTTCCTTATTTCTATCCTGATTTGGAATTAGGCTTTGCTACCTTCTTTGCGTGCCCCCACCAATTCTTTTAGCATCCAGAATCATGTTCAAGCCCTGCATATTGGCAGGAATAACCACCACGCCACCATCATTTTCAGCAAACAACTTAAGCGCCTCGTTCAGTTCGTGTTGAAGATACTCAGGCGTCAAAGAAGAGTTAATAATGGCATTTGCTTCGGCAATCCCTCTGGCCCGAGCGATTTCAATTTCAGCATCTTTTCCTGCGATATCGACCTCGATTTTTTTCGCCTCAAGTGTTTTTTGAGCCTGGACCGCTTTTTGAATAGCCGCTTCGATGGTCGGATCCGTATTGAGTGCACGGATTGCCACTCGAGTTACTGTAAAGACTCCCGGATCCTTATCTGACAGCTTGTTCTGAAGTCCGGTGGTAATACCATCTCTTAGCGAATCCCGGTTTCGATGCAAGTCCAGCGAATCAATCTTGGTGACCTCTTCATAGATTACATCTCGTCCTTCTCTAAAAACAATCGCATAAGCGGGTAACAGCGCATCCTCTCCTCTGGCATAGGAAGCCGCATATTTGACCATCATCTCAGCAACTTTTGATGGATCAACGCGATAAAAAACACTGATATCCAGATCTTTCAGGCGCAGATTATCCCTAGCTTTTGGTGTTAAATCGTTAAAATCTATCGCGATCTCTTTGGCTGAAAACTCATAAGCTGTAGTGATGATAGGAAGCTTCCAGTTTAATCCCGCCGGCACCTCTTCCATATCCACAGTCCCTAGCGTTTTTTTAACCGCAACATGACCGGTCTCAACCACATACCAACTGCTAAATAGCACTACGGCAAGCAGTGCAACAATCAATATTCCCCCAATGGGTATTTTCTTCATACATCCTCCTGATGCACAAGGTGATGGACAGATCCAAATAAAATAGATATTAGATCAAATAAATACTATATCTAATTGTTTATTATATATTTAATAATTCGTTCATTTTCGAAATCTGGCAATCATATCGGTCGCCTGGGGAATTCTTATCCCCAGAGCGCAGATCCTCTCAAATCAGCATCATTCCCGACGCCAACTCCAAAAAAACCCGCGCTCACAGCCCAGCTCAACTAAAAGCCAGACTACACCCTACACTTCTAACCGTGACAAAAAAAGTTAAGCTTGTTGCCGTCCGGGTCACGAAAATAGGCGCAGTAAAAACCACCCTCTCTCATTCCCGGAGCACCTTCATCCTGTGCACCAAGAGCAAGTGCTTTAGCGTGTAGTGCATTAACCTCATCCTCACCACTTGCGGCCAGCGCAATCATCATGCCATTGCCCACCGTTGCCGGATTGCCATCAAAAGGTGTGATAATGGCGACCATAGGCTTATCTTCTCCGGCACTCCAGGCCACAAAACGGTCTGCCTCCATAACACGAACCGCGCCCAACTCTTTTAACAACTCGTCATAAAACTTACCCGATTTTTCGATATTATTTGAGCCAATCGTTACGTAGCCAATCATGATTAATCTCCAATTATCATATACGGAATGTATAAGGATGATACATATCAACCGGAACATCAATCGGGTATCAGCTGAATGGTATTTATTTAAACCGAAAAGCGCTCGTTTTGAGTACTTTCTCCCGCACTGGAGGGAGGCTGTCGCGAAGCAAAATGACTACTCTTTATGCAAGGCCCCCCTTACCCGTTTTAGGGGAGAGGGGGCCTATTAATATGCTAGTAATTCGACACCAACATTTGCTTAACCACATACGCACTAGTCTTGGTCGCAACCCCTGTATTCAGAGAGCCATCCTTATTATCTCTATTGATATAGGCGGGAAAAATAGTGGCTACTTTGTTATCCGTTTTTACCACAACTTTTGCGACCAGCACTGAAACGTCAGTGTAATGCCAGCCCTTAATTGCTTCATTCCATTGCTTATTCTGCGTTCGCTTCCAGTTTTCAGCCTCAAAGTGTATGCCCATTATCTGATCTTTCGGATATTTCCTGCTCCATGCCGAGCGGATCATTTTTTCAAGTTTATCCTTATCCCCACCTGAATAATTATCCTGAGGACGTTTTTCTTGACCAACCTGATTCGCATTGCTGATTTTATACGCTTTTTTCAGCGCCCTCTTCTCACAATTTTTTGCTATCACTGCTCTTTTTTTAGGTGGTAATTTATCCAGCATTTCCGGAGAACAACGATCTGCAAACGCAGCACCAGAAACGACACCCAGGTAAACAAACGCAAATAGCGAAGTGATTTTGATTTTTTTCATTACCAACCTCTTAAATTTTGGGGAATAGTGCACAAACAACTGGAACCACGAATTAAACACTTGACCAATAATAGTTAAGTCAAGAAACAAAAAAACCGCAAGTTGGTGGCTGTACAAAAGTGGAATTAGATTGTTAAAACATAAGGTTTTGGTAGCAAGTTGACAGCAGGCAGGTCACTTTCCCTTAATCAGATAGAACGCTATTTCGTTTTGATTTCTAACTGCACTTCTGCCCCTTCAACTAGCTCCCCCGGTTCCTTGGCGCCTTTTTTAAGTAACGGTTTGCCAGACAGCTTAATTGCGCCAGGTTGGTCACTGCCTTTGAAAAGGTCAGAGAGTTTGCTTCTATTTTCTGCATCAATGACCTCGCGATTGCGTTCATTTTCTCGAGGCAAGGAAAGATCCAGAAGCAGCTTGTCTGCTTGTCGCCCTGACTGAGGCTCAGTGGGCTGGCTAGGTTTTTTTATATTGATTTCTTCCCTGTTTGAGGGCTTTGTTTCAGACTGCTCATCCGATTGGCAGGCCATAAGGAAAACCAAAAACAATAGACTGACCAGCTTTGGCATTGTATTTAAAAACTCCATAAATTTAGCATCGAAGCTGATTTTGCTCAGCTTCCAATTTGATTCATTTTACCAACTGAAAGTTCAACGATTGGTGGGTAAACGTTTGTTCTGGGGACCGTTTGTTCTGGAGACAGTTCACTTATTTCCTGATTACCGCTACTTCATTAAACCTATTGGACCATCTCATATTCGGGATAATTGGGGTAGAATTGTTTGTTGCTTTTGCTGGTTTATTTTTTGAAATTCCTGCATTAAATGGTATTGGAGATCAAGCGTCTTTCTTCCAACTTTCGTCTTGTAAAACTTTAAAATAGCTTTTGATTCCTTTTCGTTATACACGCTCATATAGACGTTCAAATAATCCTCTTTAATGTAATCCCAGCTGAGAGCGCTGGCGATAAGTTCCATGACCTTTTTAAAGTGATCTTCGTGTATTGCTATCGCTTCAGGAGGAAGATTGAGCTCTTCAATCCTGGCTTTTTCCTGCTGGGCTAATGATTGCGCAACCTGGTCTTGAATCTGCTTTATATTTTGAATTTCGAATATTTCTTCAGCTATTTTCCGGTGCTTCTTTTCATCTGACCAACTTGAAGTACTGATGCATATAGCTAAGACTAAAAGGACATATTTCATATTCACTCCTTTGAATCGGGACGGTTTTAAGGGTTGTGGAGATGGTACAAATATTGGTGGTTATTTTGTAGGCACAAAGAGCAAATTTCTGAATTATTACCCTGACCCCAAATCACCGAGATACCTTTACCATTATCTTTATATTTTGCCCTTGTGGTTTCGCCTCTTGGCGAGTGCATTTTCTTTGCATACCCAAAGAAAACGAACCAAAAGAAAGGGTACCCCCAGGACGCGGCGGGCCTGCGGCCCGTACGTTCCGCTTTATGGGGAAATAGGACCCACTCCATCGATTCACATCGACCCAACATTCCTCCCAACCCCCCAACCAAAAAAAAGCGACTAACACCATATTTCATCGCTAGCCGCTTTATTTTTTGTTACCCGAAATCCCTTTCGTTATTGTCATTGTTATTCGGTCACCCGCACTTGGAATCACCACAACTCAGGCAAGTCATACAGCCGTCCATCATAATCACCGCTTTGGTGGAACATTTGGTACACAGGCTGGCGCCTTCGGGGTACTGTGCATCCCCGCTATCTTCACCTGATGCGGTTTGTTGTCCGGCTTCATACTGATCTCGTTTTTCCTGCAAAATCTGTTTCTGGTGGTCGCTCATGCCTTCATCAACGATCATGCCGATCTTTTTAAGGTGATCATCAATCACATCACCAATTTCAGCGACTAGGGAGGGTATATAACGCCCGCCCTTTTTAAAGTAACCACCCCTTGGGTCAAATACGGCGCGCATCTCTTCAACAAGAAAGGTAATATCCCCACCTTTGCGAAACACGGCGGAGGTGATACGCGTGAGCGCTAGAATCCACTGAAAATGCTCCATATTTTTGGAGTTGACGAATATCTCAAAAGGGCGACGCTGTTCGTGCTCAGTTCCCTGATTCAGCACAATATCATTGATGGTAATGTACATGGCATGCTCGGAATCAGGCGTCTTGATTTTATAAGTGGAACCGACCAGCATCTCCGGCCGCTCAACACTTTCGTGCATCTGGATGATGTTGCTTTCAGCTTGCGCTTGTTCTTCTCTGGCAACGTCGGCTGCTTCCTTTTGTTTATCCTCTTCCGTAATAACTTTGTAATCTACGATTGGCTTATCGATTTTAATGGCCACTTTTGGCCTCCTTATCTGCTGATCTCTTTCTATGTAAACCCGACTTTGATCGGATCTTGAACTACCGCTAATCTATTTTTATTGGATTATTTAGAATTTCCCGTAATAACCCTCTTTGATCGCATCGAACAGGTTCGCGGCGGTGTGGGTTTCACCGTCATACTCCACCTCTTCATTACCTTTTAGCTCCAGTACAGTGCCATCTTCAAGAGTAAACTGGTAAGTGGTATTTTCCAGATCTTTGTCCTTGACCAGCACGCCCTGGAACGCTTCCGGATTAAAGCGGAAGGTGGTGCACCCCTTGAGCCCCTGATCGTAGGCGTACATGTAAATATCTTTGAAGTCCTCATAGGGAAACTCGGTCGGCACATTGGCCGTTTTCGAAATAGAGGAGTCAATCCACTTCTGTGCAGCCGCCTGAATATCGACGTGCTGCGTGGGTGTAACATCTTCGGCTGAGATAAAGTAATCCGGTAACTGCTCCTCTGCCTTCTCTGAATAGGGCATCGCTTGCTGATTGACCAATTGACGGTAGGCCAACAGTTCAAAAGAGAACACATCTACTTTCTCTTTGGTCTTGCGCCCTTCCCTAATCACATTTCTGGAGTAGTGGTGAGCAAAGCTTGGCTCAATGCCATTGCTTGCATTGTTAGCCAATGACAGTGAGATAGTTCCGGTCGGTGCAATAGAGCTATGGTGTGTAAACCGAACACCATGCTCTGCCATCTGCTCCACCAGTTCCGGGTCTTCCTGCGCTACCTGTTGCATATAACGGCTGTATTTGGCGTGCAACACTCTGCCTGGCACCATGTCACCCACGGTATAACCGTCAGTTCGCATTTCCGGTCGTTTGGCCAGCATCTCCTCCGTCACCTCAAAGCACTCATCCATGATCGGTGCAATCCCTTTCTCTTTGCCCAACTGCAATCCTGTATGCCAGCCAACCAGTGCCATTTCACGGGTCACTTCCTCGGTGAACTTGAGTGAGCCCTCATCACCATAACGCATACCCAGCATGGTGATGGTAGAACCCAGCCCTAGATAGCCCATCCCGTGACGACGCTTGGTCATAATCTCATGGCGTTGCTGCTCTAATGGCAGGCCATTAATTTCAACCACATTATCCAGCATGCGGGTAAACACTGAGACGACCTTTCGATATTCTTCCCAGTCAAAGTGTGCTTCCGGGGTAAACGGGTTTACCACAAACCGGGTCAGATTAACCGAACCCAGCAAACAACTGCCATACTCCGGCAGCGGCTGCTCACCACAGGGATTGGTGGCCCTGATGTTTTCGCAAAACCAGTTATTATTCATTTCATTCACTTTATCGATGAGAATGAATCCGGGTTCGGCAAAATCATAGGTCGAGGACATAATCGCATTCCAAACCCGCTCTGCTTTGACCGTCTTGTAGATCAAACAGGCCACCAGGCCATTATCACGATGCACATAGCCCTCTTTGATCGGCTCATCGCGCCAGATCACTTTTGAGGAGTCGTTTATGTCAATATCATCATCTTCCACTTCCCGTTGCGTCAGTGGGAATGCCAAAGGCCAGTCCGCCTTGTTTTTGACCGCATGAATAAATTCATCGGTAATCAATAACGACAGATTAAACTGGCGTAACCGTCCATCTTCCCTCTTGGCGCGAACAAAATCCAACACGTCGGGATGGCCAACATCAAAAGTGGCCATCTGCGCGCCGCGCCTTCCCCCGGCTGATGAAACCGTAAAACACATCTTGTCGTAAATATCCATAAAGGAAAGCGGACCGGAAGTATAGGCACCGGCTCCGGTCACATAGGCACCTTTGGGGCGCAAGGTAGAGAATTCGTAGCCAATTCCACAACCGGCCTTTAACGTCAGACCCGCCTCGACGTTCTTGGCAAGAATATCGGCCATGGAATCTTTGATGGCGCCGGATACAGTACAGTTAATGGTGGACGTGGCTGGTTTATGTGAACCGGCACCGGCATTGGAGATAATTCGACCCGCCGGTATCACCCCTTTCCTGAGCGCCCAAAGGAACTCCTGATACCACTGCTCACGCTTTTCCTCGCTGGTTTCTACATCAGCTAATGCCCGTGCAACACGCTGAAAGGTAGACTGAATATCCACATCTACCGGGTCTCCATTTTTTGCTTTTAATCGATATTTTTTGTCCCAGATATCAAGCGATGCATCCTGCAATGGAATTTCAGCAACGCTACTCGTCACAGCTTTTAAAGAAACATTCATGTAGAACCTCAGAAAGGAATATTGTTATTGTTAACCGCTTTTCACCCACTGACCGCCTGGAGTTAAACTCAGGGGTAAAACACTAGATATTGTGTTGTGGGTGATGATGCTATCAAAATATGGGGTAAGTTCAACCCCTGACATCAAGTATTTTTATAAAGATTTATCCAGGATTTCCTGGTGCATATAGCAAAAATATCTAATGAATAGCGGAGTGGGTATTAGCTTTTCAAGCTAAGGTTTTGTTTTATTAAAACAATTAAGGCAGTCTTAACAAACTGCCTTAACCGGTAGGAAATTTTTTTGAACATCCGGACTGTTTTGGAAATCCCGGTCCGGGCGATTTACGAATATAAAATGTGCGGCACCGAGCCTTGTCGGTGCCGACATGTTATTGACTGAGGTCAAGTAACAACTTGTTCAAACGCTTCACATAAGCGGATGGATCATCCAATTGACCACCTTCTGCCAGATGCGCCTGCTCAAAGATAATTGACGCCAGATCATCAAAGCGCTCTTCACCGGCCTCTTTATCCAGTTTTTCAACCAGTGGATGTCCAGGATTAAGTTCCAGCGTTGGCTTATTCGAAGGCAGTGATTGTCCAGCCGCCTCCATAATTCGTCTCATCTGTGCACCCATATCATGCTCGCCTACCACCAGACAGGCTGGAGATTCAGTCAGACGATGGGTAATGCGCACATCCTCAACCTTCTCCTCCAGTGATTTTTTAACACGCTCCACCAGCCCTTTAAACTGTTCAGCGGTCTCTTCCTGTTTTTGCTTTTCCTCTTCATCTTCCACTTTACCGAGGTCAAGTTCACCTTTGGCAATATCCTGGAACTGCTTTCCATCGAACTCCATCAGATGGCTCATCAACCAATCATCAATGCGTTCGGCAAGCAGCAGCACCTCGATCCCTTTTTTGCGGAACACCTCAATATGGGGGCTGTTCTTAGCGGTGTTGAAGGAATCAGCAACCACGTAGTAGATCTTGTCCTGGCCTTCCTGCATACGATCTATATAGTTCTCCAACGAGTGACCAGGCTCCTCCTGATCATCATGCGTAGTCGAGAAGCGCATCAATTTAGCAATCTGTTCCTTGTTGGCAAAGTCCTCTGCCGGACCTTCCTTGATGACCTGGCCGAACTCTTTCCAAAACACCGCGTAATCTTCCGGGCTGTTCTTGGCCATTTTACCCAGCATATCCAATACACGCTTGGTCAACGCGCTCCTCATCTTGTCAACTTGCGGATCATTTTGCAGAATCTCGCGAGAGACATTCAATGACAGATCATTGGAATCCACAATACCTTTCACAAAGCGCAGATAAAGCGGCAAAAACTGCTGCGCTTCGTCCATAATGAAGACTCGCTGAACATACAGCTTTAATCCTCGCGGAGCCTCGCGATTCCACAGATCAAAAGGTGCGCGCTTGGGGATGTAGAGCAGACTGGTGTATTCCAGCTTGCCTTCCACCTTGTTATGACTCCAGCTCAGCGGATCCTCAAAATCATGGGAGACATGCTTGTAAAACTCCTTGTATTCCTCGTCTTTCAACTCGTTACGCGGACAGGTCCAAAGCGCCGTTGCAGAGTTAACCGTTTCATACTCTGGTGCTTTATCCTCAACCTCTTGCTCTTTCTCCTCCTCACCTTCGGCGGAGGGCGGCGGCGCCATCTCTTCCTTCAGCATTTCGACGGGCACAGAAATGTGGTCGGAGTATTTACGCACCAGCGCGCGCAACCTGAAACCATCCGCGAACTCTTCACAATCGGTTTTCAGATGTAGGATAATACGAGTACCGCGATCTGTTTTTTCAATCGTTTCCAGATCAAATTCGCCCTCGCCTGCGGACTCCCAACGCACACCCTGATCCGCTGAGACACCGGCTCTACGGGTTTCTACAGTGACCTTGTCCGCAACAATAAAGGAGGAATAGAAGCCCACTCCAAATTGGCCGATCAGCTGAGAATCCTTCTGCTGATCACCCGTTAAATGCTGGAGAAACTCGGCCGTTCCCGACTTGGCAATGGTACCCAGATTCTCAATCACCTCGTCACGGGACATACCGATGCCGTTGTCGGCAATCGTTAAGGTTCTGGCTTCTTTATCAAACTCTATTCTTACCTTAAGATTTGGATCTGACTCGTAAAGATCAGCATTAGAGAGCGCTTCAAACCGCAGTTTATCTTCCGCATCTGATGCATTGGAAATCAGTTCGCGCAGGAAAATCTCCTTGTTGCTGTACAGGGAGTGGATCATTAAATGCAGTAGCTGCTTAACCTCCGTCTGAAATCCTAGTGTTTCCTTCTGCGTTTCAACGGCCATAAAGTCTAATCTCCTCTTCTCATTGTTCAGGTCATCAGTGTACAGGCAATACGCCGCCTGGACTGTTTTGGTTTATTGATTTAAGCCCCTAAGCGAGGGGCGCTGCTTTTTTCAATCAAGAGCAGAAGATGGGGGCAAAAGTGTGTTTTTCAAGGCGATAATTATCAGGTAAAGGCTATTTAACCGGTCTACCGGCGACCAAAGCCCGAAGCGTTTTGGAATGAAATTCACGGCGATAAAGTACGGCCACAACCCAGGCAGAAGCGACAACAAAGGCCAACGGGTGCACGAACCAGACCAGCAACGCCAGACTGAAATAGTAGGAACGCAATCCAAGATTAAACGAATAAACGGCTAAACCCACAACTTTTGACAGAGTGTCACGGTGCAACTGGCGTGCCTGTTCCGTGGTTTCCTGGTCATTAAACAGCGGAGCGTTACCAATCAGAACTGAGGCAAATCCATACTGGCGCATGCACCAGGTAAAGGTAAAAAACGCATAAACAAAAATAAAACACAGCGTGAGTAATTTAAGTTCCCAGACCTGCCGTGAAACGTCGGCAACAAAAGGCAACTCCGCAATCAGATTAATCGCTCTATCGGTTGATCCCATCACAGTTAAAAGGCCCGCGATAATCAGTAAACAGCTTGATGCCAGAAAACTGGCATTACGTTCCATGTTGGCGACTACAGAGGTATCCACTATTCTGACGTCACGTTTGTGCAGTACTGCAGCCCACTCTTCAATATAATGTTGTAGCATATTTTGCAGTCGGCCGACTTTTCTGGCGCGATAACGGGAAAAATAGTTGTACCCGATCCAGCACAGAAAAAACCAAAGCAACGCAATCAAATCGAGATGACTTAACTCCATCATGTTTGCAATATCCTGTTTATCCACTTGAGTTTACCCTGCTGAGCTATCACATTCGCTATTGCAGCAGCGCTTCAACATGAGCACCAACACTGCGCGCCAGTGCATCCAGGTCATAGCCTCCCTCCAGCACCGACACCAACCGGCCTTTTGAGTAGCGATTTGCCGCCTGGCAAATCAATCCAGTGACCCAGGTATAGTCTTCCTCGAGCAGATTTAACCCACCCAGCGGATCATCCTGGTGCGCATCAAAGCCGGCGGAAACAAAGATCATCTCAGGCTTATGCAGCTCGAGGGCCGGCAACCAATCTCTCTCAACTGCCCGCCGAAACCGATCACCATCGGTCCCCGCTGCCAACGGAGTATTGATAATATTCGGCCGCTCGATATCACTGTATCGGCCTGGATAAAAGGGGTGCTGGAAACTGGAACATACCAAAACGGAAGGCTCATCCTTAAAAATATCTACGGTGCCATTGCCATGGTGCACATCAAAATCCAGAATCGCCACACGATCAAGCTGAAATTCAGTTTGCGCGTGAGCCACACCAACGGCAATGTTGTTAAACAGGCAGAACCCCATACTGGTTTCCCTTTCCGCGTGATGGCCTGGCGGACGCACGGCACAAAAGGCATTATCGAACGTCTCCTCACAAACGCCCTGCACTGCCTGAATCACTGCTCCTGCGGCAAGTTCGGCGGCTCGTATGCTGTGCGGACAAAGTGAGGTGTCCGGGTCAATTGGGGTTAATCCCTGTTGTGGCTGGGATACGCGCAAATTGGCCACATACTTCGCTGGATGGATACGCTCCAGTTGCCGGGTGGTTGCAGGTTCCGCCTGCAAGTGCGTCAGCCTCTCAGTCAGCCCACTTTTCTCCAGGTAGGCATGAATAGCTTTCAACCTTTCGGGACTTTCCGGATGAAAACTGCCCATCTCATGCCGGCAACAGTCCTGATGCGTGATATAAGCTGTGGCCATGTTCACTCAATCCGTTTGAACCCAGTCAATCAGATGACACTCCCACTCATCCGGGTGCACGTATTCCTCGGAGAGTGTTTTTCCCTTAACCGATACGCCAGATTCATGGACCGAGTCTGACGATCCGCTGACCAGCGGGTGCCAATCGGGCAACTCTTTGTTATGCGCAACTAAACGATAAGCGCATGTTGCAGGCAGCCAGTGGAACTGATCAATATTTTCGCGTGTGAGCCAGACGCAGTTCGGAACCAGTTTGGAGCGGTTTTGGTAATCACCGCAGCGGCAACTTTCATTATCCAGGTAACGGCAAACCAGGTGTGTATACTGCACTTCGCCAGTATCTTCATCTTCCAGCTTTTGCAGGCAACAAAGCGCACAGCCATCACAAAGTGATTCCCATTCCGCATCACTCATCTGCTCAAGTGTTTTTCTTTTCCAGAACGGTTCAGACACAGCGCAACCTCAACGAGAGTGGTTTAAGTCAGGCCATCAGCCTGGTCCTGTTTACCCGGCGGCATTTGCAGAAAAAAACCCTGTTCATTGACCGCCTGAACCACTTCGTCACGCGCCACACGGGCCAGTTTTCGTTCCGGTGTCAACGCAAGCGTCATCACAAATTCCGGCGATCCAAATACTTTTAACAGACTTTCGGGTACTTTATCCAGCGACCCGGATTTTTCCAGGTAGAGATACATCCCCTCCCTTTTAACGCTTTTGTATACCGTACAAATCAGAGTCATGATCCTGACACCTCAAAATTTTCCATCAACACAGCCAACTTTTCTAAAACCAGCTCTTTTTTCCAGCACTGCAGATGATTGATTTCAAGACGGCCACTACTCAGATATTTGAGAAGGATAGATACCAGTGATTTCTTATTCAATACCAGTTCTGGCGGTATTCCAACAGACTCGGCCAATTCAGCTACCAGCCTTTGCATTTTCTTTAATTGCGATTTTGCTGATGTCGGAAGCATATTCTCTATCACCGGCAGTGTTTTCCCGCTATCCGCCGCCTGCCGAATCAGTTCAAGTATGGCTGTTCCATGCAGACGCATCGTTTTCGGATGAATCTCTGCAATATTTGCCAACGCCTCTAGTGTTTCAGGTTGCTTTCGTGCCAACTCCAATATGATAGCATCCTTTAACAGGAACCCCCTTGGTGTGTTGCGTTGTTGGGCCTCCTGCTCCCGCCATTCAGCAAGCTTTTTGGCGACGTAAAGCTGTCGCCCGTCAAGGTTACTCACTCCTTTTAATCGTAAATACTGCTCTTCGGCTGGGGTTTCTCTACTCTGCTTTTCAATCAGACTTTGACACTCTTCTTTAAGCCATTCAATACGTCCGCTGCTCTGCAACGCAGCTAACTGCTGCTGATAGATATCGGCCAGATAGACCACATCCAGAATTGCGTAATTCTGTTGGGCCTGAGTCAGCGGTCTTTTACACCAGTTGGAACGTTGTTGCTCTTTGGGCAGAACAATACCGTACTGCTTCTCCACCAGGGTCTTATAACCAATAGACAGCCCATGACCCAGCAACGCAGCCGCAATTTGCGTATCAAAAAGTGATTTGGGCAAAGTACCCAGATAACAGCGGAACACCTCCAGATCTTCAGAACAGGCATGCATCACCTTAACCACACTGGAATCTTCCAACAGGTCCACAAGAGGCTGTCGATCATTAATCTGGAGTGGATCAATCAGATAAAACTGCCCACCTGCGGCAAGTTGAAGTAATCCGATATTGGGGTAATAGGTATTATAACGTACGAATTCAGTATCAATGGCGACCCATTGCAATGTTTGGCACTGCGCACACAACTCCTGCAACGACTGATCACTGGTTATCCAGTTAAACTCTGGTTCACATGACTTCAACAAACTTAAAAATTCCCCATTCTGTCAGGATACCGGTCTTCGGCCCTGAAAAGCGTGTGCCAAGGTGCCACCATCAACATATTCAAGCTCACCACCCAGGGGTACGCCCTGTGCAAGCCGGCTAAGAGTAATTTGCGTATTCTCAAGTTGTTGAGCAATGTAGTATGCCGTTGCCTCTCCTTCCACGGTGGTATTAGTCGCCATAATCAGTTCTGTGACTTCCGAATCTCTCAATCTGGTCAGAAGTAAATCGATGCCAATTTCCTTTGGTCCTATCCCATCTATTGGAGAAAGGTGACCTTTCAAGACAAAATAGTAACCCTTAAACAGCGCAGTCTGTTCGATAGCGATAACATCTGCCGGGGACTCTACCACACAGAGCATAGTGGCATCACGCCTCGGATCACCACATATCGCACACACCGACATCTCGGACAGAATCCGACAGCGCTCACAGTGTTTAACTTCCTCAACGGCGGACGCAATACTTTGCGCCACCTTTTGTGCACCGCTACGATCGTTTTCCAGCAGATGCAAAGCCATTCTCTGCGCTGATTTTGGGCCGACACCCGGGAGACACCTCAGTGACTCAATTAATTGGTCGACCAGTGGACTAAATGACATACAGTAGCACTAAAAACCGTCTAAAACGGCATTTTGAAGCCCTCAGGTAATCCCATACCTGACGCCATTCCGGAAAGTTGATCCTTATTTTTCTGTTCGACCTTGCGAACCGCATCATTGACTGCTGCTGCCAGCAAATCTTCAAGCATCTCTTTATCTTCGTTTAAAAGATCAGGATCAATCGCCACCCGTTTCACATCATGGCGGCCATTCATAGTCACTTTCACCATGCCTGCGCCTGACTCTCCAACCACCTCTGCCTGGGCAAGATCCTGTTGCGCCTGTTGCATTTTTTCCTGCATCTGCTGAGCCTGTTTCATCAGCTCACCTAAATCTGCTTTCATTCGTCAAACCTCCAAAATATCAAACTATCATTCGGAACATCCCATGTGTTCCCTCGTCACCTGATGATCAGCACTATCTTAAGGCTTCAACACTTACCCGACAGTTGGCAAACTTGATCAGGGCGACTTACCAGTTTCCTACCATAAATGCTTACGACGCTCCAAACAAGTCATGGTTCAGTCTTTTGGCTCAATAGAATCCACATTTATTTGAGCATCAAATCGTTCAACAATCTGTTGCACCAGTGGGTCTTGCTCAAGTGATTGGCGAGCCAGAGCCTGTCGCTCCTCCTTTTTCCGTTGCTGGTAGGCCATCGCCGTTTCCTGAGTTATCGTTCCGGCATCAATTTGAACCGTCAAGGTCGTCGAAAAATACTGAATCAGTGCGTCAACAATGCGTTGTTTATGAGCATCGTTGACCAGCTCAATATATTGTGGATCAATAGCCAGTCGAATCTGTTTGTCCCGGAATGCTACGAACACGCACTGCATCAAAATATTTTTTGTCATTCCCCGCAGCGGTATTTGCATGACAGCCTGAATCCATTCTCTGTTACTATTCAGTTGCTCCAGCCCGACACTGTTTTCGATCACCTCCGCCGGTTTCGAAATCTCTTCTGGCTTGACCTCGTGGGTCTCCTCCTGCTCCTGAACCAGTTCCAATGGCTGTTCGGCGAGTGCAGCCGCTCGCTCATTATTAACCACCAGGTCAAGCTTTGGCCGTTGCTCTTCCCTTGCAGCCACTGCCCTTAATGCACCCAAAGGGCCATTTTCACGACCGGACGAGCTGGTATTGGAAACGGAAGCGCTAATCTGCGCGTTGGTACCCGGTTCAGGGGCTACCGGGCGCTGCGGATTATCCGGGGAATTATCAGTTACTTTTTTTTTAGGTTCTACGGTCGACCCATCCGGATCAAAGGTAAACGCCAGCATGCGTAACAGCACCATCTCAAAACCAGCTCTGAGGTCGGGATTTAAAGGCAAATCACGACGGCCAATCAATGCGATCTGGTAATAAAGCTGGAGCATCTCTGCATTCATGTCGGCAGCATACATTTGAATACGATCCAGATCACCAAAACTGTTATCCGCCATATCGGGTACAGCTTGTGCTACTGCAATACGGTGTAATAGTGAAATCAGCTCATCCAGGGCAGCAACGTAATCCGGCGAATAATTGGCTATCTCCGCCACCTGGGCCAACAATCCTGAGGCATTCCCTTCCAACAATGCAGTGAGGAGATGATAAAGTCGTTTACGGTCCATGCTACCCAGCATTGCACCAACATCAATCTCTTTGACGGTATTTTCGCCATATGCAATCGCCTGATCTGCAAGGCTTAACGCATCTCTCATACTGCCATCGGCAGCGCGGCCAAGCTGCCACAGCGCAGGCTCCTCAAAAGTAACGTTTTCTTCACTCAACACCAGCTTCAGATGTTCAACAATAGGCTCAGGTGGCAAATTCTTCAGATTAAACTGCAAACAGCGAGAAAGCACTGTTACCGGCAATTTTTGGGGATCGGTGGTAGCCAGTAAAAACTTGATATGCGGTGGAGGTTCTTCCAGCGTTTTCAACAACGCGTTAAAGCTATGCCCGGAAAGCATATGGACTTCGTCGATCAGATAAACCTTGTAACGACACCGGGTCGGCGCATACTGAACATTGTCCAGAAGCTCCCTGGTATCTTCAACCTTGGTTTTTGATGCGGCATCGACCTCAATCAGATCAACGCATCGCCCTTCATTGATCTCTGTGCAGGTTGAGCAGGTATTACAGGGAACAGAGGTAACACCGGCTTCACAGTTCAGGCACTTGGCCAATATCCTGGCGATGGTGGTTTTACCAACACCCCGAGTTCCGGTAAACAGATATGCATGGTGCAGTCGATCATTGTCCAGCGCATTAACCAGCGCTTTTAATACATGTTCTTGCCCCACCATCTGTTCAAAAGTGCGAGGACGCCATTTTCGTGCAAGAACCTGATGCTCCATGATGTTCGAAAAATCCCCATTATTCATTGATAATCAAGAGGTGTCATATGCTATCTTCTCGCAGCACAGTTCACCAGAAAAATGTTCATTTCTTTAAAGAGCAAATTGCATTGCTGCTTGGTTTGGCGGCTTCAACGAGTTATTCGCAGTCCGATGTATTGAATGACGATGACTTTCGGGAAGAAAATGGAGGCAACTCCCACCAGCTACACCCCGGCACATGAGCACACTGTTACCGTTGCTCCCTTCCGGGCCTGGCGGAGTTCACAATGTTTCATTGCGGGGGAACCAGCGAGAGTTACCATAACGCGGCGCGTATTGTCCCTGATTGATGCTTCGGATTCAAGGGTATTTACGGAACTGAGCAATAATCTTGTGCAATTTCCAATGAGGGCATAAAAAAGATAGGCGACCAGATTTCTGTATCGTCAGGAAGGTGCTGAATAGCTGTTTCGACTAACCCTTATCTTCCCGGTTACAGACTTCTGCCCTTCTCACCTGATTCCGACCGACCTCTTTGGCCCAGTAAAGCGCTTCATCAGCCGCTTTGGCTAGCATACCGGCGGAGTCACAGGCCGGAAACGATGAAATACCCGCACTGAAGGTCAACCGGAAGGTGCCCTCTTCACAGTTATGGGCGATGCGCGCAAATTTTTCTCGCACATCGTTAAGGATACTCTCCGCCTGCTCGATATCGGTATCCGGCATAATGATGGCAAATTCCTCTCCGCCATAACGCCCCAGGGTATCGGTATTTCTAAAACGCTTTTTTAATAAACGACTGAACGCAACCAGCACCTGGTCACCTACCGCGTGCCCGTAAGTGTCATTGACCTGTTTAAAGTTATCGAGATCCAGCAGTGCATAACAGATCGGGTTGCCACTTCGTTTCGAACGGGCGATATCGCGGCCCAGCTGCTCACCGATATTGGAGTGATTCAACAATCCGGTCAGGCTGTCCTTCACCATGGCCGCTCGAAGCAGTCGTGCTCTTCTAGCCCGCGCGTAGACCGCTGTGACCAGATGCGCCGGCTTGATCGGTTTGATCAGGAAATCATCCCCTCCCTGGCGTAATGCCTCGAGATGGTTCTCTACATTCGAATCGGCGGACAGAAATACAATCGGCATACCCAGATGCGCTGGCTGCTGCCGAATCACTGCTGCCAGTTCAATTCCACTGCATTGCGGCATATGCAGGTCCATCAGGATCAGCTCCGGTCGAAACTCGGACAGCGGCAACACAATCTCCATAGGATTAGTGACAAAGGTTGCCTGCATGCCCGCTCGTTTTAACACCAGCGCCGTCTGCTCCGCCGAACTCAGATCATCATCAATGATCATGATCCGGTAGGGTAATTCCTCTGCCGGGGTGGTAACCCGATCAAGGGTTTCTGCAAGGTGGTTCAGGTCAACCGGTTTCTGATAATAGGCCGAGCCGCCGGCCCGCACTGCCTCCAGTCTCGCTTCCAGGTCATCCCGTTCAGAGAGAAAAATCACCGGAGGTACCGCCTGCATGCCCATCTTCAATTGACTGACCGCCTCCAAACCAGCGTTTTTGCCGGAGGGAAACATAATATCCATAATAATGGCCGCCGGGTTTATCGAATTGACTCTATCGATCAGCCCCTCTGGAGAGTCCAGCACCTCAATCTCATAACCAAAATACTCCAGATGCAGCGATAACTCCTGGCAAAAATCTTTGTTATCCTCTATCAGGAGTACCCGATGCGTTTCATCCGCTGTCCAGTTTTTCCCGGCGGATTTGGGATTGATGACTGGTGCGGCCAGGGATTCCAGATCCGGCTCCTGACTGCTGTAGTGCTGCAACTGCAAAAACAGGCCGTTTGCCACATCGAGCTGTTGCTCGTCCTCTTCATGCCAGTAGAGGTGTAACACCTGTTCCAGTTTGTGCGAAACCTTTGAAACCCTGGAAAAACCAAAACTCTCTCCGGTTCCCGCCAGATTATGCGCTTCCCGAATCACCGCCTCTTTTGCTTCCGATTGACCTGAGACACTTTTGAGCCGCTGCCATTGCTGACATAAATGTTGCACACGCGATGGCAAATGTTCTGCATAACCCGCTCGCACTTCAACCAGCTGGCGTTCCAGTTCCTGGTAGGGATCAGACATTTTGATTACTCCAGATTTCGCGGACCTGGTCCGCAAGCTTCATCGGATCAAAGGGCTTGGCAATGACGCCAATCGCCCCTCTTTCCTGGTACTCTTCAATCTCACTCTTTTGCACTTTTGCGGTCATAAAAATAACCGGTGTCTTTTTCGCTTCGGGCATCTCTCGCAACGCCTGCAGGGTGGTCGGGCCATCCATACCCGGCATCATGACATCCAGCAAGATAAGATCCGGCTGCCCTTTCACTACCTCCTCAAGCGCCTGAGCACCGTTTCCACACACCGACACCTGAAAACCTCCAACCGTTTCCAGCGCCAATCGGGCAACCGTCTGAATATCCGGTTCATCCTCGACCAGCATAATGTGATTCAGTCTGTGCATAACGGGTGCTCCTTCTCCATTTTCTTTTTATCTTTAATTTGTTTGCCGATCATCTCTTTAATAACGGCCATTATCTGCTGATTATTAGTTTTTGATTTGACCAAAGCAGCGGAAACGCCATCCGTAACTGCTTTATCCAGATCGTGTGCTGAAAAAATAATCACCGGCACAGGATGTGCACAATCCGTTAACTGTGGCACAAGACTAAGTCCCGAACCATCGGGTAACCCGACATCCAGAATCACCAGATCAAATTCATTTTCACTGAGTTGCTCCTCTGCCTCTGCCAGCGTGCCCGCCAGCGTCACTTCAGCAATATCTTTTGTCATGGTACTGACAACGATCGCAATATCCTTATCATCTTCAACATGCAACACCGAAGCCCGCTCTGACTCCACGGTTTTCAGCGCCCGTGTTATTGACTCTGCCAGCCTCTCTTCCGGTATCGGTTTCTCGATCCAGTCCACGACGGCCAGGACATCTCCCTCCAGATTCTCCTTCTCCCGATCAGCAACCGCTGAAATAACAATAATGGGTAGATCACGGGTCCGCTCCTCCCCTCTTAGCTGATGTAAAAAACTCAGGCCGTCCTGACCTGGCAGCATCAGATCCAGAGTCATTGCCGAATACTCTTGCTGCCCCAGCTGTTGCCAGGCTTCCTCTGCCGAATAGGCGACATCCGAACCAATACCCTGTTTTTCCATCATCATCTGTAATAATACCGCAACATCGGGATCATCTTCACAAATCAATACTTGCGGACGATTTCCGTCATCACTCGTTATTAGCTGTTCAGTAACTTTCCAGATAGGCAGATCCACATGAAATTCGGTTCCTTTGTCAGATTCGGTATCAAAGGAGATGCTTCCACCAAGCTTTTCGATAATCGCCCTGGAGATACTCAAGCCGAGCCCGGTTCCACCTTTTTGCCGTGTATTGGATGCATCCGCCTGTGAAAATTTACTAAATATACGTGGTTGAAACTCTTTGGGAATACCTGGCCCCTGATCTACCACTGAGATTCGCACGCCTTCACCTTGACGTAAAACAATCACTGTAATCTCGCTCTGTTCCGGAGAAAATTTTGCAGCATTGGAGATCAGGTTGGTCATCACTTGCGACAGGCGGTCCGGGTCAGCCAGAACGCGAACACCCGGATAACTGTTTTGTTCAACAATTTTTACCTGATACTGTTCTGCATATCCCTGATTAGCCGAAATCACCTCCCGGATTACCGGCCCCAGTTCAATTGGCCTTAAACTAAATGCCATTTTTCCGGATTCGATCTTCTCCATATCAAGTATATCGTTGATCAGCCGTACCAACCGCTCGGAATTGTTGCAGGCGATCTCAACAAGCGACTTCGCCTGTGCGGATAGTTCTCCCATTCCACCGCCCATCAGCAGACCGAGCGATCCACGAATAGAAGTCAATGGTGTGCGCAATTCGTGACTCACAGTCGACACAAACTCGCTTTTCATGGTTTCGACCTTTTTACGCTCGGTAATATCCTGCTTTATCGCCACAAAATGGGTAATCTTTCCGGATTCGTCTGCCACCGGAGTAATGGTCTGCTCCTCAGGGTATTCACTGCCATCCTTTCTTCGGTTTAACAGCTCTCCATGCCACACCTGCCCCGACAGAATGCAATCCCACATCGACTTGTAGAACGTCCTATCCTGTTTCCCGGATTTTAAAATTCTAGGATTGACCCCCAACACCCTCTCTTTCTCATAACCGGTAAACCTGGTAAACGCCTGATTAACCCAAACGATCTTACCCTCAACATCTGTAATCACAATTGCATTCGCCGCTGATTCAAGCGCAGCCCCCTGTAATCGCTGTTTCTCCTCATGTGCTTTGCGTTCGCTGATATCCCGCAAAGTACCCACAAATCGTTGCAGGTCACCGATCTTGACTTCAGTTACGGCCAGATCCACCGGAAAAACTGAGCCATCTTTTCTTTGCGCGACCACTTCACGGCCTTGACCAATAATTTTTGCTTCACCGCCACCCATATAGTTTTTCAGGTAACCATCATGTTCGCTATGGTAGGGTTCCGGCATAAGCATCTTGATATTTCGACCGACCACCTCCTCAGGCTGGTAACCAAACATGGAACAAGCCATCTTGTTAAAGGACTCAATTGTGCCCTCCGGATTGATGGTAATCAGCCCATCAAACATATTATCCAGAATAACTCTTTGCTGATATTCTGTCTCTTCCAGCGCGCTTACTCCCTCCAACCGCTCCAGCTCGCCACTCAGCCATTCTGAAACAAGCTGCAGGAAAGAGGTCGCATCCGTTACAAAAAGCTCGTCCTTGCTCTGCAACGCGGCAAAAGCAACTACACCTTTAATACTCTTGGATGAAATAATCGGGGCACCGGCAAAACATCCGTCGTTCGAAGCTGAACCAGCTGGGCCTGAACTTTCCATTATTTCCCCAGAAATCGCTCCGATTTCGTTACTCACAATCGGCCGGCGCGTTTGAACAATCCGCTCACAAGTCTCCAGCACATAAGGGTAGCTCGATATGCCATCGCCGACATGAAAACGGTTTACCACCTGCCCGGTACTTTCACGCTGAACAATGATGCCCATTGAGACATCCAGAGAGCGCATGCCCAGGCGCAGCAGTTGCCGACATTTTTCCTCAAAAGCCACTTCATGGTCAGCGGTTATATCGTTAAACTGCTCCAGCATAAGCACATTCTGCTGCATTCGAAATTCGGCCTGCTGCCTGAATTTGACCTCCGATTTCATTAGCACTGTGTTTTCCCGAATTCGATTCAACATGGTATTAAAGCTGTTCACAAGCCTCCCCATCTCTCCTGTGACCTTATTCGGAAGGAACAGGCTCTGATCACCATTCGCAAACTTGTCCGCCGCCTCTGACAGCTGCCTGAGCGGCTGCGCAATGGATCTGGCAAACCAAAGCCCCAGCACAAGCGACAGCGCCATAATTACGGACGCGGCCATAATCACCTGCCACACAGCGTTCTCGGTTAACGCAGTCACATTTTCCATATTGCGTTGAATTGCCACTATCAGATAACGACTGTTATCACTGTTCAGGGGAACCCCTCTTAAACCCAACGCCACCTGCTGTTCAGCATGCCCATAAAACTGTACAAACGCGTTTTCCGCGATACGATCAATATCAGCCGCTAACCCGGTAAAATCATCCTGCAGCCTTAATGGCTCTGAGGAACGCTCATCATCCGGTTGCAATGGATGAAACAGATACTCTCCCTGCTGGTTGGCCAGATAAAAACGGTTATTCTGTCCACTAATGGAGTCCGAAGCCGCTTTCTGGAATGCAGCACTCATATCCTGGAGAAAAGACAACAGTGCAAATGGCCGATTAGTGTGATCCCGAATCACCAGGGAGGCCCGAATCGCCGGAACCGAGCCTCCCCCGTCTTCAAGCGCTCCACCGAGATGTTCGATACCGGAAAAAATAACAGTTCCGGCAGGTTCCTGCTTGAGACTCTGAAAATATCGCTCGCTAGCTTCATCCAACGCAGCGGATTCATTTCCGGTGTGTATTTCTCCGCCATCACGTGACACATTAACAAGTACTTCTCCAGACCCGTCATATCTATAAAGAGTAATACTGCGGGTGTACCGGTTTACCCTGAGCATACTGACCGACAGAGAGGTTAATCTCCGATACCATTGCTCTATGCTCGACTTGTCCAGAGGGTCGATACCTGCCATAGCGCTGGCTCTCAGTATGCCGGGCACCGGGGGTGTATTGGCGAGGTAAGAAGTTCTATCTGAAAGTGATTTGAGGGAAGCCTCTATCTGCTGGCTTGCAGCGTGGCTATTGCTGCTCAACAAACGCAACTCCTCCTCTACGATATGCCCGCGAAATTCACGAATCGTAAAATAGGCTACCAGAGTGGTAATAAAAACAACGAGTAAAACTACCAGTAGCGATAGCTTATGCGCAATTGGCAAGCCTCGCTTGCCTTTGCCGGAAAGCATCCCTGAGTCCGAATCCTGCACATCTGAAGGTAATACCATCACGTATCCCAGCGCTGTGTTCTATATTGGTCGAACAGTTTTGATAGTTTACCAAACTCAATTAATAAGGAGGCCGGCTAAACTAACTAGCGCTCCATCACGGCATCAGAACTCAGTAAAGTATTGAATAATCTTATCCAAAGTATAGTTAAATTAACCGTGATCGGCCAACTTATCTAATTGGATAGTATTGAGGTAAAAGAGTGTTTTGGAACTATAAATATGACCACTGGATATCGGCGATCCTGTGGCCATGCCCATCGGTTAGTGTTATTTATATCTTTTCAGCGTCTGTTTTTAGTCTTTCCAGGCTAGAAGACTTGTATTTCTGCATTTTGCCTCAAATCACGTACATGATTCTGAAAATCGAGACTGCCAAACTGATTGGCCAGCAGATCGCCCAGCATCTTGAGTTCCTGCGGGTGAACTTCAGTTGCGCCACCCTCATAGACTTTAGTCAAGGTCATGACCACAAAATCACCATTCACCTTGACCACGCTGCCAAGGGATTTGCCACCTACCGCGGGTTTCGGCATACGGAACAACTGGTCATTGACCTGCGCATCCAGGTCCGGGTGTTTACGCCCGACCTTATCCATAATTTTCCACTCAAAGCCATATTCAGCAGCGACTTGTTCAGGTGTTTTACCATCCCGCAGGTCCACCAGAATCTGCTCACCCAGTTTTTGTGCTCGCTGTGACGCGCTGGACTGCTTCAACTGCTGCGCTATCGCCGCAGACACTTCTTCCAGCGGCTGTACTTTCGATGGCAGGTGCTCCTTAACCCTCACCACAACCACATGATCATCACCCATTGAGATCAAATCACTGTTATTACCCTCGGTAAGCACCTCATCGCTATAAGCAACCTTTATTACTTTAGGGTTGGCCGCTATACCCTCACCACCAGTTCGTGGAAAGTGCTCGGTTAACTGTATATCCAAGCCTAGTCTCTCGGCCGGCTCAACCAGATCCCCGGCGGTAAAACTGTCATTTTGCAGATCCACCGTTGCCGCAACAAACAGTTCTCCGGCCTTCTGAAATTTCAGATCCTGCTCCAGTTTGGTACTGATCTCCTCATAACCGGGAGCTTCTGGCTTACGGACACCAAGCAGTTTAATGATATGAAAGCCAAACTCTGTCTCCACAATATCGGACGTTTGGCCTGTCTCGAGGTTAAACAGCACCTCATCAAAAGCTTCTGTATAGGCTCCACGCTCAGCGAAACCTAACTCACCACCATTCTCTTTAGAACCGACATCTTCGGAATTTTCCTCAGCCAATACAGCAAAGTCTTCTCCAGCCTCGAGACGGCTTTTAATCCCGGTGATTTTGGTTTTTGCAGCAACAGCGTCAGCCCCCTCTTCCAGTTGCACCAGAATATGAGCGGCATTGCGCTCCTCACGCTTTTTATAGCTTTCAACTTCCTGGTCGTAAAGCTGCCTTATTTCCGCTTCCTCAATCGATACATCATCCATGAAGTCAGCCTGCTTCAGCTCCAGGTATTCGAGCTGGACCAGTTCCTCAGTCATGTAGTCCTGCCTGTTTTCCTCGTATTGCGCCTGTATCTCCTGATCAGAGATAGAGATATCTTCCAGAAGAGCCTCTGCGCCAACGGTCAAATAGGCAAGGTTACGCTGCTGACGGTCCAATTGCGCAATCGCCTTAACCTCCGACGGAAGCATAAACGCCGAACCGGCAATGCCCATCTGTTTTTGCTGGATCAGCAAATCCACGGCCAATTGATTCTTGTAATCGAGTGGTGACATTCCAATACTACGTACCGCAGACTCGTACACCACCTTGTTGAAAGTACCTTCGGATTGAAATGCTTTTGTACCAAGTATATTTGCATCCACCTGACGTTGCGGAGTATACAGCCCCTGACCTTCTGCACTTTGAATCAGCAGCTTTCGTTCAACCAGACTATCCAGCGCATTTTTACGCAGCCATTGAGGATCAATCAAATCGGGATCGGCATTATCTCCCATGCGAGACAGCATCTGCCTGCGCAGCATATCCGACGTACGATTAAGCTCATTTTCTTCGATATCTACTCCATTTACACTTGCAACAGTGTTTGTATTACTGGAGTAACCAATGATCGCATCCACTCCAAACAGCGCAAATGTCACCGCTATGAAACCGACAATAATCTTTGCCAGCAAGCTTTGGGATTTATCTCTAATATTTTGTATCGACATCAAAGGTACTCAAATGAGGCAGGACCAGGTCCTATAAAAAAGCAGATCCGTTTCAGCAGGCCTGCTCGTTTGAATTTCTTATACTAATAATCATAAAAAATGCGCACCTACATGAGATGCGCATCGTTATCTGTTATCCAGTGAGTTTTCCCACCTCGCTTCCATGCCTTAATAACGGATTATTTCTTTGCTCAGGCAGTTGATTACCCCACCTGCAGACTGATATTTCCGGTTAACCTTCCATGCACCAACAATCAGTCAATTCCAGCGGCTTAATTTACGGCATCTTTTAGCGCTTTACCTGCCTTGAAGCTTGGAATGTTAGCTGCTTTGATCTGAATGGTTGCACCCGTTTGCGGATTGCGCCCTGTACGCGCTGCCCGCTGTTTAACGGAATAGGTGCCAAAACCAACCAAAGAAACTTGACCACCATTTTTTAATTCACCAGTAATTGCTTCAATAGCCGCATCCAGCGCCCGGCCAGCCGACGCTTTTGATAGATCCGCAGAAGAAGCAATGGCATCGATAAGTTCAGACTTGTTCACTCTATTCCCCTTTTATATGTTGTTAAATAGGTAGTGGGTTGAAAATTCTTTATCACCTGTTTGTTCAGGTCTTGCCGCAAAGAAGTTTATTATTTGCCAATGGCAAGCCAATCCTTGTTATGGCGCCCCGACTTTGCCGCACCATTTATACCAACTCGTCAAAATATCTGTCAAGCTAGGAGCCGCATTAATGTGTGCTAATTTGCTTTTTTGTGCCCTTTTTCTTTGGTGGAGGCTTAATATCCTCTTCCGCGGCCTCGGTAGCCTCCGGTAAATACTGCAAGGCAATCTGCAATACTTCGTCGATCCAGCTTACCGGACGAATATCCAGATCCGCCTTAATGTTATCCGGAATTTCCTTCAGATCCCGTTTGTTTTCCTCCGGAATGATAACCGTTTTTATTCCGCCGCGACGGGCTGCCAGTAGTTTTTCCTTTAAACCACCAATCGGTAATACCTGTCCGCGCAAGGTGATTTCCCCAGTCATCGCAACTTCAGATTTAACCGGTATACTGGTCAGCACAGAAACCAGTGCCGTACACATACCAATCCCGGCACTCGGACCATCTTTGGGTGTCGCACCCTCAGGCACATGAATGTGCACATCGTTTTTCTCATAGAAATCCTCAGCAATACCCAGCGTTTTTGCACGGTTACGAACCACTGTCAGGGCCGCCTGTATCGATTCCTGCATGACATCACCCAAGGACCCTGTTTTAATAACACGTCCCTTACCCGGCACCACAGCAGATTCTATCGTTAACAGTTCTCCACCTACCTGTGTCCACGCCAGACCTGTTACCTGGCCAACACGGTTCTCTTCCTCTGCAACACCATATTTATGCTTCCTGACTCCGGATATATCCTCCAGATCATCGGGGCCAACACGGGAATTTTCCTGGGATTTGGACATCGCACTTCGCTTCACCACTTTGCGACAAATTTTGGCAATTTCACGCTCAAGCCCACGAACACCAGCTTCTCTGGTGTAATAACGTATTAAATCGCTGATTGCCTCATCAGAAATTTCCAGTTCACCTTCCTTCAAGCCACTGTTTTTGAGTTGCTTGGGAATCAGATACCGCTTGGCGATATTGAGCTTCTCATCCTCTGTGTAACCCGGAATCCGTATAATTTCCATTCTATCCAGCAGCGCAGGAGGTATATTCATCGAATTGGAGGTACAGACAAACATCACCTCGGACAAATCGTAATCCACTTCCAGGTAGTGATCATTAAAGGTGTTATTTTGCTCAGGATCCAGAACTTCCAGCATGGCGGATGCAGGATCCCCACGGAAATCCATACCCATTTTATCAACTTCATCAAACAAAAATAACGGGTTTTTGACCCCCACTTTAGATATTTTTTGTATCAGCTTACCTGGCATAGAACCGATATAGGTACGTCTATGGCCGCGAATTTCAGCCTCATCACGAACACCTCCCAGAGACATGCGTACATATTTCCGGTTCGTTGCCCGAGCGATTGACTGTCCCAGCGAGGTCTTACCTACGCCCGGAGGACCCACCAGACAAAGCACAGGGCCTTTAAGCTTTCGAACCCGCTTCTGTACCGCCAGATACTCGAGAATTCTCTCCTTAACCTCTTCCAGCCCATAATGATCAGCATTCAGGATCTCTTCCGCCTTACTAAGATCATGCCTGACTTTGCTACGCTTTTTCCAGGGGATACTGATAATCCAGTCAATAAAACTACGTACTACTGTTGCTTCCGCTGACATTGGCGACATCAGCTTCAATTTGTTGAGTTCAGACGTGGCCTTGGCTTCCGCCTCTTTGGACATTCCGGAATCCTGAATGCGTTGTTCCAGTTCACCCATCTCATTGGGTGCATTTTCAAGATCGCCCATCTCCTGCTGAATAGCCTTCATCTGCTCGTTCAGATAATACTCGCGCTGACTTTTCTCCATCTGCTGTTTGACGCGGCTGCGAATGCGCTTCTCAACCTGAAGCACATCCATTTCAGATTCCATAATGCCCATCATATGTTCAAGGCGCTCGCGCTCCGACAGTATCTCCAGCACCTTCTGCTTTTCATCAACAGACATACCCACATGCGAGGCAATCGTATCCGCTAACCGGCTGGGTTCCTGAATGCTGACAATAGAGGACAGAATTTCAGTAGGAATCTTCTTACTCTGCTTGGCGTATTTTTCAAACTGGGACAGTACTGCTCTAGGCAGCACTTGCTCTTCGGCACCTTCGATTGCCTCACAAAAACAGGGCTCAAGCACAGCACTCAAACTCTCTTCTTCTGTGACAAATTCTTTTATTTCAGCACGATAGGCACCTTCAACCAACACTTTAACGGTACCGTCCGGCAGCTTTAATAGCTGTAGAATATTGGACACGGTTCCTATGTCATAAATATCTTCCTGACCCGGATCATCTTCTGAGGCGTTTTTTTGCGCCACCAGCATAACCTGCTTATCCGACTCCATTGCCTCTTCAAGGGCGGTGATAGACTTATCGCGACCCACAAAAAGGGGAATAACCATGCTGGGAAACACCACAACATCACGAAGGGGTAACAAGGGTAATTTCTGATGCTTTGTCTCAGCGGTACTATTATCTGATGTCATGAACTAAAACCTGGCTTATCTGCTACAAGATTGTCTTTTATAATGATGGGGATGCTGCACCTAAATTACAAGCTATACACGACAACTAAAACCTGTAAATTTCAGACCCATCACCCCGGTCATTGGTTGATAAATGCCTGATGGTGGCTGCAAATTATCAATCAACGGCTAAAACCCGCTGTTTATAACTCGTTTCAGTACAGATTACCCCTCACTAATCCATAATGCTTTATCTTCGGCCATAAAAAAAGGGTTGTCACCTTTCGGAAACAACCCTTTTACAACGCTATCAGACAATCAATTACTCTTTCGATGCCACACGATCCGGCTCACTGTTTTCATAGATAAGCAAAGGATCATTGCCCTCATTAATAACCGAGTCATCAATGACAACCTTCGAAACCTCCTGCTGGGATGGAATCTCATACATGATATCGAGCAGCACCGACTCCAGGATAGACCTTAGCCCTCGCGCACCGGTTTTACGCTGCATCGCCTTTTGCGCCACAGCGCGCAGTGCATCCTCTCTAAAATCGATCTCCACACCTTCCATTTCAAACAGCTTGTGATACTGTTTGGTGAGCGAGTTTTTAGGTTCGGTCAATATCTGAACCAGAGCGTCCTCATCGAGTTCTCTGAGGGTTGCTACAACCGGTAGCCGGCCTACAAACTCCGGTATCAAACCATATTTGATAAGGTCTTCCGGCTCGATCTCTGCAAGCGTTTCGCTAATCGATTTCTGGTCATCTTTGCTTTTCACAACAGCAGCAAAACCTATGCTGCTTTTTTCCGAGCGATCACGAATGATCTGATCCAGTCCGGCAAACGCACCACCACAGATAAACAGGATATTGGAGGTATCAACCTGCAAAAACTCCTGCTGAGGATGTTTACGACCGCCCTGAGGTGGTACTGAGGCGACAGTACCCTCAATCAGTTTAAGCAATGCCTGTTGTACGCCCTCTCCCGAAACGTCCCGGGTAATAGAGGGGTTATCCGACTTGCGGGAAATCTTGTCAATCTCATCAATATAAACAATACCGCGCTGAGCCTTATCGACATCGTAGTCACACTTTTGCAACAACTTTTGAATAATATTCTCAACATCTTCACCGACATAGCCCGCCTCAGTCAAAGTCGTGGCATCGGCAATGGTAAAAGGCACATTCAACATACGCGCCAGCGTTTCAGCCAACAGGGTCTTACCACTTCCGGTCGGCCCAATAAGCAGAATATTACTTTTCCCTAACTCGATCTCATCTTTGCTTTCATCAGACTTGAGGCGCTTATAGTGGTTATACACCGCTACAGAGAGCACCACTTTAGCCCGCTCCTGACCGATGACATACTCGTCAAGGTTAGTTTTGATCTCTTTCGGTGAAGGGAGCTTCTCTTCGCTACTTTCAGGGTTTGCTTCTTCGATCTCTTCGCGAATGATGTCATTGCACAGGTCAACACATTCATCACATATAAACACGGAAGGGCCCGCTATAAGTTTACGAACCTCATGCTGGCTTTTACCGCAAAACGAGCAATACAAAAGCTTGCCGTTTTCGTCACCACCAATGATATTGTCGTCCGACATTCTACTACCCCGTTATCTCTAAATCCGAACAATTAACTACTGCTGCACATGCCTTGCAACGGACCGTTAGCCAGATCCGCGAGCACTAAAACGCTATTCCTGCGTTCTGTTTTCCATAATGGCATCAATTAGACCATATTCAACAGCAGTCTTTCCATCCATAAAGTTATCACGATCTGTATCTTTCGCGATCACGTCAACCGGCTGTCCCGTATGTTTTGACAGTATATTATTGAGTTTATCACGGATTGAGAGAATTTCCTTAGTATGGATCTCGATGTCAGTTGCCTGACCCTGAAATCCGCCCAAGGGCTGGTGAATCATCATGCGAGAATGAGGTAAACAGTATCGTTTTCCGGTCGCCCCACCTGCCAACAACAAGGCACCCATGCTGGCAGCCTGCCCGATACACATGGTGCTTATATCCGGCTTGATAAACTGCATGGTGTCATAAATTGACATGCCCGCAGTAACGGAACCTCCGGGTGAATTAATATAAAGATGAATATCTTTATCCGGGTTCTCCGACTCCAGAAAAAGCATTTGTGCAACCACCAGGTTGGCCATGTGATCTTCAACCTGACCAACCATGAAGATCACTCGCTCTTTGAGTAATCGGGAATAGATATCATAGGAGCGTTCTCCCCGGGCGGTTTGTTCAACCACGATCGGGACCAGTTGGCTCACTATTTCGGCATAACTAGGATTTTGTTCTTTATTCATTTATTGCCCAGCGCACAGCGCAAATGTCATTAATTTAATCAGTGTTCTCTATAAATACTAGAACAGTATTCCACTTGCGCACAACCTAATAACCAAATTTTGTCATTTATTTTATTGTGCGCCCTCATCTTTGGCTTCAGGCTGATCCTGTGCAGCTGTTTCTTCCTCTGAAGCTTCCTCTTCAGGGGCCTCCTCTGCGGGCTTGCTGGCAGGCTCAGGCGGACGTACCGCGTCTTCATAACTGGTCGGCTCTTCAATCAGGTTCATCTGTTCCAGCATCTTCTCGATCGCCTGCTCTTCGAGGACCACAGACCTTAATTGCTCCATTTGCTGCTCATTGCTACGGATAAAGCTAACCACCTCTTCCGGTTTTTCATAGGTATCCGCCATCTCATCAATCATGACGTCAACGCGCGCTTCATCCAATTCAATCTTGTTATCCGTAACAAACTGAGTCAGCAGCAGCCCCATGGAAACACGCTGAGTCGCTTGATCCATAAACAAATCAGCTGGCAGCATCGACGGATCAAAGCCCTGTTGTCCACCACCATATTGCTGGGTCATCTCCTGACGCAGGCGGTCAACTTCCTGATCCAGCAAAGCCTTCGGCACCTCAAGTTTCTGTGAATCAATCAGGCCAACAATTACCTGGCTTTTTATTTTATTCTTTACAGCGTTTTTCAGTTCGCGCTCCATGTTGCTGCGAACCTCTTCACGAAACTTCTCTTCACCACCTTCGCTAACACCAAACATAGCGAAAAACTCATCATTTAGCTCCGGAACAACCGGCTCGTTGACCTGATTTACCTTGACCGTAAATTCGACCGCTTTGCCGGCCAGATCTTCAGCATGGTAATCTTCTGGGAAGTTCAGGCTTAATACTTTCTCTTCTTCGGCTGACATACCTGTGATGCCATCCTCAAATCCGGGTATCATCTGCGAGGAGCCCAGCACTAATGGCGTATTCTCCGCAGTACCACCAGGGAATACTTCTCCGTCAATTTTTCCCTCGAAGTCAATCATCACCTGGTCATGCTCCTTGGCAGCACGCTCCGTTGGTTCCATGCTGGTGCGCTGCTGGCGCAGCTGCTCGATCATTTTATCGATATCTTCATCGGTAATGGTTGCGGTAGGTTTCTTGACTTCAATTTGGCTCAAATCACCCAGCGTAACTTCCGGATAGATTTCAAAGGTCGCCACATATTCCAGATCCTCACCCTCCTCCATGACCTTGGGTTCAATTTGCGGGAATCCGGCAGGACGCAGTTTTTCCTGATTGACCGCTTCGTAAAAAGTTTCCTGTACCACCTCGCCAACAACCTCCTGACGGACGCCGGCTCCATATCGCTGTTTGACCACTTTGAAGGGTACTTTACCAGGTCTAAAACCATCGATACGTGCATTCTGCGCGGCCTTCTGAAGACGCTTATCAACCTCAGTTTCAATGCGCTCGGAGGGAACACCAACGGTGATACGACGTTCGATATTAGTTACGGATTCCACTGAAACTTGCATGACATTCCTCTACGAATATTTTTTGAATCTGATTTGACATATGGTGCGGATGGAGAGACTCGAACTCTCACGCCTTTCGGCACTAGAACCTAAATCTAGCGTGTATACCAATTTCACCACATCCGCATATTATCCACTTAAATTTGACGGGTAGCCGGGGTTTCAAACTATGATACGACTTCCTGCTTTGTGCAACTAAAGTGGTGACAAAGGTATTAAGATGGGGTGAGTGATGGGGCTCGAACCCACGACCGCCGGAATCACAATCCGGAGCTCTGCCAACTGAGCTACACTCACCATTAATCTTCTAATTGACCACCAACCCGAATCTGAAATACCACAGATCCACACCAGGGTGCAAAACTTCAATATGGCGCGCCCGGCAGGAATCGAACCTGCAACCCTCGGCTTAGAAGGCCGATGCTCTATCCGATTGAGCTACGGGCGCATCAAAGCAACATGGCACAATCCTGCACTCCGGGTGCTCGATATTGGTCGGGGTAGAGAGATTCGAACTCCCGACATCCTGCTCCCAAAGCAGGCGCGCTACCAGACTGCGCTATACCCCGATACACAACTGCAACATTAGTCGTCTCAGTTTGGAGGACGGCATATTACTCAGCTATCAAAGCCCCGTCAACCATTCTGAAGTGATTAATTTTGCCTCTCAACAGCTTTAACAGATAAAGCCATGACTGAAGCCCATTAACAGGCGCATCTGACACCCGTGAAAATGGCCCAAATGTGGCTATTCAAGTACCACGACGCCAAGTTGTACCGCCCCTGCCATCATCCAGAATTATACCTTCCTGCTGCAGCCTGTCTCTCAACTGATCTGCTTTTGCCCAGTCTTTATCTGCCCTTGCCTGGTTTCGTTGCGCGATCAGCTGTTCAACTTCTTCTGCCGAAATACCCTCTTGGTTATCGCCACCTTGCAGAAATTGCTCAGGATCTTGCTGTAGCAGGCCCAGCACCTCACCCAGCTCTATTAATAAACCAACCAGAGGCACGCTCTGATCCGATGCCTGGTTAATCTCCCTGACCATCTCAAACAAAACCGCCAATGCCTCGGGTGTATTGAAATCGTCATCCATAGCGTCTGTAAACCGCTTTCGATAATCTTCTGCCAATTCACTTTCTGCGACAACCTGCGTTGAACCACCTGCAAACCGGCGTACTGCTGTATAAAATCGCTCCAGAGCCTGCTGCGCCTGCTTTAAATTATCTTCCGAATAGTTTATGTGACTACGGTAATGGCTGGTCACCAAAAAGTACCGAACCACTTCCGGGTTGTATTTTTGCAAAACCTCACGAATGGTAAAAAAATTACCCAGCGATTTGGACATTTTTTCATTATCTACCCGTACCGCTCCAGCATGCATCCAGGTTAATGCATACTCTTCACCGGTTGCCGCTTCGGATTGGGCAATCTCATTTTCATGGTGCGGAAATTTCAGATCAGGTCCACCACCATGAATATCAAAAGTATGCCCGAGGCAACTGGTACTCATTGCTGAACACTCAATATGCCAGCCTGGACGCCCTTTGCCCCAGGGTGAATCCCAAGCCGCCTCTCCCTCTTTTGCTGCTTTCCAAAGCGCAAAATCCAATGGGTTTTCTTTGGCTTCCTCGACACTAATGCGCTCACCTGCCCTCAAATCATCAAGATTCTTTTTGCTTAACTTGCCATAGCCGGCGAATCGCTCAACCCGATAGTAGACATCACCGTTATTTGCGCAATAGGCATAATCTTTATCAATCAGTGTCTGCACCATTTCAATAATCTGGTCCATATGCGCAGTGGCTCTGGGCTCCACGTCAGGAGGCAAAACCCCAAGCAGGCTTTCATCCTCATGCATCGCATCGATAAAACGCCTGGTCAGCTGATCATAGGGCTCATCATTCTCTCTGGCACGATTAAATATCTTGTCATCAACGTCCGTTATATTTCTGACATAGGTGACCTGGTAACCCTTTCGCCGCAGATACCGGCTGATCACATCAAAAGCCACCATCACCCGTGCATGCCCGATATGGCAATAATCGTAGACGGTCATACCGCATACATACATGCGTACCTGACCCTCAACCAAAGGTTTAAACAACTCCTTTTCGCCACTAAGCGAGTTATAAATCTTCAACACTAATCAACCCTGCTTTTTCTGTACTTTAGCCCATGAGTCCCGCAAACCCACTGTTCGGTTAAACACCAGCTTACCTGGCATGGAATCGTATCGGTCGGTACAAAAATAACCCAAACGTTCAAACTGAAACCGCTGTTCAGGTGCCACACCGTCCAGCCCCAACTCCGCTTTGCAGTGATGCAACACCTCAACCGATGCCGTGTTCAGGCACATCATAAAATCACCTTTATCCGGATTCTCCTCAGTGAAGAGTTGCTCATAAAGCCTGACTTCACAATCCACCGCATCTTTTGCTGACACCCAGTGAATCACCCCTTTGACCTTTCGCCCTTCCGGTTTAACCCCCAGGGTTTTTTCGTCATACCAGCAGTGCAATTCAGCAATCTCACCCTTGTCATCCTTTATCACCTCATCACACCGAATAACATAGGCATTACGCAACCTGACCTCTCGTCCGGGAGCCAGCCGAAAATATTTGGAAGGAGGATCCTCCATAAAATCATCCTGATCAATGTAGATCTCCCGACCAAAGGGAAGAGTTCGCTCGCCCATTTCAGGATTGTCCGGATGTGCCTGCGTTGTAAGCAGTTCCCGCTCTGCTTCCGGGTAGTTGGTGATGATCACCTTAATTGGCTTCAACACACACATCGCTCTTGGGGCATTTACCTCAAGATCCTCACGAATACTGTGCACCAGCATGGCTGCATCAACCACACCGTCGCTGCGCGTCACGCCGATACTGTCACAAAACTTGCGTATTGCCGCAGGCGTGTACCCTCGGCGACGCAACCCTGAGATAGTGGGTAATCGCGGATCATCCCAACCACCGACATAATCCTCATCGATCAGTTGCTTTAGCTTCCTCTTGCTGGTCACGGTGTGACTCAAGTTTAAACGCGCAAACTCTATCTGTTGCGGGTGGCAGGCAATACTTATGTTTTCAAGCACCCAATCGTACAGTGGCCGATGGTCTTCAAATTCCAAAGTACAGAGCGAATGGGTGATACCTTCCAGCGCATCCGAAATACAGTGGGTGAAATCGTACATGGGATAAATACACCACTGATCTCCGGTTCGGTGGTGCGTGACACGGCGAATACGATATAAAATCGGGTCCCGCATATTAAGATTGGGGGATGCCATATCGATTTTGGCACGCAACACGTAGGCACCATCCGCGAACTCTCCGGCCCGCATCCGTCTGAACAGATCCAGATTTTCTTCAACAGGCCTGCCCCGGTCAGGACTGTCCTGGCCGGGGGCCGTCAGTGTGCCACGATAATCCCGCATGTGTTCGGCATTCAAACTGCATACATAAGCCTTGCCACGCTCAATGAGCTCTTCCGCGTAACCATACAACTGCTCAAAATAGCTGGATGAAAATTTTACGTCACCATCCCAATCAAAACCGAGCCAGCGAATATCATTCTGAATCGCTTCAACATATTCGGTGCTTTCCTTTTCCGGATTGGTATCGTCAAAGCGCAGATTACATCTGGCACCTTGATAATCTTGGGCAATACCAAAATTAAGACAAATCGATTTTGCATGACCGATATGTAAAAAACCATTAGGTTCTGGAGGAAAGCGCGTAACCACCTGGCCCTCGTTTTTACCCTGTTTCAGGTCCTCATCAATGATATTGCGAATAAAGTTTGATTTACCGGGCGATTCAGTATTGTTCATCATAAATAAAAAAGATAAAGTCTCTGCTAAAGCTTCTGAGCCACTGCTTACTGACGTAAATGCTGTCGACAAGTCGAAATTCAGAATCGAGTTAAATTGAGCCAAACATTATAACCACCTTGTGCGCTGCGGCTAGAGCAAAGCACAAGAAAATAATAAATTACCATCTTTAAATTGCAGCATAAGACATAGGGAGTCTTTGATGATCATTTTGCACACCAATTTAGGCGATATTCAGATTGAACTGGATAAAGAGAAAGCACCTGTCAGCGCGAAAAATTTTCGTGATTACGCAGAAAGCGATTTTTATAACGGAACCGTTTTTCACCGCGTAATTAAAAACTTCATGATTCAGGGTGGCGGTTTTGAAGCCGGCATGACGCAAAAGCCGACCGGCGAACCGATTCAAAATGAAGCCGATAACGGGCTGAGCAACCTGCGTGGAACAGTCGCCATGGCAAGAACCATGGAACCCCATTCAGCCTCCGCACAATTCTTCATAAATGTTGAAGACAACACCTTCCTCGACCATAGCTCAAAAACAACCGAAGGCTGGGGCTACGCCGTCTTTGGAAAAGTCACTGAAGGCATGGAAGTCGTCGATAAAATAAAAGCCGTACCAACCACCACCAAAGCCGGCCACCAGGATGTTCCTACCGATGATGTCATTATTGAATCCGTGACTGTCAGCGACGAGCTTTGAACGCCCTGTGACCACTCTTTTTATCTCGGATTTACACCTGGAACCTCAGAAGCCTGTGCTGGCACAGGCTTTTCTGAAGTTTATTGCTGAACGAACAGAACAAATTGACGCACTCTATATTCTTGGTGACTTTTTTGAAGCCTGGATAGGCGATGATTTTGAGAATCCGTTTACCGACACGTTAATTGATGCTTTAAAGTCTGTTTCCGGCCGTGGGGTTTCCCTGTTCTTTATGCACGGTAATCGTGATTTTTTGATTGGCGAACGCTTTGCTGAACAAACCGGTTGCACAATATTGCCTGACCCCACTGTGATAGATCTGTACGGAACACCCACTTTGTTGATGCATGGTGATACGCTTTGCACGGACGACATTGCATATCAACAATTTCGGAAAATGGTCAGAGACCCACACTGGCAAAAGGAATTGTTGAGCAAGAGTATCAACGAACGATTGGCTATTGCGCAAAACCTGCGCGATGTCAGTAAAGAAGAAACCGGTGAAAAAACGGCTGACATTATGGATGTCAATCAGACAGAAGTAATAGAGGTAATGCAACAATTTCAGGTTCAACACCTGATACACGGCCATACCCACAGACCAGGCAAACACCAGCTAGTCGCAAACGGGATCTCCGCCCAGCGAACAGTGTTAGGCGATTGGGGAAGCCACGGCTGGTACTTCAGCGCCTCGGAAGCGCAGTCTGAGCTTGTTAAATTTGAACTCACCTGAGTTTCATAAACCACGCGCCTTACAGCATTTAAATAGCTATTGCATATAAGTTACTGTATCCTGCAGCGCCGCTGTTCTTGCGGCCCCTTTTGATATTCAGTGATAAGAGATGATTATATGAGCTTTGCCTCCCTTGGCCTTTCTAAAGCTATCCTCCGTGCCGTGACCGAACAAGGATACGAGACACCCTCTCCGATCCAGGCAAAGGCCATACCTTCGATCCTGAAGGGAAAAGATGTAATGGCGGCAGCACAAACCGGGACCGGAAAAACAGCCGGATTCACACTGCCAATTTTGGACCAGCTGAGCAACGGGCAAAAAGCACAGTCGAATCAGGTTCGCGCGCTGATATTAACCCCAACCCGTGAACTGGCCGCCCAGGTTGCTGACAGTGTAAACACCTACGGCCAATACTTACCGTTGCGCTCAACTGTCGTCTTTGGCGGCGTTAAAATTAATCCCCAAATGATGCAATTACGCAAAGGGGTCGATGTACTGGTTGCAACACCTGGTCGACTGCTTGACCTGTACAACCAGAACGCAGTGAAATTTAATCGTCTGGAGATTCTGGTTCTCGATGAAGCCGACCGAATGCTGGATATGGGTTTTATCCATGACATAAAGCGCATTCTGTCAGTTTTACCCAAACAGCGACAAAACCTGATGTTCTCAGCCACCTTCTCCCAGGACATTCGTAAACTGGCAAAAGGATTGGTTGAAAACCCTGTTGAAATTTCAGTCAGCCCGCCAAACACCACGGTCAAATCAGTTGAACAGTGGATCTGCCCGGTCGACAAAAGTAAAAAATCGGCGCTGCTGACCCACCTGATTCTCGAGCACCAATGGGAACAGGTGCTAGTGTTCAGCAGAACCAAGCATGGTGCCAACCGTTTAACCAGACATCTGGAAAGCAAGAAAATCAAGGCAGCCGCTATCCACGGCAACAAAAGCCAGGGTGCCCGAACCAAAGCACTAGCGGACTTTAAAAATGGTAAAACCCAGGTACTGGTAGCGACCGACATAGCTGCCCGTGGACTCGACATTGATCAATTGCCCCAGGTCGTCAATTTTGATTTACCCAATGTACCGGAAGACTACGTGCATCGAATTGGCAGAACCGGGCGCGCAGGAGCAACCGGACAAGCCATATCCCTGGTTAGCGCGGACGAATTCAAGCAACTGTCAGATATAGAGCGGCTCATCAAGCAACTATTGAAACGGGAATTTATTGACGGTTTTGAACCGGTTCACGATCTACCGGAATCGAATCTAAACAGTCGCCGTGCTCGCCCTAAAAAACCCAAGAAGCCAAAACCGAAGCACAAGGACGGTCAACGTTCCGGCGACGTTGCCCGAGGCCACAAACCACAGGGCAAGAATAAAAAACACAGAAGTCATAACGCCGCATCACCTTCTCAAAAGTCGGGAACCAGGGGTAACCGCAGGGGCTGATGATTACAGCGTTTACGCGGCTGGTTGGCAGCCATGAGCACTGACTAACCCCTGCCCACCTTCCTGGCTCGAAATGATCGCCCTTTAAGCTTTCCTTTGCTCAATTTGGCGAGCGCACTTTTGGCAATATTGCGCTCAACCGCCACATAGGCGCAGTTATCATACAAATGTATTTTCCCTACCTGCGCTCCAGTAATACCGTTTCCTGCTGTGAGTGCCCCCAAAACATCTCCTGGCCTTAACTTCTGCTTTTTACCGCCATCAATTTGCAGTGTCACCATCTGCGACCTGTATGCCGGTTCGTTCAACAACCGCATCTCAGGCAACGGCAAGCTGTCAATTGAACATTTCAGGTAATCTTCAAGGCGCTCAACTTTGTACTGCTCCTTCACATCAAACAGAGTGAACGCTATCCCCTTGCTCCCGGCCCTGCCCGTTCTTCCAATACGGTGAACATGCACTTCTGTTTCACGGGCAATCTGGTAATTTATCACGGCATCCATCGCATCGATATCCAGACCGCGCGCAGCGACATCCGTTGCTACAAGCACAGTCACACTTTTATTAGCGAACTGCACCAGGGTTTGGTCTCTCTCCCGCTGCTCCAGATCACCGTGTAGCGCAGCCGCATTAAAGCCAAATTCGCTCAGCGCGTTCGCCACCTCCTGAGTTTCCCGTTTGGTATTGCAAAACACCAAACAGGATTGTGGCTGATTGGCCATAACCAGAAGCTTAAGCGCTGTCAGCCGATCATACTGATCGCCAACGCAATAAAACTGCTGTTCTATACTGGCATCATCGTGGGTTGAAAGCGCTTCAACCCTTTGCGGCTGGCGCATTACTCGCTGCGCGACCGCCCCAATCTGATCGGGGTAAGTTGCACTGAATAAAAGTGTCTGCCGCTCACGCGGAAGTTGGTCAATGATCTTGTCCAGTGATGCCTGAAACCCCATATCCAGCATTCGGTCGGCCTCATCAAGCACCAGTATTTCAAGCTTATCCAAAACAAGCGTGCCTTTACGCAGATGTTCCTCAACACGCCCCGGCGTTCCCACAACAATATGCGCACCATGCTCCAGCGATCCAATCTGGGGACCAAACGGAGCCCCCCCACAGAGCGTCAACACCTTAATATTGTGAATAAGCCGGGCCAGTGTTCGAGTCTCTTTGGCCACTTGGTCAGCCAGTTCTCTTGTCGGACAAAGAACCAGACACTGGATACGAAACCGCTTCACATCAAGCCGGTTTAAAAGACCAAGAGCAAATGCTGCTGTTTTTCCCGACCCGGTGCGGGCCTGAGCGATCACATCTTTGCCATCGAGAATGAGCGGCAGGCTTTGCTGTTGAATCGCGGTCATATGGTGATAATCGAGCGTCTTCAGATTCTCGAGCAAAGCTGGCTTTAAACTGAGTGATGAAAAACTGGTACTGGACAATGCAGGATATCCTGAAAATATGAACAAACAATGAGACTAATAGGCTGCGATGACAGGCACTTAAAACCGCAGAAGATTATGTGTAGACGAGGCTGAACCCCAAAAACAAAAAAGGCGAGACCCTAGGATCTCACCCTTTTATCCCTTAAACCTCTATCGGGTCTAAGGCAGGCCTGCACACTCAATGGAATGCAGGCAAAACCCTTTGCTAGCTCTAAAGAACTATAAGGGTTCGATGTTCTCTGCTTGAGGACCCTTTTGACCCTGAGTAACAGTAAACTGAACCTTCTGGCCTTCAGTAAGCGTTTTAAAACCTGAGCCTGTGATAGCGCTATAGTGCGCAAAAACATCAGGGCCGGATTCTTGCTCAATAAAGCCAAAACCTTTAGATTCGTTGAACCATTTTACAGTGCCGGTAGTAGTAGACATAATCAAAACCTTTATTTTTTCAATAGTAATTCAAGTCTTTAAAAGACAATTGTGCTGGAAGTGTATCTATTACTTATGATGATCAGGTCGAGGTACTAACGACTAAACTTCGAAATGGTGTGCATAAATATAGGACGTACTTTCAAGCTAGGAGAATTATATACCCCTTTTTGGCGATGTCAAAGTATTCGCACCACAATCGACAGCCGGCATACCACTATGGAAGCGAAATTCCGTATCCGGCGATTCAATTAACTCCTTTTCTCTAACAGCAAACACCTCTATACGTTGCTCAATGGGCTTATCGCTATACTGCCTGGCCAACTCCAGGTAATCCTGATAATGGCGTCCTTCTGAACGTAACAGCGAGGAATAAAATTTTGCCAACGGTTCATCCAGGTGAGGTATTAATGCCGCAAAACGCTCACAGGATCTGGCTTCCACGAAAGCACCGACAATTAACAGATCAATCAACCGGCCCGGTTCGTGTGTTCGCACCAACTCTCTCAGACCACCGGCATATCGTGCAGAGGAAAGGTGCCGGTACTGAATATCACGCTGCCGCATTATTTCAAGAACCTGTTCAAAATGCAGCAACTCCTCCCGCGCCAACTGAGACATCTTTTTTAAAAGATCCAAATGATCCACGTAACGATACATCAGACTCATTGCTGTCGACGCCGCTTTCTTTTCACAGTGCGCGTGATCAATTAACAATACCGGGATATTATCAAGCGCCTTCTCCACCCAAAGCTGAGGCGTACCTGAAAGCAAGAATCCTTTTATTTCCGATAGTTGTGACATTTAATTAATCATATTTATAATTGTAATGCTGGTGACAAATCATTCTGTCCCTCTCCAGAGGGACATACTCATGACTAACAACAAAGACATACACCTACCATGCTCATATCACTCAGCAACAGGTTCGCGCATAGTGACAAACTCCTCTGCCGATGTTGGATGTATCCCTATGGTTGAGTCAAATACAGCTTTGGTCGCCCCCGCTTTTAATGCGACCGCAATACCCTGCATTATGTCACCTGCATCAGCGCCTACCATATGCACACCCAGCACCGTATCGGTCTGCTTATCCACCACCATCTTCATCAAACAGCGCTCTTCACTTCCGCTGAGCGTATGCTTAAGAGGCTTGAAGGTAGAGCGATAGACCAGTATTTCATGCCCTTTCTCTAATGCCTGCTCCTCAGACAAGCCCACTGTGCCAATGTTAGGCTGACTGAATACCGCAGTGGGAATCCCCTCATAATCAAGCACGGAGTGGTCATCCTGATAAAGATACCTGACAAGAGCCATGCCCTCAGCCAACGCGACAGGAGTCAGCTCCATGCGACCAACCACATCACCAAGTGCATAGATGGAAGGTACATTGGTCTGATAATGCTCATTTACCAAAATCGTGCCATCATCAGCCGTGGCTACCCCCGCATGGTCAAGTCCCAATCCTTCAGTTTTAGGCCTGCGGCCCGTTGCATACAATATGATATCCGCATCTATGAACTGATCTGTAGACAACTGCGCTCTGAGTTTTCCACTCTCAAGCTTCTCAACACTGACCACATCCGTATTAAAATTCAGCCTCACTCCCTTTTTACTAACCTCGTCACGCACGAATTCGCGCAGATCACTGTCAAACCCCCTTAAAAACAGTTCCCTGCGATAGATCAACTCGGTATCAGCGCCCAGTCCATTAAAGATACCCGCAAATTCAACAGCAATATATCCACCACCGACCACTAACACCTTTTCCGGAAACTGCTCCAGAAAAAAGACTTCATTCGACGTAACAACATGCTCTGAACCCGGAAAATCAGGCACAAAGGGCCAGCCACCGGTGGCAATCAATATGTGCTCAGCGGTGTAGGTATTGTCCTCCACACGGATAGTGTGGCCATCAACGACACTAGCAAAGCCATCGATCAGGTGTGCGCCTGAATTATCAAGCAAATTATTATATATTCCATTTAACCGTTTGATTTCATTATTTTTATTATCTCTTAATTGCTCCCAGTTAAAACTGGGTTTTCCGGGCAACTGCCAGCCATAGGCCTGAGCATCGTGAAAATCTTCATTAAAGTGTGCGCCGTAGACAAACAGCTTTTTGGGAACACAGCCTACATTGACACAGGTACCGCCCAGGTATCGGTCTTCAGCAATCGCGACCCTTTTCCCAAGGGTTGCCGCCATTCGCGCAGCACGCACGCCTCCCGAGCCAGCACCGATCACAAACAGATCAAAATCAAATTGCGCCATCATCCAACCCCACTTGTTTCAGAAAGTCTTTTAGTTGATCCGCATCAAACGGCCAGTCCAACTCTTGCAACTTGTGTTCAACAATACCCAGCACGGGTATTCTTAGACCATAATCATTTATTAACTCACCAGACTCACTCACATCAACCTTTTCAATTTCATATTGATAACCGGATAACACACGGTAAATCAATTCTTCAGCCTCTTCACACAGCTGACAGTAATCTGTTGTATAAAGCAGCAGTTGCATCCGGATACCTCATTTTATGGCGTCAGCGTTACTATAAAGACTCCCCCAAACATTTAAAATAGTATTTTTATCCCCATTATTTTTTATCGCCCTAAATTATCTATTGACGGGTGACCTGAGTCTTCTATTTCATTTATCATAGAAGTTTTTGTTCATCCCAATAATATTGTGACGCTAGGAAAACCCAATGAGTGAAACCAAACACTGTCGTGCGCTAATTCTCGGATCAGGACCTGCGGGGTATGCCGCTGCGGTCTATGCCGCCAGAGCCAACCTCAATCCTGTACTTATTACCGGTATGCAAGCGGGAGGCCAGTTAACCACGACTACCGATGTAGACAATTGGCCAGGCGATGTCGAAGGTTTACAGGGCCCCGAACTAATGGAGCGCATGAAGCAGCATGCAGAACGCTTTAATACAGAAATCATTTTTGATCATATTAACGAAGTTGAGCTGTCTAATCGTCCGTTCACGCTCAAGGGTGACTCGGGCACTTACACCTGTGATGCTCTGATCATTGCCACCGGCGCATCTGCGCAGTATCTGGGATTACCTTCTGAAGATGCGTTTGCCGGAAAAGGTGTAAGCGCGTGCGCTACTTGTGATGGTTTCTTCTATCGCAAGCAGAAAGTGGCTGTCATCGGTGGCGGCAATACCGCAGTTGAAGAGGCGCTCTATCTGTCTAACATCGCCGCCGAAGTAACCCTGGTTCATCGTCGAGACAAACTACGCTCTGAAAAAATTCTACAGGACAAGCTGTTTGAAAAGGAAAAAAATGGCAATGTTAAAATTCTGTGGAACCATACCCTGGATGAAATACTGGGTGATGATATGGGCGTTACCGGCATGCGCGTGAAAAGTACAGATTCCGGCACAACACAGGAGGTCGATCTACAGGGCGTTTTCATCGCCATCGGCCACAAGCCCAATACCGAAATCTTCAAGGGTCAGCTGGAGATGAACAATGGTTATATTACCATTCAGTCCGGACTTAACGGCAATGCTACAGCAACCAGCGTTCCGGGTGTTTTTGCAGCCGGTGACGTTGCTGACCAGATCTATCGACAGGCTGTTACCTCCGCCGGATTTGGTTGTATGGCAGCATTGGATGCTGAAAAATTTCTGGAAGAGTAACCGGACAAAACTCTGCCGGATTGCACTTCTGTCATGCCGATAGCGCTTGATCTTCAACGGATAAACCCTCTATCCATCACTTTTACTATTCTACTAGGAAGGGCTGCTCACGGCAGCCCTGTCTGGCACCCATGTCCGGCATTAGTTTACTGACAGAAAACAATCTGGATTTTCCTCCGATTGAGCAAGCCATGGAAGAGCCCAACGGATTGATAGCCGTGGGGGGTGACCTCAGCCCGGAACGCCTGATTTGCGCCTACCAGTCTGGCATTTTCCCCTGGTTTGAGGAGGGTCAGCCTATTCTATGGTGGAGCCCAAGCCCACGCTGCGTGCTCTACCCGGAAGCACTACATGTATCAAGAAGCTTACGTAAAACGCTTAATAAACAGCATTTTAAAATCACCTTCGATCAATGCTTTGACGAACTCGTCAACCTCTGCTCAGAGAACAGAAAAAACAGCCAGGGTACCTGGATTACATCCGATATAAAGATTGCTTATTCCCATCTTCATCAATTGGGCATAGCCCACTCGGTCGAAGCCTGGTCTGATTCGGAGCTTGTCGGAGGGCTCTATGGCATTGCAATGGGCAGCGTTTTTTTTGGGGAATCCATGTTCAGCAGAAAAACGGATGCCTCTAAAATTGCACTTTATCATTTAATTCAGAAATTAAAGGCGCTATCCTTTACCCTAATCGATTGCCAGGTATACAACCCGCATCTCGAATCACTGGGCGCAACCTGTATTCCCCGGCCCGTCTTTATTAAGCATCTGAAGCAGCACATCCAGGACGGCAGACAATCTAACTGGAGGTAGCACGGGTTAATCGCATGTCGATTTTGGAACAGATCAAGCTCTATCAGACAATGCCACACCAATGCAGCTACCGCATGGATCAGCTGGCGAGTACACTGTTTGTCGACCCTGAGCTTAAAATTACGCCCGAAATACTAAGCGACCTTTCTACGCGAGGCTTCAGACGCAGTGGCGATTATATTTACCTGCCCAACTGTGACAGCTGTTCCTCCTGCATCTCAACACGTATACCGGTTAATCTATTTCGGCCCAACAAAAACCAAACACGCATACAAAAGCGCAACCGGGATATCACCTGCTCCATTAGCAAACCCCGCTTTACTGATGAGCTCTACGATCTCTATGCACGCTATATCAAAGAGCGACACGCAGACGGTGACATGTACCCCGCCACCGAGGAACAATATCAGAGCTTTATCGTTGAAAGCGAAGCAAACAGCTTCTTTCTGGAGTTCCGGTTAAACGGAAAACTGTTGGCAGTCGCGGTAACCGACATGCTTACTAGCGCCTGCTCCGCCATCTATACTTTTTTTGAGCCACTCGAGAGCAGGCGCAGTCTGGGAGTGTTTGCAATTTTGAAACAGATTGAATTTGCCAGAGACAAACAGCTTGAGTATCTTTATCTCGGTTACTGGGTCAAACAGTGTCGAAAAATGAACTACAAAATCCAATACCGCCCGGTCGAACTGCTGGTCAATGGCTGTTGGACTCTGTTGGGCTAAGCCCTCCTTTTTGAGCTTAACAAATGTGTTGATAAAGCACGCACATTTAGGCAGAATGCTCGCCTCTAAACAAAAACACGGGAGTTATTTAACTTTATGGCTAAAGAAGGCCAAATTGAAATGGAAGGTGAAATTATCGACACCTTACCAAACACGATGTTTCGCGTTAAGCTTGAAAACGGGCATGTTGTCACCGCACACATATCCGGAAAAATGCGTAAAAACTACATACGTATCCTAACTGGGGACAAGGTAACCGTAGAGCTGACACCCTACGATCTAACCAAGGGAAGGATTATTTACCGAGCCCGCTAGAATCCCTTTCCAGCAAAGAGAACTCCCCAGCCATACCATAAATAGCTCTAAACCCAGGATCTATTGCCAGGCTCTTAGCACTCGGTGAGTTCTTCAGGCGAATGCAGCTTAAAAGCGAGCTCGCCATCTTCCAGTGATACCACAGCGGTACCTCCGCCGACAAAATCACCAAAAAGAATCGCCTCAGCCAGTGGTTTCTTAATCTTGTCGTGAATGAGCCTTGCCATCGGACGAGCTCCCATTTTTTCATCATAGCCGTTTTCGGCCAGCCATTGCCGTGCGCTATCTTCCACCTCAATATGCACTTTCTTATCGTCCAGTTGCGCCTGTAACTCGGTCAGGAATTTATCGACAACACTTTCTATGACTCGAGGATCCAGTGCATTAAACTGAACAATACCATCCAGTCTGTTTCTGAACTCGGGTGTGAACGCCTTACGTACCTCCTCCAGCCCATCGGTACTATGATCCTGGTGGGTAAATCCTATCGAGCGACGACTCATCATCTCCGCTCCGGCATTGGTGGTCATAATAATAACGACATTACGAAAATCAGCTTTGCGACCATTATTATCGGTCAAAGTCCCATGATCCATCACCTGCAGTAACAGATTGAAAACTTCCGGGTGTGCCTTTTCAATCTCATCCAGTAACAATACTGAATGCGGATGTTTGGTAATCGCTTCAGTGAGCAAGCCACCCTGATCAAAGCCGACGTAACCCGGAGGCGCACCGATCAAACGAGAAACGGTATGACGCTCCATATACTCGGACATATCAAAGCGTACCAACTCGACACCCATGACATTGGCCAACTGTCGGGTCAACTCCGTCTTACCAACTCCTGTAGGGCCGGCAAACAGGAAGGAGCCTATCGGTTTTTCTATCTCTTTCAGGCCTGCCCGCGACAATTTGATAGAGGTACTGATCGCGTCAATCGCATCGTCCTGGCCAAACACAACCATCTTCAGATCACGATCAATATTCTTAAGCAGCTTCTTATCGGATGCAGAAACACTCTGCTGTGGAACCCGCGCGATATTCGCTACTATTTTTTCAATTTCTGAAACACCGATCACTTTTCTGCGTTTGTTTTCCGGCCTGAGCTGCTGAAAAGCACCGGCCTCGTCAATGACATCAATTGCCTTGTCCGGCATGTGACGATCAGTAATATACCTGTCCGCCAACTGTGCCGCAGAACGCAGAGATTTGTCAGTAAAGCGAATTGCATGATGCTCCTCAAAACGTGATTTGAGCCCTTTCAGGATTTTATAGGTATCCTCCACGCTTGGCTCTGAAACATCCACCTTTTGGAACCGCCGTGATAATGCACGATCCTTTTCAAATATTCCGCGATATTCCTGGTATGTGGTCGAGCCGACACAACGGATACCACGATTACTCAACACCGGCTTCAACAGATTAGAGGCGTCCATAACGCCACCGGAAGCTGCACCCGCACCGATAATGGTATGTATTTCATCGATAAAGAGAATCGAATGAGGCTGCTTTTTCATTTCGGATAGCAGCGCTTTGAAGCGTTTTTCAAAATCACCCCGATATTTGGTGCCGGCCAGCAATGCCCCCATATCCAATGAGTACACAACCCCGTCTTTGATTACATCCGGCACTTCACCATCAACAATCAACTTGGCCAGCCCCTCGGCGATAGCTGTTTTTCCGACTCCGGATTCACCAACCAAAAGCGGATTGTTCTTGCGACGCCTTGATAGAATCTGTATTACCCGGCTGACCTCAAAATCGCGACCAATCAACGGATCAATCAGCCCTTTCCGGGCCTGTTCGTTGAGATTAGTGGCAAAATTTTCCAGAGGGCTCTGCCCTGGCGCATCGGCCACAGGATCTGCTTCGACCTGATCGTTACCGAGCTCTTCATGCTCGCTGTTATCACCCACTTTCGAAATGCCATGGGCGATGAAATTGACTACATCAATACGGCTTATATTCTGTTGCTTGAGCAGAAAAACCGCCTGGCTTTCCTGTTCGCTGAAAATCGCGACGAGGACATTCGCTCCGGTGACCTCTTTCTTACCGGAAGACTGTACATGAAACACCGCCCGCTGCAATACACGTTGAAAACCTAAAGTCGGCTGTGTTTCGACAACGGCATTAGCCTCCGGTATAACCGGTGTAGTGCTATTTACGAACTCATCCAGTTCCTTCCTGAGAATCGCCAGATCCACGCTGCAACCGTTAAGCACTTCGAGTGCAGAAGAGTTATCCAGTAGCGCAAGTAGCAGATGCTCCACCGTCATATATTCGTGACGTTTGGTGCGTGCCTCCTTGAACGCTATATTCAAGGTTATTTCAAGGTCTTTGCTTAACATATGAGCACCTCATTTATTCCGCCTTATCAATACCACAAAGTAGGGGGTGTTCACTATCACTGGCAAACTGATTCACCTGAACCACTTTAGTTTCTGCCACATCACGCGTGTATATACCGCACACCGCTTTACCCTGAGTGTGCACCGTTAACATGACCTGCGTCGCCTTTTCACGATCGAGATTAAAAAACAGCTCCAAAATCTCGACCACAAACTCCATCGGCGTATAGTCATCGTTGTACATAATTACCTTATACATGGGCGGCTTCTTGAGCTTGGGTTTCGCCTGCTCCAATGCAAGGTTACCATCATCATTTGGATCGCCCTGATTTAAGGTTAGTTCAATCTGTTGCGTTTTACTCATAATTTCAATAAAAAAACGAATGTCTGTTAATTAGCAGTTTAGCAAATCCCACCAACAAATTAAGCTCAATATTGCGTTAACTTCATTCTATATGTAAAGGCTAATTCGAGTGTTTCGCGGCCAAAGGCAATTAACACAAATATAGGACAGTAAAACAGGGGGAAAGGTTTAGAGAAAAGAAATATTTTACCGGATCTGACCAAGCCAGACCCGGTAAAGAGGGGCCACAGATTAAGATCAACCCATATGTTTGATAATTTCTTCACCAAACTGAGATGAAGAAACCAGCGTTGCATCGTCCATCAAACGCTCAAAATCGTAGGTGACAGTTTTGGCAGCAATGGCCGCTTCTGTGCCTTTGAGAATCAAATCAGCAGCTTCATTCCAACCCATAAAGCGCAGCATCATCTCCGCTGAAAGAATTACAGAACCGGGGTTAACTTTGTCCTGACCGGCGTACTTGGGCGCTGTGCCGTGAGTCGCCTCAAAGATCGCCACTTCATCACCAATGTTTGCACCAGGAGCAATTCCGATGCCACCGACCTGTGCGGCCAGCGCATCAGACAGATAGTCACCATTCAGGTTCAGCGTCGCAATGGCGCTGTACTCATCAGGACGCAGCAGGATTTGTTGCAACATGGCGTCAGCAATCACATCCTTAATGATAATCTCTTTGCCCGTGTTCGGGTTTTTCAAAACGCACCAGGGACCGCCATCCAGCAACTCTGCACCAAACTCCTCTTGAGCAAGCTCATAGCCCCACTCTTTAAAGGCACCTTCAGTGAACTTCATGATATTGCCTTTGTGGACCAACGTGACACTTGGAAGATCCTGGTCAATCGCATACTGAATGGTACGACGCACCAGACGCTGGGTTCCCTCTTTGGAAACCGGCTTGATACCGATTCCGCAGTTTTGAGGGAAACGGATTTTAGTCACACCAAATTCTTCCTGAAGAATTTTGATCAATTTATCTGCTTCAGGCGTTCCGGCAGCCCACTCTACACCCGCGTAGATATCTTCCGAGTTTTCACGGAAAATAACCATATCAGTTTTACCCGGCTCTTTAACCGGACTTGGTACACCTTCAAACCAACGTACCGGACGCTGGCATACATAAAGGTCCAACTCCTGACGCAGCGCAACGTTCAATGAACGAATACCGCCACCAACAGGCGTAGTCAAAGGTCCTTTAATACCAATCGCGAACTCTTTAAAGGCTTCCAGAGTCTCTTCTGGTAACCACTGGTCATCGCCATACACCTGAACCGCTTTCTCACCGGAGTAGACTTCCATCCAGGCAATGGACCGCTCACCGCCATAAGCTTTTTCAATCGCTGCGTTAACCACATTGATCATGGGTGGGGTAACATCGACACCAATGCCATCACCTTCAATAAAAGGGATAATGGGACGATTGGGAACATTTAGGGAATTATCTGAATTTACGGTAATTTTTTCACCGTCTTGTGGAACTGAAATGTGTTGATATGCCATACTGGTCTCCGTCTAAAACAACATTTACCGATACTTACTAAAAACTGACTAACTGCCTTTTTGTTGTTGTTATCCAGCAATTAAATTACATAAACTAACAAACCGCTAACGGTATAAAATGATCAAAGTGAATGATTTGATCGACCCATCCCAAGAGGGGTGCAAATGATATAGGGTTTGAGCAAAATCATCCATCGTTATGGCCAAAATTATCCTATTTAATAAGCCTTTTCGTGTCCTATCTCAATTTACCGGCACGTCGGACAAGACCACACTTTCATCTTTTATCGATATTCCCCGCGTTTACCCCGCCGGACGCCTCGATTACGACTCCGAAGGATTGATGATTCTGACCGACGACGGCGCGTGGCAACACAGAATCAGTCATCCAAGGCACAAGCTGGAAAAAACATACTGGGTGCAAGTGGAGGGAGTTATCAATGACTCTGCCATTGCACAATTGCGCCAGGGTGTTGAACTTAAAGATGGTATGACCAAACCCGCCATCGCAAACCGCATACCGGAACCTGAACTATGGCAACGTGACCCTCCGGTTCGCTATCGGGCTAATATCCCTACCTCATGGCTTGAACTGACTATCAGTGAAGGGCGCAATCGCCAGGTCAGAAGAATGACAGCTGCTGTAGAATTCCCAACCTTAAGGCTGGTAAGGCAGGCCATAGGCGACTGGCAACTAAATGAGTTACAGCCGGGCGAATACCGGCAATTACAGGTAGACCCCATCGCCGCTGCGGCTAAGCCGGCACACCCTCGAAAAAACAATCCAAGAGGTTACAAAAGAAAATGAACAGTATCTGGCACCCCCATCTGGTCGTGGCCACCATCATTGAGACGGATGGGAAGTTTCTTATGATCGAGGAGATCTCGGAAGGAAGGCAGGTCATCAACCAGCCGGCAGGGCATGTCGAAGAGCACGAATCCCTGGTTGACGCCGCACTACGCGAAACACTTGAGGAAACCGGCTGGCGGGTAACCCTGGAAAGCATGACCGGTTTTTACCACTATCGCTCCCCCCATAACGGCACCACCTATTTCCGGTGTAATTTTTGCGGTAATCCGGTTGAGCAGGCCCATGCAACACTGGACGAGGGAATCCTGCAGACACACTGGATGAGTTACGAGGAGATCAAGGCAGAACATCATCGACTCAGAAGTCCTTTGGTGCTGCGCTGTCTTGAGGACTATCTGCAGGGAAAACGTTTGCCTTTGGATAGCGTTTGTTATTTAGCGTAAAAAGCGAAAAAGGGGTCAGAGCCCTTTTCCTCCAGCTTTCAAAGCTATTGCTCTGATGAGGTGTCTGGGTGCGGTTCCCCTTGTGGCTCGGAGCGATAACTCCATAAAGAAGCCGAATATATGACTGCTGACCTTCTATGCCGAGTTAAACGCTGATCCAAAACAGAGAAAACTGTATGAATACTATCGACATTCACCGCGGGTCCATATATGACCCCTTTAATTCACTCAATACTGGACAGCACGCGCAGTTTTCTGATCAGTGCATCACGCAACGCCTGTAGTTCGCCAAGCCTTTCGAGGGCCTCCTGTGGGCGGCCCTCGTGTTTCAGCCCCAGCAGCTCGGACGCCCTGGCATGTACCTGGTGATGGAGTGATGTAACTTCATCGAGTATTGGCTCTTTTGAAAAGTGAATTTGCCCTTCCCGTTCCAACCATCGCCCGAAGCGACATTGGCGATGGTCTAACTCCGGAACCGCCGTTCGCTCACCTTTGAGAAGCTTTTCAATATCACGAATCCATGCTCGATGCTCTACCTCGGCATAGATCGGGGGTAGACCAAAACTAGAGACGCGCGGTTGATTCTGCCAGATTGAATCAGGTTGCCAGGTTTTAGCCCAGCCCGGCATCTCCGATGCCGGCATCGGACGTGCAATGCCGTATCCTTGAGCCAATTCACAACCGAGTTGCAGCAGCAGAAGACCATGGTCTGGCGTCTCCACACCCTCGGCAATAACCTGGCGCCCAAAAGCTTCAGCCATAGCAAGCACGCCATCAAGGATAATGAGATCATCCGGTGTATCAAGCATATTGCGTATGAAGCTCTGATCGATCTTCAAATCGTCAATCGGCAGATGGCGGAAATAGGTCAGTGAGGAATAGCCGGTTCCGAAGTCATCCAGGGCAAACCGAATACCCTGTTTCCTGCACTGGCGAATCACCTGGGACGCGTGCTCAAGATCCTTGAGCGCACTGGTCTCCAAAACCTCCAGTTCAAGATTTTCCGGACTCACTTTCGGATGCGCTGCGAGCAGTTCGAGCAGACGGCTTACGAAGTCTGTCTGCTGTAATTGCCGGGCGCCAAGATTGACGCTCACCGGCAGGTCAAGGCCGGTTTCACGCCAGGATTCCAGCTGTCTCAACGCGGTATCGATCACCCATTCACCGATCTCAACAGATAGCGGATGTTCTTCAACTAACGGTAGAAAATGGAACGGAGCCAGTAACCCCCGCTCGGGGTGTTGCCAACGGATTAATGCCTCGGCACCAATTATCTTGCCGGATCGCATGTTTACCTTGGGCTGGTAGTAGAGCACAAACTCACGCTCCTTCAGTGCGCGTGAGATATCCAACAGGCTTTCGTGTCGACCACGAATACTACGATCCTGGTCAGCATCGAATGTGTGCCAGCGATTCTTGCCGGAAATCTTCGCCTGATACATCGCCTGATCGGCTTGCCGCAAAAGCTGATCAGCGTCCACTTTTTCATATTGAGGGTAAAACGCCACGCCGATACTGGCTGATACCTGAATTGTGAGATCAGCTATATCCACCGGATACGCTGCCGATTCCAGCACCCGGTCCAGAATCGGGTTGCCTGCGGTTGGCGTATCAAGATCTATCAGCACTAAAACGAACTCATCTCCACCAATACGCGCGATGGTATCGCCTTCCCGCAGAGCCTGTTTCATGCGCGAAGCAACGTGCATCAGGAATTGATCGCCGACATGATGACCATGAACATCATTGATCTCCTTGAAGCCATCCAGGTCCAGGTAGGCAACAGCCAGCGACAGCCCGCGCCGTTGAGCTTGCATCATCGCCTGTTCGAGCCGATCAGAAAGCAATGCCCGGTTGGGTAACTCCGTAATCGGATCATAGTGAGCCATGTGCTCGAGCTGTCTTTCATGCTCCTTTCGTTCTGTGATATCCGACTGCAAGGCAACGTAGTTCCTGACCCTGCCGTGATCCTGCACAGCACTGATCGTCATCAATGCCGCATATAGCTTGCCATCCTTGCGTTTATTCCATATCTCCCCTTTCCATTGACCCTCTTCAATCAACGATTTCCACATAAGCTCATAAAACCCCGGCCCCTGACGCCCGGACTGTAGCATGCGCGGATTACGCCCGACAGCCTCCTCTCGAGGAAACCCTGTGATTTCAGTGAAAGCATCGTTGACATCGACAATCGCTCCCTCAGGATCGGTGATCAGGATACCTTCACTGGCACAACTGAATACATCGGCGGCAAGCAATAATCGTTCTTCAGCCCGGCGACGCTCAGTGACGTCTATACCAATACCCCATGAAGTCCATCCCGGAATGGGATAGGCCGAGGAGATATTCGACCACTCCACCAGCCGCTCGCTTCCGTCCTTCGCGCGGATGTTCCATTGCCACCCGCGATGATCACCACGACGTTTCCACTCCTCAAACATCGATTCACGGTACACTTTGTCCGGATAGAGCAGCTCCCAGGCTTTTGGATTACCCACCATCTCCTCCGATGAATAGCCGGTGGCCATTTCCGCCTCGCGATTCCATACTATGATATTACCGGACTCATCAAGCGCATCGAGCATCACCGGCATATTCTGCACCACACTGTGAAGTCGTTGCTGCTCGCGAATCTCATCCTGGCGACGACTGTCCCGCGCAGCCACAATGGTCGAAACCATGAAGCAGAGGTTCTTCAAATAGACTACGTAAGGAAAAAAAGCAGCCGCATCTTCGATCGTTATCTGCAACTCGCCATAGCTAAACTCGCTCGAAAGGAGCGGAATCGTATGCACATTGTGATTAATGGAACCTGAATGACCATTACAACGTAAGACAGCAGAAACCCCTGGAAAATCTCTGATCCCTTCGCACAGGAACGCAAACACCGACGCCTCGTCCGGCAGCGTTCCGATCACATCGAGCATCAACAGAATCTGGCTCAAAAACCGGGCATCGACCTCCTTTTCCATGCGATCGGTCATGATATGCCGGCCAGATACTCTTCAGGAGGAACAAAGAATGGGTTGTGTAGTACCTGTCCCCGAACCACCATCATGGGATGGAGTTTCAGAATACTCATTATCGTGTCGCCGTTAAACTGTCTGGCATCGTATTGGCAGACCGCCGTTACAGGATACTCGCGTAAAAGCAGGCTCACTCGGGATTCATACTCGAACAAACGCTCCCCGCCAGGCGCCTTCTCGACTTCGGGCGTCATTTCACCGATCACTCTTGCTGCGCTGTAACCCTGGGCCAGCGACTCTTCATGGAACTGGGCCAGCCGCTCGAGCATCTGCTCCAGTTCAAATCGTCCGTTCTGAAAATAAACGTCGCTGGTTCCTGTCAGCACCAGCGCCCCTGAATCAATCCTCTCCTGCAAGGATATCCCATTACCAGCAAGGTGATTTTCAAGTTGACCACGATCACACCGATCCGTAAAGCCAGCCGCACGTTCCCCATCCTGAAGCCCACGCAGCAGGAAATCCAGAAAGGCTTGTTCTCGCTCTTCGTCTTCGCTGAAAATCTGGCAGATATGAGTGCCTGGAGGAAACCGCTGCTCGGTGAATCCGAGGCAGATTAAACAGGAACTGTTTGTCATAGCGCCACCCCTTCGATCCTATAGTAGAAAGAATAAACGCCTTATTCCATTTTGACAACCTAGATTGACATAGATCAATTACCAACAAGCAAAAAGGCAAAAAGGGGTCAGAGCCCTTTTTCTCTGGCCCCTTTAATTGCGAATTCGCAGTACTGTCAATCAGTATTGGTCCAACCTCAAACCCAGGTTTTGAAGTAATTTCTTTGTAAACGCAATCAAATGCCTTGGGCGACTGTTTATTACAATACCCACTACTTTAAGGAGTTCACATGTATAGTCACCTTCATCGATCAATTACCTTGTTAACCCTGTTTTTTATTTTCTCTTTCACACAGCCCATAGCCGCGGCGGATGACCCCTCCATTCGCGGCGATCTGCGTGCTAACATTGTCGAATCCATGAATCAGTTTATTCAAAGGCAGACCATTAACGGGCAGTTTTACCTGTACGATGCGGTGGATGGCCAGATGCTTGACCTGGAATTTGTCACTCTACATAAAGGAATTGTCAACAAGGCCGGCTTTTACGTCAGTTGTGCCGATTTTGAAGATCAGCATGGCCGGAATGTGGATGTGGATTTTTTGGTACGCCCCGCACAGGGCAAGCTGATCACCACTCAGGCAGTCGTGCACTCCGTTGATGGGCATAAAAGGAAATACCATCTGGAGAGTCGTTAATCGCACTGCCGGACCAAACCAGCATGAGCACTTCGGAACTAGAACACTTACTGCGTCAGGGCTATTAACGAAAAGGGCTCTGACCCCTTTTAATTTTCTATTGATCTTCCGTAAAAGCAGGCTCACTCGGGATTCATACTCGAACAGTCGCTCCCCGCCAGGTGACTTCTCGACTTCGGGCGTCATTTCACCGATCACTCTGGCTGCGCTGTAACCCTGAGCCAGCGACTCTTCATAAAACAGGGCCAGCCGCTCAAGCATCTGCTCCAGTTTAAATCGTCCATTCTGAAAATAAGCGTCGCTGGTTCCTGTCAGTGTCAGCGCCCCTGAATTGAGCCTTTCCTGCATCGATATACCGGCTTCATCAAGGTGGTTTTCAAGACGCCTGCTATCGCACCGATCGGTAAAGCCAGCCGCACGCTCCCCATCCTGAAGCCCACGCAACAGGAAGTCCAGGAAGGCTTGTTCTCGCTCTTCGTCTTCGCTGAAAATCTGGCAGATATGGGTACCTGGAGGAAACCGCTGCTCGGTGAACCCGAGGCAGATTAAACAGTGACTGTTTGTCATAGCGCTTCTCTCCTATCCTGTAGTAGAAATAATAAACGCCCTATTCCATTTTGACAACCTTGATTGACCTAGATCAATTGCCGCAGCAAAAAGGGGTAAGTGCCATTCGGGTCAGAGCCCTTTAATTGCCCCCTTTAATTACAAGCCACCGATTCTCTCAGCAAGCACTAGAGGAGCATATCTTGCGCTATTCCTCTTCATCACCATCCGGAACCACAACACCAACAACTTTGATTGTGGTTTTCGCTACGCCAATAGTGGTGCTTGCTGCAATATCAGCTATCTTCACTACGGTACATGAGGGCAAAACCAACACAAGCATACACAGTAAAATCAATTTAGCGCGTTTGAATAAACTGCGAAACCATTGGTTAGCCATTGAATGATATTCTCGTAATCGCTTTACAGCGCTCAGAAAAAATAAGGTGATGGACTTCTTAGTGTTTTAGAAGCCCTTTACTTTTATGTATTTGTCAGATACAAAAACAGGGTAGCCGAAACTACCCTGTTGTATTGTTTGCGCTTCAATAAATATGGCGTCCCCTAGGGGGTTCGAACCCCTGTTACCGCCGTGAAAGGGCGGTGTCCTAGGCCTCTAGACGAAGGGGACGCAGTGGTAAACCTTCAAAGAGGCGCGCATTGTATGAAGACATTAGTTTAAGGTCAAGCCATAGCCGGGAAAATTCACGCTTTTTTCACTCGGTTAACCGACACAGAAAGCCAGCATTCGACTGATCTGGCTGAGAGGCCGCCCACTTTGCTCCTGCCATTGATTAAAAGCGGTCTGCACTGACTGCAGATCCCTCTGGCTGGTTGGCTTTTTGTCGATGACTCCCTGCGCAACCAGCGCCGCGACCACGTCACCCGTCAACACAAAAGTATCCTTGCCAACCATTCTTAAAAAATAGGGGCCAGAATTACCGCCCAGTTGTTTTCCCCTTTTTGCCAGTAGCTTCCATAAACCAACAATATCGTTGCCCGGCCACTGTGCCAGAAACTGCCCAAAACTCCCCCACTCTCTTGCCAACTCGATCACCATCAGCGCATTGTGCCTGATAGATTTAATTTTTCCCCAATGCCTAATGATGCGCCTATCCTGAAGCGTGTTTTCCAGTGCTTCATCACTCATGAGTATCAGTTTATTGGGATCGAAACCAAAAAACACCTCCTCAAACGCAGGCCATTTTTTGTCCACCATTTCATGTTTAAGGCCAGCCCGAAAAATGCGTCGCGACATCTCTGACAGGTATCGGTCATCATTCACGGCAACCAGTTGTTGTGCTGTTTTGGGTGTTGGGAGTAGTTTTTCCAGCTGTTCCGGCGTGCCTTTTTGTTCGAGAGCATGTTGATAGATCCAGTCGTAACTGCGCATCACCAGCCTCCAGTATTGCCTTCGACCAATTCCGCCAGACAGTCGATAAATGCCGGGCGATCATTCAGCGCTGGAATATAATGATACGCTTTTCCGCCAGCCTCCATAAAGAAATCCCGGTTCTGAATTTTGATTTCTTCCAGTGTTTCGAGGCAGTCAGCGGCAAAGGCCGGACAAATTATATCCACGCTGGACACACCCTCTGCGCCCCACTGCTGCAGGGTGACATCGGTGTAGGGCTTAATCCACTCGGCTGGCCCAAATCTCGATTGAAAACTGCAAAGCCACTGCCCCTCCTCCAACTCAAGTGATTCAGCCAGGGCTTGCGCTGTGGCCCTGCACTGATCCGCGTAGGGGTCACCAGCTTCCACGTAGCGTTCCGGTACACCGTGAAAAGAGATCAGCAGACGCTCTGAGCGACCTTCTGCTTGCCAATGCTCTTTCACAGACTCAGCCAGAGCATCTATATAGCCGTTGTCCAGATGGTAATCATTAATAAAACGTAACTCGGGTAAATCCGGCTTGGTTTTTAACGCCTTGGCTATCGCATCGAATATTGCGGCGGTTGTTGTCCCTGAGTACTGGGGATACAGGGGCAGCACCAAAATTCGCTGGCAATCCAGAGCCTGCAAAGCTGCTATTTCATTTTTAAGGGAGGGGTTACCATAGGTCATCGCCAAAGCAACGGGCACTGCATAACCCTGCCTTTTTTCCAACTGCTGACTTAGCGCGGCAACCTGTCGTTTACCGATGGCCAGCAATGGCGATCCGTCATCACTCCAGATCTCCTGATAGAGCTTTGCTACTTTTCCGGGGCGAACCCATAGAATGATGAGATTAAGAATCAACCACCAGAGCACTCTCGGAGTATCTATGACTCTGGGATCCGACAGAAATTCTCTCAGGTATCGTCTGACCGCCGAAGGTGTGGGTTCATCAGGAGTCCCCAGATTAACCAGCAGCACTCCGTAGCGAGAGGAGGATGGTTCAACTGTTTCAGGCACAGTGATTACCGCTCAAATCCTTATGTTGATAAAATGCAGTGAGCGCTTTGTGCAGATGACAAGTGTCTTCGGTGCCCGCCAATTCTCTTATTGAATGCATGGCAAACGTCGGCACGCCGACATCCAGGGTAGGCACACCTATTTCAGTGGCTGAAATCGGCCCGATGGTACTGCCACAACCCATGTCCGAGCGAACCACGAAAGATTGCACGGGTACCTTTTCGTTGTGGCAAAGCAATCTGAAAAAAGCACTGGTTTCACTATTACTGGCGTAACGCTGAGAGGCATTTATCTTGATCACCGGCCCCTGATTAAACAGCGGCCCATGATTATCATCATGTTTGTCTGCAAAATTGGGATGCACGCCGTGCGCATTGTCGACAGAGATCATCAGTGAGTTGGCAATGACCCGATCAAGCTCTGCGGTATCCGGCACTAACCGTTTTAATACAGATTTCAGCAGAGTTCCCTGAGCTCCTGAGGTTGACCCACTACCCACTTCCTCGTGGTCGTTACAGACCAGCAAACCCGGTTGCGCCGAGCCCTGCAAATCCGCGTCGATCAACGCCTTAAGCCCCACGTAACAACTGAGCAGGTTATCCAGTCGGGCGCTGGCGATAAATTCCTGCTTCAACCCGGTGATGGCCGGTGGCTGGGTATCATAGGCGTACAGTTCATAATCCAGCACATCGCGAAACTCTATGCCCTGTAATGTGAGCCGATCACCCAGCAGATCTCTGAACTCCCACGATTCTTCATCGTCTGCCAACCCCAATACCAGCGGCAAATCTTTCTGCGCATTCACGCTTTTCGTTGTATTGGCTTCACGATCCAGGTGAATTGCAAGACTGGGTACCGTCGCTATCGGTTCCTTAAAATCGATCAGGGTACTGTCCAAACATCCTTCGGGATTGCTGAAGCTGACCCGCCCGGCCAATGACAGATCGCGGTCAAACCAAGGGTTCAACAATGCTCCACCATAGACTTCGACACCCAACTGGCGATAGTTTCTGGCCGTTATCTCAGGTTCCGGTTTGACTTTCAGACAGGGACTGTCGGTGTGCGCCCCTACCATTCTCAAGCCTGCTTCCGGGAGTTTCCGGCTTGCCAGATTAAACGCAACGATCGCTGAATCGTTGCGGGTTACATAGTATTTTCCATCCACCTCCAGTTGCCATTTGTCTTTTTCGGAAAGCCGGCTAAAACCGTTCTCCTCCAAAATGGCCACCATCGCAGAGACTGCATGGAAAGGGGTTGGCGATGACTGCAGGAATGATAGCAGTCCCCGATTTAGAGCGGTGTTATCCATGGCCAGCGATAACCTGCAGGTTATGCGTCTTCGGCTTGATCATTTTTCAGAATTTCAACCAGCTCAACATCAAATATCAGTGTTGAATTTGGCGGAATTGCAGGTCCCGGACTACGCTCACCATAGGCCAGATCAGCAGGAACAAAAATACGCATTTTGCCACCAACTTTCATCAACTGAAGCGCTTCTGTCCAACCAGGGATAACCTGATTCACGGCAAATTGTGTTGGTTCTCCGCGATCGATGGAGCTATCAAACACGGTACCGTCAATGAGGGTGCCGTGGTAATGGGCACGTATCACACTTTCTGCTGATGGAGACTCTCCCTCACCCTCTTTGAGTACTTCATACTGTAATCCGGATTCCGTCGTTACAATGCCTTCGCGTGCCGCATTTTCCTTTAAAAATTCGACACCCTTGGCGCCATTTTCCTCGGCCAGCACAGCCAGCTCCGCTTCCTGGCGTTCCTGAATACGGGTAGCCGCCTGTTGCACATCGGTTTCTGAGACTTTAGGATCGATGCCATTAACAGAATCTCTAATCCCTGCTATCACCGCGTCAAGCTGCAGGTCCGGGACTCCCTGACGTGTCAGGCTAAAGCCGATATTCATGCCAACACCGTAACTCAGTTTCTCTTCATCAGACTCCAAGGTTAGTGCCGGGCTTGTTTCAGAGGTGGATGCTGAACCATCCTTTTGAGCATTACAACCGGTTAATGCGACAGCGGCAATGACAAATATAAGATAAAAAGTGCGAACCATTTAATTATTCCCTAAACTTAATAGTGCTAAAAAGGTATGCATATCCTAAGATAAGCGTTAATAAAAGACTGCCCCACCGTCGCTTAAAGTACTCATGTGCACAGGGCTTCATTTAAAAGCCGAACAATACACGCGCTGGCGTACTGAACTCAAGCTGATGGTGTTAGTCCTAATTTAAGACGGTGATAATTCATATCGCCTATTTAAAGAAGCGCTATTGTAGCGCGAGCAGAAGTCAAACTGGAACCGGATTTATGGCTATTTTTGGTATTTGTCGCAATCGTGTAAAAACTACTACTTTGGGACTGATCGCATTGCTCTTTCTCTGCTCCCAGAGTCACGCCATCATACCGGTGCAAGGTAACGACGATTTAAAACAAACCAGTATCGAGATCGTTAACCAGCTCAAACTGAATCACTATCGCTATATCAGTATCGATAACGACTTTTCCAGCGAATTGCTGGACAAATACCTCAAGCAACTTGACCCGGGCAAATCCTATCTTCTGAAGCAGGACATTGAAGAGTTTCAAAGCCATCGCTACAGTCTCGACAATGCACTGAACAAGGGTAATCTTGATCCGGCATTTACCATTTTCAACCGCTATCAGCAACGCGTTGAAGAGCGACTGAAGTGGGTGGTCGATCTACTCACCGAACATGGCATCAAAAAGTTCGATTTCGGACTTGATGAAAAACTGGAACTGGATCGCGAGCAAGTCACTTGGGCAGAGTCGTCAGAGCAGCTTGAACAATTGTGGTTTAAACGAATCAAAAATGCTGCACTCAATTTAAAGCTCGCCGACAAGCCCGCTGATGATATTGCAGACCTGTTACTTAAACGATATAACAACCAGTTGAATCGCCTCAACCAGACCAATGCAGAAGATGCCTTTCAGCTCTACATGAACATTGTCGCCAAAAGCTACGACCCTCATACCGAATATTTTGCACCGCGCCGTTCAGAGAATTTCAATATCAATATGAGCCTGTCGCTGGAGGGTATCGGTGCCGTTTTACAGTCGGATCAGGAATTTACCAAGATTGTGCGTTTGGTCCCTGGCGGACCAGCTGACCTCACTAAAGCGCTGAAGCCTGCAGATCGTATTATCGGCGTTGCACAGGAAGACAAGCCGATGGTCGACGTGATTGGCTGGCGTCTGGATGAGGTGGTCGATCTGATTCGTGGCCCGAAAGGAACAACAGTGCGTCTTGAGCTATTGTCCAAGGATTCGGAAAACCAGCAAAGCCGTGAAATCAGTATTGTTCGAAACAAGGTTTTACTTGAGGAGCAAGCCGCACAGAAAAAAATTCTGGAGATAAACACTGAGGGCGAACAGCTTAAAATTGGCGTGATTGATATCCCTACTTTTTATGCTGATTTCGCAGCTTATCAGGCGGGTGACCCGAACTACAAAAGCTCCACCCGTGATGTAAAAAGGCTATTACAGGAGCTGAAGAAAGAGCGTGTGGATGGCGTAATTATCGATCTGCGCAATAATGGCGGAGGATCACTCAGTGAAGCCAATGCACTGACCGGCCTGTTCATTAAAACCGGGCATACCGTGCAGGTTAAAAACGCTCGCGACCAGGTCAAAATACTAAAAGATGGTGACCCTGAGGTAACCTATGACGGGCCACTGGCAGTTATGGTAAACAGACTCAGCGCTTCGGCATCTGAAATCTTTGCCGGTGCGATTCAGGACTATCAACGAGGCCTGATCATTGGCGGACAGACCTTTGGCAAAGGAACAGTACAAACACTCAGCCCCCTGAAACAGGGTCAATTAAAGATCACTCAGGCAAAGTTCTATCGTATTTCCGGTGAAAGCACACAACACAAGGGAGTGGTACCCGACATACAGCTTCCTACCATTATTGACGTCAGCGAAATAGGTGAGGATGCGCTCGAAGACGCCCTGCCCTGGGACTCGATCAGACCGGTGCTATTCAAAAAGGTCGGCAATACACAGTTCATGCTGGAAGAGCTCAAGCAACGTCATTTATCCAGAATAGAGCAAAGCCCGGACTTTAATTACAGGTTGTCGCAAATAGAGCGTGTTCAGCGAATAAGGAACAAAACGCTGATCTCGCTTAAAGAATCGGTTCGTGTTCAGGAGCAGCAAGAGTCCAAACAGTGGCGTCTTGACAACGAAAACAAACGACGACTGGCTAAAGGACTAAGCGTAATCGCCAGCCTCGATGAACTGGAAGAAACAGATGATGAAGATTCGCAGGATCCCTACCTGGTTGAATCCGGCCACATTCTTCACGACTATATTGAACTGAACAATCGACAGATTGCCCGTCATTGAATCAGGCTAATCTTATGAGAACGCTTTCCGGAAAAGGAATTATTAATGGCTGACCGGGCAAAATTTTTTGTAGGCCAATTAGTCAGCCATAAACTGTTTGACTACCGCGGTGTGGTTGTTGATGTAGATCCCTGTTTCATGCTGACTGAAGAGTGGTATGAATTAATGGCAAAAAGCAGACCACCTAAAAATCGCCCCTGGTACCGTGTCCTGGTGCACAACTCAAATCACGAAACCTATGTGGCAGAGAAAAACCTATCGAATTATTCTGAAGAGGAACCCGTTAATCATCCTGATATCGATCTTTACTTCTGCGCATTTCAGGATGGTCGGTATCTTCTTAATGAGAACCAGTCCAATTAATCACGGTTCACACGCATTGAATCAAAGCCGGCGGCGTTCTCCACGCATCGCTTCAATAACCTGATCTTCATACTGAATTCTGTCAGCCAGAATCTCACCAATATTTGAAAGATCCTGTTCTACCTTTTCTATCTTATTTGCCAGTTCGGACAGTTCACCGTAGCGGTCATTGAAGGCAAGAATACGGTCAGTGGTTTCTGCAATTTTTGGATAAATACGGTCGGCCACTTGAACAACCGGTTGTCGACGCTCCTTGTTCTCAGCCATATGTTGATATAACTGGAAATGCGCATTCGCCGTGTAATCGATTAAAGCTTCGCAAAAATGCATCAGCTCTTCTTTGAAGTTTTCATTTTGCTGAAACGGACGATGCGTCGCCAACTCAGCATAAAGTGACAGCGTCTCAGAGCGGGAAGCCACCAGAGCACAAATATCCTGCTGTGATTGCTGGCGTCTATCACCACCCGTACGATTAACCTGACCCATACTCTGAAATTCCTTATTATTATGTAAGCTACCCTAACTGTAATCTTAGCGATTAGCCTATTATACAATGATCTCGTGTACGCGAGGGAATTTTAACCCATCTGCCAAGAAATCGGAACAATAATGCAGATGTAAACGCTCGTCATTCAGCAAAGACACCAAATTCAGGATGAACAGTTGATTAACAAAGTCCGATGTCGTTGGTGCGTTAGCATCCGGCCCAAGATGCACAGTGCTGACGAACTATAGCGCTCCAACTCCGCGACTAAAGCTATTATCGAAATTAAAATCAATGGTCATTAACAATCAACCTCAGGTTAGCGTTATACTGGAGCATATCAATTTAGGGGCTGTTAACACTAGCCGAATGATGGAGACTATCAGACCCCAAGCCCAATAAGCTTAAGATTACCGGGCCAATATTTATACCGGCAGCAGCCGGATTGAGTCGACTTTTTACAATAGTATTTACTTGGAGATAATTAATGCTGGTTATTTTGCATCCCGACACCGATGAAAAAAGTGAGGTTTTTGGTGAAACCTGGAACTATCTGCAGTCATTGAAGGGTGTCAAACTCAACAAACACGATATTCAGGGTGATCAACAGAGATTAACAGAGATCTACCTGTTGGGTGATACGCACACCCTCGACAAGGAGGAAATCGAGAGCCTGCCAGCGGTAGAGCGAGTAATTCGAATTTCTGAAGAGTACCGGATTCTCGGTCGCCATAAAGACACTCAACGAACTTCAGGCTTTACTTATAACGGAGTACATTTCGATCAGCAGGGCCTCAATGTGTTTGCCGGTTTGTGCGCCGTCGATAACCCTGAGCATGTTGAGCTGACCATGAAAGCTCTGAGCGAACATGGTCAGCAATGCACTCGAATGGGGGCTTATAAACCAAGAACCAACCCATACTCGTTTCAGGGGCATGGTCAAACCTGCTTGCCCTATGTTTTTGAGCTGGCCGGTAAATATGGCATTAAAGTGATCGCCATGGAGATTACCCATGAATCACATATCGAAGAGATTGACACCTGTCTGCGACAGTGTGGTAACCCGACGGGCGTCATGCTTCAGATCGGCACTCGTAACACTCAGAATTTCGAGCTACTCAAAGCCATTGGCAGACAAAAGTCCTTTCCGGCATTGTTGAAAAGAGGCTTTGGTATTACTTTGAATGAGTCACTTAATGCCGCCGAGTATCTCGCCAGCGAAGGTAATTCAAATGTTATTTTCTGCTTGCGTGGAATGAAAAGTGAATATGGACTGCCGCATCGTAATCTGGTTGATTTTGCTCACGTTCCTGTGATCAAACGCCTGACCCGCATGCCGGTCTGTATCGATCCGTCCCACTCTGTAGGAACCAGGGAGGTTGCTCCGGACGGTTTAATGGATGTCATGCACTCAACCGCTCAAGGAATTATCGCCGGTGCCAACATGGTGTTGGTCGACTTCCACCCGGCCCCAACTAAAGCACTGGTGGACGGGCCTCAGGCATTATTACTGGAAGAGTTACCCGTTTTTCTGGAAGATGTGCGGATTGCACACGAGGCCTACCAAAAGCGCTGTGCGGCAATTGCCCAATAAGTTTGGAATAGACAGAGGCAGGCAAAGCCACCTGCCTCTAATATCTACCCCGGAAGATCAATATCCCACTTATCCGGTACTCGATGGCGAATACGATTCAAGCCATCCAGAGCTGCCGTGCGATAAGCCTCTGCCATGGTCGGATAGTTGAAGGTATGGCTGGTAAAATACTTGATCGTATTACCTTCACCCTTCTGGCTCATGATCGCCTGGCCGATATGGATAATCTCCGCTGCCTGGTCACCAAAACAGTGAATCCCCAAAATTTCCAGCGTCTCCGAATGAAAGAGAATTTTCAGCATACCAATCTTTTCCTCAGAGATATGACCTCTCGCAGTATCCCTGAAATTAGCCTGACCCACCTCATAGGGGATTTTCGCTTCCGTTAATTCACGCTCATTCTTACCCACCGAACTTATTTCAGGAATGGTATAGATGCCGGTGGGAACATAATCCCCTTGCCAATAACTTACCTTTCCTAATATATCAAATGAGGCTGCCCGCCCCTGATCATAGGAAGCACTCGCCAGACTGGGCCAACCTATCACATCACCAACAGCATAGATGCTCGGCACCTTGGTTCTGAAACACTGATCAACCTTTAATAACCCTCTCGAATCTGCTTCAAGACCAACATTCTCGAGGCCAAGATTCTGTGTATTTCCAGTGCGTCCGTTACACCATAGCAACGCGTTGGCCTTGATCACCTTGCCCGACTTTAACTGGACAGCAACAAAGTCATCCGCCACCTCCACCTTCTCGTATTCTTCATTATTTCGAATACGGACACCGTTTCGTCTTAACTGATAGCCCAGTGCATCTGAAATTTCATCATCGAGAAAAGAGAGCAATCGGTCTCGCGTATTAAGCAGGTCAACACGTGCTCCCAACCCGGCGAAAATTGACGCATACTCACACCCGATTACACCGGCACCATAGATTATTAAACTTCTGGGCGTAAACTTCATTCCCAGAATATCATCGCTACTGTATACCCTGGCATGAGTGAAATCGATATCGCCAGGACGGTATGGGTGTGACCCCACCGCCACCACAAAAGTATCCGCCGTAATTTCAAATTGCTTGGCTTTATCTACGGTTTCAATATTAACGGTATTGGCATCGATAAAACGGGCATGTCCGCGAATCAGGCGAATCCGGTTATGCGGATAAAAATCCGTTCGCAGGTCCACCTGCTTTTCGATCACTTTCTCGGCGCGATTCAGCACTTCCTGAAACGTAAAAATTCGTGGTTCACCGATGCTTCGAAACATGGGATCGGTATTAAACTGTATGGTTCTTCTCACCGAATGGCGAAGTGCCTTGGATGGAATGGTTCCTAAATGGGTGCAGGCGCCCCCAACAAACCGACTGCTTTCGACAACCGCAACGCGGCGACCATGTTTCGCGAGACTTATTGCAGCGGCTTCGCCACCCGGTCCGCTACCTATAACGACTGTATCATAGTGGGTTTCTGCCGCTCTCACTCTTCCCCCTTTTACTGGTAGAGAACACTATAACCAAACAGGTTACTCGTAACCGCTACTGGAGATTTTTATTATCCGTCTTGTTCCAGTTGCTTCAGTTTGATTTTCTGTTTCTTGCGCTCACACTCTTCATCTTTTCCACTGCAAACATCACAGGCTGATTTCATGCCGATAGCGCTGAGACCGCCGCAAGAGCCTTTAATTGGCTTGCCGGCAAACATCACACCAACCGACATCACCAACACAATAAAAAGCATGATCGCAAAAACTACCACTACAATTGACATAAAGTCCTCTCCAAACGTATCGGCTGTGCAGTTAATTAAGCCAGGCTGCAAAAGCGCTGGATGTTTTTTCGACAAACCCGGTGTTCTGTTTAACAATAAGCAGTACCGGCAATTGATACCTGTTAGCAAAGGCTAACGCGCGCTCCTCGCCCATCACATTTAACGCAGTTGCCAGCGCATCCGCTTTGGCGCTGGTCTCTGCTAGCACCGTGACCGAAGCCAGCTGATGGGTAATGGGTCGCCCTGTCATGGGATCAATAGTATGAGAGTACCGTTCTCCCTCTTTTTCAAAGTAGTTTCGGTAATCTCCGGATGTTGCAACGGCCTTATCCATGAGATCCAGAACCCTTTGTACAGACCTCTGTCCGGGTACCGGTGACTCAATAGCAATGCGCCAAGGTTCCTGGCCCGGCTTGAGCCCGCGGGCACGTATCTCTCCGCCCACCTCAACCATATAGCTATCAACACCCGCTTCATCGAGAAAATCAGCGACCTGATCAACCGCATACCCCTTGGCAATGGCTGACAGATCAAGGGTTAACGATGTATGCTTTCTCAATGCGGGAGGATCAACTCTCACCTCAAGGGCCTGATAACCAACGCGCATCAACTCTTGCTCAATCATCTGCGCTGAAGGTATTTCAGCATCCCGATAGGTTGGCCCAAAGCCCCATAAATCGACCAGAGAAGCAACAGTAACATCAAACGCGCCTTCCGTTTGACGACTGATCTCATTTGCCTGCGCAACCACTTCTGCCGTGGCCTTTGAAACCGAAAACCACTGTGCGATTTCTGCACGATTAAAACGACTTACATCTGATTCAGGCTGGTAGGTGGACATCAACCGGTTAACTTCCGCCAACTGTTGTTGCACACCTTGTTGAATCTCCTTTGTAGCCCGGCTATCACCAGACTCAAAGTACTTCACGTTAAACTGGGTGCCCATAGTCGGACCGGAAAAACTGATCGGTTCGGGTTTTTCCGTAGAGCACCCTGCCAGCAATAACCATAAGAAGAAGATTGCCGGTTTAACGAGCCTGTATTGCATTAACCACCGAAATCATCAAGCAGAATATTCTCGGGTTCAACCCCAAGGTCTTCCAGCATCTTGATCACCGCAGAGTTCATCATTGGAGGCCCACACATGTAGTACTCACAATCCTCTGGTGCCGGGTGATCCTTCAGGTAGTTTTCGTAAAGGACGTTGTGAATAAATCCGGTATACCCTTCCCAGTTATCTTCCGGCATAGGATCAGACAGCGCCACATGCCAATCGAAGTTTTCGTTTTCTTCGGCCAGCTTATCGTATTCATCCTGGTAGAACATTTCACGCATACTGCGCGCACCATACCAGAATGACATCTTGCGTTTGCTACCGAGACGTTTGAGCTGATCGAAAATATGTGAACGCATTGGCGCCATACCGGCACCACCGCCAATAAAGACCATCTCTGCTTCGGTATCCTTGGCAAAAAACTCACCAAAAGGACCGAACACATCAATTTCATCACCCGGCTTCAGACTGAACACGTAGGAAGACATTTTTCCCGCGGGATAATGGGTTCCCGGAGGCGGTGAAGCGATACGAATATTGAACTTCACGATACCCTTCTCTTCAGGGTAGTTTGCCATCGAGTAGGCGCGAATCACTTTCTCGGTAACATGGGATTCATGCTTCCAGATATCAAACCGGTCCCAATCTTCGTGATACTCTTTATCGATATCAAAATCTTTATAGTGCACGTGATGCGGTGGCGCTTCCAGTTGTACATAACCACCGGCCCGAAAATCAACATTTTCACCTTCGGGAAGTTCCAGCACCAGTTCCTTAATAAAGGTGGCAACGTTGTCGTTAGAGCGGACCTTGCACTTCCAGTGCTTAACACCGAACACTTCTTCCGGCACTTCAATTTTCATATCCTGCTTGACGGCCACCTGACAGGACAAGCGCTCACCTTCCCGCTTTTGACCGCGGGTAAAATGGCCCTCTTCAGTAGGCAACATAGAACCGCCGCCCTCCTTGACCGTACATCTGCACTGCGCACAGGTTCCACCACCACCGCATGCTGATGACAGGAAAATTCCCGCGCCGGCCAGCGTTTGCAGCAGCTTATCCCCGGCAGGAACCTTAATGGTATGCTCCGGATCGTCATTAATTTCAATAGTCACATCGCCTGAACTGACGAGTTTTGCTCGAGCCATCAGGATCACCACTACCAGCAACAGCACGATAGCGGTGAACATTCCAACTCCTAGATAAATTTCTAAATTCATGATTAAACCTTTTCCATTCGTCCTTTTATCTGATTAGAGTTGAATGCCTGAAAAAGACATAAAGCCAAGTGACATCAAACCAACAGTAATAAAGGTGATGCCAAGTCCGCGAAGCCCCTGAGGCACATCGCTATACTTCAGCTTCTCCCGAATACCTGCCAGTGTGGCTATCGCCAGTGCCCAGCCGGTACCGGAGCCCAAACCATAAACCACGCTTTCTGCAAAGTTGTAATCACGTTCCACCATAAACAACGAACCACCCAGAATGGCGCAGTTCACGGTAATCAGCGGTAGAAACACACCCAATGCGTTATAGAGTGCCGGTACATAACGATCCAGGAACATCTCAAGGATCTGAACCAGCGCTGCAATGACACCGATATAGCTCAACAGGCCCAGAAAGCTAAGATCCACCTCCGGGAAACCGGCCCACGCTAGAGCGCCTTCCTGTAACAGGTAGGTGTAGATCAGATTATTGACCGGAATAGTGATCGTTTGTACCACGATAACTGCAACACCCAGTCCAATAGCCGTCTGCACCTTTTTGGAAACCGCAAGAAAGGTACACATACCCAGGAAAAAGGCCAACGCCATGTTTTCTACAAACACGGCTTTTACAAATAAACTCAGATAATATTCAAACATTAGTGAGCCTCCTGCATCAGCTTGGTTTGCGGAGCAATCTCATATTCTTTAGCCTCAACCTGCTTGGGCTTCCAACTACGCAATGCCCAAATCAGCATGCCTATAATAAAGAACGCACTGGGTGGAAGTAACATCATCCCGTTGGGGTTGTACCAGCCACCATCGTTAATAAGAGGCAGAATCTCGATGCCAAGCAATTTGCCTGACCCGAACAGCTCTCGAATAACGGCCACCGAAATCAGCACTACACTGTAACCGAGTCCGTTTCCGATACCATCCATGAAACTCAAACCAGGACCGTTTTTCATCGCAAATGCTTCGGCACGACCCATCACGATACAGTTGGTGATGATCAGCCCGACAAAGACCGAAAGCTGCTTGCTGGTGCTGTACGCATAGGCCTTGAGGATCTGGTCAACCACTATCACCAGCGATGCAATAATGGTCATCTGTACAATGATACGGATACTGTTGGGGATATGGTTGCGAATGCTGGCAATTGACAGGTTTGAAAATGCCGTCACCATGGTCAATGCGACACACATCACCAGGGTCACTTGCAAACTGCTGGTCACAGCCAGCGCAGAGCAGATTCCAAGTATCTGCAACGCAATCGGGTTGTTTTCAAAAATCGGATTTACAACCACTTCTTTAGCGGTAACTTCAGACATAATTACACCTCTCCCGCACGTAGTTTAGCCAGATATGAGCCAAAGCCCTTTTCGCCCAACCAGAATAGCAGGAGATTCTCCACACCATTACTGGTCAACGTCGCACCTGACAGTCCATCAACTTTAAAATGAGCTTTCGGGTCACTCGGATCAACAGATTTCACAAGTTCGATTGCAGGTTTACCCTGATCATCAAAAATCTGTTTACCGACCCACTGGGACTTCCATCGAGGATTATCCACTTCACCGCCCAGTCCAGGCGTCTCGGCATGTGAATAGAAGCCTAATCCGGCAACAGTGTTGCCATCACCTTCCAGGGCGAGAAAGCCATACAGGGTTGACCAGAGCCCATATCCATGAACCGGTATGATCACCTTATCGAGCTGCCCCTCTTTTTGCAGCAGGTATACTGTCGCAAAGCGCTCCCGGCGATTAATACTGGCGATATCCACATCGTCAGGCAAGGCATCCGAGAGTTTAGGATCTTTAGCCGCTTTTCGCTGATCGTAGCTTTCGGCATCCAGTTCCGTTGTATAAATACCCTTATCCAGATCAACAACCCTTGCATCAAACTGGGCAAAAAGTGCATCGATATCCTGGCCCTCTGTCTCCATCCCTGCAGCCGCCAGAATATTGGTTTTCCGATCCAGTGCTTTATTGGCCAGTTGCATCGGTTTCAATATAACCGCCGCTCCTGAGACCACAATAGAACAGACCAAACACAGCAAAAAGGCTACGGTGAAGGTCTTTTTGACCGTATCATTACTAGACATTACGCAGTGCCCTCCGCTTGATGTTGGCCTGAATCACAAAGTGATCGATCAATGGCGCAAACAGGTTAGCAAACAAAATAGCCAGCATCATTCCTTCGGGGAACGCCGGATTAACCACCCGGATCAATACCACCATAATGCCGATCAGCGCACCAAACGCCCACTTACCGGTATCGGTCATCGACGCTGAAACCGGATCGGTTGCCATGAACAGCATGCCAAAAGCAAAGCCGCCGAGCACCAGGTGCCAGTCCCAGGTCATCGCAAACATCGGGTTGGTGTCTGAACCAATGGTATTAAACATCAGAGACGTGGCGATCATACCCAACATAATACCCGACACAATTCGCCATGAAGCGATCTTCGTATACAGCAGATAAGCGCCACCGATAAAGATTGCCAGTGTAGAGGTTTCACCGATAGAACCAGGTATCGTCCCGATAAAGGCCGCCATCCAGTCGTAGCTGATCGCATCCATACCACCAAGAGCAGCAACACCCAGTGGTGTCGCGCCACTGAAACCGTCTACGGCTACCCATACAGCGTCTCCGGACATTTGTGCCGGATAAGCGAAGAACAGAAAAGCCCGACCAGCCAGAGCGGGGTTGAGGAAGTTCTTTCCGGTACCGCCAAATACTTCCTTGGCAATAACAACACCAAAGGAGATACCCAACGCAGCCTGCCAAAGTGGAATATCAGGCGGGACAATCAGCGAGAACAGGATTGAGGTGACGAAGAACCCTTCATTCACTTCATGTCCACGAACCATCGCAAACAATACTTCCCAGAAACCACCGACCACAAAAACCACCATGTAGATCGGCACGAAATAGACCGCACCATGCACCATACAGTCCCACACGCTATTTGCGCTGTATCCGGCAAACAGCTCGATCAACCAACCGCGCCAACCCTCGACTTCAGTGATCCCCATTCCTGCCATTGCTTCGTTGGCCAACTGGCCAACGTTATACATGCCAAAGAACATGGCTGGAAAAGCACACAGCCAGACGGTAATCATTATCCGCTTCAGGTCGATGCCGTCACGTACATGTGATGCATTCTTGGTGACTGATGGCGGCGTATACAAAAAGGTATCCGTCGCCTCATACAGTGCAAACCATTTCTCATGCTTGCCGCCTTTTGTGACATGCGGCTCGATTTTATCCAGTATCTTTCTCAAGCCCATCTCTTAACCCTCTTTCTCAATAATGGTTAGATTGTCACGCAGGATCGGGCCGTACTCGTATTTGCCCGGACAGACGTAGGTACACAGCGCCAGATCCTCTTCATCCAGCTCCAGGCACCCCAGGGCTTGCGCCACCTCAATGTCTCCAACGACCAAAGACCTGAGCAACTGGGTGGGCAGAACATCCAACGGCATTACTTGCTCATAGGCGCCAATCGGCACGATCGCTCGCGGGCTGCCATTGGTGGTGGTATTCATCGCAAACTTCTTATTCTTCATCAGCTTGGATACAAATACATTCATCACCGAGTGCTTGTTCATACCCGGACTCATATAGCCGAGAAAATCACGATGGGTGTTTTCCTGGATTACCGATACCTGCTGATGATAACGGCCCAGATAAGCCAGAGGACCTCTTGCCGTATTTCCGGAAGATATGGATCCCGAGATGACCCTGTTCTCCTGACCAGACTGCTCCATTTCACCCGCTGTCAGTTCGTCCAGACTGGCACCGATTCGTGTTCGCAGCAAACGCGGTTGAGTTACTCTGGGTCCGGCCAGGGATACCACACGGTCCGTATAGAGTTCGCCCGTTGCAAACAGACGTGCGATTGCAATCACATCCTGATAGCCGATATGCCAGACTGTTTTCTCTTCAGAAACAGGATCCAGAAAATGGATGTGCGTGCCCACCAGTCCCGCCGGATGTGGTCCGTCAAACTCTTCTACCTGAACAGACGACACAGCGCCCGCTGGAATATCTGCGCCCGGTGCCTTACAGACATAAACCGGCCCTGCGGTCAGCTTTGCCAGCAACTCAAGTCCATTGACAAAATCGTCAGATTGCTCAGCGATAATGGTTTGCGGGTCTGCCGCTAGCGGGTTGCTATCCATCGCTGTGACAAAGATAGAGCTTGGTTCCGTGTCCGGAGCAGGCACTTTGCTGAAAGGACGTGTTCTCAGCGCAGTCCACAGTCCGGAATTAACCAGATTCGTCTGAACCTGTTCACGAGTGAGTCCCGAAAACTGAGAGACCTCATAGCGATCAAAGCTCTCAGCCTCATCACCATCCACTTCAATCACGATGGAAAGCAGCACCCTTTTATCGCCGCGATTAATCGCCGATATCGTACCACCCGCAGGAGCTGTGTAATTAACACCCTCTGTTTTTTTGTCTGTAAACAATAGCTGCCCTTTTCGAACACGGTCGCCCTCCCGGACGGCCATCGTGGGTTTCATCCCCACATAGTCGCCTCCGAGAATAGCAACCGTTCTCGCTGCCGGGCCATCATGGATCTTTTGTTCAGGCTCGCCAGCGACGGGCAGATCTAAACCTTTTTTGATCTTGATCATAAGCTTCGCCAGTTAAAATTAAAATTAAAAAAGTACTGCGTCTATCTATGGGAGACGGAACGCAAAAAATCTTTACCTATACTGTTCGCAGCGCACACCACCGCCATCAGACTGAAATCCAGACCATGACACTATCACCGCGCAAATTCCTACTAATCGATTCACTCGAACCGTTATTCCTGAACCGGATAAACCGGAAGCGTTGCATGGGTAATCTGTCTCAAAATACGGACTACCTGACAGGCATAACCAAATTCATTGTCATACCAAACATAGAGCACACAGTGATTACCATTCGCAATGGTTGCCAACGCATCAAAAATGCCTGCAGCCCGCGACCCGACAAAATCGGAAGATACTGCTTCGGGCGAATTGGAATAATCCACCTGTTTTTGAAGATCTGAATGCAATGCTATGTAGCGCATATAATCGTTAATCTGCTCCTTGTCGACATCCTGCTCCAGATTCAAATTCAGGATTGCCAAAGAAACATTAGGGGTTGGTACCCGTACTGAACTTCCGGTCAACTTACCTTCCATTTCCGGTAACGCTTTGGAAACCGCTTTCGCCGCTCCTGTTTCCGTCAACACCATATTCAGCGCCGCACTGCGTCCGCGGCGATCTCCTTTATGGTAGTTATCAATCAAATTCTGATCATTGGTGTACGCATGCACGGTTTCGACGTGACCGTTAGTCACACCGAACTTATCATGCATGGCCTTCAATACTGGAGTAATTGCATTGGTAGTGCAGGAGGCGGCAGACAGGATCCGGTCACCGTCCTCAATAATCTCGTTATTAATGCCATGTACAACATTCTTGATACTGCCTTTGGCTGGAGCAGTAAGTAGCACCTGAGCGATCCCTTTGGCTTGCAAGTGCAAAGAGAGACCCTCTTCATCCCGCCATTTGCCGGTATTATCAACAACAACCGCATTATCTATACCGTAGGCCGTATAATCGATTGTTTCCGGAGACTCCGAATAGATCACCTGAATCTGCTGCCCGTTAACTACAATCGATGTATTTTCTTCGTCGATATTGACCACGCCCTTGAAAGCACCGTGCACAGAGTCTTTCATAAGCAGGCTGGCTCGCTTGGCCAGGTCATTACCTTTACCCTTACGCACCACAATAGCGCGCAAACGAATACCCTTTCCTCCGCCGGTTCGATCACACAGCAAACGCGCCAGCAAACGTCCGATACGGCCAAAACCGTAAAGAACGACATCCTTTATTTCAGCGACTTCCTGCTGCTCGGACGAGCAAACATCTGCCAATTCCTGCTTGAGAAAGTCGACCAGGGATTGGGCACCCTTCTGATCCTGATATTTGACATATAGCTTGCCGACATCGATATGAGCCGGTCCTAAAGAAAGACCGGAGAGCGCCTGTAATACCTCAAGGCTATCAAACGGACTCAGCGTCACATTTTCCACTTGCTGCACAAATTGATGCGCCAGCATGATGTCATTGACCGTGCGCTTGACTATCAAGCGGCCAAAAATTGAAGTTTCTACAGAGAAGTCGCGAAAAAGTGTACCTACGAGGGGGACCATTGCCTCCGCAGCCCGTTCACGTTCTTCCCAGTTCTTCGAGCATGAATTCAAAATATCTGGTGTCACAAGCAGTATCCTAAATTGATTGTCGTTTCCAACGAATCGAAATCCATTGTATTTGCAAGGCAAGTTCCCAAACGTGCAAGCAACCCTTCAAGAACGCCCCAATTTTGGCGCGCGTATTCTCTCACAGAACAGCTCCTTTCTCTATTATTTTTTTGCTTTGCAAAGAAGTTTTTTCAGGTGAATTAACTTTTTAAATACAAGGATTTACATTCCATGATATAGGTCATCTTTTAATAATTAATTTAACGTTTAATTTAATATTTAATACACAATAAAATATTCTTTATAGGGGTTATGTGATCGCTCGGACTACGTCAGCCTTCCAGCAGATTCCCTATAGAATTACTGCAAAGTCTCAACAGACTTTATTCAGCAATGGCATATAGGCTTTTTCTGTCTGCTTTAGTACACTAGGCAGCTTTTTCCAAGCGATCCCGGACTCACATCTGTGCCTCATTTAAAGACGATTTCCATACCAGAACCTACTAGCAACCAATCCTGCTGGTCAGGGTTTTCAGGCGCTGCAGCCTCACTGGCCATTACCGAGGCCGCGCGCGCGCGCCAGGGACTTTGTCTTGCCATAACACCGGATACCCGCAGCGCAGAACAACTCCGGGAGGAGATTAGTTTTTTCAGCTCGGGCGAACTGCCTCTACTCTCGTTCCCACATTGGGAAACGTTACCCTACGATAGCTTTTCACCCCACGGAGATATCGTTTCTGAGCGCCTGAAGACGCTTTACAGGCTACCCTCTTTAAAGGAGGGATTATTGATTGTGCCGATGACTACCCTGATGCAGAGAATTGCGCCCAAGGAGTTCATCCTTGGCAACAGTCTGGTCATTGAAACCGGCGAGTCCCTGGAAACCAGCACGTTGCGTTTACAATTGATAGAGAACGGCTATCGGCAGTCGGATACCGTCTACGAGCATGGTGAGTTTGCAGTACGCGGCTCGATCATTGATATTTTCCCCATGGGCGCAAGGCTGCCTTTCAGAATCGACCTGTTTGATGAGGAAATTGACCAGTTACGAACTTTTGACCCTGAAAACCAGAGGTCGCTTGAGAAAATAGAACGAATTGAAATACTGCCTGCCCATGAGTTCCCTTTTGACAAAAACTCGATCTCGCTTTTTCGACAAAACTGGCGGGCGACCTTTGAATCTGACGCCAACAATTGTCCGGTTTACCAGGATGTTTCATCGGAGTTAACACCGTCAGGTATCGAGTACTACTTGCCTCTGTTTTTTAAACAGTGCTCGAACCTGCTGGACTATCTGCCCCCATCTATGCTGGTATTCACACTGGACGGGATAGATCAGGCCGCCGACCGTTACTGGACGGAAATCAATGACCGCTATCAACAACGCAGACACAATCCGGAACAGCCTATTTTGCCGCCCGAGGCACTTTTTTTACCGGTAGACCAAATATTTGGCAAGCTCAAATCCTTGCAAAGAGTGAGGTTACAGCATGGTACCCGCGAGAACGTGGAAGACACACTGTTTCCAGGCAGCCCTCCCCCTACCTTCAATCTGGACCACCATCTGGACAATCCTCTGGCTGATGTTGAAAACCACATTCGAAATTCCACTTCCCGCATACTGTTTTGCGCTGAAACGGCCGGTCGAAAACAGGTGCTGCAGGAGATGCTTCGACAAATAGATATCCATCCGGTCGAGTATTCCGGCTGGCACTCGTTCCTGGCTGGCAGCGATAATCTGGCCATCACCACAGCCCAACTGGATCGTGGCCTGCAATTGAATGATCCTGATATTGGCATCATCACCGAATCGCAGCTGTTTGGCGAAAAAGTACTGCAACGACGGCGACGCAACAAAACCAGCGACCAAAGTGATCTGGTGATAAAAAACCTTGCTGAGCTGCATCTTGATGCACCAGTGGTGCACCTCGATCACGGCGTGGGCCGCTATCGCGGACTTGAGACGCTGTCGGTAAACAGTCAGCCTGAGGAGTTCCTAACGCTTGAATATGCTGGTGGTGCGCGTTTGTATGTGCCGATCGCCTCACTCCATTTAATCGCGAGATATGCGGGAACAAACGATGAAACAGCCCCGCTACACAGCCTTGGCAGCGACAAATGGCAAAAAGCTAAACGTAAAGCAGCAGAGCAGGTTCGGGATACCGCAGCCGAGCTTTTGGATATTCACGCCCGACGCGCGAATCGCCAGGGAGTCGCCTTTCAGTTGCCAGGACTGGAATACCAGCGATTCTGCGCCGCATTTCCGTTTGAGGAAACACCGGACCAAATCAAAGCTATTGACTCTACCATTGAGGACATGTGCGCCAAATCACCCATGGACCGCCTGATTTGTGGCGATGTTGGTTTTGGTAAAACCGAAGTCGCCATGCGTGCTGCATTTGTAGCCGCCCTCAACAGCAAACAGGTTGCTATACTGGTGCCAACCACACTGCTTGCACAACAGCACTATGAATCATTTAGCGACCGCTTTGCTGACTGGCCTGTCAATGTCGCGGTGATATCGCGTTTCCAGAGCCGGGAGGAGCAAAACCGTACCAAAGAGAAGCTACAGTCCGGTCAGGTCGACATCCTTATCGCCACCCATAAATTGATACTCGGAGATTTCCATTTCAACAATCTGGGTTTGGTTATCATTGATGAAGAACACCGCTTTGGCGTACGCCAAAAAGAGAGGCTTAAGTCACTGCGATCAGAAGTCGACCTGTTAACCCTGACCGCAACACCTATTCCGCGCACCCTGAATATGGCGATGTCCGGCATTCGGGATATTTCAATCATCGCCTCTCCCCCTGAGAAGCGGCTCTCTATCAACACCTTTGTTCACCGCGAAGACAATGCCATTCGCCGCGAGGCGATTAGCCGCGAACTGCTTAGAGGAGGACAGGTATATCTGCTGCATAACGAAGTCAGCAGTATCGAACGAAAAGCAGAACAGATTAAACAGCTGATACCCGAAGCACGTATCGGCATTGCCCACGGGCAAATGCGTGAAAGAGATTTGGAGAAAGTCATGACCGACTTTTACCATAAGCGCTTTAATCTTTTGCTGTGCACGACGATCATTGAAACCGGCATTGATATTCCCTCTGCAAACACCATTATCATTGAACGCGCCGACAAATTCGGACTGGCACAACTACACCAGCTGCGAGGGCGGGTAGGTCGCTCACACCACCAGGCTTACGCCTATTTGCTGACACCTCACAGAAAAAGTATGACCGCAAATGCAAAAAAACGTCTTGAGGCGATCGCGGAAGCACAGGAACTAGGTGCCGGTTTTACACTGGCCAGCCACGACCTTGAAATCAGGGGAGCCGGAGAGCTATTGGGTGACAACCAAAGCGGACATATCCAAACCATCGGTTTCACGCTTTATTCGGAGCTTCTCGAGCAAGCAGTCAATACATTAAAGCAGGGCAACACCTTTGACCTGGACCGACCGATGCAACACGGCACGGAAATCAACCTGCACTGTCCTGCCCTGATACCAGACAGCTATTTACCCGATGTGCATGCTCGCCTGGTTATATACAAGCGTATCGCCAGTGCAAAGGATAACAATGAACTTAAAGAGCTACAGGTTGAAATGATTGACCGCTTTGGTTTGCTACCCGATGCTTCAAAAAACCTTTTTGAAATAACCGCTATAAAAATCAAGGCACAGCCATTGGGTGTCAAAAAGATACAGGTGCATGACGAGGGCGGGAAAATTGAATTCAGCACCGGCACCAAAGTCCAACCTGAACGATTGGTTTCATTAATTCAGCAGCAGCCACGAATATTTAAACTCGAAGGCGCAAATCAACTGAAATTCCATGTGCCGTCGCTGAACATTCAGGACAGGATAAAAAATACGCATCAGTTGCTGGATCAGTTGAGCTAAGACTCGCATAATAGATCAACATCATCGCAGGTAACTAAAACATCGCAATCAGCATGGAGATAAACGCTTGCTAAAGACCACAAAACGACAGGCAGTTGCTGTAATCGGAGCGATTATACTGGAACTGCTTTGCGTCAACCGGGTATTTGGCGAGGAAGCTGACCATAGCTGGTACCAGGTTGAGTTAATACTGTTTGCATTTCACCAGGGTACAAACAAAAGCACTGAAGCCTGGCATGGCAAGGCGACACCGGATTATCCTTCAAACCTTACGATTCTGCGACAATACAGGTCACCCTCGGTGATTCGTGCGCAGACCAGCGAACTCGATGATGACCTGATCAATGATCCTTACGACGCCGCTATAGCACTCATTGATGAGGTCACTGAGCCAGATATTTCATCAGAAACTCCAGCGCACAACTTGCCGGACGCAACGACTGAAGCGTCCACGCCTTATTCGCCAACTGAAAACCGGGACGCATCTCCAACGGATTCGACAGAGCAGCAAACTCCTGAACTATTAGTTCCCTTCGACATAGATGCACTGCCAAAACGGCTGGCTCCACCCATGGACATCAGAAAAGAAGCTTTCGTGACTCTTCCAGAGAGGGAACTGACACTCAACAGAGCCAGACAACGCATCGACCGCGCACTTGATTTACGCTTGCTGGCTCATCTTGCCTGGAGGCAACCGGCAACTCCGGCAACCGACAGCCCCGCAGTTTTTATTCAGGCGGGTAAGCAGTTTGGTATACATTTTGAGCTGGAAGGAACCCTGACCGTAAGGGAAAAAAGGTACCTGCATGTCGATACCGATATGTTTTTTTCAGAATACAAAACTGCTATTTTGGCAGAGCATAAGGACTGGTCAGCATTTCTGGAAAACAAAACAAAACCCGAAACATCACTATTCGATCTTCGCTCCGATGGTTCTTTACTGATCGACAGCAGAGGCCTGACCAGCAACCAACAGAATCCCTATACCCGTGAAATTACCGCAGAACTCAAACAGTCGAAGCGCATAAAGTCCGGAGAGCTGCATTACCTGGATCACCCGTTGTTTGGCATTCTGGTCCAGCTAACCGAATACCAGCTTCCGGACCCTGTGCTGGAAATGGATGAATTCGATATAGACGCACTACCGCAAAAAAAAGCACTGCCTAGAGTATCTGTATTACCTGATGCAGCAGCTCCTTAACCTTTACCAGACCGGCATCAAGGTGGACCTTAAGTACGTTTAGCGTTAACACCTCATCACTGCGCCCTGCAGCCCAGTTCACCACCAGCGTAACACTCGCATATTCCAGCCCTAACTCTCTGGCCAGACTGGCTTCCGGCATTCCGGTCATACCGACAATGTCACAGCCATCACGCTCCAGCCTGTTAATCTCTGCGCTGGTTTCAAGACGCGGTCCCTGGGTCGCTCCATAAACACCGCCATCGTTAATTGGCATGCCCAGAATTCCGGCTGCCTCAATGAGCTTATTGCGCACGTTCGGATGGTAAGGCATGGTAAAATCTATATGACTGACCCGATCTTGAGAGCCATCGAAAAATGTATGCTCCCGCCCCGATGTGTAATCAATAATCTGATCAGGAATACAGATTTTTCGGGGTGCCATATTCCCGGTGATGCCGCCCACCGCATTCACAGCTACCACAGAGCGCACGCCGGCCTGCTTCAGGGCGTATAGATTGGCGCGGTAATTGATTTTGTGTGGCGGTATGTGATGATCCTCACCGTGGCGCGGCAGAAACACAATCTCCCGGGACTTGAATCGTCCAAATATCAGTGGCGAAGAGGTCTCACCAAACCGTGTCGTCGGCCATTTGCTTTCCAGGATTTCGATACCTTCGAGCTTAGCCAACCCCGTTCCGCCAATGACGGCTATCTCCGGTGTACGGATCATTCTTTATACTCCCATAACTAAATTTAAGTGTTCTCTGCAAGACCTTCGCCCTATCTGTTATTCGACGGCTGCCTTAGACAATTGATGCTTCGGAACCGGCGCCTATTGGCTGCCCCTATCTTCATTTCTGACAGCGATTTCGTCTGCAATATGCAAAGTCGAAGTGGGGAACGCTACATCTGCTCCATGCTCACTAATAACGCCCAGAATTTTCAACAAAATATCCTGCTTGATTTCATGAAACCTCACCCAATCTGTTGTTTTGGTAAAGGTATATACAAAGAAATCCAGGGACGATGGGCCATAAGCATTAAAATTTACGATCAGCGTCTGCTGCGTATCAATCTCCGGATGATTACGCAACATCTCCTTTACCCCATCAACGATTGCCTCCACCTGATCTACATCCTGATAACGCAAACCGATAGTCTCATAGATACGGCGATTCAACATACGTGAGGGATTTTCTACCGTAATACTGGCAAAAGTGGCATTGGGAATATACAAAGGTCTTTTGTCAAAGGTTCTTATTCGGGTCAGACGCCAGCCGATATCCTCCACAGTGCCTTCTATTTCGCGATCAGGTGATCTTACCCAGTCACCCACGGCAAACGGGCGATCCAGATAGATCATCAGCCCACCAAAAAAATTAGCCAGCAAATCCTTTGCGGCAAAGCCGACTGCGATTCCACCGATACCACCAAAGGCCAGTATACCGGAAATACTGTAACCGAGCGTTTGCAACATCACCAATGCGGCAGTAATCAATACCGACAGACGCAGCAACTTACCCATCGCCATCACCGTGGTTGCATCCATGCTTTCACTACCCCGCTCTGGCGAGGTTAGCTCAATTTCGGCTCCTTTGATAAAGCCCACCACAAACCAGACTAAAATGATAATAACCGACATATCACGAACCGGGTCAATGGCTCCAAAAATTGCTGCATCGGAGTTGCCCGCCACGATCTCTGCTGCCCAGCTGAGTCCAATTATCCAGATCATTAAGCTCAGCGGTTTGCGAGCCGCATCAACAAACACATCATCCCAAAAATTATTGGTTTTATTGATGTGATTAACCACACGGGACAGGAGTTTTAGCGCCACAAAATTAACCAGCAACGTGACAAACACGACGGTAAAAACCTGGGCTACCAGCATACCGTCTTTACCCAACCCGAATTCAGCGAAAAAAACCTTTAAATCCATATTTCAATCCCGTCTTGTTTCACAGCATTACCGATTTGCTTTTTATTGCAGGTACCGGTTAGCAGAACATATCAATACGATTCCCGTCACAACGTTCCCTTACACAGCTTAGCTTCTGATCGATTTCACCATATCGACTGCGGCCAGTGCTTTGCTGGTTTGCAGTGTCGACCGGTTTAGCTTTGTGTGATGTTTTAAGCGGTGTAGCCGCGTCGAGCTTTTCACCTTATGACGCTTCAGGTACTCCAGCACCTCAATGGCACCATTTCGATCATTACACACCAGCACCATATCACAACCGGCCTGCATTGCAGCCTGAGCCCGTTCAGTATAACTACCGGCCACAGTTGCCCCTTCCATACTTAAATCATCACTAAAAATGACACCATCAAAGCCCAGCTTACCCCTCAGAATTTCTTTCAGCCAAACCTCTGAAAATCCAGCGGGATGCGAATCGATTTCCGAATAGATCACATGCGCAGGCATGACAGCATCCAGCGATCCCGCCAATTGCCGAAATGGCAGCAAATCAGTACTCTCTATTTCGGACCAATTGCGGTGATCTACAGGTATATCGGTGTGCGAATCACCAACAACCCCTCCATGGCCCGGAAAGTGCTTTCCGGTTGCAGCCATTCCCGCATCATGAAACCCGTCGACAAAAGCCTGCCCAAGGTCAATAACGACTGAAGGATCATTTGCAAATGCCCGGTCACCAATCACCTGACTCAACGAATGATCCAGATCCAGAACCGGTGCAAAACTCAAATCAATATCCTGAAGCAATAGCTCCGTTGCCAAAAGCCATGCGGTTTCCCGTGCGGTATGGAGCGCTTTTTTTTTGTTCTTACAATAAAGCTGACCCAGAGTGCTCATCGGCGGAATCCGCGTAAACCCCTCTAGAAAACGCTGTACCCGGCCACCTTCATGGTCCACTGCGAGCAAAATTTCCGGCCTTATGTTTCTTATCTCTTTTACCAGCCGTCCTAACTGCTCGGGGGCCTCATAATTCCGGGCAAATAGAATAATGCCGCCTACCTGCTCTTCCCGCAACAGCTCCGCCTCACCGTCCGTAAGACTGAGCCCTTCTATATCAAGCATCAATGAGCCAATAGGCATAGCGTGTTGGTTCCTGAATATCCGTACAATGAATGTCAGGCTATTCTAAAGACCCCCTCATCGATTACCAAGCAAGGGACACGCTTTTTTAACAATTTATTGATCCTCATTACAGCCAATGAGCTTATTCTGAGTGTTGTTTTCCAATATCCCACCAAGCCCCTAAAGCGGGTCCATACACCAGCAACCGGATAGCTCTCTATGAAAAAAATATCTGTCACTTTAGCGCACTGCTATTGCTGTTAGCTACGCACACCTTTTCCATGGCTGCATGCATATCTGCTGACCAGGTGACGCGCCCGGAAGGTTCATCGGTTGCTACCGCGTCAAATGAAGAGCTATTGAAATTAGGCAAAAAGCTCTGGCAGGATAAATCCCTGAGCAAGAAAGGAAAAATAGACACCTTTTGGGTAGACCTGATACCTGGAAATCACTCCGGTAACAGGAAGGGCTATTTGGTGTCTGATCATTAATAGACCTAGCATGCGGCTGTGCTTTCGATAATATTCACCGGACAACCGACCGACACGGACTCAAACAGCTCGATAATGTTCTTGTTACGCATGCGAATACAGCCATGCGACCGGGGCACACCCATCGGTTCGGTATCCGGTGTGCCATGAATATAGATATAGCGCCTCATGCTATCCTTTTCACCAAGTCGATTACGGCCTACTTCACTGCCACATAACCATAATATACGCGTCAGAATCCAGTCTCTGTCCGGAAACGATTGTGCCAAACTCTGTTGATATAATTCACCGCTAAACCGGCGCGCAACAAACACCGCACCAACCGGCATGCCTGCGCCAATCTTGGCTCGGATATAGTGCTTGCCTCGCGGTGTTTGTTCGCTACCAGAACACTCCCCGGCACCCTTTTTGGCAGACGATATGAGATAACTATGCTGACAAATCTGTTCGCGGAAATAACGGAGCCGCTGCTCTGCCAGATTTATTTCGATGTGTTCATGACCTTTCATAACACACCAATATCCGTTTTCAGATTCCCTTTTATGCTCATGACCCTTCAATTATTAATCGTCAGCGCCTGATGCGAAAGAATAATCTTTAACGCATCATCAATATCATCCACCAGGGTAATCAAATCCCTCTCCTGCTGATTGATGCAACCCTCTCTCATCAGCTTGTTTTCTATCCAGCTTAACAAACCTTCCCAATAATCCCTGCCAACCAGAATAATGGGTATCTTAATAATTTTGTTCGTCTGAACCAGTGTCAGAGCCTCAAACAGTTCATCCAGCGTACCATATCCGCCTGGAAAAATAACAAAGGCAACAGCATGCTTTACAAACATGTATTTACGCACAAAGAAATACCTGAAATTTAAAGTCAGGTCCTGAAAATGATTTGCCTCCTGCTCCGCCGGAAGCTTGATATTTAACCCGATCGACTCACCGTCTCCCGGCTCATCAGCACTGAGCGCGCCCAGATTTGCAGCCTCCATGATACCCGGGCCACCACCTGTAATAACAGGAATTCCCTGTTTGGCTATCTTATAGGCTAACGACTCGGCTTGTTGAAAGTAAGGCGACTCTTTAAACAAACGGGCACTACCAAAAATGGTTACAGCGCGACTGAATTTAACGAGACTTTCTGTCCCATCCACCAGTTCTGATTGAATACGCAAAACTCGCCAGGCTTCAGGTACTTTGTTCTCGTCCATCTTCACCTCCTGTAGCGTTAGACACCATCATTCTCCCAGTGTAATTCGATTTACCTCGAACCGCTAGCTTGATATAACCCGGACAAATCCAGAAGCTTCGAGGACATTTCGATTGATTCTCCGCTCGCTAACTGTATATAATTACAGTCTGGATAAATATACAGAGGTGCGCTCATGGAAAAACTGACGCCAAGACAGAACGAAGTACTCGCCTGCATCAAAGCACATATTACTGAAACCGGTTTTCCGCCAACCCGTGCAGATATCGCCAGGGATCTTGGTTTTCGTTCAGCTAATGCGGCAGAAGACCATTTGAAAGCCTTGGCCCGCAAAGGAGCGATTGAAATTGTCAGCAGTACTTCAAGAGGAATCCGCCTGTTAGGTGAGGATGAGGAGATACCGCAGGGACTACCTATCGTCGGTCGTGTCGCTGCCGGATCTCCGATTTTGGCTGAACAGCATATAGAAAATTATGCGGAAATCCCCGCCACTTTTTTTAATCCCGAAGCCAACTATTTATTAACAGTCCATGGCGACAGCATGATTGATGCGGGAATACTGGATGGCGATTTGGTCGCAGTAAAACAGATGAAAGACGCCAGTAACGGGCAAATTGTGGTGGCGCGAATTGAAGATGAGGTGACCGTTAAACGACTTAGAAAAGAGCGCAAGCAGATCTTGCTAATGCCCGAAAACAACGCCTATCAGCCTATTAAAGTCGATGGTACAAGCCCTGATTTTGCGATTGAAGGTTTGGTGGTCGGTGTCATCAGATCAGACGTTAAATAACGTTACTAATGTCACCAGACTGGAGGGGGCAGCCTGTAATATAAAACCACTGCTAATGCAGGGTTCTGGGCTCTTCCTGTTCTATCTCTTCTTCAAAATCCTCATGGCCGTCTTCCTGGATCTGTCCCACTATTCGAATACCGGTATTGATCATGGCTTTTGCAACATCCACATACTGCTCCTGCAAATACAGTTTGACCTCATCTGAAAAACTGACACGCACAAGTGGCTCACCGTCTCCATCAATACGCTGTAACGCAATCTCTCCGTCGGCTAGTTCGACAATCTCGTAATAGGAATTCGACATTAAATAGGCTCATTAGAAAACAACTGATAGCTATTCTACCATGTTTGCAGGCGCTGTTGACCTAAGGCTTTAAAATAAATCTCTGTCTTTCGACTCGGTTCAGCCAAGCATCAGGATTTGCTTTTCTTTTTCCTGGTCGCTTTTGTTTTTGCTTTCGCTTCCTGTTCCTGCCATTGGCCATTGCTGAAATAAGCACGCCAGCCCGTTGCTTTTTTATCCTTTTCTGTCATGACGTATTGTTCTTTAGTCTTGCGGCTAAAACGTACCATAGCCCGATTGCCCGAAGGGTCTTTAGCGGGAGCTGATAACAGAAAGTGGTACTTGGGATCTATCTCCTGTTTATGCGGAATCAGTTCATCAACAAACGGCGCTCTTGTTTCTCTGTTTTTCGGAAACTTGCTGGCTGCCAGAAACAGGCCGGCGGCACCATCACGAAGTACATAGGTGTCATCCACCTTTTCGCAACTCAACTCCGGCATCGGTACCGGATCCATTTTTGGAGGTGCAGCTTCTCCGCTTCGCAAAAGCTTTCGCGTATTTTTGCAATCGCCGGAGGTGCAACCAAAATATTTCCCAAAACGCCCGGACTTCAGCTGCATCTCGGCACCGCATTTATCGCATTCGATAACCGGTCCTTCATACCCTTTAATTTTATAGCTACCCAGCTCCACTTCATATCCGGTACAGTCCGGGTTATTACCACAGACATGCAGTTTGCGCTCGGTATCTATCAGATAGCTGTCCATCGCCGTGCCGCATGCGCTGCAACGATGCTTGGTACGCAGCAGTTTTGACTCTCCCTCATCATCCTTTTCAACATCAACGGCCTCATCACCCGGCACCAGGTTAATCGTTTCCTTACAACGCTCTTTGGGCGGCAATGAATACCCCGAACAGCCCAAAAACACTCCTGTGCTGGCGGTTCTGATCTGCATATTCCGGCCACACGCCGGACATTTAATATCTGTCTCTGTCGGCGCATTAGCCCGCATTCCGTTTTTTTCGCCCTGCGCAGTATCGAGACGCTGAACAAAATCATCATAGAACTCATTCAACACCTGCTGCCATCCTGCGTGGCCATTCGCTATCTCATCCAGCGAATCCTCCATATTGGCGGTAAAACCATAGTCCATTAAATGATCAAAGTTCTCTATCAAACGATCCGTGACAATATCGCCGATCTTCTCCGCATAAAAACGGCGGTTTTTTAACGACACATATCCACGCTCCTGAATTGTTGAGATAATCGCCGCATAGGTTGAAGGTCTCCCGATATCCCTTTTTTCAAGCTCCTTCACCAGGCTCGCTTCACTATATCGGGCCGGCGGCTTGGTAAAATGCTGTTTCGGGAACAACTCGATCAAACTGAGCGAATCGCCAACCACCAACTCCGGCAACACGACATCATCATCTTTTTTACTCATGGGCATCACTTTCAAATACCCGTCAAATTTAAGAATTCGCCCCTTGGCTTTCAGCTCAAAGTTTTCAGCCTTAACCGTCAGCGTCGAACTCAGGAATTCAGCCCTCGGCATCTGGCATGCCACAAACTGACGCCAAATCAACTCATAGAGCCTTTCCGCATCTCTTTCCATACCACTTAACTGCGTGGCTTTCACCTGAACATCAGAAGGACGTATCGCCTCGTGCGCTTCCTGAGCCCCCTCTTTTGAACTGTAGGAGATAGGTTTTTCCGGCAGATAGCGTTCGCCAAAATTATCCAGAATGTAATCACGGCAGTTGGCAACCGCTTCTGCACTTAGATTGGTAGAATCAGTCCGCATATAGGTGATATGGCCCGCCTCATAAAGCCGCTGGGCCATCATCATGGTTTTCTTAACACTAAACCCGAGTCGGGTGCTGGCAGCCTGTTGTAGTGTAGAGGTAATAAAAGGTGCATTCGGCTTTGAGCTGGTGGGTTTATCCTGGCGGTCGGCGATCAGATAATCCGCTCTGCGAAGTATCGACAAAGCCTCGTCAGTCTGTGCTTTTGAGACAGGCCTGAATGGCTTCCCCTCCTGCCTTACCACCTGAAACTTTACGTTCTCATTTGGTCCGGTATTTAAATCGGCATGAACCTCCCAGTACTCTTCGGGATTAAAGGCCCTGATTTCACGTTCTCTCTCGACGATGAGTCTGACAGCAACTGATTGCACTCTGCCTGCCGACAAGCCTCTGGCTACCTTCGACCACAAGAGTGGCGAAACCATAAAGCCCACTACCCGATCCAGATAACGCCGCGCATGCTGTGCATTAACCCTGTCTAAATCAAGCTCTCCAGGATCTTCAAAAGCGCTGCGTATTGAATTCTTGGTAATTTCGTTAAAAATAACCCGTTTATATCTGGTTTCATCACCTCCAATGACCTGCTGCAAATGCCAGGCAATCGCCTCCCCCTCTCTATCCAAGTCAGTTGCGAGATAAATGGTATCGGCGTTCTTCGCCAAACGCTGCAGTTCCTTCACCACCTTTTCCTTACCCGGCAGTATTTCGTAGCGCGCCTGCCACCCCTTTTCCGGGTTGACCCCCATTCTTGCAATAAGCTGGTCTTTAGCTTTCTGTTTCTTGTATTGCGCTTTTTTCTCGGGAGACATACTTCTTGTTTTCGCGGCCTCTTTGGCGCGCGCACTAGCATCCACCGGTTTTTTATTGCCTCCGCTGACCGGCAGATCCCTGATATGACCAATACTTGATTTCACAGCAAAATCACTACCCAGATATTTATTGATCGTTTTTGCTTTCGCTGGTGACTCTACAATAACCAAGGATTTAGCCATAGGATGCTGTTCTTCTCTCAATGCTGTTAACTAGGGGCCTTTTATAGCGCCATGCAGTTTCTGCCATAGCGCCATCAAAGCGGCGAATGCTATGCAATTTTTTCCACTTTGAAAATTAGAAATAGCAAATAATCTAAAAATAGCGACTTTTTTTGCTTTTTCTCAACCGTTAAAACGATAAAATTTGATCAGTGTTAGCCTGATAATTCCGCCAACAATGACCAAACCCGCCTTTTTTAGCTTATGCCAGCTTAGAATAAGAACACAATAAAAATATATTTTTTTATCTCTCGCGCAGATAGCGCTGTGCACTAAAGTTGCAGGTTGCTGTCCATAGAAGTAGGTTTTAATAAAGCAATTGAACGACGTTTATAGGTAGCGGCCCAGGCAAACCCTTATGCATCTGTCGATATTACGAGTTCTGTCATTTCTGTTGGCTTCAATTATTGCTTGCGCTGACGCCAGGTCACCGGCTGACGCTGAGTTGACTGTTCAGCAAATCCTGGTTCTCTCCAGCAATGGAGCAATTGGCCCTGCCACGAGTGATTATATCGTCAGAGGTATTGATCAGGCAGTAACCGAACAGGCTGATATGGTTATACTCAAGATGGATACGCCGGGCGGGCTGGATAAATCGATGCGCTCCATCATCCAGGCGATACTGCAATCCGAAGTACCTGTTGTCACTTACATAACGCCGGCCGGAGCGAGAGCTGCCAGTGCCGGAACCTATATCCTCTACGCATCACACGTTGCAGCAATGGCACCAGCAACAAACCTTGGTGCAGCAACGCCGGTGCGCATCGGCACGCCGGCATTACCGGGAAGTCCCGAACAAAAACCGTCTGACCCAGACAAACCTGATACCGCGGACAAGGCTCTTCCGGCAGACGGGAAATCAACGCTTGAACGCAAGCAGATCAATGACGCTATCGCCTATATTCGCGGGCTGGCTGAGCTGAACCAACGAAATATCGAATGGGCTGAAAAAGCGGTACGCTCAGCGGAGAGCCTGACCGCTTCCGATGCCCTTAAAAAGAATGTCATCGATGTAGTCGCCAGCGACCTTAAGGATCTTTTGCGGCAGTTGGATGGCCATGAGATCAGGATAAAAGGCCAGCCTGTGAAGCTTGTTATTGACAACCCGCATCTGGAAACGATTCAGCCCGACTGGCGCAATGAGTTTCTGGCGACCATCACGGACCCGAATGTCGCCTACATTTTGATGCTGATCGGTATCTATGGTTTGTTTCTAGAATTTTACAATCCCGGCATGGGCGTGCCAGGTATTGCCGGAGCCATCTGCCTGCTGATCGCACTGTATGCGTTCCAGGTGCTTCCCATTAGCTACACGGGAATTGGCTTGGTTCTTCTTGGTCTGGCATTAATGGTCGCAGAAGCTTTTGCACCCAGTTTCGGAGTGCTTGGAATCGGCGGAATTATCGCCTTTATTATAGGCTCTATTATCCTGATGGATACTGAGATACCCGCTTTTCAAATTGCCCTGCCACTTATTGCTGCACTTAGTTTACTGTCAATACTGATTCTGATTGTCGTCGCCCGGCTGCTGGTCAGATCACGTCAACAACAAGCGGTAACAGGGGTGGATGCCATGATTGGTGACCAAGTGACTGTCGAACAATACCAGGCTGGTCATGGAAAGGTCTGGTTACATGGTGAGCTTTGGGATGCCCGTGGACCAGACTCCCTGAAGATCGGAGAGCAGGCGACCATCCAAAACGTTGACGGCCTCACACTTCAATTAACAGAAGTCAAAACAGACTCAAAGGAACCGGAGAAAAATCAATGAACTACTTTATGCTGGCTCTGATATTTGGCGTTCTCATTATTATTATCAACGTATTCAGGGTCATGCGCGAATATGAGCGCGGCGTGGTCTTTTTGCTCGGCCGGTTTTACAAAGTGAAGGGGCCCGGACTGATAATAATCATCCCAATGATCCAGCAAATGGTTCGGGTTGACCTGAGAACAATTGTACTGGATGTACCCACACAGGATGTTATCTCAAGAGACAATGTATCGGTCAAAGTCAACGCTGTCATATACTATCGCGTGGTTGATCCACAGAAGGCGATTATTAATGTCGAGAATTTTCACGATGCAACCAGTCAACTAGCCCAGACCACACTGCGCTCTGTTCTGGGCCAGCATGAACTGGATGAAATGCTCGCCTCCCGGGAAAAACTAAATGCTGATATACAGGCCATCCTCGACAAACAGACCGATGTCTGGGGCATTAAAGTCATCAATGTCGAAATCAAGCATGTTGATCTAGACGAAAGCATGATACGAGCAATCGCGAAGCAGGCCGAAGCTGAGCGTGAACGTCGGGCAAAAGTAATTCATGCGGACGGTGAACTACAGGCTTCTCACAAACTGCTGGCGGCAGCAGAGACACTCGCCAAGCAGGAACAGGCGCTGCAACTGCGTTATCTGCAGACACTCACCGAAATTGCCGGGGAACATAGCAATACAATCGTTTTTCCGCTTCCGATCGACCTGCTAAAACAACTGCAAAAGCCAACCAATCAGGAATAGTATCCGCCACACACCTATTCGGGCAAAAACGGCACCAGATCAAACAGCGGCTCAAGCCAGGGCGCATTAAAAAATGCCGTTTTTATTTTGCGTTGATATACAAGCACCACCCTAAACAATTATACTTTGCGCCCTGAACCTTACCGGAAAGACAGCGCAAATTTAATGACAAAATATGACTCTGTACGCACCGCAGTTGTCGGTGTCGGGTATCTCGGCAAGTTCCATGCTGAAAAGTATGCTGCCATTGCCGATTGTGAACTGATTGCAGTCGCCGACACCAATATCACTCAGGCTCAGGAAGTTGCCAGGAAACTCAATGTAAGAGCCGTTGAGCACTATACAGAGCTACTTGATCAGATCGACGCTGTCAGTATTGTGACACCCACCAGCATACACTACGATACCGCGTTAGCCTTTTTAAACCAGGGTATTCATGTGCTGGTTGAAAAGCCGATCACAACAACCGTTGAACAGGCTCAACAATTAATTGATGCCGCTGAGGCAAACGGATGCATTCTGCAGGTGGGCCATTTGGAGCGCTTTAACGCGGCCATGCTGGACCTTGATCAAGTATTGACCACACCCAAATTTATCGAAACACACCGACTTGCGCCGTTCAAACCCAGGGCGACAGACGTGGATGTAATACTGGACCTGATGATTCATGATATCGATATCATTTTGTCAACAGCCCATTCTGACCTGGTCGATGTTGTGGTCAGTGGCACCAGTGTGCTCTCTGATCAAACTGACATTGCCAACGCTCGCCTGACCTTCGCCAATGGCTGTGTCGCAAATGTGACTGCCAGCAGGATTAGCCTGAAAACAGAGCGTAAAATGCGCATCTTTCAACCAGAGGCCTATATTTCCATCGACTTTCAAAACCGTATTTTCAGTTATCACCGCAAAGGGGATGGGGAGATGTTTCCCGGTGTTCCCAATATCGACAGTAAAGAAACCGTTTACGAAGATGGCGATGCGTTGATGGCCGAAATTACTGATTTCATTCGCTGCATTAAAAACCAGACCACACCTCTGGTGTCCGGACAGGAGGGTCTGAAAGCTCTCCAGACTGCGACACAGATCAGAGAATTATTAAACCGATCCTAAGGAATTAGCTTTTTATGATCCCAATGGTGGACCTCAAACAACAGTATCAGCACCTGAGACATGAAATTGACCAGGGTATCGAGGAAGTATTAAGCGGCTGCCACTTTATCCTGGGCCCCAATGTCAGCGCCTTTGAGCATGAGGCCAGAGAATATCTCGGAAGCAAATATGCTGTGACCTGTGCGTCCGGTACTGATGCGCTGCATCTCGCACTGTTAGCCAATGGCATCGGTCCCGGTGATGAAGTCATCACCACCTCTTTCACCTTTATCGCCACCGCTGAAGCTATCGCTTACGTTGGTGCAAAGCCGGTTTTCGTAGATATCTGCCCGGACACATTCAACATCGATCTATCCCTGATTGAACAGGCAATTACCCCAGCTACCAAGGCGATTCTACCGGTTCACCTGTTTGGTCAGCCTGTGGATATGATCAAGCTGAAAGCACTGTGCGAGGAAAAGGAGTTGTTGCTAATCGAGGATTGCGCGCAGTCCTTTGGCAGCGGCGTACAGAATCAGATGACTGGCAGTTTTGGTGATTGCGGCTGCTTCAGTTTTTTCCCCAGTAAAAATCTGGGTTGCTATGGTGACGGCGGGATGGTTACCACTGATTCGGAACAGATAGCAGAAAAGCTTAAGATGCTGCGAAACCACGGCAGCAAGGAACGCTATCATCATGATCTGATTGGATTAAACAGTCGTCTCGATGAGATTCAGGCAGTGGTGCTGCGCGCCAAGCTCAATCATATTGATGACTACAACCAGAAGCGCTATAGAGTTGCTCAGCAGTATAGCGAACTACTCGACAAAACGGCGGTTGTTACCCCTCACGAAGATGGAGTCGGACACCATGTCTACCATCAGTACACAACATTGATGCCACACCGCGAAAAAGTCATGGAGCATTTACAACAACAGGGGATCTCCTGCGCTATCTATTATCCGATACCACTACATCAGCAGCAGGTGTTTAAAGGTTCCGATACAAGCCATCTACCAGTGACTGAAAAGGTTGCTTCACAATGCCTGTCCCTACCTATTTATCCGGAGCTGGAAAGCAATCAAATCGAGCGAATAGTAAACGCCGTCAAGGAGGCTCTGGACGAATCCTGACTCTCCGTTGATTCTTGCCAGATCAGAGAGTACATATTCGACAGCAAAAAAGCTGTAGACTGTGCCATAGCAGAGGTCCTGACGCTGATTGCTGCCCAAGTACATATTGATATTATTCAAGTTTGTTACATTGGCTACCAATTTTCCCCCAATAATTCAAAATGCGCTTGAGGGTGCAAGCAGGCGGGGCACAATTCAGGGGCATCTTCTGCTTCATGAAGATACCCGCAATTTCTGCAACGCCACACTACTTTTCCATTTCTTTTAAAGACTTTTCCCGACTCAATATTATCCGCAAGGTCTCTATATCGTTTTTCATGCTGTTTTTCTGCAACTGAAATGGCATCAAACGCTTCAGCCACATCATTAAACCCTTCATCCCTCGCTACCTTCGCAAAATTCGGGTACATTTCGGTCCATTCATACTCTTCACCAGCAGCGGCAGCTCGTAAATTCTCTAAAGTTGTTCCTATTTTACCCGCTGGAAATGTTTCTGTTATTTGAACGTCACCACCTTCGAGAAATTTAAAGAACCGTTTAGCATGCTCTTTTTCCTGGTTTGCGGTTTCTTCAAATATCTCCGCTATTTGAACCAAACCTTCCTTTTTTGCAACTCCGGCAAAATATGTGTATCGATTCCTAGCCTGTGACTCGCCGGCAAACGCAGCAAGCAAATTCTTTTCTGTTTGTGTACCTTTAATACTCTTGGACATATTGAAACCTCGTATTAATAAATTTATTTCATATAGGCATCTGGCCCCGGTTACTAGCCTCCAGCTAAGGTAGTTTAGTCTTTCAATTCTGGACACCCACAATTTGCACACAATTGGCGTTGACCACCAATTAATCAGCAAAGAGCGCTGTGCTTGACTGTTTTCAAACACTTTTATTTGGCATTATTACATTCTACTAACGAATCTATTTTTTCATGCAGCCGCATGAGTTCAAGCTCAAGCTTTAAGTTGATTTCAAAGGTTGCCTTCTGCTCAAGGCGGTCCTTTGCTGCCTGCCTGTTTTGCGACATCATAATAATCGGTGCTTGAAAAGCCGCCAAGCTGGAAAGGCCCAAATTGAGTAAGATAAACGGGTAAGGGTCAAAAACAGATTCGTTTACCAGCCAATATGTATTTATTATGATCCAGCCGGCAATAAATGCGAAAAACAAACCTATAAATGACCACGATCCACCAAAAGTGGCAATCCTGTCAGCCACCTTCTGGCCAAAAGTAAGTCCATCTTTAAAAGACTCATTTACATTCTCGGTAACTGAAGTGTTTTCAGCAATACTCTCAATAACTTTTTGCTCACCTGAATCCAGGTCTTTAAAAGACTGCCCTAATAAAGCATTAGCTAAATTCTCAAAATATTTTTTCATCTTCTCCACCTAAAACGTGGTGAGCGTTAATTCTTATAGGGACGCACCTAGCAATACCCCTCTCCCACACCACCGGACGTACCACAGCAGTTCAATTCACTTTGTGTTCATTTTCCTCTGCAAAGCCCACCATAAAGGAGTTCCTAAAGTACCTGTTTGGCTGATCCCGGTAAAGGGCGGGCTATCTCTTTTATGCTGGACACCCATCTTTTATGCTGGACACCCATAATTTAAATTGACCCATTACGATTCACTCAATAGAATGGATTACATCACTCGCTATTGCAAAGGATTGCACCATGCCCAGACCCAGGAAGTCGTTGATTTCGCTCGATACCACCCCCTACTATCATTGTGTCTCACGGTGTGTCCGCCGTGCATTTTTATGCGGTAAAGATGCCGTGTCAGGTGCTGACTATGAGCACCGCCGTGGCTGGATTCAATCACGCTTGCTGGATCTGGCCGAGCTGTTCGCCATTGATATCGCGGCCTATGCCATCATGAGCAATCATTACCATCTGGTCCTGCATATTGATCGGCAGACGGCGGATGGCTGGTCTGACCGGGAGGTGGTGGAGCGCTGGCACCGCTTGTTTCGCGGGTCTGCACTATCACAACGTTTTGCCCGGGGACAATCTTTGGGCCAGGCAGAATCGACGGTACTACAATCACAAGTCTCGATGTGGCGCGAGCGGCTGACCTCCATCAGCTGGTTTATGCGCTGCCTGAATGAGCCGATCGCTCGCCAGGCGAATCGGGAGGATAAGGCTTCCGGGCGATTCTGGGAGGGGCGCTTCAAGAGTCAGGCGCTGTTGGATGAAGCCGCCCTGGCGGCCTGCATGGCTTATGTCGATCTCAATCCTGTTCGTGCCAAAATGGCAGAAACACCGGAGGCATCCGCTTATACATCAATTCACCAGCGCATCCATCAGATACAGCAGACAAGGAGCACTCTCTCTCCCAACAACCCAACCGCACAACCCGGTAATCTGCTCCCCTTTGCGGGTTACCCGCACGCAGAGATGCCCAAGGGTTTACCCTTTCTCCTTACCGACTATCTCGAGTTGGTGGACTGGACTGGCAGGCAATTGCGTGAGGATAAACGTGGGGCCATTGCAGAACATCTTCCGGAGATACTGCCAAGATTACAGCTCGACCAAAAGCACTGGCTTTATCTCACCCAACATTTTGAGAGCCCGTTCAGGCAACTGATTGGGCAAGCCCATCATGTTCGTCAGGCCTGTGAAGCATTAGGCCAGCACTGGGCTCAGGGTGTTCGACACTGTGAGCGATTGTTTTCCAGCGGGTAGCTATAAACCACACTCATTCAACACCACCCCAATATTCACATGCATGACTCGGTGCAGGATATCCTTCGACTTGAAATTGTAACTTTAACGCGAATCCTAGTGTTTTCAGCCATTCACACCAACGATACCCGATAAACCAAAGCTCAAAACCCAATACCACTCGACACCTTCGCTATATCGGGTTTTAGTTTTTAATTGGTGGGTGTCTATTATCGAGTTCCCAATATCGGGTTTTAGTTTTTAATTGATGGGTGTCCACTATCGAGAGCGTCAATTGACAGATGGATACCGGCTCTGGTAAAGATCAATAAAGGCTTGGATCCGTTTGGCATTAGCTCCCAGGTCACTCAAGCCGACTCTGGAGACTGAGCGCAGATCGATGCGACTGCCACGGTCGGTTTCCCTTACCCGAATGGCGATATCATCCTTGAACCCCCACAACAAAGTGGTGTCCACCGCTTCCAGCAACCCCGATGCCTTATTAGACGCAATCACATCCCAACCAAGCTCACCGGCCAGTTCAATCGCAATACGCAGGTTCTCCTGCACGCTCTTTGCGGTATCCAGCGGCTCAATATCCGGATAACTGATATTTTGCAGCTTGGAAACCCCCTCTCCCGGATACTCCAGTGAATTATCGGTTGCCTTACGCTGATGGGGAACCGCCTGGAATTGCGGCGGCTGATGCCAGTCAGTGGTGATATCATGAATCTTCGGTAGAGCCTTCCCTTTAACCAGCTGAGTCAGCAGACCACCCACCGGCAGCATTAGTAACAGACAGACTATGCCACCCATTTTTAGCAACTTGATATTAGTCTGCCAAAAACCAACAAGACAGATAACAGAGGCGCATGCTAGTAGCAAACAGCTGGTAACAAAAGTAGCGATAACTATGTTGAATGACGTTTCCAGCGACAACCAGCCGATACGGTAACTCAGCACCGCTAGCGGAAATCCGAGAAGACAAAAAGCCGTCCCCCAAACACACACCTGTTTGATCCATATCGCTTGCATGGTCACCCCCTTTTATTCATGGGATTTATTATTTCAGTACTTATTTTCCCTATCTGCCTGCAATGCTTCAATTCCAGCCATATAAGGAAGCAGCGCATTCGGAATCCGTACTGATCCGTCAGCCTGTTGAAAGTTTTCCAGTATCGCCACCAGCGTTCGACCTACCGCCAGCCCTGAGCCATTTACCGTGTGTAACAATTCCGGTTTTCCGGTTTCCGGATTACGCCAACGTGCCTGCATTCGCCTGGCCTGGAAATCCAGAAAATTACTACAGGAAGATATCTCCCGATACTTATCCTGACCCGGCAACCACACTTCCAGATCATAGGTTTTGGTGGCAGAAAAGCCCAAATCGCCACCGCATAGGTTCACCACCCTATAGGGCAATTCAAGTTTCTGCAAAATTGATTCGGCATGCCCTGTTAATGCTTCAAGTGCGGCAGACGATTGATCCGCCGGTACCAACTGCACCAGTTCCACTTTTTCAAACTGGTGCTGACGAATCATGCCACGAGTATCCCGCCCATAGCTACCCGCCTCACTTCTAAAACAGGGTGTGTGTGCCACAAACTTCAGCGGCAACTCATCGGCTGCAACAATTTCACCACTCATCATGTTGGTTATTGGCACCTCGGCGGTGGGTATCAGATACCAGTCGTGCTCACTACTCACTTTAAACAGATCCTGCTCAAACTTGGGTAGTTGTCCGGTACCGCGCAGACTATTGGCATTCACAATGTAAGGTACATAGAGTTCCAGATATCCGTTCTCTCTGGTTTGCACATCCAACATAAACTGAATCAGCGCCCGATGCAGTTGCGCAACAGGCCCCTGCATAGTGACAAATCGTGATCCTGTGAGCTTTGCGGCCGCATCAAAATTCATTCCACCCAGCGTGGTGGCGAGATCCACATGGTCTTTTGCTTCAAAATCAAAAGAGGCTGGCTCACCCCAATACCGTAATATTTCATTATCGTCTTCGGACTTTCCTTCCGGTACCGAATCATCGGGCAGGTTGGGAACGCCCATCAGCAGTTCATCCAGTTGTTGCTGAACTTCCTGTAACTTCAATTTGGCATGATCAAGCTGCTCGCCAATCTGGTTCATCTCGGCAATTAACGGTGCGATATCTTCCCCGGATGCTTTGGCTTTACCAATATTTTTTGAGCGCGCATTCCTTTCGCTCTGTAGCTTCTCGGTCTCTATCTGTACCTGTTTTCTCGTCTGCTCCAGTTCACCTAATTGGGCAACATCCAGCTCGAATCCTTTTTTCCTGAGCTTTTCGGCAATTTCCTGAGGTTGATTGCGAACCAGTTTGGGGTCTAACATTGAAATTTATTACTCCGAGTCTTTAAAAAAGTTGTTTGGTGACCAGCATTCCCACTGAAACCGCCAGCAGGCATGCGACAACGCTTGACAGTATATAGGTCATTGCCGCGGCCACTCGCCCTTCCTGCAGCAACATCAACGCTTCCAAAGAAAAAGTCGAAAAGGTGGTAAAGGCACCGACAAAGCCTACCATCAAAATGGCATGCCACTCTGCCGCCACATCGAGCTTTTCAATAATGAGCACGTACAAAATACCGATCAGCAGCGAGCCGAGGATATTAACCACTAATGTCCCAAATGGAAAGCTACGCTCAAATAAACTTGTGATGACGCCTACCACCCAGTATCGTGACAGGGCGCCAAAGGCTCCGCCTATTGCTATCGCTAATATTTTTGTCATACCAACTATTCCGATCTATTCTTTGTAACGCTGCGTTGGGCTTGCTCGATTCAATTGATTCAAATGCTCCAGTTTTGCCCTAATTTTGCTTTCCAACCCACGATCTACGGGATAATAATAACGCTTATCTTTAAGTGCCTCAGGCAAATAGTTCTCACCTGCCGCAAAACCGTCCGCTTCATCATGTGCATAGCGATAACCGGAACCATAGCCCATCTCTTTCATCATTTGAGTCGGTGCATTACGCAGATGCTCCGGCACCTCGTGACTGGGCATTGACTTAACATCAGCTCTGACGCGGTTCACTGCCTGATACACGGCATTACTCTTAGCCGCACTAGCAAGGTATACCACCGCCTGAGCAATCATCAACTCACCCTCCGGGCTTCCCAGCCGCTCAAAAGCCTGCCATGCATCGATCGTGATCGCCAGCGCCCGCGGATCGGCATTACCAATGTCCTCGCTGGCCATGCGAACCAGTCTACGTGCGATATAAAGCGGATCACATCCACCATCAAGCATTCTCATCAACCAATAAAGGGCAGCATCCGGAGAGGAGCCCCTGACTGACTTATGCAAGGCCGAAATCTGTTCATAAAACAGATCCCCACCCTTATCAAAGCGCCGGGTTCCCTCCTGCAGCACCTCCGCCAGTGTCTGCTCCGACACCAAAACCTTCTCATCCTGCACCTCACCCAGATCAACTGCAATCTCCAGTATATTCAAAGCACGACGTGCATCACCATCAGCGGCAATCGCGATACGCTCTCTAAGAGGCTCTGACAAGAGAATAGGTCGCTCACCCAACCCATGCTCTTTATCAGCTAATGCCTTATCCAGCAGCGTCTTAAGGTGTTCGACTGAGAGCGCACGCAAGGCGTAAACCCGAACCCGTGATAACAGGGCATTGTTCAGTTCAAAGGAGGGGTTTTCCGTAGTGGCACCGATAAAGATGATCGTTCCATCCTCTACAAAAGGCAGAAACGCATCCTGCTGCGATTTATTAAAGCGATGAACCTCATCAATAAAGAGAATGGTTTTCCGGTTGTACTGCTGCTGCGCCTGCCGCGCTTTATCAACAGCAGCTCTGATATCCTTGACACCGGACATAACCGCTGACAGCGCCAAAAAATCAACATCAGATAAATGCGCCACCAGCTTTGCCAGTGTTGTTTTACCCACTCCGGGAGGCCCCCACAATACCATTGAGTGGGGAAAACCCTCTTCCAGCGCCACCCGCAATGCCTTCCCTTCACCCAGCACATGCTCCTGACCTGCAAAATCATCCAGCCGTAGCGGGCGCATGCGTGCTGCTAGCGGTTGATGTGCAGTATTTTCAAATAAATCGGACATAGAAGGGTCCAGCAGGAACCATGTTTATTGCATAATCAAATCAACACCTTCGGGCGGTGTAAACTGGAACAAATTCGGGTCCAGAGGGATATTGACCTGTGCGTTTAAAAATTCCAGGCTTGATTTTTGGCCTAACGAATCGGCCAGATGCATTTGCACCAGACGACCCTTTGAAAAAGTCAGCTTCAATTTTTCAAACAGGCTCTCCGGATCTTTGGGTGTTAACAGGAAATACTGGCTTTCATCCTGCCTCTGTGCCGTGATCTGGTAGGAACTTTGTAACTGCGTAACATCTCCACTGAGCAACAAAGCGGGAGTTTGCGTAACCCTGCGATCAAGAGGCTGTACGGTTACCTGCTCGAGCTCGGGATCGTAAAACCAAAGCTGCTCACCGTCGGAAACCAGCAGCTGCTCCATTGGCGGCTCCGTGTTCCAATAAAACAGATCGGGTTTTTTGACAGCTATTACCCCTTTATTTTGTTGCAGGTGGTTCCCCTTAGCATCAAGGGTAACCTGCAGAAACTCGGCTTTGAAGGATGACATATCACCTAAAAGGCTGACCAGATCTGTCGTTGCATCTGCCCGCACCAGTGATATTTTCACCAGCATTAAGCTCGGCAATATGATTGCAACAAGCATCTTTAATCTTTTGCTTCTAAACACTAAGAGTTATCCAAATATGATGTCATCAAACGAAACATGCTTAATCGGTGACCGGTGGTGGTGCCAGAACCTCACGACTGCCGTTAGTACCCATCTCTGAAACCACGCCAGCTGCCTCCATCGCCTCAATCATGCGCGCGGCACGATTGTAGCCAACCTTCAGTTTTCGCTGCACAGCGGATATCGATGCCCGCCTTGATTCGGTAACAAACTGCACCGCCTCATCATAGAGTTCATCCTGTTCCGCATCGTCACTACCGTTCCCATTGGAGGAGGAACCCGGAATAAAGATCGGCTCCGAAGGTCCTTCAAGCACTTCATCTATATAGCTCGGCTCACCCCGTTTAACCCACTCTTTAACCACACGATGCACTTCATCATCGGCAACGAAGGCTCCATGCACGCGCACGGGAACACCGGAACCGGGAGGCAAGTAAAGCATATCACCATGACCTAACAGCTGTTCCGCCCCGCCCTGATCCAGAATCGTACGGGAATCCACTTTTGAAGAAACCTGAAAGGCGATGCGAGTCGGTACATTTGCCTTGATAAGCCCGGTTATTACATCCACCGAGGGCCTTTGCGTGGCAAGAATGAGATGAATCCCGGCAGCCCTTGCCTTCTGCGCTATACGGGCTATCAGTTCTTCAACTTTTTTGCCAACAATCATCATCATGTCAGCAAACTCATCAATCACCACGACAATATAGGGCAGCACATGCAACGGTTGCGGATGGTCCTCCGCGCCAATCTCCTCCGAGGCTTGCCACAGGGGGTCGAGAATCGGATTGCCCGCCTTCTCGGCCTCTGCAACCTTACGGTTATAACCGCCAAGATTTCTGACTCCCAAGGCAGCCATTAGCCGATAACGGCGTTCCATCTCTGCCACACACCAGCGCAACCCGTTCGCAGCCTCTTTCATATCGGTAATTACTGGTGCTAACAAATGCGGAATTCCGTCGTATACGGAGAGTTCAAGCATTTTGGGGTCAATCATTATGAGCCGCACCTGCTCGGGTGTCGCTTTGAACAGCAGACTCAGCAACATCGCGTTCAAACCAACCGATTTTCCGGACCCTGTGGTTCCGGCAACCAGCAGGTGGGGCATTTTCGCCAGATCAGCAACCACTGGCACACCACCAATATCATTACCCAGAGCCAGGGTCAGCGGCGAGGAATGTGCATCATAATCACTGGAAGACAGCACCTCACCCAGCCGTACCACCTGCCGGTCTTCGTTGGGTATCTCGATACCGACAACTGATTTTCCCGGAATCACTTCCACTACGCGAACACTTATAACCGCCAACGATCGCGCCAGGTCCTTAACCAGATTACTTATCCGGCTCACCTTCACACCAGCCGCCGGTTGTATTTCAAAGCGCGTGATCACCGGACCAGGTTGAACTGCCACCACTTCTGCATCGACACCGAAATCTTTCAGCTTTAACTCCAACAAACGCGACATAGCTTCAAGTACGTCTTTGGAATAACCCTTACGCTTGCCGGGATCCGGTTGATCCAACAAAGAAATCTGTGGCAAGGTACCGCTCACTTCAGCATCAAACAGGGTCACCTGCCGCTCCTGCTCTACCCGCTTGCTGGACTCCTGCGGCTTGGGTAGCGAGGTGATTTTGGGTGGCTCTCTTTTTATCTCTTTTTCAAGCTTTACTTCAAATGCCCGTTTGCGACTCTCCTGTGCCTGCTGTGAACTCTGTCGTTCTTTAACGTTTTGTTGCAGCCTGCGCACAGCACCCAACAGGTAACCAATACCGTTAAGTACCAGCGCCCCCAAACCATCCATCAGCCGTAACCAGGAAATACCGGTAAATACCGTCAAGCCGCACAGGAATATGGCCAGTAGCAACAGGGTGCTGCCAACCTGATTAAATGCCTGCAGAAAAAGACCGGCTATAATCTGTCCCAAAATTCCACCGGAGGTCTCTCTGAGCACCCAGACATACTCTTCGAAATGCAAGGTAGCCAAGCCGGTCCCGGCCAGCATAACAAACAGAAAGCCCATCGTGTGCAAGCCGAATAACGGCCAGCTCCAGGGTTTATCGTGGTTTAGCTCCCTAAAGATCAACCAGGCCCGGTAGGCCAGTAAAACAGGAAACAGGTAAGCCATATAACCCAGCGAAGAGAGCAACACATCGGCAAACCAGGCACCCGCTCGACCGGCATGATTCAATACCTGCACCTGCGACCCACCCGTATAGGTCCATCCAGGATCATCGGGGCTGTAACTGAAAAGTGCCAACAACAGATAGGCACAGAGCGCCACCGACCCGATGAGCGCCCCCTCCTTTATGCCATGTGCCAGATGTTTCGAAAACTGTGTATCGGGCTGCTTTTGTGTTACCGCTGATTTGGTTTTCTGTTTCAATACGTTACCTTGAATTAACTGTTCAATTCTCAAAATCACATAGCGATTGCAGAAATCATAAACCAAAGCGAGTGTAGCTGATTGGAATTGTTTTCGCATTGCCTTTTTAGCCGGGCTTAATGCTGAACCTCGGTTTCTGTATTCCACCAACATCTCACCTCAACATACAGCACCATCAGATTGACTTATATCAATTAGCCTTAAAAACAAATTTTATAATAAGAAAATATATTAACGGGCACTAATCAATATTTTTCAAAAAGTTAGCGACTATTGTTACAGCGCTTTATATTTTGCGTATTTGTCATTTTGAAATGTTAGTACTATAAAAGTATCTAAGCACCTGTAATAACTCGCTTAACGCTGGTCGCTGGAGGTCCTGAATGGTAGCAACATGTGCCCGTAAAAATATTATCATGGAGGCAATGCTGGTCGCCCTGATATTGAGCCTGGCTTTCCCTACACAAGCCGAGGATTTGCGCGCACTCAATCTGAATATCGGACTGACCAACAATTTAAGCCAGTCCGCCACACTCTCCCACTATCCCACCAACGACTACATGTCTCTCTACGGCACTGAATCTGGCATGTCACTTAAAGCAAGCAAACAGTACCCCTTTGGTTTGGTTCGCTTCAAAGCCGACAAAACAATGAGGGTCAGAGGCTGGCAGGTGGCTAAAAACATCTATTTCGGACAGGCCAAAGTCGGCAAAAAGTGGGGCCTTGGCTTAGTCCTGGACAGAGGCAATCACTATTACGGCATCAATAACAGGGGCATTTCTTATCTGAAGAAATTCTAGCCGGGAAATAGTAGACAACCCCTTTTATCCAATCACTCTTTTATAATTCGGCAACGCATCCATCATCGCCTTACCATAGCTCTTTGTCAGTATTCGCCGATCCAGTAAAGTAATACGCCCACTATCCTGCTCGGATCTTAACAACCGTCCACAGGCCTGCTTGAGTCGCAACGATGCGTCCGGGACGCTAATCTCCCAAAATGGATTCCGGCCCTGTGCCATCAGCCACTCGTTAAGGGTTGCCTCTACCGGATCACTCGGGACAGTAAAGGGCAGTTTGGCAATCACCACATGATGCACATAATTGCCTGGCAGATCCACACCTTCTGTCAGACTCGTCAAGCCAAAGATGACACTACCCTTGCCTTCGTCGACACGCTGACAATGACACTTAACAAGAGCTTGTTTGGAGTAATCATCCTGTAGAATAATAATGTCCCTTAACTCGGGAACCAGTCCTTCCAGAACGCGGTACATCTGTTGTCGCGCCGTAAAAATCACAAGCGTTGACTGATCAGGTTCGATACAGCTATTCAACTGCTCAATAAGCGCCTGTTCAAACGCCTCCCCCTGACGGGGATCTGCCGCACCAGCGGGCACTTCAAAAGTTGCTTTATTGGCATAATCAAAGGGACTGGGGACAGCCTTGTAGACGGTATCCTGCGACAACCCCATGCGTAGACGTGTCCGCTCAAACTGATTGACACTGCTCAGTGTCGCTGACGTCAATACAGCACCAAAACAACGTGACCACAGCATATCCTGCAGAAGATCAGAGACCATCACAGGGCTGCTCCAAAGCTCAAAATCTGTGAACCCCGGATCTTCGATAGCCACTACCCAGCGCGCTGTCGGATAAGCCGGTTTCTGTTGATTGTCATCTTCTGCCTGCGCGTAGGATTGCCATAACCGACAAGCTGTTTCACTGCGACCTATCATTATTGCCAGCCTTGGGTAGAGTTGCTCCATGATTGGTTTAAGCTCAATATCTTCCCTGGCTTTTTCCAGTAACGCGTCACTGACCAGCTCCAGCGAATGCAGAATCAAGCTGTACTGACGTGCCAGATTACCGGCGATAACGCGGAGCTCGCCATGCACCTTTCCCTGTTCAAACCGCCATTGACACTCATCGCTCGGTTCTTTGTTTTCTGTAATGCTGGTTACTATTTGGGAAGCAAACAGCAAATTCTCATCCGCCGTCTTCCTGATTTCAGGAAACATCTCAAGCTGCTCTTCAAGCTCAGCCATATGCCCCACCTGTCCACTTATCTGAGCAAGTAATTTGGGAATCTGCTCAAGGTTTTTCCTGGCCGCATTAATTCTGACATGATAATTGAAATGTGACAGTGCCTTATCAGGCAGGTGATGTGCTTCGTCAAATACATAGAGCGTATCTTCAGGGTCAGGGAGCAATGCACCACCGCCGAGCGCCATGTCAGCAAGCACCAGATCATGGTTGGCAATAATCACATCCGCTTCGGCGATCTCCTTTCGCGCAGTAAAGTAACTACACTGCGAAAACCAGGCACACTGCCTGTTACTACACTGACGATGATCGGTGGTTACCCGTTGCCATTGCGCATTCAGGATCGGCGCGGCCCAACTGTCCCGATCGCCATCCCAGTCCCCCGCATCACTCAACCTGACCATGGACCGGTACAGATCGACCGTTTCATCATCCAGTTTTTCCGCGAGCTCATCCTCAAAGAGCGTTTGCACCGGAGCCATTGACGCGTCATTGTCCAGTACCGTCGCAAGTTTTGAGTGACACAGATACCGCCCCCGCCCCTTGGCAATTGCAAAATGGAACGGTATCCCGCCATGCTCAATCAGGTCCGGAAGATCTTTCTGCGCCAACTGTTCCTGGAGCAAAACAGTTGCAGTAGAAAGCACCAGTTTTTTCCCTTTAGTTAATGCAACCGGCAATGCTGCAAGCATGTAGGAGAGTGTCTTACCTGTGCCGGTACCCGCCTCAATCACACAGATATGGGATTCACCCAGTCGGACGCCGGATTCATCAACTTCAATACTCCCCAGCGTTTTGGCTATTTCAGCAATCATCAGACGTTGCCCCAATCTGGGACGATAGCCTTTATTCTTAAGCACCGAACGATAAGCGGTCTGAATACTCTCCTTGAGTTCTTCGTCTAGCATGGTGGCTTACCCCTATACCGGCAGAAAAACGGCAGAAGCAATACCGTGTACAATTTTATTAATAGTGCGTCTGGTCCGGTTTTCTGTAATTTGAGCCATCATATCCTGCAGTGCAATTAATTTGCCAAACAACCGCTCAAAGCTCAAGTTAACCGGGCCTGAAATGCTGTTGGTTAAAAGATAAAGATTTCCTTTTTGGTCGCGGCGATGCGCCAATCGCCAGGCAAGTATCTCTATGTTCCTGGCGCTATTGTAAAGTTTTTGAGCATCCAGACTATCCAGCATAAACAACTCCTTTTGTTCGTTATAAGCTCGAAAAAGCATACCTCGCAGACCAACCCCCAGAGCAAACACACGGTCACCCTTAAATTCCGGATCAAAGCCCAACAGGATCGCATCGATGCTTTCCCTGTTGTTCAATTCTTCAAATTGCAATGCAATCGGATTTGCAAAGATCTGCTCCAAACGACTGCTGATCGTAGCTCCCGGAGTTTTCTTCAATTCCCTCGGATTACGTTTATAAAGTTTACGGAGCAACAAGTCCAACAACTCATTACTCGCTTCAATGTGATGATCACCTACCATATTGATATCAGACTTGGCCAGATTTTGAATACGCATCTGCTGGGAACCACAACCGCTAATCAGGATCAAACAGGCTGACAAACAAATAATCGCTATTCGCCGGGGATTAGCGCAAAATAAGCAGCAGAGTCGGCTCTTCAATGGCCGCTTGTTGTTTAAACTCATTTAGCGTTCGTTCTCAAAGAATCATAGTGGTCGACGGGCGAAATCAGCAAGCATCATATAGGACTGATAGAAATGGAACAACTGGATCAAATTATTGCACTCCTTGCAGTCACCATGGGCGTTGGCTGGGCCAGCGGCATCAATCTCTACGCCACACTGCTCACTCTGGGTGTTTTATCCCATACCGGGCACATGGTGCTTCCGTCGGAACTGCAAATACTGGCTGACCCAATGGTGATGGCCGCTGCGGGACTGATGTACATGGTTGAGTTCACCGCCGACAAAATCCCTGGTGTGGATACCGGATGGGACAGCATCCATACCCTGATTCGTATTCCCGCCGGTGCGGTGCTGGCTGCTGGCGCCGTTGGCGAAACCAGTGCAGCCATTACCCTCGCTGCCGCAATTATCGGAGGTGGATTGGCCGCCACCACACACCTCACCAAAGCTGGCAGTCGAATTGTGGTAAACAGTTCTCCCGAACCTTTTAGTAACTGGTTTCTATCAATCGGTGAAGATGTAGCCGTGATTTTTGGCTTGTGGACGGCTATACAGCATCCCTGGCTATTCCTGGCTCTATTGGTGATCTTTCTCTGCATGCTCGTTTGGTTATTGCCTAAAATATGGGCCGGTGTAAAAGCGGTGTTCAGAGCTATTAAACACTTTTTTAAAAAAGGTCCGGATCAACTGGAAAAAGAAACCATCGCTCTCATGGACGACAAGCGCCCATAAAGCAGGATAATAAGCCAAAAAAGTTAGTGGGTTTTCAAATGGCGCAGATCCGTGCTTGTGCCTATACTTGGTTGGGTACGTGTTTATGCTTTTTCATTTAATGGGTGTGTCTGCTTTGTTTCTATTTAGTCGATCTGGAATCTTATTTTTATCCGGTATTCTCATGTTTGGTGCCTTGTACCATGGTCCTGCGTACGCTGCCGACCAGGCCAGTGCCAGCAACTACTATGAAGATGCCATCAAAAGATTTAACGCGGAACAGTTTAATGAAGCTGTCATTCAGCTCAAAAATGCACTGCAGATCAATCCAAGACTGCTTCCGGCTTTGGCCCTGCTGGGCAGAGCGTACATAAAAACAGGGAATGCCGCGGCGGCGGAATCCGCATTATCAGATGCCATATCCGCTGGAGCCGACCCCGCCCTATTGGCGATACCATTGTCAAAGGCCTATGTCAGCCAGATGAAATATGATCTGTTACTGGCACAGGCAATACCGGATAACCTGCCCAGGACCGTGCTGGTTGAGTTGCTGGCCATTCGCGCCAACAGCGCGCTGGCCATTCATAATGACAAGATTTTCAATGAATCGCTGATGAGACTGGAGGCCATCAATCCCGACGGCCTGGAGTATCTCAATCTGATTTCTACCCAACAGATGCGAACGGGCAACTTTCAGGAAGCCGAAGCCACGGTAGATCGTATGATTCGACTCTACCCCAGCGATGAGACCGCATGGCTGGCCAGCGCCTCCTATCAGCATTCACGAGGCGTCCTGGACGGCGCCATCAGCGACTATGACCGGGTACTTGCAATCAACGAAAAACATTTCAGCGCCCGGCTGGCACGTGCCGGTCTGCTGGTTGACCTGAACCGCAACGAGGAAGCAACTCGAGACTTGGAAGTTCTGGTTAAGATTGATTCAGGTGATCCCCGGGTTCACTACCTGCGATCCATCACCTTTGCCCGCGCCGGAGATGAACATGCCAGCCGCAGCGAACTGAATCTGGTGATTAATGCCATTGACGGGCTAAACAAAGATATTGTCAGCCGCAATGATCAGTTGTTGCTGGTGGCAGGCATTGCGCATTACACACTTGGCAGTAAGGAACTGGCACGCAGTTATTTAGAGAGCTACGAACAGATCGGCGGCACCGATGTCGGGCCGCTCAAGCTGTTAGCCACCATCTATCTTGACGAAAAGCTCTTCTTCCCCGCCGTCAGTCTGCTGGAGAATATCAGCAGCCGGGTCCCGCTAACCGTGGAGTTGCTGTCACTCCTGACGCAGGCCTATCACGGCGCTGGTCTGCATGAGAAAGCGGTTGCCCTGATGGAACGGGCCACCAATTTTGACAACACCCCGGGACAACTGTACACACAACGCGCCATCACGCGACTTGAGGCCGGCTATATTGAGCATGGTATTGCGGAATTACAGGCAATCTTTAATAATAAACAGAACGATAAGCTTGCAGGAATTGCACTGGCAACGACCTACCTCAAAAGGCAGGATTTTCATAACGCCGATGCCATAGCAGAACAACTGCTCGCCACCAACCCCAACGATCCCAGCTACATAAATCTGATCACCATTACCAAGCTGGCCATCGGTGAAACCGAAAAGGCGAGAGCCGCGGTCAACGCCTATCTGAAAGACAACCCCGGCCACACTGCGGCTCAAATCAGTCTGGCAAAGATCGATATTGAGGAAGGCAAGGCGGAGCAAGCAAGAATCATTCTGCAAGCCATTCTCGATAAAACCGAAGAGAGCAGTCGCAAACACCACCCAATGGCAATGCTACAAATGGCGAAGAGTTTCTATGCCCGGCAGGATCTAAAGCAGGCATTGGCCTGGGCTCGCAAGGCGGCAAAAATCTCGAACGATAGCTTTGTTATTCAACGATATCTCTTTGAATTGCTCCTTCAAAACAAAGCGATCGACGAAGCCGGTAATCTGGCCTACGAACTGGAGACCCGGACACCCAACGATCTATCGATTCTGGAGTTGCAAATTTCATTACTCCAGGCGAAAGGTGAAACCGGAAAACTTGGCGCTCACCTGCAAAACATGGCAGAAATAGCAGGATCACATACCGATTGGCTCTCCCGAATCGCTCGTTACCAGGTCGCAACGGATACCCGGGAAGACGCCGCCTATACCCTGTTCAAAGCCATCCAGGTCAACCCCGAAAGCATTGACTTACAGGCACAACTGGCAGAAGTTGAACTCGGATTGGGCCGCATTGACAGCGCATCGGACAGAATTTACCAGTTAACATCCAAACATCCACAGCGTGCGATTGGTCACCGGTTAAAGGGAGATCTGTTGATGGGCACAGGCAAAGCCAAACAAGCCGTGATCGCCTACCAAAAAGCACAAGAAATTCTGCCCGGTACCTTTCATCTGATTCGACTCTATCTGGCGCAGCGCACCGCAGGTCAGAGTAATCATGCAGAACAGACCCTGCTCGGCTGGCTCAAACTACACCCCGATGACATTATTGTGCGCCACGCGGTGGCTGAACATTATCTGGCGAACCGGCAATGGCAACGATCGATTGGCTACTATCGGGAACTACTGGAAACACGACCCAACGACGCAGTGCTGCACAACCATATGGCGTATGCATTCGGCAAACTGAAGGACCTAGATCTCGCCTTGCAACATGCAAACCAGGCTATCAACCTACAACCGGATAACCCGGCCATCAATGATACGCTGGGCTGGCTGCTGGTGCAGCAGGGAAAATTTGATCAGGCATTGCGTTATCTGCGAGAAGCCCTGACCCGGAATGCCAATAATGCTGAAATTCGTTATCACCTTGCAGCCGCGTTACAGGGTCTGAAACGAGATGACGAAGCACGTACTGAGCTGATACTCGCGCTGGAGTCGGATACGCCTTTTGAAGGCCGCGATAACGCTCAGGTAATGCTCAACAAACTCGAAAAACGGTAGCCAGTGTCGGAATTATTTACAACTTCTGCTGATAGCCAGAAAAATCACGGCACAAAAACACTTATCTCATTGATATAATTCGTTATTTTATATATGGCAAAAAAATTGCATTAAATTAACAGTAATCAATATTCCTGATGCCAGTTAGCAAATCTGACATCACAGAACGAAGAAAGAGCACTTTTAATAATAGATCATGGTGATGTACATGAATAAATTGGTCAAAATACTGTTAGCCACCACATTCGTGATCGCTTGGACGGGCAGCGTTCAAGCAGCGGTGGAGTGGAAATTTGGCAGCAATGGCGGCTCCTATGTGTCCGACCCAAATGATTACAATTTCAACAAAACGGTTGACGGTATAAACTTAAAAATTACCGCATGGGCTAACACCATAGCTGACAACCAGTCTGGCTCAGCCTCTTCACCTTTTGCTCGCTCCAATCTAGTTCAGTGGGGTGGTGGATTGGGAATTGAAACTGGTAACGGGACCGGCTCCCCTGAGCACGCCATCGGCGACTATGATTTCGAGGAATTTTTGCTGCTGGAATTTTCTGAAAATGTTGCCATTACTCAGATTGGAAATGGGTATGCACGAGAATGGCCTTCGAAGGGTCCAGATCATACAACGGTAGATGCTAGCATTCTGGCGTTCGACAATTCCGGTGGTGCTACACCCCTTCCGATGACTTCCTATAGTTCAACAGGGACCAGCGGGTTGCAGAATAACGATTGGACCCATATAGATACATATTTTGCTAACGGGGGAAAATCCGGTAATTTTAATCCCGCACCCGTGAATCTTGGTGACGATGACCAAGTGTTTTCCAATGTATGGCTAATTGGTAATGCAAATGAGCACATTACGCCCTATGGTGGTGCCGAAGACTTCTTCAAACTAAACCTGGTCAAGGTAGAGAGACGCACCGGATGCCCACCAGGCACTCCGGGTTGCGAACCTGGCGTACCAGCACCGGCCACTGCGGCGTTGCTCGGCTTGGGGCTTTTACTATTGCGTCGGCGTGTTTCACAATAGGAAAGAAAGGTTTCAGCCTGTAATTTCGGGCGCTCCTGTAAACCCCGGCCACCGCGCCGGGGTTTTTTATGTTCAAATAAAAGTTCTCACGGGTCAACTTCACATTGCCTGATAAGGGTGCAAACAGGCCGCAGACGGGAATCTCATCCCCTCCCGCAATAACCGGAGGGCTCGATTTTGACCGGGTCAATTATTAAATCACCACCCCATCCAGGTTGCATCGATACAACCTGGCGTGATCTGGGGAAATCGGCTTCACTGAAATATTTAAATAAACGCTAATCCGCATCGACGGCGATACAGTGAACCAAGCCTTCAACGCTCGACCGTTTCAGATCTGACAGGCTCTATTCTGCACCCAAACGAATCACTTTTCTAATCTCTGCAGCAGTTCTCTGGCATCGGCGGCTTGTGGAAAATCACCATAATCTCTCAGCAGCCGGGTAAGCTCCTTTTTTGCCGCTTCTTTCTGGTTATTTTTGTCCAAGGCAACCGCGAGATGATACCGTATTTCAGGATTAGTCGGTGCTTTGGAAGCCGCCTGCTGAATATTATCCAGCGCCTCCTTCCTGTCACCTTCATGCAACATTATCCAACCCAGCGTATCAATAATTTCCGCACGCCCCGGATCTGCCTCGTTTGCCTGCCGTGCCACATCTAAAGCCCTGCTGTCATTTTCCACCCAGTAGAGCCAGGCCAGATTATTCAGCACCACGGCATTTCCGGAAACCTTTTTGTTGAGTTGCTCATAATGTGCTATCGCAGCTATATTTTTTTTCAATTGTTGATAAAGCGTCGCAAGGCGCAAACGGTTATTATCATCCTGTGGCACCTGATCAATATACTGCTGTAGTTTCCCTGCGGCCTTTTCCAGCTTCTCATCTTTCACATAAAGACGTACCAGCGTATTAACCAGGTATGGGGTCTTTGCGATGGCAAAGGCCTGCTCATAGGCTTCCACTGCCCTGTCAGATTGCATTTGTGCAACAAGCAGATCACCCCGGAGTTGTCCCGCAATATGCGAATCCGGATAGCTGGCAGCAATTACTTCAATCTGTTCTTCCGCTGTGATGTAACGCTTATCACTAATATTAATCTTAACCCGAGCCGCTAACGCAGGCAGGTAAACATTATCAACAGTCAGGATATGCTCTACGCTTTCCATAGCATCCTCCATCTGCCCTTCCGATGCCAATATCTGAACCATCTGCATTCGATGTATGATGTCTTTTGGACTGTTGTCGATTACGTCCTGCAAATAATACTTGGCCTGCTGTGGCTCACCTTTGGCCATATAGATCCTTGCCAGCAATGATTTAGCTCCCAGATTTTCCGGATGATCTGCCTGATAACCGAGCGCCTCGTTCAGTGCTTTGTCCAACTCCTTGTTTTGCAGGTAGTGGGTGGCGAGCATATTAACCGGTGCAAAAGCATTTGGATTATTCCTCTTTGCCTGCTCTGTCCGCTTCATGAATTCCCGGTCATTTCCCGCTTGCGCCGCCAACTGTGCCAACGCGAGTTGCGCCTGCATATGTTTGGCATTTATTTTCAAAATACTCTGATAATAGGATCGGGCCTTTTCCAATTCACCTTCAGAAACACTTAGTTTGCCAAGGGACAGCAACGCGGGCAGATACTCCGGGTCCACCTCGACCGCTTTCGAATAGGACTCTCTGGCTTCATCATTATTTAGCTGAGCCTCGTGCGCCATCCCCTTCAGATTATAGAAAATACCTGCTTTGGGATTATCAGTGATCGCCTGATTAACCGCTTTATAAGCCTCATCAAACATTCGTTCCTTGATATAGGAGAGAATCAACATCACTCTTGGCATAACACCCTGATGAGTATCCTGAGCCAGACTGTCCTCTAACTGCTTGATAGCCTCCCGCGTATTTCCTGACGCAAGTTGTCCAAGCGCAATCTGTGTTCTTGCACCCTCCAATTCAGGAGCCAAAGTCACGGCCTGTGTTAATGCTTCAGTACCCTTATCAATTTCTCCCAATTGCAAATAGGCTCTGCCCAACACGTTAAGCAGCTGTGCATCCTGATTATCGGCGCCCTTTTCCAGCGGTTCGATCAAATCCACAGCGCTCTGCGGATCACCCAGTTTCAGATAGGTTGCTCCCAGAATTCTGGAAGCTGCACCATGGCCGGGCTGACCCGCAATAAACTTTTCCAGATAAAACTTGGACTGCTCCAGGTTTTCCTGCACATAATGAGCCGTTCCGAGAATAAAGAAACTCATTTGGTGATTGGGAATGGCACGTAACACTTTTTCGGCAGACATTTGCGCCTGCTCATATTCCCGCGCATCCAGCTGCAGTTTTGCCATCATAAAATTAGCCTGCGGCTGCATATCGTTGAGACTCAATACGTATTCGCTATCTTTTCGGGCCATATCAAGCTTGCCCAGTCTCACCTGCGCCTCTGCGCGCGCCATTCTTGCAGCGACATGTTTGGCATCACCCTCAATAATTCCATCAAACACCTCTACTACTTCGTCATACTTATCGATGGAACCCAGAATTTGCGCCTTGGTAAAAAGGGCTTCGGTATAATTCGGGTTTACCTTCAATGCTTCCTCGACTCCCTTTAGACCAGCTTCAGTATCTCCCTCAAATAGCGCTATACGTGCCTGCCCTAGAATCGCATAAGGTGTTCGGCTATTTTTCAGCGCCTCCGCAAATGCCTTTTTTGCTTCATCCGGCTGATTTTTTACCATGTGCGCATGGCCGATAATCGCCAGCGCCTCACTTTTGTCATCAAGGCTGGCCAGCTGTTCAACACTAATCGTTTCTAACACCTGGTCAGCTTTGCCTTTTCGTAGCAAGGCCATTCCCAGCGGCAGCATCACACGATTATCATCTATGCCCTGAGTCAGAGCGGCTCTCAGCTCTTTCTCCGCACTATCATAGGCACCGCTTTTAAGATAGCTTTTACCCAGTAATAGACGCGCCTCTCCATTTTGATCATTTTCCTGTAACGCATTTTTAAGCTGAATAATCGCCGACTTGTAATCCTTCTGATCGAAATAGGCCTGTGCATCCTCCAGATATCCTGCTTGAGCGGCACTGCTACACAAAACAACAGCGATCACTGCATTCCTGAAATATTTGGCGGTATTTAGATATGGCACGATATTTGGGTAGCCCATTTTTTATTCCTTTTTGACGACCAACGCCATCCTGAGTTGATACAGTTTTACCCCCCCCTGAATCTACTGACTCATCAGTACTGATTAACGGGTTTGCGGATGCTCCATTTTAACCCCTATAAGAGTAGGAACTCTACCGCAATTTTGATAACGTGTAACACCCATATCCCGGCATCTGTAAATTTGAGGACCCGATGAGTTGGCAAAATGAGTTTCCGCAAAACGAAGATCTGATTTACCTTAATCATGCTGCTGTTTCACCCTGGCCTGAGCGCACTAAACGGGCGGTCTCCCGCTTTGCCCAGGAAAATGTTGCGCAGGGCGCGCAACGCTACCCCCATTGGCTGACCGTTGAAGCTCGACTGCGTGAGCGGTTGCAAAAGCTGATTAATGCACCTCAAGCCGAAGATATTGCGCTGCTGAAAAACACCTCTGAAGCACTTTCCGTCATTGCATACGGTATTGACTGGAAACCGGGTGACAACCTGGTTATCAGCAACCAGGAGTTCCCCTCCAATCGAATTGTGTGGGAATCTCTGGCTCACCAGGGCGTCCAGGTCAAAGTCGCCGACCTGGATGGTCCGGAGTCTCCGGAACAGGCCATTATTGACTGTTTTGACAGCAATACCAGACTGTTATCAATCAGCTCCGTGCAATACGCCAGTGGCTTAAAGGTTGACTGCCAACAGCTGGGAAATGCCTGCAAAGAGCGCAACGTACTGTTCTGTATCGACGCCATTCAAAGTATCGGTGCACACACCTTTGATGTGCAGTCTTATCAGGCTGACTTTGTGGTTGCCGATGGTCATAAATGGATGCTTGGTCCTGAGGGGTTGGCTCTGTTTTACAGTCGCAGGGACATCAGAGATCAACTAACCCTTCGTCAATTCGGCTGGCATATGGTCAAACATAAGGGAGATTATGACCGGTTGGACTGGGAGCCCACCGATAGCGCATTGCGCTTTGAATGCGGTAGCCCAAATATGCTGGGCACTTATGCACTGGAAGCAAGCCTTTCGCTTATCGAGGAGGTCGGTATGGCGCAAATCGAACAGCGCTTGACGGAAAAAGTACAGTACCTCACCGAACAATTATCCAAAATCAGTCACATTGAACTGCTCGGCCAAACTGCAGCCCACAGGCAAGCCGGTATTATCACGTTTAAACACCGAACACAGGATAACCAGAAACTGCATGCCACGCTGATGTCAGAGAATATTATCTGCGCACACCGGGGCGGGGGTATCCGGTTTTCACCACACTTTTATACGCCGCTTGAAAAAATTGAGCTTGCTTTACAGAGAATTCGAGCAATTTAGACAGTCGTCGGTAGAAAGAGATCAATCCGCCTTTTGGTATTCCGCTCGCGGTCATGGCATATTAATCAGCATTCAAACAATGAAGCGGCTAAACTAAATCACATGGGCATTTTGAATCGCTACATCACCAAACCAATCATTTCCTGGCTAAACCAGGAAAAATCACCCCGAGGTCTGCCTCTCAGCGATTTTGAAAAAATCCGGCTTGAGTTAAAACCCTGTGATGTACTGTTGGTTGAAGGCCGTACAAGGATCAGTGATGTCATCCGTGTCATTACTCAAAGTTCCTGGACCCATGCTGCACTTTATGTGGGTCGCATCGATGATATAGAGGACCCTAAATTTCGCGCAAAAGTTGCCGATCACTTCCAAGGGGATCCTGACACACAATTGGTTATAGAAAGTCTGCTGGGGCGAGGCACTGTGGTTATGCCGTTGAGCAGTTATCGGGAGGACCATCTAAGGATTTGCCGACCAAGAGGGCTTTTAGATAAGGATAGCCAGCAAGCGATAAACTTTGCCGTTTCCCGCCTTGGATTGGCTTATGATTTTCGTCAGATACTGGATCTCGCGCGGTTCCTTTTTCCCTGGGCGCTGTGGCCAAGACGCTGGCGCTCGACACTGTTTCAACATAATGCCGGACCGCCAACCAAAACCGTCTGCTCAACCATGATTGCTGAAGCCTTTCATTATATTCAGTTTCCAATACTGCCATTGGTGCGTCAATCTGATGAAGAGGGCCTGAAACTGTTCCGGCGAAACCCCAAACTCTGTGTGCCTAGAGATTTTGATCATTCCCCCTATTTCGAAATCATCAAGTACCCCTTCATCGACTGCCATGACCAAGGCAGTTACCGACTGTTACCCTGGCATGGTTCTGCTCAACTCGCTATGGAGTCCGGGCACAGCACAACTGGCAGCTCAAGCCCCCAAACAAAAGTAGAGGCCGCGAAAAGGCTGCGGGAGGAAGATGAAACACTTGAAAGTTTAACTGCACAGCAGCAGCGGGAAAACGACCCGCTTATTGAGGAGATCATGGGGGGAGAAACATCATCCGGTGCACTCGCCAAGCAAGATCCTCCTCGAGAAGAACTTGACCTTGAACAGGATACCCCGGTATTAAAAGACTAATGGTCTAATACCGAAGCACTACGCGAAACTTTTCGAATTCGGGTGAAAAAGCTGGTAGTAGTTTTGCGTTGTCGCCTCCGCTACCTGTTCGAGACTCAGCCCCCGTAATTCAGCAATATGCCGGGCCACTTCAATCACATATTTTGGCTGATTACCCTTGCCACGATAGGGTACCGGCGCCAGATAGGGTGAGTCGGTTTCTATCAACAGCCTATCCATCGGAACGCGTTTTGCCACTTCTTTGATCTGCCTGGCATTCTTGAAGGTGACAATACCGGACAGTGAGATATAGAAATTCAAGTCCAATGCATGCCTGGCCATTTCCCAGTCCTCGGTAAAACAGTGCATTACTCCACCCGTGTCCAAATCCGCATAGTTTTTTAGATAAGTCAGAGTATCCTGCTTCGCATCACGACTGTGGATGATCACTGGTTTGGAACAGGTTTTGGCGGCTTCAAGGTGCATTTGAAAACGGTCCAACTGCTCCTTCCGTTGCTCTTTTCCATAATAATAATCAAGCCCCGTCTCTCCAATCGCGACCACTTGAGGTTGTGCCGAAAGCTTAACCAACTGCGCACTGCTCAGGCTCCGATCATGTTTCTCGAGCGGATGAACACCCACCGAGGCATCCACTGAGGAATAGACTTGCGCGATCTTCAATACTTCAGGAAAACACTCCAGGTTAATACCTACACACAGCATTCGGGTAACACCCGCATGATGCGCTGCATCAATCGCCGCTTTCAGGTCCCCCTGATAATCGGACAGATCAATCCGATCCAGGTGACAATGGGAATCTACCAACATCTTGTTTTCTCGGGAATGGCTATAACAATAACTTCTTAAAGCGGCTTGTGGCTACAACGTATAGGTGGGGCGATCCGATTCCAGTGATCCTGCCAGATAGTTTTCAATCTTGCTTCTTACGGTGTCATCTTCGTTATTAAACTGTATACCAACGCCAGTGGCACGACTACCCTGGGCACCCCTTGGCGTAACCCAGACTACCTTGCCCGCTACCGGCAGTTTTTCAGGTTCATCCATAAGCGTCAGCAACATAAATACTTCCGCGCCCAATTTATATCTCTTATTAGTCGGAATAAACAGTCCGCCGTTTTTTATGTAGGGCATATAGGCGGCATAAAGCACCGCTTTATCCTTGATCGTTAGTGACAATATGCCGTTGCGTGGCCCACCATCAGCCATAAACCTTACCCTTTAACCCGTTCGAAAACTGCATTTCAACCAGTTTATCAATAAATCTTCCAACATCAGGAGTTTATTAGGGTTATTGCCCGAGAGCAATGCCTGTTTTAACTCTATCAGCCTATCTATGTATAAATATAGCTCATTCAACAACAGTTGCTGAAAGATCGCCAAAAAAAACGTGCTGTTATCTTTATTGGTCAGTATCGTCTCATCACCGGTCAGTTTGAACTTTACGCAATCCGAAAGACAGCCGATCATCCAGTTAACAATAAATAAGCTCTCCATCTCCTGCCACTGTTTGGCAACATCCAGCGGCTGGCGAGTATGTCTCTGAATATCTGCCAGACCTGAAAATAACAGCTTTCGCTGCTCCAGATATCCTGATTCTGACATATCAAGCGCTTTTAATGGTGCATCATTTGCCAGATCAAGCAGCAGTTCTATTTGTTGCTCGTCGCTCAACCTTCCCAACAACCATTCTGATGCCTCTTTCCTGACAGGCTGAGCAACTTCAAACCTATGGCAACGACTTCGAATAGTTGGCAAAATCCGACTCGGTTGATTGGAGATCAGAATAAAATTCGAATGACCGCTCGGTTCTTCCAGATTTTTAAGCAATGCATTCGCAGCATTCACATTCAATGCATCAGCAGGATAAAGCAACACAACCTTTCGTCCTCCCTGCTGCGCAGTCTGAGCAATAAAGTCGTTGATCCCCCTGACCTGATCGACCTTGATAGCCTTGCCTTTTTGCTCGGGCGTTACCTCTATCAAGTCCGGGTGAGTACCTGCCTTCAATAAAAAACAAGCGCTGCATTGCCCGCATGCAGACGCTGCTGTAGGTGAGTTACAAAGCAGATAGCCGGCCAATTGCACCGCCAACTCTACTTTACCTATTCCCTGGTTTCCCGATAATAGCAACGCATGTGGCATTTTATTACTGGCCTGCACAGCCAATAGCTTTTTCCAGTCCCTGTTTAACCACGGATATACGGCACGCATCGATTAAAGGCCTTCACAAATGGACAATCTTTGGTCCAGCAATGCCTGAATATCAGACTGGACTGCTTCCAGTGGCTGACTTGCGTCAACAACAGCACAGCGTTCAGGTTCTTTTGCAGCAATCGCCAAATAGCCTTGCCTTACCCTCTCAAAAAAAGCTGATTTTTCCTGCTCAAACCGATCCAGCTGCCCTCTTTTTCTTACCCGTGACAAACCCATCTCCACCGGCACGTCCAGTATCAAAGTCAGATCAGGTCGCAAAGCACCCTGAATCATACTCTCCAACCGGGCGATCATTTCAACAGACAAGCCTCGCCCCTCTCCCTGATAGGCAAAAGTCGCATCGGTAAACCGGTCACATAAAACCCACTCACCACGCTGTAATGCGGGAAGAATTCGTTGATTCAGGTGTTGGGCACGCGCCGCAAAAACCAGCAACAACTCCGACTCTTCACAGAGTGATTCCTGTTGATGCGATAACAGCAGATTCCGAATCTGTTCTGCTATTTCAGTACCACCGGGCTCGCGGGTTACCAATAATGCCTTACCTGAGCGTCTCAGATAATCTTCTATGAAGGCAATATTGGTTGACTTGCCAACACCCTCAATACCCTCAATCGTTATAAAAAGCCCTCTTTGCTCATCCACCGGTGCTGCGCTCACCCCTCTATTTGCCCTGTTGTTTTGGTGTTGATCGATAGTTATCAGTCCGTTGCTTCACCTGAAACTGTCGTACCGCCTCACTATGCTGCTGAAGTGTATCAGAAAAAAAGTGTGTCCCATCACCCTTGGCAACAAAATATAGGCTTGATCCGTTATGTGGATGCAACGCCGCATGAATTGCTTCCCGCCCCACCAGCGCAATGGGTGTCGGCGGTAAACCTTTCATTTGATAGGTATTATAAGGAGTTCGCTGCTTTAAGTGTTTTCGCGTCAGGTTACCTTTGAATTCCTGACCCAAACCGTAAATTACAGTCGGATCTGTTTGCAGCCGCATTCCCTTTTTCAGACGACGGACAAACACTCCGGCAATTCGTGCCCGTTCCTCAGCAACGCCGGTTTCTTTTTCTATAATGGATGCCATGATTAGCGCTTCATAAGGACTCTCATAGGGTAAATCCACAGCACGCTGCTGCCACTCATCATCAAGCACTTGCTGCATCTTCTGGTAAGCCCTGCGTAATATTTCAAGATCACTGGTACCCGACACGTATTGATAACTGTCCGAAAAAAACAGACCCTCCGGATGCTGACCCGGTTGTCCCAGCCTTTGCATGATCTCGCTTTCTGACAACCCACTCAGAAGGTGATTCAGTTTTTCCTGTCGGGCAAGCTGGTTAAGCAGGTCTTTAAATCGCCAGCCCTCTACAAAGGTCACCTGATAAGATATTACTTCACCTTTGGTAAACAGCTCCAGCAAGCCCAACGGAGAGATACCGGGTTGGACAAGATACTCACCGGCTTTTACCCGGGTTGCCTGGGAAGTGATTACCGCATAAAGCGTTAACCAGGATGGGTGTTTTATGAGACCATTTCGCTCCAGCTTTCCAGTCAGCTGGGCAAAGGTTGCTCCGGGCAGCAGTTCAATAACAACCGGGTCAGGACCAGCGTAACTAGCGGTTCTGAGATAACGGGAATAACTATATCCCGATGCAATAATGATAGAGATCAGCAGAAACGACATCCGTATTAGGTTTTTTTTACTGAAGTAGCTCATTGTTTATTGCTGTCCCTGAACAAATTGCTGGAGCGCAACCGTTGTATCACCAATTCGGTATTGTCTGTCTCCCCAGGATTTTACCGGCCAGAGGCCTATCACACTATTACACACAAACAGCTCGGGAAGAGACTCAAAAAAGGCTAACTTATAGTCGCCCTCTTCAACAGGAATACCCTTTTTCTGCGCATGGAAAAGTAGGTGATTACGCATAACCCCGGCAATACCACAACGATTAAGCAGTGGAGTCAGCAGCACTCCCTGCTCAACGCCAAACAGGTTTGTTCTTGTTCCTTCCACGACGTGTCCCGTCTGATCAAGCATGATGCCTTCCTGGCAAGCTGTTTGCTTTCTCTCATTACTGGCCAGCACCTGATCCAAGCGGTTAAGGTGTTTTATGCCGGCCAACTGCGGCTGTTCCGATAAGCGTTGCTGACAGGTAAAGAGCGCAATACCCTGCTCGATATAATGCCGGGTATAATCGGGTAGTGGATAGCTGCTGAGAACTCTTAAAGGCGCAGGTCGTTCAGGTGGCTGGTAGCCGCGTCCTCCAGCCCCAGCTGTGACCAGAATTTTAACGATCGCGCTGTGCTCGCGGCAAAGTTGCCTGGCTTCATCCAGCAGAAGTTGATTCCAACTCTCTGGCCAGGGGATAGAAAGCCTTATGCAGCCGGCTTGCAGGCGCTGAATATGTGCTTCCCATAAGTAGGGGACACCCTGATCAAAACGAATGGTTTCAAATAAGCCATGGCCGTAGGCAAGCCCGCGATCTGCGGTAGCAATAGTGTCGGTGAACGTTCCATTCACCATGACCTTCGGTTTTGCAGAATCCATAACGGTTTTTTCTGCTCAAAAGGGGTGGAAAACACCCCTTGATCAAATCTTTAGGGGGTTAAACCTGTTTAAACACCAGCGTACCATTGGTACCACCAAACCCGAATGAGTTGGATACTGCAACTTTGATTTCCCGCTCTTGGGCTTGGTGCGGCACATAGTTCAGATCACATTCATCATCCGGATTATCCAGATTAATGGTGGGTGGCGCCACCTGATCCCTGATTGCCAGGACGCTGAATATCGCTTCCACAGCGCCAGCAGCTCCGAGCAGGTGCCCGATCATCGACTTTGTGGAGCTGACTGCCACTTTAGATGCAGCGTCTCCCATGACCTTTTTAACCGCCCGACTCTCAATCACATCTCCAGCAGGAGTAGAGGTACCGTGAGCGTTGATATAATCAATCTCACTCGCATCCATCGCCGCGTCACTGATCGCATTCTGCATGGATGCAGCGGCACCGGCGCCATCCTCTGAAGGAGCCGTCATATGATAGGCATCACCACTCATACCAAAGCCGCTCAATTCTGCATAGATGGTCGCACCACGCTTTTTTGCGGTCTCATATTCCTCAAGAACAACGACACCGGCGCCGTCACTCAGCACAAATCCGTCTCTATCCTTATCCCAGGGACGACTTGCTGCTTCAGGATCATCATTGCGTGTCGATAGAGCCCTGGCGGCAGCAAATCCGCCCAGCCCTAGCTGCGAAGTCGCCATTTCCGCACCCCCGGCTATCATCACATCGGCATCACCCTGTTGAATCATTCGTGCAGAAAACCCAATATTATGTGTCCCTGTCGTGCAGGCGGTAACAATTGAAATATTAGGCCCTTTATATCCATATTTGATCGACAGATTACCTGAAATCATATTGATAATGCTGCCAGGAACAAAAAAGGGAGAAACTTTACGGGGTCCACTGTTTTTGATCGCGTCATAGTTCTTTTCGATCATGGTCAGACCACCGATCCCCGAACCGATAGCAACGCCGATTCGGCTTGCGTTTTCTTCGGTACATTCCAGCCGGGCATCTTCTATCGCCTGCTCCGCTGCAATCATGCCGTATTGGATAAAGAGGTCCATTTTACGGGCATCTTTGGTTGAGATGTAATCTCCAATATTCAGGTTCCTGACCGAACCCCCAAAGCGAGTGGAATAAGCTGAAACATCAAAATGATCAATTGGTGCAATACCGCTCTTGCCTGCGACAATATTAGTCCAGGTCTGTTTAACATCATTACCAACGGGCGTCAAAATACCCAGTCCTGTCACCACCACACGCCTACGCGACATTTAAACCTCCGATACTATATCCTAAAGGCCGCTACCACTCTGCCGGTTGCAACCAGCACAGCCCCTCATAAAACAAAAGCCGCACTAACTCAAGTTAGCGCGGCTTTCAGGAACATTTAAATTGTTTTATAGATGTTCGTTAATATAGTCTACCGCCAGTTGTACGGTGGTGATTTTCTCAGCTTCCTCGTCAGGAATTTCGGTTTCAAACTCTTCTTCCAGAGCCATTACCAGTTCAACAGTATCCAATGAGTCCGCGCCCAAATCTTCGACGAACGAGGATGCGCTTGTTACTTCCTCTTCCTTTACGCCCAGTTGTTCACAAACAATTTTTTTAACTCGCTCTTCAACGGTACTCATAACCTTTGTTACTCCTATGGATAATTTAAAGGTCACAGCAAATAAATATAGGCTGCTCAAAAATTCTTTATTATCTAACCCTGTCTTATATTAGTTATTATGACACTCATAAAACGAAGTCGCATATTATCAAAGTTTTCAGCTAATACAATACAGATTTCCTATAAAAACCTATTTTCTTATTCCAAGAGCCGCACACCGCAAGCCCTTTTACGACGGACATTTTACATATACATCCCACCATTAACATGAATTGTTTCACCCGTGATATAGGCCGCTTCCTCGCTTGCCAGAAAACCTACAGTCGCACCAATTTCTTTTGCTTCACCAAGACGGTTGGCAGGAATCTGTCCTAACAGGGCCTGTTTATGGTCATCACCCAGTTCTTTCGTCATATCGGTATCAATAAATCCCGGAGCAACAGCATTTACGGTGATTCCACGTGAAGCCACCTCGCGTGCTAATGCTCGTGTATAGCCCTCAATCCCCGCCTTGGATGCGGCATAGTTGGCCTGACCGGCGTTACCCATAGAGCCCACAACAGAGCTGATATTAACAATTCTACCCCAACGCGCCTTCGTCATGGCGCGCAATGCCGCCTTGGTTACCCGGTAGATGGAGGTCAGATTGGTGTTGATCACCTCATCCCACTCCTGCTCCTTCATGCGCAACATTATATTGTCACGCGTAATACCGGCATTATTAACAACAATTGTCGGCGCACCGAACTGCTCCGCGATAAACGCGAAAGCCTGGGCCACTGACTCGCTATCCGATACATTAAGCTGAATGCCCGTCCCGGTATTGCCTATTGCATTCAGATCATCGCTGATTTTCGAAGCACCAGCCTCGCTCGTTGCGGTACCGATAACTACCGCTCCTTTCGAAGCTAACTCCTGTGCTATCGCTTTGCCTATTCCTCTGGTTGCACCGGTCACCAGTGCTACTTTCCCTTCTAAATTCATTATTTCACCTTAAATCAATCTATGCATCAGATAGAGACTTTTCTAATCCGGAAAGATCTCCAATAGAAGCAACCTGTAACTGTCGGCTAATTCGCTTATTCAACCCTGACAATACCTTACCCGGACCACATTCTATAATCCGCTCGGCGCCCTGCTCGATCATGCGGTTAACACAATCAACCCAAAGAACTGGCCGATAGAGCTGCTCCACCAAGGCTTGCCTGATCTCCTCTGGTGATTGCATTACGGATGCAGAAGCATTTTGCACGACCGGAATCAGCGGCTGTTTTACCTCAACCTGCTGCAACTCAATTTGCAACTGCTCGGCAGCCGGCTTCATCAGCGCGCAGTGGGAAGGTACACTCACTGCAAGCGGCAACGCACGTTTTGCACCTGCCTCTTTACACAGAACTATAGCTCTTGTGACCGCGTCAGCCTGCCCTGCAATCACCACTTGTCCCGGAGAATTATAATTGACCGCTGACACAATCTCATTCTGCGCGGCCTGCTCACAAGCACTCCGAATCTGTTCGTCAGTCAACCCTAGTATCGCCGCCATCGACCCCTGACCGGCCGGAACTGCTGTCTGCATATAGCGACCGCGCAGATTGACTAATTTTACCGCATCCGCGAACTCTATGGCAGAGGCTACAACCAGTGCGCTGTACTCACCAAGACTATGCCCGGCAACACAACCGGGCTGCTCACCCTGCTTTTCGTTCCAGAGCCGCCACAAAGCGACACTGGCCGTTAACAACAACGGCTGCGTTATATCCGTACGGTTAATATCTTCTTCGGTGCCTGTCTGGGAGAGTTGCCAAAGGTCCATGCCAAGCACATCAGATGCTTCTGCAAAGGTAGCTTCAATCACGGAATAATCTGCTGCGATGTCCGCCAGCATACCCAGCGATTGGGAACCCTGTCCTGGAAAAACAAATGCCAGTTCTTTACTCATATAAAAATCCACCACTAAAAAACTCTATTGATCAGCATGAGATGCCCTCTGGCCGCTCAACCACATGCGTGCGCACCACGCGCCAACCACCTGAAAACGAACTATAAAATAGATTAACTTAAACCATCAAATGTTTGTTTTATTTACTTATTTCAGAAATATTTTTTTGTATTAATTGAGGCAAAACATCCTTCGCCTCATAATAAGCCCGCTTGATGGCCTGTTTAAAACTGGCAACATCCGCATTGCCGTGACTCTTGACCACCGTCCCCCTGAGCCCGAGCAAACTCGCCCCATTATGTCGTTTTGGATCAATCCGCATAACGAGATTATTGAGTACCGGTTTGCTTAGCAAACCAAGCGCTTTTGAATAAAGATTTTGCTGAAATGTTTGCTCCAAAAGATTGCTCACCATCTTAGCCAACCCTTCACTTGTCTTCAACGCCACATTGCCCACAAATCCGTCACAGACAATAACATCCGCTTCATCGGCAAAAATATGGTCGCCCTCAACAAAACCAATATAGTTAATCTCCGGATTACCCAGCAGTCTTTGTGCAGCATCCTTGACCTGATCAATTCCTTTACTCTCTTCCTGACCCACGTTGAGCAAACCAACTCGCGGTCGCTCCATACTATCGACGACTTGCGCAACAATGGATCCCATGATGCCAAACTGATAGAGATGTTTTGCATCACAACCGACATTGGCCCCCAGATCCAGCACATGACAATGGCCGGTAAGTGTGGGAATTTCACGAATAAAGGCGGGCCGATCAATGCCTTGAAGAGTACCCAGAATAGAGCGACTCAGCGCCATCAGCGCACCTGTGTTGCCCGCGCTGACACAGGCACCGGCCTTTTCTGAAGCGACAGCTTCCAGCGCCAGCGCCATTGAAGAGCGCTTCTTGTTTCTTAGGGCGCTGGCAGGCTTTTCATTCATAGCAACCTCTTCGCTGCTATGAATGATTTCTATCAGGTTTTGGTAGGGTTTAAAAGAATCGCTGAGATGAGAGAGAATGCTTCGCTCATCTCCAACCAATATGATGCGAAGTTCAGGATATTCTGCCAGACATTCCGCAGCAGCTCGAACAGTTATGGGGGGGCCAAAGTCCCCGCCCATTATATCAACCGCTATTGTTACTGACGTCAAATGAGTCACTGCACCAGATTAAAGAAAATCCCTGGTGCCCGCCGAAGCTATTCGTCGTCTTGGTTTTCCACGACTTTACGACCACGATAAAAACCGTCAGCCGTCATATGGTGACGACGATGCACTTCACCAGTGGTCTCATCGACAGACAACGCAGCGGTTGTCAGCGCATCATGTGATCGACGCATTCCACGGCGTGAACGTGTTTTCTTGTTCTGTTGTACTGCCATTGCTTTAACTCCACTATTTTCCTAAACAATAAAAACCGACAAAAGCGACGCTTCAGGGAAGTTACTTTTTGTCCTTTAACTGCTGCAACACCTGAAAAGGGTTTGGGACCTGCTCTTGCGACCCCTCATCCTGCTCAGCGCTATCACTATAACCATCAACCAACCCACACTCCCCTTTCGGGTGAGTTGCAGAGATCGGCAAGCATAAAATCAACTCTTCCTCTACCATTTGCCATAAATCCAACTCGGATTCGGACAACAGCAGAGGGTCATAATACCCCGGTAAATTTTTCTCTGCGTCCTCGTTAAAAACGATACCCAGCTTAAAATCCGATGTTAGTTCTATCCTGGCCGGCTGCAGGCAACGCTGACACTCCATTAAGACTGCAGCCTGAATACTACCCGCTATAAAACGCACACCAATTTCGTCTTTATCGAACCGAAGCTTTACCTTCACCTCTCCCGAACTATCCAACAGGTAATCCTGAACACGATCAAGCTGTTTAAGCGAGATCCAGCCCTGTAAGTTCACCCGTTGATCTACCATTTTCAATGGCTCAACAGTTTTAGGAAAGGACGCTACAGACATAGGCGCGCAATAATAGGGCCAGAGACCCATTATGTCAAAGAAAATCAATGGTTTTTATACTATGCTAATCACCAGCATATGACACCATATTGACTGTTCCGGGAGTATTGGATTGAGCCTCGAAGAAAAACAAATCATAGAGTCCTGGCATAGCAATGCCAGTGCCTGGGATCAGGCTATCAAAAACGGTGAGATTGAGAGTCGCGTGCTGGTCACAAACCAGGCTATTCTCGAGACGGTACAAGGACTTACCATTGACAGCGCCATCGACATTGGGTGCGGTGAGGGCTGGCTTAGCAACAGGTTACAACTGGATGGCATCGAAATGCTCGGTATTGACGTGGTTCCACAACTGATAGCGCGCGCGGCCATTGAAAGCGGAGCCAGTTTTAAAGTCGCTCATTACGAACGATTCTCACGGCAACCACTTGATAAGAAATTTGATGCTGCCCTATGCAACTTTTCTCTGCTCGGCAAAACACCTGTCGAAGAGCTGATGCAAAACCTGCATAACCTGATCAAAATCGGCGGATATCTGATCATTCAGACCCTGCACCCCTTGTCAGAGCATACCGCAGAACGCAAAGACGGCTGGCTACCAGGCAACTGGAACGGCTTCAATCACACTTTCAAAACCCCAGCTCCCTGGTATTTTAGGACACTTGAGAGCTGGATTGATCTATTTGCAAACTCTGGATTAAAACTGATTCGACAATACCAGCCGACTCATCCAGTCACAGGAGAACCTGCCTCGATCATACTGGTCGGCCAACTTAAACCGGCTGGCCGGTCAAGCAGCACCAGTGACCACCCTTAATAGAAGGCCTGGCTTCTATCAGAGTGATCCGTGATGTCCCGTACACCCGTTAGTTCAGGTATATGCTCTAACAGGGTTTTTTCCACACCATCTTTTAATGTCATATCTACCGCACTGCATCCCTGACAGCCACCACCAAACTGCAGCACCGCCACACTTTCCTCTACCAGTTCGATCAAACTGACCTCACCACCATGGGATGCGAGCATTGGGTTTACTTCAGTCCACAGCACATAATTTATTTTCTCTTCGAGCGTACTGTTTTCATTGACCTTGGGTAATTTCGAGTTGGGCGCCTTAATCGTCAGTTGCCCACCCATTTGATCTTCACTGTAGTCGATGACGCCCTCTTCCAAAAAAGGAATACTTTTCTCTTCGACATGCACAGGAAAAGGCATATCATCCAGAGTTATATCACCATCCTGCTCTTCACCCGGCCGGCAATAGGCCAGACAGGTTTCTGCCTGCGGGGTTCCCGGTTGCTGAACAAAGACCCTGACACCTATGCCTTCCGCTTCCTGTTTAGCTAACAGATCTACCAAATAATCTTTCGCACCCTGGGTAATATCTATAATCTTTTCCATTACACTCTCTCAAAATGATAACCGCTCTCAATTGTACGACATGCGCTTGTTTGAATAAATCCCTATCGACAAACTAAGCACAAATACCATAACACCTATATCAAAATATTTTGATATAGGTTTGATATGCGCAAAGGATGGTGCTATAAAGTCGACTGAGCCAACGATTACCTGCTTACAAGCAGACAGGTTCACAATATATCCAATCTCAATTAACAGAAATTACTGCATCAAACGCGATCATATGATCGGTAAGGGAATTTTCATGGCCTTGAACAAACAACGAATATCCGCCCTCAAAACTGCTCTGAAGAATCGAATCCTGGTTCTCGACGGCGGAATGGGAACGATGATTCAGAGTCATGATCTTCAGGAACAGGACTACCGTGGCGAGCGATTTGCTGATTTTAATCAGCCCCTCAAAGGAAACAATGACCTGCTCGCCCTGACGCAACCGCAGATTATTCAGGATATTCACGAGGCATATCTCGAAGCTGGTGCGGATATCCTGGAAACCAATACCTTTAATGCCAACCGTATTTCCCAGGCTGATTACGCATTAGAGGACTGTGTTTACGAATTAAACCTTGCCGGCGCAAAGCTTGCACGAGCAGCGGCCGACAAGTTTTCTGTCAAAGAACCGGATAAACCGAGATTTGTTGCAGGCGTGCTCGGGCCAACCAACCGCACAGCAACCTTATCTCCTGACGTCAATAATCCCGGATTTCGTAATGTCTCTTTTGATGAACTGGTCGAGAACTATCGCGAAGCAATCGTCGCACTGGTAGAGGGTGGCGTAGACATCATTCTTATCGAAACCGTGTTTGACACTCTAAACGCCAAAGCTGCTATCTACGCGGTCCAGGGTTATTTTGAGGAGCATGACCTGGAGCTACCGGTAATGATATCCGGAACAATTACCGACGCCAGTGGGCGGACCCTTTCTGGGCAGACCACTGAAGCGTTCTGGAACTCTGTGGCCCATGCCAATCCACTGTCGGTCGGATTAAACTGCGCTTTGGGTGCCGAAGATTTACGACCCTATCTGGAAGAGCTGGCCAGCAAGGCGAACACCCATGTCAGCGCGCACCCGAATGCGGGACTGCCAAACGAATTCGGCGAATACGAACAATCACCTCAACAGATGGCTTCGATTATCGAAGAATTTGCACAATCTCAGTTTCTTAATATCGTTGGCGGGTGCTGCGGCACCACTCCTGAACACATTAAAGCTATTGCAGAGGTTGTCGCACAACACCCGCCCAGGGAGATTCCAGAACTGGCTGTGCAGTGCAAACTGAGCGGATTGGAAGCATTCAATTTCGACCAGAATTCACTTTTTGTTAATGTCGGCGAACGGACCAACGTCACAGGTTCAGCCCGGTTCAAGCGCCTTATTCTGGAAGAGGACTATGATACTGCGCTAGAGGTAGCCCGAGAACAGGTCGAGAACGGTGCCCAAATCATCGATATCAACATGGACGAGGGAATGCTTGACTCTCAGCAAGCCATGGTGACTTTTCTGCATCTGGTCGCATCGGAACCGGATATTTCCAAAGTGCCAATTATGATCGATTCATCAAAATGGGAGATCATCGAAGCCGGCCTGAAGTGTGTTCAGGGGAAAGCTGTGGTCAACTCAATCAGTCTGAAAGAGGGTGAAGAGAATTTTCTGAAACAGGCAAAACAGTGCCAGCGCTACGGTGCAGCCGTTATTGTCATGGCATTTGACGAACAGGGCCAGGCAGATACTGCCGCGCGAAAAATTGAGATTTGTCAGCGATCCTATGAACTGCTTGTCAACCGGATCGGTTTTAATCCACAGGATATTATTTTTGACCCCAATATTTTTGCTGTGGCAACCGGTATCGATGAACATAACAACTATGCATTAGACTTTATCGAGGCTACCGCCTGGATCAAACAGAATCTTCCTTTTGCATCGATTTCCGGCGGCGTCAGTAATGTTTCCTTTTCCTTCAGGGGGAACAATCCAGTGCGAGAGGCGATCCATTCGGTATTCCTCTATCACGCAATTCGCGCTGGAATGACCATGGGCATCGTTAACGCGGGCCAACTGGCGGTTTACGATGACTTACCACCAGAGCTTAGGGATTGTGTCGAAGATGTAGTCCTTAACCGTACACCGGAGGCCACCGAAAATTTACTGAATATCGCTGACAAATACCGCGGTGACGGCAGCGAAAAGGAGGTTCAAAGCGAAGAGTGGCGCAGCTGGCCGGTCAAGCAGCGATTGGAGTATGCTTTGGTTAAAGGGATTACTGCCTATATCGACGAAGATACCGAAGAAGCCCGGCAGCAGGCCAGCCAACCGATCAACGTTATAGAAGGCCCCCTGATGGATGGCATGAACCGGGTCGGCGATCTGTTCGGTGACGGCAAGATGTTTCTTCCACAAGTTGTCAAAAGTGCAAGGGTGATGAAGCAGGCCGTGGCCTATCTGCTGCCTTTTATTGAAGCCGGAAAAGAGGGTGCGGCTATCAAGAATAATGGCAAGGTATTAATGGCTACCGTCAAAGGTGATGTACATGATATTGGCAAAAATATCGTTGGTGTGGTGCTGCAATGCAATAACTACGAAGTAATAGATCTGGGCGTTATGGTGCCCTGTGAGAAAATCCTGAAAACTGCGCGCGAGGAGCAAGTTGACATCATTGGCCTGAGTGGGCTCATCACCCCCTCTCTGGATGAGATGGTTCATGTGGCCAGGGAGATGCAACGCCTGGAATTCGATATACCGTTGATGATTGGCGGAGCCACAACCTCCAAAGCGCACACCGCCGTTAAAATTTCACCGCAATACCAGCGTGATGCCGCCGTTTATGTGGCAGATGCTTCGCGCAGTGTCGGTGTGGCCGGGCAGTTATTGAATGCCGCCAATAAAACCGCCTTCATTTCGGCACAGCAAGACGAATACGAAATAATCAGGGAGCGTAATAAAAACAGGAGACCCAAATCCAAGCCCCTCTCCTTCCAGGAAGCCTGTGCAAATGCGCCACAAATCGATTGGCACAACTATCATCCGCCACGCCCTGCTTTTACCGGTATTCGACGATTTGAAAACTATCCACTTGAAGAACTGGTATCCTACATTGATTGGACGCCATTTTTTATCACTTGGGAATTATCAGGGAAATATCCAAAAATACTGAATGATGAGAAACTTGGCGAGCAGGCGCGCCAGCTTTTCCAGGATGCACAGCAGATGCTTGAACGAATTATTAAGGAAAACCGGATTCAGGCCAATGCCATTATCGGCTTCTGGCCGGCGAACAGTTCCGCAATCAATGACATCGAGCTGTATGAAGACGACTCGAGACAACAACCGGTTGCAGAACTTCATCACCTAAGGCAACAGGCAAACAAACCGGACAATAAACCTAACTACGCATTGGCAGACTTTATTGCACCAAAACAATCCGGCATTGAAGATTATATCGGCGGCTTTGTCGTTACCGCAGGAATTGGCGCACAGGCATTCGCCAGCGAGTTCGAAAAGGCCCATGACGATTACAGCGCGATTATGGTCAAAGCGCTTGCAGACCGGCTGGCGGAGGCATTCGCTGAAAGAATGCATGAGCGTGTACGCACCGAGTTTTGGGGATATGGTGATGACGAACATTTCTCGAATGAGGAACTGATTGCCGAACGTTACCAAGGCATTCGACCCGCTCCCGGTTACCCGGCCTGCCCAGATCATACAGAAAAATCGACACTCTTCAGATTACTGAATGCTGAAAAAGAAAGCGGCGTTGAATTAACAGACAGCTTTGCCATGTTACCAGCGGCATCAGTAAGTGGCTGGTATTTTTCCCATCCGGAATCCCGATACTTTGGCGTAGGTAAAGTAGCCAGTGATCAGGTTCAGGACTTGGCAAAACGCAAAGGCATGCCGCTTGAGGAATTGGAGCGCTGGCTCAGTGCAAGCTTATCCTATGAACCCTGACAACGGCCTGAGGTCTATAAACATGGCCCAGTGAATCAAACCGTTTAAATACAGCATCAAATCCAGTGTTAAGGTGGTATCTACGTGAGTGACGAAACACAACAGAAAGTAAAAAAGCTATCTGTCTGGCAAATTATTTCAAGCGTCCTGGCTGCAGCGATTGGCGTACAGAGCAACAAAAACAGAGAACGGGATTTCACTCGAGCAAAACCAACAACCTATATTATCGCCGGAGCGATATTCACTCTGTTATTCATTCTGACGCTGGTTATTTTGGTTAATATCATTCTTAAAAGTAGCGCGTAAAACGCACCAAAAAAGCACATTCACAACATCATTTTGATTCAAATCATCACTAAACTTTATGATTCAAACTGGTTCTAACCATATAAGAATTTGATGTTTTATTGGTCGGCCAGAATTCAGTATGATGCGCCTCCTACAAAATTATAATGAGATATTACAAACAACATGTACGTTTACGATGATTACGATCAGCAGATAGTCAATGATCGTGTCGCACAATTTCGTGACCAGACACAGCGCTATCTGGCAGGGAAGATCAGCGAAGATGAATTTCTGCCTTTGCGCCTGCAAAACGGCCTCTATATTCAGAGGCACGCCCCCATGTTACGCATCGCGATTCCTTATGGCATGCTGGCCTCAAGACAATTAAGAAAGCTGGCCCATATCACGAGATCCTATGACAAGGGATATGGTCACTTCAGCACTCGACAAAACATGCAATTGCACTGGCCTAAACTGGAACAGGTACCGGATATTCTGGCTGAGTTGGCCACCGTACAAATGCACTCCATTCAAACCAGTGGCAGCTGTATTCGAAACACCACCACCGACCAGTTTGCCGGCGTCGCCAAAGATGAACTGGAAGACCCACGGCCCTATTGCGAATTGATACGCCAGTGGTCAACCTTCCACCCGGAGTTTGCCTACCTGCCACGTAAGTTCAAAATTGCTGTCAATGCTGTACCCAGTGCTGATAGGGCAGCGACTCTGGTTCACGATATCGGCGTTCATATTGTCACCAACGCTGCCGGAGAGCGGGGTTTTCGAATATTTGTAGGCGGGGGCCTGGGCAGAACGCCGGTCATTGCCAGCCTTATTAGAGACTTTTTGCCAAAGAAACACCTGTTGACCTATCTTGAGGCCATTCTGCGCGTTTATAACCGCCTGGGCCGCCGGGATAATAAACACAAAGCCCGTATTAAAATCCTGGTCAGAGCACTGACTCCTGAAAAGTTTACTGATCTCGTCGAACAGGAATGGGCTCATCTGAAAGATGGCTCCAATACAGTCACCGACGAAGAGTTCGACCGGCTTAAAAGCTTTTTCACTGAACCACCGTACGAAGCACTTCCCGAGCGGGACGAAGAGTTTGAATCACTAAAAACCGAGAACAACTTTTTTGCCAACTGGGTCAGCCGCAATGCAACAGCTCACAAAAAACCGGGCTATGCCGCTGTCACTCTGAGCTTGAAGAAACCCGGTATAGCCCCTGGTGATGCCAGTCACGAGCAGATGGATGCGATGGCAGATCTCGCCGATCGATACAGCTTTGGTGAGTTACGTGTCAGCCATGAGCAGAATATTGTATTGGCAGACGTCAAGCAATCGGACCTGTTTTCTCTGTGGCAAGACGCTAAACAGAACGGCTTTGCCACACCAACACTGGGCCTGATCAGCGACATGATTTGCTGTCCTGGTGGCGATTTCTGCTCATTAGCAAATGCCAAATCAATACCAATTGCGCAACGGATTCAGGAACGCTTTCAGGATCTGGATTACCTATACGACATTGGCGATCTGGATCTTAATATTTCAGGATGCATGAACGCCTGCGGTCACCACCATGTTGGAAACGTTGGCATTCTCGGCGTTGACAAGAAAGGGGCTGAATTTTATCAGGTCTCTCTCGGCGGCGCGTCAGGAGTTGACGCATCACTGGGCAAGATCCTCGGACCATCATTCAGCGAGTCAGAAGTGGCTGACGTAATAGAGAAAGTCATTAACGTCTATATTGACAAACGAACCGAAGAGGAGCGCTTTATAGACACCTACCGACGTATTGGTATCGAACCATTCAAGCAACGGGTGTACGCCAATGGCTAACCAACAAATCATAAGAAATGGACAGATTGAGTCCGATACCTGGCAATTGATCAAGGCTAACGAAGAGGGAGAGTGCGAGATACCTGCTGACGGCGACATTATCGTACCTCTAAACCTTTGGCAGCAACAATCCGAGCGCTTAAAACAGCATCAGGGCAAGCTTGGGATCTGGATCAACAGTGATGAATCACCAGAAACCATCGCGGGGGATCTTGAAAATTTTCAGATTATTGCCATTAACTTCCCGGTATTTGTGGATGGACGTGGTTATTCCTATGCGCGCCTGCTACGCGAGCGATTTGACTATCAGGGTGAAATTCGCGCGATCGGCGATGTGATGCAGGATCAGGTGTTTTATATGCGCCGCTGCGGAATCGATAGCTTCGCCATTAAACAGGGTAAGGATATCGAAGAGGCCATCAATGGCCTCCATACCATCAGCCAATGTTACCAGGCAGCCGTTGATCTACCAGAACCTTTATTCAAACGCCGCTAAATCACGTCTTTGTTCTGCGAATTGGCCGGAACCACCGGTCAATTCGCGCACTATCCCTTGAAAAGCCCTCCTTGCTATTTATACTGCTAAGTATCAATCCGATTGAAAACTAATGTCGCTCGTAATCCAAAGGAACCTGCCATGAAAATCAATATTGATATTGATCTGACCCCGAAGGAAGCAAGACAGATGATGGGGCTTCCTGATCTGGAACCCATGCAGAATGAAATGATTAAAAAAATTCAGGAAAAGATGGACCAGAGCATTGCTGAAATGAGTGACCCGGAACTGCTATTCAAACGCTATTTACCTATGGGTATACAGGGTATTGAGCAGTTTCAGCAATTTATGTCGATGGCAGCAAATGCCGCCAGCGGCAAAACCAATAAAGAAGAGTAACTGCTCAATACAATTGAGCTTTCTGCCCCGACACATATTTTCACTTTCTCGCAATAGAAGGAGCAACCATGTCTGAATCCCGGTATGCACACCTGCTGGAACCTCTCGATCTTGGCTTCACCCAGTTAAAAAACCGTGTCTTGATGGGCTCGATGCATACCGGACTGGAAGAGACGGAAGACGGGCATATTCGAATGGCTGCCTTTTTTGCCGAAAGAGCTCGGGGAGGTGTCGGACTCATCGTCACCGGTGGTTTTGGCCCCAATAGAGATGGTGCCATTCACCCAAAGACCAAGTATATGCAAACCGAATCGGACATTGCTGATCACCGGATAATTACCGACGCCGTACATCAGGCAGGCGGCAAGATTTGCATGCAGATCTTACACACGGGACGCTATGCATACTCCCCCAATCTGGTTGCACCCTCTCCTATCCAGGCGCCCATTAACACTTTTGTACCACACGAATTGAGCGAACAGGAGATCGAACAGCAAATACAGGATTTTGTGGTAGCCGCAGATAACGCCAAGAAAGCCGGATACGATGGTGTCGAGGTAATGGGTTCTGAAGGGTATTTATTGAACCAGTTTATTGCGACTCGCACAAACCACCGCACCGATCAATGGGGTGGAACCTTTGAGAACCGAATTCGCCTGCCCCTGGAGATACTCAAACGAATTCGCCAACAGGTAGGCGAGCAATTTATCATTATCTACCGCCTCTCAATGCTGGACCTCGTAGAGGGCGGCAGCAATTACGAGGAAACGGTTTCGTTAGGCAAAGCCGTAGCAGATGCGGGGGCGACCATCATCAATACCGGTATAGGCTGGCATGAAGCCCGCATTCCTACGATTGCAGCCAAGGTGCCCCGAGGTGGTTTTGGGTGGGTCACCGGAAAATACAGAAAGGCTTTACCGGTCCCTGTCATTACCTCAAACCGCATCAACACACCAGAAGTGGCGGAGAATATTCTGGCGCGCGGCGATGCCGACATGGTCTCGATGGCCAGGCCCTTTCTGGCAGACCCGGATTTTGTTAATAAAGCGGCCGCCGGAAAAGCGGACCAGATCAATACCTGCATTGCCTGTAACCAGGCGTGTCTAGACCATATTTTTAATCAAAAAATTGCCAGTTGTCTGGTCAACCCCAGAGCCTGCCATGAAACAGAAATGATTCTTAATCCAGCTTCTTCAGTCAAAAAAATAGCGGTCGTAGGTGCCGGTCCAGCCGGGCTTGCTTTTGCAACAACTGCCGCGAAGAGAGGTCATCAGGTTACGCTTTTTGAAGCAAAGAATGAGATTGGCGGCCAATTTAATATTGCCAAACAGATACCCGGCAAGGGCGAATTCTACGAAACACTGAGGTATTTCGAGCATCAAATCGCCACCACCGGCGTAGAACTGCAACTGGGCCAAAAAGTCACTGCTGCTGAGCTGAACACATCTGACTATGACGAAGTTATCATTGCAACGGGGATTGTGCCGCGCAAACCCGAAATTGAAGGCATTGACCACAAAAAGGTTCTTGGCTATCTGGATGTGATAAATAAAGGGGTACCGGTCGGCAATAAAGTTGCCGTTATAGGTGCTGGAGGTATCGGGTTTGATGTCTGTGAATATCTGGTAGACGGTGCAGAAGACACCAGCCAGGATATTCAGAAGTTTATGGACAAATGGGGTATCGATACCACACTGGAGGCAAGAGCCGGTGTGGAAGGCGTTAAGCCTTCCATCACACCTTCACAACGAGAAGTTTATTTGTTACAGCGTAAATCCAGCAAAATAGGCCAGGATCTGGGTAAGAGTACAGGCTGGATTCACCGTACTGAGTTGAAGCAAAAAGGCGTCAAAATGATCTCCGGTTGCGATTACCAACGTATCGATGATGAGGGATTACACCTGTCTGTGAATGGCGAAGAAGCATTATTAAACATAGATAACGTGATCATCTGCGCCGGACAGGAGCCTCTGCGCGAACTGGTCGAAGGTTTAGAAAAGCCTCACCACCTGATTGGAGGAGCTGAGCTGGCACTCGAACTGGATGCCAAACGGGCAATCGACCGGGGTACAAGACTTGCGCTTGAGCTCTAGGGAGACTGCAAATCAGCAGGCATCGCCTCAATCAAAGTCGACGCCTGTTCCACCCAGACCACAGTAGCCACCGAGATTTTTGGCCAGGTATTGCTGGTGATATTTCTCTGCGTAGAAAAACTCTCCTGCCTCTCGAATCTCTGAGGTAATTTCAGGATAACCTGCCGCAGCAAGCTTTGCTTGATAAGCCTGTTTTGAAGCCAGCGCCATCTCCATCTGTGTGTTCGTTGTGGTATAAATTGCAGATCGGTATTGGGTACCCACATCATTGCCCTGCTTCATGCCCTCTGTCGGGTTATGCGATTCCCAAAAAATTTTAAGTATCATGGAAAAATCAACCAGCTGCGGATTGTAAACCACGAATACGGCCTCCGTATGTCCGGTTTGTCCTGAGCATACCTCCTCATAGGTAGGATTAGGCGTGTAACCTCCGGCATAACCCACCGCCGTAGTGTACACACCGGCCGCCTGCCAGAAACGACGCTCGGCACCCCAAAAACAACCCAACCCTAACTGAACAATTTCCATGCCTTCCGGAAAAGGTGGCCGAATAGGCTCGCCATTCACAAAATGATGATTTTTGAGTTCCATAGTTTCAGTTCTTCCAGGCAGTGCATTTTCCGGGGCTACCATTTTCGGCTCTTCATAATTGTAACTAAACATCTGCAAAAGTCTCCGTCCTGTATTTGTAGCAGTTTAATGCCTCACTCCAATAGTCTTCAGCCAAACCTGCCTTTAGCTTTAATTGCCGGACAAAAAGCGCTTTGTCCGGTATCGACTGCCACACCTTGGGCAAGAATGTGGCCCGACCTCCCGGTGTATCAATCACCAATCCATCGCTATGGGCAACCAATTGCTCTTTTAGTTCCTGCTCATGTGCAACAGCCAAAGGCTCAAGCGGGGAAAGCACAGATATTTCTATCGTCATTCCCTCAATATCCTCTGCCCGAACCGGGCTGAAGCGATGATCTCGAAACGCAGCAGAATAGGCATTAGCTGCTATATCTTTAATAAGCGGCTGATCCGCCTCCAAAGATCCTATGCAACCCGCCAGTTTGCCATTCTTGTATAAGGTCACAAAAGTGGCGGTCGGTATTCTCAGCCGCTCACTATAGTTCTCCAGGTCAATATTCAGCGGGCGTCCGTGCTTCGCGCCCTCTTCTATTGCCTCTCTGGCAATTTCCAGAAGCAGCTTTTTATCCTCTTCACTAATAGAGTGCATAGGACCCATAACCCACCACACTATCTTTTTCGCCCGCTGTATCTCCGGAATTACAGCGTGCAAGCTCACTGACATTAAGACCATGTCTTTTGGCACTGCGCATAAAGCCGTTAATCGCCCTGCAACCACAGGCTTGATCACCAGTTAATGATTCACTTTTTTTAATAATGGCTTCACTGGTGGATTGATCTATCTGCTGCGCTTCATTGTAGGGGTGAAAATGACTCAAATCCGAACTGATCACCAGCAGCGTTTCCTCTCCACCCCATAGCTTATCAATTACCTCCGCGGTCTCCGATGGTGTGGCATCCCCCACTAACAGGGGCACCAGCTTGAAATCTTTCATCGTTTGCTGCAGAAAAGGCAACTGAACCTCCAGACTATGTTCTCGCAAATGAGCCTGATCAGACACTTGAACCTGAGGCAAGGAAAGTATTTCACGATTTAGTTCAGTTGCAACCGGGACACTCCCCAAGGGAGTTTGAAAGTGCGTAGCGGAGGAAAGCGCCAGACCTTCTACGTATGCCCGGTGTGCCGGCCCTAATAAGATAACCTTTTTAACCTTTGGCCGGTTACAGACCAAACGGTAGGCTCGCCCCGCTATTTCTCCTGAATAGATATAACCGGCGTGCGGCACTATGAGCGCCTTGGCATCAAATGCTGCCCCACTGCAGCTTCCCAGTGCAAATTGGATAAATGACTCAAGTTCTACCGGATCAGCCGGATAGAAGGTGCCGGCGACCGCTGGTGGTCTGATCATCTTGAAAAACCTCATTTAGACCCAATTGTTTTATATTATCACAGACCAGGTTTGAAGGTGATCAATGACTGCTCTTGTGCAACCGATAGCAACACGCTACTGGCATCAACTGGATGACAAACGCATTCAATGCGATCTATGCCCACGACTTTGCAAAATGCACGAGGGCCAAAGAGGGCTCTGTTTTATTCGTGGCTGTGAAAGCGGGCAAATTAAACTATTCAGCTATGGCCGCTCCAGCGGCTATTGCATAGATCCTATCGAGAAGAAACCCCTCAATCATTTTTACCCGGGAACGCCGGTGCTTTCTTTTGGTACTGCCGGCTGTAACCTTGCCTGTAAATTTTGCCAGAATTGGGATATGAGCAAATCACGGGAAATGGATACCCTTGCTGATCAGGCCAGTCCGCAGCAATTGGCGCATACAGCCGAGCAAACAGGCTGTAAAAGCATTGCATTCACCTATAACGACCCGGTTATATTTCTCGAATACGCAACCGACGTCGCCAGTGCCTGCCACGCCCGGCAGATAAAAACCGTCGCCGTTTCAGCAGGCTACATATGCGCCAAACCAAGGTCCGATTTCTTTAAACACATTGATGCTGCAAATATCGATCTAAAAGCGTTCACAGACCGTTTTTATCACAAAATTTGTGGCGCTCACCTTGCACCAGTGCTAGATACACTACTTTATCTGAAACATGAAACTGATGTCTGGTTGGAGCTGACAACGCTACTGATACCGGGTGAAAATGATACTTCACAGGAGCTTGAGAGCATGACCTCCTGGGTAGTGGATAAATTAGGTCCGGATGTACCCATGCATTTCACGGCTTTTCATCCGGACTGGAAAATGCGTGACAAGAAAGCCACTGAACAGCCAACTCTCACAAAGGCTCGCGAAATTGCTATGGCCAACGGGGTCCGCTACGCCTATACCGGAAACGTGCATGATAATACCGGCAGTAGCACTTATTGCCACAACTGTGGAATTCGACTTATCGAAAGAGACTGGTACCGACTTGGAGAGTGGAACCTGAATAATTCCGGTTGCTGCACCAAATGCGCAACACCTCTTTCCGGACGTTTTGAAGCACAACCTGGCAACTGGGGCGCCAAACGCCAGCCAATCACCATTAACGGTTAAGTCCGGATAACCATCATCAGCAGTGCTTCTCAACAAATTCAGCGAAACGGCTCAACGCAGCTTTCCCTTCCGGTAAAAAACGGGCAAATACCGGCCAGGCATGGGGCAAACCCTCACCAAGGCAAAAATCCAGCGGCACATCAGCTTCACGCATCTTATCGGCAACTCTTAATGAGTCGTCAAGTAATATCTCGACATCACTCGCCATCATCATGGTAGGAGGGAAGCCATTGAAATCACCAAAAAGTGGCGAAATGTATGGATCCGTCAGCATATTTTGCCCTGCATATTCACGGGCCAACGATGCTAACAGATGCTCAGGTATCATCACCTCCGATCGGCGATTCCCAACCAGAGATTCACCGCTACAGGTTAAATCAGACCAGGGAGAAAAAGCTACTACCGCTGCCGGCAACGTCATCCCCTCATTCTTTAGTTTTAGTACCAGAGAAAGGGCCAGGCCTCCGCCCGCTGAATCACCAGCGATACAGATATTGCATGAAGGGTGCTCCTCTGCCAGATGCCGGTATACCTGACAGGCATCATCGAGTGCAGCTGGAAAAGGATTGTCAGGCAATTTACGATAAGCTACCGCCCAAAGACGGCAACCCGTCTTCTCAGCAACGCGCCAAAGGTAATCTCTGTGACTGGTCTCAGGCGATCCGGCGATAAAACCACCACCATGGAAGTAAAGCAGCACTTTATTTGGTTGCGCATTGGCGGCAGATAACTCCTGAACGGGCACCTGTTTTACAAACATATTATTAACCGCAATATGCTCGGGTATATTTGGTAGCCATCTACAAAGCTGCTGTTCCCGCCGTGCAATTAACTGTGAATCTATAGTGGTGATATCACGCCAGAACCCTTTGTTCAGATGCAACACCTGGTTTAGCAATCGCGCCTGAATACTCATCAGATTTTCAAATTCTCAAGCATATCAGGCATCCAACTGTGCGATATATTCGCGAATCAACTTACCCGAAATAGTTGTTTCCGGGGGTATATTCGGTAGTTCTTTATAATGCCACCATTTGGCTTCCTCTATCTCGGCCTCCTCTAGCACCAGATCACCGGACTGGTACTGCGCATAAAAACCGAGCATCAATTGATGCGGGAACGGCCAGGGTTGACTGCCCCAATATTGCAGATTCTGTACGGTAATGCCAACTTCCTCCTTGATCTCCCGATGAACCGCCTGCTCTACCGTCTCCCCCGGCTCTATAAAACCGGCCAGTGTGCTGTACATTTTTTCCGGATGACGCACACCATGAGCCAAAAGCACCTCCTCACCACGCGTGACAAGCACGATAATACAGGGCGACAAGCGCGGATAAAACGTGCGTCGACACTGATCGCAGGTCATCGCCCGATCTGACGGGTGTGACTCCAGCGGGTGACCACAACGACCACAGAACCGGTGCGTTAAATGCCACTCAATAATTTGCATACCTCGACCGGCAAAAGCAAACAGCTTTTCATCCGGATAATGGATAAAATGCCGTAAACTGATCCACTCATAACCTTGCGGTGCCTCCGTTTCCGGTTGTAGTTCTAAGGCATAGCAGGCAGATTGATCCAGCACACCCATATAGTGTTCTGAATTTGTGGCAAGGCCCAAATTCTGCCACTCCTGCTGGCTCAAAGGTGACCAGCCATTGTCGCACTCTCTCCCCAGTATCGAGTAACCACAATAGGCAAAGTAATATTGTTGTTTTACGCTTTCAGGGGGCTTTAATCCCAAATCAAAATGCTCTAGCATCGTTCTCTCATTTTATTTTGCTACAATCACCAACGGGACTATCTTCTATGCAAATCATCCTTGCTTCAAGCTCTATCTACAGAAAGGCTCTTCTTGAGCGACTGCCGATAGTCTTTAGTACAGCAAAACCCTCGGTCGATGAAACACCCCTTAAAGACGAGAATCCGAGGCAATTGGCCACCAGACTCGCGCTGGAAAAAGCCCGCTGCATAGCAAAAAACAACCCGGAATCACTGATCATTGGCAGCGACCAGGTGGCTGTTGTTGAGGGTAAAATTGTCGGCAAACCCGGAAACCGGGAAAATGCAATTCAACAGTTGTTAAGTGCGACCGGAAAATCTGTCGTATTTTTAACGGGACTTTGTCTCTACGACAGTCAGAATGAAACCTACCAGGTCGACACGATTCCGTTTAAAGTGTTTTTCAGAGAGCTTTCAAAGAGCGAAATCGAGAATTATGTGGATATTGAGCAGCCATTCGACTGCGCAGGAAGCTTTAAGTGGGAAAAATTAGGGATAGCGCTCTTCAAGAAAATGGAGGGAGACGATGTAACTGCCCTCGAAGGACTACCCCTGATACGCCTGATAGATATGCTCAAGCAAGCAGGCCACCCGATACTTTAGAACAACCCAGCTCAGCTATCGCCCGCCCTGGCGCAGCGAGCCGGACCATTTGCCATAAACATGCCCGCCGCCATAAGTTCATCAATGGACATTTCACCCTTTAGTTTCTTGGCCAGGGCTTCGTCCTCGCCAAGACTGGCAGTAAGAAACCTGAAGCTCAGCGGCGATAACTCTGCACTGGCCAGATTGGCTGTGCATTCGCAAATCGCCTGACCCATATTAGTTTTATCCAAACAGGCGTTGACCATTTTTTGAACTTCCACTTCAGTGTCACAACCCAACGCTATCAGCGCTGCCATAAACAGTAGTGCTTTATAGATAGATCGCATACTCCTCGCCCCCTTCGTGTTATTATCAGAACAACAAACCATTTACCCTTAAAGGTATGAATTCCAATACAACCAACACTACATTCCCATTCGGGCAATCAGGCAAAGTCTTTGCTATTTAATCATAGCGACACAGGGAATACACTGATTTTTGATACAGGTCAGCTTTAAATATGTATGCATTAGATATATTATGTATACCATACATTTTTTGAAACGTAGTTTATAATATGCCACTAGCTATACAAAACAACCTGATCTGGGTTGGCAAAAAGGATGGCGACCTCCAGCACTTTCACGGGCTGGACTATCCCACCAATGAGGGTTTCAGCCACAACAGCTATTTGGTTAAGGAGCAAAAAACTGCCTTAATCGATACTGTATGGACCCCTTATGCAAAAGAGTACATAGACGACCTGGCTAGAGTGGTAGCACTCGACAAAATAGACTATATCGTCGCTAACCATACCGAAGTCGATCGCAGTGGCGCACTACCCGCGTTGCTGGAATCAATTCCGGATACGCCTATTTACTGTACCGCTAACGGAGCGGAATCATTACAGGGGCATTATCACCAAGACTGGAATTTCCAGATTGTCAGGACTGGCGATACACTCGAACTGGGCAACGGTAAGCAATTAGTGTTTCTGGAAACCCCGATGCTACATTGGCCCGACAGCATGATGAGTTATCTTACCGAAGATAACATATTGTTTAGCAACGATATTTTCGGACAAAACTACTCCAGCAAACAGATTTTTAACGATCTGGTCGACCCCGAAGCACTTTATCATGAGTCGATGAAATACTACGCCAACACGCTGACCCCCTATAGTCGTGTGGTCATCGACAAAATTCAGGAATTGGTCAATTCCGAGCTGGAAATGCACATGATCTGCCCTGCCAATGGCGTAATCTGGCGGCAACAGCCTACACAGATCATTGACCGATACCTCAAGTGGGCAAATCAGTACCGCGAAAATCAGATAACACTGGTCTTTGACACACTGCGCAACAGTACACGGGAAATGGCGCAGGCGATTGCCAAAGGAGTGGAGCAGGCCGATGCCAGTGTGGCGTTTCGGTATTTTGACTTAAGCGAAGCCGACCATGAAGAGGTCATCAATGAGATTTTTCGATCCAAAGGTCTGCTGATTGGCTCCCCCACAATCAACGTAGGCATGACACCCCGGGTCGCCGCTCTCATTGAGTCAATCAGCGGCTTACGTTTTACCAATAAACGGGCCGCCGCTTTTGGCTCATACGGCTGGAGCGGTGAAGCCGTCGATAAAATCAATGAGCGCCTGGCAGAAGCCGGTTTCGGTATTGAGAACGGTCTTCAGATACCATGGAAACCCACAGAAGATGCACTAATAGAGTGTCAAAAGTTTGGTCGCGACATCGCCCGAATGTGGCATCTGGAAGAATCAGAACTTTCGGTACCGAACACCAACAAAACCGCTACAGCAGACATTAAAACCGACGAGTCAACCCCCTACAAATGCTGGGCATGTGGCTGGGTTTACGATCCTGCGCAAGGCCTTCCGGAACAGGGCATACCGCCGGGTACACCTTGGGACGAAGTCCCCGATGATATGCAGTGCCCTGTGTGCTTTCTCAACAAGACCGGTTTTGATCCGGTTGACGCATCGGAGGCAGTAGCACAAATTCAGAATTCTTCTGATATCTGGGATTAAGGTCCGTTTTCGGTTAGCGATAAACCAGCCGATTATCACTACCAAAGTAGTTGGCCATCGTACGCCCCACTGAAGCCCCGAAGCGATCAGTAAACTGCTCAAAAGGCGATAGCTTGGGCGTATAATCAACGATCACCTCTTCACCAATAATATCTCTTGCCACGTAACCCGTGCTACCCAAGCCATCAATCAGACCAAGCTGCAGAGCCTGCTCACCACTCCAGATTAAGCCACTAAAAAGCTTGTCATCCTCTTTTAAGCGATCTCCTCTTCCCCGTTTAACCTGATCGATAAATTGCTGGTGAGTCACGCTCAGCACCGATTGCCAAAACTCCGTATCTGCTTCTTTCATGGGTGAAAAGGGATCCAGGAACGCCTTGCTCTCACCTGCGGTAAAAACCCGTCGCTCAACACCCAGACGCTTCATGGCATCTGAAAAACCAAAACTGGATGAAATCACACCAATAGAGCCCACCAGACTCGCTTTGTCAGCGTAGATTTCGTCAGCAGCTGCAGCAATATAGTACCCCCCCGAAGCACCCAGATCGCTGATAACAGCATACAGACGCTTTTGGGGATGCAGTGCTCTCAGACGCTTGATCTCATCGTAGACATAACCGGCCTGCACCGGCGATCCACCGGGGCTGTTTATACGCAAAATCACACCTTTGGTGTGTTTGTTATCAAACGCCGCCCTTAATCCTGTAACAAGATGATCGGCTGATGCCAACTCACCCTCTGCGATAACACCCCGAACATCCACTAAAGCGGTGTGACTGGCGACAACACCCACCGCACTATCCATCTTTAGCGCGGGAGATAACAAAAACAGCAGGGCAAACAGATACACAAAAGTCAGTAGTTTAAATGCGATACCCCAGCGTCTCGCCCGACGTTGCTCCTTACCGGATGCAAGCAACAGCTTTTCAATCAACTTCCATTCTTTCGGCGACTCATCTGCTCCCTGCGTTAACCGGGGCTCTTTTCCTTCCGGGGCATTCCAGGAATTTTCGCTCATTCAAATCTCCATAAATTGATTCTATATTTTTACCAGATTAAAGGTTGGCAGGACCATTATTTTGCTAAACCGGCCAGATATTCAAAACCAAGTGGTACCGGTTATACAAAGCAACAAAGCCTTAATTGCTTTGTACCTGACCCATTAACCAATCACGTAATTGAGTGATTTCATCAGCCATCAGTACCGGCTTGTATTTTGTCAGCCGGTCTGGCCCATGTACACCGTAACTCACGGCTACCCGATCAATTCCCGCTCGTTCCGCCATAGCCATATCGAATTCCGTATCACCCACCATCAGCGCTTGATCCTTCTCGACACCTGTTTCTTCCAACAACTCATAGATCATTTGAGGGTGAGGTTTCGATTTCGTTTCATCAGCACAACGACTGGCTGAAAAAAAATGGCTAAACGGGATCTCATTGAATACCCGATTCAAACCCCTTCGGCTTTTTCCCGTTGCAACCGCCAGGGTAAATGCCTCTTCATATAACGATGACAAGCTTTCCTGCACACCAGGAAAAAACTGTGAAGGCGGAATACTGTTGCTCACAAAGTGCTGCGAATAATATTCCCTTATCAGTTCCATTTCCGGCTTTCCCAGATCCGGGTAGAGTTCCTTAAAAGCCTCAGGCAAACCCAAGCCGATAATATTACGTATCTGCTCATCACTTCGAACCGGCAACCCTACCTCCCGCATGGAAATCTGCATACAGGTCACTATTCTCTGCGCCGAATCGACAAGCGTACCATCCCAATCAAAAATAATTAATGAGTACAAAAAACTACACCTTGAATTTCAATTTAACTACTGCTCTACTCACCCAGGCCATTCAGAAAAGCAACCAGCTCGGAATCTAATGGAGCGATCACCCTGAGTGTCTTCTCAGTGTCAGGCTGTGGTATGTTGAGCTGCTCTGCATGCAGAAAAAGCCTTTTCAAACCCAACCTCCTGGCTTGGGCATTCGCCGTATCCTCGGCATACTTCGGATCCCCTGCAATCGGGTATCCCGCATGACGGCAATGCACCCGTATCTGATGAGTACGTCCGGTTACCGGCTTAGCCTCAATCAAACTATATCCAGCGTAACGTGAGCAGAGTTTAAATTCTGTCCTGGATCGCTTACCCTCATCATCTACATTAACAATACGCTCGCCAGACTTCAGTACATTTTTACGTAATGGCGCGTCGACCACTTTTTTGCGGTTTGGCCAACGCCCATATACCAGCGCCTTATAATACTTCTCGACACCATCCTCTCTGAGCTGTTGATGTAGAAATTTCAGCATACTGCGTTTCTTGGCCAGCATAACACAGCCTGACGTCTCCCTATCGAGTCGGTGCACCAACTCCAGCATTTTCTGATCTGGCCGAATTTGGCGTAACGCTTCAATCAACCCAAAGCTGACGCCACTGCCACCATGAACCGCCAATCCTGAAGGTTTGTTAATGACCATTAACCGGTCATCCTCATAAAGAATAGCCCGCTCAAGTTTTCGGGCAAAGCCCCGCTCAATAGTTGGGGAATTTGCTTTTTCACTTACCCTAACCGGTGGAATTCGAACCAGATCACCATTTTTAAGCTTATATTCCGGCTTGATACGCCCTTTGTTAACCCGAACCTCTCCTTTACGGATAATCCGATAGATATGGTTTTTGGGGACACCTTTAAGTTGTGTACGCAAGAAATTATCAAGACGTTGCCCAACAACCGATTCATCAACCGTGACCTGGCGGACTTTCAGGCTGTTTTCGCTGTTTTCATTTACCATAGAGAAGATTCTGATCGCGCTTTAATACAGCCGCCTATCTAATTGATGTTAATGTCTATTTGATGTGGCAGCCGTTTATTGCTATATTGGCGTGCGCTTTTCCATCTGCGCGTCCCGTTTTGTACGATTAATACCGGACGAGCGCATTGTACAGGCTAAGCGAGACAATTTACATTAACCTAGATGCATCACGGCAAAAGTGCCGTTGTATGCCTAAACAAGATTCAGGTGCCCAATGATAACATTGGGTGGGTAGTATAACTGCGTGACCGAGACAACGCGCTACCATTCAATATTAAGTGAAATAAGTTAACTTGATAAAAGGAAAGATAAATACGTCAGATCATTAATCAGCAATAGTCGGCAATTGTCCCAGAAGTGTAGTCGCAAATGAAATGTTGGGCCCATGAAGTCCGGGGGCAGTTGTTTAAGACGGTTATTCTGTTTAACTGAATAGTGAAATTTTCGATGAATTTATCGAGTTTGATCACCGCAATTTTTAGCAGGTGCAACAACCAGATAGAGTATAAATCGAATTTGAAGCAGGCATCCTACGGCAGAGTACTAACCCGTAGTAGCAGCCCTGAATTACACGCTGCAGCATTGCCAGGTAACGACGATATATTTCCTGTTTGAACATAATAGTAGCTCCAGATTTTAACGTAACAAACTGTTTTAAAAGGTTTTAATATTATACTTTTGCTTAACTAGCATTTTTAAACCCACTACCGTTTTTGCTGTAGATAGATGATCCACAGCAAGCGGCAAACAGTTTTTGAGCGAAACAAATCTGGTTCTGTTGTCGTAAGGTCCCGCCTAACGAGCAATAGAGTCACATGAAAAGAATGTTAATTAATGCAACTCAGCCAGAGGAGTTGCGCGTTGCCCTGGTCGATGGACAACGTTTATATGATCTGGATATCGAGTCTGGTTCAAGAGAACAAAAAAAAGCCAATATCTATCGGGGTAAAATCACCCGCGTGGAGCCAAGTCTGGAGGCTGCATTTGTTGATTTCGGCGCCGAGCGACACGGCTTCCTGCCACTGAAAGAAATTTCCCGCGAATACTTTATGAAGCAGCCCAAAGAAATTAAGGGCCGCGTTAACATCAAGGATGTCATTAAAGAGGGACAGGAACTGATCGTTCAGGTTGAGAAAGAGGAACGGGGCAACAAGGGCGCCGCGTTAACCACCTTTATCAGCCTTGCCGGGCGCTACCTGGTATTAATGCCCAATAATCCAAGAGCCGGGGGTATTTCCCGCCGCATCGAAGGGGAGGAAAGAACCGAGCTTCGCGATATTCTCGCTCAACTGAAAATCCCTGACGAAACAGGTGTTATCGTCCGCACTGCCGGTGTTGGAAAAAGTATTGAGGAACTACAGTGGGACCTGGACTACCTGCTGCAATTATGGGAAGCAATCACCAAAGCGGCACTGGAAAATCGAGCACCTTTCCTCGTTTATCAGGAAAGTAACCTGATCATTCGCGCCATTCGTGATTATCTGCGCAAGGATATCTCTGAAGTACTGATTGATGACCCGGAAGTTCACCGGGAGGCTTTTCAGTTTATCAGTCAGGTCATGCCGCACTATCAGAGTAAAATCAAACTCTATGAAGATAAAGTACCGCTGTTTAATCGCTATCATATTGAAAGTCAGATAGAAACCGCTTTTCAGCGGGAGGTAAAACTACCCTCTGGAGGATCGATTGTCATCGACCCGACCGAAGCTCTGATCTCTATCGACATCAACTCCGCTCGAGCAACCAAGGGCAGTGATATCGAAGAAACCGCACTTAATACTAATCGGGAAGCCGCAGATGAGATCGCTCGGCAACTGCGATTAAGAGACATGGGTGGTTTAGTTGTAATCGACTTTATCGATATGATGAACAACCGAAACCAACGCGAAATTGAAAACCAGTTAAGGGCTGCGCTGAAACTTGATCGCGCCAGAATTCAGGTAGGACGAATTTCACGTTTTGGACTGCTTGAAATGTCACGTCAGCGGCTGCGACCTTCGCTTGGCGAAACCAGCACCATCGTATGCCCACGCTGTAATGGCCATGGCTCCATTCTGAGCATTGAATCTCTATCGCTCTCAATAATGAGGCTGATTGAGGAGGAGTCCTTTAAAGATCGAACCGAGCAGATCCATGCAATCTTGCCGGTCCCGGTTGCAACCTATCTATTAAACGAAAAGCGCCAGAACATTGCCGAGATAGAGAACCGCAAGGGCACGAAGGTCGTTATTATTCCGAACCCCAACCTGGAAACGCCACACTTCGAGGTCAAACGCATCCGTGATGACAACGAAATCATCCAGACAACAGATGCCAGTTATGATCTGATCGAAGAGGAAGAGGACAAGCCAGAACCGATCGCCCCGGCCGGAGGCAAAAAAACCGAAGCCGCAGTGAAAACAGTTATGCCTGGCAACAGGCCGCCGATTAAACAGGACCCACAACCTGAAAAGCCCGGGTTAATCAAACGTCTGTTCAAAGGGTTGCTGGGAAGCGAACCTGAAGCCGAGCAAGCTGAAGTAAATGAACGGCCAAAGGCTGCTAAACCCAAAAGGGCTGAAGCACAACCCAAGAAACGTACCCGTAAAGAGAATGTTGCGAAAGATACGGGACAAGAGGGTAAGCGCAAAACCAGAAAAAGTGGTGGGCAACGGCAACAACCCCGCCAACGTAAGCAAGCAGAAGCGACGGAGACAACCGGTTCGGATAGTTCCAAAAAGGCCTCCAGCGGTAACAAGAACGTACGTACCAGAAACGGAAATCGAACGCCGCAACGTCGTGAACGCAACAGAGGTGATCAGAGCAAATCGGCAAACGATTCATCTCAGGGAACGAAAAAAACCGTGCAGGAGCCAAAAAGCAACGAGGTTGCCAACAGTAAAAAGGAGCCGCGAAAAGATAAGGCCCCAAATACTGAGAGAGGCTCAAAGAATCGCCGCAACGAGCGAAACAGGGCATCAAAACCGGAGCAGTCAGGCAACACCCCGACCAGTTCAAAGCCGGCGGTAGCCGCAGCAACCTCTCTGGCAACTGATAACATTGAAACACCAGCCAAACCAGTCGATGCCGCTGTAAAAGAAGAGCAGGTTGTTGAGAAAGCCACCGATTTGAAACAAAATCGTAACATCGAGCCTGTATCTGTTAAGCAAACCGCGGACATTCATAGTCAGGCCGGGGATACGCAAAGGCAAATTGAGCCCACGTCACCGGAAACTCCACAAACGGCCAATGAACAACAGCCGTCCAGGACTGATTCGGTCCAGACTGAACTGACGCCTTCGGTTCGTGATGAAGTGGCGCCCCCACAACCTCCGAATGAACCGCAACAAAAACCGTCAAATACAGAGGACCGAGCCGGTCTTAAAGATCTGCGAAGCACGGAGAAAAATGACAGCGCGCCGCGCGCACCAAAGGTGGAGCAGGAGCATAGCAGTGTGCAAACTCAACCCCAGCCATCTGCAACCGAAACCACCTCAAAAGGCGAACAACCTCTGGTGGACGCAACAAAAGAAGACGCTCCGAAGAGTGATTTGAGTGCTACCACCACAACCGTCGCCGAGCAGGACAACAGGTCTGAAGAATCAAACCAACCCCGACGGGCTGCTAACGATCCGCGAGAAATACGCCGACGGAAGCGCGAACAGGAAGCGCTTCAAACAGCGTCTGCGGATACTGCTCCGGCTGGTGAAGGCGTGCCCAAAGCTGTTGATACCGTTGCTGAGTCAGCAAAGATTCAATCTCAACCCGATGTTAAAACAGCCGTAGTGGAAGAGAAAGAGACTGCACCGTCTGCCGAAGCCAAAGCAGAAAAGCCTGTGATTTCGGAAAAGGTAACAACAGCACCTGCAGCTACCAGTGATAATGGCAGAACAGAGGACAGCGGCCAGAAAGAGAATACGCCGACCACTCCGCCTGTATCCACTTTGGAATTCACATCCAGGGAAGAGCAGCCCGGCGCAGCGAATAAAGATACCGATCAAGCTGATTCTGAAGCTGAACAGCCCTCGGAAACCGATAAAAAAGTGCAGTAATGATTTACGCCATCCGTATCTAATCGATACGGATGGCTGCATTCTGATACCTCAAACGTTATTTCCCTGCCCTGCCAGATAGGAGAATAACGTTCAGTCCATTATATTTCGCCTGAATCAACCTTGCCCGTATACCCTCGGCTCTAACTCCAAATCGAGACCAAAGGCTTCCCTGACGGAGCTGCGAATTTTATTTGCCAGATTTAAAATCTGCCGGGCACTGGCATTTCCGTAATTAACCAGCACCAATGACTGCAATTCATGTACCCCGGCATCACCGATGCGATACCCTTTCCAACCACATTGCTCAATCAACCAGCCGGCAGCGACTTTTACCAGATCCCCTTCCGCGTAGCCGACAATGTCTGGATACTCCTGCAGCAACTGAGCGAAATGATCGCGGTTTATCACCGGATTTTTGAAGAAACTACCCGTATTACCCAAATTTGCGGGGTCAGGCAATTTACGCTGCCGAATTTGCATCACCGCCTGGGCAACTGATCTCGTATCCGGCACCAACACTCCCATTGCCGCCAGCTGCGAACGGATCTCACCATACTCCATCCTTAAATCGGGATTTTCCGATAAACACAGCGTTACATGGACGATAATATAACGGTCACGCAGTTCTCTCTTGAATACGCTATCCCGATAGGCGAAATCACAATCCTCCCGGCTAAAATGTACTAACTCGCCGGTTTCCCTGGACACCGCTTGCAGGCTATTGAAACAGGTTTTCAATTCCACACCATAGGCACCGATATTTTGGATCGGTGCAGCTCCCACAGAGCCCGGAATCAACGCAAGATTCTCAAGGCCACCAAGGTCATGATCAAGACTCCACTGAACCAGCGAATGCCAATTCACCCCGGCACCAACTTTAACCCATACCCTGGCTTTATCCTGCCTGATGATTTCAATTCCCGGAACAGCAATTCGCAACACCAAACCGGGGAAATCTGCAGCAATTACAACATTACTACCCTCCCCCAGCACCATTATCGGTAGCGCTTTCTCTCTACAGAAATTCAGTGCCTCACGTATATCTTCAACTGTTTCAGCGCAAGCCCAATAGGCCGTTTTCAACTCAAACCCGAAGCTGTTATGGTCTGTTAACGGATGATCGGATTTAAATTGCATACGAGACTGGTTGTCAATGATTAGTGACGAGCTTTAATATGGTTTAACAAACCGATAGCTGCGGACTCAACCAGGTTTAACACCTGATCAAAACCATCCTCTCCACCATAATAGGGGTCAGGCACATCCGTTAGATCTGCATCAGCGGAAAACTCCAAAAACAGTCTGATCTTGTCTTGATGATCCGGCGGACACAGTGCACTAAGATCAGCCATGTTTTGTTCATCCATCGCCAATATATAATCAAATTGATGGAAATCATCGATCTCCACCTGACGTGCTCGCAACGATGAAAGATCATACCCTCGCTGAGCTGCAGCAGCCGTAGCGCGTTGATCAGGAGGGTGGCCGATGTGCCAGCTGCCTGTCCCGGCAGAATCTACGTCAACCAAATCCTCTAAACCCGCTTGCGCAACCATTTTGCTAAAAACAGCATCGGCCGTTGGCGAGCGACATATATTCCCCAAACACACGAAAAGTACTTTAGTCATCATCAGTAATAGAAAAGCCCCACAAAATACTCATTTTCCAATGGATCCTACTCACGCAGATAATATTTCACGCACCCTGACCAGATCCTGTTCGGTATCAACACCCACCGGAGGTGGCTCTATTGCAGGCGCCAGCTTGATCCGCACACCATTCCAAATTGCCCTTAACTGCTCCAGTGACTCCGCGGCTTCAATTGGTGCCTGCGGCCACTGCACGAACTGATGCAGAAACCCCACCCGATAAGCATAGATACCAATGTGGCGCTGATAGTTATTCGCAGGCAAGCTTTCCAGCCTGCGCTCCAGACTTTTTCCATCTGCAAATTCATCCCGCGCCCAGGGTATTGGCGCACGACTGAAATAGAGCGCATAGCCCTGTTTATCGGATACCACTTTTACCGCATTTGGATTCAATAGCTCCTCGATTTCCGATATCGGTTCGCTTAGTGTCGCCATTCCCGCATCAGCATCCTCAGCCAGCAGACGTGCTACCTGTTCAATATTTCCGGGAGGAATTAATGGTTCATCCCCCTGTACGTTGACAATAATGTCCCTGTCCTTAAAGGCGTATTTTGTCACCACCTCCTGCAACCGGTCAGTACCTGAAACATGATCAGCAGAGGTCATACAGACTTCCGCACCAAAACCATGAGCAGCAGACTCGATACGCTCATCATCAGTTGCGATGATAATCTGTTCCGCACCACTTTTGCGCGCCTGCTCATAGACATGCTGCAACATCGGTTTGCCCGCTATATCCAGCAAAGGCTTACCAGGCAGACGCGACGAAGCGTAGCGTGCCGGAATAATCACTATAAAAGCCATCGTTCCGCCTACTTATCCAACCGCTCATCGGTCGACAGAGTGCGTGCCTCCTGCTCCAGCATCACAGGAACATCATCTCTGACAGGAAATGCCAAACCATCAAATTTACATATGAGTTCACTCTTTTCTTTATCCAGCTTCAGCTCCCCCTTGCAGATCGGGCAGGCCAATATATTCAGTAATCGTTTATCCATGAGTCATCCTAATCATTGTCTGTCTTTTCAATCGAACCAATTGCCTCGGCCAGCCTTGTTTGAAATACATCAGAAAGTTCAGCCTTAACGGTAAGACACCAGCACTGCCGGTGCGCGATTGACGCGCATTTTACCGCATCTTTCTCCGTCATAATAACCGGCAATTGGTCATTATAAATAAGATCCGTTGCCCTAAAGGTATGATGATCGGGAAAAGCACTTTTTTGAATGCTGTAACCAAGCGAGATCAAGGTCTCAAAAAAGCGTTCCGGATTTCCTATACCGGCAACGGCATGTACCTGCCCCTTCGATCGCAATGCTTCAACGGAGACCTGTTCACCCGTCACCAGATTCCTCAGCTCAACCGGCTTCAGTTTCATGGTATAGCCAGATCGAGGTAGTGAGTCACACTCACCATTAAATACCACGAATTGTACTGAATCCAGGCGCTGCGGGGGCTCCCTTAGTGGACCCGCCGGCAGACACAGACCATTACCCAGTCCACGCTTACCATCGACCACTGCTACCTCAATATCTCTCGCGAGCGCATAATGTTGCAGCCCGTCATCACTCAAAATAAGATCACACTGATGGTGTTGCAGCAAATGCTTAACTGCCGCGACACGATCAGCATCGATGACAACCGGACAACCGGTTATTCTTGCCAGCATCAGCGGTTCATCACCACAATGAAGCGGATCTGACTCAGGCATTACATCATAGGGATAAGAAGGGGCCTGACTCGAGTAACCACGACTCACAATACCGGGCTGATACCCTTGCTCTTTCAAAAGCTCCGCAAGACGAGCCACCAGCGGTGTCTTCCCCACCCCGCCTACCGAAATATTTCCAATTACAACGACTGGCACCGGCGCTTTCCAGGACTGTTTTTTTCCGATCAGGTAAGCATTACGCCGTCGGCCCACCTGCCAGCGAAACACCATAGAAAGCGGGCGCAACAGGTTTAACCAGGAGCTTCCCTGGTACCAGGCCTGTACCAACTTGTCTGCAAAATTCGCTTGGTTATTCAAAAGAACGCCGTTGATTATTCCGAGGAGTCTCGTTGGCGAGTGGTAATACTCAAATTAACAAAACCGAGCTGACCTGCAGCATCCATTGCCGTGACCACTGACTGGTGAGGCGAAATAGCATCCGCTGAAATAATCAACGGCAAGCCTGTATCCCCCTTGGCCACCCGGCTTATAGCCGCCCGAAGTGTATCAATTTTATTATTCACCAGCGCCTGGTCATTCACCGCATATTCACCCTTGGCACTAATTACGATCTCAATTTGATGCTCTTTTTCAGCAACTGCCTCTCCGTTGGCTTCGGGCAAATTTAAACTAATATGGGACTCTTTCTTAAAGGTAGTGGAAACCATAAAGAAGATCAGCAGCAGAAACACCACATCGATCAGTGGTGTAAGATTAACGCCGACCTCTTCACGTCGTTGGCGACGAAATTTCATCGCGGCTATTCCCCACTCGCATCTGACGACTCTTCTTTGCCGCGGTCACCATGGAACACATCAACCAGCTTGACAGCCTCCTGCTCCATATGAATCACCAATTCGTCTATTCGCCGCTGAAACAACCGGTGAAATATCAAGGTTGGAATCGCTACACTCAGTCCGGCGGCAGTTGTAATCAATGCTTCTGATATCCCGCCGGCCAAAACACTGGCATTTCCGGTACCCTGAATCATTATCGCGGTAAATACTTTAATCATGCCAATCACAGTGCCCAGCAATCCCAAGAGTGGCGTTATCAAGGCAATGGTCCCCAGGGTGTTCAGGTAGCGTTCCATCTCATGTATAACGTGGCTTGCAACCTCCTGGATGCTCTCCTTCATGATATCCCTGCCATACTTTGAATTTGACAACCCGGCAGCAAGTATCTGACCAAGAGGCGTTGAGGTACGCAGCTGCTTCATCCGCTCAACAGTCAGTTCATTTCCGCGTATCCAGCCCCACACTTCTGCCAGCAGATTTTTTGGCGCGATACGATTGGGTCGAAGTGTCCAGAAACGCTCCGCCACAATTGCGAAAGCCAGCACAGAACACAGAATAATGGGCAGCATCAGCCAGCCGCCGGATTTAATCATTTCTAACACAATGGGAGCCCCTGATTATTGTTGGGACCTGTTTACAGGTCCTGTATGGTTCCTCGAAATCACCCCTCAATTAATGCCCCGAGCTTACCGCAAAAATCAAATGGATGATAGCCTTCGGGGTTACCCCGAAAGACCCTCCTCATTTACCCGGATTTACAACCACGCCGAACTCTTTGCTGTTCACTTTTCCCATACTACCGGAAAGACATTGTCATCCCTTGCCAGTTCACCTGCTGCAACGGCAACATCGCTTTGTTTGACGGTAGGATCCGCTCCCGAATGGGGGAACCAGATCGCATCATCGCCAAGCCAGCGCGTTGACAGCGCTGCCCGGCGCCGGCTGGCAGAACTGTTACCGGGAGCCCAGTGCAACAACCAGGCTGAAAAGAGTACTGCATCACCCGCTTTCATATCCCAGCCCACAATATCGAAGCTCGACCGGTCAGCTTCAATATCCGGCACTTTTTCCCCAACCGCCTCCTTGGCCCAAAGACCTGGATGGTTCTCCCGATCACCAAACACTTCGGGCATATAGTATTTTCCATCACGATGTGAACCCCGAACAAACTCCATGGCACTTTGTTCGACTGTCACATCCGTCAACGCCAGCCAGACTGAACAGATCTGACGCCCCTTAAAGGGCCAATAGGGTACATCCTGATGCCATGGAGTTGGCGTAGCGGTTCCCGGCTCTTTAACCAGCATATGGTCAAAATAAAAACGAACCTGTCTGCTTTGCATGGCCTGACCAGCCAGTCTGGCGACACCCGACTCATACAGATAGTTTTTTATCTCCGGGTTATTACGCCACTGATAACGGTCGGTAAAAAGACGATTTTCCCTGTTACCCGGATTTTCATCATTGGCCCACCGACTGGGGTGATTGAGCTGATGCTCTACCACTGCTAGCATACGATCAACCCAGGGTTGGCCTACCGCGTTTTTTATATGAATAACGCCGTCACTGTTATAAGCCTCTATATCTTGCTGTGTTAAATCACGCACTTTTGCCATCTGCTATCACTTATACTGCTATTACAATCGATTGCTGCGTACATTAATTATCCGCTTTTACACAACTCCTGTGGCTGCCTCGCTCACACCCGCCAAGGCACTTTATCATTCCAAACTTATCTTTTGCTGCGCCACCCGCTTCAATTTTGGAGCAATAAACCGAACCAATATTATCTCGCAGGCACTTACCCTTGCCACACTGTATATTTCCGGTACTGTCAGTCTCGATACCACCAGACGGAAATTCGGAACACCAAACATAGCCGATAGAATCCTGCTTGCACTCTGCCTGCACAATAACCGGCATAGCCAAAAATAAAAGCAGCATTAAAAAATGATTAAAAAGGGAATTGAGGCGCATTATTCACATCTCCTTTGCCAAATATAGAACAACCCTAAACCAATTTGCGACAAGATTAAAGTGCTATAGATCGGGACAACTATCACCCTGAAAATAACCGGCTATTTCCATCTGCCGTTCAATATAGAGCAGCGGTTGCATCTTCTCCCTCGTCCATTGAGGGGCCACCAACTCATCCCATCGGTTAGCAACAGCGGCCAATCTTTGAACTGACACGCATGGGGAAAGATGCCTCAGAAAAATAATAACCCGGCGTGCATACTCTTCCAGTTCAAGCGCTTCAAATTCACCCTGTCGGTATAGCTCTGCAAGGGGTGTACCTGCAAGGACATGCAGGTTATGCAGTTTGACATTATCAATAGGTAACCGATTAATCTGCCTTGCGGTTGCAATCAGCTGGTCATCCGTTTCGTTCGGCAATCCAAAAATCAGGTGTATGCCAATATCTGCCTGAGTCTTTTCGTGCAGACGATGAATCGCACTAATAGCCGTTTCAACGTCATGCCCCCTGCGTAAAAACTCCAACTGTTCATCGAAAAAGCTCTGCACGCCAAGTTCAACCATCAGATAGCTTTGTTCTGCGGTTTCTTTAAACAGGGGATAGATGCGCTCCGGAAGACAATCCGGTCGAGTACCCACAACCAGACCCGCGATATCCGGCTCAGACAAGGCCGTTTTGAAACGTTCCTGTAAAGCAGATATGCGACCTAATGTGTTGGTATAGGCTTGAAAATAAACCAGGAATTTTTTTGCTCTTAATCGTCGCTTTACGTGCTTACGGTTACTGGCAATCTGTTCACTCAGCGAAAGATCCCTTTCCCTGGGGTAGGCGGCCGAACCCCATTCATCGCAAAATATACAGGCCTCCATTTTGGGACTTTGCCGATTGGGGCAGGTCTCAGCAACACTCACTGAAACTTTACCTACCTTTTCTCCAAAACGAGACTTAAAGTACTGACTGATCGGGTAATAACGCCTGTCGTTCCAGCGATTCAACGTATCTTTCATATTCTATGAAGTGCCAAATGTAGCCTTTAAGGTGTCGCTTTCGCGCGTATTGGATTCACCATCCGTGAACATCACTCCACTATAGAAAATGGCATTCTGAATCTGCCTGTTAGAAATCAGAATAATTACCCTCTGCATCCAAGCGGTTGATTGTCACACCACGAACTTTAACCTCACCGGATTGCTCGTGCACTGTCACTTTAACTAGAACCTCTTCTTTCTCAAATCTGGCGGTTATCAGGAATTCACCAAGTGTTCCACCGCTACCGGAGAAGTACTTCCCAATTTCTACCTCCTTAATTTCATTTAGCATGCCCAGGATGCTGAATTTCTCAAGTTGCTCCTGCCCGTCAACGCTTTCTGCCTGCTCCAGAAACTCTTCACTTAATCGACCCGCTATGTCCTGCAACTCCCAGGATTGTGACAAATCCTCAACAAAAGTCCGCACGAAAGACTCATGAAACGTTTTAAACTCCATCGATTCCTGCGATATGTAGATGCCCGCCGCTACGATAACCCCAAACACCAGAGTGGCAGCGACAAGCAATTTTTCTCTAAATCTCATGTAGGTTGATTCCTCACTTAAAATCCAGGGGACGGTCATTCGCGCACAAGTGTACATGATTGTCACTGGTAAGCCTGAACTAATTTATAAGCTTCATTGATCAGTATCAAAGGATACCTAAAGCGAATCCTTAATCAGCCAGATCACGTCGGGTTTTCAGTACCAATATCCCCGCTGTTGTTCACGAAAGAACCGTTGCTCAGTCAACCCCTGATTTTCAATTACAAAGCTGGCCGCCCCTGAATCCACAGTGTTTATCGTTTCAGCACCTAACGATCGATATCGGTCAACAACATCTGGTTTGGGATGACCAAATCGGTTCAGGTAGCCTGCTGTAAAAACAACTGTTTGTGGCATCACACGTTTAATAAAATCAGGGCTTGAAGAGGTTCGACTACCATGGTGGGGCGCGATCAGCAGATCTGCTTTCAACTGATTCGAAAACTGAGTTATCAGTGATTGCTCCGCTTCTTTCTCTATATCACCCGTTAACAGTGTGACAAAGGAGCCATTATCAACCTTTAACACGCAGGACCTGTTATTCTCGTTACGCCACGCGTCTTCCGTTGCCTGCATCAACTGAAAGTTAACACCATCCCATGACCACCGGTAGCCAGAACTGCAGGGGAAAGCTCGCTCTAATGAGGAAACCGGCGGCTCTGAGCCAGACGTGAGATCGCCATATGCCAGATTTGCGGTCAATGCTGTGAACGCACCCGCATGGTCATTGTCACTGTGACTAAGCAAAATCCGATCAACGTACTCTATATTATTCTTCTTGATGTAGGGCAGTAATACCGCTGTCGCCGTATTAAACTTCTTACTGTAACTGGGGCCCACATCGTAAATAAGCCTGTGTTGTGCAGTTTCAACCATTACTGAAAGCCCCTGCCCGACATCAAAAACCGTTAGATTGTAACTCCCCTTATCAAGGCCCGTTTGATGCTCGAAAAACAAGGGAATTATCATCAGCACTGCCAGACATCTTCCGGGCAATCCCCGGGGCAAAATCAGCAGCAGTACTCCGATAGTTCCGACAATCAGACTTAAGGGGGACGGGCTAATTTCAATCAACGCAAATGACCACTGCTCCAGAAAAGCCAACCCTTTAAATGTCAGCCAAATAATCTGATCTGCCAAAACCAGCACATTAGATCCCAGCCCATTGGCGATAAAAAGTAATGCCCCACCAGCCAGACAAAGGGGAACAGCTAACAACCCCACTAAAGGAATTGCAAAGCTGTTCGCCAACGGTGAAACCAGTGAAAATTGACCAAAGAAAAACAGAAGTGCCGGGATAAAGACCAGAAACACCAGCCATTGAGGTCGTCCCCATCGCCACCAGTATCCCGGCGCACCTGTATAGCCTTTAAAACCGGCGATTAAAACTGCAACCGCACCAAAGGAGAGCCAAAACCCGATGGCTCTGACAGCGAGTGGATCCCATATCAGCACAGCAAAAAGAGCCAACAGAAAACTGTCAACAACATCAATCTGCCTTTTGCAGATTTTTCCCATCATCATTACCAGCAACATAATCAAAGCCCTTTGCGTGGGCAAAGAAAATCCCGCTAGCGCACTATAGAAGGTGCTTCCAGCCAATGCTGCAAGTGATGCCAATTGCTGAGATGCAATTCTGGGAGCCCCCAACAAAAACCAGCGGCTGATCACCATAACGATCGAGTAGAAAAACAGAGCTATCAGACCAACATGCAATCCGCTGATCACAAAAAGATGATTAGTACCGGTTCTTGTTACCCGCTGCCAGAGCTCTTCATCCATTGCTGATCGATCACCAACGATCAAAGCCTGTAATACCTGCGGGTAATGGTAATGCGCTTCAAGCAAGCTCAATTGTTGTATGATCCGGTAACGCAGCTGATGAACCAATCCACTCCACCCCGGACCAGCCAACATCATGTTGTCGCCATCTTTTCGTACATAGCCCGTCGCGCCGATGCCCTGTCGAAACAGATAGGTTTCATAATCAAAAGCTCCCGGGTTTGCCATTCCCTTCGGTCTTTTCAACCTGACCGTGAGCTGCCAATGCTCTCCGGGCTTTACTAACTTGTCAATTTGATACCAGCTAACTCTAATTTTTTTAACATTCTTCTCTACACTTTCTCCATCCGGAGTTTGCAACGAATTAACCTTGAAGATAAAACGCTGTCTGGCGCGTCGACCTCCCGTATTCGAAACGAAAGGCAAATCCACCACTTCACCCTGAACCCGCAAATCTATATTCTGGTACTGATAAGGTAAAATTTGACTTAGGCCAACCCAACCGTAAATGACACCCCAGATGCAACCGAAACTTAATGCACCAAAAAGTTTTAATGGTTTATACTTTAATGAGGCAGTAAAACAGACGACCAGTGGAAGAAGCCAGACTGGTTCTGGTAACACTGTTAACAGAGTGACTGCGCCGATACCGGCACAGCAAACAATTATCCATAATCGCATCATGAGTTCCTTCTCTTGGCGGTACACGATATGTTAATTTATGCCACGTAGAATCTTTAAGCGTTTTTTACCAGATCCCGCGACAATTAAAGAGAACAGATACCTGTCTCTGTTAGGCGACAGTATTCATGACTCGGAACTCTGGCACCTGACAAAACGCTCAGTAGCCGGCGCTTTTTTTATCGGTATATTCTGTGCTTTTTTACCCATTCCCCTGCAAACCCTGCTGGCAGCTTTCCTTGCAGTACTCTTCAAACGCAATCTGGCGCTCTCCGTTGCATTGGTTTTTATTACCAATCCGTTAACCATGCCACCCATATTCTACTTTAATTATTGGGTTGGCAGCCTGATTTTCAGCGATCCCTCTGTCTACCATCAAGTGCCCACTAACGATATTTGGGGATGGCTAACCAAAAACTTCGATGCCATAGGCAAGCCACTGGTGATTGGTTCACTGATCAACGGACTGGTTTTTGGTTATCTAAGTTATCTCGCCATTCACTGGTTCTGGGTATGGAAAGTAACAACTCGCTGGGAGATTCGTAAACAGATGCGAAAAAGCAGGCCCAGACAGATGAGAAGAGCAAAAAGAATTCTGACCAAAAGCTCCAAGTGATACACATCGACTGCTCACCTCCGGTTCGGAACCTGGCAACAACTAACCCGTGCGCGTTAAAGCCCCATCCTCCAGCAAATAAGTGCAATCCATTCTGTCCGCCAACTGGGTATCGTGCGTCACCATGACGAAACTGATCGCAAACTCTCGGTTTAGCGCAATCATCAAATCATGAATGGATTCTGCTGTTTTACGATCCAGATTACCCGTAGGTTCATCCAGCAACACACAATCAGGCCGCATCACCAGGGCTCTTGCGATCGCAACACGCTGCCTCTCACCACCCGACAGTTCCGGCGGCTTATGATCAGCGCGGTCCCCCAAACCCACTTTTTCCAACAGATCGAGCGCCGCTTCTGATGCTTCGGTATGGCTCTGCTTCGCAATCAATCGTGGCATACAGGCATTTTCAAGGGCCGTAAACTCAGGTAAAAGATGATGAAACTGGTAAACAAAACCAAGTTTTTTATTTCGTAATTCTCCTCGCTCGCGCTCAGTAATTGTCGCCAGATTTTGACCACCCAAAAAGACCGCACCCTGATCTGGGTTATCAATTCCGCCCAGCAGATTAAGCAACGTGGATTTGCCGGATCCTGATGCCCCGACAATGGCTATTCGTTCTCCCCGACTGACCGACAGGTTGATGCCATTAAGAACTGCTAAATCGCGCGGTCCTTCATGATAGGTTTTACTCAGCGCCTCGCAACTCAATACAGCCTGTTCAGCTTCCGCACTATTCATATCTCAATGCCTCAGCCGGTTGTATTTTAGCCGCTCTCAATGAAGGATAGAGGGTCGCCAGAAAACTAAGACCCAACGCCGATAACGCCACAGTAGCGACGTCCTCCCACAATATTTGAGAAGGAATGTAACTGATAAAATAGACATCTGAGCTTAAAAACTGGATTTCAAGCGCTCGCTCCATCCAGGCAATGACATCACTGACTGACAAAGCTAACACCACCCCTAACAGCGTACCCAACAATGTACCAATCACACCGATAATCGCTCCCTGAACCATAAAGGTTGCCATAATCGTACGAGGGCTCGCTCCCATTGTCCTGAGGATTGCGATATCCGCACGTTTGTCTGTTACGACCATCACCAACGTTGAAATAATATTAAACGCCGCTACCGCTACGATCATCAACAACAGCAGACCAATCATGGTCTTTTCCAGTTTAATCGCCTGAAACAGATTCCCCTGACTGCGTGTCCAGTCACTTGCCCAGTACCTGCCAGGCAGCGCAGACGCTATGCGCCAGCCAACCTCGCCGGAACGAAACAGATCTTTAAGCTTCAAGCGTACACCGTGCACCCCATCACCCAGCCTATAGAGTTTAGCGCCGTCAGACAGATGAACGAGCGCCATATTGCTGTCCAGTTGGGCACCCACTTTAAAGACACCCTGCACCTTGAAGCGCTTGAGTCTTGGTAGCACACCCGCTGGAGAAGCCGTTGCCTCGGGCAAAACCAGGGTAACTTTATCTCCCTTTTTTACTCGCAGGCTTCGGGCCAGCAAATCACCCAAAATAATCCCGAACTCTCCCGCTCTTAATTCATCGAGCGTTCCTTCGACCATGTGCTGACCGATAATAGAGACTTGCGATTCCCAGTCCGGAAGAATACCGCTGACCAATACACCGTGCACACTACCGGCATAGGTCAACATGCCCTGGCCCTGTATGAAGGGCGCTACTGCCACCACTTCCTCATCCTGGCTGGCCGTTTCCGCTACCAATTGCCAATCCTTAATCGGCCCGGAGCTATGAATGGAGGCATGCGGAACCATACCCAAAATACGCTCTCTTAACTCCCGGTCAAAACCATTCATGACGGAAAGCACTAAAATCAACACTGCAACACCCAGAATCATACCCAACATAGCGGTCATGGAGATAAAGGATATAAAGTGGTTCCTTCGTTTTGCGCGGGTATAACGCAATCCAATAAAAAAGGGTAGCAAGCGGTACATGACTAGCGTGAAACCATCGTGATGGTGAATATGCCCATATAGCGGAAAGAATCCATTTAGCTGTTATACTTATAGGGGTTGGTAAACAAAGCTCTTGGTGAGCATTTAATTTACGATTGTGCGGATTTTAACTGAATGACATCAGGTGTACAGGATAATAGGGATTTTTATCGCATCCAGGATATGGCTTTTTTGGAGTTCGAGGAGATCGACCCCGAACAGATCAAGTCTGGCCGGGTTATTTTCCCACTGGAGGTTCCTCCTCAATTCCAACTTCTAAACCAGTTGCAAACCATTGATTCAGAACACAGTGTAATATTCAAAGCCATCGCCGACAAAAACAGGGATGTCGCGTCCTATCTTAAAAGCATCAATGAAAAACTGGAATTGTTAGCCCATACAATTGTTGAACAAAGCGAGGATATTGATAGTTTGCCTCTACAGGAGATCACCCTAAGCGAGGGTGGACTCTCCTTTACGCATACCAATACGCTGGATTTGGATACTTATCTGGCCCTAAAACTGGTGTTGCTACCCTCCTATGTTGGTCTATTATTAATTGGGCGAGTCGTGAACTGTAACGAGCACATTAGCGGTAACTTTTTGATCAACCTCGTTTTTGAGAATCTATCAGGCAATGATCGACATTTAATTGCACGACACGTACTACAGCATCAGGCAAAACAGCGCCGGGAAAGCATCAGCAGCAAAGAGAAGGAGACAGGTCAACCATGAAGAATAGAACCATGCTGTTCATCATTGCATTGTTATTCAACACCACAGCAATTTCCGAAACACTTGAAATCAGTGTATCCAAACAGGCGCCCGGATTACAAAACGTTGAGCGCCCGGCTAACGGAATGAGCAAGGATACCGTGGAGAACCGCTTTGGTTCTCCACAGGAGATGATGGCACCGGTCGGCGATCCGCCGATCAGTAAATGGGTTTATGGGGACTTTACTGTTTATTTCGAGTACAACACCGTTATCCATGCAGTACTTCACCACCAGCAAAGCACCGATAAATAAAGGGGCAATACCGTTAAACCGGCCAATCAGGGTGTTGAAGGTGTTATCTCCACCATTTCAAACTTTTGGGATGCAGTCTTCCAGGCAAAAGTAACATCATAGCTTTTTCCTTCGACTGTCATACTTTTAATTTTAAAACGGTTTTGCGAAACTTTTTCATACTCTCCATCCAGTGACACCAGACTGGAATCGGAAATAAACGCTGAATCAAATGCCTCAACAGTAAAGGTATGGGTGACCTCCGTAGTACGGTAAAACCAATCCGTAACACGCACCGTCAGTGTATGATCCCCCGGTTCCAGAAGACTCCAGGCCATGGCCATGGAAAACCCTGCGCTGTCCGATCCTGGACGATCTTTATATAATTTTTGAACATCATCTCGAGTACCACCCCGCGGCACACGCGTAAAGGTTTCCCCGTCAAGCAACAGATCAATTCGCAAAATATCAGCGTTTCCTACCGCCCAACCCCTGATATTGCTAACCCCACTGACCGTGGCATTATCTCCCGGCTCTTCCAGTATGACCTCAATACCATCATCGCTAAATGTGGGGTTTGAATAGAGCACTTCGACACCTTTAATATCATCAGCAGTCGGTTCATCAATGCTGCCAATAAAACTTGCCATGATAGCAGGCACGTCATCCTCATGATTGAGGCCGATCACATGGCCAAGCTCATGAACCAACACCCGCTTAAAGTCCATGGTAAACAGACGTAAAGGCCCATCATAGATATCCCACTCTACATTGCTATTCATAACAATATCTGACTCCAGCGTGTAGATATCATCGGTAATGATGGATATTGAAAATGTTATAGCAAGCGTGTCCTCGTCAAACGGGACACCGCAGGCATCATCTGAAAAGGCTACCGAATTCCTATCATCCCCGATAAAATGTGGCGGAAACACCGTACAAGGGTCGGCCTGGGAAGATATCAGGGTAAACTCAAAATCGGTATGGCCGCTCCACATATCAAGCGCCTCAATCGCTGCAGCGCGCCAAGTTTGACCGGAAGCACTTGAACCTGAAAAATTGAGCAGGATGGGCAATGGCTCCTGCAGATTACGAAACCTGAGCTCATAGGCGTGCAATGTCTGACACCATATGGTCAATAAAAGCAGAGCTGCTATCTTTTTAGACATACCTGGTCTCCCTACCTTGATTTGATCCAGTCTTTAAACTGTTGTGCGCTCACTTGTGAATCAGATTGGCTTTTTAACTTCAATCCACTCGCTACTCTTCCTCCCAACACGCTTGTCGTATTCGAGTTGCCTGACGCTCCACCAGGCAACTCCAACAGATAATGCCCGTTTGCCGCTTTAATCCTGTCCTCACCGGAACTGCTTTCATCGACAATAAAATGCCCCTGACTCCATCCCTTTAGCGGATGCACGGAAACCTTATTCGGATCACGTACAAAGTAGATCCCTCTCTCACCGAGCCTGGGAATCTGCATATTATCAATTTTCAGTTGCCGGCCAGCCAGGCTTCCACCCAGAAAACGCAGGTTAATCTGATCATCTCCCCACTCCCCTTTGACTACCTCGTTAACCTGAAAAGTGACCCTGGTCATAATTGCCCTTCCACTTGTTGTGGGTTCAGCAGTTACCCCGACCACTGTCGCATCAATCACCAGATTAGAACCATCAACGACCTGCTCCATATCAAGCTGCCTTACGCTTGATGCCAATACAAATAGCGGAAAAACCATCGTGGATACTAAGAATAGGTGTATTGCGGACTTGAATATGCGACGCATGCCAGCTACCTCCTGTTTGTCACCATCTCCATTTAGAGACATCAAATGCCTTTTTGTTGCAGAACCAGATTGTCTAAAGCCTATTAATGCTATCAGACCCTGAGAACTGTAACTTGTCAGGGTCTTAATCATCAAGAAAAATCTGATTATTAATACAATCTCTAATAATTGAATCGTTACTCCCCATACCGCCAGAAAAATATACCAAGGTCTAATTTGTTTTAGTCAAGACTCCTGTAGTCTTAACTGTTTATTAACTCCGTTTTGGTAATCAATCAGGAGATCAAATATGCTTGAAATCACCAGCCATCCTGTCCCGGAGCAGTTCCAGAGAACTGCCCATATCAATGAATCACAGTACAAGGAGATGTACCAGGCATCAATCCAGGATCCAGATAGTTTTTGGGCACAACAGGCCAATCAATTTCTGGACTGGCAAGATCCTTGGAGCAACGTATGTACCTTTAACTTTGAAAAAGGGGAGACAGCATGGTTTGACGGTGGAAAGCTCAATGTCAGTGTTAACTGTATAGACCGGCATCTTGCCACTCGCGCGGACCAGACCGCAATTATCTGGGAAAGTGACAACCCTGATGAATCCAAAAATATCAGTTACCAGGAGCTCTACCAACAGGTTTGCCGTTTTGCCAATGTTCTTAAACAACGCGGTGTACAAAAGGGTGACCGGGTCTGTATTTATATGCCGATGATACCGGAGGCGACTTACGCAATGCTGGCGTGTGCGCGTATTGGTGCAGTCCACTCGGTGGTTTTTGGCGGTTTTTCTCCGGAAGCGCTGAAGGATCGTATTTTGAATTCCGATTGCCGCACATTGATCACCGCAGACGAGAGTGTTCGGGGCGGCAAGAATATCCCGTTGAAAGCCAATGCCGATAAAGCGCTGTCAGATTGCCCGAATGTATCCACATGTGTAGTGGTCAAGCGCACGGGAAACCCTGTTGCGTGGAATAAGGCGCGTGATCTCTGGCTCCATGAAGCCATGACTCAGGTGAGTGATCAATGCGATCCTGAGCCAATGGACGCAGAAGATCCGCTTTTTATACTCTATACTTCCGGATCAACAGGAAAACCAAAAGGCGTCTTGCACACCACTGCCGGTTATCTCTTGCAATCAGCGATGACTCACAAGTACATTTTTGACTATCAGGAAGGTGACATCTACTGGTGTACCGCTGATGTAGGCTGGATTACAGGCCACTCCTATATTGTTTACGGACCGCTCGCCAACGGCGCGACAACACTGGTTTTTGAGGGTGTGCCCACCTACCCTGATGCGTCACGGTTCTGGCAGGTGATTGATAAACACCAGGTCAATATTTTTTATACCGCACCCACTGCAATCCGTGCGCTGATGGGTGCCGGCGACGAATATGTCACCCGCACCGCCCGCTCCTCCTTAAAACTGCTGGGTACCGTCGGGGAGCCAATCAACCCTGAAGCCTGGGAGTGGTATTACCAGATTGTCGGAGAAAAGCGCTGCCCTATTGTCGATACCTGGTGGCAAACCGAAACCGGAGCCGTCATGATCACACCGCTACCAGGCGCAACAGAGCTCAAGCCCGGTTCAGCAACCCGCCCATTTTTTGGTGTGAAGCCAGAGCTACTGGATACCGATGGCAATATTATTGAGGGCCCCGGTGAGGGCAATCTGGTGATTTCACGCTCGTGGCCCAGCCAGATTCGCAGCGTTTATGGTGATCACCAGCGTATGATTGACACCTATTTCTCAACCTACCCGGGGTACTACTTTACCGGCGATGGTGCGCGACGTGATGAAGACGGTTATTACTGGATAACCGGCCGGGTTGACGACGTATTGAACGTCTCCGGTCATCGCATGGGTACCGCCGAGATCGAAAGCGCTCTGGTGCTCCACGATGCGGTTGCAGAAGCTGCGGTGGTAGGCTTTCCCCATGACATCAAGGGTCAGGGAATCTATGCCTATGTCACTCTGATGCATGATTGTGAACCATCACCGCAATTGCAGGCGGAACTGGTTGGCATGGTGAATCAGGAGATTGGGCCAATCGCCAAACCAGACGTTATTCAGTGGTCTCCCGGCTTACCGAAAACACGATCCGGAAAAATCATGCGCCGAATCCTGCGTAAAGTGGCGGCCAATGAACTGGATAATCTGGGCGACATCAGCACCCTGGCAGATCCCTCCGTAGTTCAGGAAATTATCAGCAACCGTCCAGCCCTGTAAAAAAGCAAAAGCCCGAAGTTTTCCTGCTTCGGGCTTTTCTCATGAGGGTCTGTTAACAGGCAATTAAAGCACAGACCGTACCCGGTTTTTCCATTCCATCCCGAAATCGCTCATCAATATGAGCAACCTTGCCTGCAAAATCACTTCTGGATTACGCTGAGTTCTTCAGCAGCCCTTTTACCTGAAACAGAGCCTCTATCTCACGTAAACTCTCGGGATCATCAATCGTAGAGGGAACGGTATAGGCCTCCCCCGCAGCGATCTTTCGAATCACTTTCCTCAAAATCTTGCCAGAGCGCGTTTTTGGTAATCGTTTAACCCGATACACCTGTTGCAGACAGGCAACGGCACCGATCTCCCGGCGCACCAATGCCACTACCTGCTCTTGCAGAGCGGCCTCCTCAATCGTCTCGCCATCTTTCAGCAGTACCAGCGCAATCGGCACCTGCCCCTTCAAATCATCCTGAATACCAATTACGGCACATTCTGCCACGCCCGAATGTGAGGCAACCACCTCCTCTATTTGTCCGGTCGAAAAACGGTGCCCTGCAACATTCATCACATCGTCAGTACGCCCCATGACAAAGAGGTATCCCTCATCATCCAGATACCCGCCGTCACCTGACAGATAGAACCCCGGAAATTCCTCCAGATAACCCGCCTGGAATCGCTCGAAATTCCGCCACACGGTTGGCAGGCAACCCGGCGGCATCGGTCGTTTGATCACAATATTACCCTGAACCCCCGCTGCCACCGGTTGCCCGTCATCATCCAGAATCTGCACATGATAGCCCGGCACCGGATAGGTCGCCGAACCCGGCTTGGTCGGTTTTGGTTCAACGCCCATCATATTAGCGGCAATCGCCCAGCCAGTTTCCGTCTGCCACCAGTGATCGACCACCGGCACCTGGAATGTTTCCTGCAACCAATGGTAGGTAGGTGGATCCAGACGTTCACCCGCCAGGTAAATCACCTCTAAAGTGGACAAATCATACTGCTGCGCTAACGCTGCGTTTGGATCCTCTTTCTTAATCGCCCGAAAAGCAGTTGGTGCAGAAAACACGGCTTTTACTCCGTATTCAGAGATTACTCGCCAGAAAGCCCCCGCATCCGGTGTGCGTACCGGTTTGCCCTCATACAGGACGGTTGTGCATCCGCTGATCAACGGGGCATAGACAATATAGGAATGTCCAACCACCCAACCGACATCCGAAGCTGCCCAGAACACTTCGCCGGGCTGAATGTTGTAGATCGCCGACATGCTGTAGTGCATGGCTACCGCATGTCCGCCATTATCCCGAACAATGCCCTTTGGCGTTCCGGTGGTACCCGATGTATAAAGAATATAGAGAGGGTCGGTCGCTTTAACCGGTGTGCATACCGCTGGCTCTGCCAGCGCGCATAACTCACGCCAATCCACATCGCGCCCTGCTTTCAGCTCCGCCGGACATTGCTCTCGTTGCAGAATGACACAGTGTGCAGGCGGATGCTCTGCAACCGAGATCGCTTTATCTAATAACGGTTTATATTCAATCACTCGGTCCATCTCGATGCCACAGGAAGCCGATAGCACCACCTTCGGCTGGGCATCATCTATGCGTACCGCCAATTCATGCGCGGCAAACCCGCCAAAAACGACCGAATGAATTGCGCCAATCCTTGCGCAGGCCAACATCGCCACCGCAGCTTCGGGCACCATCGGCATATAGATCAGGACACGATCGCCTTTGGCAACACCAAGCTTAACCAGTCCACCTGCCAGAACTGCAACACGACGGGTCAGATCAGAGTAACTGATGGTCTCTTTTCTATTTGTCACAGGAGAATCATAGATAATCGCAGCCTGTTCTCCCCGGCCCTGTTCCACATGGTAATCCAGTGCCAGATACGCTGTGTTAAGCTCACCATCGGGAAACCAGCGATCGATGCCATTATCATCCTGACCAAGAATCTGCTGTGGAAATTTAAACCATGAAAGCGCCTTCGCTTTCTCTCCCCAAAAAGCTTTTGGGTCGGAAATTGATTGATTGTATTGTTCGGCATATTGGTTCATTAGAATCCTCCATTCACCCCGATTTTTTTAACAGGGTTTTTAATGTGAGCAATTGATTACCCGAAATGTGTTCGGCTTGCGCCAAAAAAAGTTCAGCGGTTGCGACCGAATCAGATAATGCATCGTGTGCCTTATAGACGGGTAAGTTGTATCGTTCCCGACAGCGGTATAAGCGCAACGCGTCCGGTTCTCTATGGTGCCCTCTCGCATAGAGTCGACTCATCTCTAGCTTGAGCGTATCAACGACCCTGGCTACAAGTGGCGCACCGTAGAGGCATTTAAAGGCCGCATTAAGAAACTTCATATCCAGCGGCGCGTGATGCAGCAGCAATACCCTGCCCCTCAAACACGCCAGAAAACGCTGCAATCCGTATTCAAGTGGTACTGCCTTCTCTAACTCCCGGTCATGTATGCCATGAATGGTTGCACTATCACCAACACCGGCGCTGGTTCTTATCATCAGGCGCTCTGCCTTAGACATCACCACTTTACCTTCAATAACCGGAACATAGGCAATGCAAACGATTTCACCCGTTTGAGCATTCAGACTCGTCAGTTCCAGGTCAGCGGCAAGAAACTCCAGCGTCCTGTAGTCGCTACTTTTGTCTGGCAGCCGGGTCTTGAGATAAGCGTAGACATGCGTATTTTTCACCTCTCGCCGATACCACTGCTGTCTGAGCGTGGCCAGCATCAGAGAAATCCGCGAGTAAACTTAAGACGAAGTGCTGACTGTGCGCGATTCACTACCTCAAACGCATCCTTCAACTGATGTCTTACCAATCCCGACATTTCATCCGGTATCAGGTAGTTATCAGGTCTTTCGCCCCGAGCCAGTTTGGCTCCCTGATGCAACAACCGTTGGTGAGAGATAAATTCATAGGCATCCAGCAGATTGCGAGCATCTTTTTTTGTAATAACACGATCATTTGCCAACGCCCGCAGCCTGTCCGTGGTATTGATACGCTCCATGCCCACCGACAGCGCATAGACTCTTGCCAGATCGACGATCGGAACTACACCTCTGTGTTTAAGATCCAGCGTATTGATATGTTCACCATCGCGTTCCAGTACAAAGGTTTTGAAGAACCCCAGCGGTGGTGTGGTTTTTAATGCATTCTGAGTCAGATAGGCCAGGAAGATGTCATTGTCTTTTGCAGCTTCGCAAATGACTTTGTGAAGTGCGTCAAACAACGACTGCTCACCGACGACGCAGCGCATATCAAAAAAGATACTGGTATGCATCAACGCCTCGGAGTCAGGTTCGTTAATCCAGCTTTGAAAACGCTCCTGCCAAACCTGAAGGGGCTGCCGCCAACGTTCTGTTTTGGCCATTATCTCCCCGGGGCAATATACATAGCCACAGGCGTCCAGTCCCGCACAAACGTATTCCGCAAAATCAGAAAAATAGGCTTCATGCTCCGGTTTACATGCATCGTCTATCAGCAGCGCATTATCCTGATCAGACACCGCTGTTTGATCCTGACGTCCCTGGGAGCCAAATGCCAGCCAGGCAAAAGGCACCGGAGGCTCACCGAGCTTTTCTTTGGCCTGCAGAATCAACTGCTTGGTAAAAGCGTCACTGACACAGGTAATAATTCGTCCGATTTCATCAGCGCGGGCGTCTGCCTCAATCAGGTTTTGAAGCAGTTTGGCAATATCCCAGCTGACCGCTTTGAGCCCTTCGATATCCTCCTGTCGGCTGATTTCACTGATCAGGTACACCGGATCCGACTTCTGAGCCTTCACCAAGTCTGTCGTGGACAAGACGCCATAGACCTGATTATTCTGTTCTTCCATGACCGGCAGGTAATGAATATTGTGCCCTGTCATGAGCATCGTGGCCTCGAATACAAAATTGCTCACCGATACGGTAATCGGGTTTTCGGTCATGATCTCGGTGACCGGAGTATCACTGCCTTTTCCTTCTGCCAGCACTCTGGAACGCATATCCCGATCTGTAATAATCCCCACCAGGTTGTCCCGATCCATTACCAGTATCGATGACACCCGCTGTTCCGTCATGATTCGCGCCGCATCTGCCACATCAGCTGACTGTTCGATGGTTACCACACCGGGGCTGATGACATCAACCACCCGCTGCGCTAATTGGTGATCGAGATTGCGCGTGAGCACTGCCTGCTTCAGTCTTTTCGCATGTGCCTGATTAAAGAAACGCTCAAAGGGACGACTCTGGCTTCGCAGGTAGCTAAAGGTCTCCTCGTCAATCTGATACAGCAAACCATCCTCTAGTACGGCGACCTGGTTGCTGATTGCGTCACCGGTCAGCAGTGAGGGGTAACCGAAATAGCCCCCCTCATCCACTCGATCCACCAACTCTCCGGTATCACTTCGAACTTCAAAAGCACCGGTACGCACGATATACAGTTGAGGTTTCTGGTAATCGAGAACACTCGCTTCGGAGCCCTTGCGATAATAACTGATTTGAATATTCTGAGCCGCTTTTGAAAGTAGCGCCTCCGGCAACTGGTCGAAAGGTACGCAGGTAGCAAGGTAATCCTTAATTTCCTGTACTTCGACGCTAATGGTCACTGTAGCAACCCTCTCTTCTTGGCATGACTTCTGAAATGTCGGAATCTCCCTGTCCAAAGGGACAGGGAGATTCCCTGTTAAGACTCCATAATCAGTCGCTTAATGCGCCTGTGCAACTCCAGCTCCTTTAGGATAACGAATACCCTCAACCATTTCCTGAACCTCTGCTGGAGCATCGTTGGTCAGTTTGTTGACCAGTAGCGCCACACCAAAGTTCAACAGCATACCGAGGGTACCAATACCTTCCGGCGATATTCCAAACAGCCAGTTTTCCGGAGTGTTCGCCGCAGGATTGATGAATTTAAAGTAAACGATATAGGCCGCAGTAAACAGGATACCGCTTAACATACCACTGATTGCTCCTTCTTTATTCATGCGCTTGTAGAATATACCCAGAATAATAGCCGGGAAGAAAGAGGAAGCAGCCAGTCCGAACGCGAAGGCGACCACCTGCGCCACAAATCCTGGTGGATGAATACCGAGATAGCCCGCAACCGAGATGCCAACGGCAGCAGCTATACGGGCAAACAGCAGCTCCTGCCGATCGGTTATTCGAGGCATCAGATTTCGTTTAAGCAGATCATGCGAAATGGAGGTCGATATCACCAGCAACAATCCGGCGGAAGTAGACAACGCCGCGGCAATACCGCCTGCAGCCACCAGCGCGATCACCCAGTTGGGTAACTTGGCAATTTCCGGATTGGCCAACACCATAATATCGCGGTCAATCTTCATCTCATTACGTTCATCAGCGGCGTAAAACATCTTACCGTCATCGTTTTTATCTTCCCACGTGATCAAACCGGTTCGTTCCCAGTTTTTAATCCAGCTCGGGGCTGTCTCATAGGAAGTGCCCTGCATATCCTCACCGTTAATGGTGTTGATCATATTCACACGCGCAAAGGTGGCAACAGCAGGCGCAGTGGTATAAAGCAGAGCAATAAACAGTAGCGCCCAACCCGCAGACTTACGGGCATCACGTACTTTGGGTACAGTGAAGAAACGCACAATTACGTGCGGCAAACCTGCTGTGCCAACCATCAGGGCTGCAGTAATAAAGAACACATCAATAGTACTCTTTGTCCCCGATGTATAGGCCGTAAAGCCGAGCTCCTGTGATAAGCCATCCAGCTTATCCAGCAAATGAACACCTGACCCGTCGGCCATGGTACTGCCAAATCCCAGCTGTGGAATCGCATTTCCGGTCATCATGATAGAGATAAAGATCGCCGGTACCAGATAGGCACAAATCAATACACAGTACTGTGCAACCTGAGTATAGGTGATGCCTTTCATGCCTCCCAGCACAGCGTAAAAGAACACAATCGCCATACCAATGATCACGCCCATGGTGATATCCACCTCCAGGAAACGGGAGAACACCACGCCCACGCCGCGCATCTGGCCTGCCACATAGGTGAATGACACAAAAATTGCGCACACCACAGCAACTGTTCTGGCAGTTTGTGAATAATATCGGTCGCCCACGAAATCCGGCACCGTAAATTTACCAAACTTACGCAGGTAAGGTGCCAGACATAAAGCCAGCAGTACGTAGCCGCCTGTCCAGCCCATCAGATAAACCGCCCCGTCATAGCCCATAAAGGAGATAAGCCCGGCCATAGAGATAAAAGAAGCTGCTGACATCCAGTCCGCTGCAGTCGCCATCCCGTTAGCGACCGGGTGGACTCCCCCGCCCGCCACGTAAAATTCTTTAGTCGACCCGGCACGCGCCCAGATTGCAATGCCAATATAGAGCGCAAAGCTGAGGCCGATAAGAATAAAAGTAAGTGTTTGAATATCCATTATCGACTCCTAGTCTTCATGCACATCGTGCTTTTGGTCTATTTTGTTCATTTTCGCTACATAGAAAAAAATCAAAGCAACGAAAACATAAATGGCTCCTTGTTGAGCGAACCAGAAACCCAGCTTAAAACCAAAAAACTGGATCTGATTTAACTGATCGACAAATAAAATGCCGCAACCAAAGGAAACCAGGAACCACACGGCCAAAAGCTTTAACACGAGACTGATATTCTCGCGCCAATAGGCTTCATTGGATGAACTATTCTTATCGGTCATTACCGCACCTCATATTTTCACGGGTTAATCGGATACTGGGACGGTAGCAATTTAACAAGGCAGCCAATTTCAGGCACTTAGACCTTCGTCTATTTTTTTGCATCACCGAGTTGCTATACAATGGCCGGACACTGGCTCATCAAATGCGGACTAACTATGCTGCAACCCTGGCTGCTAATCCTCTGCTCTCTCGCTTATATCGGCGTGCTTTTTTGCATTGCTTATTACAGCGACAACCGGGTAAAAAATGGTCGCCCCCTCCCTCACCGCGCACTGATTTTCAGCCTTTCTCTGGCGGTTTACTGCACCTCATGGACCTATTATGGCGCTGTCGGGAAAGCATCCAGTCACGGTTGGAGTTACCTGTCGATCTATGTTGGCCCCATCATCACCTTCCTGTTTGGTTATCCGTTTCTACGCCGGGTGATGGTCATTTGTAAGGAACAGAATATAACCACCATTTCAGATTTTATTTCGTCCCGCTATAGCAAATCGCCACTATTAGCGGTTCTGGTAGCTCTGATCGCCATTACCGGCACACTTCCCTACATCGCACTTCAACTGAAAGCGGTGGCACTCAGTTACCAGGTGGTAACCAATGAAATTACTTCCGACGCACGAATCTCCACAGCACTCTTCTGGGGAAATCACGGACCGGATACGGGCCTGGTAGTCGCATTATTGATGGCGATATTCAGTATTTTATTCGGTACCCGTTACGTCAATGCATCCGAGCACCATGAGGGCATTATCGTCGCCATCGCCTTTGAATCGATTGTAAAGCTGTTTGCACTCATCGCCGTTGCCGTTTTTGCCGTTTATGGTATTCATGGCGACTGGCAATCTTTTGTAAATGCTGCCAATAGATCTCCCGAACTGGTGCGTCTATGGTTCGAGCCATCACTGGGAGAACATTTCTGGAATACCGATTTTATTACGCCAACGATACTGGCGATGATGGTGATTTTCTGCCTGCCCAGACAATTCCATGTCACCTTTGTAGAAAGTACAGACAGCGCACACCTGAAAACAGCCCGCTGGCTATTTCCGCTTTACCTGCTGATCACTTGCCTCATCATCATCCCGATCACCATTACCGGATCCCAGTTATTTCAAGGGCTACCCGTCAACCCCGATATGTTTGTGCTGACCTTACCCATGTCAGAGGGAAGCAATCTATTGACGCTTGCGGCTTTCATCGGCGGATTTTCTGCAGCTACCAGCATGGTTATCGTGGCCGTTATCACACTCAGCACAATGGTCTGTAACGATATTGTGATGCCCGGGCTGTTTAAGATTAGCCGGCTAAACCTTAAGGAAAGGTCTGACCTGACCGGATTATTACTTGGCATTCGGCGTTGTGCCATTCTGGCAATACTGTTACTGGGTTATATCTATTATCGCTATATCAGCGAAATCGCAACACTTGCCTCCATTGGCTTGATCTCTTTTGTCGCAGCAGCCCAGTTTGCACCGGCAGTAATTGGTGGTGTTTACTGGAAACAGGGACATCGCAAAGGAGCGACACTGGGACTCACCGCCGGCTTCTCAATCTGGCTTTACACCCTGCTATTACCAACCCTGGTTGATACCGGATGGCTACCGGAAGCATTTATCGAAGACGGGCTGTGGAGTATCAGCTGGCTCCGACCCAATGCACTATTCGGTCTGGATATGTTTGACCCCATCACACACAGCCTTATCTGGAGTCTGTCCATCAACATCTGGTTTTACATCTATTTTTCTCTCAATAGCACAGCCAGCCTGACCGATCGTATTCAGGCAGCCCATTTCACCCAGACATTTTTAGCACAACAACCCAAACCAAGATTACCCTGGTGGAGCACCGCAGAAGTAGGCGAGTTACGGTTGTTGGCAGAGCGTTACATTGGAAAAGCCAGCAGTCAAAAAGCTTTTGCTGAATATGCTCGCGAGAAAGGAGCCGAATTAGGCCCCTCTGAACAGGCTGATAGCGAGTTGGTCCGGTTTACCGAACATCTGCTGGCCGGCGCGATCGGTGCGTCCTCAGCGAGACTCGTTATCACATCGATGCTACGCAAAAAGAAAGACGTACCCATCGAAGATATTGTAAACATCGTCGATGAAGCTTCACAGGCAATACAGTTTAACCAGGATCTGTTACACACGACGATCGAGCATATCGACCAGGGAATTAGCGTGGTCGATAAGAATCTACAGCTGGTCGCATGGAACACACGGTATCTGGAGCTGTTTGATTATCCGCCCGGTCTGATACAAGTTGGACGACCGATCGCCGAAGTTATTCGCTACAATGCCGAAAACGGTGAGTGCGGCCCTGGGGATATTGATGCACACGTGAATAAGCGTCTGCAATTTCTTTCTGCCGGCACGCCACACTCCTTTCAGCGTTATCGGGATAACGGAACAGTACTGGAAATGCACGGCAACCCTATGCCGGGCGGAGGATTTGTCACCAGTTTCAGTGATATTACAGAGCATAAAAAAATACAGCAGGAACTGGTTGAAATAAACGAAAACCTTGAGCAAAGGGTTAACGAAAGAACCCAGGAGCTATCCGTTGTCAACCAGGAACTGCGCGCGGCTAATGCCAGCAAGACCCATTTTATCGCAGCGGTTAACCATGATCTGATGCAGCCGCTGAATGCCGCACGCCTGTTTACCTCATCACTGTTACAACAACCGGATGGTGACGAAAAGCTGGTTCGTAGAATTGCCAAATCACTGCAATCTGCCGAAGAGATTCTAAATACTCTGGTTGATATTTCTAAATTAGATAGCGGTGCACTTAAGGCCAACATAGAGTGCTTTCCTGTAGCCGAAATCCTGGAGACCCTATGTGACGAATTTTCCGTGATTGCCGAACAGCGCAATATCCAGTTTGATACCCTGCCCTGTTCAGTAACTATTGAGAGTGACCCTCATTTACTTCGACGTATACTGCAGAATTTTTTGTCCAATGCCTTGCGCTACACTCGGGAAGGCAGAGTTTTGATCGGTTGCAGGCGTATACAAAGCGGCTCCGAGAATCCGAAACTACTGATCCAGGTATGGGATACCGGTGTCGGCATTGCCGAGTCAGACATCAGCAGAATGTTTAAAGAGTTCGAGCAACTGGATAATCAGCGTGGCGGCCATGACAAGGGCGTCGGTCTGGGCTTGGCTATCGCGAAACGCATCAGCCAAATTCTTAGTCATCCGATATCTGTGCAATCGCAGCTGGGCAAAGGAACAGTCTTTAGTCTGGAAGTCCCTGTCAGCACCAATACCAACACCTCTGGTGATCAGGAACAGTCCCCATCGAGCCAAGCCGCTGAACGGAGACCTCTCGGCGCATCGGATCTGAGCAATCTGAATGTGCTCTGTATTGATAATGATCCGGATGTGCTGGATGCGATGAAAGCTCTGCTGGATGGCTGGTCATGCCAGGTTATTGCAGCGCTTTGCGCAGATGATGCGCTCTCGCTATTGTCTCAAAATACAGAGATAGGCATTGATATCATGCTGGTCGACTATCACCTCGATAAGGGGCAAACAGGGATTGAGGCCATGCAAGCGGTCAAACAACAACTTGGAACCCAGATTCCAGGAGTTTTAATCACTGCTGATTTTAGTGAGGAAGTTAAAGAGCAGGCCCTTGAAGAGGGTTATAGATACCTGCGAAAACCTGTAAATCCGGGAGCGCTGCGAAGTCTGATTTCTAAAATTTCCCGGCAAATGCAATCTAGAGTGTAACCTGCTGAAAGCCTAGGCACCCGTATCTGGCGTATCAACCTCCAGATGAGTAGCGGCAATTGCCGCCGCCTGGGTACGGTTACTGACACCCAGCTTTTTGAAAATTTCCGTCAAGTGCGCTTTGATCGTCGCTTCCGATACACAAACTTCATCCGCGATCTGCTTGTTCAGGCGCCCGTCGGTCAACATCATCAGTATTCTGAATTGCTTGGGTGTCAAAGTTGCGACCCGGTCGATAAAATCAGTTTCCTGCCGCTCTGCACTGTTGATCCTCTCAGCCATCCCTTTAGGTAGCCATACCTCACCAGCCAGAACCTGTTCAATTGCTTCAACGATGAGAGAGATCTGTGAAGATTTTGGAATAAAGCCCGCAGCGCCAAACTCCATCGCCCTGGCGATGGTATCCAGGTCCTCACTGGCCGAGATCATGGTGACCGGAATTTGTGGGCATTGCAGCCCCAAATAGCTAAGCGCTGAAAAACCGACGGCACCGGGCATATGCAAATCCAGCAGGATCAAATCACTGTCATCATGGTGCCGTATCACCCTTTGCAATGATGAAAAACTATCTGCATCAATAACATCGAGATCACCAAATGACTGTTTTATCGCCTGATGCAGCGCATCCCTAAACAACGGGTGATCATCTGCAATAATTATTTTATTAGCTACATACATAAGGCCATCCTGTCTTGGGGGAGAACGATGATCTGTTTTTATTTTTAGGTTAAGCGCCATACCACCACATCTGATAGATTGCGCAATTAGACGTTAGTCGAGTTTTGCTGGTGATTCCACCACCTAAACACCCCTATTTCATCAAATTTATAGACTTTCCGCTAATACACTCTCAGCTCAAATATCCGCAAACTATGCTCGCAGTTTAAACTAAAACCAGTGGGGAATCGAAATGACCAGCAAAAGCCCAACTCGATTGGCTCTTAGTGTAGCGATCAGCTCGCTACTTTTAACCGCCAATCCTAACGCCGCTGTTGCAGCAACAACAGAGCAACTTGAATCCCGAATTGCGCATCTGGAAGCACTGATTCAAAAACTAGAAGGTAAAGTGTCCGCGCAGGATAAGGCGATTACAACCGTCAAAGAGTTTACTGTCGCATCCGATGCCAAAAGGGTGACCAGCTCAAAGCGTGGCCCTAAAGTGACCATTGGCGGTTACATCAAAGCGGACACCACATATAGCAGCTACAGCGGCGGTGATCTGGCAGCAGGTAGCGCAGGTCGTGACTTCTATATTCCCGGCACCATCCCGGTCGGCGGGCAGGATGAAAGTACTGATACTGATTACTCAGCCAAGGAATCCAGATTTTTCCTTAAAACAGAATCCGATTTTAATGGCAAAGCTCTGATCAGTTATATCGAGATGGACTTCCTGCTTGCCCCCGGCGGTAACGAACGTGTCAGCAACGGGTATCAGCCTAGATTACGCCACGCTTTTGTCAAATATGGAAAATGGATGGCTGGGCAAACCTGGTCAACATTTCAGGATGTCGGTGCACTGGCCGAAAACCTCGATTTTGTAGGACCGGCAGAGGGCACTGTGTTTGAACGGCAACCTCAGATTCGCTACACCCACGGTAACTGGCAGTTTGCCCTGGAAAATCCCGAAACAACCGTGACACCATTTGGCGGTGGCGGAAGAATTGTCACGGATGATAATGCGATTCCCGATGTCGTGATGCGCTACACCCATAAGGAAGACTGGGGTTGGTTGAGTGCTGCCACCATTGCACGTCAACTAAGCTATGAAGATAACGCTTCCGGTATCGATGATACAGAAACAGGGTTCGGTATCAGCCTGTCGGGTAAGGTTAAGCTTGGTCGTGACGATATTCGCTTTATGTTAACCCGCGGCAGTGGACTGGGCCGCTACGTAGGATTGAACACCGCAAACGGTGTGGTTGTCGATGCGAAAGGCGATCTTGAAGCGATCGATTCCACATCCGGGTTTGTATCACTTAGGCATTTCTGGAACGAAAACTGGCGCTCCAATTTAACCTTATCTGCATTTACAGCAGACAATGATACTGATCTGACCGGCAGCAGTGTGACCAAAGAAGTGTATAGCGTACACCTAAATCTACTCTACTCACCGACACCTAAAATTACGGTGGGGGCAGAATATATGTATGCTGAACGCGAAATTGAAAGCGGTGCCGACGGCGACCTGGACAGGTTTATATTCTCCATGAAGTATGGCTTTTAAGTATTTGTAGTTAATGTTTTTATGCGGCAATACTACAAGCCCTGGCTCCTTTCCCATCCCCTATTAAGCCAGGGCTTTTTTTAACTTTTCAATCTCAATACACTTTCCTATCCCCTTTTTTATGCTGACCAACGCTAAAGGCTCTTGGAAGCTATCTCCAAAACATCCTTGGATAAATTGGACTGGGATCTCACCCTTTGCAGCTGCTCCTTCATCATTGCACTCAACTTCGGTGTATATTTACGCCATCGTGTCAGTGGCACCAATAATCTGGCGGCAATCGATGGGTTAATCGCATTGAGTTCAATAACCCTGTCAGCGAGAAACTGGTAGCCTGCACCATCATTGCGATGAAACCCCACCGCATTCTGGTTACAGAACACACCAATCAGTGAGCGGACTTTGTTGGGATTCTTAATACTGAACGCTGGATGCTCAAGCAGGCGCAGAACCTCGCTAAGCGCATCATCCTGCGGACTGGACGCCTGAATAGCGAACCACTGATCAACCACCAGGGGATCATGCTGCCAGCGCTGATAAAAAGCTTCCAGCGCGGTCGTTCTTTCGTTTCTGTTTGCCGAGTGCGCCAGTGCCGATAATGCGGCGCTGGTATCAGTCATATTGTGGCTACTGTCAATTTGCTGCTGGCAAAGCTCCAGAACGTCCGAATCGGGTAATAACATCAAATAGTGCAAACAAATATTCTTCAAACTGCGCTGTGCGATATCCGCCGCGTTTGGCGCATAGCTTGCTTGCGATAGATTGTTCCGATAGCAGGCAATGAACTCCTCTTTTAATAACTGAGCAAGCTCGAAGCGCACCTTTCTGCGAACATGATGAATGGCGTGCGGATCCACCGTCTCTGACAGCTCGCTAAGATAAGCCTCTGATGGCAGCGTAAGCATTCGTGCCACCATCGCCTTATCCAGACTATGATCCTGCAATAACAGCCTGAATGCACTCCCTAAACGACTATCAAGGCCGGGGGTTCCTTCAGCCTGGTATTCCGTAATCATCTGCTGAATGATATCAATGGCCAGCTTCTGTCCGGCATCCCAGCGATTGAAACCATCCTGATCATGTGTCATTAAAAACACCAGTTCATCGCGTTGATAGGGATAATTAATTTTGACCGGTGCTGAAAACCCTCTTAACAGTGAAGGGACCGGTTTGGTATTAATATTCTTAAAAACAAAGGTCTGTTCCAGCCCGGTAAGGTCAAGCATTCTATCTTCAATTTCATTCCCCTCACCATCGAGCAGTCCAACCCTGATGGGAATATGTAAAGCCTGATAATCTATCTTTATCGACGCAGGTGCCAATGATTGGGTAAGCGTGAGGCGATATTCACACTGCTCCGGATCATACTCATCACTGACTGTTACCATTGGCGTTCCGGCCTGCCAATACCAACCGGTGAACTGAGTCAAATCAACACCGCTGGCATCCTCCAGCGCTTTGACAAATTCATCTGTCGTCACCGCCTGGCCGTCATGCCGTTCAAAATAAAGGTCGGTGCCCTGACGAAAACGATCCGGGCCCAACAGCTGGTGCATCATACGCACCAATTCAGCTCCTTTTTCGTAGATGGTCACCGTATAAAAATTGGATATCTCCAGATAGGATGAAGGACGCACCGGGTGCGCCATGGGACTCGCATCTTCAGCAAACTGCATGGTTCTCAACAGGGCGACATCATCTATTCGCTTAACTGTGCGTGACCCCATATCCGCCGAAAACTCCTGGTCCCTGAACACAGTAAAACCTTCCTTGAGACTGAGCTGAAACCAATCCCTGCAGGTAACACGATTGCCTGACCAATTATGAAAATACTCATGCGCCACCACACCCTCGACTCTCTGGTATGCCGCATCTGTGGTGGTTTCAGGCCGGGTTAACACACAGGATGAATTGAATATATTGAGTCCCTTGTTTTCCATTGCCCCCATATTAAAATCGTTTACCGCGACGATCATGAATTTATCGAGATCATACTCTCGACCATAAACCTGCTCATCCCAGCTCATAGAGCGTTTCAGGGAATCCATGGCAAACTCACACTTATCAATATTCTCCGGCTCTACAAAAATCTGCAATTGCACATCTCGACCGGAGCAGGTACGAAAACTGTCCTCAATATGTTTTAAATCCCCAGCCACCAATGCAAACAGGTACGCGGGCTTTTTAAAAGGATCATGCCAGGTCACCCAATGACGTCCATTATCCATCTCGCCGCGCTCTATATCATTGCCATTTGATAACAGCACCGGATACTTTGATTTGTCCGCCACCAGTGTCGTGGTAAAGACAGACATAACATCCGGACGATCCGGATAATAGGTGATTTTACGAAATCCTTCGGCTTCACATTGAGTACAAAACATCTTATTGGACTTATAAAGTCCCTCCAACGAGCTGTTTTGGTCAGGCCTTATCAGCGTCACGCACTCCAATTCAAATTGCCTGGGTACTTCGTGAACGGTTAAATTCTCTCCATCGATTTCAAAGCGATCCTGACCCAGATTTACCCCGTCCAGGGCAATCCGCTTTAGCTCCAAATTAACGCCATTGAGCACCAGAGGAGCATTTTTTGGGGACTCGCAGGCCGGATTCAAACGTAGTTTCAGATTTGATTTGACCAATGTTGCCGCTTCCCCTAACTCGAAATGAAGACGCGTAGCATCAACAAGATAGGGTGGCACCTGATAATCAGACAAACGTATTTCTTGGGGCTGACTGTCTTTCATATATGTTTTATTTCAATTAGTTATGGTATTTAATTAATGTGTTATAGCAAGCAATTAACGTTAACCACATGCTTATTACAGGGAGCATTCAATCTGGTATCCGGTGAATTTCCTGATGTTTAGCACGCCAGTGTCCAGAATCAGATACTGCCCTTTGATACCCAGTAACGTCCCCTCGATAATCGGTGTCTTATCAAAATTCAGTGATGAAATTTTATCGGGGTACTCGAGAACAGGATATTCGATATCCACTGTTTCAGCCTGCTCACATATCTGTAGAGCCTGAATTCCAAAACGACTCTGCATCTCCTCTATCGAGTTCGCCAGTAACGCTAACAGCTCATCCCGCGCCTGGACTAGATCTATTTTATCAACCTGACCTTTGAGCATCTTCCGCCAGTTTGTTTTATCCGCGATATGCTGTTTAAACAATACCTCGGCCAATCCGGACTGGTACCGCGTTTGCACCGCCAACACAGGAATCGCCTGTATCGCCCCCTGATCAATCCACCGCGACGGGATATTGCTGGCTCGCGTAATGCCTACTTTTACGCCTGAAGAGTTCGCCAGATAAACATAATGGGGCTGCATGCAATGTTTCTCCCCCCACTCCGGTTCGCGACAAGTGCCATCATCGTAGTGGCATTTTTCCGGGCTGAGGATACAGATATCGCACTGCGCCAATTTTTTCATGCAAGGGAAACAATAGCCCTGGCTAAAGCTCTTATTGGTTTTACGCCCACAATGCACACAGTGAATCTGTTGTTGAAAGGCTAACCGTATTTTTTGCCCCAACCAATCATTCAGAGCAAAAAGCTCATCTGACAGAGGTAACTGGTAAGCTACCGGCCGATCAAGTGCAACCTGCATTTTGCGCAGGCCTCCGCTCATTACAGAGCCCAAAACAGAAAGCTCCCGACAAACGATCCCGCATTCAAGGCTGAATCTGACCTTTCGAACCGTCTAGTCACCGTCATCTTCCTGTTCAAAGTAGTCTACTTGACCATTGCCTGCCGCTTCGGGTGCCTGACCACTTTTCTTACTTTGACAGGTTTGCCCCAGATAACCGGCCCGCTCCTCTTCTGCCACATGCAACGCCTCGTAGCTGATAATAGCCTGCATACAGGTTTCCCTTTGCTCAGGGGAAAGGGTTTTGCCATCAGGCCATTTGCCCAACTCCAGAGCACGCTTCAGGTTTTGGTATACCTCTGGACTGAGGTTTTGCGAAAATTGAACAAAATCTTTTTCCATAGTTTTCATCTACTTTGTGAAATTATCAGACGGGACGCTTTACTCGAGTAATCACCCAGGCAAAAATGAGTCCAAACACCAGGCCAACCAGATGCGCTGTATTGGCGATGGCCCCAAATCCAAGCGATCGAAGAACATTGGTAAATCCGAGCGCCAACCACAGCATCATCAGCCCCATTAATGCGGGGGGAAAGTGATATGACTGCTGCGGATTTAGCCGATCCCACATCCAGCAATAGGCGAGGATCGCAAATACCACACCGGACATTCCACCAAAGCCTGAACCGGAAACATAATATTGTGCCGAATTCGATAACGCCGCCGAACCAAATACCAGCAACAGTAATCGTATTTTCTCTCCCCGCATCTCAATTTGGTGGCCAAACACCCAAAGCATCAGCAAATTAAAGGCCAGGTGCATCAAACCGAAATGCAAGAAAATTGGTGTAATCAAGCGCCAATATTCACTACTTTCCAGAATGTAAGCCAACGAACCCATCCTGAGCGCGAAAAACACCGGCTGCTCCACCCCATAAAGCAACAGCGTGGCCAACATACTGGCCAGTATCAACACTGATACAATCGGTGACGCCAGAAGATATTGCCATGCCTGTGCCAGCGAAAACCGGGGTGTTGACACTGAATGCTGCTGAACAGTTTCGGTCATCTGACCATCCAACTCTCCTGCCTGAAAACGATGATAAAGTTCCTGCACAATTCTGGCATCGGGTTCTCTGCTAACCCAAACCACCTGCTGGCCATCTTTCTCACTAATACGGTGCGATATACTCTCGGACCATAGCAGGCGACTGAGCGGGCGTATATCTTTTGACAAAGGGATTACCAGAGCTTTGATCATTGACTCAATTGCCTGTCACTTGGGCTTATCATGTTCTACATCGACACAAACAAAGTTACCCGGATCTAATGCACCGGCTTCATGTCGCTGGTAAGCGACCAGTTTTCCTCCATAAACCGCACTGTAATCAAGACAGGCAATATTGGATCTTATCAGCTCCGGTGCTCCTCGACGCCAGTAATGACCCACAAAAAGAGGCTTTTCAGAGGCCGAATAATACACTAACTTTTGCCTGTCTTCCTGAGTAAGGTTTTTTTCTATTAACTTGCGCGGTAGAGGGTCGGGCTGAAAAATCACCTCGCCGTAGGTCTGCGGGTTTTTTAACCAGAATTTTGTGCGGAAGGACCTTCGTTTTAATCCATCACTACCCTGAATCACTTCATTATCCGGCAGTAACATGTTGGTCCCACGCGTTAAACGGTTGATCAGCCTGAACTCCGTGCTCTTAGTATCCATGCTTCTATGCAATACGTCCTCGTTTATTGTGGCAGAACGGTATTGTTTGTAGTACTGATCGATCAGTTGCTGATCCCAGCAGGCGTGCGCTACGCGAAAATTATCAAAATTCAAAAACAGCGGCAGCGTTGCGAACCAATTAATAAAGCTGTCCAGTTCATCCTCAAACCCCGAAAATTGGTCCAGCGTTTCCTTGATCTGATCAGTATGCCTGTCATTACGTTCTCTCAGGTAACCTCGGGTGGAATCGCGAGACCGGGTATGGAATTTGATCACATTAAGCTCGTGATTGCCCAGCACCATATACGCGTCGCCACTCGAAACCATATTGTAAACCAGGTGCAACGTTTCTCTGATTTTCGGGCCTCGATCGAGCAGATCACCAAGAAAGACTGCTTTCCGTTCAGTGTGCCGATAGCGTCCGGACCGGTATTGATAGCCTAACTTATCGAGAAGTGCTGTCAGAGCATCATAACAGCCATGTACATCGCCGATGATATCGTATCCTGTCGGCGTTTGTTCTACCGCGTTCACCACTAATCCCCTAACCGGCTCCCCCAGTTTAACTTGCTGCGACAACTTTCATAAAAATCATGAGACAGAGGGTGCACCAGGGTCAGGCAATCCTCCATTTTGCGGATAAATACTTCATCGCCAGGTGCTATGGTAAAATTCTCGTGACCATCACAACTCAATAATGGATAGGTGTCGTGTAAGCTGCCAGGTACAATTTTAATTCGGCTATTACCTTCTACCACCAACGGTCGTGCTGTGAGTGTGTGGGGGAACATGGGTACCAGCACGATTGCATCGATGGCCGGATGCATGATCGGCCCCCCTCCAGACAAAGCGTACGCCGTGGAACCGGTTGGCGTTGACACAATCAGCCCGTTTGAGCGTTGGCTATAGACAAACCGATCATCAATATACAACTCAAACTCTATCATGCGTGCTGACTTTCCTGAGCTGAGCACCACATCATTCAAAGCCTGGCCATAGCCTTTTGATACATCACTATCCTCGTGAGTTCGAATTTTGGTATGAAGTAAAAAGCGCTCCTCAGTTGTATACTGACCGGCCAAAACCTCATCCATTCTCTGTTCCATTTCATCGGGAGAAATATCGGTCAAAAAACCGAGTCCACCACGATTAATACCCACTACCGGAACACTATGCTTGGCCAGTGCCCTTGCGGCAGTCAGCATACTGCCATCACCACCGACCACAACGGCCAGGTCACATTGACTGCCAAGCACTTCATGGCTATGCACCGTTAACTGCATATCCGGCAGAAGCTGCGCTGCGTACTCTTCCAGCACCACATTACAGTTTCTTTTTAACAGGTACTCGACCAGCTGTTTTAATGAATCCGCAACGTCAGTATTACCTTCCCGACGCCCCACTATTCCTACGGTTCTAAACTCATGCATTCAGACTATTATCCCGTTCTCAAACAAAAGGCTGCTTTGGCCATATGGACTGTATGATATAGTGATCGCTGACGTATCTCAAAGTAATAGACTCCCTGGAATAATTCGTGTTTTATCAGTTAGACACTGAGAAGCTGCATCAGGATTTAATATGGACACTGTCCAGTCCTCAGCTAATGACTCATCCTGACGTACACTGTGGCATAGCAACAGACGAAAATCTGGTTCGCTGGGCAAGCGATACCTTTCATCAACAGCCGTTAATCGAGCACCTTCAACCGCTTGGCTCAAAACGATTGGGAATCTACTTCGAAGCTCTGTGGCGATATGTTCTGCAGCAACATGAGTCGTTCGATCTTATTGCTCACAACCTCCCGGTGCGTGCCAACGGTGTGACCCTGGGTGAGTTTGATTTTATCTATTTCTGTCACCACCGTAAAAAACACTATCATCTGGAAACCGCTGTAAAATTCTATCTCGGCATACCTGATAACAGTGGCAAAACAGGCTCCTGGAGCCAATGGGTAGGTCCAGGCAAAAAAGACCGTCTGAACCTGAAACTGGATAAACTACTGTATAAGCAGTCTCAGCTCTCTAGAACCGATGCGGGAGCTGCTGAAATTGCAAATTTAGGCATTCAAATGATCTCCCCGGAAATCTGCCTCAAGGGCTACTTTTTTTATCCATTCGCAGAACTAAGTCAGCCGCCCAATAACGCTAATGATCAGCATTTAAAGGGGTATTGGCTTTCCATTAAGGATTTTCATTCGCTACTGGATAGCAGGTTTTGGTTGGTCGTCGATAAAGCCTCCTGGCTCGCACCAATCTCAGTAGATAATCATAAAAAGGTTTTGAGTAGCGGTGAATTATACGAGCAGTTATGCGAATACTTTGCGTCCAACCAGTTTCCAAAAATGGTGGTAGATTTAGTGCCAACACCGAAGGGGTATCAGGAATCCCGGCGCTACTTTATCACCCCTGACAACTGGGCCGGATATTAGCGCGCTGTCCTGGCCGGCTCTCTCATTCGAGCCATTTTATGCTCCATACCCCTTCGACCCTGCAACCCCCCCGTGTGGATCGCAACAATATTGCTCCCTCCAGGAAAATAGTCCGCCTCAATTAACTGGAACAGTCCAAACAGCATTTTACCTGTATAAATTGGCTCTAGGGGTATGTCTGAGAACGCTTGCCACTCATCCAGAAAGCTCACCAGCTCCGGCGAAACGCGGGCAAATCCGCCGCAATGGTATTGATGATTGATTTGCCATGAGATATCCATACCGGCATTCACTGAACACAAAAGCTTTGCTACCTTCTCTTCGATATCCAGCAACCCTTTCAACGCACTAAACCCCAAAACCTGTGTGTTACTATTGGTCAACCCGGAAACCAGACCGGCAAGCGTAGCCCCTGTGCCACAGGGAACACAAAGGTAATCAACATCCTCCATCTGTGTTTCAATATTTTGTGCGATTTTCGAACAACCTCTAACGGCCAGACAATTAGCACCGCCTTCCGGAATCACCATACAGGGCATAAAGGGTGCTGCAAACCGTTGCATAGCACTGGCATCATGGCGCGAACGGTACTCTGCTCTAGACACCGCAATCAGCTTCATTCCCCACTGAACAGCATCACTCAAAGTTGCATTCAAGGGTTCAATCAGCTCCCCGCGAACCAAACCCACTGTCTCCATATCATTCAACTGGCCGGCATAAGCCAGCGCATGCAGGTGGTTTGAGTAGGCACCGCCAAAACTGACCAACCGACGCACACCGCTTGCTTTAGCCTGCGCTATATTGTGTTTCAGCTTGTACCACTTATTCCCTGATATTTGCGGATGCTGCAAATCCTCACGACTGATCAGCAGTCGAACCTTCTTTTGTGCGAGCAGCGGATGATGGACCTCCTCTAACAAATCATTTACCGACCGACTTTTCACTCCGGCACCACCTCTTTACGCGGTTTCATCTTGATCCAGCCGTTAACCGATGGGCCCCACATACCAATAATATTGACCAGGCATGATTATCTGGCTTGGAACCGCTACGGCACTATGTATAATGCCAGCTTGCAATAAGAAAAGCGCTTTCTACAGTGATAATCAGTCTCTATCGTATGAAGAATCATAGACCATGTCGCGATAAAAATATCTTTTAGACTCTATACAACTCTATTCATCAGCATCGTCGCTAGCTACGCACAGCCCACCTTCGCGTTTGAGCCTGTAAGCTGTTTGACCAAAGATCAACCTCAAACTATTTTGGGAAACGACCTTGCCGCCCTCGACTGGCAACCAAATGGTAACCTGACACTAAAACTCAAGGAAGCTTACGGCAACGAAATTCTGTGGCAATCCTAAACTCAACATAGCAGAAAAAGTCTCTGCCTGCTGGATGAAGGCAATCTGGTCCTCTATCAAATCCCCAAAAAAGTAAAAAGAAGCGGTACCGCGCTGTGTGGGCAACCAATACATGAACAAAAGACGAAGGGGAGAGCAAACGTAAACTGTGTTTTGATGAAAACGGATCACTTCGTATTATAGATAAGCTGAATAACACTATCTGGTCATCGAAGACTGAAAACAAAGGCCGTTCACTTGAATCAGGTCCCAATAGCAATTTGAGAATTCTGGGCACAGAAGCAGACCCATATGGAAATCAACGCTTTGGCCGGCTTTTAGAGCTAAAAAAGTCTGCAATCTCCAAAAGAACAATCTATGGCAGGCACTGTAGTCGAAAAAAACCTCAAGCCATGAAGGTGAGCACATTGCGCACCCCCTTCAAAAACTTCATCTATCCGGATGCCTGCTTTCTCTGGGGAAGTGCAACAAAATACCTGGCATAGCGCGACCAAAAAAAGGTGTTCTAATACCCCTGCACAACATCTTTCGACTGTTTCAGTTGATGTGCCTGGCACAGATCACTATATCCGGAGACGAAATCCTGTGGGTGATCAACACGCGTTAAGGGCTCACCGCAAGAGCAGTCCGCTGCATTTCCTGCCTGACATACCGGATTTTGGTAGTGCTCATACCAGGTGCTGTACTGGATTTCGGTAACACCCAGTTGCTTGGCCCAAAACTCTGTCGCGCTCTCCAGATAGGGGTCCACCTGCTCGGGTTTAAGACTATAGCTACCAATTCCTGACCGTGTAACAATCAACTCAACACCGGCACCCAGCAAGCTCATTAAAAAACCATTCACTGCCTGCCGTTTTTCACCTTCGATACTCTCTTTTAACTGGCAAATCTCTTCCTGTGCCTGTATTTCAGAATCCTGGCTATAGTGCAGTTCCAACGCCTTTGTATCCAGTTCCTGGGTCAAGCTATCCTTCAGCTGAGCCAGTTTTTTATCCATTTTCTTTTTATACTTTTCGGCAATCGCATCCACATGCACTTTACCTTCTTTCTCTAGCGCAGAGATCTGTTTTTTAAGATCTGCCGCTTGATTTTCCAGCACTTTGATTTGTGACTCCAGCTGATTAACCACCTCATCACGATGCTGATGCATTTTTTTTATCTTGTCGTCATACTTGTGCTTGAGTGTTTTTTCAATATTTGTAATCAGGTCTTTTTTGTAATCATCGTTATCGTCGACCAGTTCTTCCTCAAGCTCAAAATCAGGCACACCAAAGCGCAATCCGTCTGCTCCATAGCGACGGCGATCACCACCATCATATATCCCCAGCTTATTACGCTTAACCGCATCACGAATAGCGGTCAGAATAGCGATTTCATTCTTACCCGGTGCCCACAAATCATTTTTATGCTCGTTATCACAGTTACTGCGTGTTAACACCAGGATACTACCCTGCCCAAGATCAGGCCCGAGAACCGCGTCTCTTGCTAGAGCATGCAGAGGCAGGTTCCAGGACTTTTCAACATGCCCATCCTGGTCAAACTGAATTTTGAATAGCACCACCGAATGTGTGGTCAGATAAGAGCCAACTGTCACATAAGCGGCCACATACTCTCCATTGGCAAACTCGGGTATACCAACAACACTTTCCAGTACTGCATCAAATTCAACATAAAGAAGCTCCTTGATGACCTCTTTCCCTTTGAAAAAGAAAACAGCCTCCGCAAAATGTTTGTCCTGCTTCAATACCATGGATTACCTGACCATTTAAACACGCAGCAATAAACCCGCAGCCAAAAGTACGTTATCTACGAAGTATAGACGAAGAATAAAAATACTCGCGCGTAAACCAAAAATATAGTCATTAACTGACAGAAAAATCATGATTGTGGATCAATAGACTGAAAGTAAGTGACGCAAGAGTGGTGCTCAGTGAATAACGGGGTTAGCTATTCCTGCTAAGTGATACAGGCGACTGGGCTGTTCAAAAAAATAGATATGCACCCTACGACTATCGCACTGTCCTGAGCCAAGGGGTAACTACTAAAAAACACCACTGCGGTGCCAAATCCGGGCTACTGTTTATCATTCAGCTCTACCACCTGTAATCCCTGATCACTTTGATCCAGCAACTTCTGTGGTAAATTTTTGCTGGTCTTGGCTCCCAGTTTTTTCAGCGTTTCTGCACGATTTACCAGATTTCCACGCCCGGAAGAAAGCTTGTTATGTGCCTTATCGTAGGCATCCTGTGCCTTATCAAGGCGCTGACCAACCTCCTCCAGATCTGCAACAAAATTGACAAATTTATCGTACAGATCACCCGATCGCTTGGCGATCTCCTGCGCATTTTGCGATTGGTACTCGTTACGCCAGATATGTTGAATTGTTCTCAGAGTTGCAAGCAGGGTCGAAGGTCCAACCAGAATAATATTCTTTTCAAACGCCTTACTGAAAAGGTCAGGATCTCTCTGTACCGCCAGATTAAATGCGTCTTCCACAGGCAGGAACAGTAATACAAAATCCAGAGTACGCACGTCAGGAAGATTCTGATAATCTTTACTGCCCAGGTCTTTGATATGTTTCTGTAGCGACTGCAGATGCTTAACTGCCTCTACCTGTCTCTCCTCTTCGGTATCTACCGACACATAACGGTGGTATGCGGTCAACGTTACTTTTGAGTCAATGATGACATCTTTCTGATCAGGCAAATGAACGACAACATCAGGCTGCAGGCGAGCTCCTGAATCATTTTTCATACTGACCTGCACATCATATTCCCTGCCTTTAACAAGGCCGGAAGCTTCCAAAATACGCTCTAACTTAAGTTCACCCCACGTACCCTGTGTTTTACTCTCCCCTTTGAGCGCATTAGTCAGATTAACAGCATCTTCGCTAATCCGGCTATTCAACTCCTGCAAACCGCGAATCTCACGAACCAACGAAAACCGGTCCTTGGATTCCTTATCATAGGTATCTTCGACACGCTTTTGAAAATCCTTGATTTGCCCGCTTAGAGGCTTAAGAACCGACTCAATATTGACCTTGTTTAACTCTGTAAACTTACTACTCTTCTCTTCCAGAATATCATTTGCCAGATTCTTAAACTCGTGGGTCAGCTTTTCCTTGGCTTCATTCAAAATCGCCAGTTTTTCCTCTGCCTGTTTTCGCTCTGCATCCAGACGCGTCTCCAGTCCAACCTTGTCCTGCCGCAGCCCCTTTAACTCCTGTACCGTATCTGCCTCTCGTTGAGCAAGTTCGTTATACTGTTTATCAAGAAACTCCAATCGTGTATTCACTTCAACAAGAGAGGTTTGCGCTTCACTCAAACCTCTTTTTGCATCCGCTAAATCACCTTCCAGATGACTAATCAAACCCTGTGATGCAACTAGTTCCTGTGTCGCTGATTCCAGCTTCTGCTCAAGTACCATACGCCGACTGCGGGTTACCAGCCAGCTTAACAGGATGCCAAACAGCAATCCTGCCAGCGTACAAAGTAATAACTGTATAGGCAAACTGAGCGTGGTTAAAATTTCCATAATGCAAGCTTACCGTAAAATGAGGGTAATAGACGAGAGGGGGATGTTTTAAAAGCACCCCTTTGGTATATCCGGCACCTTGCCGCTCCTACACTAACTGACTTACCACTGTTAAACGAATGGAGAGGCTAACCGCCCACCATACTGATCATCACACCAGCTGCTACAGCAGAACCGATCACACCGGCCACATTGGGACCCATAGCATGCATCAGCAGATAGTTATTCGGGTTAGCCTCGAGGCCCACTTTATTGGCAACGCGGGCAGCCATTGGCACCGCTGATACACCGGCCGCCCCGATCAGCGGGTTGATTGGGTTTTTCGAGAGCTTATTCATCATCTTGGCCATGATCACACCGGCTGCTGTACCAATACAAAAAGCTACCATTCCCAAAGACAGGATTCCGAGCGTTTTGAGATCCAAAAATTTATCTGCACTGAGCTTGGAGCCAACACCGAGCCCCAGAAAAATGGTGACTATGTTGATCAGGGCATTCTGCGTAGTATCGCTCAAACGATCAACAACACCGCATTCGCGCATCAGGTTACCAAAACAAAACATCCCCAGCAGTGGTGCCGCGCTGGGCAAAAACATTGCGACCAGAATCAATACCACTAACGGAAAGGTGATTTTTTCCCGTCGTGAAACATGGCGCAGCTGTTTCATCTCGATTTCACGTTCGGACTTGGAAGTCAGCGCACGCATAATCGGTGGCTGTATCATCGGCACCAGCGCCATATAAGAGTATGCCGCTACCGCTATTGCTCCGAGTAAATCAGGTGCTAGCTTGCTGGAGACAAAAATTGCAGTTGGGCCATCTGCACCCCCGATAATCCCGATCGCCGCCGCATCGGCAATTGAGAAATCCATCAACCCCGACACCGAGAGCCCGACAGCACCCAACACCGTGGCAAAAATACCAAATTGTGCAGCTGCACCCAAAAATAGCGTTTTTGGATTGGCCAGCAACGGGCCGAAGTCGGTCATCGCACCGACCCCCATAAAGATCACCAAAGGAAAAACACCCGTGGCGATACCAATATTATAAATATAGTAGAGCATACCTCCCGGAGACAACAGGTGGCCCAGACTATCGTAAACCGGTGCATCACTAAATCCGGCACCGGGAACATTGACCAAAATAGCCCCAAAGCCAATCGGCACCAATAACAGCGGTTCAAAGCCTTTGCGAATGGCCAGGAACAGCAATAGCAGGCCGATAGCCATCATAAAAACCTGACCGGCACCAATTTGACTTAGTCCCGAATCCAGCCACAACCCAAGTAGTGGTTCCATAAAGTCTTATACCTGAATCTTAGCTGAGTGTAAGGAGGGGGTTACCCACTGCGACGCTATCACCGACCTTGACCATCACATCTGCAACGGTCCCGGCGTGAGCAGCCCGAACTTCCGTTTCCATTTTCATCGCTTCAAGGATAATGATGACATCGCCCTGCTGGACATGATCACCAGGACCAACGTTAACTTTAAATATATTGCCCGCCAAAGGCGCAGTAATGGCCTCCACCTCTCCCGAGTGTGGTGTGGCCGCAGGCGGTGCGGATTGTGTGACCGGCTGCACCGACTCCAACTCTCCACCTTCAGCAACTTCAACAACGTAACGCTCGCCATTCACTGATACCGTATAGACTTCGGCCCCGGAAACTGCTTTCGTGACCACTTCCTGGGGTTGAGGTTGGTCCTCCTGTCCCGTCGGAGCCGGCTCAAATGCAGACGCATCACCCCGGTTTGTCAGGAACTTCAGCCCTATCTGGGGGAACAATGCATAGGTCAGCACATCATCAACGGACTCTGTAGCGAGTTTAATGGAGTCCTTGTCAGCCAGTTCAGTTAATTCATCGGTCAACTTTTGCAGCTCCGGCTGGAGAAGATCGGCAGGTCGACAGGTGATCGCCTCAGCGCCGTCCAGTACTTTTGCCTGCAACTCAGTATTCATTGGTGCCGGTGTAGCTCCATATTCACCCTTCAGCACTCCGGCAGTTTCCTTGGAGATAGATTTGTAACGCTCGCCTGTTAAAATGTTAATTACTGATTGAGTCCCAACAATCTGGGATGTCGGGGTCACCAGAGGTATGTAACCTAGATCCTTCCTGACTCGGGGAATCTCCTCCAACACCTCATCCAATTTGTCCGCAGCCCCCTGCTCTCGAAGCTGGTTTTCCATATTGGTTAACATGCCACCCGGAACCTGAGCAACAAGAATGCGCGAATCGGTACCCCTAAGAGAACCCTCAAATTTCGCATATTTTTTACGCACTTCTCTGAAGTAACCAGCAATCTCTTCCAGCAGGTTAATATCTAAGCCAGTGTCGTATTCCGTTCCCTCAAAAATTGCGACCACAGACTCGGTCGGAGAGTGACCATAGGTCATACTCATCGAAGAGATCGCAGTGTCCACGTTATCGATGCCCGCTTCCACACATTTAACAATGGTTGAAGTGGAAAGTCCTGTGGTTGCATGGCACTGCATATGTATAGGTATATCAACCGCTTTCTTCAGACGCGTGACCAGTTCGTGACCCTCGTAGGGTCGCAGCAATCCCGCCATATCCTTGATTGCGATGGAGTGCGCACCCATATCCTCCAACTGCCTGCCAAGATCCACCCACAAATCCATGGTGTGCACCGGACTGACAGTATAGGAAATCGTACCCTGCGCATGTTTACCCTGTTTTATAACGGCTCTAATGGCAGTTTCCAGGTTACGCATATCGTTCATTGCATCAAATACGCGAAATACATCCACCCCATTCACCGCGGCCCGTTCTACAAACTTTTCGACCACATCATCTGCATAATGACGATAACCCAGAATATTCTGTCCCCGAAACAGCATCTGCTGAGGCGTGTTCGGCATCGCAGCCTTCAGTTCCCGTATGCGCTCCCAGGGATCCTCGCCTAAATAGCGAATGCATGCGTCAAAGGTAGCGCCGCCCCAGGATTCAAGAGACCAAAACCCAACCTTATCCAGTTTTTCTGCGATGGGTAACATATCATCCAAACGCAGTCTGGTTGCAAATAAAGACTGATGTGCATCACGAAGCACTACATCAGTTATTCCGAGCGGCTTTTTAACATCACTCATGGTATTAAGCGTCCTGATTGTTGATTCCAAATTAATAATTGCGCTAACGAAAAGGTTAACAGGGTCTTTTCAGACTGATAAACCGTTACTCTTTTTTTCGTGACCGATACTGATGAATCGCAGCGGTTATCACAGCCGTTAGCTGTGCGTCAGTCTGCGCTGTAGTTCGGCCTGATTGCAAAACCGGCTCTATCTCTGCCTCAGGAAATAGCTTTGCGATGATTTTAGACATCAGGGTCGTTCCGATAACCAAAAGCGTAAGGAACGTAAACACCATGCCCATTCCATAAATCAGCAAAGTAAATCCTTGGTTTAATAGATTACCTGTCAAAGTTAATTCCTACTTTTTCCTTACGGGTGTTTATTAACAGTTATTAAGTTATCACTTAAGTCTGTGCTCATTAAAGCATTAAAAAATCAGGCGATAAATTACCTTTTATTCATGCTTTTAGCAAATCAATGGCATATTGGAAGTTCAATACCGATCCGGTTTGGTCTAAATTGCCAGCATCGAAACCACAATGGCAACGGCCTGTATCCAGTGCTCTTTAGTTGTATATGATAGCAATACGGGGAAAAATTAAAATAATTTTATTGTTAATTTTACCGTTATTTTTTTAGTGTATCGGAAGGGGATTCACCAAATTTTTGCTTATACTCTACGGAAAACTTACCTAATTGTGTAAAGCCCCAGGCAAGCGCAATCTCAGTAACGTTTCTATTTGTCGCTTCGGACTGCTTCAAGTCTATGTGAACCCGCTCCATGCGAACCGCCTTTAGATATTTCATCGGCGAAGTTCCTTTATGCTTTTTAAATCCTTCAAGCAGGGTTCTGCCACTAACACTCGAAATATCAACCAACTGCGTTAAAGTAATTGGTTCGGCACAGTGCGCGTCTATATACTCCTCCACCCGATGCACATAATGCGGCGCAGCAACCGGTGTACGCGAAGCCAGTTCAGTGGAATAATTATTCGGTTGAGCATTGAGCAACACCCACATCAACATCTGTTCATATTGCGTGTAACCTAAAGGCGCATTATTCAGTAGCGACTGATCGTTCTCAAGCTCGGCTACCAACCATTGCACCATGTGCCAGAGCGATGCACTCTCCGGTGAAAAGAGATCCAAACCCACCTCAAAATCCAATGGCTTTTGCAGATCACAACCCAGCATTTTGCTCAGGTAGCGTTCCAATGCCAATCGATTAATTTTAATCAGTAATTTTGAGCACTCAGCATTCCAGCGCGTTGAAAACTTCTGGTAGGGGCTGGCAACGACACCGGAACCGGCATTGGTAATCACCTTCGCATTCCCATACCAGGTCTCTGATACTCCGGATACAGGAACCTCAATCAGGAAGAAACCCAATTGATCAACGTCGACACTCGCCTCTGCACCATAACGCAGGTAGTTAACAGAAATATCGGACAATGGTGCGTGATGGAACACCGCTCGATGCGCCCCTTTGGAACTGCTTAAGACCTTGCAATGGTGGGGCAAGAGTACATGCCCGATATGCTGACTTAACTCATCAATATCATCCGTCTTGCAAAGCATCCGGCTCTGCAACGGATTTGAGCTGAACAGCGAGCGCCCAGAACGGTTTTGCCCGGTAACTGTGAAATGGGGATATTCCATCTTATGCTAATTAGCTAGCCCTTAAAAACTTAAGGTGATGGTATATCCCATATAGATTTTAAAGTCAACTTGAGCGACCAGACCGGGAAACTAACCATTTGTTTTTAATAACTAAATGCACGCTCCCACAAATCGTTAAATCAACTTCACTCAATCAATATCGCAACCTCTATGATTGTTGCAATTTCTCGATTGTTGCCCGAAACGGCTTCAATCCCCGGGCCATCAGCACAACCGCAATCAACGCAGCTCCACACGCTACCAAAGCCATCGAGAAACCCACCGCTTTCTCATCCTGAAAGAGGTAATCAGTTGACATTGCCACCAGGCTCGCGCCACCTGTAATTCCAAACAGATTCATAAACAGGAAGAACAAGGCTGTCACTTGTGCCCGCATTTGGTTGGGAGCCATGAGCTGCAGCGCAGCCGCAGAAGTGGCCATCGGGAAGCTGGCAAAATAAAGTGCAATTCCCAATACCACCAGAGTAGATGTCAGTGATGGCATAAAAGGAAATAGCGCAGCAGGGATTATTGCACCCAACCCACCGACCACACCTGCAAGCATAGAAGCATCAGTTCTGCCCCGCTTGGTGAAGAAATCAATAAGCCAACCACTGCTCAAGACGCCACCGACATTACAGATCAATACCAATGTTCCGAGATAGATACCTACATCTCGAGTTGTGAGTTCGTAATTGCGCAACAAGAAGGCTGGAGCCCACGACATCAGCGCATAAAGCACCAATGCAAGCAGTCCAAAACCGACATAGTGGGCAGAAAATGCAGCTTTATTTTTACCAATATACGCAAAAACATCCTTAATCGCATAACCGCTATCACCCTCAACCACACCTTTTCGTTCGGGATCTTTAACAGTGAGATAAAACAACGCCGCCACAATCAAACCAGGCAAACCAACAATAAAAAACGTCATTTGCCAGGGCTTAACCGTGCCAATAACCGGCATCTCAACAATACCAATTTTGCTAACCATATCAATGGCAACACCACCGATGATATAAGCCAGCCCTGCGCCCAGGAAGGAGCCCATTGAGTAAACACCAAGCGCCAAACCCAGCTTGGATTTTGGGAACGCATCAGTAATCATGGAGTATGCTGCTGGTGAAAGTGCCGCCTCTCCGACACCCACACCCATGCGCGCGGCGAATAGCTGCCAGAAATTTTTAGCTGTCCCACAGATTGCGGTTGCTACGCTCCAGACGGCAATACCAACAGCTATAATAACCGGCCTCGACTTGGTATCCGCCAGTCGGGCGATAGGCAAACCCATCACCGCATAGAAGATTGCAAATGCCAGTCCGTGGATCAAACTAAACTGAGTATCGCTTATTTCCAAATCGGCTCGAATTGGCTCAATTAACAAGGCCACAATTTGCCTGTCGACAAAGGAAAACAGATAGGCGATCATACAAAGCACCACCATATACCAGGCGGTACCCATCGATTCCGGTTGTTGTTCGACGTGACTATCTATTTCCACAGTTGCCATATTTTCCTCTCAGCTATTTGCTTTTTTATCGTTATTTACCGCGTAGCGTTTCACTCATTAAGGTGAATGCTTCGGATGCATCCCAAGGGTCTACATGAACCTCAATCACAAGCGCTCCCGATCCATTATAGCCTTCAGCAATCGCCAATGCCTCTTCCAAATCACCTTCAGTATGAACATCCAACCCCTTTCCACCAAATGCTTCCGGCAGCTTATGATATTTCCAGTCAGCGATATCATTAAATGGACCATCATGGATCAGACGCTCCGCAGTATAACCCTTATTATTCACCACAAAAATAATCGGTGCCTTACCATAGCGCGCCATGCTGGAAAGCTCCTGGGCGGTCATTTGAAAAGAACCGTCCCCCTCCAGAGCAATAACCCGCTGGTTTTCATTTGCAGCAAAACAGGCGCCAAGTGAAGCACCAAAGCCCATACCAATAGAGGCCCAATAACAGGAGGCAACATAAGTAGTTCCTTCAGGCAACTGCAGATGGCTTGAATTAATCGCACACCCCGCATCCGCACAGACAATATCACCCGGGCGAATAAAATGAACAATACGATCGTAAAACCTCTTGTTACTCATCAGCGCATCGCTATCCGGCTCGTATGCGACACTCGGTTTATGGGAGAAGCCCTGTTGCGGTCGCTCCGCTTCCAAATCGGGGTTATCCGGTAATGCAGCCAGCAAAGCATCGATAAATTCAGCTATTTTCACCGCATCAAACTGTTGGTCAGCAAATATTACGCGATCCTCTAACACTCTGATCATTTGCTCATCATTGAGTTTGGCCGTAAACCCGCCAAGATTAAAATCTGAAGGAACTGCACCTAAAAAGATCACATTATCCGCAGCTTCGACAAAATCTTTTACATGTTGCAAACTACCTGCTCCCTGATACAAACCGATGCATTCAGGCATGTGCTCTATAAAATCAGCCTTGCCAATAAACATGGTTCCGCAAGGAAGTCCTTTACGCTTGATCAAGTCAGTAACCTTATCCTGAAGGTTAAACCGGTGAATTTCATGTCCAGGCAGAATTATCGTTCTCTTACCCGCCTTAATACGGTTCGCGACCACCTCTACGGATTCCGTTAAAGACTGCTCATCACTAACGCTATCTATCATTCCAAACGGTTCCGGCACACTACACACAGAAGTCTGAATATCCCTGGGAATCTCTAAATAGACCGGTCTCTTCTCTGCCAGACAGATCTGCAGCGCCCGGTCGATATCCTGTGTTGCTGTGGCAGGATTATCAACAAGTTTGGAGTGCGCCGTGACCTGCTCAAAGATTTTCATTGAGGCATCATATTTATCAGGTAACAGGTGATGCAAAATGGGTTGTGTCTGATAAGACTCAGTTTCCGGTCCGCCCGATATAAATAGAACCGGAACCCTCTCAGCAAACGCACCAGCTGCGGCATTCACAAAACTAAAGGCACCCGGCCCATAAGTCGCTGCAACTGCCCCCAGTCCGCTAATCCGCGCATAGCCATCAGCCGCATAACCGGCATTAAGTTCATTGCAGGCCGCGACATGTTCAATGCCACTGCCTTCCATTTTCTGGAAAAATGGAAGGATGAAATCACCGGGAATACCAAAAATATGATCCACTCCCAAGGATTTCAAGCGCATCAATAAATAGTCTGAGACTGTAATACTTCTATCGTTTGTCATTTACTATTACCCCGAAGCCCCCAGATATTCCAGAGAGCTTTTTCATTCAATAGAGAAATGGGCCTGATGGCCCACTTCCCTTTTAACCAGAATTCGCCGCTTCGATTAAACCTTAGGATTATTAACCGTAATCCATTTCCATTCGGTCAGCACATCCAATTCGGCCTCAGTGCCTTCGCGACCAAATCCGCTTAATCCTGCACCACCAAAAGGAGGGTTAGGCTCATCCTGAATTGTTGGACGGTTGATATGCACCGCACCTGACTCTGCCTGCTGCGCCATAGAAAGTGCTTTCTCTATATCACGCGTGAATATCGAGAAGCTCAAGCCGTAATCTGTGTCATTGGCCTGCTCCATTGCTTCTTCAATAGTATCAAAAGTGTAGAGGCTGGTGACCGGGCCAAAAGTCTCATTGCGACAAACCTCCATGCTTTCATTGACTCCACGCAAAATGGTAGGCTTACATCTATTCCCTTCCCAGTCACCACCAGCCAGAATCTCTGCACCCTGCTCCTTAGCCTGTTCAATATGAGTACGGACGCGATTACGCTGTTTTTCACTGATAATGGGGCCAACAAAAGCTTCCGGTGATCGCAAATCACCCAGGCTCACCTGACCCGCGGCGGCTACAAATTTCTCGGTAAACTCATCCGCTATTCCTTGTTGCAACAATATTCGACTTGAAGCCATACACGCCTGCCCCTGGAAGAAGAAAATTCCAAACACCGCTGCTTCTACAGCTGCATCAACATCCGCATCATCTAGTACAATCAAGGGGCTTTTGCCGCCCAGTTCAAGAGTGAGCGGTTTGAGATCTTTAGCCGCCAGTTGCGCAACGTGCTTGCCTACGACAGGTGACCCGCAGAAAGTAATTGAACGTACTTTTTTGTGAGAAGTCAGCACATCGCCAATCTCAAAAGGATTACCAGTCACAACGTTAAACAAACCATTGGGCACACCGGCTTCATGTAAGATTTCCGCAAATTTAATGGATACCTGCGATGAAAACTCCGACGGCATATGGACTACTGCGTTACCGCAGGCCAATGGCATCGCACACTGTTTGGTTACTTTTAACAAAGGCACGTTAAAAGGTGAAATTGCAGCCACCACGCCCACTGGAGAGCGCACAGCCATGCTAAACACATCCGGTGACTCTGAGGGAATAACTTCACCACGAATACGTCGAGGCACACTGGCAATCGCGCGCAATGCATTAATGCAGTAATTCACTTCAAATTGCGCCTTAAACAACGGCGAACCGACTTCATCAACAAGTATATCCAGAAACTCCTGACGGTCACGTTCAACCAACTCAGCCGCTTTCATAAACCAGAGTTCTCTCTGGTGCGCGAGCAACCCTTTATTCGCCTTGAATGCTACCAATGCTGTTTCCACCGCCTTATCAACGTCTTCGGGCGTAGCGCTGGCAATACGCGAATAAAGCGAATCATCAACTGGATTAAAATCATCCAAATAGGCTCCTGATGAAGGCGCAACCCACTCACCATTAATCCATAACTCGGTCTGTTTAACATCGGACATTGAAATAGCCTCCTATATTATAATTCTGCTCATCGATAAAGACCCGGAGGTCCGAAAAATAAAACCGGCTGATATTCACAGCCCTTTTTGTCATTTGCAAACGGCACGACTAACCCATCAAGGACATTTAAAAGCAAAGGTAGAAATACGTCTATCCCATAATGGCAGCGATTTGTGTACAGCTCACACTAATTGCGGTTAAGCGTTATTCTCGCTCTTAACTATAATTATTGTCCAGCTGGCAATCAGACTACCGGAATCTAATCATCAGGAATAACCAATATAGGTGTGAAACAAACCTTGTGGATCATATTGAGTACGCAATTTCCCAAGCCTCTTCCAGCCATCCTCAGTAAAGCACTGTTTTACATGCTCAGGATAGCGCAGGAACTCCGTCTCGTTAATATAGTGTCCTTTGGCAAACCCCTGATCCATGGTCTCTTTGATCTTGTCCATCCATAGATAGTTTGGTTCAGTATGCTCAGGTTTATCCGCCAGTGCATAATAGGACATATAATCATCGGCAAAATGGGGTAACGCGGTATCAGTACGTTTGCTGGGGTTGACCCCCCACACAGTGATCACGAAAGAACGCTTGGATACCGATTCCCGTAAAATATCAACCATTTTCAGAACAGCCTCGCCCAGTCTGTCTGTCCACATATTATCAATACTGGTCCGGTCCGGTGCGGTCGCGTCGGTAATTAGCTGCCCCTCAAACAGCTCCGGGAAGGTATGAGGTCTGTCAACTTTTTTCAGATAGGCCTTATCCGCAATCGGGCTAGCGGCAAAAGGCGCCAATATCTGTTGCGCCTGCGCCTTACTATCGGCAAAAGCAATGACACTGACAATAAAAGCAATCCCCTCTTTAGGCATACCCGGAATATCCGCACTGTGTTTTAACACACCCAATATTTCAGCATTGATATCTTTTTCCCTGGCCAGCTTTTCAAGCTCACTTACGGCCATAGGTATGTGCTCTTCCGTCAGAATATAGGAACTTTTGGTAATCGCTCTGGGCATTGGATACATCTTGACATGATAACGTACAATAATTCCGAAAAAGCCCGGCCCGGCTCCCCTGATCGCCCACAACAAATCCGGATTTTCATTTTCATTGACGTTAATCAGCTTACCATCGGCTGTAACAATTTCAGCACCGATGACTGAACGACAGGAAATATCCCATTTTTGTAGATTCCAGCCTAAGCCTCCACCTAGCAAAAAACCACCCAAACCAACCACATTGGTATGTGCAGTCGGAAACGCAAGGCCCTGGGCATTGGCCAGCTCCTGGAACTCCTGCGCTCGCATACCCGGCTGAAGCCAGGCTGTTTGAGCCTCGGCATCAAAACTCACCTCGCGTAGCTGGGACAGGTCTATCATCACCGAGTCATCGCGAAGGTGAGAGGCGGAAATACTGTGCCCGGTACTACGAATGGACACTTTTAGCCCATTTTCCCGGGCATAGTTAACCGCATTGATAACGTCCTGCGTTGAACTCGCCAACACCATAGTCTGTGGGTAGCGCTTCGGTTTACGTACATACCAGGTCATTCCTTCTCGCCAGACCTCATAAAACTTATCGGTTTTATGAATCACGGTTCCCTTAATACGACTCAGCATATCTCCCGCCTTTTTGGCAAAAGTTACCGTTGACTGCAGGCTGATCGCCACACCAACAGCACAAGCTGATGTGATTTTCTTTAAGAAACTACGACGGGTAGACCCCTTTGTCATCTGAATTCTCCGTTGGTTATGCCCAGATTTTCTCTAAAACACACGCACCCCGGTTGGACATCGCCAACCGGGGTGAAAGCTCCCTTCGTACCAAGGCCTTTTTGCCGGCCCAATAATCCAATCTTATTAAAAACTGTATTTCGCTGACAAGCTCCACTCAGTTTGACGCGCCCACAGGCCTTCCGCATAAGAAGCACCCGTTGCCAGCGCCGAATTACCTGTCATCAGGTACAGCTCACTGTGGAGGTTACGTCCTGACAACACCACTTCCCAGGCTTCATCAGCACTTAAAAAGGAAACTGAAGCATTCAGCAGGTGGTAAGATCCCTGGCGTAGCTGTGGTGTATTAATCGCGTCATTATAAGACTCGCTCTTATAGGACCAATCAACTCTCGGTGTCAACGTACCCCAGTCACCCAGCTCTGTGGTGTAAGCCACACCCAGATTGGTCGACCACTCCGGTGTTTGTGCCAACGATGAACCGGTATCAATACCGCCATTGGCAATTACCGTTGGATCCAGCTTGGAATATTCTGCATCAATGTAACCTACCGTCGCCTGCAGCATCCAGGCATCCGTCGGCACAAAACTGGTTTCCAGCTCAAAACCCTGAATCTCCGATTCACCAGCGTTAAATGTAACCGGCGCAAAGCCTTCACGGACAATTATATGCTGATCTTCATAATCGGTGAAAAACGCTGCAATATTCAGGCGCATGCGGTTATCCAACCAGGATGACTTCATACCAATTTCGTAGGTAGTCGCTGTTTCAGGGTCAAATGAGGTGGGGCCATCCAGAAACTCGACGTTGAAGCGCTGATCGAAACCACCACTCTTGAATCCTTCAGAGTAGGTCAAATAGATCATCACCTCATCGGTCAGATCGTAGGCGATATTGACCATCGGCGTCCAATCATCAAAAGACTCTTCATATTCGCCTTCTGGAATTAAGCGATCACCCGGTGTGAAAAGACGACCTGCGGTAACACATCCCGGCTCTGTTCCTGTTGGACAGTCATAGAAACGTACCGCTGGACTTCCCGGTCCACCTTTCACATAAAACCCACCTTCCGGAATAAAGGAATACGGCGAAAAGCGCTTGGTTTCATCCGTAAAACGTAAACCCAGCGTCAAATGCAGCTGATCCGTCATATCCCAGGTCGCCTGTCCAAATACAGCGAAATTGTCGTTATCCGTCTGACCACCACTGGTAAAATTACCCACGAAAGGTACAGGAAACTCAACAGGGTTGGGGTTATCGGCCTCCTCTTCAAAATAGTAGAGACCAACCAGCCACTTCAAGGTCCCGTCCAATGCCAAACCGCTAAATTGTAATTCCTGGCTTAGCTGGTCATGTTCAAAGAAGTCTTGGGTATGAAAAACCTGATACTCTGTGTTATCAGCATCGCGAGCAGAAAACGAATCCATATCGCGATAGGCGGTAATTGACTTAACAGTAATATTCTCACTGAGCTCCCAGGTTGCGGTCAAACTGAAACCAAAGAAATCCAGTTCAGAAGCGACAGGTGCAGTACCCTCACTGACATAGGGCCCCTTGTTACGAGAGAAATTCAGGCAGTTAGGGTTATTCATCGTGTCACGAGCAGGCCCAGGAGGTCCCGGAGGAGGTCCTAGCGGACAGGTGGGAATCAGAAACACGTTGGTCAGCATCGCAAACGTACCCTGATCATTCACACCAAGCGATGAGGACGGCGCTCCCTGTTCACGCTCCTTGGTGTAATCTGCCGTAAAAAAAACATCCAGCGTATCGCTCGGCATCCATTGCAATGCCAGTCTCGCTGACAGAACATCGTCATCACCCAGTTCTTTGCCGTCAAACACACGCTTCACATAACCATCACGCTTGCGGCTGCTAACGCTCAACTTGCTGAGTAGCGTGTCGGATATCGGCATATCCAGATCTGCCGTAATATTGCGCATATCGTCATCACCTATCTCCAGCGCAACACTGCCGCCAAACTCTTCTGCCGGTCTTTTGGTATGCAGTGATACTGCACCGCCGATGGTATTACGACCAAACAGCGTACCCTGCGGACCACGTAAAATTTCAATACGCTCCATATCCAGAAAATCCAGCGAACCACCTATTGATCGTGAATAATAGACACCATCCACATAGAGCCCGACACCGGGATCAGTCACCGCAGTAAAGTCGGTCTGACCTATGCCACGAATAAATATCTGGGAAGAAGAATTCATGCCGCCGGAAGGCGCATTGGAATCAAAGGTCAGGTTAGGCGTCACATCACCCAACTTGTCTGTAGATTTAATATTCCGCAGTTTCAATTCGTTCGCAGTGAACGCTGATACTGCAACAGGAGTATCCTGTAAACTCTCTTCCCTTTTTCGGGCAGTTACCACCACCTCTTCCAGAGCAAAGCCTGCGCTGCTCTCCTCCGCCTGAATACCACTGGTCGCCAGCAAACTCGTGGCTATCAGTGGGGTTAACCCATATTTAACTGTCTTCATCATTTATCCCTCACACTCTGTAAATGAACTACACGGATTTTGCGCTAGCTATCTCTATTATTTTTAGCACCAAAATTTCCTCTCAACACAGTAATCGAACTTCCCCCAAAGATGGTTTTAAGAACTGCTTACTTACAACCCACACCCTAACCAGGGTCTGGCATTAATTTCAAATGCTCCAGCAGGCCAACGAAAGCAGCCAGCTTTTCATTACGGTAGGCGTCGATATCGCGATCTTTATAATCATAAAACCCTTCGCCATCGCGCAATCCGTTTTTATTGTTTTCCATGTTCTGCCTAACGATATCAGCCGGTGCAAAACGCTGCTGATCAATGTTGTCCGCCAGATAGTTACAGGCATAATAAAGTATGTCACCGCCACCCCAGTCGACAAACTCAAGCATACCGAGAATCGCATAACGCACACCGAAACCAACCTGAACAGCTTTATCAATATCCTCAGCCGACGCTACTCCCTCTTCCACCATACGCGCCGATTCGTTCAGCACCAGAGCCTGGAGCCGTGAAACGATATAGCCGGGTGATGCAGCGCAAATTACCGGCACTTTACCAATCTTCTCAAACAGCGCCTGAAGGCGGTCTACAGTCTGCTCACTGGTGCTCTCTGCGGGACTAATTTCTATCAGCGGCATCAGATAAGCCGGATTGAGCCAGTGGGCATTACAGAATCGTGTTTTGTTTTCTACAAATTCTGCCAGGGTGTTGGCCAGCATGGTCGAAGTGGTGGAGGCAAAAATAGCTTGTTCATAGGCTGTCTCGTTCAACCAGGCATAAGTGCTTCGCTTGATATCCACTACTTCAGACACCGCCTCGAAAACAAAGTCTGCTTCACCCAAACAGCTATTTGCGTCAACTCTCGAGACAAAATGAATACGCTCGAAAATCGCCTGCGCCTGCGACTCACCGATCACCTTGACGCCCTTCAGAAAATCCAGGTCAGCCTGTATTGCCGGAATTGTCGATTCAACCAGCGTCGCGAAATCCTGCTGCGACCGCTCTTCACTATCCACCAGTGAAACATCATAACCCGCATAAGCAAAGCTAAGGGCAATGCCACAACCCATACGCCCCACGCCTACTACCGAAAGATTAATATCTGTGTCTTTCTGATCACTATTTTTTTGCATTCCGGAATCGCTCATACTTCTTTTCTCATTGACTTGATTAGACCTGATACGGAACCTGGCATCTATTGCAAAATGGCAGCGATTTCGACACAGCAATGCCGCCCTTTGCCAACTCAGAACAATCGCTCGTACTGCACCGGATGGAATTACTTATAGTACGCCCTTTAACATCTGCTGTTCAATATAATCAGCCTGGCGCAAAATCAGCGCGACAATGGTCAAGGTCGGGTTTTCACAGCCAACAGTCGGCAAAAGGCTACCATCAGATACAAACAGGTTGGAAATATCATGGGTCTGGCCCCAGGCATTACAAACCGACTCTCGCGGATCCAAGCCAATCCGGGCAACGCCCATGTTGTGCGTTGCCGGAAACACATCATCGGGTGAAAATATTTCCCGGGCACCCAACGCCCGGTAGATGGCAACCCCCCTTTCCTTTGCATAATGCTTCATTTTTTTGGTATTAGGGTGATCCCTATAGTGAATAACGGGGACCGGCAGTCCATTTTCATCTTTTTCTGAAGCATGCAAGGTAATGCGGTTGGTGGATTGCGGCATATCCTCGCCATGCACGAGCATAGCCGCCATATGATCATAACGATTCAGTATACCGGCCAGCTCGTCGCCCCACTTATCACGAAGGATGATTTTTCCGACGATCTCAGGTGTAAAGGGTACTGTCAGGAACAAGAACCCTCCACTGAAACCTCGATCAGAATCATGGTGTCTCTCGTCTTTTACAATCCCCGCCTGATGCGTGCCCCGGTGCATATTGACCGGGCCCGGCATAATGCCTATAACAGGCAACGTAAAATGGCGCATGTAATTCCTGCCAACCTGGTCACTTGAGTTTGCCAAACCTTCAGGAAACATTGAAGAACGGGAGTTTAGCAGCAAACGTACTGTCTCCACTGCATTTCCTGCCACGCATACCAGCCGCGCCTTTTGAGTCTGCATCTGGCCTGATGCATCCCGATACTGGACACTGTTGACGCGACCTTCCGGGGTATGGTTTATACGCACCGCCATGGATTCCGGTCTCAGTTCAAAATGGCCTGTTTTTTCAGCCGCTTCAATCTCAGTGTAAAGCGTTGACCATTTTGCCCGAACAACACAACCACTGGTGCAAAACCCGAGCTGCATACAGGACGGTCTGCCATCCCGTGTCTGGGAATTGATAGCAACATTATTGGTATCAATCTGCCGGTAGCCCAAGGCCCGTGCTCCGGCTTCGAGTACTTTGTAGTTGTTATTGCCCGGCAGACGCTCAATCCCATGCGTACCGGTTACCCCCAACCTGTTCTCGGCCTGACTGTAATAGGGTGCCAGTTCATCGTAACTCAACGGCCAATCAACCAGATTGGTATTTCCGATTTCGCCATAGGTAGACCGGGCACGGAATTCATGCTCCTGCATACGGGGGCAGGATGCCGTCCAGTGCATGGTTGTTCCACCGACTGTTTTACAGGTCCAGACCGGAAACTGGGCGGACGCATCCCCTGTACCCTTGCGTCTATCAAACCAGGTCAACCTCTCATACATCACCGCTTCATCATTAATAATTTCGCTCGCTTTGAGCCGCTTGCCCGCCTCCAGGCATACAACCTTGATGCCTCGCTGGGCTAATTCATTGGACAGGGTTCCTCCTCCCGCCCCGGAACCTATCACTACTACGACAGAGTCATCATCCCGATCAAATTTCGTCATTACCATTCACCTCTCAACGCACCGGCAGCCAATCAATATCATTAAATCCGCGCTTTAAATAACCACCCTTCTCAATAGCCGAGCCCTGATACCCCACTTGCGCCCAAACGTGCCGATTGCGCAGCACCTGTTCATGCGTCACCCAGCGCACGATTGCGATATAAGGCAACTCTATAAACCTAACCATCACGACTTTTCGTTCAGCACGAGATACCGATAACCAACCACGCTCAGCACTTTGGTTTAACTGATCAAGACCATTACTAAGTAACTTATGAGTAGCAGGCCGGGCAACCATCTGCCGCATCAGATGCTCAGCCACAATTTGGTAGATTTCAGAGTCAGCCGGTTGTAACGGCAACAGCAGGTAGGCCAATTCCGCGAACATGGCTCTGACTTGCAGCGATGCGGAATTAGAATTTGACCCATTAACACTGGGCGAATTTGCCAAGACACGCCATGGTGCAATAGTTATTGCAACACTCAATCGGCTCAGATTGGTAACAAAAAAACGTCGTTTCATGGTCCCTCCCTATATATTCAACCGCCATGAAAGCTGTTAAAAGAGTATATAAGCGGGGCGCCGACCGTAGATATTCAGTTAAGGTAGAAAATATTCTGTTTAGGCAATCTTAATGGCAATTAAAGAATAAAAAAAAGGCCCTTCAAAAGGGCCTGGCCATATCGGCGCTTATTGTTGTGCCAGGCACAACAGGAGGAAGACTTTAAATCTGGTGCGCATTTGAACACAGCCAAAACCCGCGCACTATTCAATATTGGCAGCAATTTTTAAACAGTGAGTACTTATCAAGGTGTCTCTCTGATCTATGAGGAATAAAAAAATTGACTGTTTTGGTGCAGGGATAGTTGCTAGGTCAGACGATTCACCAGCAGATCGATAAACAACCTGACTTTGGTTGCCAGGTGACGATTATAAGGGTAAACCGCCCAATACATTGGGTCTACAGGATTATATTTATCCAAAATAGAACGTAAACGTCCTGCTTCTATATCATCTCTTAAGTAAAGCTCCGGCAATTGGACGATTCCCAATCCACTCAATGCCGCGCGTTTCAGAGCCCTTCCGTTATTGGAGCGCCAGCTACCCTCAACCTTAAAGTCATAATGATGTTCGTCATCTTTTATTCGCCAGGTGGTATTTGAACCCACCAGGCAGTTATGCTGATGAAGATCAGATATTCGTCCGGGTATACCGTGCTCGGAAAGGTAATGCGGACTGGCACAGATTTTTAGATTTCGAGGCACTATTTTACGCGCTTTCAGACTGGAATCAGGCAGCACACCCGAACGGATTGCCAGATCAAAGCCCTCGGCAACAAGATCGATAGCCCGGTCAGAAAAATCTATATCCACTCGAATATCCGGATATGCTTTCATATACTCGATTGCTACCGGAACCACATAATCCTCCGCAAAAACGCCAACAGCGGTGATGCGCAACGTCCCGATGGGACGTGCCTGCATGTCCATCACTGCCTGTTCGGCAAATTCCAGATTTCCGAGCAGATCTTTACAATGGCTGTAAAAACTGCCACCAAGCTCCGTCAGTGTTACCTTACGTGTAGTGCGGTTGAGCAGTTGCGCGCCAAGCCGGTTTTCAAGGCCTGATATCTGGCGGCTGATATAGGACTTGGACACCTCCATTTTGTCCGCGGCGGCAGAGAATCCCTTATGTTCGACCACTTTAACGAAGGCTTCATACTGATCCCATTTACTCATCGACCAAACCCTTTGTTGCACAAAAAGAACAATATGTTGCATTTATACTGTTTATAACTCAAGAAAAAACAATGTAGTATTTAACAGGCATCACCTTCCAAACATAGGCTAGCGATTAACCAACAACACACTGGAGCATAACCATGAAAACAAGAGCAGCCGTTGCCTTTGAGGCGGGCAAACCTTTAGAAATTGTAGAAGTGGATCTCGAAGGCCCCAAAGCCGGTGAAGTATTGGTCGAAATTAAGGCAACAGGGGTCTGTCACACTGATGCTTTTACCCTTTCGGGCGATGATCCGGAGGGTGCCTTTCCGGCAATATTGGGCCATGAGGGTGCCGGAATCGTGCAGGAAGTAGGCCCAGGCGTGACCTCACTCAAGCCAGGCGACCACGTGATTCCCCTTTATACACCGGAGTGTCGGGAGTGTGATTTCTGCCTTCACCCGAAAACCAATCTGTGCCAGGCCATTCGCGAAACTCAGGGTGCCGGGCTGATGCCTGATGGCTCCAGTCGATATTCGTTGGATGGAAAACCTATTTTGCACTACATGGGTTGCTCCACCTTTTCCAACTACACCGTATTACCCGAGATAGCATTAGCAAAAATCCGCCAGGACGCGCCATTCGACAAAGTCTGCTACATTGGCTGCGGCGTCACAACCGGAGTGGGTGCGGTAGTATTTGATGCCAAAGTAGAGCCAGGATCAAATGTGGTCGTCTTTGGTCTCGGCGGAATCGGACTCAATGTCATTCAGGGCGCAAGACTGGCCGGCGCCAATAAAATCGTGGGTATTGACCTGAACGAATCCAAAGTTCCACTGGCTCGACAGTTTGGTATGACCGATTTCATCAACCCTAAAGAGGTGGAAGATATTGTGTCTTCGATCGTCGAACTGACCGGCGGCGGTGCGGATTACAGCTTTGAATGCATCGGCAACGTCAACACCATGCGGCAGGCATTGGAGTGCTGCCACAAGGGCTGGGGGGAATCCTATATTATCGGCGTCGCTGGTGCCGGACAGGAGATCTCCACGCGCCCATTTCAACTGGTAACCGGCAGAGTCTGGCGCGGCACAGCATTTGGTGGTGCGCGTGGCCGAACCGACGTTCCAAAGATCGTCGACTGGTATATGGATAATAAAATTAATATTGACGACCTGATTACCCATACCATGCCACTGGAAGAGATTAATACGGCATTCGAGCTGATGCATGCAGGCAAAAGCATTCGTTCAGTTGTGCTTTACTAGGATCCGAAAAAGATGCAAAAGATCAGCGACATTCGATGCTTTGGCGGCCATCAGCAACGCTACCAGCACCACTCCGGCAGTCTGAACTGCGAGATGAATTTTTCCGTTTATCTACCACCTCTCGCGGAGCAGAAACCGGTACCGGCAATATTCTGGCTCTCGGGGCTGACCTGCTCCGACGAGAACTTCGTACAAAAAGCGGGCGCGCAGCGCTACGCCAGTGAGCACGGCGTGGCCATGATCGCCGCAGACACCAGCCCCAGAGGAGAAGCCATTCCGGATGATCCCGATGATGAATGGGATTTTGGCATAGGAGCAGGATTCTATGTTAACGCGACACAGGAACCCTGGCGAAAAAACTATCAGATGTACGACTATATCTGCGAGGAACTTCCCGAGCTGATATTCAAGCAGCTCCCGCTGGATGCATCCCGGCAATCGATGATGGGCCACTCGATGGGTGGCCACGGTGCCATCACCATGGCACTTAAAAATCCCGGACGCTATAAAGCTGTATCAGCCTTTGCGCCGATCTGCTCTCCGATGAACTGCCCCTGGGGTGAAAAAGCGCTCAGCCATTATCTTGGCAACGACCGGCAGCAATGGGCTCAATACGACAGTTGCGCGCTGATCAAATCCGCCAAAGAACGCCTGCCTATTCTGATCGACCAGGGCGACCAGGACGGGTTTCTGGATGAACAGTTAAAGCCGGAACGACTGGCAGATGCCTGTCGCGAAGCGAATCATCCATTCGAACTGAGAATTCAGTCCGGCTATGACCACAGTTATTTTTTTATTGCCAGCTTTATAGGTGAGCATATCGCGCATCACTCGCAGGCTTTTGGGGAACGGAATTGACCGCCTACCCAGAGCCTTGCAGTAAAGAGCGATTAACCTGAGCTTCCCTCCATGCACATCTGCTTATTTTAAGTCAGCATTGAACGACTTTCGTCAATTTAATCAACCCATGTAACACGTTCGAGCAGAAATAAAGAACATCAGAAGCACCAACGACCCTATTTTTCAAATTGCTGTGCTTAACACTTAATTCGTATAAGATAACAGGATCATCAAAAAAGCGAACTCGGCTTTATCATGACCAAAACCAATAAATCTCTTACCCAGATCGATCCGAATAACCCTGATTTACTGAATGCGATATTCAATCACCACTTTCAGCTTACCGGGCTACTGGATACCGATGGCCGTTTGTTAATGGTTAATGAAACTGCACTGGAAATGATCGGCGTTTCTGAAGAAGAGGTGCTAGGCAAGTTCTTTTGGGACACACCATGGTGGAACCACTCTACAACGATTCAGGAACAGATAATTAAAGCGATCGAAAAAGCAAACACCGGCGTATTTGTGCGGTTTGAAACCGAGCACACCGATACCCACGGGAAGCGTCGATCTTTTGACTTTTCGCTCAATCCCTTGTTAAACGAGAACCAAAAAGTACAGTTTCTGGTTCCTGAGGCTCGGGATATTACGGAAATTAAAGAAACCCAGCATGCCCTGCAAACCGCACTGGGTGAACTTAATGAATTAAAGGAAAAACTGGAAAAGGAAAATCATTATCTAAAGGAAGAGATCCGGGTTGAACAGGGCAACAGTGGAATGGTGGGCACCAGCCGACCTTTCAAATATATGTTGCAACAGATCGAACAGGTCGCCAATACCGATACCACAGTGCTGATACTGGGAGAAACGGGGACAGGAAAAGAGCTGGTTGCCCGCGCCATTCATAGCCATAGTCAGCGTTCGGATAAACCTTTGGTCAAAGTAAACTGTGCTGCGCTTCCATCCAATTTGATCGAAAGCGAACTGTTTGGCCATGAAAAAGGTGCTTTTACTGGAGCTATGGCTCGCAAAACCGGACGATTTGAGCTGGCCCACCAGGGCACCCTGTTTCTCGATGAAATAGGTGACCTGCCTCTCGACCTCCAGGCAAAGCTACTTCGAGTACTGCAGGAGGGAGAGTTAGAACGTGTGGGAAGCTCCGAAACCTTAAAGGTGAATGTGCGCGTACTCGCAGCCACCAACCATGATCTTAAGGAGCTGATTAGAGAGGGCAAATTCCGGGAAGATCTTTACTACCGCCTGAACGTGTTTCCTATCTATTCACCGGCACTGCGAGACAGACGCGAAGATATCCCCTTACTTGTACAGCATTTTGTCGACAAGCTTGGTGCCCGATTGGGAAAACGGGTAGCGACCATTCCTCAAAAATCTTTTGACGCCCTTGTTAGCTATCACTGGCCAGGTAATGTCAGAGAGCTTGAAAACATCATCGAACGCGCGCTTATCATCAGCAGTAACGATAAACTTGAACTCGGGGAATGGTTTATTCAACAGCAGTCAGACGAAGGAAATTCCGGTATTTTGACGCTAGCGGACTCAGAGTCACAGCACATACTGAAAGCCCTGGAACAAACCTCCTGGCGGGTAAGCGGCCCAAAAGGTGCCGCCCGATTGCTAGGATTGAAACCCACCACTCTTGAATCACGCATGAAAAAACTGGGGATCTCTCGGCATAACCATAATCCCTAACATTAGAACACGCCCTGGAATTCACGTTATTTAGGGATTATCACTATATTTCGTGCATTACTGATAAACCCTGGTTATCCAAAACACTCTCAACAGCCCACCCTTATACACTTAAATTATATTTGTTTTCAATCGGTTAGCGTTTTCCACATCATCCTGCTTATTTTATGGCATAAAACTTGACCTGTTTTTAAGCAACCAAGCGATCAAGAAGCTTGCCAACCGATAACAAATACAGGAAGGCGCAATACGGAAAAAGGCCTCCCTGCAACGAACTCAAGGGTAATAGATATGTCCAGGCTTACTCACCTCATACTACCGCTGGTCATGAGCGGGTTATGCAGTTTCGCAGCAGCAGCGGAAAATCCACTACAGAAAATGCCAGACCCCTATACTCAAGCAAAACCGGCCATCGAAGCCAGAATTGGCATTCATCGGCTGATGGCAGCACAGCTGATAGACGCCATAAGGCTTGCTTCAGGACAAAAAAAATGGAACGGCCTGCGCATGAATGATCGCACCGATGCGCTCGAGTATCTGGCCAAAATGTCCTATGAGTTTTTTATCATTCCGGGCTCCTTTGAAGGTACGAAGGCCAGGCCCTCCATTCTGGATAACATCAACGATTTCAAGGCCAAGTCACTGGCCACTGAGACGGCAGCAATGGGCCTCGCCCAACACTCCCGCATGCATGACGACAAGGGTGCCACCAATGGCATAGGCGCAGTCATCAAGACATGCAATGCCTGCCATAAGGCATATATGGAGCCGCCATTGCTGCTGCCACTGCCACCCAAAGGCCCTATCGTTCCGCCAATCAGCCATCCGATCAATCAGGTAGCGAGGTGACCCATGACAAATAGTGATGAACGAACGGTTAGCTACGGCCTTGGCTGGCAATTTGGCCGCCACCTGCTAACCCATGATTTCGAAGGTCTCAACCTTGAGGCCGTGCATGAAGGGCTTCGAGACTGTTACCTGGGCAATCAGAGCCCCTTCTCCGATGAAGACGCAGAAAACGCTTTTAAGGCCATTACCGCAAAGCTTGAACAAAAAAGACAGGCGGAAGCGAAAACTGCAGCCAACCAAAGTACTGATTTTATGAGACAGAATGCGCAACGAGATGATATCCATGTCACAGCCAGTGGTCTGCAATATGAAATTCTGGAACAGGGAACCGGCGCCAAACCCCACCCCCTGGATAGTGTCCTCGTTCATTATCACGGAACGCTGACCAACGGTGATGTATTTGACAGCTCTGTAGAACGGGGTGCCCCTGTAGAGTTTCCTTTACAGTCAGTTATTGCAGGCTGGACCGAGGGCCTACAGCTGATGCCTGTTGGCACCAAATGCCGGTTTTTTATACCTGCAAACCTAGCCTATGGCGAACTGGGTCGTCCGCCCAATATACCGGGGAATGCGGCACTGGTTTTTGAAATTGAGCTACTTGAAATCTGTTAAACCAACACCGGATCAGACCGGTACCACATCACAAGCCGGTATTGAATAACAAGTTGTCATTATTGAGAGGAAGAATTCACCATGAGCGACCAGGATAACAATCAAATTCCCGTTAAGCCCCTGGATGATCTACCCAACATCTCCCGCAGAAGCTTCTTTAAACGAGCGGCTTTGGCCGGAGCAGGTGTAATGGCTGCCGGCGGAGCAACGCTGGCAGCGTCCAAAGCTTCTTTGGACGGTTCGCCATCCGAGGGCATTGAAACTGATGAAACCTTCAAGCCAAAGGACCAGCGCGACGTTGTGCTGTGCTATGCGGTCAGCCCCAAATTGTCCCAGGAGGTCTATCCGGAAAGAAATATACAGTATGCCCGTTTGCACAATAAAACGTTTAATTTCAATTACGACATTCAAACTTTTGAACACAAGCTCCCGCCGGATAATACACGGGAAGGCTACGACCAGGCGGATCGTGCTTTGGGCCATGCCGCATGGTTTCCGCTAATTGCCGCGAAATCAAGGCCACAGGCGTTCACCCAGCCCAACACTCCGCTGCATAGTTGGGACCAATCCGATGTAGAGGCCGAACAATATGACTTCGGTTCCCCCAAGCGCGCCGCCACCATGATTCGAAGTGCTGCAAAACTGTTTGGCGCTGTACGCTGCGGCATCACCCGCTTTGACAAGCGGTTTGTTTACGACCCCATGTACGACATCATCCATGAACGGGAGCTGTACTGGGACAAAGACTTCCCTTTTGAGCCAAAATCCGTGATCGTCATTATGACGCCGATGGACTACGACAATGTCGCAACTGCACCCAGCTGGACGTCAGAAGGTGCCACCGGAAACGGCTATTGCGACATGAGCAAGATCTCCTGCCAGATTGCCAAGTTTATCCGTGGCATGGGCTACAATGCGGTTGCGGCCGGTAACGAAATGGCAAGCTCTGTAGCCTTTGCGATTCAGGCTGGCCTCGGGGAAGGTGGTCGAAACGGTTCCTGCATTGCACCCGGCGTTGGGCCGAGAGTGCGGCTCTGCAAGGTTTTCACCAATATCGATTTTGAAGATGCCTATGATTATCCTCGCACCTGGGGAATCTCCGACTTCTGCGAAAGCTGTCAAAAGTGTGCAGAAGCATGCCCCTCTGAGGCGATCAGCTTTGATGAAAAGCCTGGCTTCAAACCCACCTATGAATTTTCAGACCAGCCCGGTTATACCTGGAACAATCATACCGGTATCAAAAAATGGTATAGCGATGCCAAAAAATGTTTCAACTACTGGATGGAAAACGACACCTCATGCCTCAATTGCCTTGCCAGCTGTACCTTTAACGAACCCGATTACTGGCACCACTGGTTTGTCATGGCCATCAACCCGGCGATGCCAAAATTTGTCCACTCGTTGATGGCCGATGCCCACCCCGCTTTTGGGTATGGTGGCCAGAGTGGCGATCCCGTACCCGGAAAAGTAGAGAAGTTCTGGCAATCCGGAGAGGGGATGAATACGAACAAGTCGATGAAAAACAATATCGGCACAGCAGGAATTTCCTGAGGAGGAGACAATGGAAGCACTACAATGGTATTGCCTCGGCGTGATCAGCATGATGGCTGTAATGGGTATGGTTTATTTCCAGATGGTCGTTAAACCAAGATGGTATGCCATGCCACTATTGGTGTTAGGGCTGGTCCTGGTGTTGTTCGGTATTGCCTGGGGCGGCTCGTCGTTAATAGAGGGCTACCCGCGCTCCAGTGCTCTGGGGATCTTTTTCTTCAGCGGGCCCGGGGTATTGATTATCGCCGTCACCTGGAAACAACTCATTGCACCCGGGTTTAAACTCGAGCAAAGTGAGTGACGGGCACTGAAACATGAATGCAATTTTATCAAACCCCTATGTTGGCAAGGGTTTTGAATTGTTCGCCTGGGTAACACTGATACTGGCTTTCATCATCGGCTACATCGCGGAAACCCCCGACTATCTGCCGTTGGTCAAGAAGCAGTATCCTGAGTACACTTGGAGCAGTACTGATGTATACCCTGATCTTCCCGTGGTGTTTGTGCCGGCACCAGACCAGACCAACGAAGCGCTTGTTATTGCCGACGGTAAAGGCTATGGAGGGCCTTTTGTGCTGGGCATCCGCGCCATCAAAACCGAAACATCGGCGAAAATCCAGGAGGTGGTTGTGCTCAGCCACAAGGAAACTCCCTCCTATCTGCAGAAACTGGTTCGGGAGAAATTCTTCAACCAGTTCATTAACAAATCGCTAACCAGCGACTTTCTGCATGACAAGGATGTCGATGGTGTTTCCGGTGCCACCGTCTCCTCAAAAGGTTTCACCAAAGCGATCGCCAAATCCCTTCACCTGGGTGCAGTTGAACATTTAAAACTGGAAAAAACCTGGCAGGAGGAACAGTACCGCTGGGGACCCGATGAATTACTGATGCTGGCTCTGGTGGCGATGGTCGTCGTTGTCGTTTACGGACCAAAAAAGATCGCCAAACCACTTAAACTGATCCTGCCCTTTGCCACCCTCGCCTTTGTCGGATTTCATACCAATTCGTCAATCAGCATCGGCACACTGGCCGGCATCATGATGGGTTATTTCCCTGATTTCAATCAATTTCCGCTATGGTGGATATTGGTCGGAACAGCGATCATCGGCGTTCTCTTTTTGGGGAAAAACCTCTATTGTGGATACCTCTGTCCTTTTGAAGTGGTCCAGTCCCTGCTCAACAAAGCGGGCGGTTTCAAACTCAAGCTCAAACCCGGCATGATCAACCATGCCCGCCGGGTTATATTCACCCTGAGCTGGTTGGCGCTGATCCTGATATTCCTGTCTCGCCACCCTGCCCTGGGCTCCTACGAACCGTTCAGTATGATGTTTTCATTGGAAGGAATCGGTATCCAATGGTACATCCTGCCCATCAGCCTGTTCGGCGCGCTGCTCATTCCCCAATTCTGGTGCAGACTGTTCTGCCCCGTCGGTCTGACCTTATCAGAAGCGGTACGTCTGCGTCGCCGAACCATCAATCGTATTAAAGCAGGAAATAGGGCGCAAAACGGAACCATCAGCACCACTCTAAAACCGGGCGGCAAGGGCGCAAAAACCAACTTCAGTTTTTTTATTGCACTAACCACACTGCTGCTCGTATTCGGGTACTTTATCCAGTCCTTTGTTGAGATCAGGGAACAGGGAATGGTAGTCACCGGTATTGATCGTTTAAAACACAAAATCGAATGGTCGTCACCTAAATAGCCGGATAAAGCAGCTCAGGTATAACTCTGTCCGACAAAATACTGCAGCATGCGTAATTACATATCAGCCGTAATATCTATTTATTTCAACGCGCCAGCGAGAAACTCATCTGGTTGAATAGTTATTTTGTCATAACGATCTTGCCATCCGCAGACATTTTCTAACTCACTAACCATGCAACTGGGTACATTCTTAATTTTCAGGAATCCCAGTACTATCCCCTCAATTCTATCGGAAAGCATAAGAAGGCTGTTTTCCATATTGATAGCTCAAAAAAATTTACCCACACAATTTGTCAGGTTATTTTACATTTTAAAGTTCGCTTTTATGTAAGCCATTGATTTTATTGAACGGCATGTAAATTGCTTATAATAAGTGTCAATGCATAATAGAATTTCGCTAATTCGAGATACTGCCTATGTCTAAGTGTTGATTTGCAACCAATATTGACCCATTAACCCCCTATATTTGCATCCAATTTTGACCCACGTATAACCCCTCCCTGCAAAACAAACTGCAGGGGTACCAAGGAGTGATAGACGTGGCATTATTGAGTGTAATTAGACGCTGGCATTTACGTGACGGCATGCCGATCCGGGAGATCGCACGCCGTACAGGCTTGTCCAGAAACACGGTTCGTAAATACTTGGCCAGCCAGGTAGTCGAACCAGCCTACCCACCTCGTAAGAGTCCCAGCAAGCTGGATGACTACGAGGACACGCTGACCAACTGGCTGTTTCGAGAATCCAAGCGGCACCGCAAACAACGGCGAACAGTAAAACAGTTATATCGAGACCTCGTTGTATTGGGCTATACCGGTTCCTATGACCGAGTGGCGGCCTTCTCCCGTCAGTGGCGTCAGGAGCAGCAGGACGCCAAACTGACAGTGGGCAAACGGGCCTTCGTGCCGTTGCAATTTGCGCCAGGCGAGGCCTTCCAGTTTGACTGGAGCGAGGACTGGGTCAAAATCAATGGCGTCAGCACCAAGCTTCAGATCGCCCACTTTAAGCTCAGTTACAGCCGGGCCTTCTTCATGCGGGCCTACCTGACCCAGTCGCACGAGATGCTGTTTGATGCACACTACCATGCGTTCACCACGTTCGGTGGAATACCGGAGCGCGGCATCTACGACAATATGAAGACTGCGGTTGATAAGGTTGGCCGTGGCAAACAACGTAAGGTCAACAAGCGTTTTTATGCGATGGTCAGCCACTACCTATATGAGGCTGAGTTCTGCAACCCTGCGGCAGGCTGGGAGAAAGGACAGGTCGAGAAGGCCGTGCAGGATGCCCGGCACGGCTTGTGGTATGACACGCCGCCCTTCAAATCCTTGAACGAACTGAACCAGTGGCTCCAGGAGCGGTGCCAAGCACTGTGGCAGGAAAACGCACATCCCCAACTCAAGACCCGGTCGCTGGCGGACTGCCTGGAAGACGAGCGACCACAGCTGATGCCGGTACCACCAACCTTTGATGGCTTTATCGAGCACAGTAAGCGGGTGTCGTCTACCTGCCTGATTACCTTCGAGCATAACCGGTATAGTGTGCCTGCCAGCTTTGCTAACCGTGTGATCAGCCTGCGGGTGTACCCACAGCGGCTGGTGATTGTTGCCGAAGCACAGGTCGTGGCTGAGCATGGCCGAGCGTTCAACCGGGACAAGAGTACACCGGGACAGACTATCTACGACTGGCGACACTATCTCTGCGTCATACAACGCAAGCCTGGTGCCTTGCGCAATGGCGCTCCGTTCCTTGAATTGCCCGACAGCTTCAAACAACTGCGCTCTCGCTTGCTCAAGCGTCCCGGCGGTGACCGAGAGATGGTTGATATCCTGGCCCTGGTGTTGCTCCACGATGAGCAACTCGTCGAACTGGCCGTTGCCAGGGCCCTGGAGTCGGGTGAAATCTCCAAACAGCACGTCCTGAACTGTCTTAGTCGGCTTGAGGAACCCTGCCGCCCCCTGCCCCTAAAGCCACCTCCAGCTTTAAAGCTTATCACTGAACCGAAGGCCGACACTGCACGTTACGATAAACTCCGGAGAACACGCTATGAAACCTGATGCCATGATCACTACACTGAAGTCTATGAAGCTGCACGGCATGGCCGACGTTATTAATGAACTCTCTGCCCAATCCTCGCCAGCCTACCAGCAGGCGGTGCCAGTATTAAAGATGCTACTCAAGGCTGAAGCCTCTGAACGGGATGTGCGCTCGATCAACTACCAGATGAAGGTGGCCAAGTTCCCGGCCTACAGGGATCTCACCGGCTTTGACTTCACCCAAAGTACCGTTGATGAGGCTCTGGTGAAATCGCTGCACCGGTGCCAGTTCCTGGAAGATGCACAGAATGTGGTGCTTGTAGGTGGTCCTGGGACGGGGAAAACGCATCTGGCGACAGCAATAGCGGTACAAGCGATCCAGCATCACCGGCTGCGGGTAAGGTTCCTGTCGACCATCGAACTGGTCAACACCCTGGAACAGGAAAAACAGGCCGGACAACAGGGGCGGATCGCCAATCGGCTGATTCATACCGACCTGGTGATACTGGATGAGCTGGGTTACTTGCCCTTCAGCCAGGCGGGTGGTGCATTGCTGTTCCATCTGATTAGCAAACTCTATGGACGCACCAGCATCATCATTACCACCAACCTTGGGTTTGCCGAATGGTCGTCTGTGTTTATTGACGAAAAGATGACCACAGCCTTGCTGGATCGACTAACTCATCACTGCCATATCCTGGAAACAGGCAATGACAGTTACAGGCTCAAACACTCAACGACAAATCAGGAGGGAATAAAAAGCAGCAAAAAATCTAAAGATACGCCATAATCTGGCGACCAGGGTGGGTCAATTTTAGATGCAAATCCTGGGTCAGTTTTAAGTGCAAATCAACAGTCTAAGAAAATATTAAGCTTGTTGGTATTGATGGCACTTGCAGGAACTTCAAATGCAACTCTGATAGGTGACACAATCAATGGCTGTTTTGGCTCACTTGGATGTTTTGCTGACCCTACACCACCCAATGCCGGGCCTCCATTCAACCATTTTAATCAAAATGAAGTGGTGATTTCCGATACGGAAGTAGAATTTACTGGTAATTGGTTCGCTGGTGACGGGACATTATTGGCCATCGCTGATTTTGTGAGAGCTCCGTATTCGTATCACTAACCGCTGGTTTTCAGCTGGGTGGATTCAGTGGCCTGTCTATGAATTTTTGGGGGTTGAATTGGGTAGACGAGCCAACAGGTGTGATCACCGATGTGATAGTAGATCCAGAGGGTACGTTACCAATTCCGCTCATTATCAATCAAGGAAATTCAGTACTGTTTCATGTTGATCCATCACGAATGGCAGCAGGTGAGGTGCGCTCCACCACTCTAACCTTTATTACATCACACGGCGAACGTGTTCCAGCTCCCGGCACCCTCGCACTTTTTGGGCTAGGCCTTGCTGGATTTTGGTTTACTCGGCATCAGAAAAAGTAACATATTTCGTAATGAATACGATTATTGTTACGGTGGACCAGGGATTATTCGGCGCACGACTGCAACTCTTTGCGGTGTTTGGTTGAACCCCGGCGTTTCAAATCTCACTGAGTGACAAATAAAAAACCCAGCTCAAGGCTGGTCTTTTTGTGGCGCACTCACCAGGACTACTCGGGCTAACGCCCTCGCCCTGCGGGCTGTCGTCGCTTTACTCCAACGTTCAAAGCGTCAGTTTCTCTGCCGCTTTTGTCATACCTGGAGGTTAGATCTCTTTGCCAAGAAAGACACACAAAAAAAGCCCACCCTTTGGGTGAGCTTTTGTGGTACCCGAGACATAGTTTACAGACAATACCGGAGACATGGTTTACACATTAATGCATTTGGAGGAGAACTCCGGATGCCCTGGAAAGAGTGTAAACCGATGGATGAACGCCTCAAATTTATTGCTCGATTACTCGAAGGTGAGCAGATGGCAGCCTTGTGTCGCGAATTTGGTATTTCACGAGTGACGGGCTACAAAATCTTCAACCGCTATAAGGATGCTGGCCTCGATGGTCTTCATGACCGCAGTCGACGTCCTTACCGCCACGCGAATAAACTGCCCTTTCAGATTGAGCGAACGATTCTACAGATCAAGAAAGAGCATCCAACCTGGGGGGCTCCTAAAATTCGAGAGAAGCTGATCCGCGCCTACCCCATGATCCAGCCCCCGGCGAAGAGCACCGTACACGCCGTGCTGGATCGGCAAGGTTTAGTCAAACGGCGTAAGAGGAGGCGTTATCGGGCCCAAGGCACACCGCTAAGTGAAGCCCATACGCCGAATGGACTCTGGTGTGCCGATTACAAAGGTGAATTCATGCTGGGCAATAAACAATATTGCTACCCGCTCACGATCACTGACTACCGGTCGCGCTACCTGTTGGCTTGTGAAAGCCTGGAATCAACGCGGTATTGTTTGGCTTCCGCTGTCTTTGAACGTGTCTTTAAGGAATACGGTTTGCCTCAAGCCATACGGACAGATAACGGCGTACCTTTTGCCTCTCCCAATGCCTTTTTTGGATTAAGCCGGTTATCGGTTTGGTGGCTTAGGCTTGGAATTTCTATAGAACGAATCAAGCCTGGGCACCCCGAACAGAATGGGCGCCATGAGCGTATGCACCTGACCTTGAAAAAGGAAGCCACTAAACCGGCCTCCTATAACTTCCTACAGCAGCAGGAGCGGTTTGAAGGCTTTATCGAGGTTTACAATAATCAAAGGCCGCACCAAGCATTGGGTGGCAAGTATCCGGGGGATATCTATACACCGTCTATTCGGGAGTATCGGCCACCGGATGAACCACAGTACCCTTTCCATGATCGCACAGTGCGCGTAACACAATGTGGTCGGATCTGTATTGGCAAACGTAAAATCAGCTTGAGCACCGTATTTGCCGGGCAACAGATAGGGATCAGAGAGGTGGCTGACAAAATTTGGCTTGTCAGCTTTATGAAATATGATTTAGGATTCTTTGATGAGGATGAGGGCCGGGTAGAACCGGCCTCTAATCCTTTTGTACCGGAAAAGTGTTAACTATGTCTCCGGTATAAAGTGTAAACCTTGTCCTCGGTATACACCTTTCCTTGTGTGGCGCACTCGGGAGGATTCGAACCTCCGACCGCTCGGTTCGTAGCCGAGTACTCTATCCAGCTGAGCTACGAGTGCATAATATTCTAATTTTTGTGTCATGGCGGAGAGGGAGGGATTCGAACCCTCGATGAGCTATTAACCCATACACCCTTAGCAGGGGCGCGCCTTCAGCCACTCGGCCACCTCTCCACTTGAGGGCCGAGATCATACCATGTTCAGGAAAAATTCAAAGAGATAAAGTAAGAAAATTTTACTCGGAATCGCCTTGTCCACCGGCAGCCTTCTGCTCGTTGTGGATTCGGTCATAAATTTCTTCCCGATGCACCGCTACATGCTTCGGCGCATCGACACCAATGCGAACCTGATTCCCTTTGACTCCTAATACAGTGACGTTTACATCGTCACCTATCTTAAGAGTTTCTCCTACACGTCGCGTCAATATTAACATTAAAATAACTCCCCGGTTTATGGCACTTCCATACCAACTTAATCATTATAATGCTTTACAGCATCAAGCCATAGAGCAGCATTTAATGATCACTACTCTTTCATTATGGGCTATTTTTCAGATTCTTCCGCCTCCAGGCCAAAAGAGTCATGCAGCGCCCTCACTGCAAGTTCCAGATATTTCTCATCAATCACCACAGATATCTTGATCTCCGAAGTAGAAATCATCTGTACGTTGATAGACTCCTGGGCCAGCGTTTTAAACATTTTGCTCGCCACACCGGCATGTGATCGCATTCCAACACCTACGATAGAAACTTTTGCGATGCTATCATCACCGACAACTTCCCTGACACCAAGTTCCAATAATTCCTTCTCCAGGATCGCTTTGGCGTTCTGATAATCATTACGATGAACCGTAAAAGTGAAATCCGTGGTATTGTCTCGAGCCGTATTCTGAATAATCATATCGACTTCAATATTGGCGTCGCTGATCGGTCCAATAATTTGCGATGCGACACCGGGAACATCCGAAACACCTAACGCGGTTAGTTTCGCTTCATCCCGATTAAAAGCTATTCCTGAAACAACAGGTTGTTCCATCTCTTCATCTTCCTCTAGCGTAATCAACGTTCCAGGGCCATCTTCAAAACTCGATAGCACACGCAAAGGGACGCTGTATTTACCGGCAAACTCTACTGCTCTGATTTGCAACACCTTGGATCCGAGGCTGGCCATTTCCAGCATCTCCTCAAAGGTAATACAATCCAAACGGCGCGCCTTCTCCTCTACTCTGGGATCTGTCGTATAAACTCCATCCACGTCGGTATATATTTGACACTCATCCGCTTTCAGCGCCGCTGCCAGCGCTACCGCAGAAGTATCAGATCCGCCACGGCCGAGCGTAGTAATATTTCCGCGCTCATCAACACCTTGAAAACCGGCAACGACAACCACCTTACCATCGGCAAGGTCATTGCGAATGCTATCGTCATCAATGGACAGTATACGCGCTTTCGCGTGAACACTGTCGGTTAATATTTTGACCTGTCCACCAGTGTAGGATCGTGCAGCACATCCTCGCTTATTGAGCGCCATGCTGAGCAACGCGATAGTGACCTGCTCTCCGGTTGAAACCAGCACATCCAGCTCTCGAGCGGGAGGCGCAGAATCAATCGAATCAGCAAGCGCAATAAGCCGATTGGTTTCGCCACTCATTGCGGACACTACGACCACGATATCATGCCCCTGCTGCCGAAATTTGATAACCTTTTCAGCAACCGCTTCAATCCGTTCAGCCGATCCGACCGAGGTTCCACCAAATTTTTGTACGTAAAGTGCCATTCAGTTGTATTTTACAGCTAATTTGAAGGGCTGCATTTAACAACAAATACAAGCCGATTTGAATAAAAAAATAATAATTTCACGATTTCTGTGAAACCTGACAAGAATTACTGCAAATTCAATGAAGTTTTACTAAAAATCACACCAAAACATGAATTAAAATGCAGCTTACACCTAAAGTCCACTAGACCATCGTCTTAATACTACTGATATCTATAGTTTTTGTTCGACCCAAGGCAACACCTGATCCAGCGCACCAGGCAACGCAGCAGGATCTCTTCCTCCTGCCTGAGCCATATCCGGTCGACCACCACCTTTACCACCAACCTGCTGCGCAACCAGATTCACCAGTTCCCCGGCTTTAACCTTATCAGTGATATCTTTTGTAACACCAGCCACGAGACTGATTTTCTCACCGTTTACTGCCGCCAGCACAATCACAGCAGATCCCAGTTTCGATTTTAACTGGTCAAGAGTTGCAAGCAATGACTTTCCATCAACGCCATCAAAGGCGTGGGTTAGGACATTAACACCTTTAACTGATTTAGCCTGACTGGCCAGATCAGCGCCCGCACTACCCGCGAGCCTGGCTTTTAACTCGGTGACCTCTTTCTCCAACTGCTTACTCTTAGATACCAGCTGACCGACCTTTTCGACCACCCCGTCGCGGGAACCTTTAACCAGATCGGCGATGTTCAATAATGCTTGCTCAGTCTGGTTATGATAGGTGATCGCTTGCTGCCCCGTAACCGCCTCTATTCGTCGCACACCGGCGGCTACACCACCTTCAGAGACAATCTTCAACAATCCGATATCACCGGTACGTTTCACATGTGTTCCGCCACAAAGCTCTACAGAAAACCCTTCTCCCATGGACAACACGCGAACACGTTCTCCATATTTTTCACCAAACAGCGCCAGCACACCTTTTTCCATCGCATCATTGAGCGCCATCACCTCGGTATCCACTGAGGTGTTTTTTTGAATCTGTTGATTAACCATCGTCTCAATTTGTTGCAGCTGTTGAGCACTAACCGCTTCAAAATGTGAGAAGTCAAAGCGCAACCGCTCGGCGTCAACCAGAGAACCTTTCTGTTTGACATGGTCACCAAGCACTGTTCTTAAAGCCGCATGTAGCAAGTGCGTTGCCGAGTGATTCAAGGCCGTCGCCTTGCGATTCTCAGCATTCAGCTCCGCCTCGACTGCCTGCGCCACCAACAACTCACCATCAATCAGTTCACCCTGATGCAGGAATATCCCGCCCTGCTTAGTCGTTTCGTTAACCCTGAATGTACCCGTATCACTACGCAACAATCCTGTATCCCCGACCTGGCCACCGGACTCGGCGTAAAAAGGTGTGCGATCCAGGATAACCAGACCCTTGTCACCTTTTCGCAATTGCGCAACCTCATCACCGGCCTGTAGTAAGGTCACCACCTTGCCATTATCTGACAGTTTCTCGTAACCGGAAAACTCGGTTTCACCCTCCAGATCAACTTCGTTGCGCAAATCCACATCAAACTGGCTGGATGCTCTCGCCCGTTCTTTCTGTCCGGCCATCTCCCGCTCATAGCCCGCCATATCCACGCTAAGCCCGCGCTCTCGTGCAATATCTGCGGTCAGGTCTACGGGGAAACCGTAGGTGTCATAAAGCTTAAATAACGTTTCTCCCGGAATCTCATCGCCCTCAATGGATTGCAGGTCCTGCTCCAGAATCCGCAACCCCTGTTCCAGGGTCTTCGCAAACTGCTCCTCTTCCTGCAATAGCACCTTAGCCACCTGTTCCTGAGCTTTCTCCAATTCTGGATACGCCTCTCCCATCTCCTCTGCCAGCGGCTGAACGAGTTTATGGAAAAACGGCTCCTGAATACCAAGCTTATTACCGTGACGCACCGCACGACGAATGATACGCCGCAACACATAACCACGCCCCTCATTGGATGGAACGACACCATCGGCAACAAGAAAGCTACAGGACCGGATATGATCTGCAATTACTCTAAGCGATGTATTTTCCAGATCATCCATTTCCGCGATCGCTGCGATTGCCTTCAGCAGGTTCTGAAACAGATCAATCTGGTAGTTGTTATGCACCCCCTGCATCACAGCAGCAATCCGTTCCAAACCCATACCGGTATCAACTGAAGGTTTAGGTAAAGGCGTCATGGTGCCATCAGCAGCACGGTCATACTGCATGAAAACCAAATTCCAGATCTCTATATAGCGGTCACCGTCCTCTTCCGGACTGCCCGGCGGCCCACCATCAACGTCAGGGCCATGGTCATAAAAAATCTCGGAACAGGGTCCACACGGCCCGGTATCCCCCATCGACCAGAAATTATCTTTTTCGCCCAATCTGGAAAAACGCTCTGCGGAAACACCCAACTCCTTTAACCAGATATCCGCCGCTTCGTCATCATCCTTATAAACTGTGACCCACAGTTTTTCTTCCGGCAACTTGAGTTCGTTGGTCAGAAAATCCCAGGCAAACTGAATTGCCTCACGTTTAAAATAGTCACCAAAACTAAAATTACCGAGCATCTCAAAAAAGGTGTGATGACGCGCCGTATAACCGACATTTTCCAGATCGTTATGCTTACCTCCAGCGCGCACACAGCGCTGCGAACTGGCAGCACGGTTATAGCCACGCTTCTCCTTGCCCAGAAATAGCTCTTTGAACTGGACCATACCGGCGTTGGTAAACAGCAATGTCGGATCATTGGCGGGCACCAGTGGACTGCTGGCCACCGACTCATGCTGTTGCTTCTTAAAGTAATCTAGAAATACGTTTCTCAGTACCGCAGTTTTCATGACAAATTGATTTAACCGTAATTAATTGGGCGACTGTATTAATTTCAGGGGCGTCAGTATATCCAGATACCCTGATTTTTCAGCAAAAAATTTCATTTTCCGCGCTTTTTACTGCTTTATTTCGTCACATTTATCCATCTGAAGGTGATATTAATCCTTCCGGCAACCAGCTTTCTGGTTTTGGGCAGTTGATGGCGCCAGTGGTGCTGGAATTCACCCTGCATCAATACCAGATCACCATGCACCAAATCGATTGTCAGTTTACGATGCTTGTCAGCTTTGTGCTGTATCTGGAATCCTCGGGTAGCACCCAGGCTCACCGATGCAATCGACGGATTGCAACCCAGTTCCGGCTCATCATCGCTGTGCCAGCCCACGCTATCATTTCCATCCCGATAAAAATTAACCAGGGCCGAATTAAAGCGACACGAACACAACTGCTCGACGCGTTTTTTCACCTCCACCAGTGTATCTGTCCAGATTAGTGGTTCCATCAACAGACCGCTGTAACGATAACAAGCGCCGCTATCGCCATACCAGGCCTGTAATCTCGGAATTTTAATACGCTTGCCCGCTATATGAATTTCCGGCTGCTGCCAGGGTGTTTGATCATGCAGATTCTCATAAAACAGGTCCGACTCTGTATCGCTCCAGGCTGTACTGTACAACCTTAGCTGACCATCTTCGTCTATGATTACTTCACCCGAATCACCTGCCACAGCTAAACCTTTGAAAACTCACCCCCCCCCTATCATTCCATAATTAAAAATATTATTAAAGTTTCCAAAACACACGCCGATACTCCTAGCGCATGGGCGATATTTCGCCTTTTCACTAACCACTTTCATCGGTCGCCATAAATTTTGGCAAAAGACCGTAAGAAAGCAGGAGAATTAAAATGGCACAGATTATTAACACCAATATTGCGTCGTTAAACGCGCAACGTAACCTGAACGCCTCCCAGAGCCAACTAAGTACCTCTCTGGAGCGACTCTCTTCGGGTCTGCGTATTAACAGCGCAAAAGATGACGCTGCCGGACTGGCGATTTCTTCACGATTTACCACACAGATTAACGGTTTGAATCAGGCGATTCGAAACGCGAACGATGGTATTTCACTGGCACAGACCGCAGAAGGTGCACTCGACGCCAGTGGTGATTCACTACAGCGTATTCGCCAACTGGCTTTGCAGTCAGCCAACTCTACCAACTCGGCTTCTGACCGCGCAGCTTTAAACGCTGAGGTGCAAGCTCTGCTGACCGAGATTGACCGCGTGGGTCAAACCACCCAGTTTAACGGCACTAGCATTCTGGACGGCACCTTCTCCTCTGCGCAGTTTCAGGTAGGCGCAAATGCCAACCAAACAATTAATGTATCAGTTGCAGGTGCTACCACTGACATCCTTGGGGCCTTTCAGGTTACGAGTTCAGCAGTGACCAGCAGCGCCTTTGATGGAGCAGGGTTCACCATAAATGGCGTAGAGGTAGGTGTGTCTGCAGCCACATCAGCCGCTGGAGTTACTGCAGCCAGTGCTGCAGCAAAAGCCACCGCCATTAACTCAGTTTCAAACCAAACTGGAGTGACCGCAACTGCCACTAATACAGTAACCGGTATTGCCAGCATACCAGGATCCTCACTTGCCAATGGCGCGCTAACTATCAATGGCATTTCAGTAGGTGCAATCGCGAAAGCGACTGATGGTAGCGCAGTTACTCAGGGGCGTAATGCTCGAGACGCTATTAATGCCGTTAGCACTCAGTCCGGCGTCACTGCTACTGCTGATGCTTCAACGGGAGTGCTGACCTTAACAGCATCAGATGGTCGCGATATCACCTTGGCAGGAACCAATGCACAGGCGGTAACAGACATCTTCAACGCTACTGGTTTAGATGCAGCAACAGAAGCCAACCCAACGGGTCAAGATGTTGAAACTATCACCTTTACAAACACTTCAGCGGTTGCCACAGGTACAGGCACCACACTTGAACTTGTTAATGGGGATAACGTCACAATCGATGGCATCACCTATGAATTCGATACCGGAGATGGTGTCACAGGTTCAAATGTCGCAGTAGCGATTACAGCTGGCGCATTTACCGCAACCCAAGCTGCTGATGCACTTGAGGCGGCTATAAACGCACAGCAGCTAACCGGAGCAACCACCGCAACGGCTTCTAATGCCGCAGGCGTCCTGACAATCACCAACACAAAAATTGGTGCCTACGATCTTGCCACAACAGAAAATCAGGATACAGATAGTGTGATGGCAATTGCGTCGGTTTCAACAGGAACTAACGCGGCCGGAGCAACAGCGGTGCAGAATCTTGGCACATTGACTCTCAGCTCCGCATCAAACTTCACTTTGGCTGGCGCTGATCTCGCCTTTGGCGGACTGTCTAGCGCCTCCCCAGCCCTGTCCAAGCTAAATACCGTTAATATTTCAACGGTAGCAGGAGCCAACGCAGCCATTGGTGTTCTCGATGGCGCACTAAGCCAAGTGAATAGCATTCGGGCAGATCTGGGTGCGATTCAAAGTCGTTTTGAGTCCACTATCTCAAATCTGAGTACGACTGCCGAGAACCTGAGTTCTGCGCGGTCAAGGATTCTGGATGCGGATTTTGCTTCCGAAACCGCAGCGCTGACCCGTTCAACGATTCTGCAGCAAGCCGGTATCTCGATTCTGGCGCAGGCCAATGCCTTACCACAGCAAGTCTTGTCACTGCTGCAGTAACAGTAGGACACTTGTGAGGACGAAGCCAATGATCATGAATATGTATTCATTGGCTTCGTTTACAAGTTTGATTGAAATGGATAGATAGGTGAACGTTATGGTTATACAACTTAACAATACCACCTTGCCTACTTCAAACCAGGGTCAGACAACAGCGACACAGGGAGTAACCAGCAAGGAAATAGCTGGCAACGCAGCGGTTGATAGCAACCCCGTTGACATCCAGCCGGAGGTATCGCAAACCGATCAACAGGTGCAGACAGAGGAACTGGAAATCACTGTGAACAATATCAATGATTTTGTTCAGAATATTCAACGCAGTATTCATTTCAGTGTTTCCGAAACGTCAGGCCGTACCGTTATTGAGGTTTATGATGCCGAAACAGATGAACTGATCCGGCAAATCCCCTCTGAAGAGGTACAGCGAATTTCAGAGGCGATTGCTGACCAGGTAAAAGAAGGCTTGTTTGTGAAAACCAGTATATAAAGAGTTTGATTAAGCAATAAATAGTTCATCAGTCAAAGGGAAAATCATCGGCTTGTTGGCGATCTTATGGTGATGATTTTTCCGGAGACTGCCTGCTAAATAGGGTTTCCAGTCCCAGAACAAAGCAAACAACTAAAACTGGCAAGAAACCTGCATATTATTGGCATGTAATTCAGCTAATTGGTTTGGTGCAGTTAACCGAACCCGGATAATCAGGAAAAGGTATGGCATCAGTCACTTCCCTCGGCGTTGGTTCAGGACTCGATCTTGGCTCTATTCTGCAGCAGTTAGTGGAAGCAGAGCGGGCTCCAACCGCCGCACGACTAGACCTGAAAGAAGCGGAAACACAGGCCTCGATCTCTGCGTTCGGATCTTTTAAAAGCGCGCTATCAGATTTTCAGACCACCCTGAAAGAGCTAACCACCCTGTCCTCTTTTCAGGCTCGCTCCACTACCTCCAGCAATGACGAAATTTTTACGGCAACTGCCGACAGCTCTGCAGCCGTGGGTGTTACTGATATTAATGTGCTTAATCTGAGCGCAGCCCATAAACTGGTTACCGGGGATTTTGCCACGCCAGACACCGTCATTGGCACCGGCAGCCTGTCAATCGAGGTCGGCGGCAGTGCCTACAACATAGCTATCACTGACGGATCTGTCAGCGGCATCAAAGATGCGATTAACAATTCTAATGCCAGCGAAAAAGTAACCGCCAGTATCCTTACCGTTGATGATGGTAGCGGCGGAACCGTTTCCAAACTCGTGCTTAACGCCAAGGCCAGCGGTGCCAGTAACGCGATTGAGATCACAGTCACTGACGATGATACCGTGAACAATGACGGTTCAGGCCTGTCACAGCTGTTTTTTGTTGATGGCGACCCCAACAACCAGCTCACTGAATTGGAAGCGGCGACCGACGCAAGGATTACCGTAGACGGATTTACAGTGAGCAGTGCCACTAACACCTTTGCAGACGCTGTTGATGGTGTCACCATAACAGCCATTGCCCCATCAACGGACCCAATCAACAACCCTCCGGAAACACTCTCTGTAGCGCTTAACGAAACCACCGTACAGGGAAAAGTTTCGTCGTTTGTCACTGTTTTCAATGCCTTGAAAGACACCATCAACCTGCTCTCGGATTACAATGCCGAAACCGGTGAGGCAGGGTTGTTAAACGGTGACGCGACTATTCGAACTGCTGAGGCTCAAATCGAACGTATTCTGTTCGACTCTATCAGTGACCCGGACGGTATATATAGCAACATTGCACAACTCGGCATCACCACAGGCGAGAAAGGTAAACTCTCCATTGACCAGGACACCTTGAATTCGGCCATCAGCAATAATTTTAATGATGTAGGAGAACTGTTCGCCGGCAACAACGGAATTGCCGGACAGCTCAATGACCTGGTCACTGAGTACCTATCAACAACCGGTATTGTCAGTGTTCGGGAAGATGGCTTAGATACAGCACTTGAGGAAATCGCCGATGACCGTGTCGCTTTGGAGAGACGCCTTGCCGCTATAGAGGAAAGAACCCGGCAACAGTTTGCCGGTCTTGACATACTGATCAGCCAATTGAATTCAACCGGTAGTTTTTTAACCCAACAGCTCGCTAATACCAACAATATAGTTAACCAAAACAGTTCAAATAATAATTAATCCCAGAGGATGTTTTCATGAATGACCGAAATGCCATTAGACAATATCAGAACGTAAATACACAATCCGGTGTGGTCGACGCAAACCCTCACCAACTGATTGCGATGCTGATTAATGGTGCCCTCACCCGCTTGTCCAGTGCGAAAGGCTGCATCGAGCGAAAAGATTTCGCTGGCAAAGGTGAGCAACTGGGCAAAGGTATCGACATCATCAGTGGCCTTCAGGGTTGTCTCGATATGGATGCAGGTGGTGATATTTCATCAAACCTGAATGCACTCTATGACTATATGGTTCGCCGTTTGACCGAAGCCAGCCTGAACAACGACATGGAAATTGTCGACGAAGTAATTGCGCTGCTACGTGAGATTAAAACCGGCTGGGAAGGTATACCTGAAGAGTTCCATAATCAGCATTCAACCGGCTCGGTAGCCGCACTATGAGACTGGAAAGTGCAACAAACGGCAGGCGGGAATCACAATGGCAGGCGATCATCATCGCCAGCCAGGCCCTGTTGACCGCCGCACAGGAGGCGCAGTGGACTGAGCTTCCCCTGCAGGCAGAATACCGCGACAAGCTGATCAGGGACTATTTTTCAAAGCCTGTCACTGTCGATAATGCACTTGAAATACAAGATCAGATTAAACAAATTATGGCGATGGATGAACAGATTTTGGGTTTAGCGCGCAAAGAACAGGAAAAAAGCCAAATCCTGCTGAGAAACCTCAGCAAAGGCGCCACTGCCATTAAAGCCTATCAGGGATAGTTGATAAAAACGGTCACCCACAAACAGTTGCACTTGCCCCTTCAACCTAACGGATAAAATTAAACAGTGATAAATTACTGATCTGTGTAAAGGTCCGCTGGGTTGCTTCCAGAATAAAACTCTGTAGCGACAAACGACTCACAGCATCAGCGTAATCGAGGTCTTCCAGCTCAGACAATAGCTTTCTGTTTTGTAATTTCAGATTATCGTTGTTACTCAGCGCATCATCGATGACATTCAGCCGACTTCCCACGAGTGCCCTGGTTCCGAGCACATTATCCAGTGCGCTATCAAGACTGGTCAGTCCGTCAGATACCAGCTCTCCTATCGTCACATTACTGGTCTTACCCTCCAGTCCCAGAACCAACCGCTCAATCGCTGAGAACATATCCAGTTTTTGTGGGGGCAAACTGGTCAGATCAACGGTATCTCCGTTCGCTGGCGTTCCCGAAAGCTCCACGCGAACCCCCTCAAATTCAATAGCTTCTGGTGGAGAGTAGGGAATATTCAGCAAAGGAGCAGCAGGATAACCTCCTGAAATAACGCCGCTGTCAGACACCCGCGTGACGGTATAGGTAGGTGTTGGCCCTGTGGTATCAAAGGTAATGGTTGCGCCCTCCGGATGAAAGGCATCAAACAGATTCTGGTTAGTAATCTCCTGACTATCTACGGCGACCGAACCGGTGTTGCCGCCATTGGGCGAAGCAGTGAAATTCAGGGGCTCATCCATATCCATAAACAGACCCTGACCGGAATCTGAAACCGGAACATCAATGTTATCAGCAACTTTGATGAACAGTTGCCCTTCGTCCCCCTGATAGTTATAACCACCCGTTCCAGTGGGAACAATTGGCTGGGTCCCCGATTGAAATCCTGCAAAAATAAACTGTTCATTCGCATCTCTGGTGTTGGCTAACGCTACCAGTTGCTCAAGGCGTTGTTTAATCTCTACAGCTACCGACCTTCTATCCTCCGCAGCCATTGCACCATCACCAGCCTGAACCGTTAGCTGACGAATTCTCTGAATGGCATCTTCCATACCATCAAGAGCAGACTCCTCCAGCCTTAGTTTGCCTTCCGCGATCGCTGCGTTACCTGCGTACTGCTCAAAACGTGACAACTGCTGGTTCACTGTCAGAATGCGTGCCGACGCAATCGGATCATCTGCCGGTGTCGATATGCGTTTTCCCGAAGCCACCTGCTGTTGCAAATCATTCAATCGTGCCTGATTATCCAATACGCCCTGCAAACTGGATTGAAAAAATTGTTGAGTAGATAATCGCATCAGTCATTAACTCCCGATAGCGCCAAGCAACGAATCAAATAGTGTTCGGGCCACGCTGATCACCTGAGCGGAAGCACCATAGGCCTGCTCCAGTTCAATCAACTTCGCAGCTTCCTCATCAAGATTTACAGCCGAGACATCATCTCTGCGTGCCTGGGACTGCTGTAGCAGCGCTTCACCGGCCTGAGCATTGAACCTGGCCTGACTGGCGCTAATGCCGATCTGCTGAAGTAACTGTCCGTAACCACCCTGCAAAGTGGTCTGACCATTATTCAACACACCTGCGGTTTGCAGTGCAGCCATTGCCAACCCGTTGCGACTGTCCTGATACCCTCCACTGTTAAAATCCACTGTAAAGGTATCGCCTGTTTGCGGCTGCCCGCTGATGTCTATATCAATACCAAAACCAGCCGGTAGAATTGTATTGCCCGTTGTTGGAGGAAATGCCAGTCCGGTTTGTGGTGGTATTAAAGCAACCGGGACTGGTCCGCTGTTATCCAGAATGTCATAGCTTGTAGCACTGGTAAAACGTATCAAAAGTGGCGGGCTAAGTTGTCCCGGTGTCGTTGAAAACAGTGCTGTACTGGTATCTGTCACCACTCCAGGACTTATTTCACCCGTCCCCTGATTACCAAGATCTGCTCCAGTGCGAACTGGTGCAGCCAGCGCGATCTGTTCCGGCCGCTCAATAACGAGCGCGATATCTTTCGCGGCACGTTCTGTTGGCTTCAGAATAAAACTGTCTCCGGCAGCAAAATTACCTGACGGCCGGCTTAACGCCACACTCAACCCATCAAAGTTTAACGTGGCGGGTAAGCCTCCGATGGTGCCGGTTAACGACGCATCAATTGCACTATTGGTTTTGCCATCACTCAATCGGGTAACCGTGTAATTAGTGGCAGATGTAAAACTGAGCCTGTAGTTACTGACCGTGACATCTGACAAGTCAGTTATCGATACAGCAGCCACTTGATCAAGTGGTACAGAGTTAGCACTCGAGTTAATTGTTCTGGCAGCGATCGACGCAGCACTATTAATATCCAGGAAAAAGTCGCCACCCAGGTTCCCTTCAAGATCCATTCCCAGCTTGTGTTGCTGATTCATGGTTTCGCTCACCGCCATTGCAATTCTGCCCAGGGAATTGGTAGCTTCCACCATCGCGCCACTGCGCAATTCGAGCAGACCGCCAAGTACACCGCCGGTCAGTTTATTATTTAGCTGAGTAACCTGACCATTGGCCATCACCCCTAATTCCGGCACCTGAGGATCAAATTTAGAGGGTGCAGTAACCAGAGTAAGTGATTCTCCACCCAAAACGATAGCCTGACCACTGCCGACAAACACATTGATAGCTCCGTCATTCTGCTCAATCGTACTGATACTGACCAGTTCTGATAATTCCTTCAAGAGGCGATCACGGTGATCAAGCAGATCATTTGGCCGATTACCAAATCCGGTACCCGATTGCTCAATAATCGAACGGTTAACGTCGGCGATACGGACCGACAACTCACCGATGTCACTAACCGTTGAGGAGATCAGCTGATTGATCGTATCTGTCTGTGTCGAAAGCTCAGTTTCAATCGATTGAAAACGGGTCACTAAATTCTGCGCTTCAGAGAGGAACACCTGACGGGCAACAATAGAGGTGGGATCATCATTTGCTGCCTGTAATGCGGTAAAAAAACGATCCTGATTACTGGTCAGCCCTGTGCTGCTGTCGGAGAACAGAAAATCCAGCCGATTCAGACTGTCTCTGGTGATTTCCACTTGCTTAAATGCAGAGGTATCACTGCGCAACTGGTTAATCACAAACTGATCCACTGAGCGAAATACGCCGTCGACATCAACACCTGTCCCTAGGAATGAACCACCCAGAAACTCGGCCTGACGTGTTGCCTGTACATTCAGCTGACGACTGTATCCCTCATTCGTAGCATTCGCAATATTATGGCCGGTGGTACTCAAGCCACGTTGATGGGCAATCAGTCCGGACAGTGCAATATTCAATAAATCAGGCATAGATTCTATCCAACCTTACAGACTGATATCGATCTCAGTCGCATTCGTTTTCATGAGTTGCTGGTTTTCGGGAAGGTACGCGCCCAACTGTTTTACCAGCGAATCAGCCAGGCCAATGCCTTTGCCCTGGGACAGCGTCAGACTCATTTGGTTATCAAACATATCTCGATAAAACCGTGACTCCTGACTATCAAAGTAACTGTCTTTGGCAAACGCCTCATTAGCAGCCCTCATGCTCTTTAGCGCAATATTGATAAAGATTGACTCAAACTGACCGGCCAGTTCGCGTAACGCCTCGGTATCGTTGTTTTTTACCGAATTGCGCAACTGGTCGAGTCCGGAAAAATCGGTATAAACCTGTGCTTGCGATAATGACGGGTGAGTATTGCCGGCTACGCTATTCATCAGATCACCACTATTTCAGCTTTCAAAGCACCCGCCTGCTTAAGTGCTTCCAGTATCGCCATCAGGTCTCCCGGAGCAGCACCCACCTGGTTAACGGCCTGTACGATGGCGTCCAGTGATACGCCGGGATCAAACACAAACATGCGGCTCGAATCCTGGTCGATATTGATCTCAGACTGCGGCGTCACCACCGTTTCACCACCTTCGTTAAAGGGTGCCGGCTGGCTGACGTTCAACTGTTCACTGATGGTTACCGTGAGATTACCGTGAGTGATTGCGGCCGGTTTCACCTTAACGTGTTTACCAATCACAATCGTACCGGTGCGAGAGTTGATAATGATCTTGGCGCTGGTCTCTGCCGGTTGAATCTCCAGATTCTCCAGCACTGACAGGAAGGTTACCCTTTGTCCGACATCTTTAGGTGCCGTGACCTGAATCGAGGCCGCATCGATAGCTACCGCAGAACCGTTACCCAACAGATGATTGATTTTGTCCGAGACACGCTTTGCCGTTGTAAAATCAGGACTATCGAGATTAAAGGTCAGCATATCGCTATTGGCAAAAGAGTTGGGAACCAGGCGCTCAACCGTAGCTCCACCCGGTATACGACCTACGCTGGGTACGTTAACGGTAATTCTTGAACCATCAGCACCCTCTGCGCCAAATCCACCGACAACCAGATTGCCCTGCGCAATAGCATAGACCTGGTTATCGAGCCCCTTAAGCGGCGACGCTATCAACGTACCACCACGTAAACTTTTTGCATCTCCCAACGATGACACCGTGACATCTATTTTCTGCCCCGGTTTAACAAAAGGGCTTAGCTCTGCATGAATCGCCACCGCAGCAACATTTTTTGGTTTGGGATCCACATTGGCGGGAATAATCACTCCAAACTGAGCCATCATGTTTCTGAACGTCTGTTTGGTAAAGGGCGTTTTATCCCCGGTACCATCAAGACCTACCACCAGACCATAGCCAATCAGTTGATTGGTTCGAACACCAGCAACTGAGGTTATATCCTTTAGTCGTTCGGCATAAACCGAGGTTATCTGCAACGACATAAAGAGCGCCACAAATGCAAGCCCCAACCTTTTTATAATTCTGCTGTTCAATGCTGAATCATTCATCCTAATACTCCAAAACCTCTTATAAGGGCCATAGCGGACTGTTAAAGAAGCGTGTTAACCAGCCCATGGAGTTAGCATGAGCCAACTCTCCGGTTTGACTATAGGCAATACGTGCATCAGCAACTTTAACGGACATCACACTATTATCCGGTGCAATATCATCCGGCCGCACAAGTCCGCTGATGCGTATATACTCATCACCACGATTTAAACGAATCCACTTCTCTCCGCGAATTCTCAAAGTTCCGCTGGGTAGTACTTCGGTCACCGTGACACTGATACTGCCGTTCAGACTGTTTTTCTGGTCACTGTCAGCCTCTCCTTTGAACGCCAGTTCGTTGTCAACACTGGACTGGAAACCAAAATCGGTAACTCGTTGAAACAGGGTCGGTTCGGGTACTTTGGTTTCCGACTCCTTTTTCACCTCTGTTTCTGTTTCCTTCTTCGCCGTGGTATTTTCCACCAGCTGGACGGTCAGAATATCTCCAACATTTCGCGCAGTACGATCTTCAAAAAAGGAAACCCGCGCATAACCGATGGATGAAGGCGCCTGAAAAATC